>JAHFQZ010000007.1 GCA_023259055.1 Nitrosomonadales bacterium
TCGTGTAGGTTACTGCTATATTTTTAAAGTCGTTTCCATATTCCGAAAAATACAGAAACTTCCCAAAAACCAAGCACCTACACTCGTCGGTTGTTTGTTTTAACTTTTAAAGAACGGCTGATGGGTTGCGGGGACAGGATTTGAACCTATGACCTTCGGGTTATGAGCCCGACGAGCTACCGAGCTGCTCCACCCCGCGTCAGCGAAGAACGAAACTATAGCAAATCATTTCAAGCTCGTCAAATACTATATGCGTTTGTTAACTCAAAGCAGAGTGAGCCCACAAATCATTCAAAGGTTGCTCGTGATAAAAATATATCGTGATCAATATTAATGAAAAGAAACTAACTTTTTAGAAAGCCACCTCAAGTCGCACACCTATACAAATGCATTTTTCAAGATGGGGTTCATATTAGGGTTAAGGATATATTGCAGTGTTGGCTGCAGCGCGAGTCCAGGCTTGATCTGCGCCCGATAGGTTGCTTCCACGTTGATCTGGCTGCCTTCGGCATTATTGGGGAGCCGGTATTTGTCGCTGGCGTGGTTAAAAGTGACTGCTATGCCGGCAATATCGTCACCGCGTCCAGAAATCAGGCAGTGGTAGCAGGCCAATGCTCCCCGTCCACAATCAGTTTGGTGGATATCCCGGCTAGCAGCGCCAAAACGGGCAAAGCCGGACAACCCTTGTGCTGTGTAGTCTTTTTCGACGAACAAAGTGCGTTCAGCCAGAAAGTAGGCTCCCTGACTAATATGACGTAACGGGTTGCCGAATGCGTCAACAGCAGCGGGATCAAGGTCAATGTAATATGCCGGATGCACTGGCATAATTCGATATCAACGAAGCACACTATCCTTTACTACATCGATATAAGCCAAAACTATGATTGGCCTACAACGCAGAATACAACACCCATGACCTCCACTGAATGGATAGGCAGCGCTGCTGCTGCCCTCACTACAACTGCCTTCATTCCGCAGGCGTGGAAAGTATGGCACACCAAACATGCCGCCGACATCTCGCTGGGCATGTACGCCCTGTTCACACTCGGAGTCGCGCTATGGCTGGCCTACGGCATCCTGCTTGCAGCATGGCCGATCATCGTCGCCAACTGCATCACACTGCTATTGGCGGGCGCTGTGCTGGTGATGAAATTGAAATTCGGCTAGAGTGCAGCGACACCATGAACCATATTCCCGAAATAAAACCAAATCAATCCATCGAGCTGCTCAAAGAGTTGCACATCCTGACGCGTGACGGCAAGCTCAACCAGGACAGCCGGCGTAAACTGAAACAGGTTTATCATTTGTATCATTTCATCGAGCCATTGCTCGATGAAATGCTCGCTGCAAGACAAGACCTGACGCTGGCAGATCATGGTGCGGGCAAGTCCTATCTGGGTTTCATCCTCTATGACCTGTTCCTGAAAGCGCGCGAGGTCGGTCATATTTACGGCATCGAGACCCGCGAAGCGCTTGTCAACAAGTCCCGAGAATTGGCTGAAAGGCTAGGTTTTTCGCGCATGTCGTTCCTGAATTTATCGGTGGAAGAATCCATCCATTCACCGCACCTGCCCGCACAAGTCGATATCGTCACCGCGCTGCACGCCTGCAACACCGCCACCGATGACGCGATCAAATTCGCACTGCACAAGCAGGCGAAATTCATCGTGCTGGCACCTTGCTGCCAAGCCGAGATTGCATCAATATTGAACAAGCACAAGAACCAGTCATTCGGCAAAACCCCGCTTTCGGAAATCTGGCGCCATCCTATCCACGCCCGTGAATTCGGCAGCCACCTCACCAACGTACTGCGCTGCTTGCTATTGGAGATGCATGGCTATCAGGTGACGGTGACGGAACTGGTCGGCTGGGAGCACTCGATGAAGAACGAACTCATCATCGCCCGCCGCACAGATACGCCGCGCAAGAACGCGCAAGAGAGAATGAAACAGATATTGTCCGAATTGAATCTGGAGGAATTGCGGGAGCGGTTTATTTACTGATGGAACCACTGGCCATCTGACTAGGCGAACAAACGACGCTCGCCAAGCCATTGGTCATAGAGTGCTGCGCCAGCGCCCATACCACATGTTCGCGTACCATTTCCGAAGGATGTTCCACGCGAGATTGTAATGCTGCAATGATGGCCGCGCTCTTAGGCGCATTACCCAACGCCACGGCGATATTGCGCAGCCATTGTTCGTGGCCGATGCGATAGATCGCACTACCGGCCAGCTTGCTGTTGAATTCTGCTTCATCCCACGCAAATAATTCAATCAACCCCACATCGTCCAGCCCGTGGCGCACGGCGAAATCCGGCTCGACGCTGGCCTGCGCAAAACCGTTCCACGGACATGCCAACTGGCAGTCGTCGCAGCCGTAGATGCGGTTGCCGATCAGCCGGCGCAATTCTGCGGGAATGCTGCCCCTGAGTTCGATGGTGAGATAGGAAATGCAACGGCGCGCGTCGACGCGATACGGCGCGACGATGGCCTGGGTCGGGCAAATATCGATGCAGCTTGTGCAGGTTCCGCAATGCTCTTGCTGCGCTTCATCCACCTGCAGCGGCAGGTTCACATAAATCTCGCCGAGAAAAAACTGCGAACCCTGTTCGCGCGACAGCAGCAGGGTGTGCTTGCCGCGCCAACCCAAACCGGCCTTGTCCGCCAGCGCCACCTCCAGCACTGGCGCGCTGTCGGTAAAGCCTCGTCCATCAAATTTGAGCGCATCAAATCCGGCGGCTTCGGCACGGATTTTTTCGACCAGTTTCGCCAAACGATTGCGCATCACCTTGTGGTAATCGCGCCCCAGTGCATAGCGCGAAATGAAGGCGCGTTCACCCTCCGCCAACACCTGCCTGCTGTCGCGCGCGTTGGGTGGTGAGCAATTCATGCGCAACGAAATCACACGCAATGTGCCGGGCAGCAGCTCCGCCGGACGGCTGCGTTTGGTGCCGTGTTTTGCCATATAATCCATCTCGCCGTGCAGCCCGCGTGCGAGCCATTCCAGCAGGCCGTTTTCCGCCGCAGAGAGGTCGGTGTCGCAGATGCCCACTCCCTGAAAGCCAAGCTCATGCGCCCATGCTCGTATCAGCAAGGCAAGCGCGGCGAAATTCACCAATTGAGGATTTCCGTTTGTCCCTAGCTCAGGATTTTTATTTTGCATAGCCACGATGATAGCCGAATCAGCCTGATTTTCGTCGACGAAAATGCAACCATCGCACTGGCGCAACGCCTCGCTGCGCAACTCAAACCCGGCATGGTGATTTATCTGCATGGCGATCTGGGGGCTGGTAAAACCACGCTGGTGCGCGGTGTGCTGAATGCGCTTGGATATACAGGGCGCGTGAAAAGCCCCACCTATACGCTGATTGAGCCGTACCATATTTCTGGGTTAGACTTACGGCACTTTGACTTGTACCGTCTTCACGATGAGGAAGAATGGGAAGCAGCCGGATTTCGCGATGAGTTTGATGGACACAACATTTTTTTCATCGAATGGCCGGAAAAAGCGCAAGGATTGATTCCGCAAGCCGACGTGGAAATCATCTTCGAAATCCTGACGCAAGGCCGCAAGGTGGAAATTCATGCCAATACGGAAATGGGTAGGCAATGCCTAGAGCAACTTTGAAATATATTGCACTCTTGCTCCTGCTGTGGTTTCCACATGCGCATGCTGCTATTGCCATCAGCTCAACACGTGTCTGGCCGGCACAGGATTACACACGTCTGACAATTGAATCCAAAAAACCCATACGCCACAATATGTTCACCATAAGCAATCCAGATCGCCTGGTAATCGATCTGGAAAATGTGGAGCTCGGCGAGCCGCTTAATAAGCTGACAGAAAAAGTTAGCGACAACGACCCCTACATCAAAAGTGTGCGCGCCGGCCATTTCAAGCCCGGCATCGTGCGTTTGGTGCTGGATTTGAAAACCGAGGTAAAACCACAGCTGTTCGTTCTCAAACCGGTCAGCGAATACGGCTATCGTTTGGTTCTGGATGTATATCCCGCCCACCCGATAGACCCACTGATGGCGTTGCTCGAGCAAACCAAAACCGCTATCCCGGAAGTTGCCAGCGCACCCAGCGCAACTGATCAGCTACCTCCTGTCGAGGAAAAACCATTGACAGCACAGGATCAGATCATCGCCAAACCATCGCCCCCTGTAGTCACCCCACCCAGCGTTTCCGAGTTGCGAGCACGCACTTTAATCATCGCAATTGATGCAGGGCACGGCGGCGAAGATCCCGGCGCACGCGGCAGGCATGGCTCTCGCGAGAAGAACGTTACGCTGGCAATTGCGCGCAAGGTAAAGACGTTGATCGATGGGACACCGAATATGCGCGGTGTGCTGATTCGCGACGGCGATTATTTTATCCCACTCGTCGGACGCGTCGCCAAAGCGCGCAAGGTGAATGCGGACTTATTCATCTCCATCCACGCTGATGCCTTCATCAAGCCGAAAGCACGCGGCTCGTCGGTGTTCGCACTTTCGGAGCACGGCGCTACCAGCACTGCAGCACGCTGGCTGGCAAAGAAGGAAAACGAGGCTGATTTGATCGGCGGCGTAAACCTCGCGGTGAAAGATCCCTACCTCGCACGAACCTTGCTGGACCTGTCACAGACTGCCACCATCACTGACAGCATGAAACTTGCCAAGCATGTGCTGAATGAACTGGGCGACATCAACGATCTGCATCGCGGTCGTGTGGAACAGGCCGGATTCGCTGTACTGAAATCTCCGGAAATCCCATCCATCCTGGTCGAGACCGCTTTCATCAGCAACCCCAGCGAAGAGCGCCGCCTGAACGACAAGAACTACCAGATGAAACTCGCCAATGCGATTCTGGGTGGCGTCAAACGTTACTTCGCGCAGAATCCGGCGCTATCCAGACCAAAATTTGCGCAGGCTGATTAGCCGGGAAACACACCTGTCGAAAGATAGCGGTCACCGCGATCACAGACGATGAACGCAATCACCGCATTCTCGGCCTGCTGCGAAATCCTCAACGCAACACACAGCGCGCCACCGGAAGAGACTCCGCAGAAGATACCTTCCTCGCGCGCAAGACGGCGCGTCATTTCCTCCGCATCCGGTTGATTCACATATTCCAGCCTGTCCACATTTTTGCCGTTATATATCTTTGGCAAATAGGCTTGAGGCCATTTGCGGATACCGGCGATCTGTGCGCCCTCCTCCGGCTGCACACCGATGATCTGGATATCTGGATTCTGTTCCTTGAAGAAGCGTGAGCAGCCCATAATGGTGCCGGTAGTACCCATGCTGCTGATAAAGTGTGTGAGCTTGCCATTGGTATCACGCCAGATTTCGGGTGCCGTGCCTTCGTAATGTGCCAGCGGATTGTCTGGATTGGCGAATTGGTCGAGGATGATACCCTTCCCTTGGTCGCGCATTTTTTCCGCCGTGTCACGCGCCAGCTCCATGCTGCCCTCTTTTGCAGTCAGCACCAACTCCGCACCAAACGCACGCATGGTCTGGCGGCGCTCTACACTCTGATTTTCCGGCATTACCAGAATCATGCGGTAACCGCGCACCGCCGCCGCCATCGCAAGCGCTATGCCAGTATTGCCGCTGGTCGCCTCGATCAGCGTGTCGCCCGGCTTGATATCGCCGCGCTGCTCGGCGCGCACGATCATGTATAGCGCCGGTCGGTCTTTCACTGAACCGGCAGGGTTATTTCCTTCCAGCTTGGCCAGCAGCACATTGCTGGTATTGCCCGAAATGCGCTTGAGCCTTGCAAGCGGAGTATCGCCGACAAAATTTTCTATGGATGAATACATCGCAATGCTTTCATATTTATCGAATAGCGCAATGATAGCTGGGACTGCGTAAAACTGCATGATGATTGCCACAAAATCTACCCGCAGACAAACCGCTCAATATTTTGCGGTTGGCTCGCCAGAAAGGGCGAACCCGTGCGTTATAACAAATTTATTTCAGTTTAATTTTGGTTCCGGGGTACCAGCTGCCTCAAGTATGAAAATAAAAACCCGCCTCGCTTGAGCGGGGCGGGTCTGTAAAAAACGAGTTGTAAATACGCTGAATTACTTCTTGGCTGGTTTAACTTCCTTCCTAAAATCAGCCTTGGCAGCAAGATCCACAGTCAATTCGGAGCGCATTTTTGCCACCGACTTGTCGCCGAAACCGCTGACTTTTTTCAGGTCATCCACTTTCTTGAACGGGCCATTTTTGTTGCGGTATTCGAGAATCGCTTCGGCTTTCTGCGGGCCGATGCCATTCACGGTTTCCAGTTCCGCCTTGCTGGCTGTATTCAGATTAACTGCGGCCGTCGCCATCCCGGAAAAGGCAAAAAATGCAATCAACACCAGAAGCAATTTTTTCATTGTGTATCCTTTTCAAAAATAAACGGCAAGCGCCGCATAATCATTAACGAGCGAAAGCAATCTAAGTTGACGCACTGGACAAATAACTCACATACTTCGCCACACCTTGCTCGACATTCAGGAACGGTTCGGTATAACCGCTGTTGCGGAGCGCTGCGATATCGGCTTGGGTGTAGCTCTGATACTTGCCGCGCAGTTGCTCTGGAAAAGGGATGTAGCTGATCAGCCCTTGATGTTGCAGCTCAGCAAGGTTCAATGATGGCTTCCCTTCCGCGTTACGCAACGTGTTGATAGTCGCTACCGCTACGTCGTTGAAACTCTGCGCCAGCCCGGTGCCCAAATTGAAGATGCCGGATTTGTGCTGGTTGTCGAGGAAATACATATTCACTTTAACCACATCTTCTATCGAGACAAAGTCGCGCAGTTGCCCGCCGTTGGCGTAGCCGTCGCAACCTTCAAACAGTTTCACCTTGCCCTCGGTGCGATACTGGTTGAAGAAGTGGTAAGCGACCGAGGCCATGCGCCCCTTGTGCTGCTCGCGCGGCCCGTACACATTGAAGTAGCGCAGGCCGACGATTTGCGCATTTCTCTTGTGCCAGCGGCGGCGAACAATCTGGTCGAACAAAAATTTGGAATAGGCGTACACGTTCAGCGGAGCTTCGTATTCGCGGCTTTCCCTGAACACGCCGCCACCGCCGTATACCGAGGCGGATGAGGCATACAGGAAGGGCACTTCTTCGTTCTGACAGTAGTTCAACAACTCCAGCGTGTACTGGTAATTGTTGTCCATCATGTAGCGTCCATCGGTTTCCATGGTATCGGAGCACGCACCCTGATGAAGCACCGCACTGACCAAGCCATCGAAAAAACCACTCTGCAATTTTTCCAGGAAATCTTCCTTGTCGAGATAATCGGCAATTTCGCAATCCGCCAGATTTTTGAACTTCTCGGCATGCTTGAGATTGTCCACAGCGATGATGTTGTGCTCGCCGCGCTCGTTGAGTGCCTTAACCAGATTGGAACCGATAAACCCGGCTGCGCCGGTAACGATGTAATACATTATTTCTCCTTTGAAAGGAACCTGGAACAAGCAAGACACACAGCCACGCCTTTAACTCAACTCTCGTTCCTTGATTCTAAATCCTGAACAATTTCCTCGCGACTGACCACTGCCGTCCCCAGCTTGCCCACCACGATGCCCGCCGCCCGGTTGGCGATGCGCATCGCATCGTGCATATCCGCGCCACTCGCCAGCATCACCGCCAGCGTGGCAATCACGGTATCCCCTGCACCGCTGACATCGAACACTTCGCGCGTCTGCGTCGGCTCATGAAGCACTTCATTGGCGCGATACAGACTCATGCCGTCTTCGCTGCGTGTGACCAACAGCGCCTCGAGTTGCAATTCGGCGCGCAGTTTTTCCGCTTTCGCGTTAAGTTCCGCTTCGGTCTTCCAACTGCCGGCCACTTCGCGAAATTCGCTGCGATTTGGTGTTAGCAGCGTTGCGCCGCGATAGCGCTCGTAATCCTCCCCTTTGGGGTCAACCAGCACCGGCTTGCCTGCAGCACGTGCCAGTCTGAGCATTTCGGCAATGTGTGCCAACCCACCCTTGCCGTAATCGGAAAGGATCACCACGTCGGCCAGCGGCAGCTGCAAACGATAGTCCTCCAGTGCGGCATTCAACACTTCGTGGCTGGGCGGCGTTTCAAAATCAATGCGCAACAACTGCTGATGGCGCGCAATGGCACGCAGCTTGATGATCGTTGAAATGCTGTCGTCGCGATGCAATAGGGCGTTGAGATTTTCATGATGATTGAGCAATCTTTCTAGGCACGCGCCTGCTTCATCATTGCCGACGACGGACAACAAGGTAGCCTGCGCGCCAAGCGAAGCGATGTTGCGCGCCACGTTGGCAGCCCCGCCGGGACGCTCTTCGACACGTTCGATCTTGAGCACAGGAACGGGAGCCTCCGGCGAGATACGGCTGACGTCGCCGAACCAGTAGCGGTCCAGCATCACATCACCGACCACCAATATTCTTGCTCCTTCGAATTTTGGCAAAACAATCATTCACGTCCCCCGCTTTTACTTTTCATAGCAGCCCTTCGCATTTCAGATTCATCTTGGCGTTCCTATATCCATGCAAATGTCGAGCAAGGCCTGCAAGGGATCCTCCGCTTGGGTAATCGGCCGGCCAATCACCAGATAACTTGAGCCAGCTTGCAGTGCGGCCCGCGGAGTCATCACGCGCGACTGGTCATTCAGGCTGGCCTGCTCTGGTCGGATGCCCGGCGTCACCAGGCAAAATTCATATCCAAAATGTTTACGCAACAACGCGGCCTCCTGCGCAGAGCAGACCACGCCGTCGAGGCCGCTATCGCGCGCCAACGTTGCCAAGCGTAGCACCATCTCCACAGGCGTGGCGTTGATACCGATGTCGGCGAGATCTTCCTGCGCCATGCTGGTAAGCAAGGTCACTGCAATCAGTTTCGGCGGCCGTGTGCTGCTGGCAATCGCCTCACGCGATGCCTCCAGCATCTTGCGTCCGCCCAGCGCATGCACGTTGACCATCCACACGCCCAAGCTGGCAGCAGCTTTGCAGGCTTGCGCGGCGGTATTGGGAATGTCGTGAAATTTCAGGTCGAGAAAAACATCGAAACCACGCCGCATGAGTTGTTCCAGCAGCGCAGGACCGCTGGCGGTAAACAATTCCTTGCCAACTTTCAGGCGGCACAGCGAAGGCTGCAACCGATCGGCCAGCGCCAGCGCAGGTGCTGCAGCTGGATAATCCATCGCGATGATTATTTTCGGGTCTTTCATGGCGAAGCTTATACCTGTTCTCCAGTTTCTTCGCTACGCCGGGGCGGATAACTATCCCACGCATGACAAGCCGGGCAGTGCCAGTAAAACTGGCGCGCTTTGAAACCGCAATGAGCACAATGGTACATCGCTAAATTTCGCGTGCGCTTATGAACCAGATTTTTCACCAGCTCCACATCGGCACGCTTGTCCATTGGCAATTCCAGAAGTCGTGCTTCGAGCAATTTATCCAGTCCCAACAGGGTCGGATTGTGATGCAATTCATCACGAACCAGCAGATAAGCAGCACTAGATCCCTCGCTTTTCAGCACCCCGTTGAACACCACATTCATCAAATCCAGCGAGTGATATTTGCTCAAGTATTCGCGTAATAAGGCAACACCCTCGACCTCGCGATCCAGGCTGCGAAACGCATTCAGTATGCTTTCCGCCACTAGCGGCAGATATTGAGCATCCTGTGATTCAACATTTTTCCAGATATTGATAGCCTCTTCGTGCTCGCCTTTGCTGACCGCCATATCACCCAGCATCATGGTGGCACGCACTGAATTTGGGTAAGTCGCCAACGCTTGTTGAAGATGTTTACGCGCAGCATCCAGGTCGCCACCGGAAATTTCCTCGCTTGCCAGCTCGCAATAAAAAAATGCGGCTTGTTTGCTATACGATTGTCCTGATACCGCAGCTAGCCGATGTACGGTCTCGATCGCCTTGGGCCAGTCATGCTCCTTCTGAAAAAGCTCAAGCAAGAATTCCATGGCAGGTTTGGCATATGGGGTGTTTTCCAGCTCACGAAACAGGCTCTCGGCACGATCCAGAATCCCGGCTTTCAAGTAATCCTGTGCCAGCTCGAAAATCGCCTGCTTTCGCTTTTTTTCATCCAGATCAGCTCTGTCCACCAAGTTGTGGTGCATACGCAATGCTCGATCCACTTCGCCACGGCGACGGAACAGACTGCCCAACGCGAAGTGTAGCTCGACGGTTTGCGGATCAATCTTGACCACCTCAATAAAGGCTTCAATGGCCTTGTCTTGCTGCTCGTTAAGCAAAAAATTCAGGCCCTGAAAATATGACTGTGGCAGCGCACTCGATTCGGAAAGCAATTCTTTTATATCAAGACGCGCGGCCATCCATCCCAATCCAAAAAACAACGGGAAAATCAGCAGCATCCAGGTTTCGAATTCCATAACTGAATATTTCTATCAGGAAGATTGATGGGTGTTTGTTGCTATTCAATAATGCCGGCGGGTTTGTTCCTGGTCTTAATATCGCGCTCCAAGCGCGCTATTTCGCGGCGTTGATGCAACACATTTACAAGCATGGCAAGCACGCCGACTATCGTGCCAACCGAAAAAAACAACAGCAGCACAACCACCAGCGAAGACTGCCATTCATAGCCAAAAAAATATCGCAAAGTAATCGGCTGGTCATTCTTGACCGCAAATCCGAGCAGCACAAAGAACAACAACGCACGCAACAACCAACTTAGAGAACGCATGGCATTTATCCGAAATAACCGCTGTAACGATAGCATAAAAAATGGCGGCTATA
The DNA here is from genome assembly GCA_023259055.1 of Nitrosomonadales bacterium. Lineage (GTDB taxonomy): Bacteria > Pseudomonadota > Gammaproteobacteria > Burkholderiales > Gallionellaceae > Gallionella. Next base: position 10,739 of record JAHFQZ010000007.1, read on the forward strand.
CCTTTAGATAAGCCGCCACTTGAATTGCTTCAATGCAAAATCAGGACTTGTGCTCGCTGACTCGCTCTCTTAGCTCCTTGCCCGCCTTGAAGTGCGGCACATACTTGGCGGGCACCTTTACCTTGTCACCGGTCTTTGGATTACGCCCCTGACGAGGCGGGCGATAATTAAGGCCAAAACTACCGAAGCCGCGTATCTCGATTCGTCCACCACGCGATAGCGTGGAAGACAAAATGTCCAGGATCACTTTAACAGCAAGCTCTGCATCCTTGGCCAGCAATTGCGGATGCAACTCGGCCAGCTTGGCAATCAAATCAGATCGAGTCATGACATTAACCTCAAATTAAGCTTCAGGCTTGGTGCCACCCATCTTGGCCTTCAACAATGCGCCCAGATTGGTGGTTCCGGCATTGGAATTACTTTCTGCGGAAAGCTTCTGCATTGCGGCGGTTTCTTCTGTCTTGTTAAGAGCCTTGATTGACAGGTTGATGCCGCGATTCTTGCGATCCACATTGATAATGACAGCAGTCACGCTATCGCCTTCTTTAAAGTGATTACGGATATCTTCCACACGATCGGCAGACACTTCGGAAGCCTTCAGATAGGCCTCCACGTCGCCTTCCAACGCAATCGTTGCGCCTTTGGCATCCAGCGATTTCACTTTACCAGTGACCACTGCGCCCTTCTCGTGACTGGAAGCAAAGCCGCCGAACGGGTCGCCTTCCATTTGCTTGATCCCCAGGGAAATGCGCTCGCGTTCCACGTCAATCGCCAATACCACGGCCTCGACTTCATCACCCTTTTTGTAGCTGCGCACTGCTTCTTCGCCAGGCTGGCTCCACGACAGGTCGGACAAATGTACCAAGCCGTCGATACCACCATCCAAGCCAATGAACACGCCGAAATCGGTGATGGACTTAATTGCGCCCTTTACCTTGTCGCCCTTCTTGTGGTTGATCGCGAAATCATCCCAAGGATTCGATTGACATTGTTTCATGCCCAGTGAGATACGGCGGCGCGCTTCGTCAATTTCCAGAATCATTACTTCTACTTCATCGCCCAGACTCACTACTTTGGAAGGATGAACGTTCTTGTTGGTCCAGTCCATTTCGGAAACATGCACCAGACCTTCAATGCCCTGTTCGATCTCCACAAATGCACCGTAGTCAGTCAGGTTAGTCACCTTGCCGAACATACGGGTACCTTGCGGGTAGCGGCGTGCAAGGCCGTTCCAGGGGTCATCGCCCATTTGCTTGATGCCCAGGGAAACGCGGTTTTTCTCTTGGTCGAATTTCAGTATCTTGGCTTCGACTTCATCGCCCACATTCAGCACCTCGGAAGGGTGCTTCACGCGGCGCCATGCCAAGTCGGTAATGTGCAACAGGCCATCAATGCCGCCCAAGTCAACGAATGCACCGTAGTCGGTGATGTTCTTGACCACGCCCTTGACGATCGCGCCTTCCTTGAGATTTTCCATAACCGCTTCACGGTCTGCGCCCATGCTCGCTTCCAGCACAGCACGGCGGGAAACCACCACGTTGTTGCGCTTGCGGTCCAGCTTGATAACCTTCAATTCCATGGTCTTGTTTTCGTAAGGCGTGGTGTCCTTGACGGGGCGAATGTCCACCAGCGAACCGGGCAGGAATGCGCGGATGCCGTTGACCATCGCGGTCAGGCCACCCTTGACCTTGCCGCTGACAAAGCCTTCCACAACCCTGCCTTCTTCCATGGCCAATTCCAGGTCGTGCCATGCCGCCAGACGCTTGGCTTTTTCGCGCGACAGCTTGGTCTCGCCATAGCCGTTTTCCAGCGCCTCGATCGCGACGGTGACGAAATCGCCCGCCTTGACTTCGATTTCGCCTTTGGCGTCAAGGAATTCCTCGATCGCAATTAAACTTTCGGACTTCAGTCCGGCATTCACCACCACCATGTTGTGATCAATACGCACGACTTGTGCGGTAATCAGTTCGCCGGCGCGCATTTCCTTGCGCGTCAGGCTTTCTTCAAACATTGCGGCAAAACTATCTGGGTTTTGTAAAGCGGCTGCGATTGCGGTTGCGTTCATCGAATACACCTAAGGAATATCTGTTCAGAACAATAGTTCAGCACAGAGGTAAGTTAAAAAGTTCCCATAAGACGGAGAGTCAAACGGGGCCTGTATTTATAATCATTTCGCCGAGTAGCGTATCAGCACTTCCTGTACCGCCTGCTCAATGCTCAGAGCCGTAGTATCAAGCAGATTTGCCCCCGGTGCCTGTTGCAGCGGAGCCACGCTACGCCGAGTATCACGCTCGTCGCGCACACGTATATCCAGCAAAAGGGCGGCAATATTAGCATCCATTCCTTTTTCTTTCAACTGCTTATAACGGCGGTCTGCTCGCGCCTCTGCACTAGCGGTCAAAAATATCTTTAACACCGCGTCCGGGAACACCACCGAAGCCATGTCGCGGCCGTCCGCCACCAGGCCCGGCGCCCGGCGAAAGGCGTGCTGCTTATTGAGCAGCGCGGCACGCACCCTGGGCAATGATGCCACATTGGATGCCGCCGCTGCGCATTGCTCGCCGCGCAACTCATCGCCAACCAATGCGCCATCCAGCCAGATTTGTTCGCCCTCGAAGCGTATTTCCATACGTTCAGCCAACGCAGCCAAGCCGGTTTCATCAGTCAGCGCTACCCCATCGCGCTGCGCGGCCATTGCCAGCAAGCGATACAACGCGCCACTGTCCAGAAAATGAAAGCCGAGCTTTGTTGCGACGCGCTGCGCCACCGTACCTTTGCCTGAAGCCGAAGGACCATCAATCGCGATCACTGGTACGGCCTGCACCACTTCATGGAAGCGCGCAAAATAATCCGGAAAGGTTTTGGCCACGCAATTCGGTTCATTGATGCGCATACCCTCCGCGCCGAATGCGGCAAGCGAGAAACACATCGCCATACGGTGATCTTCGTAGGTATCAATCGCTGCATGGCGAATCTGCGCAGGCGGCGTGATGCGAATATAATCCGCACCCTCTTCCACCGTCGCCCCCGCCTTGCGTAATTCCGTCGCCATAGCCGCAATGCGGTCGGTTTCCTTGACTCGCCAACTGGCGATATTGCGTAGCGTAGTCGTGCCCTCGGCAAACAACGCCGCTACCGCCAAAGTCATCGCCGCATCAGGAATATGGTTGCAATCCAGATCGATCGCTTTCAACTTGCCATCCACAGGAGCACGAGCCTCCATCCAGTTCGGGCCTTGTTCGATTTGCGCACCCATCAACGCCAGCGCGTCGACGAAGCGCACATCGCCCTGAATGCTGTCGCTGCCCACACCTTCAACACGCACCGGCCCGCCGCCAACAGCCCCCACCGCCAGAAAATACGAGGCCGACGAAGCATCGCCTTCCACATACATTACGCCGGGCGACACATAACGACTGCCAGCCGCTACAATGAAGCTGCGCCAACCATTACGTTGCACTGCGACACCGAAGCGTGCCATCATCGCCAGCGTGATTTCGATATACGGTTTCGAGATCAACTCGCCGACCACTTCCACCGTCACCTCGCGATCAAGCAGTGGCAAGGCCATCAGCAATGCGGTGAGAAACTGACTTGACACCTCGCCACTCACGCTGATGCGAGCCACACCACTCAAAGTCGCCGGAAAAACCTCCAACGGCGGAAAACTTTCATTGACTAAGTAGTCAATATTCGCGCCCAATGCGCGCAACGCATCCACCAAGTCGCCGATCGGCCGCTCATGCATCCGCGCCACGCCAGACAGCTTGTAGTGTCCACCAGACAACGCCAAAGCCGCAGTCAGCGGGCGAAACGCGGTTCCCGCATTCCCCAAAAACAATTCTGCGTCCTTGACCGGAAAATCTCCGCCACATCCCTGCACACGAAACACATGCGACTCCAGTTGATCCACAACGACACCCAGTTTGCGCAATCCATCCAGCATGCGCTCGGTATCGTCCGACAGCAGCACATCGCGTATATCCGTCGTACCCTGCGCCAAAGCCGATAGCAACAATATGCGGTTGGAAATACTTTTCGAGCCGGGGAGCCTGATGGTGCCGCGCGCGCCAAGCAAAGGAGGAAGATCAAGAAAATTTTCGGGCGTCATTGCGATTGAACTGTATAGCTGATTTGCAAGGATGGGATGATACCGCAAAGCTAAAGTCTAGCGATGGGATCGCTACGCCAAACTCATCGTCCGCGATGTTCTAATAAAGCAGAGGTCGCTAATACTTCAACCTGCAGCATATTGCTGACAGATCACTTAATAATTGTTTTTTATTACAGAACATGACACAGCGAACGTGTGCCTGATCGTCTTGAAAGAGAAAAATAAATTGACCGGAAGCAGCTTTCACCAAAAAAGGAATTTTTCCGCACACCTAACATCGAGGAAATCTTGCTTTCCAGCAACTGCTTGATTGCATAGTTGAGTTCCGCGACACGCAAAACGCGATTTTTTCTTCTGTAAATTTAGTCTTAATGACGTATTGACAATTCAAAATAATCCACACTCCAAGGAAGCTTGCCGCTTCTCACCACACCGCACTACAGCAACATCTTGCACTTACGATAACTCATTGTATTTCATACATATAATCGCGATTTAAAAAATAGGCAAAGTAACAAAAGCTCTTATGCCACGCCACCTTAAGACTGCATCAACAGAAGTCATCCACAAAGTTACCCACAGGTTTTGTGGGTAAACGGAAATACTCTTTTCAAATGACTACTTAGAAAAACAATACTGAGGCGATTTATGAGAAATGTTGCTCAACTCTATGCGATGCACTACATTTTCTGGATGTTTATTAAAGCTTGCCACCGCTACTTCCATGTGATGAGCGAGCTACGCCAAGCTCTTTTACTTCAGTCTGCGCCCACCCTTTAGCAAAGGTGATCTGCAGTTCCGCGCCGATAGCCAACTGCCCCGCATCCGACACCACGCTGCCGCATGCATCTTGCACCAGACTGTAGCCGCGAGCCAGGACTTGTTGCGGGTTGAGCAATGTCAGGTGTTGAGCGGTATTCTCCACTCGCCCTGACCGTTGTTTTTGTGTCGTGCGCATCGCTTTGACTAAACGTTTCGCCAGATTGGCTTGCTTGTCGTGCAAACGTCCGAAGTCGCTGCTTGCCGCACGAAGTCGTTGTGCCATGGATTGCCATTGCCAGTATTGATGCTGCTTGCGATAGGCAAAGGCTCGCTGCATGCGTTGCTGCAGCTGGCCTAGATGTTGGGCTTGACGCTGCAACTGTTGTGCAGGGTGCACCACGCGGCGCTGCAAGTAGTCCACGGACTGCATGGCATTTTGCAGACGGTTGTGTTGTGCGCGTTGCAGGTGTTGCACCGTGTCGCGCAGACCTCTCAGCAAGGCGTGGCGGTCCGGAACGACACGTTGCGCCGCAGCGGTGGGGGTCGGGACGCGTTCGTCGGCGACGAAGTCGGCGATTGTGAAATCGGTCTCGTGCCCAACCCCGCTGACTATAGGGATTTCACTGACGGAGATAGCCCGCGCCACGACTTCCTCATTGAACGCCCACAGATCTTCGATACTGCCGCCGCCGCGACACAGTATCAGCACGTCGCATTCCGCGCGCAGGCTGGCGAGCTGGATGGCTACCGCGATCTTCTCAGCGCTGCCGATGCCCTGCACCGGTGTGGGATACAGTACCACCGGCACACTGGGCATCCGTAGCCTCAAGGTGGTGAGCACATCGCGCAACGCAGCGGCTTGAGGCGAGGTGATGATGCCGATGCGCTTGGGGAATACTGGTAAAGCACGTTTGCGCCCGGCGGCGAACAAACCTTGGCTTTCCAGTAATTGTTTCAGGCGCGCGAATTGTTCATAAAGCACCCCCATCCCTGCCGGACGTATCTGCTCCACAGTTAATTGAAAGTCGCCGCGCTGCTCATATAAAGTAGCGACCGCTAGCACTTCAACCTGCTGCCCATTACTGACTGGATCATTCAACAACTGGTTTTTATGCCGGAACATGACACAGCGAACTTGCGCCTGGTCGTCTTTAAGTGAAAAATAATAATGACCGGAGGCGGCCTTCACCAAATTGGAAATTTCTCCGCGCACCCACAACAAAGGAACACTACTTTCAAGCAACTGCTTGATTGCATAGTTGAGTTCCGCGACACGCAAAACACGATTTTTTTCTTCAGCAAATAGTCTTAATGGCATATTGACAACTCAAGATAATCCACACTCCAAGGAAATTCGCCGCTTTTCACCACGCCACCCTATGGCAGCATTTCACACTTACGATAACCATCTGTATTTATTGATTAATATTACCTTTTAAAAAATAGGCAAAGTAATAAAAGTCCTTATTCCGCGCCACTTTTAATCGGCATCAATTGAAGCCATCCACAAAGTTATCCACAGGTTTTGTGGGTAAACGGAAATACTCTTTTCAAATGGCAGCTTAGCAAAATATTGCTGAAGCGATTTATGAGAAATGTTGCTCAACCCGGTACGACACGCTACAGTTGCGACCTGATTATTTAAGCACATTTGGAGGGTACGCGTGATTGCAATCGTAGAGGCGGCTGGTTGGCCAATCTGGTTTTTGATTCTGGCATCCGTTATCGCAGTCGGCCTGATAATTGATCGCCTGATGTATTTGCGCATCAATCGTATCGCGCCTCCCTCCCTGCTAAATGAGGTCGTCAATGAACTCAAGCAGCGCGGTGTCAGCGACGGCATGTTGTCCAAGCTTGCCAGCAGCTCGCCATTGGGGCGCATTTTTGCCGCAGGGCTCAAAAATATCAAAAGCACCCCAGAAGTGATGAAAGAGTCGATCGAAGAAGCCGGAAGGATAGTCACACACGATTTGGAGCGCTTTCTCACCACGCTGGGTACGATTGCTTCCATCAGCCCACTGCTGGGGCTATTCGGCACGGTGGTCGGCATGATTGAAATTTTTGGCTCACAAAATGCTGCAGGCAACAGCCCGACGATCCTTGCACACGGTATTTCCGTGGCACTTTACAACACCGCCTTCGGCCTGATCGTGGCGGTTCCCAGCATGATCTTCTACCGCCACTTCCGCGCTCAGGTAGATAGCCTGACCATTGAGATGGAGCAACGGGCAGTCAAGCTGATTGAAATTGTTCACGGTCAGCGCAAAGGCTAAAGTAATGAACTTCCAGCGTGGGCGTAGTCGCGAAGAGCCGGAAATCAATCTGATTGCGCTGATAGATGTGCTGCTGGTCATATTGATTTTTCTGATGGTAACCACCAGCTATGCCAAATTTTCCGAATTGCAGGTCAATCTGCCGCAAGCAGGCGGCGAAACAAGTGCTGCAAAAACAAAAGCTATCAATGTTTCAGTGGATGCTTCCGAGCACTATGCCATTAATAATCAGGGGGTGTCCTACACTGGCGTAGAACCGTTGGCAGCCGCTCTGAAAAATGCAGCAGCCGATCAAACCGATCCCATCATCGTTATAAACGCCGATGCCAAAGCCCCACACCAGTCCGTAATAAACGTGATGGAGGCTGCAAGACAGGCGGGCTACGGACGGATCACTTTTACTACGCAAAGTCAGCCAAAATAACGGGACATCTAACGTGCATTGGCTGCAAAACCACTGGAATCGAATCACCCCACTGCACCTGATTCTTTTTCCGATCAGCATGGTATTCGGTGTACTGGTGGCATTGCGTCGCACGTTATATCGCAACCTCATATTTTCCAGCGATCAGTTGCTGCTTCCCGTCATTGTGATAGGCAACATCAGTGTCGGCGGAACCGGCAAAACCCCGCTCACGCTTGCATTGGCTCAGCAGCTCGTCGAGCGCGACTGGCATCCGCTTATCGTCAGCCGCGGCTATGGAGGCAAATCACGGCAGCCGCTACACGTCGATGCAAACAGCACAGCACAGCAAGCAGGTGATGAACCGTTGCTGATGGCACGCCGCAACATCTGCCCGGTATGGGTCGGCAGGAACCGGGCCGCTACGGCACACGCGGCTACTCAAACCCACCCGCAATGCGATGTCGTGCTGTGCGATGACGGCTTGCAGCACTATCGATTGCAGCGCGATGTCGAGATTGCGGTCATTGATGGCGCGCGCGGTTTTGGCAACGGCTTCCTGCTCCCTGCCGGTCCGCTGCGCGAGCCGGTAGCACGTTTGCGGACAGTAGATGCGGTGGTAGTAAATGGCGGAGACACCCTTCCAGGGCAGTACGCCATGCATTTATCCGGGGAGCTTTTCTACAACCTGTTAGATCCCGTCCAAACAGCCGACGCGGCTCATTTCCATACGACAAGAAATCATGCCATCGCCGGAATCGGCCATCCACAACGATATTTTCAGCATCTGGAAAAAATGGGTATTTCCTTTACACCGCACGCGTTTCCAGACCATCACCCCTATTCGGCAGATGATCTTGCTATTGAAAATTGCGATGCGATACTCCTGACCGAAAAAGATGCGGTAAAATGCACTGCCTTCGCTGATACTCGATATTGGGTGTTGCGAGTGGATGCCCAAATCGACTCCACCTTGATCGACCTCATTCTGCGAAAGATCACCTCTCATGGACTCCAAACTGCTTGATATTCTTGTTTGCCCGTTATGCAAATCTCCTCTGGTCTATCAGAAAGCCGCTCAGGAATTGATCTGCAAGGCCGACCGGCTGGCCTTCAAAATAGAGGACGACATTCCGGTGATGCTTGCCGACGAAGCACGCAAACTGACCCCGGAAGAAATCGAAGCACTTCGATGACAAGTTTTCATGTCGTCATCCCCGCCAGGCACGCTTCCACCCGCCTGCCCGGCAAACCGCTACTGCTGATTGCCGGCAAGCCGATGGTGATAAGGGTCGCGGAACAGGCTGCTCTGAGCGGCGCGCAACAAATATGGATCGCCACCGACCATCATGCGATTGCCAACGTAGTGCATGAACATGGCTTCAAATCTTGTCTGACCAAAGAAAGCCACGCCAGCGGTACGGACCGCATCGCCGAAGTGGTGGAACAACAGGGCTGGTCAAACGACACTATCGTGGTAAATGTGCAGGGCGACGAACCGCTGATACCCCCCACGCTGATACGCGCAGTTGCCGAGCACCTGAATCAACATCATGAATGTGCAATTGCCACCGCTTGCCACGCGATTCACGACGAAGCTTCTTTTCGCAATCCCAACATTGTCAAGGCGGTGCTTGATAAAAATGGCAACGCGCTATATTTCAGCCGCGCACCAGTTCCATATCCACGCGACGCGTTCGCACATGATCAGCCTCTACCATCAGGCTTGCCCGTATTGCGCCACATCGGGATATACGCATACCGTGCCAGTTTCTTGCGCGCCTACGGGCGGCTAGCTCCAGCGCCCATCGAACATTTTGAGGCACTGGAACAGTTGCGCGCGCTGTATCATGGGTACAAAATTGGTGTATTCATCGTTGAACAAGCTCCACCCTGCGGCGTGGACACTGAACAGGATCTGCAGGCAGTGCGGCAATTTTTTTCCACGCAAACAAAATCAGAGGAGAACAAATAATGAGAGTCATACTACTGGGCGCACCTGGCGCAGGCAAAGGCACTCAAGCCAATTTCATCAAAGATGAATTTCATATCCCGCAAATCTCCACAGGCGACATGCTGCGTGCGGCAGTCAAGGCGGGTACGCCCTTGGGTGTTGCTGCCAAGAAAATAATGGATGCTGGTAATCTGGTTTCCGACGAAATTATCATTAACCTGGTCAAGGAGCGAATCAAAGAATCGGACTGTGCCAACGGCTTCCTGTTTGACGGCTTTCCCCGTACTATTCCGCAAGCACAGGCAATGAAGGATGCCGGCATTCCGATCGACTTCGTAGTGGAAATCGAAGTTGAGGATAACGTAATCGTCAAACGCATGAGCGGGCGCCGTGTACATTTGGCTTCCGGCCGCACTTATCATATGTTGTACAACCCCCCCAAAGTTGAAGGCAAAGACGACATCACCGGCGAAGACCTGGTCCAGCGCCCGGATGATGTCGAAGACACTGTAGTCAAGCGACTCAACGTTTACCATTCCCAGACCAAACCTCTGGTCGATTACTACACCGCTTGGGCAAAATCCGGCGATCCGAAAGCGCCAAAATATATCAATATCCCGGGTGTGGGCAGCGTAGACAACATACGCGAACAAGTCATCGCGGCTTTGTCCGGTAAGTAATCATGTTGAACAAACCCGTGCTCACCCTGGAAGACGCCAAGCGCGTCGCGGCAGCGGCCGATGCAGAAGCTCGGCGCAATGGCTGGAATGTAGTCATTGCCGTAGTAGATGATGGCGGACATTTGCTCTATCTGGAGCGCAGTCACGACACTCAATTTGGCAGCGTCGAAACGGCGAGACACAAAGCACATGCCGCAGTGGCTTTTCAACGCCCCACCAAAGCCTCTGAAGACGCCGTGCTGAGCGGACGACTGATACATCTCGCCTTGCCCGGCGTAATTCCCGCCGAAGGCGGTGTCCCGCTGAAAATCAATGACGTAGTCGTGGGCGGGCTGGGTATCAGCGGCGTGCGCTCTTTCCAGGACGGGCAAATCGCAGCGGCGGGTGTGGCGGCTCTGGCGCAATAGGCTAGACATGCTTTGTCGGCTCGACGTAAGCTTTCTGTATACGCGCAGCGGTGCATATTTACTACATCGTCCTTCACGCAAAATCCATTCGCATTTAATCAAGCAGCATCAGCCCGAAAATTATTGATTGATAAATAGCAGCATGAAAAATATTTAAACCATTTCCAGAAATTCGAAGTATGCTGGATAATTAGAGTTGATTATGGATGCTCTGAAACATAAGTTTTAATGCCAGAGCAGTTAGTTTGTTCTTTCTTTCAAGGGGTAATTATGTCAGGTGGACTGGGTTTTGCGCTGTTATGCGCGATAGCGGCGCTTCTGTATGGAGCGTTTTCGATTAAATGGATTTTGGGTCTGCCGACCGGCAACGATCGCATGCGCGAGATTGCCGCTGCGGTGCAGGAAGGGGCTCAGGCCTACCTGAACCGGCAATACACCACAATCGGTATCGTGGGTGCGATTTTATTCGTCGTTATTTTTGTAGCGCTGGGCTGGCAAACCGCCATCGGTTTCGCCCTCGGCGCAGTCCTTTCCGGCCTGACTGGCTTTATCGGCATGAACGTGTCAGTGCGCGCCAACGTGCGTACTGCGGAAGCCGCCAAGGATGGCCTTAATGCTGCACTGAACGTAGCCTTCAAGGGCGGCGCGATCACCGGCTTGCTGGTGGTTGGTCTTGGCCTGCTCGGTGTGGCTGGCTACTATGCCTTCCTTACATTGGTGATCGGCGCCAGCACTACAAATGCAACCCACTCGTTAGTGGGACTGGCTTTCGGCAGTTCGCTAATCTCCATCTTCGCCCGTCTTGGCGGCGGCATTTTCACCAAGGGCGCTGACGTTGGCGCCGATCTGGTAGGCAAGGTCGAAGCCGGCATCCCCGAGGACGACCCGCGCAACCCGGCGGTAATCGCCGACAACGTCGGCGACAACGTCGGTGACTGTGCCGGTATGGCCGCCGATCTGTTTGAAACCTACGCTGTGACCATCATCGCCACGATGGTGCTGGGCGGCCTGATGATTACCGGTTCCCCGAACGCGGTGATCTATCCGCTGGTGCTGGGCGGTGTCTCGATTATCGCATCGATCATCGGCACCTTCTTCGTCAATACACGTGAAGGCGGCAAGATCATGAACGCGCTGTATCGCGGCCTGATCGTGTCCGGCGTGCTGGCGGTAGTCTCGTTCTACCCGGTGACCACCTGGATTCTGGGCGAAGGCGTGATGATCGGCGACAAGCTGGTAACGTCGTTGAATCTGTATCTGGCTTCCCTTATCGGCCTGGCGCTGACTGCGGCGATGGTGTGGATTACCGAGTATTACACCGCCACCGAGTTCAGCCCGGTGCGTCACATTGCACAGGCCTCCACCACCGGTCACGGCACCAACGTCATCGCCGGCCTCGGCGTATCAATGAAATCCACCGCCGCACCGGTGCTGGCGGTATGCCTGGCGATCTGGGGTGCACACCATCTGGGCGGCCTGTATGGTATCGCCATCGCAGCGACTTCGATGCTGTCGATGGCTGGCATCATCGTGGCACTTGACGCTTACGGCCCGATCACCGACAACGCCGGCGGTATCGCGGAAATGGCCGGCTTGCCCGACTCGATCCGCAACATCACCGACCCGCTCGACGCCGTGGGCAACACCACCAAGGCCGTGACCAAGGGCTACGCCATCGGCTCCGCCGGGTTGGCTGCTTTAGTTCTCTTCGCGGACTACACCCATGCGCTTTCCAGCCATGGCAGTGCAGCGCTGACTTTCGACCTGTCGAACCACATGGTGATTATCGGCCTGTTCATCGGCGGCATGGTGCCTTACCTGTTTGCCGCGATGGGCATGGAAGCCGTTGGCCGCGCCGCCGGTTCGGTGGTGGTCGAAGTACGCCGCCAGTTCAAGGAAATCCCCGGCATCATGGAAGGCACCGGCAAGCCGGAATACGGCACCTGCGTCGACATGCTGACTAAAGCCGCAATCAGGGAAATGATCGTTCCGTCGCTGTTGCCCGTTGCCGTCCCGGTGATCGTCGGCCTGACCCTCGGCGCGCAGGCGCTGGGCGGCGTGCTGGTTGGCACCATCGTCACCGGCATCTTCGTCGCGATCTCGATGACCACCGGCGGTGGCGCATGGGATAACGCCAAGAAGTACATCGAAGAAGGCAATTTCGGCGGCAAAGGTTCCGACGCCCACAAGGCAGCGGTGACCGGCGACACCGTCGGCGATCCCTACAAGGACACCGCCGGCCCGGCCGTCAACCCGCTGATCAAGATCATCAACATCGTCGCGCTGATGATTGTGCCGCTGCTTTAAACTGAATTGCTGTCACAAACGAAAACAGGGCGGAATCTCCGCCCTGTTTTTTTATCTGCTCAGCTACTCGTTGAAGACCTCTACAACCGCCCCATCTTCGGCAACTCACCCACCAGCGGCGCAACATAATCCAGCCACGCTTGCGTCACATCGTTGCCCGCCGCGTTGATGTATTCGTCCTTCATCACGGTAGCCACTTTCGCCACTGTCGACAACGGCGTGATGAAACATTCGCTGGCGTACGGCTTGCTGCTCAGGCGGCGAATCGCCACGGAGCCGGGCTGCCCGGTGCTGGCGGCGTGGTTAACTGCGCGCTCACCAACTTCGCGTGCTTCCTTCGCATCGATCGGAGAAATGATGGTCGGGAAGGAACGTTGCAAATAACCGAAAGTGTCGGCACGCACGCGTACCTTCTGTCCGGGGAAAGCTTCCTTCACCAATGCCGCCAGCGTGTCGCCCAAAGCGCCCGAGCCTGAAAGCTGGATGTTGCCGTGCGAGTCTTTTTCGCCGCTGGTCGAGATCGGGTTGCCGTCCTTGTCGGAGATACCTTCGGAAGCGGCGATCACGCAGCGGCCGTATTTCGCCATCGTATCGCGCACGTCCTGCTTGAATTTTTCGACATCAAACACGCGCTCCGGCAGGTAGATCAGGTGCGGGCCATCGTCTTTTGCCTGGCGTGCCAGCGCGGATGCAGCCGTCAAAAATCCGGCGCTGCGTCCCATCACGACATTAACCTTGATGCCCTGCAGGGCGCGGTTGTCTCGGTCGTCACCCATGAAGGCCAGCGCCACGAAACGCGCCGCCGAGGCATAGCCGGGACAGTGGTCGGTGACCTTCAGATCGTTGTCGATGGTCTTGGGAATATGCACAGTGCAGAAATCGTAATTCGCCTCCTTTGCCATTTCGGCGATGATGTGCGCGGTCTCGGCGGAATCGTTACCGCCGATGTAGAAGAAATAGCGCACGTCGTTCTTCCTGAACACCTCGAACACTTTTTCGCATTCGGCCTTGCCGGGTTTCAGGCGCACCGAGCCCAATGCTGCCGCCGGAGTCGTTGCTACCAGCTCCAGCTGCTCGACGCTTTGCGTGGTCAGATCGATGAAATCTTCTTTCATGATGCCAGCGATGCCATGGCGCGCACCGAGGATGCCGGTGATGTTGGGTTGCTTGCGCGCCGCCAGAACCGCGCCGATCAGCGATTGATTGATGACCACGGTAGGACCGCCGGATTGGCCGATCACCATTTTGCCGATTAGCTTCCCTTGCGTTGTCATAACATCGCCTCCCATGAATTAAAAAGATGGTTCATTCTAAACCGAACACGGCTCTGCGGCATCCTCTTGCTTCGCTTATAATTGCGCGCTTTATATTTCGCCAACCGTAAGGACCTGTATGAGCTTGTTAAATGTGCGCCCCGGCGACAATCTTCCCTTCGAATGCAATGTCATCGTTGAAATTCCCAAGCACGCTGACCCGGTAAAATACGAAGTGGACAAGGCCTCCGGCGTACTGATCGTGGATCGCTTTATTTCTTCGCTGATGCGCTACCCGTGCAACTACGGATTTATCCCTGAGACCCTCGCAGAAGACGGCGACCCGGTGGATGTGCTGGTGGTCACGCCATTTCCGGTGGTGCATGGCGCGGTGATTCCCTGCCGCCCGGTCGGCATGTTGAACATGGCGGATGAAGGCGGCGGCGATGCAAAAATCATTGCGGTGCCCACCGACAAACTGACTCCGCTTTACCATGAGGTTCAGACTTTCCAGGATTTGCCGAAAATCACGCTGGAGCAAGTCAAACATTTTTTTGAACTATACAAAGCGTTGGAGCCGGGCAAGTGGGTCAAGATAAAAGGCTGGGAAGGGGTAAGCGAAGCGCATGCGGAAATCATGAATGGCCTCGAACGATACAAGAAAACATCCGCAAAAAAGTAACTCATTCATCGAACAGGAGCAAAACATGACAGCACAGATTATCGACGGTAAAACCATCGCCCAGCAGGTACGCGCCGAATGGAAAATACGCGCTGATGCGCTGAAAGTGCGCGGCATCACGCCGGGACTGGCAGTCATCATCGTCGGCGAAGACCCCGCCTCCAGGGTGTATGTCGCCAACAAAGTGAAGGCCTGCGCCGAACTGGGCCTGCATTCGGAGCACATCGCCCTGCCCTCAGATACCAGCGAAGCCACATTGCTGGCGAAGATCGACGAATTAAATAACAACCCGAAAATTCACGGTGTCCTCGTGCAACTGCCGGTGCCCAAACACATCGACAGCAGCAAGGTGCTCGAAGCTATCAGCCCGGACAAGGATGTGGACGGCTTCCACCCGCTGAACGTCGGCGCACTGACCACCGGCAACATGCGCTTCGCCCCCTGCACCCCTTACGGCGCGATGAAGCTGCTGGAAAAGAGCGGCGTCACCATCGAAGGAAAGCATGCCGTGGTGATCGGGCGCAGCAACATCGTCGGCAAGCCAATGGCGCTGATGCTGTTGCAACATAACGCCACCGTCACAATCTGCACCTCCAAGACCATGGACCTCGCCAAATTCACACGCGATGCCGACATCCTCGTCGTCGCCACCGGCAAGCCGAAGATGATTACTGGCGACATGATCAAGTACGGCGCGGCGGTTATCGACGTCGGCATCAACCGCATGGCCGACGGCAAGTTATGCGGCGATGTGGATTTCGATTCAGCGAAGGAAGTCGCCGGCTGGATCACCCCGGTGCCCGGCGGAGTCGGCCCGATGACTATCACCATGCTGGTGGCAAATACCGTGCGCGCGGCGGAACTGTCAGCAAACCAAGCCGGGTAATTCCCGCGCAGAACCAGCGACTTTGCTGGCGTTGATTCCGCTATCGCTCCCTGCTCTCCGCGGGAGCGTACTCAAGAAGCCAAGTGTCCCCCTTAGGTTAACCGGCAGCCGCACCCAGATGCAGCCCTGCATCAGACTGGTTGGCCGCTTTGAAGTCGAACAAACCTGACAGCACAGCTCCTGCTTTCTGGTTGGCACGCACCGCGAATGCATCGAAGCCGACCTGATGCTGGTAGGTCAACTTATCACGCGGCACATCGCCGATAGCGCGCAATTCACCCTTGTAACCGTAACGCTCGCGCAACTGGCGGGCAGTCGAGTAGCTCTTGCCGTCGGTGAACTTGTCGAATTCGACGGCGATCACGGTGAAGTCATCGATGTCGCGTCCAATCGCCTCCGGACCTTCCTCGGCAGCCAGCCAGACGCCGAGCGGCCAGCCGTGCTCATATTCGCGGTGGATCAGCTCGGCGCGGCGCGCCTGCCAAACCGACAGCGGCACCAGCACCGGCCCCACCGGCAGCTTCACGCTTTGCGGCGTATCACCCTCCGCAAGTGCCAGGGTTTTCCATTCGTCAGTTACGACATGACCATTCTTGATTAGCTTAAACATTGACTGCCTTCCTTTCTGCATTCCAAATAATCAGGTGGATAAAATGATTCATCACAACTTGTTGAAGCGCAGTTTAGGGATGTTGCTTATACCTGTGAAATACTTGTTTGTTACAACGTAATAACCAATGGTTATATAAAAACCAACGCTTTATTATTTACCAGAGCTATGGGCCAGATATTTGTTGATTGATGCCGCACGCAGCCAACGAAGCATCCCCGAAATTTTGCCGAAATACACACTTAAACCTTTTGCATTAAAACTCCCAACAAAACTTATAATAAATTTGTTATCATTTTAACCGCTGTCGTATTGGTTCTTGGTTGGCTTACCGTAACGCCGTCTTATTTTTCCTTTAGGAAGGTAAGTCGGGTCTGACGGCCCGTGTGTAGCTGACCTGGTTCTAATCCGACGGAATGTACCGTATCAAAGCGCTGCCAGTATGCAGGTCTGCAGGTCTTATGAGGTGCGAAGCTCCAAACGTTCACGACGAATCAGTCGCGTAACCAAGTTTTTTGAGCTTTTCATACGTGCAAATTCCATAACGGGGTTTGGCGTGGCCATCATCCCATCTGTTTTCCTTCGCGAGTTCTGGTCGTGCCCTTTTTGTTTTTGACTGGGTAGCCATGTTTCATCTTGAAAAATTCGACGCCATCGTTCACGCCCTGATCGATCTTGCAGCCATCGGTTGCGACGTCTTATTTAGTCGCACTGCCATAAATGCCCAATTCTGCCGCCGCATCAGGTGTGCTTGATATAGAGGCATGTTGATTCATAACCGAAGAAGGAGGGATTCGAAATGACCAGAGAACGAGGAGATATTTTAAAAGATCTGATGGATGGGGTTTTCCTTATGAATGAGGAGCTCGTCATAAAGGCCGCCAACGAAATTGTGGCAGCCGGGTACGATGCGTATGACGCCATCAACAACGGCTTGATCGCCGGCATGAATCAGGCCGGGGTGCTTTTCGACAAGGAAGAGTACTTTGTGCCGGAACTGCTCATCTGCTCCGATGCGATGTATGCAGGAATTGAAATACTCCGCC
Organism: Nitrosomonadales bacterium; assembly: GCA_023259055.1. GTDB lineage: Bacteria > Pseudomonadota > Gammaproteobacteria > Burkholderiales > Gallionellaceae > Gallionella. The sequence goes on from JAHFQZ010000007.1 coordinate 28,116, forward strand.
CGCATCTCAAAGTGGGCGACGCGCGGGTGAAGCACAAAGTGGTTATCGGCGTTGTGGAAGGTGATACCCACGACATCGGAAAGAACCTTGTGAAGATCATGATGGATGCCGCCGGTTTCGAGGTGCATGACCTGGGAAGAAACGTGCCACTGGCCAGTTTTGTCGAAAAAGCCAAGGAAGTTGGCGCCGAACTTATCTGCCTTTCCACGCTGATGACCACCACGATGGACGGCATGGCGACGGTGATCGAGATGCTCAAGGAAGAGGGGATCAGGGATGCTCACAAGGTCATCATTGGCGGCGGGCCGATCTCGCAAGCCTTCGCCAACAAGATAGGTGCGGACGGCTACGCGGATAACGCAGCCGGCGCAATCAGAGTAGCCAATAGCCTGCTGGCAAAAGTCGCGGCTTAACGAGGAGACTAAAATGAAAACCAATGTTGCCATTCCCGCCGATACGCAAACTTCGCTTGAACGGGTGATGAGTTACCTGAAAGGCGAAAAACCGCAGCGCGTCGCCTGTTTTCCGCTGATACTCAACCATGCAGCCCGAGTGCTGGGTGTTCCCGTTGGTAAATACAACCGCGACGGCAAAGCGATGGGCAATTCCCATGTGGCGGCCTGGAAAAGATACGGGCACGACCTGGTCCTGATCTTCTCCACTACCTCCACCCTAGCCGAGGCGATGGGAACAAAGATGAAGTTTTTCGATGAAGACGCCCCCCAGATTGACGTGCCGTTTCTCAAGCAGCACTCCGACATATCCAAGCTGAAAGTGCCGGACTTCTCCAAAGACGGACGGCTGCCGGTTTACATGGAGGCGACCGAGATATGCGTGAAGGAAATAGGGAGCCAAGTGGTGGTAAGCACCGTTTTTGGCGGGCCGTTCACCACTGCTGCGGCGCTTTACCCTGTGGAACTCCTGACGCGTGATCTGATCAAGAACCCAAAATGGGTACATGAGCTTCTGGAGATCTGCACGCAGGCCGGCATAAAATTCATTGATGAAATCCTGAAAAGAGGGGCGCTGCCGGTAATCGTGGAGCCTATCGGTTCGGGCAGTCTGGTCAGTCCGCGCCACTTCCACGAGTTTGTTGCGCCGTACCTGAAGCGGCTTGCCGACCATGTTCATAAAAACGGCGGCGGATTTCCGGCGGCCTTGCACATCTGCGGAAAAACCAAATCGAACTGGATGGCGATGCTGGAAGCCGATTTCGACATATGGAGCCTGGATGACGTTGATCTCGGTGAAGCAAAGAAGGCTGTTGGTCACCGCGTGGTGCTTATCGGCAACGTCGTTCCGGCAAACCTGTTGAAGAACACTGCCGAAGAGATCGACGAGGAAGCGCGGATCATCTGCGAGAAAATGGGAGACAAGACCGGCTTCATTCTCGGTTCGGGATGCGAAGTGCCGATCAACACCCCGCCCGAGAATATCGACGCCCTGATTAATGCCGCCCGCAAATACGCCAGGTTTGACCAATAAAAATCCTGACACCAAATTATCTTAAGGAGATTCAGATGAAATTATTTCAAGATCGTATGTGGGTGATCGCGGCCGGTTTGATCCTGGCCATCGCAGCCACCCGCTTTCACCATTTCGGTTCGGCAGTTTCCCTGCCCGACGCTTCATACGCAGTATTTTTCCTGTGCGGCTTATATCTGGCCAGGTTTGCCCGTGCGTCCAAAGTTGTATTTTTCGCGCTGCTTCTTGAAACGGTACTGGTAGATTACTACGCAACCTCTGTTCAGGGCATCAGCGACTATTGCATGACGCCGGCCTACTGGTTCCTCATCCCGACTTATGGCAGCCTCTGGTTCGCCGGCCGCTGGTTTGCGTTGCGGCACAGCGTGGAAGGCAAGGGCCTGATCGGATTGGCCGTGACGGCAGGAGCCGCAGCAAGTTTTGCTTTCCTGCTTTCCAGTGGCAGCTTTTACCTGCTCTCCGGGCATTTCAACGACATGACTGCAACTGAATACGCAGCGAGTGTTGCCCAATACTATGTTTGGTATGTATCGGTATCCCTGCTTTATGTCTCGTGTGCAGTCGCCATTCACATGGCATTCAATATCATCAGGAACAAAAGCGCGTTTTCACCATCAGATGCTGCATGAGCATGAATTTTTGCACGCCGTGAACAGGGTCGGCTGACATGAATGAGAAAGAAAGGCTCCTGAGCACCTTAGGTGGAAGACACGCTGACCGTGCCCCTTTCATCTGCCCCGGCGGGATGATGAACATGGCGGTGACCGAACTCATGGACGCCGCCGAAAGTTCCTGGCCGGAGGCCCACTCGGATCCCGAAAAGATGGCACGCCTGACGCTGGCTGCGAACCGTCTTGGCGGCATTGAGAACACCGGCGTTCCTTTCTGCATGACTGTGGAAGCGGAAGCGATGGGAGCGCAGGTTTCCCTCGGCTCGCGGGGCAATGAGCCGCGAGTCACGGAGTATGCGATTGGCCGTCTCGACGAAATTGCCCGCCTGCGGCCGATCGACCCCGGCAAGGGACGCGCGAAAGTCTGCGCTGACGCGATACGGATATTGAAAAAAGAAGCACCCGAAACGCCAGTCATCGCCAATCTCACCGGCCCGGTAAGCCTGGCCTCTTCCCTGATCGATCCGCTGGTCTTTTACAAGGGACTGATTACCGACAGCCAGAAAGCCCACAAGCTGATGGAGCTCGTTACCGAAAACCTTATCCGGTTTGGTGATGCGCTGGCCGAAGCGGGCGCCGATGTGATCTGCATCGCCGATCCATCGGCATCGGGTGAGATACTGGGCAAGAAGGCTTTTGCCGAGTTTGCCATTCCGTACATAAACATCCTGGTGAATTACTTCCGGGAAGAACACGGCATCCCGTCCATCGTGCATATCTGCGGCGATGTGCGTTGCCTCGGCAGCCTGTTGTCCGAGATTGCCTCCGAATCCATCAGCGTGGATGCGATGGTCAGCATAAATACCCTCAAGGAGCTCGCCCCCGCCAAAGTATCGATGGGGAACGTAAGCACCTATCTGCTGGAAAAAGGCGCACCGGACGACATCACGAAACACGGCGAACGGTGCCTGCGAATCGGGGTGGATATCCTCGCTCCGGCCTGTGGCATCAGCCCCATAACCCCGGTTGTGAATATCAAGGGGCTTTCCAGAGCCGCCCTTGAAGTCCATACACCCGTAGCACTTTAAGCAGGTCGCAAGGACAGACGATGGGCAAAGTAGAAATCCGGTTTCTGCCACAAAATAAAATTGTGGATGCCGATATTGGCTCCTGCCTCATGCAGGTGGCGCGAGACGCCTTTATCGATATTGAGTCGTCGTGCAGCGGCAAAGGCACCTGCGGCAAATGTCTTGTGCAGCTAGTCGATGGCGGAGTGGATGAGCCCCACCCCGAAGAAATCAAGCATATCAGCGGTGAAAACCTTGCTCAGGGCGTAAGGCTGGCCTGCCGCTTGAAGGTCACCGGCGTGGCCGACTACCAGGTGCTGGGAGTCGGCGGAAAAAAACACCGCATCCTGTCCGAAGGGCTCATGCCGGAGTTCAGCCTTAATCCGAACATCCGCAAGGAATACATCGAGCTTGAAAAGCCGAAGCTGGAAGACAACCTTGACGACGTTTCGCGGATTGAACGGGCACTCGGACTCAGCTTTAGCGGAAGACTCCCCCTCTCGTTGCTGCAACAGATTCCCGGCGTGTTGCGCAGCGGCGGGTTCAAGGCAACTCTTGTGTTGGCTGGTGATGACCTTGTCGGCATCGAACCCGGCGATACTACTTCTCTTTGTTACGGCGCGGCGGTAGATATCGGCACCACCACGGTGGTGGTCTCCCTTGTGAATCTTGTCACCGGCGAAGAATTGGCCGCGTGCACGATGATCAACCCGCAGAAGAACCACGGCCTGGACGTATTGAGCCGCATCCAGCATGTACGTGAACATCCCGGCGGGCTTGATGAATTAAGCCGCATGGTGCGGGAATGCATCGATACGCTGATCGGCGAAGCCTGCAAAGATGCGGAAGTTGAGCGGCACAATATTTACGAAACAACGGTGGCGGCAAATTCCACGATGATGCATTTCTTTCTCGGCGTCGATCCGTCGGGCATCGGAAAATCCCCGTACGTTCCCGCCTTCTCGCAAGGTGTGGATGTCCCGGCGCGGGAACTGGGACTCGCGATCTCGCCCTTCGGCACAGTCTACTGTCTGCCATCCGTTTCCGCGTATATCGGGGCAGACATCGTGGCCGGAATCCTCTGCGCGGAACTGGCCGACAAGGACGAGCGAGCGCTATTCATCGACATCGGCACCAATGGCGAAATCGCCTTCAGTTCAAAGGGCAAGATATGCTCCTGTTCCACCGCGGCAGGCCCGGCGCTGGAGGGGATGAACATAAGCTGCGGCATGCGCGCGGCCAACGGCGCAATTGAAAAAGTTTTCATCAACGATGATGTGGAAGTCCATACGATCGGCGACAGACCCGCGGTGGGACTGTGCGGCAGCGGCATCATCGACGCTGTGGGCGAGCTGATAAAAGCCGGCGTGGTCGAGCCATCCGGGCGCTTCGTAAAACTGCAAGCGGGAGATACACGGCCGTGGGCGCACAGGCTGCAAAGCGGCGACGGCCCGGCGAGCTTCATGCTCAGCGCCGGCAAAAAAGGGTATGGCCCGATCGCGATAACGCAGAAGGACATCCGCCAGGTGCAGCTTGCCAAGGGCGCAATACTTTCAGGCATATTGGCGCTGTTAAGCGAGCTCGGCATCGGCCTGCAGGACATCGACCGCGTTTACATTGCAGGCGCATTCGGTTTCCATGTGCGCATGGAAAGCTTCGCGCGCCTGGGTGTGATTCCGATGGAACTGCTCGACCGCATCAGCCTCATCGGCAACTCGTCCAAATCCGGCGCCATCCTGTGCCTGCTCTCGAAGGAAAAACGGGAAGAGGCGGCGCGCCTCGCGCGGAAAATAGACTATACGGAGCTGTCGTGTTTCCCGGATTACGACAAGCTGTTCACCAAGTGCCTTTCATTCCCCACCGTAGTACCAGCATGAAATACGGAATCGGCATTGATACCGGTGGCACGTTCACGGACAGCGTCATTGTCGATTTCAACGAACGGCGTCTTGTCTCCAAGGCAAAGGCGCTGACCACCAAGCAGGACTTGCGCATCGGGATACAGAATTCCCTTGCCGCGCTGGATAACAGCCTGTTCCCCGACGTGAAGCTGGTGTCGCTGTCCACCACGCTGGCCACCAACAGCGTCGTGGAAGGGAAAGGCTCACGGGTCGGCCTGATCATCGTCGTGCCGGATGAAAACAGTTTCAAGCTTCCCGCGAACATCCCGGCGGAGGAAGTTGCCGTCATCCGAGGAGCGCACAACCTCGGCGGTGACGAGGTAGCACCTCTCGATATCGACGCTGCCCACAAGGCGATCCGGCGCATGAAAGACAGCGTGGACGCGTTCGCAGTATCGGGATATTTCAGCATCTACAATTCTGCGCACGAGCTGCAATTGAAGGAACTGATCGCGAAGGAATGCGGCCATCCGGCCGTCTGCGGCCATGAGCTTTCCAGCGGCGTGGGCATGGTGGAGCGGGCCGTCACGGCAGCGCTTAACGCAAGCCTGCTCCCCGTCATCGGCGAACTGCTGGACGCAGTGATGCAGATCATGGCGGAAAAGAACATCCATGCCCCGTTGATGGTGGTGCGCGGCGACGGCTCGCTGATCAGCGAAAAATCGGCGCGGAACAGGCCGGTCGAAACCGTCCTTTCCGGCCCCGCAGCAAGCGTGATCGGCGCATGCTGGCTCACCGGCCTGAACGACGCGGTAGTGGTGGACATGGGCGGAACAACCACCGACATCGGCGTTATTACCGGCGCGATCCCGGCCGCCAGCGAGAACGGCGCGGTAGTCGGCGGATGGCGGACGCGCGTGCGGTCGATCGACATGTGGACCGCTGGTCTCGGCGGCGACAGCAGGATACTCGTGAAATCGGCGGATGAAATCCATATCGGCCCGCGCAGGGTAGTGCCGCTGTCGCTGGCATCAAGCCAATACCCGGCGCTGAACGATGCCATGAGGGCGATGGCCGCCATACAGGGCACCGCACTGAAGGAACTCGACCTGGATTTTTTCACGCTGTTGAAAATGCCTCCGTTTGCGGTCGGAAAATACGAGCGGCTGATGCTGGAGGCGCTCGAAGGCAAAGTGCTCCACCGGAACGAAGTCGAAAGAATATCCGGGCCGTCGGTAAACATAGACCAGTTCGTGAAGCTCGGTTTCGTGGCCGAGGTCTCCTTTACGCCGACCGACCTGCTCCATGTGAAAGGGGCACTCCAGCTTTGGGATAGCACCTCCTGCGAAGCGGCGATGAAATTTTATGGAAACAAGACCGGCCTGGACAGGGAAAAACTGATCGAGATGTTCTTCGATGAAATAATCGCAAAGCTCAAATTCAATATTGCCGCAAAATCTCTGGCGGAAGAAGGCATCTCGTTCCCCACCCGCGAGAGCCGCGAACTCCTCGGCGGCCTCCTCCGTCTGAACAACAACGGTGGCATCGCGGCGCGCTTCAATCTGAAAAGACCGCTGGTGGCAGTCGGCGCGCCCGTGAAAGCCTATTTTCCCCAAGTGGCAAGCGATCTCGGCGCGCAACTGGTGGTGCCGGAACACGCCGAAGTAGCCAACGCTGCAGGTGCTGTTACGGGCCGGGTTACGGCGATGGCGCAGGTTTTCGTGAGACCGCTTCGCCCCGTCGGTTTTGCCGTGGTATCGCCAGATGAACACAAAGTTTTCGACGATGTTGAACCTGCAATTACTTATGCCGAGCAGGTTGTGCGCGCAACAGCGGAGCGCCATGCAACCGAGACCGGCGGAAAAAATCTGGAAATCACCGTGCACAACGAAGAAAGATCCGCCCCTCTCGCCAGCGGCTGGGGGAAAACGGTCTTCCTGGAATTCAAGATAACCGCAATGGCCATCGGCCAGCCCTACGTATGAAGCGTCAATTCGAGGAGCATATTTTGAAACCGGTTTCGTATAGCGAATTAAGTAAACTGAAGAACAGGCTGCATCCCCTGCAATCCCGGAGTGATCGACTATGAGAATCGGCGTTGTTGCATGCGACATCATGAAGCTTGAGCTGGACAAGCTCCTGAGCAAAACCCCCGGTATCACCGAGATTGTTTATCTCGAGGCGGCGCTCCACTGCTACCCGAAGAAGATGAAAGAGACCATTCTGGAAAATGTGAATGCCATCAAGGACAAGGTGGACGTGATCTTCCTCGGCTACGGTTTCTGCAATGCGCTGGAAGGGATAGAGGACGAGATCGACATACCGGTGGTGATGCCGCAGATGGATGATTGCATCCAGATATTCATGACACCGAAAAAATATGGCGAAGCAATACGCAAAGAGGTCGGTACCTGGTTCATGAGTCCCGGCTGGGCGGAGATCGGAGTCGAAATGGTCATCAAGGAAAACCATCTGGACCGGGTCGTGAAGTACGGCAAAGACCCGATGGAAATGGCCAAGAGACTTTTCACGCACTACCGGCGTGGGCTCTTCATCGATACCGGTGTGGGGAATGACGACTACTATATCGGCAAGTCGAACGAGTTTTGCGACGTCTTCTCGCTAACGCTGGAGAAGACGACGGGAACTTCCGCAGTGCTGGAAGAGCACTTGGAAATAACCCAGAAGGTCGCCGCAAAGGCGGCAACAGCGCGGACAAATTAAATCCAGGAACAGCAGTTCAAGCCACAGAGCTCACAGAGAACACAGAGAGTGATGAGGTATATCCACTTTTCGTGTGCTTACCCATAGGGAAGATGGGGCGCGAGTTGTAATCGTTTGTTTTCCCCTCTGTGACCTCTGTGCTCTCTGTGGCTGACAGAGTTTTTTAGGATAGAAAAACCAAAAGGAGATGAGTCATGAAACCCGATGAAGTCCATCAAGTTGTGCAGGAACGCTATGGCAAATTCGCGGAATCAGCCGGTGGCCACACCGAGGATTCCTGTTGCACCAAGCCGGCTGTCAAGGCCTGCTGCGCGCATGAACAGGCCATCTACAGCGAGCCGGAGCTCTCCTCGGTACCGGAGCTTGCGCGAAATCTTTCGCGCGGTTGCGGCAACCCGACCGGCTTCGCGAATCTGCAACCGGGTGAAGCCGTCGTCGATCTCGGCTGCGGGGGCGGCATTGACATGATCCTGGCTGCGCGCAAAGTGGGGGCAGGCGGCAAAGTGTACGGTGTCGATTTCACGCTGCCAATGATAGAACAGGCGAAAGAGGCTGTGGCGCAGGCCGGCTTGCCGGGCCGCAGCGTCGAGTTTCGTCATGCATCATTGGAGAACACGACGCTGCCGGACGCCTGCGCCGATGTGGCGATTTCCAATTGCGTCATCAATCTGTGCCCCGACAAGAACGCGGTTTACCGGGAGGCATTCCGCATTCTCAAACCGGGCGGGCGGCTCGCCATCTCCGATATCATGCTGACCGGGCCGATTGACGCAGCGTTGCGCGAGCGGCTGGAAGCGTCCTGGGCGGGCTGTACCGGCGGCGCGATACCGGAAAGCGAATACTGGGATACGTTGAAAAAAGCGGGATTTACCGAAATCAAAGTCGTCGCGCGTCATCTCCTCTCCGATCCGGAACTCGACGGGATGGCGTGCTGCCCCGGCAAGGAATACACCCCTGCCCCGGCTGCGGATGACTTGAACGGCGTACAAGGCAAAGTGGTGAGCGTCAAGTTCACTGCAATCAAATAACCGCAGGGAAATAGAAAATGGAATGGCTGATAGTTATGGCTGCCCTGTTTCTTGCCTTCAGCAATGGAGCGAACGACAACTTCAAGGGGTTCGCGACCATCTGGGGGTCGGATACGCTGAATTATCGCCAGGCACTCACGTTGGCTACATTGGCTACGGTGGCTGGTTGTTTTGCTGCCCTGTTTCTTGCCGAAACACTGGTGCAAAACTTTTCCGGTAAAGGACTGGTTGCGGACGCAGTAGTCAACACGCCCCTCTTTATCCTGAGCGTATCATGCGGTGCGGCGGTTACCATTTTCCTCGCAACGCGCTTGGGCTATCCGGTTTCCACTACTCACGCACTGATCGGGGGGTTGATCGGCGCAGGCCTTGCGCAAGCCGAGAGCGGCGTACAACTCGGCAGATTGATGCAAACGTTCCTGCTGCCGTTGCTGGTCAGCCCATTGCTGGCAGCTATTCTGGGCGCATTGGCTTATTCGGCGTTTCGTTTGCGTTCGATAGAAAAGGATTGTGTGTGCGTGATCCAGCCGGAAATTTCTGCCGCCATCACAACCGGCGGTGCTGCACTGCAAAGCGTATTGGCTCCGGGGCTTGTGATAGCGCGCGACAAGGATTGCGACTCGTTGCCGGTCATTTCGCGTTTCTCGATTAACAACTGGCTGGACAAGCTGCACATTCTGTCCGCCATGGCGATCTGTTTTGCACGCGGCGTGAACGACACGCCGAAAATAGCGGCCCTGCTTATCGCATCCAGGCTGATCGATGCACAAACCTCCATCTTGCTGCTGTCCGTCGTAATGGCGTTGGGCGGAATCGGTTTTGCAAAGAAAGTTGCGGAACGTATGAGCCATCGCGTGACGCGCATGGATCATGGTCAAGGACTGGCTGCCAATTTTATTACTGCAATGCTGGTACTGTTCGCCAGCAAGCTGGGGGTGCCAGTTTCCACCACACATGTCTCGGTCGGCTCCATTGCCGGGGTCGGTATGCGTGCACAGACACTGGATTGGACGACATTGAGCCAGATTATGCTGTCCTGGCTGGCGACACTCCCGTTGGCTGCGCTACTGTCCTGGACGGCAAGCGGATTGGTCTGAATCACACCCCAAACTGGCTGTGGCGAGCGTCAAGTTCACCGCTATCAAATATCCGCTCGACCAGCGCAAGACCGGCCAAGCGGTATCCGAGATTCAAAGATAGCTTCCTTGTTACATCGCCAGATCGAATACCGTTTCCGTATCCTCGTCCCAGCCATCCCAAAGGTAGTCGTTGGCCTTGCCGTCGGCGACCAAGCGCAGGGCGTAATTGACCTGCTCCTTGTAGAAGTCGCAAAAGGCACCGGTCTTCTTCATGCCACCGTTCATTTCGTATGCCTCGGCAGGACAAGGCGAGCCGCAGAAATGGCGGATCGCGCAGTCGCCACAGGGGCTGAAGGTATCGACATCGCGCGTCGTCACAGTCCGGAAAGCGGCGGAGGTCAGTGCCGCTTCAACCCCGCCTTCGGCCAGCAGATTGCCGCCGTTGAAACGCGGCAGGCCGATGAACTCGCTGCACGGGTACAGGCCACCATCTGCCGCCAGCGCGAAAAAGGCGCGACCGCCGCCGCAGGGCGAGATATCGCACATCAATCGCCGTGCCGTCGGTGCAAGAATCCCGATCAGGATATTGGCAAAATTGGCGACCATCAGCTTGCGCCCTGTTTCGCGATACAGTTCGTGTGTGCGATCCATGGCGACGAAGAAGGCCTTGGCCAAATCGCCGTCGGACGGCTTTACGCCGCGCGCGCCGGGCAGTGTGCAGCGCACCGTATTGAGCATGCAGGTCGGCACTTCGCTGGCGTGGAACAGTTCGACCATCCGCGTCAGGTAGGGCAGGTTTTCGGTTGTGCAGGTGGTGATCACGCTCCATGAGCCGTAGCCTTTCAGTTTTTCCATCGCCACCAGCACCTTGTTATGCACGCTCTTGCCGCCCCAGGTTTTGCGCGTGGCATCGGTGATGCTAGCGAAGGGACCGTCGAGCGACAGGCCGATGCTGACGTTGCGCGAAGTGAGGAATTCCAGCGCTGCATCGTCGAGCAGCGTGCCGTTGGTTTGCAGGCCGAAAACAAAATCTTGGGAAAACTCATCGATGGCGGCGAACACCGCCTCTCTGTTCATCAGCGGCTCCGCGCCGTGGAAAATGGCGCGCGGCTTGCGCCCTTCCGGCATCACCGAACGGAAGTAATCGCGCAGCTTGCCGAGCGAGGCGTTCAGCATTTCGGGCGGCATGTGGCTGCCGCCGCTGCGCTGCTCGCCGGGCAGGTAGCAGTAGGTGCAGTTAAGGTTGCAGCGTTCGGTCGGATTCAGGTATACGCCGGACGGTTTCAGTTCGAAGCGCAGGGCGTGCAGTTCACGGGCGAAGCTGTCGGCCTTGGCGCGATAGCTGTCGAGCAGCGGGCCGGCAGCGATCTCTTCCTGAATGCGCGTCTTGTCGACCAGCGCCCAGAAGGCGGAGTTCGGGTCGGTGACGGCGGCGTAGACATCATGGCCGATGTCCACCGGAATAAATGCCGGGGCGGCACCGCCCCGGCTCAAGACAGCAGCGGTCATTTGGCCGCTTTCTTGTCCATCAGCACATAGTGCGAAAGGCCGATGCCGTCCGGATTGCAGCTCTTGCGGATAGCGATGGTTGGTGCAGCCGGTTGTGTGCTGGCTGCTGCGGTCTGGCTTGTTTGTTGCGTTTTAACGGTCTGTGTCATGATCTGCTCCTCGTGATATTTCGAATGGTAAAAAACAAAATGGCTCCGGCTGACTGCACGCGCATGCATACAGTCAGCCGGAGCCATTTCCTGGACTCCGAATCGGTTCGACACGTCTTCTGGCTACCGGATCAGCCGGATCATTGCGCCTTCCCGTCGGGGTGATCCCCGCCAGTGGCTGGTCTTGCAACCTTGCAACGTCCGTCCCCGGATACAGCGGCGGGCCCGCCACGGATTTGCACCGTGTTCCGTTTCGTCGAACCGAACGGTGTGAGTATTTTCCACGATTGGAGGAAATGCGTCAAATTACGCATCAATGACAAAGGGGCGATTAAACCGTGAACCGCCTGAAGGCGGCTGCAATCTTCGCATCCCCCTTTAGAAAAGGGGGAATGATAACCAGCGACTTGGCTGTCGTATTTTGACAGCCTAGTCGAATGGCTAGTAGTTCCATCAGGGGGATTTGAGAACGCCTGAATTGCACACCACTGACTGCAAATCCCCCCTCGCCCCCCTTTTTCAAAGGGGGTATGCAGCAGTTCCAAACAACATTCCAGAGCAAGGCTGCCGCATAGGTCAAACCCTTCTGAGCCCCCCGGCATAGCCGGGGGTTTATCTCACTGAATCAAGGTAACACCGGAATATTCACCCCTTCGTTTCAACCTTTGCCGACAACGCCACCTTCAGCGCGTCATCCACATGTTCCAGCCACACGAACTCGAGCTTCTCCCTGGCCTCGGCGGGAATGTCTTCCATATCCCTGCGGTTGCGGGCGGGAAGCATCACGGTCTTGATGCCGGCGCGTAGCGCTGCGAGCACTTTTTCTTTCACGCCGCCGATCGGCAGCACCAGGCCGCGCAGGCTGATCTCGCCGGTCATCGCCACGTCGCTGCGCACTGGACGCTGCGTGAGCAGCGAGGCGAGCGCAGTGAACATCGCGACACCGGCACTTGGGCCGTCCTTGGGCGTTGCGCCAGCGGGCACGTGGATGTGAATGTCGGATTTATCGAACGTCTCCGCATCGATTCCCAGTTCCGCCGCGCGCCCCTTCACCAGTGACAAGGCTGCCTGCACGCTTTCCTTCATCACATCGCCGAGCTGGCCGGTGACGATAAGCTTGCCGTTGCCGGGCATGCGCGCCGCTTCGATGAAGAGGATGTCGCCGCCCACCGGCGTCCACGCCAGCCCGGTGGCAACGCCGGGAACGGCGGTTCGCATGGCGATCTCGGCCTCGAACTTCTGGGCGCCGAGTATGGCCGGCAGGTCGGCCGCGTCGATGGTGATGTGTTCCACTCCGCCTGCGGCGATGCGCAGCGCGACATGGCGGCATACCGAGCCGATCTCGCGCTCGAGGTTGCGCACTCCGGCCTCGCGCGTGTAGTCCTCGATGATGCTGGTCAGCGCGGCCTCGGTGATCTCGCACTGCGCCGGCAGCAGGCCGTTGCGCGAGAGCTGGCGGTCGAGCAGGTAGCGATGCGCGATTTGCAGCTTTTCCTGCGCGGTGTAGCCGGGCAACTGGATGATCTCCATGCGGTCGCGCAGCGGGCCGGGGATGGTGTCGAGCACATTGGCGGTGCACACGAACAGCACCGACGACAGGTCGTAGGGCACCGCGAGGTAGTTGTCGCGGAAAGTGCTGTTCTGCTCGGGGTCGAGCACTTCGAGCAGCGCCGATGACGGGTCGCCGTGAAAGCCGCCGGCGCCGAGCTTGTCCACTTCGTCGAGCATCATCACCACGTTGCGCGTGCCGGCCTTTTTCATGCCCTGGATGATGTTGCCCGGCAGCGCGCCGATGTAGGTACGGCGATGGCCGCGTATCTCCGCCTCGTCATGCACGCCGCCCAGGCTCACGCGCACGAACTCGCGTCCGGTGGCGCGCGCGATGCTATGGCCGAGCGAGGTCTTGCCCACGCCGGGCGGACCGGCGAAGCAGAGGATGGGCGCCTTGCCCTGCGGGTTGAGCTTGCGCACCGCGAGGTATTCGAGGATGCGCTTCTTGATCTTCTCCAGCCCGTGATGATCCTGGTCGAGCGTGCGGCGCGCCTCATTGATGTCGATCGCCGATGCATCGGGCGCCGTCCATGGCAATTCGGTGAGCCAGTCGAGATAGGTGCGCACCATCGCGTATTCGCCTGCCGATTCGGACATGCGCTGCAATCGCTTGAGTTCCTTCAGCGCCTGTTTCTCGACCTCTTCGGGCATGCCGGCATCGGCGATGGCCTTTGCGACTTCCTCCAGTTCGGCTGCGCCTTCATCGCCTTCGCCAAGCTCCTTCTGGATGGTGCGAAGCTGTTCGCGCAGCAGGTGCTCGCGGCCCTTCTCGCCGATCGACTGCTTGGTACGCTGGTCGATTTCCTGCGAGATGCGCAGCACCTCGGCACGGCGCGACAAAATTTCGAGCAGGCGGTCGAGCCTGGTGCGCAGATCGAAAGTTTCCAGCAACGACTGCTTCTCTTCGACGGTGGCGTCCATCAGCATGGCAATGATATCCGCCAGTCGCGTCGGCGAGTCAACGGACTGCAGGCTGTTGACCATTTCCTGCGGTATTTCCTGCGGCAGCATCTCGAGGATTTCGATGGCGCGCTGCTTCAATGTCAGCGCCCGCGCTTCAATCTCCTTGTTGTCCTGCGAGGTGTCGGCGATGCGCTGCACGCGCGCGACGAGGAAGTCGTAGCCGTCGAGGAACTGCAGCACGCGGAAACGCTCCTCGCCCTGGCAGACGACATGGTGCGCGCCGTCGGGAGCGGTTACATAACGCAGCACGTTGGCGGTTGTGCCGACCCAATGCAGGTCGTCGGGACCCGGCTCTTCGACCTCGCCCTTGCGCTGCAGCAGCACGCCGATCGGGCGCTGTGTGCGGGCCGCGAACTGGGCGGCGGCAAGCGAACGGGTGCGGCCGATGGTGATCGGAACCAGCGCGCCGGGGAACAGCACCATGTTGCGCACCGGCAGGATGATCAGCGCATCCTCGGGTAGCGGCTTCGCGGTATGCGTTGCTGCCTCGTGCGCCGTGCTGGCCGCAGATTCGCCATGCGCGGCGAATGCGGGCGTATTGCCCTCTGCCTGCGCAGGGTTGCGGGTATCCTCTTTTTCGGTCATCGCGTTCATCTCATCTTCCTTATGGTAAGTACAAGACAGCCATCGCTCCATTGTTGCGAGTCCAGTTCAAGCCGAATCTGCGGCAGCACAAGACGCCGCTCGAAGTAACCGTGGGGAATCTCCAGCCGCTCAATCGAGCAGTGGCGATCCTGCAGCGCTACCCGGCGCATGGCGCGGATCAGCAGCGTGCGCCCCTCGATCTTCGCCTCGGCATTGGCGGGTGACACACCGGGCAGCGCGACGACGACCACAAACTCGCGCTCGTCCTCGAACACGTCCACAGGCGGCTGCCACGCCACGCGCGCGCCACGCGGATAGTCGAGGCGGAAAAACTGCCGCTGCATCCGCTCAGCCTGATTCAGAAACTGCAAAGCCTCAGCCCACATCCAGTTGATCGGGTCACGTGACGGCATAAAAGACCTCCGCGCAAATTGGTTTGGAAAGTTGATCCGGCATGTGAAGTGAAATGGGGACGGTTTTATTAATTTCCAGTGGTAGCAATTCAGTGAGACTGCGGAACCCACTATAATCCGATTGATGCGTAGTATCAGATAAGATACTATTAAGCATGAACAAGCGGGCAAAAATACTGGATGCCATGCGCAACAACCCGCGCGATTGGCACATCGACGACCTGCTGGTTGTTGCCAGACAATTCAACATCGAATGCAGGAACAACGGCGGCAGTCATCACGTGTTCAGTTTTACGAAAGTGGAAATGGATGTCACTGTGCCAGCACACCGCCCCATCAAACCCGTGTATATCCGCCAGTTCCTGTTACTGGTAAATATCGTGAAGGAGTTAAAGAAATGACCACTGCGACCATCAAGAAAATAAAAACTGTCAGACCGCCTTATCCCTTCGAGGCATATTCTCATGTTATCAGCCAGATTCCCAAAGAGGATGGCGGGGGTTTCCTGATCACTTTTCCCGATCTACCCGGCTGCATGTCGGATGGAGAGACCGAAGCCGAAGCGGTTGCAAACGGCAAGGATGCGTTCAAGGCTTGGGTGTCTGCGCGCAAAGATGCCGACAAAGAAATTCCCGAACCGTTTTACCGCCCAGACACCGTGCCTGAAGTATCCGGCAAATTTGTAACGCGCCTGCCCAAGTCCGTCCACGCCAAATTAGCGGAGCGCGCCAAGGCAGAAGGCGTCAGTTTGAACACGTTGGTGCTGGCACTCGTGGCAGAGGGGCTTGGGCGAAAGGCGGCATAAAACAATGCAACACGACCCCTTTGACCACTCGCACTGCGCACCGTTGCGGAAGCGTATGGCGGCCTTGGGGCAGTTGCGGCTGAAGCTGGGATCAGCCGCGAATCACTGTATCGAACACTCTCCGCCAAGGGCAACCCGACACTGAAAACGCTGCTTGCTGTACTGAAAGCCGTGGGCATGAAACTCTCGGTAGAGCCAGATCAGCATGCTGCGGCATAAGCCGGAAAAGTATTTCGAACACGACCCCTTTGTACCTTTACGTTAACGAAGAGCCGACTAAGTCCGTTCCGAGAGCAGCCAGTTCGGCGTAGGCGCCGTCCCAGCCAGCATCCGCGATTCGGTTCACCGCAGCAAGGACTTCTTTACGCAGACTCGCATCGATTAGGACTGCAGCATTTAACCGTTGCAGCCGCGCCTCGAAGTTCTTCTTGAATGCGGTGAAGTCGGTCGGATGAGACAGTGCGCCAATGACATTGTTGGATTGTGCTACGGTAATATCAAATGTGGTTGACCCGTTTCCAAAGATACGGTCTACCAGCGATGCAAAAACGGCTCTTTGTGTCATAGATTCTCCAAGGCGAGGCGATTACTTATAGTCTGTCGTAAGTATCGCACTTTTGAGGTGCTCAAGATGAACAGTGGCAAAGTCATCATAGTCTGCTTCGTATAGCAAAGCGGTCGCACTTCTGGCCACCACGTAACGCCTGCTTTGGCCGATTAGTGAGCATTAGATAAAACGTTGTCGAGTTTCTGTTCACTAGACTTGGTAATATGCAGCATATTTACATCAGGTGCAGTATAATTATGCAACTGATTTAATTGATTTAATTGATTGACGCCCCAGTGGTGGCTCAGGAATACGACGGTTAATTCGCAGGCCGTAGATTCGAAGCCTACTCGGGGAGCCAGGCATAACAAGCGATCAGGCCATCCTTTGAGGTGGCCTTTTGTTTTTTCGAGCGGATCAGTCCCTGACCGCCGGCGACGATGAGTTCAAGAACGACTCGGGCGCAAGAATGATCGAGTCGAATGTTTTGGCAGACCAGGAGTCCAGCGGGTGATCCCTTCAGCAAGGGGTCAGTCGGTTTTAACTAATATATGGAGCAATACCAGTGACCAACGCACAACGCAAAGCACTCAGCCGCATGGCTGCAATGAATTCAGCAAGTAACGACCGCAAGCCTGAACTAACGCTCAGCAGCGCGTTTTTGCCGCATGAGGCAGGCGCGTATTACCTTGCGACGGTGGGGACTGTCGGCAAGATCATCAAGCTATTTGCCAAGGAAATCGAGCCGCCCGTTTACACCTACGCCATCACCACCATTCGTTTTGAACAGGATCCCGATACCGGTAAATGGATCTGGTTTGATGGTAAGGAAAAGCTATCCCCACGCAAAAATCCAGATGGTTGGCGTCTTGGCAGCAAGAAGTTATTTGACACACGCGAAGGCGCAGAGGCTGAGCTTCAGCGCGTGATGGTCAAAAACGGTGACCGGGTAACCAAGGTACATGACCTGCCAGACGATATGACTGAACTAAGAAAGATCCGTAGCGCCCACCATCCAGACCGCAATAACCCCGATTCCGACCATGATCTCTATCAGGCTGTTATCGAGAAGATTGACAGGATGCGTGCGGTGAATGTATGAACCACACCGTAGTCACGACATGCAGCATTCGTTCAGCGTGATTCCAAACTGCATGGTGTGATTGGGCAATAACAGAAGCTGCAATCTGACAGTATGTGTCAGGTCAAGGTTGAGCTATTACACGCTACGCGAGTTTCACGTTAATCGTAGCGCCTGACCGATTCCCGTGTCATCCAGACTTTCCCCAATGACTACCAGCCTGCCTGCCGCAACGTCCTTATCGAAGCGTACAGAATCTGTTTTCCCGAAGGTGATATCAAAGCGATACGGGCCGTTCGTTGTGCTGACCAGCGCCTTCGCTCGCGCCACATGCCCGAACTTACCGCGTGAAAGTTCATCGAATATTTGTTGCACCAAAGCAAACTCCATCTGGTCCGCAAGCGGGAAGGAATATGTTTCAAATTTTAGATGGCTGTTGCCAGCAACGATCATGCGCTGCACTGGTGCGTCCGGCAGGGGTATGTCGATTTTGGCATTGACTGTGCGGAACAGGATGGCCCGGGGGTTGACGGTGCTGATCAGGCGTTCGGCGGCGTCGATGGCTGACGGGCTTGCGAGGTCGGTCTTGTTCACCAGGATAACATCGGAGTTCACGATCTGGTCCTCGAAGAAGGTTCCGTACATTTCCGATTCGTAGAGCTCCGCGAACTCCGTGGAGTCGACGATGCCGATGACCGAGGCGGAGCCGGTGCCGGCACTTTCGATTGCCTCCAGTACGCCCGACGGCGAGGCCACACCGCTCGGCTCGATCAGCAAGTGCTCGGGCGAGAATTGCGCCACGATGCTCTGGATGGACGTGACAAGGTCGAGCTTGAGGGTGCAGCAGATGCAACCGCTCGGTAGCTCCACCGATTCGATATCGCCTGCGGAGAATATCTCGCCGTCGATGCCTGCCTTCGCGAAGTCATTGACGAGTACTACCGTTTTTCCTGGCTTGCCGGTCTTGTCAGACCTGTCGGCCACGAAGTTCCGGATGAACGTGGTCTTTCCTGAACCAAGTAATCCGCACACTACCGTAGTTTTCATCTCAATTAATCCACTAGCCCGTGACGTCTGTTATTCGGTTGCCCGCGCTGCTGCCGCCTGTGCGGCGATCTTCTGGGCTTTTTCCAGATGTTCTTCCAGCACCGCGGTAGTTCCCGTTGTCTTCTCCAGCGTCAGCGAGAAGATGTCGCAAACCTCGTTTGCTTTGCCGATGTAGTGGTCGTCGTTTCCCACCCCGGTGTCGATGTAAAGCCCGATCCGGAAGGCAGACATAATTCTCTTGGCCATTTCTATCGGGTCTTTGCCGTATTTCACTACCCTGTCCAGATGGTTTCCCTTGATGACCATTTCGGCCCCGCGCTCCGCCCAGCCGGGGCTCATGAACCACGTCCCGATTTCTTTGCGGGTCGCTTCGTGATGTTTTTCCGGCGTCATGAATATCTGGATGCAGTCTTCCATCTGCGGCAGCACCACCGGTATGTCGATCTCGGCCTCTATCCCTTTCAGCGATTGGCAATAGCCGTAGCCGAGGAAGATCACATCCACCTTGTCCTTGATGGTCTTCACTTTTTCCAGGACGGACTCTTTCATCTTTTTCGGAGTGCTGTGGAGCGCCGCCTCAAGATAGATGACCTCGGTGATGCCGGGGGTTTTGCTTAAGAGCTTGTCCAGCTCAAGCTTCATGATGTCGCATGCAATAACGCCGATTCTCAAATCAGATACCTCCAGAATTGCAGGGTACGCCGCCCTACTCCAGCGGCGCTTATCAAGTTAACTCACGGAATCAGTCCCAGAAAAAAACCCCGCATTGACGCCCGCCATATTGAAATTGTTTTAGCTTGCCTACTTCCGCCGCAAGCCACGCGGAACAATACAAATGATAGCACTCCACCATGAAATGAGCGACACATCGAGTCCACATTTCGAAGCATTCTCTGCAATCCTCAATTACGTATTAGCTACGTCATCATGAAGGAAGGCCAAGGTAATACAATAACCACTTGCGCCAATTTTCCGGATTCACCTTTGACATGAATTTCGACAACGACACCGAAAATAAATTCCGCATCGACAAGTGGCTTTGGGCTGCGCGTTTTTTCAAGACGCGTTCACTGGCTTCCGATGCGGTTGAGTGCGGCAAGGTGCTGGTCAACGAGGCGCGCGTCAAACCGGCCAAGGCAGTGGCGGTGGGAGACAGGCTGGACATCCGCATCGGGCAGGTTCAGTTCGTCGTTGATGTGCTGGCACTGTCGAATAAACGCGGTTCCGCACCCGAGGCCCAAAAGCTGTATCGCGAGACCGAAGAGAGCCGTCAACGGCGGGAAACTATCGCAGCCCACAACAAGGCGTTGCCGCAGCCTTTCCATTTCAAGGGCAGGCCAACCAAGCGTGACCGGCGGGAGATCGAGCGGTTGAAGAAGGGCGGGTGATGCCGGCTAGCTGCGGTTCTGGGTCAGCGACACGGCTGCTCTTCGTGGTGACCCTTCGCCCGGCTCAGGGCGAACGAAAATTTCTTAAGGATAATTTTATAATTCGTCACACCGGCGGAGGCCGGTGTCCAGTTTATTGAAAATACTGGATTCCGGCCTTCGCCGGAATGACGAAATCTGAATTTTTTGAGGTGCTCTTAGTGAGCGAGATTGGTGCTAACGCAATTTCAGAAACTCTTCCAGAAATTTTCGTTTCGTAGCGCACCGCTTTTCTTCCCAACAGGATTTATAGGTTTTCACGATCTGGCCGTCGTGGTAGATGCGTATTTCCAGCGGGCGTTTCAGCATCACAGTGTGCACGTAGCTGACAAACGATTCCGCAAAATCATCCTCCAGGCTGGTGGCCGCATAGAGTGTCGGGAAATTGGTATTTTCGAGCTGGTCATAAACCCCGGCCATCTGATTACCATTCAGCTTCGCGCCGAAGTAATACACGGTATCTTTTCGCAGCGGGAATTGTGATTCGAACTGGCTAATGTATCGACTGTCGCTTTGATCTCCGTTTTGCCAGGAAAGCATGGCAAACGGATACCGATCGAGGGAGATTTTATTTTTTGATTGCCCCCATTGCGGGTGGATTTTCTCACCCAATGAAAGGATATGCCCCAGCTCGTGCAGCAGGATATATTGAATTTCGTTCTTGCGGTTATCCTGTCCGCTGGCTTCGATAGTGGCGTCCAGCCGGTATTGGGGATCCGCAATAAATGGCGAGCGCTCTTTCCATGTTGCCCATGCATTGGCCGTGCTTTTCGAGAGCACATCGATATCCAGCACGATAAAGCCGGCGTTGGGGCCAAATATGCCCTTATTGATAAAATCGGTGTAGCCGGTTCCACCCAGGTCTTTTACGAAGTAGATGCCCGCCAATTTTTTTGAGATGAGCCGCTTTACTTGCTCGGGCAATTCAGCAATCGCATCGTTTACGTCTTTGAGAAAATCTTCCGGTGGCGTGGCGGCTTGCGGTCTGTTGGCAAATCCGCCAACGATGTTGTCTAGATTCAGGTAAGCCACCAATTCGTCGGGTGCGCTGCCTACCCTTTTTTCCACGGGTTTTTTGAACGCGGATTTCCAGTACGACATTTTCTTGATCGGGCTTTGCGAGCGCAGCTCGGTAGCGCATTTCTTGTCGTCGTTCTGGCAAGGCAGTGCAATGGAAGTTTGAGCGAACGCTCCGGATTGCAGTCCGGCAATAATAAGAGCGGCCAGAATCAGCTTGAAATTTCGCAACATGCGGCTCCTCCAATCTTCAAGGGGTGACTATCGGCACTGGCTCGCATCGAAGCCATGCATCGGCATCTTGCATCAAGCACCGGTTTGCATCAACACGGTTGACGCGTAAATCACAATGAGATTCTGATTCTTGATACTTGCAGGTTCGGGACAGGGACTAGTGATTAACCGGCTTCCTGGTCAGCAGCGCGGCGGTTTGCTTCTTTGGTTTGTCCGGGGTTGAAGATGGCTGTTCCTCAGCTTTTGGGGCGGCCTGGGACGGTTCGTACGGCTTCATGAACCATTCATCTTTCGGTGCCGGTTTCTTTCCGTGATGCGGGGTTGATGGCCTTGCGGGGCGATGGCTCGGAGTTGTATGCGGGGCGGATGAAACTCTCGCCTTTTCGCGCGGAAATTCGCGTTTGAGTAATTTCTCGATTTCCACGAGTCGCCGCTCTTCTTCGCCATCCACCAGCGATATGGCTTCGCCGCTGGCGCCTGCGCGGCCAGTGCGTCCGATGCGATGGACGTAATCCTCGGCGTTGGTCGGCAGTTCATAGTTGACCACCAGCGGCAACTGGTCGATATCCAGTCCGCGTGCGGCAACGTCGGTTGCCACCAGCGCGGTTATCTTGCCTTCCTTGAACGCGTCCAGCGCCTTGATGCGCTCAAGTTGGGTCTTGTCGCCGTGGATGGCATCGGCGGGTATGCCCTCACGATCCAGTTTGCGCGCCAACCGCGCTGCGGTCAGCTTGGTGCGGGTAAAGATCAGCGCCTGGCTGCCAATCCCGCGAGTGCGAAGCAGGTCGGCCAGCACGTCGAATTTGTTGTCCTGGTCCACCATCAGAACGGATTGCTTGACGGTTTCTGCGGCCGTGTTGCGGCGTTCCGCTTCGACCGTGACGGGGTTGGCGAGAAAATCCTGCGCGAGCTTTTTGATGTCGTCGGAGAACGTGGCCGAGAACAGCAGCGTCTGGCGCTGTTTGGGCAGCAGCATGAGGATGCGTTTGAGGTCAGGCATGAAGCCCATATCCAGCATGCGATCCGCTTCGTCCAGAATCAGTATTTGCACCTGATTGAGTAACAGGTTGCGGCTTTCGACGTGATCCAGCAGGCGGCCTGGGGTTGCCACCAGAATTTCCACACCTTTCGCCAGCGCCGGTTTTTGCGTTCTGATGTCGACGCCGCCGAATACCACCGTGGAGCGCAGCTGAACATGCTTCGAGTAGGTTTCTACGCTTTTTTCGACCTGTATCGCCAGTTCCCGCGTCGGAGCCAGGATCAGCGCGCGAATCGGGTGTCGTGCCGGGGAGGCGCTGTTGCTGGCATGCGGCAGCAAGCGCTGCAACAATGGCAGCGTGAAGGCGGCCGTCTTGCCGGTGCCGGTCTGCGCCATCGCCATCAGGTCGCGTCCTGCCAGAATTTGCGGAATGGCCTGCGCCTGAATGGGAGTCGGCTCAGTGTAACCTTCTTCCTCAATGGCCCGCAGAATCTGCGCGTCGAGGTTGAGAGATGAGAACTGGACTTTATCTGCTGCTGTATCTGCCATAAATGGTCGCATTATACCAAATTGGCCCTGCACCTGACCGGTTTTCCACGCTTGGGGGAAAAGAAGATCCCGTGAGTGGGCAAGCAGCTTCTATACATCAATTGTGTTCGCTGCTTGCCTTGGCTTTACGGTATTGCTTAGCCCTTCAGAACCTTCTGCATTACGCGTCCCATCTCTGCCGGGTTGCGCGTGATGTGGATGCCGCATTCTTCCATTACCGCCAGCTTGTCATTCGCACCGCCCTGCCCGCCGGAGATGATCGCACCGGCATGTCCCATGCGCTTGCCTTCGGGCGCGGTAACGCCAGCGATGAAACCGACCACCGGTTTTTTCATGTTGCCCTTGATCCAGCGCGCGCATTCTTCCTCATCGCTGCCGCCGATCTCGCCGACCATGATGACCGCGTCAGTATCCGGGTCGTCGTTGAACAGCTTCATCACATCGATATGCTTCGTCCCGTTGATCGGGTCGCCGCCGATGCCCACGCAGGAAGACTGGCCCATGCCGAGCGCGGAGAGTTGCCCGACCGCCTCGTAAGTCAGCGTGCCCGAGCGCGACACCACTCCGATGCGCCCCTTCTTGTGGATGTGTCCCGGCATGATGCCGATCTTGATTTCGTCCGGCGTAATCAACCCCGGGCAGTTCGGTCCGATCAGGATTGTGCGCTTGCCTTGCATCTTGTAGCGCGTTTTCAGCATGTCATGCACCGGGATTCCTTCGGTGATGCAGATCACCAGATCCAGATCGGCTTCGACCGCCTCGTCGATAGCGGCGGCAGCACCTGAAGGCGGCACGTAGATCACCGACACGGTCGCGCCGGTGGCTTTCTTGGCGTCCATCACCGAAGCGTAAACCGGCACGCCATCGAAATTTTCGCCTGCCTTCTTCGGATTTACTCCGGCGACAAAACAATTTGCACCGTTCGCATAAGCGCGGCAATGGAAAGTGTGGAACTGGCCAACCTTGCCGGTCATACCTTGGGTAATGACTTTGGTGTTTTTATTAATGAGTATGGACATTTTTTATTTCCCCTTTGCTGCGGCCACGACTTTTTGCGCCGCATCTGCCATATCGTTGCCGGAAATGATCGGCAGGCCGGATTCAGCCAGAATCTTCTTGCCGATATCCACGTTTGTTCCTTCCAGGCGAACCACCAATGGCACGCTCAGGTGTACCTCGCGCGCCGCTGCCACCACGCCCTCGGCGATCACGTCGCACTTCATGATGCCGCCGAAGATGTTGACGAGGATGGCTTTGATTTTGGGGTTCTTCAGCATCAGTTTGAACGCTTCAGTGACTTTTTCCTTGTCGGCGCCGCCGCCGACGTCGAGGAAATTCGCCGGGCTGCCGCCGTACAGTTTGATGATGTCCATGGTTGCCATCGCCAGCCCGGCGCCGTTCACCAGACAGCCGATGTCACCATCCAGCGAGATGTAGCTGAGGTCGAATTTTGAGGCCTCGACTTCGGCGGGGTCTTCTTCGTCCAGATCGCGCATCGCGACGATTTCTGGACGGCGGTACAACGCATTACTATCAAAGTTAAACTTTGCGTCCAGCGCCCGTACGTGGTTATCACCAGTCAGCACCAGCGGGTTGATTTCTGCCAGCATCGCATCCTTCTCGACAAATGCCCGATACAAGCCTTGCAGGCAAGCGCGCGCTTCGGACAGCGCCGCGTCGGGAACACCTATCTTTCGCGCCACATCGTTCGCCTCGGCATCGGTCAAGCCCTTCACAGGATCAATCCATACCTTGTGGATTTTTTCCGGCGTATGCGCGGCGACTTCCTCGATGTCCATGCCGCCTTCGCTGCTTGCCATCAACGCCACGCGCTGCTTGCTGCGGTCGATCACCATGCCGACGTAATATTCCTTGACGATCTGTGCGCCTTCCTCGATCAGCAAGCGCCTGACCTTCTGCCCCTCTGGTCCGGTCTGGTGCGTCACCAGTTGCATGCCCAGAATCTGGTTCGCGTATTCGCGCACTTGATCCGGCGACTTCGCCACTTTTACTCCGCCTCCCTTGCCGCGTCCCCCGGCA
Organism: Nitrosomonadales bacterium; assembly: GCA_023259055.1. Classification (GTDB taxonomy): domain Bacteria; phylum Pseudomonadota; class Gammaproteobacteria; order Burkholderiales; family Gallionellaceae; genus Gallionella. The sequence goes on from JAHFQZ010000007.1 coordinate 52,847, forward strand.
TGTATCTGCGCCTTAACCACCCACACATTACCGCCCAACTGCTTTGCCGCGGACACCGCCTCATCGACACTGAAGCATGCCACCCCACGCGGTGTGGGCACGCCAAATTGGCGCAGGATTTCCTTCCCTTGATATTCGTGTATTTTCATAATTGATAATCGCCTTAACGAAGCGCTTGCCACAATTAGCTCGCAGCCGAATATTTTACCGAAATATTTGATTGTGCGCCCAGATTCAACACAAAGAGTTCAATGCGCCGGAAATTGATTGAGAAGAATGAAGGGCGCGAATACCGCCGTCTTGCATTATTATTGCACTGACAGCGATCTTGTTGAGCTTCAGTACAACAGCATAAAACCTTTAAACATTACCGCCGGGGTTGATATGGGCCAGATTTATAAGGAAATTTCGGATAAGCACAAACAATTCATTGCGGAGCAGAAAATATTCTTCGTTGGAACGGCCACATCTGACAGCAGGGTCAGTGTGTCTCCCAAGGGCATGGATACATTGCGTGTGTTGAATAATAACCGTGTGGTTTGGCTGAACCTGACTGGCAGCGGGAATGAGACTTCCGCCCATGTTCAGCAAAATCCCAGAATGACCATCATGTTCTGTTCATTCGAAGGTGCGCCGCTTATTCTCCGCCTGTATGGGCAAGCCAGGGTGTTTCATCATAATGATGCTGAGTGGGAGGCTCTGTATTCAATCTTTGCGCCGATCCCCGGAGCGCGTCAAATTTTCGACCTGAATATTGACCTGGTGCAGACCTCATGCGGTTTTGGAGTTCCCTATTACTCATACATCGGAGAGCGAGATTCGCTCAATGAATGGGCAATCAAAAAAGGTGACGACGGTTTGAAGAAATACTGGGAAGATAAAAATCAGGCCAGTATCGACCAGATACCGACGAACATCGTCGCGAAAAATCTCTGAGTGTTTAGTGTGGGAGCGGCTAAAGCCTCTCCCACAATCCAGCGTCATGCCGCAAGGCAGTTAACTCGGTTCCTGATATTTAGCTTCCTGCAACTTGGCTTGTGCCGCTGCCAGGCGTGCGATAGGAACTCGCGGGCCGGAGCAGGAAACGTAGTTGAGCCCGATGTGATGGCAAAAATGGATGGAGGCAGGATGCCCGCCATGCTCGCCACAGATACCGATTTTTAATTCCGGATTGGTCGCGCGCCCCTTTGCCACCGCCATCTTCATCAACTGCCCCACGCCCTTGATATCCAGCACTTCGAATGGGTTGTCTTCAAGAATACCGGTCTCGGTGTACGTTGGAAGGAATTTGTTTTCCGCATCTTCGCGGCTGAAGGAGAACGTGGCCTGTGTCAAATCATTCGTTCCGAAAGAGAAAAATTCGGCGGTTTCCGCCATGCGCCCTGCGCGCACGCAGGCACGCACCACTTCCAGCATGGAACCAAATTTGAATTTAACGTTGATACCGTGGGTTGCGTTCACTTCCTGGTGGATGCGCTGAACATAGCTGTGAATGCGCTTGAGTTCTTCTACTGTAGCAACTTGCGGCACCATGATCTCGGGGTATATTTCCACCCCATCCTTGGCGCAAAGCGCGGCTGCTTCGAGAATCGCCCGTATCTGCATCGAGTAGATTTCCGGGTATGAAATGCCCAGACGAACACCGCGATGGCCCAGCATCGGGTTGACTTCAGCAAGGGCTCTGACCTTTTTCAGGATCACTTCCTTCTTGCCAATCACGTCTTCCTCCATGTGAGTTTCCTTGAAGTCGCTCAGTCCGCCCATGAGCTTTATCAGGCCATCGGCATATTGCTGGTAAAGCTTGGGGTTGAGCAACTTGAGAGTTTCTGGCAAATCTTCCAACCCGTTGATGGTATCGCGCAGTTGATGCAGGTGGGCGATTTCCAATTCAAGTTGCGCTGCAGTAGGCAGGAATTCGTGCATCGGCGGATCAAGCAGACGCACCGTAACTGGCAGTCCCTTCATCGCCTTGAAGATACCCTTGAAGTCGGCACGCTGGATCGGCAACAGACGGTCCAGCGCAGACTGGCGGGCTTCCTGCGTTTCGGCCAGGATCATTTCCTGCACGATGGGCAAGCGGTCTGTGCTGTTGAACATGCGCTCGGTACGGCACAGTCCGATACCCATCGCGCCAAATTCGCGCGCGCGCTGGGCATCGATGGGTGTGTCGGCATTCGCCATCACCTTGAGCCTGGACACCTCATCCGCCCACGCCAATAGAGTCCCCATTTCCTCGGAAAACTCTGCCTCCACTGTCGGTACTTCACCTGCATAAACATGGCCAGTGCCGCCGTCTATGGTGATGACATCGCCTTCATGCAAGGTGGTATCGCCAATCTGCGCGCTGCGCAACACATCGTTGATGACGATCTGCTCGCAACCCGAAACGCAGGGCTTGCCCATGCCGCGCGCTACCACGGCGGCATGGGATGTCTTGCCACCGCGACTGGTAAGTATGCCCTGCGCCTGGAAGAAGCCGTGTATATCCTCGGGCTTGGTTTCCTCGCGAACCAGAATGATTTTCTCGCCGGCGCGGCCGCGCGCTTCGGCAGTATCGGCATCGAACACGATTTTGCCCGAGGCCGCTCCAGGCGAAGCAGGCAGACCCTGAGCCAATGACTTGCCATGAAAGTTCGGCGCCAACTGCGGTACCAATAGTTGTTCCAGAATCGCCGGCTCAATGCGCAGCAATGCGCGTTCCTTGGAAATCAGCCCCTCATGAAACATTTCCACTGAAGTACGCACCATGCCGCGCGCATTCATTTTACCGTTGCGCGTTTGCAGGCAATACAGGACACCCTTCTCGATGGTGAACTCGAAATCCTGCACTTCATGGTAATGCGACTCAAGCCGGTTATGCAGTGTTATCAATTGACGGTAAATCTCCGGCATTTCCTGTTCCATTTCTGCAATGGCCTTGGGTGTGCGGATGCCCGCCACAACGTCTTCACCCTGCGCATTGACCAGATATTCGCCGTAGATCAGGTTCTCGCCGGTGCCGGGGTTGCGCGTGAAGCCCACGCCGGTGCCGGAATCGTTGCCCATATTGCCAAACACCATCGTGCAGATATTCACCGCCGTGCCATTGGCTTGATCCTTGGTAATCTTGAATTGCTTGCGGTAATCCACCGCGCGCTTGCCCATCCATGAGCCAAACACCGCACCGACCGAAATTTCCAGCTGTTCGTAGGGGTCTTGCGGGAACGGCTTGCCGGTGTGGCGCTGAACGATGGCCAGAAATTCGCCCGCCAGCTCCTTGAGGTGTTCGACGTTTAAATCCAGATCCAGAGGTGCACCATATTTACGTTTGATCGCAGCCATCTTCTCGTCAAAATGTTCGTCGCTGATGTTGAGCGCGATTTTGCCGAATAGCTGGATAAAGCGGCGATAAGTATCATAGGCAAAGCGTTCGTTGCCGGTTTGCTTGATCAGGCCCTTGAGCGAAGATTCGTTGAGGCCGAGATTGAGAATGGTGTCCATCATTCCCGGCATCGACATGGACGAACCGGAACGCACCGAGACGAGCAAGGGGTTCGTGCCGCTGCCAAAACCTTTGCCGGTTTTCTTTTCCAGAGCCAGCATGTGAGTCTTGATTGTTGCCATCAAACCATCCGGTAATTTGTTTTTTTCCAGATAGGCATTGCACGCGTCGGTGGTGATGGTAAAACCGGGAGGGACATTCAAGCCAATCTGCGTCATCTCGCACAGATTCGCGCCCTTGCCCCCCAGCAACATCTTGTTTTTTCCATCACCCTTTTCAAACTCGTACACATATTGTTTGCTGTCAGTCATAGCATCTCTTCCCACATGGTTTGCCTAAAAAACAAAGAACGCCGCCTGAACTATTTTCTTGTCGGAAATATTAGCGCAGGGAACGCTCTTCAACTCGCTGCCTGAAAAATCTTTTGTATTGCGATTAATTTATCCGTAGTCGCCACATCCGGCTTATTCTACGCGACCTGTTAGTCCCGCTTCAAGCTCCATTTATTACTCCATACCAGAAAGATGCCTGACAGAATATGCCTGATTGAAAATTCCAGATATTTACACCCTGCAACATTACCGACTATCATTCGAGGTTCTTTCGCGGTGCTATCGTGATCGCATCGAACATTAAAACCATTATATTTAGATATCTTCATGACCAAAGCACCCATTCGTGTCGCCGTGACCGGCGCCGCCGGACAGATCGGTTACGCCCTGCTGTTTCGAATCGCCAGCGGCGAGATGCTCGGCCGCGATCAGCCCGTCATCCTGCAACTGCTCGAACTGCCCTCTGACAAAGCGCAGCAAGCCCTGAAAGCCGTAATGATGGAGCTGGAGGACTGCGCCTTCCCGCTGCTTGCCGGCATGATCGGCACCGGTGATCCCAGAATCGCCTTTGCGGATGTCCGGCAGGCCCTGCTGGTAGGCGCCAGACCGCGCGGTCCCGGCATGGAACGCAAGGAGCTGCTGCTGGAAAACGCCAGGATATTCACCGAGCAGGGCAAGGCCCTCGACGAAGTCGCCGCACGCGACGTCAAAGTGATCGTGGTCGGCAACCCGGCCAACACCAACGCGCTCATCGCGATGAATTCGGCCAGGAGCCTGCCCAGGACCAGCTTTACCTCGATGATGCGGCTGGATCACAACCGCGCCGTCTCCAAGCTGGCACGCCACACCGGCAAACCGGTCACCAGCATCGAGAACATGGTGGTGTGGGGCAACCATTCCCCGACGATGTACCCGGACATCCGCTTTGCCACCGTTGACGGCGAACCCACCATGAATCTGGCGAACGACCCAACCTGGAACCGTGACGAATACATCCGCGAGATCGGCGGTCGCGGCGCCACCATTATCGGGATACGCGGCCTGTCCTCCGCCGCTTCCGCCGCAAACGCGGCCATCGACCACATGCGCGACTGGAATCTGGGTTCCAACGGCCGCTGGGTCACCATGGGTGTTGTCTCCGACGGCTCATACGGCATCCCGGAGGGCATGATCTACGGCTTTCCCTGCACGACCGCCAACGGACGGTGGGAGATCGTCAAGGGTCTGGAAATCGATGACTTCTCGCGCGGCAGGATGGACTTCACGCTGAAGGAGCTTCAGGAAGAACGCGAATACATCAGGCATCTACTCGGCTGATCTCATTTAGTACGGATACAGCCTTGAATAAATAATTACAATCACACATCTCTTCAGGAAATTTCATGACTACCATTCGTCAGCAGGATTTTATCGACAGCATCGCCGATGCGTTGCAGTTCATTTCCTATTACCACCCCGCAGATTACATCCAGGCGCTGGGGGCTGCGTACGAGGCCGAGCAGTCGCCTGCCGCGAAGGATGCGATGGCGCAGATACTGACCAATTCGCGCATGTGCGCACAGGGGCATCGCCCCATCTGCCAGGACACCGGCATCGTTGTGGCGTTTGTGCGGGTGGGGATGGAGGCGCGCTGGGACGCGACGATGACGGTAGCCGAGATGGTGAACGCCGGCGTAAGCAAGGCTTATCTCGCCCCGGATAACATGTTGCGCGCTTCCGTCGTGTCCGACCCTGCGGGCGCGCGCAAGAACACCGGTGACAACACACCGGCAGTAGTGCATGTCGAACTGGTGCCGGGCGACAAGGTGGATGTGCGCATCGCGGCCAAGGGCGGCGGTTCGGAAAACAAGACCAGTTTCAAGATGCTCAATCCTGGCGATGACATCGTGGAATGGGTGTTGCAGCGCGTGCCGGAGATGGGCGCGGGCTGGTGTCCGCCGGGGATGCTGGGCATCGGCATCGGCGGCACGGCAGAGAAGGCGATGCTGCTGGCGAAAGAAGCGCTGATGGAGCCGATCGACATGCACGAATTGAAGGCGCGCGGCCCGAAAAACAAACTGGAGGAGCTGCGCATCGAGATTCACGACAAGGTGAATGCGCTGGGTATTGGCGCGCAGGGCTTGGGAGGGCTGGCAACGGTGCTGGATATAAAAATACTGGATTATCCGACCCATGCGGCTTCCAAGCCGATAGCGATGATTCCCAATTGCGCGGCGACACGGCATATCCATTTCGAACTCGACGGCAGCGGAGTGGCGCAATTCACGCCGCCAAAACTCGAGGATTACCCCGACGTACACTGGAAGCCGTCGGCGGATGCGCGCCGGGTGAACCTCGACGGCATCACGCGCGCGGACATCGCCAAGTGGCAGCCGGGCGAGACGCTATTGCTGTCCGGCAAGCTGCTCACCGGACGCGACGCGGCGCACAAGCGTATCACCGACATGCTGGCGCGCGGCGAGAAACTGCCGCCCGGCGTGGATTTCACTAACCGGTTCATCTATTACGTCGGGCCGGTTGACCCGGTGCGCGATGAAGTGGTTGGGCCGGCAGGGCCGACAACCGCGACGCGCATGGACAAGTTCACCGAAACGATGCTGGCACAGACAGGACTGATCGGGATGGTAGGCAAGGCGGAGCGCGGCAAGTCCGCGATCGAGTCCATCAAACGCCACGGCGCGGTATACCTGATCGCGGTTGGCGGCGCGGCCTATCTTGTGTCGCAGGCCATCAAGGCTGCGCGCGTGGTTGCCTTTGCCGACCTGGGCATGGAAGCAATTTACGAATTTGAAGTGGAAGATATGCCGGTCACCGTAGCGGTCGACACGAAGGGCAGTTCGGTGCACGAAATCGGGCCGACGAAATGGCGCAACAGGATCGGCATGATTCCGGTGAAGATTAAAGATTAAAGATTTAATCTGAAAATTTAGGAGTGGTTCAAGAGCCGTAGCAGGCACCGCCAGGACTAGGCAGTGCACAGTCAAGGTTTTTCAGTCGCTTAACCATTGAGCTCAGTGGGACGATGCCGCTATAATGACGCAAACGAAACTCAAGCAACGACTCGCAGAAACATACACCCAACAGTCATTCAGCCGGGCATCCAGCCGTTTTCAGGGATAATTTGTGATTAGAAAAATACTCGTTGCCAACCGCGGAGAAATTGCCGTCCGCATTGTGCGTGCCTGCTCCGAGATGGGCATCAAATCGGTTGCCATTTACACCGATGCAGACCGCCATGCGCTGCACGTAAAAAAAGCGGATGAGGCTTACCATCTCGGCTCAGAACCGGTCACCGGTTATCTTAACGCGCATAACATCGTCAACATAGCGGCAACCTCGGGGTGTGATGCGCTGCATCCGGGTTATGGCTTCCTTGCGGAGAATCCTGAGCTGGCGGAAATCTGCGCGCGCCGCGATATCAAATTCATCGGCCCGAACGCGGACGTCATCCGTCAGATGGGCGACAAAGTCCAGGCACGCAACGCCATGATAGCTGCCGGCATTCCATGCATACCGGGCAGCGATGGCAACCTCGCCGATGTTGAAGAGGCACTCGTGCTGGCAAACAGAGTCGGCTACCCCGTCATGCTCAAGGCCACCAATGGCGGCGGCGGACGCGGTATTCGCCGTTGCGACAACGATAAAGACATCCTCAGCAACTACGATCGGGTGATTTCGGAAGCCAGCAAGGCATTCGGCCAGCCGGAAGTGTTTCTGGAAAAATGCGTGGTCAACCCGAAACATATCGAAGTACAGGTGTTAGGCGACAGCCATGGCAACGTGATCCATCTGTTCGAGCGCGACTGTTCCATCCAGCGCCGTAACCAGAAGCTGATCGAGATTGCACCGTCGCCCCAGATTACCCAGGCGCAGCGCGAATACATCGGCAGCTTGGGCGTCAAAGCCGCCCAGGCCGTGGGCTATGAAAACGCGGGAACCGTCGAATTCCTGCTCGACCAGGACAACAATTTCTTTTTCATGGAAATGAACACCCGCATCCAGGTTGAACATACCGTGACAGAAACCATTACCGGCATCGATATCGTGCAAGAGCAGATTCGTATCGCCAATGGCCATGAGCTGCAATACAAGCAGGAAGACGTCGGGTTTCGCGGCTACGCCATGGAGTTTCGCATCAATGCAGAAGACCCAAAGAATGGCTTCTTGCCGAGTTTCGGCAAGATCACCCGTTACTATGCGCCGGGCGGTCCCGGTGTGCGTATCGATGCTGCCATGTACAGCGGCTATGAGATCCCGCCGTATTTTGATTCCATGTGCGCCAAGCTTACCGTTTGGGCGCTCACATGGGAGGGTGTTATTGAGCGCGGCCGCCGGGCGCTTGACGACATGGTGATCTACGGCGTCAAGACAACCATGCCGTATTATCAGGAAATATTGAAGCACCCCGATTTCAGGAATGCGGACTTCAATACCGGGTTTGTGGAGTCACATCCGGGGTTGATCGATTACACCACAAAAATTCCGCCGGAACTGAGGGCAGCAGTCATTTCAGCTGTCGTAGCCGCCCACGAAGGCATTTAATTTCAACCTATAGTCAAGTTAATAACATGGCAAAAATCCTTATTTCCGAACTGGTTCTGCGCGACGGCCATCAATCCGTGATCGCGACGCGCATGCGCACCGAAGACATGCTGCCTATCTGCCCTAAGCTGGACAGCATCGGCTTCTGGTCGCTGGAAGCCTGGGGTGGCGCGACCTTCGATTCCTGCGTACGCTTCCTGAAAGAAGACCCGTGGGAGCGCCTGAAAAAATTGCGCAAGGCATTGCCGAACAGCCGTATCCAGATGCTGCTGCGCGGCCAGAACCTGCTCGGCTACCGCCACTATTCCGATGACGTGGTGCGCGCATTTGTCGGCAAGTCTGCGGACAACGGCATCGACGTGTTCCGCATCTTCGACGCGATGAACGACCTGCGCAATTTGCGCGTCTCCGTCGAAGCGGTAAAAAAATCCGGCAAACATGCCGAGGGCTGCATCAGCTATACCACCAGCCCGGTGCATGGCATTCCCCAATTCGTCGCGCTTGCCCGCGAACTGGAAGCAATGGGTTGCGACACCATCTGCATCAAGGACATGGCCGGCCTGCTTACGCCTTATGCAACCACCGAACTGGTCAAAGCGATGCGCGCAGCCGTCAGCCTGCCGATCCACCTGCACAGCCATTCCACTTCCGGATTGTCTTCGATGTGTTTCCTCAAGGGAGTGGAAGCGGGCGCCACGATGCTGGATACCTGTAACTCCTCTTTCGGCGAAGGCGCCAGCCATTCCTCGACCGAGAGTATCGTTGCCGCACTGCAAGGCACAGAATACGACACCGGTCTTGACCTTGGCGCGCTACAGGAAATCACCGCCTATTTCATCGAAGTGCGCCAGAAGTACTGGCAGTTCGAGAGCGCCTTCACCGGTGTGGACTCGCGCGTGCTGGTAAATCATGTGCCGGGCGGCATGATTTCCAACCTGTCCAACCAACTCAAGGAATCGGGCGCGCTTAACCGTATGAACGAAGTACTCGACGAAATTCCGCGTGTGCGCGAAGACCTTGGCTACCCGCCCCTGGTTACGCCAACCTCGCAAATCGTCGGCACACAGGCTGTCCTGAACGTGCTGACAGGCACGCGCTATAAATCGGTCACCAATGAAGTCAAAAATTACCTGCTCGGACACTACGGCAAGGCGCCGGGAAAGGTCAACGAGAAAGTCAAAATCCTTGCGGTCGGCAATGCGGAAGTCGTGACCTGCCGCCCTGCGGATCTGATCGATGATGAAATGAACAAGCTCAAGATCGAGTGCGAAAATCTGGCCAAGAGCGAGGAAGATGTTCTCACCTATGCCATGTTCCCTGAACTGGCAAAAACCTTCCTGCAGGAACGCAATGCCAACACTCTCAAGCCTGAGCCATTACTGACCAAGGAGACCACTACTACCTCCTCAGAGCGTTATGCACCCAATGAGTTCAAGGTCACGCTGCATGGTGAAACCTTCCATATCAAACTCACCGGCAGCGGGCATCACGGAGAAGCAAAACGCCCGTTCTATGTTTCCGTCGATGGCATTTCGGAAGAAGTTATCGTCGAAACACTGAATGAAATCGAGGTTTCAGGCGGAAAGAACAACGGCAAGAAAAAGCCCGCTGCCCCGGCTTCAGGAGCCGACCGTCCGCGTCCGTCCCATCAAGGCTGCATTGCGACTGCCATGCCCGGCACCATTGTTGATGTCAAGGTCAAGGTCGGGGATAAAGTCGATGCAGGCGATGGCATACTGGTCATCGAAGCCATGAAAATGGAAAACGAAATCCAATCGCCTCAATGCGGCGTCGTAATCAGCGTCCATGTCAAAAAGGGCGATAGCGTGGCGCCGGACGAAACCTTGGTCGAAATCCAGTAAACCAGTTTTTGCAGGGTGGCAAACTGTTTCATTGTTTGCCCACGCGGAAGAACAAGAAAAGCAGTTGTCCGCAGATTAACGCAGATGAATCATTTGGTTGGAATGACTGCTTGGCGCACATACATGGCAAGTGCAAGGAGAATCAATAGCGTTTTTGTAATCTGCGGAATCTGCGGATGCAATCGCCGTTTCTAGCATGAGAAACCACCTCCATCCATCCGACGTACTCTACACAGGCAGCCGGCCATTCCCCCGGCTAGCCGCGTGCGAGCACTTTGCCGGCAGCGAAAAGATGCTGAGAAAGGCGCTCCAGATTCAAGCCGAATTATCAGTCGATGGGCAGCCAATCTTTGATATCACCGCCGACTGCGAGGACGGCGCCCCAGCGGGAAAGGAACGCGAACATGCAACCATGATCGCCGAGATGATCCTGTCCGGCGAGAATCGCTTTGCTCGTATCGGAGCACGCATCCATGATGTCAGCCATCCTTTCTGGCGCGACGAACTGGAGATCATCATTAGCCGGGCCGGGCAGCGCGTGGCTTATATCGTCTTGCCCAAGCCGGAATGTGCCGGTGATGTACTGACACAGATCACCGTGCTGGACGAACTGAGAAACAGCCACAGCATCTCCCGCGAGATTCCCGTCCATGTGCTGATCGAGACGCCCGGCGCACTTCATGAGGTGTGGGAGATCGCCCGCCTGCCCCATGTCGAGATACTCGACTTCGGCCTGATGGACTTCGTCTCCGCGCATCACGGCGCAATTCCCGCCACTGCGATGCGCTCGCCCGGGCAGTTCAGCCATGCTCTGGTCGTGCGCGCCAAATGCGCGATCGCTGCCGCCGCTCTGGGCAACGGCATCGTGCCCAGCCACAACGTCACCACCGAAATACGCGACACCAGCGTGGTGCGGGAAGACGCCCGCCGCGCCCGGCAGGAGCTTGGCTTCCTGCGCATGTGGAGCATCCATCCGGCACAGATCCAGCCCATCGTCGAAGCGATGCGCCCGGATTTTGCAGAAGTCAATGAGGCCGCCGCCCTTCTGATAGCAGCCCAAGAAGCGGCTTGGGGGCCTATCCAGCATGAAGGCAAACTGCATGACCGCGCCTCCTACCGCTATTACTGGGAACTCCTGCAGCGTGCACAATCGACGGGCATGGCCATCCCGCCCGATGCACGCCAGCGATTCTTTTCCTGAATCTGCCAGTAAAACAATTCGCTCTGCATATTGAATTTACCTGCACGTCACCAGGGCTTGCCACCAAGTGACTTGTGTAATTGATTTGAGCGAAGAACCCCACTGTCCGCTTTCGAGATGGCTACTAATATTGTTCGGCGGGCAGCTTCGTGCCATGACCTGCCGGTCGAGGTGTAGAATATCCCGCAAGAAAGCTGACGGTCTTGACGGGTAACAATCCGCCAATAGGAGACCTCCGTCGACGTCTAATAACTGTTAGGAATATATATGTCAAAGCAGTCTTTCATCGTATCGCTCATTCCTCAAACTCCGATTGAATTTATCGATATATTTTCTGATTATCTTGGGCCGCGTTGGAGAGGTGTATATCATTTCTATGCTCACTCGATAGAGCATGTTCATCCATTTGTTGAGGTTCTTGCTATTCCATTCGGGGATTCTGGCTCGCCTCAAAAAATTTATGTTCCATCTAATTACATACTTGCCATCTCAGATATTGGTGAAGGCAAGCCACCTCTCGGGTTTCGGGCGGATAAGAGCTAAATGACGGGTATGTAACAACTTATTGCAAAGGGCTGGGCAAAGAATGCCTAACTAACATAAGAAAGGAATGATAATGAATGATCTTCAATTGGATGTTATCAGGGCTCACATTTCAACGGTGTGCGACAAACTGGATAGAGTTTCACTTATTTTTACGATTGTTGCTTTGGCTGAAGCCACAAACATTGTTCATCATTGGTAAATTGAGAACGTCCGATATTAGGAAGTTGTTGCAAACTCATGGAGGTCTTATGGTTGAAAATCCACCAAGTAGTGAAGAAATTCTCAAAAAATACCGGACCGATCAACAAGCAATGGAACACGCAGAAAAAGCCGCGATGAGCATGGAAGAGAAAATCAGCCTAGTTGAAGAAAACCTGAGCAGCATAGACTCACGAATTAGATTCCTTGAAGAAATAGCTAGGGACATTAACTTGAACATCGGCAAGGCAACAGAAAAGCTGTATTTCATAATAGGCGGTTTATTTGGCATAGCTCTAACGCTTTGGTGGAAGAGTTGATGCCGCCTTCAAGTTGGCCGTCCGCTTTCGGGAAACTTCTGTGACTGCTTTGGGTTATTTGGAGAAATGAGTCACACTGAATTGCTTGTCAGATAGCGGACAGTCACCAAGGGCGGCAGTGTGTCGGGTGCTGCATATCACGAGCGTCCGCTACCAGGTGATCTGAATAAATTTGCATGCACGCAAATTTTCAACGACCGCTCATAGGAAGGCAATATGCCTGATTGATGGGCAGGACGGCGCCCAAAACCCCCATTCAGTCGTTCTCAAAACATCCCTCCCGGTTATTTGATTTGACTCTATACTTTCCTCATTTTGTCAGGCAAACGCTGACAGCGTAATTTCCCTATCCCCTACCAAACAATCAGACAAACACCTATACAACTCCCATGTGCAGTAGCGCAATATAAAAACAGGTTTTGTGGTTTTTATAAATTTGCTTATAAAAATTGCACTTCAAAGTTGAATACACCTGAGATTTGTTTCTAAACCACCATATCAAGGATGCTCAAATGAGAATTATTTCTATAGTTGTATTGGCACTTCTTGCAGGATGCGAAGGAGGCGTTACTGGCGAGGCCGTGGAGCACTCAATTGAGAGTTGCCAAACAAGAGGAGGAATTGAAAAACTTATCAGGGTTAAGCAAGGGAAAGAGATTTCCTATAAGGTTGTTTGTAAAGACGGCACTGCGATTAATGTCCTCGACCATGATTAATGGATTAAAAATATTGCATCAGCGTGTCATCGAAAATGGACTGTGCGGATAATAATTTTGGGGTTCCGGCTCGCCCAGCCTAGTGGATTTCCAAATGGCGCACCGTCGTGACTACAGGCACACCCTTCCTCTCCAGACGGTATTCTGCGCGATAGGCTCCCACCGCCCATCCTCGCGGCGGACGGGGTTTACCAGCATACCCAAGCCAAACTGACTTGTTGCCTGGGATCGTCGTTTCATTTGTCAACAGACGCTCGCCCTGCGGGTCGAACATTTCAAATATTTGCCGGTCTCCAGTCTGCACGCCAAACACTTCAACCCAGAACACGAGCGCAGCTGCATTGGTGCCAAGGGCTGCATATTCGCCTATGCGTGGTTTGTTCCAGTCAGGCGCTTCAGTAGTCCATCCAGACAGCAGGATGCCAGTGGGAATATAGCCCAGTGCGTCCAGCGCCTTGGGTTTCCATAATGAATCTGCACCGGCTGCACAGGTGCTGTTACCTGAAGGCGCAAATGGATCAACCGATTGGTAGTTGTGTTTGACGGTGAACTCCAGGTGAGGAAATGCCGTATTGCCGGATAGGCCCACCATCCCCAGTTGATCGCCTGCGCGCACCTGTTGGCCCACGTGGACAACCACCGAACCTTGCAGCATGTGGCTATACTGGGTTTCCCATCCATCGCCGTGATTGATGCGCACGGCGTTGCCTGCGGCGTGTTTGCTGTAATTCGGCTTACCGGGGCGCAGCATCACTGAAACATCCGGCTCGCCGTCACGCAGTCCAACGACCACGCCATTTGCCGCTGCCACCACGGACACCCTCTGGTGCATTGCTTCCATTCCCGACAGCCGGAAATCGGTTCCGGTATGACCGTCATATGAGAGATGTCCGCATGCGTAATCGACCCATCCGTGACCGGGGTCGTGATCGAAATAATTCTGGATAAAACAATCCAGCCCCGGTGTGCAGCGAATGGGTAACTCGAGTGTAGGAGAGGATGCAAAAGCTGGCTGACAACTCAGCAGAGCAATAAGAAAAAGCTGCCGCAAAATTTGACACCTCCCTATTTCTTGATGCAGCTGTGGTTCAGTTGTTAAGTGCGTTGGATTCAACTTTGAAGTGCAACCTTTGTAGGCAAATTATATCCACAGTTTGCAAGTCAGCATAAACACTGTGCGCCACATACGAGCGTCCAGGATTGCCTTACATGCTAAAACCTGACAAGGTTTTGCTTGCTATTTTATCTGTGACAGCAAGAGCCTTTTGCTGCTATTCTTTTACTAAATGCGATTTCAGCCGTCGTTGATCTTCTTGCTTAAATCCGCGTTATTATTCAAGGGGGTCAACGAAATGAAAACGAAACAAGGAAAACAGCAGCGTTATTGTTTGCGTCAGCTACACTTCCTGCAATTTGACATTAAAGGAGACTCAAATGAAATTCAGTTCAAGATTGGTTGCCTTAGTGCTGGTTTGCCTTGCATTGGCAGCTTGCAATAAGCCTGTTGAAGAAAAAGCATTGCCAAAAGAAAGTAGCGTTAACGATGCGGAAACGACCAATGAACCGCAGAGAAAATTGCCGGAGTGCGCGAAGCGCAACAAGGATGGCACTTACAAGTATGGGCACGCCTGTTCAGCTGATGAGTGGGTCGAGTGGCAAAAAACCCAAACCCAATAATTTATTGGTATATCAAGCCCAGCCGGTACATGTTCCTGGTCGGATTTTGCGGCGGGACGGATGATCTGGTGACACTTGAAAGAGGTAGCGCGCAGGCACTTAATGGCCATCCACTGCGGGATGTGGAACGTAATACCCAAACCGCGATTTAATTCCCGACGCCGTCCGCCACAGACCCCACCACTTGCAAAAACTCATCCCCATATTTCGCCAATTTAGCCTGCCCCACCCCGCTGATTTTCCCCAACTCAGCCAAGTTTGAGGGACGTCGTTTTAATATTTCCTGCAGTGTGCTGTCATGGAAAATGACGTAGGGCGGCACGCCTTGTTCACGGGCGAGCTCCGTGCGTTTGGCTTTGAGCGCAAGCCACAAGGGATCGTCATTCGCACCGACAAAAGGTTCGCGTGCTTTGGCGTTGCGTTCGGCGCGCTGGGCTTTGCGTTTGACGGGGTCGGCATCGCGACGCAGCCAGACTTCCTGTTCGCCGCGCAGCACCGGACGCGCTGCATCGGTGAGCTTCAGTCCACCATAAGCTTCCATGTCCACATTGAGCAAACCTGCGGCGGCAAGTTGGCGATACACGCTGCTCCATTGCGCTTGCGCCAATTCCTTGCCGATGCCGAAGGTACTGAGTTGCCGATGGTTGAATTGTTCGACTTTTGCAGTTTCCTTGCCGAGCAGCACATCGATCAGGTGAACGACACCGAAGCGTTGACCAGTACGGTACACGCAAGACAGCGCCATCTGCGCGGCTTGAGTCGCATCCCATTTGTCCATGGGTGAAAGACAGTTGTCGCATTCATTGCAGCAGCCGGGATGATCTTCCCCGAAGTAGCGCAGCAGGGTCTGGTGGCGGCACGCGGTGGATTCGCAGAAACCGAGCAGCGCGTCGAGCTTTTGCAGCTCCACTCGCTTGCGCTCTTCGGGTGCATCGCCGGACATTAGCATCTGGCGCATCGACACGACATCGCCCAAGCCATAGGCCATCCACGCATTCGCGGGCAGGCCGTCGCGACCGGCGCGGCCGGTTTCCTGGTAGTAGCCTTCCATGCTTTTGGGCAGGTCGAGATGCGCGACGAAGCGTACGTTGGGCTTGTCGATACCCATGCCGAACGCGACGGTGGCGACCATGATGACGCCCTCTTCGCGCAGGAACCGCTTCTGGTTCGCGCTACGCGTGGCGGCATCGAGACCGGCATGATAGGGCAATGCATCCCAGCCCTGTTCCTTGAGCCACGCGGCGGTCTCCTCAACTTTTTTGCGCGACAGGCAATAGACGATACCTGCGTCGTCGGGATGTTCGGTTTCAAGGAAGGCCTGCAATTGTTGTCGCGCATTGTTCTTCTGCGTGATGCGGTAGCGGATGTTGGGGCGGTCGAAGCTGGAGACGAATTGCTGCGCCTTTTCCAGCGCCAGCCGCTCGACGATCTCGCGCCGCGTCGGCGCATCCGCCGTGGCGGTCAACGCGATGCGCGGCACGTTGGGGAAGCGTTCGTGCAATACGGTCAGCGCGCGGTATTCGGGGCGGAAGTCGTGCCCCCATTGGGAAACGCAGTGTGCTTCGTCGATAGCGAAGAGGGCAATGCCATTGTCCTCGTGCAAACGCTCCAGCAAATTAAGGAAGCTATCCGTCATCAGGCGCTCGGGGGCGACATACAGCAGCTTCAGCTCGCCGCGCTGCAATTGTTTCGACACCTCGCGTGCCGCAGCAGCATCCAGGCTGGAATTGAGAAAGGCGGCTTGCACGCCGAGCTGTTTGAGCGCATCGACTTGATCCTGCATCAGTGCAATCAGCGGCGAAACCACGATGCCGACGCCATCGCGCAGCAAAGCGGGAATCTGGTAGCACAGCGATTTGCCGCCGCCCGTCGGCATCAGCACCAGCGCATCGCCGCCCGCCATGACATGTTCGACGATAGCCTGCTGCGCACCGCGAAAGTCCGCGTAGCCGAACACGTCGCGAAGGATTTGCTGGGAAGTGGAATCGGGCATGGATGCCATGTTGGCAGGAATCAGCGTTTGCCTGATGTTACAGGTTTGGTTATGGGCACTGCCGAAGCAGCTTCCTTCGGCTGGTTCTCGATAATCTGGAAGAATATTTCGCCGCGCCTGATCATGCCCAGTTCACTGCGTGCGCGCTCCTCAATGGCGTCCGTGCCCTGCTTGAGATCGCGTACTTCGGCATCCAGTAACGCATTGCGCGCACGTGTTTGCTGATTGAGTTGCTGTTGCGCTTCGACCTGACGATTCAGATCCCACACTTTCAACCAGCTGCCCTTGCCCAGCCACAGTGGGTACTGCAACAACAGCAGCAGGGCGATCAGTATCAGTGTGACGACACGCATTACGGGAACCTCTTAAAATCCACATTTCATCCCAATTGCAGCGTTGCGGGAAAAATTTCTTGCTTACATATTATTTATATGCGGCGCTGCGAATTTTTTCCCGCGCCTTGCATTTGGGCGAACTCTGAATTTTTAGAGGCTCCCTTACCCTAATTGATAATACGCGTCGCGCCCGGGATAAGACGCGCTATCGCCGAGGTCTTCTTCGATGCGCAGCAGCTGGTTGTATTTCGCCATGCGGTCAGAGCGCGACAGGGAACCGGTCTTGATTTGCATCGAGTTAGTAGCCACTGCCAAGTCGGCGATAAACGAATCTTCGGTCTCGCCGGAGCGATGTGAAATCACGGCGGTATAACCGGCGCGCTTCGCCATCTCGATGGCGGCAAATGTTTCGGTCAGTGTGCCAATCTGGTTAACCTTGATCAGGATGGAATTTGCCAAGCCTTGGCGAATGCCTTCGCGTAATATTTTTGTGTTGGTCACAAACACATCGTCACCCACCAGCTGGATAGATTTTCCGAGGCGCGCGGTGAGTTGCTTCCAGCCATCCCAGTCATGCTCGCTCATGCCATCTTCGATACTGATGACAGGGTACTTGTCTACCCATGCAGCGTACAGGTCGATGATCTGGGCGGAATTAAGGGTCAACCCATCCGCTTTCAGGTGGTACTGGCCATCCTTGTAAAACTCCGAGGCGGCGGCATCGATGCCGATAGCCACATCCGCACCAGGAACATAACCGGCTGCTTCGATAGCTTCCACAATGGCTTTCAGCGCGGCCTCGTTGGAACCCAGTGCGGGCGCGAAGCCGCCCTCGTCGCCCACCGTGGTGCTGAGGCCGCGGTGGTGGAGGATTTTTTTCAGGTTATGGAACACCTCGGCGCCGCAGCGCAGCGCCTCGCGGAAACTCTGGCTGCCTACCGGGATAATCATGAATTCCTGGATATCCGCACCGCCGGTGGCGTGCGCTCCACCATTGATGATATTCATCATCGGCACCGGCATCTCCATGCGTGAGGCGCCGCCCAGATAGCGGTATAGCGGCAAGCCGCTTTCTTCGGCTGCGGCGCGCGCCACGGCCATCGATACCGCGAGAATCGCATTCGCACCGAGTCTCGATTTGTTATCCGTTCCGTCCAGCTCAATCATGGTGCGGTCGATGAATGCTTGCTCGGCGGCATCCAAGCCGATGATCGCTTCGGCGATTTCGGTATTCACATATTCCACCGCCTTCAATACGCCCTTTCCGAGGTAACGCTGTTTGTCATCATCGCGCAGTTCAACGGCTTCCTTGGTGCCGGTCGACGCGCCGGACGGCACTGCGGCACGCCCCATCACGCCGGATTCAAGCAATACATCCGCCTCAACCGTGGGGTTGCCGCGCGAATCAAGAATTTCGCGGGCTATGACATCAACAATTGCGCTCATACTTTTTCCTTTATTCTTATTACTAAACGTTTTTCAAATCAAGTCTTGTAGGGTGCGCTTTGCGCACCATGGTGCATGGAATGCACCCTACGCCTACATATTTTTCAAATCAATATTTTCTTCAATCAGCCCCTGCCGCTTGACCGTTTCATCCAGCGCCATCAAGGTTTCCAGCAACTCCTTGAGATGTCCGAGCGGAAAGGCGTTCGGCCCATCCGACAGCGCCTTTGAGGGGTTGGGATGCGTTTCCATGAACAGGCCGGAAATTCCCGCCGCCACTGCCGCGCGCGCCAGTACCGGTACAAACTCGCGCTGCCCGCCGCTGACTGTCCCCTGCCCCCCGGGCAATTGCACCGAGTGCGTCGCATCGAACACCACCGGGCAACCGGTGTTGCGCATTACCGCAAGCGAACGCATGTCCGATACCAGATTGTTGTAACCAAATGATGCACCGCGTTCGCACACCATGATGTTGTCCTGCCCGCTGGCCTCACGCGCCTTATCAACCACATTTTTCATATCCCATGGCGACAGGAACTGTCCTTTCTTGATATTCACAGGGCGGCCACTGCTTGCAGCGGCATGGATAAAATCAGTCTGGCGGCATAGAAAAGCGGGCGTTTGCAACACGTCCACAACCGCCGCAGCCGGTGCTATTTCTTCGATGCTATGCACGTCAGTTAGCACTGGCACACCCAGTTGCGCTTTCACTTCGCCGAGGATTTTCAATCCTGCATCCATGCCAAAACCGCGGAACGATTTACCTGAACTGCGGTTGGCCTTGTCGTAGGAAGATTTGTAAATGAACGGCAAATTCAATGCGCGGCAGATTTCCTGCAACTGGCCGGCGGTATCCAAAGCCATTTGCCGCGATTCGATCACGCACGGGCCTGCAATCAAAAACAGCGGCTGCTTCAGCCCCGCTTCGAAGTGGCACAACTTCATGCCGCCGCCTTCGCTGTTTTGAGCGTTGCCTGCCGCTGCAACGCCGCTTCGACAAAAGCCTTGAACAGCGGATGTCCGGTGCGCGGCGTGGAGGTGAATTCGGGGTGAAACTGCACGCCGACGAACCACGGGTGCATGGACTGAGGCAACTCCATCATTTCCGGCAGATCCTCTGAGGGTGTGCGTGCCGAAATGATCAGCCCGGATTTTTCCAGAACGGGCACGTAATGATTGTTCACCTCATAGCGATGGCGGTGCCGCTCGTTCACTTCATCACCGTAAATACGCTGCGCCATGGTGCCGGGTTTGACCGGGCAGCGTTGCGAGCCAAGACGCATCGTGCCGCCAAGATCGGAATCGCTGCTGCGCGTCTCCACCTTGCCATCACGGTCGCACCATTCAGTAATCAATGCCACGACCGGATGATCGGATTCAAGATTGAATTCGGTGCTGTTCGCGTCTGCCATACCTGCAACATCGCGCGCATACTCGATCACAGCCAGCTGCATCCCCAGGCAGATGCCGAGATATGGAACTTTATTTTCGCGAGCAAAACGAATCGCGGCGATCTTTCCTTCCGTACCGCGCTTGCCAAAACCGCCGGGTACCAGTATCGCGTCAAAGTGCGCCAAACCCTGTGTGCCCGACGTTTCGATATCTTCTGAATCGATGTACTCGATGTTCACCCTGGTTTCGGTGTGTATCCCGGCATGGCGCAACGCCTCTATCAGCGACTTGTAGGATTCGGTCAGATCGACATATTTGCCCACCATGCCGATAGTAGCCTGATGCTTCGGATTTTCAAGCGCTTGCACCAGCTTCGCCCATACCGACAAATCTGCAGGCGGCAAATCCAAATCCAGTTCTTCGCAAATGATGCGATCCAGGCCTTGCAGATTCAGCATTTGCGGAACCTTATAAATGGTATCGACGTCCCACATCGAGATCACGGCTTCTTCGCGCACATTGGCGAACAGCGATATCTTGGCGCGTTCATCGTCCGGAATCGGCCTGTCGGCTCGACAAATCAGGGCCGTGGGGAAAATGCCGATCTCACGCAATTTTTGCACGCTGTGCTGCGTCGGCTTGGTCTTCAATTCGCCAGCAGTAGCAATGTATGGAACCAGAGTGAGATGCACATATGCGACCTGATGACGCCGCATACGCAAACCCATTTGCCGCGCGGCCTCGAGGAACGGCAGCGATTCGATATCGCCGACCGTGCCGCCGATTTCGACAATCGCCACGTCAGCCTTGCCATCGAGCGAAGCCGCCGCGCCTCGCTCAATGAAAGCCTGAATCTCGTTGGTGATGTGCGGGATCACCTGCACCGTCTTGCCAAGATACTCGCCACGGCGCTCCTTGCGGATCACGCTATCGTAAATCTGGCCGGTGGTGAAGTTGTTAGCCTTGCGCATTTTTGCGGAAATGAACCGCTCGTAATGCCCCAAATCCAGATCTGTTTCCGCGCCGTCTTCCGTAACAAATACTTCGCCATGCTGAAACGGACTCATGGTGCCAGGGTCGACGTTGATGTAGGGGTCCAGCTTGAGCATTGTCACCTTGAGACCACGCGATTCAAGGATGGCCGCAAGGGAAGCAGCGGCAATGCCCTTACCCAGAGAAGAAACAACACCGCCGGTAATGAAAATGTACTTGGTCATAGGCTGCGATGATACCGCAAAACAGCTTCCCCTCAAAATTCAGCCTTGATAAATTATCTCGGTACTCGCGCTTTGAGTCGCATCCTTACTGAGCTTAAACGTTCAATACTTATGCAAACAAAAACTCCCGCACCAGCGGGAGTTTAATCAAAACTTACAGCAAATGGATTAGTGCAGCAATAGCGATAGCTGGACGGAGGCGGAGCAAGCTGACATCAGCGCGTTCGGCAGCAAACCGAGGAGTAACACACCCAGGCAGTTCACACTCAACAGCAGCGCGGCATCCGAGTCGATAGCGATCGGCGTGTGGCTTTCTGGCGCGTCGAAATACATCAATTTGACTATACGCAGGTAGTAGAACGCTCCAACCAGCGAGAACAAAACCGCGATGACGGCCAGCCAGATGTGCCCCGTCTGCACTACGGCGTTCAGCACAGAGAATTTTGCATAGAAGCCAACTGTGGGCGGAACACCGGCCATCGAAAACATCAGCAGAAGCATCAGGAAGGCGAGCCATGGACTGCGTCGACTGAGCCCCTTGAAGTCGTCGAGCGTATCTGCCTCGAAACCTTCACGCGATAGCAGCATGATCATACCGAACGCACCGAGCGACATCAGCACATACACCACTGTGTAGAACATCGACGCTCCATAACCTTCTATGTTGCCGCTCAATAAGCCAAGCAACATGAATCCCATGTGCGTAATGGTAGAGTAGGCGAACATGCGCTTGATGTTGGTTTGTGCAATCGCTGAGATATTGCCGAGTGCCATCGAAGCAATCGCAAGAATTATCAACATACCTGACCAGTGTTGCACCAGGGGTTGCAGACCTTCAACCAGAATGCGCGCCACAAAGGCAAATGCGGAAAGTTTGGGAGCTGATCCGATCAGCATGGTTATGGCGGTTGGCGCACCTTGATACACGTCCGGTACCCACATGTGGAAGGGCACTACGCCGAGCTTGAAGGCCAGACCTGAGACCACGAACACCAGACCAAACACCAGTAAATTTTTGTCCGCCACACCGGACTGGATTGCTTGTGTTACTGCGCCCAACTCCAGTGTGCCGGTCGCGCCGTACAGCATGGACATGCCATATAACAACAGGCTGGATGCCAGCGCACCAAGCACAAAGTATTTCATCGCGGCTTCGATGGATTGGGAGGAATCGCGTTTTAACGCGACCAGCGTATAAAGGCTTAGAGAAAGCAGTTCCAATCCGAGATAAAGGGTGAGGAAGTGGTTTGCGGAGATCATCACCATCATTCCGAGCATTGCGAACAAGACCAGCACCATGAACTCGCCGGTAAACAGGTCGCGCACGGTGAGATATAGGCGCGAATACACCAGCATCATGGACAACGCCAGACAGGTAAAAAGTTTCAGTATGTCGGACATCAGATCGTCCACGAACATATTATGGAAGGCATATACCACGCCGTTTTCGTGCGTGCCGACAATTATCAGCGAACAGCCAAGCAAGGTGAGTTGCACCAGCATGTAGGTGACCAGCCTGTCATTTTGCCTGATCAACAAATCCGCAATCAGTATCACGCACGCCATGGTCAGCACGAAGACCTCGGGGAGCACAGGCAACAAATCTGATATTACAAAGTTCATAGCGTCTGTTTCCGATTAGAGATTTGACAAGGCAATGCGAGGCACAAGTCCGCAGGGGTTGTCCGGCTAGCTGCGACGAAGTTCGCCACTGCGGCATGCTGGGAGCCGGGCTTCGGCGGAAGCGCTATTTCATTAAGTCCTACGGCATTTCTGGCGCCCCGAACCGGTGACACCTCTAACAAAAGGTGCTCTACACTTACCCGCATCCTGACGATGAACGGTTCCGGATTGAAACCGATCCAGAAGACCAGCGCCAGCAAGGGCATTAACGTTGCTATCTCGCGACCGTTGAGGTCGGTAACGACAACATCATCCTTCCTGGTCGATTCTCCCCACACCACCCGTTGCAGCATCCAGAGCATGTAGGCCACCGTAAGCACCACCCCGACGAGAGCGATTGCCCCAGCCAGCAGGTTAGATTTAAAGGATCCAACCAGCACCAGAAATTCCCCGACAAACGAATTCGTCCCGGGAAGCCCGAAGGAAGCAAACGAAAAAATAGCCAGCAGCGTCACATAAATCGGCACCGTCATCCGCAGCCCGCCGCAATCAGAGATAAGCCGGCTGTGGGTTCTCTCGTAGATCATCCCCACCATAAGAAACAGCGCCCCGGTGGTGATCCCGTGGTTGACCATCTGCAGAAGTGCACCTTCGATACCCTGTGGGTTAAAGACGAATATTCCCAGCGTAACGAATCCCATATGCCCTACGCTTGAGTAGGCGACCAATTTCTTGAGATCGGTCTGCACCAGCGCCATGTAAGAGCCCCAGATAATGGCAATCAACGAAAGGGCCAGAATGACCGGCGCAAAAGCATGACTCGCATCCGGAGTTATGGGCAAACAAAATCTCAGAAACCCATAGGTGCCCAGCTTCAGCATCACACTTGCCAGCATTACGCTACCGGCTGTGGGTGCCTCGACGTGTGCATCCGGCAGCCAGGTGTGAAACGGAAACATCGGAACCTTGATCGCGAAGCCCAGGAAGAAAGCCCAGAATACCCAGAACTGGAACATAGCACTGTATGACCCTTTCGAAAGCTCCTGAATGTCAAATGTCTCTCCACCCACGAAATACAGCGCCAGTATCGCCACCAGCATAGGAAGGCTTCCCACCATCGTATAGAGGAAGAACTTCAACGCGGCATATACGCGACGATGACCACCCCATACCCCGATGATAAGGAACATCGGGATGAGTTCGGCCTCCCAGAACACGAAGAACAGGAGCAAATCGAGCGACACAAAGACTCCGATTAGCGCCGCTTCCATGATCAGGATCGCCATCATGTACTCCTTGACCCGAGCATCAATGGCTTTCCATGAGCAGAGCACGCAGAGCGGGGTAATCAGGGTGGTGAGCAGTACCAGGAGCACACTGATACCGTCCACGCCGACGGCGTAGTTAACGTTGAAAGCAGGTATCCAGGACACCCGCGTCACAAACTGCATCTCGTGGGTAGAGGTATCGAAGAGAAACCATAGCGGAAGCGAAACAACAAAAACCAGCAAGGTAAAAGCGAGCGCGATCCGGCGTGCCCACTCATCATTGCGTGGGGCGAGGCCGATTATCGCCGCACCGAGGGTTGGAAGGATTATAAGCAAACTCAATAGATTTGATTCGTGCATCACGTTATAAACCTCAGAACAGTGAATAAAGGCTCAGGATTAGAAGTGATCCCACCATAACCAGGGCGTATTGCTGGAGCTGTCCGGTCTGCATCTGCCGCATCGCGCCAGCTCCACGCACCACCCCATTCGCAATGGCGTTGACAGCACCGTCAATAACGTTCTTGTCAAGCCAGAGCCCTTTTGTACCAAGTACCAGATTGCCGCGGAACACATGGCGGTATACCTGAATAAACCAGTTCTCGATGGGAGATACCACGTGGTAGACAAACTTCATGAATAGGGCGGCTCCCTTCCGGTAGAACCAGTCTATATCCAGGGTAATCTTGCGCAGTCCCCCGAGTTTCTTGCGCAGCAAGAAGAAGCCCATACCGGTAAACAGCAGTATCTGCAAAGCCCATATGACATGGGTTGCCGTGTAAGCATGGTAATCGACTTCGTTCGGCAGCTTGTCGTAAAGCCATGCGGGATAAACGCCGATGAAGATACACAAAAACGCGGCCATCCCCATCGCCACCAGCATGTTGCGCGGGGGTTCGGTCGGCCGTACCCCGCAATCTTTGCCGAAGAAGGTGTAATAGGGTATTTTCAGCCCCAGACACAGGAACGTTCCGACGGAAGCCAGCGTGAGCAGCAGCCATACCTTGGGAAGATGCAGTTCGCCGGCGGCAGAGATTTCCATGGATTTGCTCACGAATCCGCTGAACAGGGGAAAAGCCGAAATCGACAAGGCACCGACCATGTAGAGAACGAAGGTCACGGGCATCCAGCGGTATAGCCCCCCCAGCTCGCTCAGCTTGCTCCGCCCCGTCATTTGAAGGACTGCTCCCGCCCCCATAAACAGAAGCCCCTTGTACAGGATGTGCGCGAAAGCATGTGCGACCGCACCGTTGATGGCCAGAGCAGAGCCCATCCCAATGGCGGCCACCATGAAGCCCACCTGGCTGATGATGTGGTATCCGAGAAGCCGGCGAATATCGTTCGACAGCATGGCAAACACCACGCCGTAGAGTGCCATGATAGTGCCCATCCAGATGAGCAGCTCTGTTCCAGGGTAGGCGCGGATCAGCGCATAGACCGCCGTCTTGGTGGTAAAGGCACTCAGGAATACCGCACCAGTCACCGTTGCCTCAGGGTACGCATCCGTCAGCCATGCATGCAGCGGAGGAACGGCAGCGTTGAGCATGAAGCCGATCAGGATGAGATAGAACGCCGGGCCATTTACCTGCTGCATAGCTCCGAAACTGATCGATCCGGTCGTTGCATAAAAGATCAATATCCCGGCAAGGAGCACCAGTCCACCGACGGCATGGACGAGCAGATACCGGTACCCGGCTTCGATCGATGCCTTTACCCGACGCGACCAGATAAGCCAGACCGAGGCGAACGCCATGAGTTCCCAGAACAAAAAGAGCGTCAGGAGATCGCCGGCAAACGTTGCACCGAGTGATGACCCCGCGTAGACGAACGCGGCGATATGTTGCCCATTGTCCTTGACATGCAGCGCGTAGATCGACCCGATCAACACTGCGCTCGAGAACACGTACGCAAAAGCAAGGCTGAGCTTGTCCACGCGTCCGAAGATCAGTTCAAATCCGAGGAAGTGGACTACACCATGAACACCGGGCGACATCAGCATCACGGTCAGCAGCGCAAGAACCGGGAGGAGGACGATGTAAATCTGCTGCACTCTCCCCTTGAAGAAAGGAATGAGCAATGCCCCAAAAATAAGGAAAGCTGAAGGATGGACCCAATCAATCATTGTAGTAATCCTCAGACCGTCCCAGCCAATAGTGTCCTAATGTCTTCGAAACGACGACGATCAGGGTAAAGGAAACTAACCCGTAAACAGCGCTAAATCCCGGGATATCGTCCCAGAAAAATTCTGAGTGATGCCGGGGAAGAAAAAAATCGATCACTATAAGGAGTGCCAGTACCGCGAAGCCGATCCGCTTCAATGTCTTTGCGTTATTCACCAGGTTTTCCAGAATCTTGCCAGTATCCATCACCGAATCCCCACCTTGATTAAATTAAGAAAGTGGTCTGGATATATGCCCAGAATCACCGTTCCAGCCGCCGTAATCAGCAAAGGTATAAGAACTTTGTAGGGTGCCTCGCTGACTCCTTCGTGCCCATCCGCCGGAGGAGTCCCAAACACAGCCTTGTAGACGACTGGCGCGAAGTACGCCGCGTTGAGCAGACTGCTGGTCAATATCACCCCGAGCAGCATCCAGCTTTTGGTCTCGATGGTGCCAATGGCAAGATTCCATTTGGTGATGAATCCGGCGAACAGCGGCACTCCGATAATGCTGAGTGACCCAATGGCGAAAGCTGCGATCGTCCACGGCATTTTCCGTGCAATCCCGTGCATCTCACTGATGTTGGTCTTGTGCGACGCGACATAGATCGAGCCGGCGCAGAAGAACAGCGTGATTTTCGTGAAGGCATGATTCACGATGTGAATGATGCCGCCGGTGATTCCGCTGACCGATAGCAGCGCCACCCCCAGCACGATGTACGAGAGCTGGCTCACTGTGGAATAGGCCAGCCGCATCTTGAGATTGTCCTGGGTCAGCGCATAGGCCGACGACGCCAGGATAGTGATGGAGGCGATAACGGCCGTGTAGTCACCCAGATGGAGATTCTGCATCTGCGGAACCCCGAACACGTCAACCACCAGCCGGACGATACAGAATGCGCCAACTTTTACCACCGCCACGGCGTGGAGCAGAGCACTTACCGGCGTGGGGGCCACCATCGCGGAAGGAAGCCAGTTGTGCATCGGCATGAGCCCAGCCTTGGCAAAACCGTACAGGAACATGAAATACATCACCGTCAGGAGTGTCGGGATCTCCATCCCCGAGAACGTCGTGGCCGTTATTCCCGCGAACATCCCCGCCTTGTTGAATTCCAGCGTGCCGGTAAGGCAATAGGTCAGGATGATGGCACCCAGAAGTATGCTGCTCGATGCGCCCACCAGATAGAGCAGATACTTGCGCCCCGCATCCCAGTCCTTGGCAGCTTCATTGTGAATAACCAGCGGCAAAGTGCACAGACTCAGTATTTCGTAGAAAAAGAACAACGTAAACAGATTCCCCGCAAAGGCGACACCCATTGCCGAGGAAAGGGCAATGGCAAAGCATGTGTAATATCTCGTCTGGGCATGCTCCTCAAGGGTACGCATGTAGCCCATGGAATAAACCGTCGTGATAATCCACAGAAATGAGGACGTAGTGGCAAACAGCAAACCGATACCGTCCACCGTGAAGGCAAGTTCAACGCCGGGAAGGATCTTGAAGACCGTATACTTGATCACTACCCCGGAAAGAATAACGGGGGTCATGGATATCACGATCAGGAACTTGATGACTCCCGCACCAATGGACCAACCCTCTCTCAGGTTTGGATTCCGGTGAGAAGACATGACCAGCACGGCAGCAATTGCCGAGACCAGCACCGCCAGAAGAGGCTTTATTGAAATCAATGTTTCCATGTGTTCATCCGGTTCATTCCCGCAAGTGAAAAGGCGGCGAAATTATTATTTGCCGGGTTATTCATCCACAGTAAAGAATGAAATCTATATTTCGTCATTATTGTCACCATTATCGCTATTACACCGAAGTGTCATCCCTTCAGCTCTTTCCAGTCGGCCACCTCTATCGTCTGCCGATTGCGGAAAAGCAGCACAACTATTGCAAGCCCAATGGCCGCTTCGGCAGCGGCAACCACCAATATAAAAAAGACAAATATCTGACCGGCAGGGTCTCCCCGATAATGTGAGAATGCGACGAAATTAGTATTCACCGCCAGCAACATCAACTCGATAGCCATTAACACATTGATGATGTTTTTCCGTTTGAACAGAATACCGGCAACTCCCATGCAGAAGATGACCGCTCCAAGAATCAGAAAATCCGAAAGAACGATCATCGTGCGACCTCTGCTGTACTGTCTACATTTTCTCGGGCGTGAATTTCCGGGGACATTTTGATCAGGCGCAAGCGATCCGCCTTCTTAACCGAAATCTGTTCGTGAATTACCTGCGATTTGGCATCCTTGCGGCGACGCGAAGTCAAAGCAATCGCGGCAACCATTGCCACCAGCAGAATCACGGCGGCAATCTCAAACGGGAAAACATATTCTGTATAAATTAAACGCCCCAACTCCTTGGTATTGCTGTAATCAGCCCCATGCTTGACCGCTGCCTTTCCAGCGAATGCCTTGGATGAACTCAACACCCAAGCCATCTCGAATGCCATCAAGCCGGCCAACACCGCACCGAAAGGCAGCCAACGCCAAAAACCTTCACGCAGCCGCACCATATTGATGTCCAGCATCATCACCACAAACAGGAACAGCACCATCACCGCGCCGACATACACCAGCACCAGTGAGATGGCCAAGAATTCTGCTTCCAGCAATATCCAGATGCCTGATGAGCTAATGAAAGCCAGCACCAGAAACAGTACTGCATGTACCGGGTTGCGTGCGGTGATTACGCGCAATGACGCAAACACGGTCAATGCAGCGAATACATAAAACACGATGGTTTCAAAATTCATGAACTTACCCTCTATCTCTGTTCAATGCCAATTAGCCTGCCTACCGGTACTTGGCATCGGCTACCCGATCCTTGGCGATTTGTTCTTCATATTTGTCGCCCATCGCCAGCAGCATCTGCTTGGTGTAATACAGGTCGCCGGGCTTTTCGCCGTGATACTCGAATATGCGCGTTTCGACGATCGCATCTACCGGGCAGGATTCTTCGCAGAAGCCGCAAAAGATGCACTTGTACAGATCAATGTCATATTGCGTGGTGCGGCGCGTACCGTCCTCGCGCTCGGCAATTTCGATTTTAATGGCCAGCGCCGGACAGACTGCCTCGCACAGTTTGCAGCCGATGCAACGTTCTTCACCGTTGGCATAGCGGCGTTGCGCGTGCAGGCCACGGAAACGGAACCCCTGCGGAGTCTTTTCTTCCGGGTACTGCACGGTAATCTTGCGCGCAAAGAAATAGCGCCCCGTGAGTGCCATGCCCCTGACCAGCTCGTAGAGCAGAAAGGTCTTGAAGAAGTTTGTTATTTTTTCCATTTTTCTATCCTTGTACGGGCGTGATTACTCGCGCCCCTACCACAGCCAATATGGGGTTTGCATCCACACAGCAACCACTACGACCCAGATGATGGTAATCGGAATAAATACTTTCCAGCCCAGCCTCATCAGTTGGTCATAACGATAGCGCGGGAAGGTCGCGCGGAACCACAGGAACAGGAGCAGGATGAACGAGACCTTGCCCAATAGCCAGATGAAACTGTCCGGCAGGAACGGCACAGGAGACAGCCATCCGCCCAGAAACATGATCGAGGTGAGAAATGCGATCAGGATCATGTTGGCGTACTCAGCCAGGAAGAACAGCGCGAACGCCATGCCGGAATATTCCACATGGAAGCCCGCAACGATTTCCGATTCGCCTTCGGCCATGTCGAACGGCGCGCGGTTGGTTTCCGCCACGCCGGAAATCAGATAGACGAGAAACATCGGGAACAGCGGTATCACATACCAGTTCAGCATACCGAAGCTGCCATGCTGGCCGCGTACGATGTCGCCCAGATTCATGCTTTGAGAAGCCATCAGCACGCACACCAGTGCGAAACCCATGGCGATTTCATATGACACGATCTGCGCGGCAGAACGTACCGCGCCGAGGAAAGCATATTTGGAGTTGGATGCCCAACCGGCGATGATAATGCCGTACACCCCCAGCGAAGTCATCGCCAGGAGGTACAATAATCCGGCGTTGATGTCGGTCAGCACCACCCCGTTGCTGAAAGGGATCACCGCCCAAGCCGCCAGCGCTGGCGCCAACGCCATGATCGGTGCAAGAACGAACAGAAACTTGCTGGAACCCGTCGGGACGATGATTTCCTTGAACAACAATTTCAAGGCATCAGCAATCGGCTGCAGCAAGCCAAAATAACCAACGCGATTTGGGCCGATACGGATTTGCATGTAGCCGATGACCTTGCGTTCCACCAATGTCAAATAAGCGACTGCGCCAAAGACCGGCAATACGATGGCCATGATTTTTACCAATGTCCAGACTGTCCTCCAAGCTGGTCCAAGCAGGCCCTGCCCGGCATCCTGTAACATTTGCAGCATTTCCATCATGCTCGCTCCACGGTAATCGTTCCAAACATCGCACCCAGTTCCGCCGTAGCCGGATGACCCGCTGCCACGCGTGCAGTACCGGCAGGCAGGGTGTCATCCGACTGCACCTTCAGAAGTACTTTTGCATTGCCCTGACTCACATTCACGTTATCGCCGGGTTGCACGCCCAGCTTCCGCAACTCGCTGCCATTCATTTTTACACACGGGATTGCCGCATCGTGGGTCTTCTGCAGCGACGTAGCGCGACGCACAACGGCATCGGTCGAATAAATAGGCACATCTGCAACACGTTGCATGCCTGTGCCACTCGCGGGCACAACAGCCCGAATCGTAATGCCATCAATATGGTTGTTCAACTTATCGGCCACGTTGTGACCGGCCAGCATCGCATCGCGCACCTCTTCACTGGTGTCGTATTCAAAACCCTGCACATCAAGCAGATTGCCCAATACGCGAAGCACCTTCCAGGCCGGGCGCGCTTCACCGAGTGGCTTCACTGTTCCCTTGAAGCTTTGTGCGCGCCCTTCGGTGCTCACAAACGTACCGGAAGTTTCGGTAAACGGCGCAATCGGTAACAGCACATCGGCGTAATCAACCGCATGGTGCTTGTAGGCGGACAATGCCACCACCATATCTGCGGCGCGCATCGCAGCCATCGCCTTTTGCGGGTCATGCATATCCAGTTCCGGCTCGACATTCAGCAGCAAATATGCCTTGCGCGGAGATGCCAGCATTTGTGCTGCATTCATGCCCTGCACGATATCCTTGGGGCGTCGCGGTGAAATTCTTTTTTCAATGAAAAGTGCGCCATTACCATACGGCACAGCCCCGGCCAGATATCCCCCGACGGTATTGGCCGCCTCGCCAAGAAAACCGAATTGCGCGCCGGACAACGCGGCAATCCTTTCTGCCAGCAAGGCGAGCTGCACCGCCTGTGGATGTTGTTGTGCGAAGTTGCCCAGTAACACAGCGACGCGCTCGCCGCTTGCCAGACTTTTTGCGATTGCGGCGGCGGCACTTCCCACCTCTGCACCCTGCACAGATGCATCGGGTGCCGCCTTTTTTTCCGCAGCCAGCGCCTTCAGGATTTGCGCCAGCACATTCACCAACTCGCCCGGTGCGACAATGGCCTTATTGGCAACAGGCATCAGCAGATCATCATCGCTGGAGTGCACGATATTAGCTTGCGCGCCTTGCTTGACCGCCTGGCGCACACGCTGCGCCAGCAGGGGATGATCCTTGCGCAGGAAACTGCCAACAATCAGCAATCGGTCGCGGGTATTGATCTCGGATATCTTCATACCCAACCACGGGGCATTAACCTGCTTGCCATCCGCGCTGAAATCGGATTGTCGCAAACGGAAATCCACATTGCCGCTACCCATACCGCGCATGAGTTTCTGCAGCAGGTAGAGTTCTTCAAGTGTGCTTTGCGGTGTGGCCAGCGCGGCGATCTGCTCTGCCCCTTCATTATTGGTAATTTGACGCAAACCATGAGCCACATATTCAAGCGCGACCGGCCATTCAACTTCCAGCCACTTGCCGTCCTGTTTGAGCATCGGTTTGGTCAAGCGTTCCGGAACGTTCAACCCTTCATAGCTGAACCTGTCCCTGTCGGAAATCCAGCATTCGTTGATAGCTTCGTTTTCGATAGGTGTAACACGCATCACCTTGTTGTTTTTTACATGCACAGCCAGATTGGATCCCAAGCCGTCATGGGGGCTGACCGATTTGCGCCGCGACAATTCCCAGTTGCGGGCGGTGTAGCGGAACGGCTTGCTGGTTAATGCGCCGACTGGACACAGGTCGATCATGTTGCCGGACAACTCGGAATCTACCGAACTGTTCACAAAGCTCATGATCTCGGCATGCTCGCCGCGGAACGCCAAGCCCAATTCCATCATGCCTGCAATTTCCTGCCCGAAACGCACACAGCGCGTGCAGTGGATGCAGCGGCTCATTTCCATGGTGGAAATCAGCGCACCGATATCCTTGTGCATCACGATGCGTTTTTCTTCGCTGTAGCGCGATGCCGTCGCGCCATAGCCCATTGCCACATCCTGCAACTGGCATTCGCCGCCCTGATCGCAAATCGGGCAATCCAGCGGATGGTTGATCAACAGAAACTCCATCACACCCTTTTGCGCCTTGACCGCCATTTCCGAGTGGGTATGGACTTTCATCCCATCGGTGGCCGGTGTCGCGCAGGCCGGCAGCGGCTTGGGCGCCTTTTCCACCTCGACCAGGCACATGCGGCAACTGGCGGCGATGGACAGTTTCTTGTGGTAACAAAAATGCGGGATATGAACACCCGCCTTGTGCGCTGCATCCATCACAGTTGAGCCGCGCTCAGTCTCGACTAACTTACCATCAATTTCAACGTTGATCATTGTTCACCTAACCCGTCAGATCTACACCAAGCAACGCTTGTGTTCGATGTGATATTCAAATTCGGCACGAAAATGCCTCAGCATGCCCTGCACCGGCCAGACAGCTGCCTCGCCCAATGCGCAAATGGTGCGTCCGGCAATGTTGTCGCCCAAGCTCAACAGCAAATCCAGGTCTTCCTTGCGGCCTTCGCCATGCTCGATGCGATGCACGATACGATACAACCATCCGGTTCCTTCACGGCATGGCGTACATTGCCCACAGGATTCCTCATAGTAGAAATAGGATAAACGCTCTAGCGCGCGCACCATGCAGGTGGTCTCATCCATCACAATCACTGCACCGCTGCCGAGGCCGGAACCTGCCTTCTGAATAGAATCATAATCCATGGTCAGGCCCATCATGATCTCGGCAGGTAGCACCGGCATTGACGAGCCGCCCGGAATCACCGCTTTGAGCGTGTGCCCGTTGCGTACCCCTCCTGCCATTTTCAGCAGTTCGCTGAACGGCGTACCCATCGGCACTTCAAAATTGCCGGGATTGTTCACATGGCCGGATACGGAAAACAGCTTGGTGCCGCCGTTGTTGGGCTTGCCCAATTCCAGGAATTTCTGTCCACCGTGGTTGATGATGTAAGGAATGCTGGCAAAGGTTTCAGTATTATTGATAGTGGTCGGTTTGCCATACAGACCGAAGGTCGCGGGGAAAGGAGGCTTGTAGCGCGGCTGCCCTTTCTTGCCCTCGATGGATTCCAGCAAGGCAGTTTCTTCACCGCAGATATAGGCACCGTAACCCAGATGGTTGTGCAAATCGAAGCAGAAATCCGTACCCAGAATGTTGTTGCCCAGATAGCCGGCGGCGCGCGCCACTTCGCAGGCTCCCTCCATGCGCTCATAGGCTTCGAAAATTTCGCCATGCACGTAGTTATAACCGGTCTTGACCCCCATGGCATAGGCGGCAATCGCCATACCTTCGATGAGCAGATGCGGGTTGTAGCGCAGGATATCCCAGTCTTTGCAGGTGCCCGGCTCGCCCTCGTCAGAATTGCAGACGATGTATTTATCCCCATCGTAGTTCTTGGGCATGAAGCTCCACTTCAACCCGGTTGGGAAACCCGCGCCGCCGCGTCCGCGCAATACCGACAGCTTGACCTCGGCGATAATCGCATCGGGAGTCATTTTTTCGGTCAGTACCTTGCGTAGTGCCTGATATCCGCCGACCTTGAGATAGTTTTCCAGCGTCCAGGGCTGGTCAAAATCCATCGTTGTAAGAATGACCGGACCTCTCATGATTTGTCCAGCTCCGCCAATATTTTATCTATCTTATCCTTGCTCAAACGGCCGCAAAGTCTTTTATTGTTAACCGTAAACAGCGGTGCATCCTTGCATGCTCCCATGCATTCGCCTTCGCGCAGGCCGTACTTCCCATCTGCCGTCACTTCACCCAAGCCGATACCAAGCTTGGTTTGCAAATAGGCCACGGTATCCCCTGCCCCGCACAATGTGCAGGACAGGTTGGTACATACCGTAATGGTGTGCTTGCCCATCGGCTTGAGGTTATACATATGGTAAAAGGTCGCCACTTCGTATACCGCCATTTTCGGCATACCAAGATATCCCGCGACATCCGCCATGTCATCATTGGCGATCCAGCCCTTTTCGTCCTGCACGAAACGCAACGCGGCCATCACCGCAGACTGTTTCTGGTTAACCGGATATTTCTTCAACTCACGGTTGATTCTGGTTTGTATTTGTTCGGATAACATTAGCGATCTACCTCACCGAAAACTATGTCCTGCGTGCCGATAATGGTTACCACGTCGGCAATCATGTGGCCGCGCACCATTTCATCCAGCGCAGCAAGATGGGCGAAACCGGGCGCACGTATCTTCATGCGGTAAGGTTTGTTCGCGCCGTCGGAAAGCAGATAAATACCGAATTCACCCTTGGGATGTTCCACCGCCGCATACGCTTCGCCGACAGGCACGTGCATGCCCTCGGTAAACAGCTTGAAGTGGTGAATCAATTCTTCCATGTTCTGCTTCATCGCTTCGCGTTTGGGCGGTGCAAACTTGAAATTGTCCGTCATCACCGGGCCGGGGTTGTCACGCAGCCAGGATATGCATTGCTTGATGATGCGGTTGGACTGGCGCATTTCTTCGACACGCACCAGATAACGGTCATAGGAGTCGCCGTTGGTGCCGACCGGAATATCAAAATCCATACGGTCATAGACTTCATAGGGTTGCTTCTTGCGTAAATCCCATTCCACCCCTGAGCCGCGCAACATCGGGCCGGTAAAGCCCAGCGCCAATGCGCGCTCCGGCGTGACCACGCCGATGCCGACGGTACGCTGCTTCCAGATGCGGTTGTCGGTCAGCAGCGTTTCATATTCATCCACATAGGCGGGAAAGCGATTGGTGAAATCTTCCAGGAAATCGAGCAACGAGCCTTGGCGGTTCTCGTTGAGCTTTTTCACTGCCGCGGCGTTGTGGATTTTCGAGGCCTGATATTGCGGCATGGAATCCGGCAGATCGCGATACACGCCGCCCGGGCGGTAGTAGGCCGCGTGCAGGCGCGCACCGGACACCGCCTCATAGGCATCCATCAAGTCTTCACGCTCGCGAAAACAGTACAGGAAGATGGTCATCGCGCCGATGTCCAGCCCGTGTGCGCCCAGCCATAGCAAGTGATTCAGGATGCGGGTAATTTCGTCATACATCACGCGGATATATTGCGCGCGCAACGGCACCTCGATCCCCGCCAGCTTCTCGATAGCCATGACATAAGCATGTTCATTGCTCATCATCGAGACGTAGTCGAGCCGATCCATGTAGGGCAGAGATTGCAGATAGGTCTTGTGTTCGGCCAGTTTCTCGGTGGCGCGGTGCAACAACCCAATATGCGGATCAGCGCGTTGGATAACCTCACCGTCCAGCTCCAGCACCAAACGCAACACGCCGTGTGCGGCAGGGTGTTGCGGCCCAAAATTCATGGTGTAGTTTTTTATTTCCGCCATAACTTTGCCTATCTCAACATTTGATACAACGTACGTTCACCATGCATTTCAGTGCAGACTAACTTGCGCAAGCAAGTTAAGCCCGCAGGGCGGTCGTAACTAAAATTCATTGTGTAGTTTTTTATCTCAGCCATGATCCCGCCATCACTTATTGCCTGGATTGCTTGCGTAATTTTCTTCACGCACGATGCGCGGCGTAACTTCGCGCGGCTCGACAGAAACCGGCTGATACACCACCCTCTGCTGCTCTGGATCAAAGCGCATTTCCACTTGACCGGACAAAGGAAAATCCTTGCGGAACGGATTGCCGACGAAACCATAGTCGGTCAGGATACGGCGCAGGTCAGGATGTCCGGCAAACACGATGCCGTACAGATCGAAAGCTTCGCGCTCATACCAGTTGGCGGCAGGCCAAATATCGATTACCGACGGCAACACCGGAAAATCATCTTCCTCTGCAAAGACGCGCACACGCAAGCGCACGTTATGGGTTACCGAAAGCAGGTGATACACCACCGCAAAACGCTTGCCGTCCCACATATCATCGCCGTAGGCGGAATAATCCACGCCGCACAGATCGATCATTTGCTCGAAGCGCAATTCTGCCGCATCACGAAGGAGCGTCAGCACATCCAGCATAGCGGCTGCATTGACCACGACAGTCAATTCACCCAGTTTTTCCTCCATACCTGTCAGCCTGTCGCCCAACAAGCTAGTCAGGCTGGTACGCAATGCGCTCAAATCAGCAGTCATAGTTCACCCTAGCGCGCAATGGTATTGGTTCGTTTGATTTTGTTTTGCAGCTGAATGATGCCATACAGCAAGGCTTCAGCAGTCGGGGGGCAACCCGGCACATACACATCCACAGGCACGATGCGGTCACAGCCGCGCACCACCGAATAGGAATAGTGATAATAACCGCCGCCGTTCGCGCATGAGCCCATCGAAATCACCCAGCGCGGTTCGGCCATCTGGTCATACACCTTGCGCAAGGCCGGAGCCATTTTGTTGCACAATGTTCCCGCAACAATCATCACATCCGATTGCCGGGGACTGGGGCGAAAGACGATACCGAAACGATCCAGATCGTAGCGCGCCGCGCCGGCTTGCATCATTTCCACCGCGCAACAGGCCAAACCGAAAGTCATCGGCCACAACGAACCGGTACGCGTGTAATTGATGATGGTATCAAGCGTTGTTGTGACGACACCCTTTTCCAGAACTCCTTCTATTCCCATTCCAGGGCTCCTTTCATCCACTCGTAGATAAAGCCAACCACGAGGATAGCCAGGAAGATCATCATGGAAACAAAACCGTAGGTGCCGATTTCCTTGAGCACGACCGCCCAGGGGAAGAGAAAAGCGATTTCAAGATCGAACAGGATGAACAGAATGGCAACGAGGTAATAGCGCACGTCGAACTTCATGCGCGCATCTTCAAATGCCTCAAAACCGCATTCATAGGGAGAATTTTTTTTGCTGTCAGGGCGGCTGAGTGAAACCAGCTTGCCCAGCACCACAGGAACCACGCCCATCGCAAGGCCGACACAGATGAATAGCAGCACCGGAAAATAATTTTCCAACATTGAGTTTCCCCCCTTGATCTGTTGTGATTCGCTGGATCCCCCAGAATCACTTTTTTTATTTGGTTGCGCCGGCAATCTTTTGTGCCAGCTTATGGTTAATTTTTGTGCCGGCTTATGTTTAATTATATTTAAATTTGGTGCGGATGGGGAGACTCGAACTCCCACGCCCTTGCGAGCACAAGCACCTCAAGCTTGCGTGTCTACCAATTCCACCACAACCGCAATGTTACTGCAATATTATTTTGGAATCTCCCCGGACTTCGAGTCGTCGGCAGGGCTGGACGCAGGCGCGACCGGCGCCGCCTGGGTGGTGACCGGCTTCACTTTATCCATCACCCCCTGTTGCTGCGCGGGATGAGCATAAATGTAAGTCAGCGACAAACTGGTGACAAAAAACAGCATCGCGGCAATCGCCGTGCTGCGGCTTAGAAAATTCGCGGAACCGCTGGAGCCAAACAGGCTTCCTGCGGAACCAGTACCAAATGCCGCACCCATGTCGGCACCCTTGCCATGCTGCATCAGCACCAAACCGACCAGCACTATGGCCGTCAAAACGTGCACTACCCAAACTAATGTTTCCACACACTACTCCCCACACACTATAGCCCCGCACATTACTGCAAAGACAAAAAAATAACTACCCGGCGCGACAAATCGCCAGAAACTCATCAGCCACCAGAGAAGCGCCGCCAATTAACCCGCCATCAATATCCGGCATCGCAAATAACTCTGCCGCATTATTCGCCTTTACGCTGCCGCCGTAGAGTATACACAATCCCGATGCGATTTGACTATCATGAGATGCAACACGCTGACGGATAAATGCGTGAACGGCCTGAGCCTGTGCGGAACTGGCGGTTTTGCCGGTGCCTATCGCCCACACCGGCTCGTAAGCCACCACCGCATTGCGCAAAGCCCCTACCCCGCCCAGCTGAATCAGCGCATCCAGTTGCTCCGCCACCACAGCCTCGGTAGTGCCGTTTTCGCGCTGTTCCAGCGTTTCACCCACACACAAAATAGGTGTAATACCCGCTTTCTGAGCAGCCAGGAATTTCTCGGCCACCAGACGGCTGCTCTCGCCATAGTAAGCGCGCCGCTCCGAATGCCCGACGATTACATGGCTACAGCCGAAGTCGCGCAACATCGCAGCGGATACCTCACCCGTAAATGCGCCCTTTTCAAGCTGGTGCACGTCCTGCGCACCCCATTTCACCGAGCTGCCGGCAAGCCTTTGCTGCGCCTGGGGCAAATAAGGGAATGGCACGCAAACCGCACAATCGACATTCGGGATCGAAGCCATCCCGCCGCGAACGGCATCCAGCAGCCCGGCATTCTGGGCCAGCGAACCGTTCATCTTCCAATTTCCGGCAACCAATTTGCGTCGCATCGTAACCACTCCGCTGAGCAATACAGCGTGCAATCCTACCCGCGAACACTCAAGTGGTCAATGAAACAAACCGGAAACAAGGAGGGTAATTGGCTAAAGCTGGCGTCGGTGCGCGCAACTATGTGGCAGAATGAACCTGGCAGTAATCTCAACCTTGAGGTCGAACATGCACAACGGCAAACCTGCACCGTGATGAACCACCCCGGCTCCGCTGCCAGCAGGCTGGTTGCCTGTATTGCGCAGTGCGCATCAATTGGGTATTCCATTATTCGCAACAGGAAAAGGACTGGTTCCGCCCATATACTGAAAAGATATTCCGACCCTGGCCCCTCCCCTTTAATTGCTGAACCCCATTAATTCTGTTGAGAAAAGCTGAGATCATAAACACTGAAAAATTGGTTGGGAGGCGTAAAAATGAAGAAATTTTTATACGGAATGGTGTCTCGGACATACGGACGGGGCATCCCTGTTGTCGCCCTTAAGGAAATTTCAGTTGTTTTATTTTTGTGTCAATTGTTTGTTATATCTCCTGCATTTGGCAAACCTGAGCCAAGTAAACAAGATGCGCGCCTAGAGTCTGGTGGTTATTTATATGAATATCAATCGGTTCCTGTATATCACCCCACATCGAAAGAACTGATGTATTACACCGGAAGGATTGCTGTTACTAGGATCGCCAATCAACAGGTTATATATGAGGAGAATGATACGTTTCCACCTGGAATGTGTGATGGTTTTCCGACGATCTCCAAGCTTTTATTTAAGGTATCTAGATCAAGGCTCCTAGGCGGCAAGCCAAAAGAGGATAGGGAGCTTATAGTGCTATGTGGCAGTAATACCGGCAGGCATAAAACCATAAAAGTTTTCTTTTTCGGCCCAATGCGCCTGAGGGTAACTGCACTAGATTTTGAAGATACACGTCCAAACATCAGTGCCATTAGCGGCGGCGGAATTTATGAATCTGTAGTTTATCGTCGAGTTATGTTTGATGATGTCGATCCTGGGAATGCTGTAACCCCTTATATGTTCGTGTACGCACTGAATGTCGATGACAGTTCATATGGATTCTCTACCCAATTTGGTCAAGATGTAGCACAACATTATCTTGGTTATTATAAAACTCTTTATAAAATCCTAATTAGTGCATCAGAAGAAGAAATTGCATCCGGTTACATTGGGCCAATGATAAGTGCCCTGTTTGCTACAAAAAACAAGGACACTATTTGCCAAGAGATTAGAACACTGACAAATAAGGGTGTGCAACTTGCTGTAATGCGCGAATGGGCTACCAAACTTCCCAATGCAGGGTATCCGTATTTTGACTTGAATGTTTGTGAGGAGAAATAATCATGGCACTATCAAAATGTCAGCAAAAGCTCCGGGTTCAAGAGGACCAAACATCCGGGGTCAGGTCTAGCAAAGTAGCACGCCCACATCCACACACAACAATCACTTCCAATCGCTTCCGGGGTCTTGCATTACGACATCCCATCAACAACCAAAGTGGTCGGGGTAGCTTCGTATTGCTTTGGGAAACCGCGAGGGTTAATAACTTGCGAGCTATAGCTATGCAGCCTGCACCGGAATCTGGTCGCGCTGGGCGATGATGCGGTTGTGCTCGTCCACATAGACGAGTTTCGGATGGTATTTTTGCAGCTCCAGCTCGGTGTACATGGCATAGGTGGCGATGATGAGGATATCGCCCGGATTGGCCTTGTGTGCCGCCGCGCCATTCACTGAAATCACCCCTGAACCACGTTGCGCGCGGATGGCATAGGTAGTGAAACGCTCACCATTGGTGACGTTGTAAATTTCGATCTGCTGGTACTCCTTGATATCAGCGGCATCCAGCAGGTTGTCGTCGATCGCGCATGAGCCTTCGTAATGCAGCTCGGAGTGCGTGACATGCACCCGGTGCAACTTGGCTTTAAGCATGATTCTTTGCATATGACAACTTCCTTTCAAACAATGCGCAAATTATATAACACTCACGCGGCCATGTAATCAATCGGCCAGACAAACTTCAACATTATCCAGCAAGCGGGTATTGCCCAGCCTCGCCGCCGCCATTATCACAAGCTCATACTGTACCGGGTTACCTTGCACGGTGCCTGCCGACTGCAAGTCGGACTGGTTGCGCACTGCCACGTAATCAACCGCCCAACCGTTTGCTTGCAAGGCTTCGACAGCCTGTTTCTCCAAACGTTCAAAATCGCGTTCGCCTTGCAGGATGGCCTTCTGCGCTTCCTGAAGCGTTTGATACAGAAAAACCGCCTTGCCGCGTTCTTCCAAACTGAGATACTGGTTGCGCGAACTCAGCGCCAGCCCATCCGCCGCACGCACCGTCTCACCGCCGACGATGCGCACCGGCAAATTCATTTGCAGAACCATCTGGCGAATGATGTGCAGTTGCTGATAATCCTTCTTGCCGAACAGCGCAACACGAGGCTGGACGATGTTCAACAGTTTCAGTACCACGGTCGCCATACCGCGAAAATGGCCGGGGCGCGATGCGCCGCACAGCTCGTTGGCAATCGGGGGCGGCTCGACGAACACGGTCTGCTTTACCGGATACATTTCGCTGACCGCAGGCGCGAACACTATATCCGCCAAGCCTTGCAGCCTGGCGCAATCCGCCTCCAGCGTGCGCGGGTACTTGTCGAAATCCTCGGTGGGGCCGAATTGCAGCGGGTTCACAAAGATGCTCGCCACCACGCAACTGCCGTGCTCGCGGGCAAGGCGCATCAGGTTGAGATGCCCCTCATGCAGATTGCCCATGGTCGGAACGAATGCGCTGGCATGCTCATCACTCAGGCGTGCACGCAATTCGGCGATGGTCGAGATTAATTGCATTAAAAGCTGTGTTCCTTCGCCGGAAAGCTCCCCGCCTTTACTTCCGCAACGTAATTTTTCACCGCCGCCGCGATGCTGTCCGCGCCCTGCATGAAGTTCTTCACGAAGCGCGCTTTTTTGCCCGGATATACATCCAGCATGTCGTGCAGCACCAGCACCTGGCCGGAACACGCTGCGCCCGCGCCGATGCCGATGGTTGGGATGGTCAGCTGTGCGGTGATTTCCGCCGCCAGCAAAGAGGGCACGGCTTCCAGCACGATCATGCCCGCACCGGCCTGTTCCAGAGCAGCGGCGTCCTCCAGCAACTTTTGCGCATCTGAAGATTCCTTGCCTTGCACACGGTAGCCTCCCAGCTGATGTACTGATTGCGGTGTCAGGCCGATATGCCCGCACACCGGAATGCCGCGTCCAGTGAGAAAGCGTACGGTTTCAGCCATCGCCTCGCCGCCTTCCAGCTTGACCATCTGCGCGCCTGCTGCCATCAGCCGAGCAGCATGTTCAAACGTTTGTTCCGGGCTCACCTGAAACGTGCCGAACGGCATGTCGCTGATGATGAAAGCCTGTTTCGAGCCGCGCGCCACACAGGCAGTGTGATAGACCATGTCGTCAAGGGAAACCGGCAAGGTCGTTTCGTGCCCTTGCAGCACCATGCCGAGCGAATCTCCCACCAGCAGCACATCCACACCCTGCGCTTCGAGCAGCGCGGCAAAACTGGCGTCGTAGCACGTCAGCACGGCGATTTTTTCATCCTTGCCGCGCATGGTTTGTAATTTGGTCATTGTGGTTCTCATCAATTCCCCCGGCTAAAAAATTCGCGCGGCCCGCGCATTTCTTCGATACGCTGCAGCAGCAAAGTAAAATCCTCATCCCCATTTTCAAAGTTCATGCGCTCGGTATTCACCACCAGCACCGGAGCCGCACTGTAATGATAGAAGAAATCGCTGTACCCCTGTGCCACACGAAACAAATAGGCATCCGAGATGGTTTGCTCATAGGGCTGGTTACGTCGGCGCACCCTCTCCAGCAGTATTTCCGGCGCGGCCTGCAAATATATCACCAGATCCGGCACAGGCGCCTGCAAATGCAGGGTGTGGTATATCTGCTGATACAGGGCAAACTCTTCATCGCTCAGGTTAAGTCGCGCAAACAGCATGTCCTTGTCGAGCAGATAATCCGCCACGGTGTTCAGGCGAAACATGTCCATTTGCGCCAAGTCGCGCACTTCATTGCCGCGCTGGAACAGGAAGAACAGTTGCGTCGCTAACGCGTAGCGCTGCGGGTCCTGATAGAACTTGGCCAGGAAAGGATTTTCCTCAGGCTTTTCCAGCAGTGTCGCAGCGCCAATGTGTTGTGCGAGCCGGCGCGCAAGGCTGGTCTTGCCAACACCCACCGGCCCTTCCACTACCACATAGCGGCACTTTTCAAACAACATCAGCAAGCTTCTCCAATACGGGGCCATAACACGCCCGCAACGCCCGGTTTGCGGGCCCCAAAGCGGGAATATTGCAGTCCGGCTCAATCTCCAGCAGGGGTTGCAGAACGAAAGCGCGCAAATGCATTTGCGGATGAGGAATGGTCAGACCATGCTCATGCAGTTGCACATCGTCGTACAGCAACACATCCAGGTCAAGGGTGCGCGGCGCGTTACGAAAAGTGCGTTCGCGGCCATGCAGGTGCTCGATTTGCAGCAGTGCCTGCAATAGCGCTTGCGGCGTCAGGGCCGTCCCGATTTTTGCGACTGCGTTCACAAACTCCGGCTGGTCAGCGTAGCCCACCGGCGCGCTGCGATACAGCGAAGAACGAGCGATGAGGCGCGTGTCAGGCAACTCGCCAAGCTCGGCAAAGGCGCGAAGCAATTGGCTGCGAGGGTCTTCCAGATTGCTGCCCAGCCCGATGAAGGCGATGTG
This sequence comes from Nitrosomonadales bacterium, assembly GCA_023259055.1. Taxonomy (GTDB): domain Bacteria; phylum Pseudomonadota; class Gammaproteobacteria; order Burkholderiales; family Gallionellaceae; genus Gallionella. The sequence continues at coordinate 96,662 of JAHFQZ010000007.1, forward strand.
CGACATTATGCTAAATACAGCAATCGAATCCGCAAATTACACAGATTCACACAGATTTTATTGCTACTGCCGATGAATGACGCTTCACCTGACAGGTTATCAAATTCAGTTTCACTACTCATTGTTTAATCTTGGTTAATCTGCGTAATCTGCCGACAACTGTTTTCAGGGTTATGCTACCGACTCACCCGCCACTGCATCCGGCTTCTTGCGCGGTTTGCGGCGGCGGCGCTTTTTATCGCCAGCCCCTTCCGGCTGCAACATTTCCGCACGCCGTTCGTCGCTGGCATCCTGGAATTCATCCCACCACAACCCGAGCTCGTCATCTACCTCCCCGCTGGCGCAGCGCAACAGCAGAAAGTCAAATCCGGCGCGGAAACGTGGCTGTTCCAGCAATCGGAACGGACGCTGCCCGGCGCGCTGTTCAAAGCGTTGTTGCAACAGCCAGATTTCTTTCATCACCGCATCGTGGCGGTGCGGAATGGCAAGCTGCGCCTTCTGCTTGGCGAGCACCTCATCCATCGCTTCATGCATCGCGCCCACCGGACGCTCGCCTTGCTGCACACGCAGATTCCATGTTGCCAGCACTTCATGCCACAGCAATGCGGCAAATAGGAACGCCGGCGAAACTGTCTTTTCCTGACTAAGACGCTCGTCGGTATTGCGCAGCGCCAGCATGACGAATTTTTCGCCCATCGGCTGCTCAAGGATCACATCCAGCAAGGGCAGCAAACCATGATGCAAACTCATCTTGCGCAATTGCTGGATGCACTCCACCGAATGGCCGGAGAGCAGCATTTTGAATACCTCATCGAGCAAACGCGCCTGCGGCACGTTGTCGAGCAAGCTTTTCATCCTTGCGATCGGCGCGGCGGTTGCCGCATCGATCTGCATACCCAGCTTTGCGGACAGGCGCACTGCCCGCAGCATCCGCACCGGGTCCTCGCGGTAGCGCACTTCCGGGTCACCGATCATGCGCAACAGACGACTGCTCGTATCGGCATAGCCGCCGTGATAGTCGTGAATTTCCTGTGTAGACGGATCGTAGAACAGCGCGTTGGCGGTAAAATCGCGGCGCGCCGCATCCTGCTCTTGGTCACCGAACTGGTTGTCGCGCAACAGACGGCCATGCTCGTCGGTCTGCGCATCCTCGGCTTCGATCAGGCTGCGAAAGGTGGAAACCTCGACCACCTCCTCGCCGAACATCACATGCACCAGCTGGAAACGCCGCCCGATGATGCGCGAACGGCGAAAAACGCGACGCACTTCCTCCGGCGTGGCATCGGTCGCCACATCGAAATCTTTCGGGGTGCATCGCAGTAGCAAATCGCGCACCGCACCGCCCACCACATAAGCCTGATATCCCGCAGCCTGCAAACCATCAGTCACTTTCTGCGCACCGTAGCTGATTTGCTCGCGTGCAACACCATGCAATCCATATGGAATTACCCGAGCATTTCCAATCGTCCTGATTTTGGCTGACTTGCGAAATACACGCTTGAGAAATTTCTTGATCATGCAATCTTTAACAATTGAGCGCGGCACAGCCGCGAAAGGAGCGCGGATTATACACCGCATGGGTTTGATGAAGCTGCGACCAAGCTATCAGGCAGCTTTGAGTCCACTTGAGCACAAGCGTGCCACCCGAAAAGTCTACCCGCACAGTCCGCCTATCCATCTGGTATAGAGCTGCGCCGCAACCTTCCGCATGCGCGGCAGTTCGTCCGCAATTCGCCGCTGTATCTCGCTCACCGATTGCACCGCAGGGCTGGCCTTACTGGCTTCCACTTCATCCGCGCCCACTGCGCACCATTTTGTGATCATTTCAGCGGTCATTTCAACGTGGCATTGCATCGCGAGGTGTTTGCCGATCGCGTAAGCCTGATTGGCGCAGTACACGCTGGACAGCAGGTGTGTGGCGCCTTGCGGCAAGGTGAAGGTTTCGCCGTGCCAGTGGAAGGCCTGAAAGTTTTTTATCTCGCCGAACCAGCCGCGCGCGATGCCGTTATCCGCCACCGCCACTTCACCCCAGCCGATTTCCTTGACCGGGTTGCGCGACACCACGCCACCTAATGACTTGGAGATCAGTTGCCCGCCGAGGCAATGCCCCAGCAGCGGAACGTCACGCGCCACGGCATCGCGGATCAAAGCCTCGACCTTCGGTATCCACGGCAGGTCATCATTGACGCTCATCGGGCCGCCCATAAACACCAATCCGGCATAAGCCGATGCGCTCTGTGGTACGGCATCGCCAGAATCGATGGCGATCAGACGCCAGGGGATTTTTCGCTCATCGAGGAATTCGGCAAAGTAGCCGGGACCTTCAGTAGGTGTGTGGCGGAAAATGGCGATGGGTTTCATGTCATTTTGAAAGGACTGTAGGAGCCGGCCATGCCCGCTCCTACAAATTCTTCGTCTTGTCTCTTTCGATCAGCGCGTAGGCAGAATGATTATGGATGGACTCGAAATTCTCCGACTCGACGACATACGCATCAATACGCTCATCATCATTCAGCACTGCCGCCACGTCGCGCACCATGTCCTCGACAAATTTTGGATTGTCATAGGCCTTTTCGGTGACAAATTTTTCATCGGGCCGTTTCAGCAAACCGAACAGCTCGCAGGAAGCCTGCTCTTCCGCGACACGTATCACATCCTCGACCCAGACAAAACTGTTGGTGCGCAGCGTGAGCGTGACATGCGAGCGCTGGTTATGCGCACCGCGATCGGAAATCTTCTTCGAACAAGGGCACAGGCTGGTGACCGGAACGACCACCTTCATCGTGAAACGGGGATCGCCGCCGTTGCATTCGCCGATAAAGGTCACGTCGTAATCCAGCATGCTTTTCACGCCGGACACCGGCGCGGTCTTGTTGACAAAATAGGGAAAATTCATTTCGATGAAGCCTGATTTTGCCTCCAGCCGCACCACCATTTCGCGCAGGATGCTGCCAAACGATTCCACCGAAATCTCCCGTTCGTGCTCATTGAGTATCTCGACAAAACGCGACATGTGCGTGCCTTTGAAATTGTGCGGCAGATGCACATACATGTTGAACGTGGCAACCGTGTGCTGCACGCCGATGCTCTTGTCCTTTACCTTCACCGGATGGCGAATGCCTTTGATACCGACGCGATTGATGGCCAAGTGGCGTATATCGGCGGAGCTTTGCACATCGGCGATGGAACTAGGTTTGGGGGTATTCATGGCGAAACTCCTCTCGAGTTGCGGGTGTGCTGAATTGTAATCAATCCAGATAAGTTTATTCGGCCAATCTTTTTTCGATGCTCGCAATTAGCCCCTTGGCATCCAGTCCGCAGTCCGCCAGCATTTGACCATGCTCGCCTTGTTCGATGAATCTATCCGGCAAACCGAGTTGCAGCAGCGGTACTGCAATGCCGTGCTGTTGCAGGCATTCCGCCACCGCGCTGCCCGCACCACCCTGTGCGGTGTTCTCTTCCACGGTAACCAGCAGCTCATGCTCTCGCGCCAGATGCAGCACCAAGTCCACATCCAGAGGCTTGACAAAGCGCATATTGGCTACGCTGGCGTTGAGTTGTTCACCAGCCGCCAAGGCTGGCGCCAGCATCGTGCCAAACGCCAGAATCGCCACACGTTTGCCTTCGCGCCGCAGTTCGCCTTTGCCCACCGGCAAGGCGCGCAACTCCTGGCGAACCGCCATTCCGGGGCCGCATCCGCGCGGATAACGCACCGCGCTCGGCGTATTCAGCTGGAACGCGGTATACAACATCTGTCGGCATTCGTTCTCGTCAGCCGGAGCCATCACCGTCATGTTGGGAATGCAGCGCAAATAGGAAAGATCGAAGCTGCCCGCATGGGTCGCCCCATCCGCGCCGACCAGCCCACCGCGATCGATGGCCAGCACTACCGGAAGATTCTGTATCGCGATATCGTGGATGAGCTGGTCATAGGCACGCTGCAAAAATGTCGAGTAAATCGCAACCACCGGCTTGTAGCCATCGCACGCCAGGCCGGCGGCAAACGTCAGCGCATGCTGTTCGGCGATGCCGACATCGAAATAGCGCGCCGGAAAATGTTCGGCAAATTCCGCCATCCCCGACCCCTCGCACATCGCCGGGGTGATGCCAATCAGCCGTTCGTCCTTCTCCGCCATGTCGCACAGCCACTTTCCAAACACCTCGGTATAGGTGGGCTTAGCAGCTGGCTCTTCAGCATCGTTCATGGCAGGTTTGGCAGCGATGCCTTGAGTGCGGTCGAATTTGCTCACGCCGTGGTATAGCAGGCAATCCTCTTCGGCATGTGCGTAGCCCTTGCCCTTCTGCGTGACAATGTGCAGAAACTGCGGGCCGGTCAACTTGCGAAGATTGCCCAAGGTATCCAGCAGCACATCAAGATCATGCCCGTCGATCGGGCCGATGTAGTTGAAACCGAATTCCTCGAACAGAGTGCTCGGCGTCACCATGCCTTTGACATGCTCTTCGGCGCGCTTGGCGAATTCCAGCACCGGCGGCATGCCCTTCAATACTCTCTCGCTGCCGCGCCGCATCGTTGCATAAAAGCGCCCCGACATCAGCCTGGCCAGATAATTGTTCAGTGCGCCGACCGGGCGCGAGATAGACATATCGTTATCATTGAGAATGACCAGCAGGTTCGCATCCATCGCACCGGCGTTATTGAGCCCTTCGAAGGCCATTCCGCCGGTCATCGCGCCGTCGCCGATAATCGCCACGGAACGCCGCTCGGAGCCTTGCAGTTGCGCCGCCACCGCCATGCCCAGTGCCGCCGAAATCGACGTGCTGGAGTGCCCGGTGCCAAAGGTGTCATACAGACTTTCCTCACGCTTGGGGAAACCGGCAATACCGCCCGCCATGCGCAGCTTACTCATCGCTTCGCGGCGCCCTGTGAGGATTTTGTGCGTGTAGGTTTGATGCCCCACATCCCACACCAGCTTGTCTTCCGGCGTGTTGTAGATGTAATGCAACGCGATGGTCAATTCGACTGTGCCAAGATTGGAAGACAAATGTCCGCCGGTCTTGCTGACCGACTCAACCAGGAACTCGCGCAATTCGTCGGCCAGTTTCGGCAATTGCCCGCGATCAAGACCACGCAATTCTTCTGGGGTGTTGATGGTGTTGAGCAATGAGTACATCAGAACTTTCGCAGCACAATAAAGTCAGCGAGTTCGCGCAAACGCTGTGCAGTCTCGCCGAACTCGGTTAAGGTTTCCAGCGCTTCGCGATGCAGCCGGTGCGCCATGTCGCGCGCGCCCTGTATGCCCAGCAGACTGACGTAGGTCGGCTTGTCGCTTTCCGCATCCTTGCCCGCTGTTTTGCCCAGTGTGGCGGTGTCCGCCTCGCAGTCCAGCACATCATCCACTACCTGGAACGCCAGGCCGATCAGCTTGCCAAAGTGGTCCAGCTTGTCCATCTGCGCAGGCCCCAAGCCCGAACCGCCCTGCATCCCCGAACCGCAATGCGCTCCCAGCAGGACCGCCGCGCGGATCAGCGCGCCGGTCTTGTGGATGTGCATGAATTCCAGCTCGGGGAGTGTAAGGTATTTACCCACGCTGGCAAGGTCGATCGCCTGCCCACCAGCCATACCGCGCGAACCGGAAGCCACCGCCAGAAGCCTGATCATTTCCAGCTGGCGCGCCGCATCGTCATTCAAACGGTGTTCCGCCAGCAGTTGAAACGCCAATGCTTGCAGACTGTCGCCAACCAGCAGCGCGGTCGCATCGTCATACTGAACATGACAGGTCGGCTTGCCACGGCGCAGCACATCGTCATCCATGCACGGCATATCGTCGTGCACCAATGAATAGGCATGAATCAGCTCGACAGCGGCGGCAACGACATCCACCCGCGCCTCGTTCGTACCGGCCAGTTCGCCTGCGGCAAATGCCAGCAACGGACGTACCCGCTTGCCGCCATCCAGCACCACATAGCGCATCGCTTCATGCAATCGCTGCGGCGCAACTTCCGCGTGCGGCAACAGTCTGCTCAACACATCCTCGAAACGCACTTGATGGGCAGAAATCCAACTTTGAAAATCAACACGCATTAACTTTGCCCTGCCTCGCTATTGGCGGAAAAATCTTTCAGCACGCCATTCTCCAGCACACTTACCTGTTGCTGCGCGTCTTCCAGTTTGGAACGGCAAAACGACAGCAATTCCGCGCCGCGTTTATAAGCAGCAAGCGAATCCTCCAGCGACAACTTGCCCGCCTCCATGTCGGCGACAATCTGCTCAAGCTCGGCCATTGCCGACTCGAAGCCAACTGTTTTTTGGGCTCCTGACTTTTTTAATTGTCCAGCCATATGAACCTCTGCAAGGGAAAGGTTGGTATTTTACCTAACGCACTCTGACTGAGCCAATTTATATTGCTCCGTGCAAATAATTCGGGGAAAATCCGCGTCCTCTTTACACACATGCCTACAAACAAGGTGCTACTTAATAATCAGCTTATGAGCAGTCCCGCATGAAATCATCCTGGATGCTGGTCGCCAGCTTGCTGTTCGGCGGCATGGGCGTATTTGTCAAACTCGGCGCAGCGCATTTCTCGCATATTGAACTGGTTTTTTACCGCTCGTTCTTCGGCCTGCTGCTGTCGTACGGCATCTTGCGCCAACAGCGTGTCAGCATTGCCACGCAATACTGGCGCACTCATTTTTGGCGCGGCATTTCCGGCTCTGTCGCGCTGGCGCTGTTCTTTTACTGCATCACTGTATTGCCGCTCGCCACCGCCGTCACGCTCAACTATACCGCGCCGCTGTTTCTCACCATTTTCACGATGCTGGTGTTCAAGGACAAATTCCATCTACCGCTGACGACCGCCATCGCACTGGGATTCTGCGGCGTGGTGCTGCTGCTACACCCAACCTTGCAGCAAGAGCAACTGCTGCCAGGCCTGCTCGGACTGATCTCCGGTTTCCTAGCCGGGATCGCTTATCTAAACGTCAAGCAGCTCGGCATGATCGGCGAACCGGACACGCGCACCGTGTTTTATTTCAGCCTGACCGCCTCCATCGGCAGCGGCGTCTGGATACTATTCGACACCATGCATCCGATCTCTCTGCAAGGCTTCGCCATCCTGCTCGGGCTGGGTAGCACCGCCACACTTGCGCAACTCGCCATGACACGAGCCTATCGCACCGGCAAGACACTGGTGGTCGGCAGCCTGGCATATAGCACCATCATATTCGCCAGCCTGTTCGGCATGCTGCTGTGGGACGAAACCCTGCCGCTGAGCAGTTGGCTGGGCATGGCGCTCATCATCGCCGGTGGTGTGCTAAGCTTACGGCTGTCACCGAAACACTCGCCCGAAAAAGTGCCCGAAAAAGGAAAGTCATGATCACCATCGAACAAACCAGCAACCTCGTCAACGTCGCCGTCATCGGTGAATTTACCCTCGCCGATTTCAAGACATTCGAGGAACAATCCCTCTACAAACTTAAAACGCCCGGCACAGTAAACCTGCTGTTCGACCTGCGCGCGATGATCAGCTACACCGTCGACGTGGCGTGGGAAGAAATCAAATTCTTCAGTCGCGAACACAACCACGACTTCAACAAGATCGCCGTCGTCACTGACGACCAGTGGATCACTTGGCAGGCTTGGCTTTCGCGCATCTTCATTGATGCCGATATACAGGTGTTTACGGATTATGAAAAAGCGCAGGCTTGGGTGCAGAGTTAGCGCGCCTTAGCATTCCGAAGTTGTTTGAGCATGTGCTCCTCCACAGAATCCAATCTTGGCCCGCTTATTGATGCAATGACCTGGTATGACAACGACTCGCGAATGAAACGAGCGGTGCGAATCGCTTGGGCATCATTGCTGTACCAGACACAAGTGGTCGTGGCAGCTCGCGTAGGACAGGACGCCAACGCGGTTCCGCCGAATAGGTTTTTAATTATGAAGGTACGTCCCCTGCGGGTCTTCAGCACCTCATCATTATGACCATCCTCGTCATCATCACCCTGATATTGAGCATCACTTTGCTGGTTGTCTGGCTGCGATCGCGGCAGGCGGTGCGGGCGGACTACATCCGCACTTACTTGTTCCCTCAAGGGATATTCGCGAAACTCCAGGCTAGGCGGCCCGAGCTGACACTCAAGGATTGCCAATTGACGGCGCGTGCGCTACGCCAGTTCTTCCTGGCTTATTTGAAGAGCGGCTGCCAGCTCGTCGCTATGCCCTCTCAGGTCGCGGATGACCTGTGGCGTGAGTTGACCCTGCACACGCAGCACTATGAGGCATTCTGCAACAAAGCATTCGGCCGCTTCATGCACCATACACCAGCCGTTGTGCTGGGGTCTGACCGGCAGAATAACGCAGGCTTGCGCCGCACCTGGCGGTACACGTGCATCGACGAGAACATCGATCCCCTCAGGCATACACGTTTGCCGCTGCTTTTCGCGCTGGACGCCAAACTGAACATCAATGATGGATTTCGCTACATGCCGAACCGCGGGGCTCTGCGCCAAAACAATGATCGTATGGACAGTAGTGGTGGCGATGGTAGCGGGGTTTCAATCTACTATGGCGAGGATTTTTCCAGCACTAGTTACGATGGCTGCACAGACGGATTGGGCGATTCTTCTTCGGGCGAGGGCTGCGGTGATGGAGGCGGAGGTGATGGGGGCGGTGGCGACGGGGGTGGCGGAGATTGACCTGTAATCAAAAGACCGGAGCCAAAAATAAAAAACCCGCCTGAGCGGGTTTTTCACTATAGAGCCAAGCTGTTTTACTTCAACTTGGTTTCCTTGTACATGACATGCTTGCGTACCACTGGATCAAACTTTTTCATTTCGATCTTTTCCGGCGTAGTGCGCTTATTCTTGGTAGTGGTGTAGAAATGACCAGTACCGGCACCCGATTCAAGTTTGATTTTTTCGCGCATTTCTTTGCTCCTTAAACGTTTACGCCACGGGCGCGAATTTCAACAAGTACCGCATCGATACCGTTCTTGTCGATGGTACGCAGTGCCGCGTTGGTCAAGCGAAGGCTGACCCAGCGATTCTCGCTTTCGACCCAGAAGCGGCGGCGTTGCAGGTTAGGCAAAAAACGACGCTTGGTTTTGTTGTTTGCATGGGAAATATTGTTCCCAGTCATAGGGGCTTTTCCTGTTACTTGACAGACACGTGCCATGGCTCTACTCCAACCGATTTCTAAAGAGCGCGGATTCTACCGAATGAATCCGGAATGTTCAACCTGAATTTTCGACAAACCGCAAATTCCTGCAAAAGTGCTTTGTAACTGAAATGCATTTGTGGCGAAAACCTTCGCATCGTGCCTCTCATCCGTCTGCCGCAAAACTGTAATTTTTCCCTTATCAATTTTCGCATTTGATACCCCGGATTCCGCCGCCGCAATATGGCTGCATAATAAATAACCAGGTAACTTATTGATGCATTGGCGCAAAGTAAATTATAGCGCTCCGATTCAAGTTTGCAGTTCTACGGCTGGAGGATCCGAAGATTAGCTTGCTGAACGACTGGTATCTAATTCGCTTTCTGGGTCGGTTGTTCAATCGCTCCATCACCAGATCAATCACCTCCTGCGCAATGGTTGTGAAGTCTCTGTTCTTGAGGACTGATCCGTGTTCCACACGCTCCAATTTTTCTACGTGGCGCGCCGAAAAAGCCAACCGAGGCCCTCGCTAAAATGGCGCACATTCACTATTCTGGGATATGGAATAAGGCAGTTACGGGCTGTTTTGCTGAAAGTAAAATGCTCAGAGGCGCAATTGCGCC
>JAHFQZ010000004.1 GCA_023259055.1 Nitrosomonadales bacterium
AATGAATTCTCCGGCAGGGACGACCACCATTTCGTCATAATTCTTGGCTTCTTCCTTCCGGGATTTTTCCTTCTTTGCGGAAGGATGCTTCTTTGCGGAAGGATGCTCTGAGGCTTCGCCTGCACCGGCGCTCGACATCCCCGCCATCAGAATAGTCAAAAGCCCAAGAACAACCTTGCTCCCCATGAATCGATTCTTCATAATAAATGAACTCCTTGTATGTTATGGACGATGCCAACCAATTTGCCACTCGCACCACTGCGAATTTCGTTAGCAGTGCGGGAAATAACACCGCAAATAGCGAAGCAGTCAAACAGCGAGGTCAGGCCACTAGCCACAATTGCAGCATAGATACCTTGCTCATAATTAAACCCTGACACGATGGCGAAAGCGATTGCCAGTAACAACCATGCCAACGATCACACCTCTTCTAGGATGTTGTTCACTCGATGCTCACGGGATATCAAGCTGGCGCGCTTGGCTTCAAGAATGCCAATCATAATTGCAACGATATTTGTGATCGAATGCAAATTATATTAACATGCAATTAACATTAAATGGAAGTGTCTAAATATGGAAAGCCGTACCGCCCGACTTACCCTGTTGATTGATCCCACCAAGAAAGAGATATTCGAGGAAGTCTGTACCCTGCACGATCTGACACCATCACAAGTAGTGCGTCAGATGATTCGGGATTATATTCAACAGCACGGCACTTCCGAACAGATTGCCCGCATGCCGCTTAACGCCAATGTGAATGGACGATGAAGTTCGCGATGTCTATTATAAATATTAAATGGCGCATCTATTGGAAAGTTACATAGCTTTTCATTGAAAAGCATAACACTCAGCTCCATCCAATACGATCGATTGCATAATCCAACTCGAACAAAACATTTGAATCAGGAGCTCTGCGTAAACATGATGAGAAGCTACAGTAAAATCGAAGCCACATGAATCCTGCCACGCAAAAATTGAAGCGTCTGCTGTTCGCCCCATTCGTATGGCTGGCCGCAGTCATCTTTCTTGTTGAAGAAGCAATCTGGGATTGGACCGCCGCGGTCATGGCCCGGCTTGGCGCCGTGCGCGCCGTTCACGCAGTCGAGCGGCGTATTGCATCCTTGCGCCCGCGCTGGGCGTTCTTTGCTTTTATCCTGCCCAGCACCATTCTGATCCCGGCAAAACTCTTTGGTTTGCATGCCATTGCCACCGGACATTGGCTGCTTGGCAGCGCGATCTTTATCATCGCCAAATTTGCCGGATTGGCACTGTTCTCGCGCATCTTCAACCTCACGCGCCCGGCACTCTTGCAGCTTGGCTGGTTCGCGCGCTTCTACGCATGGGTCATGTATTACCGCAACCGCATCCACGCTTACCTCGACCATTGGCAAGCCTATCAGGACATCAAACAGCGTCTCTCTTTCATAGTTATGGCATTTAAGGCGAAGTTGGCGGCTCCGCTAAGCGAAGTCAGGAAGTAGCTGGATTAAAAGTGCCGGGATTAAAGGGGTGTTTTTAAATATAAATTTCATCTTCACCTTCCAGAAACAGAGTGGCATATTTCCATTTAATACCATAACGTATCGGCAACTTGGAGTTGGCGTAAGCGTTGCAGGCATCGAATTGGCGTCTGCCATTCAGGTTGCCGAAATAGCGCAGTTAACGCAATACTCATCACTTCAATATGTGGGCTTGGCGAACACACCGGAGTTCAATAATGAGTCCAACCGATTATCCGTACCAGTTCAATACTGATTTTTTCCGACGCATCATTTTGCTGGCTGCCGCAATTGTCCTTGTCGCCGCCTGCGGCAGCAAGGCTAAGGAGGACGCAATTCCTCAAGGCAGCCGGGTTCTTGCATTAGGCGATAGTTTGACCGAGGGGGCAGGCGTGGCTCCCGGGGAAGCGTGGCCCATTCTTCTGGCGAGCCGAACTGGCTGGGTTGTAATTAATGGCGGGGTGAGCGGCGACACGAGCGGCGGTGCTTTGCGTCGATTGCCGGCGCTCCTTGAGGAACACAACCCTGTTCTTGTGCTGGTGGCGCTGGGGGGCAACGACATGCTGCGCCACGTTCCCCAAGAAGAGACCATCGCCAATCTGGGGCAGATACTCGCCATGATAAAGGCGCATGGAGCGAAGCCAGTTCTGCTCGCAACGCCGAAGCCGACTGTCGCAGGTGCCGTTTTTCAAAATCTGTCTGCGGCAGATTTCTACCGCAGGGTAGCCGATGAGCAACATGTTCCGATCATAGAAGACGCGATCGCCGAAGTCCTTTCCGATCCGCAAATGAAGGGCGACCCCCTGCACCCCAATATCGCCGGACATGCAAAATTGTCGCAGAAGATTTTCGATGCACTGAAGTCAATCGGGTATGCCGCCTGATTTCAAACCGGAAGCCAAGGCCGCGCGGCGTTCTCGGACCACTCCCACAATTGTCGCGCCAGTTGCTGATCCTCTGCCAGCGGCGCAGGCTGGACGGCGACGCAGTTGTCGAAGTATTTTCCCGAAATGCCTTTGACGTCAGGCGAAATGGCAAGGTACACCGGAGTGCGTGCGCCCACAACAACGCTGTCACCCTTTGCGTTGAAGCCGGTATGCAGCAGCTTGGTATCTATCACGCCGGGATGCAGGCTGTTGGAAGCGAGCCACGGTTCGCGCCGCGCCAGTTCGCTGGCGAACAGGGCGTCGGCGAGCTTCGAGTCGGCATAGGCGTGGTAGGCATCAAAATTGCGCTCGCCATTCAGGTTGCCGAAGTCGATGCGTCCGCTTTTGTGCGCAATCGAGCTGACCGTGACCACGCGCGGCTCGGATGATTTCTTCAAGAGCGGCAGCAGCAATAGGGTGAGCAGGAAGTGCGCGAGGTAGTTCACCGCCAGCGTCATCTCGAAACCTGCTTTCGAAACCCTGCGCCCTGTCAGGTATACGCCGGCATTGTTGATCAGCACATCCAGCTTGGGCAGGAGCGCCGCGAGGTCTTGCGCCATCAGCGCCACGGCGGCGAAATCGGCAAGGTCGGCATGGGCGGTGTGCAGCATGGCATCCGGCGCGGCACGCTGGATCACCTTGCGTGCGTGCTGCACTTTTTCCTCGTTGCGCCCGTGCAGTACCAGTTCATGTCCTTGAAGCGCAAGTTCCAGCGCGGTTTCCAGTCCTATTCCGTCGGTCGAACCGGTGATGAGGATCGTTTTCATGGTTACCCGATTACCGCGCCTTGCACGCGTCCATGAATCACAAGGCGCAGCGTCTTCCAGTGTTCAATTTGGAGGTGCATTCCTTTTCTCCTGCAATTGTTTGCCTAAGGAGCGGCATTTAATTGTAGAGCCGTGTTTCGTAATTGGCCTTACTCATATTACACCTGCGTTCGCTCCGAATCAGACGACCAGCTTGATATGTTCCTTTAGGAAGGTCAAGCCAAATGCCAGCACAGCAACAGCCATTACGCCGGTGGCCAGCCAGCCCAACCACCGCAGACGGGGACCGATTACAAATTTACCCATGATTTTTTGTTGCGTCGCGATGCGCATCATTGCGATCATCAATGGAACGGAAATCACGCCGTTAATCACAGCACTCCACAGCAGCGCTTTGACCGGGTCAATGGGGCTGAAATCCAGAAGCACGCCGACTATGGTTGAGAGGGCGATGATTGCATAAAAGCCTTTCGCTGCTTTGAGTTCCAGGCCAAGGCTGGATGACCAGCGAAATGTTTCTCCTACCGCATAGGCTGCCGAACCAGCCAGTACCGGCACGGCCAACATCCCGGTGCCGATGATGCCAGCAGCAAATAATAAAAACGTGAATTCGCCGCCGATAGGGCGTAATGCTTCAGCAGCTTGAGCAGAAGTTTGAATGTCATGCAGGCCGTTTGTGTACAGGGTGACCGCTGTAGTCAGGATGATGAAAAAGGCAATGATGTTGGAGAATGCCATGCCCAGCATAGTGTCGATATTGATGCGGCGCAAATGCTGATGCGCATCTCCCGGCGAACTGAGCAAGGAATTGCCGTCACGCTGCACATGAAGCTCTTCTACCTCTTGTGCCGCCTGCCAGAAAAACAAATAGGGGCTGATGGTCGTGCCAAAAATCGCCACGATGATCAGCAAATAATCCTGCGATGTTTCAAGTTTCGGCACCAGTGTTCCATGCAACACTTCGCCCCACGGTATATGCGAGGCAAATACGGTTCCCACATAAGCAAATAATGTCAGCGTCAGCCACTTCAATATGCCCACGTAACGTTGGTAAGGGATGAATACCTGCAACAGCAAACAGATCATCCCAAGCACGACGGCATAGACGTGTCGCGGCCCGCCAAACACTAATCTTATGGCATCCGCCATCGCTGCAAGGTCGGCTCCGATATTGATGGTATTGGCTACCAACAGCAGAGTAACCAGAGACAGTGTGACTCCGTGCGAATTGGTTTTTGCCAGATTGGCCGCCAATCCCCGGCCCGTGACGCAACCGATACGCGCACTGATCACTTGGATTCCGACCATCAGCGGATAAGTGAGAAGCAGCGTCCACAAGGTGCCAAAGCCATATTGCGCGCCGCCTTGGGAATATGTGGCAATGCCGCTGGGATCATCATCGGCGGCTCCGGTGATTAGCCCGGGGCCAAGCTTGCTAAGCCATTTGGAGAGCGTTTTTTTCATCGGGAAAAGGGACGGTTTGATTAAATGTGGACAGAGCCGATTTTGCCATATTTCGACACAGGTAATTCTCAAATTTCCCGGAGGTTGAAAAGTTGGTGCAGTCGAATGATTCGATACTAGTCCGCTGGCGGTGCAACCTTGATGACCTCATCCAGCGTCGTTGTTCCCGCTGCGACCTTTATGGCTCCTGAAATTCTTAGTGGCTTCATGCCCTCGCGGTAGGCTACCTCCCGGATGCGCGCTACGTCGGTGGTTGGGGTGACGAGTTTGCGCAATTCTGGAGACATGAGCAGGATTTCGTATATGCCGATGCGCCCCTGATAGCCAGTCATCCGGCATTCCAGGCAGCCGGTTTCATGCTGAAATTGTGGCGGATGGCTGGTTTTCCACGGAGCAACAAGGTCGTTCCATAGTTCGTTTTCATCGGCCCGTACCGACAGCGACCGCTTGCAGTGCGGGCATAGCGTACGCACCAGACGTTGCGCCATGATGCCGAGTACCGTGGAGTTGATCATGAAGGGTGCTACGCCGAGATCAAGCAGGCGGGTGATGGCTGACGGCGCGTCGTTGGTGTGCAGAGTGGACAGCACGAGATGGCCGGTCAATGCGGCCTGGATCGCCATGTCGGCGGTCTCAAGGTCGCGGATTTCGCCTACCATGATGATGTCTGGATCCTGACGCATCAGTGCCCGCAGCCCGTCAACGAAATTGAGGTCAATCCCGCTCTGCACCTGCATCTGGTTAAACGCCGGTTCGACCATTTCGATCGGGTCTTCGATGGTGCAGACGTTGACTTCTGGCGTTGCCAATTGCTTGAGCGTGGAATACAGCGTGGTGGTCTTGCCAGACCCGGTCGGGCCGGTAACGAGGATGATGCCGTTCGGCTGCGATGTCATTTTTTCCCAGCGTTCGCGATCTTCGTCGGAAAACCCGAGTTCGGAAAAATCGCGCACCAGCACCTCGGGGTCGAAAATCCGCATCACCAGTTTTTCGCCAAATGCGGTCGGCAGCGTGGACAGGCGCAACTCGACTTCCTGTCCGTCTGCGGTACGCGTTTTGATGCGGCCATCCTGGGGGCGGCGTTTCTCGATGACGTCCATGCGCCCAAGAAGTTTGATGCGGCTGGTCATGGCAACCATCACCGACATCGGAATCTGGTATACCTGATGCAGCACGCCATCGATGCGGAAGCGCACCAAGCCAAGGTCGCGCCGCGGCTCGATGTGGATGTCCGAGGCGCGCAGCTCGAAAGCATACTGCCACAGCCAGTCAACGATCGTGACGATGTGCTGGTCGTTGGCATCGAACTGCTGCTTGGTTTTGCCCAGCTCCACCAGTTGCTCAAACGAAGTTTGCCCAACCCTATTCTGCCGATCAGTCTGCGCCGCATTCTTCACCGAGCGCGCCAGACTGTAGAACTCGACAAGGTAGCGGCTGATGTCATCCGGGTTGGCGATGACTCGGCGAATTTCCCTGCGCTGGGTGTGCTTGAGCACATTTTCCCATTCACGCAGGAAGGGTTCGGACGTGGCTATTACCACCTCGCTTGGTGTCACCTGCACCGGCAGGATGCCGAAACGAGCGGCATAGTCGTTGGACATGACGTTGGTGACAGCAGAAAAATCAATTTTCAGCGGATCAATATGGTAATACTCGAGGCCGACGCGCACTGCCAGCCATTCTGTCAGTGAGTCCAGATGCAGCAGCTTGTGCGGAGGCAGTAACGATTTCAAGTTCCGCTTGGCGATCAACGTCAGCGGGTGGGTATCGCTGCGTTGGCCGCGCCGTTCCGCAATCAACGCGTCAGCAACAGTTTGGCTGACCATACCATCGGCAACGAGCAAGCCTAGAATTTCCGGCAATGACAATTTGTGCTCTTTGGTATTAATCTGTTCCATTCGCGGCTCCCTGATCTGTCTTGCCAAACTATACTGGTATCGAGCTTGTTGCTCAATGCTTATGCAAATGCCTGCTTATGCGAATTCATGTTCGAAGTGCGTTGTGTTGTATGTTTTGCAATCCAGATATGTAGTCAACAAAAAATACACCGATGCAATCCGCCATATTATTATGTGAATACGCCGAAAGCTTTTTCGGACTATTCAGGAGCGCTCAATATGGCAAAAAATACGCAAGCGGTGACTAAAGCAGCCGGGATTGTTCTTGTTGTTGCAGGAATCGGAATCGCATATTGGGGTTACCAGATATCAGGTTCTGTCGGGTCGCAGCTTCACCAGGCATTTTCGGGTTCACACTCGAATGAGGTAATGATCCGTTATATAGCCGGTGCCGCAAGCTTCGCCGTTGGGCTGTTTCTGTTTTTGAAGAGATAACGCCATCGAATAGCTACTCACGTTTACCCTCCGGGCCCGAGAGCCTGGGCCGCAACCCGCTTCTGTTGCTTTACATCAGAACCAGGTTGTCACGGTGGATGATTTCGGCGTCGCCGCCATAGCCGAGCAGGGCCTCGATCTCCTGGCTGGCATGTTGCGCGATCAGCCGCGCTTCATCGGCGTTATAGTTGATCAGACCGCGCGCGATGTCGCTGCCATCTTCGCTGACGCAGGCGACGATTTCGCCACGCTCGAATGTTCCCGATACGCTCTTGACACCGATTGGCAGCAAGCTTTTTCCGCCGGAACGCAATGCCATGATCGCACCGGCATCCAGCACCAGCTTCCCCGCAACCTGCAGATGGTCTGCGAGCCATTGTTTGCGTGCTGCCAAAGTCAGGGTGGTCGCAGTGAGCAGTGTCCCAATTGCTTCGCCATGCAGCAGGCGCAACAGCACATCGCGTTCATGCCCGGAGGCGATGACGGTATGAGCGCCGCTACGCGCAGCACGTTTCGCCGCGAGTATTTTGGTGATCATTCCGCCGCGCCCGATAGAGCTGCCTGCGCCGCCAGCCATGTTTTCCAGCCGAGCATCACCAGCCTGAGCTTCGCTGACCAGCGTGGCACTAGCGTCTTTGCGCGGATCGGCAGTGTAGAGGCCGCTTTGATCGGTGAGTATGATGAGCACATCTGCCTCGATCAGATTGGCAACCAGCGCGCCCAGAGTGTCGTTGTCGCCGAATTTGATTTCGTCAGTGACGACAGTGTCGTTCTCGTTGATGATGGGAATGACCTGCAGCGAAAGCAGCGTGGTCAGCGTGGTGCGTGCGTTCAGATAACGTTCGCGGTCGGCCAGGTCGGCGTGGGTGAGCAGCACCTGTGCGGCATGCAAGTCGTGTTTGCGAAAACAGCTTTCATAGGCTTGCACCAAGCCCATTTGACCGACTGCGGCGGCAGCCTGCAAGTCGTGTATCGAAGCAGGACGTGTGCTCCAGCCGAGGCGTTGCATACCTTCGGCAATCGCACCGGAAGAAACCAGCACCACCTCGTAGCCGCTGGCGTTGAGTGCGGCAATCTGCCGTGCCCAATTGCCTAGCGCGTTAAGGTCAAGTCCTGCGCCCTGATTCGTCACCAGGCTGCTGCCTACCTTGACGACGATGCGCTTGCATTGAGTTAGTACGGTTTTCATGGTGTTTTTAAATGGTGCTTGCGTCGCTTTCCTGCCCGCTTTCTGCGGCAGCCTGTTTTTCCTGCTCGTTCATGGCCAGCAAGTGTTCCATGATGGCGTAAGTTAATTCCTTGCAACCCTCGCCGTTAATCGCCGAGATGACAAAATGGCGGTCGAAATCGGTGAACTCCTTGAGGAACGCTGCAACTTTTTCATCGCGATCTTCCAGTAGGTCGGCTTTATTCAGCAGCAACCAGCGAGGCTTCTGATACAAGGCTGGATCGTATTTTTTCAGCTCATTGAGAATGGCGCGCGCGTCGGCGACCGGATTGACGCCCTCATACATCGGTGCAATATCCACCAGATGCAGCAACACGCGGGTGCGCGCCAAGTGGCGCAAAAACTGGTGGCCAAGCCCGGCACCTTCCGCCGCGCCTTCGATCAGGCCCGGAATATCGGCGATGACGAAGCTCTTCTCTGGCGATACGCGCACCACGCCGAGGTTGGGATGCAGCGTGGTGAACGGATAATCGGCCACCTTGGGGCGCGCGGCAGAAACGGCGCGGATGAAAGTGGATTTGCCCGCATTGGGCATGCCGAGCAGCCCGACATCCGCAAGCACTTTCAATTCCAGCTGCAATTCGCGCGTCTCTCCCTCTGTGCCGGGTGTGCATTGGCGGGGCGCGCGGTTGGTGCTGGATTTGAAATGAATATTGCCCAAGCCGCCTATGCCGCCCTGCGCAAGCAAAACTTTTTCACCATCGTGGGCGAGGTCGGCAACCACCTCGCCGCTGTTGATGTCGGTTATCACCGTGCCCACCGGCATGCGCAGCACGATGTCGTCCGCGCCCTTGCCATAACAATCCGATCCGCGCCCGGATTCGCCATTCTTGGCACGGTGTATGCGGGCGAAGCGATAGTCCACCAGCGTGTTGATGTTGCGGTCTGCCTGCGCGTATACGCTGCCGCCGCGCCCGCCGTCGCCGCCGTCCGGTCCGCCCTTTTCGATGTATTTCTCGCGGCGAAAGCTGGCGGCGCCGTTGCCGCCTTTGCCCGCGAACACTTCGATTTTGGATTCGTCAATAAACTTCATGTCGTGTATCTATTTAATTAAACAACTGGCACAAATAAAAAAAGCCCTACCTTGCGATAGGGCTGGTTTTATTCCAAAGAGCGCTGCCAGCGGAGAGGTTAGGCTGCAGCTACGATGGAAACTGTCCTACGCTGTTTCGCGCCCTTGATGGCGAACACCACTTTGCCGGTGATTTTGGCAAACAGAGTGTGATCCTTGCCCATGCCGACGTTGTCGCCGGGGTGGAATTCGGTGCCGCGCTGGCGCACGATGATGCTTCCCGCGCTGATCAATTCGCCGCCGTAGCTTTTAACGCCCAGACGCTTTGAGTGTGAGTCGCGTCCGTTACTGGTACTGCCGCCGCCTTTTTTTGATGCCATGTTATATGCTCCTTAAAAATTACGCTCAGAACTAAGCCCGGAAATTAGGCAGAGATGCCGTCGATACGGATCTCGGTGTAGTTCTGACGATGACCTTGATTTTTCTGGTAGTGCTTGCGGCGTCGCATCTTGAAAATGCGCACCTTGTCGCCACGGCCATGCGAAATGATAGTCGCTTTAACGGAAGCGCCGGTCAGCAAAGGCCGGCCTACGGACAGTTTATCGCCGTCAGCCACCATCAGTACTTTATCCAGCACTATGGCACTACCCACGTCGCCGGGAATGATCTCGACTTTTAAAGTTTCGCCGGAAATGACGCGATACTGTTTACCACCGGTTTTAATGACTGCGTACATAACAACCTCGATTTAGAGCGGTTTTTGCGAAGGCGCGCATTATACCTAAATATCCGCACGGGTCAAAACCATTTTTTGGCGAGCCATCTGTCCAAGCCAGCCAACAATACAGGTAAGGTTAAAGATTATCGGAGGCGAGCGGACGCTCGCCAAGTTGGCGGCCATTCCGTCTGTGCTGAACCATGTGCCACCGTTGCATGATTCCATTTCGTTGCGTAGTATTCATTTCAGGCGTTGATGAAGCATTCAGAGTCTCTGTCATTGCCAGCAATGACCACCCGTCTCCATCCTGTTTCGCACCCCATTTGGCAGTTAATTCCTTATGTCTGGGGGCAAAAAGCTTAGTAAGCATTTTTTGGCCATATTATGCGTACAAATAGATTATTCACTTCTTTTGCGCCAGTGACTACCATCACGCTGGCTGCAATATTGGCGGTTGGTTTGGCGGTGGCATCTGCGATGCTTGCCTTGAGCGGGCCATGGTTGGGCGTAGTATTTGATCGAACCTATGACGGTGCCGGAGTGCGTGTCGAACAGGTTCTGGGCAACAGTCCTGTAGCAGGAAAATTGAATGTTGGCGACATTATCAAGTCCTTTGAAACGAAGTCGCTTGGCAGGGTAGAGGTCGATCATCTCG
Source organism: Nitrosomonadales bacterium (assembly GCA_023259055.1). Taxonomy (GTDB): domain Bacteria; phylum Pseudomonadota; class Gammaproteobacteria; order Burkholderiales; family Gallionellaceae; genus Gallionella. The sequence goes on from JAHFQZ010000004.1 coordinate 10,603, forward strand.
ACATAGTGGATGATCCCGATCACTTGGCAAGCTACGCCGAATACAACGCGTTTTTTTCTCGTCAGCAGGCATTATGGGAATCCATTGCATCCCCATTGTTCACAGCCATAATGAGCGATGGTGAAAAAATCGAACTTACCTCTGCGAGTTACCCGGGTCCGACAGTATTGCCAGCGGATTTCTGGTGGTTGCTATTCTTCGGTGGAGTCTCTTTTCTCCTTGGCGTAACCGTCTGGAGCATGCGTCCTGGCGATCCGGTTACACGGGTGCTGGCGATATCGGGTATGGGGTTTATGGTTGGCGCCTACAGCTGTGCCATCTATATGTCGCGCGAACTCGCTATGCCATCAAATCTGTTTTTTAGTTTGGCCGCCGCCAATCATCTTGGCATTATGGTGTTCGCCTATGCTGCAAATTTGTTTTTCTGGTACTACCCGATAAAGTTGGGAAAAGGCTCAGCGGCTTGGGTAATCTTTCTTTTTGGAGTTGCGGCTTTATGGCTAAACGAGACGCTGCAGTGGTTGACTTGGCCAGCTCACGCATATTACGCGCATTTTGTGGTGGCCTACTCACTGCTGGTTCTTTTTGCATTTCTTCAGTGGCGTAAATCCCGTAGTGCGCCTTTGGAACGCTCGATGCTCAAATGGTTGCTGGTTACCATCCTGCTAAGTTTGGGTTTCACCATTGCCTTGTTTTACCTCCCCATCATATTAACGGGCGAATCTATTGCTTCAACCGTGCTTACCTTTGGTTCTGTATTCGGGTTCTATCTGGGGATTGTCATCAGCAATATTCGTTTCCAACAATTTGATATGGAGCACTGGTGGCTCAGGGCTTGGCAATGGCTGATCTTTATATTGATTGTGCTGGTCTCCGATTCATTGTTTGTTTATTTCCTGCACTTGACCGGTACAACCTCAATCAGTTTAGCCATCAGTGCCGGCAGTGTTTATTTGATGATACGTCAGTGGTTTTGGGGGCGCTTCTCGGGAAATAGCAGCCGCGCAATGGATCGTGCCTTGCCCCATTTGCTTGACGCGCTCGTACTGAAACAACATAAAATTCCGCCAGACCAGCAATGGCGAAATCTCGTTGAGCGTGTCTTCAATCCGCTTAAAGTTAAGGTTGTTTCTGACAAGTGCGATACCGTGAACATAAAACAGAGAGGCATGACATTACAAATCCCCAGCCTGGATGGTCTTGCAACAATAGATGCGTTCTGCTGTGACCAGGGGAAGCGTTTATTTGTCTTCTCCGATGTGAATTTGGCCAATCGCTTGCTGGAATTGATGCGCCATTCAAGAGACATCTTTGCCGCGCACGAAAAGGGCGCGCAAGATGAGCGTCATCGCATCCAGCGAGATCTTCATGATGACGTTGCGGCACGGCTGCTGTCGCTGCTCCACCAAACACGCGAACCCATGATCAGCAGAGTTGCAAGCAATGCCTTGCGCGGTTTGCGCGATGTTATCCATCTTCTAGGCGCCGAAGAGGCAGTGCTTGAGGATGTGATGACCGATATCGAAGCCGGAGCGCGCGAACAGCTCACAGGCTTGGGCGTGCGTTTTGAGTGGCTCTCACCTGATAAATGGCCTGCCGTCATGTTGAGCTCTCAACAACATATCAATTTGCGGCGAATTGCGCGTGAGGCAATTGCCAATGCGCTCAAACATGCCCAACCGGAAAATGTCATTATGGAAATTGAGCTTGTTGATGGAGAGCTGTGTTTTCGTATCAGCAACGACGGTACAAAAACCGAACCATCCAGTTGGATAGCGGGCAGAGGTTTGAACAATATCAAATCCCGTGTCTCAGAGGTGGGCGGCTCCCACGAATGGGGGATTGAGCACAAGGCTGCCAATAAGCGATACTGCTATCTGGCTGTGCGCATGCCATTATCCCCAAGTGACAAACTTGAATAACATACTATTAATCGAAGACTTTGAAGAAATCCGGCGCTGGCTTGCCGGTTTGTTGCGCGAGGCATTCGCAGGGGTGAATATCACTGAGGCGGCTACCGTTGCCCAAGCCTTCTCGTATCTCGATGTGCAACCGTTCGATTTGATTGTCATTGATCTCAACCTTCCCGATGGAACCGGGGTCGATATCCTGCACCGGATTAAAATACAAGGTTTAATGGCACACTGTGTAGTCGCGACAGCTTATGACGACGATACCCATCTGTTATCCGCACTGCATGCCGGTGCGGATGGATACTTGCTCAAGAGTCAGCCTGGCGAACAGTTAATCCGTGATCTTCACGGGATTCTTAACGGTTCTCCCCCTCTCTCGCCGCCAATCGCACGGCGCATCATGCGGCTGGCCAAGCAGGAACCCGCCACATTGTCGTTAATTCCTATCACCCCGCGTGAAGAGGAAGTATTGACCTATATTGCCAAAGGATTAAACCGTTCAGAAGTTGCACAATTGCTCAGCGTGAGTGCTCATACCATTACCACACATGTGCGGTCTATCTATACCAAGCTTGATATCTCCTCACGCGCAGAAGCCACTGTCGAAGCAATACGGCGGGGCTTGATCAGCACATAGGCCGCATCACCCCTTCGTGGGATACCGCGTTTCCTTTCCCTAAGCCAAAATATGACATAAAGTCGCCACAACAAGTCGGGGAATACGATCAAGCTAGCGCGCCACTAATCCATGATCGTTATTGGATACCTGCAACTCAAGGCGATGGGGCACTTCATCAACGCCAAAAAGCAACAAAGAATAGGGGGTGGGCAATGGCAGTTTCCGAAGACGTCGTGCTCAATCTGGTGGGCAAGGTTTACGACGCCGCACTGGACGAGCAAAAATGGCCTTTTTTTCTTGAAGCGTTTGCGCAAGCCGTTGGTGGTAGCTCTGCCTTGTTGCGCTCGTCTGATTTGCATTCCAAATCTGCCAGTTTTGTCGCCAGCGTTTGCTACGACTCCGGCTGGAAGGAAGCCTACTGCAACCACTTCGTCAAACAGGACTACTTCAATCCCATCATAAGTCAATTTACACCGGGCGCGATTTTTACATCTGACCAACATTGTGACCTGACCGAATTACGCAAGAGTGAATTTTACAACGATTACCTCGTGCCTCAGGATAAGGTGCATGTGTTTGGAGTTCTCCTGCACAAGGAGGGCAACCACTCGGTGGTATTGGGAGTTCAGCGCGGCAAACGCGCCGGTGCGTTTGGTGAAGAGCAGGCGCAGCTGATGAATGTCATCGCACCGCACGTCATCCGCGCCATGCAGGTGCATCGCAGGATCACCAGCATCACCGTCGAAAAGGATTGGGCACTCAGTGCGCTGGATCAGCTGCGTATGGGTGTGATCCTGACCAACCGTTCCGGTAAACCGCTGTTCGTTAACCGTGCGGCTGATCAAATGCTAACCAAAAGTCAGGGGATAAGCGTCTACCACGACAAGCTGCTTCTGAACTCCACTCAGGAAAACGCACAGCTCTACAGGCTCGTCACAGACGCGGCACAAGGCACTCCGGGCGCAAACAGTGGTGGCGACATGCGGATCTCAATGTCCAGCAGGTTTGACTTTTTGCATTGCCTGGTAATGCCTGTTTCGATGGAGCTTTCCGCACGCCTGGGAGTTGCACTTGCATCAGGCTGTGTCGCTATTTTTCTCTCCAAGCCGGGAAGCCTGCAACTACCACCCAAACGGCTGGCCATCTTGTATGGCCTCAGCCCAGCGGAATCAAGGCTGGCAGCAAAGCTTGCCGAATTCAACAGCCTTGAGCAGGCAGCGTATGATTTGGGAATTGCTCTGGGCACAGCGCGTTCTCAACTTGCAGCCGTGTTTGCCAAGACTGGCGCGAAAGGGCAGGCCGAATTGCTGATGCTGCTGGCGACCGGTACGCTGGCGCACTGCCGGGATGAATAAATTTACCCCGTAGGTCGGATTTTAGCCCGACATGTCGGGTTAAAATCTGACCTACACACTCATATCAATCGCTCCAGAATTTCTTCCCAGTGCCCGTAGAGCGCAAAATGCCCTTCGTCCGGTAGCATGAAGGTGCGGCTGTTTGGAAGTATTGACGACTGGTAAGCCGTCATGGCGGGCGGGGTATTGCAGTCATCTGTTCCGCACCAAAGATGCGCTTCGATGTTGATGCCATCCAGCGGAAACCCCCAACCACCTGACGCCAGCACGAAGTCTGAGGCAACACCCTCAACTCCACTACGCAGTGTTTGCGTGTACTCAATTTCAAATTCAGAGTGTCGTGCATGAATCACATTTTTGTCCCGCTCACTGGCGGATGCGGACATGGCTTCCATCAGAGCGATAGGCGAAGGGGCTATAGCGGCGATGGTATTACTTAATTCGCCCGGGTTTGCTTGTGCAAGCAAATACAGTCCACTGGCGGCAGATGACATCCCTTCTGTTACACCGGGAACATCCAGTGGGGCAAGCGTGCCGACCAGAGCTATTTTTGTTACCCGACTGTGTAATTTGTAAGCACATGCAAGGGCGTATGGGCTGCCCATCGAGAAGCCGATGGCCGCGAACCGCTTGATGCCAAGCGCATCCGTCAATGCCGCGATGTCGTCCGGCCAATCCAGCATCGTGCGGCCGGGTTGCTGGCTGGACCATCCATATCCGGGGCGATCCACCGCAACCAGCCTGATGCCGCGCCGCGCCGCGATAGCAGCCATGTCCGCATGAATATAACTAGAACCAGGTGAGCCATGAAAAAACACCACTGGACTGCCAGTAGGCACACCATATTCGGCATAGCCCAGCTTCCGCCCATCCGGTAACGTAATGAATCGGTCTTGTGTGTTGTGAAGGCTCATTAAATTGACTTTCTAGGTGTTAGAGATTGGTTAAAGAGGTATGTGTTAGGTATTGATTTCATAGTTTTTGGAATCAGGCCGCGATGTTTTTTAATTGAGATGGCGGCTAAAACGAGCTGGCAAATTTTACCCGCACTAGTCTATTTGGACTAGTTCATTTGAGTGATGTGCGAATGCCGGGAAGAGGGTTTAATGAGCTGCTATGGACAAAACACAATTTATTAAGCGCATCGCCGAGATGCATCCGCAGCTTAAGACAAAAGATGCTGAATACACAGTCAAGGTGATACTGGACGCAATGTGCTGCACTCTGGCAAAGGGAGGGCGCATCGAAATTCGCGGCTTCGGCAGCTTTTCGCTGAATCAGCGTCCGCCTAAACGGAAACCTAATCCCAAGGCTGGCTTTATAGTAAATGAGCCGCCAAAGTACATCCCTTATTTCAAGCCGGCCAAGGAGCTCCGTGCGCGTGCAAGCAACGGCAATGAAATCGCTGAAATATACCTCCCTCTGCAAATGTCGACGGACCAGCTTAACCGCGAGGCAACAAACGACATCGAGCAGATCGCGAATTATGCTTAAAGACAGTGCCGAAAAAGTAATGCATGTGGGTTCCGTTCTGAGTGAACGGCTATCCCCTGTATCTTTGACTTTGTCACAGGAAATGAACAGTCTGGGTTCAAGATTTCTGAAGTTTTGCCGCTCACCAGTCGGTGCGGCGGGCATGATGGCATACATCATCCTGGTCGCCAATCTTGCAATGTTGCTGGCCATAGAAGGCGTTTTCAAGCTGACTCTGGACCAGAATGTTTCGGGTTTCAACTGGGAGTTCCTGAACGCCATGTTGACCGCTTTTATTTGCATTCCCGCACTTAATGTTTTTGTCTTGCGCCCCATGTCGGAGCAACAGGCAAAACTTAGGCAGCAAAATAACGAACTGTGCATTGCGGCTGCTACGTTCGAGTCACAGGAAGGAATACTGATCACCGATGCTGAAAAAAATATTCTCAAGGTCAATCGGTCATTCACGGAGATAACGGGTTACGCCAGCGAGGAAGTAGTGGGTAAAAAACCGGCTTTGCTGGTATCCGGCCAACAGGACAAAAAATTTTACCGCCGCCTGTGGGCTACCGTAAAACGCGAAAATAACTGGCGCGGTGAAATATTGAACCGCCGCAAGAACGGCAAGATATACCCGATGTCGCTGACCATTACCGCCGTAATTGGGGAAGAGGGCCAAATCGCCAACTATATCGGCATTTTTACCGATATTACCCAGCAAAAATTTGCCGAATCCGAGATCCATAATCTTGCCTATTATGACCCGCTGACCCATTTGCCCAATCGCCGCTTGCTGAACGACCGGCTGATAATGACTGCGGCGACAAGCAGGCGTAGCGGCCGTTATGGAGCGGTGATGTTCGTCGACCTGGATAACTTTAAGCCGCTCAATGATGCACACGGGCACGTTGCCGGCGACCTGCTCCTGATCGAAGCGGCGCGCCGTATCACCCAATGCGTGCGTGCAGTGGATACGGTTGCACGTTTCGGCGGAGACGAGTTTGTGGTGATACTCGGTGAGTTGGACATATGTGAAAGCGGTTCTGCCGCACAGGCGAACATCGTTGCCGAAAAAATCCGCGCTTCGCTAGCCGAACCGTATTTTCTGTCATTGCAGAAAAAGGAAAAAACGAAACACATCACCGTCGAACATCGCTGCACATCGAGTATCGGCGTGACCATATTTGCCGACCACCAGGAAAGCCATGAAACGCTCCTCAAAGAGGCTGATATTGCAATGTATCAGGCAAAAAACAACGGGCGAAACCAAATTAGTTTTCTAAACATTGAATCAAAAATGTTTGAAAAACTGCCTCTCAATAATTCAACGGTTCATTAACGATGATGAGGCAGCTAACAAGGGTGAGCCACATATTCGGAAGTGGTCTTTTAAAGTTGGTCCAAATAAGTGATAAGGAGCAGGTACCTGGATGTTTATGTTGATTTATTGAATCTCTTCAACCTCTGCGGGTTCAACCTCCCACCCCCTGGGGCGAAGGCTGGCTTCAAGCCAGCGGTTTGATGGACGCAGTTCATACCCGGCCACTAATAGCCGGGTATTTTTTTGTTGGGTAAACCTCCGTTCGGAGTGATTTCCGAAGTTTGACAGTTCCGGAGTATGCTTCACCACATGGACGGGGCTTGGGTTTGGCTTAATTCAGTCCTGAGTGAAGTCGAAGGAAGTGGTAATGCGGACTTGCTCTATCTGGCCGAACGGATTGGCCAAAGCCTCTTTAACGGCGCATCGAGTCGAAGAACTCCGCGTTGTTCTTGGTCGCCTTGATCTTGTCGAGCAGGAATTCCATCGCTTCCAGTTCGTCCATCGGGTAGAGCAGCTTACGCAGCAGCCAGATTCTCTGCAGAATATCCTGTTTGATCAGCAATTCTTCCTTACGCGTGCCTGAGCGGTTGACGTTGATTGCCGGGTAGATGCGTTTCTCGGCCATACGGCGATCCAGATGGATTTCCATATTGCCGGTACCCTTGAATTCCTCGTAGATCACATCGTCCATGCGCGAGCCGGTATCCACCAGCGCTGTGGCGATGATGGTCAGCGAGCCGCCTTCCTCAATGTTGCGGGCTGCGCCGAAGAAGCGCTTGGGGCGATGCAGCGCGTTGGCATCCACGCCGCCGGTCAATACCTTGCCGGAAGAGGGGATCACCGTGTTGTAGGCGCGCGCCAGACGGGTGATGGAATCTAACAGGATCACCACATCTTTCTTGTGTTCAACCAGTCGTTTGGCTTTTTCCAGCACCATTTCCGCCACCTGCACATGGCGGCTGGCCGGTTCGTCGAAGGTGGAAGCGACCACTTCTCCGCGCACGGTGCGGGTCATTTCAGTCACCTCTTCGGGGCGTTCATCAATCAGCAGCACAATCAAAATTGCATCGGGATTGTTCGAAGAAATGGAATGTGCAATGTGTTGCAGCATCACGGTCTTGCCGGACTTCGGCGATGCCACCAGCAGGCCGCGCTGTCCCTTGCCTATCGGTGCAACGATATCGATGATGCGCCCGGTGATGTTTTCCTCGGCGCGTATGTCGCGCTCAAGTAACAGAGGCTGTGTGGGGAATAAAGGGGTGAGGTTTTCAAACAGGATCTTGTTTTTTGCGTTTTCGGGCGGCTCGTCGTTGACTTTATCCACCTTCACCAGCGCGACATAACGTTCACCGTCTTTAGGGGTGCGTATCTCGCCATCAATTGAGTCGCCAGTGTGCAGGTTAAAACGGCGAATCTGGCTCGGGCTAACGTAAATGTCGTCCGGGCCTGCCAGGTATGAGGTGTCAGGCGATCGCAGAAAACCGAAACCATCCGGCAAAATTTCCAAAGTGCCATCGCCAAAAATGCTTTCGCCTTTTTTCGCCTGGCTTTTCAGCAAAGCGAAAATAAGGTCTTGCTTGCGCATTCGGTTGGCATTTTCAATTTGATTGGCCGCAGCCATTTCAACGAGTTCAGTGACGTGTTTGGTTTTTAGGTCGGATAGGTGCATAGCGATGCGAGAAGGGTGATTGAAAGAAGAATGAATGGAAAAATTGAAATGTAAACGGTTGTGTCTAGGGTGAAACAGTATTGTTTGGGGTGGAAGATGGCCACCCGCATGGCCTAAAGGTTGTTCGTTTTTGTTTTGGTTGCTAAGGGATAAAGCCGTTTTTTGTTTTGGTTGCTTAAGGAACGAAACCGAGGAGGCGATGCAGGTGTGACAGTAAACGGATTAAAGATGGCTGTCAATAAAAGCCGTTAATTGGGATTTTGACAATGCACCGACTTTCGTGGCTGCAATGTCGCCGTTTTTGAACAGCATCAAAGTTGGAATGCCGCGAATACCGAATTTTGCAGGGGTTTGCTGGTTATCATCTACATTCAGTTTGGCTACCGTCAAACGGCCAGCGTATTCCTTGGAGACCTCTTCCAGAATGGGCGCGATCATACGGCATGGGCCGCACCATTCAGCCCAGTAATCCACCAGCACGGGCAGGGGAGCCTGTAATACTTCTGCATCAAAAGTGGTATCGGAAACGTAATGTATATGCTCGCTCATGTTTTGTTCTCGTTTTGTGAAGTTTGACTTGGAATACTAAGGCAACTGGCTATTTTTTATTTGCATCCTAACCAAAAACGGCTACGATGTGAAGCGAATTAAATACCCTTTATTTTACTAATATATCACGCCGTTGATTATTGGAGTTCCAACATGACCTACGTTGTTTCCGAATCCTGTATCAAATGCAAATACACCGATTGTGTTGAGGTGTGCCCGGTTGATTGTTTTCGCGAGGGGCCTAATTTTCTGGTGATTGATCCGGACGAATGTATTGATTGTACGCTGTGTGTGGCGGAATGTCCGGTAGAGGCGATTTACGCCGAGGATGATCTGCCGGAAAGCATGCGCCAGTTCATTGCGCTAAATGCCGAACTTGCAAAACTGTGGAAGCCTATTGTCGAGAAGCATGATGCGTCTGCTGATGCAGATGAGTGGAGCAAGGTGAAGGACAAGTTGCGCTTTCTTGAGCGTTGAGATACTAATGAAATTATGACTGTGCCAGATTCATTCCTTGAGTTCAGTCTTTCTTGATCGAGTAGCCCGCCATATATTGTCCTGCCATGCGCGGGACTTGCCCGATTTACGCAGGGCAACGGTATTGTTGCCCAACTATCATGTTGCTCAACCGTTGGCGCAGGCGTTAAGTGCTGCTGCCAACCTGCCTGCCTTGCTGTTGCCGCAGATGGTGACGCTCAACGATTGGGTGCAATCCGTTGCGCTCGACGCACCCGTCGTCACTGACAGTCAACGCAGCGCCTTGCTGTATCAACACCTGCGCAAGCAGAAATGGTTCGAGAACGCAGACCTGTGGAGCATGACACAGGAGTTGCTTACGCTGTTCGATGAACTCACTCAGTCGCTAAACACATTGCCATCGGATGCAGAAGCCTTTGCCGCTGCCGTGCTGCAGGCGTACCAGGCGCGGCAGAATACTGCGCTGCAACTGGAGGCGCGGCTGGTGTTCGAGCTGTGGTACGCGATGCAGAGCGGCGATGAACCGGATGCGGCGCGTGCCTGCCAGCAACGGATGGCGAAGCTGGCGGCACAGGCAAGTCAGCCATTGTTTGTGCTGCGCGCTTCCGATTGGGATGCGTTTGAGCAACGCTTCCTTGATGAGTATGCCAAAGGTGCGGCGGTAGAGGTGTTCGATTTGCGCGAGATGGCGCCCCAATGGAGCGGGTTGCTGCGCGATCATACAGCCGGGCTGCGTTCGCAAAATGTTCCGCCGCTCGGCGACAAGCTGCGCTTCTTTGCCGCAACCAGTCTCGAACAGGAAGCACGTGCAGCAGCCATGCAAGTGCGCCGCTGGCTCGCAGTAGGCAAGCGCGACATCGCCATCGTGGCGCAGGACCGTGTGGCGGCAAGGCGCATGCGTGCCTTGCTGGAACGCGCGCAAGTGCTGGTGGCGGACGAGACCGGCTGGACCTTCGATACACTGTCGGTGAGCACGGTCCTGGATCGCTGGCTCACAGCGCTGCAAAGCGATTTCTATCATCACGACCTGCTCGACCTGTTCAAATCGCCTTTCATCTTCGCCGATATAACTGCCGCCGAACGCAAGGCTGCGGTGTATCAACTGGAACAACTGCTGCGCAAACAGGGGGTGGTGGCAGGGCTGGAAAAATTCATTACCCTTGCCGAACACGAAACGGTGCTGCATCAACCGCTGGCGCGCCTGCGCCAAGCTGCCATGCTGCTGGAGCAGAACAGGAAACGAACACTGATGGAATGGCTGGAAGCATTAAGAGCAAGTCTGCGCGTGCTGGGTATCGATACCGGCCTGCAACAGGACGAGGCCGGCGCGCAATTGCTGCGCGCGCTTGAGGTATGGCAACAGGAATTGGCGGCCGACGAAGGGCGTTACCGCTTTGCCGAATGGCGGCGCTGGCTGGCGCAGCAACTGGGTACGCAGACTTATCACGACAGTGGCATCGACAGCCCGATACGCTTCACCCACCTCGCAGCGACGCGCTGGCGGACGTTCGATGCAGTGCTGCTGCTGGGGTGCGATGCCGACCATCTGCCCAGTGTGACGGACGGCGGGCGCTGGTTCAACGATGCGGTGCGTAGCGCACTCAACCTGCCTACGTGCAGCACCCACGCCACAAGGCAAAGCGACGATCTGCTTGCGCTGCTTGCGCTGAACGACTGCGTGCTGGTCACCTGGCAGAAGGACCGCAACGGCGAGCAAGGTTTGCTCAGTCCGTACCTGGAGATGCTGCGCGACTTGCATACGCTGACCCACGGAGACGATCTGGGTGAGCGCGAGTTGCATGCGTATCTCGCGGTGGAAGAGGCGCATAACGTGGCGTTGCCGCAGGCTGTGCAGCCAGCGCCGAAGGTAACGGCGGGGGCTGTACCGGCAAGCGTCTCCATTAGCGCCTACAACTCACTGGTGGCCTGCCCCTACCAGTTCTATGCGCGGCACATCCTGCGCCTGAACGAACTCGACGAAGTGCAGGAGGGCATCGAGAAGCGCGATTACGGCGAGCGCGTGCATAACATCCTGCAGCGCTTCCACGAACACTACCCGCAAGTGAGCGGACACCCTGCTGATGAACTGGAAGCGGCTTTGCGCCGGATCAGCGAAGAAGTGTTCGCCGATCTGCTGCAGCAGGATTTCGCCGCGCGCGCCTGGCTGGCGCGCTGGTTCGCGGCATTGCCCGCCTACCTTGAATGGCAACTGGAGAACGAAGTGCAAGGCTGGCGTTACGCCGAAGCGGAGAGCGTTTTTGATTGGGAACTGGAAGGCGTGAGGTTGCGCGGGCGCATCGATCGCCTGGATGTGAGAGAAGAAGAGAAACGCGTGCTGGATTACAAGACGCAGAGCGAGCAAGTCCTGCGCAATAAGCTGCGCGAGCCGGGCGAAGACGTACAGCTCGCGTGCTACGCCTACGCGCATGAAGCGGCGGGCGCGGCATTCGTCAGTATCGAGAATAAAAAAGTGAAGCTGGTGGAACCCAAACACGATGTTCCGCATCTGGCGCAACTCAATGCCGAGCGTTTGGTACGAGTGATGGGTGACATACGCGGCGGCGCGGGTCTGCCCGCGAACGGCATTGACCAGGCCTGTATGCACTGCGAGATGCGCGGTGTGTGCCGCAAGGGTGAATGGTCATGACCAACCACATCGCCCTCGACCCCAAGCGTAGCGTCGTCGTCGAAGCCTGCGCGGGCAGCGGCAAGACCTGGCTGCTGGTGTCGCGCATCGTGCGCCTGCTGCTGGACGGCGCGCAGCCTTCGCAGATCCTCGCGATCACCTTCACGCGCAAGGCGGCGCAGGAGATGCAGGCGCGCATGCAGCTCTGGCTGCGCGATCTGGCGATGGGCGACGAGGCGGCAGTGCGCCAGTTCTTTGCCGATCGCGGAGTCGATAACCTGAGCAATGCGCAACTGCAACGCGCCCGCAGCCTTTATGGCAACGTGCTGTTAGCGCAGCCCGGCATCACCATCAGCACCTTCCACGGCTGGTTCATGCAGGTCATGCAGCGCGCGCCGCTGAACGCCGACGTGATGCAGGGCTCGTCGCTGCTGGAACGCGCGGGCAGCGAGCAGGAAGAGGCGTGGGAAGAACTGCTGGAGCAAATGCGCAAGCAGCCGGATGGAGTCGAGGCGCAGCACATGCAATGGCTGTTCGGCGAATGCGGCCTGTATAACACGCGCAAGCTGCTGTTCAACTTCCTCGCCAAGCGCGCCGAGTGGTGGGCTTATACCCAAGGGCAGGCTGATACGTTGACGTTCGCATTGGATAACCTGCGCGCCGATCTCGACGTGGATATGGAATTTGACCCGGTCGCGGACTGGGGTATGTGCGGCAACAGCGAAGAGGTGTTTTTCGCTTTTGTTCATCAACTGGCGGGCAACGCAACACAAACGCAGAAAGACAAGGCGAGCGAGCTGGAACGCGCCTGGACGGACGCCGCACCGGAGGCACGTTTTAATCAAATGTGCCCGCTGCTGTTCACTCAGGCAGGTGAACCGCGCAGTTTCAAGCCGACCAAGAAACAGGATGCTGAAGCCTTTCTGTTTTCGCGCGATACGTTATTCGACAAGTTGCAAGCCGTGCGCGACACGCTCGCCGAGCATCAGGCGTATCGCCTGAATGAGGCGGTGCTGCACTGCGGCGTGGCGTTCCTTGAGCGTTATCAGGCGCTCAAGCAGCAAAAGCAGCAGATGGATTTCTCTGATCTGGAATGGCAACTTTGCCGCCTGCTGCAACAGAGCGAACACGCCGAGACCATGCAATACAAGCTCGACAGCCGCTACCGACATGTGTTGCTGGACGAGTTTCAGGACACTAACCCGTTGCAATGGCAAATCTTGCGCGCGTGGTTCGATGCGGCGGTGGCGGTGGATTCGCAGCCCACCGTGTTTGTCGTCGGCGACCCCAAGCAATCCATCTATCGCTTCCGCCGTGCCGATGCGCGACTGTTTGGCATGGCGCGCGACTATCTGAAAGAGCATTTCGCGGCGCATGAGCTGCACAACAATCACACCCGCCGCAACGCGCCCGCCGTGCTGGATGCGGTGAATGCCGTGTTCGCCAGCCATCCCGAAGGCTTCGTGGATTTCGAGCCGCACACTGCCGAGCTCACCGGCTTGCCCGGCCATGTGGCGGTGCTGCCGTTGGCAGTTGCCGAGCAAAACAAGGAAGAGTCGGCTGAGGATGCGCCGCTCATCTTGCGCAATCCGCTGACCACGCCGAGAGATGAAGCCGGGGAGGGCGCGCGCCACAAGGAGGCCGTGCAGTTCGCCGACCTGCTGAAAAGCATCGCCAGCGATTGGTCTGTGAACGAGGATGGCAAAGAACGCCGCGCCCGCTACGGTGACATCATGGTGCTGGTGCGCAGCCGCACCCATCTCGCGGTATACGAAGAAGCCTTGCGCGCGCGCCACATTCCTTTTATCAGCTCGCGGCGCGGCGGTCTGCTCGACACGCTGGAAGCGGAAGACGTGCAGGCGCTGCTGATGTTCCTCATCACCCCTTTCGCCGACCTCGCGCTGGCGCAAGTGCTGCGTACGCCGATCTTCGCGTGCAGCGATGCAGACCTGATGGAAATTGCAGGAACAAGGAGCAACGGACAAGGAGCAAACGGGGAGACTTCACCTCAGTCCTTAGTCCTCAGCACTGGTTTCTCATGGTGGCAACGCCTGCAACACCTCACCGATCCATCGCCTGCATTGCAACGCGCCGCCAGCCTGTTGAAAGACTGGCTCGCGCTGGCCGACAAGTTGCCGGTGCACGACCTGCTCGACCGCATCTATTTCGAGGGCGATGTGCTGGCACGTTACAGCGCCGTGCTGCCTCCCGAGATGCGCGCCAAGGTTGCTGCCAACCTGCACGCCTTCATGGAGATCGCGCTGAGCGTGGATGCCGGACGCTACCCCAGCCTGCCGCGTTTCCTGCAGGAGCTGCGCGAATTGCGCGACAGCCGCGACGACGCGCCGGACGAAGGCAGGCTCGGCACTGCGGGGAACGCGGTGCGCATCTACACCGTGCATGAATCGAAAGGGCTGGAAGCGCCCATCGTCTGGCTGCTGGATGCGAACGCGGAAAAGAAGAACAAGGAAGGCAACGACGTGCTGCTCGACTGGCCCGCGCACGAGCCGCAACCGTTGCACTTCTCGCTGTATGCCGACCAGGCCTCGCGCGGCAGGAAACGCACACCGCTGTTCGAGCAGGACGCCGCGCAACAGGCGCGTGAGGAGATGAACCTGCTCTACGTCGCCATGACCCGCGCGCAACAGGCGCTCATCGTAAGCGGCAACAGCAAGGGAGAGGACAAGGAGGAAAACAAGAAAGCGCCATCGTGGTACGACCGCATCGCGGCAGCCGTGGTGCAACACGAAACATCAAATCCGCTCGCCCTGAGCCTGTCGAAGGGTGAACGCTCGGGCGACTCAAGACATGCTTCGACAGGCTCAGCCCGAACGGAAGGTATGTCGATTCAGTTTCCCGCCATCATCCCTACCGGCAAACGCGCCGCCCGCAACACCGCGCAACAACAGCGCGGCATCTGGCTGCATGCGCTGCTGCAACACCTCACCGAATACTCCCCTCGCCCGCAGGCGGGAGAGGGGCAGGGGGAGAGGGTCGCGTTGCAACAGCGCCTCGCCATCCCCTACACCGAAATAGATTCTCTCTGGCAACAAGCCCAACACCTGCTCACCTTGCCGCAACTCGCGCGCTTCTTCGATGCGCAACTCCATCGCGGCGCCTGCAACGAAATGCCTTACGTCAATTTGCGCGGCGAAATGAAACGCATCGACCGACTGGTGGAATTCGATGACGAAGTGTGGGTGCTGGATTACAAACTCGGCGACAGCGAAGATGCGTCGCGCTACCGCGCGCAAATGCAAGAATATCAATCTGCGATGCAAACGGTGTATGTGGGCAAGACGGTGCGCTGTGCGCTGCTGTTTGCGGATGGGTCGTTGAGCGAGATATAGGGCGGTCTGCCGTTTTCATCTGTCCGGCGGAGCCGTCACTCCTTCGCCTCATGTGCGGGCCGTCTTGCTGGAAGGATCAGTGGGGTGTTCGCAGCTTATTACAACCCGCCCATTCGTTTGGCGAACGAAAACGCGTAGGCTGGTGAGCGGAAGAGAAGGATGGGGTCATTCGTCGGTGCAATGCCGTCCGCCATTACCAGAGGGTCGAAGTTGATTTTCTCGCACTCGCCACCCTTCTGCGGCATTGCCAGAGAAATCGACAGGGTTCCAACCTTAACCGTCTTGCGCTTTTCGGGCCATTCTATCGTCGGGTTGTCCTCGGTGTCACCCGGCTCACCAAGGGAAATCAGCATGTCCCAACGCACCGGCCCCCGCTTCGTCCGTTCAATCAACGCCTGCTCAAGGAAGTTTGGCGGCGCGGTTTTGAGTTCGTCATCGGACAGCCGTTTCTCACCATCACGTGGAACGAAACGCCAGCGTACATACGTGGTCTTGTTATCGCGATTGATAAACTTGAACGTGTGAATGCCAAAATAGGCGCTGCTGGCATAACTCGTTGGCGGGTTGTTGTTGGCGAGAAATGCCGCTTGCGCCATGCTGTCGGGGTGACTTGCCTTGAATGCCTTGATCTTCTCAGGGTCGGGTTTGCCTGTCGACGGATCCGGCTTTGAGGCGACAATCATATCGAGAAATGTCTGTGGCTGTATGGCGCCGAACACGGGCGTGTTCAGCATCGTTATATGCTGCAGGTTGTCACCGGGCAGTTTGAATTCCAGTGCCATGCCTCGCGCACTTTTTGCCGTATCGGGCGCTTTTGGATTGCCACCGGCCAGGGAGAAGCGCGCGACGACAGGAACGTGCTTTCCCGAAAACAGCGCCGAACGCGAATAGGCAGCAGCTTCGGGCGTGCCGACAAATTCACCGGCTGCGCAAGTACCTTTGGTGTGATTGCGGCGTTCACCGGGTGTCACGCCAAAAGTATCCTCTAGGGCAGTTACCACCTGCTCAGCAGAAACTTCATTTGCTGCCACCGCGCAGCACGGAGCGGTGAGGGCCAGTATCCCGGTTAACAGACAAGTCAGCAGAGCGTTTTTATTGGTATCCATATCAGTTCCTTTCATTGGTTTGAAGAACTTATAAGCGACATCAAGTGTTTGGCAACTACAATTTGAGAACATCCCGGCAGTTCCTGCTGATGCAGCGGCTGCAGCGACGAGACGCACGATGACAAGTAGACACCATAAAACGTGCTGCTGCAACAACTCAAAGAGAATACTGGAGAATGTCCGCTTCACAAACCAGATGCTTGCGCTATGTCAGGCAAACACTGACAGCAGAATTTCTCTGTCCCCTACCCAACAATCAGACAAACACCTATACAATTTCCATGTGCAGCAGAGCAATATGAAAATATGATTTTGGACTATAATAAATTGATTCACAAAAGTTGCGCTTCAAGGTTGAATCCGGCTTTATAAACAGCTTAATTTTTTAAGGAGTAATTGTTCATGACTAACAAACTCAGATTGAACATTGCCGCCGCAATGCTCTTGTCAGCCTACGCAGCTTCCCTGCTTGCGGCCGATTTGCCATCGGCCACGGATGTATCAATGCGGGTGCAGCCGCAGATCGTAGAAATTATGAAGGGGCAGGTGTTGACTTTGGAGGTGGATACGACGGGGGTAAGCGGCTTGGGCGTGCAGACTCCCGTGTTGGTCGCTGGAGCACCGGCCGGTACCAATATCGACGTAACCGCCATTACTGGACAGCGCGCCGCAGTAAGCCTTGTTTTCCCACTGGCAGTAGCTAGCGGAAGGTATGAATTATTGGTAACAGTCGGGAACACAGCGCCGCTGGTCGAACAAAAAGTAGAACTAACAATTAAGGAATAATCATGCAAACACACACACAACTTCCTGGAAAAAAAGAGGGCTGGCTGCGCATTGCCATGACGATAGCCTTGCTCAGCGCAAGCCTCCCCCTTGTGACAGCTTGCAACCCCTTTTCAAAGGCGACAACAACAATAACGCCTGCTTGCCAGACAAACAATACGGCAGACGTTAGATTCTACGGTGGTTCGGCCACCGGTTTGACCAACACTGTTGTATGGGATGGGTCTGTAGTGGCTACTGTAGCGCCCGGCCAGTACTCTTCATATACCGCACAAAACGCTGGTCCGCACGTTCTCTTTTTCAGGAATGCTGCGACTGGCGCGCAAGTTTGTTCTACTGCATACCCCAATTTGGCTCAGTGTTCCTCTCACACATATTATTGTTCGATTTAATAAGGTCACCCACTAGGTGCAAGAATCGCCAGAAAACCCGGGCATCGACTCTACAGAACCCCGTGAGTCCATGCGCATAGCAAGTGCAGATTGGGTAGCTATGCATAGCCATCTGATTCGGCCGTCCAAAAACGACAGCCAAGCCAGTGTTTATCGCCTCGTTCTACCCGACTTGCAACTGCGAAGCAGATATCAAATACGTTAGGTTTTTCTAACAAGTACTTTCGATTTCGCTCCCCGACCAACCCGCACCTCAAGGAGAACAAGAATGGAACATACTCTACCTGCACTGCCCTATGCCATGGACGCGCTGCAACCGTACATGTCCAAGGAAACCTTCGAGTACCATTATGCCAAGCATCATCAGGCCTATGTCACCAACCTCAATAACCTGATCAAGGGTGGTGAATATGAGAAACTGGGCCTGGAGGCCATCATCAAGAAGGCCCCTGCCGGCGGTATCTACAACAATGCGGCGCAAGTGTGGAACCACACTTTTTTCTGGAACTGCATGAAGCCGAATGGCGGCGGCGCACCGGCTGGCGCGCTGGCAAATGCCATCAATAAAAAATGGGGAAGCCTGGACGAATTCAAAAAAGCTTTCCAGACATCCGCAGTAGGTAATTTTGGTTCCGGATGGACTTGGCTGGTGAAGAAGGCCGACGGAAGCCTGGATATCGCCAACATGGGCCCTGCCGGGACGCCATTGACTACTGCCGACAAAGCCTTGCTGTGCGTGGACGTGTGGGAGCATGCCTACTACATCGACTACCGTAACTTGCGACCCAAGTACGTTGAGACTTTCCTGAATAATCTGGCAAACTGGGATTTTGCTGCAAAAAATTTCGCCTGAGCTTAAGCTAATATTATTGAATATGGAATCCCGGAGAGGCACAGGGATTCCAACTCCATTTCTGAATTTATTTGGTTGTTGTTCAGGCCGGATAAACTTCGCGTCAATCCATCAATGGGTTTCTTGTCATAAATGGACGAAGTAAATCTCAACTCGGGTTACGAAACGGGCGGCGCAAACGATCGCCGTGCCCAGCACAATCTTCGCCTGATTTTTGATAAAGCCTGCCAGGTAACGGCACCATTTTTCGATTCAAAACAGAGTTGGGGAGGCTCATCGTTAACCATGTATGCACGCCAAACTCTGCGCGAAACATTTCCGGATCTGACGCAGCAGGAGATTGCGCTCCTGTTTTCAGCAGTGACGCGACATCACAGGAGCCATCCGAAAACTGGCTAGGCGCCTTCCACTATATTTATGCAACAATTCGCTTCTGATCGACATTCCTGAATATTTTGCCATGAAACCAACCCTCGTATTCGATATCGAAACCGTTCCCGATATTGCCGGGCTGCGCATACTGCATGAGCTGGATACGCACGTCAGCGATGCGGAAGTGGCGGAGATGGCCTTCCAGCTGCGCCGCCAGAAGACCGGCAGCGACTTCATGCCGCACCATTTGCAGCGGGTGGTGGCTATTTCATGCGCATTGCGCGAGGGCGACAACTTCAAGGTTTGGTCGCTGGGCGGACTGGCAGACGATGAGGGCAGCATCATCCAGCGCTTCTACGACGGCATTGACAAATACACACCACAACTGGTGTCGTGGAACGGCGGCGGTTTCGATCTTCCGGTGCTGCACTATCGCGGGTTGGTCCACGGTGTGCAGTGCGCGCGCTACTGGGATCAGGGCGAGGACGACAAGGAATTCAAGTGGAACAACTACATCAGCCGCTACCATTCGCGCCATCTCGACCTGATGGATTTGCTTGCGATGTACACCGGGCGCGCCAACGCGCCGCTGGATGAACTGGCGAAACTGATCGGCTTTCCCGGCAAGCTCGGCATGGACGGCAGCAAGGTGTGGGAGGCATATCAGCAAGGCGGACTGGACGAGATCCGCAACTATTGTGAGACCGATGTGGCGAATACTTATCTGGTGTTCGCGCGTTTCCAGATGATGCGCGGCGTGCTGACACGCGCACGCTACAAGAAGGAATGTGAATTGGTGCGTGCCGAGCTGGGCAAGCTGGATCAGCCGCACTGGAAAGAATTTTTGGCTGCCTGGCCACAACAGTAATTTCTATGACTAAAATTGACAGGGTATTGGTTGAGTCACTCGACCAGGAAGGCCGTGGCGTAACGCACGCAGATGGCAAGGTGATTTTCATCGAAGGCGCGCTGACCGGCGAGGTGGTGAGCTATAGCACCTATCGCAAGAAGCCCTCGTTCGAGTTGGCGCAGGTCACGCAGATACACAAGCTTTCTTCGATGCGGGTGCAACCGAAGTGCGCCCACTTCGGCGTGTGCGGCGGGTGCTCGATGCAGCATCTCGAAGCCAGCGCGCAGGTCGCGGTGAAACAGCGCATCCTCGAAGACAGCCTGTGGCATATCGGCAAGGTGAAGGCGGAAACCGTCTTGCCGTCGATCCACGGGCAGACTTGGGGCTATCGCGAACGCGCACGCCTTTCGGCCAGGCATGTCATCAAGAAAAACAAGACGCTGGTCGGCTTCCACGAAAAGCGCAGCAGCTACGTCGCCGATATGCAGAGTTGCGAAATCCTCGCGCCGAAAATCGCCATGATGTTGCCACTGCTGGCGGAGTTGATCAGCGGCTTGTCGATCCGCGATCGCCTGCCGCAGATCGAAGTGGCGGTCGGCGAGCATGTCGATGCACTGGTGCTGCGCGTGATGGACACGCCATCAGGCGATGATGACGCTGCGCTGCGCGCCTTTGCCGACAAGCATCAAATCCAGTTCTGGCTGCAATCCGGGGGGCCTGACACCGTCGTCCCGTTTCACCCGATCAGCGCTCCGCAGCTTTCCTACAGCCTGCCTGAATTCGGCATCACCATGCCGTTTGCGCCGGGCGAATTTACCCAGGTGAACAGCGCGCTGAACCGCGTGATGGTCAGCCGCGCCATACGCTTGCTTGACCCGCAACCGGGTGAACGCATCGCCGATTTTTTCTGCGGGCTGGGCAACTTTACTTTGCCGATTGCGCGCAGCGGCGCACAGGTACTCGGTATCGAAGGCAGCACCGCGCTGGTCGAGCGCGCCAGACAGAATGCCGCCTCTAATGGATTGTCAGGCAACACCAAATACGCAGCGATGAATCTGTTCGCGATGACCGAAGAGGCTTTCGCCATGCTTGGGAAGTTTGACAAGCTGTTGATAGACCCGCCGCGCGACGGCGCGCTGGAACTGGTTAAATCGCTTGGTTGCAGCAATGGAGGCGGTGAAAATTATCCGCACCGCATCGTGTACGTCTCCTGCAATCCCGCCACACTGGCGCGCGACGCGCAAATACTGGTGCAAATTCACGGCTACACGCTGAAAGCGGCGGGAGTGATGAATATGTTTCCGCATACTTCGCACGTGGAATCGATAGCGTTATTTGAACGTTAATAGATGAAACAACATCCGTTTATTAACTAATACTGACGGCTCGAATGGAGATATTGGGTTTCAAAAAAAAGGCAGGGTTTCCCCTGCCTTTCTTAAGCGTGCGCTGAATTACTTGGCAGCAGCTTCTTTTTTGGCAGCCTTCTTGGCGCCCTTCTTGGCAGGTGCAGCAGCGGCAGCAGCGGCAGCAGCAGGAGCGGCAGCAGGTGCAGCAGCGGCAGCAGGTGCAGCAGGTGCAGCAGCGGCAGCAGGAGCGGCAGCAGCATGTTCAGCAGCTACAGCGGAGAAAGAAACTGCAGCAAATGCAGCGAGGATTAATGCAGATAACAGTTTGCTCATTGTAAACTCCAATATTATTAAGTTAATAAACGTTTATACGGCACTAATGTGCCGGAGTGTTAAACGCGCTGCATATTTGTTTGGTTGACACCGTTTAAGTGTATTTGTTTGAGGGGTTCTCCAAATTAGTGGATAAGATTGAGGCAATTTCCAACGCAGGATAATCCTTGTATGCTGAAAAAGATGCAGTGTTTATGCACCGTCTTTATTAATGAGTGCGCTGCTTTGGGCAACTGCCCTCCTCGCTATCGTAGTGCAGGGTATTGATTATATGCAGAGAAAAGGAAGGCGATACACTTTCCTGTTTGCCGGGCAGCGGAGCCAAAACAACTACAGCCGTTTCCCGCTGAATAGAGTAAAAATCAAGCTGATTTTCAACAACTTGCTAGCGGCATAATATGAAAAACTACACTGATCTTGTTGCCGATGCCCTCACGCGTGTAAGGGAAATTCAGCCTTGGGATTTGCGCAACCTGCTTGCTTCGGGACGCGAGCCCGTTCTGCTCGACGTGCGCGAGCCAACCGAGTTCGCCATCCTGCGTATTCCCGGGTCGATCAACGTGCCCCGCGGCATTCTGGAGCAATCCTGCGAATGGGATTATGACGAGACCGTGCCGTTGCTTGCTTCCAACCGGGAATTGGATATTGTTGTGATCTGCCGCTCCGGTTATCGCTCAGCACTTGCCGCTGATGTGATGCAGCAGATGGGTTTCACCAGTGTGGTTTCACTCAAGACAGGAGTGCGAGGCTGGAATGACCTGGAGCAGCCGCTGGAGAATGCCGCTGGCGACCCGGTGGATGCCGATACTGCGGACGGTTTGCTTGTTTCACGACTGCGCCCGGAACAGCGCAAACCGAAAGTTTCCTGATTGGCTGAAGGATGAGTGAGACCATGGTTGATGCTCATGGTTAATGCTTTCGGCGCTTCGTGTGGAGCGGGTACAATCAGCTGCCAGTATTATTTGCGGATCAATTCGCCAGGAACGACGAATGAAAGCAATCAAGAATTCAGCGCTCGGACTGACCGGCATAATCGGTGTCGTGGTTTCATTGTTCGGGATCAAGGTGCCTTATGCCGAGTCGCTCGCCAAGGAACATTGGCGCTATGGACTGGCCGCGCTGCTGCTCATCATTCTGATGATTCCGGTTGCCATTGGTTTGTTTGTCTATTTGGTTGACGCCAACAAATTCAAGGGGGAGATC
This sequence comes from Nitrosomonadales bacterium, assembly GCA_023259055.1. GTDB lineage: Bacteria > Pseudomonadota > Gammaproteobacteria > Burkholderiales > Gallionellaceae > Gallionella. Next base: position 33,199 of record JAHFQZ010000004.1, read on the forward strand.
GTCCAGTTTGTTAAAGTGCATGCGCAACGCGACCTGGTGTTGGAGGGCGACATCAGAGTGACGCTGTTCCCCAAGCTGGGGCTGGATTCAGGGAAGATGTCGCTGAGCCAGCGCAACAGCGCGAAGGAATTCGCGTCCGTCAACAATGCACGTCTTTATATCGCCTGGCTGCCGCTGTTGAAAAAGCAATTGATATTCGACCGGGTGGTGGTCGACGGCATACACGCGAATTTGAACCGCCTCAAGGACGGTTCCACCAACTTTGACGACCTGTTGATTCGTGATGAAAACCTCGCACCTTTGACGCTCGACATTGACGGGGTGCGCATCACCAATTCATCCATTAATTGGCAGGACGACATGGAGTCGCAACGCGTTACGTTGCAAGACTTGCAGTTTGAAACTGGCCGTCTTGCCGACACGGTACCCGGCCACCTGACAGCGAGCTTCCGGCTTAATTCGGAAAAGGCGATCAGCGATGCCAAAGTCGAATTGAGGAGCAGTTTATTCTTTGACCGCAAAGCGGGTCGATATGAGTTCGCCGATATCACAGGAAAACTGGAAGGTACAGCAGCCGGTTTTAATGATTTATTGCTCAACTTCGAGGGCAGCGCGGACACCTATCCGGCACAGGGAAAGCTTTCGTTCGAGAACATCCGCACGACGATGACCGGTAAATACGGGCAGCGTAATATCGAGGCCGCGCTCGGTGTTCCCAAGCTGCAAATCGTCAAGGGCACATTGAGCGGTAACCAGCTCACAATCGATGCAACTTCGTCGCAGCCTGGCGAGACATTGACGACGACGCTGCAACTGCCGGCGTTCGACATCGCCAATAAGATTATGAAGGCCCCCGAGCTCAGTGCGGATTTCGATTTCAAGGGCGATGGGCGCACATTGCAGGGCAAGCTGGCCAGCCCGTTCAGCATCAACTTCGAAACCGCGTCCAAGGTGCAGCTCGGCAACATCATCCTGAGTCTTGTTGCCAGGCATCCGGCTTTGTCCGGCGAGCTGGCCGCAAAAGCGACGGGCAGCGTGCAGGCGGATTTTGCCGCGCAGAATGCGAGCCTCGACTTCAACGCAAAAATCGACGACAGCGAGATCGCCGGCAAAGCGGTACTCAGGGATTTCAGCCATCCCGCCTGCTCTTTTGAGATCAATACAAACCGCCTCGACCTTGATCGTTATGTTGCGGCCGATTGGATCAAGCGGTTTCAAGACAATGCCATGCCGCTAGATCTAGGTGCCATCAAGGAGCTGAACCTGAGCGGAAGTCTCCGCGTCGGCGAGTTCAAGATGGCGAAGCTCAAGGCCAACAAGCTGGCCGCGGACATCAGGATCGAGAAGTCCACGCTCACGATAGCGCCGCTTTCGGCCAATTTCTATGGCGGCACATTGTCGGGCAGTATCAGCGCGACAGCGCAGGGTACGCCGCAGATGACGCTCAAGCAGAACCTTAAAGGATTCCAGATGAGCGCGCTGCTCGCCGACACATCAGCTGCCGGCAAACTTGCGGGTAAGGGCAGCCTGGTCATTGACCTCAGTGCAGAAGGCGACACTGTCGATATGGTGCGCAAGTCGCTGAATGGCAGCGCCACGCTTGCACTTGTGCGCGGATCGATTGCGGGTATCAATCTGGGCACAGCACTGATCGATGGAAAGAACGAATTGGGTAATCCAGGTGACGCTCGAACGCGCGCTGCGAATTTTGCCGAGAAAACCGAATTCAGCGAACTTAAAGCGGCGTTCAATTTCAGGGAAGGTAATTCAACCGCCAACAGCTTCGAGATGAAATCACCGCTGATGCGCGTTGCGGGCGAAGGCGATATCGCACTGGATTCCGGCAACATCGGCTATCGCCTTAATGCCACGGTAGCACCCGCACTCACCCGGCTCGCCGCAGGCGAGCTGGCCGAACTGAAGGGAGTCGCCGTGCCGGTCCTCCTAAGCGGCCCCTATGCCACGCCCACAATTACATTGGATTTTGCAGCGGCCAGTGGAGGCATCGTTGCCAAGCGGATCGCAGCCAGGGTAGCAGCAGAGCAGGCGGCGGCTAAAGCAGCAGCCAAGGCTGCGGCAGAACAGGCAGCAGCAGACAAGGCAGCAGCTGCTGAGGTCGCAAAGCGCAATGCCACGCCAAAAAAGCGGGTGACCAAAGCAATCAAAAAATAAAGAGTCAGGTTCAGAAAAAAAGTAACTGGATCGAGTGTTAAATTCATATCAGCCTGAGGCTGTAACGCGGATCGGCCTGTGGAATTTTCGCAGATAGGCGAGTCAGTCTGGAATGTGCCAAGAGCGGACGGTAAGTCGAGGTTGCTAGAGTTGGAAGTCGGATAAAATTCTTGGGAAGAAAGCCATGTTGATCAAAATCGCTTTACCATTGGGTTGCCTGATATTTTCTACGGCTGCATTTGCAGGCACATCCGATATCATGGCATCCAACAACCAGGTCAGCATCCAGGCCGTGTCGACGCATGTCGATTATACTGAAACGGGTAATGGATTATTTGGTACGCAGACGGGAACGCTTAATACGGAAACTGGCTATATACCCGGCTTTGCTCTTTCCTCATCCTCAATGAGTAATTTGTGGCTTGGAACTGACTATATCAAAACCGAATTTGATTATTCCAGTGGTCACACGAACTATACAGGTTCGTTTCAAGATGATATGTTCGGCTCAGTAGTGGCAACTTCCCGCGTGAAATTGATTAATTTCAGTGTCCGTTACGGAAAAGGCTTCATTGCAAATGAACAGCTTATGCTGACTCCCTACACTGAACTTGGCTATCACGGATGGGGCAGAGGGGTCAATTATGGTGAGACGTACACCCATTATTATTTTGGGCTCGGTATGTTGGGCCAATATTCTCCTGCTGGAAAGCTGGTGTTTTCGGCCAATGCACTGTTAGGAAATACGTTCAGATCGCACATTACATGTAATTCCGGTCCCGGCTTTAATGGATTTTCGGGTGACCTCGGTAACTCCACCATATACAAGGCTGGGGTATCCGCAGATTATGCGTTTATGAATAACTTTCATGGAAATATCGGTGTTGATCATACGCGTTTCAGTTATGGCATGAGCGCGGTGTACCCTGTTGGTGGGGGTGTCGTCGCGTGGGAGCCAGACAGTAAAACAAAATACACCACTATTAAAGTTGGGCTGGGATACGCACTTTGACTCGGCAATGTGGCACCTTAGAAAACCTCGTTTAAGGAGCTTGGAGTACTCGCTTCTGAAAACATCGACCGGTTGAATCCGCAGTCGAAAGCAGCCATACACACAGCGTCATACCCGCCCGTTTTCACACCGGTAAGGCGGCAATAAAGGAAGCTTGGCTAATGCGTTTTGCACACTGTATTCCGAATACCCAATAAAAAAGGCGACCATCCGGTCGCCTTTTTGTTGTTGCTATGTTTCGTTAATCCCGTTCGCCGCTTAAAGCCATCAGCAGGCTCAGCAGGTTGATGAAAATGTTGTAGATATCCAGATACAAACCAAGCGTCGCCATCACGTAGTTGGTCTCGCCGCCATTCACGATCTGGCTGATGTCGTACAGGATGTACGCAGAGAAGATCAGCACCGCGATCGCAGAAATGGTCAGCGACAGGACGGGTATCGCGAAGAACATGTTCGCCAGCGAAGCGACGATCAGCAGGATGAGCCCGATGAACAGGAACTTGCCCATGAAGCTGAAATCCTTCTTGGTTACGGTGGCGATGGTTGCCAGCGAGAAGAAGATGATACCGGTGCCGCCCGCCGCCATGCCGATCAGCTGTGCGCCGTTCTTCAAGTGCAATGCGACTTGAAGGATCGGGCCGAGGAATATGCCCGCCAGTAGAGTGAAGCCGAGCAAGGCAACGACGCCCCATACGCTGTTGCGCAATGCGGTAACGGCGAACAGCATACCCATCATCGCGCCGAACATCAGCAGCGCGCCCATGATCGGGTGTTCGGCCATGAACGAGAAATTCATCGACATGCCGACAAACGCGCCGATGACCGTCGGGATCATGGTCAGCGCCAGCATCATGTAGGTGTTGCGCAATACCTTGTTCTGTTCGGTGGCTAGTGCGCCGGTTTGCGTTACGGTTTGGAATTGCATGTATGGCCTCCTGAGGTTAATCGCTAAAAACTATTAGTTAAGACTACAAAACTATTGGAAAAGTTTCAATATGGAATACGGCGGGGTTTGTTTGGCGGAGGGCGTGAGATTCGAACTCACGAAGGGCGCGAACCCTTGCCAGTTTTCAAGACTGGTGCATTCAACCGCTCTGCCAGCCCTCCGAGGCCGCGCATTTTGAACCAAGCCGCCTGCCATGTCCAGAAGAGAAACTCCATGTCCAGAAAAACGCCAAGTGTGCCCTGAAATAAGCTAACCGCGTACGCTGTCTGCCCAGCAGTTGGGCGTTTCGAAGAGGCGCACTCTTTCCAGGCGAAGATGATTGCCATAGGTGTCCTGATAAGCGGGTTCAAGGATGTTGAATGCGACTTGAGCGAGATTTTCCGCGGTTGGCACGACATCGAGAATGACGGTTCTGTGATTTGGCAGGCTTGCCAGAAAATCGCACACTACCTTGTCGCCGCGATACGCCAGGAAAGCATGATCCCACTCGTCAACCAGCTTTTCCTTCGCGATGCGCTTGACGTCGGCGAAATCCATTACCATACCCTGTTCGGATTGCCCTTCGTTGGCGATGATGTCGCCAGATAAAGTGATCTCAATTGCGTAACGATGCCCGTGCAGGTGCTTGCACTGACTGTTGTGGTTGGGGATGCGATGTCCGGCATCGAATTCCAGGCGGCGGGTGATAAACATATTATTTTGAACAGTTGTTGTTACGCGGATTATACCCCGTCATACTTTCAGGGCGGCAGCGCGTTGCAGAAATTCATGCCTCGCCTGCTCATCCTGATTCGCTCCGTAGCGTAATGCGCTGTAGCGGACGGCGAGGTCGAAAAAGACATCGGCGAGTTCGGGGCGCGCGGCAGCGATGCGTTCAGCGTAGTCAAGAGCGCCCTCGTGGGCGGCGCGTGGAAGGCCGTATTTAGCCAGTTTGCGGCACAGTTTGAGCCATGCGGCCTGCACTTTGTCCGGCTGGTGCGTAATCAGGTGGCGCAGCATGAACAGTGCAAACAGCGCGATCACCAGTCCCAGCCCTGCCAGCATGTTCAGGGCAATTTTTTGCCAGGTAATCGATTCCATGCCGAGGCGGGTCAGGAAAGCGAATTGGCGTTCGGTGTCATAGCCCAGCACCCACTGGTTCCACTGATTGGCCAGGGTGTCCCAATTCAGGCGAAGGTCGCGCATCCATTGAGGAGGATTGCGCGCCATGAAGGGCAGGGCGGCATTGCTGAGCACGGATGCCGACAAACCGAGTTGCACGCGTTCCGGGGCTATGGCGCCGGTCGGATCGACGCGCACCCAGCCTTGTCCTTCCAGCCACACTTCCGCCCAGGCGTGCGCATCGGATTGGCGCACGATGTAGTAGTTGCCGACATCGTTGAATTCTCCGCCCTGATAGCCTGTCACAACGCGCGCAGGGACGTTTGCGGCGCGCATCAGGAATACAAAGGCCGAAGCATAGTGTTCGCAGAAGCCCTGTTTGCTGCCAAACATGAAATCGTCCACGCTGTGGACGCCGAGCAAAGGCGGTTCGAGGGTGTATTGAAATCCTTGCTGGTTGAAATAGGACAGCGCGGTGCGAACGATGGCAGCGTCATTCGCACTGTTGGCTCGCCACTCTGCGGCAAGCTTTTGCGCGCGCGGGTTGTATAGCTTGGGTAGCTGCAAGCCGCGCTGCAGCTGCCGCGTTGCTTCCTGCAAATTGGCGCGGTAGCTGAGATTCGAACGTGCCGTGTAGCGCAACCGCGCAGTTACCGGCTCTTTACGCAACACCTGGAAGTCGTAAGTGAGCGTGACTGGCACGGAGAGTTTATTCGGCACATCGAGCGCGAACAGCCAGATTTTGTTGTGCGGCTCCAGCGTGACAACGTAATCGATTTCCTGGCCGAGTTCGGTAAATTTTGGCGGGGAAGTGAGCGCGGTTCTGCCGAGAGTCCAGGTGCGGCCGTCAAATTCCCACAGCACAGGCCCGCGCCAGTACATCTGGTTGCGAAGCGGCGGTTTGCCCTCGTAGCTGACGCGAAATGCTACTGCCTCGGACAGGCTCAAGCGGCTTAAACTGCCCGGCGACATCTTGTCGTCCAGCCCGCTACTGGCATAAGCATCCTGCGGCATGCCCCACAGCGGCCCTTGCACGCGCGGGAATAGGATGAACAGGATCAGCGTGAGCGGGAGCGCTTGCATTAAAAGCACGGCGGCGATGCGTAAACGCGGCTTGAGCGCGATGTTTGGTGCTTGCAGGTGCACCCAGGCCGTTACGATCACCATCAAAGTGGCGAGCATGTACAGCGCGGTGGGGATGCTCTGCGAGTAGAAAAAATTGGTGATGATGATGAAGCAGGAAAGATAAATCAGCACCATCGCATCGCGCGGTTTGCGCAGTTCCATCAGTTTTAACGTGGCGAGCAACATCAGCAAAGTGACACCGACCTCCCGCCCGAACAGGGTGTGGAAGTTGACTGCGATTCCGCCTGTGCCGGCAAAGGTGATCAGCATCAATAGCCAGCGCTTCGGCAGCGGGTTGCTGCTGTATGTGAGATAGGTGCGCCACAGCAGCAAGCCCAGGCACAAGCTGCTGACCCATAGCGGCAGATGCTCGGCATGCGGTGCGATGACCATCAGGATGCTGAGCAGAAGCCCGTAGGTGAGGGCTTTGTTCATGGCTGCATCTGCTGCGGCAAATTGAACAGTGCGATCCGGCGCAGGCATTCATCGCGTTGCGCGATGCCGTTATTGGGAGGCAGTTCACTGTCCGGCAGGCGCAGGCCATAGCGCAGACCCTGTGCTTCGGCATCCAGCACCCAGCGCGTCATGCGCGATAATTTTTCTTCTTCGGTGCGATCCGGGGCGTTTGAAATATCCAGCCACAATTCCTCGCCGACCGGCGTGGAGAATTGTTTTACCTGCAAACCGCGTTCGCGCGCATAGGCTTTCCAGGAAATGCGCGGCAAGGCATCACCTGCGACATAAGTGCGCAACCCGGCGAAATCGTCATCTCCGGTAATGTTGCGCTTGCCTGTGCCATCCGGTGAATCCCCGAGCGGCAGCGGCGCGTCGCTTAAGGGTTTCGGATAAACCAGGCAGCGTGTATCGAAATGCAGATACGACCATGAATAAAACAACCCGAGCGGAAATTCGGTGTACAGCGTCAAGCGGCCCGTTTCCAGCCAGCCGCGCTTTGTGGCGGGCAGCGGAAAGGCAACCACGCTGTCTTGCTGTGCAGGAACGTCGAAGCAGACGACGCGGCGATCGCTGTTGCGCCGTCGCCACAAGCGGAACGCCGCGATGTGGCCAATAATTTTACCGGTGCGAATTTCGCCGGAAAGCTGTTCTCTTGTGGGAATGCCGTCGCCGCTGCTTTCGCGCAGGCAAAGCTGGTAGCGCGGCAGCTTGCTGCGATTACGGAAGTGCAATAAAAATTGCGCTGTCTCCCCGCTGAACACCGCATCGGCACGACCGGCGCTGACCTCAAGATGTGCCAAGTTGCGAAAGGCATGCAGCATGGACATCACCGCCATCATCGTCAGCAGAAAGGTCAGGACGTAACCGAGACTGAGGTTGTAGTTGATGTCGCCAAGCAGCATCAATACCAGCACGAAGCAAAGAGTGAAACCCTGTTTGGTAGGGATGATGAAGATGCGGCGTTGCGTGAGCGTGACCGTACCATGCTCGATTCTGGGGCGGAACAGCCAGTTGCTAAAACGTGTTTTCAACCTGGTTAGCATGGTGTTATGTCTTCACCTTTTTTGCCTTTGGCAACACGCTCCCGGAAGAGTTGCGTGGTTTATGGAATCGCCACAGCCTCAACCAGTTCACGCACCAGCACATCGCTGTTTTGTTTCGAGTATTCACCCACCGCCTGCAAGCGGTGGCTGACCACACCCGGCAAGATGGCTTGCACATCTTCGGGAATAACGGCATCGCGTCCGTCCAGCAAAGCCCACGCACGTGAGGCGGAAAGCAGCGCGAGGCCGGCGCGCGGACTGAGGCCGTGCGTAAAGCGTGCCGCCTCACGCGTGTAGCGCAAGATAGCCTGCACATAATCGAGCAGCGCGGGCGAGACGAATATCTCCCGGGCGCTTTTTTGCATCGCGAGCAATTCGCTGCTTTCCATTTGCGGGGTAAGTTGGGCGACGATCTCGCGCCTGTCCACGCCGGATAACAAACCGCGTTCGGCTTGCGCGTCGGGATAACCCATCTGGATGCGCATCAAAAACCGGTCGAGCTGCGATTCTGGCAGCGCGTACGTGCCGATCTGATACGCCGGATTCTGCGTGGCGATGACGAAAAACGGCGAGGGCAGGGGGCGAGTCTTGCCTTCGACAGTCACCTGCTGCTCCTCCATTGCTTCCAGTAGCGCGCTCTGCGCCTTGGGGGTAGCGCGATTGATTTCATCCGCCAGGATCATCTGCGCGAAGATCGGGCCTGGGTGGAACTCGAACTTGCCGTTGTCGCGCTGATACACCGATACGCCGAGGATGTCGGCGGGAAGCAAGTCGCTGGTGAACTGGATGCGCTGGAACTGCAACCCCAGCGTGCGTGACAGGACATGCGCCAGCGTCGTCTTGCCGACTCCGGGTAAATCCTCGATAAGCAAATGGCCTCGCGCCAGCAGGCAAGCCAGCGCAAGGCGAATTTGCTGCGGCTTGCCGAGGATGATTTTTTCGGCTTGCTGGATGACGTTATGCAGAGATTGGCTCATGTTGTTCCCGGACTAAATAAGGATTGCCGCAATCACTTTGCGGTCTTCAGCGACCAGTATGTTGTATGTGCGGCATGCCGCCGGAGTGGTCATGAACTCTACGCCGATACCTGCATCAATCAGCGCACGATACAGGCTTGGATGGGGAAAGCGTTGCATTGCTCCGGTTCCGAGCAGCAGCACGTCCGGTTTGAGTGCAAGAAAATAGGCGAAATGCGCTTCAGTCAATTCGTCGAATTTGGCGGCAACCCAGTCGCAACGGACATCTCCAGCCAGCACAACGATGCTGTGGTCATAGCGTTCGCCGTTGACCATGACGTAATCCGGGCCATGGGCGGTGAACATTTTGGTCTCGCCGAGATTGTCCAGTTGCAGTTTCAAAATAACCTCGCTTGTGTGCAGCATGAATGCGGGGAGTTTAGGGTTTGGCGCAGGATGCGTCAAACTGCGGCGGCAGGGTGGCGGCCATGACACGGCGTTGCGAAGCATCCGGGGCGGGAATGGCCGCCTCACACCCACTCCCGCAAACGGCTGGCTTCGCCAGTAACGTGTCGCGGGATGTGGCGGCACTGACACGGCGTTGCGAAGCATCCGGGGCGGGAATGGCCGCCTCACACCCGCTCCCGCAAACGGCTGGCTTCGCCATAACCAGCGACTTGGCGAGTGTGGTTGGCTCGCCTGGTCGAATGGCTAGTAGTTACTATCAGTAACGTGTCGCGAGATGTGCGCTGTGCGCACTAAGAGAGCTACATCGATTGAAGCATGGGGAGTTCAATAATTTTTATAAAGCCGCACATCTGGTAAATGAGTTACGGTTACGGAAGAACGGTTAACTACGCTTGGCTGCTGAATTTTGATCTTTGAGGATGAAGTGCGCAACTCCACAGGGTAAGTAATCGCTTGATCGCTCCAGCCCATCCACAGGTATTCCGGGAGATAACGGACAAAGCGGTAATTGAAGCTGGGATCAAGTTCTTGTTTCAGCTTGCTGGTACTTTCCTCATAGCCTTCCCGCGAGATTTCCATCCCCTTCAGAATGCTGGCGCCAGCAATTGCCAGCCCGGCTTCGACCATACTTCCTGAGCTAGCGTAATAAATGATGGCTGCACCCAGCACCGTCCCGCCTATACCCACGACCAGCCCCGCGCTGGTTGTGGCAGCGATTTTTCCTCCGGCGATGGTGCTGCTGACCGCTGCTTTTCCGCCGTAAGTGGAATCCAGGATCAACTCGTGCAGCTCGCTCTCTCGCGCCAAATGGCGCTCATACCACTTGCCGGCATCGGGGGAACGCTGCGGCTCAATGTTGATGCCGTTCCGGTCGGTGAGGGAGATGCGGCTCTTCTGCCCGCGGAGTTTGAAGCTGACTTGGCGCTCCGAGCGCAAAGGGTTGGCCGTCAACCCGGGATTCCACACCGGCTCCGGCCCCGGTCCGCCCAGCACCAGGAATAAATTGGCGGGAGGCTGGCTGTGCTCTGCCAGCTCCTTGGCCCAAGTGAGGCTGTTGTCCATGAACCATGCCGCACGCAAATCCACCTGCGCCTCGCGCCACTCGCCGCACATGGTCCATAACCCGGCCAGGAACAAGCGCATGGCCGGATCATCGAAGTGTCCCGCCGGGCTCCACGGCAGCGACAACAGGCTGCTGGCGATGCGTGCCTCCACGCAGGCGTCCTCATACTTACCGTGAAGTGAATATCCCCAGCTCAACAGGAAATGCAGCCAGATCACCTCATGTTCCGAGGCGTAATAATCCTCGGGTGTTTGCACATAGAAAAAAGTCCGGGCCTCTCGCGAGACGTGGTAGCGCACCCGGTTCTCCAGCACATCCGCCTGTTTTTGCAGTCCCTTGATCTGAGGCTTGCCCTGGATCAGGGACAGGTAGCCCTTTTCCATCGTGGTGATGAACGTGCCGTTCTCTGCTTCGCGCGGAAAATTCAGCAGCGCATCATCGGCATTACCACTCAAAAAATACTGCTGGCTTTTCTGATAGTCCTGCCTGGTAAGCAAAGTGGGTTGGCTGCATCCAGAACCAAGCAGAGCCAACACCAGCAAGCAAGCGGAATTGAATGGGTTCAGCCGCGTTTTATATTTTTGCATGTTGCATTCACTGTTCAAAATTCAAAGTATCGTAGCCTGGATGCAGGCCGAAGGCCGAAATCCGGGGTGATGGTGTGTGTGCCCAAAGCTGCCCCGGATTGCATTGCATTTCATCCGGGCTACGATTTGCGGTATGACATTTGCTGTGCGGGGGCGGCGCGGGTAAAATCGCGCTCTTTGCAGCCTTGTGGTGAATTCTAGCATTGTGCATTTGGCATTTGGCATTGGGCCGAGCCCGGGCAACTCGAGTAAATATCCAGAGTAAATATAAAGTGAAACCAATTTTAAAATCGACAAAACTTGCCAACGTGTGCTACGACATCCGCGGGCCGGTGATGGAACGCGCCAAGCAGATGGAGGAGGAAGGGCAACGTATCATCAAGCTGAACATCGGCAACCTGGCGCCATTCGGTTTCGAGGCGCCGGAAGAAATTCAGCAGGATGTGATCCTGAATATGCCGAATTCGTCTGGCTACTCCGATTCCAAAGGCATGTTCGCGCCGCGCAAGGCCATCATGCATTACTGCCAGTCGAAGAACATCAAGGGGGTTGGGCTGGAAGACATTTACCTCGGCAACGGCGCGTCGGAACTGATCGTGATGACGATGCAGGGCCTGCTCAACACCGGCGACGAAGTGCTGGTGCCTGCGCCGGACTACCCGCTGTGGACGGCGGCGGTGACGCTGGCGGGTGGCACGCCGCGACATTACGTCTGCGACGAGGCCAACGACTGGAATCCCGATCTGGCCGATATGCGCAGCAAGATCACGCCGAATACGCGCGCCATCGTGGTCATCAACCCGAACAACCCGACCGGCGCGCTGTATTCCGACGAGATTCTGAAAGAGATTATCCAGCTCGCGCGTGAACATGGGCTGATCATCTTCGCCGACGAAATCTATGACAAGATGCTGTACGACGGCGCGACGCATACCTCGATTGCCTCGCTGGCTGACGACGTGCTGTTCGTGACGATGAACGGCTTGTCGAAAAACTATCGCGCCTGCGGTTATCGCGCCGGCTGGATGGTACTCTCCGGCGAGAAAAAGCACGCGCAGGACTACATCAACGGTCTGACCATCCTTGCTTCGATGCGCCTGTGTTCCAACGTGCCCGGCCAGTTCGCGATCCAGACCGCGCTTGGTGGTTATCAGAGCATCAACGACCTGGTCGCCCCGACCGGGCGGCTGTGCAGGCAGCGCGATTTGGCCTATAAACTCCTGACAGCGATTCCCGGCGTGACCTGCGTCAAGCCGAAGGCCGCGCTGTATTTGTTTCCACGCTTTGATCCGAAAATTTACCCGATCGAGGACGACCAGAAATTCATTCTGGAGTTGCTGGAAACCGAGAAGGTCTTGGTGGTGCAGGGTACCGGATTTAACTGGATACACCCCGATCACATCCGCGTGGTGTTCCTGCCGAATGCCGATGACCTGACCGATGCAATCGGGCGCATTGCAAGATTCCTGGAAAATTATCGCAAGAAACACGGCACGAATTAGCAAGTAGGGTGGGCACGATTTTGTGCCCACCGTTTTTCCGCGTGGGCACAAAATCGTGCCCACCCTACAATTTAGGAAATTAAATGAAACCAATCAACGTAGGACTTCTCGGCATCGGCACAGTTGGCGGCGGCACGTTCACGGTGTTGCAGCGCAACGCGGAAGAGATTACGCGTCGCGCCGGACGTCCGATACGCATTACTGTGGTCGCCGACCGCGATCTGGCCCTGGCGAAAAAAGTCACCGGCGGTGCATGCCGCATTACCGACGATGCGTTCTCGGTAGTGAGTGATCCGGAAGTGGATATCGTCGTTGAATTGATCGGCGGCTATGGCGTGGCAAAAGAACTGGTGATGAAAGCGATTGCGAACGGCAAGCATGTGGTTACCGCGAACAAGGCGCTGCTCGCGATATACGGCAACGAGATTTTCAAGGCGGCGCAAGACAAGGGCGTTATGGTCGCGTTCGAGGCGGCGGTAGCCGGCGGTATCCCGATCATCAAGGCGGTGCGCGAAGGCTTGACCGCGAACCGCATCCAGTGGATCGCAGGGATTATCAACGGCACGACCAATTTCATCCTGTCCGAAATGCGCGACAAGGGCCTGAGCTTCGACACTGTGCTGAAGGAAGCGCAGCGTCTTGGTTACGCCGAGGCCGACCCGACATTCGACATCGAAGGCGTGGACGCGGCGCACAAGATCACCATCCTTTCCGCTTTGGCTTTCGGCATCCCGATGCAATTCGACAAGGCGCACATCGAGGGGATTTCGAAGCTGGATGCCACCGACATACGCTACGCCGAACAACTCGGCTATCGCATCAAATTGCTCGGCATCACCAAGCGCACGCCGGAAGGCGTGGAGCTACGCGTTCACCCGACCTTGATCCCGTCAAAACGCCTGATTGCCAATGTCGAAGGCGCGATGAATGCGGTGCTGGTGCAGGGCGATGCGGCGGGCTCGACAATGTATTACGGCAAAGGTGCGGGTGCGGAACCCACCGCCAGCGCGGTGATCGCCGATCTGGTCGATGTCACGCGCATGCACACCGCCGACCCTGAACACCGTGTGCCGCATCTGGCGTTCCAGCCGGATCAGCTTTCCGATCTGCCGATACTGGCGATGGATGATGTGATCACCAGTTACTACCTGCGCATGCGTGTGCAGGACAAGCCGGGCGTGCTGGCCGATATCACGCGCATCCTTGCGGATGAACAGATTTCCATCGATGCGGTGATCCAGAAAGAACCCGGCGAAGGCGAAGACCAGACCGACCTGATCCTGCTCACCCACCAGACACGAGAGAGGCGCATCAACGCCGCAATTGCCAAAGTGGAAGCGTTGCCGATAGTTGCGGGCAAGGTGACGCGCTTGCGGTTGGAAGAGTTGGGTTGATTTATAACCCATTAAATAGCCCGTCATTTCCGCGCAGGCTGGAACCCAGCGGTTTAATTAATATGCCTTTTGGGTGTCTCGCGTTGCGAGCGATTATTTGATTGATTGGTTTCCCGCCTGCGCGGGAAAGACAAAATTATAGGTTTGATGAAATGAGATACACCAGCACCCGTGGCGGCATGGCCGCAAAATCCTTCACTGAAATCCTGCTCGGCGGCCTCGCCGATGACGGAGGTCTTGCGGTTCCCGACCATTATCCGAAACTGAGCAAGACAGAACTTGCGGCCATGCGCAGCATGAATTACCGCGAACTGGCGTTCGAGGTGATCAGCCGTTTCGCTACCGATATTCCGGCGGGTGATCTCAAGGCCATCATCAATAAAACATACACCGCCAATACTTTCGGCAGTGAGGAGATCACGCCGGTCAAGACGCTGGAACCCGGTCTGCACATTCTCGGCCTGTCTTACGGCCCGACGCTGGCGTTCAAGGATGTCGCGATGCAGTTGCTCGGCAATTTGTTCGAGTACGCACTGGCTAAAGACCACGCCGAACTCAACATCCTCGGCGGAACTTCCGGCGACACCGGATCGGCAGCGGAATATGCGATGCGCGGCAAGCGCGGCATCCGCGTGTTCATGCTGTCTCCGCTGGGCAAGATGAGCCCGTTCCAGACTGCGCAGATGTATTCGCTGCAAGACCCGAATATCTTCAACATCGCCATCACTGCGCCGTTCGATGCCTGTCAGGATATGGTGAAAGCGGTGTCGAATGACCTCGCCTTCAAGGAAAAATACCAGATTGGTACGGTCAACTCGATCAACTGGGCGCGGGTCGTCGCGCAGGCCGTTTACTATTTCAAGACCTACTTCGCGCTGACCAAAACAAACGATGAGCATGTCTCTTTTGCCGTGCCATCAGGTAATTTTGGCAACGTCTGCGCCGGGCACATCGCGCGCCAGATGGGATTGCCGATCCGCAAATTGATCGTCGCGACCAACGAGAACGACGTGCTCGACGAGTTCTTCAAGACCGGCGTATACCGCCCGCGTCCGGAAACGATGCATACCAGCAGCCCGTCGATGGATATCACCAAAGCCTCCAATTTCGAGCGTTTTGCCTATGACCTGGTAGGGCGTGATCCAGAAATCCTCAAGGGTTTGTGGAAGCAACTGGAAAAGGATGGGTATTTCGATTTGAGCGGGACGCCTTATTTTGACAGGGTGCAGGAATACGGCCTTGCCTCCGGTGCAAGCAGCCATGCCAATCGCGTCGCCACGATACGCCGCATGCATCAACAGTACGGCGTGGTCATCGATCCGCACACTGCCGATGGTATGAAGGCCGGGCTGGAACACCGCGAAGCGGGTATCCCGCTGGTATGCCTGGAAACCGCGCTGCCTGCCAAGTTCGAGGAAACCATCCGCGAGGCATTGGGGCAAGACCCGCAACGTCCGGCTGGTTACGAGAACATCGAAAATCTGCCGCAACGCTTCGATACCCTGCCGCCGGATGTCGCACAACTCAAGGCATTCATAGCGGCACGCGTCCCGTCATAGTGATGCATTAAATTCACCAAATTCGCGATGAATGCAGGGTGGTGTAAAAATTCAAGGGGCGTCTCCTGCTGTGTGATGCGGTGAATATAATCGTGCCATATTCTGCATGAATAACCTAATGCTCCTCACCCTCACCCTCAGCTTCTTCAAAGTCGAATAAAAATGAATCACCTTACCCGTACTCCAAACACAACCAGCCCCTTGCGCAACGTGCTTGCATTTATTGCGACACTGGCGCTGGCAGCTTTGATATTGATGTTTTCAGCCATCCTGCTGATGGTCATTCTGGTCATGGGCGTGCTGGCTTTCGCTTTTCTGTGGTGGAAAACGCGTCATCTGCGCAAGCAAATGCGCGACTTTTCCCCGCATGATGCTGCGACGAATGGAGCTGTGTTCGAGGGTGAGGAGTTTAAAGGTGAGGTGATCGAGGGCGAGGTGATCCGAGTGGTCGATCCAGCAACGGAAGAGGAAGCCAAAGGCCGTGCGGTAGTAAAGCCGGATTCTCGCTAAACTGCAAACCAGTTTCGAAGCTCGCGGGCAGCCACATTTACAAATATATAATTATTCGTCTGCAAATTCACCGGGGCACAATTTCAGTTCTTGAAAATTTTCTGCACAGCCCTTATATTTTTTGCCGGTTTTTGCAGGGAACAATTTGCATCTTTTTATGCCTTACCCGCCAGGAATATATTCAGGACCATTAACCACTCGCGAGAACGGAAAATATGTCAGAAAATTTAACCGCAAATTCATCTGCTCAAGTCGCTTTTCAATCGCTTAAAAATCATATTTCGCAGCAAATTATCGGGCAGGAAACGCTGGTCGACCGGCTGCTGATCGCACTGCTGGCTGACGGGCATTTGCTGGTAGAGGGCGCACCCGGATTGGCGAAGACGCGCGCGATCAAGGTGCTGGGCGAGGGGCTGGAGGGGGATTTTCACCGCATCCAGTTCACGCCGGATTTGTTGCCTGCCGACCTGACCGGAACGGATATTTTCAGGCCTCAGGACGGCTCTTTCCAGTTTCAACGCGGCCCGTTATTCCACAATCTGGTGCTGGCCGACGAGGTGAACCGCGCGCCGGCGAAAGTGCAATCGGCGCTGCTCGAAGCGATGGCGGAGCGTCAGATCACCGTGGGCACGACCACGTATCCGCTGCCGAAATTATTTCTGGTGATGGCGACCCAGAACCCGATCGAGCAGGAAGGAACTTATCCGCTGCCCGAAGCGCAGTTAGACCGGTTTTTGCTGCACGTGAAAGTCGATTATCCTCAGGCAGAAGCCGAGCGAAAAATTCTGCAACTGTCCCGCAACGAAGCGGCGCAGCAGATACAGGGGACAGCGCCTGCCGTAGCCAAGCTGAACCAGAAAACGCTGTTCGCCGCGCGCGAAGAAGTGCTGAACATCCACATGGCTGAAAACCTGGAGCGTTATCTGGTCGAAATTATTCTGGCCACCCGCAAGCCGGGCATATACAAAGCTGCGTTGGCCAGCTGGGTGCAGTGGGGCGCAAGCCCTCGAGCCACCATTGCGCTGGACCGATGTGCGCGCGCCCACGCATGGCTGGCGGGGCGAGATTATGTCGGGCCGGAAGATATTCAGACGATGGCTTACGATGTGCTGCGCCACCGCGTGCTGCTGAGCTACGAGGCGGAAGCCGAGGGGCATACGCCCGATCAATTTGTCGAGACACTGATCAATCTGATACCCGTGCCATGATTTCGTTGTTGCGTCGCAACAAAGCACAGATTGCCTCTCAAACGTCATCCGACAGCTCGGTCATGAAAGATGACGGCGTGGTGAGCGTCAGCCTGGATTCGCTGATCGCGCTGCACCACTCGGCGGAATCGCTGGCGCTCAAGCCTGCTCGTATCCGCGCGTTGAGCGGCGGCGATTACCGCTCGCCGTTCAAGGGGCGCGGCATGGAGTTCGACGAGGTGCGCGCCTACTCACAGGGAGACGACGTGCGCACGCTCGATTGGCGCGTGACGGCGCGCACCGGACACCCCCACACCAAGCTGTTCCGCGAAGAACGCGAGCGACCGGTGCTGTTGTTTGTAGATATGCGATGTGCGATGTTCTTCGCGACGCAGGGCGCGTTCAAGGCGGTGCGCGCGGCACAGGCGGCTGCGTTGCTGGGCTGGAGCGCCGTGCAGCAGGGAGAGCGGCTGGGCGGGCTGATATTTTCCGAGGGGTCTCATATCGAGCTGCGCCCCCGGCGCGGCAAACCGCCGTTGCTGCATTTGCTGCAAAAACTTGCCGTTCATCCCGCATGGCAAAAGCACAACACAGCCAGCGATCCGCTTGCCAGCAGAATCGCCTTGAATCAGGCGCTTACCCGGCTGCGCAGCGTGGCGCAACCAGGCAGCCTGATCGTGCTGCTGAGCGACTTCGCCGATCTCAACGAGCAGGGCAGCGCGCAGCTTGCGCAACTGGCCCGCCACAACGAGCTCATGCTGGTCGATATCCACGACCCGCTGGAAAAAGAGCTGCCGCCGCCTGGTCAATATCGGCTGGGCGATGGCGCAAATTTCATGACGCTGTACACCAGCGACAATCGCCTGCGCGAAAATTATCGCGCGCGATTTAATCAGCAGCAGGAAACGCTGCAACAACTTTGCCGCCGCTACAAAATGACGCTGCTGCCGCTGGCGACGAACGATAATCCGCTGCGTGCGTTGCAGCAGGGGCTTGAAGTAAGGGTATGAAGCCGGACTTGAGTCAATTGCGCGACATCCATTTGCCTGAACCGGTTTCCTGGTGGCCGCCTGCCATTGGCTGGTGGATGTTGCTGGGGATTGTGTTGCTGGCCGCGACCGGGGTTTGGTGGATGCATCGTCGCCGCCAGCGCAATGCCTGGCGGCGTAGCTCGCTGGCAGAGCTGGCACGGCTGCGCCAGCAATATCAGGCAAACCCCTCATCTCCGCAACCTGTCGTCAGCGAGCTGTCGGTGCTGCTGCGCCGCGTGGCGATCAGCCGCTTTCCGCGCGAGGAATCAGCGAAACTCAGTGGTGAGCAATGGCTGGTATTTCTGGATCGCAGCAATACCGATGGCTCGCGTTTTCAATCCGGGGAAGGACGCTTGCTGGTGGTGGCGCCCTATGCGCAGCAGATAAATATCGCGTCCGAACAGATGGACCATCTGTTCGCGTTGTGTGAAAACTGGATCACCAAATTGTCGGCCAAATCGTTTTCAGGAGTTCGGCAATGATCCATTTCGAATGGCCCTGGATATTTTTCGCGGCCCCGCTGCCGTTGTTGTTGCGCCTGTTCTTGCCGCCCGCGAATGCGGTCAGGGAAGCCGCGTTGCGCGTGCCCAGCCTCAAGGCATTCGCGCTGGATACCGGCGCGCAACCCGACAAAAGTATGCAACGCCGCTGGCTGCTGTTGCCCGCTCTGCTGGCATGGCTGATGTTGGTCTGCGCTGCGGCGCGCCCGATGTGGCTGGGCGATCCGGTCGAGCTGCCGGTCAGCGGGCGCGACCTGATGCTGGCGGTGGACATCTCCGGCAGCATGCAAATCGAGGACATGGAGTTGCGCGGCAAACAGGTGAGCCGCCTGGTCGCCAACAAAGAAGTAGCAGGTAATTTTATCGAGCGGCGCGTCGGCGACCGCATCGGGCTGATCCTGTTCGGCAGCCAGGCTTATGTGCAAACACCGCTGACCTTCGACCGCAAGACAGTGCAGAGCCTGTTGCAGGACGCCGCCATCGGGCTGGCGGGCGAGCAGACCGCAATCGGCGACGCCATCGGTCTGGCGGTGAAACGGCTGCTGGAAAATCCGCAGGGAAACAAGGTGCTGGTGCTGCTGACCGACGGCGCGAGCAACGCGGGCGAAGTGCAGCCGCTCAAGGCAGCGGAGCTGGCCGCCAAGGAGGGGCTGACGATCTACACGATAGGCATCGGCGCGGACGAAATGGTGGTGAATTCATTTTTCGGCAGTCAGCGCGTGAATCCTTCTGCTGACCTGGACGAGAAAACTCTGAGCGCAATCGCCAAGGCCACCGGCGGAAAATATTTCCGCGCGCGCGACGGCAAACAGCTCAATCAAATCTACGCGATGCTCGACGAATTGCAGCCGGTCGCGCAGGACAAACAGACCTTCCGCCCGCAACACGCGCTGTTTTACTGGCCGCTGGGTGCGGCAATGCTAATGGCGGGACTGCTGGCGGGGTTACTGATGTTGCCGGTGGCGCGCAGGAGATAAGGCGATGAACATGCCGACTGAATTTCATTTCCTTCGCCCCGAGTGGTTCTACGCGCTGCTTCCGCTGGCGTTGCTGTTGTGGTTGCTGTGGCGGCAGCGCTTGACCAGCCGCAGTTGGCAGAATGTGGTCGAGCCGCGTTTGTTGGCGCATTTGCTGATCGGGCAGCGTACTGTTCAGAGGCCGTGGATATTATTCGCGGTGGGGCTGGGCGGGCTGCTCTCCATTATTGCGATGGCGGGCCCGGCCTGGCAGAAGCTGGAAGTGCCGGTGTTTCGCAAGCCTTCGGCGCTGGTGGTGTTGCTGGATTTGTCGCGCTCGATGGACGCGGCGGACATCAAGCCCAGCCGCTTGCAGCGGGCGCAAATGAAGTTGCGCGATATTCTCAACCAGCAGAAGGAAGGCGAGACCGCGCTGATCGTGTATGCCGCCACGCCGTTCGTGGTGAGCCCGCTCAGCTCGGATGCAAAAACCATCGCCAGCCAGCTCGGCAGCCTGAGCACCGACCTGATGCCCGCGCAGGGTTCGCGTCCCGACCGCGCCATAGTCATGGCGCAGCAACTGTTGCAACAATCGGGCGCCAGTCATGGCGGCGTGCTGCTGATCAGCGATGGAATAGACGGGGAGGAATCTGCCGAACTGAAAAGCGCAATCAAGGAACTAGTCAACGCCGGGCACCGCTTGTCGGTGCTGGGCGTGGGCAGCCCGGAGGGTGCGCCCATACCCTCAGCCAATGGCGGCTTCCTCAAGGATCGCAACGGCGCGATTGTTCTGCCCAGGCTGGATGATGCCGCACTGGACGCGCTCGCCCGACAAGGCAACGGCGCTTACCGCCGCATCAGCACCGATGACAGCGATTTTCAAGCGGCGCTTGCGCCGTTCAAAAATACGCTGGCGCAACTTCAAAGCAAACAGGCCGAAGGCCAGAGTGGAGAACAATGGCGCAGCGACCAATGGCGCGACGAAGGTCCGTGGCTATTGCTGCCGCTGCTACTGCTCGGCGCGTTCGCGTTCCGACGCGGTTATGTGCTGCTCGTGTTGATGCTGGCTTTGCCGCTGCCGCGCCAAGCTTATGCGTTCGATTGGCAAAGTCTGTGGCAACGCGACGACCAGCGTGCGCAGCAAGTCATGCAGGCCAACGATCCCAAACAGGCTGCGCAGCTTTTCAAAAATCCGGAATGGCGCGCTGCTGCCAATTACCGTGCGGGAAATTATCAGGACGCGGCGAAAGACCTGCAAAATATAGATAGCGTCGACGCAAATTACAATCGCGGCAACGCGCTGGCACGGCAGGGTCAGTTGCAGGAGGCGATGAACGCCTACGATGAAGCATTGAAGCGCGACCCGAAAAATGCGGATGCAAAATTCAATCGCGATCTGGTTGAGGAAATGCTGAAGCAGCAGCAAGATCAGTCCCAGCAAAACCAGCAGCAAAAAGGGGACGGCAAGGATCAGCAAAACAAATCGGATGACAAGAACGGACAAGGCCAATCTTCCAAGCCTCAATCCGACCAGTCCGGACCAGAAAAAAAACCGGAGCAGAAATCCGCGCAACAGGATGGCAAAGAAGGCCAGCAGAAAGATACCGAACAACAGAATGCTGCAAAGAATGACAAGCAGGACGCCGGGCAAAAAAGCGGGAAGGACGATGCCGCAAAACAGCAAGCTGCCAAGCAGGGAAGCCCCAGCAAGGAAAACAGGCAAGAGAAAAATGACCAGCAGGGAGCGTCAGCTCAACCGGATAGTGGCGATACCAAAGGAAAACCTGAAGGCGCAGTTGATGGGCAACAGGATGCCAGCGAACTGAAACAAGCCGACAAACAGTGGTTGCAGCGCATTCCCGATGACCCGGGCGGTTTATGGCGGCGCAAGTTTTTGTATCAGTACAAGCAGCAACAGCAATCTGGCAAGAGCGAGGAAAAAACATGGTGATTTCTGGAATAAAACAAATACCCGGTTTAAATCCGAGCAATCCATTGGCACCGTCATTCCCGCACAGGCGGGAATCCAGCAAAAATAAAAATTCGCGAAGCGGACAACACGAGTTGCTTGTGGCGGATTTTGAGGAATGCCCAAACCTTAAAGTTGATCCGCTGCGCGGGAATCAATCAATTGACTGGATTCCCGCCTGCGCGGGAATGACGAAATTTAGATTTAATAGACGATCCAGATTAAATGGAATGATCTGGATACTCTTCACCCTCATTTCCCTGCTGGCCGCCACACCCGCACTGGCCGCATTCCAGGCTTCTGTCGATCGCAACCCGGTAGCCGAGGGAGAATCGTTTACGTTGACGCTGAAGAGCGATGAAAATCTGGGCGACGATCCCGACCTGAGTCCGTTGCAGCAAGACTTCGAGGTGCTGGGAAAAAGCAGCGGTAGCAGCATGCAAATGATTAACGGCTCCGTCACGCGCAGCATCCATTGGCAGATCAGCCTGATGCCCAAACACAGCGGCCCGTCGGTCATTCCGGCCATCAAGGCGGGCGGGCAATCCACGCAGCCCATCGTGATCGGCGTGACCAAGGCCGACCAGGCCAAAGCCGCGCAACAGAGCGGCGAGCTGTTCGTGGAGGTCATTGCGGAGCCGCACTCGGCTTATGTGCAGCAGCAGATTATGTTCACCGTGCGCCTGCATCGCGCGGTTAATATCGGCAACGGCAGTAGCCTCAGCGACCCCAAGTTTCCGGGCATGGACGCGATGGTGGAACGCATCGGCGAAGATCGCACCTATCAGACCATGCTCAACGGGCAGGCATATGCCGTAACAGAACGGCGCTATGCGGTTTACCCGCAGAAGAGCGGACAGTTCAACAGCGAGCCGGTGCAGTTTGACGGGGAAATTATTGAGACCAGCCGTGGTGGCGGTTTTATGTTTAATCCATTCGTCCAGAGCAGCCGCTACAAACGGGTGAACTCCAAATCAATTTCATTCTCGATCAAACCCGCGCCCGCCGGACTGGGCGGCGTGCAGTGGCTGCCCGCAAGCCAGTTGCAATTGACGGAACAGTGGTCGGAGAACCCGCCAAAATTCACTGCAGGTGAACCGATCACGCGCACGCTGACGATCTCTGCAAAAGGTCTGAGTGCCGCGCAGTTGCCTGCGCTGGATGGGCAGAATATTGATGGCCTCAAACTTTATCCAGACCAGCCGGTGTTAAAAGACAATAAGGATGACAACGGCATCAGCGGGGTGCGCACCCACAAGATCGCCATCATGCCCACCCGCCCCGGCAGCTTCATCCTGCCCGCCATCGAGGTGAAGTGGTGGAACGTCAACACCGACAAAATGGAAGTGGCGCGCCTGCCCCCGAGGGAGATCACCGTGCTGGCTGGCAATACTAATTCTGGCAGCGCGAATGCCGCGAATACAAATCAGCTCCCGGCGCTAGCGGCAGGAGCTTCACCGGGCGCGCCTTCCGAGCTCACGGCGCCATCTCCTGATATTTTTTCAAACACCGCATTAGCGCCGACAGGCTTGGCCGATACAAAATATTCGCGCGGCTGGTGGCCGTGGCTGTCCCTGATTTTAGGGACGGGCTGGCTGGCGACTCTTATTCTGTGGTGGTGGCAGGCGCGCAAAAAACAGCCATCGGCAAAAACGGGATCGGGAAATGAGGAATCGGCCCGTGTGAAATCAATGGCGCAACTGGAGAATCAGTTGAAGAAAAGCTGCATGAGCAATGACGCGGCGCAGGCCAAATCTAAACTGCTCGGCTGGGCAAAATTGCGCTGGCCGCAAAACCCACCTACCAGTCTCACCGCCATGGCAGGGCTATGCCAGCAGCCACTGGCAGGTGCGCTGAATGAATTGGACAGAGCGCTTTATGCGCAAAACAAAGATGAGTGGCAAGGCGAAAAATTTTGGGAGTTATTCAGCAAACACAAACCTGTTAACGAAGCGATGCAGGAAGGGAAGAGTGATTCGCTGGAGCCACTGTTTCTGGCTTCGCGGTGACGGGGATGCGATAAGGTGTTCTTATGAGCATGTGGGACGAACGCTTTGCGCAAGAAGGATATTTGTTCGGCACCGAACCGAATGAGTTTCTGGTGACGCAGCAGCATTTGCTCAAACCCGGGATGAGCTGCCTCGCGGTGGCGGACGGCGAAGGGCGCAACGGCGTGTGGCTGGCGCAACAGGGCTTGCAGGTGCTGTCGGTGGAGGCCTCGGCGGTGGCGTTGGCAAAAGCGCAGAAGCTGGCGCAGCAGCGCGGTGTGACGGTAACGTTTGAGCAGGCTGATCTGGCGGAGTGGCAATGGGGCGAGAGCCGCTTTGATGTGGTGGCGGCGATCTTCATCCAGTTTGCGCCCCCCGCGTTGCGCGAGCAGATGTTTGCAGGCATCAAGCGCAGCCTGAAGCCCGGCGGGCTGTTATTGCTGCAAGGCTACACGCCGCGCCAGCTCGAATACAAAACCGGTGGCCCGCCCCATGCGGAGAATATGTACACGGAAACGCTGTTGCGCAACGCATTTGGCGACATGGAAATATTGCATCTGCGCGAGCATGACGATCACATCAGCGAAGGTACGGGGCACAGCGGTATGTCGGCGTTGATTGACATGGTGGCGAGAAAGTAAACGGCCTCGGCTGCGCTTCGCCATCAACAACGGTCAGGCAAACACTGACAGCAAAATCTCCAGGTGCCCTACACCAAAATCAGGCAAACACCTATATAACCTCAATGCTCGAGAGCGCATTATTAGTGCACGTATTTCGGACTCAATCAGCATTTCTCAGATTAAAGAGGCGACCAAAATGAAAAGCAAAAGTCTTATGTTTGGCGCGATGTGTTTGGGCGCGATGACCTTGTATGCTTGTAATGGGGGAAGCTACACTCCCACGAGTTCCTATAACTACAATACGCTTCTGAACGGTAACTATCAGGTTCATCAGGTTGGCGATGCAGGAGCTGGCGCAGTGACGGAAACCGTACGTGTGGACTTGACCGCTGACGGAACCGGCGCAGGTACTATGAACATCGCTGCCGGCAACCATTCGGCAGGAGCTACGGGCAGCGGAACATACAGCTATACCGTGGCAGCGGACAGGACGTTCAGTGTAACCACTACTACCGGGACTGTTCACGGGATTATATCGGTTACCGGGAATCCCTTCGTCCTTACAGATACAAATCGCACAGTCAGTGCTGTACCGCCAGAAGATGCCGGGGTCGTGATGGCCGTCGGCATGAAAAAGACGAGCGGCCTGACCAATGCAATTTTGAACGGCAACTACCAGATTCATCAGGCCGGTGATGCACTTCTGGGTGCAGGGTTGTATACCACCCGCGTGGATGTTACCGCTAATGGTGCTGGTGCAGGCACGTGGACTATCGTGGGCCACTCAGCGGGTAGTACGGGCACTGGAGCGTACACCTATAGCGTCAACGCAATTGACGGGACGTTCAGTATGACCACCGCTGCCGGAACCGATTACGGAATTGTGTCGGCTGACGGGAGCATGTTCGCCCTGACGGACACAAATCCTCCCGCAGACACTGATGCCGAGATCGTCATGGCCGTTGGCGTGAAAAAGTCCAGCGGCCTGACCAATGCCGTTTTGAGAGGCGGTTATCAGATTCATCAGGTCGGTAAAGGAGCTGCGGGCAGGTACACCAGCAGGGTGAATATTACTGCTGACGGGGCTGGTTCGGGCACGTGGAGTATCGCCAGTCATTCGGCAGGAGACACCGGCAGCGGATTGTTCACCTATTCAGTCGCGCCAGACGGGACGTTCAGTGTAACCACCAAAGACGCTACCGGTACTATCACGATAGGAACCGATTACGGGATCGTATCGGCTGACGGGAGCATGTTCGCCATAACGGATACAAATCCCACAGCCAGTGCCGTGCCGCCCATAGAGGATGCCGAGATCATCTTGGCCGTCGGCGTGAAAAAATAGGCGAGGATGTGCAGTACGTTCAATTTACTGCACGCTTGGAAAAATCCTTGGGCCTGAAACCCAGCGCGGCGAGTACCGCAAAGTAAACCACTACTCCACCCGTCACCAGCGCCGACAGGCGCAGGATGCGTGACCACCCGGAACCGGTCAGCCAGCTTTGTTCGGTGCCCATGCCGAACCACAGGGTGATCGCCAGTGCTGCGACGGCGACGCTTATCTTGGCAAAATACTTCGCCCAGCCCGGCTCGGGCTGGAAGATGTTGTGTTTGCGCAGGTAATAAAACAGGATCGCGGAATTCAGGCACGCGCCCAATCCTATCGACAAAGCCAATCCGGCGTGTTGTATCCAGCCGATGAACAGCGCGTTCATCGCCTGCGTCGCAATCAGCGTAACGATGCCGATCTTCACCGGAGTTCTGATATCCTGCCGCGCGTAAAAACCGGGGGCGAGGATTTTCACAAGGATCATCCCGATCAGGCCGATGCTGTAACCGATCAGGGCATGACTCGTCATCAGCACGTCATGCGCGGCAAATGCGCCGCGCTGAAAAAAAGTGGAAAGCAGCGGCACGGCGATCATGCCCAGCGCCAGCGCGGCAGGCAGTGTCAGCATGATGGTCAGGCGCAATCCCCAATCCAGCAGCTTCGAGTATTCCGCCGTATTGTTGCTGGAATAGCATTTGGACAGCGAAGGCAGGAGAATCGTGCCAAGGGCCACGCCCAATATCCCGGAAGGAAACTCCATCAATCGATCAGCGTAATACAGCCACGACACGCTGCCCGCCACCAGGAACGAGGCGAAGATGGTGTTGATGATCAGGCTGATCTGGGCGATGGATACGCCGAACACCGCCGGACCCATTTGCCTGATGACGCGCCACATGCCTTCGTCCTTGAGGCTGAAGCGTATCGTCGGCAACATGCCGATTTTTTTCAGGAACGGGATTTGAAAAGCGAGTTGCACGATGCCCGCGACGAACACTGCCCAGGCCAGCGCCATGATCGGCGGGTCACAATAGGGAGCCAGCCACAAAGCGCCGCCGATGAAGCAGGCGTTAAGCAGTATCGGCGCGAAGGCCGGCACCCAGAACTTGTTATATGTGTTGAGGATGCCCGCCGCGACCGCGACAAGCGAGATGAAGAAAATATACGGCGAAGTGAGGCGCAGCAGTTGCACCGTGAGGTCGAACTTCGCGGGATCCTTGGCGAAGCCGGGCGCGCTGATATAAACGAGAATCGGTGCGGCGATGATGCCGATCAGTGTCACGACGAACAGGATGATTGCCAGCATCGTCGTGACGTGATCGACCAGCAGTTTGGTATCGTCATGCCCGCGCCGGTTTTTGTATTCGCCGAAAATCGGCACGAACGCCTGCGAGAATGCACCCTCTGCGAACAGGCGGCGCAGCAGGTTGGGCAGTTTGAAAGCAACGAAGAACGCATCCGTTGCCATGCCCGCACCGAAGATCCGCGCAATCAGCACATCGCGCACGAACGCGAGGATGCGCGAAACCAGCGTCAGGCTGCTGATCGTGGCAAGAGCTTTGAGTAGATTCATGCTTGGTCGTGGACTGTTCGCTATAAACGCTGCGCATCATACCATCGCGCTCCGCGCCGCCTAGTATCCCAACTCACAACTGCGTTTTTTGGAAAAGAAATTCGTCCGCGAAGTGGGGTAAGCAGGCATTTCGCCACAAGGCGAAAGCTCGCAAAAACACGAAAGGCACGAAATAGAACAAGAAGTTTTTTCGTGTTTTTCGTGCCTTTCGTGGACAACTGCTTTTTAGTTACGCAGCGAAAAACAGGAGCCCGAGGTTGTAATAGCAATGGAGCAAGACCGGAACCAGAATGCCGCGATATCGTTCGCGAAAATAACCCAGCACCAGTGAAACGGCGAAATAACCGGGAGCGAGTGTCAAGGGGTGTTGCCATAGATGTGCGGAGGCAAAGGCGACGCTGGTTAACCAGTTTGCATTGCTGAAGCCTGCCGTCCTGTGTTTGAACCGATCCCTGGACAGCAATCCACCTTGAAGGAAACCCCGAAACAGCACTTCCTCCGCGATGGAGATCAACGTGAGCAGGATAATCGCGCTGGCCGTTCCTCCCTTGAGATAGGCGCTATCCCAGGGGGGAAGCCACGGCCAGATCAGCAGCGGCGCGACAACCGCAGTAATTAGCCGGTAATCAGGCCGCGCCACGGGTGCGGATTACGCGCCGGCGCAACCAGTAAACCAGCACGACGAGCAAAGCCAATGGCAAGGAAGGATCAGGATTCGCGCCGGCTGGCATAACCGAACATCCGCCGCCGCCCCCTCCGGAAGGCGCTGCATTGGCGGTGCCGGAGATGGTTGCCTGGGTCGGTGAGGCGCCGCCTGCCAGGCTGGCTGTGACGGTTCCGGAATACGCACCGACTGCATGGGGTGTAATGGTGACCGTAACAAGGCATGTCGCGCCTGCGGCGAGTACGGCGTTGCTGCATGTGTCAAAGGACAGCGCCATGATTGTTGGCTGGGACAGTGTCACACTTCCCAATGTTACTTGGATCGCATTGGGGTTGGTGAACGACAGGTCGACGGTCGTTGACTGGCCGACAATAACCGTCGTTGCCGTCACAGCCGGCGTGGCGGTTGTCAGGGCTGCCGGTCCGCGTATTCCGCTGAGCCCTATGCCGATGGCTCCTGGGGCGGTTGTCGGGACTGACAGCGTTGCCGAGTGGCTGCCGGCCGAGGCCGGCGTGTAGTTCATCGTGATCTGGCAAGTGCCTGCGGGTCCAAGTAGAAGCGCTGTGGTGCAGGTATTAGTTGCCATCGTAAAGAGCGCCGCATTGGGGCCGGTGATCGTGGCTGTGCCGAGTGTTAAGCCTGCCGCATTGTTGTTGGTCAGGGTGACTGTTCTGCTGACCGTGCCATTGGTTGTTAGCGTGCCAAAATCAACGTTCGTCAAAGAGGCGGTTAAGGGCGTGGTGCTGTTTTGCACGGCCAGATTGGCGTTGAGTATCCCTGCGCCGCAATTCTTACTGGTGGCGCAATCCCAGGCGGGAAAGACAGAAAAGGACGGGAAAGCGGTCAGCGAATCCGGTGAGCTCAGGATGGTTTTGACCTGGGCCGGGGTAAGGGCGGGGGTGTTGGGCACGGACAGCATCAGCGCGACCGCTGCCGATACGTGCGGCGTCGCCATGCTGGTGCCCTGATAGTAATGGTAAGTCGACCCGGTCGGGGTGGTGTCGGGAGTGGTTAGTGAAAGATTGAACGTGGAAAGGATGCCGGGATCGAAAGCGACCGGGTAGGAGATTTGATCGCCTCCCGGAGCAGCCAGGGTTACATAGGCCGGGCTGGTGGTGTTGTACGCCGGCGAGCTGAAGTTGCTGTATGTGGCACGGCTGCCATCCCTTGCTATCGCCGCGACGGAAATCACATTCCTGCAGTTTGCCGGGCTGGCATTGGCCACGTCCTGGTTCTCGTTTCCGGCGGCCACCACTACCACTGCGCCTGCGTTCACTACCGCGTCGATCGTTGTCTGCTCGGCAACGCTGCATGGCCCGATTCCGCCCAGGCTCAGGTTGATGACCTTGGCCGGGTTGGGGTTCGGAATGGTATGCACGCCGGCTGCCCATGTAACCCCGTCTGTAATATCGGACAAATATCCGCCGCCCTTGCCCAGGACGCGGACCGGCAATATCTTCGCGCCGTACGCTCCGCCGATTACCCCAATGGGAGTAGGAACATTATTGCCGATCGCTGCGATCGTGCCGGCGACATGGGTGCCGTGCCAGGAACTATCCGACACGGGCAGCCCAGAAAAGAACGTGGTCGCGACATCGGCTGCGGTGAGGTAGTCGCCAGTATCGGTCGCGTCGGCGGAAGGTGGAACTAGAGGACTGGTAGGACTAGATGCAGCACAACCACCGGTTGCCGTGATACCGCGAATCCTGCAGTCGGAAATAAAAGTGTATCCCGGTGAAACCAGATTGCCAGTGGCCGGGGAAACCGTGCCGCCGACGCCGACAATATCCTCATGCGGGGTGATCCCGGTATCGACTACCGCGACGACTACGCCAGTGCCGGTACGGGTGACCCAAGCCGTCTCGAAATCGGCGCCATAGCTGCCAGTGCCACCGGGTGCAGGCGAAGCAACCGCGCTCACCGGCTGCATGCCCCACAGCCCGGGGGTGCCGGTAGGGGTATAGGTGGTGTAGTAGGGGTCGCTTATGACTTGGGCAGTCATGATTCTGTCTTCTTCGACATACTCGACATTAGCCAGTCTGCCGATCCCTGCGATCGCCCGGTCCATGGCCTGTCTATTTGGCGTGCCCGGTATCGAGAGCACGTGCGCCCCGTTGGAAAGCGCACGAATTTCGGCCAGGTTTGCTCCTGCCGCAGCTTGCATCTGGCTGATGGTCTGGGCAGCAAACGGTCTGTTCATTTCAGCATTGATTTGCGCGACACTCAGGCCTTTGGACAGGAAATTCGGCCTGAGTTTGACGATCAGCCGGTCGCTGACCCGTGGGACGTTGTTTGGAGGTACATAATTTGCCTTGCCGGTTCCAGCTGCCAGTGCGGGCAGGCAATTAACCGCCCCGAATACGGAGAGTGTGAGCAATAACGCGTTTCTGGTATTTTGTTTCATGAAGCTTCCTCTTCTGGAATGGAGCAAATAGTGAATTGTTTGCGGCGAACGTTAATGCTGATGCCGCATCAGTTTGTCCTGTTCGACGGCCTGGATTCCCAGTGATGTGCCGTTCGCCCGCAATGCTTTTTCAAATGATGTGAAGGAATGATTCTCCGGCAGGCTTATTTGGTAGATCAGGGCGTTATTGCCGAATTGCCGGAAAAAGACCGGGTGGCAACGGCAGGCTTCGGAAATGACGGATAGCAGTTGTTGGCTGTCCGCTGCCGGTGAGTGGGAAAAGTGAATGATCGCGCGGACAGACGGCTGTGTTGTGCCGGCATGCCCTTCGGAGGGCAGAGCATCTTTTGTCGCATGAGCACAGCCGATCAGCAGACACCCTATCAATGAAAACGCCAGCTTATTCACTATTCAGTAACCGCCGTGCTTTGTTTGTTAAAAATATCCATTTTGTTGCCGTATGCCGGCACCAATTAAATACCAGGCCGGAAGCGGCACAACGTTATTCGAACCGGGTACCTCCGTCAAGCATCTTGATGTTGAAAGCAAACAGAAATGTTGAATAATCCTGAAGCCAGACCGCCCGGCAGCCTGTCCCCACAAAAAGATTTGCAAAAGCTCGCTTGAGCCACTAGAATGCGCGCCTTTCCGTTGTACCGAATTCTCAAGGAGTAGTCATGGCAAATAGCGCACAAGCCCGCAAGCGTGCACGTCAGGCAGTTAAACAGAATGCTCATAACAGCAGTCTGCGCTCGGAATTGCGCACTGCGGTTAAGAAGGTCGTCAAAGCGATTGAAGCGGGCGACAAGGCCGCCGCTCAAGCCGTTTACAAAGATTCCGTCAGCGCAGTGGACAGCATCGCCGACAAGAAGATCATCCACAAGAACAAGGCCGCTCGACACAAGAGCCGCTTGTCTGCGGCAATCAAGGCGATGGCATAAGCGCCAGGCCACTTTGATTTACCGCAAACAAGCCGGCAGCAATGTCGGCTTGTTTGCTTTGTGGGGCTGTTTGCATCAATATACGCCACTTGAATTTTTTGCATACGGCGGCTTGTCCGCCGTCTTTGTTTAGGAACTCTGTATGTCACACGTGATGAACACTTATGCACGGCTCCCCGTCACTTTTGTGCGCGGCGAAGGCGCGTGGCTGTGGGATACCGAAGGCAAGCGTTATCTGGACGCGCTGTCCGGCATCGCCGTGAATACCTTGGGACATGCGCATCCGCGCTTCACCGCCGCGCTGAATGAACAGATCGGCAAGCTGATCCATTGCTCCAATATCTATCAAGTGAATGGGCAGGAATTGCTGGCCGACAAGCTGTGCAGCCTGACTGACATGCAGGAGGTGTTTTTCTGCAACTCCGGCTGCGAGGCGAACGAGGCCGCTATCAAGCTGGCGCGCATGTACGGCCATCAGCAGGGCATCGAATCTCCCGCCATCATCGTGATGGAAAAGGCGTTTCACGGGCGTACGCTGGCGACCCTTTCCGCCACCGGCAACCGCAAGGTGCAGGCGGGCTTCGAGCCGCTGGTCAGCGGTTTTGTGCGCGTGCCCTACGACGACCTGGAGGCGATCCGCCAGGTTGCACAGCACAACAGCAATGTGGTTGCGGTGCTGGTAGAGCCGATTCAAGGCGAAGGCGGCATCCGCATGCTGGACATTGATTATCTCGAACAGCTGCGGCAAATTTGCGACGAGCATAACTGGCTGTTGATGCTGGACGAGGTGCAGTGCGGCATGGCCCGCACCGGCAAATGGTTTGCCTTCCAGCATACCGACATCCTGCCTGACGTAATGACGTTGGCCAAGGGGCTCGGCTCCGGTGTGCCGATCGGCGCGTGCCTCACCGCCGGCAAGGCGGCTGGCTTATTCAAATCTGGCAATCACGGCTCGACGTTCGGCGGCAATCCGCTGGCTTGTACCGCAGGCCTGACCACGTTGAATATCATCGAGCAGGACAAATTGCTGGCGCATGCCGACAGCCTCGGCCGGTTCATATGGCAGGGACTTGTCACCGCATTGCAGGGTGTTAACGGCGTCAAGGAGATTCGCGGGCAGGGGCTGATGATCGGTATCGAGCTCGAAAAACCTTGCGGCGACCTGGTCAAGCTGGCGCTTGCCAAAGGGCTGTTGACCAACGTCACCGCCGAAAACGTGATCCGCCTGTTGCCGCCGCTGGTCATGTCGAAAGACGAGGCGCAGCAACTGCTGGATATATTGTGCCCGCTGATAAAAGATTTCATGCAATCCTGATTGGTAACGAGTCATGTCGACAAAAAAACCAGCGCCGGTGAAACACTTTCTGCAGTTCAAGGATTTGACCCGTGAAGAGCTTGAATACCTGTTCGAGCGCACCCGCGTCATCAAGCAGAAATTCAAGGCCTACCAGCAGTATTGGCCGCTGACTGACCGCACGCTGGTGATGATCTTCGAGAAGGCCAGCACGCGCACGCGCCTGTCTTTCGAGGCCGGGATGCAGCAGCTCGGCGGTGCGGCGATCTACCTGAACACGCGCGATTCGCAACTGGGGCGCGGCGAGCCGGTGGAAGACGCAGGGCAGGTGATTTCGCGCATGTGCGACATCGTGATGATCCGCACTTTCGAGCAGAGCATCATCGAGCGTTTTGCAGCGCATTCGCGCGTGCCGGTGATCAACGGCCTGACCAACGAATACCACCCCTGCCAGGTGCTGGCGGACATCTACACCTATATCGAGCATCGCGGCAGCATCAAGGGCAAGACCGTGGCATGGATCGGCGATTCCAACAATATGTGCAACACCTGGCTGCAAGCGGCCGAGGTGCTGGATTTCAACGTGCATGTCTCGACCCCGCCCGGCTATGAAGTCGAGCCGGAGCGCGCCGGGTTGTTCGGCGAGGATCACTACGAGGAATTCGCCGACCCGATGAAAGCCGCGCGCGGCGCCGACCTTGTGACCACCGACGTATGGACCAGCATGGGCTTCGAGGCAGAGAACGAAGAACGCATGAAGGATTTCGCCGACTGGCAGGTGGATGAGGACATGATGCGCGTGGCAGCAAAAGACGCGCTGTTCATGCACTGCCTGCCCGCGCATCGCGGCGAGGAAGTTTCCGCCGGAGTTATCGACGGCCCGGAAAGCGTGGTATGGGACGAGGCAGAGAACAGGCTGCATGTGCAGAAAGCGCTGATGGAATATTTACTGTTGGGGCGAATCGAGTAGGAGCGGGCCATGCCCGCGAAAAGGTGTTCGCGGGCATGGCCCGCTCCTACCCTGCTGTTTGAAAATTAATCAGGAACTAATCATGAGTGGAATCAAAAAAGCTGTCCTCGCCTATTCCGGCGGACTCGACACCTCGGTCATCCTTAAATGGCTGCAAGACACGTATAAATGCGAAGTCATTACCTTCACTGCCGACATCGGCCAAGGTGAGGAGCTGGAACCGGCACGCGCCAAGGCTTTGAAGATGGGCATCAAGCCGGAAAATATTTTCATCGACGATATGCGTGAAGAATTCGTGCGTGATTTTGTGTTCCCGATGTTCCGCGCCAACACCGTGTATGAAGGCGAATACCTGCTCGGCACTTCCATCGCGCGCCCGCTGATTGCCAAGCGCCTGATCGAGATCGCCGCCAAGACCGGCGCTCAGGCCATCTCGCATGGCGCGACCGGCAAGGGCAACGACCAGGTGCGTTTCGAACTGGGCGCTTACGCGCTGAACCCGAACATCAAAGTCATCGCACCGTGGCGCGAATGGGACTTATTGTCGCGCGAGAAACTGATGGCTTACGCCGAGAACGCCGGCATACCCATCGACATGAAACACAAGCAGGGCGGTTCGCCCTACTCGATGGATGCGAACCTGCTGCACATTTCCTTCGAAGGCCGCCATCTGGAAAATCCCGCTGCAGAAGCCGAAGAGAGCATGTGGCGCTGGACGGTTTCGCCGGAGAAAGCGCCGGATGCCGCCGAATATCTGGACATCGAATTCGCGCAGGGCGACATCGTGGCGCTGAACGGCACGAAGATGACCCCGGCGAAAACGCTTGCCAAACTCAATGAGCTAGGCGGCAAGCACGGTATCGGACGTCTCGACCTGGTGGAGAACCGCTATGTCGGCATGAAATCTCGCGGCTGCTACGAGACCCCCGGCGGTACGATCATGCTCAAGGCGCACCGCGCCATCGAGTCGATCACGCTGGACCGGGAAGTGGCGCACCTGAAAGACGACCTGATGCCGCGCTACGCATCGATGATTTACAACGGCTACTGGTGGTCGCCGGAACGCCGCGCATTGCAGACCCTGATCGACCATACCCAGCAGAGCGTGAACGGCTGGGTGCGCGTCAAGCTGTACAAGGGCAACGTGATCGTGGTCGGGCGCGACTCCAAAACCGATTCGCTGTTCGACCCGACCATCGCTACTTTTGAAGATGACAAGGGTGCATACGATCAAAAGGATGCGGCTGGATTTATCAAGCTGAACGCATTGCGCATGCGCATCGCGGCGAATCTGCACAAGAAAAAATAAAAGCGGAAGACATCATGATCCACGAACTGAGCGGCGACATTTTGTTCAGCGGTGCAAAAGCAATCGCGCAGGGTGTTGCACCCAACGATGATTTTCATCATGGCTTGGCCCTGCAACTACGCGAACGCATGCCTTCCATGTACAAGGATTTTCGTCACTTCTGCCAGACCAAACATCCGAAGGCGGGCGGGGTGTGGAGCTGGATGAGCGCAGACGGCCGTTTCATCGTCAATCTGTTCACCCAGGATGGCGCATACGACCACGGCAGCAAACCCGGACGCGCCAAGATTAGCCACGTGAATCATTCGCTGCATGCGTTGGGTGACTTCCTGAAGAAAGAAAAAATCAGCAGCCTTGCCTTGCCACGCCTGGCTTGCGGCATGACAGGTCTGGATTGGGATGAAGTCAAACCGCTGATCGAAAAGCATCTCGGCGATCTCGGCATACCTGTATACATATATGCCAATTATCAAAAAGGCGTAAAAGCCGCCGAACCACCAAAATAACCAAACATGGGAGAGGAAATAGCATGTCGCAATTCAATGACGTCAGCGTAGTTAAAAAGGGCAATGTATTCTTCGACGGCAAGTGTGTGTCGCATTCGGTATTGTTTGCCGATGGCACGCGCAAGACGGTCGGCGTGATTTTGCCCAGTACGCTCACTTTCAATGTCAGCACACCAGAGCTGATGGAAATCACCTCGGGGACCTGCCGCGTGAAGATCGGCGATGAGCCTGATTTCAAGACGTATGCTGCGGGTAGCAAGTTCTCCGTCCCCGCAAACAGCCGCTTTGTGATTGAAGCGAATGAGGTGGTCAACTATGTTTGCAATTTCGGCTAAAAGGACTTCTAGTCCACGAAAAACACGAAAGGCACGAAAGACAAGCAATCATTTAAGTCGGTTATATAAGTTGCGTTCTGGATATTAGCCTGACACTTGGCTTCTCTTTAATATTTGGTTTGTTCGTGTTTTTCGTGCCTTTCGTGGACAGTGTTTGTTTTTCATTTTCTAGCAGGGATACATCATGCCAACCTTCGATATCGTTTCAGAAGTAGACAAGACAGAAGTAAAAAATGCGATCGAGCAGACCAACAAGGAAGTCAGTACCCGCTTCGACTTCAAAGGCTCGGATGCGCGCGTGGAGCAGGCCGAACTCAAGCTCACCGTGTGGGCTGATAACGAATTCCAGCTGGACCAGGTGCAGGACATCCTGAATGCCAAACTGACCAAGCGCGGTGTGGACATCAAGTGCCTGGAGATCAGCGACAAGATCGAAAAAGTCAGCGGCAACAAGGTGAAACGCGGCTGTGAGGTCAAGGTCGGCGTGGAAATCGAACTGGCGAAAAAAATCGTCAAGCACATCAAGGACAGCAAGTTGAAAGTGCAGGCCAGCATTCAGGGCGACACCGTCCGGATCACCGGCAAGAAACGTGATGATCTGCAAGAGGCAATCGCCTTCGTCAAAAAAACCATCACCGATTTTCCGTTGCAGTATCAAAACTTCCGCGATTAAACCCGCGGATAGACAGAACGACACTGCTGATTCCTGTTTACCCATGCGCCTGACATCGAACCATCTGCTTTGTGCAGGCGTACTCCTGCTGGGCTTTGCTTGCGCGGCTCGCGCGGCTGACACTGCACCATCCTATCCGGAAATGTTGGTGGATGACGTCAAGCACGTCATCACCTCACCCTCACGCTGGCAAGAAAAGGAATGGCAGGATTTTGGGCTCGCAGCGATCAGCATTGTTGGTGTTGCTGCGATAATTGACCGTCCTGTGCGTGATGAGATGCTCCGTCGTGCGCCCAATAACAACCGTTTTATGCTCAAGGTGGAACGCTTTGGCGCAGAATATTCGGTTGTCGTGGTGGGCGGATTTTTCCTGGCCGGGGCGATGGGCAACGAAACAGCAATGGAGGTTGCGCAGGACGGGATCGCCGCAAGCCTTATCGCCAGCGGCTTGATCACTCCCGCGATTAAAATTATCGTGGGGCGCGCCCGCCCGCGCGAAGACGTCGGCATCGCGAAATTTCACCCGTTCAGCATTGGGTATTCCTCGAACTCCTCGTTTCCCTCCGGCCACACCACCGAGGCTTTTGCCATGGCCTCTGTCATCGCCAACCACTATGAAGAAACCTGGGTGACCTGCGCTTCATACTCGGTGGCCGGTCTGGTCGGCGTGGCGCGCATGTACCACCATGCCCACTTCGCCTCGGATGTATTGGCGGGTGGATTGATCGGAACACTGGTCGGAAAAAGCGTGGTGGCCCACAACAAACAGATGCGCTCAGGCCAAGTGGCACTGCTGCCGGAAATTACACCGGGCATGGTAGGCGTGCGCGTGGTCGGCAAATTCTAGGGGCGCTGGCAATACGGAGCTTTTTGTTAGTACAGCGCCTGATTGACCTTACCCATATCCTCTTCACCCAGCGAGCTCACCGCAGCCTTGAGACGCAATTGGCTGGTCAAATAATTGTATTGCGCCTGAAACAGGTCCCGCCGGGTGGAAAACAACTGTTGCTGCGCGTTCAGCACATCCAGATTGGTACGCACCCCGACTTCATGGCCGAGCTTGCTGGCCTCCAGGACGCTTTCGCTGGAGGCTAGCGCTTGCTGCAGCGCCTTGACCTGGGCAATGCCGCTGACCACGCCAAGATAAGCTTGTCTGGTTTGCTGCGCGACGTTGCGACGGGCATTCTCCAGCTCCTGACTGGCGCGCTCGCGGTTGGCTTCCGCCTCGCGCAATCTGGAATTGACGCCGCCCCCCTGGAACAGCGGCATGTTCAATTGCATGCCGATGCTCTTGTTGGTACTGTCGGTGCCCACGCCGAAGCTGCCGCCATTGGCAACGCTTTTGGAGAAATTGGCCACAAGATCCACCGTCGGGTAGTGCCCGCCCCGGTTGCGCGCCACTTCTTTCTCGGCAATCGTGGCGCCCGCCTGCGCGATGGCCAGCTGCAAACTGTTTAACTGCGCATTGTCCACCCATTTCTCCATGTCGGCGGGTTGCGGGGCTTCCAGCCGGAAGTCCTTGCCGAGCGGCTTGAGGTCCTTGGGTACGGCATTGATCAGTTGCTGCAGGGCGCTGCGCTTGATTTCCAGGTTGTTCCTGGCGGCGATTTCCTGCGCGCCGGTCAGGTCATGACGTGCTTGCGCCTCAAGGGTGTCGGTGATGGTGGCGCTGCCGACCTCGAAATTGCGCCTGGCTTGCTCCAGCTGCTCGGCGATGGCGGTCTTTTGCGCTTCCACCAGCTGTACGCTGTCCTGCGCGATCAGCACATCGAAGTAGGCCTGTGCGACGCGCAGCATCAAATCCTGTTCGGCAATCTTGAACTGGGCTTCGGCCTGGGCGACCTGTAATTCGGATTCGTTATAGGCCAGCCAGTTCTGTTGGCGAAACAGCGGTTGCACCAGGTTTACACCGTAACCATGGCTGTTGTAACGGCTTTCGCCGCCCGTAAACAGGGGAGGCATGGTCGGGTTATATTGCACCGTCTGATCATTATAGGTGGTGTTGGCGCTGAGATTGACCGACGGCATCAAGGCAGAGCGGCCCTGCGGCAGTTTTTCCTGTCCGGCCTGCAGCGTGGCGCGCGCCGAGGCAAATACCGGATCGTTTGCCTGGGCGGCGTGGAAGGTTTCCAGCAGGTCGGCAG
Organism: Nitrosomonadales bacterium; assembly: GCA_023259055.1. Lineage (GTDB taxonomy): Bacteria > Pseudomonadota > Gammaproteobacteria > Burkholderiales > Gallionellaceae > Gallionella. The sequence goes on from JAHFQZ010000004.1 coordinate 71,490, forward strand.
CGTTTGCCACGCTGGGCATGACCAGTGCAAGCAGTAAAATGTGCGGTAACTTTTTCATGTCTATTTCTTTCCTGGCTGAATTAAAAATTAAACTTCAGTGCCGCGTTTTTTGATGCCATGCAAAAAAATCGGGAAAGTTTTTTTCGCCTCATCCAGCAACGAACGCTTACCGCCAAAAATCGAAGCCTGCATGACCAGCCCCTGGATCATGCCGATGTAAAGCACGGCGGCGCTCTTGCTATCGAGATCAGGCGGCGCCAGAGACTGCTTTTTTGCGGTATCGAGCAATCCGGCAATCTTCGCTTCATAGCCGGAGATGATTTCCTGGATCAGGTCGCGGAGCTTGCTGCTCTTTTTGTGCAGCAACTCTGAGAACAGCAGTCTCGGAATTGCAGGGTGCTTGCTGATGAAGGCGATGTGCGCAAAAAACATGCGCTCGATTGCATTGATCGGGTCGGTCGCCTCAGACGCAGCTTTTTCCAGCACTTTCATCAGCTGCTCGCGTATCCACCTCATGACCGCAACCCAGATGTCATCCTTGGTGGCGAAATGCTTGAAGATGGCGCCTTGGGTCACTTTCATGGCATCCGCCATATTCTGGGTGGTGACGCTATCGACGCCTTTTTCTGCGGCCAGCTCCACGGCGACACGGATGATCTCGTTTTGCCTTTCTTCGGTAGGCATGCGGCGTTGTATTACTTCATGGCTCATGACTTTCCCTCCAGTAATTTCATGTCAAAACTCGCGACCTTCTCCTGCTTCTTCGTAGGTGCGTCCATCGCGGATATGGTAAACGCGTTTGAAGGTCGGGATGATCTTTTCATCATGCGTCACGACGATAATGGCCGTTTGATATTGCTGCGCCATCTGGTTCAGGATGCGCACCACGGTTAAAGCGCGTTCGCTGTCCAATGGAGCTGTCGGTTCATCGGCAAGAATAATCGGCGGATGATTGGCCAATGCGCGCGCAATCGACACGCGTTGCTGTTCTCCGCCTGATAGCTCCGAAACCTGCGCCCTGGAACGATGGCCGACATCGAGCGCATCTAGCAATTCCTTCGCGCGGCTCCGTGCCTGCACGTTTGGCATACCGGCCAGCATCGGAAGCAGGGCGATGTTGTCGGTCACATCCAGGAACGGGATCAGATATGGCGCCTGAAAAACAAAACCGATGCGGTCGCGCCGCAACGTGCGCAGGTCGTCGATTTTCCATTCATGGTCGTAAATCGTTTGTCCGGCGAGCTTCATTTTTCCCGCCGTCGGCTCGATCACCGCACCCAGGCATTTCAGCAACGTAGTTTTGCCCGATCCGCTCGGCCCGACCAAGCCGACCACTTCGCCCGGCCAGATTGTCATGTCCACGCCCTTCAGCGCATCGACAGCGGTATTGCCTTCGCCATAGCGTTTCTTCAGGTTCTCGATATGAATTGCGGGTTCGCTCATCATCATCCTCCAATCGCAGTGGCAGGGTCGATCCGCAAAGCCGCGCGGATCGCGAAAATGCTCGCCAGGGAGCAAATCAGCATCACCAGAATAAATCCCCTGATCGCGTCTTCCGGGATGAGCAAAACATATCTCGGGAACAGCGGCCCCCACAAGGTCGCTGCTGTCTTGCCGACTACAAAACCGATCAGCCCCAGTCCGAGCGCTTGCTGCAATATCATTCCGCTGATTGTTTTATTGCCAGCGCCCACCAGCTTGAGCACGGCGATTTCGCGTATTTTGTTCATCGTCATCGTGAAGATGATGAAGGCCACGATAGCCGCGCTGACGATGGAAAGAATCACCAGAAACATGAAAATCTGTTTGGCCGACATCGCAATCAATTTGGCGACCAGGATTTCTTCCATCTGGTCTTTGGTATACGCCTGCAGATGCTGCCAGCGCCGGATCTGCTTCGCGATCTCCTGAGGGTCCTGACCTGGCTTGATGCGCACCAGCACCGCGTTGACCATGCGGCTCGCGGCCTGGCTTGCCAGAACGGCATCCAGAAGCCCCGGCACGCCGGGGCGGTTGAAAACCGGGTTTGCCGCCGTCCGCGCGCGCTCATTCATCAGCGCATCGTTGTCTTTCAGGAATTGCACCTCCTGTGCATCCTTGATCGGCACGAATACCATCGGATCGCCGCTTGACGAGACCATGCGCTGCGTCAGCCCGACGACGGTATACAGGTGGCGGCGAATCTGGATGCGTTCGCCTAGCGCCAGCCCGGCCTTGATGTCGGCAAGCGCTTCGTAGTGGGTGCGCGTGATCGGGCGGCCAGCCACTAGATAGGACGGTTCGCCTGGCTTGCCCGGTTCGATGCCCACCAGCATGACGCGCACCTCCTTGCTGCCTTGCTTGATCTGCATCGTCAGGTACGCCACGTTGCCCGCTTCCATGACACCTTCTTGGCCCAGGATATCCTGTATCACATCATCGCGAATACTGGACGGCTCGGCATAAGGGCCGAGCGTGTCTTGCTGAACCACCCAGAGATCCGCCCCGGCATTTTCGATCAGCGCCTTGCCATCGTCCACCATGCCGCGGTACACGCCAGCCATCGTCAGCGTGACGCCGATCAGCAGCCCCAGCCCCACACCGGTAAAGACGAACTTGCCCCAGCCATGCAGGATGTCGCGGCTTGCGAGATTAATCATGGTCAGCTCTTAACAATTTCTGGAACCACTTTTATTTTGAGGTCGTCTTTCATCGCCTTCTGGCTGTAGACGATGACCTCATCGCCATCGCCGAGCCCGTCCAGAACCTGTGTCCGACCATCCAGCGTCGCAATGCCGGCTTTGATGGCTTTGAACTTGGCGCGATTATTGAGCAGCACCCATACGCCTTTTTGCTGGTCGATCTGTTTCACGGCCGCAGTCGGTATCGAACGGGTATTGTCCAAACCGGGAAGCCTGATCGTGACTTCGGAGTATTCGCCCAGGCTGACATCCGATGCCGGCGCGGCTAAGGTAACATTCACGATGCGTTCTTCGGTGATCGCATCGCTGATCATGTCGACCCTTTTGACCACCCCTGCAACGGTTGTCTGCGGCTGCGAGCGCAGCACGAGGCTTGCCTGCTGGCCCGCACGGATCATCCCCGCCTGCTTTTGGTCGATGCGGGTTCTGATCCATATATCGGCCGGATCGATGACTTGCAGCACCGTTTGCCCCGGGACAACCGTCACACCCTGTTCAACCATTCTTGCCGTGACGATGCCGCTCACCGGGCTGAACAGCAAGGTTTGCTCGCGCAGCTTGGCCACGCCCGATGCATCCGACTGCGCCTTTTCCCGGTCATGCATCACTGCCGCCAAAGAAGCGGTAGCGGCATCCAGCGCGGCTTGTGCCGCATTTTTTTCGTTAAGTTTGGCATCCAGCATTTCCTGGCTGACATAGCCCTTCACATGCAGATCGACAAATCTTTTATATGTAGCCGAAACTGTCTTTTCCTGGCTTTGCGCTTGCGCCAGCTGAGCCTCGGCCATCCTGATCGAGTTGGAGGAGCGCTCTGCCATCAACCGGCTGCTGGTGAGGCGTTCATTGAGGTCGATCGGATCAAGCCTGGCCACAACTTGTCCGGCTTTCACATAATCGCCCTGATCGACCAGCATGCTACCGACCCGCCCGGTCATCGTGGAAGAAACGTTATACGTATGCCGCGCCTCGGTGATCCCGACACCGAAGACCTCCGAAGCAAGGCTTCCTGTCTGGATTTTCTCGGTAGTCACCTTCACTGGAGCCAGCGGCCCCTGGGTAAGAACCACCCATGCAAAGATCGAAATCAAAAGGGTCGCCGATAAAATAAGCTTGAGTCTAAGTTTTGTCATAAGTCCGTCCGCAAGTAATGCAAGTAAGTATTCAATTACTATCCTACAGGTGTAAAGCCAGTCGTGTCAAGTTAGGTATGCGATCTGTGAGAAACTGCTAAATAAGCAGCATCATGCTCATGATGCCTAAGGTGTCTCGCCAAATCTGTCGGGGAAACGTGGCTTATCGTTATTGCTTTTGTTAACAATAACTAGTCTGTTAGTTTTATTGACGGAGCATGAGTGAGCGGATAAGGTGCGTGCACGCGACCATGAAATCATGGGACAAACAATTCGAGCTTGGCACCTTGTAATTGCTTATCTAAACTCTGTGAGGAAAACATGAAAAAAATCATTTCAGCAATGTTGTTTTCTGTGTTCTCGGTTTCTGCTGATGCAGCTGATCATGGTTACTACGTGTCTGTGGATTCCGGGCGGGCAACTTTTAGCCATGCAGAAGACGTGCTTCGCGGGACGTTACCTGATACCCCCGGGTTTTCAAAGGCGGCAACTACCCGCGTCGGCGGTGGTTTCCATTTCAACGAGTACCTGGGAGTGGATATAGGCTACTTGATGAACCAGGATTCGATTTCCGATAGTTTTCTCATCAAACAGACCCTGAAATCTTCTTCTCTACTGATTGCTGCATTCGGCACCTATCCTGTCAACGAGGCGTTTGAGCTGTTCGGAAAACTGGGCTTGGCAAACAACAGGTTGACCTATTCAGCCCCCTTTCAGACGCAGGTGTCCGGACTTGTTTATGGTAGCGCGACAAAGACAAGCATGATGTTTGGTTTGGGCGCCCAATACAACATCAATAAGCAATGGAGCATCCGCATGCAATACGAAAACCTCGGCAAGACTAACCTGACGGCTTTAATCAATCTGGGTGGGGTACTGCCGGGGGCGAATATCGGGATGTCCGCCATCACTGTGGGCAATGTGTACAACTTCTGATTTCAAACACTCAGGGTCAGAATGATTCTTTTGGACGAATCGGTTTTTTCAACGACTTGGTCAGGCCACATATGAAGGTTAAGAAATTCATCAGTCTTGAATGGGATGCGATCGCAGGAATCGTAGCAGCGGTGGTGGCTATCGTTCTGCATCTTTTGCATGTAGTGGACGAACAGGTCATCTTGTCTATCGTGCTTGCCCTGATGGCGCTGTTGTTCATCAACTTCATGCGGCATGCAAGAAACAACGAATTGACTGCAGAGCAGGTAGATCACACAGCGCACGCGGTAAGCAGAATCCAGTCAGCGTTAAAGCATCCTGATGTGGTTCTTGTCGGGCCACTCCACCTGCGTTCCGCGAACGAGCAATTTGTCAGGCTTATGAGCGGAGACACAATCTGGTTCAATGTCTGCCTGTCGATGTATAAGCCACAGCCGCTATTCGATTCATTGCTGCGTCCGGCGGTAGATAATCCGATGGTGTCCTCGATTCAGTTCGTTCTCGACGAGAGTCAGAGGGATTTATGGCAACAATTCATACAGCCCAGGATTGCCGCCTGCTCTGGTGCCGGGAAGGTCAGGGAGCCACGTTGGTGCCGCTTGAGCAAGACTGTTTCCTATATTCTTGCCGATAGCCAACTGAGCGGTGGCACTGAAGCGCTGCTCAGCTTCTGGGGCGAGCCTTTTATGGCACAGACCACCGAGCGAGACGTGCCGCGTTTCATTTTTCATGTACAAAGGAATGCCGAAATCCTGCCACACTTGGTCGAATTGGAGCGTGGCTGCATAGGTGTACATCAGGAGTAGCGGTACATTCACCCGTTAATGGAGGCCACACGTGCCTAAAGTTCTTGTTCCCCTCGCACAAGGCTGCGAAGAAATCGAAGCGGTCACGGTCATCGACATCTTGCGACGCGCCGGAATTACGGTGGTCAGCGCGGGGCTGGATAATCAGCCGGTGCGCGCCAGTCGCGGCGTGATACTGGTGCCTGACACCACGCTGGATGCAGTGCTGAACGATAGCTTCGACATGATCGTGTTGCCCGGCGGACAGCCGGGCACCGACAACCTCAATGCTGACAAGCGCATCATTGAGCTGTTGCAGAAGATGGCGCAACAAGGCAAACATGTCGCTGCGATCTGCGCCGCGCCATCGGTGCTGGCGAGCGCCGGTTTGCTCGACGGTAAAAAAGCCACCAGTTTTCCGACGTGCCTGGACGACTTTCCCAAAGTCAATTTGCAGACTGCTGCGGTTGTCGAAGACGGTAATGTCATTACCTCGCGCGGGCCGGGCACGGCCATGGATTTTGCGTTGGTGCTGGTGGAACGGCTTGTAGGGAAGGCAAAGCGGCGGGAAGTTGAAGCGGGGTTGCAGCGTTAGCACAAATAATCCATTAGCACACGCATCCCCTCCCCCTTGCAGGGGAAGGAGCAGGTTTTGCTTTAATGAACAAGTCGAGGCTAGCGCAGGCTGATGATGCGCCAGCCGTGCTGTTCGGCATGGGCGCGCAGAACGTCGTCGGGATTGGCGGCGACCGGGGTTTTTACCTTGCGCAGCAGCGGCAGGTCGTTCAGCGAATCGCTGTAAAAGGTGCTGTCGGAGAAGCTGTCGAGCGTCCAGCCGCGCGAGGCCAGCCAGTTTTCCAGTCGGGTGATCTTGCCTTCGCGGAAACACGGTATATCCGCCACATTCCCGGTGAATTCGCCGTCCTTGTGCTCCGGCTCGGTGGCGATCAGATGCTCGACTCCGAATTCGCGTGCGATCGGCGCCGTGACAAAACTGTTGGTCGCGGTGATGACGGCGCACACATCGCCCGCCGCAAGATGGCGGTTGACCAGGTCGCGTGCAGGTTGCGTCACCATCGGCAGCACGCTTTCCCGCATGAATTGCCGGTGCCATTCGTCCAGCGTTTTGCGGGAATGGCGCGACAGCGGCTTCAATTGAAAATCCAGAAACTCGTTGATATCCAGGGTCCCGGCCTTGTAATGTTCATAGAAGAGGAGGTTTTTCGATTCGAACAGCTCACGGTCGAGCACGCCGATGCGTATCAGGAATTGCGACCACTCGAAATCGCTGTCGCCGTTGAGCAGGGTGTTGTCTAAATCGAATAAGGCCAGCTTCACTTCAACTCCAATTTCATGAATTTTTTAACAATGTCGCAACATTACACGAGGCTTGGATGATAGCAAACTCATGCCCAGTTTTGACCTAACATTGCGTTTGCGTGTCCATCAGCACCCACAAAATCAGTGCAGCAGTTTCCATCACCTCAAGCAGCGCGCCCGCTGTATCGCCGGTGGTGCCGCCGAGGCGTGCCATCATCATTCGTCGCAGCAGCCAGAATACGGCGAGACACCCCAGTACCAGCCCGGCACCGCGCATCCCCAGCACAGCCAGTACGCCGAGCAAGGTAGCCAGCAACATCGCGATCACAGCGCCGCGCGGCGCATACTGGGCAAGCGCCGATCCCAATCCGCCGGGACGAACGTAGGGGGTAGTGAGGAACAGCAAAGGCATGGCACTGCGCGCCAGCAGTAGTGGCCACAATAATGCCCAATTGTTGCTGCATTGCACCATGGCGACCAGTGCGGAAAATTTCAGCAGCAACACCAGCACCACGGCAACCACCGCAGCGGGGCCAGCATACGGGTCTTTCATGATCGCCAGCGTGCGCTCGCGATTTCCGATGCCGCCCAGCCAGGCATCCATGCTGTCAGCCAGGCCATCCAGATGCAGCGCTCCGGTCATCACCACCCATGCCGCCAGCAGCAAGGCGGCATGCAGCAGCACCGGCACGCCATGCAGCAGGCTATGCAGCCCGGCCAGTAATGCGCCCAGCAGTAGCCCTACCAGCGGGTAATACAGCAGCGACGCGCCGACTTCGCGTTTGCCATACTGCTGTTTGAGTTTGACCGGGATCTGCGTGAGGAACTGGATCGCGAGCAGTAGGGGGTAGAAAGGTTTCATGCTTGAACCTTTGAAATTTGTTGCGGCTCGTGTGCTACGCTGACTTGGTGCAGTGCTCCATGCGGCACCGGGAAGTTGAGCAGTTCGGCCAATGGAAGTTGTTGCACGTGGCACAGGATGATGCGCATCACCCCGCCGTGCGAGACCAGCAGCACGCGTTGTCCTGGATAGCGTGCGGGTAATTCACGCCAGGCCGACAGTACGCGTGCCTGAAACGACAGCAGCGGTTCAGCCTGCGGCGGCGTGAAGGTAACCGGGTCGCGCCAGAAATTTTCCAGCGCATCGGGATTTGTGGCGGCAATTTCCGCCGCACTCCGCCCGTCCCATGTGCCGAAATCCATCTCCTGAAAACGCGCGTCATGATGCATTGGCAAGCCGTGCTGTTGCGCGTAATCCTGTGCGAATGCCGCGCAACGTATCAACGGCGAGCTCAGCACCGCATCGTAGCGCGGCGCATCCAGCAAAGCCTCGGCCATCTGACGGTAACCGTGCTCGCTCAGCGGCGCATCGCTGCGCCCCAGATAGACGCTGCCTGCCAGCGTTTCGCCGTGGCGCAGCAGGTCGATGTGAGTGCTAGCCGTTTGGTCTGACATTACAGTTTGCCCGATACCTGCGCTTCGGCAAAAGTCGCCATGTTGTTGTGCAGCGCGCAGGCTAGTTGCAGCAGCGGTACCGCCGTCGCCGCGCCGCTGCCTTCTCCCAACCGCATGCCGAGCTGCAATAACGGATGCGCGTCGAGCGCAGAAAGCACGCGCTGATGTCCCGGTTCGGCGGAAGTGTGCGCAAACAACATCCAGTGGCGCACACCGGGCTGGATACGCACGGCAGTCAGTGCTGCCACCGAACTGATAAAGCCATCCACCAGAACCGCCATGCCGTTTTGCGCGGCAGCCAGATACGCGCCCGTCAGCGCCGCGATTTCAAAGCCGCCCACGTGGCGCAGCACGTCCAGCGGTTTCGTCAGATTGGATTTATGCAAATCCAGCGCGCGCTGGATCACCGCAGCCTTGTGCGCCACGCCTTTGCTGTCCAGCCCGGTGCCGGGACCTGCTAGAAACTGTGGCAATTCGTGCAATAGCGCGCAGGCGATGGCGCTTGCCGAGGTGGTGTTGGCGATGCCCATTTCGCCGCCGATGAACAGTTGCGCGCCAGCCTGTTTTGCTCGCAAAACAGCCGCACGTCCGGATTGCATGGCCGCAGCCAGCTGCGCTTCGGTCATTGCCGGGCCATGCGCAAAATTGGCCGTGCCGGGAGCGATGTGTTCATCGCGAACATTCGCCATGGAGCCGACAGGAAACGCCGTGCCGAGATTGATGACTTCCAGCGTGGCATTTATCTGTTTTGCCAGCACGCTGATCGCTGCACCACCGCGCGCAAAATTCTTCACCATCTCCGCTGTGACCGCTTGCGGAAAAGCCGATACGCCCTCGGCAGCCACGCCATGATCGGCGGCAAATATGCTGATATGGGCGCTCTCCATTTTCGGCTTGACCGTGCCCTGCAAGGCGGCCAATTGCACCGCAATGGCTTCCAGTTTACCCAATGAGCCGGGTGGCTTGGTGAGCTGTCCCTGCCGCTCCAATGCCGCTGCGCGTGATGATTCGTTCAATGCGGCACAGGGTTGTGCCAGCCAATCAGTATTCATAATTACTCCTGTTTAATTTATATCAATAATGCAGGGGCACGGCGCGCCGTGCCCCTGCGCACCCTTCACTTCACCACCAGCGGCAACCCCGCCACCATTAAAATCACACGCTCGCACAATGCAGCCATCTGTTGATGCAGCCGCCCCGCCTCGTCGCAATAACGGCGCGACAATTCACCCATCGGCACTATGCCCATATTGGTTTCGTTGCTGACCAGAATCACCTGCCCGGGCAGGCGCGGCAGCACTTCCAGCAGCGCCGCACACTCGCGGCGCAGCTCCTGTTCGGTTGCATCGCACAGCAACTGCGTCAGCCACAACGTCACACAATCCACCAGCACGCAACGCTGCGCGCTTGTTTCGCGCTGCAAAACTTCGGCAAGGTTCTGGCCGGCTTCGACCGATAACCAGTTATCCGGCCTGCGCACCTGATGTTCGGCTACGCGCCGTTGCATCTCCGCATCGCGCGCCTGTGCGGTGGCGACATAGACCACCTGCAAACCGGAAGCATGCGCATGCTGTTCAGCCGTGCGGCTTTTGCCGGAGCGGACTCCGCCGAGAATCAATTCGCGCATGATGTTTCCTCCAAAGAAAATAACTCCCGCAATTGCGCGGTATCCAGATATTGCTCCACTGCATCGGCGAGCCGGTCGATATCCGCTTCGCGGCGCGCATGATAATCCGTCGTCGCCGCCTCGCTCAGCCCGGCCCAGCGCAACAGCGTGTCAGTCGCGGCGCTTGATTCGAACAGGCCGTGCAGATAAGTGGCGAGGATTTGCCCGTCGTTGCTGATCGCCCCATCCGCGCCGTGCTCAAGCAGCGTTGCCGGATGTTGCAGCGAGCGGCCCGCCGAAACCCCGGCGTGGATCTCGTAGCCAGACACCGGCGCGTTTTCGAGCGTCAGCGTGCCGCGCACGTTACGCAGTTGTTTTTCCGCTTGCAGCGTGGTGCTCAGTTCCAGCAATCCCAGCCCGACACTGCTGCCGGCTTCGCCTTCCAGCCCGAGCGGATCGTGAATCGCCTGCCCCAGCATCTGCAAGCCGCCGCAGATGCCGATGAGTTTGCCGCCATAGCGCAGATGTCGCTGTATAGCTGCTTCCCAGCCTGCCTCGCGCAAGCTGTCGAGGTCGCTGCGCACCGACTTGCTGCCCGGCAGGATGATCAGATCGGCAGCGGGAATAGCCTCACCCAGCCCGACAAAACTGAATTCGATTTGCGGATGCAATCGTAGCGGATCGAAGTCGGTGTGATTGCTGATGTGCGGCAACACTGGCACGATGACGCGCAGCTTGTTTGTACTCCCTCTCCCGCTTGCGGGAGAGGGTTGCTGAGCGGAGATATTGACTGGCACCGCATCTTCCGCTTCCAGATGCAGGTCGCGCAAATAAGGTAGCACGCCGATTACCGGCTTGCCGGTGTGTTGCTCCAGCCAGTCCAGGCCGGGCTGCAGCAAGGCCTGGTCGCCGCGAAAGCGGTTGATGACGAAGCCAACTACGCGCGCCTGTTCGCTCTCGCTCAGCAGCGCCAGCGTGCCGACCAGATGGGCGAACACGCCACCCTTGTCGATGTCGGCGATCAGGATCACCGGGCAATTCACCGCTTCGGCAAAACCCATGTTAGCGATGTCGCCCACGCGCAGATTGATTTCGGCGGGGCTGCCTGCGCCTTCCACGACGATTACCGAATATTGTCCGCTCAAGCGGCTATGCGATTCCAGCACCGCCGTACGCGCCGTGCTTTTGTAAACGTGATATTCCAGCGCTTCCATATTGCCGATCGCATGGCCGTGAATAATGACCTGCGCGCCGGTATCGCTGTTCGGCTTGAGCAGTACCGGGTTCATGTCGGTGTGCGGTTGAAGGCGCGCAGCCTGTGCCTGCACCGCCTGGGCACGCCCGATCTCGCCGCCGTCGCAGGTGACTGCGCTGTTCAGCGCCATGTTCTGCGGCTTGAACGGAGCTACACGCACGTCCTGCCGCGCCAGCCAGCGGCATAATGCCGCGACCAGCGTGCTCTTGCCGGCATCGGAGGTGGTGCCCTGTACCATCACGGTTATGGAGTTCATTGTTCGATCCTGCCTAACGCTTCTGCCAGGCGCACCCATTGCGCTTCATCGCACGGCAGGCCGAAACGCACGCTGTGCGGAGCGTCATAGAGGCGCGTCAGGATGCACTGCCGTGCAAGCAGATGGTGTATGTGCGCGGCACCCGCGCACCGTATCCACTGGAACAAGCTGCTGCCGCCGCTCGGCGGCAAAATGTATGCACTCAGCAAGTCAGCCAGACGCTGCGATGCAGGCAGCAAAGCCTTGCGTGTCGCTTGCTGCCAGGCCGTGTCGCGCATCGCCAGCGTTGCTACATGGCGCGACGGTGCGGCAATTGGCCACGGCCCCAGCAGTTCCGCAAGCGGCTGCAACACAGCTTGTTCCGCCAGCACGAAACCGACCCGCGCACCGGCCAGCCCGAAAAATTTTCCCAGCGAACGCAGCACGATCAAACCGGGGCGTGGACAAATGGACGCGAGACTATGTTCGGGCGTGGCATCCATGAACGCCTCGTCCACCACCAGCCAGCCGCCGCGCGCAGCCAGTTGCGAGTGCAGGCGCAGCAATTCGTCCAGGCCGAAAAATTTACCCGTGGGGTTGTTCGGATTGACGATGATCACGACTTGCGCGGTCGCACCGGTTTGCAGGATGTCTGTCGCGGCTACGCTGATAACCTGATGGCTGTGCCGCTGCCAGGCATGGGAGTGTTCCGTGTAACTCGGCGCAACGAGTGCCACCTGTGCAGGCGGGCGCAACATCGGCAGGCACTGAATCGCAGCCTGCGATCCCGCCACTGCAAGCAAGTGTGGTGTGCCGTAATAGGCTTGCGCTGCGGCATTCAGTTCGTCGTCGTCCTGTGGCAAGCGTTGCCAGATGTCGTCCGGCACGGCGGGAACGGGCCAGCCATTGGGATTGATGCCGGTTGACAAGTCCAGCCAGTCTCCCTCGGCGATTCCGTACTGTTGTGCTGCCTTGCGCAGCCTGCCTCCATGCTCAAGCATGTTGCAATCCCGCCACCAGCAGCATCGCCAGTGTAATGACGATCAGCCACGAATATAAAGTATGGCGCACCAATTGCACGGCGCGCGTAATATCCCCTGCGTTTGCTGCCATGCCGCAGCCGAGCAGCGGACGGTGCTCCAATTTGCCGTGATAGATAGCCGCGCCGCCGAGCCGCACGCGCAACGCGCCCGCCCCTGCAGCCATCACCGGTCCGGCATTCGGGCTTTCCCAGGCGGCTGCCTGTTCTTGCCAGCAACGCAGCGCGCCGCGCGTGTGGCCGAGCAGCGCGTAGCTAAGCGCGGTCATCCGCGCCGGGAAGAAATTCAGCATGTCGTCGAGGCGTGCCGCCGCCCAGCCGAAATGGTTATAGCGCGCATTGCGGTATCCCCACATCGCATCGAGCGTGTTAGTCAGGCGATACAGCAGCGCACCCGGCGCACCCGCCACGACAAACCAGAACAGCGCGGCGAAGATTGCGTCGTTGCCGTTTTCCAGCACCGATTCAACCGTGGCGCGCGCCACGGCTTCCTCATCCAGCCGGCTCGTATCGCGGCTGACCAGCATGCTCACGGCACGTCGTGCGGCCGGCAAATCGCTGGCAGAAAAAGCATTGGCTACGCGCTCGGCATGTTCGCGCAGGCTGCGCGGCGCAATCGCGAAATACAACACTACAGTGGAAAAGATCGTTCCGAAAATTCCGGTTTGCTGCACCAACGCCGCGAGTAATACGAGAGGCATCAGCAATACAGCGACTGCGGCGATGCCGCGCAGGTAGCGCGCGGCAGGAGCCGTATCCGCTGGCCCGTAAAATATCTTTTCGATCAAGCGCGCCAGCAGGCCGAAACCGGCCAGCGGATGGAAACGGCGCGGCTCGCCCAGCAATCGGTCGAGCAATACAGCCGCCAGTATCGTCAGCGGCCCTGCCAGTGATGTATTCGAAAAGGTCACGGAGAATTCGCCGGTGTCACATCTCGACGCCCGGCTGCGCGCCGACGCCTGCATCGTACGCGTGCTTGATCGGACGCATGTCGGTGACGGTGTCGGCGTATTCGATCAATGCGTCGGGAGCGCCGCGCCCGGTCAACACCACGTGCTGCATCGGTGGACGGTTGCGCAGCACCTCCAGCACCCCTGCGGTATCCAGATAATGCAGCTTCAGCACGATGTTGATCTCGTCCAGTACCACTATGGCAATCGCGGGATTGCGCAACATGCCGCAGGCCACATTCCACGCGGCCTGCGCCGATGCGATGTCGCGTTGTTTATCCTGCGTATCCCAGGTGAAGCCTTCGCCGATCACGTGATATTCGACTTCGGGGAAGCGCCGGAAAAAAGTTTCTTCGCCGGTGGAAGACACGCCCTTGATGAATTGCACCACGCCGACGCGCATGTCGTGCCCGAGAGCGCGCGCCACCATGCCAAAGGCTGCGGAACTCTTACCCTTGCCGTTGCCGGTGTTGACCAGGACGATGCCGCGCTTTTCCGTGGCGCGTGCTATCCCCGCATCCACCACGGTTTTCTTGCGCGCCATTTGCTGCTTGTGGCGTGCATCGCGTTCGACTTCCCAGGTCATTGAGCAGGGGATGCGGAATGTTGCGCGTTTGTGATCAGCACATGTATCAGCGCGGCAACGCCCAGGTACAGCGCAACATTCGCAAGGTTGCCGGGAAAGTATTGCGCCAGGCGGGATGCAAATTCCGTCAGGCTGGTATCGGCAAAACGCCCGCCGAGAAAATAGAAGCTGCCGCTGGAGATCAGTTCACATGCTGCGGCTCCGGTTGCAACCGCCGTTGCAAACAGCGGCAAACTGCGCGCATGAAACTGGTGGTGCGCGGCGTACCAGCGCCCGGCCATCCACAGCGAGAAGTAGGCCGGTATCAGGAATGGGTAGGCGGCAGTCACGCAATAGTCGTCGACGCCAAATTGAGTGATTGCGACATAGTCGGCCAATGCGGCCTGTGCGAGGAACACCGGCAACATCATGCGCTGCCGGAAATAGAACCCCAGCAAAAAGAAAATCGCCCATGACGCATCAGGCAGGTGGGTAAGGGTGGCGACATGATGGTCGCGCGTTAGCCACATGAGGATGGACAGGGCAACCGCGAGAATGACGGCGTTGCGTTTGGACAGAATGTACATGACGGTCTCCATGGAGTTAAAAAAAGGGTTTGCTATTTTTCTCGTCTATTTGGCTGACGGCTGGTAATTGATGCCGGCAAACAGGCGCCGGCCCAATGGGGTATAGCCGTAGGCGTTGCTGTCGTTCTGGTTGGTGAGGTTGTCGGCGCGCAATGTCAATTTCGTTTCCTTGCTGATCGCATAACTGGCAGTTAGGTTGAACACGTTGTAGGCGGCAAGGGTTTGGGTGTTGCTACCATCCGGGCGTGTCCCGCTGTATTGCCACTCGCCGCCCACCTGCCATTGACCGAGTTGCTGCGTCACACCGAGGCTGCTGTGCAGCTTGGCGCGGCGATCCAGCTGGACTCCGGTAGCCTCGTTGCGCGGATTTTGCGAAGTCAGCGCTGCCTTCACACCGGTGTCGCCGAACCGCCCGGCATAACTGAACTCGAGTCCGTTCATATGTGCACGGTCAACATTCTGCGGCTGATATACAAAATTTACCGGATCAACAAGCACCGTATTTATCAGGTCGCGTATCCGGTTGTCGAAATAAACCGCATCGAATTGCTGGCCACCGGACACAAGGTAATGCATCCCTGCCTCGATATTGCGTGAGCGTTCAGGGTTGAGCGCGGGGTTGCCATAGCCCGGATAATACAATTCGTTGAAGGTGGGTGCCTTGAATGCCGTGCTATAGCTGGCGGTTGCGCGCCATGCATCGTTCAGCGCGTAGCCATAGCCGAGCAACCAGGTGTTGGCATTGCCGTATTGCGAATTGCGATCCTGGCGCAGGTTGAGTTGCAGCTGATGCGCATCATAGCCCCCGGTATATCCTGCAAAGAGGCTGTTTACATTGCGGGAACGTTGCACGTAACCGGGATTGATATCGCTGGACACCTTCTGCCGTAGCGATTCCGCGCCAAGCAAAAGCCGCTTGCTGTCGTCGAGATGCAGCGTGTTTTGCCAAGATATCTGGTTGTCATTCGTTTGGTACAGCGAACCCCAGGGAACGGGCTGTCCGTTCAAAAAATCGCGATACTGATCGACGCCGTTCGCCAACTGCAGCTTGCTGTGCCACGTCTCGCTGATCTGGTCATCCGAGGCCAGCGAGTATTTCCACACCTGGGCCCGATTGCTGTTTACATCGGACTGATTCAAATTAAATGCGTTGTCGTACTGATTGTTGCCATTGCTGCCGAACAGCGTAGCCGAAATGCGATGGTCTGCATTGAAAGCATGTCCTGCACTTGCGGACAAACTGTTGTTGCGGTAACCATCGCGATCCGGGTTGGCGTTAGGTATCAATGCCGGATTCAGTGCCGATACACCGTCGGTTCTGAAAGCGGAAAGCTGCACGCTGAAGTCCGTGGCATCCACCACGCCGCCAACACCTGCGGAAAGCCGCTTTGTCCCCTGACTACCCATGCCCACGCTTACATTGGCGGCGGGTGCGCCGTGCCCGCGCTTGGTAAAAATCTGAACTACACCGCCAATGGCTTCTGAGCCATACAGGCTGCTGACGTTGCCGCGCACTACTTCAATGCGCTCGATCTGGTCCAGCATCAACTGGTCCAGTGCGGTGGTGCCGGTGGTGGCGGAATTGATGCGCACGCCGTCGAGCAGCACCAGTACATGCGTGCTGTCCGTGCCGCGCAAATACATAAAGGACGGTTTGCCGGGCCCGCCGTTTTGTGACAGCTCCACCCCCGCCACGGTGCGCAAAATGGTCGGCACGTCGGGAGCGCCGGATTTGCGAATGTCCTCTTCATTCAGCACCGTTGTGTCGGCGATGGTTTTTTCCAGCAACTGGGGCATGCGCGATGCCGTCACGACCACTTCATCAAGGCTCGGTGTTTCAGCATAAGCAGCAACGGAAAAAGAGATCGCACCGGACAGCGCAATCGTGAGTATGTTTCGTTTCATTATTATTTCCTGAGTAAGTTCCGAGCGGCCCCGCTGGAACGTTAAAATTCAGGAAATGTGAAGGGAAGAAAAACCAGAATACGAACTGCGATACCGTTCATGTGTATCCTGATGCGCCCACCCGCAGCATCTCCTGTTACGTTTGGAAACCTCTAAAAATCTGAATTATTAGAGATACCCATTTGCTTTCAGGCCGGTCTCCGGGCTCACAAGTCTTGATCTGCCGCCTTCCCATAAGATCCCCTTCCTACATATCTTTTGGGGGATTACTCACAGTGGCATTTTGGCAAATCCGCACTCGCTTACCGTTGCGGGGGCAGCACAGGCATAGAGAACAAAAGTTCCCGCACCTGTTTCCCGTTTAACCCGTCTGCATGCAGACGGGAACCTCAAAGCGGAGCGAACTTTACCACAAACTTATCGCGCATCACCAAATCAAAAAAAGCAGTAAAGTTACAAACCGCTTGCACAACGCCACCTTACCATTTGACTTAACAGCACTTTTCAAATTATAGTCAACGAATGGAAAACGAACTGAATGCTCTGGAAGCAAAACTCGCGCAGCTGATACAGATGAGCGGCAAGTTGCGTTCGGATAATCACCAGTTGCGCCAAGAGTTAGCGCACGCTCTCAGCACCAATCGCCAATACGGTGACAAGATGGAAAGCGCGAAAGCCCGGCTGAATAAGCTGCTCACTACTCTGCCGGAAGATCAAATGTGAGCGAAAAAACCAAAACTCTGGATATCAAGCTTCTCGACCGGGAGCTGCGCATCGCGTGCCCCGAAGAAGAGCGCGCCGAACTGCTTGATGCAGTGGCCTATCTGGATAAAAGAATGCGCGAAATACGCGATGCCGGCAAGGTCGTCAGCGTCGAGCGTATCGCCCTGATGGCAGCACTGAATATCACCCACGAACTGCTCACCACAAAAGTGGGGCGAGGCGTTGACCTCTCCGACTTTAAGCGTAGAATGGATTCCATGCAGGCAGCGATTGACCAGGCATTAGCCGAGCAAGATACGCTGTTCTAGTTTGTCCCCTGCGGTGTTCGTCAGGCTCATATATTCTTTGAACCAATAAGCTTTGCTTAAGGCCGTAACCTTTAATGCCACTGTTGTGCGCGTTCCTAGCGGATGTACCTGATGTGACTTGGAAACGGCCCTCTTGAACCCAGGTTCAAGATGCTGGGCCAACGGCACAGGCGGGGGACTCCTATTTTAAATGCGGCTTAGGCCGCATTTTTTTATCACAAAAAAACTTTGTCCACGAAATACACGAAAAGCACGAAACGATGTATACGGCGATATTCAATGTGTGAATTTTTTCGACAAAAATAGTAGTTTGATTTCATGCTTTTCGTGTATTTCGTGGACTTGCTTGTTTGTGGGGTAAACCATGCGTTATTGGCTGATGAAATCCGAGCCGTCCGATTGCAGCGTCGATGACCTCGCCGCGATGCCGGAGCAAACTGTGGCTTGGTACGGCGTGCGTAACTACCAAGCGCGCAACTTCATGCGTGACCAGATGAATGTCGGCGATGGCGTGTTGTTCTATCACTCCAACTGCAAAGAACCGGGCATCGCCGGCATTGCCAGAGTTATCAGCATCGCCTATCCCGACGCCACACAATTCAAACGCACCGGAAAATACTTCGATCCCAAGGCTACGCAGGAACAGCCGCGATGGTTCAATGTGGATGTGCAACTGGTAAAGAAAATACAGCTCATCACCATCAAGGAATTGCGACTGCATCCCGAGCTGGCGCGGATGCGCACGCTGCAGCGCGGCAACCGCCTGTCAATCACTCCGCTTGATCCGGCGGAGTGGAAATTTATTACACAGAAACTGGTACAGAACTGATATGGACTGGTATTTAGCCTATCTCCTGCTTGGTGCATTCGTCGGCATTTTTGCCGGCATGTTCGGCATCGGCGGCGGGGCGATACTCGTGCCGGTGCTACTGTTCCTGTTCGATGCGCAACACTTCCCCGCTGATAATCTGCTGCATCTCGCGCTCGGCACGTCGATGGCAACCATCATTTTTACCTCTCTTGCCAGTTTGCGTAAACATCACCAGCACGGCGCGGTTAACTGGCGCGTGGTGCGCGACATCACGCCGGGCATCCTGATCGGCACTGCCATTGGTGCGCTGTCCGCCACCAGCGCTTCGCCGCGTTTCATGGGGATATTTTTCGCGCTGTTTGTGTATTTTGCGGCAACGCAAATCCTGCTCGACAAGCGCCCGCACGCATCGCGCCAGCTTCCCGGTGTCGCAGGCATGACGGCAACCGGAATATTTACCGGCTGGCTGAGCAGCATGGTATCCATCGGCGGCGGCACGGTAGTGGTTCCCTTCCTGTTGTGGTGCAATGTTGCGCTCAGGAATGCAATCGGCACCTCCGCCGCAATCGGTTTTCCGGTCGCGATCGGCGGTACGGCGGGCTACATCTTTACCGGCATGAACATATCTGCTTTGCCTGACCACACCCTCGGCTTTGTCTACCTGCCCGCATTGTTCTGGGTCGCGCTCGCCAGCGTCATCACCGCGCCGCTCGGCGCGAAAGCAACGCATCGCATGAAGGTCAGCGTGCTGCGCAAGATGTTCGCCTTGCTGATGATTGCATTGGCGACCAAGTTGCTGTTCAAAGTGCTGGGTTGATTCGCAGAAACCACATAGCTTGTCTGTTCTGATCTCGCCGGTTACTAACCAGATAGATGACATAATTCGCCATGGTTTCCATTTCACAAAAAGATTCCTTGCTGTCCGGCAAGGAACACGAGAGCACGCAATCATGGCTTGCTGCGCTGGCGGCGACCTTTGCACCCGCAGAAGTCGAGGTGATACGCCAGGCCTGTGAATTGGCCGAACCTCTCTACGCCGGGCAAGTCGAGCTGACGGGCACACCGCTGATGCGCCACGCACTCGGCGCAGCTTCGATCCTGGCCGACATGAACATGGATTACGAGACGGTTGCCGCTACCGTCCTGCACGCAGTGCCCGAGTATCTGGGTGACTGGGCTGAAACACTGGAAACGCGTTTCGGCTCCAATGTGAAGATGCTGGTTGAAGGCATTTCGCGCATGGAACAGATCCAGCAATTCAGCGAGATGCCCAGCCATGGCAAAAAGGATAAGGACGAAGCCGCGCAGCAGATCGAAAGCCTGCGCAAGATGTTGCTGGCGATGGTGCAGGATATCCGCGTGGTGCTGATCAAGCTGGCCGAGCGCACCCAGACCCTGCGTTGCCTTTCGGGCGCGGACGAAGACCAGCAGAAGCTGATCGCGCGTGAGACCCACAGCATCTTTGCTCCGCTCGCCAACCGCCTTGGCGTGTGGCAACTCAAGTGGGAACTGGAAGACCTTTCCGTGCGCTATCTGGAGCCGGAGCTGTACAAAAAAGTCGCAAAGCTGCTGGATGAGCGCAGGGTAGACCGCGAGCAATATATCGCCGATGTGGTGTCCCGATTGAAGCAGGCGCTGAGTGCGGCTGGTGTCCCCGCCGAAGTGACAGGACGGCCCAAACACATCTACAGCATCATCAACAAGATGAAGCGCAAGCAGGTGGAGTTCGGCGAGCTCTACGACGTGCGCGCGGTACGGATACTCGTTGACGACAGCTTGGCCGATGGCAGCTCGGTTGATGGCATCAGGGCCTGCTACACCGCGCTCGGGCTGGTGCATGAGTTATGGCCGCCGATCGAAAGCGAGTTCGACGATTACATCGCGCACCCCAAGAGCAACAACTACCGCTCGCTGCATACCGCCGTGATCGGCCCGCGCGGTTTGGCGCTCGAAGTACAGATACGCACCCGTGAGATGCATCAGCATTCCGAACTCGGCGTCGCTGCGCACTGGCGCTACAAGGAAGGCAGAAAGACTGACACCGGATTCGACGAAAAGATCGCTTGGCTGCGCCAGATACTGGAATGGAAAGAAGAGTTGGCCGGCAAGGGTGAACTGCAGGAACAATTCAAGAATGAATTGTTCCACGACCAGGTCTACGTGCTCACCCCGCAAGGCAAAGTGATCGACCTGCCTAAGGGCGCGACCCCGGTAGATTTCGCCTACTCGCTGCATACCGATCTGGGGCACCGCACGCGCGGCGCGAAGGTAGACGGCAGCATCGTCCCGCTCAACTACAAATTGCAGAACGGCCAGCGCGTCGAAATCCTCACCGTCAAACAAGGCACGCCGAGCCGCGACTGGATCAATCCTTCGCTCGGTTTTCTGCAAAGCTCGAGCGCCCGCGCCAAGGTACGCGCCTGGTTCAGAAGCCAGAACTATGACGAAAGCGTCACTCAGGGGAGGGGGCAACTGGACCGAGAACTGCACCGGCTGGGCATCACCTCGATCAATCAGGAAAAGCTCGCTCAGCGGATGCACTTCAACAAGCTGGACGACCTACTCGCCGCAATCGGGCGCAACGAAATCACGCTGCATCGCATTGCCGTCGCGATCCAGGAAGAGCTGCCCACCAAGGTGATAGAACTCGCAAAACCAAAGGCATTCCGCCCCCCGGCCGAACGCACCACAAAGGCAGACATCACCGTCGGCGGCGTGAACAACCTGATGACCCGGCTCGCCAAATGCTGTAACCCGGTGCAGGGGGATGCGATCGTCGGCTACGTCACGCGCGACCGGGGCATCACGATACATCGCGAAGATTGTGCGTTCATGCTGCACCTGACGGAGAGCAGACGTGACCGCATACTGACTGCCCAGTGGGGTGAATAAAATGTAGTAGCAGTGAGCGAACCAAAAAGTGCCCCGGATTCCATTGCATTCCATCCGGGCTACGCACTATTAACGTCGACAAAAATCAGGAAGGATTTTTATGCGTAAAATATTTTGTGTGCTGTTGTCTGTAACTATGGTTCTGAGTGGCGATGCCTTGGGCGGCACACCGACCGCGACTGCCAAAGTGGCGAAGGCAAAAAAGTGCTTGTTCCCGAAGTCCAGGAAACGCGCTCCAACCTGGGTCTGTGATGCAAAAGTCGATGGCCTGGCGGTGACGGCAGTGGGTTCGGCTGCCAAGTCCGGTGCGGGTATTTCGTTTATGGAGCAGATGGCCGCTGCCGATGCGCGCACCCATCTTGCCCAGAATCTGAGCGGATCAGTTCAGAAAAATATTGCCGGAAGCACAAACGCGGCTAACAAGGGCACGGCTGACCGTGATAGCGCTTTGATAACCAGGATAACCAATGAATCGTTGCAGGGCACAAAGGTTATGAAAAAGGCCTACAGCCCGAATGGCACACTGTATGTGCTGGTTGGCCTTGATGAAGCAAGCGCGAAAAAGCTGAATGAGTCCATTGCTGCGGATTATCTGCAACAAAAGAGCAAGTGAACATCGTTAAAATATATACAATCCACGGCCTGCCCTAATCTTAATGTGTGTGCGACGTGGCATGGTTGTTCACAAGTAAGGCGAAGCCGACCATGAGGTCGAGGTCACGGGCTAGTTGTTTTGGACTATATCTATTTTATTGGACAGGGTGTAGCTTTTCTCAGATACGCGGATACGGTTGTTAACTTGGGGAGGGTGAAATGCACATATTTATTTTGATGACGCTTCTGGCAGCGATGAGCAGTAGTGCATTGGCGGAGCAGGCCGGAGACGAAATGATTCCGGGTGATTTGTTTAAGGACTGCGCGGACTGCCCCGAGATGGTCATCATTCCCTCTGGAACCTACAAGAGGGGTTGGTCGAAGAACCCCGTCACCATCAGCCACGCCTTTGCATTGAGCAAGACCGAAGTCACGCAAGGCCAATGGCGTTCGGTGATGGGCAACAACCCCAGCGACTCTAGAAATTGCGGCGACGATTGTCCGATGGAGAATGTGAGTTGGAATGATGCCCAGGAATTCATTCATAAACTCAACGCCAAGACCGGCAAACAATACCGGCTGCCGAGTGAAGCTGAATGGGAATACGCATGTCGCGCAGGAGTGCGGCAGGAATACTGCGGCAGCGACAATCTGGACAGCGTTGGCTGGTCTGAAAGCAACAGCGGACGTTCTACACACCCAGTAGGCCGCAAACAAGCGAATGCATGGGGTTTGTACGACATGAGTGGCAACGTGTGGGAATTGGTAGAGGACACATATTCCGAGAACGAGTTCGGCGCACCGACGGATGGAAGTGCTAGACAAGGGAAAGACGATAGGCGCGCGGCGCGCGGCGGCTCGTGGAACGTCCATCCAAAAAACATGACTCCGAACAAAAGCAAGGCGGTTAAACCTGCGAGCCGGGACGATGACGTCGGTTTTCGCATCGCTAGGATGCTAGGCGCACCCTCAACTGAACCGGCATCATATGCTCCCTCAACTGTGCCGGTTGTTGCTTTGCCATCATCAAATACATTACCTACCCAAAGCGAAAGTGCGGCCAACAAATTAAGGACTTTGGATAAGCTCTATAGGGAAGGCGTTATCAATCAAAAGGATTTTGAAACCAAGAAGCAAGAGATTCTAAAATCAATGTGATCTAAACATAGGTAATGCAGAAGCCGTAGGGCCCAATCGTTATTGCGCCAAATGAAAACATCTCACATGAGCTGGAACATGGTTACTTACGAGGAAATTCGGCAGCTACCTGTGCCTGAAAAGTTGTTCTCTTATGCAGATTCCTACTTGACTGCGGCAACCACTTTTTGTCGGCAGATGGCAATGGATAATAATTCTTGCACTTGGTCAAATGGGGCGGTAGTCCTGATGCTCTCAGCACATTCTGTTGAACTATTTCTTAAGGCCGCAATTCTTCAAAGGAACCCAACCGCAGATGTCTGGGCGCGCAAACACAACCTTGAGAATCTTGTATCAGACTTCTATTCATGTTTTGTTGACCCGGCATTTGAATGGGATATTCCATTCAAAACGGAGTACCCGTTAGACTTGGACGAGGCGGAAATTTCTGCACTTAAAGCAGGAAAGACACAGCCCAGCATCCTATATCGCTACCCCGTAGGAAAGGAAGGTACAGAATGGCAGGGAGCATATGGCTTCGAGCCGAATTCCTTTCTACTGCTGCTTGACGGCGTAAAGACTGATTTCGCTAGAATCCGCTCACTGCTGGCGGCCTCAGCAAGGTAGGAAGGGTATCGCTTCGCTCGGCCCGATCTGCGAACTTTGTAGCGCGCGACGAATTTGACGATGGAGGATGAACAGGGACGTCCCGAAACTTACCGGATACGTTCGCGCCTCGAATTTTTTAATTGCGCAGTAGAAAGATTAATTGATTCGTAACCTCACGCCCGCACCGGTTCGAAGATCGCATCCAGGTTCAGGTCGTCGCAGTAATCGAGGAAATTGCCTCTCAGGGTAGAGATATGCGTGCCAGCCGGGATGCCCACCGTCATGGTGACGGAGAACATGGGCGTGCCGGTGTGCGGTGCCGGATAGGTATCGGTCTCCAGTTCTTCGATGTTGATGCCGTTGCGGGAGAAGAAAGCGGACAGGCTGTGCACGATGCCGGGATGATCCATGGCCACCACTTCCACGCTGTAAGGAGCCGCCTGTGTCCGCCCCCGTTTGCGGGTCCGATTGTGGATGATGGTCAGGCCAAGCTTGCCGCCCAGGGCATCCATCTGCCCTTCGAGTTTGGACAGTGCATTCCACGGCCCGGAGATCAGCATGATGAGGGCGAACTGCCCACCCAGTACGGCCATGCGACTTTCCTCAATATTGCATCCGCTCTCGCTGATCTTGCTGGAAAGCTGGTCGACAAGACCGACTTTGTCTTCACCCGAGGCGGTGATCATCAGGTATTCGCTTTGGGAATCTGTATTCATGGTTCGTTGAAGTTCAGGAGTTATGTCAGATTGCAGTTCGGTTCATCGGCATTGTAGCGGAAGCGGGATCGTATTGCGGAAAAGCGAAGTGCCTCCCGCTATATGCCTAACCCCCAAGATACGCCCGCTGTACCGCATCGCTGCCCAGCAGTTCGTTCGCAGCACCCGACAAGGTGATCGCGCCGCTTTCCATCACGTAGCCACGCTGTGCAGCTTGAAGGGCGAGCCTGGCGTTTTGTTCGACCAGCAGGATGCTCATGCCTTGTGCGGCGATATCGCGGATGGTTTCGAATATCTTTTGCACCATCAGCGGCGCGAGTCCCATGCTTGGTTCGTCGAGCATCAGCAGGCGAGGGCGGCTCATCAGCGCGCGCGCCATCGCGACCATTTGCTGTTCGCCGCCGGAGAGCGTTCCGGCCAGCTGGCCTTTCCGTTCGGCGAGGCGCGGGAAGAGTTCGTACATGCGCGCAAGGTCGGCGGCGATTTCGTTTTTGTTGCTGCGGCTGTATGCGCCCATTTGCAGATTTTCTGTCACCGTCATGCGCGCAAATACGCCGCGCCCTTCCGGCACGAGGGCGATGCCCATGGCGGCACGCTGGTGAGCCGCAACATCTTTCAGGTTTTTTCCGTCGTAGTGGATTTGTCCGCTTGCGGGATGGTGTAGCCCTGCCAGGGTTTTCAACATGGTGGTTTTGCCAGCGCCGTTGCTCCCGATCAGCGCGACCAGTTCGCCCGGGGCGATGTGCAGGGCTATGCCTTTTATGGCCTGGATGCCGCCGTAGGAGACTTTCAGGTCGCGGACTTCGAGCAATGGAGTAGGGTTGATTTTATACATTGTCCACAACCCTCTCCCCCGGATCCTCTCCCGCCAGCGGGGAGAGCGAAGCGAGGGGGGCGAAGCCGGAGGTGTGTGCTTCCGGTTCAGCGCCGAGATAGGCGGCGATCACGGCGGGATCTTTGCGGACTTCTTCCGGCACGCCCTCGGCGATCTTCTTGCCGTAATCGAGCACCGCGACGCGGTCGCACAGCCCCATGATGAGTTTGACGTCGTGTTCGATTAGCAGCACGGTGATGCCGCTGTTGCGGATGGTTTGCAGCAGCGTTTTCAGGCTTGCCGTTTCGGTGGCGTTCATGCCGGCAGCGGGCTCGTCGAGCGCCAACAGCAGCGGATCTGTGGCCAGTGCGCGGGCGATCTCCAGGCGGCGTTGTTCACCGTAGGATAGATGCTTGGCAAGCGTCCGCGCGGGTTTTTCTATTCCGACGTAATACAGTAATTCGCGCGCGCGTTCGGTAATGGCCCGTTCCTCGTTACGAGTCGTGCGGTCATGCAGCAATGCGCCGAACACGCCCGCACGGGTGCGTACATGGCGGCCTATCATCACGTTTTCCAGCGCGGTGAGGTTGGCGAACAGGCGGATGTTCTGGAAGGTGCGCGCGATACCGGCCTTTGCCAGGACATGCGGTTTGCATGTCTGGTAGCTTTTGCCATCGAACTGGAATTCGCCCGCGCTCGGTTGGTACAGCCCGGTGATGACGTTGAACAAGGTGGTCTTGCCCGCGCCATTCGGTCCGATCAGGCCGTAAATTTCTCTGTGCTGGATGTGCAATGACACATCGGACAGCGCGCTCAATCCGCCGAACTGTTTGCCGATGGAGGAGAGTTGCAGTAAGTGTGCAGTGTTTGTCATACCGTCTCCACCACCTCATCGGTATCCAGCTCGCGGCGGCGAACGCGCGACGGTAGCAGCCCGGCAGGGCGATACAGCATCATCACGATCAGCGCGCCGCCGAACAGCAGCATGCGCAGGCTTTCGGGGTCGACGATCATTTTGCCGAACAGTGCCTGTTGCAGCGGCACGACGCTGTGGCGCAACACTTCCGGCAACACGGCCAGCAGCACGCCGCCAAGGATTACACCGGCGATGTTGCCCATGCCGCCCAGCACTACCATGCACAGCACCATGATGGATTCCATCAGGCTGAAGCTTTCCGGGCTGACGAAGCCCTGGAACCCGGCGAACAGCGCGCCGGATGCGCCGCCGAACATCGCGCCCATCGCGAACGCCAGCAGCTTGAGGTTGCGCGTATTGATGCCCATCGCCGAGGCGGCGACCTCGTCCTCGCGTATCGCCATCCATGCCCTTCCGATACGGGATTTTTCCAGCCGCTGCGAGGCGAATATCACCAGCACGGTGAACGCCAGGAACAAATAGAAATACAAATGCACCGAGGGTAGCGAGATACCAAAGATTTCCTGCGTGACACTCAGCCGCACATCCGCCAAACTGACTGGGTCGATGCGGCTGATGCCCTGCGGGCCGTTGGTCAGGTTGACCGGCGCATTCAGGTTATTCAAAAAGATGCGGATGATCTCGCCGAAACCCAGCGTGACGATGGCGAGGTAGTCGCCGCGCAGCCGCAACGTCGGTGCGCCGAGTAACACCCCGAAGCCTCCGGCCAATAAAGCTGCCAGCGGCAGGATTACCCAGAATGACAGATGTACTCCATTGGGAAATATCATCGGAAAGGCCAGTGCCAGATGCGGTGAACCGGCTAACGCGTAGCAATATGCGCCCACCCCGAAGAATGCAATGTAGCCGAGGTCCAGCAGGCCCGCGAAGCCGACCACGATATTCAGGCCGAGCGCCAGCATGATGTAGAGCATCGCGAAATCCACTATGCGCACCCAGCCGCGCCCGAGCAGCGTATCGGTGACGAACGGAATGAGCAGCAGTCCGATGGCGAGTGCGACGAGCAGCGACTTGGATTTTGAATTTAATTTCATTCTGGAAAAATCAGTTAGCCACAGAGTACACAGAGATCACAGAGAAGCCTCTGGCACACCACGATGAGTTGCTTGTCACCCGACTCGCGAATCCCGCCGATTACCGATCCATCAGCCACGAAGCGTAAAGGCACCTGCGCGATCTCTGTGTCCTCTGTGATCTCTGTGGCAAATTTTGTTTTTGTCATGCGCGCTCCGCCAGTTTTTCGCCGAGTAACCCGGACGGGCGAAAGACCAGCACCGCGATCAACACAAAGAATGCGAACACGTCCTGGTAGTTACTGCCAAAAACACCGCCGCTCAAAGCGCCGATGTAGCCCGCGCCCAGACTTTCGATCAAGCCGAGCAACAGCCCGCCCAGCATCGCGCCGCGCAGATTTCCGATGCCGCCCAGCACTGCGGCGGTGAACGCTTTCAGGCCGAGCAGAAAACCCATGTAGTAATGCGCCAACCCGTAGTTGGCGCTGATCATCATTCCAGCGACTGCGGCGAGCGCAGAACCCAACATGAAGGTGACCGAAATCACCCGGTTGATATCCACGCCCATCAGCTGTGCGGCGTGCTGGTTCTCGGCCACCGCGCGCATCGCGCGACCCAGTCTGGTTCTGTGTACCAGCAGCATCAGCCCGGCCATGATCGCAAGCGCCAGAACGAAAATAATGATCTGGATATCGTTGATGATCGCACCGCCGATGTTGTGCGGATCATTGGCGATCAGTTGCGGGAAGGAGTGGTATTCGCGCCCCCAGATCATCATCGCCAGGTTCTGCAATACGATGGATACGCCAATCGCGGTGATCAACGGAGCGAGGCGCGGCGCGTGGCGCAACGGGCGGTAGGCGATGCGCTCGATGCTGTAACCCAGCGCCATGCAGCCCAGCATCGCCAATCCGATGCTGAGCGGCAATGCCAACAGCGGCGGCGTACCGATACCCAGCAATGCGGTCAGTGAGGAGATTGCCAGCATCGCGCCTATCATCACTATTTCGCCATGCGCAAAGTTGATCAGGCCGAGAATGCCGTACACCATCGTGTAGCCAAGCGCGACCAGCGCATAGACACTGCCTTGCACGAGGCCGTTGATTATCTGTTGTAGGAAAATTTCCATAGTTTGCAAACAAAAACGACACGCGGGCGTGTCGTTTAATGTTTTATCGACGCGGCATTAATGTGCCGCCGTTGTGGCTGCACCCAGTGTTTCCAGCGGCTGCCACTTGCCCTGTTGCACTTGGTACAGGGTGATGGCGCCGCCCTTCAGGTCGCCTTTTTCATCGAACTGTATTCTTGCCGTTGCTCCGTCATGCGAAATGCCGGCGAGGGCGGGCAGGTATTTTGCAGGCTCCACCGAATCGGCTTTCTGCATTGCGGCGATCATCACATTTACCGCATCGTAACAATACGGCGCATATAACTGGATAGGCTGATACTTTGCGACAAAACGCTTTTCGAAATCCTTTCCGCCCGGCATTTTGTCCAGTGGCACGCCAGGCAGCGAGGCATAGCTGCCTTCTGCGGCATCGCCCGCCAGCTTGATGAATTGCGGGGTATAACCGCCGTCACCCATCATGAAATTCAGTTTCATCGCGAGGGTTTTGATCTGCTTTGCCATCGGCCCCGCCTGCGGATCCATCCCGGCGTAAAACAACAGATCGGGCTGCTTGCCCTTTACCGCAGTCAGCACTGCTGTGAAGTCATATGCCTTGTCGTTGGTGTATTCATGCGCCACGATTTGTGCACCATTGGCCTGTGCGGATTTGATGAATTCGTCCGCCAAACCTTGCCCGTACCCGGTACGGTCATCAATTACCGCAATTTTTTTTGCGCCAAGATTCTTCGTTGCGTATTCGCCCAGCACGCGGCCTTGCTGCGCGTCATTCGCCATCACACGGAATGCAGTTTTGAAGCCCTGCGCGGTATAGGCGGTGGCGGTGGCCGAAGGCGAAATCTGCACGATGCCGTTGTCGTTGTAGATTCTCGATGCGGGAATCGTCGTGCCGGAATTGAGGTGCCCGATCACCCCGCTGACTTTGTTGTCCACCAGCTTCTGCGCGACGATGGTGGCGGTCCTGGGGTCGGCCTGGTCATCTTCGCTGATCAGTTCGAAATGTATCTTACGCCCGCCGATCACAATGCCCTTGGAGTTGGCGTCGTCTACCGCCATGCGCGTGCCGCTTTCATTGTCCTTGCCGATGTGTGCCTGTGGCCCGGTCAGGGGTGCCGATGCACCGATGCGCACGATCAGTTCCCCTGAGATGTTTTGGCCCGGTGTGGCTGGTTTCTCACATCCTAGTAGGGCCATTGTGATAGCGGCAAACAATAACGAACGAGCAGAATAAAATGACATGGTTAATCCCTTCAGGAAAGCGCGCAGATTATGCAGAGGCGGCTCGTGGCTTGTCAATTTTACGTGCGATCAAACAAAAAAGCCGGCTCACGCCGGCTTTTTTGAGGATTTCTCCAGATGCTCTTGGGTCAAGCTTACTTTGCCAAGCCCAGAACGAAGTCTGCCAATGCAGCACGATCAGCATCGCTGATCTTTGGGTTAGCTGGCATAGGCATCGTACCCCAGTTGCCGCTGCCGCCTTTTAATATCTTGGCAGACAATTTATCCTTAGCGCTTGCGTCGCCCTTATATTTTTTTGAAACTTCCATCCAAGCCGGGCCAACCAGCTTCTTGTCAATTGCATGGCAAGCCACGCAGCTATTCTTCTTGGCAAGATCAGGCATATCGACTGCCAACGCGCTACCTGCGACCATCAAACCTGCTGCTGCAACCATGCTAACGATAATAGACTTCATGTTTTCTCCTTGATTCGTGATTAATAAATATTATAATATTCGAAGGTCCAGCCTCCATTGGCGATTCTAAACAACTCTACCTACTTTGCATAGCCACTCGACCAAGTCGCCGGTTTGCTATGCAATCAACTTGTAGACAGCCAGGCAATAACGCAATCATGCTGCGTGGCGTTGACAGTTTATTACGAAGACAACACAAATCTTGCCAGAATCTTACGATTCGCCTCACTAACTTTTGGGCTGGCGGCTTGTTGACTTTTTAAGGGCTACAAGGGTTCGGCGCGATATTCGACTATGAGGGTATGTTTGGCGCCCGCCGCGACCTTGACGGCATTTTCAAATGCATTGGCCGATTCCACGCACACCATTTCGCGCCAGCCGTCCGGCTGCCCCAGGTCGCCCATCTTGTCGGCCTTTACCGTCCACGGTGTCCATACCACGGTGGAAATACTGCCGGATTTCGCGATACGAATGCGCCGCTTCAGCTTGACGTCTTCGATGACGCATTCCGCGTCGGTGTTGATGTACACACGATCGGTCTCACCCGCAAATTGAATTGTGCCACCCTGCTTTTTGAGCGTCGAGCCGCCCACTTTGTCCCAGTAATCGCAGCCTGCCAAACCGGACACACGCACTGCGCCGATGTCGCCGATCCGGAAATAAGCATGCAAGGCCTCGCTGATCACAAAATCGGAATCCCCGGTGTTTTCGGTGGATAGTTCCATGCGCAGCATTTCGCCAACGATTACGGTCAGTTCAAGTTTGCAGGAATGTGGCCACTGTGCCCGGGTTTTTTCGCTTTCGACAAGGCGCAATGTCAGGCGCGTTGCGCCGTCCGACTCAGTGCCGGATTCGATCACTTGCCAGGGCACAGTACGCGCGTAGCCGTGGCCAGGAAAAGTTGCTTCGGAAGCATGTGCGCCGAACCAAGGCCAGCATACCGGCACACCGCCGCGTATCGATTTCCCAGCCGCCAGTTTGGCATCGCGAGATAGCCATATCACCGGCACGGCCTGGCCCCTGGGCTGCCATGTCATCAGGTGCGCGCCCTGCAAGCACAGCGAAGCCGTTGCCTGTGCATTGCCGATTTCCGCGATGACCAGCCCGCTGGCATCCTCACGGAAAACCAATTGCCCGTCGATGCCGAAGTGCGCGTTCAATGGCTGTGCAGCAGTCATGCCGATCTCTTCTCGATTTGTGTCACATCGCGTACCGCGCCCTTGTCGGCAGATGTAGTCATCGCGGCGTAGGCGCGCAGCGCGGCGGACACCTGCCGTTGGCGGTTAACCGGCTGCCAGGCCTTGCCGCCTTTCGCCTCCATCGTGGTGCGGCGGCGCTGCATTTCCGCATCGGACACCGCCAGCGTGATGCTGCGTTGCGGAATGTCGATGACGATGGTGTCGCCCTCTTCCACCAGGCCGATGGCACCGCCCTGCGCGGCTTCCGGCGAAACATGGCCGATGCTCAGACCCGAGGTGCCGCCTGAAAAACGCCCGTCGGTAAGCAGGGCGCACACCTTGCCCAACTCTTTCGATTTCAGGTAGCTGGTGGGATAGAGCATTTCCTGCATTCCCGGCCCGCCCTTCGGTCCTTCATAGCGGATCACCACCACGTCGCCCGCCACGACCCGGTCGGCAAGAATGCCCGCCACCGCATCGTCCTGGCTTTCGAACACGCGCGCACGTCCGGTGAATTTCATGATGCTTTCGTCTACACCGGCGGTTTTCACGATGCAGCCATCCATGGCGATGTTGCCGTGCAGCACTGCCAATCCGCCGTCCTGCGAGTAGGCATGCGCCTTGTCGCGGATGCAGCCATTACTGCGGTCGGCATCCAGTTCCGGGTAGTGCACGGACTGCGAGAACGCGATGGTGGTGCTGATGCCGCCGGGCGCCGCGCGGAAGAATTGCTTCACTTCTTCGTCGCCGGTCTGAGCGATGTCCCACTGTTTGAGCGCATCGCGCAGGGTCGGGCTGTGTATCGTTCTGGCGCCGGCATGCAGCAGCCCGGCGCGGTCCAGCTCGCCGAGGATCGCCGCAATGCCACCGGCGCGATGCACGTCTTCCATGTGGTATTCGGAGGAGGGTGCAACCTTGCACAGGGTTGGCACATGGCGCGACAGGCGATCCATGTCTTTCATGGTAAAGGCTACTTCCGCTTCCTGCGCGATCGCCAGCAGATGCAGCACGGTATTGGTCGAGCCGCCCATCGAAATATCCAGCGTCATCGCATTCTCGAACGCATCGAAAGTGGCGATGGAACGCGGCAGGACACTGGTGTCATCCTGCTCGTAGTAACGTCGGCACAGCTCGACAATCAGGCGCCCGGCGCGCAGGAACAGCTGCTTGCGCTCTGCGTGCGTCGCCACCAGCGAGCCGTTGCCGGGTAGCGCCAATCCCAGCGCCTCGGCCAGGCAGTTCATCGAATTGGCGGTGAACATGCCGGAGCAGGAGCCGCAGGTCGGGCAGGCTGAGCGCTCGATCGCTTCGCATTCTGCGGCGCTGACTTTGTCGTCCGCCGCTGCGACCATCGCATCCACCAAGTCCAGCCCGATGGTCTTGCCCTGCCAATTGACCTTGCCGGCCTCCATCGGTCCGCCGGAGACAAACACCACCGGAATGTTTAACCGCATCGCTGCCATCAGCATGCCCGGCGTGATCTTGTCGCAGTTGGAAATGCACACCAGCGCGTCGGCGCAATGCGCGTTGACCATGTATTCCACGCTGTCGGCGATAAGTTCGCGGCTCGGCAGTGAATACAGCATCCCGGCATGTCCCATCGCGATGCCGTCATCCACCGCAATGGTATTGAATTCCTTGGCGATGCCGCCCGCCTTTTCGATCTCGCGCGCCACCAGTTGTCCCATGTCCTTGAGGTGTACGTGGCCGGGCACGAACTGGGTGAACGAGTTGGCGATGGCGATGATCGGTTTGCCGAAGTCGCCTTCGGTCATGCCGGTGGCGCGCCACAGGGCGCGGGCGCCGGCCATGTTGCGGCCATGGGTTGAGGTGCGGGAACGGTATGCGGGCATGATGTCTCTCTTTAAAAGTAAAAGCGCACGTATAATTGAGCAGTTAATTCTAACCGATCCCACCATAAAACCTCTGCACAACGTAGCGAGCGCAGTTGAGGCAAGGCAAAAAATGGTGAGAAACCGGAATGTACTTTTGTACATGAGAATTTTGAACCATTTTTTAACGCAGCATCAACAAGCGCAGTAGTTGTGCAGAGGTTTTATCCATGCTCATTCATCCACAATTCAACCCTGTCGCCCTGCAACTCGGCCCGCTTGCCATACACTGGTATGGCCTGATGTACCTTGCCGGTTTTATGACTTTTCTGTGGCTGGGGCGCAAACGCATCGCCATGTTAAACAAGGTGCAAGCCCCAAAACTCAAGACTCAAGGCGCCAAGGGGAAAGCGCATAACAATTCCACAGCCCATCTTTCCATTGTCGATAATAAACTGCTCGACGACATGCTGTTCTATGGCGTGCTTGGTGTGATTATTGGGGGGCGTTTGGGCGAGGTGCTGTTCTACAGCCCCGGCTACTACTTCTCACATCCGCTCAAAATTTTTGCGGTCTGGGAAGGAGGCATGTCGTTTCACGGCGGCTTTCTCGGTGCGCTGATAGCAATGGCATGGTTCGCGCAGAAGCATCAATTACGTTTGCTGCAACTGACCGACTTCATCGCACCGCTGGTGCCTCCCGGGCTAGCCTTTGGACGTATCGGCAATTTTATCAACGGCGAATTGTGGGGAAGGCCGTCCGATGTGCCTTGGGCGATGATTTTTCCTAAAGTGGACAACCTGCCGCGCCATCCTTCGCAGCTTTACGAGTTCGCATTGGAAGGCGTTCTGCTGTTCGTCCTGCTGTGGTTGTATGCGCGCAAGCCGCGCCCTGTCGGCGCAGTATCCGGATTATTCCTGATCGGCTATGGCTGCTTCCGTTTTCTCGGCGAATTCACGCGCAACCCCGATGACGGCATCTTCGGCCTGATGACCTTTGGTATCAGCATGGGGCAATGGTTGAGTTTGCCGATGGTAGCCGCTGGAGTCGCCATGTTGCTGTGGAGCTACCGCAAGGGGCAGTATGCATAATGCCTTGACACCTGTGGCTGCCCTCTATGATACTCAAATACCGCATAAGACCATAAAATAACTTGAACGAGTTTTCACTGCTGACGCTGTTTGGCTTACTGGTGCTAATGCTTATTTTTAGCGGATTTTTTTCCGGTTCGGAAACCAGCATGATGGCAATTAACCGCCATCGCCTCAATCATCTGGTGCGCAAGGGCAACAAAAGTGCCAAGCTCACCGCCGAATTATTGGGCAAAGTAGACAAGCTGCTCGGCTCCATTCTGCTTGGCAATACGCTGCTTAATGTGGCAGCCGCCACGCTGACTGAAATTATCATCCTGCGCCTGTTCGGACATAACGAACTGGCCATGCTGATCGGCACACTCGTTATCGCTTTTGTGTTGCTGGTGTTCAGCGAAATCATGCCCAAGATTGTTGCTGCCAGCCACCCCGAGCGTATCGCGCTGCCTTCCAGTTATTTGCTTTCCCCGCTGGTCAAGCTGTTTCACCCGGTCGTTTCGGTTGCCACCGCGATTGTGCGCGGGCTGCTTTGGTTGCTGCGGATAAAGATACAGACCGATCAGAGCAAGCAAAAAATGACGATAGAGGAATTGCGTGGATTGGTGCTGGATGCCGAGCATTTCCTGCCGCGCAAGCATCAGAAGATGCTGCTCAACCTTGTTGATCTGGAGCGCATCACCGTGAACGACGTGATGATCCCGAGGAACCTTATTGAGGCGCTGAACATCAATGCTGGCGCAAACGAACTGCGCCAGCAAATCATTACTTGCCACCATACGTTGTTGCCGGTTTATGCAGACATACAAAGCAACATAATCGGCATCCTGCATATCAAGCGGGCGCCGGCACTGCTGCAAGAACCAACGCTCGACCTGGCGCAGTTGCGTGATGCGCTTAACGAACCGTATTTCATTCCATCCGACACGCCGCTGCTCAAGCAACTCCAGCAGTTCCAGGAGCGCCATACGCGCCTGGGCTTGGTGGTGGATGAATATGGCGAGTTGCTTGGATTGGTGACGCTGGAGAACATTCTGGAGGAAATTGTCGGAGAGTTCACCACGCAATCCCCATCTCACACCGGCAAGTTTTTACGCCACGAGGATGGCAGTTTGTTGCTGGAGGGCGGTAGCAGCTTGCGCGAGCTGAACCGTAAACTGGGATTGAATCTTCCGCTGGATAACGCCAAGACACTCAATGGTTTGATTCTGGAACATCTCGAAGACATACCCGAGGCCGGCACCAGCCTGAAAATTGCAGGCTACCCGATAGAAATCATTCAGATGCAGGATCGAACCGTGAAGGTGGCGCGCATTTTTCCGGCGCAACCAAAAAATCAACCATAGAAAACATACCTTTACAAGAGACGTAAAGCTCGGCATCATGCCTGCCAGCATTAGATAGTGACGCAAGGGGGGCTCAATGGCTGTCGCACCAAAAGATCAAAAAGCAAAAGCAAAAGTAAAAGAATATTCTTATGCGTGGGTAGGGACTGACAAAACCGGCAAGCCGGCCAAAGGTGTTATGCGAGCGCCTGGCGAGTCAATCGTATCCACCAATCTGCGTCGCCAAGGGATTAACGTCACAAAAATAAAACGCGAGAAAACCAGCGGCAAGGCCATTACTCCCAAAGATATTACGCTATTTACCCGCCAACTTGCCGTCATGATGAAATCGGGGGTACCTTTGCTGCAAGCTTTCGATATCGTGGGCAAAGGGCATGACAATCCCTCCGTGGCAAAACTGCTGATGGATATCAAAACCGACGTAGAAACCGGCAGCAGCCTGCAACAGGCCTTCTTGAAATTCCCACTGTATTTCAATGCCCTGTATTGCAACCTGATTGGAGCGGGTGAGGCGGCGGGTATTCTTGATGCGCTGCTGGAGCGTCTGGCATCCTACATGGAAAAAACTGAGGCTCTCAAAAGCAAGATTAAAGGAGCTCTGACCTATCCAATTTCCATTATTGTGATAGCGTTCATCATCACCGCCGTAATCATGATTTTCGTGATCCCTGCGTTCAAGGAATTGTTCGAAGGCTTTGGCGCGAAGTTGCCGACGCCGACATTGGTGCTCATGAAAATTTCCGATGTTTTCGTGGCTTATTGGTGGCTGATTTTCAGTGTGGTCGGCGGAGGCCTTTACACTTTCCTGTATTTCTGGAAACGCAGCAAAAAAGTTCAGGATGCCATGGACAGGTTGATGCTGAAAATGCCAATTTTTGGCGGGCTAATCCGCAAAGCCGTTATTGCCCGCTGGACCCGTACGCTATCCACCATGTTTGCTGCCGGTGTGCCTTTGGTCGATGCACTTGAGTCGGTTGCCGGTGCGGCAGGCAATGTGGTGTATTTTAATGCTACCAAGGAAATTCAACGCGATGTCAGCTCTGGAAGCGGCTTGACCGTAGCAATGGAAAAAACCGGGCTATTCCCGAGCATGGTGCTGCAAATGTGCTCAATCGGTGAAGAGGCTGGCTCGCTGGACGGCATGCTCAGCAAAGTGGCCGACTTCTTTGAGGCCGAGGTGGATGAAGCGGTTGCAGCCATATCAAGTTTGATGGAACCAGTCATTATGGTCGTGCTAGGCACGCTGATCGGCGGCATGGTGATCGCGATGTATCTGCCAATCTTCATGATGGGCCAGGCGATTTAATGGGAGCTCAGGTGAAAAGTACTAGTTACAGGGTGCAAGGTATGAGATATAGAAGCATTGTTCGGAATATTACTCTGCGTCACTCTCTCACCAGCCCTCAACCACTGACCCAATGAGTTTTTTCGGGTTGTTGCAGGATATTCCCGCCGCATTTGTTGTTGCGAGCCTGATCCTTGGGCTTATGGTCGGCAGTTTTCTCAACGTGGTGATTCATCGTTTGCCGAAAATGCTGGAAATCGGCTGGCAGCAACAATGCGCCGAATTGCGTGGGGAAGAGCCTGCACCTACCTCGCCTTACAACCTCATGGTTCCGGGCTCAGCCTGTCCGCATTGCAATCACGCTATCAGCGCTTGGGAAAATATTCCGGTTGTCAGTTACCTGCTGTTGCGCGGCAAATGCAAGGGTTGTGGAACGGCAATATCGCCGCGCTATCCGATAATTGAGACGATCAGCGGACTTCTGTGCGCCTATGCGGCATGGCGCTTTGGTTTTGGGATGACTGCAGCCGGGGCGCTGTTGCTTATCTGGGCATTGCTGGCACTTACGGCAATCGACTTCGATACGCAATTGCTGCCGGATGACATCACCCTGCCGCTGCTCTGGGTGGGCTTGCTGCTCAACCTGTTCGGAACTTTTACCGATATGAATAGCGCGGTGCTGGGCGCAATGATAGGTTACCTTGCGTTGTGGAGCGTGTACTGGCTGTTCAAGCTCATCACCGGCAAGGAAGGTATGGGCTACGGCGATTTCAAGCTGCTCGCCGCGCTGGGTGCCTGGATGGGTTGGCAAATGTTGCCACTGATCATCATGTTGTCCTCCCTGGTTGGCGCAGTAGTTGGCATCACCTTGATTGTGGTGCTCAAGCATGGCCGCAACATCCCTATTCCTTTTGGCCCGTATCTGGCAGGCGGAGGACTGATCGCTCTATTCTGGGGGCAAACACTGACACAGGGTTACCTGAAATTGCTCGCCGTCCCATGAACCTGGTTGTTGGACTCACCGGAGGAATAGGCAGCGGCAAAAGTACCGTAGCCGCGCTGTTCGCGGAACACGGCGCCGGCATCGTAGATACGGACGCTATCTCCCACCTCTTGACGCAACCCGGCGGCGGGGCCATTGCGGCGATCCGTGCCGGCTTCGGCAACGATTACCTCACGGATGATGGGGCATTGGACCGCGTAAGAATGCGCGGGCTGGTTTTTTCGGACGCCGCCGCCAAACAGCGTCTGGAACAGATTCTGCACCCCCTGATACTCGAGCAGGCCAAAACACAGTTGCGGCAATTGCAGGCCAAACCCTACATCCTCGTTGTCGTGCCGCTGCTGCCGGAAAGCCCAGCCTACCGGCAACTGGTGCAGCGCGTACTGGTGGTGGATTGCGAAGAAAATACCCAGATTGCCCGAGTCATCGGGCGCAGCCGCATGAAAGAAGGGGAAGTGCGCGCCATCATTGCCCTGCAAACCCTGCGCGCCGACCGGCTGCGTCTGGCTGACGACGTAATACGCAACGATACCACCCTGGAAAACCTGGCAGGGCAGGTCGCCGTTCTTCATGAGCGCTACACAAAAATGCAAAACAGTAATTGACGGCACAAGGAAATCCCATATATCTTTCGTAATTATATTTACTCAACCTTACCGCAGTGATCGACTATGAATTTCCTCTCAACGAAAAAGTGCGCACCATGTTGCGCCTTGAGGGCTTGTTCGCACGCATGGCGCACTTTACCGTGCATGATCAATGCATGGATCACCATGCCGCGTTGCTTACCATGTTCGAGATACTTGAAGTGGCCAGCCGCGCCGACTTGAAATCCGAACTATTACAGGAACTGGAGCGCCAGAAACGCGTGCTTTCCAACCTGCATAACAATCCAGATATTATTGAAGACGCGCTTGAAGCTGTCCTTGCTGATATTGACAGAGCTTCCGCAGACCTGCATTCCACAACAGGCAAAACCGGCCAGCGTCTGCGCGAAAACGAATGGCTGATGGGCATCAAGCAGCGCGCCAACATGCCTGGCGGAACCTGCGAATTTGACCTGCCTTCCTATCACTATTGGCAGCAGCAGGATGCCAGCTTGCGGCGTGAAAGCCTGCAAACATGGTTGGCCCCGCTCGAGCCTATACATGCCGGGGTAAAAATCATCCTGCGGTTAATCCGCGAGAACTGCAAGGGCTTTCATTTCACTGCACATCACGGTGCCTTCCAGCAAATGCAGGGGGGGCGTGTTGCACAGATATTGCGTGTCCGCCTGGATAACGAGTTGGCCTGCACGCCCGAAGTCAGTGCAAACAAATACGCGCTGAATATCCGATTCATTGCGGCGGACTATGCCGCAAAATCAACGCAGGTCGAATATGACGTGCCATTCGACATGATCTTTTGCAGCCTCCCCTGATAATGCCAAACAAATCCCCGCCGGTTGTATCCTGTCCGCATTGCGGTATTGAACATCAATGGGATACCAACAATCGTTATCGTCCGTTTTGCAGCGAACGCTGCAAGCTGATCGACCTGGGAAAATGGGCCAGCGAAGAATATCGCGTTGCGCAGCCAACAGAAGAACAAGAATTTTCCGAGCCGCCTTACCAGGCTTGACGTAATAGCGCCACGCCATGCGCGCCGTGCTGCCAGGCGGTCTGCATGTCAGCGGGGGTCAGGCCACCCAGCGCATACACCGGAATGGATGAGCCGGTCGCGATTGCAGCGAAACCCTCCCAGCCCAGATGCGGCGCACCCGGATGAGATTTGGTCGGCAGCACCGGACTCAATAACGCGAAGTCGCAACCCAATACCTCGGCACGGCGCAACTCTTCCGCGCTGTGGCAGGAAGCCGCGCACCAATCCACTTCCGGCCTGTGCCGGAAATCCGCCAATTGGGCGCCGGTAAGCTGCACTCCGTCCGCCCCGATTTCATGGGCTAGTTCGATGTCGGCATTGATCAGCAGGTGCGCACCATGTTGCCGCACCAGCGGCAGCATTTTCAGCGCCAGCTCCCTCATCGCCTCGCGCGAAAGATTCTTCTCGCGCAACTGCACCAGCCGCAAACCGTTATGCAGCGCGGCCTCCAGCCGCCGCAGGAATTCCTCCTCGCCCAGTTCGGCGGCATTGCTGATCGCGTACAACGCAGGCAACTCCAGCGCGCGAAGGATCGGCGCGTTGGCAGGCAGTAAAGGAGAAACCGTAATGCCGTCATTCCCGCGCAGGCGGGAATCCAGCGATTTAATTAAACTGGGTTTTCGCTTTTGAGGGAACGACGAAACCGAAGTATCCTGCGTTGGATAAATATCCGGGGGGCGTTGCCACGCAAACTCCTGCCCCTCATGCGGATGCAGCTCGCCGTTCCATGCCGTCACGCGGAAAAAATTCAGCCGCACGGTTGCATGGGGATAAGTGAACACCCGGGTAATCCAAGGGTAGGCGGTCTGCACCTCGATGCCCAGCTCCTCGCGCAACTCGCGCACCAGAGCATGGTAGGGCGTTTCGCCAGGTTCGATCTTGCCGCCGGGAAATTCCCAGTAGCCGGCCCAGATTTTGCCGGGGGGGCGTTGGGCGAGGAGGAAGGAGTTGTCGGGGCGTTGCAGGACAGCGGCGGCGACTTCGACGATTTTTGTATTTTCAATCGGGTTGTTCAATCAAACCTCATACTTAATTAAGCCGCTCGCCCTGAGCTTGTCGAAGGGTGTAGTGAGCTCAACAATCAAAATCAACGTCGCCGGGGGTAGCCCGGCAGCTAGTCACTTTTTCTTGCTTCGCCAAGATAAAGTAACCAAAAAGAAGGCGACCCCGGTTTGCCGCCGCTTCGCGGTTCCCTGCGTTGCTCGACTGGTCAGGCGGCTGCGGAACTCGCGCTACGCGCTCAGACAGTCCTCGCCGAAACCCCCTGACCAGCCTGCGCTACTCGGCGGCGCTCAGGGGAGGAAAAGCGGAAACCCAAAACCGTAAAGCAGCGAAGTAGGGTGGGCAACAAGTTGCCCACCAACTCTTGAACTGCTGCGTGGGCACAGGGTGCCCACCCTACCGTGCTTGTTGAATGAAATTAAGGATAGACTCAACTTCGATAACAGTCGTGTCAAACCATTCAGTTCCAGGTGCTTTGCGCTTGGAACCACGAGCTTCTAGGATTGAGTGAATTGCGTCTTCTATTACCGCGACTCGTTGAACTTCCCACGTTTTGAGAATGACCGGATACTCAAAGCAGCAGGTTTGCTTACACTGCTGCGTGACCCTAGCTTCGGCATCTCCGGTGGTAGTAAGGCCTACCTTGATGGGAAATTTAATCTCGGCCTTGATGATAGATGGAAAGCTATACGCGTAGATGATACCGGAGTCATTCGACGTAACGTCAGTAGCTACTGCGTCAGCTTCAGCAAGCTCTTCGTCCAGAGAATAATTCTTAAAAAGTCCGCCTCCAACGTTCTCAAAAACACGCAGGTTCTCCGCAAGGAACGGAACATAGAATCCAAAGATGGTACTTATTTTCTCAGTTGCATCAGATTTGGCCTTCTTGACGCGGGTATCGAGTTGCTCCTGTGTGTATGTTTCAGCCAACAGTCGTTTAGTAATATCGCGAAGAAGAAATGGTTCATCTCCAAAGTCGTGAGCAATTTCCTCAATTTTTGGAAGCAGCTCGTAACGAGCCGCGTTGTAGACATAGGATCGTGTTGGTTCAAATGGGATTGTCATGGCGAGTTCTCTTATTCCATACAGAAATCAAATAGATTATGTGAGGCGTCAATGTACCGGAGTCGAATTGTTTTGGCTATCTACAAATAGCCCGGTCGGATGGGCAACTTGTTGCCCATCCGAATTTACGCTTTTAGGATTTTGCTTTTCATCCCCTGTGCGCCGCCGAGTAGCGCAGGCTGGTCAGGGGGTTTCGGTGAGGACTGTTTGAGCGCGTAGCGCGAGTTCCGCAGCCGCCTGACCAGTCGAGCAACGCAGGGAACCGCGAAGCGGCGGCAAACCGGGGTCGCCTTCTTTTTGGTTACTTTTTCTTTGGCGAAGCAAGAAAAAGTGACTAGCTGCCGGGCTACCCCCGGCGGTTTTGACTTTGTTTTTGCGTTGTCTTAAAGCGCCAGCCGCTTTGCGGCGACCCTTCGACAAGCTCAGGGCGAACGGCCTTTGTTGAGTACGCTATCGCGCACTCTGCCGCCAGACCAATTACCTTGCGCAACAATATGAAATCGCAAATCCAGTTTATCCTGAACCTGAATCGCCCCTCCGAGTACCGAGAGCGGAGCAATACCAAAATCGGTTTGATTCAACAACATCTTTCCATCAACGGCGATCCCATCGCGAACGGTTTCCATTTGCACCGGAACTTCAAAGCTGCGCGTTACGCCATGCAGCGTGATCGACACGTTCAACGTGCGGCGATTGGCATCTGCCCAAGTGGCGTGTATCAGCGCATAAGGAAAATGTTCGGCGTCGAGAGTTTGTTTCAACATGTTGTGGCGAGTGCCTTCGATCGCTTCCGGTGAAGGTTGCGTGTCGAACCCCGCCTCGGTACGCAACCTCGGCTCATCCACGACCAGTTGTTCGAGTGGAACGTAAAAGTCTGCCATCCCTTCTTCTGCAGAGACATAGCCGCTCACATGGTGGCTTGCGACGATATGGTCATGTCCAAGGCGAGCAAACGTACCGGCGCGACGCACCTCGATGACAACCAGTGAGTTCGCGGAATCCACGCGCAGTATCTTTTTGCCCAGCGCCTTGGCCTGGAGGTAATGGGCTTCGGGAAAACCCGCAGGTGCGTGCGTGATCTCCGCCGGCATTTGCGGGGGAATGCCCGGAGCGCAGGCCGCTAACATGCCGGCAAGCAGCATACTCATGCATAAGCTTTTATTTTTTGCCAGCATCAAGAAATTCATTTGCGTTTTACTCGGCCACAGGTGAAACGTGCATCGCTTTGGCAACCACTTCGCGGGTCAGGTGCGGCGCGAATAACTCGATGAAGTCGTAGGTGTAGCCGCGCAGGTATTCGTTCTTGCGTATCGCAATCCGCGTGGTGCTGGGCTTGAACAGGTGCCCGGCATCCATCATGCGCAGGTGCTTGTCGCGCTCCGGGATGAAGGCCATTTTCGCCAGGATGCCGATGCCCAACCCCAATTCCACATAGGTCTTGATCACGTCCGCATCAATTGCGGTCAGCGCGATATTGGGCTGGATATTCGCGGCTTCGAACGCGGCATTGATCTTGCCGCGTCCGCTGAATGCAAAATCG
Organism: Nitrosomonadales bacterium; assembly: GCA_023259055.1. Taxonomy (GTDB): domain Bacteria; phylum Pseudomonadota; class Gammaproteobacteria; order Burkholderiales; family Gallionellaceae; genus Gallionella. The sequence continues at coordinate 114,293 of JAHFQZ010000004.1, forward strand.
TAAGTGATGATCGGGTATTGCGCTATCTTCGCCAGCGTCAGCTTCTTCTCCTCCAGCAACGGGTGATGCAGCGGTGTAATGACGCAATGGTTCCATTCGTAGCACGGCAGCGTCACGAGGTCGTCATATAGCGACAGGCTTTCGGTGGCGATTCCGATATCCGCCTCGCCGCTCAATACCTGCTCGGCAATCTGGGTCGGGTTGCCCTGATGCAGCCCCAGCAACACGCCGGGATAGCGTTTGATGAATTGCTTGACGGTCGGCGGTAAGGCGTAGCGCGCCTGGGTGTGGGTGGTGGCGATGGTCAGGTGGCCGCTGTCCTGCGAGTGAAATTCCTGCGCTACCTGTTTAAGATTTCCAGCGTCGTGCAGCATGCGCTGGGCGATGGCCAGCACGGCTTTGCCGGGTTCGGTGATGGCAACGATGCGCTTGCCGTTGCGCACAAAGATCTCGATGCCCAGTTCTTCTTCCAGCAGCTTGATCTGCTTGCTGATGCCGGGCTGAGAGGTATACAGCGCAGCCGCGGCGTCGGATATTTTCAGCCCCTGCCGCACGATTTCATTCAGATAACGCAGTTGCTGTAAATTCATGGCAATCTCCTCTATATATTCTAAGGTTATAAAATTCTAACATAAAAGTATTTAGGAATATAAGGCCGGCAAACTAGAATGCGCGCCATCGATGTATTGAAAGGTGGCGCAAGTGGATTGGATGTACACATTATCCGGTTTTTTAGTCGGATTTGTTGTCGGGATTACAGGCGTTGGCGGAGGCTCGCTGATGACGCCGCTGCTGGTGCTGGTCTTCGGCGTTTCCCCGGCGACCGCAGTCGGTACCGACCTGCTGTATGCGTCGCTGACCAAGTCGCTGGGCGGCTGGGTGCATGGCAGGCGCGGCTCGGTGGACTGGAAAGTGGTTGGGCTGCTCGGTTTGGGCAGTTTGCCCGCTGCTGTGGTCACGATAGCCCTGTTGAAATATCTGGCGCTGGACGAGAAGACATTGCGCAGCCTGGTGACCAGCATGTTGAGCGTAGCGCTGTTGCTGACAGCCGCCGCGCTGTTGCTGAAAGAACAGATCAAGAAAATTGCCCGGCGCAAGGATGGCACGGTGTACGAATTGCATCACCGCTACCTGCCCGCCGCGACGATTGCGACGGGCCTTGTCGTCGGGGTGCTGGTGACGATTTCTTCGGTTGGCGCGGGCGTGCTGGGAACAGTCGCATTGTTGTTCCTGTATCCGCGCATGCCGGCGGTGAAGGTGGTGGGTACCGACATTGTCCATGCTGTTCCGCTGACCGCGTTGGCCGGTATGGGGCACATGGCATTGGGCACCGTGGATATGGTGCTGCTGGGCAGTTTGCTGCTTGGCTCGTTGCCGGGAATATATTTCGGAAGTCATCTGAGTGCAAAGGTGCCGGAAAAAGTATTACGTCCTCTGCTGGCGACCATGCTGCTAATTATCGGCGCCAGGATGGCGCTGCATTAACCAATATAAAGCTGAAATTAAAGGAAAAGCACGATGAGTATAAATATGCAAAATTTATCCGACCTGGAAGAAATTAACCGCTTCGAACACGACCTTCAAACCTTCAACAAAGGTGGCATGGACGTTGATCGCCTGACAGCGGCACGTTTGCAGCATGGCGTCTATGGACAGCGCCAGCCGGATTTGTACATGCTGCGCATCAAGGTGCCCGGCGGACGTTTGTCGGCAGAGCAACTGGATGCAGTTGCGGATGTCACCGAGACTTACTCGGAAAGGGGAATTGCGCATGTCACCACGCGCCAATCCATCCAGATTCATTTCATCCCGCTCGACAGCACACCCGCTGCGATGCGCCGCCTGGCCAAGGTCGGCATGACCACGCGCGAGGCGTGCAGCAATACCGTGCGCAATATTACGGCTTGCAGCATGTCCGGTGTATGCCCGCGTGAACATGTCGATGTGACTAAACATCTCGATGGTGTGGTGAAGCACTTTTTGCGCAACCCGCTGAACCAGCAAATGCCGCGCAAATTCAAGATCAGTTTCTCGGCTTGCGAAACGGATTGCGCGCAAGCCATGCTGCACGATTGCGGCGTGGTTGCGGTCAATAAAAACGGTCAGCACGGCTTTATGGTCAGGGCTGCCGGCGGGTTGGGGCACAAGCCGCGCGAGGCGATCGTGGTCGAGGAATTTATTCAGGAACATGAGCTGTTGTTCGCGATCGAGGCTTTGGTGACGCTGCACAACAAATACTCCGACCGGACCAAGCGCGCGAAATCACGCATCAAGTTCCTGGTCGAGCGTTTCGGCGTGGACGGCTTCCGGGAAAAGTACCGCGAAGAATACGAGCGCACCAGACAGGCACTCGCCGATCAACCGTATCCGAAAGGTGAGTGGCGTGCGCAAACAGGCGGCCAGGCTCCCGGGCAGGGCGCGCCGCGCAAGCTGTTGGCGCAACGTCAGGCTGGTCTGTCCGTGTTCCCGATTGCTTTGCCGATAGGCGATATCAAACCGGCGCAGTTGCGCGGGATTGCCGCGTTGTTACGCGCACATGGCTTGAACGAGATTCGCACTTCGCAGGACCAGAACCTGACCATTTTCAATGTGCCGCAAGATAAAGTGACCGTGCTGCGCATGGGCTTGGCCGCACTCGGACTGCGCGAGCCGAAAGCAGGCGACAACATAGTGGCTTGCCCCGGCGCATCGACTTGCCGCCTCGGCATCACTGCCAGCATGGTGGCAGCACCCGAGCTTTCCGGCGGGCGCGCCGATTTGAACATACGTGTTTCCGGCTGCCACAACGGTTGCGCGCAACCCGAAACCGGCGATATCGGCATTTACGGCGAAGGCAAACGTCTGCACGGCAAACTGGTGCCGCACTATCAGATGTATTTTGCCGGCAGCGGTATGGCCAGCGGTAACGCGCATGGCGGGGCGCTGGCGTTGAAAGGCCCTGCGATCCCGGTAGTGCGCATCAAGAAGGCTATCGAGCGTGTACAGGAGGCACATATTGCCAGTGGTGAGACGAGCTTCTTTGCGTGGGCGCGCGCGCAGGAGGAGGGCTATTTCAAGCAACTGCTGGCCGATTTTTCGGAAGTGAAGGCGGGAGATCTGGATTCGGTTATGCGCGATTACGGCGACTCAACGGACTTCCGCGTGTTGAACCTGGGGGGCGGCGAATGCGCGGGAGTGTCGCAAGTAATGATCGGAGGGAATTTCTTCGAGGCCGCTCATGAGCGCGAATACCGCAATGCGCTGGTATTCCAGCGCAAATTCGGCGAGGCGGCGCAGTGCAACGAAGCGATTCTGCGTTTGCTCGGTTCGGGCGTGGCGCAATTGCTGGGCGGTATTCGCCAGGACGATTTGGGCCAGCTCGCCGTGCAATTGCAGCAACTGTTGCCCGGTGCTATTGCCGATGAATTTGCCAAGGCAGCTACTGCCCTGGCGGATGCGGATGAGATCAGCGGTGAAGAGCTTGCGCCGATCAGTGCGGCGGTTGATAGCTGGACAGTGAAGGTGGCGGCATTCGCGGCGGAGCAAGACGCGCAACTTGATTTAAATGAAGCGCTAACAGGCCTGACGGTCTAGAAGCTGTCTGGCAGGTATAGGAGGTATGGACATGCAGGAAAAAATTGATCGGGTGGTTGAGGTGCTGCAAAAAGCAGTGCGTGATTTTTCGCCGGTTTGTTTTGCCAACAGTCTGGGTGCGGAAGATATGGTGCTGACAGACCTGATTGCCAAACACCAGTTGGACATTGAAATGTTCAGCCTTGATACCGGCCGTCTGCCGCAAGCAACCTACGACCTGATGCAAGAAGTTGTTGACCGCTATAGCGTGCCGTTGAAAGTGTATTTTCCGGACAACGCGGCGGTGGAAAAATACGTCGCCCAAAACGGGGTGAATGGCTTTTACGGCAGCGTGGAATTGCGCAAAAGCTGCTGTTTTGTGCGCAAGGTTGAACCGTTGCGCCGTGCTTTGCGGGGCAAGAGGGCGTGGGTTACCGGATTGCGCCGCGATCAGGCGGTCACGCGCGGAAGCATGGAGGTGTCGTCGTTCGATGCCGATTTCGGCTTGCAGAAATTCAATCCGTTGCTGGACTGGACAAATAAAGACGTATGGGCCTACATCAGGCAGAATGATGTGCCTTACAACAAGCTGCACGACCAGTTCTATCCCAGCCTCGGTTGCGCACCGTGCACCCGTTCCATTACGCCGGGCGAAGACATCCGCGCCGGCAGATGGTGGTGGGAAAACCCGGAAGACAAGGAGTGTGGTTTGCACGTAGTCAAGCCCGCTCTTTTGAAGCGTGCGTAGAGCGGCGTTATCCGGTAGGGTGTGTGAAACGCACCCTACTTGAACTGAATTTTACGATTGAAAGAAGCGAAAGAAAATTGAAGATGACTGCTCACATATTCACCCACCTGGATGCGCTGGAAAGCGAATCCATCCACATCATGCGCGAGGTCGCGGCGGAGTGCAAAAATCCCGCGCTGCTGTTTTCCGGCGGCAAGGATTCCATCGTGATGCTGCGTCTGGCGGAAAAGGCCTTTCGCCCGGCGAAATTTCCTTTCCCGCTGGTGCATATCGACACCGAGCATAATTTTCCGGAAGTGATCGCCACCCGTGACAAGCTGGCTGCTGATCTGGGCGAGAGGCTGATCGTGCGTTCGCTGGAAGACTCCATCAAGCGCGGCACCATCGTCATCAAAGACCTGGATAAGCCGCGCAACCCTTACCAGTCCGTGACCCTGCTGGAGACCATCAACGAGTTCGGCTTCGACGCCTGCATGGGCGGCGCGCGGCGCGACGAGGAAAAGGCGCGAGCCAAAGAGCGCATCTTCTCGTTCCGCGACGAGTTCGGCCAGTGGGACCCGAAAAATCAACGCCCGGAGCTGTGGGACATTTACAACACCAGAGTGCATCCAGGCGAAAACATTCGCGTGTTCCCGATCAGCAACTGGACCGAAATGGACATCTGGCAATACATCGAGCGCGAGGAACTGCACATCCCGGAAATCTACTACGCACACGAGCGCGAAGTGATTCGCCGAGGCAATTCGGTAATACCGGTGTCGCGCCTTGTGCAGCCCAAACCGGGTGAAAAAGTGGAAGTGCTCTCGGTGCGCTTTCGTACCGTGGGCGACATGACCTGTACCGCGCCGGTGGAATCACACGCGCGCAACGCGCTGGAGATCATCGAAGAAACGGCCGCCACACGCATCACCGAACGCGGTGCGACGCGCATGGACGACCAGACTTCGGATGCTTCGATGGAGCTGCGCAAGAAGGAAGGGTACTTTTAAAAAACTTTTTGTCCGCAGATTACGAAGATTAGACGGATTAAAACCAAAACAAAAATCTGCGTGAATCTGCGTAATCTGCGGATAAACGCCTTTGACTTTACAGGTTATATTATGAGTAACGCTACACAACTATTACGTTTCATCACCGCAGGCAGCGTCGACGACGGCAAGAGCACGCTGATCGGGCGCCTGCTGCACGACTCGAAATCGATTTTCGAGGACCAGCTTTCGGCGATCTCCAAGACCAGCGAGAAGCGCGGCATGGCAGCCGTCGATCTGTCTCTGCTGACCGACGGCCTGCAGGCAGAGCGCGAACAGGGTATCACCATCGACGTGGCGTACCGTTATTTCGCCACACCGAAACGCAAGTTCATTATCGGCGACACGCCGGGGCACGAACAATACACCCGCAACATGGTCACTGCCGCCAGCACCGCCAATCTCGTAGTCATCCTCGTCGATGCACGCAAGGGCGTGCTGGTGCAGACACGCCGCCATACCTATCTGGCCAGCCTGGTCGGCATCCCGCATATTGTGCTTGCGGTGAACAAGATGGATATGGTGGATTACTCCGAAGCTCGCTTCAACGAAATCTGCACAGAGTATCTGGCGTTCGCAGCCCAGCTCGGCTTGCACAACGTCACTTGCGTTCCCTTGTCGGCGCTGATCGGCGATATGCTCGTGGATCGCGGCAATAATTTGAACTGGTATCAGGGCGCGACGCTGATGGAAATTCTTGAAAACGTGGAGATCGACCACGACCTGAATACCACCGATTTTCGCTTCCCTGTGCAATGGGTATGCCGCCCCCAAACAGAGGAGTTTCATGACTTCAGGGGCTACATGGGGCGTATCGAGTCGGGCGAAATCGCGGTCGGCGAAGAGATTACCATCCTGCCCAGCGGGCGCAAGACACGCATCAAGGAAATCGTCACCTACGACGGCGACCTGCAGCGTGCCTATGCGCCACAATCGGTGGCGCTGACACTGGAAGACGAGATCGATATTTCGCGCGGCGACATGTTCGTAAAATCAGATTCGCTGCCGACTGTCGCCAAGGAATTCGAGGCAATGTTGTGCTGGCTGTCCGAAACCCCGCTGGACAAGAACCGCAAGTATCTCGTCAAGCACACGACACGCACGGCGAAGTGCCTGTTCTCGCGGATCGATTACCGCGTGGACGTCAACACGCTGGAGCAGCATCCTGTTGCCGCGCTGAACATGAACGACATCGCGCGCGTTGCCCTGAAAGTTCAGCAACCGCTGGTGATCGACAAGTACTTGATCGATCACGGTACCGGCAGTTTCATCGTGATCGACGAGGCCACGAATAATACGGTTGCGGCGGGGATGATTGCCTGAAGTTTTTGGATCCATGATGGTGCAATGGCATAATAGCCACCTGATTTTCTGGCTCCGGCTGCGTTCGTGAGATGTCATTTCGAGCGGACAAACTGAGCCAGATAAATCAGGGGCGATTCATTTATTTCAAAATTCATACAGGATCAGGATACATTTCATGGCAGAAGAAAAAAAGGAAGCATGGCTAAATTACTTGGCGTTGACGACTGTGATATTCGCAGTTTGCGCGACATTATCCACGTTCAAGGGAGGCGGATTCTCTACCCGTTCCGTGATGAGCCAGTCGCAGGCATCCGACCAATGGGCTTTTTACCAGGCCAAATCCATCAAGTCATATATGTACCAAATGCAAAAGGAAACACTGGAGTTGAAGCTGATGGATTTACCCAGATCAACGCCTGAAGAAGTGGCAAATACCCTCAAAGATAAAATAGCCGACTATAAAAAGAAGGTTGAGAAATACGAACAGGAAAAATCCGAAATCCAGGAAAAAGCCAAGCAATTGGAAAGCGTTCGTGACGAATCCCAGAAGCATTCCCAGGCATTCGGTATGGCGATTATTTTCCTGCAAATTTCCATCCTGCTGTCCTCTATTGCGGGGCTGCTGAAAAAGAAAATGGTTTGGTACGGCGGTATGGTGACTGGTTTATTTGGGCTGTTCTACTTCGTGGATGGTTTCTTATTAATACTGTAATCAGGAAACGCGACTTGGTTCGCATAGCGCAGCCGTTATCATGACGCTCACCGCACTGATTGCCAGCTACGGTTACTATGCCTTGTTTGTCGGCACTTTTCTGGAAGGCGAAACGGTACTGATTGCGGCCGGTTTCGCCGCACACCGCGGATTGTTGAACTTATCCTGGGTAATCGCGATCGCCTTTATCGCCAGTACGCTGGGGGATCAGTTGGCGTTCCTCCTTGGGCGGAGGCATGGCGAGAGGCTGATGCAGCGGTTTCCCATTCTTCGCCGCAAGGCGCCAATCGTTCAGGCAATGCTGGATCGTTACCATGTCCCACTCATCCTCGGAGTGCGATTCTTATATGGAATGCGTATTGCTGGACCATTCGTGATCGGCATGAGCAACATCCCATTTCTGGTGTTCGCCTCACTTAATATGGCTGGTGCCCTGATTTGGGCTTTAGTTGTGGCATCAGCAGGGTACTATTTCGGCATGGCGTTGGAAATGTGGTTTTCCGACCTTCAACAATTTGAGGAAACGGTGCTGGTCATTATCCTAGTTGTCGGAGCCGGCATATGGATATGGAGGCGTATGCGCAGATCAAAATAGACTCATGAATATCACGTTTGATAGAAGTATTCCGATAAGAAAATCGCGACAAAATCCAGCTGACCATGAAACAGTCAGGATACTTTGCGGACGAATCCTTTAATAAAATGAAACCGCTACGCTATGTAATTCTGGTAATGATGCTTGCCACTCTATCGGTAGGCGCCGAACAGCACACTGTCGAAATTCATGATCAGTTGGCTCCTCAAACTCAATCCAACCTGAGGGTTGCGCTGACTCTTGATGCTTGCTCCGGCAAATACGACGGAGACCTCATCAATTTTTTAATCCTTAATCAGATCCCGGCAACAATCTTTGCCACAAAAAAATGGCTGGATAAAAATCCGTTCGGACTCTCAGTCATAAAGGCGCACCTCGACTTGTTCGATGTCGAGGATCATGGCGAAAACCATATCCCGGCGGTAATCGGTGCAGGCAGGAAGGTATATGGCATTCCCGGAGAGCCGGATGTCATCCACCTCCGGCGCGAAGTTATCGAGGGAGCGCGTGCCATAGAAGAAGCCACCGGCGTTGCGCCCCATTGGTACAGGGGCGCCACAGCCGAATACAATCAGCAGGCAATTGAGGAAATCGGCAGGCTGGGCTACAAGATTGCAGGTTTTTCAGTGAACGCGGATACAGGTGCTACCTTGAAAAAAGTTGCCATTGAGCAAAGACTCAAGCACGTTAAAGGAGGTGACGTCATCATAGCCCACATGAACAGACCTGCTTCTGACTCGGCTGAGGGACTTTCTGTCGGATTAACTCATTTGCTTAAAAAAGGGTTCGTCTTCGTCCGTCTGGATCAAGTCGAACTAATGGTGATTCCCGAAAAGATAGATAAAAAATCGCAGCGGCGGGATGATCGCTAAGAACCGCGTGAAAAGCAGAAAGATGCCGCTTCGCTTTGGCCATGAGCCCGAAACTTTGTTGTGCACGTATTCCGCTCTACGCAAGCGGCAGGGTTGTGTGTTATCTTTCGTGCCATGTAAATCGTTGATGCTTTCCCGATGCCATGAGCCTGTTTGCCCTGATCGCCGCATTGTTGCTGGAGCAGCTTCACCCGCTCTCCTCGCGTAAATACCTGTATGGTTGGCTGTCCAACTACGTCGATTTTTTTCAGCTTCATTTCAATGCCGGTGCATACAAGCACGGCAAGATCGCCTGGACATTGGCGGTGTTGCCGCTGTTGGCCGGTGTGTTGGTGCTGTTCTGGATACTGAACAGCGTGCACCCTGTGTTTGCCTGGGCGTTCGACGTGCTGGTGCTGTATCTCACGATGGGCTTTCGCCAGTTCAGCCATTATTTCACCGATATCCATCAGGCGCTGCGTGAGGGAAAACTGGATGAGGCGCGCGCGTTGCTGACCAAGTGGCGCGGCATCCCTTCGCATGAACTGAGTGCCGAAGAAGTAGCGCGCATTACCATCGAAGAGGCGCTGATCGCATCGCATCGCAACGTGTTCGGCGTAATCGTATGGTTCGTGCTGTTCAGCGCAATCGGCTTGGGCGGCGCGGCGGGCGCGTTGCTGTATCGCCTTGGACAATTCCTGCGCAAGCGCTGGACTGATGAAGAGACAAGCGAACCGGATGAGTTGTTTGGTGGCGCGTTTGGCGGCTTTGCGCGCAAAGCGTTTTATGTGCTGGAATGGCTGCCGATCCGCCTGACCGCGTTGACTTTCGCCATCGTCGGCAATTTTGAGGACACGGCTTATTGCTGGCGCACCCAGGCCGCAAGCTGGCCTGATCCCGAAGCGGGAATATTGCTAGCCAGCGGTGCGGGTGCGTTGGGCGTGCGCCTCGGCATGACGATACCGCAAGGCGGTTTGCCGTTCGACAGGCCGGAACTGGGTGTCGGCGACGATGCCGATGCCGACTTCATGCAAAGCGCCGTCGGGCTGGTGTGGCGCTCGGTGGTGTTCTGGCTGATCCTGTTACTGCTGATGACGCTGGCGAGTTTGCTGGGCTGACCTATAGGCAGGCTGGTACATGAAAGCAATTTTTCTGGTTTTTTTCTGGGCATCGGCAATATCTGCGACTGCGTTTGCGGGCACCCCCGGAGAGGTCGAAATTGGCGGCTATCTTCGCGACGCGACGTTGCATGGGTTTTCCGGCAATACAAAAAAATTCTCTGACTACCGTGGGAAGCCCCTGATCATCAATGTCTGGGCCAGTTGGTGCGGTCCCTGCCGGTCAGAAATGGGTTCGCTGGACCGGCTTGCCCGACGGTATAACGGGAAGCAGTTCAATGTTATCGGCATCTCAACCGACGACGACGGCAACGATGCTAAGGCATTTATCAGGCAGTCGAAAATCTCGTTTGTTAACTTCCTCGATAGCCATGTGTTACTGGAAAACATGCTGGGCGCCGACACGATTCCATTGACCGTTCTGGTAGATGCCAATGGCCGCGTGCTCGAGAAAGTTCGCGGGGCCTACGAGTGGGATAGCCCGGAAACCATAGGCGCGATAGAAAAAACGTTTCAGATAAAGCTGCAACGTTGATTTGGGCAAAACCGGCAACTGGACCTCACGGTCTACGGTGCCGGTGGAATGATTGAGTACACCGCGTTTCGCAGCGCTAGGTCCCGCGGGTCTCCTGTGAGGGCTGTACCCATCCGGTTGGTGATGTATGCGTAGCCGATGCCGGCCTTCGGATCGGCGAAGCCAAGCGAACCGCCTGATCCGGGGAATCCGAACGAGCCCTCGTTTCCGAACGACCACACCGGGCAGTGCTTCATGAAGCCCAGAGAAAACTGCACACCGTCGCCCATAAAACACTCGTCGTAGAAGCCATGCGCCGCAGGGATTGCCGGTGCCGTCAGCGCCTGCAGCGTTGCCGGGCGGAGCTGCAATTCCCGTCCGCCGGTCGCGAAAACGCTGTAGGCGTGAGCTATCGCGCGCGCCGTGCCGACGCCCCCGCCGGACGGCACTTCGAAGTTGCGGGCATAGATGTGCTGCTCATCGTGCGGCAACTGGGAACCGATGAGCGCGCGAGTGATGTTCGAGCGGCGACTGAGCGCAGCGAAAAAAAAGCGGAACCCGAACCCGCGAAGCATCGCGAGCAGGCTTGGCCTCGTAAGCGTTGCCAGTCTGGAGTTCCGGATCGATTCGGGCAAACGGATGTAGAACTCGAGTCCAAGGGGCGAGGCGATTTCATCCTGAAAGAATTGCCCCAGGCTGCGATGATGCGGATCGATGCGGCGCAACAGCTCGCTCTCGTAGTAGCCCAGGGTAATTGCATGATAGGCCTGCCGCGTGCCCGGCTCCCAGGCTGGCTTCTGGCGTGCAAGGACGGTGGCCAGATGATCAAGGTCGGCCACGAGGCTGCGGTCCCCCTGCTCATCGAAGGTGAACAAGCCCGCCTGATGCGCCAGCAGTTGGCGGACGGTGATGGTTTCTTTTCCGTTCTGGGCAAACTCCGTCCAGTATGTGCAGACGCGCTCCTCGTAGTCGAGCAGGCCCCGGGAGTGGGCGAGTGCGAGAGTCATCGCAGCCAGTCCCTTGGTTGCCGAGTACACGATGACCATGGTGTCCTCTTGCCAAGGCTCACCGGTCGCCTTGTTCCGTACACCGCCCCACAGGTCGACGACCTTCTCGCCCCGGTGGTACACGCAACAGGCGCCGCCCAGCTCGTTGCGCCGGGAGAAATTTTCGGCGAATGCATCTCGCACGGCCTCGAAGCCCGAGCTGACATGCCCCTCAATACGGACGCGTTGTGATGCTTTCATGTCTGGCTCCCTCCTTTCCGGTCAAGCTCGCGCAAGAGAGCGATGGACAGCACAACGACCCAGAGCAGGAAGACTCCTATGCAGATGCGCTCCCAAACTCCCACCCACGGCGTGGGCAGATTTGCCTGTATCCGGGGAGCATCCAGTCCGGTCAGAGCGCCAAAGGTGAGGGTGATCACCATGGTCGCGATGGAGTAAATGCGGAACCGCTTTCCGAATGCAGTCGCCCCGAAACCAAGCGCGAGCAGATAGAGGAGCACTGTCATTGCCGAAAGAACGAGGTGCAGCGTATCGGACAGCGTTGCGCCGCCCGCTGCCAGAACCTCACGCTGGTGCATCGGAGCAAAGGGCCAGAGAAAGCCCAGTACCCCGTAGGCGAGCATCAAGCCGCCCACGACGCGCAGGGGGCGGTTTCGTCCTGCCGACATCCAGACGCCCCATGCGAAGGCGAATATGAGAATTTCGTAAACGATGCCAAGCTGCCCCCATATCTGTCCCGTCGGAGCGTCGATCGCGGACAGCTCGCTGGGCGTTCGGGACGTGGAGCTGTAGCCTTCGTACAACATCGGTATAAAGACGTTCATGGCGGTGAAGAACAACGAAGAAATAATACCGCAGACGAGCAAGACCTTTCGCACCATCATTCACCTCCTTTGACTTCGGGTGGCTCGATTACGCGAGCGCTGCACGAGTGAGACAATCCGTTCATCTATCTTCCCCGGGCAAAACGGAAAAACACGTACGGACCGATCAACACCCACAATGGAATGAATATCCAGACCTGTCCCGCAAACACATTGTAAGTGTGCAAGAGCGTGGTCCAGGAATCACCCCCGAATCGTCCCATTCCAAATTCGAATGCCTCCGTCATCAGAAACCACATTCCGCCAATGACCCAAGCTTGGGATGCCGACCTCAGGGGCCAGACAGCAGCGAGGAACCGGAAGTAGCCCGCAAACAGGGCAATAAGAATGACGGTAGATATCTGGTGAGCCGGGAGGTCGCCAACATACGGCTTGTAGGCAAAATCGCGAATGCCTCCGTTGATGATCGCGAGCATCATCATGCCGAACCATGCAAGGAAGTATTTCAGGATCATGTTCGAGATATCCTTTGTCGATTGGTAAAAGCCATGATCGTGCCGGAGGTCAGGTAGCACACCAGGACTAAGTTAGCGCTTGCGCAGAAAAACATGGGCGGCACGTTCGCCCGGAACGTACTTCTCGCACTCATAGCCCAAAGCATGCGTATCGATCCCGTTGAAGAGATGCTCCCCGGTGCCGAGCAACACCGGACTAATAGCGAGATGCAGCTCGTCGATCAGGCCCGCACGCAGATACTGCCGAACGGTGGATACGCCGCCACCAAGGCGGACGTCACGGCCGCCTGCGGCAGCGGTCGCCTGCTCCAAAGCGGCGTGTATGCCCTCCGTGACGAAGCGAAACTCCGTGCCTCCCGCCATCCTGAACGGCGTACGCGGATAGTGCGTCAGCACGAAGACGGGTGTGTGGTACGGCGGCTCGTCGCCCCACCAGCCTTTCCAGTTTTCGTCCGGCCACGGGCCGCGAACGGGGCCGAACATGTTGCGCCCGAGAATCCAGGCGCCGATGCCGGCAAAGCCTTGCTCTGCCATATCGTTATCAACCCCTGTCTCTCCGCCGTCCTGGCCATGCATCCTTTGCCACTCGCGCGTGTGGAAGACCCACTCCATCAGCTCAGTTCCCCTGACGCCGAGCGGGTTTTTGAGATCCTGGCTCGGCCCGGCGCCGTAACCGTCGATCGAGACCGAAAAACTACGGACGAGCAGCTTCGACATGGCATTCCTCCTTCGTGGTGGGATCCGGGGCATTCACCGGAATCATCCCGGAATCTCAGCCTCGACGAGCAGCGCCAGCAGCGTGAGAGATTCCTGCCAGCCGAGGTAGCATGCCTCTTTCGGGATCGCTTCCGGGATTTTCTCCTGCACGACACTCAATTCGGCACCAACCGGCACGTGCCTGATCGAAATGGTCGTGTGCATTTCCCCGGGCAGATTGGGGTCGTCGAACCTGTCGGTATGGCGGATGCGCTCATTCGGAACCAGCTCGAGATACTCGCCGCCGAAAGAGTCGTTTTGTCCCGTAGAAAAGTTCGTGAACGACATCCTGTAGGTGCCGCCGACCCTGGCTTCCAGTTGGTGAATCTGGCAAGTGAAACCGTTCGGCGGAAGCCATTTAACCAAGGCGTTGGGATCGAGAAATGCCCGATAAACCCTTTCGGGCGTGGCACGGAAAATACGATGCAGCTTGACGACATTAGACATGATCGTTTTCCTTTCTGTGATTGAAGTTGGACTCCTGATGTATTGCAGCTGAATTTCACTTGGCCGTCGGGTCGCCTTGGATGATTCCGAAGCGAAGACCGCCGGGCTCCGCGCAAGTGGCATACCACCCGATGCCGGGGATCGGCATTCTTGGCTCGATTACGCGTCCGCCGCCGGCCATGACCTTGGCAATGGTCTCGTCGAGATTGGCGACCGGCACGGTAAGCTGAGTCACCGACATTCCGCCCGCGATCGGCGCGTCTTTCACTGCCCCGATCCCTCCATCGATTCCCGTTTCGCTTTCAGGGCCCGCTTGTATCCGGTAATACTCGTAGGGCATCGGGAATCGCTCGAACCGCCACCCGAAAATCTCTTCGAAGAACTTTCGTGCTTTACCGACATCGTGGACCGTAAGGTCGAAGTAAGTTGGTTTCATATTTGCGTCCTCATATTAGTTTGCCCGGTACTACCTGCTGCGTGGCTTCCCCTTGGTCGGATGACGCGCTGGTTTGGATGCCTGGTCAGGGGTATGGGGCCGGCGTCCTTGCAGGCGTTCCTTGAGCACCTGCATCAGATCGATCACGTTGCTTTCGGCTTCGTCCGGCGTGCGGCCACATTATTGAACCATACTGTCCGCTCTCTGTATATAAGGAAAATTATGAGTTGAAGTTGTTGTCTATGTCGACTGAAAGGGCAGGGTGACGCGGCTCGATAACGCTATCATTCGTCCTGATTAACCCGCCTGCGTGTGTTGTTGGGGATTTAACCCCTCGCAACCATTTCAGTTAACATTAAACTTTGCTCGGAGCCTGATTGCCAAAAGCATCTTCTCAAAAGCATAGATTATGGCAAAGCGATTTCCAATAAACCCTCATCATCCAGAGCGCATTTGCTGGGGATGTGACAAATATTGCCCGGCAAGCTCCATGGCGTGCGGAAACGGCTCCGACAGGACGCAGCATCCCGCCGAGATCTTCGGGCTTGACTGGTTGGAGTGGGAAATTTCCAATGCGAGTCAAGATGCTAACTCTTCCGTGGAACCGGAAAGCTCATCAGATGCCTGCACCGTGAAAGACTACGGTTAATCCGGGAAATCAGAAACCACCGCGTAAGCAGTATATTTTGTGTCAGAGCCAAGGCGTGCAGGGGCACGCCACTGCTTTGACGGGCGAGAGCTCCTCGGGCGTCGCTGTAATGCCGAGGCTCTGTGCCAGTTGCTGGCGAGAGGGATATATGCCGGTTGAGACAATGTGGCCATCGACGATGATCACGGGTAGCCGATCCATCCCGGATTCCATTTCCTTGACCACCGCCGGATTGGCGGTGAAGGCCTGCGGTTCCTTGCCGAGGTTGTGGCGCGAGACCATTACACCATGCTTTTCAATCCATTTCAGATCGGCCGCGAACTGGACGAGCACGGGATCGAAGCAGGATATCGCGGGATCAAACACTGCAAGGGTTTTCATGTTGGTTTCATTTTACATCGAAGGGTGCCGCAAATAAGTAAGCATCGTCGATGCTTACGTAAAGTATCCCGAAGCTGACCCCATTTCTCTCTGCTCACACTCGGATATTGTGCCTGCGTCAGCCCCAGTGCCAAATCGGATAAACAATACATGTGAGAAGTAACGGGCATGGTTATCCATTCCAAGATGATAATACTAGCTTCCGCCGCGAGATCTCATTCTCTTATTTGCTTCTCGAGTCCCAGCGATACCTTCATCAACTTTTCGTTTTTCATGTGCATCCCCCAACTTTTTTTCACCTTGCGAAAGCGAGATCCAACCACCAGTAAAACCAGAGCCAACACTACTCTTTGATTTTTCACGAGATCGCTCCAACTTGTTTAGTTTATTTATTAATTGTATTCCTCGATTTAATTTGGCTTGCTTTCTAATCGCATCTTCTTTGCTTATTAAAGGTACAACTTGAGAATGTTCTGATGTTGATTTTGATTTTGATTTTCTTGGTTTAGCGTTGGACTCAGCTTGCCATTGCTTGAGTGTTTCTTGAGCTTGTTTTTGTCTAGCCGATGACGCAGCTTGGAGAGATGCTTGGTTATTTGTATTGCTATCGCCATTGCTTATGACATTTACGTTCGCCCCTTGATATTTGTTCTGACCTGACGGTATTTCAACAACAAAAAGAACGCCATCTCGTTTGAGTTTATGTTTTATTTTGTTTTTTGAGATTTGCTTTGCATACGCACAAGCCTCTGCATAAGAGCCAAACGAATGTGAAGTCATGGAACAAGTTGCCTCATCAATACTATGCGGATCATTCTGCTCCAACAAATTGGGGACTTCTCCCATGATCTGAATTTCCCCACGATTAAATTGATTAGTGCGATTTGAAAGATGGTATGGCCAGCATCTGGCATCTTGCCGTCGTTCGCGAAGTTCTGCTTTCCGGCGGCTCAACTATCTTTTGAGCGTTCTATCACAAAGAGTATTCGAGTCGATTTATTTTTTAATCATGCCATCCTCCTTCAAAAACAATTTGACCTCGGCACCTTTTAACTACTGCCCTAATCGTCTACTGCCGAACAAAGCAGCTACCATCCAACTTTTAATTTGAATTGCATGAAAATTCATTATTTGCATGCAAACTGAATTTCAGCCGATGCTGGCGAAAATGGATAAGTATCTTTAGATGTCGAGCTTATCTGTTCAAAGTTTTTCCCCTTGCTTTTGCAAAATTCAATTGCTTCTTTATACAGCCTTGCTTTTAAGACACTACCTGAGCGTTCAAATGAGCTCTGATCACTACTCATATATGTGTTGTCCCCAATCTGAAGAACGCTCGTACTAGTGGATGCACATCCTACAATGGCAAAAGCTATGGCAGCAAAAATAATATGTGTTTTAGTCATGCTGGTTCCCCTTGTTGATTAATTGAAGGATTAGTTTAGAACTCTATCTTTAAATCTTTGGTAGGCATAACCTCAAAGAAGCTTAGCGCTTGCTGATGCCCAGACACTGAGCACAGTAAAAAATACTCCCACACTAAAAGTTCCAAGCTGCCACCAGAATAAATACCAAGTGCTTTTTCCAAGCTTCCTATAAAGAATTTGGTACTGTTCAATGTCTTTCTCAAGAGCGCCCTCTTCTCTTTTTCTGGCTGCTTTTGTGGTTGCACGAAAATCCCTCAAACGGTTGATCACCACCAAAACACCTAAAATGATGGAAGCAAAGAGCAGAAACAGTGACAATGAAAATGAACACTTCTGCCATGAAACTGGTTTGAATTTATCACTAAGCAGGAGAGTAACTTGAAAACCTAGTGTGGCAACTGAAAAACTAAGAATCAAGTTAATTGCATATGTGAGCTGACCAATCGTGATTGATTGCCAACGTACAAAGCTTCCTTTTGGGTCTTCCACAGTCATACAACCTTCTAAGCTTTTTGCCCACGTTCAAGCAACACGGGGGATTACGTATACATGAGGACGCACACTACCAACAAACCCCCACATTAACAATACGACAAAAGGACTATGCATCTCGCAATCGACCGTGCCGACTTATGTGCCGGGCTGGCTTGCCGTACAATCCGCCCATGCACACCCAACCTTTCTCTGAGCTCACCCCCGATGCCGTGCTCGATGCGCTGGACAGCATCGGGCTGCGCAGCGACGGTCGTTTGCTTGCTCTCAACAGTTATGAAAACCGCGTCTATCAGGCGGGCATGGAGGACGGCCCTGCGCAGGTCGCCAAGTTCTACCGCCCGGAACGCTGGACGGATGCGGCTATTCTGGAAGAGCACGCTTTTGTCGCGACATTGGTTGAGCGCGAAATTCCGGTGGTGCCCGCTTCGGTAATCAACGGCAGCACGCTGCATACCTTCAACGGTTTTCGCTTCTCGGTGTTCGCCAAACACGGCGGGCGGGCGCCGGAGCTGGATGACTGCGACACGCTGGAATGGATGGGGCGTTTCATCGGGCGCATCCATGCGGTCGGCGCGCTGGAGTCTTACCGGCACCGTCCGACTCTGGACATTCAGAGCTTCGGAGTGGAGCCGAGCTCATATCTGTTGGCGCACGATTTCATTCCGGCAGAGCTGGTCGAGGTTTATCGCGGCGTAGTCGCGCAGGCTCTGGATGGCGTGCGGCGATGTTTCGAGCGTGCCGGTGAGGTGCGCACATTGCGCCTGCATGGCGACTGCCACGTCGGCAACGTGCTGTGGACCGATGCCGGGCCGCACTTCGTCGATTTCGACGACAGCCGCATGGGGCCTGCGATACAGGATTTGTGGATGCTGCTGTCCGGCGAGCGCGCCGAACAGACGCAGCAACTCGGCGACCTGCTGGCGGGCTACGAGGATTTTTATGATTTCGATTCGCGCGAGCTGCATCTGCTCGAAGCGCTGCGCACGCTGCGCCTGATTCATTACTCCGCATGGATTGCGCGGCGCTGGGATGATGCGGCGTTTCCGGTAGCCTTTCCCTGGTTCAACACGCAGCGCTACTGGCAGGACCGGATACTGGAATTGAGGGAACAGATTGCGCTGATGGATGAACCACCATTGCTGTGCTGAATAAATCAAAAAATACAGTAGTCCACGAAAACCACGAAATGAGGTAAGCAGGGATTCCGCCGCAAAGCGGTAACTCAAATAGCAGGCGATTTGTTGTTTGTTTCGTGAATTCGGTGTATTTCGTGGACAAAAGGTTCTCTAGAAGAGAGCAGACATGGATTGCTGCTATTAAGCTTTGTTCGCAGCGATCTGCTGAAACAGATCCAGTCTTCTCGCATCGATCTTTCCCGCAGCGACTGCTTCCCGTAACGCACAACCCGGCTCATGCACGTGATGGCAATCGTGGAAGCGGCACTGGCCGAGATATTGCGCGAACTCGATAAATCCCTGTTCTATGCCGCCGAAGCTCAGGTGGTGCAGGCCGAATGCCTGTACGCCGGGGCAGTCAATCAATGAGCTGGTTTCGTCCAAGCGGTACAGCCTGGCATGGGTGGTGGTGTGTTTGCCGGAATCCAGCGCGCTGGAAATTTCGCGGGTGGCGGCTTGCGCGTCGGGCAGCAGCGCGTTGATCAGCGTGGATTTGCCCATGCCGGATTGTCCGACCAGCACGCTGGTATGGCCTGCCAGAAACGGGCGCAGTTGTGATACGTCCTGCTTCGCGCTGAGCTCCAGCACGCGGTAGCCGATGACGGTATAGGGGATGAGCCGTTTGCGGGCGGCTGCTGCGGCTTCGCTCAGGTCGCATTTGTTCAGCACGATCAGCACGTCGAGCTTCTGGTCGTATGCCGCGACCAGACAGCGCGCCAACAGCTCATCGCTGAACGAAGGTTCGGCGGCCACTACGACGATAATTTGCGTGACGTTCGCTGCAATAAGTTTTTCGCGGAACGCATCTGAGCGGTGTAACAGCGAGCGGCGTGGCGCAATACGTTCGATTACTCCTTGCGCGCCTGTGCCGTTCTCTGTCGAGGCGTCTCCGGTGAGTTTGATTTCCACCATGTCACCGCACACCACCTCGCTTTTCTTGCCGCGTGTCAAACAGATGATATCGCTGCCATCCGGCAAGTGCGCCAGATACTGGCGTCCGAATGCTGCGATAACTTGACCTTGAACGACGGAGTTCAAATCTCGAACAGCGCGTCCACTTTCGCGGCGCAAATGAAGTCGTTTTCCGAGAGGCCGTGGATGGCGTGGGTGGTGTATTCCACCTGGCAACTGTTATAGGTAACCGCGAGATTGGGGTGATGATCCTCGCGGTGCGCCATCCATGCGACTGCATTCACGAACGCCATGGTCTGGTAGTAGTCCTTGAAGTGGTAGGTCTTGTTGATCAGGTGGTCGAACCGCTGCCAGCCATCCAGTTGCAGCATCAGGTTATCAGCCTCGGCGTTGGTGAGGGGCTTCATGCCGCTTTCATAGGGCTTGCATCGCTTGCTGGCTAGAGTATCCATGGCATCCTCATTTCAGGTTGAATAGCGATTGAGATATGCATCGAGGTACCGTTCGTCGAGGTTGAGGTTTACGCCGATGCGGTCGTTGCTGCAAATATCAAAATCAGGGTAATGATCAGTTTCATGACATTCTCCTTATTGAGTTTGCAAACGGGAGATGCGCACCATAGCCGGCGGGTGCGAATCGTAAAACGCAGAATACAGCGGATCGGGCGTGAGCGTCGAGGCATTGTCCTGGTATAGCTTGACCAAAGCGTTGACCATGTCGGCCGCGTCGGTTTGTTTTGCGGCATAAGCATCGGCCTCGAATTCATGCTTGCGCGAATAGGCCGACGACAGCGGATGCAGCAGAAAACTGAATATCGGCATGATCATGAAAAACAGCAGCAGCGCCAATGCAGTGGGGGAGCCTTGCCCTGAGCTTGTCGAATGGGTGACGCCCAGGCCTTGGTAGAACCAGGTGGTTTGCATCAGCAAACCGAGCACCCACAAAAATCCCAGGCTGATGATAAAGGTCGCCACGATGCGCTTCATCACATGGCGCCGTTTGAAATGGCCCAATTCGTGTGCCAGCACCGCCTCGATTTCGTTGCCGCTCAGGCGTTCCAGCAGCGTGTCGAAAAATACAATCCGCTTGGTCTTGCCGAAGCCGGTGAAGTAGGCGTTACCGTGCGCGCTGCGCTTCGAGCCGTCCATCACGAACAAACCTTGCGCGGTAAAGCCGCACTTGTTGAGCAAGGCCTCGATGCGCGCCTTCATCGCCTCGTCCTTCATCGGCGAGAACTTGTTGAACAGGGGTGCGATGAACGACGGGTAGATGAACAGGATGAGCAGGTTGAACACCACCCATACCAGCCATACATACAGCCACCAGTATTCGCCCATGCGTTCCATCAGCCACAGCACACCGAACAGCAGCGGCAGGCCGAGGATTGCGCCGAGCAGCAGGCCCTTCAGTGTGTCGAGCAGATAGAGCGCGAAGGTCATTTTGTTGAAGCCGAAGCGCGCCTCGATGACGAAAGTGCGATAGATGCTGAACGGTGCTTCCAGCAGCGACGAGAGCAGCAGCACGGCGACGATAGTTGCCATGCCTTGTATTAGTGGCGAACTGAACCAGCCATTGCAGATGCCCGCAATGAACTGGATACCGCCCGCTACCGTGAACAGCAGCAACAGTGTGGTGTCGAACAGGACGCCGAGCATGGCGAAGCGGGCTTTGGCAGAGGTGTAATCGGCTGCTTTCTGGTGGTCGGCGAGGGCGATTTTTTCGCGGAAAGCTTCCGGCACGGTAGCGCGGTGCGCGGCAATATACGCCAGATGCCGGCGTGCCAGCCACAGCTTGGCGACCGTGGTCAGCGCGAGCGCGCCGAGAAAAATAATGGTGAATTGCGTAGCGGTCATGAGGGAATTCAGTATTCGTTAGGGGCCCGGATATGACACAATATGCGCCTTACCGTTCAATTGTCAGACGCACGAATTATGGCACAAAATCAAAATTACCTTATCTGGATAGACATGGAGATGACCGGCTTGAACCCGGACAACGACCGCGTGATTGAAGTCGCGCTGGTAATAACCGACAACAACCTGGAAACCATCTCAGAGGCGCCGGTGCTGGTGGTACATCAGCCGGACAGCGTGCTGGACGGCATGGATGCGTGGAACAAATCGACGCACGGCAAATCCGGCCTGATCGAAAAAGTGAAAGCGTCCGAGCTGGACGAGGCGGCGGTAGAAGCGCAGATGCTCGAGTTCCTCAAGGAGTATGTGCCGACACGCACCTCACCGATGTGCGGCAACTCGATCTGCCAGGACAGACGCTTCCTTGCGCGCTGGATGCCGAAGCTGGAGGATTATTTCCACTACCGCAACCTCGATGTAAGCACGCTCAAGGAACTTGCCAAACGCTGGAAGCCGGACATGGCGCAGGGAGTGAAAAAACACGGCAAACACGAGGCATTGGCCGACATCTACGAATCTATCAGCGAGATGAAATATTACCGGGAGAATTTCATCAAGCTGTAGCAGGGCGTTGAAAAACTACTAGATGAAACAACTAGCCATCTGACTAGGCTGTCAAAAGGCTTTGCATAGCCATTCGGCTAAGTCACTAAAATACGGTGACATAAGCCGCTGGTTAACGACAGCCAAGTCATTGGTATGCGCTTGGCATAACTGCGTTGCTCAAAGCAGGTTTACTCGCTAACATCCCTTAAATTTATTTGTGGTGCATTTTTTGGCCAGTTCCTGCGCTTCGGCAATTTGCTGAGCAGTCATATTCGCAGCCAGCGATTCGCGCAATTTAATAAATTCCTTCTGTTCTTTGCTGCCAGTTGCACTTGTGACAGCTAAGTTTGCCCACATATGTGCCAGCACATAATTTTTAGGAACACCTTGTCCGTCGCCATACATAACCCCAAGGGTATATTGCGCATCGGCGTTCCCCTGTGCCGCTGCTTTCTGTTGCCACTCCACTGCCTTGGCGGCATCTTTGGGAACACCGTCACCGAGGGAATACATCACGCCGAGCAAGTATTGTCCTTTGGCATCCCCCGCTTCTGCTTCCCGCTTCCACTCTGCAAGCTTCTCTTCCGATTTTACTTCCGAGCTTAATTGTTTTTCGGTTTTAACCGGCGCAACCGCTTTGGGTTCAGTCGCTTCGGTTGCAGTCGCTACGATCTTGTTGCCAGCAGCCTTCTCACCACAACCGGCAAGTGTTAGCAGTAATACAGCAAGCAAAGAAATAGAAAGAGCGTTCATGAGTACCCACCTTTGTCGAATCAGCATAGCAAGATTATTACATTTTTAATGATGATAGGCAGGAAGTGTGGCGATCCAGTATTTGATATAAAACGCACTTCTGGATTGTCGCGTCGCTGCGTTTATTGCAACGACGAATAAATCTGCGTTTCCATAGTGGATTCAGACAAGATTTGGCAGACTGCTTACCTTAATATCCACCTTCCATAATTGCGAGATCACCGGCTGCGCTTTGTCTGGCTTAGCGCTGGTCCAGAACCGCTCTGTACCGGCACGACTCTCGACAGATAACAGACCGGCATTTGCCAGCCGGCGGCGAAGTTCGCGCGCAACGGCTGCGGCAGGATCGATAATAACAACCGATGGCCCGGCTATCTCCTGAATGAATGGAGCGAGGAAGGGGTAGTGTGTGCATCCCAGCACGATGGTATCGGCTTGTTGCGCCAGTAATGGCTCAAGATATTTTTTGATCAATGCCCTGGTCTTGTCGCTGGACAAGTCGCCAGCCTCCACTTGTTCCACCAATCCGGGACAGGCCTGAACCAGAATATTCACCTCCGCTCCGAACCGTTCGTGCAATTTCACGAAGTTGTCGCTGCCAAGCGTCCCGCCGGTGGCCAGTACGCCGATCACCCCTGATTTCGTACCTTTAGCAGCAGGCTTTACGGCTGGCTCCATCGCAACGATAGGCACGGAGAATCTTGCGCGAAGTGTTTCTACCGCAGCCCCGGTCGCCGTATTGCAAGCAACGACGATGGCCTTGGCGTGCTGGCTCAGCAGGAACTCGACAATGGCTATCGACCTTGATTCGATCATCTGCCTGGGTTTGTCACCATACGGTGCATGGGCGGAGTCTGCCACATACAGCAGGTCTTCGCCTGGCAGCTCGTGGCGGATCTCGCGCAGCACCGACAACCCGCCCACGCCGGAATCGAATACCCCTATAGGGTTTTCTGGGGGATTTGATGTTTTCATTTCATGGAAACTGACATTCTCAACTCGTAAAGGTAATCTCAATAATCATGTAAAAGCGGTTGAAGCTCGTAGGAGCGGGCAGCGTTATTCAGGAAAACCAAACACGCAAGGCATGCCCCGATAATCAGTGCAAATGCTTGCGTGCCGACTTCTGATGTTCCGATGCCTGGCAAGCGCGGCGATAGGCCAGCAAGGTTTTCTGGGCGCTGCCCAGCACGCTGCCAAGCGGGTAATCTCCAGATTCGTCCGCCATGCCTGCAGGTATGCCGGTGAGCAGTTCGATGCCAGCACTCACATGCTCCGCTGTGTAGATATGGAATAAGCCTTTGGATACAGCCTCGACGACATTACGCTCCAGCATCAGGTGGCGGCGGTTGCGGTGCGGGATCAGCACGCCCTGATTGCCGTCCAGTCCCGCCGAAACGCAGATGCGAAAGTAGCCCTCTATTTTTTCGTTGATCCCGCCCACCGGCAATATCTCGCCGTGCTGGTTGACCGCGCCGGTCACGGCGATACCCTGCTTGAGCGGTGTATCCGACAAGGATGATAGCAACGCATAAAGTTCGGCACAGGAAGCGGAATCCCCCTCAACGCCGCTATATTCCTGCTCGAATACGACCGATGCGTTGAGCGCGAGCGGTGCGATATGGGCAAACAGCGCGGACAGATAATTTTGCAGGATCAGCACACCCTTGTCGTGGATCGGCCCGGACATTTCCACCTCACGCTCGATGTTGAGCAGGCCGTCCTCGCCTGCATAGGTGCGCGCCGTGACGCGCACCGGAGAGCCGAAACGGTAATCCCCCAGATCCACCTGGGTCAGTCCGTTGAGCTGGCCAGTTTTTTCGCCATGCACGGTGATCAACAAATCACCTTCGGCGATGGCTTCCTGCAGGCGCTGGTCGGGGTAATCGTGGCGCTTGGTACGCGCAGCAAGCGCAGCTTCGACATCATGTGCTTCGACAATCGGTGCCCCAACAGTTGACGTCGCGCCCAGACGCCCGGCACGGGCGCGGCACAGCGCCGCGCTTTCCACCACCAGTGCTTCGGTGCGTGCAAAGATTGCGCTCTGGCGCGATTGGTCGTCCACCTCGCGATGCCCATCTTCCAGCATGCGCGCCACAGCGGCGGCGGAAAAATGCGGCAGCCCCAGATCGCGGCAGGCATGGGCGACGAAAATGGCCGACGCGCGGCGGGTCTCGTCGCTGGATGAAAAACTTTCGGCAAAGTCCACCTTGACCCGGAAGCGGCGCGCGAACTCAGGGTCTTCTTCCTGGAACTCGTAATACTGTTCGCGCGAGCCGATCATGATGATCTTGACATCGACATCTACCGCCTCGGGTTCGAGCGAGACGGCGGCAATCGGCGCGAAGGCAGTGCCTGGCTCCTCGATCTGCAATCGGCCGCTGCGCAGGAAGCGCCGCAGTTTTTCCCAGACCAGGCCGTCGGCCAGCAGGTCGCGCAGATGCAGCATCAGGAAACCGCCGTGCGCCCGGTGCAGGCTGCCGGCGCGGATGCGCGAAAAATCAGTCACCAGCACATCGTTCTCGGACTGATATTCGATGCTGCCAAACAGCGAGCGGAACAAGGGGTTGTCCTCGACGATTACAGGCGCGCCGTTCAGGCCGCCGTTGTCCACCACCAGATTGACCCGGTAGCGCGACAACACGGTGGTCAATGCCTCCCTGCGAATATCCTCGTCGGTATCGGAAATCTTGAACAACTCAAGATTGTCGAGGATGTCGTGCACGACCTGGTCCAGATAGGCGCCGAGCTTTACCGAGTCCTTGATCTGTTTCTTCAGTCCGAGTCGTATTTCCTGCAATTCGTGATCCAGCAGCGGCTTAACCACCTGGCGCCGTAACGCCGCCATGGCCTCGTTCATCACACGTTCCATCGGGCGGGTCTTCTCGAAATAACGGCTGATCTCGGCGCGCAGATCCTGCTCGGCCTGCGCAATCTCGGCGCGGCGCTCCTTCGGCAGCGCAAGCACCTCATCCTCGGTCAGCGCATGGCCTTTTTTGCCCAGCAACGTAAAAAGCATGTGCCCGGATTCGCGGTGCATCGTGAAATTGCGGGCTTCGGCAAATGCTTCCAGCTCGGTAAAGGCCTTGGCTTCCTCCTCCTTGTAGGATTTTTCGATGCGCTCGCTCTCAGCCTTGAAATCCTGCCCATCGAGACGGCGCGGTATCTCGGTCTGCAAGGACTTCGTCATGCGCGCGAGAAACTGGCGCAGCAGCCGACCCTGCCCGGCAGGCAGGCGCAACGCACGCGGCCTTTCAGGCGTATCGAAGTTGTGCAGGTAACACAAGTCGGGCGGTACCGCCTTGTTCGCGGCGGTCGCTTGCATCGCCTGGCGCAGCAGCGATGAACGTCCGCTGCCGACCTCGCCCAGCACGAACAGGTTGTAATCCTGCTGATCCATCCCGAGACCGAAACGTGCCGCCATTTCAGCGCGCTCTTGGCCGATCCACGGCAGCGCATGTTCCAGAAGCTCGGAAGTATCGGCGAACCCGAGCGAATCGGGATCGATGGTGAGACGAAGCTCGGCGGGAATCAGGTTTGAGATTGGCATTTATTGTCCATTACAAAGTTAAAACCAGCGGCTGTCATTGCGAGCAAAGCGCAGCAATCCAGTGCTTGATATAAAAAGGGCTTCTGGATTGCCACGTCGCTTCGCTCCTCGCAATGACTATTTCTTCAGTGCTTTACTAGCGTACATTCTTTGCATCTCCTTCAACAAGGCCCGCCATCGCTGCCGCATCACTACTCTCGCAACCGCCCAATCCTTCGATTACGCCAGCCCGGTTTTGCGCAGGCTGATTCTGGCTCACTTTCCATTTGCCGGATAGCCGGGTGATGACGATTTCAATTCCGACGACAGACTCGATCAGCTTTTCGGTGAACTCATGCGGCGCATCCGATACTGCCCACGGTTTGGGAAAATTCGCTTCATGATAATCGGTGAGCGCTTCAAGGTGGGTATGCACCCAGGCCGCATCGTCAAAGACGCGCAGCGCGCCGTGGGCATGGACGACCGCGTAATTCCAGGTGGGCGCGACCTTTCCGGTTTCCTTCTTCGTGGCGTACCAGGACGGTGTGATGTAGGCATCGGGACCGTGGAATATCGCCAGCACTTCAGCCTCTTTTGCGAAATCGCGCCACAGCGGATTGGCCCGCGCCACGTGGCCGCGCAGCGTACCGAACGGCGCTGGTGTATCCGTTAAGTGCAGCGGAATGTGGTTCGCATCGAGCCCTCCGGAAGTCAGCGTGACCAGAGTCGCCAGCGGTCGCGCACGCATCAGCTCGTGCATGAGCTCGACTCGTGGCTGTTCGAAATGTTTGGGGATGTACATGTACGCGGACTGTCTTATTTCTTCGCGCCCATCTCAAGCGCTCGCAGCCTGCCTTGCTCCAGCTCCGCCGCATCCGGTTCGATCAGCCAGCCGTGCAAATTGTCCAGCACCAGGTCGGTCAGCGCGTGCATCCAGTCGTTGCGGTCGTTGAGGCAGGGGATGTAGTGGTATTCGCCGCCGCCCGCGTGCTGGAATTCTTGCTTGCCTTCCAGCGCGATTTCTTCCAGCGTCTCTAGACAGTCGGCGACGAAGCCGGGGCAAACCACGTCGAGGCGTTTGAGCTTTTGTTTGCCGAGTTCCTTGAGGGTAGCGGCGGTATAGGGTTTGAGCCATTCCGCATTACCGAGGCGCGACTGGAAGCTGATGGCGTACTGTTCCGGTTTCAGGCCGAGTTGCTGCGCCAGCAGGCGTGCGGTCTTGTTGCATTCGCAGTGGTAGGGGTCGCCCTTGTCCAGCGTATATTTCGGCAGGCCGTGGAAACTCATCAGCAGTTTTTCCGGCCTGCCGTGTTTCATCCAGTGGTCGTTGATGCTGTTCGCCAATGACTTGATGTAGCCGGGGTTGTCGTGGAAATTGCGGATGGTGCGCAGCGCGGGAGTGTTGCGCATCTGCTGCAACTCATCGAACACGATGTCGCACACCGTGGCGGTGGTGCTGGAGGCATATTGCGGATACATCGGCACGACCAGGATGCGCTGGCAGTTCTGTTCCTTGAGCTTGCGCAACACGCTGGGTATCGAAGGGTTGCCGTAACGCATCGCGTGGGCTACCACGAACGGCGCCTTGGTGCGCTGGCTGAGATAGCCTTGCAGCAGTGATGTTTGCTTTTCGGTATAGACGCGCAGCGGCGAACCTTCCTTCATCCACACCTTGGCATATTTTGCGGCAGATTTTTTCGGGCGGGTGTTGAGGATGATGCCGTTGAGGATCAGCCACCAGAGGGCGCGCGGCATCTCCACGACGCGCGGGTCGCTGAGGAATTCTTTCAGGTAGGTGCGCACGGCTTCGGGCGTGGGCGCATCCGGCGTGCCGAGGTTGATCAGCAGGATGCCGGTTTTGACGGGTGTGCCGTGGGTGTGGGTGGGTTCGGGTTGGTAGGTCATGTGATTTAAGATAGTTAAATTCTGGTCCACGAAAGACACGAAAAGCACGAAAATTTAAAAACACAATTCCTTTAGTCGTCGCTTATGTCTGACAAACTTCATTTCTCGAGATAACCGACGAAGGCTTCTTCGGAGTGCCAAATTGTTCCATTCATATTTTTCGTGCCTTTCGTGTTTTTCGTGGACAAGCCTTACAGCACAATTCTTTCAACCGTTGCTTTCGGGTGACAACCGAAGTTGGCGAGCAAGCCGAGGCGCATTCCTGTTGCTTTCAGGTAGTTCATTAATTGCGCCTTGTGTTCTCCTGTTGTGGCAGCAAGAGCCTTAAGTTCAATGATAATGGATTCATGGCAAATGAAATCGGGAATATAAATTTGTCGCAACGGCTCGCCCTTATAGGAAAGGCGCAATTCCTGATGTGCGACAAATGGAATCCCTCGTTTTGAAAATTCCTTCCCCAAGCACTCTTGGTAGACGGCCTCCAGAAAACCGCATCCCATCTCACGGTACACTTCAAACACGGCTCCCTGTATCTGATAGCACTCTTCCCTGTAAAGAATATCTCCATCCAGCATTATTTCGTGCCTTTCGTGTTTTTCGTGGACTGTTTTTTAATCTGGAAGATTTAATGTTGCGACAGCGCGTTGCCCAGCAGCTTGGCGGTTATATCCACAATCGGAATCACCCTTTCATAGTTCATGCGCTTCGGGCCGACTACGGCGAGCGTGCCGACTACTTTGCCGTTGGCGGAATAGGGCGCGGTGATGACGCTGCATTCGTCCAGCGAGGCCAGCCCGGATTCGCCGCCGATAAAGATGTGGATGCCATGCCCTCTGCGGCTGGCTTCGAGTAGTTGCAGCAGTTCGGTTTTTTTCTCGAACAAATTAAACAGCCTGCGCAGGCGGTTCATGTCGGTGGACAGCTCTTCCACATGCAGCAGATTGTGCTCGCCGCTGATGACGTAATCTTCCGCTTGATTTGCCTGTGCCGCATCGCCCGCCGCCAGCGCCGCTGTCATCAGCGCACTCATGTCCTGATGCAGTTGCTGCAATTCCCCGCGCAGCCGGTCACGGATTTGCGAGAAGCTGCAACCGATGTAATGCTGGTTGAGAAAGTTGCCCGCCTCGGTGAGTTGCGACTGGGTGTAATCGCGTTCCAGCAGCAGCACGCGGTTTTCCACTTCGCCGTCAGGCATCACGATGATCAGCAGCACGCGCTTTTCGCCGAGGCGCAGGAATTCGATCTGGCGCACGGTGATCGCGCTGCGTCTGGCCGTGGCGACCACGCCGGCGAAGTGCGTCAGTTCTGAAAGTATGTTCGAGGCTTGCGCGATCAGCCGTGACGGGTTGTCCGGCTGCAACTGCTGTTCCATTTGCTGTACCCGCGCGCTGTCCAGCGGCTTGGTCACCAGCATGGTATCGACGAACAGCCGGTATGCCAGGCCGGTCGGGACACGCCCTGCCGAGGTGTGCGGGCTGCTGACCAGGCCGATGTCTTCCAGGTCTGCCATCACGTTGCGGATGGTCGCCGGGCTGACTTCCAGGCCGGAATACTGAAGCAGCGCGCGCGAGCCGACCGGCTGGCCATCGCTGATGTAGCGTTCCACCAGGGTTTTGAGCAGGATTTGTGCGCGTTCGTTGAGCATAGTGCTGATTCTACCATCGCGAATGCGATGTCAATCACGGAACTTGAGGGGTGAACTGGATGTCAGAAAGCGGGCATTGAATTATAAAACCAGGGTTGTAGATGATTCGCAGGCTTGATTGGCCTTGAACGGTCACGCAAAAAATCGGGATTCAGAATCCCATTTGATATATTCTTCAAGCAGTAAAGGCGGTGTGCTCTAACAAGCCGCCATATGTTGTTGAGCAGAGAACCTGAATCCGCGACGGAGATCGCCTTGAAGAAAATTAAAAATGAAGCAGAATTATTTAAGGGCGCATTGCTTGCCGGTGTGAAGTATGCGGAGGGGCGCGGCGTGGTCGAGTTTGAACCGACTGATTCGGCAAGCGAGAAACTCCTGTACATCTACAGGCTGCTTGTTCATGATAAAGTCATTCAGCCATTGCCTGAAGATCAGGTCGCTGAAAAAACCCTGAGGCATAAACTTGCAATCTGGTACTCAAAACAACTGCCGAAAGATCACCCGCTTTTAAAATAAACCGGCCAGTGACAATATCTTTCAGGTTATCTACGGCAACATAAAAATCTTTCTAACTATTCAAATTACTGCAAGACGGGCGCACGTTAACGACCATTAAGGAGAAAACGATGAAAAAAATTACCATGTTGTTTTTGCTAGGACTGGTTCTTGGTTCACAGGCGCTTTATGCGGCTGAAAAGGGCGATAGCAAGCAGAAAGCGGCTGAAAAGGGCGATAGCAAGCAGAGTTTTTGGCATAAGCTCCGGATCAAGATCGAGTCGATGACTCCCCAGAAAAAAACCAGTGTAACCACTGCAACAGGCGGAGTTCGGGGCGCACCGGTGTCAACTGAAGAAATGTATTGGAAAAATGAAGCAACCGGACAAATGATAGCTGCCGAAGAGCTTGAGACGTTCAAAAATGCGATGAAGCTGGCCGATTCGGATGACAAGGCGCAGGCTCATGCCGCTTTTGCCGAATTCATCAAGAAATATCCGGGAAGCTCATTGCGCAAGGATGCAGACCAGGCCTTGGCGCTGCTTGCAAAGTAAGCGCTCCAGCCAGATAGGCGTTAACGTTTAAAGCCGTGCCTTTCTGCCGGAAGCTTCTGCATTCGGCAGAAAGGAAGTGGGATATTTGCTTTTAGAGGTGAGCTTTATTCTTTGCCGCTGGTTTCTTTTACTATCATCCATCGAGTGCCATGCAGTTCAAGATCAAGACGCTTGTGCAAGCCGGTTTCTGAAAAACCATCTGCCTTAAAGGACTGAACGAACTCGACAGTCGCTGTGTTCTTTTGCAAAGAAACTGTCAGGCCTGAAAGCTCTATCTCGATTTTGCGGTACTTGTTTAAACGGTTACGGCGCTGTCTTTCCCACGCAGAGCGTGTAAGGCCGTGATGTGGCTGGAATTCCGGCGCATAGAAGGACAGATAATTATCCACATCTTTTGCAGCCCACGCTTCGGCCCATTTGCTCACAATGGATGATACTTTTTGTTGGCTGTCATTTGCATTGTTCTGGTTAGCTGCAACGAGAGGAAGTTGGATTGAACTTGCCGGGCTTGCGGCTTTTTGTATTGGCACTGCAGGAGAAAACATGCTTCTGACAGGATTAAACAATACAACGATAGCTGTCACTCCCAGCACAAAGCCCATTCCTCCGGTAATGAGTAGCTTGGGTGAAATTGGATTTGCGCCGTGTTTCGATAGAGCGCGGAGTTTAGCTGTCGATGGCGCTTTGCTTTGCAGCTTTGCTCGTGGCTGGTGCTTGGCTTTCAGGCGCAGTGCTTTCAGGCGCATGGCTTTTTGAAGAAGGTTCATAATCTTTTACTTGGATAGTTCGGTAAACGGATTCATCTGGTAATACGTCCGCTTCTTTCCCGGTTTGGGTCAAGCTAGCGTGGCTCAGCTTGCGACAAATACCGCGCCACCGACAGCCACGCTCCCAGCCAGCCGAGATACAACGAGAACAGCAGCAGCGACAGGCTATCTCCGAGAGACATAGGTCGCAATACGAACTGACTGGCATAGAGTTCAGATAGCGCTTTGAGTTGGTGGTTGAGCAGCGCCAAACTCAGCGAGATGATGAGCCAGGCCATGATCCCGCCGAGCAGTCCCTGCATCGCGCCAAAATACAGGAAAGGGCGACGGATGAAGCCGTTGGTTGCGCCGATCAGCTTGGACACTTCGATTTCGTCGCGTTTGGTCAGGATTTGCAGGCGGATGGTGTTGAAGGTGATGGCGATCAGCGCAAGGCTGAGCAGGCTGGCGAGTATTACCACCGCCATCCGGCCGAATTTGAGCAGGGCTTCGAGCTTGTAGGCCCAGGCTGAATCGAGTTGCGCATGTTCCACTTTGGGGAGCTTCGCCAGTTCGTTGCGCAGTACATCCAGAGCCTGCGCATCGCCGGATTTCGGATAAACGATGAAGGCATCCGGTAACGGATTCTGGCTCAGGCCGCCTATTACATCGGCAAGACTGGTGCTTTGCTTGAGTTGTTCCAGGGCATGGTCGCGGGCAACGAATTCGACGCTGGCAATAGCGGGGTGTTGCGCGAGCTGGTTGCGCAAAGTATCAATGTCACCTGTTTTTGCATTCATGCTCAGGAACAGGCTGATCTGTGGTGTACCGGAGAGTTGTGCTACCAAGCCCTGTGCGTTTTGCAGCATCACATACATGCCGGTCGGCAGACTGAGCGCGATGCCGATGACCAGAATATTCAGGAAGGCCGCCAGTGGTGAGGCGAACATACGCCGCATTACACCGATGTTTTGAGCGAGTGCATGTCTCATGTTTGTCCTGAGCCTGTCGAATGGCTAGTAGTTCCATCAGTGGTTTGTACTGAGCCTGCCGAAGCGGCCTGTCCTGAGGTAACTGAGGGTGAAGCAGTTTGCAGTTCCCCGTGCACCAGCTCAAGGGTGCGCACCCTAGTGTCTTGCAGCACGCTGGAATCGTGGGTGGAAATCAACAGGGTGGCGCCGACCTGATGGAAAGATTTGAATATCGCCATGATCTCCTGCGCGTAGGCCGCATCCAGGTTGCCGGTCGGCTCGTCGGCCAGCAGGATGGTCGGACGGTTCACGATGGCGCGTGCGATGCACAGACGCTGCTGTTCACCGCCGGACAAAGCGATGGGGTTGGATTTTTCGCGCTTGAGCAGGCCTACCTTGTCGAGGGCGGCGCGCACGCGTTTGTGGCTTTCGCGATAATCGAATCCGCAGATTTGCAGCGGCAGCATGACGTTGTCGAATACGCTTCGGTCGAACAGCAACTTGTGATCCTGAAAGATGATGCCGAGGTTGCGGCGCAGATAAGGCAGCGCGCGGTCTTTGAGCACTCCGACGTTCTGGTTGTTGACCAGAACTGTGCCGAGGTTGGGGCGTTCAATTGCGGCGACAAGCTTGAGCAAGGTGCTCTTTCCAGCACCCGAGTGTCCAATCAGGAACGCCATCTCGCCTTTGGCGATTTCAAACGAGACGTTCTTCAGCGCATGGTTGCCGGCCGGATAACGCTTGTGGACCTGGTTGAATTTAATCATTGCAAATGCAAAACCGGGTCCACGAAACACACGAAAAGCACGAAAAAATGGATGGCGGGCAATTTCGTGCTTTTCGTGTATTTCGTGGATAAGGGTATTTTCATTCTTCCAGCCCCAATAGAGCAGCGACAAAATCTTCAGCGACGAACGGACGCAAATCGTCCATTCCTTCGCCTACGCCGATGAAGCGCACCGGAATCGGGTGCGCTTTGGCAATCGCCGCGATCACGCCGCCCTTGGCCGTGCCGTCCAGCTTCGTCAGAATCAATCCCGTCACGCCGAGCGCCTGATCGAATGCTCTGACCTGGCTCAGCGCGTTCTGCCCGGTGTTAGCATCCAGCACCAGCAATATTTCGTGCGGCGCGGCTGGCGATGCCTGCCCTGAGCCGGGTCGAAGGGTCGGCGTTTCTGGTAACGCCTTGGCAATGACGCGTTTCACCTTTTTGATCTCTTCCATCAGGTGGGCTTGGGTGGTCAGCCGCCCGGCAGTGTCGGCCAGCACTACATCGATCTTGCGCGCCTTTGCGGCTTGTATGGCATCGTAAATCACCGCAGCGGCATCGTTGCCTTGTTGCGTGATTACCGTCACGCTGTTGCGCACTCCCCAAGCCATCAGTTGTTCCCGCGCTGCGGCGCGAAAGGTGTCCCCTGCCGCGAGCATTACCGACAGACCCTGATCTTGCAGATATTTTGCCAGCTTGCCTATCGAGGTGGTCTTGCCTGCGCCATTCACGCCTACCATCATGATGACGAAGGGTTTATGGGCTTTAATTTGATCTTGGACTTGATCTTGGGCAAGCAGCGGTTGCTCCAGCGGTTTGAGCAGCTTGAGCAGGCAATGCGCGAGTGCTTCCCTGAGTTGCGCGGCTTCGACCAGATGCTGTTCCTTTACCTGGCGACGCAGGTCGGCGAGCAGCGCGTTGGTCGCATCCATGCCGACATCGGCAGTGATGAGTACGGTTTCGAGTTCATCGTAAAGATCATCATCTATCTTCCCGCCGCGACCGAACAGGTCGGCGAGCTGGTTACCGGTGCTTGCCAATCCGGATTTCAGGCGCGATATCCATCCGCTGCCGGAATTCTCGCTGGAAGTGTTGGACGGATTTTTTTTTAAGAAACTGAACATTGAAATGATCGTAGTCGGGAGATGTAAAAATGTCGCATAATGCGCGCGCATTTTATGCCGTTTACATCTATTAGGGCTAGGGACATGAAGACTTATTTACTTTGCATCGCCTTATTATTGGGATGGTTACAGACAGCTGCGCAAGCGGAGGTGTTCGAGCGCACGCTGGCGAATGGGCTGAAAGTCGTCGTCAAGGAAGATCACCGCGCGCCGGTGGTGGTGCAGCAGGTATGGTACAGGGCGGGCAGCATGGACGAAAGCACCGGCAAAACCGGTGTCGCACATATGCTGGAACACATGATGTTCAAGGGTACCAAGACCGTGCCGGCGGGTGAATTTTCGAAGCGCATCGCGGCAGCGGGCGGGCGCGAGAATGCGTTTACCAGCAGCGATTACACCGCGTATTTCCAGCAACTGCACAAATCCCAGTTGCCGCTGGCGATGAAGCTGGAATCGGACCGGATGCATAACCTGAACCTGACTGCGGAAGAATTCAGCAAGGAGGTCAAGGTGGTCATGGAAGAACGGCGTATGCGCACCGATGATGATCCGCAAGCGCTGATGAACGAAAAAATGATGGCGGCGATTTTCCAGGAGCATCCATACCAGCATCCGGTGATCGGCTGGATGAGCGATCTCGAGGTTATGACAGTTAACGATGCCAGGGACTGGTATCAGCGCTGGTACGCCCCCAATAACGCCACGCTGGTGATTGCCGGGGATGTGAAAGCCGACGAAGTGTTCGCGCTGGCGCAACGCTTTTACGGCGCAATTCCCAAAGTTGCGCAGCCGCCGCGCCGGAACTTTACCGAACCGCCGCAGCTGGGCATCAAACGGCTGGTGGTGAAAGCGCCCGCCGAATTGCCGCAATTGGTGATGGCCTACCATACACCGGTGATTGCAAACCCCGAGCAGGATTGGCGGCCTTACGCGCTGGAGATGCTGTCAGGTGTGCTGGACGGCAACGAGTCGGCGCGCCTCAATAAACACCTGGTGCGCGAGCAGCAAATCGCCAGCGGAACCGGCGTTGGATATGAATCTACTTCGCGCGGCCCGAGCCTGTTCACACTGGAAGCCACGCCGAGCACAGGCAAGACTGTGCAGGATGTCGAAGCCGCGTTGCGGCAGGAGATCGCGCAACTGGTCAAGGACGGCGTGAGCGAGGATGAGTTGAAACGCGTCAAGGCGCAAGTGATGGCAGGCGAGGTTTACAAACTTGATTCGGTGTTTTATCAGGCGATGCAGATCGGGCAGATGGAAAGCATAGGTTTGGGACATCGCGCGCTTCCGGTGATGCTGGAGAGACTTCAGGCGGTGACGGCAGAGCAGGTACAGCAAGTCGCCAGAGAGTTTTTGCAGGACGACAACCTGACGGTGGCAGTGCTTGATCCGCAACCGCTTTCCGGGAAACCGAAGCACAAGATAGAAGGAGGGTCGTCACATGTCCGCTAATACAATGATCAGATCCATCGGGGTTGCAGCCTTGTGCTGTATTCCAGCCATTTCAATTGCCACACCCAACATCCAGCACTGGCAGAGCGCCAGCGGCGCGAAGGTGTTGTTCGTGGAGAATCACGACATTCCGATGCTTGATGTGGCGGTGTCCTTTCCTGCGGGAAGCAGCTTTGATACGGCCGATAAATCCGGCGTGGGGGGCTTGACCCACAGCCTGCTGAATTCCGGCGCTGATGGTTTGAGCGAGGACGATATTTCTCGCGGTATGGCTGATATCGGCGCGCAACTGGGTGGCGGTTTTGATCCGGATCGTTCCAGCGTTTCGTTGCGTACTTTGAGCAGCACGGCGGAGCGCGACAAGGCGTTAGACATTATGGCGCGCGTGCTGCAACACCCGATGTTTCCCGAAGCGATCCTGACGCGTGAAAAAACGCGTCTGATCGCCGCCCTGAAAGAAGCGGAAACCAAGCCGGAAAGCATCGCCAGCAAGGCTTTCCAGAAGGCGGTGTTCGGCGCGCATCCTTATGCGCTTCAAACTTCCGGCGAAGTCGCCAGCGTGGAAAAAATCGCCATTCAAGACCTGAAAGATTTTTATCATGCGCATTACCAGGCGAGCAGCGCCGTAGTTGCCATCATGGGAGATGTGTCGCGTGCGCAGGCGGAAACGATTGCGCAACAGCTCACGGCGCAGCTGCCGGTATCCGCCGTGCCGCCTGCATTGCCTGAAGTTGCGATGAAAATCGCCGCAAGCGAGCAGCGCATCGCCCATCCCGCCAGCCAGAGCCACATCCTGATCGGTGTGCCGGGTATGGCGCGCAACGATCCAGACTACTTTCCGCTTTATGTCGGCAACTACATTTTGGGCGGCGGCGGCTTTGTGTCGCGCCTGATGAAAGAGATACGCGATAAACGCGGCTTGGCCTATAGCGTATACAGTTATTTTATTCCGCTGAAACAACCTGGGGCATTCCAGATCGGGTTGCAGACCAAGAAAGAGCAGGCTGATGATGCCTTGCAGCTGGTGCGCAGCACGCTGGAGGAATTCATCGCCAAAGGCCCGACCGAAAAGGAGCTGCTTGCCGCCAAGCAGAACATCGTCGGCGGTTTTCCGCTACGTATCGACAGTAACCGCAAGATTCTTGAATACCTGAGTGTCATCGGCTTTTACGAACTGCCGCTAACTTACCTGGACGACTTTACGCGCAAGGTTGAGCTGGTGAATGTGGCGCAAGTCCGCGCAGCGTTTGCGCGCCACATCGACCCGAAGGCGATGGCGACGGTGATCGTGGGGGCGCCAGAAGGGGCTGCGAAATAAATCCGTGTTAATCCGTGGCTGATCAAGGAGTTCAGTAATAAATAAGGTCAGAATAATTGGCGGCGAACTGCGCAGCCGCGTGATCAGCTTCCCCGATGTGCCAGGACTGCGCCCCACGCCGGATCGCGTGCGCGAGACGTTGTTTAACTGGCTGGGGCAAACGCTATATGGGCGCACTTGCCTGGATTTATTCGCCGGAAGCGGCGCGCTGGGCCTTGAGGCTGCTTCGCGAGGGGCCGAGCAGGTAGTGATGGTGGAGTTGAACAGCACGGCTTTTCGCGCCTTGCAGGACAATATTAAAAAATTGGGTTGCGCGAATGTTTTCTTACGCGCCCAAGATGGGCTAGAATTCGCCTCCCGTGATAACCGGCGGTATGACGTGATTTTTCTGGATCCGCCGTTTCAGAGCGATTATCTGCCAAGACTGCTGGAGATTTTGCCGCAGCGATTGAACGAAAACGGCGTGGTGTATGTCGAATCCGGCGGGGCGATAGATATGCCCCCGCCTTGGCAGGTGGTTAAATCCGGCAAGGCGGGGCAAGTGCATTACCGATTATTAAAAGTTACATAATTCGATTCGCCCACAAAATGGATTTAACATGATCAAGGTTGTATACCCGGGTACATTTGACCCCATCACGCGAGGCCACGAGGATGTGGTGCGCCGTGCTGCCGGACTGTTCGGCGAGGTCATCGTGGCGGTGGCAGAAAGTCGCACGAAAACGCTGTTTACGCTGGATGAGCGCGTGGACATGGCGCATGAGGCATTCGCAAACTTTGCCAATGTGCGCGTGGAAGGCTTCAACTGCTTGCTGATGAGCTTCGTGCAGGCAAACGATGCGCGCGTGGTGTTACGCGGGTTGCGTGCGGTGTCGGATTTTGAATATGAGTTCCAGTTGGCGGGGATGAATCGCAATCTGTTTCCCGAAGTCGAGACAATGTTTCTGACCCCGGCGGAACAATATACTTTTATCTCGGCAACTATAGTGCGCGAAATTGCCCGCTTCGGCGGAGATGTAAGCAAATTTGTATCGCCCTACGTGATGGAAAGATTGCAGCAAAAATTTTTATTGGACAAATAATTCCTTTGCCCAAAAAACTGAAATGTTGGAAAATTTAACTATATAGAGGAGAAGTAGTATGGCACTGATGATTACCGATGAATGTATCAACTGCGACGTGTGCGAGCCAGAATGCCCTAACGGCGCCATTTCGCAAGGCGATGATATTTACGTCATCGACCCCAACAAATGCACCGAGTGCGTTGGTCATTACGACACGCCGCAGTGCGTGGATGTATGTCCGGTGGATTGCATCCCGAAGGATCCCAACCACGTTGAATCCAGGGAACAATTGCAAGCCAAGTACGAGAAGCTGATGGCGGCAAAATAGCCTCGCCCAAATATGCAGGAGCGGGCTGCCTGTCTTGAGCCTGTCGAAACGGCCCGCTCCGCATCCGGTCAGCGTTTTATCCAGATATCCTTGATAGCCTCCGCCTCGCGGCTTGCGCCGAGCGTGGGCAAATCGTAAAAGTCGAGCAGGGTGCGCAACACGTTGTAGTGGTTGATGCGCTGGTCGCTGCTTCCCGTCTTCACCATCGGCCCAATCAGTATCGTGACGATGTGATTATCTTCCCGGCCATTGTCCTCATCCCAAGTCAGGATCAATAAACTGTTGTGCTTTATCGCCCAATCGATATAGGGATCGATGTGCATTTTCAGCCATTCGTCTGCCGCCTCAAAACTGCCGTCATGCATATCGTTATTCTGATCGGGAATCACAAATGACACAGCCGGGAGCCTGGAAAAATCATTGGGGAAATCGGCAAAGCGCTGGTTAAGCCCAGCAGGTAATCGCGCCCCTTGCCAGTTCACCACCGGATTGTGCTTGCGCTGGTACGCACCGGACCAGCAAATATCACTGCCTGCAGTGGGCAATGATTCGGCAAAGCTGGCAAAGCTTAATCCTTTATCCAGCAAGGATGAGGCGAGGTTATCATTGTCGAAAGTGTGCGGGCAGGCATTGCTGGTTACGCCCTGCGTGGAGCCTGAAAACAAGGCCAGATAGTTCGGCTGGCTCGGATGAGTGACTCCGTAAGACTGCGTGAACAGCACCCCGCGTTTCGCCAGTGCGTGGATGTACGAATTGCTGTTGCCCTTATCCATGATTTGCGAGTAACCGCGATTTTCCTCGATCACCACGACTATATGATCGGGGCGCGGCAACTGTCCGGCATGGGCGCCAGGCAAGAAAATAAACGCGAGCAGGGTAGTGGCGAACAAGTGGCGCGTGGTTAGATTCATCTTGATATGGTGATTGCTTACAGGCAGGGCAAGGCGCGCCGTGCCCCTACTTCGCCGCGTCCTCTATTTTCTTCTGCGATTCATCGGCTTCCTTCTGTATGGTCTGCTCCACACCCTTGGCTTTTTCAAGTGCTTCGCGTTGCGGCGCGGCGATCTTGGGTGTGGGCGGTTTGTCGCAGGCGGCGAATAGCAGGGTTACGGCGAGCAAAATGTATTTCATGTTTCCTCCGGTTAATTGGTTGTTGGTTGCAGGTTGGATTGAACGGAGCCAAGCACAACATTGATGAAAATAAAATCGTTGAACTTCGCAAGCTTAATCCAAATCACTATGCTTAAGCGCAACTCTAACATAAGCCTCGATTACCTTTGGCAAGTCCCGCAGTAAAAGCTGGAACGC
Organism: Nitrosomonadales bacterium; assembly: GCA_023259055.1. GTDB lineage: Bacteria > Pseudomonadota > Gammaproteobacteria > Burkholderiales > Gallionellaceae > Gallionella. The sequence goes on from JAHFQZ010000004.1 coordinate 154,160, forward strand.
TGTCCCTGTTTGATTTGTTTGATAAGCGAGCCACATTTGCGGCACGGCTCGCCGCCGCGCCCGTAGGCCCAGTAGTGCTGCTGGAAGTAGCCGGGTTGTCCCGAAGTATCGACGAAATCGCGCAGCGTGCTGCCGCCGAGCTGGATGGCTTCGGTCAGGGTCGCGCGGATTTCTTCGACCAGTTTTGCGCAACGCGGCAGGCTGAGTTTTCCGGCGGCGAGTTGCGGTTTGATGCCGGCGCGGAACAGGGCTTCGTTGGCGTAGATGTTACCCACGCCGACTACGATACGGTTGTTCATGATGCATTGCTTGATGCTGACGCTACGTCCGCGCGTGGCCTGGTAGAGATAGCGCGCATTGAAGTCATTTTCAAGCGGTTCCGGCCCGAGTGTGGCAAACAGCGGGTGAGTATGCACTTCGCCGGTGTGCCACAACACGGCGCCAAAGCGGCGCGGGTCGCGCAGGCGCATTAGCGTGCCGTTGCTGAGCACCAGGTCAAAGTGATCATGTTTTTCCGCAGGTGTGTTCGCGGGCAGGATGCGCAAACTGCCGGTCATGCCGAGGTGCAGGATCAACGAACCGTTGCCGCAATCCATCAGCAGATATTTGGCGCGACGCTTGAGCGAGAGGATGGCATTGCCACGCAACAGCTTCGGCAGATTTTTTGGGATCGGCCAGCGCAGACTGGCGTTGCGGATGGCGACATCCGCGATAGTCAGGCCGGTAAGGTGGGCGGCGAGGCCGCGCCGGGTAATTTCTACTTCGGGTAATTCAGGCATGGTTTGGCAAGTTGATGGATCAACGGCAATTTGTCCACGAAAGGCATGAAAGGCACGAAAAATACGAAATCAAACCGATTACACCGACATAGCTCGGCGCCAAAGGATGACGGACTGATTCTACACAGTCAGTCGATGCCAGTTTTTCCTTTCGTGTTTTTTCGTGTCCTTCGTGGACAGATTGTTTTTCAGGTTTTGCGGCGTTTCCACCAGAGATACCCTCCAACCCACGCCAGCATTAGCGGCAAGAAAAGCAGGAAGCCGATGCTGATGATATTGAGTTTCATTTTGCCGAGCGCCAGATTGCTGTCTTTTGCGGCGCGCGGTTGCAGGGTGATGAGATGTTCTTCACCGGCCAGCCAGTTCACCATGTTCACACCCAGGTCGACATTACCGCCGTTACCTGCGAAGCTATTGGAGAGGAATGCGCCGTTACCGACCACGACGATGCGCTGGTCGCGATCATTAATGTGGCGCTGCATTGTAATTGCGATGTTGGCAGGGCCGGGGGTGTCGTGCTGTTTATCGAAGAGAGGTTTGCCTTTTGACGAATTGATTCCAGCGGCATTGCGGCTTACCCAGCCGCGTGCGGCGACTTCCACCAATACGTGATGCTGCCAGTCGGGGTTTTCATTCCAGATCAGCGGGCGTGCGGAAGGAAAGACGGTGATCAGGTTGAAATTGCGCGTGATGGCGTGCGGCGGATAAGTGGCACCGAGTGACCAGGTCGGGGGCGTGTTCGCGTTCATTTCCGTGGCAGCCGGATCGATCACGATGCCGGGCGGCAGCAGCAGGTCAAGCTTTTCGGCCAGTCGTTCCAGCCCATGCAGCGGTTCGGCATCGACCAGCCAGAGCAGGTTGCCGCCGCGCTCGATATAACTCAGCAGTTTGTTCACTTCGCCGGGCATCAGGTCGAGTTGCGGATTGGTGACGACCAATACACTGGCATTAACCGGCACTTCCTGCGCGAGTGCCAGATTCAGGCTGTTGAGGCGAAAGCCGTTCTGCTTGAGTTTGGCACCGAACAGCAAACCGAGATCGTGGTTGGCGATGCCGTCCAGCTTGCGTTCACCGTGCCCATCCAGATACATCACGGTCTGGTCGCGAGTGTGTGCCAAGCGCAGCAGGGTGCTGGTTAAAATTTGTTCGTTGATCTGGGTGAGGTGCTCGCTGCGCCCGGCGTATTCGACCACCATTTCGCCGTTGAGCTGGATACGTGCTGCGCGGGTCTTTTCGGCTTCTTTCCCGGGGTCGATGAACACCAGCTTGATGTCGGGCTTGTAGCGCTGGTAGAGCGACAGAAAGTCGCGGATTATTTTGCGGATGTCGCCGAGGCGTGCATCCTGTTCGGTGGCATACACGGAAATATTGACCGGGCCGCTCAGCTGCTGGAGCACATTCACGCTGACGGAATCCAGGCTGTTGTTGGCGTTATGCGTGATGTCGCGCTGCACATGGTAACGGGTGGCGAGATAGCCCAGGCCGGATGCGGTGCCCACTAACAGCAGCAAGAACAGTATGTTACGCAGTGTCGCATTACGAAAAAATGGTGAGGTGAAGAATTTACGCAGCATGGCTCATCCGTATCTGCGGTTGTTTTGTAACCGCTTCATTGCCAGCAGCAGGAACAAGGCGGTTAATAGCACGAAGTACGCGGCATCGGCGCTATCCAGCAATCCCGTATTGAAATTATTGAAGTGATTGAGCGGCGAGATGAGATGCCAAGGTGAGTTTTCCGCCGCAGCGGCGATGTCGGCCAGCCATAAACCGACCAGCACGGCCAATGCACCGATGGCGGCGATGACGGGCTGGGTGGTGAGTGCGGAAATATACAGCCCCACTGCGATGTAGCTGGCGGTGAGCAGCAGCAGGCCAAGCATGTTGCTTAACAGCAGGCCTTGGTCGAGATTGGTGCCGAGCGCCAGCGAGCAGAGCATCAGCGGTACGCCGGCCATGAGTATGCCCATAAAGATCAGCAGTCCGAAAAATTTTCCAAGCACGATGTGGCGATTGGAAAGCGGCGCTGAGAGCAGCAGAGCGAGCGTTTGATTGCGCCGTTCCTCGGCAATCAAACGCATCGTGAACATCGGCACCAGCATCATCAGCAACAGCGCAACCATGTTGAACAGCGGAGTTGCGACTGTGGCAGTCACGCCGGGCGCATTGGCAAGCTGCGCGAGCTGCGGCTGAATATCCAGAAATGTTTGTAAAATCTCCAGGAAAAACCAGGTAAAAATGAATTGCAGCACGGCGAGCACGAACCAGGTCGAGGGCATGGAGAACAAGCTGCGCAGCTCGCGCATGGCGAGCAGGCGGATCATGGGGCTTCTCCCGAGGCCGGTTTTTCGGAGGCAGTGATTTTAACGAACACATCTTCAAGCGTGGCTTGCAGCGGCGTAAGCTGTTCCAGTTTCCAGTTGTGTTGTGCGGCAAGCTGCAGCAGTGCGCTGCTGGGGTTGTTGTCCGGCGCATGCAACATGCGGAACTGTGTGGCTGAGAGTTGTTCGACGCTGCTGACGCCGTCGATGCTTTCCAGTTCGCCTAGTGCCGGCGGGTTGCGCAGGCTGATGATGAAACCGGATACGCTTCCATGCCGTTGCATATGCTCACTGGTGTCGCTGTAGATCAGCTTGCCGTGCTGCATGATTTCAACCCGGTCGCACACACTTTCCACTTCGCCGAGCAAATGCGTGGAAAGAATCACGCTGCTGCTGTTGCCCAATTCGCGGATCAGACTGCGTATTTCACGTATTTGAGTGGGGTCGAGACCGACGGTGGGTTCGTCCAGCACGATCAAGGCAGGGCGATGGATGATTGCCTGGGCGATACCGATGCGCTGCTGATAACCTTTTGACAAGGTGCCGATGATCTTGTTGCCGACCGTATCAAGGCCGCAGCGCTGCTTGGTTTGCGCAAGAGCTTCGGCAACTGTCGCGTATTTCATGCCGCGCAGGCGGGCAGCGAAAGTCAGGAAATCATTCACGCTGAGTTCGCGGTACAGCGGCGGGGTTTCAGGCAAGTAACCGATGTGCGCTTTCGCACGCGCGGGATGGCGTAACAAGTCGATGCCGCAAATCTCGATGCTGCTTTCATTTTTTTCGGCGTCATCCGGCAATAAACATCCCGTCAGCATTTGCAGCGTGGTGGTTTTGCCCGCGCCATTGTGCCCGAGCAAGCCAAGTACCTCACCGCGTTTAATTTGCAGCGACACGTTGCGGATGACTTGCCGGTTGCCGAAGCAGCGCACCAGTTTGCGCGCTGAAAGCGTAATGTCGCCGGTATATTGGTTGATTGGGGGAGTTATGCTGGTCAAAGTTGAGTTGCCGTCGCAGTTGTGAGTTCGGCTAAATATAACCTATTATGTGCGCCCATATCAAAAGCAGTTCTGTTATGACCCATTTTAAATACATTATTTTCAGCAGTTTGCTGTTCACAGCCTGCGCGCAGGCACCGAGGCAGCCGGAGGCGCACACTCATGCTCATGTTGAGCCGCCTGTGCAAGAGGAGGAACCCGCAGTGGTGCTGCCCAATGTCGAGTTGAGCAAGGAATTGCTTTACCAGTACTTGTTGACCGAAATTGCCAGCCAGCGCGGCCTTGCTGGGCTCGCTGCCGAGGCCAGTGTGGATTTGGCCATGAAGACTCGCGATCCACGTCTTGCCATGCGTGCCGCGCAACTGGCGATCCAATCAGGCCAGATGGATAAGGCCGTCGATGCCATTAAGGTTTGGCGGGAAATTGAGCCAGATTCTCCAATAGCGATGCGCATGCTGTCTGCGGCACTATTACGCAGTGGCAGGCTGGACGAAGCACGTCAGGAGCTTATTAACGTGCTGCAGTCAAAAAATGCAAACGCCGGGCAAGTTTTCTTTCAAGCTTATCAAATGCTGGTTCCCCTTTCGGATAATGCGGCGGCGTTGAAGTTGATGCGCGACCTTGCGCAACTCTACCCCCGTGTGGCCGAAGCGCATTGGGCAGTGGCTCAATTGGCGCTGGCGTCCGGTGACGAGGAGCTTGCGCTTAACGAAGTAAGGCAGGCGCGAGCCTTGCGCACCCAGTGGGATATGGCGGTGTCACTGGAGGCACATTTGTTGCAGAAAAATGCACCGCAGCAAGGCTTGGAATTGTTGCGCGCTTACTTGTCGAAAAATCCGGAGGCGAGCGAAATTCGTATGCAATATGCACGCGCGTTATTGGAGGAAAAGCAATACAAGTTGTCGCGTGACGAATTTCAGCGGCTTGCTGACGAATCTCCAGATAACCCGGAAATAGCGTTTGCTATTGCATTAATCTCTTTGCAAATGAACGACTTGCAGGGTGCTGAGACACAACTCAATCAAGCATTGAGCAAAGGAAAAAAAGATCAGGATACGGTGCAGTATTACCTCGGCCAATTAAGCGAGGCAAAGAAAGATGAAGACGAAGCGATTGAACGCTATCGTCAAGTAAAAGGAGGCGAACATTACTTTGCCACACAACTCCGCATAGTTTACTTGCTAAACAAGCGCGGCCAGTTTGCCGAAGCGCGCCAGCAGTTGCATCTGATGAAGGCCACTGATAACGCGCAACGCGTGCAGCTGGTGTTGATCGAGGCGCAAATATTGCGTGGGGCGAATAAGCATGCCGAGGCTTACATGTTATTGCAGCAAAATCTGAGGAAGATGCCAAATCAACCCGATCTGCTTTACGAAACCGCGATGGCGGCAGACATGAATGGCGATCACGATATGTTCGAGCAAATGATGCGCAAGCTGATCCAGATCAAACCGGATCATGCGCACGCCTATAATGCTTTGGGCTACAGCTTGCTTGATCGTAATGAGCGTATTCCGGAGGCGATGGAGTTGGTGGTGAAAGCCCTGCAACTCGCCCCTGGCGATGCAGCCATCATGGATAGCGTGGGTTGGGGCTACTACCGCAGTGGCAATCTTGACGAGAGCATAAAAATGCTGCGCCGCGCGTATGCCGCCAATCCTGATCCCGAGATTGCCGCGCATCTGGGCGAGGTATTGTGGCAACGCGGCGACAAAGAGGAGGCCAAACGGATTTGGCAGGATAGTCTCAAGGCCAATGAGGGCAATGCTCCGCTTCTGGCAGTGATGAAACGGTTCATGCCTTGAGGTTTACTTGTTACGTTTTTTGCACCTGATTTTTATCGCCATGTTGCTGGGTGGCTGTGCCTTGCTTCATCCCGCACCACAGCCGGTAGTACGCCCCACGCAATCTGAATTGGTTCCGTTTGCGCTGAACGGGCGCATCTCGATCAACCATCAGGGAAACCGCCATTCTTCGGGCCTGCGCTGGACGCATCAGGCGCAGACGGATGAAATCCTGCTGCTTGCGCCGCTCGGGCAAACTGCCGCACGGGTTTATAGCGATGCCAAGCATACGACGCTGGATGAGGGTGATAAACACTACCAGAACGAAAGCCCAGAGTTGCTGATGCAAGAAGTACTGGGATGGTATTTACCCTTAAAGGGGCTGCATCATTGGCTGCTGGGCTTGGCTGAAACCGGAAGCCCGGCGCAAATCGAGCGCGATGGCAATGGGCAGATTGTTGTGCTGCGTCAGGATGGCTGGGAAGTGCGCTATCTCAGCTATGCCGGCACCAAGCCGGACAGTCTGCCGAAGCGCATGCAATTGAAACATGAAGATTTGCAGGTGCAATTGCTGATCGACGAGTGGGAATGGAACCCACAATGAATCAAGACGCATTAAGAGGCAGATTGATTGACCGCTGTTTTCCACTACGGTTGGAAAATTTCAGATGAAAATAACTTGTCCCGCCCCGGCAAAATTAAATATATTTTTGCATGTCGTCGGGCGAAGGCCGGACGGATACCACCTGCTGCAAACCCTGTTTCGCTTCATCGACCTCCAAGACACGCTGCATTTCAGCCTGCGCGAAGACGGCGTGGTGCGGCGCATCAATGCCGTCGAGGGCGTGCCAGAGGAGCAGGATTTATGTGTGCGCGCTGCGCGTTTGCTGCAAAACGAGACCGGGTGCGCCTTGGGCGTGGACATCGTGGTCGAAAAGCGCATTCCGATGGGCGGAGGTCTGGGAGGCGGCAGTTCGGATGCGGCGACCACACTGATCGCATTGAACTGTCTGTGGTCGCTGGGCCTTTTGCGCCCACGCCTGATGCAGCTCGGCTTGCGGCTGGGCGCGGATGTGCCGGTGTTCATATTCGGCGAGAATGCGTTTGCCGAGGGTGTGGGCGAGGAACTGCAAGCTTATCCTTTGGCGGATGCATGGTATGTAGTGCTGTTCCCGCCGGTTCACGTGCCGACCGCAGAGGTTTTCGCACACCCGGAATTGACACGGGATACGGTTTCCATCACAATGCGCGCCCTCGCAAAAGGGCAATTCGAACAGCAACTTCGCAACGATCTGCAATCCGTGGTGTGTGGACTCTACCCGGAAGTGGGGAGTCATATAACCTGGCTGAGTAATTTCGGGAAAGCGATGATGACCGGGTCGGGTGCATGTGTGTTTGCCGAGTATGCCAGCCGTAGCCAGGCTGAATCGGTGTTGCAGCAGCTTCCACACGGGATGCGCGGTGTAGTCGCGCAAGGTTTAGCAAGGCATCCGTTGCATGATTGGGTGCATGAGTAATGATGGGGAGTCGCCAAGTGGTAAGGCACCGGATTTTGATTCCGGCATTCGTAGGTTCGATCCCTACCTCCCCAGCCAAAATTTGGGCTTATTCAATTCGCAATAGAAACAGGAATAACGTAGGGTGCGTTTTACGCACCAGATGATAATGGTGCGTAAAACGCACCCTACGAAATTTTATTGTTTGTTTCGCAAATCAGAATTAGGCTTTTTTAGATTCTATAAGGGGATGCAAGTGTCCTACGACCGCTTGATGGTGTTCACCGGAAATGCCAATCCTAAGCTCGCCGCGGATGTCGCACAGCGCCTCCACATCCATCTTGGCCGTGCCAAGGTGGGTCGTTTTTCGGACGGCGAAGTGATGGTCGAGCTGATGGAGAACGTACGCGGAAAGGACGTGTTCGTGCTGCAATCCACTTGCGCGCCGACCAATGACAATTTGATGGAAGTGCTGGTGATGGTGGATGCGCTGAAGCGTGCTTCAGCCGGGCGTATTACCGCTGCGATGCCGTATTTCGGCTATGCGCGCCAAGATCGCCGGCTGCGCTCTGCGCGGGTTGCGATTACCGCCAAACTTGTGGCAGATATGCTTTCCAGCGCCGGGGTGAATCGCTTGCTGACGATGGATTTGCACTCTGACCAGATTCAGGGTTTTTTCGATATCCCTGTGGACAACATTTATGCCAGCCCGATTTTGTTGTCCGATGTGTGGAAAAATAACTACCCGAATCTGATCGTGGTATCGCCGGACGTTGGCGGCGTGGTACGTGCCCGCGCACTGGCCAAGGAACTGGATGCGGATCTGGCGATTATCGACAAGCGCCGTCCCAAACCGAATGTGGCAAAGGTGATGAACATCATCGGTGACGTGGTGGGGCGCACCTGCCTGATCATGGACGACATGGTGGATACCGCCAATACGTTGTGCGAAGCCGCCAATGCGCTAAAGGAAAAAGGCGCGGTGCGCGTTCTGGCTTACTGTACCCACCCGGTTCTTTCCGGCCCGGCAATTGAGCGCATTGAAAATTCCGCGCTGGATGAATTGGTCGTTACCGATACCATCCCTTTGGGTGAAACGGCGCGCAACTGCAAGCGCATTCGCCAGTTGAGCACGGCAGAATTGCTGGCGGAAACAATACGCCGCATCAATAACGAAGAGTCAGTGAGTTCGCTATTTACTGAATAAGAAAGTAGGGTGGGCACGGCTTTATCGTGCCCACCCTACATTAGTTTTAGCGGTAGCCATGTTGGTTGCCGCAAATTTAGAATCGTCTGGTCGCGGACAATTCTGTTTTTTGGAGAAGTGAAATGACAATCGAAATAAATGCAGCAACCAGAAAGACGCAAGGTACGGGTGCGAGCCGCCGTCTGCGTAACACCGGCCGTGTGCCAGGTGTTGTGTATGGCGCAGGCGACGTGAACATGATCGACATCGATCACAACGAACTGTATTACAAGCTGCGTACGGAGGCGTTCCACGCTTCCATCCTGACACTGAACCTTGATGGCAAGAAAGAACCCGTGCTGTTGCGCGATTTCGTGATGCATCCGTTCCGCCAGCAAGTGCAGCACATCGACTTCCAGCGCGTGGATGAAAAGAAAAAGATGCACATCAAGGTGCCGTTGCATTTCCTGAATGCGGACATCGCGCCGGGAGTGAAAGACGGCGGCGGCAAGATCAGCCATGTGAAGACCGATCTGGACATTACTTGTTTGCCCAAGGATCTGCCGGCTTTCATCGAAGTGGACTTGTCGCATATGACACTGGGTCATTCTATCCACGTGTCTGACTTGAAGTTACCCAAAGGCGTAGAAGCCGCCACACACGGCACACATACCTCCGATGCGGTGGTTGCCACCGTGCAAGTGCCGCGCGGTATGCTTGAAGCAGAAGTGGCAGCCGAGACTGAAGCAGCAGCAGCGGCTTCTGCGGCATCAGCTCCTGCACCTGCTGCGGGAGCTGCTAAAACGGGTGCGGCTACCACTGCCGCTCCTGCTCCTGCCGCCAAAAAAGCCAAGTAAATCGATTGGCTGCATAAACCCGCCATGCCGAAAGCTGTGGCGGGTTTTTTATGGCACCTCTATAAATCCAAACTCCGTCATGATACGGTGTTGCTCAAGAAGTTTTACCGCTTACATATAAATCATATGCTGCGCACTAAAATTTATTTCGCGCCTTGTCTCACTTAGGATTTTGAATTTATAGAGATACCATTATTCAGGCACTATGACTGCGATACGTTTGATTGTTGGTCTGGGCAATCCCGGACGCGAATACGAGTCCACCCGGCATAACGCTGGTTTCTGGTGGGTGGACGAACTCGCACGTCTCCAAAAATTGAGCTTCAAGAGCGAAAGCAAATTTCACGGACTGACTGCGCGCGGCCAGTTGCACGGGCACGAAGTGTTACTGCTCAAGCCGCAGACGTTTATGAATGTCAGCGGGCGAGCCGTCGTTGCGTTGGCGCTGTTCTATAAGATCGCTCCGGCAGAAATTCTGGTCGTGCATGACGAGCTGGATTTGCAGCCGGGTGTGGCGCGCCTGAAGATGGGCGGCGGACACGGCGGGCATAATGGGCTGAAGGACATCATCGCGCATCTCGGCACCAGGGATTTCTGGCGGCTGCGTTTCGGTATAGGCCATCCCGGCGAGGGTGCCGACGTAGCCAGCTTCGTGCTGAATGATCCGCGCCGCGAAGAGCGCGAGCTGATCGACGAGGCAATGCAAAAAGCGCAGAACGTCGCTCATCTGGTTATCGAGGGAAAAACCGAGGCGGCAATGTTGAAGTTGCATAGTGCGTAAAAACAACCAAGGCTCATAATCCGCAGATTTCGCAGATTCACACAGATTAAATCTGCGTTAATCTGTGTAATCTGCGGACAAGAGTTTTTTCTGGGATAGAGGAGCAATATGAGTTTGAAATGCGGAATCGTCGGATTGCCAAATGTCGGTAAATCCACTTTGTTCAATGCGCTGACCAAGGCGGGGATCGCGGCGGAGAATTATCCGTTCTGCACCATCGAGCCGAACGTCGGCATCGTTGAGGTGCCGGATGCGCGCATGGCGGCGCTGGCGGAGATCGTCAAGCCGCAGCGGATGCAACATGCGATCACCGAATTCGTCGACATCGCCGGACTGGTCGCGGGCGCGTCCAAGGGCGAAGGGCTGGGCAACCAGTTTCTCGCCAACATCCGCGAGACAGACGGCATCGTCAACGTGGTGCGCTGCTTCGAAGACGACAACGTGATTCACGTTGCGGGTAAAGTCGATCCGATTTCCGACATTGAAACTATCAATACTGAACTGGCTCTGGCTGATCTTGCCACCGTGGAAAAAGCACAACAGCGCAACAGCAAGCTGTCCCGCTCTGGCGACAAGGAAGCAGCAAAATTGGGCGTGTTGCTGGAACAAGTAGCCGCCCATTTGAACGAAGGTAAACCGGCACGCACGCTGAAGCTGGATTCCGAACAACGTGTGCTGCTTCAACCGCTATGCCTGCTCACCATCAAGCCCGCCATGTATGTAGGCAATGTTGCAGAAGGCGGCTTCAGCAACAACCCGCTGCTGACCCGTCTGGAAGAATACGCCACCAAGGAAGGTGCGCCTGTCGTGCCGATCTGCGCCGCACTGGAAGCGGAGGTCGCCGAACTTTCGGATGCGGACAAGCAGGAATTTCTTGCTGATGCAGGTCTGGCCGAACCCGGCCTGAACCGTCTGATCCGCACCGGCTACCAACTGCTCGGCCTGCAAACCTACTTTACCGCGGGCGTGAAGGAAGTGCGCGCCTGGACCATCCACAAAGGCGACACCGCACCGCAGGCGGCAGGCGTGATCCACAATGACTTTGAACGCGGTTTCATCCGCGCCGAAGTGATAGCCTTCGATGACTTTGTGAAATACAAGGGCGAGCAGGGCGCGAAAGATGCCGGCAAGATGAGGGTGGAAGGCAAGGAGTATGTGGTGCAGGACGGCGACGTGATGCACTTCCGCTTTAACGTGTAAAAGCTGCCGCGCGATGACCAAGCATCGCTCGATAAACCTATAAGAAGCGGCTGGTCCACGAAAGACACGAAAAGCACGAAATCATTCGAAGTGGTACCAAGCTGTAGATCGCTACGCAAAGGGCGCGATTTGTTTCGTGTCTTTCGTGGATCAATCGTTGTTTTTGGATAAGTCGGACTGTTGCAACTCCGCCGCCGATGGCGTGTCAGTTCTGCTCGATCCAGTCCTGCAAAAACTCCCATTGCTCAAGCTCGCGTTCGGCGATGTGGTGAGGCAGGTCGAACAGGGATTTTCCCTCGAAGGCGGCATTTACATACACTTGCGTTTCACGCAGGTAAGCTAGTATCGGCAGGCCCAGTGTGTCGAGAAAGTCTTCCAGCACCGTGGCTGCGCGGGTACGCGGCGACATGCGCATGCCGACCACGCCTATATGGCAGTGGCTGTTGCGCACTTTCTTTTCCTCAAGCAGTTCTTTCAGGAAGTCGCTGCTGGCATGCAGGTCGAACAGGGAGGGAACAACCGGGACAATGATTTTGTGAGTCTGCTTGATGAGGGAGCAAGCGAGATTGCTGCCTGATAAACCTGCGGCTGAATCTATCACCAGCCAGTCGCTTGGGATGTCCGGTTCATTGTTGTATTTCATCGCGCGCACTGGCGGGAGATCGTCAGGGCGTGTTTCGATCCACAACGAGGCGGATTGCTGCCTGTCCATGTCGAGCAAGGCCACGCGTTTACCGCGCGTTGCCAGATATCCGGCGATGTTGACGGAAAGTGTGGTTTTGCCACACCCGCCTTTCGGATTTGCAATCAGAATGGTTTTCATTTTGTATTCACTTTTTCCATAAATTTAGCAGCAATTGCCTGCACTCCCAATAATCGCGAATGATCTGCCATCCGGCTGTGCAGGCACCGTTTGCAACGTGATGACCGCGCCGGTGATCAGCCCGTGGTGGTTGGCCATCTTCGGCAGCAGGTAAAGTTCCTGCTCGTTGTTTTTGGCGAGCAATAAAGGTTCGGTCATTTTGGTTTGGGTGCGGCTTGTATTGGGCTGGTTTTGTTGGGATAACGTAAGGGAAATGATACCATCACGAAACTATTTTTCGGAGGTTAGTATGGCTGGTCATAGTAAATGGGCAAACATCCAACACCGCAAGGGCAAGCAGGACGCCAAGCGTGGCAAAATTTTCACGCGGCTGATCAAGGAAATCACCGTGGCGGCACGGCTGGGTGGCGGCGACCCGGACGGCAATCCGCGCCTTCGTCTGGCGATGGACAAGGCATATTCCAATAACATGCCCAAGGACAACGTCGAGCGCGCTATCAAGCGCGGCAGCGGCGAGCTGGAGGGAGTTGAGTATCTGGAACTGCGCTACGAGGGCTACGGCATCAACGGCGCGGCGGTGATGGTGGATTGCATGACCGACAACAAGACGCGCACTGTGGCCGATGTGCGCCATGCTTTCACCAAGAACGGCGGCAACCTCGGCACGGACGGCTCGGTTTCATTTTTGTTCAAGCATTGCGGGCAAATGATTTTCGCACCCGGCACGGATGAGAACGGCCTGATGGAAGTCGCGCTGGATGCCGGTGCGGAAGACATCGTCACCAATGACGACGGCAGCATTGAAGTCGTCACCGCGCCGCACGACTTTGTGAACGTGAAGCAGGCTTTGGAGGGAGCAGGTTACAAACCGGAATTCGGCGAAGTTATCATGAAGCCGGCCAACGAAGTGGTCTTTACCGGCGATGACGCGGTGAAGATGCAGAAGCTGATCGATGCTCTGGAAGATCTGGACGATGTACAGGAAGTTTATACGACGGCGGTAATTGAGGAATAGAAGCAGGGCTGAGTGCTGAGTACCGAGGCATGAGGAAAAACAGAAAAGGATCGAATTACGTTGAAAATAGCCCACTCAGTCCTCAGTACTCAGTCCCCAGTCCGCATTTTGGGCATAGACCCCGGCCTGCGGATCACCGGTTTCGGTGTGCTGGACAAAGTAGGGCAGCAGTTGAGTTATGTTGCCAGCGGTTGCATCAAGACACCGGATGGCGAGTTGCCGGAACGTTTGAAGGTAATACTGAATTCGTTAAGTGAAGTGATCGCGCAGCACCGGCCGCAGCAGGTGGCGGTGGAAAAGGTGTTCGTGAACGTCAATCCGCAATCCACGCTGTTGCTAGGTCAGGCGCGCGGTGCGGCGATTTGCGCGGCGGTACTGGCGAATCTGCCGGTGGCGGAATACACCGCGCTGCAAGTGAAGCAGGCCGTGGTTGGCAACGGCCATGCCGAGAAAGAACAGGTGCAACTGATGGTGCAGCGTTTGTTGAAATTGTCCGGCACACCCAGCCCGGATGCGGCGGACGCGCTGGCCTGCGCGATTTGCCATGCGCATGGCGGGATGGGTTTGGGCGCGATGGCAACCAAGGGTTTTCGTGTTCGGGGAGGGAGGTTGGTGTGACGATGCAACTGCTGGAACCTTCTCTCGAAGCATTTCAAAATCCGCTGTCACGCTATTTCGCGGCGACGCGTCCGGCGTTTCTCACGGCGAGCCTGATGGCAAGCTTGGTCGGGCTGGCGATCGCGCGGCATGACGGCATCGCGTTTAAACCGGAACTGGCGATGCTCACGCTGTTGTTTGCGCTGCTGGCACACGCTGGAGTAAATGTGCTGAATGATTATTACGACGCGCTGAACGGCACCGATACGCAAAACACCGGGCGCATCTTTCCGTTTACTGGCGGCAGCCGCTTCATTCAGAACGGCGTGCTGACGCTGGCGCAGACGCGCAACTATGGTTTCGCGCTGCTATTTTGCGTGGCGCTGGCGGGTTTGTGGCTGATGCTGCGCTCCGATCCGCAATTACTCTATATCGGCCTCGCTGGCCTGTTCATCGGCTGGGCGTATTCCGCGCCACCGTTCCGGTTGAACAGCCGCGGTTTGGGTGAGTTATGCGTGACGGCAGGATTTTTATTGGTTACCGTGGGGAGCGATTTCGTACAGCGCAAAGGCTTTTCTTCTGCGCCATTTGTGGCCGGTTTGTCTTACGCGCTGCTGGTTACGAACCTGTTGTACATCAACCAGTTTCCGGATTGCAAGGCGGATACGGCGGCGGGCAAGCTGCACTGGGTAGCGCGGCTGGACGTGCAATATGCGCGCTGGGGTTATGCGCTGATCGCGGCGCTGGCTTATGCATGGTTGCTATCGAGTGTGGTGCTGGGCTGGCTGCCGGTGCTCGCCTTGCTGGCATTCCTGGCGTTGCCTTCAAGCGTCAAGGCTGCGCGGCTGTTGCTGTGCCATGCCGCCCAACCGCGACAACTGGGCGAAGCGATCAAGCTGACCATCGGCGCGATGCTACTGCATGGCGGATTGCTGGGGCTTGCGCTAATTTTGAGTAAGGGAAACACATGATTGGCCGTTTAACTGGCATCCTGTTGGAAAAAAATCCCCCGCAAATCCTGCTGGATGTGCAGGGCGTGGCCTACGAGCTGGACGTGCCGATGAGCACGTTCTACAACCTGCCGGTGCTGCATGAAAAAGTGGTGCTGCACACCCAGCTCATCGTGCGCGAGGACGCGCATTTGCTGTACGGATTCCTGAGCAACGAAGAGCGCGGCGCGTTCCGCCAGCTGCTCAAGATCAGCGGCGTCGGACCCAAGCTGGCACTTTCTGTGTTGTCCGGCCTGAGCCTTAATGATCTGGCGATTGCGGTGGTAAACAAAGAAGTGGGCCGTCTAACCAAAATTCCCGGTGTAGGCAAAAAAACTGCCGAGAGGCTGCTGCTGGAACTGCAGGGCAAATTTGCCGTAACTGGCTCAATCGCTGTGCGAGGCGCGAAGGCAACATCATCCGGCGACGATATAGTCAACGCGTTGCTGGCACTGGGATACAACGAAAAGGAGGCGGACTGGGCGGCCAGGCAATTGCCCAAGGATGCCGAGGTTTCGGACGGCATCCGGCTAGCACTTAAGTTATTATCCAAAGCATGATCCACAACGACGAACTTTCCGCCGAACCGCGCCTGATTTCTGCCGCGCCCGCCTCGCAGCATGAAGAGGTGATTGAGCGTGCGCTGCGTCCCAAGCAACTAGACGAGTATGTCGGGCAAGAAAAGATACGCGGCCAGTTGGAGATATTCATCGAGGCAGCGAAACGGCGCAAGGAACCGCTCGATCATGTGCTGTTGTTCGGCCCGCCGGGCTTGGGCAAGACCACCTTGGCGCAGATCATTGCGCGCGAGATGGGGGTGAACCTGCGCCACACTTCAGGCCCGGTGCTGGAACGGGCCGGTGATCTTGCCGCGTTGCTGACCAATCTCGAACCGAATGATGTGCTGTTCATCGACGAAATTCATCGCCTGTCGCCGGTGGTGGAAGAAATCCTTTACCCTGCGCTGGAGGACTACCAGATCGACATCATGATCGGCGAAGGCCCGGCGGCGCGTTCGGTGAAGCTCGACCTGCCACCATTTACTCTGGTAGGTGCGACCACGCGCGCGGGGATGCTGACCAATCCGTTACGTGACCGTTTTGGCATTGTGGCGAGGCTGGAGTTTTACACACCGGAGGAATTGCAGCGCATCGTGATGCGCTCGGCGGGGTTGCTGGAAATGAACCTGACGCACGATGGCGCGCTGGAGATCGCCAAAAGATCGCGCGGTACGCCGCGTATCGCCAACCGTTTATTGCGCCGCGTGCGCGACTTCGCCGATGTGAAGGCTAACGGGGATGCGACGCGCGAAGTAGCGGATGCCGCGCTGACCATGCTGGATGTAGACTCGCGTGGTCTGGATGTGATGGACAGAAAATTATTGCTGACCGTGATCGAGAAATTCCTCGGCGGTCCGGTTGGCCTGGATAACCTTGCGGCAGCGATAGGCGAGGAACGCGATACCATCGAGGATGTGCTGGAGCCGTACCTGATCCAGCAGGGCTATCTGCAACGCACGCCGCGCGGGCGCATGGCGACCGCGATCGCTTATCGCCACTTCGGGTTGGTTGTTGCCAATAATCCAATTAACTCCAATCTGATCAATGAGGAGTTGCCATTGGGCGGCGGATTGTTAAATGAGTAAACCAAAAATCTTTTCGTTGCCGGTGCGCGTGTATTTTCAGGACACTGACGCAGGTGGGGTCGTCTATCACGCCAGTTATCTGAACTTCATGGAGCGCGCTCGGACTGAGTGGCTGCGCACCTATGGCTACAGCAACGCAGGATTGATGAAGGAATTCGGCGTGGTGTTCGTGGTGCGTTCGCTCAAACTGGATTACCTCAAGCCCGCGCAGCTGGATGATTTGCTGGATGTTACGGCGCAGGTCAAGGAAGCCGGGCGTAGCCGTGTTTCTGTTTTGCAGACCGTGCGGCGTGGGCATGAGGTGCTGACAGAGGCGGAGGTGCATCTGGTATGTGTCTCGCTGGAAAGTTTTAAGCCGGTCAGCGTGCCGGAGGTGTTGAGTGAACAATGGAAAAAATAAAATGGAAGGAATGAAATGGGAGTAACTCAGGATTTGTCATTTATAAATCTCATCATCAATGCCAGCGTGCTGGTGCAGTTGGTGATGGGATTATTGATGTTGGTCTCACTGATGTCGTGGTGGTACATCTTTCTGAAGATGTTTACCATTCGTAACGAGGTCAAGCTGACCGATGAATTCGAAGAAGCCTTCTGGTACAACCAGAACCTGAATGATTTATACACGCAAATCAACGGCAATTCGCTGCGCGACCAGGGCGCGCTGGAGCATATTTTCTCCGCTGGTTTTGTTGAGTATGTAAAACTGAAAAAACAGCATGGCGTGGATGCCAGTGCTGTGATGGAAGGCGCGCGCCGCGCAATGCGTGCGACATATCAGCGCGAGACGGACCGGCTGGAATCGCATCTGGCATTTCTTGCCTCGGTCGGTTCGGTCAGCCCGTATGTGGGCTTGTTCGGCACGGTGTGGGGCATCATGAATGCGTTTCGCGGACTGGCAAATGTTGGTCAGGCGACAGTGGCACACGTCGCTCCCGGCATTGCCGAAGCTCTGGTGGCAACTGCAATGGGTTTGTTCGCAGCTATACCGGCAGTGATCGCCTACAACCGTTACGCGCACGACATCAACCGCCTCGCAACACGTTTTGATAGTTTCACCGAAGAGTTTTCCAATGTTCTGCAACGCCAGCCATGAGATCGAGTAGGCGCTCCAATAACCGCATGATGAACGAGATCAATGTCGTGCCGTATATCGACGTGATGCTGGTGTTGCTGGTGATTTTTATGGTGACAGCTCCGCTGATGAATCCAAGCCAGATAGACTTGCCGCAAGTGGGTAAATCGTCGCCTATCGCCCCGGCCCCATTGGAGGTCATCATTAGAAAAGACACTTCGCTGGCAATGCGCGATCACGCCAAGGGGGACAAGGAAATCAGCGTATCGCGCGAAAACTTGATTGCGATTTTGAAAGCCAGGCAAGGTGAGCAGGCGAAGCAGGCGGTGGTCATTTCCGCCGACAGGAACGTGCGCTACGAGGAAGTTATCAATGTGATGAATGTACTGCAACAGCAACAGATCAAGAAAGTCGGACTGTTGACGCAAATTAAATCGGAATGAATACGGCGGTCCTTCACGAATCCAGCTGGCACGAATCCTCCCGGCACGAACCCTACCAATTGCCAGCCGGGATTCTGGCATTGGCGGTGCATGGCGCGTTTTTCGCGCTGCTGTATTTTGGTTTTTCCTGGCATGCGATGCCGCTTGAGATGATAAGTGTGGAGTTGTGGCAGAGCTTGCCGGAGTCGATTGAAGCGCCGGTTGAAAAACCCAGAGTGGAGGAGGTTGTACAGCCGGCTCTACCGGAGAAAATAGAACAGCCTGAAATCGTGATGCCGGATAAAAAGAAGGTTGAAACCAAGCGCGTCGAAAAAAAGCCGGTTAAAAAGAGAACAGTTGCCAAATCTATTGGACAGAAGTCTGTTGAGTTTAAATCTGTTGGCCAGAAGCCTGTTGAACAAAATCAGGATGCGCTTATCGCCGAACAACAAGCCGAGCGCGCGCTGGCCGAGCAAGCTGCGGCTAAAGGCCGCGTGGTGAATGAATTCAAAACCAAAATTCATGACAAAATCAAATACAACGTTGTGGAGCCGCCGGGCGTGCCTGACGATGCGCTCGCTGTATTTCGCGTCACACTGTTGCCGGGCGGTGCTGTGCTGAGTGCAGTCATGAAAAAATCCAGCGGCAATACGGCATATGACAATGCGGTGGAGCGCGCGATTTTAAAATCGGATCCGCTGCCTTTGCCGCCCGACCCGGCGATGTTTAAGGATTTTCGAATATTGGAGCTGAAGTTTCAGCCCCGAAAAGCAAAGGAGTAGTTATGTTGTTGCGCACATTTCAGAGCGTGGTTGGTATATTGTTTTTGGCTCACGTATCAGTGGTGAGCGCTGAAATGACTATCGAAATCATCGGAGCAGGTGAAAATCAGGTTCCGGTCGCGATCGTACCATTCGGCGGGGAAGGCAAACTGGCGCAAGCCATTAAGGATGTCATAGTGGGCGATTTGCTGCGTAGCGGATTGTTTCGCATGGTCGATTCTGAGGGGAAATATCCGCACGCACCTGCCGAAGTCAGCTACCCGGATTGGCAGACACGCGGCGCGGAAGTGTTGGTTATAGGCACGGTTGCAGCCAAAGCCAATGGGCGAACGGAAGCACGTTTCCATTTGCTGGATGTGGTCAAGCAGACGAAGCTGATCGAACAGGCAGTCTCGGCGGACGATGTGCAGGTGCGCGCTATCGGTCATCGCATAGCGGATTTGATTTATGAAAAGTTAACCGGCGACAGGGGCGTGTTCAACACGCGTATCGCGTATGTGAACCGGATCGGGCAAAAGTATAATTTGATGGTGGCGGACAGCGACGGGTACAACGAGCAAATTGTGCTTTCGCAGGATAATCCGATTATGTCTCCCGCGTGGTCACCGGACGGAAGCCATCTCGCCTACGCGAGTTTCGAGACCGGACATGCTGTGGTATTTGTGCAGTCTCTGTACACAGGGCAACGCAAGGTGCTGGCGGATTTTAGCGGTAGCAACAGCGCGCCGGCATGGTCGCCGGACGGCAAGCAACTGGCGGTTGTGCTGACACGCGATGGCAGTTCGCAGATATATCTGGTTCGTCCGGATGGTAGCAATCTTCGCCGTATTACCTTCAGCGACGCGATTGATACCGAGCCGGATTTTTCGCCGGATGGGCAATACCTGCTGTTTACCTCGGATCGCGGCGGCAGCGCGCAAATTTACCGTATGCCGGTTAAGGGCGGGGCGGAGCAGCGCATGACGTTTGGCGATGGCAACAACTACTCGCCTCACCACAGCCCGGATGGCAAAGGTTTTGTTTACGCACATTTTAGCAGTGGCAAGTTTTACATCGCCACTCAGGATTTCAAGACTGAGCAAATGCAGGTTCTCACCGAAGGTGGATGGGAGAAAAAACCCAGCTATGCACCTAACGGCAAGCTTATTATGTTTGCCAGCGAGGGGCGAGGCCGTGGTATATTGGCAACCGTGTCCAGCGACGGTCGCGTCAAGCAGCGCATATTTTCTCAAAGCGGTGATGCACGCGAACCTGTGTGGGGCCCATATCCGTAATTTGTCCTAACCTAGCGAAAGGGGATGTCATGAAGAAGCTTGTTATCAGTGTTGTGTTGGTGAGCTTGCTTGCAGCCTGTGCCAGCGAGAAACCGAAGGAACCTGTTGCGCCTCCAAAGGCTGCTGCACCGGTTGATGCCGCACCAGTGGCTGAAACTCCAGCTGCTGCAACACCAGAAGTAGCGGAGAAAGCAGCTCCCACAGCTACTGCTGAGATTGACCAGTTGAATGACTCAAGCAGCATTCTGGCCAAGCGTAGCACCTACTACCCGTTCGATGTATCAGTGGTGCAGGAGGCCGACAAACCGCTGGTTCAAGCGCATGCAAAATATCTGAGCGAGCACCCTGAGCGTAATGTGCGTCTGGAAGGCAATTGCGATGAGCGCGGCAGCAACGAATACAACCTGGCTCTCGGTCAACGCCGTGCGGATGGCGTGAAGAAAATGTTGATTCTGGGCGGCACGAAAGCCAGCCAGATTAAATCTGTCAGTTATGGCGAAGAAAAACCCAAGGCTACCGGACACAATGAGGATTCCTGGAAGCAAAATCGCCGCACCGATATAGTTTATTGAAGCAGTGGCCGTGTTTAAGCTGTGCGCCTTGATGTTGCTTGGTTTGTGTTTTGCCAACCCCGCGCAAGCGGGGTTGTTTTCGGATGATGATGCGCGCAAGCAAATTCAAGATAACCGGAAAGAAATCCAGCAACTTGAGGCGCGTTTTGAGGCGCGTTTGCAAAAGCTGGAAGATGCGAACAAAAATCTGGAAGACAAGAACAACCGGCAAACCAAATCCATGCTGGATTTGCAGGGCCAGATCGAAGCACTGAGCAGCGAAATCCGCAAGCTTCGCGGGCAGAATGAAGAGTTGGCACACGGCTTGGGAGAAGCCGAGAAGCGCGCAAAAGATTTTTATGTGGATCTGGATGCGCGCTTGCGGCATTTTGAATCCCTGGAGGAAGCTTCCAAGAATGAAGCAGTTCCGGCAAGCGGCATCCCTCCCGCAGCCACTATTTCAACTGACCCTTCCGATCCGGCTTTCGAGAACCGTGCCTTTGAGTCTGCCTACAGTTTGCTCAAGGAAGGCCGTCATGCCAATGCGGTCAAGGCATTTCATGAATTCCTTAGCAAGTATCCTGATTCGGTGCATGTTCCAAACGCGATTTATTGGTTGGGGGCTGCAAAGTTTGCGCTAAAGGATTTCAAGGGTGCGCTGGATTTTTATCAGAGGTTATTGGAGATTTCACCAGCTACGCCAAAAGCTGCTGAGGCGTTGCTCCATATTGCAGAATGCCAAAAGGAATTGAAACAAAAAACGGCATCCCAAAAAACGCTTAAACAACTTATTGCCAAATATCCCACTAGCGAAGCTGCCGCCAAAGCCAAGAAGCTGCTCGCTGCCACCAAGTAATTCGCATGTCGAAAGTTAATTCGGAAGCGCAACTGCCGCCCCGAGACAGTGGGACGGAGCCCTCTGGTGCGGGAGGTGCGGCCTCGCAGTTGCTCCCGCAATCGGCTGGCTCCGCCAGTAACGTGTCGCAACTGCGCATCAGTGAGATTTTTTATTCCCTGCAAGGAGAGAGTCGTAATATCGGCTTGCCAACGGTGTTCATCCGTTTAACAGGTTGTCCACTGCGTTGCACCTATTGTGATACGACCTATGCTTTTACGGGTGGACAAAATATGAGCGTGTCGGAAATCCTCAGGCAAGTTGCCGAATACACTCCGCGATATGTGACCGTTACCGGCGGCGAACCGCTGGCGCAAAATAATTGCATACCATTGCTGAGCGCGTTATGCGATTCTGGATATGAGGTGTCACTAGAAACAAGCGGTGCACTGGATATCAGCGAAGTTGATGAGCGCGTTATGCGCGTGGCTGATATCAAAACCCCCGCGTCTGGCGAGGTTGAAAGGAACCATTGGGAAAATTTGCAATTTCTGACCCGGCATGACGAAATCAAATTCGTGGTGTGCGACGAGAATGATTACCAATGGGCCATGCAAACCATTCACCAATATCATCTCGCTGAGAAATGCCCGGTGATTTTCTCACCCGCACACGGCACGCTGGATGCCACGCAATTGGCCGAGTGGATATTGCGTGACCGCCTGCCTGTCCGAATGCTGATGCAATTGCACAAGCTGCTGTGGGACAACGCTCCAGGGCATTAGCGATGAAAAACGCAGTGGTGCTTTTGTCTGGTGGGCTGGATTCGGCAACCGTGCTGGCGATGGCACGTACCCAAGGGTTCACCTGTTATGCGTTGAGCGTGGATTACGGGCAACGCCATCACTCCGAACTGGCCGCTGCTCAGCATGTCGCACAAATGATGGGCGCGCATGAGCACAGGGTAATAAACATCGATCTTACCGGATTCGGCGGTTCCGCCCTTACCGACAACAACATTGCCGTGCCGCAACAGCCCACGGAAGGCATTCCGCTGACATACGTTCCCGCGCGTAACACCATCATGCTGTCGCTGGCCTTGGCCTGGGCTGAAGTGTTGCATGCACAGGACATTTTTATCGGGGTGAACGCCGTGGATTATTCCGGTTATCCAGATTGCAGACCAGCCTATATCGAGGCATTTGAACGCATGGCCAATCTGGCTACCAGAGCCGCCATTGAAGGAAATCCGCTAACCGTCCATGCGCCATTGCTGCACTTGTCCAAAGCAGAGATCATCCGGCAGGGAAGTGCGCTCGGCGTGGATTATGCGCAAACTGTTTCCTGCTATCAGGCCGATGAATCGGGGCGCGCCTGCGGCGTATGTGATGCCTGTCGTTTGCGCCGCGCCGGGTTCGCTGCAGCCGGTATCGATGACCCAACCAAGTACTGATGCACAGCCGAAGTGCACGTATTACGCGACATAGCGCGCACGTCATGCTGTAAGCGGTGTTTTGCGTTGACAGGGTGGGGCAAATCCGTATAATTCGCGCTCCTTTGCGAAGGGTCGTTAGCTCAGCCGGTAGAGCAGCGGACTTTTAATCCGTTGGTCGGCAGTTCGAATCTGCCACGACCTACCAGTTTGCAAAAGAGCCTCTTGCAGCCCCCGTTTTTTGTAATGCCGCTTTAGCTCAGTTGGTAGAGCAACCGCCTTGTAAGCGGTAGGTCATCAGTTCGAATCCGATAAGCGGCACCATCCTTCCAAGCCTCCACAACTCATTGTGGAACTGCACTCCAAACATTTTTTGTGCCTTAAGCATTCCTTAAGCTTGGCCTTCTATCCTGCACGCCTCGTAGTTCAATTCAGGAGATTAAAAATGTTACGAATATTCCATACATCAGGTTTGGCGCTTGTGTTTGCTGCCGGATTGGCGGCGCAACCCGTTTTTGCAGAAACACACAACGAGATACTGGCTTCCATCCAGAAGGAAGCGTCGGGCACCCCCGGTTTTCAAGGGTTTTCGGCTGCGCGCGGTGAAAGTTTTTTCAAGACAAAACACGGTAACGAATGGAGCTGTTCTTCCTGCCATACCGAAAATCCCGCTGTGTCGGGCAAGCATGCAAAGACCGATAAAGTCATACAGCCGCTAGCGCCGTCTGTTAATGCGGAGCGGTTTACTGATCCGGGCAAAGTCGCAAAATGGTTCAAGCGTAATTGTAATGATGTGCTTGATCGTGTCTGCACACCGCAAGAAAAAGGTGATGTGCTTACTTATCTGCTTACTGTTAAATAGTAGTCAAGGAGAGCGATATGTCAATTTATTATAGAAATTTCCCCCGCGCACTTGTGGTTGCCATATTGGCTATGAGTGCAACGATGTCCGTAGCAAGGGCAGATAATGACAGCGGCAAATACGGCGGCGAAAACCGCGGCAAACCGCTCCAGCCAGCGCAAACCAACGCCAAGTTCCAACAGGAATGTTCCAATTGCCATATTGCCTATGCGCCGGGGCTGTTGCCCGCTGAATCATGGCGCAAGGTCATGTCCGGCCTGGACAAACATTTCGGCTCGGATGCTTCGCTGGATGTCCAGGACAACAAGGAAATCACTGCATTTCTGGTGAGCAATGCCTCCAACCGTTGGAGCGCCTCGACTGCGCCGCTACGGATCAGCGAGTCCATGTGGTTCAAGCGCAAGCACGACAGCAACGAAATCTCCCCGGCTGTCTGGAAGAATCCGCAGGTGAAGAGCCCCGCCAATTGTGCCGCTTGCCACCCGCAGGCGGAGCGCGGTGATTTCAGCGAACGCAATATCAAAATACCCAAGTAATAAGGAGATCATCATGAGTCAACCGGGTGCCCGGACAAAAGCTTTTCGTAGTGTTTTGGTTTGGGACGTGCCGACGCGGGTTTTCCATTGGCTGCTGGTGCTATCATTTACTGGTGCATTTATAACAGCAGAATCGGAGCGATATCGCGATATCCATGTGGTGCTCGGCTACACCCTGCTTGGTCTGGTCGCATTCAGACTTCTGTGGGGGGGGCTTGGCACACGCTATGCGCAGTTCCGCTCGTTCCTGTTTAAGCCCGGCGAGATTGTGGCTTACGTGCGGTCGCTGTTCAAAGGCAAGCCTGCACATTACGTCGGGCACAACCCGGCAGGAAGCGTGGCGATCTGGCTGCTGCTGGGACTGGGCATTTCGTCCGGGGTCAGCGGGGTGATGTCGTTCCAGGATATCGGTGGAGAGGTGGTGAAGGAGCTGCATGAGTTCGTGTCCAATGCCATGCTGGTAGTTGTTTTAATTCATATCGCCGGGGTGGTGGTGAGCAGCTTGATGCACCGCGAGAACCTGGTGCGTTCCATGGTTACCGGTTTCAAGTCCGCCGAACCGGATCAAGGTATTCGCCGCCCATATCTCTGGCTGGGTGTCATAATGTTAGCTGTTGTCGTGGCATTCTGGGTTGGTTATCCGGCAACCGGGCTGGTGACGCCAAGCGCGGGTGCGGCACAAGCCGGACACCACGATGACGATTGATTGACATTTAACTCAGGGGTGGATGATGCGCGTGCTGGTGGTCGAAGACGATGCCCTGTTGGGCGATGCGATTCAGGCTGGCCTGAAACAGTCCGGCTACGCCGTAGACTGGATGAAAGACGGCGCGTCGGCTGAACAGGCGCTCACCACCGAGCCTTACGCAGCGGTAGTGCTGGACCTCGGGCTGCCGCGCCTTTCCGGGTTGGAGGTGTTGCGCCGCCTGCGCAGCCGCAACGTCCCGACACCCGTGTTGATCCTGACCGCGATGGATACTGTAGATGACCGTATCAAGGGGCTGGATACTGGTGCGGACGACTATCTGGCTAAACCGTTCGACATGGGCGAACTGGCGGCACGTTTGCGTGCGCTGATTCGCCGTGCCAGCGGGAAGACCGAACCTTTGCTGCAGATTGACGGAGTCAAACTCGATCCCGCCGCACATCGCGTGCTGTACCGGGATAAACCGGTCGAGCTTTCGGCCAAGGAATTCGCGCTGCTGCACGCCCTGATGCTCAATGCGGGAAAAGTGCTATCGCGCGTCAAACTCGAAGAACAGCTTTACGCGTGGGGCGATGAGATCGAAAGCAATGCGGTGGAAGTGCATATTCATCATCTGCGCCGCAAGCTATTCCCGGAACTGATCGAAACCATACGCGGTGTCGGTTATCTTATGCCGCGCGACAAGGCCATCTGAAGTGCCACAACGTACATCGCTCAAACAACGGCTGCTTGCGCTGGCAATGGCGGCGATCACGCTGGTCTGGCTCGGCGCGACCGCTTTCACCTACCACGATGCGCGCGAGGAATTTGACGAGGTGCTGGATGCACATCTGGCGCAAGTCGCTGCACTGCTGGTCGTCCAGGCAACACACGAGATCGATGAACTCGAAACCGAACATACACCGCTGTTGCACAAATATGCACGCCGTGTTGCGTTTCAGGTATGGGAAAAAGGGCAGCAACTCCGCCTGCATTCCGCCAACGCTCCGCAACAGCCGCTGGCGAGCAAAGAGCGCGGCTTCAGCGATAACATCATCGACGGAAAACGCTGGCGCGTCTTCAGTACCTGGGATGAATCCGGAGAATACCTGATCCATGTCGCGGAGCGCTCCGATGTGCGCGAAGAGCTGGCGCGCGGCATCGCAGGCAACCTGCTGCGACCGCTGTGGTTCTCACTGCCCCTGCTGGCGCTGCTGCTGTGGATTGCGGTGATGCGCGGCTTGCGTCCGCTCGACAAGCTGGCCCGCGAAGTGGAACAACGCGAACCGGACAATCTCGCCGCGCTGGATGCGTCATCCGCCCCGCGCGAAGTGGTGCCGCTGATCGAACGGCTCAATCGGCTATTCATCCGCATCGATGCCTCCATGCAAAAAGAGCGGCGCTTTACCGCAGATGCTGCGCATGAATTGCGCACACCGGTGGCTGCAATCAAGGCGCAGGCACAAGTGGCACGGGCCGCTTCCAGAGAGGCGGAACGCATCCATGCGCTCGACAATGCGATTCTCGGCTGCGACCGCGCCGCCCATTTGATCGAGCAGTTGCTGACGCTGGCGCGGGTGGATACGTTGGATCGCAGTACAGCAGAACCTTGTCAGCTCAGGGGCATTGCCGCCGAGGCGATTGCGGCGCTTGCGCCAGCTGCGCTAAAAAATGGCGTGCAGCTCGAATTGCTTGAGGGCGACGAAGCCACGGTGCGCGGCAATCATGGGCTGTTGCGCGTACTGCTGCGCAACCTGCTCGACAATTCGATACGGCATACCTCACCCGGAACATCGGTGCAGGTAAGCATCGTCCGTGAGCCGGGAGCTGTCTGCCTGTCGGTGAGCGATAACGGCTCGGGCATTCCAGAACAGGAACGGGACAAGGTGCTGGAACGGTTCTATCGCCCGCTGGACACGCAGGCAAGCGGCAGCGGCCTCGGTCTGTCCATCGTCAAACGGATTGCCGAGGTGCATGACGCAACTTTGCAGATGCAACCAGTGAGCGAAGGAAAGGGATTGCGGGTGACGGTGAGCTTCAAGCCTTGATATGGCTAATTGCATGTTAACCGACGGGCGTGAGCGCGGTAGAGGTTGCGTTATGGTGAGGCAGCAACTATTCAATGCGGCCCCATTAATTTGGATGCTCAAATTTAAATATATATTAACCGCGCCTCTATAATATGGGCGCTGGTATCCGGGAAATATAAAACGTAGCTAAATAGAATAAAGGGGAGCGGGCATGGATATTAAGATGGTTGATCGCAGTAAAGTTATTGTTGGAATTTTCGGGGTATTGGGAGTTTATTTGTTGTGGCCGTTCTACGCAGTGCCGACAGGTAGCAGAGGTGTTGTCACACAATTCGGGAAAATCGTTGGCATTGAGGATGAGGGTCTGGCGGTGCTCCCGCCATGGAGAAAGCTCAATAACTTCAGCATTCGCGCAGAACAAGCAGACATCGAGAACGCGGAGGGAAGTACCTCCGATACCCAGCCTGTCAAGGTCAGCATGACTGTCAGGTACTCTATTGCCACTGACAGGGTATCCGAGGTGTACGAAAAATACTCGCACAACGGAGACCTTTCGTCTTATGTTCAGACTGCGACCCAGGAAGTATTCAAGGCGGTCACTGCGCGTTACAGCGCCCCGGATTTAATTTCTCAACGTGCTAAAGTTTCCGGTGATATTGGATCAGCCCTTCGTGAAAAGCTTGGTGTGTACGGAGCGCAAGTAATCAATATCGATATGCGCAATTTTTCATTTTCTGATTCCTATATGAAGGCTATCAATGAAAAAGTTACTCAGGAGCAATTACGCCTCGGTGCAGAGAACAAATTGAAGACGGTAGAAGCAGAGCAGAAGCAAAAAGTTGCTGTTGCGGAAGCGGAAGCAAAGGCTGTTCGTGCCACTGCTGATGGTGAAGCATACAAAAACATCACGATAGCAAAGGCACAGGCTGAGGCTATCCGTGTTCAAAGTGCTGCACTTGCGCAAAGCAAGGACATTCTTGAACTTCGGCGCATTGAGGTCGAGCAGATCAAGGCCCATAAATGGAATGGAGCTTTGCCTACAGCAATTTACGCAGGAGCGCCTATACCGTTCATGAATGTCGGGAAGTAACGAGCCCAAACTCGTAATGACCTGCTGACACCTCTTTCACGATAGACTTGAAAAAAATGAAACTCTGCGGCGAATGTCGTGTTCTGCATGTCATGAGCGTCAGCTTCAAGGGGATTCATAGATTCTGAAAGGCTGTGTAATGCTGGAAATGTTTTCTGTCACCCAGTTCTGGGTGGATGTATTCAAGATCATCGTGATCGATCTGCTGTTGAGCGGAGACAATGCGGTTGTGATTGCGCTTGCGTGCCGCAACCTGCCGCAGGAACAGCGCAAAAAAGGCATTCTGTTCGGCGTGGGAGGCGCAATAGGTTTGCGCATTGTGCTTACTTTTTTTGCTGTCAGTCTCTTCGCGCTGCCTTATCTGAAATTGATCGGCGCGTTGCTGCTGCTGTGGATAGGCATCAAGCTGATTCTGCCCGAAGAGGAACACAATGCCGGCAACATCAAGGCAGATACGCGGCTGTTCGGCGCGATTAAAACCATCATTGTTGCCGACTTCGTGATGAGCTTGGATAACGTGCTGGGCGTGGCCGCTGCGGCCAAGGGCAATGCGTCATTGCTGGTATTCGGGCTGCTGGTCAGCATCCCGCTGATCGCCTGGAGCAGCCAGTTGGTGCTGAAGCTGATCGATCGTTTCCCGCTCATTGTTTACGCGGGCGGCGCGCTACTCGGTTATGTGGCGGGTGAGATGCTGGTCAGCGAGGCGCTGTTAGCAACGGTTGTCGAAACTCGCCACTATCTGCACTGGCTGATTCCAGCATTGGGTGCTTTGATGGTGCTGGGGCTCGGCAAATGGCTGGCGATGCGCAAGGCAGTTTCTGCGGCAGCGTTCGATCTGGTAGATGAGAAAGTAGACAATAAATCGTAAGGGGGAGGGATGATGAAAATACTGATGCCGGTGGATGGCTCCGCCAATGCGTTGCGCGCGGTTGAGCATGTGGTCAAGAATATTGCCGCGCTGAAGGAGCGTCCGCAAATGCTGTTGCTGAACGTACAGTGGAATGTGGCGACCGGTAACGTCAAGCTGTTCATCAACCAGAAGACTATCGACGACTATTACCGCGAACAGGGCTTGGCGGCGCTGCAGTCGGCTCGTGCGCTACTGGATGCCGCTGCATTGCCCTATCAATACCATATCAGCATTGGCACGCCGGCGGAGGCGATCATGCAATATGCCAACGAGCAGTGTGTCGACCAGATAGTGATGGGCAGGCAGGGGCAGGGCGGTTTGCAGGCATTGCTGCTGGGGTCTGTGGTGAACAAGGTGCTGCATCTGACAAACTGCCCGGTGACGCTGATCAAATAGGAAGGCAGTCTAAAGGTTTTATGCGGACTCAATTAATTGGATAATTCGTAATAAATCAAAAGGATTGTGGTGCGTTTCTGCAAAATACCTTAATATTCGAAGCATAAGTTGTATGGCAACAAGCATAAAGGGTGTGGCAATGAATAAATGGTCTTTTTGGCAGAAGGATTGGTTCGTAGGCTTGCTTGTTGCGCTGGTATTTCTTTTTGGGGCTAATAGCGATCTGATGCAAAGCCTTGAGCGCAAGGCTTATGACTTGGGCGTGCTGGCTTCCTCGCGCACTCCGAGCGACAAGATTGCGATAATCGCGATTGACGACCAGAGTATTGCCAATCTCGGACGCTGGCCCTGGCCGCGTGAGATACAGGCCAAAATGATCGACATTCTGGCTGCGGGGCATGCCAAGGTAATAGGGCATACCGTTTTTTTCTCGGAACCGCAGGTAGATGCCGGATTGGGATATATCTACAAGATTGCCGACTTGCTCGGCAAGTCTTCCCTGCTGCAGAGTGTCGCCCCGGAAAATGCCAAGCCGGAAAGCGCGTCCGGCATGACAGTTCCGGCAAGCGCGGTGAGTCCGGTAGGCCCGGTAAGCATGCCCGTTCCTGCCAATCCGGCGGAATTATCCTCGCTCGATACGCTGCTGCTGGAGGCAGCAAAGAATCTCGATAACGACAAGAAGCTCAGCGATAGCATGGCCAAGGCAAACAATGTGTTGCTGGCGATGTACTTCGAGCCGGGCGAGCCGCAAGGGAAACCTGATCAGGCATTGCCTGATTATGTGCTGCGCAACAACCTTACCAGTGTAAAAGACGACAGCGCTTCCGGTGCGTTGCCGGATCCCTCGCAGGGTGTTCTATTGCCGATCCCGGTGATCGGCAGCAAGGCGTTGGCAATTGGGCATTTAAACGGTTCCCGCGATGTGGACGGCGCGGTACGCACCGAGCCGCTGGTGATGGGCTATTACGATCAATATTACCCATCCTTGTCATTGATGCTCGCCGCCAAGAGTCTCAATCTCGATGCAAAGGATATACAGGTCAATCTGGGTGAATGGGTGAAGTTGGGTAATCAAAAAATCACCACCGATCCTGCCTTGCGGATGTATACCTATTTTTACAAAGACATCAATGGGCGGCCAGCTTTTCCGGTGGATTCATTTTATGATGTTTTAACCGGAAAGATCCCGGCGGAAAAGTATCGCGACAAAATAGTATTGATCGGTGCCTCTGCTGCCGGAGTTGGCACATTACAAGTTACGCCAATTGCTTCCGGTATGGCATCGGTTGTGACCTTGGCGCATTCGGTGTCGAGCATACTGAAGGGCGATTTCTTTGTTGCTCCGCATTGGGCTGGCTTGGCGCAATTTGGTGTGTTCCTGTTGATAGCGTTGTATCTGATTATGTTGTTGCCGCGTTTGAATGCCGCTATCGGTGCGGTGGTTACCGCAGTGTTGTTTGTGGTGTTGCTGGTAACCCATTTCATACTGATGACGACGCAGGCGATGTGGATGCAATTGATGTTGCCGGCTGCTTTGTTATTGGTGGGGCATTTGCTCCTTACGACCAAGCGCTTCCTGATGACCGAAAAGGGCAAGCAAAGATCCGATGCCGAGTCCGCGGAAAGCAACCGCATGCTGGGTTTGGCTTTTCAGGGGCAGGGGCAGCTGGATATTGCCTTCGACAAATTTCGCAAGGTGCCGATGGACGACAGCCTGATGGAGGTGATGTATAACTTGGGGCTGGATTTTGAACGCAAGCGCCAATTCAACAAGGCCGAGTCGGTTTTCAAATACATGGCCGAGTACAACCCCAAATTCCGCGATCTTGATGCGCGACTGGCTCAGACCAAGGCGATGTCTGAAACAATCATCCTTGGCGGATCTTCCGGCAGAAGCAACGAAAGCACGATGGTACTGGACAAGGCGGGCGTGTCCAAGCCGATGCTTGGCCGCTATGAAGTCGAGAAAGAGTTAGGCAAGGGTGCGATGGGCGTGGTGTACCTCGGCAAAGACCCGAAAATCGGCCGCGTGGTGGCCATCAAGACCATGGCACTGGCGCAGGAGTTCGAGGCCGATGAACTCCAGGATGTGAAGGATCGTTTTTTTCGCGAGGCTGAAACGGCGGGGCGGCTGAACCACCCGAATATTGTGTCCATTTACGATGCCGGCGAAGAGCATGATCTGGCCTACATTGCGATGGAGTTTCTCAAAGGCAAGGATCTGGTTCCGTTTACCAAACCGGATAACTTGCTGCCGCTGCGCAAGGTAATGAGTATTGTAGCTCGTGTTGCCGACGCGTTGGATTACGCGCACAAACAGAATGTGGTACATCGTGACATCAAGCCAGCCAACATCATGTATGACCCCGAGGCAGATTCGCCCAAGGTGACCGATTTCGGCATTGCGCGTATCACTGATTCGAGCAAAACCAAAACCGGCATGGTATTGGGTACTCCTTCTTATATGTCACCGGAACAATTGGCGGGCAAGAAAATTGAGGGCGGCTCCGATCTCTTCTCGCTGGGTGTGAGCCTGTATCAATTGGCTTGTGGTAAGCTCCCATTCGTGGGGGATTCGATGGCCCAATTGATGTTCCGTATTGCCAATGAGCCACATACGGATATTCTGAGTGTCAGGCCGGATTTGCCCCCGTGCTTAGTGGTAATCATAAACAAGTCATTGGCTAAACTGAATGAAGACCGTTATGCCAATGGCGCAGAAATGGCTGATGCATTGCGTAAGTGCGCTTCAAGTCTGCAGGGGTAAACATGAAAATCGATGAAGCACTGGAAATTGTCAGCCAGACTCACTCAGGGATGGTGCGCTCCCACAACGAAGATAGCGTGGCGTGTGAACCTTCTTGCGGCCTGGTGGTGTTGGCGGACGGCATGGGCGGCTATAATGCCGGTGAAGTGGCAAGCGGCATGGCGGTTTCTGTGGTTGCAACGGAAGTATGCCAACGCTTGCTTAGCGAGAGTCCGACAGATAATGACGATGCAACTGGCGAAGAGTTGGGGGTGTTGCTGCTGCGTGAAAATATTCAGAAAGCAAACTCTTCTATTTTTCATGCTTCGCAAAGTCAGCCGCAGTATGCAGGGATGGGAACGACCATAGTTTCCGGATTGTTTTATGATAACCGTGTAGCGGTCGGGCATATAGGTGACTCGCGCATGTACCGGTTGCGTGGCGAGACTCTGGAAACAATTACCCGTGATCATTCATTGCTGCAGGAGCAGATTGATGCCGGGATAATCAGCGTAGAAGATGCACGTTTGTCAAAAAATAAAAATCTGGTGACGCGTGCGGTCGGAATTGACGCCGAAGTGGAGGTGGAAATTCATGTGCATGATGTATTGGTAGGCGATATTTATCTGTTATGTTCGGATGGTTTGAATGATATGGTGGAAGATGAAGATATTCAGTCCACACTTAATGCGTTCCAAAGTAATTTACCGCTGGCGGCTAGCCAATTGATACAGTTGGCAAATGATAATGGTGGTCGCGATAATGTTTCGGTGATACTGGTGAAGGTAAAAGGAAAATTTGTCGTGCCGCGTGGTTGGCTGGCAAAACTGATCAATTGTTTTAAGAAATAATTAGTACGAGGGTTACGACTATGGCCGCAAAATTGATACTTAGCATGGATGGGGCAGTACTCAAAGAATACCCCCTAAATAAAGAGCGCATGACCATCGGGCGCAAGCCACACAATGACATCGCCATCGATAACTTGGCGGTGAGTGGCGAGCATGCTGCAATCGTTACCATCCTGAACGACTCCTTCCTCGAGGATCTGGATAGCACCAACGGACTGGAAGTGAATGGAACGCCGTCCAAAAAGCATTTCCTGCAAAATAATGATGTAATTGGAATAGGCAAATACAAGCTGAAATATATCAATGATCAGGTCACTCAGAGCAGCGCTGCCGATTTCGAAAAAACTATGGTGTTGAGATCGCCTGTCAAACAGGCGGCTCCGGGCGTGAGCAAACCAGCGGAGGCGGCCGGTTTTACACAAACACAAACCAATGTGAATAAACAGGCAGCAGCAGAAACGGCGGCAGACAAAACTGGAAAGATTGAAGCGATCAAGCCGGCGACCCCGGCCGCTTCCGCTCAGGTTGCTGTGGTTCAAGTTTTGACCGGATCCAATGCCGGCAAGGAGCTTGAGTTGGTAAAAAATCTGACTACCTTGGGCAAACCCGGTGTGCAGGTTGCTGTGCTGACCCGACGTCCGCATGGCTTTTTTATTACCCACGTGGAGGGTGCTAACCACCCAACAGTAAACGGAACGCCATTGAGTGATCAGCCACATCAGCTGAATGATCACGATGTGATTGAACTGGCCGGCGTCAAGATGGAATTTTATTATAAAGGATAGTTGCAACACCGGGTGCGGAGAGGAAGTTGAGACCGCCCCTTGTCCTTTACCCTCTGTCTTCGGTCTTTTGTTGAAGGGCGCGAAGTGAAGAAAAATGCAATTCTGATTGGGCTTGGCCTACTGATAATCCTGGTTTTTGTGGGCAACGCCGCCCGTTTTTACCGGCTGGATTTTGTCGACCAGCTGTCTTCCTTTCTCTACGATTATCGCTTGCAATTGACCATGCCTCGCACGGTCGATGATCGTATTGTTATTCTCGATATAGACGAAAAAAGCCTTAAAGAAGAAGGTCGCTGGCCATGGGGGCGTGACCGTCTG
Organism: Nitrosomonadales bacterium; assembly: GCA_023259055.1. Lineage (GTDB taxonomy): Bacteria > Pseudomonadota > Gammaproteobacteria > Burkholderiales > Gallionellaceae > Gallionella. The sequence continues at coordinate 188,202 of JAHFQZ010000004.1, forward strand.
GCTTTGCTGATGGATAAACTGTTTGATAAATATGGCATAGCAGTGGTTGGGTTTGACGTTGTTTTCGCCGAAAAGGATGAAAGCTCGGGGCTTAAGGTGTTGCAGAAGCTCGGACAGAACCAGCTTAAGGATGTGGCGTCATTTCAGGCTATTCTGGCCCAGATCAAGCCTCAGCTTGAATATGACAATCTGTTTGCGGACAAGATTAAAAATCGTAAGGTGGTGTTGGGATATTACCTGACTGACCAGAAAGTCAAAAATGTTTCCGGGATACTCCCCGATCCGACATTTCCTGCGGGCTCATTCAAGGGGCGCCCGATAGCGTTTACAAAGTGGAACGGTTATGGCGCAAACCTTCCGGAATTGCAGCAATCTTCTGCCAGTTCAGGACACTTCAATCCAATGGTGGATTTTGATGGCAGGGTACGCCGCGTGCCTATGCTTGCAGAATACGATGGCGCATATTATGAATCCTTATCTCTTGCAATGGTGCGGACTTTGCTGGGATATCCGAAAGTGCTACCGGGGTTTGCTGAAAATAAGGCCAGCGGATATTCCGGCTTGGAGTGGCTGGAGTTGATCACAGCCGGAGGTAAGCTGAAAATTCCGGTGGACAGTGATGTGGCTACCTATGTGCCGTATCGAGGAAAACAAGGGAGTTTTCGCTATATTTCTATCGCAGACGTGTTGCATGAGCGCACAGATCCACTACTGCTGAAGGATAAAATAGTACTATTGGGCACCACTGCTCCAGGGTTGATGGATATGCGTTCCACCCCGGTGTCGGAAGTTTATCCGGGGGTGGAAGTTCACGCCAATATGATCTCCGGCATTCTTGATCAGAATTTGAAGGAAAAACCAGCATACATGTTAGGTGCAGAGGTATCCTGGTTGTTGCTGATTGGAATTACATTGAGTTTTTTGTTGCCGATGTTTAGTCCGGCAAAAGCAATTCTAGCTTCGGTCTTCGTGCTTGCCGCCACTATTGGGCTAAGTTTAATCACTTGGCACTACGGGAACATATTGTTGCCTGCGGCGAACAGCCTGGTGATGATCGCTTTGTTATTCGCTTTGAACATGTCATATGGATACTTTGTCGAGTCGCGAACAAAGCGACTGATTACCAGCTTGTTTGGGAAATATGTGCCTTCTGAACTGGTGGACGAGATGAGCAAAAATCCTGAGCAGGTGGTGTCCATGGAAGGTGAAAGCCGCGAAATGACTATCCTGTTCTCGGATGTGCGAGGCTTTACTTCCATTTCCGAGGGGCTGAATCCCAAGGAATTGAGCCACTTGATGAATGAGTTCCTCACCCCCCTTTCTCGCGTGATTTCCAAACATCACGGCAAAGTGGACAAATATATGGGCGATTGCATCATGGCATTCTGGGGAGCGCCTAAACCGTTGTCCGACCATGCACGCCATGCCATATTGGCAGGCATTGAGATGCAGGCAACCCTGAAAGCATTGCAGCCGTATTTCAAGGAGCGCGGCTGGCCGGAGATCCACATTGGCGTGGGGATCAATAGCGGGCGCGTCAGTGTAGGTAACATGGGTTCCGAAGTGCGCGTTGCCTACACTGTGATGGGCGATGAAGTGAATTTGGCATCGCGCCTGGAAGGCATAACAAAAAAATACGGTGTGGGTATTATTGTCGGCGAGAATACCCGGAATGCTGTCCCGGACTTTTTGTATCGTGAGCTTGATCTCGTTCAGGTGGTGGGTAAAGACAAGCCTGTGGAGATATACGAACCAATTGGACTGGCCAGCGAGGTGAGCAAAGCGTTGCAGGACGAAATCAAATTGTTCCATGAAGTGCGCCGTTATTATCGCAGACAGGATTGGGATCAAGCTGAATTGCAATTGATGAATTTGCAGCGCATGTCGCCGGAAACAGCGTTGTACGGGATTTATACCGAGCGAGTTAACCACTTCCGCAAAACCCCCCCACCTGCGAATTGGGACGGTGTGTATGTGTTCCAAACAAAATAAACAGATATATCTTTCAAGTCGCACAGGACAAAATGAAACTCAGGGTATTAGGCTGCAGTGGAGGAATCGGTGGCAATCTGCGCACCACTTCGTTTCTGCTTGATCATGATGTTTTGATTGATGCCGGTACCGGGTTAGGTGAACTCAGCTTGACTGAACTTGCGTTGATTGACCATGTTTTCATTACGCATTCGCACCTTGACCATACTGCATGTTTGCCGCTGATGGTTGATAGCATCGGGTTCATGCGTGATCACCCATTGACAATATATGCCAGCGAAGAAACATTGGATATTCTCAAGAAGCATATATTCAACTGGAAAGTATGGCCGGATTTCAGCGAAATCCCCAATTCCCAGCAACCATACATGCGCTATCAGTCGATAAGCCTGGGTGAGACAATCGTTCTGAAGGGGCGCAAGATAACTGCCATACCTGCAAATCATGTAGTCCCAGCCGTTGGTTATCATTTGGACAGTGGCAAGGCGAGCCTTGTTTTTAGCGGGGATACCACAACCAATGAAGCTTTATGGAAGGTGGTCAATAAAATTAAAAATCTGCGTTACCTCATCATTGAGACGGCATTCTCAAATGGTGAAAGGAATCTGGCTGTGCTATCCAAGCATTTGTGCCCAAGTCTGCTGGTTGAAGAGCTGGCCAAATTCAAGCGTGATGCAGAGGTATTCATTACCCATCTGAAACCAGGTGAAATGGAATTGACCATGCAAGAGGTTAAAAGCAGTGTTCATGGTCTGCGCCCGAAGATGTTATTGAACAATCAAGAGTTCGAGTTTTAGGAGCGGTTGATGACTTATGAGCTTGACATCAACGTTCTGGCCGGACTGGAACCAATTTCCAGTTTCAAACCGGCGCAGCTATTCGAACTGCTTGAATATTGTAATGTCGAAGCAATTCCCAAAGGAGGTGACCCGTTCAAGGAACATGGGTTGCCGGGACAGTCAGTCTATTTGGTGGATGGCGAACTTGAGTTGAATTATCAGGATGGTAACAAAGTGGCATTGAGTGCGCGGTCCGAGTTGGCCAAGCATCCCATTGGCAAGCGCCAACCGAATATTGTTTCAGCAACTGCATTGAACGAAAGCCAACTGTTGCGGGTTGATGATGATCTGTTGGATAGAATGGTGACGCTCGATCAATTTTCTAAACAGGGTTTGGCTGGAGCTTCCCGCGCCACAGATAAAATAAAAGATCATACTGAAGCTAAGCCCAGCGTCAGGCATTTGCTGAGCTTCAACATGTTCAACGCAGATAGTCTCAAGAACGGGCCGTTGGCTCATTTACCAATAGCGAACATTAGTGCATTGTTGCATCGCATCGAAGCTATTACTGTGCGGGAAGGTGATGTCATTATTCGAGAGGGAGGAGAGGGCGATTATTACTATCTGATTGATAGTGGCCGCGCACTGGTGACACGCCTCGTCGACGGAGTTGACGTACCGCTTGCTGAACTGAAGGCAGGGGATGTATTCGGCGAGGAAGCGCTTATCTCTAATGCCAAACGTAATGCGACAATCATAATGAAATCCAATGGCGTGTTGCTGCGCCTCGGGCGTGAAGATTTTCTGGCATTGTTGAAAGAGCCGCTGTTGCATAAAATAAGTTATGGGAATGCCGTTCAAGCTGTAGAGCAAGGCGCTGTATGGCTGGATGTCCGGTATCCTACTGAATATCGCTATGACAGTCTGCGCGGTGCAATGAATGTACCATTAAACGATATCCGCAATGCGATTGGTGTACTGGATCGCAGCAGGAAATATATTGCTTACTGTCAAAGCGGACGGCGCAGCGCGGCCGCAGCATTTATCATGGCGCAAGCAGGATATGACGTGCAGGTGCTTGATGGAGGACTTTGGTCGGTGCCGAGGTCGGCGCAGTAGCAGCTAATGAGAAAGACAAAGGAGCGGGAATGAGTACAGTAATGGCGGCCAATAGTGCAGCAAACGGTGTGGGTGATATGAAGCTCAGGCTCGAGTTCACCAAGAGTCTTAATCAAGTCAACAACAAGATACATGCCACCGCCAACGTTGATGAAATCATGCTGGAACTCAGCAAGGATATTTGCACGCTATTCAATGCGGATCGGCTGACTATCTATGTGGTGGGGGAGGACAAGGTCTCTCTTGTTTCCAAAGTCAAGACCGGGCTCAACTCTTTCAAAGATCTCAAATTACCCATCGCCGAGCAAAGCATCGCTGGCTATGTCGCAATGCACAAGAAACTACTCAACATCAAAGACGTCTACGATGAAAAGGAGTTGGCGCAGTACAGCCAACATCTGCGATTTTTGCAGGAGGTGGACAAACGAACGGGATATCGCACCAAACAAATGATGATCGCGCCGATTCTGGATGATACTACCGGCGATTTGGTTGGCGTCATCCAGGTCATCAATAACAAGGCGGGAGTTCCTTTTCCTGCGATGATTCAAGATGGTGTAGAGGAATTGGCGCAGACGATGGCGGTGGCGCTACGCCAGCACCAGCGCCAGCAAAGTAGTGTGGTAAAAAACAAGTATGATTTTTTGGTGACCGATGGGGTGCTGTCTGCGGCAGAGTTCGAACTGGCAACACGCACAGCACGACGCAAAGGCGTAGATATCGAAGAAGTGCTGATAGACGAATTTCAAGTCAGCATCCCCGCATTGGGTAAGGCGCTGTCCAGTTTTTTCGGGGTACCTTACGAACCCTACAAGGCAGATCGCCTCAAACCGCCCGAACTATTAAAAAACCTGAGACGCGAGTATGTGGAAAGCGGCCATTGGCTTCCGATTGATGAGGCTCAGGAGGGGGTAACAATTTTGACCACTGATCCGGAGCGGATTCAGGCTTCGCGGGTGGTTAACAACATTTTTCCCAAGAGTCGGCTGGTTTATAAGGTTTGCTCACAGCGCGAATTCAGGCAAACTCTGGACTTGTTCTATGGAGCGGGCGCCTCTGAAGCTTCCGGCGGTATTGCCGAGGACAGCTCTTCCGTGGATGATTTGCTGACCAGCCTCGGAGGAGACGAAGAAGAGCTTGGTGGAGCCACTCAGGAAGACGTCAGCGCTGCCGCCGATAACGAATTGGTCAAGCTGGTCAATAAAGTTATTGTGGACGCTTACCGGATGGGCGCGTCTGATATCCATATTGAACCGGGGCCGGGCAAGGCCAAGACGCAGATTCGCGTGCGCAAGGATGGATCGCTGTTGAACTACATCGAAGTGCCGTCCACCTATCGCAATGCGTTGGTGACACGCCTCAAGATCATGTGCGACCTGGATATTTCCGAAAAACGCAAACCGCAGGACGGCAAGATTAAATTCAAAAAATATGGCCCCCTGGATATTGAACTGCGCGTTGCGACCATTCCGTCACAAGGCGGCGTCGAAGACGTGGTGATGCGTATTCTTGCTTCCGGTGAGCCGTTGCCGCTGGAGAAAATGGGCTTCTCGCTTCGCAACAACGAGCTGATCAAGGAGACGGTCAGCAAACCCTACGGACTATTTTTCGTATGCGGCCCGACCGGCTCCGGTAAAACCACCACGCTGCATTCCATCCTCAAATACATCAACAAGCCCGACACCAAAATATGGACGGCAGAAGACCCGGTGGAAATAACCCAGAAGGGCTTGCGCCAGGTGCAAATCAACAAGAAGGCCGGGCTGGATTTTGCCACCATCATGCGCGCCTTCCTGCGCGCCGATCCGGACGTGATTATGGTCGGCGAAATGCGCGACAAGGAAACCGTGTCCATCGGCATCGAAGCCTCGCTGACCGGCCACTTGGTGTTTGCCACCCTGCATACCAACAGCGCGCCGGAGTCCATCAACCGCTTGTTGGACATGGGCATGGATCCGTTCAACTTTGCCGATGCGCTGCTGGGTATCCTGGCACAGCGCTTGGGCAAGCGCCTGTGCAGCGACTGCAAGAAACCGCATATCGCAACCGCTGATGAAATAAAATTGATGCTCACCGAGTACAGCGGCGAATTGGTGAATACCGCGACCTGGAAAAAAGATCCGGCGGCCGCAACCAAGGCGCTGTATGCCGAATGGGTCAAGCTGTTTGCCGATGAAAAGGGGCAATTCACGCTTTATGGCCCGGTCGGATGCGAAAAATGTTCTGGCACCGGCTATCGCGGCCGGGTGGGCTTGCATGAGCTGCTGATCGGAACCGACCAGGTCAAAAAAGCTATTCAGGAGCACGCGCGTGTGGCCGAGTTGTTGGCTATCTGCCTTGAAGATGGCATGCACACCCTGAAGCAGGACGGCATGGAGAAAGTCCTGCAGGGCATTACCGATATGCATCAAGTGCGTGCAGTTTGTATCAAATAGAAGGTGTCATCATGCAATCCACAGATAACCTCCTGCATCGCCTTAAAGAGCTCAACGAGATTGGCATCGCGCTGTCGCAGCAGCGCGATTTAAACAGCCTGCTGGAAACTATCCTGGTTGCTGCTAAGCGTATTACCCATGCCGATGCCGGCACTCTCTATCTGCTCGAGCACGAACAACAGACGCTACGCTTTGAAATTTTGCGTAACGATACCCTTAAAACCGCGATGGGTGGAACCAGCGGGGTGCCGATCACTTTTTATCCGATCAGGCTTTACGATGATAACGGCAATCCCAATCATGCCATGGTGGTGAGCCATGCTGCCTTGAGCGGGGAGACGGTCAATATCCCGGATGCCTATGTGGCGCAGGGATTCGATTTTTCCGGTACCAAAGGATTCGACGCCAAGACCGGCTACCGTTCCCAGTCTTTTCTGACCGTGCCGATGCGCAACCACGAGAATGAAGTCATCGGCGTGTTGCAACTGATCAATGCGAAAGACCAGGAAAGCGGCGCGGTTGTGCCGTTCTCAAGCGACGATCAACAATTGTCGGAATCGCTTGCCTCGCAGGCAGCAATTGCATTGACCAACCGTCATCTCATCAGCCAATTGGAAGACCTGTTTGAGGCATTCATTCAACTCATCAATACCGCGATCGACGACAAATCGCCCTATACCGGAGGACATTGCGAGCGCGTGCCGGTGCTGACCATGATGATTGCCGAAGCGGTCAATCGCACCACCCAGGGTCCGCTCAAGGACTTTGTAATGACCGACAAGGACAGGTATGAGCTAAAAATCGCCGGCCTGTTGCATGACTGCGGCAAAATCACCACGCCGGTGCATGTGGTGGATAAGGCGACCAAGCTGGAAACCATTTTTGACCGCATCCACCTGGTGGATACAAGATTCGAAGTGCTCAAGCGCGATGCGGAAATTGCCATGCTGAAAGAAATAGTCGAAGCAGGCGAGGGAACGCAACGAGCCGAAGCAGCTCGCCAAAGCTATTCCGCGCGTGCCGTGCAGCTGGATCAGGATCGGGAATTCCTGCGTATTTGCAACATCGGCGGCGAAGCTATGTCGGAGGAAGCGCAACAGCGCGTACGCCAAATCGCCATCTATCAATGGCGCGATACCGATGGCAAAGCGGTCAATTTTCTTAACGACGTTGAGGTTGAGAATCTCACCATCCGCGCAGGCACGCTGACAGCCGCAGAACGCGAAATAATCAACCATCACATCGACATCACTATCAAGATGCTTGAATCCCTGCCTTGGCCCAGGCACCTCAAGAATGTCGCCGAATATGCGGGCGGGCACCATGAACGTATGGATGGCAAAGGCTATCCGCGCGGACTGACGCGGGACCAAATGTCGGTGCAGGCCAGAGTCATGGGTATCGCCGATATTTTTGAGGCGCTTACCGCCAAGGACAGACCTTATAAAAAAGGCAAGACCCTCACCGAATCGTTGAACATCCTCGGTAAGTTCAAACTGGGCGGGCATATCGACCCCGATTTGTTCGATGTCTTTATTCGTGAAAAAGTCTATCTTGACTATGCGAGGCAATTCCTCGCGCCCGAACAGATAGATGACGTGGATTTGAGCAAGATTCCGGGTGTAAATCTGGACTCATAGCGGTCAGGAGTCAGTAATGGGTGAATCACTCCTCCTGCATCGATTTGCCGAGAATAGCTGCCAAAAATTGTCAGTCATCTGACGAGGATGTGATGGTGATTTGCTGGAGGAGTAGTTTTGATAGGAATGAGCGGGCAAACGCGTGAGCGCAAGAAAGCGCGGCTTTACTTTGATATGGTATAAAAATACAATAAAATCAAACAAATGTATATTTGATTAACTTCGGCCCGCCAATTATTAGAGTTTATCGGCTGAGTGCTACAGTATTGGCATGGCAATTGCGTATATAAACACCGACACGCATCATTTGGTGTGTCCAACTTTAAGAGGAGCATTAACATGAAGAACATTCAAAAAGGTTTTACCCTTATCGAATTGATGATCGTGGTAGCGATTATTGGTATTCTGGCTGCGGTGGCGATCCCGGCTTATCAGGATTACACCGTCAAGGCCAAGACACAGGAAGGCACCAGCTTGGCAACCCCAGGGATGACGTCGATGGGCGTCGCCTGTAGCGAGGGACTCATGAACTCGACATCGACTAACTATAATGCGTCTCTCGGTATCAACGCGTCAATCACCGGCTCTTATGTGGCCAGCGTACTGGCTCAAGTCAAACAGGCGCAGACTGCCACCCTTAATGGTATTGGCACGATCACGGTCACGTTCAATTCTGCCATCCCGGCTGTTGCCGGCGCGTGCTACACCTATATCGGCACCTGCCAGTCAGGCGTCGGTTTGAAATGGACAGTTGTACCCAACGATGCTACCAACGCCGTTGCTGGTACTGCTGGAACCTTGTGCGGTACTATTTCATATCCAACCAAGTTCTTGCCTAAACTCTAATAGAGCTTAGTGCAGCATGAAGAGAAAGGGGCCTCAGGGCCCCTTTCTTGTTGGGCCAGAATGATCTAACAGCCATTATTTATGCTAACTTCGCGTATGATGATGTCTTCATCGTCGTTGTTTTTCAGGAATACCATCATGCGGCGTATTTTTCCCTTTTTTTGTCTGATCGTGGCACTGGCTGCCACTTTTCTGGTTTACCAGCGCGGCTTACCCGGCCCTTTCCTGTTTGACGATGGGCCCAATATTGTTCAGAACGCAAACCTTGCAATTCACGATTTAAATCCGGCTGCCCTGAAACAGGCGGCTTTTTCCGGTCACAGCGGCCCGTTTTTGCGTCCGCTCAGCATGATGAGTTTTGCGGCCAATTATTATGTGTCCGGGCTGAATCCTTATTATTTCAAACTCACAAATCTGGCGATACACCTGTTTAACGGGGTGGGGGTGTTCATACTGACCTTGCTATTGCTGAACTTCTATCGCAAGCGCTTTGAGCCTGGCTTATCCGCCTCACACTCGCAATGGATCAGCCTTGCAGTTGCTGCCGCATGGCTGTTGCATCCGTTCAATCTGACCAGTGTGCTGTACGTCGTGCAGCGCATGACCAGCTTGTCGGCTTTATTTTGCATCTGGGGACTGACCCTTTTCCTGTGGGGTAGATCAAGGCTGTATGAGGGTAAAAATGGCATGCTGCCGATGCTGGCCGGCTTGCTGCTGTTTACGCCATTGGCGGTGTTCAGCAAGGAAAATGGAGTGTTGCTGCCGCTGCTGATGCTGGTTGCGGAAGTCACACTATTCAGTTTTCATGCCGAGAAACCTTCGGCAGGACGTTTCCTGGCAGGCTTCTATGCACTGTCTGTTGCGATTCCCGCTGCTATTGCATTGGGTTATCTTGCTATGCATCCAGATTGGCTACTGGCAGGTTACAAAATCAGGGATTTCACGTTAACTGAACGTCTTATGACAGAGGCGAGGGTAGTGTGGTTTTATATCGGGCAAATATTGTTGCCAAGCACCGCGCAAATGGGTTTGTATCACGACGATATTGCGATCTCTCGAGGCTGGTTCCAGCCCATCAGCACGGTATTTGCAATAGTTGGGGTGATGGCGCTGCTTGGACTGTCATTCCTCGCGAGAAAGAAAGCGCCGATTATTGCCTTCGGTGTACTGTTCTTCCTAGCCGGGCACTTGCTTGAATCGACTATATGGCCGCTTGAAATTGCGCACGAGCATCGTAACTATCTGCCGATTTACGGCATTCTGTTGATGCTGTTCTTTTATGTGCTTTACCCGCTAAAATATGCAAATTACCTGCGTTTGCGCCAAATGTTCGCGGTATTGCTCATCGGTCTTTTGGCGTTCAACACTTTTGCACGCGCCAGCAAATGGGCAAACCTGAATGACCTGTTCCAGGCAGAGGTCGATCACCATCCTGATTCCGCCTTGGCCAATGGTGAAATGGGGGCTATCTACAGCAATATCGTGACCCCGGACCCGGATGCATTGGAGAAGAACTATATTGCCGCACGTGGGCATTTTGAAACAGCGGTGAGACTCGACAGGAACGATACCAAAGCGTTGTTCGGCTTGATCATGCTGAGCGCCGGCTGGGGCAAATCAGTCGAGCCTGGCTGGCTGCTCGAATTGACGCATCGGCTTGAGGCCGCACCCTATGCCGCGATTACCAGCGATAAGCTGAACACTCTCACCGAGTGCCAATTGGAAGGGTTTTGCAAGCTCGCGAACAGCGAGTTTGAGGGCCTGCTGCAGGCGGCATTGCGCAACCCTACCTTGACGGGATCGAATCGGGCAAAGGTGCTGTATGCACTGAGTTCTTACACGATCAATGTATTGCGTGACTATCCCGCTGCACTTGGCATCATGCAGCAGATGGTACAGGCCGCACCACAGGAAGTTGCATTCCGTTTTGCCATGATCAATTTTCTGACCGCAATGAATCGCTTCGAAGAGGCGAAAGAGCAGTTGGCTATCCTGAAACGGATGGATACATTGCAGGATCACAGTGCGGAGATTGCGTCGCAGGAGCAGATTCTATCTAAACAAGACAACAATAAATCAACTCACTGATCGATGAAAATGAAGATATGAAAAACCTGTCTGTCATCCTGCCCGCACGCAACGAGGCGGCCAGCCTGCGTACCCTGTTGCCGGAGCTGGTGGCGATACTGCCTAATGCGGAAATAATCATCGTTAACGATGGCTCGGACGATGAAACGCTGGCGGTATGCGCGGCGTTTCCGGTGAGGGTGGCCAGCCACCCTTATCCGAAAGGCAATGGTGCTGCGGTTAAATCGGGGGCGCGCGCTGCGAATGGAGACGTGCTGATATTCATGGATGCAGATGGTCAGCACAAGCCGGAAGACATTCCTGCACTGCTGGAAAAATTCGCCGAAGGGTACGATATGGTAGTGGGGGCGCGTCAGTCTGGCTCACATGCCGGCGCGCACAGGGCAGTAGCGAATGACTTATTCAGCCGCTTTGCTACCTGGATGATACAGCAGCCGGTGGAAGACCTGACTTCCGGGTTCCGTGTGGTCAAAGCGAACAAATTCCGTAAATTTCTTTATTTGCTGCCCAATGGTTTTTCCTACCCGACTACCATCACCATGAGTTTTTTTCGGGCCGGGTTCAGCGTGGTCTATCTGCCTATCAACACTCCCAGGCGTGCCACGGGGAAAAGCCATATCAGCCCGGTTCGGGACGGTGTGCGGTTTTTATTGATTATCATCAAAATCGGCACGCTCTTTTCACCTCTAAAGCTATTTTTGCCGATTAGTGCCGGATTTTTTATGACCGGAGTGGGTTACTATCTTTATACTTATTTCAGCTTTGGGCGTTTCACCAACATGAGTGCGTTGCTGTTCATTTCGTCCATCCTTACCTTTCTGGTCGGAATCGTTTCAGAGCAGATTTCCGCATTGCATTACAAGAATATCGATCTGGCCGATCATGAGGGCAAGTAACGCAGCCCGAAGAAAAATGAAGACTACCTATTCCGTTTAAGAAGCCGCCTTGTCGAATTCTCTAGACGTCTCTCACCTTACCATACCACGCCGATTTTTGGCTGCCACCGTGCAAGTTTTGATCGCGCTAACGATAGTGTTGGCGCTGATGCATTATGCAACTGGTGGTCGCGTGGCCTACACGATGGATTCCTTGACTTATCGGGATGCCGCTCTCAATTTCATTGCTGGTCACCCGATGCAGGCCACTAACGTAATGACACAGGTGCCAGAGCGCCAGCCGTTGCTTGTTTGGCCGCCTGCCTATCCTGCACTCTGGGCGTCGGTCGCGAGCCAGGGAAATGCCGATATCGACAACGTGCCGTCCCTGCTTAATCCAGTCCTGCTGGGCCTAACCACCCTGAGCATCTTCTGGGTTTGTTGGATGGTTACCGCTAGAACGTCCGTCGCTTGCGTAGTGGCAATCGTGAGTGCATTCGTACCGTCCAGCATGATTGTTTACGGTCACGCCTGGAGCGAGACAATATTTATTCCCCTACTACTGCTGGCCTACGCCGCCTTCTGGAAGTATCGGACCTCTCGGGAAAAATTTATCTGGCTGGCAGCGGCTGCAATCCTCATTGGTTTGACCAATTGGGTTCGCTATGCGGGCGTAGCCTTCTTACCGATATTGGGATTCTCGGTTCTTGTTGCGTCAGGAGCCGTGTTAGGCAAACGCATTCTGCATGCAGCTAGTGCGATGCTCTTGGGTATTGCGCTGTCATTGCCCTTGTGGTTTCGCAACTGGCAATTGGCCGGAAATATTTCCGGGTCGCCCCGTGGGGGGGCGGCGAGTTCTGATCGTTTGCTCCAGGATGCGGTAACGATTATCGATTTGTTTGAGCATTCACTTTTTGGGTTCAGCTATATGCTTCGAGCAAATCTGGAAATGCCGCTTGTCGTGGCGACTGTTTTTGTCGTCTTCCGGGTTTTTCGCCGCCATGGTGTTAAGTGGCTACGCCGCCCCGAAATCTGGTTGCCCATCGTTTGGCTAACGGGATACCTGCTCTTCCTTCTTTTTGCTAGAAAGGCCCAGACAGGGGTTCCGATGGATCTGCGCATGCTGGCTGTGGCGTTCCCCTTTTTTCTTTTCGCTATTACGCCTGCCGTCAATGCGGCTTTTTCCGGTCATTTGCTCGATATCAAGAAAATATTGGTAATCATTCTGCTCGGCATGCTAATTAATTCCGGACTCTCCGAAGCGAGTAGGGTTCACGATAACTATGCCTCTGCAGGTGAACCACGCTGGCGTTCAGAATTTGCGCTTATCTTTCTGGATTTACGTAATACTTCTCTAAACAGCCGTGCGCTGCAGAAAAGCATCGGCCACGTCCACCCTTCGGCACTTATACTGACGGATTATCGCGCCCTCTACATCCGATACCTTACCGGAGCCCGGGTATACTCGCCATATACCGACAAGGGCTGCGCAGAATGGACGGGCAGTTATGCCGAAGGACTATTGTTGATTAGGTCACCTGAACTCCCTTCTTGGGCAATTGATTGCCTGAAAGAAAATCCACAATGGCGGTTGTTGCGACCTGCTTGATATGCTGTGGAATTATCAATGTATGCGGACGGACCCGCACTGATCATGAGGAAAAATAGCTTGAATGTTTTGATGATCAGCTCTTCCTATCCGGAAAACGCACAGGACTGGCGTGGCCGCTTTATTGCCAACCTTGCGGCCGCGCTGGCTCGGCGGGAGGACATCGCGCTTTCGTTATGGGCGCCACCCGGCGAATTGCCGGAAAACGTAGCCGCTGTGGCCACGCCGGATGATGCGCGTTGGTTGAGGCGGTTGTCACAACAAGGAGGCATCGCGCATCTGCTGAGAAACCGCCGAGTGTTCGCGGCAGTCTCAGTAGTTCAATTGCTGGCGCGGTTGGGTAGGGCATACCGGCACCAGCCAGTTGATGTTTTTCACGTCAATTGGCTGCAAAATGCGTTGCCGCTGCGGGGAACACGACACCCGGCCTTGATTACTGTGCTGGGCAGTGATTTCGGCCTGTTGCGTCTGCCCGGCATGAAGGCGCTAGTACGTGCTGTGCTGCGGCAGCGCCGCGCCATCTTGGCGCCTAACGCCGAATGGATGCGGCCTGAATTGGAGCAGGCCTTCGGTGATCTTGCTGAAATCCGCCCGATAGCATTCGGTGTTGATGCCCCATGGTTCACTGTCATTCGCCGTCCATCAGAACAAGTTCGGCATTGGCTGGTGATTGCGCGGTTGACCAGGAACAAAATCGGCGACCTGTTTGACTGGGGAGAGGGGTTATTCGGCAATGACCGGCAGCTGCATCTGTTCGGCCCGATGCAGGAGAAAATCGAGCTGCCACATTGGGTGCAATACCACGGCCCGACCCACCCGGACGAGCTGCAGAAAACCTGGTTTCCACAAGCCTGCGGCCTGATTACGCTAAGCCGCCACGACGAAGGGCGGCCGCAGGTGATGCTGGAAGCTATGGCGGCTGGTCTGCCGGTGATAGCTTCCAATCTCTCCGCTCACCGCGATATTATCCTCCACCGCCAGACTGGCTGGCTGGTCGATTCGGTCGACGAATTCCGCGAAGCCCTGACGATGCTGGAAAAGCCGGGTCTTAATCAAGAAACAGGGAAAGCGGCTCGCACCTGGATCAAGGCCAACATCGGCACTTGGGACGACTGTGCCGGTCGCTACGCCTCTGCCTACCAACGCTTGCTGGAGTGCAAAACATGAGCCGTGAGAGCGTGTTGCTGCACGGCGGTACTGGTGAGATACCGCTGAATGCACTTTACAGTGCGGATCTCGGCGTATGTGCGCCCCTGTGTTAACCAGACTTTTGGCATGGTCATGGAAAGCGTTATGAACAAAACCCCGTTATCAAAGGGAAGTATGATGCCGGAGAGCGAAGGACTGGCAACCATTCAAACTGCGCCTTCTGCGGCGAACGTCTGCGCCGTGGTAGTCGCGTACTTTCCCGATGAAGGCTTCGAAGCGCGCCTCCAAACTATTCTCCCGCAAGTGGAAAGGCTGGTGATAGTGGACAATACACCTGATGCCATTTCCCTTTCTCCTGACATGATTGCAGCGTGGGGAGAGCATCTTCATTGCATCGCTAACCATGCCAACAGGGGAGTAGCCGCCGCACTCAACCAGGGTCTCGAATATGCGCTGCAAATCGGCTGCAAGTGGCTGCTTACCCTCGATCAGGATACCCGTTGCTACCCCGATATGGTGGCGACCTTGCTTCAGGTGCATAAAGCCTGCAAGCTCAAAGCCGCGGTGATCGGCGGCAACTATTTCGATTCCCATAACCACCAGTTGAAGGTTCCTGTCGGCGGAGAGGCGGAATACCTGGAACAAATAACGGTTATTACCTCTGGCAGCCTAATCGATGCAGGTGTAGCCAGGGAATTGGGAAACTTTCGCGAGGACTACTTCATCGACCAGGTGGATCACGAATTCTGTTTACGCGTGCGCGCCTATGACTATAGTGTGGTGATCAGCTGCAAGCCCGTGATGGATCACAGCGTCGGCGGGCTGGGAGGAGCGCGGTTGCCTCTTCTCGGCATCCTGCCCAATCACCCGCCGCTGCGCAAATACTACATTGCCCGCAATACAGTGGTGACGGTGGCGAAATACTGGCGCCGTGAATCCGGCTGGTGCCTGCGCCGGTCGGTGCGCCTGCTGTTGGGGCTGCTCTTGATGGCCACGCTGGAAAAACAGCGCATCGCCAAGGTTCGTGCTTTTGCGGCTGGATTCATGGACGGTATGCGCCGTCGCATGGGGCCGTGTTGCCGAGAATGGCTATATCGCTCCTGATAGATTTTTTACATGGTCAAAAAAATAATTCATATTTTCCGTGCAAGGGGGCTTGCGGGTGTTACACGTGTCATTCTTTTGCGCCTGCGTAAGTTATTGGCAAGACGTGCAAAATCCTTTCAGGCTTGTGAAAGCTTGTTTTTTGGTAAGACGGGAATGGAAATCGGGGGACCCAGCCAAGTTTTTACCAAGAGTGGCATATTCCCCGTGTATCCGGTAGCAGGGCATCTCGATAACTGCAATTTTGGCGATAACACTGTTTGGGAAGGCGGCATCAAACAGGGACAGACATTTCAATTTGACCGAAAAAAACCAACGGGCCAGCAATATATAGTTGAAGCGACAGCGATGGGATGTCTCTCTTCTGGCGTTTACGACTTCGTGCTTTCCTCGCATGTTCTCGAACATACGACTAATCCTATTCTGGCATTATCCGAGTGGATACGGTTGCTGAAAAATCATGGGGCTCTTGTATTGCTATTGCCCCACAAAGATAAAACCTTCGACCATCGGCGGCCTGTGACGACAATGGAACATCTGATTGACGACTATAAGGCGAGAACGGCAGAGGGTGATCTCACGCACATGCCGGAAATTTTGGCATTACATGATTTAGAGCGCGACCCGGAAGCGGGGGATATGGCCGCTTTTCAGACGCGTTCCATGCACAATTTTGAGAATCGATGTTTGCACCATCATGTATTTGATACGGCTCTCGCTATCAGCCTGGTCGAATACATGGGCATGCAAATTCAAGCGGTTGAAGAATTGCCACCATTTCATATTTTAGTTGTGGCGCAAAAACCAGACGAAGATAAGCCGCCACACAATTCAGTTATTATGTCTTAACCATTGAGCAGTTTTGGATAATCCCTCGACAAATGGCATCTGCGGTTTCCAGTTTAATAGATCCTCAGCCTTTGAAATATCCAGGATATTTACCGGAACATCAAATGATCTGGGGGGCAAATATACCCGCTTTACTGGCGTTCCGATCAGCGAGTCAATGGCACCGAGAATTTCATTCAGGCTGCGGCCAACACCACTGCCTATGTTGAATATACGATTATCACCCTCGTAGGACAAAGCCTTAATCAAAGCGGAGGCCGCATCGCTCACATGAAAATAATCCCGCGTTACTGAGCCGTCCCCCCAAATCTCGATAACCTCGTTGCGGAGCGCCTTATCGAGAAATACTGCGATGGCTCCTTGTGCTGCCGACACGCGCTGCCGTTCGCCAAATGGATTGGCCAAGCGCAACACACAGTATTCAATACCATGCAACAGGTGGTACAGGTTCAAGTACTTTTCAATCGCAAGCTTGCTGATTCCATAAGAGCAAATCGGCTCCGTCGGGTGAGATTCCTTGATAGGGATTTCTTTTGGGATACCGTAAACTGTTCCACCGGAAGAAACAAATACTATCTTCTTAATCTTGTGTTTGCGAACGGCTTCCAACAGGTGCAGCGTACCGATAACATTGGTTTCAACATCGTAAGCAGGGTTTTCATTGGAAGAACGCGGCAGAGTCGTGGAAATCAAGTGGTAAATAATGTCGCAACCGGAAACGGCTTTGTCCACATCCTTGAGGTTAACAAAATCCCCGTCTATCCACTCCACCGTTCCATGGTGTTGAAAGGGCTTGAAACGCGCCAGGTTGGGCCGGTCCAAGATGCGAACGGCGTATCCCTGAGCCAACAGAGCTTCACTCAGATGAGATCCCAAAAAGCCGCCACCACCCAGGATAAGACACTTCATATGCTGCTCCGTCGCTCTTTCAGGACTTCGATGTAGATATTATGCAGTTCTTCAACATAGTCCGATATGTGTTTCGGTTTTATGGCATTCGCTGCCAATTTTTGCAACATTCTCCGATCCAGCACAAGCCGTTCAATCGCGCGGGCAAGCCCGGCTATATCGCCAGCTTCGAATAACAGACCGTTCGTTTCATGCTCGACAACCTCCGACATCCCGCCCAGATTCGAGGCGATTATCGGGCAACCAGCCGCTTGCGCGGAGTAAATAACCAAAGGTGTGTTTTCGTACCAAATCGAGGGCACTACCAAAATATCCAACTCGGCGAAAATCTTGCCGATCATATCGTTCGGAAATGTTCCGCAGAAATGAATTCTCGGGTCTGAATTGGCAAGCTGTTTCAACCGCTCATAATATTTAGGGTAGTCAGTGCTTTTGCCGTAGATTTTTAATTCCAATGACATGTCGCCAGGCAGCAAACGAATGGCACTGATTAGTAAATGCGCACCTTTGTGTTCGCTTAAGCCGCCGATGAATCCAACGCGCAATTTGCCTGTGGGATCCTGTGAATGCGCTTCTGTAGAAACCATGGCTTGGCTAATTCCAAAACGTCTGAAAACCACTTTTTCAGGTTTCAGTCCATTTCTAACCAACATTTTTTCCATGAGACGGGTCGGGACAATTACCTTGTCTAGCATGTTCATGCGCTGCCTAAGAAAACCAGCTCGCTGGTGTAGAGCACGAACCCATGGCGAGAACCAGGCGCCAGAAAGGAAGCCCTGGTTGAGAGCCCAAACCATCGCTGCAACCATCCAGTCGGGCAGTCTGTTAAATATCCAGCTGACAAGCGGAGGCTGATTATTTGTCACGGCATGCTTTACGCAATTGACACTATTCCAGTCTGGCCCTGCGCATAGCGAATTGTCAGGCAAGCGCAGCTGGTTGTTCGGACAGATCAGCCAGAAATCTGTGGGTGTCATCACCATGGGAATGTTGAGCTCATGACATATATCTATAGCGGATGCAGAGAGAAGTCCCAGATGGAAAAAATGCACTATGTCAGGCTTAAAATGCCACAAGTATTCACGAAACCAACGAGCGAAGAAAAGATTGTTGTATTCTGCCTCGACAACATTCGATTGCCCCCCCATCGGCTCGGTATTATGAAAGAACCTATTTACCTTAATGCCCGCGTATTCGTAGTTGTCGAAACGCTGGGAATCTGCCAGCCCAGACCGGGCCGGGAAGCCAGTACAAACCTCGACCTCGTGCCCAAGATGCTGTAATTCCTTGGCTGTATTAAAGGTCAGTATCTCTGTCCCGGAAGAATAGTCGGGCAGAAAAACATGGGTAGTCAGGAGGACTCGCACTGCCGCTACCTTTTTTTTGCGCTACTGCGCATCGGTTTTAATAATAGATTTGTAGACAAGGACAACTTCCTCGGTCATCTCACGAGTCGTGCGGTTGTATTCAGTATGTTCCGACATTCTGCGAATCAATCCCGGTTCTTGGACAATTCTCCTCAGCACTCTCTCCAGATCATCAACATCAGCGCGACGGAACACAAAACCATTTTTACCATCCTCGACGAATTCGGTCATCCCCTCTACGTCGGAAACAATGACAGGCGTGTGCGTCGCCAAAGAATTCAGGAGAACCAAGGGGCTGTTCTCGTACCACCGGGAGGGGATTACCAGGAAGTCAATTCTTGAAAGCACATCTGCAAGCTGTTCCTTGGGGAAGGTTCCTTGAAAGAAAATGGTGTTTCCTGCTGCCTTTTTCTTTAGCTCAGATACGTACTCGGGGATCTGGTCTTCCGATCCAAAAATGTGCAACTCTGCGCAACCGGGTGGCAGGCGGACAAATGCGTCGACCAATAAATCGGTGCCCTTGTGCGGGGTTATCTGGCCGATATAACCAAACCTTACAGGCGCCCCCACCTTTGGAGTTTTTTGGGGTGTGCGAGGTACATCGACACCAAAATGCATCACGTGCAGCGGAGCGTCTAGCCCGTTAGCCAAGTAGGCTCTCCTCAAAAATTGAGTTGGCGCAATGGCCGCTCTATACTCAGCGTAGCGTTTCAGTAAGATGTTAGGTCTTTCTGCAATATCAGCAACGAGTCTTGCCAGACTCCCATGCCGCATTCCGGGAAGCCGGGAAACAAAGCATAATGCCCGAGCTATCTCTGGCAAGACAGAAGGCGAAGCGCCAAGCAATCTGGATGCAAGCCCAGCCTGACCACTAACTCCCATAGCCTTCAAATAACAGGCCATGCAATTCGTCCTGTCGGCACTCGGTCCGTCGCATAGCGATCCATCAGCGGCTTCCAGGCGATTATTGAAACAGAACCCAAAAAAATCAGTAAGCGTCGCAATCGTAGGTATTCCCAATTCCTTAGCTGCATCGAGCACTGTGGCTGTATGGTTAATAAGATGAGTGACATGCACAACGTCAGGTTTAATCTCTGAAAGCATTTGCTTGTGTAATTCAAGGATATTTGCCTGGTAGTATGTTTCCCTAACAGTATGGTGTGGATAGAAATTCTTATCCAGGCAATGTACCGGAATGTTCAAATACTCATAAGAGGTGATTGCTGACTTACGTTTTGCTTCTCCTTGAAATACAGCGCTCACAACTATCGGCTCATGCCCTAAGATAACCAGGTTTCTCGCCAACTCAAGGGTATAGGTTTCAGTACCGTAAAAGTGGTCTGGAAAGAAGCAGTGAACAAAGAGAGCAATTTTCATTTGCACTCGTCAATCACGTTGCGGTAAAGGGTTTCATATTTTTTGATCATTTGTTCAACCGAGAATAGCGACTGTACGCGAAGCCGGTTTTTTTCTCCAATGAGATGCCTCATTTTCCGGTCATCCAGCAGCTTGATGATTATGCTTGCAAGGCGGGCGCTATCTCCGACGGGGGCAAGCAATTCATTGTCATCAACAATTTCCTCCAGTCCGCCCACTTTGTAGCCAACTACGGGGATTCCCATGCACATTGCAAAGGAGCTTACTTGGCCAAAGCTTTCTTTCCACACTGGAGCAACAAAAACACTTATCTGTGCGTAGATGTTGGGCAGCTCTGCATAGGGAACGGCTCCTGTAAAAGAAAATGAGTTCGCGACTCCATGAGCGAGAACAGCCTCTTTATATGGATCAAGAAAACTTCCGTCACCAACTATGAGAATTCTGGTACTTGGCCTGCGCTTGGCCACTTCTACAAAAACATCGATGGACTGCAAACTCAGCTTGTCAGACTCAAGCCGATAAACCATGCCTATGCAGTTCTCTGGAGAGTCGCTAGCCCCCTTACGCGAAAAAAACTCCACTTCGCTTCCCGGGTGAATTACGATGCTGCTCTCTCCAGAACGTCCAAAATGCCGCAGGACATAATCACTAACATACACATATCGCTGAACAAGTTGGCTGCGATAGGGAACAACTGGCGTATTCACATTTTCGATAACCTTGCACCCAACCTCGTCCGCAGCGCGAAATACCTTGTCGTACCAGCCGAAGTCCACATCTCCCCAATAATGCACATGGAGGATATCCGGCTGGAACCTCTTCAGAAATGCCGCCATTTCATACGGGCTTCGGCACTCACGAGCAGCGACCCCCTGATATGCGATGGGCGCCGGAATAAAACCCGTAAGAATTTCCTGCTGATATAAGTGTCCCAGGCCTTCTACAATATCCACTACGAGGCGTGAAGAACCACCAGTTTTGAAGTTCGCGATTGCATGGAGCACACGCTTCTGCGGTTGCCCTGCAGGCGCCAGCCGTACCTGATAGGCAGTAATCTGAGTAGAAGTTTCAAAACGACGAAAGATCCTTCTTAAGCTTCTGGTTAATGGCCGGAGCAGCCACTTTATGACGTCAGGAATAATGCAGGAAATCGCCAGGTAAGCTACTTTGGCGATTTTTTTTTGAGAACTCTTTTCCCGTAATAGAATTTCCCATAGGCGCTCTATTTTATAGACCTCGTTTTCGGCACGCTGTAATTCGATCCGCAAAGAGTTGATACGCGACTGACTATCTGCCAGTTCTTGGCGCATTTCCTCAATCAGCAGGGCTTCACCTCGATTCACATCGTCGCACTTTGAATCAAGGACCGGCTTGTCGGGTGTTGCCCCTGAATTCATTTGAACCTCTGGTGTAAATAGATTTGGCGCGATAAATAACTCATGGCTGAAGTTTAATGATGCCACATAATATCTAATTCCCTGCAGGGAATGATCTATTGATAAAACGCCTCCAGAACTTCAACAAACGCCCAAAGACCATGTGATGCAATATTCTCTGATGTTCGTTTTCTATTCTTCTTAACGCGCTGCTCAGCTCAGCGATCCGCTTGTCTCCCTCGATAAAATAAACATCATATTCCGCAGTCAATCTGACGTAGTCGATGTAAGAAAAAGAATAAATGTCCCTGATTTTCTTATAACGGGTCTTGTCATTAATCAAATCAAATAGCCACTTCAGCCCCTGTTGCCAAGCGCTTCTCTGCTTGCATTGGTATAAGCAGGCCATGGCCAATAAGAATTTATTGTCGGAGCCTTTCGGGGACCTGAAGCGTTCGAGATTCGGGAATGTCGCAACGATATCTTCAAAATCAGTAATCGAAAGATAATTCTCCCGCATTACGTTCCATTCGTTGCTAACTCTGATGGCTGCTGCAATTTTGTCGCCGCTGATGTTCGACTTGTCCGAAAACAGCCGATGTTTCGTCAACTTTTCTTGAATAACATGGATGGGAAATTTTATTAATATCCTGCTCCACATTTCAGCATCTCCCGTCTGAGCCAAGCCATAGCGATACACTCCTACATCCTGATAGCATTTCAACCTGATCAGCACGCTAGGGTGATTTAGATGATTTTGTTCGAGGAAAAGCTGATTGAGCCACTGCCATCGGGTCTTATTCTCCTGATCAAACCAATCCCCCGTCAATTTAACACCGTGTTCGTCGATTATTTGCGCCCATGTAAAGACAGCGCCAATTTCGGTGTTTGCATCCAGAAAGGCAACCTGCTTTTTCAGTTTATCGGGTTCCCAAACATCGTCCGAATGATGAATGGCGATGTATTCACCGGTAGCAGCCTCAGAGATAGCCTTGTTGATTCCATAAATACCTCTCTTCGATACCTCATTGCGGAATGCTTTAACACGTGGATCTGAATAGCTGTTTATTACAGCCCATGAGCCATCAGCAGATGCGTCATCCCAAATGATCAACTCAAAATCAGTGAAGGTTTGATCAAGGACGCTATCAATCGCTTCATGAAGGTATTTTTCGTGATTGAACGATGTCAGAATTACGGAAACTTTAGGCATTTGTTCTATCCTGAAGAAAATTATCCAGCGGGGTATGTTTAAGTTCTAACATAATTCGCTTCACGATCTCATCAGGCAATACACCTTGCCAGCGATTATCATTCGCCTTGGCGCGAAAGACCGAATATGGATCGGAATCATGTCTCGATTTACTTGCGCTGAGAAAATCCTCCACCTGCTTATAAACTTCCAACCCGCAAAAACTAAATAGTTTTTTTGTTGTATCAAGCGGTTCCCTGTTCAGCTCATCATAGCGAACCAATAAGAATTGCTGCGGGAATTGTTTTTTAAAACGAAGAAACGTCTCGGCAGATTCCTTCCATTTGTCAAAACCGTAATACTCTTCTGGCCTGTTCTGGTTTTTGTTCGGTGCTCCTCTCCACTCGCTATGGATATCCCACTCAGTGTTAAATTCTTTGGGTGCCGATATCCAGGAAGCAAGCACTGCAAGCGGATTTCTGACAATGCCAATGATCTTAACTTCACTGCACTGATCCAGTATATTTTCAATGATATTAAGGTATCGTGTTTCTTTGAATACAATGTGAGTAGGCTGCGAGGATTTCTGGAAGGTCGGATAATTCTTTTGCATCTCAGAGGTCATCGCGGCGAAAGCATCCTGAGTACAAAGAATTTCTTCAAAGAATGCCCGTATCTCTTCGGCAGATGAATGCTCGGTCAGACTGCCCTTGTGCCCATATGAAAAAAGCGGCTGAAATCTCAGCGCCACGTCTGGATGACTGTTGAAAATATGCCCAAGCCATGATGTGCCTGAACGCGGTGCGCCAAATATCCCGATTTTCTTCATTTGCATTTCTCAAGAAGAACATCAAACCGATAGTATGCTGTGTACAATTTCGGCGCCTGCGACAAGAATGTCGCTTTAAATCCGTGCATAGAGACAAGCTGCTCGATTTCTTTTATTAACCACCACCGCCCTATATGAGGCCTGCCCTCATTCTCACGTTGCATGTAAAACGCAAATTTCTCTTTCGTATCATAGTACACGCTCAATTTTTCCTTGCTTGGAATGCTTCCAAGGAAAACCAATGAACAAGCGGCCAAACTTTCCAGCTCATCCAGCAGGATATCAAATTGTCGTTCAGAAAAATGCTGCAACGCCTCATACATTACGACTTTCTTTAATCCTGAAAAATATTCAGGGCCAAGGCGCAACACATCGGAGTTTACATATTCAATGTTGGAGAAACTGTTATATGTTTTTGCTGCGTCGATTAAACTAAGCGTGTAATCCACTCCGATAATGTTTTTTACATGCGGTGCCAATTGTCTGGATATCAGCCCATTCCCGCAACATAAGTCGACAACAGAGTCATTTGCATTCAGCTGCAAGACGTGGGCTATATTCTCAACTATCAATTTTACTTGAGACTCGGATATTTCCTGCCCATTTATAGTCTTACCTACTTGTTTCAATAATGAACCGCTATACTGACTACTGATAGCATCGTAATGACTTTTCCAGTAATCGCTCATTTATTACCAGTCTCAATGGAATAATTTTCCAGAAGCTCCTTTGTGCCCTCAATGCCGTTGAACATCAGCACGTCAATAATAGACAGTGATGGCTCGAAAATGCCTTGTTGAGAATAAACAATCTCGTGGGATTTCAAAAAAGAGAGCTTGATGTTGCCAAAAGAAAACTTCTCTCGGCTAAACAATATTGCACCGGTTATTGGATTGATATATTCATCTGCCCCCAGTTGTTCGGCAATCCGTAGTGCCCATTCTCCAGCGTCCCCGACATTCGTATAATCAAAGTTTTGTTCAGATGAGACAATGATTTCCCTCTTTATGCCTAGACACGCGCATAACTTTTTTATTATGACAAAGTTAATAGATGCAATACTTTGTTTGTTGTTGCTTAAGAGAGCCTCTTTCACTATCTCATTGGTTTCATCAAAATAGCGTGCTTTTTTTTTGTAATGCGCCAACTGCCCAATAATCAGCTCCTCCCATTTCTTATCCGGATGCGCTTGTACATTCCTGATTGGCTCAGTCACAGCATGTTTTTTGAGAGGTACCAGAATATACTGCCAACCGCCACCGGGTTTTAATATCCGGTTCCTGTTCACCCAGCCATGCCTCATATATTGGGCATCATCAAATAGCACGAAGCAATCTGCTGCATGGATCAACTGCCAGTAGCCTATGTAGGGAAAAAAATAGGGCTGCATGATGGCAAGCTTCATTATTGCGTAACCCTACCTTGCAGGGTGCGTTTGGTGATGCCGCAAATGATTGCAACCTCTGCTTTGCTTAGCCCGGTATACAAGGGCAAGCAAAGTACGCGCGAAGAAATACTCTCTGAAACAGGGCAAGCCCGTTTTAGTTCCAGCTTCAAGAATGGCAAGGTATTTAGTGATGGATAAAAATATCGTCGTGGACCGATACCGTTATCGATGAGCGCTTGGCGTGCCCGCATCATGATTTCGTGGGTAGAAAAAATGACCGGGTAGTAGGCATAGTTGTATTCGAGGGTGGCCGGAGGTGCCGGCCGCTGCAAAGAGCAGCCTTCAAGTTGTTCGTCATACCAGCCCGAGCTCTCCTTTCGAGATGCAATGATGTCATTCACCTTCGGTAAGATACAAAGCCCCATGGCAGCGTGCAGTTCCGACATTTTTGCATTGATGCCGATGTCGAGATAGTCGTCTTCGCCGACGTGCCCGAATTTTTTCATTAGAAAGACGCGCTTGCTTACTTCAGTATCTTTGCAGACTACCGCGCCCCCCTCGGCCGTGTGAAACAACTTGGTGGCATGGAAGCTCAGGGTGGAACAATTCCCGTGCAGCAAAAGCGACTCGCCAAATAGCTTCACTCCAAAAGCGTGAGCCGCGTCGTAAATCACTTTGATGTTGTGCTTATCAGCAATTTGTTGAATTTTCACCACATCGCACGGATAACCATATACGTGAGTAGCCAGAATCGCGCTAGTCTTCTCGGTAATCGCGGCCTCGATCAGTTCAGGGTTGATGCAATATGTTTGCTCTTCAATATCTACAAAAACTGGCTCGCAGCCTTCCCACAAGATCGAGTTCGTAGTGGCGACATAGCTGTATGGCGTGGTGATGATTTCACCTTGCAGATCGAGTGCCTTGATGGTGAGCTGGATCGCGAGTGTGCCGTTGGTCAACAATTCCAGATTTGGAACGCCGAGAAAGTTCGTGATATCACCGGCTAACTGACGGCTTAGCGGGCCGTTGTTGGTTAGATACCCTCCTTGCCAGATTTGTTTGAGGTAAGAGTTGTAATCTTCTAAGGACGGAATATACGTTTTCGTAACCGGGATCATTTACTCACCACATAAAGAATACTTGTACGCTTAAGCCCAAGCGAACGGAAAATTTCTTCACCGAAATAACTTTCCCCAAGTTCTTCGACATTGAAGCCGTGGCTGCGGATTTTAGCGACGTAGTCGTCGTGGGCATAGAGCCTGACATGATCGTTTTGACCATAAAGTCTCCAACGGCCAGCCTCGTCCTTCACGCTCGGGTCTTCCACCGTTTTTTTCAGACCCACAATAATCGGTGCCATCAGAATTCCGCAGCCAGTGTGCTTGGTGATTCTGTATAGTTCTTTAATGACTTGATCATCACTGTCAACGTGCTCCAGCACATGACTACATATGAAGAAATCGAAGCTCTCGTCATCAAATGGCATGTTCATCATGTCAACCTTGAAGTCGACAGTATCCATCATTAAATCGGCTGTCTTGTAGTCGAAGATATGCTTCCTGTTAAGATATTTTGCCAAGGCTGCCTCAGGCGCAAAGTGGATTGCGCGCGCGCCCTTGGAAAAGAATTTATTCTTTATCTGTTGGTCAATCCACAGAGCGTATAAACGCTCTCGATCAGATGCGCCGCATGTGCTACATGTGTAAGTAGCCAGTGATGTCATCTCTCCTTTTCCGAAATTCACGTAACCATAACGATGTGCGTTCTCGCGGTAGAGTTCCGGCAGAGGTAAATATGAAACCTGTTTGTTACCGCATACAGGACACCATAAAGGCTGCTGAATAGGCTGCCGTACACCAAAAGGATTTAGGATCAATCTTGTTAGCAAGATTTAATCTCCACTTCATTTCTTACATAAGCTTTTGTCCATATACGAGCGCCTTCCCGGCGAGACATCTTAAAAGCCAGCGCATTGTCTATCACATCGCGAAATATTGCTGTGTTGTCTAATACAGCTGGCGTTGAAATCTGCAGCTGGACACTGTAATTCCCTTCATGAAGGGGCAGACGCGTTTTATAAGTTACGATATATCTACCCCCGTTCTTGACACGCATAAGCGGCTGATCGACTAATCTTAGCCCCGCGCCAAGAATGAGATTTTTTTTATCGTCCAGAACATAGTAGTTGCAGGAAACATCGGCCTCTGTTGATGTTTCAAAATATATCCTGATAAAAATAGATTGATTGAATCTGACTTCGTTTGTCGGGTGTAAATCTTCATCAAGCAACTCTGCAAATGTAATTTTTGCGCCGCCATCCCCATATCGAAAATGTGCGACCTGCTTTTCAAACTTGGCGCTAGTTTTAAATTCCTGCGTGTCGCCTTTATCTTGCCTTTCCAAATGTGTCGTGGTTTCTGCTTTCGTGTTTGCCGATGGCATTGTGGAAGCAAACTCTGCATTCATTTCCTCGCGCATCCTTCGAACATAGTGCTCTGCAACATCGCCTGCAGGACCGATTTCTTGAACCATGCCGCGGTCAAGATAAATGCCGCGCGAGCACAAACTTTTCAGAACACCGATGTCGTGGCTGACAAACAATATCGTTGTCCCGTGTTCCTGTATCCGAGTGAGCGCGGTCATGCACTTTGATTGGAAAGCCATGTCTCCAACTGCCAAAGCTTCGTCCACAATCATGATTTCCGGATCGGATAAGATATTCACCGCAAATGCTAACCGCACATACATCCCGCTGGAGTATGTGCGCACTGGTTGATCAATAAATTCCCCTATGTCAGCGAAGGCGGCAACATCGTCGAAACGACGCTCCATTTCTTCCTTGGAAATTCCCATCACAGCTCCCTGAAAATAGACGTTTTCCCTCCCCGTGAATTCTGGATTGAATCCGGCACCCAACTCCAGCAGCGCTGAAATTCGCCCATTTACTTCCACAGAACCCGAGGTGGGTTTGAGAATGCTACAGATGAGCTGCAACAGAGTACTCTTACCCGATCCATTGCGGCCGATGATGCCTAAACTTTCTCCTTTTTTGACTTCGAAGGAAACATCCTGCAAGGCGGTGAATTCCTGATGGAAGCGCATTTTGCCAAGGGTGAGAGCCTGCTTGATGCGATCAGCAGGGTGGCCGAAGATACGATAAGTTTTGGTCAGGCTCCTGACCGAGATGGCAATATCAGAGCACATCGGCAAACTCATCCCTGCTGTGCTGAAAAAAGGCATAACCCAGAATCGCTACAATCAGGCAAAAACAAAACGCCATTCCCCATGCTCCCCATTCGACCGGTTGTGCGGCAACGATGGCACGGGAAGTTTCGATCACAACTCCCAATGGGTTGTATTGATAGATTGGGCGCAGCAATTCGGGCACCGCGCTTACCGGGTAGAACACCGGTGATAGGAACAGCAGCATTTGCACCAACACAGGCACTATCTGCGTCATGTCCTTGATGAACACACCCCATGCTGCCAGAAACCAGGATAGCCCAAGAGCAAGCAAGGCCAGAGGGGCAATTAGCAGCGGGAAAAGCAGGATGCCCACTTGTAGATGGCCTGTTAAGGCAAGGGCGGCGACGAGGATCAGGAAGTTGAATCCCGCGTGCACCAAAGCGGCACCGAGCGGCACTACGGGCAGGATATTTACAGGAAAGATGATTTTTTTCACGAAATTGGGGTAGCCACGTACTGACGTTGGAGCGCGGGAAATTGTTTCGGCAAACACGTTGAAGGCGATGAGGCCTGTGTAGAGCAATAGCCAGAAGGGTATGCCGATTTCTTGTTGCGGCCAGCGCGCCTGAAAGATATGGCCGAAGATGAGAGCAAAAATCGCCAGCATGATTAGCGGGCTAAGAAAAATCCACAGCACTCCGAACATCGCACCGCGGTAGCGCAGCAGTACATCACGCTTGATGAGTTGGCCGAGCAGGTAGCGGTGGCGCCAGATATTGGCAAAGATGCTTAGGGGATTTAAGGTTGTTGCACTCATTGCGATTTTATAATTATCTTAATAGTTTCGCGTCTAATTGGTGATTTGGTAAATTGATTGTTGTGCATGTTCAATGGGGTGAAATTACAGTCGCCACAATTTATAACCGGCCGCTTCAATCACAACAGCATCATAGGCTGACTTTACATCCACAAATACCCCGCCTGGTTTTAGTCTTGCCATCAGATCGGTTTGCGGCAAAGACAAATATTCTTTGTGAGATACCGCTGCAACGATCGCGTCAGCTTCTGGCAGATCCTCCCACGACACCAATGAGATACCATACTCATGCATAGCCTCACCGGGAGCTGCCACGGGATCATGCACTGATACATCACAGCCAAAGTCCTGTAATTCACGCACGACATCCGCTACTTTTGAATTGCGTAAATCGCTGCAATTCTCTTTGAAAGTCAGGCCTAATACGATGACTTTTGCATTTTTGATCGGATCACCCGAACGGGACAGCTGCTTGACCGTCTGCTGCGCAACGAACGCTGCCATACTGTCATTGATTCTGCGGCCTGCAAGGATGACCTCGGGATGGTAGCCCAGCATCTCCGCTTTATGCGTCAGATAGTAGGGGTCAACACCGATGCAATGACCTCCAACCAAGCCAGGACGGAAGGGTAAAAAATTCCACTTCGTTCCAGCTGCTTCCAGTACTTCCAACGTGTCAATATCCATGCGGTCAAAGATCAAGGCAAGCTCATTCATCAACGCGATATTTAAATCGCGCTGGGTGTTTTCAATCACTTTGGCTGCCTCGGCCACCTTGATGGAGCTCACCCTATGCACGCCGGCATCGATAATGTGGTTATATAAATCGGCGACCTTACTCAGGGTGCTCGCATCATCAGCGGAAACCACCTTGGTTACTTTTGTGATGGTTCTTTCCTTGTCGCCGGGATTGACACGTTCAGGAGAATATCCGACATGAAAATCTTCCAGCCATTTCAAACCGGATTCACGCTCCAGTATCGGGATGCACACTTCTTCGGTGGCACCCGGATATACCGTCGATTCATAAATCACGATTGCGCCGCGTTTCAGATGTTTTCCTACGGTTGTGGAGGCTGACACCAAAGGTGAGAAGTCGGGTTGATGTGCCGTATCTACCGGGGTTGGAACGGCCACGATAATGTAATCCGCTTTGGACAGGTGTGAGGAATCTGAGGTAAAGAGCAGATGTTTTGCGGCTCGAAGATTTTCACTGGGAACATCCCCGGACGGATCGCGGTAATCGCGATAACTGGCCACCTTACGCTCGGATAAATCGTAGCCGATGGTTGTAAACTTTTTGCCGAACT
The DNA here is from genome assembly GCA_023259055.1 of Nitrosomonadales bacterium. Taxonomy (GTDB): domain Bacteria; phylum Pseudomonadota; class Gammaproteobacteria; order Burkholderiales; family Gallionellaceae; genus Gallionella. The sequence continues at coordinate 218,437 of JAHFQZ010000004.1, forward strand.
CCACGGCCAGCGGCAAACCCACATAACCCAGTCCAACGATGGCAATAACCTTCTGACTCACAGCCTTCCTTTACGGTTGGTGATTTCGATGATGACTTCCTGATCGTGGGATATCACGACGACCTGATTTATACCAGTATCTATTAGTGTACATTGGGAATTGCATACTTAAACTTGCTGGCATACTACACCCAAAGTGCCAATTATTTGGAAATATGGGGAAGTTATGTTGCTACTTTTTGACGCGCACAACCAGCATCTCGCGCAGTTCGCGCAAATCGCTTTCCAGTGTCGAGAGTTGGTAAAAGCTGCCTCCCGCCCGCTTTGCCAATTCGAGCTGTTCGATCGCGGCGTACAGGTTGCCCTGCCAGGCATAGCTATAGGCTTGTGCCTGATGTTGTTCGAGACGCTTGTTTTGCATGGCGTAGGCTCTGGCTTGCAGGTCGTACAGTTTGACATCGCTGGGATGGCGGGCGAGTTGTTCGGTGAGCAACTTGGCGGCGTTTTCCGCCTGATTGTTTTGTAGTAGCAAATCGGCATAGTCATACATTAGAGCGCGGTGCTGTGGAAAGTTTTGCACAGCGGTATTGTAAAACGTTAAAGTGGCCGGATCATTTTTTTCGGCGCGGTTCACTTTTCCGGTAAGAGTTTCAATCATCGGATTGTTCTTGGCAATCTGGTTGTTCTGGGCTTGTTTGCGCAAGATCGCCAGTTCCTGCGCGGCGCGCTCGATTTCATTGTTGCGAAGCAGTGCGCTCACCAGCCCATAGCGTTGCGCGATCGGGTTGCCGTATTTTTTTGCACCTAGCGCATCACTGAAATAAGCGATGGCTTCAGGCGCGGTTTTTTGCGCGGCGATAAGCTTGGTACGAACCAGTTGAAAACTCATACTGTCTGGAACCAGGCGGTAGGGCTGCTTCTGTACGCGGTTCTCGATCTCTGCGATACGGTCGCTGGTGATGGGGTGAGTGCGCATATAATTCGGCGCATTTCCTTCCAGCAAACGTGTGGAATTTTGTAGCCGCTCCAGGAATTCCGTCATGGCGTGGGTGTTGAAACCTGATTTTTGTAAAAGTTGAAGGCCGATACGATCCGCTTCTTCTTCGTAAGCGCGGGTGAAGTTGAGTTGTTTCTGTATTGAGTGCGCCTGTACGCTGACGATGGCGGCTTCCGCTGCTTGCGGATTGGTACGTGCGGCGAGTATGGCAACGGCGAGTGCTGCCATCGAGGCCAGGCCGTCACCTTGTTGCCCCTCTATCATGCGAGCCAGGTGATGTTGTGTGACGTGCGAAATTTCGTGGCTGAGCACGGAAGCCAATTCCGATTCACTTTGTGTGGTAAGCAACAACCCGGCATTTACGCCGATGAAGCCGCCAGGCATCGCAAAAGCGTTGACGTTGTAATCATTAAGCGCGAAAAACTCGAAGTTCAGACCGGGTTCTGCGCTATTTTCAACCAGCTTGTAACCGAGCTGATTGAGGTAATCATTGATCTCGGCATCGTCAAGGAATTGCTTGCTGGAACGAATCTGCATCATGCTCTGCTGCCCGATCTGGCGTTCCTGCTGCGGGGTAAGCACGGTTTGTGAGGTATCGCCCAGATCGGGCAGCCCGTCGCTCACGGCGCAGGGTGAAAAGCACAACATCAACAGTATGGTCAGTTTTTTCATGATCTGTATGATAGTTGCTTTTGCTTTTGGTTCGCAATTTTTAGTACAAGCGGTTAACCTCCTCGCGAACCCTTCTGTGGACCTCATACTTATCAAGGAGGAGGGATTGGGGTTCAAAGTGGACAACACGCCACAAAGTGCGCAAAATCAGGACTTTTTACTAATTCGCGCGGGAAAAATGGACAAAATCGGCAAATACGAAATCGTTCGTAAACTCGGTACCGGGGCGACCAGCACCGTATACCTCGCTATTGATCCGTTCAACAAACAGCAGGTTGCCATCAAGTTGTTCGATCTGGGAGTTTTGCAAGACCCCAGCCGCGCCAAGATATATCGCAAGTTATTGATGACGGAAGCTTCGCTGGCGGGCAAGTTATCGCATCCGCATATTGCAAAGATTCAGGATGCGGTAATGGAGGGCGATATTAATTACATGGTGATGGAATACGTCGAGGGCAGTACGCTTGAGCAATACTCGGAGGTGGATAAACTGTTGCCGATAAGCACCATCGCAGAAATAACCTACAAGTGCTGCAAGGCTCTCGAATACGCCCAGCAGCAGGGCGTAATCCATCGCGACATCAAGCCGGCCAATATTCTTTTGCAGGGCGAAACCAATATCAAGATTTCCGATTTTGGCGCTGCGGCGTTACAAAACGACCAGACCACCACGCAAGTGTCAGGGGTGGGTTCCCCTGCTTACATGTCACCCGAGCAGGTCAAGGAGCTGCCGTTGACCCACCAGACTGATATCTATTCGCTGGGCGTAGTGATGTACAAGCTGATTACAGGCAAACTGCCGTTCGATGCGAGCAATAATTACAGCATGATTTACCACATCATCAACATCGAGCCGCCACGGCCCAGCACGTTCCGGCCTGAAACGCCGCCTGATATGGATGCGATCGTGCGGCGAGCAATGGAGAAGGATACGGCAAAGCGTTATCAAACGTGGGATCAGTTCGCGAGCGACCTGGTAGGGTTTTTCAGTCATGCGGATCAGACCCAAACAGAAATATTTGATACTGAAAAATTTGACACGCTACGCAGCTTGGCGTTCTTCAAGAATTTTAATGATGTGGAACTTTGGGAGGTGCTGCGTATCAGTGAGTGGCGCAAGGTTCCGGAATCAGAATACATTCTCCGTGATGGCGAAAGCGGAAGCTCTTTTTATATTCTGGCGCAAGGTACGGTACGCGTGAGCAAGCAGGGCAGGTTATTGAGCCTGTTGCGCCGCGGCGATTGTTTTGGCGAAATGGCGCACCTTTTGGAGCGCGATTTCAAACGCGGCACCGATGTGATCGCCAAAAACGACGTGGTGGTGATCGAAATCCATCCGGATGTGCTGATGCGCGCCTCGACCGGGTGCCGCTTCCAGTTTAGCGAAGCATTCCTGCATATGCTGGTGAAGCGCTTGTCAGTGGCGAATGCCCGGGTCTCGCATTTGCTGGCGGATAATGATCAAGGCGGAGATGAGTAATATAATGCAAAGACCTTGAATGCTGGCTGGTATTATAAAAATAGATGGGCGCCCCAGCCCAGATAGGAGTGAATGATGGAATTCGATATTGAACTTGATGCCCGCCATTTGGCCTGCCCGATGCCGATATTGCGCGCAAAAAAAGCGCTTTCGCAAATGGCAAGCGGGCAAGTTATCAGAATAGTCGCGACTGATGGTGGCGCACCAAAAGACTTTGAGGAATTTTGCCGCCAGACTGGCAACGTATTGCTATCTTCAACGGCGCAGGGCAAAGAATTTGTTTTTCTGGTTCGCCGCCGTTAAGGCAACAAACCCTCCTGACCTTACCCTGAAAAGGAGAGGTCGGGAGGGGTTGGTTTCAACCCAGCTTGCTACGCTGTGCGTTCAGTTGATCCAGCATCGCGCTGAATTCTTCCATGCGTTTGCGTTCCTGCTCCACTACGGCAGCCGGCGCGCGATCCACGAAACTGGCGTTGCCTAGTTTAGCTTCTGTCTTTGCGATCTCGCCAGACACGCGCGTGATCTCTTTATCCACACGTTCGCGTTCTGCGGCTACATCAATCTCCACTTTTAGCATCAACCTGAATGTGCCAGCGATAGCAACTGCCGCATCGCCATTGGGCAGCTCGGCAACAATTTGCACTTCGCTGAGTCTGGCAAGGCTGCTGATGTAGGGTGCGAGTGCGGCGAGCGTGGCGGCATCGCTGGCGGCAGTCCCTGTCGCAATTATCAAGGGAACCCGCTGTGCGGGCGAAAGATTCATCTCGCCGCGCAGGCTGCGGCAGGCATTGACCATCGACTTCAAGGTTGCTACCCATGCTTCAGCTTTCTCATCGCAGCGCGTAAGGTCTGCGCGCGGATAGGCCTGCAGCATGATGCTCTCGCCGCTGCGGCCGGCGACTGGTGCGACTTTCTGCCACAGTTCTTCGGTGATGAACGGGATCAGCGGATGGGCGAGGCGCAGCGTGGTTTCCAGCACACGCACCAGCGTGCGACGCGTGGCGCGCTGTTGGGCATCGCTGCCGTTCTGCATCTGCACTTTGGCGAGTTCTACGTACCAGTCGCAGTATTCGTCCCAGACGAATTCGTAGATCGCCTTGGCCAACAGGTCGAAGCGGTAGCCGGCGTAATGCTTGGCTACTTCATCCTCGACACGCTGCAGCAGGCTGGTGATCCAGCGGTCGGCGGGCGAAAAATCGAGATAGCCGCTGTTGCAAGAGTCCTTGCCGTGTTCTTCCAAGCCGCAGTCCTTGCCCTTGCAATTCATCAAGACGAAACGCGTGGCGTTCCACAGCTTGTTGCAGAAATTGCGGTAACCCTCGCAGCGCTGCATGTCGAACTTGATGTCGCGCCCCGGCGAGGCGAGCGAAGCGAAGGTGAACCTTAAAGCATCGGTGCCGAATCCGGTGATGCCCTGAGGGAACTCCTTGCGCGTGCGCTTCTCGATCTGCTCCGCCTGTTTGGGGTTCATTAATCCGCTGGTGCGCTTCTTTACCAGTTCATCAATGGCTATGCCGTCGATCAGGTCGATCGGGTCGAGCACATTGCCCTTGGATTTGGACATCTTCTGGCCTTCCGCATCGCGGATCAGGCCGTGTACATACACGTCCTTGAACGGGATCTTGCCGGTGATGTGCTTGGTCATCATCACCATGCGCGCCACCCAGAAGAAGATGATATCGAAACCGGTGACCAACACTGTTGAAGGCAGGTACAGGTCGAGAGCAGGATTGGATTTCGCCGGGTAGTCCGGCGTCCAGTCAAGCGTGGAGAATGGCCACAGCGCGGATGAGAACCAGGTATCGAGCACGTCGTTGTCGCGGTCGAGTTGTCCTGCATAGCCTGCCTTGTCTGCGAGATGTCGTGCCTCGGCCTCGTCGTGCGCGACGAACACTTCGCCGTTCACGCCGTACCATGCCGGGATCTGATGCCCCCACCACAGTTGCCGCGAAATGCACCAGTCCTGAATGTTGTTCAGCCACTGGTTGTAGGTGTTCACCCAGTTCTCCGGGTAGAACTTGATCTCGCCGCTTGCTACGCATTCCAGCGCCTGATCGGTGATACTCTTGCCGCCGTCCCCTGGCTTGCTCATCGCGACGAACCACTGGTCGGTGAGCATCGGCTCGATAATCACGCCGGTGCGGTCGCCGCGCGGTACCTTGAGTTTGTGCTTGTCGACTTTTTCGAGCAGGCCAGCCGCTTCGAGGTCGGCGACGATCTGTTTGCGCGCGTCGAAGCGATCCAGACTGCGATATTTTGCGGGCGCATGTTCGTTGATTTTTGCATCCAGTGTGAGGATGGATATGATCTCAAGATTGTGGCGCTGCCCCACCGCATAGTCGTTGAAGTCGTGTGCAGGCGTGACCTTTACCACGCCGGTGCCGAATTCCTTGTCCACATAATCATCGGCGATTATCGGAATAGGGCGCTCGCACAGCGGCAGCATGACCTGCTTGCCGATCAGATGTTTGTAGCGTTCATCTTCGGGATGTACCATCACAGCGACGTCGCCGAGCATGGTCTCGGGGCGGGTGGTGGCGACGGTCAGATGCGTCAGGCCATGCACAGCATCCGGTTTGGCGAGCGGATAGCGGATATGCCACATGAAGCCGTCTTCTTCTTCCTGCACCACTTCCAGATCGGACACGGCGGTGTGCAGCTTCGGATCCCAGTTCACCAGACGCTTGCCGCGATAGATCAGGCCTTCGTTGAAGAGGCGCACGAAGGTCTCGGTGACAGTCTTGTTCAAATCGGGATCCATCGTGAAGCGCTCGCGCGACCAGTCGGGCGAGGTGCCGAGGCGGCGCATCTGCTGGGTGATGGTGTTGCCGGAGTATTCCTTCCACTCCCACACTTTCTCGATGAATTTTTCGCGGCCCAAGTCGTGGCGCGAAATACCCTGCGCGTCAAGCTGGCGTTCGACGACGATCTGCGTGGCGATGCCCGCATGGTCGGTGCCGGGCTGCCACAGCGTGTTGTCGCCGCGCATGCGGTGGTAGCGCGTCAATGCGTCCATCAGCGTCTGGTTGAAGCCATGCCCCATATGCAGCGTGCCGGTGACGTTGGGCGGCGGCAGTTGAATGCAGAAAGATTCAGCTTTATTCGGGTCTAACCCGGCCTTGAAGTAGCCAGATTCTTCCCACTTGGGGTACCAGCGGGATTCGATGTCTTTTGGTTCAAAACTTTTTGCGAGTTCCATTGCGGTCTTTACGAGAAATGCGTGGTGTCAGAAAGGGCGAGATTATACAGCCGTAGGGTGGGCACGTCTTTGTGCCCACGCGGAAATATATGCCGCTGACCGCGTGGGCACAAAGACGTGCCCACCCTACTGTGCTATGGGATGTGCGGCAGTGGTCAGGTGCTTTGCGCGCTGGTTAAATCGATGTGGCGCAGCTCATAGCCCCGATCCTTGTAAAACTTGTAACGCTCCCGTCCTAAGCGGCTATCTTCAGCATCTTGGCTGATAATTTCGATGACGCGCTCGAAACGGCTGAAGAATGGAACACATTCGTTATGCAAACTGATCAGCAAATCATGATGCGGGAATTTTTCGCTGCCGTTATTTAATACAACAGGCATTTGCTCAGCTTCAGCGGCATTGCTGCGGCAATGCGGGATAAAGGCCGTGGCAGGATAATGCCACAGCAGTCTATCCAGCGCGTCTGCGGTCGCTACATCGTGCGCACTGATGACAGTGCGCACGCCGTTCTGCATGGCTTTGTGGCTCAACTGGCAAGCGGTGCGCAGCTTGTCGGTCGAGCCGGTGTAAAAATCGATTTTGGTCATTGCTTTGCGGTTTGCGCGCGGTTAATCAGGTATTGCGTGAGCAACGGCACAGGACGCCCGGTTGCGCCTTTTTCTTTGCCGGATTTCCATGCCGTGCCGGCGATGTCCAGATGCGCCCAGCGGTAGTCCTTGGTGAAGCGCGACAGGAAACACGCGGCGGTGATCGTTCCACCCGCCCGTCCGCCGATGTTCTGCATGTCGGCGAAGTTGCTGTCCAGCAGCGGCTGGTAGTCTTCCCACAGCGGTAGTTGCCACGCCCGGTCATGCGCTTGTTCGCCCGCTGCCAGCAATTCTTTGGCAAGTTTGTCTTCATTGCTGAACAGACCGCTGGCGACATTGCCAAGCGCAATGACGCAAGCGCCTGTGAGGGTAGCGATGTCGATTACGGTATCGGGGTCAAACTTCTTCGAGTAGGTGAGAGCGTCACACAGGATCAGGCGGCCTTCGGCATCGGTGTTGAGGATTTCGATGGTCTGGCCGGACATGCTGGTGACGATGTCGCCGGGTTTGGTGGCTTTACCGCTGGGCAGGTTTTCGCAAGTGGGAATAACTCCAACCACGTTAAGTTTCAAGCCCATTTCGGCGATGGCCTGCATCGTGCCCAGCACGCTGGCCGCGCCGCACATATCGTATTTCATTTCGTCCATTTCGGCGCCCGGTTTGAGCGAAATGCCACCGGAATCGAAAGTGATGCCCTTGCCGACCAGTACGATGGGTTTGTGTTTCTTGTCGGTGCCGTGATATTCCATCGCGATAAGTTTGGCGGGTTGCTCGCTGCCTTGCGTGACAGAAAGAAAAGAGCCCATGCCCAGCTTCTGCATATCTTTTTCTCCCAGCACAGTGATCTTGATCGACTTGTGCGCCTTGCCAAGGGCTGTCGCCTTGGCAGCAAGATAAGTGGGGGTGCAGACGTTGCCAGGCAGATTGCCGAGCGTCTTGGCGAGTTCCATGCCATGCGCTGTCGCTGCGGCCTGCTCAAGTATGTTCTTCAAAGCTGCAGCCGGTTTATCCAGCGTGGCGAAGGTGATGCTCTTCAGAGTTGCTGCTTTGGCGGGTTTGCTCTTAAGGCTATCAGCGTGATATACACTTTCGGCCGCGGCAAACACAGCTTGCCTGATAACCCACGCGGCATCTTTCCCGACTCCCTCATCTATGACATACAGCGTGGCGTCCTTGGCGGGTGTGCCGTTCAATGCGCTGAATGCCGCGTGCAGGATTTCCACGCTGGCCTTGCTGGTCAACTCGCCAGCTTTGCCCAAGCCAACCAGCAGTACACGCTCGGCGGCGATGCCGGGAAGTTTGTGTAGCAGCAGGGTAGTAGCGGATTTACCGCTCATGTCGCCGCGTTCGACAAGCTCGCTGAGCGCATGCTTCGCCGCCTTGTCGAGTGCCTGTGCAGCCGGGGATAGCTTGCCGCCTTCATATACGCCAACGACTACGCAGTTGCTGCGTTGTTTTTCCGGACTGCTTTGTTTTATGCTAAATTCCACACGATACCCCTTAAGATTTAAAAACCTACGCTTCGATGCCCGATTATCCGCAAACTCACCGTATAAAGTCAAAGCCGTCGCGCTCGGGAATATTTCACCGTGCGTTGGTGAATGAATTTGCCGGCAACGGTTTGCTTGTATTTGCAGTGTTGCTCGGCATTATCGTGGTTAGCCAATTGATTCGTCTGTTAAGTGAGGCAGTCAGCGGTTTTATTGCAGTGGAGGGGGTGTTGGCTCTGCTGGGCTTCAGCGCAATGAATTATCTGCCGGTATTGATCTCTGTCAGTTTGTTTTTATCCATTTTGCTTACCTTGTCGCGCTGTTATCGCGACAGCGAGATGGTGGTGTGGTTCAGTTCCGGTGTCGGATTGACACGCTGGATTCGTCCGGTGCTATGGTATGCCTTGCCGGTGGTCGCGTTGATTGCGTTGCTTAGTTTGATGCTGACTCCCTGGGCATTGCAAAAAGCCGATGAATTCAAGAGCAAGCTGGAAAGCCGTGATGACGTGACGGCAGCCAGTCCGGGAGTATTCCGCGAGTCCAAACAATCCGGGCGGGTGTTTTTTATCGATAACGTTCATGCGAATTCGAATCAGGTAGGCAATATTTTTGTGCAATCCGAGCAAAACGGAAAACTCGGCACGATGGTTGCCCAGCAGGGGTTGCAGGAAACCATGCCAAACGGGGACCGTTTTCTGGTGCTGTTAAACGGTACGCGCTATGAAGGCAAGCCGGGTCAGCGCGACTATAACATTGTGGAGTTCGAACGTTATGCGATACGCATTGATGCAGTGCCAATCAAACAAGCTGAGCCTCATCTGCGCACCATGTCCACACTGGAGTTGCTGAAAAACCGCACGGCCTGGAACATTTCCGAATTGCATTGGCGGGTCGGTTTGCCGATCAGTGCAATAATTCTTTCCCTGTTGGCGATCCCGCTGAGTTTCGTTAATCCGCGCGCCGGACGCTCGCTTAATCTGATTCTGGCGATCGTGCTGTATATGCTGTACAGCAATATGGTCAGTGTGTCCAATGCGTGGGTCGGCCAAGGAAAGCTGTCGCCCGGAATCGGGTTGTGGGGCATCCACACGGCGATGCTGGCGTTAACGACGCTGATGTTTTATCGCCGCATGACCTTGTTTTCATTCCGCAGAGTTTTTGCGAAAGAACGCCCGCCCCTTCATCTTGCTTCCGAGGTGGAAGGTGCGGTTACATCCTCTCCACCAGAGGAAAAAATCGAGGTGAGAGAATGAACCTGCTGACGCGCCATCTCGGTCGTGAAATTTACTTCAGTATTGCACTGGTGTTTTTTGCACTCATTATGTTGTTTGCTTTTATGGATTTGATTCATGAATTGGGTGAGATGGGGCAGGGTCAGTATCACTTGGGCTATGTGTTGTTGTTTGTGGTGCTGACCATTCCCGGGCATATATATGGATTGTTCCCGGTTGCGGTGCTGGTAGGCACGATCGTGGCACTGGTTCAAATGTCAGCCAATTCGGAGTTGACCGTTTACCGTTCTTCCGGCGCATCAGTGTGGCAAATGGTAGGCGCATTGTTCAAAATCGGACTGCCGCTGGTGATATTGAGTTTTGTTATGAGTGAATTTATTGCGCCACCAAGCGAGAGGATGGCTCAGCAATTGCGATTAAAGGCGCATAACGCGCAAATTTCGTTAAAGGAGTTTCGCTCCGGTGTGTGGGTCAAGGACGTGCGCAGCTTTGTGAACGTGAAGAATGTGATGCCGGACACCAGTTTGCTGAATATCGACATATACCGTTTCGATGAAACCTACCACCTGCAGGCGATCACTAATGCTAAGCGGGCAAATTTTATCGAGGCGGGACGCTGGCAGCTTGAAGAGGTTCGGGAAACTCGCTTTAGCAAAGAAGGAGTGTCAGTCAATTCACAACCCAGTCTGGAATGGAGTTCAGCGCTGAATCCGGGTATTTTCAGTGTGTTGTTGGTGGTGCCTGATCAAATGTCCGCCTTTGATTTGTACCAATACACCGAACATCTGAAAGATAACCGCCAAAAGAGTGCGCGCTATGAAATCGCGATGTGGAACAAGCTGGTTTATCCGCTTGCTGTGCTGGTGATGATGCTGTTGGCATTACCGTTTGCGTCTTACCACCGCCGCGCAGGTGGAAGCAGTGCGATGATATTCATGGGTATCGTGCTCGGCTTGGTGTTTCACTTTGTTGGGCAGTTATTCGCAAGTCTGGGTGCGCTCAACGATTGGCAGCCATTTATCAGTGCAACGACGATAACAGGTTTGTTCCTGTTGCTAGGGGCAGTGATGTTGTGGTGGACGGAGCGGCGTTAGCTGTAGCTGTGTCTCATGTTTGCGACAAATCAAGGCGAATTTGTCGATGGCGTGGCAGGAACCCCGCTAACAGATTGCTGCGCCTTGTTTGCCTGATCTTGCTTGACCATCTGTTTCACCTGTTCACGTTTTTCTGCTGGTACTTTGTTAAAGGCGCGATATTTTTCACGTGCGGCCATGCGCTGTTCCGGAGTGAGCTTGCTCCATACCGTCAGACGGTCACGAAAGCGTTGTTTTTGTTCGGGTGTCAGATGTGAATAGCGTTTAGCAGTTTTAAGCAGACGGTGCTGTTGCACCTCCGGCAGTGTGTCCCACTGCTGCCCCAGAGGAGCGAGCGCTTCTTGTTGCGCAGGGGAAAGCGACTGCCAAGATATTGTCGCAGCAATTGCAGTTGTGCCAGCCATGTATAGCAGCAGAAAGACTGCAATTAACAATTTCCGCGCTTGCATAGAATGTTGCATTTGTTAAGACACGCTAACGATCGAATTAATCAACGAAAACCTCTATCGGCAATTCGTCAGTCAAAATTGCCACGTCGAGTTCAGCAATTTGCTGTTCTTGCGCGTGATGCCAATAACTCGTTCCGATGATGAGCATGGCCGCAAGCAATCCGGCGGACAACCATTGATGGGCCGAGAATGGTAAATGCAAATGCAAATGCGCCCAGCGACCTGTAGCAAGCGTAAAAACGGGGACGCGCACCGATTGCCTTTGCAGGGCTTTCTGGCGCGCGTTACTCAATGCGGATAAGGTGCCAGAATCCAATTGCCTGGTGCTTTGTGTCAGCAGTTGAGCGATTCTTTTAGGGTTCAGTTTGTCAGTCATGGCAGTTCTACTCCTTTTTCCTTCAGGGACACGGCGAGCGCATGTGCAGCGCGCGAACAGTGAGTTTTTACACTTCCTTCGGTGCATCCCATTGCAATAGCTGTTTCGCTTGTGTCCATACCCTCCCAGTAACGCAGCAGGAAGGCTTCGCGTTGACGTGCCGGAAGTTTGCCAAGCGCTTGTTCGATTAACGCAATAACCTGGCTTTGTTGCAGGGATGTATCAGGTGTAGCGGGTGTGCTCTGATTTGCTCCGTCTTGGAGGCTATCGAGCGGATCGAATTCATCGATTTCATTTTTGGGAGTCAATGAGGAAAACAGGGTCGTCCAGGCATTCCGGGCTTTTTGCCTGCGATAATAGTCACGAATAGTATTTTGCAAGATACGCTGGAATAACAGCGGCAGCTCTGCGGCTGGCTTGCCGCCGTATTTTTCGGCGAGCTTGATCATCGCGTCCTGCACGATATCGAGCGCGGAGTGCTCATCACGCACGGCATACAACGCCTGTTTGTAAGCGCGACGCTCTACACTGCTGAGAAACTGTGATAGTTCGGCGGGGCTGGACAGATTGAATACTCCTTATTCAAAGCGGGATAGTAACAAAAAGCCGCTTACGCCGCATGAAGCCATGCTAATTTGCGGCAAAGGTTGACCAAAATGCCGCCAGCCTTTATCTTACGCGGTTCTATAATTTGACTTAATTGAGGTTGCTTGTGATGGAGTTGACTGGTGCGGAGATAGTTATCCGCTGCTTGCAGGAAGAGCAGGTGGAGTATTTGTTTGGCTATCCCGGTGGGGCAGTGCTGTTCATTTATGACGCATTGTTTCAGCAGGATAAGGTCAAGCATATATTGGTGCGCCATGAACAAGCTGCAGTACATGCCGCCGACGGTTACGCGCGCTCTTCCGACAAGGTGGGCGTAGCATTGGTTACCTCCGGTCCGGGGCTGACCAATGCTGTGACCGGCATTGCGACCGCTTATATGGACTCTATTCCTATGGTCATTATCAGCGGCCAGGTTCCGACCTATGCTATCGGAGAAGATGCTTTTCAAGAGGTTGATGCGGTGGGCATTACCCGCCCCTGCGTGAAACACAATTTCCTGGTCAAGGACGTGAAGGACATTGCCTCGACCATCAAAAAAGCGTTTTACCTGGCCAAGTCGGGCCGACCCGGACCGGTATTGGTAGATATTCCCAAGGACGTGTCCAACCACAAAACCACTTTTGAATACCCACCCAGCGTAACCATCCGTTCCTATCATCCGGCCGGTAAGGGTGACAGCAGGCAGATCAGGCTCGCAGGGCAGATGTTGCTGGAAGCTAAGAGGCCCATGATCTATGCGGGTGGCGGTGTAGTGCTTTCCGGCGCATCCGCGCAATTGGCCGACCTGGTGCGCTTGCTGGGCTTCCCTTGTACCAATACGTTGATGGGCTTGGGTGGTTTTCCGGCCAGCGACAAGCACTTTGTCGGTATGCTGGGGATGCACGGCACTTATGAAGCGAACATGGCGATGCAGCATTGTGATGTGCTGTTGGCGGTCGGCGCGCGCTTCGATGACCGCGTGATCGGCAACGTCGAACATTTTGCCGAAGTGCCGCGCAAGATCATTCACATCGACATTGATCCAGCCTCGATTGCCAAGCGCGTCAAGGTGGATGTGCCCATAGTCGGCGACGTCAAGCTGGTGCTCGATGAGTTGCTGGATGTGCTGCGCGGCGGCAGTAAGACGCCCGCTGCAGCGGAAGTGGTCGCATGGTGGAAACAGGTGGACGAGTGGCGCGCCATAGGCGGCGGGCTGCGCTACAAGAATTCTTCGGAAATCATCAAGCCGCAATTCGTGATCGAGAAGCTGCATGAAATCACCGGCGGCGATGCGTTTATCACGTCCGACGTCGGCCAGCATCAAATGTGGACTGCACAGTATTACAAGTTCGACAAGCCGCGCCGCTGGATCACTTCCGGAGGCTTGGGCACGATGGGCTTCGGCCTGCCTGCGGCGATGGGCGTACAGATGGTGAACCCCGGCGCAACGGTTGCCTGCGTGACGGGCGAAGGCAGCATCCAGATGAACATTCAGGAACTGTCCACCTGCAAGCAATTCCACTTGCCGATCAAGATTGTCTCGCTCAACAACGGCTATCTTGGTATGGTGCGGCAGTGGCAGGAGTTCTTCCACGGCAACCGATATTCCGAAACTTATATGAACGCGCTGCCGGATTTCGTCAGGCTGGCTGAGGCCTACGGACATGTAGGCATGCGCATCGTAAATCCAGCGGACGTCGAGCCAGCATTGAAAGAAGCTTTCGCGCGCAAGAATGACCTGGTATTCATGGATTTCAAGACCGACCCGACGGAAAACGTGTTTCCGATGGTTCCAGGCGGCAAGGGCTTGTCGCAGATAATCCTGGCGGAGGAATTGTAATGCGGCATATTATTTCCCTGCTGATGGAAAACGAGGCTGGTGCACTGTCGCGCGTCGCCGGTTTGTTCTCGGCACGTGGCTACAATATCGAATCACTAACTGTGGCGCCAACCGAGGATCCGACTTTGTCTCGCATGACCATCGTAACCAGCGGCTCGGATGCGGTGATCGAACAGATCAACAAACAACTTAACAAGCTGGTGGATGTCGCGGCTTTGATCGATTTGAACGATGGCGAGCATCTTGAACGTGAGCTGATGCTTGTCAAGGTCAGTGCTCATAGCGGTAATCGCGAGGAGCTAAAGCGTATCTCGGATATTTTTCATGGGCATATTATTGATGTGTCGAAACACACTTGCACGATAGAATTGACAAACACCTGCGCCATGCTGGACAGTTTTCTGGAAGCGATTGGCCGCGATTTGATTTTGGAAACAGTACGTACCGGTGCTTCCGGCATCGGCCGCGGCGAGAGAATTTTGAAACTTTGATTTTTAACGAAAGAGGGCAACATGAAAGTTTATTACGACAAAGACGCAGACCTTTCCCTGATCAAGGGCAGGCAGGTAACCATCATCGGCTACGGCTCGCAAGGCCATGCCCATGCACAGAACCTGAAGGAATCCGGCGTCAATGTGACGGTCGGCCTGCGCAAGGATGGTGCTTCGTGGAAAAAGGCGGTAAGCGCCGGACACAAGGTGATGGAAATCGCCGATGCGGTGAAGAATGCCGATGTGGCGATGATTCTGCTTCCAGACGAGCAGCAGGCGGAAATTTACAGCAATCTGATTGCACCGAACCTGAAGAAAGGGGCGGCGCTGGCTTTTGCGCATGGCTTCAACATTCATTACAACCAGATCGTGCCACGCGAGGATGTGGATGTGATCATGATCGCACCGAAAGGCCCCGGCCATACTGTGCGTTCCGAATACCTCAAGGGCGGCGGTGTGCCGACGCTGATAGCGGTGTACCAGGATAAGTCCGGGAAGGCCAAGGACATCGCGCTGTCCTACGCTGCAGCAAACGGAGGTACCAAGGGCGGCGTGATTGAGACCAATTTCCGTGAAGAAACCGAAACCGATTTGTTCGGCGAGCAGGCTGTGCTGTGCGGCGGTGCGGTGGAGCTGGTGAAGGCCGGTTTTGAGACACTGACCGAAGCGGGTTATGCGCCGGAAATGGCCTACTTCGAGTGCCTGCATGAACTGAAGCTGATCGTCGACCTGATGTACGAAGGCGGCATCGCAAACATGAACTACTCGATCTCCAATAATGCGGAGTACGGCGAATATGTGACGGGTCAGCGCGTAATCGGCGACCAGGCGCGTGCCGCGATGAAGGAATGCCTGAAGAACATTCAGAACGGCTCCTACGCCAAGCAGTTCATTCTGGAAGGCCGCACCAATTATCCGGAAATGACTGCGCGCCGTCGTTTGAATGCGGAGCACCCGATTGAAAAAGTCGGCGGCCAGTTGCGTGCGATGATGCCATGGATCAGCAAGAACAAGCTGGTTGATCAATCCAAAAACTAAAGGGCAGTCGTTAGACGTTAGACGCTAGTAGTAAGTTAAAGGCAAAACCTTAGCTTCCAACTAGTGACTAACGGCTAACGACTAGCGACTCAATGAATTCATATCCTCACCCCATCATCGCCCGCGAAGGCTGGCCGTTCCTGGCGATAGCGCTGGTTATGGCAATTGCCGCCACCCTCTGGTGCGCCACATGGTCCATCCTATTATGGATCATCGCGCTATTCGTGCTGCAATTTTTCCGTGACCCGGCGCGCGAGATTCCGCAGGATCCCGGTGCGGTGCTGTCGCCCGCCGACGGGCGTATTGTCGCAGTGGAACGCGTCAACGATCCTTATGTGCAGCGCGAGGCCATCAAGGTCAGCGTGTTCATGAACGTGTTCAACGTGCATTCCAACCGCAGCCCGGTGGACGGCACGGTGCAGCAAGTCTGGTATTTTCCCGGCAAGTTTGTAAATGCCGATCTCGACAAAGCATCCACGGAAAACGAGCGCAACGCGGTGTGGCTTAAAACAGCCAACGGTACGGACATTACCTCGGTGCAAGTGGCGGGTCTGATTGCGCGGCGCATTCTTTGTTACGTCAAGGCCGGCGATGTGCTGGCTCGCGGCCAGCGCTATGGGTTTATCCGTTTCGGCTCACGTGTGGATGTGTACCTGCCGCTGGAAGCCGGTGTGAAAGTCAGCATCGGCGACAAGGTGTCGGCGACCACCACAATCTTGGCAATACTTCCGCAAAACGGTTAATCTAACGGACATGGCAAGTAGCCACCACTAAAAATGAAACTTACCCTGCCCGTTCCCTCACCTCAATCCTCTCCCGCAAGCGGGCGAGGAGGCGAACGAATCGCTACGCGAGTTTCACATTAAACGCATGGACGAATTCAATACACGCCAACCGATGAATCTGCGCAAGCGCGGAATTTATCTGCTGCCCAACCTGTTTACCACCGGCGCGCTGTTCGCGGGCTTCTACGCCATTGTGCAGGCGATGAACCTCCGGTTCGAGTTTGCAGCAGTGGCGATTTTCATCGCCATGGTGCTGGATGGGCTGGACGGGCGTGTGGCGCGTTTGACGCATACGCAAAGCGAATTCGGCGCTGAATATGACAGTCTGTCCGACATGGTATCGTTTGGTGTCGCACCTTCTCTGGTGATTTACGAATGGGCATTCAGGGGATTGGGTAAGTTGGGCTGGTTTGCAGCATTTATATATTGCGCAGCCACCGCGCTGCGCTTGGCGCGCTTCAACACCAATATCGACGTGGTCGATAAACGTTATTTCCAGGGCTTGCCCAGCCCTGCCGCCGCCGCCCTGGTTGCAGGTTTTGTCTGGGTGATGCTGGACTATGGTTTTAAGGGCGAGGAAGTGAGCTGGTATGCGGCGGCATTAACCGTGTTTGCGGGACTGAGCATGGTCAGCAATCTGCCTTTCTACAGCTTTAAAGACATCAACATGCGCAAGAGCGTACCATTTGTTGTGATATTTCTGATAGCGCTGTTCTTCATTCTGATTTCAAGCTATCCGCCCGGCGTGCTGTTTGCCTTGTTTCTGGTTTATGCCTTGTCCGGCTATGTGCTGTGGCTGATGCGGCTGCGCAAAAAACAACAGCCCGTTGCGTGAGCTGATAAAACTCGTTATATTCCACCCATGCACTTCTCTACACATATCGCAACACTCCACTCAACGTTCAGCCTGCTGGCTGCGCTGCTGCTGCGTAGCGCGCGCTAATCATATTCCCCCAAAATTGAAATATGCGCGCTAACCGTGTATTGGTAGCGCAGGTTTAACCTGTTTTCATCGGAGTTCAGTATGACAAACAAATTGATAATTTTTGATACCACTTTGCGTGATGGCGAGCAGAGTCCGGGCGCGGCGATGACCAGAGAGATGAAAATCCGCATCGCTCGTCAATTGGAAAAATTGGGCGTTGATGTCATTGAGGCAGGTTTTGCCGCAGCCAGCCAGGGTGATTTTGATGCCGTGCATGCGGTGGCCGGAATCGTTAAAGATGCTGCCGTCTGTTCATTGGCGCGCGCCAGCGATAATGACGTGCGCCGCGCCGGCGAAGCGATACAGCCAGCCAAGTTGGGGCGTATCCACACATTTATTGCCACCAGCCAGATTCACATGCAGCACAAGTTGCGCATGTCTCCCGATCAGGTGGTAGAGCGCGCGGTGAGAGCGGTGAAGTTGGCGCTGGAATATACCGACGACGTGGAATTTTCCGCCGAGGATGCAGTGCGCTCGGATATGGATTTTCTGGTGCGCGTGTTTGATGCGGTGATCAAGGCCGGAGCCAGAACGCTGAATGTGCCGGATACCGTGGGCTATTCGATTCCTGCCGCGTGGGGTGAGCGCATCAAACAGTTGATAGAGCGTGTGCCGGATTCGGACAAAGTGATCTGGTCTACACACTGTCACAACGATCTGGGGCTGGCGGTGGCTAATTCATTGTCTGCGGTGATGAACGGCGCGCGCCAGGTCGAATGCACCATTAATGGCCTCGGCGAACGTGCCGGCAACGCCTCACTGGAAGAAATCGTGATGGCGGTGAAAACCCGTCGAGATATATTTAATCTGGATACGCGCATCGACACCACGCAGATCGTGCCTACCTCCAAACTGGTCTCAAGTATCACCGGCTATCCTGTGCAACCGAACAAGGCGATTGTTGGCGCAAACGCGTTTGCGCACGAATCCGGCATTCATCAGGACGGGGTGCTCAAGCACCGCGAGACCTACGAAATCATGCGTGCCGAAGACGTGGGCTGGAATGCAAACAAATTAACCTTGGGCAAACTCTCCGGGCGCAATGCCTTGCGCCAGCGTTTCACTGCGCTGAACATCGAGTTCGCTTCGGAAGACGCGTTTAATGCAGCGTTTCAGCACTTCAAGGAATTGGCGGATCGCAAGAGCGAGATTTTCGACGAAGACTTGCAAGCGCTCGTCAGTGATGAAGCGGTTGCCCAAGTCAGCGAGCATTATCGCCTGGTGGCAATGGGAGCGCATTCTGAAACCGGTGTGTTGCCGGTGGCGCGAGTGGTGATGAGTATAGACGGTGCCGAGTATCAAGCCGATGCGCAAGGCGGCGGGCCAGTGGATGCCACCTTCAAGGCGATAGAACAAATCGTCAACAGCGGCACCGAGTTGCAATTATTTTCCGTGAACAACATCACCAGCGGCACCGACGCGCAGGGGGAAGTGACTGTGCGTCTTTCCAAAGGCGGGCGTATCGTAAATGGGCAGGGCGCGGATACCGACATTGTGGTTGCTTCTGCCAAGGCTTATTTAAACGCGCTTAATAAATTGCACAGCAGGCTGGAACGTGCTCACCCGCAGGTGTGAATTTATTGGATATCTCTCGCCTGAAAAAGTGAGTTCGCGTGACGCTTTTGTTCTTCAGTTGTTCAGGTTTGCGAAAAAGTATCGCGATAATGTCGGTTGGACAGTGCAACTGTAGTTACGATAAGCTGATATTGTTGTAGTTGCCAAGAAAATGTAAATCAAACATCAAATAAGAGAAAGGTTGTTTATTATGAAGAAAAATTTTGCGTTAATATGTGTTTTGGCCTGTTTTGTACAACCGGTTTGGGCGGCCAACATCAGTACGCTGGGCAATTTGAGCCAAGCGGACTTTAAATTATTCTCCGAAGATTTGGGGGCGGCATTGAGCTACAAATCCGTCACGCCTGCAGCTCCGCTAGGCGTCACTGGTTTTGAATTGGGTGTCGGGGTAACCACGACCAAAATGAACAATCCGCAGCTCTGGAGTACAGTCACTGGCGGGGGCGGCTCGCTTAGCTCCATGATTTTGCCGAAACTGTATATATACAAAGGGCTGCCGTTTAACATTGATGTGGCAGCTTTTTATTCCCGCGTGCCAACCACCAACATCAAACTGACTGGGCTGGAATTGCGCTACGCCATACTCGAAGGGGGGGTGGCATCACCCGCAGTTGCCATTCGCGGATCGATGACCAAATTGAGCGGCGTGGATCAGCTGGCATTGGGCACTAAAAATCTGGATGTTTCCATTTCCAAGGGGTTCACGATTTTTACGCCGTACGCAGGCGTTGGAAGTGTTTGGGTAGACAGTAATCCAAATGCTGGTGCACTGACGAAGGAGACTTTTCGGCAAAGCAAGTTTTTTGCCGGGGCCAATATCAACTTGGGATTCAGCAACTTTGCCATTGAATATGACAAAACCGGCTCAGCCACCTCCTATAGCGCCAAGCTGGGTTTCCGTTTTTAGCAGATCGCTGTCAAAAATGCGTCCATTGGGCAGTTAAGTTGGCTGCCCAGCCTGCGGTAGGGACGCGTGCCGTGCCCCTGCTTTCCATTTTCGGTGTCGGCTTGGCCGGCTTGGGATTATGGGGATCGAAGCAACCATGAAAAATAATTGGCTGAATTTTTTTAATTTTATGCGCTTCATCGTGGCGCGGTTTAATCATGACCGCTGTATACAGATTGCCGCAAGCCTGACCTTTACTACCCTGCTGTCGCTGGTTCCCTTGATTACCATCGCGTTAGCGATGTTTTCTGCATTTCCGGTGTTTGAGGATTTTTCTGCACAGATAAAGGTTTACCTGCTCAATAACTTGATGCCGGATATGGCTGGAAAGATCATTACGCAATATACGCAGCAGTTCGCCGACAGCGCAACACGCCTTACGGCGGTGGGGATCGCGTTTTTAGCGGTTACTGCGATGTCGATGATGCTAACCATAGATCAGGCGTTTAATACTATCTGGAGAGTGAATCGTCCGCGCCCTTTGCTCAAACGGCTGGTTATTTACTGGGCGGTGCTGACACTTGCACCTTTGCTCATAGGCGCAAGTTTATCGTTAACGTCGTGGCTGGTCGGATTTTCCATGGGCTACGCCGAGCATGTTCCGGTATTTGGCGTGGGCGTATTGAAGGCGCTGCCAGTATTGTTTACCACTTTGGCGTTTGCCATGTTGTTCCGGCTCGTGCCGAATCGCTATGTGCCGCATTCACATGCGCTGATAGGGGCACTTGTGGCCGCATTCGTCTTTGAGTCCATGAACCGTGTTTTCGGTTATTACATCAGCCATTTCCCAACCTACAAATTAGTATATGGCGCGTTTGCAAGTGTACCAATTTTCCTGATGTGGATTTACCTGTCCTGGTTGGCAATATTGATTGGCGCTGTCATTTCGGCCTCACTTTCGCATTGGCGCACTCCAGCGACACAGCATTTATTGCCAGCTACCCAATTGCTGGATGCTTTGCGAGTGATGCAAATCATGGCAAACGGTTTTCAGCAGGGCAAGGTGAGCTCTTTCGGAGAAATGTCCAAATCACTGCATCTCGGCTATGACGCGCTGGAAAATATCCTCGAGAAGCTGGCAAGGGCCGACATGGTGCGTAAAGCAGAAGAGCATGGCTGGCTGCTGATGCGTGATGTGGGTCATATTCGCGCCAACGAGCTACTACACTTGTTTGTTCTTGATCGAGGTACATTATCTGCTGGGCAAAATGATAGTCCATTGCAGCAATGGTTAGCGGCTTGCGTCGAACAACTTGAGCAAAGCACAAATCTGACTTTGCAGGAACTCTTTGCGCGCAGCCCAACGGAGCGCTTGCTTTGAGATAACCATTTACGCTTTAATGTGTTACGTTTTTTGCGGGGAATTTTGCATGGGATTGTTTGAGAAATTATTCGAGGGTGCATTGTGGAACAGTCGCTTCATCGTTATGACTGCCGTGATCGGCAGCCTGTTGGCAGGCATCGCGATTTTTTATATGGCTACGGTGGATGTTGTATATCTGTTTAAGCATGCCATGCACTATGCAGATACAGATTTAACAACCGAGGCGCGCAAGTTATTGCATGACAGCACGGTTTCTCACATTGTCGAAGTGGTGGACGGTTATTTGCTGGCGACGGTGATGCTTATATTTTCACTGGGTCTATACGAGCTGTTCATCAGCGACATCAACCAAGCGCATGGAAGCAAGTCTTCCAGCAAGATATTGGTCATCGATAATCTGGATGATCTTAAATCGCGCCTGGCCAAGGTTATCTTGATGATTATGATCGTTACGCTGTTTGAGAATGCGCTGAACATGCATCTGAGCACTCCGCTGGACCTGGTTTATCTTGGCGCAAGTATCGCGCTGATCTCACTGGCGCTGTATTTGACCCATGCTTCCGAACATGGCACCGACGACGATACTGAGGCAGAGGGCAAGAAGACACCTGAAAAGCATGCACACTAACCATTGCATAGGAGCACACAGGGCAGTTATTTTGCGCAAATTACTTATTTGGCTATTGCTGGCTTTGCCGTTATCAGGCTTTGCGGCAGGGTTTTCTCTGGAAGATATGCAAGGCAAAACCCACCGCCTGGAGGATTATCGCGGGAAATGGGTGCTGGTAAATTTTTGGGCAATCTGGTGTCCGCCGTGCATGAGTGAAATTCCCGAATTGAACAGTTTGCACGACGCCCATAACGACAAGGATTTAGTCGTGATCAGCATCGCGATGGATTCTGGCTCGAAGAAAAAAGTCGCCGAATTTTCGCAGGCACATGGCATCAGTTATCCCGTGGTATTGGGCAACCGCAAGATAGCTGCGCAGATAGGAGAGATAGACGTACTTCCAACCAGTTTCCTGTATAGCCCAAATGGAGAACAAGTCAGTTATCAGGCGGGTGAGGTGACGCGCGAGAGCATCGAAACCTACATCAAAAACAAGAAATTAAACTAGCCGCTGGCGGGCAGGTAGCCGATATTAGCCGTGCGGCGCGACAAAGCCCAATTTTTGTGCCATGCAGCACGCACCAGATTTGGATATTTGGGTTCGCCCAGGCTGCCGTTGTAACGCCCCAGCGCTCGATACAAATCGCCTTTTTCGATATCCAGGTAGTAGCGCAGAATGGTGCAACCGTAACGCAAGTTGGTGCGCAAATGAAACAGGTTATGCTCTTCCGTACCGAGTTCCTTTGTCCAGAATGGCATCACCTGCATGTAGCCGCGCGCGCCCACTCTGGACACTGCATACTTATTGAAGCGGCTCTCCACTTCAATCAGGCCCAACACCAATTCCGGATCAAGCCCGGCACGCGTGGCCTCGTAATGCACTGTCTTGAGAAGGTTTGTGCGATATTCCTTGTCCGGCAAGCGCTTTTGTAAACGGCGCGACATTTCATTCAGCCAAAAATCGGCTTCATATTGTGTGGTGAAGGCGAGTTTTGGCGAGGCCTGATCCGACACGCTGCGATGCAACACTGCGCGCACACTGGCGGGAAGAGGCTTGTAGACTTGCCCACCGGCGAATACGGCGGGAGCGAACAACACCCCCGCCATGCACATTGGCAAAGCGAAACGAAGCAAAAATGGTTTTGGAATCAGTCGCATTTTTTTAATTTTACGAGTTCCAATACGTTTTGCAAGGGGATGGTTTGAGCGGCGGCATCCCGACGCCCCTGATACTCCACCATACCTTCCTTCAAACTGCGCTCGCCGATGACGATGCGGTGCGGAATACCGATCAGTTCCATATCGGCAAACATCACGCCGGGACGCTCGTCGCGATCATCCAGCAACACCTCAGTCCCGGCCGCCAGACAATCCGCATAGAGCTGTTCGACTGCATTGCGCACCGCTTCGCTCTTGCCCATGCCGATCGGCACGATGGCAAGCTGGAATGGCGCCATTGCGGCTGGCAGGATAATGCCGCGCTCGTCATAGTTCTGCTCGATGGCGGCGGCTACGATGCGCGACACGCCGATGCCGTAGCAGCCCATTTCCATGATCTGCGACTTGCCCTGCGCGTCCAGGTACGTGGCTTTCATGGCTTCTGCATATTTGGTGCGCAACTGGAAGATGTGCCCGACCTCAATGCCGCGGCAGATTTCCAGCGTGCCCTTGCCGTCCGGCGACAGGTCGCCTGCAACGACGTTGCGGATGTCTGCTACCAGGTCGGGTTCGGGAAGGTCGCGTTCCCAGTTTACTCCGGCAATGTGGAATTTGGGTTTGTTCGCGCCCGCTACAAAGTCGCTCATGGCGGCTACAGTACGGTCGGCAATGACGCGAAGCTTCATCCTGTCGATACCGACTGGTCCAAGGAAACCGGCTGGACAGTTGAAATTGGCGCGGATTTCCTCGTCAGTTGCAAAACGGAACTCGGCGAGGCCGGGCAGCTTGCTTGCCTTGACTTCATTCAGGCTGTGGTCGCCGCGCAACAGCAGGATATGCAACTTGCCGTCTGCGATCAACGCCAGCAGTTTTACCGTGCGCTGAAGCGGGATACCCAACAGTTCCGCTACCTGCTCACAGGTGGTCTGCTTCGGTGTCTCCACGTCGCGCATGGCTTCGGTTGCTGCCGCGCGCGCCATACCAGGAGCGGCGGCTTCTGCCAATTCTACATTCGCCGCATAGTTGGAAGCAGGGCAGAAAGCCAGTGCGTCCTCGCCGGCATCCGCCAACACATGAAATTCATGCGAGCCGCTGCCGCCGATCGCGCCGGTGTCGGCAGCCACCGCGCGGAATTGCAGGCCGAGCCTGGTGAAGATGCGGCTGTAGGTGTCATGCATGACGCCGTAGGTCTGTTCCAGGCTCGCATAGTCAGCGTGGAACGAATAGGCATCCTTCATCACGAACTCGCGTGCGCGCATCACGCCGAAGCGCGGGCGCACCTCATCGCGGAACTTGGTCTGAATCTGGTAAAAGTTGACAGGCAGCTGGCGGTAGCTGCGAATTTCGCGCCGAGCGATGTCGGTGATGACTTCTTCGTGAGTGGGCCCGAAGCAAAAATTGTTATCGTGCCGATCCTTTATTTTCAGCATCTGCGGGCCGAACACCTCCCATCGTCCGGTTTCATGCCACAGCTCGGCGGGTTGCACGGCGGGCATAAGCAATTCGACCCCGCCGCTGCAGTTCATTTCTTCTCGTACCACGTTTTCCACCTTGCGCAAAACGCGCAAGCCCAATGGCATCCATGTGTACAAACCGCTGGACAGCTTCCTGATATAGCCCGCGCGGAGCATCAGCTTGTGGCTGGGAAGCTCCGCCTCGGACGGAGCCTCTTTCAGGGTGGAGATGAAAAAATTTGAAACGCGCATAGTATGCAAGACCTGATGTTATGAAAAATGAGCCTGTAATTTTACAGGGAATACGTGCAGTCCGGTATGCAGGCGGCTGATTTGCTTTCCAACAATCGGGAAATGTGAAAGAATCAGCGCATTGAAATTAAACGAATAGAGTAGCAAATGATAGACCGAGACGGCTACCGCCCGAATGTCGGCATCATTATCACGAATGACATGAATCAGGTGTTCTGGGGCAAGCGGGTGCGACAGCACGCTTGGCAGTTTCCGCAAGGCGGCATTCAGCATGGCGAAACCCCTGAACAGGCGATGTACCGCGAGTTGCACGAAGAAGTCGGCTTGATGCCAGAACATGTAAAAATACTCGGACGCACCCGAGACTGGATGCGGTATGAGGTTCCGCAGAGCTGGAGCAAGCGTGAATCGCGCGGAGGTTATCGCGGACAAAAACAGATATGGTTTTTGTTGCGTCTGGTTGGTCGTGATTGTGATGTCTGTTTACGTGCCTGTACACACCCCGAGTTTGATGCTTGGCGTTGGAACGAATATTGGGTGGATATTAATGCGGTGATTGATTTTAAACGCGAGGTTTACACCCAAGCGCTCAACGAACTTGTGCGTTTTTTACCGGACACATGCAAGCAGGTCGCCCGATTGGACCATCAATAATTTCCGGAATTTATTTTAAGGAGTGATAGTTGTGATCAAGGAATATGCCCCACTGCAATCTTTCCCGCTGAAAGCGGGTTCATCTTTTGCGCGCCCGGTACAGGTTCTTCCGGAGCACGTCAAACTGAGTGATCCGGCGACGAACGTGATGACCGATTTGAACAAGGTTTCGTTGGTCAGCGTGCGTGCCATAACCCCGATGGATAAAGCCAATGCCAAGATGATCCGCAATGGTGTACGTATGCTGCTGGTGCTGGATGACAACGAGCAGCTGGCAGGGTTGCTGACGGCATCCGATGTGCTGGGAGAAAAGCCGATGCGCTTCCTGCAAAATATGGGCGGAACCCATGATGACATCATGGTGCGCGATATCATGAGTACGCTGCGCGAGCTGGAGGTGATGAAAATAGAAGACGTGCAACATGCCAGAGTCGGGCAAATTGTCGTTACCCTGAAAAAGTCCAACAGGCAGCACGCGTTGGTGGTGACTGAAGGCGCGGATGGCAGGCAAACGGTGTGCGGTTTGTTTTCCATTACCCAAATCGCCCGCCAGTTGGGCGTTCAGGCTCAAAGCTTTGAATTGGCGCGCACTTTCGCCGAAATCGAAGCAGCAATATCGCGCAGTTGATCAGCTTTAAAAGCATCGAGGTGAATTTATTGTCGCGGCGTGTCACGTTGGTTGTGCTGTTATCTGCCGTTGCCGGGAGCAATTTTATTGCAGCGCTTCACAATCGCGTTTGACAAATATTATGGAAAAGTTATGCAATCATCATTGAAACGCATTGCTTCGAGTGCCTTGCTGGCAGCGGTTGTTGGTTGTTCGGCTATCGGAGGAGCTAATGCGCCAATCGCTGATAATAAGAAATCAACCGGGCGGGATAGCGCCGATCGGCAAGTTAAAAATTCCGCAACGTTGCGCATCAACCAATATGTCGATCAGCGTTCGATTGGCAATCCGCGTTTTCTCGGAAAAATTGAGCATCGTGTTTGGGGATTAAGCGGCAACGAGCTGGTTCTGGATCAGGATGTCGCAGTGATTGCGACGTCGGCATTCAAAAAACGTTTTGATTCAGAAGGCTTTCGGGTGCTGGAAGGCGGCGATGCAAATAATGCATTGTTTGAGGTTTCCGGTGTAATTAAGGAGTTGGTTCTGAATGTCAAAAACCGTGATGAAATTAACATTTCCATTGAGACCACGCTGAAGAATGTGATCACCGGCAAAGTGGTGTGGTCAGGACTTGTGACAGAAAAAAATGATCGTTTTGCAGGAGTTTCCGGCAATAGCAAAGATGATTTGGATGCTTATTTGAATAAAGGTTTGCATACCGTTAGCGGTAAAACAGTTGAGGCAATTAGCGCATCTTTGATGGCAGCCCGGCCTGAATTGTTTAATCTGACGCCCGGCACAAAAGCGATCAAGGGGGTGGATGTCTATGTTGCGCCACTTGCCGCTCCAACCACCGACACCACATTAGCCCCCATACCTCTATCCTCGACAGTGCCGGCTAATAAATCGTCGGCCAATGTTACAAATGGTATATTATCAGTGAATACGAACCCGCCGCGCGCAAAGGTGTATCTGGACGGTGTGTATTTTGGATTGTCCCCGTTGCGTTTTGAAATTGAACCGGGGATTCATGATATTGTTGTAATACTGAAAGGCTACAAGACGGCGTCCGAAAAAGTGTCGGTTCGTAAAGGCGAAAACACCGAATTGGAGCTGAGCCTCGAGCGTTGATCTTGTCAGACCAATAAAAAAAGCCCGCTTCAGCGGGCTTTTGCTATTTTTGGGGACGCTTAGTGTTTGCCGGTGCTGCCGAATCCGCTGCTGCCTCGTTCGCTCAACGGGAATTCCTCCACGATGTTGAATTGCGCCTGCATCACCGGCACGATGACTAATTGCGCCATGCGCTCCATTGGCATCAGCGTGAATGGTAATTGGCTTCGATTCCACAGCGAAACAAAAATTTGGCCCTGATAGTCAGAATCGATCAGGCCGACCAGATTACCCAGCACAATGCCGTGTTTATGCCCCAAACCGGAACGCGGCAAAATCATCGCGGCATAACCGGGGTTGCCAAGGTGGATGGCGATGCCGCTGGGGATGAGCTCGCACTGTTTGGGTTGAATCACCATGTTATGGTCTATGCATGCGCGCAGATCGATTCCAGCCGAACCTGCAGTCGCATAGCCGGGTATGTTGTCACGCAAACGATGATCAAGAATCTTAACGTCTACGGAGATGTGTTTTGTTTGTGTGTGATGTTTCAATTGCTTGCTCCTTTATAACGATGCGCAATGTGCTGCATCAATTGGCGCGCCAGCGTGAGCTTGTTGGCACGCGGCAGTATATGGCTACCGCTGTCTTCAAACAAAACCAGTTCGTTGTCATCGCTGCCGATCGCGTGCTGCGCGAGGTTTCCCACCAGCAAAGGCAGCTTTTTCGAGCGACGCTTTTGCTCGGCATGTTCGGCGAGATTTTCGCTTTCAGCGGCAAAACCCACACAGAACGGCGGCTTCGGCAGGCTGGCGACATATGCGAGGATGTCCGGGTTAGGCACAAGCTCCAGCGCAACATTACTCACGCTCTTTTTGATTTTCTGCGCACTGGGTTGCGCCACCCGATAATCCGCCACTGCCGCTACACTGATAAAAATATCACAGGAACCTACGTGTTGTTTAACCACTTCGAACATCTGCGCGGCACTCTGCACATCCACGCCTTGTGCTCCTTGGGGTTTGGCGAGCGCGGTCGGGCCTGACACCAGCGTCACTTCAGCACCCAGCTCCAGCGCGGCCTGCGCAATGGCATAGCCCATTTTGCCGGAACTGCGGTTGGTGATGCCGCGCACCGCATCTATCGCTTCATAAGTCGGCCCGGCAGTGACGAGAATTTTCTTTCCGGAAAGAAGCTTTGGTTGGAAGAACGCTAAAACATCTTGCGCCAATTGCTCTGCCTCCAGCATCCGTCCCATACCCTCCTCGCCGCACGCCTGCACACCGTTATCCGGTCCTAGTACCTGCACCCCATCGGCAATCAATTGCGCGATGTTGCGCTGCATCGCGGCATTCAGCCACATCTCGCGATTCATTGCCGGAGCGACGATCAACGGGCAATTGCGTGCCAGGCATAATGTGGAAAGCAAATCATTCGCCAGGCCATGTGCCAGCTTGGCAATAAAATCGGCGCTTGCGGGCGCGATCAATATCGCATCTGCGGCGCGGCTCAGATTGATGTGCGCCATGCTGTTCGGCACGCTCGCATCCCACTGATCGGTGAACACCGGTTTGCCGGATAATCCCTGCATTGTGGTCGGAGTGATGAAATGACAAGCCGCTTCCGTCATGACGACTTGTACTTCCATGCTCTGTTTGATCAGCAGGCGCAGCAACTCCGCCGCCTTGTAAGCTGCGATACCGCCGGTGATGCCCAAGATTATGCGATTCACTGGCACAATGCGTTTTGTCTGGGTTTGTTCCATAATGCCGCGCATCTTATCAAGAAACAGGCCGTCTGGGCGGAGGGGATGACATGGCAATTACTGATTGGCCTGCCGGAGAGCGCCCCGGGACAACACGCCGCGTAGCGGCTTGTTGCGGCGTAGGCTAACCTTCAGGTTATGCCGAAGCCAAAAACTGCTGAAGGAGGATCACGCGTGAGCATTACTGATTGGCCTGCCGGAGAGCGCCCACGGGAAAAACTTCTGCAGCGCGGTGCAGCATCGCTCTCCGATGCCGAGCTGCTGGCGATTTTTTTGCGCACTGGCGTAACCGGCAAGAGCGCGGTGGATCTGGCGCGTGAGTTGCTCACACGCTTCGGTAATCTTACCCAACTGGTCGTTGCCAGTGAATCCGATTTCTGTGAAACAAAGGGCATGGGTCAGGCGAAGTATGTGCAGTTGCAAGCGGTACTGGAAATGTCGCGACGCGCGCTGAAGGAAGAACTGCAGCGAGGTGATGCGCTCAATTCCCCGCGCGCAGTACGCGATTTTTTACAACTTTTGCTTGGCGGACGTCAGCAGGAAGTATTCCTGGTATTGTTCCTTGATACCCAGCACCGCGTGATCGCCTCGGAAGAGTTATTTCACGGCACGCTCAGCCAGACTAGCGTGTATCCGCGCGAAGTGGTCAAACGCGCACTGGCGCATAACTCCGCCGCCGTCATCCTTGCGCATAACCACCCCTCCGGCGTGGCTGAACCCAGCCAATCAGACCAGCTGTTGACCAGCGCGCTTAAACAGGCCTTGGCGCTAGTGGATGTGCGTGTGCTGGATCACTTCATTGTGGCAGCGGGGCAAACCCTGTCATTCGCAGAAAAAGGGTTAATTTAGCCGCCTGACGAGATTTCGTCACACTAATTGCCCGGCAAGCCGCGTGGATCAATAACCTGACGAAATCTCGTCAACCGCTTGTCCGCATTTTCGACCACTCATCGGTCAGGATTTGACCCCGATAATTGTCATACACTAGTCTGCGCTCACTTGGCAAACTTATCGAAAGATAAGGACGCAAAGTCACCGGCCTAAGGGAAACTATGGTAGCGGGACCGCGATACGGATGTTCGTCCGTATGTATATACGCAGCACTGCTGCGCCTTCGCGCCCGAACTGTTTACTCCTTTCCGCCATTTTAAATGAGGTAGAGGAGTGTCACCATGCGTTCAGACAATACGAAACTTATTCAAAGTGCGCTGCTCCTCGTGCCGTTATTTTTGACCGCGTGCGGCGGAGGCAACGTGACTTCAGCACCGGCTCCAGTCCCCGCTCCTGCCCCGGCACCAATAATTACATCAGCGGGGACAGATTTCTACCTGACGCTGCCCGATCACCTTTGTGTCAGCAATCCTGCCTTATGCAATAACACGCCCGTAACCAACAAGCTGATTGTGGCTGCGGCAACCGCGACCACGGGCGAAGTGACATTTAACGGCGTGATTACACCATTTTCTGTTGCGGCAGGTGGTCAGGTTGTGATTACACTTGATCCGGCAGTTGTCCTCACAACGAATGAGATGATCGAAGCCAAGGGTATTCACGTTACTTCACTTTCGCCAGTATCGGTGCATGTGGTTTC
This sequence comes from Nitrosomonadales bacterium, assembly GCA_023259055.1. Lineage (GTDB taxonomy): Bacteria > Pseudomonadota > Gammaproteobacteria > Burkholderiales > Gallionellaceae > Gallionella. The sequence goes on from JAHFQZ010000004.1 coordinate 248,783, forward strand.
TGAAAATACCACCTCTGCCGACGGTTATTTGGCTTTGCCAACACCCGGCCTCGGAACAAAATACTATGTAATGTCTTACGCCAGCACCAGATATACCGGATCGGAATTCGCCGTGGTAGCCACCCAGAACGCTACCACCGTTAGCATCACTCCCAGCGCTGCAGGAGCAACCAAACCAGCAGGTGCCGTGTTTACGGTTTTGCTGAATATTGGAGAAACTTACCAGTTCGCGAATCCGGCTAACGCGGATATGACCGGCACACTCGTTACGGCTGACAAACCCGTTGCGGTGTTCAGCGGACATCGTTGTGTTGATGTGCCGTCCGGCATTGGATACTGTGATTATCTCGTCGAACAGCTCACCGATGTGTCTATCTGGGGCAAGACACATCACACGTCTACATTCAGTGGTCGTGCCCGCTACACGGTGCGTGTTATTGCCTCTCTGGACGGTACCACCTTTACCACGATGCCAGCCGGACTGATTGGGACATTGAATGCCGGCCAATTTGCCGATGTCGTGTTGACGGGAGCCGGTGAATTCGTGTCCAACAACCCCGTACTTATGGCTCAATTCATGCACGGTTATGCGGACGATGCAGCAGCAAAAGGAGACCCGAGCATGGTTCTTGTTACGCCAGCCGAGATGGGGATGACCGATTCAACCTTCGGCGTTCATGGTCTTGCAGGGACAACAGGAGCCTTAATGAATGTGGTTACCGAAACATCTGCGCTTGCAACTATGAAGCTGGACAACATAGCGGTAAACTCTGCGCTCTTCACTCCGGTAAGCGGCGCAAGCATTTATTCGGTGGGGACAATCCCTGTTGCCCCCGGAGCGCATACACTTCTGGGTTCCGTACCATATAGCGCACTTGTCTATGACTATGGTATTTCGTCTAATTCGGTTTCCTATGCCTACCCTGTGGCGGCAAAACTCTCTGTATCTGCATCTGCTACCCCATCCGCGCCAGTCTGCTCACCTGATCTGGAAACAGAGGGTACGCAATCACTCTCTTATTCCGGACACCATAGTCAACCCGGGCACAATTCCCATAATCATCCCGGCGATGAAAATGGCCTTGATTGCGACAACGAGTAAACAACGTACTTATGAAAATCATCCTCATGAAACTCAAGAATCACGCAAAAGTAACAGCCTGGATATTCGTCGGCTCGCTGACGGCAATAAGCGGAGTATATGCGCAGGAAACCGAACAAAAAACGCGCCTGCTTACAAAATCCGTGGCCCAGAATCAGGCCGATTCCTATGAGAAACTGCTGCGCGAAGCCGATGTGTTGATCAAAAGCGGTAAACCTGCCGATGCCTATACTCTATTGGAGCCGCTTGAGTTCGACCATGCCGGTGAAGAGCGCTTTGATTATCTGATTGGAATCGCCGCGCTGGATAGTGGTAAGCCGGACAAGGCGACACTTGCATTCGAGCGTGCATTGGCTGTGGATCCTGATTTTGCTGCTGCACGGCTTGATATGGCTCGTGCCTATTATCAACTGGGCGATTTGCAGCGCGCCAGAACAGAATTTGCCGCGGCCCTGGAGCAGCATCCTTCCGAAGCTGCACGTCTCAATATTCAAAAATATCTCGATGCGATCGATGCAAGGAAAGACGGAAAACGGACACGCGTTTCCGGGTACGCAGAAGGGTCAGTTGGGAAGGATAGCAACGTTAATAACTCTGACAGTCAGCCGCAAATATTCGTTGATCGTTTTGCGACAATGGCCACTCTTGATTCGGCCAATGTAAAGGTGGGCGACAATTACTATGCAGTGGCTGCAGGCGGCGAAATCAATCACAGTTTGAATGCCGATTGGGGATTGTACGCAGGCGTTGATTTGCGGAAACGCAGCAATAATAGTCACAAGCAATTTGATTCGCTCGGACGGGATGTGCGTGCGGGAATAATGTTTGAAGCGAAAACTGACCGGTTGCGCGCGGGCGTGATAAGCGGTCAATACGACCTGGGGGGCTTGCACAACAGCGATGCATCCGGCCTCAAGGGGGACTGGCGCCATGTGTTCAGCCCGAGCAATCAATTGAATGTGTTTGCCCAATCGGTGCAATATCGTTTTGTTGACAAGGTGATGCAGCCAAATGATTTTGACCAGCAGGCCGTGGGGCTCGGCTGGTTGCACGTGATGGCTGACGGCAATTCAACGCTTTCCGGCAGCGTGCATTCGGGTAACGAGAAGGACGTTTCGCCAATTGTTACGGTGGCAAGCCCAACCGGCGGGCGAAACGATGGCGCCAAACATTTCTGGGGATTGCGTGTCGGCGGTCAGACGATAATCCATGAAAGAGCGACGCTGTTCGCCGGCGCAGGTATACAGGTCGGCGATTACAATAAAACCAATTACTACTTTCTGCGCCAACGCCATGATCGTCTGCATGATCTGGCAATGGGTGTGAGTTGGCAATGGGACAAAGTGTGGACGTTGCGTCCGCAATTTAGCTATACCAGGAACGATTCCAATATCGCCATATACGGCTATGACCGGAAAGATGTTTCCCTGACTATTCGCCGAGATTTTCGGTAGTTAAAGCTGAGTGGAGGTGCAATCATGAAAGCTACATTGAGTATCACAGTCTTCCCAAGTATTTTTTTAGCAGCTTGCCTGATATTGCTAAGCCAGGCAGCTTACGCAGGGATTGCAGGACATGTCAGGTTTGTGAATGGTCAAGTTCAAATCACCAATGCAGCGGGTCAGACACGTGCCCTGCAAAAAGGCGATCCGGTAAGTGAGAGCGATACCTTGACTACTGCAAAGGGAGCTTCTGCGCAAATCAAGATGCTTGACGGTGGCCTTATCGCAGTGCGCCCCGATTCCAAACTCAAGTTCGACAGCTTCGTGTTTTCCAGTGAAGAAGACGGCAATGAGAAGAGCTTTTTTTCATTAATAAGAGGAGGGTTCCGCGCGATCACCGGTCTGATTGGACAGAAAAACAAGGCTAATTACCGCATCACAACTTCGGGGTCGACTATTGGCGTTCGAGGCACCGATCATGAAACATTCGTGGTTGTGCCGGGTAGCGAATTGGCGGCAATCGCACCGACCGGTACCTATAACAAGGTAAATGTCGGCGAGACCACCATGACCACTGAAAAGGGCACCATCAATATTTTGCCCAACCAGATGGGTTTTGTCGCTGCTTCCGACCAGATGCCGCAACTGCAACCGATTAACCTCAACATATTTACTGCAGTACCCCCACCTCCATTACAAACCAAGGGAGGGCAAACAAAGGGCGCAGTACGTGGAAGTGCGGTAGTGGATAACGCACTTCAGGAACAGAACATGGCGCCCGAGAATGCGGTGCCGAAAACCCCCGCTCTGCGCCCCATTATCGAAGATCGTGGGCCGACGGCTCCACCGAGAGTATTCTGAGGCAACTGAGTAATCGTCGGGCTCCGCCCGGCGTTATTTTGGCGGTGGGTGGAACCCGCTCTACATTGCTAAATCTTCCGCGCCAACTCGGAGGCCTTACCGATATAAGTATGGGGTGAAAGTTGCAGCAAGCGTTGCTTTTCTGCATCAGGTATCTGCAGCGTTTTGATGAAGGCGTGCAGACTGTCACGGTTAATACCATTATTGCCGCGTGTTAATTCCTTGAGCTTGTCGTAGGCATTTTCGATGCCATAGCGGCGCATCACGGTCTGAATCGGCTCAGCCAGCACTTCCCAGTTTGCATTCAAATCATCCGCGACACGCTGCGGGTTGATCTCAAGTTTATGCAATCCCTTAAGGCAGGATTCGTAGCCGAGCAGGGTGTGGCCGAGCGCCACGCCCATATTGCGCAAAACCGTGGAGTCGGTGAGATCGCGCTGCCAGCGCGAGATCGGCAGCTTTTCGCTGAAATGGCGAAGCAGTGCGTTCGCCAGCCCGAGATTGCCTTCTGAATTCTCAAAATCTATCGGATTCACCTTGTGCGGCATCGTCGAGGAACCGACCTCGCCCGCAACCACTTTCTGCTTGAAATAGCCTATCGAGATATAACCCCAGATGTCTCGATCCAGATCGATCAGTATGGTGTTGATGCGCGCGAATGCATCGAACAACTCCGCCATGTAATCGTGTGGCTCGATCTGTGTGGTGTAAGGGTTGAAAATGATGCCGTGCGCAGTAACAAAACGTCGCGCATGCGCCGCCCAGTCCATATTCGGATAGGCGGCCAGATGCGCGTTGTAGTTGCCCACTGCACCGTTGATCTTGCCGAGTATCTCCGTGTCGGCGAGGCGTTGTTCAGCGCGCTGCAAACGGTACACCACGTTTGCCATTTCCTTCCCCATGGTGCTTGGCGTGGCGGATTGGCCGTGGGTACGGCACAGCATCGGCAGGTCGGCGAGCTGGTGAGCCATCTCTTTCAGCCTCGCGATGATGTCATGCAGCACGGGCAGCATAACTTCCTCGCGGGCGTTCTTGAGCATCAGCGCATGACTGAGATTATTGATATCCTCAGAAGTGCACGCGAAATGGATGAATTCCAGCATAACGGCTGTTTCAGGATTGGATGCAAGCTTATCGCGCAGCCAGTATTCAACCGCCTTGACATCGTGATTGGTGCGCTTCTCGATGGCTTTGATGGATAACGCATCATCTTCGCAAAACGCCGCGTTGATGGCATCCAGTCGCGCGATAGTGGCCTCCGAGAACAGCGCGATCTCGGGCATGTCGGCCTGAGCGCTGAGAGATTTCAGCCATTCGATTTCGATCAGTACGCGAAAGCGGATCAAGCCGAATTCGCTGAAGTAATCGCGCAAGGCATCCACTTTGCCGTTGTAGCGACCGTCCAGCGGAGAGAGGGCGGTAAGTTTGGTGAGTGCGGTCATGATGAAATCCTGAAAGCAAAAATTAATTGAAGGGGGGCAGCGTGATGTACCCCGACCTTCAGAACAGAAGTTCGCATTTTACGCGAATCAGTTCTGTCCTTGTTCGATGATTGCTCCACCCAGGCATATCTCACCATCATAGAGCACCACCGACTGCCCGGGCGTAACCGCCCATTGCGCCTCATCGAAGGCGATTTCGCAGCGGCTATCGGAGAGTTGGGTGAGATGGCATGGCGCATCGGCCTGCCGGTAGCGCGTCTTGGCGGCATAGGGGTGATTGAGCAGCGGCGCAGTGCCGCTGATCCAGTGGCTATCCAGTGCAGCCAAACGGTTGCTTAACAGTGCCGCGTGGTCGTGCCCCTGCACCACGATCAGGCGGTTGTTCGCCATGTCCTTGCCTGACACGAACCACGGTTCGCCGGAGGCTTCTTTTGCACCGCCGATTCCCAGCCCTTGCCGCTGACCGATGGTGTAGAAAGACAGCCCGATGTGCTGGCCGACTATCTTTCCATCCGGTGTGCGCATCTCACCGGGTTGGGTTGGCAGATAGCGATTGAGGAATTCGCGGAACGGACGCTCGCCGATGAAGCAAATGCCGGTGCTGTCGCGCTTGGCGTAATTGGGCAAACCGTGCTGCTCGGCTATCGCGCGCACTTGCGACTTCAGCAGCTTGCCGAGCGGAAAGATCGCTTGGCTTAATTGCGCCTGGTTCAGGCGATACAGAAAATAGCTCTGATCCTTGCTGGCATCGCTCGCCTTGAGCAATTGGAACAGGCCGTCCACCTCGCGCACCTGCGCATAGTGTCCGGTTGCGATCGTGTCCGCCCCAAGCTGAATGGCGTGATCGAGAAACGCCTTGAATTTGATTTCTGAATTGCAAAGGATATCCGGGTTGGGGGTGCGTCCGGCCTGATACTCGCGCAGGAAATAACTAAACACGCGCTCCTTGTATTCACTTGCAAAGTTCACAGCCTCGATGTGAATCCCGATAGTGTCAGCGACAGACACCGCGTCCAGCAGATCCTGGCGCGACGAACAGTATTCGTCGTTGTCGTCATCCTCCCAATTCTTCATGAACAGGCCGATCACCTCATAGCCCTGCTGCTTGAGCAACAGCGCGGTAACCGAAGAGTCAACGCCGCCAGACATACCAACCACGATGGGTTTAGTCATAGTGAACCAGTAATTCCAGCGGGAAACGTTTGCCGGCGAGGTAATCCTCGATACAACGCAAAATCAGCGGGCTACGATGACGGGATCGATTGGCGCGGATTTCATCCGGCGTCAGCCATAAGGCGTGCAAAATGCCGGTGTCGAGTTGACGTCCGGCCTCATGTCCGGTGATTTCCCCGGTGAAGGCAAAGCGCAAATAGGTGGTGTCAGATTCGTCTGAGTGCCAGCGATACACGCCGAGCAGATGCTGCGGAGTAAAGTGATAGGCAGATTCTTCCAGCACTTCGCGCGCCACAGCGGCCAACAACGACTCGTCGGCTTCCAGATGTCCAGCAGGCTGATTGAAGCGCAAACCTTGCGAGGTTTCCTCTTCCACCAGCAAAAATTTACCATCGCGCTCGATGACGGCGGCGACAGTGACGTTGGGTTTCCAGATCATAATGTTCTCTGCGAAAATAAAAAAGCAGGGTTTCCCCTGCTTTCTTCAAGCATGTGCCGAATTACTGAGCAGCAGCTTCTGCTTTTTTGGCCTTCTTGGCTTTTTTAGCTTTTTTGGCTTTTTTGGCCTTCTTGGCAGGAGCAGCTTCTTCTTTAGCAGCGGCGGCAGGAGCAGCAGCGGCAGCAGGAGCAGCAGCGGCAGCAGGAGCAGCAGCAGGTTTTGCATCAGCAGCAACAGCGGAGAAAGAAACAACAGCAAATACAGAAGCGATCAATGCAGTTAAAAGTTTGCTCATAGTGAACTCCAATAAATAGTTAAGTTAAATAAACGTTTATGACACTTAACGTGCCGACGACTAAAACGCACTGTATATCCGTTTGGTTGACACCATCGAGCGATTAGATCTTTGGTGCCGGGGGAGGGACTCGAACCCTCACGTCCTTTCAGACACCGGATTTTGAGTCCGGCGCGTCTACCAGTTCCGCCACCCCGGCCAAGGCAGGGGGTGGATTATCCATGAAATGATGAACGCCATCAAACTGCAGTTCTCCGCTTGTCATTGCGATAACCAGCGACTTGCCAGCTGCTGGCTTATAACCAACCATTTGGCAACCGTTTTGTGGTTGCTTAGTGGGATGGCTAGTAGTTTCACCAGTCGAATGGCTATAACCAATGACTTGGCTGTCGTCTTTGGACAGCCTAGTCAGATGGCTAGTTGTTTCATCAGTAGTTCCATCAGGAGGCGCAGCCGACGCGGCAATCCAGCATCGCAGCGTCAAACCCCACGGAAATCTTCTGGATTGCTTCACTGCGTTCGCAATGACAGCAGGCAGGGCGGTTTTTACCTGCCCTAAAGACGATATCCATGGCTATGATTCGCCACAAAGGCATGCGCAATGTTAATATGCGCCCCGCATTCCGGCTTTGTAATCAGGCAACAGCGCACAAATCGGTTAACAGATTGATGATGTTTAAACGGGATTGGACATTTGTGTATGGGATATTTTAATCCGCGCACGCCCTTCATCCGGGCGTTTTTTCTTGCTGTTTCGGCGGTGATATTGTCGGGCTGTACGCTTGCCCCCGGCATGCGCTTTGATGACAGTAACGCCAGGATCGAGCCAGTCAATGGCGCTCCTGCAGTCGCTCCCATCATCAAAACCATCACCCCGCAGCTGATCCAGCAAGAGCTGCAGCTTGCAAAAACCGGAATCCATGCCGACCTTGCCGAATTAATGACGCCGCCGCAGCCATACAAAATCGGCGCGGGAGACTATCTGGCGATAACGGTGTGGGATCATCCCGAGCTGCTGATGCCGGTCAGCACCGTATCGGGAACCCTTGCCACCTTATCGGGAACAACCCCGTCAGGGTATACCGTCAGCCCCGAAGGGAAGATCCAGTTTCCCTATGCGGGCGACTTCAAGGTTGAAGGGCTGACAGAGTTGCAGGCGCGTGATCTGCTTGTCCAGCGTTTATCAAGCTACATCAAAAAACCTGAAGTGACCCTCAGGGTTTTGAGCTTCCGCAGCAAGCGGATTTACGTGGACGGTGAAGTCAAGCTCCCCGGCATCGTCCAGATCGACGACATCCCGCTGTCCCTGGCAGAAGCGATTAACCGCGCCGGGGGAATTACCGCGCTGGGAGACCAGAGCCGCCTCACAATTACACACGAAGGCAAAACCTACCGTGTGGATTTGACGCGTTTAACGGTGGAAGGCATCGATCCGTCGCGCATCATGCTAAGCAATGGCGACATGCTGCGCGTGAGCCCGCGCGATGAAAGCAAAGTATTCGTTGTCGGCGAAGTGATCAAACCGATTTCGCTGGTACTGCACAATGGCCGGATGAGCCTTAACGAAGCGCTTGGAGAAGCTGGGGGCGTTAATCCGCAAACCGCCGATGCCAACCAGGTCTACGTGATACGCAACGCAAATGATGCACAACCTATAATCTACCATCTCGACGCACGCTCTCCAGTCATGTTCGCACTGGCCGAGAATTTTGAATTGAAAGCAAAGGACGTGGTGTACGTCGATAGTGCACCGATTGTGCGCTTTAACCGAATCATCAATCTGATATTGCCAACCTCGCAAGAAATCACCATCATCAACCGTGGCTTTAAATGATCCGAAAAGTACTGCTAGTGTGCCTCGGCAATATCTGCCGCAGCCCGATGGCCGAAGGCTTGTTCAGGCAAGCGCTGCCGGAAATTCAATTCGGCTCGGCGGGAATGACGGCGCTGGTGGGCCACGGGGCGGATCCGATTGCCATGCAGATCATGGCCGATGCCGGTGTTGACATTACTTCGCACCGGGCGCGCATGTTGACCGATGCGATTGTGCGCGACGCAGACATTATCCTGGTAATGGATGACCTGCAAAAACAGCAAATTTCAAGGCAATATCCGTACACGCGCGGCAAAGTATTCCGGCTGGCAGAAGCAGCAAATCAGGACATACCGGACCCCTATCGGAAAGACCCGGAAGAGTTTCACGCGGTATTTTCCCTGATAGAAAACGGCGTGAACGAATGGGTGAAGCGCATTAAAAGCATCGGCTAGAGGCGCTCCTGATGGAACTACTGGCCATCTGACTAAGGCAGCAAGCTGCCAAGTCATTGGTCATCACAGTGACAGGCAGAGGTTTGTCATTGCGAACGTAGTGCGGCAATCCAGTCCAATGAAAGAACTCCACCGCAACGCGGGGGGCAAGGCCAAAAGGCATGTTAGATAAAACCGCTGGATTGCCACGCTTCGCTCGCAATGACGGAATTTGAATATTAAGAGGCACCCAAGGGCGCAAAACAACATGGATCAGAACATTCAAAGATACCCGGTAAATGCCGACGAAGACGAGATCAACCTCGGCTCGTTGCTGGACAACATCTGGCTGGACAGGAAAATGGTGGGGCTGATCGCGGCCGCGATATTCGCATTGGGGACAGCTTATGCCTTTATGGCAAAGCCGATATACGAAGCCAACCTGATCGTCCAGGTGGAAGACAGCCCCGGTTCCACCAAGAGCCTGTTGGGAGATGTAGGCACACTTTTCGACACCAAGACAGCCGCATCGGCAGAAATAGAATTATTGCGCTCGCGCATGGTGGTCGCCAATGCGGTCGACAGTCTCGGTTTGTATATCGGAGCACGGCCAAAATATTTCCCTTTCGTCGGGCGCTGGTGGGCAAGCAGAAGCAAGCATCTATCCAATCCGGGCATCCTGGGATTCGGCGGATATGCATGGGGCAACGAAGCGATAGAAGTACCTGTTTTTGACGTGCCGCAGGAGATGCAGGAAAGCGAATTTATTCTGACAGCCGGTAGCAACGGCGAATTCGAGCTGCAACAGACTGACTATGACATCGTATTAAAAGGCAAGACCGGACAAGCCGCCATACAGGAGACTCCGGCAGGCAAAGTGGAAATACGGGTGGTAAAACTGGAAGCCAATCCCGGTGCGCAGTTTTTGTTGCAGGAAAATTCCAGATTGAATTCTATCGAGAGCTTGCAGAAAGATTTGCAGATCGCCGAGAAGGGCAAGCTGTCCGGCGTGATCGAGGTCAAGCTGGAAGGGGGCGACCCGCTGTTAACTTCCAAAATATTAAATGCGGTCGGACATGAATATATCCGCCAGAACGTCGGCCGGAAATCAGAAGAAGCGGAAAAAACCATCATCTTCCTCGATTCACATCTGCCCGAAATCAAACGCAATGTCGAAGAAGCCGAAACCAGATACAACAAGCTGCGCGACAAGCGCGGCACCATCGATATCGGCGAGGAAGCCAAAAATATATTGCAACAGGCCGTCGGGATAGAGGTAAAACTGCTCGAACTCAAACGAGTACGAGAAGAGTTGCTGTCGAAATTTACCGCCCAACACCCCAGTGTCGTGAATGCGGATAAGCAGCTGAGCATCCTTAATTCACAAAAAGCCGCCATCCAGGAACAGATCAAGAGGCTGCCCGGAGTCGAGCAAGACGTCATTTCCAGCATGCGCGATGTCAAAGTGGGCACCGAACTGTATACCACTCTGTTGAACACCGCCCAGCAATTGCGCCTGGCCAGGGCCAGCAAGATCGGCACATCGCGCCTGATCGATGAGGCGGTTATACCGGAAGAACCGATCAAGCCGAAACGCCTGATGGTCATCCTGATATCCGCATTCCTCGGCTTGTTCATCGGCGTGATGGCCGCATTCATCCGCAAGGCGATGCGCGGCGCGATTGACAGCCCGAAAATGATCGAAGACGCGACCGGCCTGCAGGTTTACGCAACGGTAATGGAAAGCAAGGAGCAGGAAGCACTTTCCAAAAAAATTCAGGCCAAAGAAGCGGGCCAATTCATCCTGGCAGACACTCAGCCGGACGATCTCTCCATCGAGAGTCTGCGCAGCTTCCGCGTGGCACTGCAATTCGCCATGCTGGACGCGGCGAATAACCGGGTGATGATTACCGGGCCGACGCCGGGTGTCGGTAAGACTTTCCTGGCTGTGAATATGGCCGTGATCCTGGCGCAGGCGGGCAAGCGCGTGCTGCTGATTGACATGGATATGCACAAAGGGCACCTGAACCAGTATTTCGGCCTGGGGCGCGCGGCAGGGTTGAGCGAGATACTCGCCGGAGAAATTACGCTGGAGCAGGCAACCCACAAAAATGTATTGAATAACCTGAGTTTCATTACCAATGGAACACCAGTCAACAACCCGAGTGCACTGTTCCTCAACGAGCGCCTGCCGCAGTTCTTTGAACAGTGCAGCCGGCAACACGACATCGTCATCGTCGATGCGTGCCCTACATTGCTGGTCTCGGATGTAGCGGTAATCGGCCCGAACATGGGCACGACCTTCATGGTGGTGCGCGACGGCGTCTCCACCCTGGCTGACCTGACCACAGCAGTCAAACGGCTTGCACAAGCGCGGGTCGAAGTAAAAGGCGTGCTGTTCAACGGCCAGCTGCAACGCGTTTCCAGCCGTTATGGATATGGATACGGGTACGGATACAAGTACGGCAGTTACAAAGAGGGCGCGAAACAGGATAGCTGATCGTGATGGATTGACAAGGCACAGCGATCCTCGCACCGACGCGCTGCCAGCTATTTCCATTGGGTGTAAATGGGCATGTTTTTTGATAACCCGTCTGCATGTACAATGTTCGCTCTTGTATGGCATGGCGGCTGGAGCGTATTGGCGTTTTATGAAAATGATCCCAACCATTTTTTGCGGCGGTGCGGTTCCCCATGCGGTGCGCCCCAGGCCGTTCGTCCGCCTGTCCGATGGGCAATGCCTGCTGCGCGAGGAAGAAAGAAAGTTACAGGTAACGTGATGCGCACCCTCAAACAAAATGAAGAAAGCGCTCTGCGCCAAACAATTGCATCGGCAATCGAAGAGACCGGATTACAAATGATTGCGGTGTATTTGCACGGTTCCTATGGCACTGAATATATGCGCAACGATAGCGACATTGACTTCGCTTTTCTCGCAGAGAGAACACTGGATTTTAAAGAATCGATGGCATTTTCCGTTGCCTTGCAGAAAGCGTTTCATGACGGGGAGCTAGATACTGCGGATTTGCGCCGAAGTGATACCGTTTTTCAAGCGCAGGTTGTGACGAATGGAGAGCGCGTTTATACCGGTGATGAATTGGCAGCGCAGCGTTTCGAGATGACCACCTTGTCAAAATACGCCAGACTGAATGAGGAGCGAGAATCGATTATTGCCGACATCAAACAAAGTGGCAGGGTCTATCGCAGTGACGTGCGCCAAACATGAACGACATCGTTCTAAACAAGGCAGAAATCATCGAACGTGCTTTGGCGCGGGTGCATGCTGTTTATGTTCGTCATCAACAAGACCTGGAGCAAGCTTTCGATGCACAAGACGTCATTGTGCTTAACCTGCAACGAGCTTGCGAAGCAGCCATAGACCTCGCCATGCACATTATCAGGATTCGCGGACTCGGATTGCCCAAGGACAGCAAATCAGCGTTCGATTTGCTGGAAAGCGCCCAGGAAATATCCACGCTGCTCGCCGACCATCTGAAGAAAATGATCGGTTTCCGCAATATTGCAGTGCATGATTATCGCGCGCTGGATTGGGCGATTGTGCGCAGCATCGTCGAAACGCACTGTGACGATCTGGCTGTGTTCGCCAGCGAAATGGTGAAGAAGCATGGCTAGTTGGAGACGCGTTTAAAGAAATTAAAACTCTCAACCATTTTGTGCGACGGAGCGGGTTTCTGCCTCTGGCCGGCACCAGCTATCGTCACACCACCCATGCCGTCATTGCGAGCAGCGATAGCGGCGTGGCAATCCAGAAGGTTTTCATCGCCTTGACGCTGCGCTACTGGACTGCCCCGCGTCGTTGCGCTCCTGACAAGGGGAGAGGGGTAGGGGAGAGGGTGCCGTGATTACAAGCCGCGTAGCCGACGCGGCAATCCCCCGCCGTCATTGCGAGGAGACGCAGTCGACGCGGCAATCCAGTTCTCTCAACAAAGCAATCCAGTACACTTTTACTTAACGAATTAAAGCAACCGAACAACCAACATGACCACACAACCACCAACATCAACCAACACCGTCTGGCATCACGCCACTGTCACCCGCGCCCGCCGCGAGGCCCAAAACGGCCATCGCGGCGCCATCATCTGGTTCACCGGCCTGTCCGGTGCGGGCAAATCCACGCTCGCTCACGCCGTCGAAGAAGAGCTGCACCAGCGCGGCTGCCGTACCTACGTGCTGGATGGTGACAACGTGCGCCACGGCCTGTGCGGTGACCTCGGCTTCTCCACACAAGACCGGATCGAAAACATCCGCCGCATTGGAGAAGTTGCCAAGCTCTTCATGGAAGCAGGCGTGATCGTGCTGACCGCCTTCATCTCCCCCTTTCGAGCCGAACGCGAACGCGTGCGCAGCATGGTCGAACACGGCGACTTCATCGAGGTATTCTGCAATAGCCCCATCGAGGTCTGCGAGAGCCGCGACGTAAAAGGCATCTACAAAAAAGCCCGAGCCGGGCAGATCGTCGACTTCACTGGCATCTCATCGCCTTACGAAGCCCCGGAAAATCCAGAACTTAAAGTGAATACGGGAGTGGAAGACCTGGAAACCTGCGTGCAACAAGTCATTGATGAAATGCTGCAACGCAGTATCATCGCGCGCCGCTGACGCACCTCAGCAACTTCCCCTCGTCATTGCGATGACCAATGACTTGGCAGCTTGCTGGCTTATAACCAACCACTTGGCAACCGTTTTGTGGTTGCTTAGTGGGATGGCTAGTAGTTTCACCAGTCGAATGGCTATAACCAATGACTTGGCTGTCGTCTTCGGACAGCCTAGTCAGATGGCTAGTTGTTTCATCAGTTGTTCCATCAGGAGGCAAAGCCGGCGCGGCAATCCAGAGCGTCCGTCATTGCGAGGAGGCAAAGCCGACGCGGCAATCCAGTCCTTCGTAAGGGCTCTGCCCGCCCTTAATGCTATTGACCGGGAAATGGAAAAAGGTGCATCTGCATACTAAACATCTAGACTACACCGACCCACGGTAACTGGTGGAAAATGTCCAACTGAACCCGTAAATGAGTCCCTTGAAACTTTTTTGTCTCGCACCTTTCACCTCCGCTGTCAATATGACATTCAGCCTATATCGTTATGCGGCTCAGTCAGCTAATATCCAGTCAAAGAATAAGAAGAGATACACAAGATAAAATCACGCATTGTGAGAAGGAACCGTCATTGCGAGGAGCGCCTTTAGCCGCGAGCGCAGCGTGGCGGGATGTGGCAATCCAGTATTTCAGACAGCGGTTTGTGAACACAGGCGGGTGCAGAATTAAAACCATGTGCGAATTTAAAATTATAGCGCTCAGAAAATCATCAGGTGATTAAATGTTAAGAAATATTCATCCTCTTGCCGATGTGCAAAGCAATGATATTGGTGCAGGGACGCGCATCTGGCAGTTTTGCGTGGTGTTTGCAGGTGCCAGGATCGGTGCGAACTGCAACATCTGCGCGCAGGTGTTGATAGAAAAAGATGTGGTCGTCGGCGACAACGTAACCATCAAGAGTGGTGTGCAACTTTGGGATGGCGTGCGTATTGAAGATAACGTTTTCATTGGACCGAATGCAACATTTTCCAATGATTTGCTTCCACGCTCCAAGGTTTACCCGGAAAGATTTTTACAGACTGTCGTAAAAAAAGGCGCATCGATTGGTGCGAATGCAACCATCTTGCCTGGTGTGACTATAGGTGAAAATGCACTGGTAGGTGCGGGGGCAGTCGTCACTGAAGATGTGTCGGCAAATGCAGTTGTTGTTGGCAATCCAGCCAGGCTTGTGAGGAAACTATGAGCATCAAAGACTGCAAAATTGTAGAACTGCCGAAAATAGCCGATCCGCGTGGCAACCTTTCATTTGTCGAGGGTGGGCAACATATCCCATTCGATATTAAGCGTGTCTATTATCTCTACGATGTGCCTGGCGGATCGGATCGCGGGTCGCATGCTCACAAGAACTTGCATCAATTCATCGTAGCGATGTCAGGCAGCTTTGATGTGGTGCTGGATGATGGTCAGCAGAAGCAACGATTTCACCTTAATCGTTCCTATTACGGGCTTTATGTAAGTCCGATGATGTGGAGGAATTTGGATAATTTTTCTTCTGGGGCAGTTTGTATGGTGCTGGCATCCGAACATTACGAGGCGGACGATTACATTCGCGATTATGACCAGTTCCTGGCGGCGGCCAAGCAACTGCCGAATAGATAAACGATGAGAGCATAAAATGTCCGGCTTCAATCTCATACCCTTTCTTGATCTTAAAACTCCACACATCGAGCTGCGCCCGCAGCTGCAAGCTGCATTTGAACGTGTCCTGAATTCTGGCTGGTACATACAAGGCAGTGAGCTCAAACAGTTTGAAGAAGAGTTTGCCAACTATTGCGAAGCGAAGTATTGCATCGGCGTGGGTAACGGACTGGATGCCTTGCATCTGATTTTGCGCGCTTATGATATCGGTGAAGGTGACGAAGTCATTGTGCCATCCAACACTTATATTGCCACTTGGTTGGCGGCCAGCTATGCCGAGGCCACCCCGATACCGGTCGAGCCCGATGAGCGCACCTACAACATCGATCCGTCACGAATCGAAGCTGCTATCACTCCGCGGACTAAAGCCATCATGGTTGTTCATTTGTATGGGCAACCTGCCGATATGGATGTCATTAGCGCTGTTGCGAAAAAGCACAACCTCAAAGTCATCGAGGATGCCGCGCAAGCGCATGGCGCGCGCTACAAGGGAAAGCGTGTCGGCACGCTGGGCGATGCGGCAGGGTTCAGCTTTTATCCCGGGAAAAATCTTGGTGCCATGGGCGACGGCGGGGCGGTAACCACCAACGATGCAGAACTTGCTGAAAAGATACGCACGCTGGGTAATTACGGATCGCGCATCAAGTATCACAACGAAGTAAAAGGCTACAACTCGCGGCTTGACGAACTGCAAGCGGCCTTTCTGCGTGAGAAGCTGAAAAAACTGGATGCCTGGAATGCACAGCGCAAGGCCATCGCAGCCGAGTATGTGCGCAAGTTGGAAAGCCACAATCTCGTTCTACCCGTCGTCCCGGAATGGGCTGATCCAGTGTGGCATCTGTTCGTGGTGCGCAGCCAACAGCGTGAAAACCTGCAAGCCCATTTGCAGCAGCAAGGCATCGGCACGATGATCCACTATCCCATCCCCCCGCATCTGCAACCGGCGTATTCCGAATTGGGCTATAAGCAGGGTGATTTCCCGATCGCTGAGGCAATCCACCGGGAGGTGTTGAGTCTGCCGATGGGGCCAACGATGAACGTTGCGCAAGTCACGCAGGTCAGCAAATCTACCAACGATTATCTTGAAGCGTGAACCTACTCTCGACCACATTGTGGAGCGGCATCGCCACAGCATTGCGACTCGGTTCCGGTTTGGTGGTTGCCAAAATGGTGGCAATGGCAGGCGGCCCTGCCGCACTCGCTGTATTCGGCCAGTTCCAAAACTTTCTCGTACTGATTGCCGGAGTCTCTGGAGCGTTGTTCCAATCCGGGATCGTCAAATATGCAGCTGAACACCGTGAGAACAAGGATGAACTTGCCGGGATGCTGGCAACCGCAATCAAACTCTCAGCAATCGTCGCATTCGCGGGTTCGGTATTCCTATTACTTTTGCACAAAGAAATTGCCAATCTGGTTTTGCATCAATCAGGATGGGCTTCACTTTTTTTGGTAACAGGCATCGTATTGCCGCTACTCGTAACCAACGGGATAGCGCTTGCCCTGTTGAATGGCATGGGGCAAATCTGCCATTACCTGCTATTGAACGCACTGACCGCGCTCATCAATATGCTTGCGGTGGTAATACTCAGTTTATGGAACGGGGTGGAAGGCGCATTATATGGCCTGCTCGTGGGGCCGATATTGGCCGGACTGGTATCGGTTGGATATGCGGTACGGATTCATGGCCGAGTGCTATCAGTGGCGCGTCACGGCACTATTGATCGTGCTTGGGTCAAGCGGTTGGGGCAGTTTGCGATTATGGCACTGACCTCTTTGCTCACTTCCGCAGTATTGCCGATGGCAATTCGCGATGAATTAGTCAACCAATTAGGCTGGCAGGAAGCGGGTTATTGGCAAGCAGTCTGGCAGGTTTCAGGAGCGTATCTCGGGATAGTAACGGCGGGGTTTTCGGTGTACTACTTACCGAAACTTTCCCAGCTCACGCAAGATGAAGACATACGGCAGGAGATGCTGGCCTTTTATCGCACCGCGATGCCGATTGTGCTGTTGACAGGAGGACTGGTGTATCTATTGCGCGAGCCGTTATTGCTGCTTTTATATTCCGACAAATTTCTACCCGCTGCCCCATTATTTGCCTGGCAGATTGCAGGGGACATGTTGAAAATATCCTCTTGGGTGTTGTCCTATATGATGGTGGCCAAAAAAATGACAGCGTGGTTCATCGGATCAGAATTGACGTTCGTTGGCCTGGTGTACGTCGCCAACATCATACTGATTCCCATGATAGGCATCCTGACCCCGGTGGTTGTTTACGCGAGCCTGTACGCAGTGTATGCGATATTTATGTATGTATTAATTGGCGGTCACTACCTTCGGCCAACAAAAGGTTTCTAACTATGAATATTTTGATGCTTGGAGAATATAGTGGATTTTATGCGGATTTGAAGACCGGCTTTGTCAAGATTGGTCACCGTGTTCTTCATGCATCGGGGGGCGATGGATGGAAGAAGATAGGAAATGATGTCGATTGGAGTTTGGGATTAAATGGGAAAGCTGGTTATTACGCTACAGCGCTTTATTCCCCACTTTGGTTAAACAATCTCGATATTGAGCAGTTCGATATTATTCTTGTTTGTCACCCGTATGTATTTTCTCCCTTGGTTCCTAGTGCACTGTTTGGGAGGGCCTACAAAAAGCTCGAAGGGAAATTCTTTTTATCTGTTGCTGGGGACGACTATAGAACCTATATGAGCACAATGTCCAAACTTGAATATACATGGTTTCCGGGGCTCGTAGAAGACACCGCCGGAAGGAATAACTTTCTTAGAGAGAGCAGGATAAAGCAGAATGAGAGGGTCGTTTCAATGGCGCTCGGTTATATTCCGGTGATGTATGAATACTCGCTTGGATACTTGGATTTAAAAAAACCAATCAGTGTTATTCCACTTCCTGTAGATATTGAGAAATATTGTTATTCTGGAAACGCCGTTCAAGGGAAGGTTGTGTTTCAACATGGAATAAGTCGGCCTGGCTTTAAAGGAACTAAATTAATCGTCGAAGCATTGAATGAATTAAAGAGGAAATACCCTAACGATGTAGAAGTGATGCTCCCAGAAAAACTTCCGTTTTCAAAATACATTGAAACATTGCAAAACTCGAACGTGGTCATCGATCAAGCAAATTCATATTCCTATGGAATGAACGCTATCATTGCGATGGCAATGGGCAAGATGGTTCTGAGTGGGGCAGAGCCTGAAGCCATCCATGCATTAGGAGAAGAGACGAGCCCAGTTATTAATATCAAACCAAGCTCAGAGGATATTCTGAAAAGGCTTAAAGATGTTCTTGAACTGAGAGGTTCTTTTGTAGAGAGAGGCATCCAGGCCCGACAATATGTTGAACGAGTGCATGAAAATACGCATATTGCTAATAAATATGTCGAGTTTTTCAGGGCTGGTGGGGCATCTGCCAGTAGCTTGAATTATGAAGATTAACTATCAACAAGCCATGGCCTTTTTGTTGGCGACTTTAGCTATTAGCGGGTTGCTTTATTTAATACCTGTAGCGGGTATCGAGGGACGGCGATTATTTAATACAGCCGCTTGGCCCATAATCACATTAATTGCTTACACGATGCTTACGTATTCTTTAGTGAGGGTGCAGTACTTAAGGGGTTTTAGGCTTGAGCTTACCCGGATATTGGGCCTTGTTGCTTTTATATGCGCCCTGTACTTCATGCATCTTTTTGCTATGGATAAAATAGTTGAACTATTGAAGATTGGCTCGTTTGTTTTATTGCTGGTATTAGCCAGCAATAAAACACTATGGCAAGCCTTCGGATATTTTAGGAATTTATTTGCTCTTATAGTGGCGCCTAGTATTGTATTGTATTTGCTGATGATGCTTAGCGTTCCCCCTTTTTTGGGCTTTGAAGTACCAACTCACGAAGGTAAGATCGCATCAGGTATGCAATATGGAAATTACCTTATGGGCTACATGATTTTCAATGATGGGCAATCAATTAATAGGCTAAGTGCCTTATTTGATGAACCTGGCGTAGTGGGCACCTTTGCTGCATTTTTGTTGGCAGCAACGAGGTTCAGGCTGGATGTGCAAAACGTAATTATATTTGTCGCAGCGGTTTTATCGTGGTCACTGGCATTTTTTGTTCTAATTGCCGTGTATTTATTTTCAGTACGACCGAGACTATTTCTGATTTTCTTACTTTTGTTTTCCGTGCTCTTGTTGTTGTTTTCAGATAATCCATTGGTACAAAAAATGCTGATTGATCGCCTAATGATCTCTGACGATGGTATTAGCGGAGACAATAGGACAACGTTGACATTTGAATTGAAATTTATCGAATTCCTGTTTTCAGATAAAATTTATTTCGGAAGTGACAAGACGGTTTACGAATTGGGATATTACATAAGCTCTTGGAAGTCACTTATATGGGATTATGGCCTAGTGGGACTCACATCGATATTGGGGTATTTAGTAATGTTGTTCACTTTTAAAATAAAGAGGAGTGTTACAAAGGAGGCCAATAAGGATTATTGGGTTTATTTTGTTATGTTTATAGCAAGTATTTACCAACGGCCGAATGTGATCGAAGTTGCGCCGTTATTCATTCTTGCAGCCGGTATAAGCTATATGATTGTTGAAAGACAGAATAAACTCGAACGGTCACTTTTGTTTTTATGAAAGTAATTCTGTGTCATAACAACTATAAAGTTACAGGTGGCGCTGAAGTTTTCTATCATGAGGTGGGGCGCGTCTTGCGTGAGCAAGGGCATCAGGTCGCATATTTCTCGGCGAAAAACGGTGAGGTTGGCACCCCTTGGAAGGAATATTTTCCGGACGTGGCTTTATACAACCAGGGCGGGTTGCTTGCCAAGACGAGCAATTTTCCGCGCATGGTTTATAACTGCACGGCAAAAGAAGCAATGGCCAAGTTGATTGCTGATTTTAAGCCGGACCTCATTCATGCGTTCGCGATCTACGTGCAGCTAACACCTTCTATTCTCGATGCGGCGCGTGAAGCGGGCGTTCCGGTGGTGATGAGCTGTAACGATTACAAACACATCTGCCCGAATTACAAGCTGTATCATCACGGCAAAATTTGTGAGGAGTGCAAAGGCGGTAAGTTTTACCGTGCAATAGTCAATCGGTGTTGCCATGATTCGATTGCTTATAGCATCGCCAGCTCCGTTGAAGCCTACGCGCACAATTGGATGAATATTTACCGCAAGAACGTGCATACCTTTTTGTTCGCCAGTGAATTCATGGCGCATAAAACCGAAGAATTCTGGGGTAAGGGAACCTTCCGGTGGCGCATGTTGCGCAATCCATTCAATGCGCGTAAACATGCCGCATCGAATGAGATTGGGAATTACGCGCTTTACTTTGGGCGGCTGATTGACGAAAAGGGTGTGAACGTATTGCTGTACGCCGCAGCGATGGCGCGGGATGTGCCCCTGGTCGTGGTGGGTGATGGCCCAGATATGGATAAGCTCAAGAAACAGGCGGCAGCACAGGGTTTGACCCATGTACAGCTAGTCGGGGCAAAGTGGGGAGACGTGCTCGATCAAATTTTGCGAGGCTGCCGATTTGTGGTCGTGCCTTCGCTATGGCATGAAAACTTCCCCTACGTGATACTGCAATCATTTGCGATGGGGAAACCAGTGATCGGTTCCAATCGTGGCGGCATACCAGAATTGGTTGCGCATGGCGAGCGTGGGCTGGTCTATGAAGCGACGGGTGCCGTTGCGTTGGCAGATGCGTTGCACTTGCTGATGGATGATAGTGATCGAACAAAACAGATGAGTGAGGCGGCCAAGCAGTTTGCGGATGCCGAATACAATGACGAACATTTTTACGCGAACCTGATGCAGATTTATAACGGGGTGTTGGCATGAAGGTTTTGGTACTGGGTGGGTGCGGATTTATTGGATCGCATCTGGTGAATGGCCTACTGGCGGCAGGACATAAGGTGCGCGTGTTCGATCGTGCACCGGAGCTTTATCGTGCGCCGCTCGCTAAAGTGGACTACCGTTTTGGCGATTTTGCCGATGCACCGTTGCTGGCGGAAGCATTGGAGGGGATGGAGGTCGTCTATCATTTGATCAGCACAACTGTGCCTTCTACTTCGAATCTTGATCCGATAGCAGACGTACAAGGTAACCTGATTAACACGTTGCGGCTGTTGCAACTGTTGGTACAGAAAAACATCCCCAAGATCGTTTTCCTTTCATCGGGCGGCACGGTATATGGCATTCCAGAAACCGTGCCGATACCAGAAAGCCATCCCTTGCGACCGATCTGTTCTTACGGCGTGGTAAAAGTCGCCATCGAAAATTATTTGCAGATGTTTCATCAGTTGCATGGCTTGGAGTATGTCGTATTGCGCGCATCCAACACTTACGGAGAGCGGCAGGGGCACGCCGGTGTGCAGGGAGTGATCGGTACGTTTATGGGAAAGATGTTGGCGGGTGAGCCGATTGAAATTTGGGGCGACGGCAAGGTTGTGCGCGATTTCATCTATGTCGGTGACCTAGCTGAATTGTGTGTGTTGGCGGGTCCATTAGAAGTATCTGGCACTTACAACGTGGGGAGCGGAGTGGGGTATTCGATCAATGAGATTATTGCCACGTTAACAATGGTTACTCATAGGTCAATCGAGTCAATTTATAAAGTGGGGCGTGGCTACGATGTACCTGAGGTTGTGTTGGATATCGCGCAGGCCGCTAAGGTATTTGGATGGCACCCCAATATCAATTTAGAGTGTGGAATTGAATGCACTTGGCGATGGGCGAAGCCATGAATACTTCCAAGCGGATTAAATCGCCAAGACGAATCGTGGGCAAAATCTGCCAATCATTGGCGCGCTTTTCATTAGCACCATCGTTTCTTCGCGTTCCTCTGTACCGGATGCTGGGAGTCAATTTTCTAAATCCGAAAACGGTTTTCATTGGCGAGGATGTGTATTTTGATGACAGCAGACCAGACTTGGTCACTGTAGGTAGCTGGGTGCGTATTACAACGGGTGCGAAAATTTTTACCCATTTTTTTGACGCAAAGTTCATCCCAGAAAAAGATCGGCCGTTTCGTTTTTATGAGGGCGAAGTAAAAATAGGTTCCTATGTTTTCATAGGAGCAAACGTGGTCATAGCGAAGCCTGTGGTGATAGGTGACTGGGCGGTCATCGGTGCGAATAGTGTTGTTGCTAGTGATGTATCGCCATTTGCGATTATGGTGGGATCGCCAGCCAGACAAGTTGGAACGCGAATGCTCGACCCGCACCTCCAGGAAAACACTGTTAATTAATTCAACAGCACCGACCATGAATTTACTTGAAACACTGCGCATGGATATGCGGTCATTTAACTTGGTGCATCCCGAAAAAGGATTGCTAAAATATTTTTACTATCCCGATGCGCGAACCGTCCTCATTTTCAGGCTATCGCAATGGTTTTATCAATTTAGAATTGTTAGGCCGTTCTCATACCTTT
The DNA here is from genome assembly GCA_023259055.1 of Nitrosomonadales bacterium. Classification (GTDB taxonomy): domain Bacteria; phylum Pseudomonadota; class Gammaproteobacteria; order Burkholderiales; family Gallionellaceae; genus Gallionella. The sequence goes on from JAHFQZ010000004.1 coordinate 271,507, forward strand.
GCACTGTGTTAAATGACTTGATTGCCGGAGTTTGGATCGGCCCGCGTGTGCAGGCTGGCGATGGATTGGTTTTTGCACATGCCCGAGGTTTGGTAGTCAATCCTACTGCCGTTATCGGAAAAAACTGTTTAATCTTGCAACGCGTCACCATAGGCGGACCGAACATTGTCATTGGTGACAATGTTGCACTTTATGCCAATGCCACAGTAGTGAGCAATGTCAGAGGCCGTGCGGCACTTCAGATTGGCAGCGGTGCCATCATCGGTGCAGGGGCAGTTGTTACATCGGATGTTCCTGATTATTCGGTTGTGGTTGGTGTGCCCGGCAAGGTTGTGAAAGTTATTTCGCCAGATGAAGACTGGGTTGGCTTCGCAAAAACACGCATGGCAAAGGCCGACACATCGACGCCTTTTGAAATTTAAATAATGATTGCTCAGCTTGATTCGCTATATTTACTAATTCGCCCCTGGAAACTGTGGAGCCGTTTGGTGAGTTACGGCTTGTTTGAAGGACGACCATTGACTACACGCGGGCAGTGGATCAATCCACTGGTGTTTGCGCACTTTGCCGTAGAAAAATATTTGCCCCAGATGCGTTTAGTGGAGAAGCCCGTGTTCATTTTAGGTACGGGGCGTAGTGGAACGACGATTTTGGGTATGGTGCTTTCGATGCACAGCGAGGTGGGATTTCTGAATGAACCCAAGGCGTTGTGGCACGCAATTCATCCTCAGGAAGATTTGATTGGCAGTTATTCGCGTGGCGCGGCGCGCTATCGGTTAGGTGTTGGCGATGCCGTTCCCGAGCGAGTTCAAGATGCGCGTCGTTTATTTAGTGCTTATCTGGTAGCGACATTTTCGCGACGCGTGGTTGATAAATACCCTGAGTTGATTTTTCGTGTGCCGTTCGTGAAGGCAATTTTTCCTGATGCCAAATTCTTGTTTCTGGTGCGCAACGGCTGGGATACTTGTCATTCCATCAAGGGCTGGTCAAAACGTTTGGGTGATCAGGTTGGGGGCGAAATACATGATTGGTGGGGGGTGAATCGGCGCAAATGGAATCTGCTTGTCGAGCAATTAGTTCCTGAGCATCCCGATCTTGCTTTACATGCAGAGTCGATGCGTAACTGGACGGATCAAACCGATATGGCAGCAGTGGAATGGATAGTTACCATGAGAGAAGGGATGTCACTTATGGCAGAGCATCCTGATAATATCATGCGCGTTGTTTATGAGGACTTATGCGATGGAGCACAAGAAAATCTAAATGGAATTCTGGATTTTTTAGAACTTCGTAGGGATGAAAAATTTATGCATTATGCGACTGAAACATTAAAGCAAACAGTTAATTGCTTACCATTTGAGTTACATCCATTAATTGTTCATGCTTTCAACGACACCATGAGGAGACTAGGATATGAGTAACCGGATTTTCTACCACGCTGTTTGGTTGCTATATTTATTGGTTATTTCGTTTGTTAGTGTGGGAAGCGCAGCGGCAGCGCCAATTAAGAACAATGCGAATATTCGAGCATTGCACTTGGTCAGTTTTGGTATTACGCCAGAACAGATGAAGACCGTGCTTGACCAAGCGAATAGCCAACATTTCAATACTCTCATTTTAGGTGTTTGCTGGCGCGGCAATACCACACTCATGTCGACCACATGGGCGCAAGCGCAAGGTGGTATTCAATGGAGCAAGCAGGACTTGAAAGGAATCGCAGATTATGCACGCAGCAAAGGGATGTCAATTATCCCTGAAGTAAAGTTACTCACTCATCAGGAGGTGTTTTTTGGGAATTCACATCCTGAATGGATGTACAACTCAGCCACCTATGACCCACGTCAGCGGCATGTTTATGACACGGTATTTTCCATGCTTGATGAATTGATTGATCTACTTCATCCAAAGGCGGTTCATATAGGACATGAAGAGTTGGTTGGTTGGGTACTGCATAACAAATTAATGCCTGATAAGCACATAGGACTGCTTGAGGGAGAGCAGATGCTTCCGGCAGATTTGTTCTTGAAGGATGTTCTTCTGATTCATGACTATCTCAGAAAGAAGGGCGTTGAAACATGGATGTGGGGGGATATGCTGATTTCACACGATGAATTTCCTGGGATGGCACCATATGAATTGCATGGGGCTGCTCCGGGGTATGGAAAACAGCTACGTAATCAGCTTCCACGTGATATCGTGATAGGCGATTGGCACTATTTTGATAAACAAGCAGAGTTTCCTTCATTGGATACTTTTCGAAATGAAGGTTTTCGAGTGATTGGTGCCACTTGGCGTAAACGGGAAACCATCAGTAACTTCAGTCAGTATGCCGCCTCGCATGGTGCTGAAGGAATGGTTGCAACTACTTGGTTTATTCCTGGAAGCAAAGCTGCTGGGGCGGTTAATACTTGGAATGACCTGAATCGGATTATTCGTGAATCCGGGGAGGCGTTCATTAAAGATTTCCCGGATGCCAAATAAAAACATCGCCATCGTCGGCACCGTTGGAGTTCCTGCCAATTACAGTGGTTTCGAGACGCTGGCGGAGAACCTTGTCAAGTACCACGACGCTGCATCGTTGCCTGATCCGGTCACTGTTTACTGCAGCAGTAGAAGTTGCCCATCAAAAAGCGACTTTATGTAAGTTTATTTCCATAAAGTCGCGTCCTTTTTGCATTTGTTATATAAGCTAAAGCCGGGCTGGTTGCCTGTGAAGCGCAATTATCAGATAATTGCTTCAATTTAAGAAGCGATTGTGGGGCGGCAAATGCAGCAATGGATTTGGCAACAAACAACTTGGCCTGATTTCACTTGGGATGAAGGGAAGTTGTCGCCCTTGCTCAGCCGCGCACGCAAGCGGCAAGGCCATTTGCTTGGGGCCGCACGTCTGCTGGATAACTCGCTCTCTTTGGAAGCACAGGCGCACATTCTGGTTGAGGATGGTTTTAATACCAGCGCGATTGAAGGTGAGCCACTTGATTTGGATTCCATCCGATCTTCTGTCGCGCGCCATTTGGGATTGCCTACCGCTGGTTTGCCGCATCCATCGCGCTCGGTGGATGGTTTGGTGGACGTGCTGTTGGATGCAACGCGAGAATATGCTGCGCCCCTTGACGGCGACCGGTTGTGTCGTTGGCAGGCGGCACTTTTTCCGACTGGGCAATCGGGTTTGTTTCCCGTTCGTACCGGGGCATTACGTGGAGATGAGCCGATGCGGGTGGTCTCCGGTGCAGCCGGTCGTGAAAAAATCCATTTTGAAGCGCCGCCCCGCGATGTTCTGGAGCGCGAAGTAAGCCGTTTTATCACATGGTTCAATACCCCCCCCAAAGAGCTTGATGGGCTGCTGCGTGCAGGTTTGGCGCACCTGTGGTTTGTGACGCTGCATCCGTTTGAGGATGGCAATGGCCGGCTTGCGCGTGCGCTGACCGATATGGCGATATGCCAGGACGAGCAGCGTCCGGTTCGATTGTTCAGTCTGTCTGCTCAAATCATGCGCGAACGAAATGCTTACTATGATGTTCTGGAGCGCACGCAGCGCGGTGGTCTGGACGTGACACCGTGGCTTGCATGGTTCCTTGAACAGGTGAATGGTGCCTGTGAGAGTGCGGAAGCAACCGTTGGCAAGGTGCTCGACAAAGCCAGGTTCTGGTTGCGTCACCAAAACATCGTATTGAACGAACGTCAACGCAAAGTGCTGAACAGATTGCTGGATGCGGGTGCTGATGGTTTTGCGGGTGGCATGAACACGCGCAAATATGTCAGTCTGACCAAGGCAAGTCGCGCTACCGCTTATCGTGAGTTGGCAGATTTGGTTGAGAAGGGATGTTTGTTGCAGACGGGAGCAGGGCGCAGTGTGAGTTATGTGATTCGATTGGCGCAGGGGGCATGATGAAGGGCAAGAGCATCGCCATCGTCGGCACGGTCGGCGTGCCCGCCAATTACGGTGGCTTCGAGACGCTGGCTGAGAATCTCGTCAGGTATCATGACGCTGCATCATTGCCTGATCTGATCACGGTTTACTGTAGCAGCAGAAGCTATCTATCAAGGGAACCTGCTTTTCTCTCTGCACGGCTAAAGTATGTTCCGCTCAATGCCAATGGCGCGCAGAGCATTCTTTATGACTTCGTTTCGTTATTCTCGGCAGTCTGGAATCGCAGCGATGTGATTCTGCTGTTGGGTGTGTCGGGTGCGTTCGCGCTGCCCTTGGTTCGGCTTTTCTCATCGGCACGGATCGTCACCAATATCGACGGCATCGAGTGGCGCAGGGAGAAATGGCAAGGATGGGCCAGGCGTTTTTTGCGCTTCTCGGAAAGAATGGCAGTACGTTTCTCGCATGAGGTTATCGCTGATAATGCGGCCATCGCGGAATATGTTCAGCGAACCTATGGGGTAAGCGCACATGTGATCGCCTACGGGGGTGACCATGCGATTGAGATGGATGCCGTGCCAGTGGACGACTATGTCTTGCCGGAAAAGTATGCCATTTCAGTTTGCCGCATCGAGCCGGAAAACAATGTGCATGTCATCCTTGAGGCGTTTTCCAAGCTGGAGACGTATCCCTTGGTGATGGTGGGCAACTGGAATAACAGCGAGTATGGCCGTGCTATTCGCGACCGCTACGCCGCTTGCAAGCATATCTACCTGCTCGATCCGATATACGATCTGGGCAAGCTCAAGACATTGCGCTCGCATGCTGCATTTTATGTGCATGGGCATTCTGCGGGGGGGACGAATCCTTCACTGGTGGAGGCGATGCATTTCGGCAAGGCCGTTTTGGCTTTTGACTGTGATTACAATCGTTGCACTACTGAAGACAAGGCTCTCTTGTTCAAGAATGGAGATGAGCTGGTGCGCCTGATAAAAACGTTGGAAGCCGATGAGTCTGAAAGGGTGGCAGGCAACATGCTGGAAATCGCCAAACGGCGCTACACATGGCGCGTTGTTGCGCAGCAGTATTTTGAGTTGCTGAATGGGTGATTTTGCGTGCGTGGTAAATGACTGGATTGCCACGTCGCTTCGCTCCTGATGAACTACTGGTAAAACGACTAGCCATCTGACTAGGCTGTCCAACAACGACAGCCAAGTCATTGGTTATAGCCATCTGACTAAGGCAGCAAGCTGCCAAGTCATTGGTTATCGCAGTGACGTGAGGGGTGGGTTAATGGCGTTATTCATGGAGCCTTTTGGGTTGTGACCTGCATGGACATGCTTTTGTCAATACGACATTTGAACTATTGTTTCCATGTGTTAGATAAGCATAAGATGCAATGTCATTGTTGCGGTCTGAATAATTGGTGGGGGATTGAAGCCCATAGGGAGTGTCAGTTTCAATCTGGATTGCCGCGCCGCTATCGCAGCTCGCAAAGACGAGATCCGGGTTGCAATGTTGGTAGTTCTTCCTCCTCGCAATGATCGGGGTTTGCTGTAGGTCTATTTCCTGGTATATGTAATGCAAATTATTTTCATTTCGCTGGCCAGTTGTAGTGTGCTGATTTTGTTGATACGCGGTGTCGCGCATCGTTTTGGGATCGTCGACCATCCCGGTGGGCGCAAGCAGCATGCAATGCCAACTCCTATGGTGGGTGGTTTGGCGATGTATTTGGCAGTGCTGCTGGTGATGATGTGGTTTGATAAACTGGCCGGCAATGTGGCTGTGTTAATGGGGTGTGCTGCTGTTTTAGTGATGCTCGGCCTGCTGGATGATAAGCATGGTTTGTCGGTTCCGTTGCGCATGATGATTCAGGTGTTTCTGGTGTCGATCGTTATTGTCGGCGCAGAGGGAACGATCACGCATCTGGGTGCTTTGTTCGGTAGTACGGTTCTTCTTGGCATGTTTGCTGTTCCGTTCAGCGTGATCGCGTTTGTCGGCGGAATCAATGCGATTAACATGATCGACGGGGCGGATGGCATGGCGGGCAAGATGGCTCTGATTACCATGTTGGGTGTGGCGTCGATTTTTTGTCTATCGGGGCATTGTGAGCTGCTTCCCCTGTCGATGGCGATCATTGGCGCTCTGGCTGGATTTCTTTTGTTCAATACGCGTATTTTCGTCAGGCGCGCCTGGGTGTTCATGGGCGATGCGGGAAGTATGTGGCTGGGTTTGGCGCTGGGCTGGTTCATGGCGCAAATAACAAAAGGCGAAGTATCGGCTGAACCGGCTCTGGTGTTGTGGCTATTTGGCATCCCGCTGATCGATACATTGACGGTGATGATACGTCGGTTGAAGCGCAAGCAATCACCGTTTGCGGCAGACCGCACACATATTCATCACGTGCTTGAACATACCGGGCTTTCGGTCAGGCGCACGGTGCTGGTGCTGAGTGGTGTACAAATGATCATGGTTGGTATCGGTGTGATCTTTTATATGATGCATGCTCCTGCTGCGTTGGTGTTCTGGAGCTTTGTCGTGCTGTTCGCGGCTTACTATTATCGGTTGCGCGGCTGTTAGTTTCTGCCATTCTGTTTCAATAATTCAAAACATAATTCCAGTCTGTTGCAGTGAGTCCCGCCGGGTCGAGGGATGTCAGGACTGCCTTCTGGTGAGAAGCGCTGGACTGCCGCGTCGGCTTTGCCTCCTGATGGAACTACTAGCCATCTGACTAAGGCAGCAAGCTGCCAAGTCATTGGTTATCGCAGTGACGGGGCATTGTCATTGCGAGGCCGGCGGTCGTGGCAATCCAGAGGGGTTGTTTGTCATTGCGAACAAAGTGAAAACAATCCAGAGGCTTCTTTGAGGATGCTGCTGCATTGAGCGGACTGCCTTTTTGTGAGAAGCGCTGGACTGCCGCGTCGGCTGCGCCTTCTCGCAGTGACGGGGGTGGGTTGCCGTGTTTCGCAGTGTATTCTTTAGCGATAAGGGGGTGGCTATGGTCAAGCAACCAGCTGTGTATATCCTTGCGAATCAGCGTAATGGCACGCTTTACACCGGAGTTACTTCCAACCTGGTTAAGCGGGTCTGGGAGCACAAGAGTGATCTGATGGATGGATTTACACGCCGTTATTCGGCTCACATGCTGGTTTACTACGAGCTTCTCGATACGATGGAAACGGCAATAACACGGGAGAAGCAGATCAAGGCAGGATCGAGAGCAAAGAAATTGCAGTTGATCGAGTCGATGAACATTGGTTGGGCGGATTTGTATGAAAGTATTTTGTGAAAAGGGTTGGACTGCCCTTTTATGAAAAGCGCTGGACTGCCGCGTCGCTGCGCTCCTGATGGAACTACTAGCCATCTGACTAAGGCAGCAAGCTGCCAAGTCATTGGTTATCGCAGTGACGGGGGTGGGCTGTCATTGCGAGGCCTGCAGGGCCGTGGCAATCCAGAGGTTTATGTTGTGCTGAGCAGATGGACTGCCGCGTTGCTGCGCCCAGCCTATGAAGATCAGTGGTAGGGCGGGTAGTGCCCGCCCTTGTCGCCCACCCGTGGTGATCCATCCAGCGGATCAAAAAAGGCTTTGGGCTTTGCGGTCATGTGCAACTAAATTTAGTTGCGGCATTTTCGGCTATTGGGTAGGATTCACGCATGGGAAAACACGATAAGCTGCTGGCGAAACTCAAAAGCCGCCCGAGGGATTTTACTTTTCAGGAGGTAGCCACTCTATTGGCAGGGTTCGGCTATGTGCTCAATCAGAGCGGTAGCGGATCACGCGTCAGGTTCGTGCATGAGCATTGTGCACCGGTATTCATGCACAAGCCGCACCCGTCGCCAGTACTGAAGCCTTATCAGATTGACCAAGTGCTGGATGTTTTGAAACAGGAGGGTTTGCTATGAAGAATACTATGGAATACAAGGGTTATACCGGGTCGGTTGAATATAGCGATGAAGATGGAATTTTTTTCGGCAAGGTGCAGTTTATCCGTGCGCTGATCAGCTATGAAGGCAGCAACGCCGAAGAGTTGCGCAATGATTTCCATGAGGGGATGGATGATTATCTGGCGATGTGCAAGGAAAAAAACATTACGCCGGAGCAGCCATTCAAGGGGTCATTCAACGTTCGTGTTGGACGTGATTTACACCGGCAGATTGCGCTTGAAGCAGCACGACGCGGCGTGAGTTTGAATAGCCTGATTGTCGCCGCCCTGGAGAAAGAAACGCATCACGAGGCGTAGTAAGTTCTCTTTTTTATCTGGCTATTCAACTGGGTTGATTCGTGCAGAGGTTTGCATGTGTCTCCTCGCGGTGAGGTTCAGCCGTAAATAAATGCAGTGGTAGGGGGCTACCCGCCGTCCATGAATGATGTCGGGCGGAGCCCGAGCTTGTGCCGCCTCGCAATGATGTTGGTGGGTTACTAATTGCGAGATGTGCAACGAAAATTAGAAATGTTAAAAAAAGAAGCTGAGATGGTCTCCTGGAAATCCATGTGTATGCCGGTACTGGCGGTTGTGATGTTCTCCGGCTGCGCGCTGTCCGGTGGTGTGCAGCAATCCTGCAAAATTATCGATCCCGATCTGGCGCAAGGCGTTTACAGCGGCGGTTGCAAGAATGGACTCGCCGATGGTTATGGCGAGGTCACCGGCATTAGCAGCTATCGCGGCGGTTTTCTGGCCGGCAAGAAACATGGCAAGGGTATCAAAGTGATGCCGAACGGGGATCGCTACACGGGGGATTTCAGCGACGATTACCGGCACGGCAAGGGTGCCTATGTGTGGGGCGATAAGACACCTTGGGCGGGGGATCGCTATGAAGGGGAATACCTGCGCGACTTGCGCCATGGGTGGGGCGTGTTCCAGTGGGGCAGCGGTGATCGTTATGAAGGGCCATGGCAGGATGATTTGCGCATGGGTCCGAGTGTGATGGAGCAGCGCCGCGCGCAAGCTGCCGAGGCAGCGGCCAAGGCGGTGAAAGTCGGTGCGATCTTGTGTGCCGAGGAGCAATGGGATTCAGTTAACTTGCAGCGCATACGCGGCAAAATTGAAAGCATCACGGATAAGATCGCGCAGGTGCGCATCATTGAGGTTGAAGGCGGCTTTGTCAGCTATAAGGGCGCGACATTAACAACAGGTGATTTGCTTGCGGACGAAGTGGCGCATTGGCAGATTTGCGGGCAGATTTGAATATGTGGCAGGAGCAGAATCTTCGTTTGGTGGTGTTGTATGTGCTGAGTGTTTGTGTTGCCTTGCCTGCTGAGGCCGAACCCAATATCAATGGCGAGACCGGCTATATCAACATGCCGAGCGGGCGCGTCGAGGCGGATGGCACGTTCCGCATGGGCTATAGTTTTGCCAAGCCATATTCCAGTACTTGGACCAGCGTCACGCTGTTGCCGCGCGTGGAATTTTATGCGCGCTATGTGCGGATCATGTCGGGAGCAATCGGGGCTGGCAATCAGTATTGGCAAGGTTATGGCGACTACAAGGACAAAGTCGCAAGCGGCAAGGTGCTGTTGCTGGAGGAGGATTGGAACACACCTTCTGTTGCCTTTGGCTTGAACGATGTGCAGGGCACAGGGATATTCAAGTCCCAATATCTGGCGGCCAGTAAACGTTTCGGTGATTTGGATGCGACACTGGGCGCCGGTAAAGGCCGCATCAGCGGCGTGTTTGCCGGTGCGCGCTATGCGCCCAAAGACTGGAATGGGATCGCGCTGGCAGCGGAATACGATGCCAACAATTACATGCAGGATCATCTGTCGGCGCAAACCGGGGTGGATCAACGCAAGAAAGGCATCGGCCTGGCCCTGGAATACCGTTGGGGCTGGCTGGGTTCGCAGCTTTCCTATCGCGATGGCAAGCCCGGCATCAATGTCTATGCATCGGTTCCCTTTGAGTCGAAAGAATTCATTCCCAAGCTCGATGAGCCTGCACCGGATACCGAGATCGTGACACGCCCCACTCTCGATCAATGGAATGCTGATCCGCAGTACCGGCGCGAATTGACCGGGCGGCTGCTCAGGCAGGATTTCAAGAATGTTCATCTCGATGTCTCCGGGCAAACATTCGAGGCGACTCTGGCCAACACGCGCATTTCGTTGCCGAGCCGAGCAGTGGGGCGTGCCGCGCGCAGCATTATGCTGCTGTCTCCCGAGGAGACGCGCGAAGTCAGGATTAACTACACAGTCAGCGACATGCCGTTCGCCACCTATACCTTCACGGATGCCGAGCGGCTGCAGCGCTATTTCAACGGCCTGGAAAGCCGCAAGCAGCTCGCACCTACTGTCACAATCGATTATGCGCAGCCTCAAAAGGTTGCGGCAAAGAGCGCGACGCCGGACGGTTTAGTGGGATATTCAAAAACCCATTTTGATGGCGATGACGGGGATATCGTCAGTTATCGCAGCGAAGGTTCAAAGCTGGACAAAATCCGCGTGGCGCCCGGTTTGGGTTTTTACTTCAACGACCCTAGTGGCGCGCTTCGCTACGAGACGTTCATCAATGCCTCTTATGGAAAGCAGGTGCATGAAGGTTTGTTTTTCAAGTCAGCCGCACAGCTGACCCTGATGCAAAACGTGAGCGGGGTGACGCAGCCTTCTAACAGTCTGCTGCCTCACGTGCGCACCGATGTCGCCGAATACAAAAAAAGCGGCAATGTGAAGCTGACTTCAGCGGTGCTGAACAAGTTTTATCATCCTTGGCAGCGGGTGTATGCACGCGCCTCAGCGGGCCTGTATGAGGAAATGTTCGGCGGTGCCGGCGGGCAGATGTTGTATTTCCCGGAAAGCGCTCCCTGGGCATTTGATGTGAGTGTGGACTCGCTCAAGCAGCGCGATGTCGGGGGCGGGCTTGCCTTCCGTAAGTATTCCACCGTGACGGCCTTGGCGACGCTGCACTACCGCTTCCAGTCTACCGGGGTGACGGCGGCAGTACGCGCGGGACGTTTTCTGGCCGGTGATTCGGGTGCGCGGATCGAAATGAAGCGCCGTTACCGTTCGGGCTTCGAGGTGGGTATGTGGTATTCACAGACCAATGGCAATGACATCACGATGCCTGGCACACCCTCCAATCCTTATCACGATAAGGGTGTGTTCATGTCTATTCCGCTTACCTCCATGTTGACCAGAGACACCCAGTCAGCTCCGAAAATCGCGATTTCTCCCTGGACGCGCGATGTGGGGCAAATGGTGATTTCGCCCGGCGATCTGTATGACTTGCTTGAGCCAGCCAATATCAATATGCATGACCGTGATGGTCTGCAATACTTTGGCGACATGGACGATAGTTATGATTAGCAGCGCATTACCGTGGCAATATGCTGCCAACAGAGCTCATGTTAATGTAACTATCTAAACCAAAAGGGGTTTACAATAGCTCCGAAGCGATAACTCGAGTAAGCGGAGGATATATGAGCAGGATGGTTTATCTGGCAAAAGTGGTTGTGCTCTTTTTGATATCTTTAACACCGGTTATTGCCTGGGCATCGGGCGGCTATATATTCGACGCCACCGGAGTGGTGTCCATTGCCGCCGATAAAACTATTGAACCTCGTCCGGCGGTAAAGAACGATATTGTTGCTTCCGGTACGGTGATCAGGACTGGCGACAATGGCCATGCCGTGGTGAAGTTTGAGGACGGTCAGGTAGTCAGCATGCAGGCCAACACAACTTTTCAGGTGCGCGAATATATCTACGATTCCAGGCAGATTGAAGATAGTAGTATTATCTTTTCCATGTTCAAGGGCGGGATGCATTTCGTTTCAGGGCAGATTGCCAAGCGCAACAGCCAAGCTTTCAGGCTGGCAACTCCTGATGCGACGGTAAGCGTTCACGGAACAGAGTTCATGGTTGTCATGGCCAAAAATGCCACCTTCAGCAAGGTGCTTTCCGGAAGTATTGGTATGACCAATGCGGTTGGTTCATCAACAATATCCGCTGGACAGACCGCTTTGACCCTTTCATCAGACACGCTGACAACCAAGGTGCCTGCTGCTTCAGTGCCTGCCGCCACATTTAGCGAGGTTGCCACGATCCCTGTTCCCGCGTCTATAGCTGCGCCACTTCCGACCGCAACTTCCGCTGGCGTTATCGCGCCGGCACGTTAATAACCACTGTGGCCGAGGGAGCTGCTGCGGTAGCACAGTCAGCGTACGTCAGTCCCGTAAACAACTGGATTGCCACTGCGCTGCGGTTCTCGCAATGACGATAGTGGCTGCGCCACCATGCTGTTTATATCCTGACATGCTTTTGATCACGGCGGGGGCGTTGCTGAGTCAGGGTATGGAAAAGTGCTTGCGTCGGGCTTTCGTATCTGGATAATCACGTTCTGTCGGTATGAAATCATTAGGAAAAACAACTAAGGGAGATTTGGCGATGTGCAAAATGCAGGCGTTGATATTGGTTTTGGCGATGTCGGTTTCGGGTGGCGTGTCAGCCGCAGGCGAGGGCGCAGTGGGTAGTACAACTGGAACGTCCGGGGCAACTGCAGGGACTTCAGCGGGTGGAGCCGCCTCAGGTGGTGCTGCCGCGGGAGGTGCTGCTACGACTGCCGCCGTCGGAGGAGGTGCTTTGATTGGCGCCACCTTTATTCCGCTCGGTATTGTTACTGCTGGTTTAGTCGTCTCAGTGGCGGATATGAGATCAACAACTAAACACTGAGCGAGTTTGCCTTGCGGGGAAGTCGCTTGATCAAGAGGGTGAAGCAGTAAGACCGTCAATTTTTTGGATTTATTGTTGTGAGAATGATGGATTGGATTAATGATTTTGCACGGACGGTAGTATTCGTCTGGATGGCTACAGCCTCGGTTGGTGCTTGGGCGGCGGGCGGCTATCTGTATGACGCTACCGGCTCGGTGACCGTTGCTGTCGATAAAAATGCACCGCGCCCAGCGGTAAAGAACGATGCGGTTGCTTCCGGTTCGGTGATCCGGACTGGCGACAAAAGCAGTGCTGTGCTGAAGTTTGAGGATGGTCAGGTGGTCAGCATGCAAGCCAATTCCACTTTTCAGGTGCGCAAATATATCTACGAGCCCAAGAAGGTTGAGGAGAGTAGCGTTCTCTTTTCCATGTTCAAGGGCGGGATGCGCTTCATTACCGGGGAAATCGGCAAACGCAATAAAAATGCGTTCAAGCTTGTAACACCGCATGCGACGATAGGCATTCGCGGGACAGAATTTCTGGTTGTCATGGCCAATAACACAGCCTATAGCCAAGTGATATCCGGAAGTATCAGCATGACCAATGCGGCAGGGGTGACCATACTGACCGCCGGTCAGACTGCTGTGACCTCTTCGGCCACCGCACTGACCACCGCGGTACCAGCCACTTCGGTGCCAGCCGGCACATTTAGTGGAGTTACTGCAATCCCTGTTCCTGCGGCTACGCCTGCTCCAGTGCCAGCTCCGGCAAGCGCCGCAGTTTCGACGGGTACAACAGCCGCAACGGGTACAACAGCAGGGGGAGCCGCAGCGGGTGGTGCAGCAACTGGCGCTACTGCAGGCGGGGTGTTAGCAGGGATTTCGGCTACCACGATTGGAATTGGTGTAGGGGTTGCGGCGGGTGTGGTAGCGCTTACCCATTCAACCACTACTACCCACCATTAGGGATGCCCGGATTTAATCGTCATTGCGAGGAGCGCGGCGATGTGGCAATCCAGAAGTTTGTTATAAACCAAATACTGGATTGACACGCTTTGCTCGCAACGACAGCCTGGACGATTAAATCGGCGTTTCCTTAGGGGTTCGCGCAGATCCGGCCTCGTTCGGCTTGGGAATTTCAGAATTTCTTGAGAACGCTTAATGGTGCCGGGGGGGGGACTCGAACCCCCACGCCTTGCGGCACCGGATTTTGAGTCCGGCACGTCTACCAGTTCCATCACCCCGGCTAAGCGGCGCGCATTATCCATGAAGCGGCGCGCCACATCAACTACAATCCCGCCTTTGACAATATTTCGTTGTTTTTCATGCGTACTAATGACTTTGATTTTGCTCTGCCCGAGCACCTGATCGCGCAGCATCCGCCTGAACGGCGCGGCGACAGCCGCTTGTTGTATGCACATGATGATGTGCTGGAGGATTGCCGTTTCGCCGATCTGCTGCGGCTGGTTGAGCCGAGTGATGTGCTGGTGCTGAATGACACGCGTGTCATCAAGGCGCGCCTGTTTGGCGGCAAGGATAGCGGCGGCAAGGTAGAGGTGCTGGTGGAGCGAGTGCTGAATGAGCGCGAGGTGTTGGCGCAAGTACGCGCCAGCCACGCGCCGAAGGCGGGCAGTCATTTGTTGTTGGCGGAAGCATTGTCGGTGGAGGTGTTGGGGCGTGAGGGAGAATTTTTCCATCTGCGATTTGCCGGTGATGTGCCTGTGCTGGCATTGCTGGAACGCTATGGCAATTTGCCCTTGCCGCCCTACATCACGCACGCGGCGGATGTTGAAGACGAGCAGCGTTATCAAACAGTGTTTGCACGCGAAGCGGGTGCAGTGGCGGCTCCTACGGCGGGTCTTCATTTTGATAAAGGCATGATGCAAGCGCTACGCGATAAAGGCGTGGGAATCGCCTATGTCACGCTGCATGTCGGCGCGGGAACGTTTCAACCGGTGCGCGCCGAGCATATTCGCGAGCACACCATGCACAGCGAGTGGTATGAAATTTCTCAGGTAACCGTAGATGCGATAGCGCAAGCACATGGTGCAGGCGGACGAGTGATCGCGGTGGGCACCACCAGCCTGCGCGCGATGGAGAGTGCGGCACAGAATGGTGAGTTGCAAGCCGGAAGTGGTGAGACAAGTATTTTTATCACCCCCGGCTATCGCTTCCGCGTGGTGGATGTGTTGCTGACCAATTTCCATTTGCCAAAATCCACGCTGCTGATGCTGGTGTGCGCGTTCGGCGGGATGGAGCAAATGCTGGCGGCCTATCGCCATGCGGTTGCGCAGGAATATCGTTTTTTTAGTTATGGCGATGCTATGTTTATCGAGCGAAATTACGAATCCCCTCTCCCGCTTGCGGGAGAGGGTTAGGGAGAGGGTGATATGGAATTCTCCTTGTTTAATACCTCCGGCCAGGCGCGGCGCGGACAATTGACGCTGACTCACGGCACTGTGCAGACCCCGGCTTTCATGCCGGTCGGCACCTATGGCACGGTTAAGGCGATGAGCCCTCTCGAGCTGCATGAGATTGGCGCGCATATTGTATTGGGCAATACTTTTCACCTGTGGTTGCGTCCCGGGCTGGAAGTCATCGAGGCACATGGCGGTTTGCATCGCTTCATGGGTTGGGATGGCCCGATACTCACCGATTCAGGCGGATTTCAGGTGTTCAGCCTGGGGGCGTTGCGCAAGATCACCGAGCAGGGAGTGAAATTTCAGTCGCCGGTGAATGGCGATAAGCTGTTTCTCACGCCGGAAGAATCGATGCGCATCCAGCGCGTGCTGAATTCCGACATCGTGATGGTCTTTGATGAATGTACGCCTTATCCGGCGACCGAGACGGAGGCGGCGGACTCGATGCGCCTGTCGTTGCGCTGGGCTGCGCGTTCCAAGTCGGCGCATGACGGCAATCCCAACGCGCTGTTCGGCATCGTGCAGGGCGGTATGTATGAGAACCTGCGCGACGAATCGCTGATGGGGCTGGCAAACATCGGTTTCGACGGCTATGCAATCGGCGGGTTGTCGGTAGGCGAACCCAAGGAGGATATGTTGCGCATCCTTGCGCACACCGCGCCGAAGTTGCCGCAGGACAAGCCGCGCTACCTGATGGGCGTGGGTACGCCGGAAGATATTGTGGCGGCAGTAGCACAGGGAATTGATATGTTCGATTGCGTGATGCCGACGCGCAACGCGCGCAACGGGATGATGTTTACCCGCCATGGCGACATCAAGATCAAGAATGCCCAATACCGGATGGACATGAGTCCACTTGATGAGCAGTGCGCCTGTTACACCTGCCGCAACTTTACCCGCGCTTATCTGCACCACCTGCACCGCATCGGCGAAATTCTCGGCGCGCGCCTCAATACTATTCACAACCTGCACTATTACCAGCAGCTGATGGGTGAAATTCGCACTGCAATCGAGACGGATACGTTTGCTGATTTCGTGGCTGACTTCAAGCGGAAACGTGATGGGAAAAAACGTGATGGACATGAGTGAGCGCCTGTGGCTTTATGGTAGAATGCGCGCCTTTTGTTTCATCAACGGAGAATGAATAATGTTCATCAGTAATGCATATGCTGAAGCGGCCGCGCCGGTTCAGGGGGGCGGCATCATAGAGTTCCTCCCGCTGGTCGCCCTGGTTGCGGTGTTTTATTTTTTGGTGTTGCGTCCGCAATCCAAACGCGCCAAAGAACAAAAAGCCATGGTTGAAGCGCTGCAGCGCGGTGACGAGGTAATTACGACAGGCGGTGTAGTTGGGCGTGTCAACAAGGTGTATGAGCAATATGTTGGTGTTGAGCTCGCTGAAAATATCGAAATAACGGTGCAAAAGACCGCGGTTCAAAGCGTGTTGCCCAAGGGAACCATCAAGGCCATCAAGTAATTTAATTTCGCGAGGGAATGTCCTTGAATCGGACATGAGCGCAGTCATCAGGGGGTCGTTATGAATCAATATCCATTGTGGAAGTATCTGCTGATTCTGGCAGCGTTGCTGATCGGCTTGATTTATACCTTGCCGAATTTTTTCGGTGAATCGCCCGCTGTGCAGGTGTCGCCATTACGCTCCAGCCTGAAAGCGGATGCCGCTTTGCTGGGGCGCGTGGAAAATGCCCTGAAGGCCGCCAATCTTGAGCCTGAAGTGATTTCTCTGGACGGTAACAGCGTCAAGGCACGCTTTGCCGGTACCGATAACCAACTGAAGGCGAAAGATATATTGTCAGGCAAGCTTGGCGAAGACTATGTGGTCGCGCTCAACTTGTTGCCGCGTTCACCGCATTGGCTGACCAGGCTCAATGCACTTCCGATGTATCTGGGCCTGGACTTGCGTGGGGGTGTGCATTTCCTGTTGCAAGTGGATATGAAAGCCGCAATCAATAAATCTCTGGAATCCGCTACCAGCGATATTCGCATCGCGTTACGCGAGAAGAATGTCGCTTATTCCGGCGTGAGCCGTGAAGGCAATGTGTTGCTGGTGAAGTTCCGCGATGCCGAAGCGCGCAGCATGGGCGAGGAGGAAATCAAACAGCATTTTTCAGATTATGCGGTGAGCGAGAAAGAAGCAGGCGGCGAATTTTTGCTGCAGGCGACGCTCAAGCCGGAAGCCGAACGGCGTATACAGGATTCAGCCGTGCAACAAAATCTGTTGACCTTGCGTAACCGCGTGAATGAGCTGGGAGTGGCTGAGCCGGTGATCCAGCAACAGGGCGCAGATCGTGTGGTTGTGCAATTGCCCGGCGTGCAGGATACGGCGCGCGCCAAGGATATTCTCGGGCGTACCGCGACGCTGGAAGTGCGCCTGGTGGATGAGGAGCATCAAATCAGCCAGGGGGCTGCGGCACCGTTCGGCACCGAGATGTTCAAGGACCGCGAAGGCAGGATGCTGCTGGTGAAGAAGCAGGTGATCCTCACCGGGGAACGTATCAACGACGCACAGCCGGGTTTTGACAACCGCAGCAGTGAGGCTGCAGTCCACATCAATCTGGACAGTGTGGGTGCGCGCAAGTTCAAGGAAGCGACGCGCGAAAACGTCGGCAAGCGCATGGCGATTATCCTGTTTGAAAAAGGCAAGGGTGAAATCGTCACGGCACCCGTCATCCGCGAAGAAATCGGCGGCGGGCGCGTGCAGATCAGCGGCCAGATGAATACCATGGAAGCTCAGGACACTGCGCTTCTGCTGCGTGCCGGTGCGCTGGCGGCGCCGATGGAAATCATCGAGGAGCGCACGGTCGGGCCCAGCCTCGGTGCGGACAATATCAAGCGCGGTTTTGATTCAACCAAAATCGGTTTCATCATGATCTCTGTTTTTATGGTCATTTACTACCTGATGTTCGGCACGATTTCCGTGCTGGCGCTGGGGGCAAACCTGCTGCTGTTGGTGGCGCTGCTGTCGATGATGCAGGCCACGCTTACTTTGCCTGGTATGGCGGGCATTGCGTTGACGCTGGGGATGGCGATCGACGCGAACGTGCTGATCAACGAGCGCATTCGCGATGAGTTGCTCAACGGCGTGACGCCGCAGGTCGCGATCCATGCCGGATATGACAGGGCATTCGGCACCATTCTCGATTCCAATATCACGACATTTATCGCGGGCATCGCCCTGTTCCTGTTCGGCTCCGGGCCGATCAAGGGGTTTGCAGTGGTACTGTGTCTGGGTATCCTGACTTCGATGTTCAGCGCGGTGCTGGTATCGCGCGCGATGGTGAATTTGATTTATGGGCGCAAGGTGCGTCTGACTAGTTTGGCGATAGGCTGAGGAAAGCGACATGGAATTTTTCAAGATTAAACACGATATTCCTTTCATGAGCTATGGACGGTACACCACCACCATTTCACTGGTGACGTTTATCGTGGCGGTATTTTTTCTCGCTACCAAGGGACTGAATTTCGGCGTGGATTTCACCGGTGGCACTGTAATTGAGGTGCATTATTCGCAGCCTGCCGATCTGGCAAAAGTTCGCGAGCAGCTTGCTGCAAAGGGCTTGCCGGATGCGCTGGTGCAGAATTTCGGTACCAGTCACGATGTGCTGATCCAGGTGCCACTCAGGCAGAATCTTTCCGGAGCGAAATTGAGCGAACAGGTGATGGACGGATTGCACATGCAGGATGCTACCGTGGAAATGCGCCGGGTGGAATTTGTCGGGCCGCAAGTCGGCAAGGACCTGGTGGACAATGGTGCGATGGCTTTGCTGCTGGTGTCGCTGGGTATTGTCGGCTATTTGTGGTTGCGCTTCGAATGGAAGTTTGGCGTCTCTGCCATCATCGCCAATTTACATGACGTAGTCATCATCCTGGGGTTCTTTGCATTCTTTCAATGGGAATTCTCGCTGTCCGTGGTGGCGGCGGTGATGGCGGTGCTGGGTTACTCGGTGAACGAATCGGTGGTTGTGTTCGACCGTATCCGTGAAAACTTTCGCACCATGCGCAAGGCCGAAGTTACCGAGATCATCGACAACGCCATCACCCGCACCATGTCGCGTACTATCATTACTCATGGCTGTACTCAGATGATGGTCGGCGCGATGCTGTTCCTTGGCGGCGAAACGCTGCACTACTTCGCCATGGCACTCACTATCGGAATCCTGTTCAGTATTTATTCCTCAGTGCTGGTCGCCAGTCCGTTGTTGATGATATTCGGCGTGTCGCGCGAGGACTTTATCAAGCCGGAGAAATCCGGAGCTGAGGAAGTTCTTCCGTAACTTATGGATTTGATCTACGCATTCATCGACATCGTCCTGCATCTGGATACTCACCTGCTGGCGTTCACGCAGCAATACGGTATGTGGGTGTATGCCATCCTGTTCCTGATTATCTATTGCGAAACCGGACTTGTAGTCACGCCTTTTCTGCCCGGCGATTCATTGCTGTTTGTGGCGGGTGCTCTGTGCGGTATGGGCGCGCTGCAATTGGAGTTGCTTGCGCCGCTGCTGATGCTGGCGGCGTTCAGTGGTGACAACACGAACTACTGGATCGGGCGGCTGGTCGGGTTGCGCTTGCTGAACCGCACGAATGGACTCATCAAGCGCGAGCATATCGACAAGACCCATGCTTTTTATGAGAAACACGGCGGCAAGACCATTCTGCTTGCACGTTTTCTACCGATCATTCGCACCTTTGCGCCGTTTGTGGCGGGTATCGGCCTGATGCGCTACCGCCTGTTCATGATGTTCAGCGCACTGGGCAGCCTGGCATGGATAGGCAGCCTCACGGTAGCAGGTTATCTTTTCGGCAATATCCCGGTCATCAAGAACAACCTCACTTTGATGATCCTCGGCATCATCGTGATTTCCTTACTTCCCGCGTTGGGCGAGTTTATCCGGCATCGCAAGCAGGCTGTTTGAATAATCTCTGGTAGGGATTTTCGACGAAGCAGGCAGCCGGGTCGGGCCAACGACAATAATATCAAGTGAAGCATTGCCAGGATTTAGGAAAAAGCCCGGAATAATCCGGGCTTTTTTACGGTACTTGATCTGTGGAACTTATCCGAACCTTCCTGTGATGTAATCTTCAGTTTCCTTGCGCTTCGGATTTGTAAACACTGTGCTGGTGTCGCCGAACTCTATCAGGTCGCCCAGATACATGTAGGCAGTGTAATCGGAGACGCGCGCGGCTTGCTGCATGTTGTGCGTGACGATGACAATGGTGAAGTCTTCCTTCAGTTCGTCGATCAATTTTTCGATGTGCGCGGTTGAGATCGGATCGAGCGCCGATGTCGGTTCATCCAGAAGCAGGACTTGCGGCTTGACGGCGATGGCACGTGCGATGCAAAGCCGCTGCTGCTGTCCGCCTGACAAGCTTGTGCCGCTTTGCCTGAGCTTGTCCTTGGCTTCGGTCCACAGTGCGGATTTGCGCAACGCCCATTCGACGCGCTCATCCATATTATTCTTGTTGAGACTTTCATAGAGCTTTACGCCGAATGCGATATTGTCATAAATCGACATCGGGAACGGTGTGGGTTTCTGGAACACCATGCCAATTTTGGCGCGCAGCATGTTCAGGTCCTGTTTTTTGTCGAGAATGTTCGCGCCGTCCAGAAGAACCTGCCCGGTAGCTTTTTGCTTGGGATAGAGCTGATACATGCGGTTGAAGGTGCGCAACAGCGTCGATTTTCCGCAGCCGGAAGGGCCGATGAAGGCGGTCACCATTTTTTCGGCAATGCTCAGGTTGATGTCTTTGAGCGCGCGGTAGTCCCCGTAATAAAAATTCAGGTCTTTGACAATTATTTTTGGGGTGGTTGTTTTTTGATTGGCGGTGTTTTCAGCGTTCATTTGCATGCCTTGTTAATGGGAGGCGGCTTTTTGCCGGAACAGCACTCGCGCCAGGATGTTGAGTGTCAGCACACTAAGAGTGATCAGCAACGCACCTGCCCACGCCAGTTTTTGCCAGTCCTCATAAGGGCTCATGGCGAACTGGAAAATTACCACCGGCAAATTGGCCATCGGCTGGTCCATGTTGCTGCTCCAGAACTGGTTGTTAAGCGCGGTGAACAGCAGCGGCGCAGTTTCGCCGCTGATGCGCGCGATGGCAAGCATCACGCCGGTGATGATTCCGGCTCGTGCGGCGCGCAAGGTAATAAAGTTGATGATTTTCCATTGCGGCGCGCCGAGTGCAGCTGCCGCTTCGCGCAGCGTGGTCGGAACCAGGCGCAGCATGTTTTCGGTAGTACGTATTACGACGGGGATGACAATGATGGATAACGCCAGAGCGCCTGCCCAGCCCGAGAAGTGTTTTACATGAACGACATAGCTTTCATACACGAACAGTCCGATAACGATGGACGGGGCGGAGAGCAATACGTCATTGATGAAGCGCGTGACAGGCGCCAGCCAGCCGCGCTGTCCGAATTCGGCCAGATAGGTTCCGGCCAATATCCCGATGGGTGTGCCGATCAGCGTGCCGACCAGCGTCATCATCAGGCTGCCGGCAATGGCGTTGAGCAGACCGCCGGAACTGCCTGGTGGCGGCGTCATTTGCTCGAACACGACAGGGGCCATGGCAGGCAGCCCGTGCCCCAGTAGCGTCCATAATATCCAGCACAGCCAGAACAGGCCGAACAGCATGGCCAGGATCGAAATGCCGAGGCCGATTGCGTTGATGATGCGGCGGCGAGTATATAGAGTCAGCATGGTTTACGAAGCCGCTTGTTATGTGGTCTGGCCTTCACGCTGCCCGAGCTTATAGAGCATGTAGCGTGCGATCGACAAGACCACGAAGGTGATGAAAAACAGGATCAGGCCGAGTTCGATCAGGGAGGCGGTGTAAAGCTCGCCGTATGCTTCGGTGAATTCGTTGGCGAGAGCCGATGAAATGCTGTTACCCGGCATTAACAAGGAATGGCCCAGTTCGTGGGCATTGCCGATGACGAAGGTGACGGCCATGGTTTCGCCGAGCGCGCGCCCGAGTCCCAGCATGATGCCGCCAGCCACACCCACTTTGGTATAGGGCAGTACGACATTCCATAACACTTCCCATGTGGTTGCGCCGAGGCCATAGGCAGATTCTTTCAGCAGGGTTGGCACTACCTCAAACACGTCGCGCATCACTGATGCGATGAACGGGATGATCATGATTGAGAGAATAATACTGGCGGTGAGTATCCCGATGCCCATCGGGGGGCCGGAGAAGAGCGGGCCGATGTAAGACATCGTGCCGAGATGGTTGCTGAGCCAAGGCTCGATATGGTCGGCAAACAGCGGCGCGAACACGAACAATCCCCACATGCCATAGATGATGCTGGGAATGCCCGCCAGCAATTCGATGGCGACGCCGAGCGGGCGTCGCAGAATGCGAGGCGACAGTTCGGTGAGGAAAATTGCGATGCCAAAGCTGACAGGAATGGCAATTAACAATGCAATTGCGGAAGTGACCAGTGTGCCTACGATGGGGATCACCGCGCCGAATTTTTCTTTGACCGGGTCCCACTCGGAGCTGGTCAGAAAGCCGAAGCCGAATGCGCGGATGGCGGGCATACTGCCCATGATTAGCGACACGATAATTGCAGCGAGCAAAACCAGCACGGCAACTGCGGAGACGCGCGTCAGGCTGCGGAATAGCAGGTCAAACACAGTTTGCCGTTTAAGGTGCGCTTCGCGTAAAAACATCGTCGGCATGGTTACAGATTCTTAAGATGAAAAAAATATAACGGGGGCTATGAACCCCCGAGATTATAACTTAGTCGTGTCAGCTTATTTCATTAGCGGTGTGCCGGATGTGTTTTTGATTTGCGCTTTCCATTCTGCACGAATCAGCTTCACTACATTTTCAGGCAGAGGCACGTAGTCCAGGTTGACAGCCAGTTTTTCCCCTTTGTCATAAGCCCAATCGAAGAACTTAAGAACCTCTTTGCCTGTTTCCGGTTTTTCTTGTGTTTTGTGCATCAGGACGAAAGTCGCACCGCTGATTGGCCAGCTTTCCTTGCCCGCTTCGTTGGTCAGAATTTTGTAGAAGCCCGGCGCTTTATCCCACTGTGCGCCGGCTGCAGCAGCCCTGAAGCTGTTTTCATCCGGCTTGACGAACTGACCATCGTGATTCTTCATTTGCACGAAGTTCATTTTGTTTTGCAGTGCATAGGCATACTCCACATATCCGATAGTGTTCTTCATGCGTTGCACGTTGGCAGCCACTCCTTCGTTGCCTTTTCCGCCAATTCCGGTTTTCCAGGAAACGGCGGTACTTTCACCTATAGTGGATTTCCATTCAGCGCTTACCTTGGACAGGTAGTTGGTAAAAATGAAACTTGTGCCGGAACCGTCCGAGCGATGCACCACGGTGATATTTTCATCGGGTAGCTTGATGTCCTTGTTCAGCGCGACCAGAGCGGGATCATTCCACTTGGTTATTTTGCCCAGATAAATGTTGGCCAGTGTCGTACCGTCCAGTTTCAGCGTGCCTGCCCCGATGCCGGCTACATTGATTACAGGAACCACACCGCCGACCACGGTTGGAAACTGCATCAGGCCATTCTTTTCCAGCTCATCAGGCTTGAGTGGCATGTCGGATGCGCCGAAATCCACGGTCTTGGCTGTGATTTGTTTGATGCCGCCGCCGGAGCCAATGGACTGGTAATTCATTCCGATACCGGTTTGAGCCTTGTAAGCTTCTGCCCATTTGGCATAGATCGGGTAAGGGAAGGTTGCACCGGCACCGGTTATGTCGATTGCCTGGCTCGCGCCCGCATAAGCTAATGCAGTGGCGGCGGTGATGCCGATGATGAGTTGCTTGAGCTTGCCGTTCATAATGTCTCCATTGTTTAAGTGTGACGCAGCTGTTTCAGAGGTGCCAGATAAACCAACAACATTTTGTTGCAGAGCGCATGTTAGAGCGTGAATGTGACAGGATTATTACGGTTTTTCATTCGGTATTTTGCACCAACTGGGTTCTGCGAGTATTTTTTCAGCCAGCCTTGTTTACTCGCAATAACCGTGATTAAATTGCGCCAGTTGTTTTGATAATCGTTTGATGATGGAAATATTGAATGATGAAATCGGATCAGGTGGTAAAGGCATTGGCGGCTTTGGCGCAACCTACGCGCTTGGCGATTTATCGCGTGCTGGTGGCGTGCGGCCCGGATGGAATGGCGGCGGGACAGGTGGCCGGCAAACTGAAAGTGTCACCGGCGACCATGTCGTTCCATTTCAAAACGCTCAGCCATGCCGGGCTGATTGAGAGCAGGCAGGACGGACGCTTTATTTATTACGCAGCAAATTTCACGGTGATGAACGGCATGGTGGTATATCTGACGGAAAACTGCTGCGGCGGGAATCCGGATGCCTGCAAGCTGGGGAATAAATAATCAATTCACTTTCTAAGGGAGTCCATCTTGCATGACAAGCCATACAACGTGCTGGTGTTGTGCACCGGCAATTCCGCGCGCAGCATTTTGGGTGAAGCGCTTTTTAACTCGTTGGGCAAAGGGCGTTTCATTGCGTGCAGCGCGGGCAGCAAGCCGGTCGGGCGGGTCAATCCGTTTGCGCTGGAATTGCTGCAGCAGCAAGGGCACAGCATCGAAGGTTTGCGCAGCAAGAGCTGGGATGAGTTCGCCGCATCCGGTGCCCCGGAAATTGATTTCATCTTTACCGTATGCGATAACGCGGCGGGTGAAGTCTGCCCGATCTGGCCGGGCAGACCCGCTACGGCGCATTGGGGGATTCCCGATCCGGCAGGTGTGGAAGGTGGTGACGAGGCCAAGCGCGCAGCATTCAAAACTGCATACAGCCAATTGGCGCGGCGCATCCAGTTGTTCATGAGTTTGCCCATTGGGTCGCTGGACAAGCTGGCGCTGAAACAGAAACTCGCCGAGATCGGCCGCATACAGGACTGATGTCATGAATCTTTTTGAGCGTTATCTCACCATCTGGGTCGGGTTGTGCATCATCGCAGGTGTGGTACTCGGACAATTCCTGCCGGACGTATTCCAGGCTGTCGCCAGCCTGGAAGTTGCCAAGGTGAACATTCCGGTGGGCGTGCTGGTATGGGTGATGATCATTCCGATGCTGCTGCGCATCGACTTCGGCGCGCTGCATCAGGTGAAGAAGCATTGGCGCGGCATGGGTGTCACGCTATTCATCAACTGGGGTGTGAAGCCCTTCTCGATGGCATTTCTCGGCTGGCTATTCATCCGCCACGTGTTCGCCGACTATCTGCCGCAGGATCAGCTCGACAGCTATATCGCCGGTCTGATACTGCTGGCCGCCGCGCCATGCACCGCGATGGTGTTCGTGTGGAGCAATCTAGTGAAGGGCGATCCGTATTTCACGCTGTCGCAAGTGGCGCTCAACGACGCCATCATGATCTTCGCTTTCGCGCCGCTGGTAGCGTTGTTGCTCGGCATCGCCAGCATTGCCGTGCCGTGGAATACGTTGTTAGTCTCGGTAATTTTTTACATTGTGATTCCGGTCATCATCTCGCAACTGCTACGCAGCCGGTTGCTGGCGCAAGGCGAGGGCGTGTTCAAGAGGACAATGGAAAGCATCACCCCGTTTTCGATGGGCGCCCTGCTGGTGACGCTGGTGTTGCTGTTTGCCTTGCAGGGCAACGCCATCGTCGCGCAACCGCTGGTGATCGCGATGCTCGCTGTGCCGATCCTGATTCAGGTGCTGTTCAACTCGGGGCTGGCCTATTGGCTGAATCGCCGCTTGGGCGTAGCGTACTGCGTCGCCGCACCTTCGGCATTAATCGGCGCGAGCAACTTCTTTGAGCTGGCCGTGGCTACCGCAATCAGCCTGTTCGGCTTCCAGTCTGGCGCGGCGCTGGCGACTGTGGTTGGTGTGTTGATCGAAGTGCCGGTGATGCTGCTGGTGGTGAAAATCGCCAATGCCACGCGACACTGGTATGAGCTGGGCAAGCAGAAATAAATCATGCGCTTCCAAATAATATTAAGGACGCAACGACAATAAAAAACGTGTCTTCGAGGAGACACGTTATTTTTTGGGTGCACCATGGTGCATGGAATGCCCCCAACGATTGCTTTCGTCAAATCAGAAGGAATGCTGCAAGCCGAGGGACAGCGCCGATGGCGATGAACCGAATCCGCCGGAATCGGTAGTCGCCGCACCAGAGCTCTGCGAGAAGCCGTAGTTGATTCCCGCTCCGTTGCTGATCTTGGTGTACAAGGCATATACCTTGGTGAGTTTGCTCAGTCCGTGGTCGTAGCCGACGGAGATTTGGCTCGCGCCGCTATTTACAATCTGAGCCGTGCCCGTACCTAGCACACCGGCTTTGGTATAGCCGAACTTCACTGCATCGTTACCGATGTTGTACTTGACGGATACATAGAGCGCACTGTGGCCATATTTATTCACTTGCGCCGCGCCGAGGTTGTCGGTGGTCTTCTCATACACTGCGCCCAGCTCGAAGCCTTCAGGTCTGAAGCCGAAGCCCAGACGGGTGGCGGATTCTTTAGCACCCGCAGCTACTGTTTCCAGCTTGTGCGATTCATGCGCCACCGAACCGTAGAACGGTGCTACGTCATACATCGCCGCCAGGCTCAGTGCGCTGTTTGCCTTATGGGTACTGTCGTAATTTTGCTCCGTCAGGTTTACGGTCGCCACTGCTGCAGTCACGCCAGCGAATGCCGGGCTGATATAAGCCAGCACGTTGTTAGGGCGAAGTTCAAAACCTTGGCTTGACGCGCCGGCAAATGGTGCAGCTCCGGTCGTTCCGTTTGGTGCGACTGCGGTAACGCTTTTCGGCGCGCCCATCAAAGCGCGGTTGTCTCCTATGTTGTCGCCGAACACGTCCAGCTTGCGGGTGGCGATCTTGTATGGTGTGTCATGGATACCGAACAACACGGTGCCCAGGGTTTCGCTCTTCAAGCCGGCAAAAGTATTGCGGCTTGCGAACGTGTTTTTCGCCGCATCGTCGAAGTTGATCTGTTGTTCAACTTGCCAGATTGCGGACAGTCCGTCGCCCATATCTTCAGAACCCTTAAAGCCGAACTTGGACACGTTGCTTGACACGACGCGCTTGGTGACGCCGTTAACGGCTGTAGTGCCGTTAACGGTAGTAGTGCCATTGCCAGTATTGACCGAGTCGTAAGATACGTCAGCCTTGCCGTAAAACGTGAAGTTACTGTTCTCGGCAAAAACCGATACGGGTAATGCGATTGCCGCGGTCAGCGTGGCAACGATTAGCTTCTTTTGTTTCATCAAATTCTCCCGGTCATTTATTTAAAGCCGCCTTATTGCGACAGGGGAATCTTAAGCGTCGAATGTGAAGCATTGATGAAGGATATATGACGGTTTTATGAAAATGTGGCATTGGTCGCTCAGCATTTTCGCTATGAGCCGCGGTTATCCGGGGAGCAGCTATTTAAGGCGTGGAGTTGATTATTAAGTGTGTTGCGTGATTGCGGCTGTAAATCAGCGAATTATTCAGCGCTTTCCCAAAAAACACGGTGGCTAATAATACAAAAGGCTGTTTACGATACACTGCTAACCATTTATAAATTGTCGTACAGCCGCCCATGCGTGCAGCTGAGCCGTATACTCGATTAAACAATATAATTTGGGCCAGCGGTTACGCTGAATATTAGGGATTCGCTCCGATGTCGAGTCCTGCAGCAAGAAGAGCTAAGTGAAATTATTTCCGCTTTTTTTTGATCTAGATCAAACATGCGGGGTTTGGACGATGTAAATATTCGAACCTGATGAGGGTGCGTCAAAACGCCGCAGTAGTGGCGGGAGTAGTTGGATGCCAAGTCACCGAATCAAGTAAGTGTATTAAAGATAGTAAAGGTAGTGTAATGAGCAACATGAGTATTTGCAGGGCTGTAAGTGGATGTCAGGGTTGATGGTCGGCGGCAACACCGCGCTATCCTAATTATTAAGCAGTTGCGTACATGGGAGGTAATAATGCAAGGCAAAAATAAGTTATTTATAGCAGTCGCTCTTTCAGCGAGTTGCTTGATGTCAGGAGCAGCTAATGCTGCGGATGCTGACAAATCATTGGCCATTCCAGGATGGCAGAATGCGGTTCCGGGTGGTAAGGATACGCCAACCATTGATCCGATGATCCTGTACTCGTCCGGCGGTGTGGACGGCAAGATGGCGGTCATAGGCCTTCCTAGTTTCAAGACCTATCGCCACATAGATTGCGGTGTAGACACGCACGAAATTTCATTCGGCGGCTCTAACAAAGGTAACAAGAATGGAACGCCGGATGGCAAATACGTCTATCTGAACGACAAGGGTGCCAACACGATTTGCGAGTTTGATCTTCAAACAGGCTATTTGGCAAGAATCATTGCGCTGCCTTTCCCGTTCGGGGTTCACCATATTGCAATGAGCACCGATGGCAAAAACCTGTTTGCAACGGGTGAATATAGCGGCAAGATGGCCAAGGTCGATATCAAGTCAGGCAAAACTGAAGTGATTGACTGGGGTCCCTCTCCAAGTGCTCCGGACTACATTGATGCAACCAGGAATGGTAAGTATGTATTTGCGGGTAACTACTATCACTCCACCGTGGGTGTATTTTCTACCAGCCCTTTCAAGCTGATCAAGGAAATACCGGTAGGCAAGAATCCACACGGCACGGACATCAATCCTGAAAGCACCATGGTGGCAGTGAGCGACAAGCTCTCGGCAACCATGACTATCATCGATGTCGAAAAACTGGCGGTAAAGAAGGTGTTGCCAACCTGCGCAGGTCCTCTGCATTCGGTAATGGACGTGTATAACAAGGATGGCGGTTCCTACAGGGCTGGTATAGATAGTCCCGACGGCCTGACTTCCAAATACGTCTATGAGAGCTGTTTCGTGGCGGATGCTAACGTAAAAGTATCTTACGCAAAGCTTGAAGTGGTTGATGAAATCCCTACTCACTATAGAACGGGTCATATTTCCATCGCTCCGGATAACTCCTACGTGATGGCTCTGAACAAGTTCTCAACCGGTCTGTTCAGCCCAACGGGTATTGTATTCCCGGTTAACTTCGAGATGTGGGATGCGCGCGAAAAGAGCCCAACCTACGGCAAGACCTTGAGGATTATGCCGGTGGATGGCGAGCCGCATAACGCCAAGGGCCTGATGGCTTATTTGATCAAGGATTGGACCAAGGGCGAGGCAGAGAATGGTGGTTTGATTTCAGGCAGGACCGATCTGCTTGATCCTCCTCATCGTGCGTTCTCGAAGAGATACTTTATTCCCAAGGAAAATACCCCACCAGGTATCAAGACTGTTGATGGCGTCAAAGAAATTCACATGAAGGCCTTCAGCTACGGCTACATTCCTCGGCAGGTGCGGGTGAATAAGGGCGACAAGGTGCGTTTGTTTGCTACCAATATCGACAAGGCGTCCGGTATCACCAAGAATCCTGATGTCACGATGGGTTTGACGATCTATGGTCCTTATGGTCAGAGATCCAATATGGATCTGCCACGCGGAGTGACCTCAGTGCATGAGTTTACGGCGGATATTGCAGGCGAATATGAAATCTTCTGTACGCACTTCTGCGGACCGTTGCATCTGGAAATGAGAGCGGCGTTCTTTGTTGATGATCCTAAGAAAGGTCCTTCCAACCTTGCTGTTGGTGAATATGCTGAAGCGCAAAAGCTGCCTGGCTTGCTGGAAGAGGGTCAGCTTACTGTAGCGGAACGCGCGAAGGGTCTGTAATTTACCCTTTGTGAACAGATACTGATGAATAACCGACCATCCCCTTGCGGGGGTGGTCTAAAGAGGGAGAAATTGAAAATGAAGAATGCCAAGTTGAAAATAGGCCTAATTGCAATAACAAGTTTAGGCATGATGTGGGGGAGTGCATCAGCTTTTGCTGCAGAAAAGCGCTGCACCGCCGGAGGGCAGAAGGTAGAGTGCCCTACCGTAACTGAAGCGGAAGCGAAGGCTGCATCAGCCGCGTTTCTGAAAGAAGGCGATGACATGGAGCAGGGTAAGGGTGGTAGCACCTATGGCATTGCACCGTTTGATTACCTGACGGGTGTAGGCAAGCGCTCTAACTCCGATACCAAGACTTACAAGACGGACAGTGGCTATGGTACAGCAGCTAAAGGTAGCCTCAAGACGGAATTGTGGGATCGGGTGAAAAAGCCTGCGTCTGATGGTGTGACTGATAAATCCGTATACGATCAATGGACTAACAACTGGTCTCCTACATTTGGTGCAACACTGGTTGCAGGCGCCGATCCAAATCATGGAAAAACCTATTACTATTCCTACTGTATCGCTTGTCACGGCTGGTTGATGCACGGTGATGGCCCCAGTGCCTCTGAACTGAATCCGCGTCCAAGAACATTGACTCGCGGCGAATACATGCAAAAGAAGACCAATCTTGAGTTGTTTAATGTAATCAAGGGCGGTGGTGAGTCTGTATCGCTTTCTTCGTCAATGCCAAATTGGGGTAACGTTCTGCAGGATCAGGATATCTGGGATATCATCGCCTTTATCCGCGCAATGCAGGATGTTCCGCCACCAAAGAGCGTAGCTGAATACCTTAACCCGAAGTCAACCTTCAAGCCTATTCCTGGCGATGTAGATGCTCTCAATGCATCGAAGAGCAAAGAGTTCAAGGAAGTGCAGGAGATGGTTGAGTCCGACATGACCGGACGTGCTCCTGGTTCTGATCTGGTTGGCGGCGGGTTTGTGGCTGGCGGCAACAGGCATCAGGCAGGCGAGGTTTCATTAAAGGTTGTCAAATAATAAGGGTTTGTCATGACGAAAGTTCACCCGAATGTTGAGGTGTGCAAGTAGGCCTGATATATAGAACCTGTAGTAATAGATGGTTTGAGCGAGGTATGTCCAACGGATGAAAATCCTAGGATATACCTCTCTCATTTTGTGGGTAGTAAAAATTATTTTCTTTTTCAAAACATATGGCGTCTGAATTTGCCATATAATTCGCGTATATGCGTTTCAATATTTTCAAAGATTAAAGCAAAGAGGTGTATCACATGACGTCCCAAGCTTCTCTGGCCGTTGCCGAAGAGTTCCACCCATCACTTGGCGCCCGTTTGCATCAACGTATTCTGGTTGCGCTGGATTCCTCCGATCATGCTAATGCCGCCATGCGGAGTGCGGCGGAATTAGCGGGATTGGCCGATAACTCCGTGATCACAGGCGCACACGTCTATGCTGCCAAGCTGCATGATATGCGCTTCCGCCAAATGGAAGGCGGCTTGCCCGAACAGTTTAAGCAAGAGCAGGAGCTGGAGCGCCAACGGGATGTGCACGACGATCTGATTACCCGTGGTTTATCAATTATTACCGATTCTTATCTTGATCAGGCAGCAGCCGAATGTGCTCAGCTTAGTATCAAATTCAAACGTTGCTCCCTGGAAGGAAAAAATTACCGCGCGCTCACACAGGAAACAAATTCAGGTGCTTATGATTTGCTCGTTATGGGCGCATTGGGCCTCGGCGCTATAAAAGGCAGCCGATTGGGTACCGTATGCGATCGGGTGGCACGGCGTTCAGCTATCGATACGCTTATCATTAAGGAGCCTGGACGTTCAATCAAGGAAGGTCCAATTGTCGTTGCAGTGGATGGCTCGCCCAAGGCCTATGGGGGGTTGCTTACAGCCTTGGCATTAGCCGAACACTGGCAGGTTTCCGTCAAGGTTATCGCCGCCTTTGATCCCTATTATCATTATGTCGCGTTTAACCGCATTGCCGGCGTGCTGTCTGAAGAAGCAGGCAAGGTATTCAAATTCAAGGATCAGGAAAAATTACACGAAGAAATCATTGATTCAGGATTGGCTAAGATATATGACGGTCATCTGATTGTCGCCCGATCCATTGCCAAGGATTTTGGCGTCGACATAGAAACAGAGCTGCTGGATGGCAAACCGCACGATGCCATCGAAAAGTATGTCAAAAGAGTTAAGCCATCGCTGCTGATCGTCGGTAAATTGGGCATTCATGCAGATGATGAGCTTGATATCGGTGGCAATAGTGAGCATTTGTTGCAAAATGTGGATTGTTCCATTTTGCTCAGCATGCGTGAACATCAGCCAGAGGTAGATGTTGTGTCCGAAGTTACCACATCCTGGACTCATGAAGCCGAATCCAGAATGGAGCGCGTGCCATCTTTTGTACGCAACATGGCGCGCATGGCCATACTGCGATATGCCCAGCAGCATGGCCATACCGTCATCACCCAGAGGATTGTGGATGAAGCGACTGCCCAACTCATGCCTAGCCATGCGGAACAGGCGATGGGTGAAATTGTTGCGGCCTATGATGCCGGAGAGCTGAAACGCAAACCCGAAGCAGAGGAGGTCATGCGCTGGTCCGACGAGGCTGTCGCGCTTTTGCTCACCGTTAAAGATCTTTCAGTGCGCGGCAATCTCAGTATGCGTGCCGAGAAAAAAGCCCGCCAGGAAAAGTGTGTTGCGGTGGAAGCAAAACACATTCAACCGTTTCTTGACACTGAAACGCCAGAACCAAATACCCAGACCTCAGCATCCAGTCCTGCAGAATTTCATTGGCAGGTCGCTGCGCTGGCGCGTCTGATGCGGGTACCAGAAGGCTTCATGCGCGACAACTGCAAGCAGAGCATTGAGAATTTTGCCCAACAAAATGGTTACGCTGAAATTACCCTGGAAGTGGCCGAAAACGGCCTCAAGTTGGCCCGTGGTGAAATGGAAAAAACCATGAAGGAGCAAACTACGCCGGCTTCCAAGGTGGCGCGAAGTGGTTGCCCCTTTGGCTTCGGTAAAAAAGCAAGTGTTGCTAATACCAGTGCCTTGCCTTGGAGCAGTGAAGCAGAAAAAATAATGCAAGGCTTACCAGAAGGCATGAGCCGCGATATGACACGCAACGCAATCGTCTCAATCGCAGCCAAAAACGGTTTGAAAGAAATTACTGCGGATTCTGTAAGGCAGGTGCTGGATACTTTTAAATCCGGATCAGGCAAAGTCAGTGAAACCATGCCATGGGATGAAGATGCACGCATTAGTCTTAGCAAAGCACCGGACATGGTACGTGGCATGTTGATCAAGGAAGTGGAGAGCTGGGCACACCGCAATAATTTATCACACATCGATCTCGCCACTGTGAGCACTGTAAAACAAGAATGGCAGTCCAAGGGATATTTCCACATGAATCCCGAGGATCCGCGCAGCAACCCAAGCCTGTAAGAGAACGTCTATGAATATGCCATACACTCCCAATGCCGGGGCAAGCGATTTGTTTTTGCTTGCCATTAACCTGACAAATCGATGCAACCTTGCCTGCGCACATTGCTATATGGACGCCGAAACATTGAAGTGCGGCGGTGAAAAAGAGCTCAAGACGGAAGAGGTGTGTGGTTTGCTTGATGATGTTGCGGGCCGCAGCACTGAAACCATGGTCGTCCTCACCGGTGGCGAGCCTCTGATGCGCGGTGATCTGGAGGCATTGGTGGCTCATGGCACTAAACTTGGCCTTTCCATGGTGGTCGGAACAAATGGAGTTGCGCTCACCGATAAACGTGTGCAATCACTGAAGGCCGCTGGAGCGATGGGTGCCGGCATTAGTGTTGATTCGCTCGACCCAGCAAAGCATGATGCCTTCCGTGGACTTCCCGGTGCATGGGATAAAACCTTGAATGGCATAGAGGCCTGCAAACGCCACGATTTACCCTTCCAGATACATTTTTCTGTTACCGAATCCAATGCCGGCGAAGTCCCAGCGATGATTGATTTTGCACGAGCCGCTGGGGCGAGAGTTTTAAATGTATTTTTTCTGGTTTGCACCGGCCGCGGCGAATCCATGTCGGATATCAGCCCCATCACTTATGAGCGTGTGCTTAACCAGTTGGTGGCAGCCCAGGAACAAAGCCAGGGTATGCTAATCCGCGCTCGCTGTGCACCACATTACAAACGCATCGCCTATCAACGCGATCCCGGATCAACCCTTACCCGGGCTGCTGGCTACGAAGGCGGTGGCTGCCTAGCGGGCATTCATTATTGTCGCATTACTCCGGAAGGCGGCGTTACAGCTTGCCCTTATATTCCCGACGAAGAAGGCAGTATCCGCGACCAGAAATTCTGGGATATCTGGAATCAATCGCCCACCTTTCAATCCTTGCGCAATCCCAAGCTGCAAGGAAAGTGCGGTAGCTGTGAATTTCAGAAGTTGTGCGGTGGCTGCCGTGCGCGC
Organism: Nitrosomonadales bacterium; assembly: GCA_023259055.1. Lineage (GTDB taxonomy): Bacteria > Pseudomonadota > Gammaproteobacteria > Burkholderiales > Gallionellaceae > Gallionella. The sequence goes on from JAHFQZ010000004.1 coordinate 305,616, forward strand.
CCTCTCGCAATGGGCGACAGTCTCATGGATACAGACCCCTGGTGCATCCATATACCTGATGGGTCTGCCGTCATCGAACCCTTGGTTGAGCAACCAAAGAAACTTGTCTGGAACGAGGAGGCAGAGAAACGCCTGTCGCGCGTCCCTTCCTTTCTGCGCAAGATGGTCAAGAGCCGTGCCGAGAGTTATGTGCATGAACTGGGTATGCATGAGGTGACGGAAGAGCACTTGGCTACCTTGTCCGCAAAGCGTTTCGGAAACGGTGGGCCACCCCGACCGGGTTCGCAATCCAGCGGAGTGGAGGAAACAATCCAGCATAATGCACAGGCGGCAAAGCCAGTTTCCGGTGATGCGCTTCCTTGGAGTGAACAGGCCCGTGAACGCTTGGCAGCCATGCCATCTTTTCTACAGGAAGGTGTACGCGCGGTTGCCGAAGATGTCGCCCGTTCCGAAGGCAGACTGGAAGTCAATATCAAGCTTTTGGACAGACTGGAATCAGAATCCCAACCGGGTCGCAATTTGCCATGGACTGATGAATCTGACCAGATGATTGCAGAGTTTCTCGCTGATAAGGCACCCCAAGTGCGGATGTTTGTTGCACCTGCTCTGGAAAGCGCCTCAGAACATTTTGCAAAGAAACGGCGCGCCACAACGGTGGAACGGGCTGATGTTGAGGAAGCTATCGCCCAGCTAACCGGCGGGGTGGAATGGGATGAAGATGCCTTGGCTCGTGTGTTGTCTGCACCCGACTTCAACCGGGCAGGCATCAAGAAGGCCGCCGAATTCAATGCCCGCAAGGAAGGCCTTGCGCGCATTACTTCCAGCGACCTGACGCGCTTCCGCAATAGCGCCATGATGCGCGCGGTACAACGCATGAAGGGATTCGGGATGCAGGAATTGAGCTTCGATGCTTATGAAATCGCGCGTGACCGCGTGCCGCGCCTCAAGGATAACCCCGAAGCCGATAAACGTTTCGACACCATCCGGAATTTTGTTGCCGCGCGAGAAAACCCCGGCGATTTGCTTGGGCAGGATTTGCTCGAAAAAATGAAGGCGCAACTTAAGGCAAGCAAGTAAAATTTGATTGGGCAAAACAGAAGCCAACGGATAGCGATGGATAAAGTTGATGTACTGATTATTGGCGGTGGCATCTCTGGGCTTGCCTCAGCTTGGTGGCTGGCGCGTAGCGGCCTATCCGTCGAAGTATGGGAAACCAAGAAACGCCCAGGCGGCAAGATCATGAGTACCCTGCAGGATGGCTATCTCACCGAGCGCGCTGCGGCCATGGTATTGAATTTTCGCCCCGAGGTTGTAGAGCTGGTACGCGAGACAGGGTTGGAATCGGCAAAGACAGCTCGTTTACCGACTGCTGAGGCACGCCGTTACCTGTTGCACCAAGGCCGTCTGAAGGCGTTACCCATGCGCATGGGTGCCATGGTGGCTTCGCCCTTATGGAGTCTGCGCGGCAAATTACGCTTGCTGGCCGAACCGTTCATCTTCTCCAGTGGACGAGCCGACGAGTCGGTTAGCGAATTTATTACCCGCCGGCTTGGCCATGAAATATTGGAAAAGGCCATGGAGCCATTCATTGCCGGGACGCTGGCGGGGGATGCAAATCAGGCCAGCGCCGCTGCCGTTCTCCCGCGTCTTGTTGCACTAGAACAACGTTATGGCAGCATCGGCGCAGGGGTTCTGATTAACCGAATATTGCGCCGTCGCACGGCTTGCACTACCGAAACCTTTTCATTTCGTGGTGGCATGAGTACGCTGGTGGAGACCTTGTCCAAAACCTCCGGTATCAATTTACGCACTGGCCATACTGCAGAAGAATTGGTTCGTGAGCAGGACGGCTGGCTGGCTACGGCGTCAGCGCCACATGGACAGCGCACTGTGTCCGCATGCCATGTAATCGTGGCAACACCGGCTCCTGCAGCGGCCGCACTCGTTGCTTCATTGGACAACGAACTGGCAGAGTTGCTGCGCGGCATTGGCTATGCTGGTGTGACTATTGTGCATGCGGGGATAGCTCGCGGCGCTGTGGGACATCCCCTGGATGGCACCGGATTTCTGGCGCCGAAGGGGGAAAGTGCAGCCCTGACGGGCAACTTATGGATGAGCACCCTGTTTCCGGATCGGGCGCCGCCGGGAAAAGTCCTGCTGACTTCATATCTTGGCGGTGCACGCGCACCTCAGGTGGCTGACTGGGACGACGAGCGTCTCATGGACGAGACGCTCAGAACGTTGCGTCCGCTAGTAGATCTAAAAGCCGATCCAGAGATGGTGCGTATCGATAGGCATCAGGAGGCGCTACCCGCATATCACGGCGCGTACCAAGCACGAATGCACGCAATCACGGCCCGTCTGCAGCATATTCCCGGACTTCACCTTGAGGCCAACTACAGGGGGGGTGTGTCAGTGCGTGACCGCCTTGCCTGTGGTCATGTTGTGGCGAACCATATCCTGGGGGCACGGCAATGGCCCTCCGTTGAACGGAAGAGGCGCGAAGAGACAGCGAACTCAGGTGGTAAGGCTGTGTATCCCATGGATTCAATGGATCCTGCAACTGAATAAAAATTTTTCAATAGGTTCGTAGACTGGGCTGAGCGTAGCGTGCCCAACAAATGAGGCTAACCCTAAACTGAATTTTTGATAACCAGAAAAAGGAGCACAAAATGAAAAGGTATCAAGTGAGAGCGATCTCTATCGTTCTGTGTTTGAGCATGATGGTCTTTGCCAACGCTGGGTTCGCTAAAGAACCGTTAAAGAAAGAAAGAAGTCGCTCTCATACTGAGATCGATCCTGTTAATACTGGAACGTACACCGGGGAGGCGGGCAAGGATAACTTCATTGCGAATTGTTCTCCTTGCCACGGAGAAACAGGGAAGGGGGATGGTGCTCTTGCAGACACTCTCGGTGAAGGGGTGAAGCCCCGTAATTTGAGCGATGCCAATCTGCTATCAGCTCGAACAGATGAGTTTCTTTTCAAGGTTGTCAAATCCGGCGGGGTTTCGGTAGGGTTTGCCGATGCGATGCCAAGCTGGCAGGAAACCTTTACTGATGCAGAGATAAAGCAAATTATTCAATACGTCAGGAAGAGTATCTGTAAGTGCAAATACAAAGATAAATAATGAGTTGTGGGCGGGATTATGTTTATTCTATATGCACAGGTAAGCAGGCAATAAAGGGGCCAAGCTGGTCAAATTTGAATAAACCGATTGAGGGATTGCTCGGGTAGTTGTTTGTTAAGCTTGTTTTTATTTCCATTGAACCGATTGGGTACGCGCACATGAGCATGACTGATTCCGAACTCCGTTTTGCCAAGCGGGCCATCAGACGCAAAAAACTCTTCCTGGCGCTCTCTGTCACAAGTGTAGTCGTAGGACTGAGTTTGGCATCGCTTTACGCTTGGCAGTACGCCACACAACCCGGTTTTGCCACCGGCATCCATTTTGTACTGGTACTCCTGATTCTACTTATGGCCAGACAGAATCTGCGTCAGTACTATTATGCAAAGATACTCGAGAAACTGATCGCACTAAAATGATGCAGCACGGGAACAGCCCCCGTGCAATACCGTTGCATTATTCATTCGTTGGTATAGCGCTTCCGTT
>JAHFQZ010000005.1 GCA_023259055.1 Nitrosomonadales bacterium
TTCCGGTCAGAGCGCAAATCCCAATCTGCTAAACTTACCCCACGCTCAACCACTGCGCAGGTATGGTTCCGGTCAGAGCGCAAATCCCAATCTGCTAAACTAGCAATCGGATTCACCAACTTGGCAAGTCGGTTCCGGTCAGAGCGCAAATCCCAATCTGCTAAACTAATGGCTGGCATGGACAGCGCGCAATGTGGGTTCCGGTCAGAGCGCAAATCCCAATCTGCTAAACTGATGCGATAATGCTTAAGGTGGTAGCACCTGTTCCGGTCAGAGCGCAAATCCCAATCTGCTAAACTAAAATGCGGTCTAACAGATAGAGTTCCTAGGTTCCGGTCAGAGCGCAAATCCCAATCTGCTAAACTATTTAAGTGCGACCACCAAACCGACCAGAAGTTCCGGTCAGAGCGCAAATCCCAATCTGCTAAACTAAGTGGTGCGTTTACAACGTTGTCGGCTAGGTTCCGGTCAGAGCGCAAATCCCAATCTGCTAAACTGACATGGCAAGCAATCCGCCTCGCGTCTGGGTTCCGGTCAGAGCGCAAATCCCAATCTGCTAAACTCGGCAGGAATTGCAGCAAGCCATCAACACCGTTCCGGTCAGAGCGCAAATCCCAATCTGCTAAACTGCCCGCCGCGTGAACCGTAAGGCTCAACGGGTTCCGGTCAGAGCGCAAATCCCAATCTGCTAAACTTTGCTCAAATAAGTACATGATGGCTATTTCGGTTCCGGTCAGAGCGCAAATCCCAATCTGCTAAACTCAAAGACACGGGCAGGGGGCAACGCAGCCTGTTCCGGTCAGAGCGCAAATCCCAATCTGCTAAACTTTCCAAACAGTTATTATCAGTACGTATGCAGTTCCGGTCAGAGCGCAAATCCCAATCTGCTAAACTTTTTACCAGTTACACTGTCACATCGACAGGGTTCCGGTCAGAGCGCAAATCCCAATCTGCTAAACTGGCAACACAGCAACTACCTGATTTACTAGGTGGTTGCTGCGTTTCTGGGCGGATAAAAAGATGGGTTTCATCAAAAAAGATCGTACTGGTCCGGTGATTTATTTCTCGGCTGTTTGGCTTTTCCGCGAAAAGTGATGATGCGCTCGTACTGCTTGTCGGTGAACTGTAGGATATTGACTTTGCCGCCCTTAGGCAAACTTTTTTCTACTTGTATGCAGTAGGTGTCCACTTGGCCTTGGCTGCTGCAAAAACGCATGTAAACGGAAAACTGCGACATCTCGAAACCCATGTCGAGCAAGGCATTGCGGAAGTCGGTAGCGGCTTTGCGCTCCACTTTTTCAACCACCGGCAAATCGAACATCACCACTATCCACATAAAGCGATACCCGGAAAGCATGGCACGTTAATCGTCTTGAAATGATGCGGCCAAGTTGAGCGGCAAACCCGGAAAGGGCAGGTCGAGTTTATCTTTTTCGCCCATAAAAACTTGCGCCAATGACGTGGCGAGTTTTTGCGCGCAGACCATCACAGGAGTTGCGCCAGCACTGGTTTGCATATCGTCGTACAGCGTTTTCACCAATGCGCGCTTGCTCTCCGGTGTAATCTGACCTTCGCCTTGCTTGTGCAATTGCCAGACTTTCAGGTCGATCATCGGGCGAAAGGGTTCCATCAGATCGTCCACCAAGCGCATGGCGTTACCCTCGTTGCTGTGGTGCAGCCCGATAGTTGGATGCAGCCCCGCCGCAACCACCGCGCGCGCGGTGGCAGCGCGCAGAACGGTATAACCATAGTTGAGCATGGCATTGAGGCCGGCGCCTTGTTGGTCGCGGCGGAACTCATCGCCAAACAACAGCCCCCAGTAGCGCTGTGCCCCTTGTGCTTCAAAGTTATCCGGGTCGCCCGCGCGCACCTTGCGAACCAAGGCTGATAGCGGAACAAATGGTGCGCCAGCAGCTTCAAGCGCAGCCGCTTGCTGTTGAAGTTTTGATTTGACGATTTCCGCCCATAGCCGTTTTATCAGCGGCTGATTAGCGGCGATCTGCGCATCGAAACGCTTGGCCTGCTGATAGTTGCCATCAATCGGCAACACCATGCCCACCGCGTTGTGGTTGGCGGCGCACAGCACAAAGGGTGCGCACCGCTCGGCCAGTGCCACCAACAGGTTATTGGTATAGCTCAGGCCATGCGCATTGGCGATCACTGCCGCGACATCATCCAGCGGAACCTGACCCAGTTCTTTGCGTTCGCCCTCGGTATCTTGCACCACCATAAAGCCGCGTGAGAGGAACAAGTGCCGCTTGTCATCTGCCACTTCGACGATGCGGCCTATCATCGCTCTTACTCCTTGAGGCCGGGGGCGCGAAGTTCGCCGATAGGTGAAATGGTGACAAATCGCCCACGTGCTTTTTGTAACGATCCGGCACTGAAAGAACCGTAAATCAAAGAAAGGTCTTTTTCATCCTCACGCTGCCGAACATTCGCTTCCTGATGTTGAGCAACAAAAAAACTACCGTTTGATTTGATCTTTTTCACAGAAAGCAGCCTTGTGTCGTTTTTAAAGGATGCTCGCACATAGTCGCCAATTACTAATCGCATCACCAACGGTTTTCCGCTTAGGCTCAAAGTTGGATTCCGCAGCCTTGCTATTCCGTGTTCACGCACCAACTGATACGCATCAAAAGTAGAGATCACTTCCCCCTCCCATTTACCCTTTTCATTGCGCACAATCTCAATGCAATAGTTGCTTCCACCAACGTATCCCTTATATGGTCTAGGCGCGCCATTTTCATCACAGCTGTGGCGATTCATATTTTGAGAACTATTTATAGCAACAATTGCGTCTGAGTCATGCTTCTTTTCGTTGGGATTATCTCCACCAATACCTCTCGTTCTCCACATGTTTTTATTATCCAAAAACGGCGGACGATATGCTGTGTCCTCATGGATTGCACCCTCGTGGCTGTGATCCGGTTTGTTGCTCACCCATATAGCGTCTATAGCGCGCTGCACATGATCCCGATAGCTTTCCCAAGGTAGCGGCATGTTTTCCACGAGGCGGTTAAGCTGTTTTTCGCGCGCGCTGGCGCTGGCTTTCGCGAAACGCTGCAACAAGCCTTGATCGGTCACTGCAATTACGCAGGCATCTACAGCATGGTGGCGGTGGTCGTTGCGGTTCTTTTCGCCGTTCAAGCCAAGCACATCGTTCAGTCCGAATTTTGCGCGCAGCATCGCGGTCATGCGGCCGGGGATGACGCGGGTATTCGGGCAGATCAATTTCATATATTCAAACGCCACCTTGCTCATGTGGCGCGTGTCGTTCAGCGCGCGAGGCAAAAATCCCGCATCGTCTTTCAGCCAGCGCTGGTAGCCGTCTTCGCCGAAACGGTAACGCTTACCTCTGGGCATTTGTTCTGCTCTGGCGAGGATGCCAGCGTAGTCAAAGCCTGCCGTGCTTTGCGCGCCAAATGCGTTCCAAGGTGTGCGATTGCCCTTGACGCGGTTGGCCTGACGGAGCGCCACCGTTTTGTTGTTGAGGCTATCGTCCAGCGTTTGCGAAAATGGCAGGATGTGTTCGACTTCCACCTCGTCGCTCAACAACATGGTTACGCTGATTTGTACGCCGGAGTAAGGGCATTGACGGTCGGCAGCATTTTTCTGATTAAGCTCTTCCCATAGAATCATTTTTTCAATGTCTGCGCGTTTAACACGCTCTTCACTGATGCTCAGCACATTCGCAATGTCGGTACGAAATCGCTTATTGCGCTCTTGATTCTTTGTTTGTTGCTTGCTTTCTTCATCACGCTGATCTTTACTTTGCTTCAAGTCGCGCGCCACCTCAACAATCACTTCGCTGGGGTGACCGTAGCGTTTGATGAGGGCATTCACCACAAGGCGAACCTGGTTCAGCCCAATATGCACGGTAGGGTTGGCAATTTTACCGTAGCGCTTTTCGTCGCTGTCTTTCGGATCGTTGCTACCAAAGCCAACATGACGCTGCAAAGGCTTGCCGTAGTAAGGCAGCTCCAGCAAAATTTCGCCCGTGGACGATGGGCTGATGTGGCTGTGGTGGTCGAAACCAGCGGCTTGCACGGCTTTGTCATACGTCACCACATCGCGGCGCAGTTCCGGCAGAATACGCGCCAGAGCCAAAGCACACAGACTGCCATAACCTTCCGGCAGACCAACATTGGCGATAGCCTCTGCGCACTTTTCATCAACACCTGTTTCATCTTGCAGCCAGCGCACGAGCTTGGCTTCGTTTTCCTCTTTGACCAATTGCAGCACGATGGCATCTTGTTTTTCTTCATCGAACTTGAACCACGCCGGCCCGAAGTGACCGTCTTTTCCCAAGATGGCGCTGGTGGTATTGCCTTTGAGTTCCTCGCGTTTCGGGTCTTCAAAGTTGAATTGGACTGCGCCGCCCACGCCGAGCAATTTTTTGATTTTCATAAAACTGCATTTGCTGTTTTCTTCCAGTGCAGCGATAAGTTCGTCGCGCTGTTTCAATGTCAGCTGCTCTTCCTTCAATCCCTCGCGCAAGATGCGCAGGTTGTTGACCTCCTGATACATGCGAAAACGCTGTGTGCTGGGCAAGGCTAACGGTGCACGTTCTTCTTCAGGCATGAATGTACAGCGCCCCGGTTTGACAGGCTTGAGCGGTCGCTGATGCAACAACACATCTTTCAGATCGTCACGGGCTGCTTCGTTGAATAATATCGAATTGAATTCTGCCTGTTTTGCCCACAGCACATCAAACTCATGCTCGATCATGGCGCGGTCGATGTACAGATCGTAATACTTGTCGATTTTTGTCTTGCCATCGTCCTTGATGGTTTTGTCCTGATGGTAACGGGCGCGGACGGTTTGACCTGCTACATCGCGCTTGTTCAGCCATTCGCCCACCGTGCGGCAGCCTTCGGCCTCAATGGTTGCGCGCACCTTGCTGATGGCAGTTTTCAACGCGCCGCTGTCGTTATCTTTTTTATCTGTCTTGCGATTGCTCTTGAACCCGCGCCGCTGGTTGATGTGGAACAGCGCGCGGCCAAATTCTGGAGGGGTGAGTGCCGCATCCAACCCTTTAGCGCGCAAAGCAAATGGGTTCATGGTTTCCAGCGCCTTGCGCTCCGATTCTTCGGTGGGAAAGAAGCCGTATTCGATAAGTGTGCGCATCATGCGCGCTTTGCGTTTGAGCAGTCGGTCACGGCGGCGGCGCATGGCGCGTGCTTCGCGGCGTGTCACCGCCAGTGAGGAGCCGTCTTTTGGATTTCGCCCATTCGAGAAAATGCGCACACCCGCCTTAATCACGGCACAAGGCTCGTTGTCCGCATTGAGCCGGATCATCGCCCAGCCGAGCGAGGTTGACCCCAAATCGAGTGCCAGCCGATAGCGCATTTTATGCAGCATGATTATCTCCCCTGTGTGAGTGGGTGATTCTAGTCCGATTTCCTTGACTGTATGATATTTCCGCACTAGGATGCGCCGCACCAGTAGATTGGGATTTGCGCTCTGGACGCTAACAAGCTGAAAGATGCACCAAATGAAAGAGCCGCTATATGCGGCTCTTTGCTTTGAGTTGGTATCACGCACAGGTGATGCTCAGTTGATTTCCCAGTCAGAATGTCCGAGTTTGTAGCAACTCGTGTTGTTCAACAATGTTTGATTGTTGCATACGGATAAAATGTAACGCAACCCGGGGTGGCTTCAGGCTAACAATATGCCAAGTTGGGCGATTCAGCCATTCTCGTAAATGCTAAACTCGCCGCCATGAAAAGCGTCCATCTGGTTATCACTGATTTATTCCTCCCCAAAGATTTTGCCGCCGAAGTTTGCGCGGGTTTGCATTTGCCTGCATTGGAGAAGATGTTGGCACGCGGTGCTTCGACGGGCTCAGACCCTTCGACAAGCTTAGGGCGAACGGGGGAGGGGGGCTCGCTGGAGGAGTTATTGTGCGTAATGTTCGGCGTGCCGTGTAAGCCGGATGTGCCGATTGCGCCCATTTCAGCTTTGTTTGACGGGCTTGGCGAAGGTTGCTGGCTGCGTACCGATCCAACACATTTGCGTTTGCAACGCGAACAACTGGTGTTGTTGCCGAATGTGAAAGTCAGCACGGATGAGGTCGGGCAACTGTGTGCGTCATTGAACGAGCATTTTGCCGGGCAGGGCATGGAGTTTTTTGCGCCGCATCCGCAACGCTGGTATGTGCGGCTCGACCGATTGCCGGACATCGAAACCGTGCCCTTGTCGCAGGCTGCCGGACGCAATGTGCGCGGCTTGCTGCCCGTAGGCGCGGAGGCTGCACGCTGGCATCAGCTGTTCAATGAAGTCCAGATGCTGTTATTCACCCACCCTGTGAATGAAGCCCGTGAAGCGCGTGGTGAGTTACCGATCAATAGTTTGTGGTTTTGGGGATGCGGGTGCAGTTCGGCTGCGCCGTTGCTTAAGGTTTATGAAACCGTGAGTTCGAACGAAGTGCTGGCCGAAATGTTTGCATCCGCTGCAAACATTCCGTTTGCGGGATGGTCCGAACAATGGTGTGATGAAGAAGGCAGTGGCAAGCAGTTGCTGGTTTGGACTGGGTTGCGCTTGGCGTTGCAGCAGGGCGATCTGAGCGCATGGCGTGATGCCTTGCAGGATTTTGAAATCGGTTATGCGCAGCCGCTATGGCAGGCGTTGCGTGCCGGGAAAATATCGCAATTGCAGGTGGATATTCTGGGCGGGAATGGCGTCCGGCGCTTGCTGTTGAACCGTGCCGATGCATGGGCATTCTGGCGGCGTTCCAAACCGTTGGCAGGTTGCTCAATGGTGTAGAATGCTGTTACACAAAACCAAGGAATGAGCATGTCTTTTTGGGATACTGCGATTAATTTCTTCTGGCGCGCGGAGTCGTTCCCGGTGCTGGTTATGGCGTTGGGCATTGCGTTTTTGTTGCTCCATTTCCGCAAGGAAGATCGCAATAGCATCATCAATACCATGATCTTCTTTTTCATATGCATGGCTGGGCAGTTCATCAGCAGCCTGATCCACGCTTTTGAATTCACCAAAGCCGCAGCCATTCTGCATGAGGCCTTCACCATCGGTAGTGGTATTGCAGTAATCCGTTTGTGGGGATCTCTGCTGTTCCGTATCGTGCTGCCGTTTGCGCGCCTGAGTCCGCCGCGTATTGCCGAGGATATTTTCGTCATTGTCGGTTACGTCGCACTAGGCCTGGTGCGGTTGCGCTACGCCGGGTTGGATTTGACCAGTATCCTCGCGACTTCGGCGATGATTACCGCCGTGGTGGCTTTTGCCATGCAGGATACGCTGGGCAATATTCTCGGCGGCTTGGCGCTGCAACTGGATAATTCCATCGTGATCGGCGACTGGATCAAGGTGGACGATATTGCCGGCCGCGTGGTGGACATACGCTGGCGCTCCACGCTGGTCGAGACGCGCAATTGGGAAACCGTGGTGTTTCCGAACAGCCAATTGATGAAGAATAAATTTATGGTGCTGGGACGGCGCACCGATCAGCCGGTGCAATGGCGGCGCTGGGTCTGGTTCAACGTCAGCTTGAATACCACGCCGACCAGGGTGGTCAGCGCCGTGGAAAATGCCATCCTGCAGGCGGAAGTCAATAATGTGTCCAAAAACCCCCAGCCCAGTTGCGTGCTGATGGAAATGGATAAAGGCTGCGCTCGTTATGCGCTACGCTACTGGCTGACCGACCTTGCTGTGGACGATACTACTGATGCGGCCGTGCGCTGGCATATATTTACCGCACTGGAACGGGTTGGCATCAAGCTCGCGGTGGAAGAACGTAATATCCATTACTTCAAGGAAAGCGAAAAGCACGAGGAGGCCGCTCATCAGCGTGAATTGATGCTGCGTATCAAGACACTCAAGCGCGTTGAACTGTTTGCGCAGATGACTGATGAAGAGTTGCGCAAGCTGGCCGAGCGTTTGAAATATGCCCCGTTTGCCAAGGGCAACATCATCGCCAAGCAGGGTACGCCCGCGCAGCACTGGCTATTCATCATCATCAACGGCGATGCTGAAGTTTATCTTGAGGCAGCGTCCGGCGAGAAACGCATCCTGAATGTGCTATCCAAAGGCAGTTTTTTCGGCGAGATGAGCCTGATGACCGGTGCACCGCGCGCGGCTTCGGTGATCGCCAAGACCGATGTGGAATGCTATCGCCTCGACAAGGATGCCTTTGAAGAAATTATGCGGGAGCGCCCAAGCATCGCTGATGAGGTTGCGCACATTCTGGTTGAACGCCGCTCGCAACTCGATAACGCGATGCAAAACCTTGATGATGAGTCACGGCACAAAGTAATTCATCATCAACACAGCGAGGTGTTGGCGACCGTCAAACGTTTCTTCGGTTTGTAGTATTATCTCGCCCCGTTTCAGCCGTAACAGCAGGGATTAGACATGAAAGTAACATTTCTGGATTTTGAAAGCTCCATTGCGGAGCTGGAAGACAAGATAGAGCAACTACGCTTTGTGCAGGACGATTCTGCACTGGACATCGCGGACGAAATATCGCGCTTGTCCAAGAAGAGCGAAGCCCTCACCAAAGACGTTTACTCCAAACTCACACCGTGGCAAATATCGCAGGTTTCGCGCCATCCGCAACGGCCTTACACGCTGGATTACGTCGAGAATCTGTTCACCGATTTTGAAGAGCTGCACGGCGACCGCTCGTTTGCCGACGACAAGGCCATTGTGGGCGGACTGGCGCGCTTTAACGGGCAAAGCGTGATGGTGATCGGCCATCAAAAAGGCCGAGATACCAAGGAAAAGATTGTGCGCAATTTCGGCATGCCACGCCCCGAAGGCTACCGCAAAGCGATGCGCCTGATGCGCCTGGCGGAAAAATTCGGCATTCCCATCATGACTTTTATCGATACTCCCGGTGCCTATCCGGGCGTAGGCGCAGAAGAGCGCGGCCAGTCCGAAGCGATCGGGCGCAACCTTTATGAGATGACCGAGTTGCGCGTGCCCATCATATGTACTGTGGTCGGCGAGGGCGGCTCCGGAGGTGCGCTGGCGATTGCGGTAGGCGACGTCTTGCTGATGCTGCAATACAGTACTTATTCGGTGATCTCGCCTGAAGGCTGTGCTTCGATTCTGTGGAAGAGCGCGGAAAAAGCGCCCGATGCGGCAGAGACCCTGGGTATTACCGCGACACGCCTGAAGGCGCTGGGTTTGGTGGACAAGGTCATCAACGAACCGCTGGGCGGTGCGCACCGCGATTATGCAGCGACCATGCAGAATGTGAAAAAGGCGTTGCAGGATGCGCTTAAGACTGCACAGAGCAAACCGACGGCTAACCTTATGCAGGATCGTTTCAACCGCCTGATGAGTTATGGCAAGTTCAAGGAAGTTGAGCTCAGCTAATCTCACCGAGCGAATAGCGGCGCGCATTGCACCGTTGCTCCCCGCGCATAGTTCCATCCTGATTGGCTTGAGCGGCGGGGTGGACTCGGTAGTATTGCTGCATCTGTTGAGCCAGCTTGCACCGCGTTTTTCCTGGCGACTCTCCGCTCTGCATGTGCATCACGGCATCAGTCCAAACGCCGGTGCGTGGGCGGAATTTTGTTCCAGACTCTGCGCCAGACATCATATTTCTTTGCACATCGAACATGTGGACATCGCTCCGTTGCGTGCGCTTGGCATCGAGGCGGCGGCGCGCAAGCTGCGACATGCGGCGTTTGCCGGGCAGGCATGTGACTTTGTGGCTCTGGCACATCACGCCGACGATCAGGCGGAAACGCTGCTGCTGCAACTGTTGCGTGGTGCAGGAGTGCGCGGCGCAAGCGCCATGCCGTTGCTTGCGGAGAGAGCAAGGTCACCAGGCGTATTGCGCCCTTTGCTGCACTGTTCGCGCCGGGAAATTCTCGCCTATGCCGAGGCGCATGGCCTGCAATGGATAGAAGACGAAAGCAACGCAGATGACAGCTATCCGCGCAACTTTCTGCGCCATCGCCTGTTGCCGTTGCTTGAAGAGAAATTCCCAGCCTACCGCAATACTCTTACGCGCAGTTCGCAGCATTTCGCCGAGGCAAACGTCTTGCTGGATGAGCTGGCACAACAGGATTCAGCCTTGGCGATTCATGCCGAAACGCTTGCCGTTGCAGCCTTGCAGGATTTAAGCCAGCCCAGGGCAAAAAACTTGCTGCGCTACTTTCTGCATACCTGTGGCGCGCCAATGCCACAAGCAGTGCAGCTGGATAACATGCTGCAGCAACTGTGCAATGCAAGGGAAGATGCGGCAGTGTGCATCGCCTACGGAAACTGGCAAGTGCGCCGCTATCAGGGAGGGGTATATGCAATACCCGCGCTGGTGGAATTCGACCGGAATCTGATATTGCCGTGGCGCGACGAAGCCGAACTGGATTGGCCCGCACTGAATAAAAGGCTGCACTTTATCCGTTCTCAGGGAATCGGAATCAGCCTGGCGAAATTGCAGCGCGCACCGGTGACGTTACGCTTGCGATGCGGAGGCGAATCGCTGCGTCCTTATCAGAATGCCGCGGTTCGCACCCTGAAAAACCTGCTGCAAGAGTCCCGCGTCCCACCCTGGCAACGGGACCGCATGCCGCTGCTTTATTGCGGCGAAGAGCTTGTCAGCGTGCCGGGTGTGGCGATTGCGGCGGAGTACCAGGCTGCAGCGAATGAGGCGGGAATGCAACTTCTGGATGAGTAATAAGCAGGCATAATCCTTCGCAGGATAGTTTAGGGGCGGAGTGCTACAATTCCAATCGGGGAATGTTTTCTGCAAGATGCCAATTTTCAATTGGCAGACAAATTAACTATAGGTAATAAGCAGGTTGAATCAGCTGTCGCAAGAGAAACAATGGATCATTGACTGGCGAGATCGCAGTAACCGCGTGCAACAGTTACTGTTCGAACTTGATCAGGGCAACCGCTATAGTGTGGTGGTGCATTCTGAAGAAGATAAAACCAGGTTTCTTGAACTGTTCCTGCGACCGCCGGAAACTGCAATTATTTCGCCGGATGGCGGGCTGCTGAATAACATCAGGATAGACGAAAATTTGTTGTTGCCTGTCAGTTATCATGGATTGTTGACGGAATCTACAGTGCAACAAATCGCCGAACTGTTCGGATTGTGCGGTATGAATGAAATGGAAACGCAAAGTCTGCTGATCAAATTACCCAGCCAGCTTTCTTCATATCAAAAACGTTTGGTCGGTTTTGTGCGCTCCGTTTTGGTGAACCCCCGAGTCATGGTATACGATTCGATTTGGGGAGGGGTGTCCAAGGCAGAAATTGAGCAAATTCAGCGGTTCGAAGGCTTCTTTCGCCGATATTCCCCGGTACATACAGCAGTTTATTTGGACTACGATACGCATTTGAATACACAAATACATGCCAACCAAACTTTCATCCTTTGACCAGACAATGAAATTGTTCTCCGCCCACGATAGCCGACTGGCTGTCCTGGAGCGGAAAGTGGGTTTGTTTGCCTTTGCCGGATTGGGCGCATTGCTGCTGGTGTTTGTTATCGTTGCAATTGAACAGGGAATGTTTGCCAGCACCACCAAATTGCGATTTCAAACCAATGATGTCGGTATGATCCATGAAGGGATGGAGGTGCGCCTGAGAGGGTTTAAAGTTGGCAAGCTTTTGGGCATTTCACTAAAGGAAGATGGTGCGGTTGAGGTCCAGTTTTTTGTGGACAACAAGTATTTGCTGCACATCCGTCATGGCGCGAAG
The DNA here is from genome assembly GCA_023259055.1 of Nitrosomonadales bacterium. GTDB lineage: Bacteria > Pseudomonadota > Gammaproteobacteria > Burkholderiales > Gallionellaceae > Gallionella. The sequence goes on from JAHFQZ010000005.1 coordinate 11,683, forward strand.
GTGCGCCTGATCGAGCAGGGATTGCTTGGCGATGGTGTGCTTGAAATCGTTCCCGGCCCGACAGATCAGCCCAATTTGGTGGTCAACGAACTTCTTCCCTTTGAGCGGCAATTTGGAATGGGTGAGCTGGCGCATGAGTTGGTTGAACGGCTGAAGCCTATCCTGGATAACGTCCGGGTCACCACAACATCACTGAATGAACCGGATGGCTTGATCAACCACGTCAAAAAAGTCGCTGTAAAGTTCGAGAAAGCCGGGGAGGATGTATCTTCACTGATGCAACAGACCCAGGGCGTCATTGCCGAAGAAAATCTCAAGCTTGGCAAGGCTCTGGACAAGTCTAGTGAGGCGGTGGACAAGGTAGGTGTGGCAGTGGATAAGGTAGGTGTGGCAGTTGACAAGGCAGGTGTGGCGCTCGACAAGGCAAGCACACTGATTGACAGCTTCCACGATGTGGCACTGGATGTCGGGAAAGTTACTGCATCTTCCGCTGAAAGTATTCCTCCCTTGCTTCGTGATGGTCGTGTGGCCGCAGAAGATGCTCGCAATATCATCAGCTCCGCCCAAGCGTCCTGGCCGATCAAAAATATGATGGAAGCGGGAGAGACAAAAATCCTGCCTATGGACAGTTATGGTGTTACAAATGCTCAACCGAAGTAACAGTGGCTTACTGATTTCGTTTTGCCTGATGCTGGTTGCTTGCGGGAGTGCGCCGGAAAAACAGAATTTCCGCACCGAACAAGCCAATAAACTGAGTGCGCGTGCCGATATTGCTTTCCTTCAAGGTGAGTACGAGTCCGCAAAGAATGATTACCTGCAAGCTTTGCGCATCAGTCAATCCGTCGAGAATGCAGCCGAGATTGCAATTATCCGTTTCAACCTGGCGCGTGCTTTTCACGAACTGGCGCAACCCGAACAAGCCCATCTCCAACTGGATGCCTTGTTTTCAGAGCCCGCCTTACCCTATCCGCCCGCTACGCTGGCCGCTGCCGCCGCATTGAAAAGCCAGTATTATCTTGAAGGCAAGGAGCTCTCTCTGGCATTGTCCTGGATTGAAAAAGGGGAGGGGTATTGCCAGAATAAATGCCCGGTTGCCGGATCGCTGTTGTTGTTGCGCGCCCAACTGGCGCAACGTGACAATCGACTGGATGAAGCGCTGAAATTTGCCGATGGCGCAGCGGCTGCGCTGAAGTCAGACATGCAGCAGATGGAGCTTGCGAATGCATATCGCTTGTCCGGCGAGATCAGTATGGCAAAGAGCGATTTCACGAAGGCAATTCACTCATTTCAACAAGCCCATGCAATAGATCGGAAACTGGGTATCCCCGGCAAGATTCGTCTGGACCTGATGCGGCTGGGCGCCGTATATGAACGCACCGGCGAGGCAGCAACAGCGCTTAATTGTTACGCACGAGCATTAACCGTCAGCGATGCGATGGGCAGCAAGCAGGGGGTTGATGAAGTCCGCGCTGTCATGAAAGGTTTGCAGAAATTACCCGAAGTTAAAACTCCTGGATCGCAGTGATGCTGAGGTTTACCGGAAGAAAATTGTTGTCCGGCTTTTTGGCCCTGACCGGTTATGTATCGCTGTTGATATATGGTTTGTCGAACTGGCATGTGTTGCGCATCGAGCCGATCAGAAAAGGGGTTTACCGCCAAATCTTTTTTAGCGGCAACGAAGCCTTGCATATCATCGGATTCATCGGCTTATTGCTGGGAGTGATTGTCTCTACGCAAACCTTCTCTATTGCAGGCGGGGATAGCTCACTGGTGGTCAAGGTCATGGCGTGGGTGATCGTATGGGAGGTCGGTCCGCTATTTGCGGCGATCATCATCATCGCCAGAAGCGGTTCCGCAATCGCAGTCGAGCTGGCCCTGATGAAAATTGAAGGGGAGATTTCCAGCCTGGAACGCATGGGGGTTTCGCCGCTGGATTTTCTGGTCGTGCCCAGAATCATCGGAGTGGCAATATCAGTGGTTGCGCTGACTGCTTATTTTCAGATTGTGGCGGTTGTTGGCGGGCTGGCCGTCAGTTCGGTTTTTCAGAATGTCTTTTTCTGGGATCAAATACATCGCTTTGTCGGGTTGGTTAACCCTTGGCTATTGATAGGCGGGATATTAAAAAGCCTGGCATTCGGTTTGGCGATTTCAACCATCGCCTGCTTCCATGGCATCTCGGCAGGAACAACTACTTCCGTGGTGCCTCAAGCAGCTATTAAGGGGGTTATTCGCGCCATGCTGGCCGTGTTTGTGCTGGATATCGTATTTGCCGGCCTCAGGTTGATCTAGACTGCGCAAGCTGCGCCTGCTCATCATTACGACAGTCACGGAAATGTCGTAATGCAAGACCTCGTTGCCGTGACCCCGTTGCAGTGGCCCTTGTTTTCATGTCGCCCCCTTAGCGAGTTGTATGCACGCACCCTATTCGCCAGCCACTGCAACGTCAATATGCTAAACGGACTATAACCAGCCACTTGGTTGTCGTTCTTTGGCAACCTGGTGGAATGGCTAGGAGTTTCACCAGTTGCCCTCGCATCAAATAAAGGCGGTTGGCGCTGAGGTCTCGCGCAACCTTTGTGGTGAAACCGCCGCCTCTACATTTCCTTGCCCTCTTGCCGGGGAGGGGTGTAAACCTCAGGGATGCACCATGCTGGGCTGCGACAGCGTAAGCAAAGCCTGATAGAATAGCTGGCCGATTTTTATTAACTTTGTCTGGAGAATGTAGCATGGCCGTTGAACGTACCCTGTCGATTATCAAACCTGATGCAGTTGCCAAGAATGTCATCGGAAAGATTTACACCCGCTTCGAGAATGCAGGCCTGAAGATTGTCGCTGCACAGATGCGCCACCTGAACCGCACCGAGGCGGAGGGTTTCTATGCGGTGCACCGCGAACGTCCGTTTTTCAAGGATCTCGTGAGTTTCATGATTTCCGGCCCGGTGATGATCCAGGTGCTGGAAGGCGAGAATGCAGTTTTGAAGCACCGCGACCTGATGGGGGCAACCGACCCGAAGAAGGCCGACAAGGGCACGATCCGCGCCGATTTCGCCGACAGCATCGATGCAAATGCGGTGCATGGTTCGGACTCGGTTGAAAATGCGAAGACCGAGATCGCCTATTTCTTCCCGGCGAAGAACATTCATTCCCGTTGATGCCCATACTTGCAAATGCAGAATCTCCTCGACTTTGATGTAGAGCAATTGACTGCCTGGTTTGCGGAGCATGGCGAGAAGCCGTTCCGCGCCAGGCAGGTGTTGCGCTGGATCTACAAGACCGGGGAGTCCGATTTCGATGCGATGAGCGACCTTGCGGTGTCGCTGCGCGATAAACTGAAACAGATCGCCTGTGTGCAGGCGCCGAAGGTGGTGCGCGAGGAGCTTTCCGACGACGGCACGCGCAAGTGGCTGCTGGATGTGGGCACCGGCAATGCTGTGGAAACTGTATTTATTCCGGAAGCCGATAGAGGCACGCTGTGCGTCTCGACGCAGGCCGGTTGCGCGCTGGACTGCGCGTTTTGCTCGACCGGCAAGCAGGGTTTCAACCGCAACCTTTCGACCGCCGAGATCATCGGCCAGTTGTGGTGGGCGAACCGCCAGCTCGGCAAGGATTCCGACGGCAACTGGCAGATCAGTAACGTAGTGCTGATGGGTATGGGCGAGCCGCTGTTGAATTTCGACAATACCGTGAGCGCACTGCGACTGATGCTGGACGACCGCGCTTATGGGTTGTCCCGCCGCCGTGTGACGGTATCAACTTCCGGCATCGTGCCGGCGATAGACAGGTTGCGCGAGGAATGTCCGGTCGCGCTGGCGGTGTCGCTGCATGCGCCGAACGACAATCTGCGCGACGTGCTGGTGCCGATCAACCAGAAATATCCGCTCAAGGAGTTGCTGGCTGCGTGCCAGCGTTATCTTGAAAAAGCACCGCGCGATTTCATCACTTTCGAGTACGTGTTGCTGGATGGCGTGAATGACAGCGAGCAGCAGGCGCGCGAGCTGGTGCGGCTGGTGCGTGACGTGCCGTGCAAATTCAACCTGATCCCGTTTAACCCGTTTCCACTGACCCAATACCGGCGATCCAGGCCGGACGCAATTCAGCGTTTTCGCGATGTGCTGATGCAGGCGGATATTGTCACCACCACCCGCAAGACGCGCGGCGAAGACATCGCCGCAGCTTGCGGGCAGTTGGCGGGCCAGGTGCGGGATAAAACCAGGCGTATCCTACAACGTTCCGTTGGAGCTTTTTAGATGAATAACCGAGGTGTGCTTATGAGCAAATTGATTATTCTTTTGTTTCTGTTTGCCGGTTTAACGGGCTGCGGAACGCCTTCAGGCGGTTCCAATGCCAAAGCAAGCGCCAAAGTCCATACTGAATTGGCCGGGATGTATTATGAGATGGGAAAACATGGGATTGCGCTGGAGGAGTTAAATCAGGCACTGCAGGCCGACCAAAACTATGCGCCAGCCTACGGCGTGCGCGGCTTGGTGCATATGGCATTGCGCGAGGACAAGGAGGCAGAAGAGGATTTTCAGAAGAGTTTGCGGTTGGACAAGACTGATTCCGATACGCATAACAACTATGGCTGGTTTTTGTGTCAGCGTGCCAGGGTGAAAGAGGCTATTCCTCAGTTCATGGCTGCTTTAAAAAATCCGTTGTATCAAACGCCGGCGCGCGCTTATCTGAATGCCGGGCTGTGCTCAAAAGATGCAGGAAACAGAAAGGATGCCGAGGAATTTCTGCAAAAGGCCTTGCAGATTCAGCCTGACTTGGCACAAGCATGGTTGGGTCTGGCAGAGTTGAGTTTTGCCAATGCTGATTACTTCGCGGCGAAGAAATATTTCACGAGTTTTTCTGAAAAATCTGGTAGCCTGACACCAGAGCAACTTTGGCTGGCTGTGCGTATTGCACGCAAGAATGGTGATCGTAATGCCGAGTCCAGCTATGGCATGCAGTTGCGCAAACTCTTTCCGGATGCGCGCGAAACACAAATGTTGATGCGTGGTGAATGATGGAAAATGTTATCGAAAGCAACGCTGAGCAAGAAAATAATAAGCCTGTCGAAATACCCGCGACTTCGCTGGGAAAGATGCTGTGCGAAGCACGCGAACGTCTCGGTATGACCGTGGAGGATGTCGCAAGTCAGATCAAGTTCGCACCGCGTCAAATCGAGGCATTGGAAGCGGAAGATTTTCAGCGTCTGCCCGAGGCGGCTTTTTTGCGAGGTTTTGTGCGGAGTTATGCCAAGATATTGCACTTGGATCCGCAGACATTATTGGCGGCCTTGCCGCAAAAAAAAGCAGCTCATGGAGAGATAATCCCGGATTCTGTTGGGGAGCCGTTCCCTAACGTTCATTCAGTGTTCCGGCAAAATTTTATCTGGTTGAGTGCAGCTCTGTTGCTGATCATGATTGTGGTAGGATTTGCGCTATGGCATTTCGCTACACCACCAGAGCAACCCAAAGCAGCGCAGGTTGAATCGCCGATTTCCTTGCCCGCTGATATACAAATTACCACCCCTGTTCAGCCTATTCCAGAGGTTCCCGTAATCGAACCGGTTGAGCCGAAGATGCAGGCTTTGGCGCAATCTTCGGTTCCGGCGGCGAACCCTGTGGCTCCGCGACTTGCGCAACGAAATCAGGCGACAACATCCGATACGCAGTCCGACAGATCACCGTCAATCACTCCTCCGCTACGTCTTGAGTTCAGTGAAGATTCGTGGGCAGAAATCAAAGACAGTGATGGCAAGATTTTATCGTCGCGTGTTCATCCAGCTGGCAGCGAGTTGCGTTTAAAGCGTTTAAATGGACAAGCGCCATTCTCGGTACTGATCGGACACGCATCATCGGTACGCCTGTACTACCGGGACAAAGAGGTTGACTTGGCTCCTCATACCAGACGCTCAACTGATGTGGCGAGCGTGACGCTGGAGTGAGTATGGGCGCTTCAATTATCAAACGTCGTCCTGCGCAACGGGTGCTGGTCGGCAGGGTGATGCTGGGCGGCGGTGCGCCGATTGTGGTGCAATCCATGACTAATACCGATACTGCCGATGTCGAAGCGACTACGCGGCAGGTACATGAATTGGCCGAGGCTGGTTCGGAACTGGTGCGTATTACCGTCAACACTCCCGAGGCAGCCGCTGCTGTGCCGCGTATCCGGGAACGGCTGGACAGCATGGGATGCGACGTACCGCTGATAGGCGATTTTCATTACAACGGGCATCGCTTGCTCACCGAGTTCCCCGATTGCGCGAAAGCGTTGGCGAAATACCGCATCAATCCCGGCAACGTCGGGCGCAACCGGCAGTCCGAAAAACTGTTGGCCGGGCACCCGGAAGACGATCCTTTCTCTATCATGATTGCCGCCGCCATCCGCTACGACAAATCGGTGCGCATCGGCGTGAACTGGGGGAGCCTCGACCAGAGTCTGGTGGTGCGCATGATGGACGAGAATTCGCGGCAGGCTGAACCAAAAGATGTGCGCGAAGTGACCCGCGCCGCGCTGATTGCTTCCGCGCTGCAAAGCGCGCAGCGCGCCGAGCAGCTTGGCCTGGCGCATAACCGTATTGTGCTGTCCTGCAAGGTCAGCGAGGTGCAGGATTTGATTGCAGTGTATCGCACGTTGGCGATGCAATGCGACTATGCGCTGCATCTCGGCCTGACCGAAGCAGGCATGGGCTCCAAGGGTATCGTGGCTTCCACTGCGGCGCTTGCAGTATTGTTGCAGGAAGGCATCGGCGATACGATTCGCATATCTTTGACGCCTGAACCGGGCGGGTCGCGCACCCAGGAAGTGGTGGTGGCTCAGGAGATTTTGCAAACCATGGGCTTGCGCGCGTTCGCGCCGATGGTGGTCGCCTGCCCGGGTTGCGGACGTACCACCAGCATCCTTTTTCAGGAATTGGCGCAAAGCATCCAGGCGCACCTTCGCAGCCAGATGCCGGTGTGGCGCGAGCGGTATGACGGCGTGGAAGAAATGACCGTGGCGGTGATGGGTTGTGTGGTGAATGGTCCGGGTGAGAGCAAGCTGACGAATATCGGCATCAGCCTGCCGGGTACCGGCGAGAGTCCTGCCGCGCCGGTATATATCGATGGCGAGAAGGTAGTAACATTGCGCGGCGACAATATCGCTACGGAATTTACCCGCATTGTGGACGAGTATGTGGCTCGCAAGTATGTAAGGCGCAATGAGAGCGAGAAAGTTTAAAAAAGATTTTTTGTCCACGAAAGACACGAAAAGCACGAAAAATCCAGAACGCGATTGCTTGATTTCGTGTGTTTCGTGCCTTTCGTGGACAGTTACTGTTTTCAGATTGAATGATGACTGACAGCAATACACTACAAGCCGTGCGCGGCATGAACGACATCCTGCCGGACGAGGCGGAGCTATGGCTATGGTTCGAGGAGGAGGTGCGCGACTGGCTGCACGGCTATGGCTACCGCAACATCCGCATGCCGCTGGTCGAACCGACTGCGTTGTTCAAGCGCGCTATCGGCGAAGTGACAGACATCGTCGAGAAGGAAATGTACAGTTTCGAGGACGCGCTGAACGGCGACCATCTTACGCTGCGCCCGGAAGGCACGGCTTCCTGCGTACGCGCGGTGCTGCAGCACAATCTGCTGTATAACGCTCCGCAGCGCCTTTATTACAGCGGGCCGATGTTCCGCCATGAGCGCCCGCAGAAGGGGCGTTACCGGCAGTTTCACCAGGTTGGCGTGGAAGCATTGGGCTTTGCCGGGCCGGACATTGATGTTGAACAGATTTTGATGTGTTCCCGGCTATGGCGCAGACTCGGACTGCGCGATGTCGCGCTGCAACTGAACACGCTGGGCGATTCGGTATCGAGGCATCGGCACCGCGTGAAGCTGATTGCCTATTTTGAACAGTGCCGGGATATGCTGGATGCCGATGCCATGCGTCGCCTGTACACTAACCCGCTGCGCATCCTGGATAGCAAAAATCCGGCAATGCAGGAATTGATCGCAACCGCACCCAGGCTTGCGGATGAGCTGGAAGAAGATGCTCTCAGGCATTTTGATGAAGTGCAGGAGATGCTCAGGCAACACGATGTGGCGTTCGAAATCAACCCGCATCTGGTACGCGGGCTGGACTATTACAACCGCACCGTGTTCGAATGGGTGACAACGAGCCTTGGCGCGCAGGGTACGATCTGTGCAGGTGGGCGCTATGACGGCCTGGTCGAACAGGTCGGCGGAAAACCGACACCCGCAACAGGTTTTGCGATGGGCGTAGAGCGGTTGCTGGCGTTGTTGCATGACGAAGGTATGGTACTGTCCAAACCGGAAGTGCACGTGTACGTTGTGCATCAGGGAGAACTGGCCAGCCGGTTGGCCAGCCAGGTGGCGGAGCTGTTGCGCGACGACAAGCTGCGCGTGCTGTTGCATTGCGGCGGCGGGAGTTTCAAATCGCAAATGAAGAAAGCAGACGCCAGCGGTGCAGCGGTGGCGGTGGTGATCGGTGACGATGAAGTGCAGGCGAATGAAGTCAGTGTTAAGCCGATGCAGGGCGGTGATCAGGTGCGTGTGGGCGTGCAAGCCCTTGTCGCAACAATTAATAAACTTATCAAGTAGGAGTGGAAGATGGCAGCATTGGATTTGCATGAACAGGAACAATTCGAAGCCCTTAAAGCGTGGTGGCACGAAAATAGCAACCAGTTAATCGGTGCATTGTTGATTGTCGTCGTTGCATTTGGCGGCTGGCGCGGATGGCAGTATTACCAGCATCAGCAGGCCAACGAAGCCGCGACTTTGTACCAGCAATTCATGAATCAAATTGAGAGCAACGATATCAAGCGTGTAAACGACGCTGCTGCTGCGGTGATGGACAAGTTTGCATCCACTGCCTACGCCCCTCGTGCTGCATTATTGGCGGCGCAATTGAACGAGCATCTGAAAGATGTGGGGCGTGCCAAGACGCAATTGCAATGGGTAATCGATCACGCCAAAGAAGCCGGTTTGAAAGATGTGGCACGTCTGCGTATGGCCGCGATTCAGCTGGATGAAAAAAATTATGACAGTGCGCTAACCCTGCTGGAAGCGGCTCATCCGTCTTCATTTGACGGTTTGTATGCAGACTTGAAAGGTGACGTTTTGAACGCGCAGGGCAAAACGGATGAGGCAAGGAGTGCATACAAGATTGCTCAGGAAAAGACAGATTCCAAGAGCACGTATCGCAATTTGATACAGATGAAGCTGGATGCATTGGGCGCGGCTAAATGAAATTGGTGTGTCTATTCCTTCAACCTTTCAAGATGGCGAAAAAACTTTGCCTGGGATCGGCTCTTCGACGTGGCTCAGGACAGGCATTGTTGATGGCATCCCTCGTTTTAAGCGGCTGTTCTTCCGATAAGCCGGCAGGCTGGGTCGGTATGAAGGACGAACCTGCCGAGTTGACTGAGTTCACAGCGACGGCCAAATTCAAGATGCGTTGGTTTGGCTATATCGGAGATTCGGGCGAAAATTTGCTGCAACCCACACTGACTAAAGATGCGGTTTATAGCGTGTCCGGCAAGGGGAGTTTGAGACGTCTGGATATTGCGACCGGCAGGCAGCGGTGGCACATTGAAAGTGGCTATAAAATTAGCGGTGGAGTGGGTAGCGGTGAAGGTCTGGTGCTTATCGGAAGCAACAAGGGTGATGTGCTGGCATATGATGAAAACGGCAAGCTTCGTTGGATGAGCAAGGTATCAAGCGAGGTATTGAGCGTGCCACAAGTTGCGGATGGCGTGGTGATGGTGCGCAGCGGTGATGGACGTATCGCAGGATTGGATGCGGCAGACGGCAAGCGCATTTGGGTGTACGAGCGCAGCACACCGGCTTTGGTGGTGCGCAGTCATGCCGGAGTCACGATCCAGCGCGGCGTGGCATTTGCCGGATTTGCCGGCGGTAAATTGGTTGCGATCAACATCAAAAATGGCGAAGTGTTATGGGAAACATCGGTATCACAACCGCGCGGCAATACGGAATTGGAGCGCATCAGTGACATTACCAGCAACCCGGTAGTTGATGATGAACAAGTCTGTGCTATTGCCTTTCAGGGGCGCGTGGCGTGTTATGACATAGCGCACGGCAGTCCGTTGTGGAATCGCGAGATCTCCAGCGACAAAGGAATGGTGCTGTTGCGCAAATTTCTTTACCTTAGCGACGCGAAGGGTTCGGTAATTGTATTGGATAAGACCAATGGCAGCGCGATGTGGAAAAACGATCAGTTGTTCATGCGTGACATTACTGCGCCTTTCGTTGTTATGGATTTTGTCGTGGTTGGCGATAAAGAAGGGTATCTGCATGGATTAAGCCGCGAAGACGGAAGCTATGCTGCGCGAATCAAGCTGGACGGCGGCGCAATAAATGCGTCACCAATCCAACTTGATGACGGACTGCTGGTGCAAACCCAGAGCGGTAGTCTGTATTCATTGTCCATACACTAAATAGCCTTTGTGATGTTACCCACAATAGTTTTAGTTGGCCGTCCGAACGTGGGCAAGTCCACCTTGTTCAACCGTCTCACGCGCAGCCGTGACGCACTGGTCGCCGATTTGCCTGGGCTCACACGCGACCGCCATTACGGACGCGGCAGGGTAGGGGATAGACCCTATCTGGTGGTAGACACCGGCGGGTTGGAACCCGTTGCCAAAGAAGGCATCATGTTCGAGATGGCCAAGCAAAGCCGTCAGGCGGTGGATGAAGCAGATATGGTGCTATTCCTGGTCGATGGCCGCGCTGGGTGTACGCCGCAGGATGCCATCATCGCCGAGCAGTTGCGCAAAACCGGTAAGCCGATTTTGCTGCTGGTCAACAAGGCCGAGGGGATGGCGCGTGCCAAAGTGACCGCAGAATTTTTCGAGCTTGGCCTGGGCGAACCGCTGCCGATTTCTTCTGCGCATGGCGACAACGTGAACGAAGTAGTCGAGATCGCGCTGGAAAATTTTCCGCTTGAAGCCGAAGAAGAAACCACAGAAGAAAAACCCCCGAAGCTGGCCATTGTTGGACGCCCGAATGTCGGCAAATCCACACTGGTGAACGCCATTCTCGGCGAACAGCGCGTGATCGCGTTCGACCAGCCGGGCACCACGCGCGATTCCATCTACATCGACTTCGAGCGCGACGGCAAGCAATACACCATCATTGACACCGCCGGGGTGCGCCGTCGCGGCAAGGTCGAAGAGGCGGTAGAAAAATTCTCCGTGATCAAAACCATGCAGGCGATCGAGGACGCCAACGTAGTAGTACTGGTGGTGGATGCCCGCGATCAGATTACGGAACAGGATGCGCATGTCGCAGACTACGTGCTGCAAGCGGGTCGCGCGCTGGTGCTGGCCGTCAATAAGTGGGATGGGCTGGACGAGCACCATCGCGATACGGTCAAGCGCGATATCGAGCGCAAACTGCATTTCCTGAGCTTCGCCAAACTGCATTACATTTCTGCGCTGAATGGCAGCGGAGTGGACAAGGTGCTGAAGTCGGTGGATGAAGCCTACGCTGCGGCGATGGCCAAACTGTCCACGCCGAAACTCACCCGCGCCCTGATAGGCGCACTGGAGAAGCAGGCGCCGCCAAAAAGCGGGCGCTTCACCCCCAAGATGCGCTACGCCCATCAGGGCGGCAGCAACCCGCCGCTGATCGTGATCCACGGCAGCGGACTCGACGACGTGTCTGCCAGCTACACGCGCTATCTGGAGCGCACCTTCTGCGAGATATTCAAACTCAAGGGTACGCCGCTCAGGATCCAATACAACTCCACAAAGAATCCGTTCGAGGGGTCAAAGCCCAAGCCTCTAACCGAGGGCGAACAACGCAGGGCACACCGCGCGCGCATCCGGGGCCGCAAGTTGTATGGTTGATTTGGTCGTGCGTTAACGACATAAACAGGATTCTGCTCAGAGGTGGTGATGCAACAATCGCATAGCATCATTGGATTAGCAGCTCCGTCGCTTGAGGCACGGCACCAGCCATCTGGATTGAATTCCCGCTTCAATGGCAGCCAGTTGGCGTTTACTGATTATGTCGCCGTTAGCCGGGACATGCTGAGCAAAGCGCATTCCGTACTGGGCGCTGCCAATCTGGGAAATATCGTCGACGGCAACGCGCCGTTCGAACTGAAGCCGCCAGCCGGTTTCCCGTCTGGCAAGAATAAAACCTATCGGCGCGGCGTGCTGCTCACGCATGGCCTGAGCGACTCCCCCTATTTCATGCGTTATCTGGCAGCGTTCTTTCAGCAGAACGGTTTTCGAGTCATGGCAATTCTGTTGCCGGGACATGGGACCCAACCCGGGGATTTGCTCGGCATAAACTGGCAGGAATGGGCCAAAGCAGTGGCCTATGGCGCCGACAGGCTGGCTGAAGAGGCAGATGAAATCTATCTGGCAGGCTATTCCGCCGGGGCCGCGCTGAGCGTTTATCAGAGCATACGCGATGAACGGGTGCGCGGGCTGTTCCTGTTTTCCCCCGCCTTCAAGGTGTCACCGCGCGCGGCGTATGCAAACGTGCACAAGCTGTATAGCTGGCTGATCCCGTCGGCAAAATGGGTGGACATCAAGCCCGACCGGGACATTTACAAGTATGAGTCCTTCCCGAAAAACGCCGCCGCGCAGATGTATGCGCTGGACAAGGAACTCGGCGCCCGGTTGCAGGTGCATCAGATAAGCATCCCGGTATTCGCCGCAGCCAGCGAAGACGATGTGACCGTCAATTCTTCTGCAGCTATCGAATTCATCGCGCGTACGCGCAACCCATCCAGCAAGCTGGTGCTTTACACCACTGATCCGGCAAAACATTTGCCGGGCATTCCGGCAGAAAAAATTGAACTGGTGAACAGTGTTGTGCCCGAGCAGCACATCATAAGTTCCGCGCACACCTCCATCGTGCTGCCCGGCAACGATACGCACTATGGCGTATCGGGAGAATATTCCAACTGCGTGCATTATTACCTGGAGGAGATGGAAAAATATTCCGCATGCATGTCGCACCCCGGCCAGATACTGCAAGGCGAGATCACCGAAGAAAACCTCAAAGCAGGGCTTCTGCGCCGCTTGATGTACAACCCGAATTTTGCCGCGCTCGAAATTTCCATGCGGCAGTTTATTGATAAGCTGTAATGGTTGTGAATGGATCTGTCATTGCCTGTCAGATCATCGGTGTATTAAAACGGCATGCCATCACAGGGCAGGGAGGCTGACAACGACATATGTACTACGGAGAGAAGTTCAATGCCTTAACCCATCTCACCGGGGCCGTACTGGCGCTCATTGGCACCATCGTGCTGATCGTGCTGGCAACGCTGGACGGCGATCTGTGGAAGGTGGCGAGCGTCTCGATTTACGGCGTGACGCTGGTGATGCTTTACAGTATCTCAGCGCTCTACCACAGCCTGCGCGGGCGCGCCAAGAATATCCTGCGTGAGCTGGATCACCACAGCATCTATTTGCTCATCGCCGGCAGCTACACCCCGTTCTGCCTGGTTACGTTGCGCGGCCCCTGGGGCTGGTCGCTGTTCGGCGTGGTGTGGGGACTCGCAGCGCTCGGCAGCCTGCAGGAACTGAAGTTCAGGAGCGGGGCGCGAATATCGTCATTGGTCATCTATGTCATGATGGGCTGGGTGGCTCTGGCGGCCATGTTTCAGCTTCTGCACGCGCTGGGGCCGTCCGGGTTTGCCTGGCTCGTGGCTGGCGGACTCTTTTATACGATTGGCATCGTCTTCTTCGTGATCGACACTCGCCTCACTCACGCGCACGGCATCTGGCACCTGTTCGTGCTCGCCGGCAGCGCATCCCATTATGTTGCGATCCTTCGCTATGTGCTGTAAGCGAATCCATTTCACCGCTATTTGCACGATGGGGTATATGCGTATGACTGGGCTTGTGCGAAGGATAGTGTGGTGCTGGAATATGACTGATATCGTCCGCGTGGGCACAAGAACGTGCACACCCTACTTGGCTGACCGTAAAATATCGAAACTGAAGTTGGGTCAGAAACGATCTGTCAGATCGAGCCTGGATTAATATAAAATCTATTATGAAGAAAACCCTGATCTTCGCCCATCGCGGCGCCAATAAAGAGGCGGCGGAAAACACCCGTAGCGCTTTCGATAAGGCGCTGCAATATCCGATCGACGGCATCGAAACCGACGTGCAACTCAGCCGCGATGAAGTTGCCGTGCTCTGGCATGACCGGTTTCTCAGCAAGCTCGGCTTTCCTCTCAAGCGAATCGATGATTTCGATTATGCCCAGTTGCAGGCGATGAATTTTGCCGCGCATTTTTCTTCGGAAGCAAGTCCGGAAGGCATCATGTCTTTGCAGGCGTTTCTTGATGCTTACCGCCGGCGTTGCCGCCTGCTGCTTGAAATCAAAAACCGCGATTGGGAGCCGCCTTCCCGCCATGAAATAAAGGTTCGGCAAACTCTGGCGATGATTGGAGCGCGGACATCTTGTCCGCAAACGAGCGGGCAGGATGCCCGCGCGCCCGAAAATGATGCAATCATGGTTTCCTCGTTCAATCTCGACAGCTTGGTCTATGCGCATCAGTACGCGCCGCAGTTCCCGCTGGTATACAACTTCGAACCCGAGCAGAAGCTGGACGATGCTCGGCGTGTTCTAACCGAACAATCTTTCCTGTACGGGCTGTGCCTGCCGATAGAGTCCCTTGATGAGGCGATGGTCAGGCTGTTGCGTAACCATAATAAATCTATTGCGGTTTACACCTGCAACAGCGATAAAGAAATAAGCAAGGCGCTGCAATTGGGCGTGGATATTCTCATCAGCGATGTCCCGCAAAAAGCTTTGCAGATGAGGGACAAATGAAACGCGACTTTTCTTTGCTGGCAGGCCGCCAATTTGATCTGCTCGTCTGCGGCGGCGGCATCTATGGCGCATGGACGGCTTACGATGCGGCCCTGCGCGGTTTGAGCGTGGCCATTGTGGAGCAGGGCGACTGGGCCAGCGCTACCTCTTCTGCGTCCAGCAAGTTGATCCACGGCGGTTTGCGCTATCTGGAAACATACGATTTCAAGCTGGTCAAGAAAGCGCTGGCGGAACGGCAGATGCTGATGGCAATTGCACCGCATCGCGTCTGGCCGTTGCGTTTTGGTGTGCCGGTATACGCGGACAGCCGCATTGGCACATTACAGATGAAGGCCGGTTTGACCTTGTACGATTTTCTTGCGGATAACCAAAACCCGGATATGGTTCATCATTACTTTGATGGACAAGCCTTTGCCGGACGCTTTCCTTTTCTTGTCAGCGATGACCTGAAAGGCGGGTTTACCTATGGCGATGCGCAGACCGATGATGCGCGGCTGGTGCTGGAATTGATCTCCGGTGCGATGGAAGCCGGCGCAGTGTGCGTGAATTATTGCAAGCTAACCGGATTGGTCGAGACGAATGGGCGAGTAACCGGCGCAACGGTTCAGGATCAACTCAGCAACACCAACGCGGAAATTCTGGCCAGGCAAATCGTCAACGCCACCGGCCAGTGGACTGCGGCATCCGAGCAAGGGCGCGGCTGGTGCAGGTTGGACAAGGGCACACATCTGGTCATGCCAGCACTGTTGACGGAGGAGGCATTGCTGCTGACCGCCAAGTCGGATGGCCGGGTATTTTTCATGATCCCCTGGTATGGCATGACGCTGGTTGGCACCACCGATACAGACTACAGCGGCGATCTTGATCATGTCGTTGTCGAGCCAAAAGAGGTTGCCTATTTGCTGGCTGAAGCCAATCGCTACCTCAAGACTGCGTGGACGGAAAAAGACGTTATCGGGAGTTATGCCGGCTTGCGCGTGATGAAGCATAGTGACGACTCTCAACCTTCAGCCGCCAGCCGCGACTGGGAACTGAGAACCGCAAGCAACGGGGTGCATTACTCTATCGGCGGAAAGTTTACCTCGGCGCGCGAAGATGCTGCATGCATCGTCAACACGGTGTGCAAGCTGATTGACGTTGATACACCGTGCGCAACCAGGAACCGCACATTTCCCTGGACGCCTGAGGCAGACTATGCCAGGTGGTTTGTTGCCGCATGCACTCAGGCAACACGGCTCGGCATCGATCAGGAAAGTTCGACGTGGCTGATCCGCCGACACGGAAAGCGGGTAGTTGAGGTGTTGCACATGGTTGCGGATAAGGCAGGTTTGACAGAACGTATCACGCCTGCGTTGCCTTTTATTTTTGCGGATTTGCTGTTTTGTGCCCGCACTGAAATGGCCTTGCATCTGGACGATCTGTTGCGCCGCCGCATGCCATTGTTGATTCTGGCGAAGCTGGATGAAAGTGTACTGCGTCGTCTTGCCGAAGCTGTTGCGCCTGCGATGGGTTGGGATGAAGCTGCGATAAATCGGGAAATTAAAGCCTGTCTCCAGCAATTACGCTGACATGATTTCCGCCATCGCGCTTGACCTGGGCACTACGTCGATCAAGGCCGGATTACTGGATCGGCACGGCACGTTCAGCCACATCGTTGTATTTCCTGTCCCGAAAATCAATGCCAATGGCGGGCGCTATGAAAGCGATGCGCTGGCCTATGCGGCGATTGCAGATCAGGCGCTGAACGAATGCGTGGCCCATGAATTAACCGCCACGGCAGGCGAATGCATATCGCCAAGTTTGTACAGTTCACTGGGCCTGTGCAGCCAGCGCTCTTCATTTTTAATCTGGGAGCAAGCCAGCGGCAAACCGGTCACTCCGCTCATATCGTGGCAGGACAATCGCGGTGCGGCGAGTTGCGAAGCTTTGCGCGCACATGAAAATACGATCCGCGACCTTACCGGCCTGCCACTGGCGCCATATTATTTCGCCCCCAAGCTGAGAGTCGTGTTGCAGGACAACCCGGATTGGTGCGCACGGCTGGCGCGGGGCGAGTTGCTGGCAGGCACGCTGGATAGTTTTATGATCTGGCGCTGGACTGGCGGCAGGCACTTCGTAACCGATGCATCCATGGCAGCTCGCA
Organism: Nitrosomonadales bacterium; assembly: GCA_023259055.1. GTDB lineage: Bacteria > Pseudomonadota > Gammaproteobacteria > Burkholderiales > Gallionellaceae > Gallionella. The sequence continues at coordinate 28,642 of JAHFQZ010000005.1, forward strand.
CTCTGCTGATGGATATCCGGCGGCAACAATGGTCGCCGCAACTCTGCGATCTCTTCGGTATACCGCTAAGCATACTGCCAGAAATCAGACCTTCCGCAGGATTGAATCTGCAACTGAACAACGGCCTGATCCTGCAAGCCAGCGCAGGCGATCAATCTGCCGCATTGTTCTCCAGTGTCAGCGAAGACAGGGCGGAAGCCTTGGTCAATCTCGGCACGGGTTGTTTCGTCGTGCGCTATCTGCTGGACGAAGAATTTGCATTTGATGGCTATCTGCATACGCTGGTGTATCAGGACAGCGCACAACATGCACACTTCGCGATCGAAGGGACACTGAATTCCGTTGCCGCTGCACTTGCTCCTTACCCGGTCGGGGAATGCCGAATTGAAGACTTGGCCGATGACGAAAATTTTTGTCTCGCTGAACCCAGCGGGCTTGGCGCGCCCTATTTTAGAAATAAAATTGGCATCCGGTTTTCCCGTCCGGTCGAACACCTGACACAGCGCCAGGTTGCCAGCCTGCTGCTGGAAGCCGTTATTTTCCGCGTCGCGCGGATTCTGGAGGATTTTCACCGCATATCCCCCCTTGAACGCGTTTATCTCTCAGGCGGATTATCCGAATTGACTTGCCTGCAACAGGGTATCGCACGGTGCGTGCCGTTTGCTGTCTTCCGTTTGTGTCAGACAGAGTCCAGCCTGCGGGGCGCTGCACTGCTCGCAGCCGGGATGGCACCGGCATACAACAGAGAAAGCGAAAGAGTGGAAATAGACGGTAATGCTGAAGCGCTGCTGAAAAAATACCGGCAATGGAAGAAATGGCTGGACGATTTGCTGGACTCTTGAACAATGCCTGTCAATATCGAAAACGCAGGAAAATAACCATCCGAGGCGCCTGGAAGTACTTTAATGCATAAAAATTCAGCGAGCCTTCTATAAGCCAGACACAAAAATTGTGCCGGCCGTTTTTGATCAAAGTCCATTATTTTGTGTGCTCAAGGCGTAACTCAAACACCTTGCCCATTGGCTCTCAGGATCAACATGATAAAATAACTGTTTTCAATAGCCTGCAATCACCTTCCAAATATTATTTTTTATGCGCATTCTTCTAATCTATTCGAATCAAAGCAGTGAGTTGGAGCCTGCCCCACCGGTTGGCTTGAGTTATGTGGCGACAGCCACTCGTGCAGCAGGCCATGAAGTCAAGTTACTCGATTTAGCCTTCGCTCAGGATCTATTGGGTGAATTGGCTTCCGTAATCAAGGTATTCAAGCCGGAAGTTGTTGGCCTTTCCATTCGCAATATTGACAACGTGATTTCTCAGCGCTTCGATTCGCCGTTGAAGTCGCTTCAGGAGCAGGTCGCTGTAATCAGGGCGAATGCACGCACTCCAGACGACAAGCCTGTTCCTTTGGTACTGGGCGGTCCGGCTGTTTCGATCCTGGCGGAGAGGGCGTTGACTGTTTTTGGCGCTGATTTTGCGGTTGTGGGAGAAGGGGAAACTGCTTTTCCCTTGTTGTTGGAAGCGCTTGAGAAAGGAACCCCCCTGACCAGAGTTTCCGGACTGTGTTACAGCCGGGAAGGCAAGCCGGCGCGCAACCCCACCACATTGTTGTCAGCTTTTGCGCATTCTGGAATGCAACAATGGATCTCCTGGAAGTCTTACCAGCGCGGCGGTGGAACCTGGCCGATTCAGACCAAACGCGGTTGTCCGATGAGCTGTATTTATTGCGCCTATCCGCTGGTAGAGGGCAAGCATTGCCGTTTGCGTGAGCCGGGCGAGGTGGTGGATGAGATTGAACAAGTGATGCGTGAAATTCGGCCGCGTACTTTTGAGTTTGTGGATTCCACTTTCAATATCCCCTCTTCACATGCGATGAGGATTTGCGAAGAAATTATTCGTCGTGGCGTTAAGGCCAACTTTACCGCGATGGGGGTCAACCCCCGCGATGTGCCAAAAGATTTGTTCCCCTTGATGAAGCGGGCAGGTTTTAATTCGGTGATGATTACCGCCGAGGCCGGGTGCGACACGATGCTGAAAAATTACTGCAAAGGTTTCACGATGCAGGAGGTCGGCTCTTGTCTTGAACTTGTGGCAGCTTCTGGTCTGAAGAGCATGTGGTTCTTTATGCTTGGAGGCCCCGGTGAGACGATGGCTACCTGTGAAGAAACCATCAGTTTCGTCGAAACGCGCCTAACCGGGCGTCAATTCCTGACAGTGTTTTTTACCGGTATCCGTATTTTGCCCGGCACTGTGCTTGCACGCCAGGCTATCGAAGGTGGATATATTCCTCCGGAAACAGACTTTTCGGAAGGCGTTTTCTATCTCTCGCCAGAGATCAATGAGCAAAATGTGATCGATCGTATCAATCGAGCTATCGTGCGTAACCCCTGCATCGTTCATGCCGCAGATGGCAATGCCTCCAAACAACAACGTATGCTATATAGCACCCTGAATGCGTTAGGCGTTGCGCCACCTTATTGGCGTTATATTCCTGAGATGTTGCGTTTCCCTCCCTTGAGGTACCTGCGCGACCGCTACCCTTCTGTAACGGCTGGTGGAAGCACTGGAACCAGCAACCGCGAGCAGGAGTGACTGAGAATGCCGACTTAATACAAAATATATTCACAGCCGCGCCGGAATCCAGTAAAGTGCTATCCCGTTCCTAACTAATAAGAGCAATAACATGAGTGCAAAAGGACAACAACTGCAAGATCCATTTCTTAATGCGCTGCGCAAAGAGCATGTACAAGTCGCGATTTACCTTGTGAACGGCATCAAACTGCAAGGCCATGTCGAGTCATTCGATCAGTATGTGGTGCTGCTGAAAAACACCATTACTCAGATGGTTTACAAACACGCCATTTCAACCATCGTTCCGGCACGCGCGGTCAACATTTCTTACGAAGACACTGACGAGTAATGCAGCAGCCGGCTGGCCCTGAGGCCGCAGTTCTGGTCAGTATTGATTTTGGCGAAAGCGACCACAGCGAGAGTCTGGAGGAGTTGCGTTTGCTGGCTGAGACTGCCGGTGTACGCACTCTTGCAATCGTTGAAGCCAAACGGCAACGCCCTGATGCCGCGCTGTTTGCGGGCAGCGGCAAAGTGCAGGAGCTCGCCGAGCTCGTCGAGCGTATGGAAGTTCCGTTGGTCATTTTTAATCATGACCTTTCCCCCGCGCAAATGCGCAACCTGACAGCCAAACTGAATACGCGGGTGATCGACAGAACTATGTTGATCCTTGATATTTTTGCACAACGCGCGCAGAGCCACGAAGGCAAGTTTCAGGTTGAACTGGCGCAACTCAAGTATCTCGCCACGCACCTGGTCGGCATGAATCAGGACATGGGGCAGCAAAAACATGCCGTGGGCGCGCGCGGCCCCGGTGAAACCAAGCTGGAACTGGATCGGCGCAAATTGGACAAACGTGTCCATATGCTGAAAGATCGTCTGGAGAAGCTCAAGAAGCAGCGTGTCGTGCAGCGTCGCGCGCGCAATCGTGCCGACGTGCTGTCGGTATCCATTGTCGGTTATACCAATGCGGGCAAGTCCACGCTGTTTAACAGGCTAACCCGCGCAGATGTCTATGTGGCAAACCAATTGTTCGCCACGCTGGATACCACTTCGCGCCGCATGTTCACCGAAGGACAGGGCGAAATCGTGGTATCGGACACAGTTGGTTTTATCCGCCATCTGCCGCATTCATTGATCGCGGCTTTTCGCAGTACGCTGGAGGAGACGATGCAGGCAGATTTGTTGCTGCATGTGGTGGATGCCAATAATGCCAACCGTGACGATCAGATCGCCGAGGTAAACAAGGTGCTGGCGGAGATCGGCGCGGCGGATATCCCGCAGGTTCTGGTGTTTAATAAAATTGATTTGCAGGATGTGCCGCCCAGCCTGCAACGGGACGATTATGGTAGAATCGCCCGCGTTTTTCTGAGCGCCAAAAGTGGTGCGGGTATGGAGGGATTGCAGTTGGCTTTGACAGAAGCCAAGACTGCCCGCCAGGCTTCTTTAGCAAGTGAATATCAAACTAACCAAGCGAGTGAATAGTATGGGATTGAATGATCCGCAATGGGGTAAAAACAACAATGGCGGTCCACCCGATCTTGAAGAGTTGTTGCGCAAGCTCAATGCAAAAGTTTCCGCCATGATGGGCGGCAAGGGCGGGCAGGGTAAAGGTGGATCAGGACAGTCTGGTGGCGGCGCGCCGCAAGGTTTTGCCGGGGGCCTCAGTTTGATTGCAGCGATTGCAGCATTGATCTGGTTTGGCAGTGGCTTTTACATTGTGGATGCCAGCCAACGTGGCTTGGTGTTGCGCTTTGGCAAGAAGGTCGAGATCACCGATCCTGGCCCGCGTTGGCACTTGCCGTTCCCGATCGAAACGGCGGAAATTGTAAATCTGAGCCAGGTCAGGACTGTGGAAGTCGGCTATCGGGATAATGTCAAAAACAAGATATTGAAAGAGTCGTTGATGCTGACCGATGATGAAAACATTATCGACATCCAGTTTGCGGTGCAATACTTCCTTAGCGATCCGGCCGCTTACCTATTCAATAACCGCATGCCCGACGAGAACGTGCGCCAGGCTGCGGAGACTGCCATTCGCGAAGTGGTTGGGAAAAACAAGATGGATTTCGTGCTGTATGAGGGGCGCGAACAAGTGGCTGCGGCAGCGACCAAGTTGATGCAGGAAATATTGGATCGCTATAAGTCAGGCATCCTGATCAGCAAGCTGACCATGCAGAACGCCCAGCCGCCCGAACAAGTTCAGGCTGCCTTTGATGACGCTGTAAAAGCAGGCCAGGACCGCGAGCGGCAAAAAAATGAAGGCCAGGCTTACGCCAATGACGTGGTGCCTCGTGCACGCGGGACGGCGGCGCGGCTGATACAGGAGTCGGAAGGCTATAAGCAAAGCGTGATCGCCAATGCCGAAGGCGATGCCAGCCGTTTCAAACAGATTCTGGTGGAGTATGAAAAGGCGCCTGCGGTCACACGCGAACGTATGTATATAGACATGATGCAGCAGGTGATGGGCAATGTCAGCAAGGTGATGGTCGATCAAAAGAACGGCAACAACCTGTTGTATTTACCGCTGGATAAATTGATTGAAACCAGCCGAGCTGTTGTTACAGCCGATGTGCAGCCTGTAACCAAGCAGGATGCCGCACCTGTAACATCGCATGGAAATGACAATATTGCCGCACAGCGTGCGCGCGATTCATTGCTTGGCCGCGATCGGGAGACGCGATAATGAAAATCAATATTAATGTTGTCCTGATCAGTGCCGTCACCGCACTGATCATAATGGCCCTAAGCCTGTTTGTCGTGGATCAACGCCAGGCTGCCATCGTGTTCCAGTTGGGCGAAATGGTCAGCGTAAAGACCGAACCGGGCCTGTATTTCAAGGCGCCGCTGATGCAGAACGTTCGCTTCTTTGACTCGCGAATCCTGACACTGGATACCGGAGAGCCTGAGCGTTTTATCACGGCGGAAAAGAAAAACGTGCTGGTGGATTCATTCGTCAAGTGGCGCATCGTGGACGTGAAGCAATACTACAACAGCGTTGGCGGCGATGAAGTTCAGGCAAAAAGACGTTTGATGCAAACGGTCAATTCCAGTATGCGCGAGGAATTCGGCAAGCGCACCATACACGAGGTGGTGTCCGGCGAACGTGAACAAATCATGACTGTGTTGCGCGAAAAGACCGATCTCGATGCGCGCAAGATAGGTGTGCAAGTTCTGGATGTACGCCTCAAGCGGGTGGATTTCCCGCTGGAGATCAGCGATTCGGTGTATCGCCGGATGGATGCCGAGCGCAAGCGCGTGGCGAATGAGTTGCGTGCTTCGGGTGCGGCCGAGGGTGAAAAAATCAAGGCAGATGCCGACAAGCAACGCGAAGTGATTCTGGCAGAAGCATATCGCGAGGCACAGAAGACCAAGGGTGAAGGCGATGCAAAGGCCTCAGCGCTGTATGCCGCCGCGTTTGGCCGCAACCCGGAGTTTTATTCGTTCTACCGGAGCCTGGAAGCCTACAAGCAAAGCTTCAAAAACAAGAGTGACGTGATGGTGCTCGATCCGAGTTCGGCATTTTTCAAATACCTGAAGAACTCCGGTAAGGGCGGCAAGTAGTGCTGGAATACTGGCTGCTCGGTTTTGCTATGATGTTGGTGATTGAGGGGTTGCTGCCTTTTTTGTTGCCTGAGTTGTGGCGTGAGACATTTCGCAAGCTGGTATTGCTGACCGACGGCCAGTTACGATTTGTCGGAATCATCGCGATGCTTTCCGGATTGTTGCTGCTGTACCTGGTGAAATGAGCGCTGTGGGTTCTGTACGTCGAGGAATGAGCGAGCACGCGACACAGCGATTCGCACGGAAGTGGTTTAAGCAGGCAATCCGCGGAGCGGATGCTCGCAAAACGGATTTTAGAGGCTCCTGATGCAAAACTGGCTACTTCCCGAATATATCCAGGACATGCTGCCCGATGAAGCATGGCGCGTAGAGCAGATGCGCGCGCAGTTTCTCGAACTGCTTCGCAAGCATGGCTATCAGTTGGTCGTGCCACCGCTGCTGGAATATGCCGAATCGTTGTTGATCGATGACAGCGATGACATGGATATGCGCAGCTTCAAACTGGTTGATCAGTTGGGCGGACGTACCCTTGCGCTGCGTGCCGACATCACTCCACAAGTGGCGCGCATTGATGCGCACTTGCTCAATCGTCAAGGCGTGGCGCGCCTTTGCTATGCAGGCAGCGTGCTGCACACCCAGCCGGTGGGTCTGACGCGCACCCGAGAGCTGATGCAAATCGGCGCAGAATTATATGGGCACGGCGGTTTGGAAAGCGATCTGGAGATTCAGCAATTGATGTTGCATTCGCTGGCTTTGCTTGGTATCAAAAACGTTCATCTCGATCTCGGACATGTCGGCGTATTCCGCGCGCTGATGAGCCACGCCGAACTCGATAAGGATCTCGAAAATGAATTATTTGCCGCGCTGCAAAGCAAAGACAGCGCGGCTTTGCAGTCCTTGACCCAGGCACTGGATGCGACCCTGCGCAATGCTTTGCTGGCCTTGCCGGAACTGTATGGCAATTGTGCAGAAGTGCTGGCACGGGCGCGCAAACAGCTGCCAAAATACGCGGAAATTGTTACTGCGCTGGATGACTTGCATAGCATCTCCAGCAAGTTGCATCCGCTGGTGTCCAACGTCGGAATAGACCTCGCCGATTTACGCGGTTACCACTATCACAGCGGCATGGTGTTCGCCGCATACCATGCCGACAGCCATGATGCGATCGCGCTGGGCGGCCGTTATGACAATCTCGGCAAGAGCTTCGGACGCGCGCGTGCGGCGACCGGATTCAGCATGGATCTGCGCCAGCTGTACCGGTTGCTTCCGACGCAGACAATCAAGCTGGGAGTATGCGCGCCGCATTTCGACGATGCCGCTTTGCACGACAAGATCGCACAGCTTCGCGCGGCCGGTGAGGCGGTGGTAGTGGATTTGCTTGGCGATGCAACATTGCGCAGAGAACTGCAGTGCGATCGCGTATTGGTTTTGCACGATGGCTTCTGGCAGGTCGTCAATCTTTGATTTTTTAAAATTCTGGAAGATTTGTAATGGCTAAGAATGTAGTTGTAATCGGCACCCAGTGGGGCGATGAAGGCAAGGGCAAGGTCGTCGATTGGCTGACTGACCATGCGCATGGTGTAGTGCGATTTCAGGGCGGACACAATGCCGGGCATACGCTGGTGATCGGTGGCAAAAAAACCGTGTTGCACCTGATCCCGTCAGGCATCCTGCGCGACCATGTGAAGTGCTACGTCGGCAACGGCGTGGTGCTGTCACCCCAGGCATTGCTGAAGGAAATGGACGAGCTGCAAAAAGTCGGTATCGATATCTACAACCGTCTGAAAATCTCCGAAGCCTGCCCGTTGATTTTGCCCTATCACGAAGCGATTGATAAAGCGCGCGAGCTTGCCAAGGGCGCAGCAAAGATCGGCACCACCGGACGCGGAATCGGCCCGGCATACGAAGACAAGGTCGCGCGTCGCGCGATACGTTTGCAGGATATATTTTTCCGCGAACGCTTTGCTGCCAAGCTGGGCGAGGTGCTGGATTTTCACAACTTTGTGTTGAAAAATTATTTCCATGTCGAAACGGTAGATTTTCAGAAGACCCTGGACGATACGCTGGCGATGGCGGACCGCATCAAGCCTCTGGTGATGGATGTGCCGCGCGCCTTGTATGAGGCTAATCAGGCGGGCAAGAGTCTGTTGTTTGAAGGCGCGCAGGGCTCCTTGCTGGACATTGATCACGGCACCTATCCGTATGTCACATCCAGCAACTGCATTGCCGGTGCAGCCTGTGCCGGCGCCGGAGTGGGGCCGCAGATGCTTAACTACGTGCTGGGCATCACCAAGGCCTACACCACGCGCGTGGGCTCAGGCCCCTTCCCGACAGAGCTGTATGATGCAATAGACAAATGCGATCCGATCGGCGCTGGCTTGGCCAAGCGCGGCCACGAATTTGGCTCCACGACCGGACGCGCACGCCGCTGCGGCTGGTTTGATGCGGCGGCATTGAAACGCTCGATCCAGATCAACGGCGTGTCCGGCTTGTGCGTCACCAAGCTAGACGTGATGGATGGCATGGAAACTGTACGTTTGGGTGTAGGTTATCGCACCGATGGCGTAGAAAGCGATATTTTGCCGGTTGGCGCTGATGCGTTATCGAATTGCCAGGCGGTGTATGAGGAAATGCCGGGTTGGAGTGAAAGCACCGTCGGTGTGCAACACTATGAAGAGCTTCCGCAAGCCGCGCGTAACTACCTGGAGCGCATCGCCAAAGTGTGCGGCGTGCCGGTTGATATGGTTTCGACAGGGCCGGATCGCGATGAAACTATCGTGTTGCGCCACCCATTCGAATAAGCAGGTGGCAGTAATGAACAACGCAAATATGCATCGCAATATCTGCGATGCATATTTTGTATTTGCGTTGGAATATATTATTGGTGCCCAGAAGAGGACTCGAACCTCCACACCTTGCGGCACACGGACCTGAACCGTGCGCGTCTACCAATTCCGCCATCTGGGCCAAGACTTGCTGAAGGCGCGCAATTTAATTGTTAAAGGATTTATTGTCAATGAAAAAGAAAAATAATTTACGTTTGCAAGACCCTTATTTGGAGCGCGAACGCGAGAAATACGAGCATCCTCTGCCGAGCCGCGAATTCACTTTGCAAATACTGACCGAGCAGGGTGCTCCGGTCAGCGACGAGGAGTTGTTGCAGTTGCTGCACATCGAGGCGGATGAAGAGGAATTGTTCGCACGCCGCCTGCGCGCGATGGAGCGCGACGGGCAGATCATGCGTAATCGCAAGCGCGCGATTTGTGTGATGGAAAAGCTCGATCTGATCAAGGGCAAGGTGCAAGGGCATCCGGACGGTTTTGGCTTCCTGATCCCGGAGGACGACAGCCCCGATATGTTCCTCAGCGAGAAGGAAATGCACAAGGTGCTGCACGGCGATGTCGTACTGGTGCGGCAGAGCGGCGTGGATAGGCGCGGACGCCCGGAGGGCAAGATCGTCGAGGTGCTGGTGCGCGCCAACAATCGCGTAGTAGGCCGCTTGTATGAAGAGCACGGCATTCGCTTTATTGTGGCGGAAAACCGGCGTATCACCCAGGACATCCTGGTCGCACCGGGAGAATCCGGTGGGGCCAAGGCGGGCCAGGTGGTGATGCTGGAAATTCTGCAACAGCCCAGCAAGCACGCGCAACCGATAGGCCGCATTGTTGAAGTATTGGGCAACTATGCCGACCCCGGTATGGAGATCGAAATCGCATTACGCAAACATGATCTGCCTCATGAATTTCCCAGGGATGTCGAAAAGCAGGCCAAGGCGATTTCTCCTGCCGTAGCGCCGGAAGACTGGACAGGACGGGAAGATATCCGCAGCCTGCCTCTGGTCACGATCGACGGGGAAACCGCGCGCGATTTCGACGATGCTGTGTACTGCGCACCGGAAAAAGGCGGCTACCGGCTGGTGGTGGCGATTGCCGATGTCAGCCACTATGTGCATACGGGAGACGCGCTGGACCGCGAGGCGATTTTGCGCGGCAATTCAGTGTACTTTCCGCGCCGCGTGATTCCGATGCTGCCGGAGGAATTATCCAACGGCTTGTGTTCGTTGAATCCGAAGGTGGACCGGTTGTGCATGGTGTGCGACATGCATATCAGCAACAACGGAGATATCGAAAAATACCGTTTCTATCCGTCGGTGATGCATTCTCAAGCGCGGCTGACATACACGCAGGTGGCGGAAATGCTGGCGCAACCGGATGGCGAGTTGGCCAGGAGCATGTCGTCCATCGTGCCGCATTTGCAACATCTCTATGAGCTGTTTCAAAAATTGCTTAAAGCGCGCGAGAAGCGCGGTGCGATCGACTTCGAGACGGTCGAAACGCAGATGATCTTTACCGACCAGGGCAAGATCGAGCGCATCGTGCCGGTGGTGCGCAATGACGCGCATAAGCTGATTGAAGAGTGCATGCTGGCTGCCAACGTGTGTGCTGCGGGCTACCTGCATGAACACCAGCACACCGTGTTGTATCGCATCCACGAGGGGCCGACACCGGAAAAACTGGAAGGGCTGCGCGAATTCATGAAGGAGTTCGGTTTGCAGCTCACCGGCGGAGACGAACCGCAGGCCGCCGATTATTCCAAACTGCTCAAGCGCATCAAAGGCCGTCCCGATGCGGGGCTGCTGCAAATGGTGATGCTGCGCTCATTGCGCCAGGCCAAGTACGAGCCGGAAAACGTCGGCCACTTCGGCCTGGGCTACGAGGCCTACACGCACTTCACTTCGCCGATCCGCCGTTATCCAGATCTGCTGGTGCATCGCGCCATCAAGGCGGTATTGCACGGCAAGCAATACAAGCCCGCGCAGAAATGGGCCGAGCTGGGCGCCCACTGTTCGATGACCGAGCGCCGCGCCGACGACGCCACGCGCGATGTCGAGGCATGGCTGAAATGTTTCTACATGCGCGACCATCTCGGCAGCGTGTTCACCGGTACGGTTTCCTCAGTCACCGGCTTCGGCATGTTCGTTTCACTGGATGATCTCTATGTCGAAGGGCTGGTCCACATCTCCGAACTCGGCAAGGATTATTACCAATTCGACGCCACCAAACACCAGCTGCTCGGCGAGCGTACCGGACAACGCTATCGCCTCGGTGATCGAGTGCGGGTGCGCGTCGTCAAGGTAGACATGGAAAGCACCAAGATCGATTTCGTGCTGGATGAAATCATCGAGAAATCCGACCACGGAAAACCCGGCCACGATCAGGCGCCGAAACCGGAAAAAAAATCCGCAAAGAGCAAGCCCGGTGGAAAAAAACGACATGGCTGATCTGCGGCTGATTTACGGATTTCACGCGGTCACTTCGCGTATCCGCCAGAATCCCGATGGCGTGCTGGAAATCTACCTGCAAGCGCAACGCCAGGATCCGCGAATGCGCGACCTGATCAAGCTCGCTGAATCGAGTGGCGTGCGCATCATCCCGATAGAAGCGGCGCGCCTCGACGGCATGGCGGGCAACGCGCGCCATCAGGGTGTCGCGGCGCGCGTCGATGCGGCGCAGCGGGTGCAGCATCTGGAGGATGTGCTGGACACGCTCAGCGAGCCGCCGCTGCTGCTGGTGCTGGATGGCGTGCAGGACCCGCATAATCTCGGCGCCTGCCTGCGCAGCGCCGACGCATTCGGCGTACACGCGGTGATCGCCCCGAAAGACCGTGCGGTCGGCATCACCGCCACGGTGGAAAAGGTCGCCTGCGGCGCGGCGGAAACCGTGCCGTACATCACCGTCACCAATCTCGCGCGCACGCTGCGCGAATTGCAGGAACGCGACATCTGGGTAGTTGGCGCAGCGGGAGAGGCCGAGCATGACTTGAATGGCTTTAAGCACGCTGGCGCGCTGGCCTGGGTGCTGGGCGCGGAAGGCGAAGGCCTACGCCGCCTGACGCGCGAAACCTGCGACGAGCTGGTGCGCATCCCGATGCTGGGCAGTGTGGAAAGTTTGAATGTTTCGGTGAGTGCAGGCATCTGCCTTTTCGAGGCGCGGCGGCAGCGGGCAAAGTAGCGGCATACCGGATCAATAGGGATAACTGTCCGGGCCAATGAATCCTCCAAAGGTGATTCAAATGACTCTAAAAACTAAATTCAGCTCACTTAAAGCACGTCTCATCATTGTTCTTTTGTTGATGGTTCTTTTGCCGGCTTTAATAATCGGCTGGCTGGCCAGTAACACGATGTTTGAGAACATCAGGACAGAGCGAATAAAGGACGTGGGTCATATTGCCAATGCCAAGCATAGTCAGCTGGTGATGGTATTGACTCGGGCAAATGCCAGGGCGGATCATTTCCTGTCGGACTTGAGCGCCCAATGCAACGGCAACTCTGTCAAGCTGAATCAAAATTGCGCCACCGGTTTGATCAGGTCATACCTGGCCTCGGAAGGGGCCATAGGGGCGACCCTGCGCAGGAAAGGTAGTGATCTGACTATTGGAGCCTCCGCGACACGAAATGAAGAGGACGTCAAGTTTCAAGCCGGGCAACTGGCAAAATTTTCCGGAACAGGTCCTGATAACAACCGCTCGTATTTCGTTTCAGTGGCGGAAGAATCGGCTGGATTGCAGTTGGAAATTACCTACCCATCATCGGTGCTTGAGCCTGTTTTTAACCCGCCGCCCACAGAGCTGGGACTCTCAGGGGAGACCTTTCTGGTGGATGGCGAGGGTTATTTCGTCACTAGGCCAAAATACCCTCCTACGCAAGGGAATGACCGTCCTGTTACCACACGTCCGATGCAGTCTTGCTTGAGTGGGCAATCGAGTGAAGCTCTTGATCTGGATTATCGGGATGTGGCAATCATTCATGCCTTCCGCTTTGTTCCGGAATTTGGCTCGGCTTGTATCAAGGCCAACATCAACCAGGATGAAGCGTTTGCCCCATTAAAATTACTGGTACGGCGATTATTTATTGTTTTATTTCTATTCTGCGCAATCCTGATTATAACGACTGTCTATCTTGCCAAACGCATCGTGAATCCGATAACCCGGCTCACGAAAGTAGCCAGAGCCGTCGCAACCGGTGATTACAGTACACGGATTGACGTGGCAGGGAGCGATGAAATCTCGGAGCTGGCCACTTCATTCAACCTTATGACTAATTGGCTACAAGCTGCGCAGCAGCATGAGGCCGAAGCACTGAAAGAATTGCGGGTGATGCTGAATGCATCAGGCGAAGGTTTCTGGAAGGTGGATCAGTTCGGCCGGATCGTCGAAGTCAATGACGCCTATTGCCGACTCATTGGTTATACCGGAGACGAGATAGTCGGCGCGCATATCTCAAAATTTGAGGCCTTGGAACAAACACCGGAGGCTGTTGCAGCTCATATTCAGCGTGTTGTTGAGCGGGGGTCTGACCGTTTTGAAACCAAGCACCGCCATCGTGACGGGCATCTGGTCGATATCGAGGTAATCACTTCTTTTATTGCGGAGACGAATTGTCTCATTGTGTTCTTGCATGACGTGACCGAGCGTAAGCGGATTGAGGATACATTGCGTGTTGCCGCCGTCACGTTCGAAACACAGGACGCCATCGTGATTACCGGACCGGATGGAAACATCATACGCGTCAATCAGGCCTTTCAGGACATCACCGGCTATCGCGCGGAAGAGGTGATCGGAAAGAATGCGCGCATCCTGCAGTCCGGGCTCCACGATAAGGCTTTCTATCAGGCTATGTGGTCGAAATTGCTCGACAACGGCAAGTGGTCTGGCGAAATTATGGATAGACGCAAGAATGGCGAGGTCTATCCTAAGTTCATGACCATCACGGCGCTTTACGACGACCATCATCAGGTAACGCACTACGTTTCGGTGTCCAGCGACATTAGCCAGCGCAAACTGGCCGAGCAGGAGATTCACCAGCTCGCCTTCTACGATACGCTGACCAATCTGCCGAACAGGCGCTTGTTGATGGATCGCATGAAGCAGGCATTCGCCATCAGCAAGCGCAGCGGGCAATATGGCGCGCTGATGTTCCTCGATCTTGATCATTTCAAAACACTCAATGACACCCAGGGCCATGACATCGGCGATTTGCTGCTGTTAGAGGTTGCCAGGCGCTTGGAATCCTCTGTGCGCAATAGCGATACCGTAGCGCGTTGGGGCGGTGATGAATTTGTGGTGGTGCTGGGATCGCTGAGTGCTGTCACCGCTGAGGCTGCCGCGAGGGCAGAGCTGGTTGCCGAGAAGGTACGCACCGCATTGAACCGGCCATACCAGCTCGGCGATTACACCCATCACACCACGCCGAGTATCGGCATCGTGCTGTTTCGCGGGCAACAGGAAAGTCTGGAAAATCTGTTTAAACATGCTGACTCCGCCATGTATCAGGCCAAATCGGCGGGGCGCAATGCCATCCGTTTTTTCGACCCGGACATGCAGGCTGCTATCGAAGCGCGCTCCCTGATGGAAGGCGAATTGCGCCTGGCTCTCGAAAAACAACAATTTCGTCTGTACTACCAGATTCAGGTGGACAGCCAGCGCCGTTCGCTGGGCGCGGAAGCGCTGCTGCGCTGGGAGCATCCGGAACGCGGCCTGGTTTCGCCTATGCAATTCATCCCGCTGACCGAAGAAACCGGACTGATCGTTCCGATCGGCTTGTGGGTGATGCAAACCGCCTGCGCCCAACTCAAGGTATGGGAGCATGATGCATTGACCCGCGATCTGACACTGGCAGTAAACGTCAGCGCCAGACAATTCCATCAGGCCGATTTTGTCGCCCAAGTGCAGCGAGTGTTGCTGGAAAGCGGTGCGAAGTCTTCTCACCTCAAACTGGAACTGACCGAGAGTACCGTGCTTAGAAATGTCCAGGACACTATCACCAAGATGCATGAAATAAAAATGCTTGGCGTAAATTTTTCGATGGACGACTTCGGTACCGGTTATTCTTCGCTGCAATATCTGAAACGCCTGCCGCTGGATCAAATCAAGATCGACCGATCCTTTGTGCTCGACATCACCAGCGACCCGAACGATGCCGTTATCGTGCAGACCATCATCGCGATGACCCATGCACTGGGTTTGCACGTGATTGCCGAAGGGGTGGAAACCGAGGCGCAGCGCGACTTTCTGGATAAGCACGGCTGCCATGCATTCCAGGGTTATCTGTTCGGCAAGCCGGTGCCGGTAGAACAGTTTGAGGTGTTATTGAAGCGGCAATAAGTTACAGTAGCATTTCCTAAGCTGTCCGCAGTGTGAAAAAGGAGGTGCATGATGTTTCGTAACCGTGAAGATGCCGCTCAGCGGCTGGCGGAAGCTCTTGTGCAATATCGCGGCCAGCATCCGCTGGTGCTGGCGATTCCGCGCGGTGCGGTGCCGATGGCCAAAATTATTGCCGATGCACTGGGCGGCGAGGTGGACGTGGTGCTGGTGCGCAAACTGCGCGCGCCGGGCAATCCAGAATTCGCCATCGGCGCGGTGGACGAGACCGGCTGGACCTATCTCGGCGACTATGCCGGGCGGGTGGCGGGCAGCACGGAATACATCGAAGCCGAAAAGGAAACCCAACTCAAGGTAATGCGCGAGCGGCGCTCCAGCTATACGCCGGTACGTCCGCCGCTCGACCCGGCAGGACGCATCGTCATCGTGGTGGACGATGGCTTGGCCACAGGATCCACGATGATTGCCGCACTGCATTCGCTACGCGCAAAGTCCCCGAAAAAACTGATCTGCGCGGTGCCGGTAGCACCGCCGGATACGCTCGCCAAGGTGGAACCCTATGCCGACGAGGTAGTGTGCCTGAGCGCGCCGGCGATGTTTTATGCGGTGGGGCAGTTCTACCAGTCTTTCCCCCAGGTGAGCGATGAGGAAGTGATCGCGCTGCTGGGGGCGGCTTCATAACGACCGGCGCTGAGACCGAACCAGCGCGGCTGCAAGCGGAGCTGACATGCGTCCGACATTCCATCCTGATCTGGTAAACGGTTCTGCGGGAGACCCCGTGCTGTTTGTCGATTGCCTGTTCGAACGGCGCGCACTGATGTTTGATCTGGGCGACATCCGGGCGCTGTCGCCGCGCAAACTGTTGCGCATCAGCCATGTGTTTGTCACCCATGCCCATATGGATCATTTCATCAGCTTCGATTGGCTGCTGCGCATACTGCTGGGACGTGAAAAGGATCTGCAGTTATTCGGCCCGCCCGGTTTTCTGGCGCAGGTGGAGCACAAGCTGCGCGCATACACATGGAATCTGGTGCAAAACTATGCGTCCGATTTTACGCTGCGCGTTACCGAGATGGATGGCAAAGGGGCAGGGCGATGCGCCACCTTCCGTTGCCACAGTTCTTTTAGCCGCGAAGACGAGAAAAGCGTGGCCTTCCCGGAGAATATCTTGCTGAACGAGCCCGCCATGCAGGTGCGTTGCACCTTGCTCGACCACGGCGGTATCCCTTGTCTGGGTTATGCCCTGCAGGAACAGGCGCACGTCAATGTGTGGAAGAACCGCCTGCAGGAACTCGGCCTGCCGGTGGGAGCATGGCTGCGCGAATTGAAGCAGGCGGTGTTACGCAACGAACCGGAGCAATGGCAGATGCGCGTGGCCTGGCGCGAGAACGGCGCTGGGCAGGAACGGATATTGTCGCTGGCCGAGCTGAAGCCCGCACTGCGCATCGTGCCCGGCCAGAAAATCGTCTATGTCACCGATGTCGCATGGCATGAGGATAATGTGGCGCGCATCGTCGAGTTGTCGCGCAATGCCGACCTGCTATATATAGAGGCGGCTTTCATGGAGCGTGACGCCGAACACGGGCAGCGCAAATTTCACCTGACCGCGCGCCAGTCAGGCGAGATCGCACGCGCCGCGAATGCCGGCTGCGTCATCCCGCTGCATTTTTCGCCGCGCTATACGGGCGGGGACGCAGAATTGCTGCGCGAAGAAGTGGCGGCGGCGTTTGGCGGTAAAGTGCTGTAAGAACCTGGGATACAAAATGACATCTGCTGCCCGCTGGGAACATTTTCCCCATCAAGCCGATATCGGCGTGCGTGGTCTGGGCGCGACGCTGGCCGAGGCTTTCGAGCAGGCTGCGTTGGCGCTGACCGCGGTGATCACCGACCTTGCGATTGTGGAACCAAAGGAAATGATCCAGCTTACTTGCATGGCGCCCAATACCGAGCTGCTGCTGGTCGACTGGCTGAATAGTTTGAACTTCGAAATGATCACGCGCAACATGCTGTTCAGCCGTTTTGAAGTGCATCTGGAAGAAAACCGCCTCACTGCGCAGGCTTGGGGAGAGGCGCTGGAGATAGCACGACACCGACCTGCAGTCGAAGTGAAAGGCGCGACCTATACAGCGTTAAAGGTTGCGCAACAATCCGACGGCGGCTGGTTCGCGCAATGTGTGGTGGATGTGTAGGATTATAGGGTGATAGCGATTAACCCTTGGCCGGACGAGCCGGAGCCAAGCATGTAGCATGTAGCATGTAGCATGTAGCATGTAGCCCGGATGAAACGCAGTGCAATCCGGGGAAAGCCGCAACTCCCGGATTCCGCTAACGCTGCATCCGGGCTACGAAATCTGATGACGGAGGAATCGCCATGGACCTCGCGCTGTTTGAACGCAAATCCGAATTCGAATGGCGTATCAAACCGTTCGGCAGGATGCATGTGCCGGGCGTGATCTTCGCCAGCGAGACGCTGATGCGCGAGATGGATGCCAAGGTGTATGAACAGGTCACCAATGTCGCGATGTTGCCGGGCATCGTCAACGCATCCTGGGCGATGCCGGATGCGCACTGGGGCTATGGCTTCCCGATCGGCGGCGTGGCAGCTTTCGATGCCGACGCGGGCGGCGTGGTGTCGGCGGGCGGCGTGGGTTTCGACATCTCCTGCGGCGTGCGCACGCTTCTGACCGGCCTGCGTATCGAAGACATCGACAAGGTGAAGGTGCGGCTCGCTGATGCGCTGTATCACGCGATCCCCGCGGGCATGGGCAGCACCGGCGCGATCAGGCTGGATGATGCGGAGATGGACAGGATGCTGCGCGGCGGCGCGCGCTGGGCGGTGAAACGTGGCTTTGGTACGGAAGCTGACCTGGAGCGCATCGAAGAGGGCGGCTGCATGCACGGGGCCGATCCTTTGCAGGTTTCCGATCAGGCCAAGAAGCGCCAGCGCGACGAGATGGGCACGCTCGGCTCCGGCAACCATTATCTTGAAATACAGCAGGTAACTGACGTGTATGCACCGCAGATCGCCGCAGCATTCGGCGTGAAGGCGGGTGATATCGTGATCAGTATCCATTGTGGTTCGCGCGGCCTCGGCCACCAGATCGGCACCGAATTCCTCAAGCGCATGGTGATGGCCGCACCCGGCTACGGCATCGAACTGCCTGACCGGGAACTGGCCTGCGCACCGATCGAGTCTCCGCTCGGGAAGGAATATCTCGGCGCGATGCGCGCGGCGATCAATTGCGCGCTGGCCAATCGCCAGATACTCACCCATCTCACGCGCCAGGTGTTTTCGGCAGTGTTGCCGCAGGCGCGCTTGTCGCTGTTGTATGACGTGTCGCATAACACCTGCAAGGTGGAAGAACACAAGGTAGACGGGCGGATAAAGAAACTCCACGTGCATCGCAAGGGAGCCACGCGCGCCTTCGGACCGGGGCATCCCGATCTGCCTCGCGAGTTGCGGGATGCCGGTCAGCCGGTGCTGATCGGCGGCAGCATGGGCACGTCTTCGTATATTCTGGCAGGGACGGAACAGGGCATGCAGCTTGCCTTTGGCTCCGCCTGCCACGGCGCGGGGCGCGCGATGAGCCGCCATCAGGCGCTGCACAACTGGAACGGAAAGAATGTGGTCAATGAATTGGCCGGGTGCGGCATCCTGATTCGCAGTCCCTCTATGCGCGGTGTTGCAGAAGAAGCGCCGGGCGCGTACAAGGATGTCAGAGAAGTGGTCGATGCGGCCGATCATGCAGGCTTGGCGCGCAAAGTGGCGCGGGTGGTGCCGCTAATTTGCATTAAGGGATAGTTGTTGAAGTATTTTCGAAATGAGGTGAACCATGGCTACACCGAATCGGAATGACACACAGCCCCAAAAAGGCGATGCACTGCTAATCGTGGATGTGCAGAACGATTTCCTGCCCGGCGGCAGCCTCGAGGTGCCGCGCGGCGACGAGGTGGTGCCGGTGCTTAACAGCTATCTGCTCGCATTCATCGCGAAAAACCTGCCGGTATATGCGACGCGCGACTGGCATCCAGAACGGCATTGTTCCTTCCGTGCGCAGGGCGGACCATGGCCGCCGCATTGCGTGGCGGAAACGCGCGGTGCGGAGTTTGCAGAGGCGCTGCAACTGCCGCCTTCCGCCGTAATCATTTCCAAGGCAACCACAGCGGAACAGGACGCCTATTCCGGCTTTCAGGGCACGAACCTGGATCAGCAATTGCGCGCAGCCAATATACATCGCCTGTTCATAGGCGGACTCGCCACCGACTACTGCGTGCTCAACACTGTGCGCGATGCGCAACGGAATGGTTACAAAGTACTGCTGCTGGCCGATGCGATCCGTGCGGTGGAAGTTCAGGCCGGTGACGGATTGATTGCCGAAGAAGAAATGGTCAGGCACGGCGCGCGCTGCATCACCGTGGACAGGATTTCCGCGTGAACCCTGCGAACAGCGCGCTGCTCACTGATCTCTACCAGCTCACGATGATGCAGGGGTACCACGAGTCCGGAATGAAGGAGGTCGCCGTGTTCGAATTCTTCGTGCGTAAGCTGCGTCCCGGACGCGGCTTCCTGATGGCGGCGGGACTCGAACAAGCACTGGAATTCCTGGAAGGGTTGCACTTCTCGCCGGAAGAAATGGCTTGGCTTGCGTCCACGGGACGCTTCAGCAAAGGATTTCTTGCCAGCCTCGAAACGTTGCGCTTTACCGGCGATGTGCATGCGATGCCGGAAGGCACGGTGTTCTTCCCGAACGAGCCGATCCTGCGCGTGACCGCGCCGATTGCGCAGGCGCAACTGGTGGAAACGCGCCTGATCAACCTGTTGCACTTCCAGACGCTGATCGCCTCCAAGGCGGCGCGCATGACGCTGATGGCGCCTGGCATACTGCTGGTGGATTTCGGGTTGCGCCGCGCGCACGGCGCGGAAGCGGGGCTACTTGCGGCGCGTGCCAGTTATATCGCCGGTTTCACCGGCACGGCGACAGTGCAGGCGGGCATGCAGTTCGGCATTCCGCTGTTCGGCACGATGGCGCATTCCTTCGTGCAGGCACACGATGGCGAGACGCTCGCCTTCGAGCATTTCGCCCATGCCCAACCGGACAATGTCGTGCTGTTGATCGACACTTACGATACCGAGGCCGCCGCACGCAAAGTGGTGGCGCTTGCGCCGCAACTGGAGCGGCAAGGCATCCGCATCAAGGGTGTGCGCATCGATTCCGGCAACCTTGCAGATCACGCCCGCCAGGTGCGGAAAATCCTGGATGCGGGCGGACTCAATCATGTCACCATCTTCGCCAGCGGCGACCTGGACGAATACATACTGCGTGACATGTTCGCTTCAGGCGCGCCGGTGGACGGCCTCGGCGTTGGTACGCGCATGGACACATCGAGCGACGTACCCTATCTTGACTGCGCATACAAACTTCAGGAATATGCAGGCAAGGCGCGGCGCAAGCGTTCTGAGGGCAAGCAGACCTGGCCCGGACGCAAGCAGGTCTACCGCAGCTACGATGCCGATGGACGCATGGCCTCGGATGTTGTGACGCTGGAAAAAGATGTGCAGCCGGGCGAGCCGCTGCTGATGCCAATGATGCGCGGAGGGCAGCGCATCGCCGCCGTGACGCTTGCGGATATCCGCAACCATGCGGCAACCAATCTTGCGCGGTTGCCGGAGGCGCTGCGCCGTTTGCAGGAACCCTATAATTATCAGGTAGAGATTGCATCCGCACTGCATGAACTCGCAGCGCAGGTTGATCGCAATCTTCATTATGACAAAGAGGAGTAAACTTAAAATATGAGTCCTGTTTTCCCGCTTTCCCCAATCGCTCCACTTTCTCCGGACAAACTGTATCGGCCATGCGATGTTGAACGGCTCGCTTTTGCGACAACCGCCGAACTTGAAGACCTGACCGAGGGCATCGGCCAGATGCGCGCGATAGATGCGGCGCATTTCGGTATAGGCATGCGCCACGCGGGTTACAACCTCTACGTCATGGGGCCGAGCGGGAGTGGCAAGTACACGCTGATCCGCCAGTTGCTCGACCAGCGTGTGGCGACCGAGGCCAAGCCTGCCGACTGGTGCTACGTCCACAATTTCACCCAGCCACACAAGCCGCACGTGATCAAGTTGCCGGCAGGCCTGGGTACGCGTCTGCATGCCGACATGCAGCATCTGGTGTCGGAACTTCAGGCCGCGATCCCCGCCGTATTCGAGGGTGAGGAATACCGCCATCGCCTGAGCAAGATCGATGAGGAGTACAGCGAACGCCAGACGGGCGCCTTCGCCGATGTGGGCGAGGAGGCCGGCAAACACAACATCGTGCTGTTGCGCACGCCGAATGGTTTTTCTTTCGCGCCCGCCAAGGACGGCGAGGTGATGAGTCCGGAGGAGTATGAAAAACTGCCGGATGAAGAGCGTGAACGCATTGAGCAAGCCACCGGCTTCCTGCAGGAGCAGCTGGAGAACGTCATTCTTCAGGCGCGCCAGTGGCGGCGCGAGCGCATGGAACGGGTGCGCAAGCTCAACGAGGAGGCGGTGCTGTTCGCCGTTGGCCACCTGATTGACACGCTGCGTAGCGATTATAAGGATTATCAGCTGGTGTGCAGCTACCTGAATGAGGTGCAGCAGAACGTCATCGAAAGCATGGAAGAATTCCGCAACCCCAAGCAGGGAACTACCGAGCTTGCCGTGCTTGCTGCCGAGCAGTCAGATTTCAACCGCTTCCGTGTCAACCTGCTGGTGGGGCGCAGCGAAAGCGAGGACGCGCCGGTGGTATATGAGGAGCACCCCACTTTCCAGAACCTGATGGGGCGGGTTGAGCATACTGCCCAGTTCGGCGCGCTGGTCACCAACTTCCTGCTGATCAAGCCGGGCGCGCTGCATATGGCCAACGGCGGCTACCTGATGCTGGACGCATTGAAACTGCTCACCCAGCCGTTTTCCTGGGAAGGGCTGAAGCGCGCTCTTTCTACGCGCGAGATCCGCATCGAGTCGCTAGGCCAGATGTACAGCCTGGTCAGCACCGTGTCGCTGGAGCCGGAACCGATTCCGCTTGATGTCAAAGTCGTGCTGCTCGGCAATCGCATGCTCTATTACCTGCTTGCCCAATACGAACCGGAATTCGGTGAGCTGTTCAAGGTGGTTGCAGATTTCGAGGATGAAGTCGAGCGCAGCACGGATAACGACCTGCTGTACGCGCGGCTGATCGGCACGCTGGCGCGCAGGGAAAAGCTGCGCCCGTTCGACCGCGGCGCCGTGGCGCGCGTGATCGAACATTGCGCGCGCCGTGCCGAAGATGCGCAGAAGCTGTCCACGCATCTGGAAAGCCTGGCTGACCTGGCGCGCGAAGCGGATTTCTGGGCGGGGCACGACAATCGGGAAACGGTGACCAAAGCCGATGTCGAGCGTTCGATCGAGGCGCAGATCAGGCGCTCCGACCGGCTTCGCGAGCGCTCCCACGAGGCGATCCTGCGCAACATTTTGCACATCGATACCGAGGGCGAAAAAGTGGGGCAGATAAACGGCCTGTCCGTGTTCCAGCTCGGCGATTTTGCTTTTGCCCAGCCTTCGCGTATCACCGCCAATACCCGTCTCGGCGAAGGCGACCTGGTCGATATCCAGCGCGAGGTCAAGCTGGGGGGACCGATCCACTCCAAGGGCGTAATGATCCTGTCCTCGTTCCTGGCTTCGCGCTATGCCCCGGAACAGCCGCTCTCGCTGTCGGCCAGCCTGGTGTTCGAGCAGACCTACGGGCATGTGGAAGGGGACAGCGCCTCGATGGCCGAGTTGTGTGTACTGCTGTCATCGCTGGCGAACACCCCGATCCGCCAGTCGCTGGCAGTGACCGGTTCGGTGGACCAGTTCGGGCGGGCGCAGGCAATCGGTGCGGTGAATGAGAAGATCGAAGGCTATTTCGACATTTGCAGCAAGCGCGGCCTGAACGGAAAACAGGGGGTGCTGATTCCCGCCTCCAACGTGACGCACCTGATGCTGCGCCGCGATGTGGTGGAAGCCGCGAAGGCAGGGCGTTTCAACATTTACGCAGTCGCTACGGTGGACGAAGCGCTGGAGCTGCTGACCGGCATTTCCGTCGGCACACCCGACGAGCATGGCAAACTGCCCGAAGGCAGCCTCAACCAACTCGTGGCGAAGCGGCTCAAACATCTGTCCGAGTTGCGACGCAGCTTTGCGAAAAAAACTACCTCGCATCGCGGTAGCAAAGATGAAGACAAGGAAAAAGACAAACCAAAAGACGAAGGCAAGTAGGCGCTTCGCGCCTTGTGTTTTCAACGAGCAGCACATTTACCTCACATACAGGAGAACCAGCCATGAATGAAAATTCTGAAGCACCAATAAACAGGCGCAATATCTGGATGCGCGGATTGTTCATGTTGTTGATGGCCCTGGCGATGCACGTGGGTGGCACAGTGTTGGGTGTTATTGCGGTTATCCAGTTTGTGATCATGCTGATGAGCGACAAACCCAACGCACGCCTGGCCTCATTTGGCCGCAGCCTGGCACGCTACTTCCAGCAAATCGCAAATTTCCTGAGTTTTGCCACCGAAGACATACCTTTCCCTTTTAACGATTGGCCAACGAACGACTGATATGAAAATTGGAATTCCAAAAGAAATAAAAACAAATGAAAACCGCATCTCGCTGGTTCCGGCGGGGGCTGAGGCTCTGGTATCGGCAGGGCATTCGGTCATAGTGGAAACGGGAGCGGGGCTGGGGAGCGGGTTCAGCGATGCGCTATACCAGGCGGCAGGTGCGCAGATTGCAAAGGATGCCGATGCGGTCTGGGAGGCAGCCAACCTGATCGTAAAAGTGAAAGAGCCGATTGAGCCTGAATGGAAACGCATCCGGCCCGGGCAAGTCATCTTCACCTATTTCCATTTTGCCGCAAGCGAGCAATTGACCAGGGCGCACATGGCTTCCGGCGCTGTGTGCCTGGCATATGAGACAGTCGAGCTGCTCTCACGCGAGCTGCCGTTGCTGACCCCTATGTCGGAAGTGGCCGGGCGCATGGCGGTGCAGGAAGGCGCCAAGTATCTGGAGAAACTCTATGGCGGGCGCGGCATCCTGCTCGGTGGCGTGCCCGGCGTGCCGCCTGCCAAGGTCGTGATACTCGGGGGCGGCGTGGTCGGTGTAAATGCGGCAAAGATGGCGGCCGGGCTGGGTGCCCATGTCATCCTCCTCGATGTTTCGCTGGAGAGGTTGCGCTACCTGAGCGATGTGATGCCCGCCAACGTGCAGCTGATATTTTCGGACCGGCACACGCTGCTGAAGCAGATCGCCAATGCCGATCTGGTCATTGGTGCGGTGCTGGTACACGGTGCCGTCGCGCCCAAACTGATCCGCCGGGAAGATCTCAAGACGATGCACAAGGGGGCGGTGATCGTGGATGTCGCCATCGACCAGGGCGGCTGCGTCGAGACGATGCACCCGACCACGCACGAAAATCCGACCTTTACTGTCGAGGGCATCATTCACTACGGCGTGGCCAACATGCCCGGCGGCGTGCCACTCACCTCGACGCTGGCACTGACCAACGCAACCCTGCCCTATGTGCTGAAACTGGCCAACAATGGATACCAGCTTGCGCTCAAGGAAACTCCTGCTTTGTTGAAGGGGCTCAACATCATTGGCGGAAAAGTAACACACAGGAAAGTTGCCGAAGCATTCGGGCTGGAGTATCACCCTGCGGAATCCATGATCGACTGATCCAGATGGTTGACATGCCGCTGTACCGTCCGCCTTCCGAAGCAGACAATCTGATCATCCAGGCGACATTGGGCTGCAGCTTCAACCAGTGCAGCTTTTGCGCCATGTATCGCAGCAAGCAATACACCGGGCGTGCTCTGGAAGCGGTGTTTGCCGATATTCATCAGGCGGCCGCGCAATGGCCGGATGCCCACCGCGTATTTCTGGCCGATGGCGATGCGCTGGCGCTGCCTACCGAACACCTGCTGGCGATCTTGCGCGAACTGGCCAATGCACTGCCAGGACTGGCACGCGTTTCCTGCTATGCCACGCCCGGCAATATTCAACGCAAAAGTGCGGAAGAGCTCGTACTATTGAAGCAGCACAAACTTGGCCTGCTCTATTTCGGCCTGGAATCAGGTTCGGACATAATTCTCAAAAAAATTACCAAAGGCGCAACGCAACGCCGCATGATTGAGGTGCTAACCAAGGCGCACGCGAGCGGCATGAAGGTATCGGCAACCGTCATCCTTGGTTTGGGCGGTAAAACATATAGCGAAGAACATATAGATGGCACTATCGCGCTTTTGAGCAGCGCACCGGTTACTTATCTCTCCACACTGCAGCTATATCTGGATGAAAGCATAGCAGCTGAGTTTCACAGGAAATTCGGAGAGCCTTTCGAAGAGCTGGATGACCTTGCCATTCTCAAGGAACAGGAAAGACTGATCAGCGGCCTCAAACCGCCGCACCCTGTTGTGTTTCGCTCCAACCACGCCTCCAATGCCCTGGCGCTGGCTGGCAACCTTCCTCGTGACAGAGAAAAACTGCTGTTCCAATTACGTGAAGCTATGGAAGGAGTGCGCCCGCTACGACCGCAGTTTATGCGCGGGCTTTAACAGTATGTACGGTATCAATCAAACTGAACCAGTTGATTTTCAGAAGAAGCTTTTCGGTGAGCGATTACTTATGCAGATATGCTGGTGAGATGCGGACATCCACCGTCATGTCCAGTTTGGGGGAGCTCGGCTCCTATTTACGCCAAACCAGCAGCTCTCGCCTTTCCGCCGTTTATACTCAACAAATTAATTTTCCGTGGATCTTGCAAGCGCTGTTGCGAACGGTCATTGGCAGCCAATCGCTCTTTCGAAAGCGGGAAGTCAATTTTTTGCGCACTTCCATCACCCGATTTCAATTTGAATATGCTCACTGCCTTCAACAATGATTCAGCTTGAAGCTGCATCGACTCGACTGCAGCAGAGGCTTCTTCAACCAGCCCGGCGTTTTGCTGGGTAACATCATCCAAATGGGTGATAGCTTGATTCACTTGTTTGATGCCCGCAGTCTGTTCGTTGGAGGCGGCGGCGATCTCGGCCATGATGTCGGTGACGTGCTTTACCGCCTGGACGATCTCTGTCATGGTCGCGCCGGCCTGATCCACTTGTCTGGAGCCGACGTCCACCTTGCTTACCGAGTCGCTGATCAGGGTCTTGATTTCCTTGGCCGCTGCAGCAGAGCGTTGCGCCAGGATGCGCACTTCACCCGCCACGACCGCAAAACCTCGCCCCTGCTCTCCGGCACGTGCGGCTTCGACGGCAGCATTCAGCGCAAGGATGTTGGTCTGGAAGGCGATACTTTCGATGATGCTGATAATGTCGACGATTTTCTTCGAGCTTCCGCTGATCGAGGCCATGGTATGCACCACATCGCCAACGGCTTTGCCGCCCTTGACCGCGATGTCCGATGCGTTCATCGCCAACTTGTTGGCTTGCATGGCGTTCTCGGCGTTCTGCATGACTGTGGAGGTCAGTTCCTGCATGCTTGAAGAAGATTCTTCCAGGCTGGAGGCTTGTTCTTCAGTGCGCTGCGACAGATCGGCGTTGCCCTGAGCGATCTGCTGCGATGCAATAGTGATGGAATCAGTATTGCTGTGCACCTCACCGACGATGTTAGTGAGACTTTCGTTCATGCCTTTCAGTGCTTGCAGCAACTGTCCGACTTCATCCCTGGACGTCACCTCGATGTGCCGGGTGAGGTCACCTTTGGCCACTGAATCTGCTATTTCCACAGCCTCCTGCAGGGGGCGGGTGATGGAGCGTGTGACCATGAGACCTGTGAACAGGGCGGTTGCCAGAGCGACCAGCGCCATCGTTATGACCAGCATCTCGTCGCGCTTCACCTTCGCTGTAGTTGCCGTTCCGACATCGGCCATCCTGATATTGGCAAACTCGATGAAGGTATTGATAGTTGCCGTGTAATCAGATTGCCGGGGTACCACATAGTTGACAAGAAAGTTCCTGGCTTCTGCGTCTTTACTGTCTTGGATCAACTTGATGAAAGCTTCCTGCGATGCGATAAAGTTGGAACGCGCTTCCTTTACTTTGTTCAGCTGGCCGCGGCCTTCTTCGTTGGTCTTGACTTGTTCATCCAGTTGATCCAGATTGCTCATGATGATTTGGCGTTGTTCAAGGATGCGATCCAGAGATTTCAATTGTTCGCTGCGCTGATCTATCAGCAAGGTATTGCGCATCTCTATGGCAATAACATTGACACCGTCCAACATGTTATTCGCCTCGATTAATTTAGTGACATCATTTTCCAATATGTCCCTGAATTGGACATCCAGCCCGCGAAAGCTGGTAATACTGAGAACGGTAATTATCAGCATTAATGTAAGCACCGCGCCGAAGCCCAAACCCAAACGTGCCCCTACTTTCAAATTTGTTAATAACATGACCGATTCCCCCTGCAATAATTTATTCGGTTAGTTCCTAAAGTGTCTTGCGCACTAAAGTGTAAAAATGAGGCAGCGCGGTATTATTTATACATGTTGTTTCCCCTGTTGGCGCGGCAGGAAATATCCAAGCATTGAGATTCGAAGCAACCAGGAATTCACCGTGAAAAAGCCACTTGAATTTTTGAAAATCAAGCATCTGATAGCTGCCGATTCGGTAGTTGCTGTGGATGCACACCCAGAAAAACTACCGCGTTTATAACCAGAATATAAGGGTAATCCGTTTGCGCCGCATCATCCATTTGAACTAGTAAAGCCGGACTATATCCGGCTATATAACCAAACAATTTCAGCTGCCGTATTGATCACTGACATGACAATTAGATTAACCTCCATAAACAATACGCCGTGGAGGAATAACAAAGGCCGCCTGCAGCGCTACCCGATGGATTAACTGAAAGCGATGTAATTCCTGCGTGAAAAAATCCAGGGAGAACAGAAATGCAGGTGAATAATTTCCTACGCCTCAACCCGGTATCATGTCGTATGGATAGTTTTCCAGCACCGGTTTCATTTTCATATCATCTTCGACAATGTGTTCTATTATCCAGTCACTCAAAAATCGGCTGTACATTTTTACCACGTTGTCAGACCAGAAACTTTGCAGGTTATCCAATTTAAGAATCATGTATTTGATTTCATCCATCAACTGCAGATGATGCAGATTGTTTTCTTCAAAATGAATATTTACCGCCTTGGCAATTTTTTCCTCATTAATAAAGTGAAGGCTCATTAAAACATTAAGAAGTTTGTACGCTTTGGACAGGGCGGCTCGATCCCTTGCTTCGATTGCTTGCGCCACGTTATTGACGGCGACAATCAATTTTTTGTGATCCCCGTCGATCAAATCGTTCCCGACACTCAGATACTCAGCCCAAGCTAATTTCATAACGACCTCCTGATATGTAACCATGCCATGCACTATGTCGCCACCCGTGCGGCATTCTGCCGGACGGTACAGGTGGGTTAAACCTGGCTATAGGTTTGTTTCCTGATGTGTTAGCGCCGGGCGAACCCAACCGAACTATAAGCAAAAAGACCCCTGCGCCGCATCACTCATTTGGACTAGTCCAAAAAGACTAGATCCGGCAGGATAAAACCGCCTTTATATGCTGCTGTATGTATCGTTATCAGGCTCTTGAGATTTGCCCAGGAACAAAAAAACGCCCACGGACACAAGGCATCGTGGGCAAATACTCACAACGCTATTAGCGCTTGGCTAATAGTTCTGGTTGTTATATCAGGATACGCCGGAGCTCAAAACAATTTGACTCCGATGCTTTTGATCAGGATCAGGCGACCGGGAAAGCAGGTGAAAAACTGCCCTCGCTTCAATCCGGTTTGATGTCGTAGGGATAGGTTTGCAGTACCGGCTTCAATTGCATATCTTCTTTCATAACATGATCAATCATCCAGTCACTCAAATAATGAGAATACATTTTCATCATATGATCAGGCCATTTGCCATTTATGGACTCTATTATATTTTTCATGTTATTCATTTCATTTATCAATTGCAGATGTTCCCTCTTGTTCTGAGCGAAAGGAAAGTTAACTTTCTCGGCAATTCTTTCCTCGTTTTTAAAATG
This sequence comes from Nitrosomonadales bacterium, assembly GCA_023259055.1. Taxonomy (GTDB): domain Bacteria; phylum Pseudomonadota; class Gammaproteobacteria; order Burkholderiales; family Gallionellaceae; genus Gallionella. Next base: position 58,016 of record JAHFQZ010000005.1, read on the forward strand.
AACAATCATATAGGTCTCAAGCAATTCAAATGATTTAGACAATGCGACACGATCCCCTGATGCGATCGCATGCTGCACACTGTTGACAACAACGATCAAATTCTTATGATCTGAATCAATCGTTGCATTTCCGACACTCAATTTTTCATCCCAGGCAATTTCCATAACAACCCCCAGCTATATGACCGTTCAGTGCAAATATTCAATCCTGTGACATCCATTAACCGGAGCAGCCTGAGTTTGAGAATGCAATCCTTTCAACTACATCTCAAATTCAATTCTAGGCTTACATTTGTCAATTGTCGTTGGGAAAAGTTCAGATTAAATTTTCTGCGCACTTTCAATACCAGAATTAAATTTGAATTAACAGCCGCTACCGGAACAGCCTGAAAAAAATCATATTGCGCTGCGACGCCAAACGCGCCAGAATCAGCGCGTAAAAGCTGACTCCAGTTTTTTCGATACACACCATCCAGCTTTCACAAAGCCTGTCCTGAGCCAGTCCCGAGAGTTAGTCGAGGGGGTGCAGCTGCCCGAGGGCACACTGACCCGGTTCGTTCAACAGCACCATGCCTTAGTAACATTCAACAGGAGGGTAAAACATGATCCGCAATCCGATAGACATCGCCAGCCGCGTAAGCCCGGAACTTTCCGGCATCATTGAAACCATCATCAACCAATTGGAAACCGACGAGCCGGTAACGCTTGACTCAATTCGTTCATTCATCGCGCATGAGTTGCCTGCCGAACTCGACGAATCCGAACATCTGCACCACATCGACACCGTCGAATCGCTCGTCGACGAACTGGATGAACTGATCGAGCAATTCGGGGAATCGGCGGCAGCGATCGACTTCGTATACGCCTATGCCAGCGAACAGCTTTCGCGGGTGATAGAAGAAGTCGTGAGCGACGAGAGCCGCGACAATCCGCCGACACTGGCAACGATCAAGGAAGCGATGGAAAGCGGCCAGGTCGGCAGCATGGTAGGCGAGGGTTCTTTGGAGGAAGACGAAGACGACGTGCTGATGCCCGAACTCGATAACCTGATCGGCCGTTTCGGCGCCGATGCGCTGGCCGAAGATTTTTTGCGGTACGAGTAGCGAAGCTGCCCGATGAAGTTTTTCGCGATAAAAAAGCCCGGCACTTTCATGCCGGGCTTTTTACCAACTCAGAAACCGATTAAGGGGCCTGGATGTTGGAAGCTTGCTTGCCTTTAGGTCCTTGAACAATATCAAAGGTGACCTTCTGGCCTTCTTGGAGTGATTTGAAACCGCTCATGTTGATTGCGGAAAAGTGTGCGAAAAGATCTTCGCTGCCATCATCGGGAGTGACGAAACCAAAACCCTTTGCATCATTGAACCATTTAACTGTACCGGCTGCCATGTAATTACTTCCTTTTAAAAAATAGCGGGAAAAACTCCCGCAAAAAATACCTGAATCTAAGGATTGCACATGGGAAACCAGTACTGCAAAAACTTTGACCAAATATCATCTTGCGACACGCGCGGCGCGCAGTGTAAAGCAAACGCAATTATTAACAAGCAAAAAACGTTGCTTGAAACGGCATAGCACATGCGATCACAAGTCCTCTTCAGGCAACTGGGCAGCCAATTAGTTCCATTAAAACGGATATTCCGTCAGGATATGGCCAAGTGAATTCGATAATGATTCTGCCCCCGTCTGCTTGCGTCACGCATTCATGACCGGGGGCTCTTGCCCACAGGAATAATATACAAAGGCATCTCCCCAGCCGGTAGACGCAACAGACGCGCAACCCCCAAATCGTTGAAAGCGCCAACCGGCCTAGCCCCCAGCTCCAATGCTGCCGCCTGCAACAGCAGATTCTGGGCGGCGTGCCCGGCTTCGGTATACACATAGCGCTCGCTGCGCTTGCCGTAGAGTGAAGTGGTGCGCTCGAACACGGCGGCAATCACCACCACCATCGCCGCCTTGCTTATCCATGTCTGGCCGACCGCGGCATCGGCAAACGGCAGGCGGATGTCGCCATCGGCCACCAACTCCAGCCGATGCAGGCCGGGACGGTAGCGATAAATACCGGCGGCCAGATTCTCGGCATTGCCCACCAACAGATAAACCTCCAGCGGATAAGCCGCGCCCGCAGAAGGCGCCGTGCGCAGCTCCGGCGCAGTAACGCCTTGTATCGCCCACACCAGCTGCGAAATCTCGTCCAGCGTCAGCACCCCATGCGCAAATTCGCGCACCGAGCGGCGGCGCGCCAAAGCCTCATTCAGGCTCATAGCGCCGGTCGATGGCGGCGGAGGCAGGCTCACACCCGGCGCCTCCGATCCCGTCCCTCCTTCTGCAACCGCTGCAAAGTTCGTCATAATCACCGCTAGTATCGGTAAAAGCATTTTCATCGGACGAAATCTTAGCACCGTTTCAGGCGTTAATTAAATTAACGTGGAGGAGGTAATAAACAATGCTGATCCGTTGTAGGGGCGCACCAGCATTATTGCGCCGCCTCAGCATAACGAGCACAATGCGCGGATTCAGAATTTCGGTCACGGTTTATGAACCAACAAGCGCTTTCCTCCTTCATCTGGTCGGTTGCCGACCTTCTGCGTGGTGACTACAAACAATCCGATTATGGCAAGGTGATTCTGCCGTTCACCGTGTTGCGCCGTCTGGACTGCGTGCTGGAAGCAACCAAGCCCACTGTACTCGCCGAATATGCCGCGCAGATGAAAAAGGGTGTGAACCCGGATGTCTATGTGTTGCGCAAAGCCGGGCAGGGTTTCTACAACACCTCGCCGCTGGACATGAAAAAGCTGATGGGCGACCAGGATCACATCGGTGAAAATCTCTACGCCTACATCCAGGCTTTCTCGCCCGCAGTGCGCGATATTTTTGAACGCTTCGACTTCTATACGCAGATTGACCGCCTCGCCAAGGCGGGCTTGCTCTACCAGGTCGCGGAGAAATTTTCCAACTTCGACCTGCACCCGGAAGCGGTCAGTAATTCGCAGATGGGGCTGGTATTCGAGGAGCTGATCCGCAAGTTTGCCGAAATCTCCAACGAGACCGCCGGAGAACACTTCACGCCGCGCGAAGTCATCCGCCTGATGGTGAATCTGCTGTTCATCGAAGACGACGAAGTGCTGTCCAAGCCCGGCGTGGTGCGCACCATCTACGACCCGACAGCGGGCACGGGCGGCATGTTGTCCATCGCCGGGGAATACCTGGAAGAACACAACCCGCACGCGCGGCTGTCGATGTTCGGGCAGGAGCTTAACGACGAGTCCTACGCGATCTGCAAAGCCGACATGCTGATCAAGGGGCAGGATGTCGCCAACATCGTCGCGGGCAACACGCTCGCCGACGACGGGCACCCGCATCGCAAGTTCGACTACATGCTCTCCAATCCGCCGTTCGGTGTGGAATGGAAAAAGGTCGAAAAAGAAATTCGCAAGGAATACGAAACACAGGGCTTCAACGGACGCTTCGGCCCCGGCCTGCCGCGCGTGTCGGATGGCTCGCTGCTGTTCCTGCTGCACCTCATCAGCAAAATGCGCCCGGCGGTGGATGGCGGCAGCCGCTTCGGCATCGTCCTCAACGGCTCGCCGCTGTTCACCGGCGGCGCAGGCTCGGGCGAGAGCGAAATCCGCCGCTATGTGCTGGAGAACGATCTGGTCGAAGCCATCATCGGCCTGCCCACCGATATGTTCTACAACACCGGCATCAGCACCTATGTCTGGATACTCTCCAACCGCAAACCCGAACACCGCAAAGGCCTGCTGCAACTGATCGACGCATCCGCCTGCTGGCAAAAGATGCGCAAGAGCCTGGGGAGCAAGCGCAAGGAAATGAGTGATGAACAAATCGCCGAGGTCACGCGCCTGTTCGGTGAGTTTCAAGAAGCCCCTCGCCCGCAAGCGGGAGAGGTGTTGGGGAGAGGGTTGCCCATCAGCCGCATCTTCAAAAATGAAGACTTCGGCTACCACACCATCACCGTCGAGCGCCCGCTGCGCGATGCGGCAGGCAAAGTGGTGCTGGGCGAAAAGGGCAAGCTCAAGGGCAAGCCACAGCCGGATAGCAGCCTGCGCGACACCGAGAACGTGCCGCTGTCCGAAGACATCAAAAGCTACTTCAAGCGCGAAGTGCTGCCCCATGCGCCCGATGCGTGGATCGACCATGACAAAACCAAAGTCGGCTACGAAATCCCGTTCAACCGCCACTTCTACGTTTTCGAGCCGCCGCGCCCGCTGGCCGTGATTGATGCCGAACTGAAGCAATGCACGGATCGGATACTGACGATGATTGCGGGGCTGAGCGCATGAGTTCCGACAAAAAACTCCAAATCCGCAACAGCACGGCGGAGTTCCTGATCTTCACCGGCCAAAGCGGCGAGCAGAGCATCGAGGCGCGTTACGAGGATGAGAATGTCTGGCTGACGCAGAAACTGATGGCGGCCCTATTCGATGTGAGTGTGCCTACGATTAACGAACACCTGAAGAATGTCTTTGAGCAGGGTGAAATCAGCCGCGAGGCAACTATTCGGAAATTCCTAACAGTTCAAACCGAAGGCAGCCGGGAGGTTGAGCGCAACGTGGATTTTTACAACCTCGATGCCATCATCTCTGTGGGCTATCGGGTCAATTCCGTGCGGGCCACCCAGTTTCGCCAGTGGGCCACACAAGTGCTGCGCGACTTCGCCATCAAGGGTTACGTGCTGGACAAAAAACGCATGGAGAACGGCACGTTTCTCGGCGAGGACTACTTCGAACGCCTGCTGGCGGAAATCCGCGAAATCCGCCTCAGCGAGCGCAAGTTTTACCAGAAGATCACCGACATCTATGCGACCAGCGTGGACTACAACAAAGACGCCCCCACGACCCGCGACTTTTTCGCCAAGGTGCAGAACAAGCTGCACTTTGCCATACACGGACACACCGCCGCCGAGCTGGTAGTGAAGCGAGCCGACGGCAGCAAAGAGCACATGGGGCTGACCGCATGGGAGAACGCTCCGCACGGCAAAATAATCAAAACCGATGTCGCCGTCGCCAAGAACTACTTGAACAAAGACGAGCTGGAATCGCTGGGTCGCATCGTCAACGCCTATCTGGAACTGGCCGAAGAAAGAGCCCGGCGCAAAATCCCCATGACCATGGAAGACTGGGCAATACGCCTGGACCAGTTTCTGGAATTCGACGAACGCGAAATTCTGCAAGACGGCGGCAAGGTCACGGCGCAGATCGCCAAGGACTTCGCGGAAAGCGAATTCGAAAAATACCGCATCGTGCAGGACATGCTGTTTGAATCCGACTTCGATCGCCATATCAAGAAAACGTTGGAGGGTGACGAGGAATGAGTTCATCTCGCTGCCGTAGGTCGGGTTTGTGCGTGTGCTGTTGGGGCTTTAGCCCCTTACAGCCACGGCCTGCTCCTTGCGGGTGCAACCCGACAAGCACGCCGTCGCAAATGGGCAATGTCGGGTTGAAACCCGACCTACAAAACCGTGAGGTGTGCGCATGAGTCTGATGGAACCACTAGCCATTCGACTAGGCAGTCAAACAGCGCCCGCCAAGTCGCTGGTTATGCCGCGTTATCCAGAATACAAAGCGAGCGGCGTGGAGTGGCTGGGCGAGGTGCCGGGGCATTGGGACGTGCTGCCAACAAAACGTTTGTTTCGCCGATGCAAAGATCTAAATACAGGCATGATCTGCGACAACAGACTGGCTTTAACTATGTCAGGTGTTATTCCACGAGACTTGGATGATCTCGACGGATTGCAGGCATCAGAATTTGAGACGTATCAAATTTTCCAAAAGGATGACCTTGCGTTTAAGTTGATAGACTTACAGAACATCAAGACGAGCCGTGTTGGCATAGTACCCACAACTGGGATTATGAGCCCTGCGTACATTCGCCTAGCTGCAAGCAGTAATTATTCATTGCCACGTTATTTTTATTGGTATTTCACCGATCTTTACAACCAACAAGTTTTTAACCAACTCGGTGGTGGTGTTCGCCAGACAATGGGCCCCGAAGAATTATTGTTCTTGCCAATATCTGTTCCCACATTGGAAGAGCAAGGGTGTGTGGCCGATTTTCTCGACCGCGAGACGGGGAAGATTGATGCGCTGATTGCCGAGCAGCGGCGGTTGGTGGAGCTGCTGGCGGAAAAGCGGCAGGCGGTGATTTCGCACGCCGTCACCAAGGGGCTGAACCCCAACGCCAAGATGAAAGATTCCGGCATCGAATGGCTGGGCGAAGTGCCGGAGCATTGGGAAGTGAATCGGCTAAAATTTGTGGCTACTGTTCAAACTGGTATAGCGAAAGGAAAAGACAATGCTGGCAAGGATACAATTTCTGTTCCTTACTTGCGTGTTGCCAATGTTCAAGATGGATATCTCGACTTGGAAGATGTGGCGACCATCGATATACCTCTGGAAAGTTTGGATCGCTACCGCCTTCAATCGGGTGACGTGTTAATGAATGAAGGAGGAGACTTCGACAAGCTTGGTCGTGGGCATGTGTGGCGCTGTGAGGTTGATCCTTGTATTCACCAGAACCACGTTTTTGCTGTAAGGCCACATTCAATTTCTTCAGAATGGCTAAATTTGGTGACTGGTACAAATTACGCTCAATTCTATTTCATGACGCGCTCAAAACAGAGTACCAATCTGGCCTCAATTTCTTCGACCAATATCATGGAATTGCCAGTTGTGTGCCCGCCCGATGAAGAGCAAGCCACTATCGCCACTTTCCTTAACAAAGAAAGCACCAAGTTCGACACTCTCACCGCCGAAGCCAACCGCGCCATCGAATTACTGCAGGAGCGCCGCAGCGCGCTGATTTCCGCCGCTGTCACCGGCAAGATTGATGTGCGCACCCTCTCCCCATCCCCTCTCCCGCAAGCGGGCGAGGGGCAATCATTGGAGGTCGCATGAGCTTTATGATTGGTGTCGATGAAGGTCGAGGTCTGGTTTTTGAAGGGGATTCCAGCTATGGCGCGCATTTGGTGTGGCCAGTGCCGGTGATGACGCCTGCACAGTTTGCAGATTCCTCAGCAAAAGAATTTGCCAGTTTCCAAGCTGGGGGCACTGTTAATTACTATTTTCGAGAGGACATGTTTGATTCTGTCAGCAGGATTCGGCGAGGGCGTTTCTATAAATTCATGGGAAGGAGTGGAAGCTGGGAAGTGTTGCCCGTCGCGCATATCACTATCCCACGAATGGCAGTGGGCAGAAAAGATGGATTGCTTTCTGTTCCATCGTTAGCTGACTATCAAGCTTGCGTTATTTCAGGGGAGTTAAATAATCTGGGTATTGCTCATGCTGTTGTTGTATTGGGTAAGGGGAAGTCATCAACGATTTGGAGCATCATTCACGTTGAAACCAGCTTCACCGGAGAAGAAATGGTCACACTGAAAGCCAGACAAAGTTTGGGAGCCCTTCCAGAGCTCGATTCCAAAAAGATGCCAGCTCAAAATGGAAGCATCATTCAGGAAGCACTCCAAAAGCTAGAAGATGACTACCATTTGGCTAGCCCAGAATCTGTGGTTGATCGGGCTAACGAGGCGGCGACACGAATATTGAACGCTTACCTTGAGTTGAAAGGGTACAGCTCACAGGATTCTTTGTTCAAGGCAACCAAGACGGCTGGTGAGTTGGAACAGGGTGATAAAAAAGAAGTGGCGAAAAATGCTGCTGACATTGTTCGTTTGCTGCATGGAAGAACAAAATATGCAGTCCAGCAAGACAAGAATGTGAGGCCTGTTCGAGAGCAAGATGCAGAGTTGGCGGTACAGTGTATTGGGGTGATGCTTTGCGATCTTGGCTGGGCGGAGTGGCGTTAACTAAAGGAAGTTGAATGAGCCTGCACAAAGAGATCAATTTCGAAAACGAAATCTGCCACACGCTCGCGGCACAGGGCTGGCTGTATGCGGAGGGCGATGCGAAGCAATACGACCGTGTCCGTGCGCTGTTTCCGGCTGACGTGATTGCTTGGGTGCAGGAAACCCAGCCCAAGGCATGGGAGGCGTTGAGCAAGAATCACGGCGCAAGTGCCGAGGCGGTGTTGCTGGAACGGCTGCGCAAGTCGCTGGATGACCGTGGCACGCTGGATGTGTTGCGGCATGGAGTTGAGTTGCTGGGCTTGCGACAAGAGTTGCAACTGGCGCAATTCAAACCTGCGTTGGCGATGAATGCGGACACCGTGGCCAAGTATCAAAAGAACCGCCTACGCGTGGTGCGCCAATTGCATTATTCGTTGCATAACGAAAACTCCATAGACTTTGTGTTGTTCCTCAACGGCCTTGCCGTGGCGACGGTGGAGCTGAAAACCGATTTCACGCAATCGGTGGATGATGCGGTGGATCAGTATCGCTTTGACCGCAGCCCGAAGCCCAAGGGGCAAGGTTCGGCGGAGCCGTTGCTGTCTTTCCCCAATGGTGCGTTGGTGCATTTTGCGGTGAGCAATATGGAAGTGCGCATGACCACCAAGTTGGAAGGTGCTCGCACCAGCTTCCTGCCCTTCAATCACGGCAACAAAGGCGCGGCAGGCAACCCGCCTAACGAGCAAGGCCACCGCACCGCCTATTTGTGGGAAGAAGTCTGGGCGCGTGAGAGCTGGCTGGAAATTCTGGGGCGTTATCTGGTTGCCAAGCGCAACAGCAAAAAACAAATTCAGCAAATCATCTTCCCGCGTTTTCACCAACTGGATGCGACGCGCAAGCTGCTGGCGACGGTGCTGGCAGAAGGTGCAGGCGGGAAATATCTGATCCAGCATTCGGCGGGGTCGGGCAAGACCAATTCGATTGCGTGGTCGGCACACTTTCTGGCGGACTTGCACGATGCCGAACACAAGAAGATGTTCGATTCAGTGCTGGTGGTGTCGGATCGCAATGTGCTGGACGCGCAGTTGCAGGAAGCGATTTTCGATTTCGAGCGCACCTCGGGTGTGGTGGCGGTTATCAGGGGGGAAGGTGCCAGCAAGAGCGGCGAACTGGCGCAAGCCTTGTCCGGCGGCAAGAAGATTGTGGTGTGTACCATCCAGACCTTCCCATTCGCTTTGAAAGCGGTGCAGGAATTGTCAGCCGCACAGGGCAAACGCTTTGCGGTAATCGCCGATGAGGCGCATTCATCACAGACCGGAGACGCAGCCGCCAAGCTCAAGCAGGTGTTGAGTGCGCAGGAGTGGCAGGAGTTGAACGACGGCGGCGAAGTCTCCACCGAAGACATCCTTGCCGCGCAAATGGCGGCGCGCTCCGCCGAGAGCGGCATCACCTATGTCGCGTTTACTGCGACACCCAAGGCTAAGACATTAGAACTGTTTGGCCGTCGCCCCCATCCTGAATTGCCTGCCAGTGCCGACAATTTACCTGCTGCGTTTCATGTGTATGGAATGCGCCAAGCCATTGAAGAGGGTTTCATTCTTGATGTGTTGCAGAACTACACGCCGTACAAGACCGCGTTCAAGTTGGCGCACAACGGCAAGGAAATGGACGACACCGAGGTGGAGCGCAGCGCGGCTCTGAAGGGCATCATGCGCTGGGTGAAGCTGCACCCGTACAACATCAGCCAGAAGGTGCAGGTGGTGGTGGAGCATTTTCGCGAGACGGTTGCGCCGCTGTTGAACGGCCACGCCAAGGCAATGGTGGTGGTGAGCAGCCGGCTGGAAGCAGTGCGCTGGAAGCTGGCCATCGAGAAATATATCCAGGCGGAAGGCTACAAGATCGGCGCGCTGGTGGCGTTCTCCGGCGAGGTGAACGACCAGGAGTCGGGGCCGGATGCGTTCAGCGAAACCAGTACGACGATGAACCCGAACTTGCGTGGGCGCGACCTGCGCGAGGCGTTTAACACGGATGAATATCAAATCCTGCTGGTCGCGAACAAATTCCAGACCGGCTTCGACCAGCCCCTGTTGTGCGGCATGTATGTGGACAAGCGGCTGGCGGGTATCCAGGCGGTGCAAACCTTGTCGCGCCTGAATCGTGCCTATCCGGGCAAGGACGCGACCTATGTGGTGGACTTTGTAAATGATGCCGAAGAGGTGCTGACGGCATTCAAGGCTTATTACGATACGGCAGAACTATCCAATATCACCGATCCGCATTTGGTGTATGACCTGCGCAGCAAACTGGATGCGGCAGGTTTCTACGATGATTTTGAAGTGGATCGCGTGGTGGCTGTAGAGATGAACCCCAACGCCAAGCAAAGCGAGTTGGCAGGCGCATTGGAGCCGGTGGCGTCGCGAATCCTGCAACGCTATAAAGTGGCAAGGGAGCAATTGAAGACTGCCAAGGCGCGCAATGATGCCAAGGCAGCGGAGGAAGCGCAGAACGAGCTGAATGCGCTGGTGCTGTTCAAGGCCGACTTGGGCGCGTTCCAGCGTATCTATGCGTTTTTGTCGCAGATATTCGATTACGGCAACACAGCGATTGAGAAGCGCTATTGGTTCTTCAAACGCTTGTTGCCGCTGTTGGAGTTCGGGCGTGAGCGAGAAGAGATTGATTTATCCAAGGTGATACTGACCCACCATCACCTGAAAAACCTAGGCAAACAAACCTTGCCATTGGATGCGAACGGCGAGTATCCGAAACTCGATCCACTCGGCGAGGCGGGCAGCGGCATGTTGCAGCAAAAGCAGAAAGCCTATCTCGCTGAAATCATCGCAAAGGTGAATGACCTGTTCGACGGCGAACTCACCGACGATGACAAGCTGGTGTACGTGAACAACGTGCTGAAGGGCAAACTTCTGGAATCCAGCATTCTGATTCAGCAGGCAACCAACAGCACCAAGAAACAATTTGCCGATTCGCCCGATCTTGCCAAGGAAATCATGAATGCGATCATGGATGCGCTCGCTGCGCATGGCACGATGAGCAAGCAGGCATTGGACTCTGAGCGTGTGCGCAGCGGCCTGAAGGATGTGTTGCTCGGCCCGGCGCAGTTGTATGAGGCGTTGCGCGGGCAGGGTGAAACTCATCCGAATGTGTAATGTTTGATTAAAATAAAAGCGCTTGGCTCGAATTGTTTTTTCAATCGCGAGAGCGTAACCAGGGACAACGAATATTGTTCAAGCAAAAGCCTCGCAGCAATGCGAGGCTTTTTTGTCTCTGTGCCCGATGCGGCAATTCGCTTCGCTACAGTCATTGTGCCAGCCCACAATTATTCTTTTTGCGATGCAGGTGGTGATTCTGGCGGCGTGCCTGCACGCTAATAATGAGGCGGCCTTTCGTTCGCAGACATACTCCCATTTCCCTCTTCAGCCAGGGATGCGATGTTTCTTGCGAGCGATTCACAAAACGCTTCAAGCCGTTCCAGCTTTTGTTGCTGCTGATAGACCGTCTTGTTCAGTTCCTCAATCAGGTCTTCCTGGTAGGTGATTTTTGTTTCGATGTTTACTAAACGTTCTTCATTCATGAGGTGGTCCTGTAAATTCGGCGACTGACCGCGATTGCTTTACGCCTGGAGTCCTTCTTCGGCCAGCGCGACCTTTACTGCCGGGCGCGCGGCGATGCGTTCCATGTAATCTTTCAGCGCGGGTGCAAGTTCGACGCCCATGCGGCCCGACCAGCGCAGCACGGTGTAGAGGTAGGCGTCGGCGACGGTGAAGTCCTTGCCCATCAGGTAGTTCTTGCCTGCGAGCGCCTGGGCGGCGAAGCCGAGGCGCGCTATCAGGCGTTCTTTCATGATGGTTTTGGATTCGTCGGGCAGCCGGGGGTTGAACAGCGGGCTGTAGCCTTTGTGGATTTCGGTTGAGATGAAGTTGAGCCATTCTTGCAATCGGTAACGCTCTAATGTTCCGGCGGCGGGCGCGAGTTTTTTGGCGGGGGCCTGGTCGGCGATGTATTGCGCCACCACCGCGACTTCGGTGAGCAACTGGCCGTCATTCATTTCCAGCGCAGGGACATAGCCTTTGGGGTTAATCGCGTTGTAATCCGCTCCGCTTTCGGTTTTCTTGTCCTTGGGGTTCACTTTTTCGAGCGCGAAAGCGAGACCGGATTCGTGCAACACGATGTGCGGGCACAGCGAGCAGGCGCCGGGGACGTAGTACAGTTTGAGCATGGCTGGTTCTCCTTGGGATATATGCGTTGCAGTGTATCAGGCAAACCTGGGTTGGTTAAACCGGGTCTGACACTTCTTTTGGACGCGTAACCAGAGTCAGACCACGAATATTATTCAAGCAAAAGCCTCGCAGCAATGCGGGGCTTTATTCTTGTCGAGCGGGGTAATGTTGCTGGAGTGCCACTAGCGCTTTCGGATATGCAGCTCCGGGTTATTGATGAGATCGTATTCAAGCTGGGCGGACAGGCTGTCAATCAATGACGCTTGAGCCTTGGGCGTGAACAGGTCGGGGTTGTCCACATGGGCCTGATACGTGGCAACGGAAATCTGGTGCCCATCCGCGGCGAAGGCGGCTACATGGGCGGTAGTGGAGTGTATCCAGGATTCGATTGTGATGGTCGTTCCGTTTCCAAGACGGAAATTATTTCTCTTTACGCGATGGTGGATCATTTGGAACTCCTTTCCTTAGATGGTTTCGTAAGGGGCGTTTCCATGCTTGCTCCAACAGTGACCACGCAGACCCTGATATCCGGGTATGTGTAGCAATGCTGGCGTTTATAGTGCACCGTCATCCTTGTTTACGCAATAGGCTTACTGCCGCCATTTCCTGATGAGAGGTACAGAAGATTAATCAGGCACGGGCTGTGAACAAATAATTGAAGGCAGACCGCATTTTCAAGCCGATACCTTCCCGAGAAAATACGATGGCGCGCCTGAGACCTTGCCGGTTTCAAGCGCCTGCATTTTGATTACTTGCCTTTGACGATGGTGACGGTATTGACGAAGGTTATGCGGGGGAATGTCCGGTCCAGCGCTTTGCTCTTGAAGTTTTCGAGGGACGAATTGCTGTCAAATTCTATGACATCGCCTTTTTTCATCTTGGTCGTTCTTGCTGCGAGCCAGCGGGTCTGGTCGCCCTGTTTGATTTCGATATAGGTGAAGGTCGGGACGTCGATGGTGCTGACGACAGTGGCTGTTTCCATCTTATCGACTTCGGGTGTTTCGGGAGATGCCATCGCAGAATCTTTGGCGCCAGTGGCCGGATGTCCGGGAGGCAAAGTGAAGGATGAGGGCGGGGGCAATTTCTCAGGCGGCGGTGCCAAGGGTTTGTCGGCAGGTTTATTTTCGCATGCGGAGAGGGTTAACACGGCGAGAACGGTGATAAGGGCGGTGTGTTTCATTTGGTTTCCTTGTTTGGGGTTTAGCCGGATAAATGATACTGCCAAAATTCGGCCTGCGGCTTTCGCCATTCAAATTGCCGTTGTTAGACTGGCCGGGCTGGAATAGTTCAGGATTTGCCCAGGTGTGGGATTATTGAGGGCGGCACCCGCACCCGTTTGTGTTTCAGATGGACTTTACTACTTGCCGCCCCGGTGATTGCTACAGATTACATCCTGCCTCTTGGCCGAGCCATTTTTTCTTTGCACGCCGGGGATAGCTCGCCCTCATGCTGTTTGAGGCACTGCATGATTTTGCCTCCGCCGGGCTGGATGTCCTTGCAGAGTTTTTTCGCGTCCTCACCGCACTCTTCTTTCATCTCCTTAATCTTCTCTTTTGCCTTTGCGATTCTTTCCTTGCAGGCAGGTGACAATTCGTCTTTATGCTCCCTGAGGCATTTCGCGACACGGCCTTCCCCCTTTGGCACGTCCTTGCAAAGCTTGGCCGCGTCATCGGCACAGGGCCTGCCGCCCGCTTCTGCCGAAGCAACCGCTGCCAGAGACAGGCAAAACACTCCTGCGAGTACAGCAGGCCATTTCAGTTGAACGCCGGAAAATGCAGATATGCTTTTCATATGCCTTGCTCCTTTTCAGTGGTTAGACAAGCGGAATTGTTATAAACGGCACAGAGGAAATTTCACGGGTATTGTGCCGGTCTGCTATAAACGCGGCAGCCTGGTGAGTAGATGACAGGGGCGATCAGATGACAAGCGCTTCGATGCGCTGCAGGAATACGCCCATCAATTCAGAGAATGAATGAGATTAAACTATTATGATGAACCACGAACACCTTGAGCTGCTGGTTACCCGCGAGATGCCTTTCGGCAAATACAAAGGACGGTTGATTGCCGACCTGCCGGGGCAGTATCTCAACTGGTTTGCCCGCAAGGGCTTTCCGCCCGGCGAAATCGGTCTGCTGCTGGCGCTGATGCAGGAGCTGGATCACAATGGGCTGTCATCTTTACTTGATCCGTTGCGCAATCGATAGCACGATAGGTTCGCCCCGTTGGGGTATCGTGGATAGAATGCACAATTGAATAACGGTGGCGACCTTCGCCATTCTTAAGTTAATCATGAGGATTTACACACATGGATTTGCCATACAGGCTGGGTAAGTTCGAGCTGGACAAACAGATCGGGATAGGCGCGACGGGGAAGGTCTATCATGCGCTGGATACGTTCACCGGCCAGGAAGTGGCGGTGAAAGTGATCGATGAGGCGGTGCTCCATGATCCCGAGTTCAACGAAACATGCCGCAGGCAATTCCTCAATGAGGCTGCGCTCGCCGGGCGGCTGGCGCATCCGCATGTTGTTTCGATTCTGGAAGCATCGGTAACGGAAGATTCCGGCCATGTGGTGATGGAATACGTGCCGGGAGGCAACCTGGTGCGGTATACCTATCATGACAATTTGCTGCCAGTCGCTGATGTGCTCCAGATTATCTACAAGTGCTGTAATGCGCTCGATTACGCATTCAGCCAGGGCATCATTCACCGGGATATCAAGCCCGGCAACATCATGGTCGTTTCCGGTACCAATGTAAAAATCGCGGACTTCGGATCTTCCGTATTTTACAAGGAGCAGATCACGCAGGCGGTGACTTCGGGAACGCCTTCCTATATGTCGCTGGAACACATCAGGGGCCATAACCTGAGCCATCTCAGTGATATGTACTCGCTCGGGATCATGGCTTACGAGCTGCTTACCGGAAGGTTGCCGTTCGAGGCTGACACTCTGGACAAGCTGCTCGATGCCATCGCCACCAGGGAAGCCGAGCCCCCGAGCGCACGCCGAAACGGGATTCCTTTTGAGCTGGACAAAATCGTCCTCAGGATGATCGCGAAGAATCCGGTGGACCGCTATCCAACCTGGGCGGCGCTTGAATCCGAAATCGCCAAGCTGGGCCGGTTCGGCATATCCCAGCAAGAGACATCCGATAGCGAGAAGTTCGGCATATTGCGGGCAATACCCGAGTTACGCGAATTCCCCGATCCGGAAATCTGGGAACTCGTCCAGGCCAGCAAATGGTCCAGGTTCCCGGCGCGCGCCGTTGTCTTGCGTGAGAACGAACCCGGCCATAGCATGTATATCCTGACTTCGGGAACCATGAAGGTGACCAGGCAGGAGCGCTTGATTAACGTCATCAAGGGCGGCGAATATTTTGGAGAAATGTCCTACATCCAGCGGGGATCAAACCGCCAGGCTACGCTGGAGACCATGTCGGACGTGACAGTAGCCGAGTTTACCTTTGAGGCGCTGGAAAAACTGAGCGCCAGCTGCGAATTGCGTTTTGTGAAATCCTTGTTGCGCTCCATGACAGAGCGGCTGGTGTCTGCCGATATTCGCATCGTGCGCATGTATGGCTGATGCCTGGCAAGGCCAGAGGGTGCCTGGCCTGCGAGAATAATCGTTGCTGGCATTTTATGCTCAATGTGCGGCACCGCACATCGGCTGCAAGCCCGCCGCGCTAGAATCTGCTACCCATGAAGATCATTGACCCCCGCACAACCCACGTCCTGAAAAACCCTGTTGCATTCACGCTTCAGGTGCTGAAAGCTTTTCAGGCCAACCAGGGTTTGCTGCTTGCAGGCGCAGTGGCCTATTACGCGCTGCTCTCCATCGTGCCGCTGCTCATCCTTATGGTGATCGCGCTGTCACACGTGATCGACCAGGGCGTGCTCCTGGCTACTTTGCGCAGGGCGCTGGAATACGTGGCGCCGGGCAAAGGCAGTGCGGTGGTGGTGGAACTGAAGGCGTTCCTCGATCACCGCGAGGTGATCGGCATGGTGCTGTTTGTCACGATGCTGTTTTTCAGCTCACTCGGCTTCAAGGTGCTGGAGACCGCGATGTCGGTGATTTTTCTGCACCGCATGGCGGAGCATAAGCGGCCTTTGCTTGTTTCCATGCTGCTGCCCTTCAGTTACATTTTTTTCATTGGTGCGGCGCTGTTCGTGGGCACGTTCGTGATCGTCGACCTGATGGCGATAGGCGGCGAGAATATTGTCCTGCTGGGACATAGCTGGTCGCTGGGCGGTTTCTCGCGCTTGATGATCTACATCGTTGGAGTCATCGGGGAAATCCTGCTCATATCCGCGTTCTACTACTTCATGCCGGCAGGCAGGCTGTCGGTGCAGCACGCGTTGATTGGCGGCGCCACGGCGAGCTTGCTGTGGGAAATTATCCGTCATGCGCTAGGCTGGTATTTCGGTACGCTGTCGCAAGTGAGCGTGGTGTACGGTTCGCTCACTACGTCCATCATCGTGCTGCTTAGCCTGGAAGTGGCCGCCACGCTGCTGTTGCTGGGCGCACAGGTGATAGCGGAATACGAACGCATCGAAATTGGCGATGCCCAGAAAAAGCCGGTGCCGAAGCGCACCAAAGCAGCATGAATCAACCGCGCTATATTGCTTCAAGTTCGGACTGCTGTTTCAGATTTGCTTTGCCCTCATTCTTGAAAAGGACGTGTCGATGAACAGGCTACTGTTAGCGATGTTGCTGGTATTGACGGCATTGCCGGTGCGCGCAACCGGCGTGGGCGGAATGTTCGAGCAGGGGAGCTCTCAATTTTCACTGATGGCGGGGAATGGTTATGCGTTGAACAATAGCTATTTCGTCATTGGTGCGAGCGCGAGCTATTACGTGGTTGATGGGCTGGGTATCGGATTGTCCCTGGAGAATTGGTCGGGGAGTGGCCCCGGTATCATCAAGTACGCGCCTTTTGCGCAGTACGTTTTCTATCAGGAATCATTTCTGCAGCCGTATGTCGGCGGGTTTTATCGCCACACCGCTATAGCTGGCCTGCCCGGCATCAATTCGGTTGGCGAACGCGTCGGAGTCTATTTCGCTTCCGGTTCCAATGCCTATATAGGTATCGGCTTCGTCCATGAGTCCTACATTGATTGTCAGAGGGCGATTTACTTTACGTGCAGTTCAACCTATCCAGACATTAGTTTTACCTTCGGATTTTGATGAAGGGTACCTGAGGTGATTCAGTTTGGAAATAATGGAGTAACAGTGTGATTTCAGCGAAGCACCGCGAATTTTGCAAGGCTGCTACCGGCGCCGGTCTGCACTATGTTACCGATGGCTATGCCGGCATCAGCCGGCGACGTTCCGGCAAGGGATGGAGTTACAGCGATGCGGACGGCGCTCGCATCGGCGACCCGGCTATTCGCAAGCGGCTCAACGCGCTGGCAATTCCGCCGGCGTGGATCCAAGTCTGGATTTGCCCTGATCCGGACGGTCACATCCAGGTGACTGCGCGCGATGCTCGCGGGCGCAAACAGTATCGTTACCATCCTTCGTATCGCGAAGCGCGCGACCAATCCAAGTTTCGCCGCATGCTCGAATTCAGCGAGATTCTGCCTGTGTTGCGGGAGCGCGTGGAACGCGATCTGCGCGCAGGCGAACTGACCCGGCGCCAAATGCTCGCCACGGTGGTGCGGCTGCTGGACAGGACTATGATCCGCGTCGGCAACGACGAATACGCGAAAGAGAACCGCTCCTATGGGCTGACGACGATGCGCAGCAAGCATGCGCAGGTCACGGGGACGCTGTTGCGCTTCAGCTTCCGTGGCAAGAGCGGGGTCGAGCACTCGGTGACGGTTGACGACTCCCGGCTGGCCCGCATCGTGCAGCGCTGTCAGGATACGCACGGTCAGGAAATATTTCAGTATCTCGATGCCTTCGGCAAGCGCAAACCGATTTTATCGGATGATGTTAACGATTATCTGCGGGAAGTCAGCGGCCGTGACATTACGGCCAAGGATTTTCGAACCTGGGGCGGCACCATGGTTGCTGCCGCAGCGTTGCGGGCGATGGGGCCTGCGATCAGCCGCAGCGAGGCGGAACGCAACATCGTGCAGGCGCTCGACGCGGTGGCGGAACGGCTTGGCAACACGCGCGCGGTGTGCCGCAAGTATTACGTGCATCCCGCGCTGCTGATTGCATATCACCTGGGACTCACGGCTCCGTTTTCTCCGGTGGTGGAGACGCGCAACGCCCGCCGCGCGTTGTCGCCCGCCGCGCTACGGCGCGACGAGGTAGTGGTGCTGCAATTTCTCCATGAATCGGTTTCTGCCGGGTAGCCTGGCTGGCAACCTTCTGTCAGCCAGGCGCTATTCGCAGAGCTCGCCCGGTTTCAGCTCAAAGAAACGGGGAAACTCGGTAGGGTGTCCCGCCAGCACTTTCACGCAATCGCCCACCTTGTAGCGTCCGTAGCTCATCACCTCGATGCGCTCCGTGCTGCCTAGCGGCTGCACGGTGTAACGGTTTGCACCGTGGGCGATCTGCGGCAGTTCATCGCGTCGGCCGCCCACCGTACTGCCCATGCCCAGCATTACACCGCCGAAACTGCCGCCACTACCGCTGCCGACACCGACGCTAAAGCCGACGCCTGTTCTGCTGTCGTGGGGGCTGTTCGCTTGCGCCTGTTTACGCTCTGTTTCGGTGAATTCATGTATGTCCACGACTGTCGCCAATCTTACGTACCGAGCATCCTCTTCCAGTTTTGGTGTGCTCTGGCAAGCGGCAAGCAACGCCAGCAATATCGCTGCAATAATTGTTTTCATCCTTGAGCTCCTCGCCAAAATTCAGATGGACTTTACTATCTCACTTAACTGGACTGATTGCCACTGCCAAGAGTTCCGCATCGACCTCATACCAGCAGTCAAAAGGGGCAGCATCGGCTGGTTGTTTGATTTTGTCCAGAATAGCCACCAAGTTCAGCACGCGTCATTGCGAGGAGCGCGGCGACGTGGCAATCCAGATGCTTCTATGCATAAAGGCATTTTTGATTAGCTGGATTGCCGTGCTTTGCTCGCAATGACGGCTCTTTTAATGTGCAACAGAACTTTGTGGTTTATCGGGATTTCTGTTTTGAAAGAAAAATGGAATAAAGCGCAGCGCAAAACCGGGAGTGTAATCGGCAACTGCTTCAAAATCTGTGCGAATCTGCATAATCTGCGGATCGAACTGCTTCGTAGGGGAACGAAAATTCACCAGAGTAAAAGTCACCCCTTGAACTTGGCAAACGCCGCCGCCATCGCGCCACCTTGCGCGGGTTGACGTTCTTCCTGCCGTTTGTGCTGCGTCAGGCGTTTGGCATCGGTTCCGCGATCGCGCGGGGCACCGCCCTTGCCACTTTCGGCAGCGCTGTCGGTCAACCGCATCGTCAGCGCGATGCGTTTGCGTTTCTCATCCACTTCCAGCACCTTGACCTTCACCACCTGTCCCGCTTTGACGACGGTGTGCGGGTCCTTGACGAAGGAGTTGGAGAGCGCCGAGATGTGCACCAGCCCGTCCTGATGCACACCGATGTCGACGAAGGCGCCGAACGCCGCGACGTTGGTGACCACGCCTTCGAGGATCATGTCCGGTTTGAGGTCTTTCATTTCCTCGACGCCTTCCCTGAAGGTGGCGGTGGTGAATTCGGGACGCGGATCGCGCCCCGGTTTTTCCAGTTCGCTGAGAATGTCGCTGATCGTGGGCACGCCGAACTGTTCATCGGCGTATTTGCCGGGGTTGAGCGACTTGAGCAACGCGCCGTCGCCGATCACTTCCTTGATGTTCTTGTTGATGTCGGCGAGAATTTTTTTCACCAGCGGATAGGACTCGGGGTGCACCGCCGATGCGTCGAGCGGATTGTCACCGCCCATGATGCGCAGGAAGCCCGCCGCCTGCACGAAGGTCTTGTCGCCCAGGCGCGGCACTTCCTTCAGGGCTGCGCGCGAGGCGAACATTCCGTGCATGTCGCGGTAGGAAACGATGCTTTGCGCGACACTGCCGGAGAGGCCGGATACGCGCGCCAGCAACGGAGCGGAGGCGGTGTTGACGTCCACGCCCACCGCATTCACGCAGTCTTCGACCACGGCGTCCAGCGAGCGCGCCAATTGAAACTGTCCGACGTCGTGCTGGTACTGGCCGACACCGATGGATTTTGGGTCGATTTTCACCAGCTCCGCGAGCGGGTCTTGCAGGCGGCGCGCGATGGACACCGCGCCGCGCAGCGACACGTCCATGTCGGGCAGTTCGCGCGAGGCGAACTCGGAGGCGGAGTACACCGACGCGCCCGCTTCCGAAACGACGATAGAGGTGAGCTTGAGTTCCGGGCGCAGCTTGATTAAATCCTGTGCCAGTTTGTCGGTCTCGCGCGAGGCCGTGCCGTTGCCGATGGAGATCAGCGCGACATGGTGTTTCTCCGCCAGTTTGGCGAGCGTGTGCAGCGATCCATCCCAATCGTTCCTGGGCTGGTGCGGGTAGATCACGGCAGTGTCCAGCACCTTGCCGGTGGCATCCACGACGGCGACCTTCACGCCGGTGCGCAGGCCTGGGTCCAGTCCCATCGTGGCGCGCGGCCCGGCCGGAGCGGCGAGCAGCAGGTCTTTCAGGTTGCGCGCGAACACCCTGATCGCTTCGGTCTCGGAACGCTCGCGCAATGCGCCCATCAGTTCGTTCTCCAGGTGCAGGAAGCTTTTCACCCGCCAGGTCCAGCGCACTGTGTCAGCCAGCCATTTGTCGGCGGGGCGGTTCAGGTTGACGATGCCGAAGCGCTTGGCGATGCACGCCTCGCAGGGGTTAAGCGGCGCGTCCCATTTGGGCTTTTCCGCTTCGCTGTCGAGCCGCAGCGTAACATTCAGCAGTTCCTCGCGGCGGCCACGGAACAGCGCCAGCGCACGGTGCGAGGGGATCGCGGCTAGCGGTTCTTGATAGTCGAAATAATCGGCGTACTTCGCGGCAGCCTCTTCCTTGCCTTCGATGACTTTGGCTTCGACCACGCCGTGCGTTTGCAGATATTCGCGCAGACTCTGCAACAGTTCGGCGTCTTCGGCGAAGCGTTCCATCAGGATGAAGCGCGCGCCGTCCAGCGCCGCCTTGGTGTCGGGCACGCCGGGGTTTTCGCCCTGATCGGAGGTGAAGGCGGGCTTCAGGTATTTGGCTGCTTCTTCTTCGGGATTAAGCATCGGGTCGGCCAGCAGCACATCGGCCAGCGGCAACAGCCCGGCTTCCAGCGCGATCTGCGCCTTGGTGCGGCGTTTCGGTTTGTACGGCAGGTACAGATCTTCCAGGCGGGTCTTGTCTTCGGCATGGCTGATCGCGGTCAGCAACTCCGGCGTCATCTTGTTCTGCTCATTGATCGAGGCAATGATCGCCGCGCGCCGCTCCTCCAGTTCGCGCAGGTAGCGCAGGCGCTCTTCGAGCAGCCGCAGTTGTATATCGTCCAGTTCGCCGGTCGCTTCCTTGCGGTAACGGGCGATGAACGGGACGGTCGCTCCCTCGTCGAGCAGGGCGACGGCGGCGGCAACCTGGGCGGGTTTTGCGGAAATTTCGGTGGCGAGACGTTGTTCGATGGATGGCAGCATGGGAGTCTGGGTGGTTGGAAATAATGGAGTAGCCAGCCGATTAAAGCTGTTCAAAAAAACGGCGTGGATTCTATCTGATAGATGATACGGCTGGTGAGAAACAATTTCTGCGAGAAACGGGTTCGGTGAAAGGCTGGTCGAGCTGCCGAAGGGGTAAGCGTTGATGTTTCTTATCCCCTGATTGTGCTCATCGCGTAGCGCCCCGCTTGCGCGCTTCGATGCGTTTCAGGAATACGCCCATCACTTCGCGGTAGAGAGCGTCCTTGAGTACGCTGTCTTCGTTGCCCGCGTCCACGTTGGGGTTGTCGTTGATCTCGATGACATAGAGGCGCTTGCCGATCTGCTTGATGTCCACGCCGTAGAATCCATCGCCGATCAGGTTGGCTGCCTTGAGCGCAATCTTCACCACGCGATCCGGCGCCTCGCCCACAGACATTGCCTCCACAGACCCCTCGACGAAATCGTGCTTCTCGTCGCCGTGCCGGATGATCTGCCAGTGGCCGGGAACCATGAAGTATTTCGCTACGAACAGCAGCCGCCGGTCGAGGATGCCGACGCGCCAGTCGAATTCGGTGGGCAGAAATTCCTGAGCGACGATCAGTTCCGATTTGTCCAGCAGGCTGTTCACTATTGCCGGCAGCTCTTGCTCCGTCTCTACTTTCACCACACCTATCGAGAACGAGCTGTCCGGCTGTTTGAGCACGCAAGGCAGCCCGAGGGTGGGGACGATCTGGTTCACGTTGTCGCGATGCACCAGCAGGGTCTTGGGTGCAGGGATGCGATGCCTTGAAAGTATTTCGGCGAGATAGACCTTGTTGTTGCACTTCAGGATGGAGTCCGGATCGTCGATTACCACCAGCCCTTCGGCGGCTGCGCGCCGCGAGAAACGGTAGGTGTAGTGGTTGACGAAGGTGGTGTCGCGGATGAACATCGCGTCGAATTCGGCCAGTCGACCGAAATCCGCCCTGGTGATGAATTCCACATGCATGCCCAGCGCCTGCGCCGCCTTTTCGAATTTTTGCAAAGCCTTGGCATTTGAAGCCGGTTCTGGATTGCCGGGATCATGCAGGATGGCGAGATTGTATCGCGGTGCGATTTGCTTATGCGTACGTCGCCTGCGCCCCGTGAAGTATTCCGTGGTTGCCTGGATCGCGAATTCCTGCTGCTGGGGCGGAATGTCGCTGGCGGCGATCGGGTGCACGCTGCGAATGCGCCAGTGATGGCCGCGGCGTTCGAATTCCGCGCGCAGCAACGGAGCCTGCAGCAGGTTGAATAGCTGGCGGCTGAGTTGTTCGTGGCGGCTCGCTGTGTTGTGGCCGAAGTAGATGCTCAGCTCAAAGGCGTCCGACTTGATCGGCGCCAGCGATTTCTGGATCAGGTCGTCCAGTCCTTCGGCCAGCAGCCGCACCATATTTTGCGATTGCAGGTCTTCGAGGGCGCCCGCCCGTGGCAGCGGCTTGTGGCCCCGTGCTTCGGCAAGCAGCGAGACATAGTAGCCGAGCGTCTGGTAACGGTAGCTCTTGCACAGGTTGAACACCCTGACCAGGTGCTCGCTGCCATAGGCCGGATCGGTCAGGTAGGCACGCGCCGGCACAACGGACACGCCGGGAATATCGAGCGGCCAGTCGCGCGGATTGTTGACCACGATAAGATTGCTCATGACGCCTCCTTTCGGGCACCTCGAAAAACCTACTGCGAGGTTTGATTGCTGCGTTGCGCGGTACTCGAAATCCTCACGTACTTTAAGTACATTCCGGTTTTTGCGTTCCGTGCGCCTTGCACTCAAGCCGCTCGCTACGGTTTTTTAAAGTGCCCGTTCACATAGTTTTTTTGATCAGCTTGCGCAACGCGGCAAGCGGGCGAGTATTGAGCACGTCGGTTTTTTCAAGCCAGCCGCGTCGCGCCTGTCCGACGCCGTAGCGCAGATTGCTGAAATCGAAGGTGCTGTGTGCATCCGAGTTGATACTGACCAGTACGCCTTCTTCCTTTGCGCTTTGGCAGTGGCTGTCTAGCAGGTCGAGGCGTTCCGGGTGGGCGTTCAGTTCAAGGAAACAGCCGCGCTGTCCGGCATGGCGGATGATGCGTAGCATGTCCACATCGTAAGGTTCGCGCTTTTCGATCAGGCGACCGCTAGGATGGGCGAGCAGCGTGAAATGCGGGTGATCCATCGCGCGCAGGATGCGCTCGGTCTGTTTGGCGCGCGACAGTTCGAAGCGGCTATGAACCGCGCCCACCACCAGGTCGAGCCGCGCCAGCACTCCATCCGGCAGGTCGAGGCTGCCGTCTTCGAGGATGTCCACCTCAATGCCCTTGAGCAGCGTGATGCCATCCAGTTGTGCGTTGAGTCGGTCGATTTCGTCGCATTGCCGTGCAAGTTGTATTGGATCAAGGCCGTGCGCTACGGTGAGGCGGCGCGAGTGTTCGGTGATGGCGATATATTCCAGCCCCATTTCCTTGGCCGCCAGCGCCATGTCGCGCAGGCTGTCGTGGCCGTCGGTGGCCTTGGTATGCGCATGCAGATCGCCCCTCAGGTCGGTTAGTTCCACCAGTTGCGGCAGGCGCCAGGCGCGTGCCGCCTCGATTTCGCCGCGATCTTCGCGCAGCTCCGGCGGGATGTAAGGCAGGCCGATGGCGCGAAACACCGATTCTTCACTGTCTCCTGCGATGCGCTGATTGTCGCGGAACACGCCGTACTCGTTGACTTTCAGGCCGAGCTGCTGCGCGATGCGGCGGATGGCGATGTTGTGCGCCTTGGAGCCGGTGAAGTAGTGCAACGCCGCACCGTAACTTTGCTGCTCCACCACGCGCAGGTCGACCTGCATGCAGCATTTGAGCAGGATGCTGGCGCGTGTTTCGCCCGCGGAAAGTACCTCGGCCACTTCGTCGTAGGCGGTGAAGCGCTGCATCACCGGGCTGCCCGGCTTGGCAGTCACCAGAATATCGAGATCACCCACGGTCTCGCGCATGCGTCGGAAACTGCCAGCCACAGTTACCTGTTGCACACCGGGAACGGCTTGCAGAAAGGCGCGCAGCGCTTCGGCATATTGCGCCGCCGTGGCGAGCTTGAAGCGCTGGCTCTGGTCGGCATGTGCTTCAACGGCCTGCAGGATGTTCTGCTCGATTTTTTCGCCGAAGCCGGAAAGTGCGCGGATGCGCCCGTCCTGCGCGGCGCGGTGCAGTTGTTCGACGGTTTGCACGTCGAGATCGTGGTACAGCGACTTCACCCGCTTTGGCCCGAGGCCGGGAATTTTCAGCAGCTCGGTTATCGCGGGCGGCAATTCGCGGTGCAATCGTTCCAGCAGGCCGCAACGTCCGGTGGTAATGATTTCGTTGATCTTGCCGGCGAGATCGTTGCCGATGCCGGGCAGGCGGGTCAGGTCATCGCCCCTGTCTACCAGCAGGCGTGCCTCCTGTGGCAGGTCGCCAAGGATGCGTGCGGCATTGCGATAGGCACGGGTGCGGAACGGATTCGCCCCCTGAATTTCCAGCAGGTCGGCGATCTCAGTAAAAATCGCGGTGATGTCGGCGTTATGGACGGGCATTCAGATACCTCCATAAATTCAGATTCGCGAGCTCAACTCGCGCCTGCTATTCGTCGCTGAGGTGCGGACGAAAACCTTCGGCCGGTTGACCGGTTTCCGGGTCTACCTCGTTGGAGATGCCGATTTCTGCCTCCGCCTCTTCCAGAGTCTCGCCCGCCTCATAGCTGGTATCGTCCTCGACTTGCATGTCCAGCACCGCTTCGAGCAGCGTCGGGAAGGGCCCATACAATTCGTCGGAGAGCCTGTCCTGCCAGTAGAAGCCATCAGGCCGTTCTGTCACCCGCGTCTTGTCATAGTCGGGTGGAGTTTGTGGAATGGGCGTCGTCGTAGTCATCGTTACCTCCTATTGAATTCCGAAGTATGGCAGGATCGGATAGAACTGTATCACGCCGCAGGCGCGCAGGTCGCCGATGCAGCGCGCTTCGCCCCAGCCACTGTAGTTATTTTGTCAGGCTGGCACGGCATCAATAAGCCTTTGATATACGGTGGAATCGCTCGCGGAAAAACAGCAGAAGATCACCTCGCGGATCAACTCAAGTTTCGGCAGCGATGCATTGACGGTGGTAACCGCGACTTTGGCGGCCAGTTCCACCGGATAACCGTAAACACCCGTGCTGATGCAGGGAAATGCAATGGTGTGCGCATCATGGTCGGCGGCAAGCCGCAGCGAGTTGCGGTAGCAGGAAGCCAGCAGTTCCGGCTCGCCGTGCGTGCCACCTCGCCAGACGGGGCCGACGGTGTGGATGATGAATTTTGCAGGCAGGCAGTAGCCCTTGGTGAGCTTTGCTTCCCCTGTCTTGCATCCGTTTAACAGGCTGCACTCCTGCAGCAACTCCGGCCCGGCGGCACGATGGATCGCCCCATCTACGCCCCCGCCGCCCAGCAGCGAAGAGTTGGCGGCATTGACGATGGCATCGACCTTGAGTGTGGTGATGTCGGACTGTATGACGCGCAAGGTGGCGTTCATTGCTGGTCTCCAGAGTGATGGAATAGTTTATACGGCTGCTGCGTTGCGAGTGCCGGGAAGTATAACCTTCCACGCGTTCAGTTTCTGCCTGTATGACATCGAGGCATTCGCGGGACTGGTCGATGGCAGGCGCAGGTAATGCAGCGGGCGGTTTTCGAGTCCCTGTTCGAGTGTGGGCTGTACGTATTTATGAAAGCATTGTTCGGCCATCGTGCCGTTGAAAAAAACATGGGCGATGTGCGGATGGGCACGGAAGAATGACGCGAAATCGTTAGCGCAGATCGAGCCCGCCTCGATATCGGCATCCATGCTGCTGTGCCGCTTACATGAGGCGAGCACGTCCCAGAGTGCGATGCCTGCGGATTTCAGTTTCTTGATGCGCGCTTCGTAGGGCAGGGCGGGTGCGGCACCGACCAGTTCGCCCATGATAGTCCAGAAGGCGTTGCGCGGGTGCGCATAATATTGCCCCGCCCGCAGTGATTCCTTCCCCGGCATGCTGCCGAGGATCAGGATATGTGCGGTTGGGTTTTCGATCGGCGGGAAGCTTTGGATGTGCGGCATGTCTGCTGTGGTCAATGATTTTAAGTTGCTTGCAGATTTTCTGGAGTTTTGCAGTAGGAGCGGGGCGTGCCTGTCCTGAGCCTGCCGAAGCGGCCCGCGACAGCCTGATCAGGTCGCGGGCATGGCCCGTTCCTACAAAGTGCTACAGATACTGCGCGAACCAGTCGGCGGCATGGCCTGCCGCCAGTTGCAGTGTGCCGGGTTCCTCGAACAAATGGGTCGCGCCGGGTACCAGTATGAGTTTCTTCTCGCAACCCATCAGCTCATAGGCCTTCTCGTTCAAATCGATCACTCCCCAGTCAGCCGCGCCGACGATCAACAGGGTCGGCGCGGTCACGCCGCTCAGGGCAACTTCTCCGGCCAGGTCGGGGCGTCCGCCGCGCGATACCACGGCTGATATTTTTGTGCCCGCTTTCGATGTGGCCAGCGATGCCGCTGCCTGCAATGCCGCCGCCGCGCCGGTGCTGGCTCCGAAATACCCAAAGTGCATGTTTTGTCTCATCTGGTTGGCTTGCAGCCAAGCCGTGGCGGCCAGCAGGCGGTGAGTGAGCAGCGCGATGTCGAAGCGCGTCTCGTAATCCTGATCTTCTTCGCGCGTCAGCAGGTCGAACAACAGCGTGCCGATACCGCGCTGTTGCAGTACTCCGGCGACATAGGTGTTGCGCGGGCTGAAGCGGCTGCTGCCGCTGCCATGGGCGAACAGCACTACGCCCTTCGTTGATGGCGGCAGGACCAGCTCGCCATCGAGTTCGACATTGTCTGCTGGAATATGTATGGCGCTCATGGCGATCCTCCTGTCACAATTGGCCTCCCATCACAATCGGAATGCGGTGTGCCCCAAATGCCTTGGTAAACTTTTCGAAGTGCCCCGAGATTTTTGCATTGCAGTCGGGACAATGGCCGTCCGGGGTGAGACGGTATTTTTCTATTTCATACCAGTCGCGCACGATCAGCGCGTTGCCGCATGACGGGCAGTTCGTGGTGTCTCCTTCGAGGTTATGCACGTTGCCGGTATAGACATACTTCAACCCCGCATCACGGGCGATTTTTCGCGCCCGTATCAGTGTTTCCAGTGGAGTAGCGGGGACGTTGATCATCTTGTAGTCCGGGTGGAACGCGCTGAAGTGCAGCGGCACATCCGCGCCCAGCTCCTTGACGATCCATTCACTCATCTTGCCGATCTCTTCGGACGAGTCGTTGTGGCCGGGGATTAGCAGCGTGGTCAGTTCGACCCAGACTTCCGTTTCCTGCCTGAGGTATTTCAGTGTATCCAGTATCGGCTGCAGGTGCGCGCCACAAAGCTTGACGTAAAACTCGTCGGTGAATCCCTTGAGATCAACATTGGCGGCATCCATCTTGGCGAAGAACTCGCGGCGCGGCAGGGCGTGGATGTATCCCGCGGTGACCGCGACAGTCTTGATGCCGAGTTCGTGGCAGGCATCGGCGGTGTCCATCGCGTATTCGGCAAAAATTATCGGGTCATTGTAGGTGAACGCGACGCTCTTGCAGCCGCGTTCTACCGCAGCGCGTGCGATGGCTTCCGGTGATGCCTGGTCGGCGAGCTTGTCAAAGCTACGCGACTTGGAAATGTCCCAGTTCTGGCAGAACTTGCAGGCGAGGTTGCAGCCCGCCGTGCCGAACGACAGGATGCTGCTGCCGGGATAGAAATGGTTGAGCGGCTTCTTCTCGATCGGGTCGACGCAAAAACCCGAAGAGCGCCCGTAGGTGGTGAGCACGAGCTTGTCGTTGACGCGGCCGCGCACGAAACATGCGCCGCGCTGTCCTTCATGGAGCTTGCAGTCGCGCGGACACAGGTCACACTGGATGCGCCCATCATCCAGCAGGTGCCAGTATTTGGCAGGATAGCGTTCGGCAATGCTGATTGGTTCGTCCATTTCAATGTTCCTCGGGGTCAGCGTTCCTCGCTCCATTTGGTCACGGTATAGCGTGACAGCTTCACGCCGTCTTCCCAGAAATCATCGGGCAGTCCGGCCTTGCGCCTGAGCATCGCGAGAAACTGGCGCGGCTGTGCGAGGTCTTCCCAAACCTGCGGCAAAAAGGTGCTGCGATAGCGCCCGTATTCGAACACGATGCCGTCCACATTGGGGCGCATTTGCGCCAGCGCATCGGCTTCGTCCCGGACATCCATCTCGGTTGTCTGCGAGAGCAGCGAGATTTCGACCGTGGTAATGTCGAGTTCCTCGGCGCTTAACGGCATAAAACGCGGGTCGTGTATGGCGGCGGAGACCGCGTTGCTTTTGACATCGGCGAGCAATGGCCGGTGAGCTTGCAGCGTGCCGATGCAACCGCGCAGCTCGCCGTTTTGCGTGAGAGTGACAAAGCATGCGCCATGCTCGGCCAGCCAAGGTGCGGTTTCGTCTGCTGCACGGGGCACGTCCAGGACGCGCGAAATCGCGGCGCGTGCGATCGGCAGCAATATCTTTCCATGTTCAGTGTTCATGTTTCATTTCCTCGGTAAAAGCGAGGGCGGTATAGCCCACCACTTGGTCATGAGACCCCGCAGTGTCCCCAGAGTTTCGCAGGTCGAGCAAATGAGGCGTGAGGTGGTGCTGGCGCGCCGCGACGATCAGGCCGCTGATCGGCGTTCCGCCGCAGGCGTGGTCGTGTTCGACAGGCTGGCGCAGCTCAAGGATGGCTTGCACGGTGCCATTATCCACGCGCTGTGCGGCGGCGTAGGGCAGATAGTGCGACAGGTCTGAGCTGATCACGATCAGCGTCTCCTCGCCGCCCCACAGAACTTCCAGCACCTCCGCCACTTCTTCGGGCGTCGCCATGCCGACCGCCAGCGGTAGCAGCGTGAAATCCGGCAGCACGCTTTGCAGGAACGGCAACTGCACTTCCAGCGAATGTTCCAGCACATGCGCCTGCGCGCTGACGGTCACCTGCGGCAGGTGGGCGATGCTGCGTGCCGCTTCCGCATCCAGCATGACCCGCCCGAGCGGCGTGTCGAAGGCATCCACTCCGGGTAATGCCAAGCCGCGCACCGCGACGCGATGGGTGGGGCCGAGCAGCACTACGCGGCGGATGCGTTCCGAGATGAGTTGCAGTGTGGAATAGGCAGTCGCCGCAATGGGGCCGGAATAGATGTAACCGGCGTGCGGAACGATCAGGGCTTTGGGGATCAGGTCATGCGGACGGGCCTTCGACAGCATTTCTTGCACGTCATGAGCAAGCTGCCGGGGATCGGCGGGGTAGAAAAGACCTGCGACGGCAGGGGTGCGGATGGCAGACATGGCAACCTCCCTTCATGCGGCATTCAGTATATGAGGGCAGGCTGGGTAGAATCAAGCTTTCGGCATCGAACAGCCCCGTTTAATTTGCACAAAAAAATGCATCCGGCGCCAGTGTGATCTACTCAGTTACACCACGTTGCAGGCCAATGAATTACCGCGTATTGTTCGCAACAACGGCTGCATCATGGCAAGCGTTATGTTCGAACCGTTTCACCAACCCGAAAATAAGGAGTCAAACATGAATCTACATATACGCACTATGGTTACCTTTGGCAGATTGGCTATGAAGCAGGTGATAACTGTATTCGCTGGGGTTTGCCTCTTTTCAGCAATTGCCATTGGGGCAGAGCCTAAATCGCGCGATCCAAGTGAGCTGCCGGAGCAATTGGACCATAAATTCTCAGATCGATTTACAGTGAAATTTGGTTCTGCTGCAAAGCAGCAATTGGGTGATGCATACCAGGAATTAGTGGATTTTTTCGATGTCGCGGAAGATTCCATTGATGTAAAAGACCTGAACGCACATATGGCTACCTACTCGGAGAACTATAAGGACGGCGACAAGGACAGGCAAGCTATAGAAGAAATTTGGAAAAAAATATTTGCCAAGTTTGAAAGGGTGGTGGTTCACCAGAATTTGAAGGTTGTCACCGTGTCGGCAGACAAGCAGACGATTATTTTACGAAGCAGTGGTTTCTTGTTGGCCGAACTTGATCCTAAAAAGAGACTTGTTTCGATCGACAATTGGACTGATCAAGACTTTGTGCTCGTCAAGGAGGGCGGAAAATGGAAATTAATAAGCATCTATGGAAAGGAACGCAAAAGGTTCTGGTTCGACAAACCGATGCACCCTCTTTTTTGATGTGAAAGACAATACTGGGATTTCCTCCGTGTTCGCTTTACAGGGGGGTAATCGAGCAACCGGGTTGCATTCGCTTTTCCCTGTGGAGATGCTTTGATCGATCCAGAATGCCCTGAAAATCCTAATCAATGAACTGCAACGGATCGTGAGTCATGGCGACCATCACGATATAGGCGAATACAGCAATTGGACAAGAAGCTGGGGCCAAGTCTTGCATTAACACATTTCCTTCCCATTAAATTTACTTTAATTGTTTTATTTGCTTTAATTGATCTATCCCGAAAATTTATATTTTCCACAAAATACGAAAGTGCTCGGGTGTCGATCTCAATGCACTACTACAAGGAGGAATGAATGATTACGCTGAACAAATGCGCCACACAAGGAAGGGGTAGGCTTATCAATATTCTGATGTCGTGCATCGCTTTGCTGGCATTGTCAGGATGCGGCGGCGGCATGGTGAATGTGAAACAGGCATTCGACGCGAATCCCAGGATGGTTGTTGCCGAGATTCCCAACGACCAGTTTAAGATTGGGCTTCTGGTTCCCGGACGGGAAAACAGCAAAGGTGTGCGGGGCCTGGCAAGGTGCGCCAGTGTCATGAGTTGCCTGGTGGAAACACGGGCCATGCCAGCGGAGTACAAGGACATCGCGGACGTTGTTACCGAGGAGATGCGCGCAGGTCTGGGTAAACCAGAGATCAAATCGGCAAAGGGCATGAATATTCCGATGAGGCAGAATGTGATCGGTCCGGAAACTCCAGATTGGGACAAGACTGAGTTCGATATGGTTATCCAGCCATCGATTTCTGTGACGTACACCGAGACGATCAGCACCGTGGCGGCTGCGCCGTTCACCTATTCTCTGGACGGCTCCGTGACGATCTTGATCCGGAGGAAGGATGCCAAAGGCGATTGGGAGGTGGTCAAGCCGAACATGTTCGGATATGTTGAGGTGGCCAGAGTATCGAAGAAGATTGAAATGACCACATCCACGTACAAGTCGATCGAGGAGCTTCAGGCCATGCTGCCGCCGTCAGCGATTGCGAACGAACTTCGGGAAAAAACGCGCGAAGGGATGAAGAAGTTTATTGCCGAGATGAAGGCTGCCAAATAAAGCAAGTATCGCTGCGTTCAGTTCAACGCATTCAATGAATGAACGGCAAGGGATCGTGAGTCATGGCGACCATCACGATATAGGCGAACACCGCCAGCGCGGCCAACCATGCGGAGATGCGTATAGTCCTGGTCTTGCCATGCTTTATTGCGACTGAGCCCAGAATGATATGCAGTATCAGGGCGAAGAATTTGGCGGTCAGCCACGCATCCACGAAAGGGTATTGCCCGATGGTGTAAGCCAGTGCAAGCGCGCTGGTGATCAGCACCGTGTCCACAAAGTGCGGCACAGTCTTGATCCAGCGTTGCTGCATTATGGCTGAACCGTTAAAACTCCAGATACCGCGCAAAAAGAACAGTGTGATACTGATAGTTGCACTGGAGACGTGGATGGTTTTGAGTAACAGGAAGTTCATGTTGATGCCTGTTCGATTCTTCCAAGTGTGTCACGGTAAACCGAGATGCCGGTAAAGATGGCACAACCCAGCAGTATTCCCTGCAACAGCAGCCCGAGCGTGACTAGCCATGCCGCCATATCCAGCCGGGTTGCCAGCAGCACCGCCAGCAAAGTGCCAACATGCAGCTTTAAGTGCCACCACATCCAGCGTTCCGGAATGATTTCCTTCATGTTTGGAATGCCGACCTTTATCGCGTTTACCCCGCCGCGAAACAGGTGGAACCAGACCAGGAAGGGGATGATCTTGTAAAGCATGCCTTGTATCACTGACATCGCGAAACCCAGCAGGAAAGTCAGAACGGAGAGCATCCTGAGGTGATCGCTGTATGCCGTGGGGAGCAATGATGCCAGCGAAAATAATGCGGCGGCTATCAGAGCCAGCATCCCCAGCCGGAAGAAACTCAGCGTGGCATCCGGCACGCGGCGGCGGCGCTGGCTTTGCAGTTTGAGCGTGATTACCGCATAGCATGAAGTCAATATCCAGAAGATGATTTCTGCAATGAGTTCCGGCCAGCGCGGCGCCGGTTCGAACAAAACCGGTATCAGGCTCAACAGCAGGGCCACAAGAATCGCTGGCGCTAAATAGGTGGTCAGCCATTTCGGATAATTCGGGGTGAGCTGGAACATCGGGACAACCTGGTAAGACACTCCGATAATCAGCAACATCACGCCTCCGCCCAATGCAAGACTGATATGGGCAGTTGCCAGACTGGCGTAGGGAATGGACAAACCGGTGGCGTAGCCTCTGGCCATCAACATGCCGAGCGT
Source organism: Nitrosomonadales bacterium (assembly GCA_023259055.1). Classification (GTDB taxonomy): domain Bacteria; phylum Pseudomonadota; class Gammaproteobacteria; order Burkholderiales; family Gallionellaceae; genus Gallionella. Next base: position 91,154 of record JAHFQZ010000005.1, read on the forward strand.
AACGGCGCCCGCGAGCGAGAGGATAGACAGCAGTATGGCGGTCCTGGTCGGGTTTTTTGCTGCGGCGCGCGCGAGGCTGAACAGACTGGCGCTGATGAATATCAGAAAGGCCAGTCCCAGCAGCGGCCATGAAAGATTGAGCAGCTCGGGCTTGCTCAATGCAAAACCGGTAGTCAAAAGTATAGCCCCGGCTGTCAGGGGCAGCATAGTGAGCCAAGCTACCAGCCGGGGTGAAGGCATTTGGCTGCCGATTATCACCGGCACTACTTGCTGGATCGCACCCAGCATCACCATCGCCATGAATCCCAGCGTGATGCAGTGTGTGGCGGCGAGCAACGCGGGTGAATGGGTGTTCGCAAACGGGTTGCCATCGCCTGTTGCCAACAGCAGCGCAGCGAGTACCAGAAAAACCGGCGCCATTGCGAAGAAGCGCAACGGTACGCCAATCGGCGGAGCCTGATCGGGGCTGAGCGAAGCAATTTTCATGTGACGCGGGTGATCAGGACTTTAAAGCTGCCGTCAGCAAGGGGAGTGGACTGCCATGCATAGCCGCTGCTGCGCAACGCATCATAGAGCGGGAAGGGTTCGCGGTGGATTAGCACTTGCAGCGTTTCTTCAGCGGGGAGGCTCTGCAGTGTGCGCATGATGTTTTCAAAAGGCTCAGGCGGAGCTAGCCCGCGTACGTCGAGTTCCTGCATAGGGCACCTCCAAAAATTCACATTTCATCCCAACTGCTGCGTTGCGTAAAAAATTTCTTGCTTACATATTGAATATATGCGGCGCGGCGAAATTTTTTCCGCGTCTTGCATTTGGGCGAACTCTGAATTTTTAGAGGCCCCCATAGCGGTCAAACTGCCTGCATGCGCTCGAGCAGAGCTTCACGCTCATTTGCCAGAATGTCGTCGGCCATGCCATAGAGAATGTTCTCTTCCTTGTGGTTATGCTGTTGCATCACGATGAGCAGGGTTTCCGAAAGGCCGCCATAACTCTTCGCATTTTTTTGCGCAACCGCCTCAGCCATTTGCTTGAGAAGTTCCTTTATCTGGGCGTGTTCCATCAGCATGACGTGGACCGGACCGGCAGGGCCGCCGGCAGATTTCAACGTGGGAAAAAGAACTTCCTCTTCCATTTTGAAATGATGTGCCATGTCATCGCGAAATTTAATAAAAGCTGTTTCGGCAACGCTCCAGTTGTTGGCAAGGGCAGCTTCCTCTGCGCGCGCAAATTCGTTGTCACAAGCCACATGGTCGGCTGCCATAAATTCAGTAATGGTTTTCATATTGGTATTTGTATTAAGTGTGAGGTAAAAATGTCGCACAATATGTGCTGCAGGCTGTTTTTAATTACCAGGTCGGGATACCCGATTAACTTGGTATGCCATTATCCATTATTGAGATGAGTTTCATCAAGAAAATATTGGTTGTTGCGGCGAGCCGCTGGGCCCCAATAACCGTGCAGTATGTTTTCAAGGCAGGGCAGTGCTGGTTTTCGTTGCCGGAACAGGATTCCCGCTGTATAAGCCAATAGAATCGTGCCGTTTTTTAATACACTATCAGGCTATCCCTGCTAAATAAAAGTGGCTATTGCCATTTTGATGGAGAAAAAATGGGCATGTTCAGGCACTTATTCGGTCATGGAGTCAAGAAGGTTCCCCCCGAGCTGCTATCCGCGATCGAACGGGCTGTCTCCAATGTTGAGCCGCTACTCAAGCAGTTAAGCGGCTATCCTGAAAATTTCCGCAAGCCCGTTGCCAACGCGCTGGAGTATGCCCACAGCCTTGCGGCCAGCGTACCCGGACCCGTGGTAGTCGACCGCGAGTCCTACGCCATGGATGCCTTTGTTCATGTCATATTCCCGTCCATAGATTCCGTCACGGAGGCGATATTTTCCAGTCTGGACTTGCAGGATTACCTGCGCGACTTTCCGGCTACCGATGAGCTATACGCTTTGATGGGTATGCGACGCTTTGAAAAGTCCTTGGTGGGGATGGAGCTGTCCGGACAAACGATACAGCGGGATGTGGTTCAAAAAGTTGTCTATTTCACCAGTCACACCCTGGAAAATCCAGCGTCCACTGAACAACAGGCAAGGGATCTGGTTGCATCAAGTTTCTTTGACAGCCTGGTGAGCAACGTGAAAAAGCGGGTGGAGCGGCGCAAGCAGAGCAAACAGTCACAATTGCAGGAAAAAGATTTGCTGATGGCGCGTTTGCGTACGGCGAATGCCCATGAAAGGATCGCTCTGGAGGAAGAGTTGGCCAGGACGCTAAGCAGCATACAGTCCACTATCAGCTCACTGGAATTGAGCAATTACGCAGAAGACTTTGAAGCCGTGCTGCTTAATCCTGAGCAGTATATTCGTCTGGATCAAAAGCCGATTATTCTGGATAGTATGGGCATCAGGCGCGATGGTGACGACGCAAAACTGGGTGAGGAGTTCATCTTCAATGAACTGATCGGTTATGACCGGCGGGATTGGACGGTAACCATGGTGCGGTGCAATAGTTTAAAAAGCGAATCGTTTGCCGAAAGACTGGATAAGGCATACCGCAAGCTTGCCATCCCGGATGTAATTTAGCTGTAGCAAGCCACTTTGCCTCGCTCCGGCATGAGGTTTTGGTCTTTTTGATTTTCTCCTGCCGTGCAAAAGGTGTAGCATTGCGCCTTCAAATTTTATTATCAGAGCGCAGAAATTAGTAATGAATAATAATCGCCCGAAGCACCTCGCCCTGCATCAAATCAAATTACCGCTTCCCGGTATCGTTTCGATACTCCATCGCATCAGCGGTCTATTGCTGTTTTTCGCTCTGCCGTTTTTGCTGATGATGCTCCAATACAGCTTGCGCTCCATTGAAACCTATACTCAACTGATGGGCACACTGGTTCATCCGCTGCTCAAGCTGATACTGCTCGGTCTTCTGTGGGCATTTCTGCATCACTTTTGCGCCGGGTTACGCCTTTTGGTGATTGATTTGGATTATGGTGTCAGGCTGGCGCAAGCGCGCAACAGCAGTAAAGTAGTTTTGGCGGTGAGCATGCTATTGACCGTATGGATAGGAATAATACTATGGTAAATCGCGTTGTCGTCGGCGCGCACTATGGGTTGCGCGATTGGCTGATCCAGCGTATCAGCGCGGTGGTGATGGCGGTGTATAGCCTGTTCATGGCTGTTTACCTGTTGATGCAGCCGCGCCTGGATTACGATGTATGGACGGAGTTGTTCTCCAGCCTGGTGATGCGCACGTTCACCCTGCTGTTCCTGATGTGCCTGTTCTACCATGCGTGGATCGGCATGAGGAGCATCGTGATGGATTACGTCAAGCCGGCTGGTTTACGCCTGGCCATTCATGTGCTGGTGATTCTGGCTTCGCTGCTTTATACGATCTGGTCGGTACAAATTTTGTGGGGAATGTAATGTCAGTAGCAAAACGAACGTTCGATGTCGTGGTAGTGGGCGCAGGAGGTTCCGGGATGCGCGCTGCGTTGCAACTGGCGCAAGCCGGGCTGCAAGTTGCGGTGCTGTCCAAGGTGTTTCCTACCCGCTCGCATACCGTCGCGGCGCAGGGCGGCATCGCTGCCTCGCTCGGCAATGTCGCCGAGGATAACTGGCATTGGCACATGTACGACACGGTGAAAGGCTCGGATTATCTGGGCGATCAGGATGCCATCGAATTCATGTGCCGCGCAGCGCCCGAAGTTGTCTATGAGCTGGAGCATTTCGGCATGCCGTTCGACCGCCTCGAAAGTGGCAAGATATATCAGCGCCCGTTCGGCGGGCATATGCAGGAATACGGCAAGACACCGGTGCAGCGCGCCTGTGCGGCGGCTGACCGCACAGGTCATGCGTTGCTGCATACCTTGTACCAGCAGAACGTGAAAGCCAACACGCATTTTTTCATCGAGTGGATGGCACTGGACCTGATACGCGATGCCGACGGCGATGTGCTTGGCGTAACAGCGCTGGAAATCGAAACCGGCGAGGTGATGATTTTTCAGGCGCGCGCTACGCTGTTCGCCACCGGCGGCGCGGGAAGAATTTTTGATTCCAGTACCAATGCCTACATCAACACCGGGGACGGGCTCGGAATGGCAGCGCGCGCAGGGATTCCTCTGGAAGACATGGAGTTTTTCCAGTTTCACCCGACCGGAGTATACGGTGCGGGCGTGCTGATTTCCGAAGGGGTGCGCGGCGAGGGCGGTTATCTGGTGAACAAAAACGGCGAGCGCTTCATGCCGAAATATGCTCCGAATGCGAAAGACCTGGCCAGTCGCGATGTGGTGTCCCGTGCCATTACCGTGGAGATTAACGAAGGGCGAGGTTGCGGCCCGAACGGCGATCATATGTTGCTCAAGCTGGATCATCTCGGCGATGACGTGATTCGGCAGCGATTACCCGGTATCCGTGAAATCGCGCTGAAATTCGCGCATGTCGATCCGGCCAAAGAGCCAATTCCCGTTGTGCCGACCGCGCATTACATGATGGGTGGCATCCCTACCAACTACCACGGCCAGGTGGTTGCGCCATACAAGACCGGGCCCGATGAAGTGGTGCATGGGCTGTATGCGGTGGGCGAATGCGCTTGCGTGTCGGTGCACGGCGCGAATCGGCTGGGATGTAATTCCCTGCTGGATTTGCTGGTGTTCGGGCGCGAGGCGGGCAGGCAGATTATCGAAGACCTGAAAAACCACCCGCGTTCCAAGCGCTTGCCTGCCGGTTCAGCCGAGCATTCACTGGCGCGGCTCGCGCGGCTGGATTCTCAAACTAAGGGGGAAAGCGTCGCCGAGGTTGGCGATGCAATGCGCAAGACCATGCAAAAGCATTGCGGCGTATTTCGCTTTCCCGGGTTGCTGGCTGAAGGTGTGGAGCAGATCAAACAGATCGCCGAGCGTGTCGCCAACACGGGCATCCAGGACAAGAGCAGAGTGTTCAACACTGCGCGCATTGAGGCTCTGGAACTGGATAATCTGATCGAAGTGGCGCAGGCGACGATAGTCGCTGCCGCGGCGCGTACGGAGAGCCGCGGCGCCCATGCACGCGATGATTTTCCGCAGCGGGATGATGTAAATTGGCTCAAGCACAGCCTGTATTTCCGCGAGGGTCACCGGCTCGATTACAAACCGGTACGCCTGAAGCCGCTGACCGTGGAATCGTTTCCGCTCAAGGCACGAACCTATTAAGAAGAAAGATTGGACTGATGAAATTCAAGATTTACCGTTACAACCCGGACACCGATACTGTACCGTATATGCAGGATTACGATCTGGATATCGAAGTGAACGGCAAGATGTTGCTGGATGCCATCTTGTTATTAAAGGAACAGGACGACAGTTTGTCGGTGCGCAAGTCATGCCGCGAAGGGGTGTGCGGCTCGGATGCGATGAACATCAACGGGCGCAACGGGCTGGCGTGCACCACACCGCTTGCGTCGCTGAAGGAGCCGGTGGTATTGCGCCCCTTGCCAGGCCTGCCGGTGATACGCGACCTGATCGTGGATATGACGCAGTTTTTCAAGCAATACCATTCGATCAAGCCCTACCTGATCAACAACGACCCGCCACCGGAAACCGAGCGGCTGCAGTCGCCCGAGCAGCGCGCACATCTGAATGGCTTGTATGAGTGCATTTTGTGCGGGTGCTGCACCACGGCATGCCCTTCGTTCTGGTGGAACCCTGACAAATTCGTCGGTCCGGCCGGGTTATTGCAGGCATACCGGTTCATCGCCGACACGCGCGACCAGGCGACCAGCGAACGGCTTGACGACCTGGAAGACCCGTATCGCCTGTTCCGATGCCACACCATCATGAACTGCGTAGATGTATGCCCAAAGGAACTGAACCCTACCGAAGCGATAGGCAACATCAAGGACATGATGGTCAAGCGCCTGGTATGAACGAAAGCCCTGAGCTGAAGCGTGTGCGCTGGCGTGCGAGGCGCGGCTTGCTGGAGCTGGATATCGTGCTGGGCCGTTTTATCGAAGCGCATTATGCGCAGCTTGACGTTGCCGGACGGCAAGCATTTGACGTTTTACTGGACATGCCCGATAACCCGCTCTGGGATATGATTACGGGCAAGTGCGAGGCGGCGCCGGGCGAACAACAGGCGTTGCTGGAAAAGATCAGGGCGGTTTAGCCTTGATAACAGCGAGTGATTCTGCGGATTCGCACAGATTGTATCGTTCCAGCGCTCTGCGTGGAAACGGAAAATGCGGGTAACGGTTTTTTCCAGAATTTGAAGAATTGTACGGAGCGCAGGCGACTTGCCTGTTAATACAAGGAGAAAACTTATGGAAAGCAAACGTGTCGCAACTTTGACTCTGGATGATGGCCGCCGTATCGAATTGCCTATCCTGTCCGGCACGCTGGGGCCGGATGTAATTGACATCCGCGCCTTGGGCAAGCTGGGTCTGTTCACCTACGACCCGGCGTTCTTTTCGACCTCCAGTTGCACATCCAATATCACCTTCATCGATGGCGATGCAGGGCTGTTGTATTACCGTGGCTATCCGATCGAGCAACTGGCTGCCAATTCGGATTTTCTGGAAGTGAGCTATTTGCTGCTGAATGGCGAATTGCCGAGTGCCGAGCAGTATGATGCATTCGCCAAGCGCATGACGCGGCACACCATGGTGCACGAACAGATGGCGCGCTTCTTTAACGGTTTCCGCCGCGACGCGCACCCGATGGCGGTGATGGTGGGCGTGGTGGGCGCGCTGTCGGCCTTCTATCACGATTCCCTGGACATCGAAAATCCTGCGCACCGCGAACTATCGGCGATGCGCATGCTGGCGAAAGTGCCGACCATCGCAGCGATGGCGCACAAGTACCATATCGGCGCGCCGTTCATGTATCCGAAGAACAAATACAGCTACGCGGAAAACTTCATGTACATGATGTTCGGTACGCCCGCCGAGGAATACGTGCCAAATCCGGTGCTGGTGCGCGCGCTGGATCGTATACTCATTCTGCATGCCGACCATGAACAGAACGCTTCCACTTCCACCGTGCGTCTGGCCGGTTCGAGCGGAGCCAACCCGTTTGCCTGCATCGCTTCCGGCATCGCCGCGCTGTGGGGACCGGCGCACGGCGGGGCGAACGAAGCCGCTTTGAAAATGCTGGAAGAGGTCGGCGACATTTCGCGCGTGAAGGAATACGTGCAGGGCGTGAAGGACAAGAAATACCGCCTGATGGGCTTCGGCCACCGCGTTTACAAGAACATGGATCCGCGCGCTGCCGTGATGCGCCAGACCTGTTACGAGGTACTCAAGGAACTGAAACTGGAGAACCACAAGTTGTTCGAGCTGGCGATGGAACTGGAGCGCGTTGCCCTGAGCGATCCGTATTTCATCGACCACAAGCTGTATCCGAACGTGGATTTCTACTCCGGCATCGTGCTGCGAGCGCTGGGAATCCCGGTCAACATGTTCACGGTGATCTTCGCGGTGGCGCGTACCGTGGGCTGGATTTCGCAGTGGAACGAAATGATCGCCGATTCCGACCACAAGATCGGCCGTCCGCGCCAGCTGTATACCGGCGCGACCAGGCGTGATTATGTGCCATTGGAGAAGCGTTGAACGAACCGCTAAATTTTATGCGGCAGATGCAGGACAGCTCGCTGCTGTTCGGAGCCAACGCACCCTTTATCGAGGAGTTGTACGAAAGCTATCTGGTTGATGCACGCAGTGTTCCGGACGCCTGGCGCAAATATTTCGATACGCTGCAACCCGCATCTGGCGGTGCACACGATGTAGCGCACAGTCCGATTCAGCGCGCCTTTGCGGCATTGCCGAAAGCGGCTGCCGGCGGTGTGTTCGAGCCGGATGCCGAGCATCAACGCAAGCAGGTCCGCATACTGCAAATGATCAATGCGTTTCGTTTTCTGGGTGTGCGTGTCGCCAACCTGGATCCGTTGAACCGCCATGCCAAACCGGTGATCGCCGAGCTTGATCCGGCGTACTACGGTTTGAGCGAAGCGGATATGGACATTACTTTCGAAACTGGCTCGCTTGTAGGTGGAGCGCGCATGACGCTGCGCGAAATTATCAAGCTGTTGCGCCAGACTTATTGCGGCAGCATTGGTACGGAATACATGTATATCAGCGATGTACCGCAGAAACGCTGGATACAGAACCGCCTGGAAAGTGTGCGCGGCCAAGCCGGACATGACGCCGGCTATGATGCTGCGATGCGTCGCCACATTCTGGAACAACTGTCCGCCGCCGAAACGCTGGAACACTATCTGCACACAAAGTTTGTCGGGCAAAAACGCTTCTCGCTGGAAGGAGGAGAAACGCTGATCCCATTGCTTGACCACTTGCTGCAACGATGCGGTGAACAGGGAGTGCAGGAAGCCGTGATCGGTATGGCGCATCGCGGACGGCTGAATGTGCTGGTGAATATACTCGGCAAACAGCCGGGCATGTTATTCGCCGAATTCCAGGGCATCCATGCCGAGCACCTGACTTCCGGAGACGTGAAATATCACCAGGGGTTTTCCTCTTCTGTTCGCACACCCGGAGGTGATCTGCATGTCGTTTTGGCATTCAACCCTTCGCATCTGGAAATCGTCAATCCGGTGGTGGAGGGTTCGGTACGCGCGCGCCAGCATCGCCGCAAGGATATCAACGGTTCAAAAGTCATTTCGATTCTATTGCACGGCGACGCGGCATTTGCCGGTCAGGGCGTGGTGATGGAAACATTGAGCATGTCGCAGGCGCGCGGCTATTACACCGGCGGCACGGTGCACATCATCATCAACAATCAGATCGGTTTTACCGCATCCGACATTCGGGACGTCCGTTCCAGCACCTATTGCAGCGATGTCGCGAAGATGATCGACGCGCCGATTTTCCACGTGAACGCCGATGACCCGGACGCGGTATTGCTGGTCACTGAAATCGCGCTGGATTTCCGCATGAAGTTCAGCAAGGACGTGGTGATCGATCTGGTGTGTTTCCGCAAATTGGGTCACAACGAACAGGACGAGCCGCTGGTCACCCAGCCGTTGATGTATCGCTTCATCCATCAGCATCCCGGCACGCGTGCCTTGTACGCGCAACGCCTGGCGGAGCAGGGCGTGGTCCGGGCCGATGAAGCGGAAGCGATGATCACTGCTTATCGAAAGGCTATGGACGAGGGGCGAAATTCTATCCAGCCTGCGCAGAAAATACCGGGCAAGGCCAAACAGGATAAGTATATCGTTGACTGGACATCGTTCCGGCGCGACATCGCATGGGATGTGCCGGTGAATACCGCCGTGCCTCTGGAGCGTTTGCAGAAGCTGGCGATCCCTTTGACTACTGCACCGAAAAATTTTACGCTGCACTCACGTGTGCAAAAAATTGTCGAAGACCGCATCGCAATGGCAAGCGGTGAATTGTCGCTGGATTGGGGGATGGCGGAGAACCTCGCTTATGCCACGCTGCTCACCGAAGGTTATCCGGTAAGGCTTTCCGGGCAGGACAGCCAGCGCGGCACGTTCTTCCATCGTCACGCCACTTGGCATGACCAGAATCGCACTGAAGCGCATGAAGGGGCGTACGTGCCGTTGCAGCATCTTGCGCCCGACCAGGCCGATTTCGTTGTGATCAATTCGCTGCTATCCGAAGAAGCGGTGCTGGGATTCGAATATGGCTATGCCACTGCCGAACCGAATTCACTGGTGCTGTGGGAAGCGCAGTTCGGAGATTTCGCCAACGGCGCGCAGGTGGTGATCGACCAGTTCATCGCGTCCGGCGAAGTGAAGTGGGGGCGGTTGTGCGGCTTGGTGATGCTGCTGCCGCATGGCTACGAAGGTCAGGGCGCGGAGCATTCTTCGGGGCGCATCGAGCGCTATTTGCAACTGTGCGCCGACTACAACATCCAGGTGTGCATTCCTTCCACCCCGGCGCAGATGTTCCACCTGCTCCGCCGCCAGATGCTGCGCCCCTATCGCAAGCCGCTGATCGTATTCACGCCCAAGAGCCTGCTGCGCAGCAAGGTTGCCGCTTCACCGATCACGGAATTGACACAGGGGAAATTTCAGCCGGTGATTGCTGAAGTGGACAAGCTGGTTGCCGGCAAGGTACGCCGCATCATCGCGTGCAGCGGCAAGGTGTATTACGAACTGCTGGCCGCGCGCCGCGCCAAGGGCATCCAGGATATGGCGATCATCCGCATCGAACAGCTCTATCCGTTTCCGCACGATGATTTCACCGCGCAGATCGCCGCGTATCCGAATGCCACCGAAATGGTGTGGTGCCAGGAAGAGCCGGGCAACCAGGGCGCGTGGCATCGCATCCAGCATTACCTGCTGCGCCATTTGCGCAAGGGCATGCACCTCGATTACGCCCTGCGTCCGTCATCCGCCGCACCCGCCGCCGGTTATATGGCGGTGCACCAGGAACAACAAAAGGCGGTAATCGAAGCCGCTTTCCGCGACGATCTCGACATCAAACCTAATCCGGGAGCAACACACCATGAGCATCATTGAAAACCATTTGGTTGAAGTCAAAGTCCCACAGCTTTCCGAATCCGTCTCCGAAGCGACGCTGCTGACGTGGCACAAGCATGTCGGTGAAGCGGTGAGTGAGGGCGAAAACCTGATCGACATCGAGACCGACAAGGTTGTGCTGGAGCTGCCTGCCTCGAAGAGTGGCGTGCTGACCAAAATCATCAAGGGCGATGGAGAGCAAGTAACCAGCAACGAACTGATCGCGCAAATAGATACTGATGCGAAGGCCCAAGCCGTCGCCCCACGATCTGCCGCATCGTCCTCAACAGTCTCTTTCGCAGTGCCGCCCTCGGTGCGCAAACTGGCTCACGAAAAGGAGATTGATGCAAAAAGTTTGCAGGGAAGCGGGCGCAGCGGCCGCGTCACCAGGGATGATGTGTTGAATGCAATGCAGCAAGTCAAATCTACTCCCTCTCCCTTGCAGGGAGAGGGCAGGGGTGAGGGTAGAAGCCCAATAACTCCTCCCACTCCTCAATCCATCGCAGGCGGCAGAGTCGAACAGCGCGTGCCAATGACCCGAATCCGCCAGCGCATCGCCGAACGTCTGCTGCAATCGCAGCAGAACGCCGCGATCCTCACCACATTCAACGAAGTGAACATGCAGCCGGTGATCGAGCTGCGCAACAAGTATAAAGAAGCATTCGAGAAGAAACACGGCATCAAGCTCGGCTTTTCCTCGTTCTTCGTCAAGGCGGTAGTGCAGGCGTTGCAAAAGTTCCCAGTCGTCAACGCCTCGATTGACGGCACGGACATCATCTACCACGGCTACTTCGACATCGGCGTGGCCATCGGCAGCGAGCGCGGGCTGGTCGTGCCGATCATCCGTGACGCCGATAAATTATCGTTCGCCGACATCGAAAAACAGATCGCCGATTTCGCCGCGCGCGCCAAGGACGGCAAGCTGACGATGGAAGAACTCACCGGCGGCACGTTCTCGATCACCAACGGTGGAGTGTTCGGTTCGATGCTCTCCACCCCGATCATCAACCCGCCGCAGAGCGCGATTCTCGGCATCCATGCGACTAAGGATCGGCCGGTGGCGGAGAATGGGCAGGTGGTGATTCGCCCGATGAACTACCTCGCGGTGTCCTACGATCATCGCATCATCGACGGGCGCGAGGCGGTGCAGTTTTTGGTTGCGATCAAGGAGGCGCTGGAATATCCGGGGAGGGTGTTGCTGGATTTGTAAGGAGTGCAGCTATCCCCTCACCCTTGCAGGGGGAGGGCTAGGGTGAGGGTAGAAACTTTGACTCTTCACTGTATGTTCTGATGTGCGTGGAAAACAAATTCAAAACCGTCGGGGGTAGCCCGACAGCTAGTCACTTTTTGGCTCCGACTAGCCTAAAGGTAAGTCTACGCCGAAACTTCGTTGTCTTGCTTCGCCAAAGAAAAAGTAACCAAAAAGAAGGCGACCCCGGTTTGCCGCCCCTGCGGGGTTCCCTCGATTAGGGGATGAAAGCGAAAACCCAAAACCCAAAACCCAAAACCCAAAACCCAAAACCCAAAACCCAAAACCCAAAACCCAAAACCCAAAACCCAAAACCGCAGGGTGGGCAACTCGTCGCCCACCAGTCATAATGAAGTAACATAAATACATCGTGTCCACCATACTGGGCTTAGGAGATATCTATGAGCATATGGAAAATTAACATCTATGGAAATGAAGATAGCCAAGATGAACTATGCTGTACAGTAGTTGTACGTGGTGATAACTATAAAGATGCAGAACAGTTAGCAGAAAAAGTACACGTCAAAAATTATCCTTTTCTTTCTAAAAGCCCTCGTGCGAAATCTTGTGGTCGTGCATCTCCCACAGAGGAGCAAATGCTTGAAGAAGGCGAGAATATTAGCTGGATCACATTTGTTTTGCATGAATCCAATGATGAGGCATAAAAAGGCTAGCGCTACATTTTGTGCTAAGAAATGAAAGCCGATATTCAAAACCTTTCGAAGCGGCGGCAAACCGGGGTCGCCTTCTTTTTGGTCACTTTTTCTTTGGCGAAGCAAGACAACGAAGTTTCGGCGTAGACTTACCTTTAGGCTAGTCGGAGCCAAAAAGTGACTAGCTGTCGGGCTACCCCCGACGGTTTTGACTTTGGATATTCACATGAAAAAATTTTCCGCCTACCGCATCTTCGAAGAATCCGGCCAATCCGCCGGCCGCTTCGTCGAACTGTCGCTCGACGACCTCGATCCCGGCGAAGTCGTCATCCAGACCCATTACTCCAGCGTCAATTACAAGGACGCGCTCGCGGCGACCGGTGCAGGCAAGGTGATACGCCGCTTCCCGTGCGTCGGCGGAGTGGATGCCGCAGGCGTGGTGGCCAGCTCGTTCGATGCGCGCTTCAAGGAAGGCGATAAAGTGATCGTCACCGGCTACGGCATGGGCGTGGATCACGATGGCGGCTATGCAGAGTACGTGCGCATTCCCGCCGGCTGGGTGGTGCCGCTGCCGCAAGGGTTGACGCTGTTCGAGACGATGGCAATCGGCACGGCGGGCTTTGCTGCCGCGTTGTCGATCCATCGCCTTGAACAAAACGATCTGCGCCCGGAAAACGGCAAGGTGATCGTGACCGGTGCGACCGGCGGGGTGGCGAGCCTCGCGATCCAGATGCTGGCGCAGCTTGGCTATCACGTGGTCGCGCTGACCGGAAAGGACAGCGAGCACGATTACCTGAAATCATTGGGCGTGGCGGAAATTTTGTCGCGCAAGAATCTGGTGATGGGCACACGGCCATTGGAGAAGGCGCAATGGGCGGGCGCGCTGGATGCGGTGGGCGGCGAGACGCTGGCGTGGCTGACGCGCACGATGCAGCAGTACGGCGCGATCGCCAGCTTTGGCAATGCGGGCGGCATCGAGCTGCATACCACGGTGATGCCGTTCATCCTGCGCGGGATACGCCTGATCGGCATCGATTCGGCTGCAACCGGGATGCCATTGCGCCGCGAAATCTGGCGGAGGCTGTCAACTGACCTTCGCCCGAAGTTGCTGGCGCAGGTATCGCATACCGTGCCTTTCGTCGAACTGCCGCAAGTATTCCCGCAGCTGCTGCAAGGCAGGCTGCGCGGGCGCACGGTGGTTGGGATAAAACAGGCGGGTTAGTGCTATAATCCGCTCGGCAAAGCTGGAAACATACAGTACAGCGCGAAAGTGGCGGAATTGGTAGACGCACTGGATTTAGGTTCCAGCGCCGCAAGGCGTGAGAGTTCGAGTCTCTCCTTTCGCACCAGCAACTAATTCAACTTCATTTCTAAGGAAATCCAAGCATGTCCAGCGTAGAAACTGTGAGCGCGTTAGAACGTCGTCTTAACGCATCCATTCCCCAACAAGCCGTTCGCGGTGAGGTTGCTGCCCGTCTGAAACAAATCGGGCGCTCTGCAAAAATTGCGGGCTTTCGTCCGGGTAAAATTCCGGCAAAAATTCTGGAGCAACATTACGGCGCGCAAGCGCATCAGGAAGCTTTGGGCGACGCGCTGCAACGTTCGTTTGCCGAAGCAGTGGAGACCAATAACCTGAACGTGGCGGGCTATCCAAAGTTTGATATCAAGACCAACGACTTGAATGCCGATCTGATCGAGTACAGCGCGACTTTTGAGGTATATCCGGAAGTGGTATTGGGCGACCTGTCGGGCGAAACGGTGGAACGTTCTACTTATGAACTTACGCAAGCTGATGTAGACAATACCATTGCGACGTTGCGCAAACAGCGTGCTACTTTTGAGGCTGTTTCTCGCGCAGCCCAAAATGATGACAGGACCATGATCGATTTTGTTGGCAAGCTGAACGGTGAAGTTTTTCAGGGCGGCGAAGGCAAAAATTATCCGGTCACGCTGGGTTCAGGCAGTATGTTGCCCGAGTTTGAAGCGGCTATCGTCGGTATGAAGGCAGGGGACACCAAGTCTTTCGACCTGACATTCCCGGATAATTACCACGGCAAGGAGTTGGCCGGCAAGCAAGTGACATTTACTATCACTTTGCACGGTGTCGAGGCCCCCAGGCTTCCGGAATTGGATGCTGAGCTTGCAAAAGCTGCCGGCATTGCTGACGGTGATGTGCGTAAGCTGGAAGATGAGATTCGCAGCAATTTGAACCGTGAAGTTTCACATCGCCTGAAGGTGCGCAATAAGGGTGCGGCACTGGATGCGTTGCTGAGAGTTGCCAAGTTCGAGGCACCAAAGGCATTGCTGGAGTGGGAGGCACAAAGCCTGATGAAGCAAACCATGCAGGATATGGAATCGCGCGGCATGAAGATGAAGGGTATGTCGTTGCCTCCAAGCTTGTTCACGGAACGTGCTGAAAAGCGCGTAAAACTGGGGCTGATTTTGTCTGATCTGGTGCGGAAACATGATTTGAAGGCCAAGCCCGAGCAGACAAAGGCTTTGATTATGGATTATGCGCAGAGCTATGATGAGCCGGAACATGTTATACGTTGGTATGCGGCTGATCCCAAGCGCATGCAGGAAATAGAAAACCTGATTCTTGAAGAAAATGTGGCAGCCTGGGTGATGGGGAAGGCGAAGGTGATTGACAAACCAGTCGTATTCAACGATTTGATGGGGAATGGCTAATATGACGCATTATCAGGAGCCACAAAATATCGGTTTGATTCCCATGGTCGTGGAGACCAGCGGGCGAGGTGAGCGGGCATATGACATCTACTCGCGTTTGCTCAAGGAAAGGGTGGTGTTTCTGGTCGGAGAGGTGAACGACCACAGCGCAAATTTGATCGTGGCGCAGATGTTATTTCTGGAATCGGAAAATCCGGACAAGGATATTCATTTTTACATCAATTCACCGGGCGGTTCGGTGACTGCCGGGATGGCGATTTACGACACCATGCAATTCGTCAAACCGAATATCAGCACGTTGTGTATCGGGCAAGCGGCCAGCATGGGATCGTTCCTGTTGGCGGCAGGAGAAAAGGGCAAGCGTTTCTGCCTGCCCAATTCCCGCGTGATGATCCATCAGCCGATGGGTGGTTTTCGCGGCCAGGCTTCGGATGTCGAAATCCATGCGCGGGAGATTTTGTATCTGAAGCAGAGGCTCAATCAAATGTTGGCGCAGCACACCGGGCAAACGGTTGAAACGATTGAGCGCGATACTGATCGCGATAATTTCCTGAGCGCGGAGGATGCCGTTAAATACGGGCTGGTTGATCAGGTTCTGGCTAAACGTGCTTAACGAAGATAATTGGTTGGAAGATAAATTGATGGAAGGTTAATAGCGATGGCCGACGATAAAAAATCAGGTGACAAGTTGCTTTATTGTTCGTTCTGCGGCAAGAGCCAGCATGAAGTTCGCAAGCTGATTGCGGGTCCATCGGTATTCGTCTGCGATGAGTGCATCACGCTTTGCAACGACATTATGCGCGAAGAAATCCAGAACGATCAGGCCAAGACGGATAAGACCGATTTGCCGGTTCCCAAGGATATTTGTGCAATTTTGGACGAGTACGTGATCGGCCAGGAACATGCAAAAAAGATTTTATCCGTTGCTGTTTATAACCACTATAAGCGCCTCAAGAGCGACGACAAGGATGGGGTGGAATTGGCCAAGAGCAATATCCTGCTGGTTGGCCCGACCGGCTCCGGCAAGACGCTGCTGGCGCAAACGCTGGCGCGACTGCTGGATGTGCCATTCGTGATGGCGGATGCGACCACGCTGACAGAAGCAGGCTATGTCGGCGAGGATGTCGAAAATATTATTCAGAAACTGTTGCAGACCTGCGACTATGACGTGGAAAAAGCGCAACGTGGCATCGTGTATGTGGATGAAATCGACAAGATTTCGCGCAAATCGGACAATCCCTCAATTACGCGCGACGTTTCCGGTGAGGGTGTGCAACAGGCATTGCTCAAACTGATTGAAGGCACCAAGGCTTCGATTCCACCGCAGGGTGGGCGCAAGCATCCGAACACGGAATTCCTGCAGGTAGATACTACCAACATCCTGTTCATTTGCGGCGGTGCGTTTGATGGTCTGGAAAAGGTTATTCGCAACCGTTCCTCGAAGGCTAGCATTGGCTTTGGCGCGACCATCAGTAGCAAGGATGAACGCAAGACGGGAGAGACCTTGCGTGAGGTGGAGCCGGAAGATTTGATCAAGTTTGGTCTGATCCCGGAGTTTGTCGGCCGTTTACCGGTGGTCGCCACATTGGAGGAGTTGGACGAAGCCGCGTTGGTGAAGATACTGACTGAGCCGAAGAACGCGCTGACCAAACAGTATCAAAAGCTGTTTGCGATGGAGAATGTCGAGCTGGAATTCCGCGAAGGCGTGTTGCTGGCAATTGCCCGCAAAGCATTGGCACGCAAAGCTGGTGCGCGCGGCCTGCGCTCGATTCTGGAGCACGCGCTGCTGGATGTGATGTTCGATTTGCCTTCCATCGACAATGTCAGAAAAGTCGTACTGGATGAAGCAAGCGCGACAGGCGAAATTAAACCTATTGTTATTTACTCGGATACGCACAAGGCGGCCTGATTCCATTAATAAAATGCTTAAAGTCTTGTCATGATGATGGGTTTAATTGAATTTTAATAAGCTACCCCCATCTAACTTTCAATTCAACGAATAGGTTATTGCCATGTTAGAACAAGATATCCCAAGCACTACAACCATCACAACCATTTCCAGCTTGCATCCTTTGTTGCCTTTGCGAGATGTTGTGGTGTTTCCTCACATGGTGATCCCGCTGTTTGTGGGACGTTCCAAGTCCATCAAGGCGCTGGAGACGGCGATGGAGGCAAACAAAACTATTGTACTGGTGGCGCAAAAATCTGCGACCAAGGATGACCCTGGCACGGATGATCTATATGCCATTGGCAGCATGGCCAATATCCTGCAAATGTTGAAATTGCCTGACGGCACTGTGAAAGTGCTGGTGGAGGGTACCCAACGCGCCAACGTATTGCGTGTATTTGACGCCATATCGCATTTTGATGCCGAAGTGCAAATCGTCCTTGCCGAAGACGGCACAGACAGCGAGTCAGAGGCAATGCGCCGTGTGCTGATCGCGCAGTTTGATCAATATGTGAAACTTAATAAAAAAATTCCGCCAGAGATACTGACTTCACTGGCAGGTATTGACGATGCCGGTCGTCTGGCCGATACCATTGCCGCTCATCTACCGCTCAAACTGGAACAAAAACAGGAAGTGCTGGAGATTTATGGTGTTCGTAAACGTCTGGAACACTTGCTGGGGCTATTGGAAGCAGAGATTGATATTCTGCAAGTCGAGAAGCGCATACGCGGCCGCGTGAAACGCCAGATGGAAAAAAGCCAACGCGAGTACTACCTGAATGAGCAAGTTAAAGCGATTCAGAAAGAATTGGGCGAGGGCGAGGAGGGCACCGACCTTGACGAGGTGGAAAAGAAAATCAAGGCAGCGCACATGCCGAAGGAAGCACGAACCAAGGCGGAAGCAGAGCTGAAGAAGCTACGCCTGATGTCGCCGATGTCAGCTGAAGCGACCGTGGTGCGCAATTATATTGACGTACTGATTGGCCTGCCATGGAAGAAAAAAACCAAGATCAGCGCCGACTTGAAGAAGGCGGAAGTTGTGCTTGAAGAGGACCACTATGGTTTGGACAAGGTCAAGGAACGCATCCTTGAATACTTGGCTGTGCAGCAACGAATGGACAAGATGAGGGCTCCCATCCTTTGTTTGGTAGGCCCGCCGGGCGTCGGCAAAACCTCGCTGGGACAGTCCATCGCTCGTGCCACCAATCGCAAATTCGTGCGCATGTCGTTGGGTGGAGTGCGCGATGAATCGGAGATTCGCGGCCATCGCCGCACTTACATAGGCTCTATGCCAGGCAAAATCTTGCAGAACATGAGCAAGGTCGCTGTGAAAAATCCCTTATTCCTGCTCGACGAAGTGGACAAGATGGGAATGGATATGCGTGGCGATCCTTCTTCCGCTCTGCTGGAAGTGCTTGACCCGGAACAGAACAGCACATTTGTCGATCATTATGTCGAGGTCGAATATGATCTGTCTGACGTGATGTTTGTGGCGACAGCGAACACACTGAATATTCCCGATGCGTTGATGGATCGCATGGAGATTATCCATGTCTCCAGCTACATGGAAGACGAAAAAATCAACATCGCTATACGCTACCTCGTGCCAAAAGCGATCAAGAATAATGGCCTGAGACCTGAAGAAATAAACATTTCCGAAAGTGCCTTGCGCGACATCGTGCGCTACTACGTGCGCGAAGCAGGTGTGCGCGGATTAGAGCGGGAGATTTCCAAGATTTGCCGCAAGGTGGTGAAAGCGCTATCTCTGAAAGAACGCGACAAAAAAATCGTGATCAATGCGCGTAATCTTGATAAGTATCTTGGTGTGCGCCGCTATTCCTACGGCGTTGCCGAAAAGAATAATCAAGTCGGGCAAGTGACTGGCTTGGCGTGGACGGAAGTTGGCGGTGAATTACTTACTATCGAAGCCGCCGTGTTGCCGGGCAAAGGCAAGACCACTACCACCGGTAAGCTTGGTGAGGTGATGCAGGAATCAATACAGGCCGCGTTGAGTGTGGTACGCAGCCGCGCCAAGCGGTTGGGGATAGACGAAGAGTTTTATCAGAAGACTGATTTGCACATCCACTTGCCTGAGGGTGCGATTCCCAAGGACGGGCCAAGCGCAGGAATTGGCATGTGTACGGCAATGGTCTCGGCACTGACGGGCATTCCTGTTCGCGCAGATGTTGCGATGACCGGGGAAATCACCTTGCGTGGAGAAGTGCTGCCGATCGGCGGCTTGAAGGAAAAGCTGCTGGCGGCGCAACGCGGAGGTATCAAGCTGGTATTGATACCCGAGGAGAACACCAAGGATTTGGCAGAAATTCCCGACAACATCAAAAACAAATTGGATATTCATCCGGTAAAATGGATTGATCAAGTATTTGAAATGGCGCTGGAGCGGAAACCTGAGCCACTTGCGGAAGTTGCTGAAAAGGTTGCTGTTGTTGCTTTGGCAGGGGAAGCGGAGCAGCCAGAAAAGGTTCTGGCGACTAAACATTGAATGATAAATTCCTAACAGCTTGAGTTTTGCATTGCAAGATAATAAAATTTTAGTAATCGCTTGACCAAAGGCGCGCAGCCTTGATATAAAGCCGCTGCAGGGCTCTTCCTGTTTTTTTAACCACTCGCAAAGGGGACTTACGTGAATAAATCTGATCTGGTTGATGCAATTGCAAAATCCGCTGAAATCTCTAAGGCAGCCGCTGGCCGTGCACTGGATGCGACTGTAGATACAATTAAAAAAGCGCTTAAAAAGGGTGATACTGTGAGTTTGGTAGGCTTCGGTACTTTCAAGGTTGGCAAGCGTGCTGCGCGTAATGGCCGCAATCCCCGTACTGGTGCAACGATTAAAATCAAGGCAGCAAAAGTTCCAAAATTTAGTGCAGGCAAAGGCCTGAAAGATGCTGTAAACTAACAGTCTTTGCAGGGGGTGCTTAGCTCAGCTGGTAGAGCGTCGCCCTTACAAGGCGAATGTCGGCGGTTCGATCCCGTCAGCACCCACCAACAAAAAAGTTTTTGGAGTGGTAGTTCAGTTGGTTAGAATACCGGCCTGTCACGCCGGGGGTCGCGGGTTCGAGTCCCGTCCACTCCGCCAAACATAGGCGAACGCAAGTTCGCCTTTTTCACATCTGTTTTTTCAAAATCATTTAGCTTGGTGGTATCCATATGTTTGACTTTGTGCATGAAAATAAAAGACTGGTACAGATAGTATTGGCTGTAATCATTTTACCCTTTGCATTCTGGGGAATTGATTCATATAACCGTTCTGGAAAATCTGCAGATGTGGTTGCCACTGTAAACGACGCAAAAATTACGCAACAAGAGTTTGGCAAAGCGTTGCGCCAGCAGCAAGAAAGGTTTCGTCAACAGCTTGGTGACAACTTCGATGCGGCGATGTTAGACAACCCGGAAATAAAGCGTGGGGTGATGGAGAATTTGGTCACCCAGCGGCTATTGTCCGAGCGTGCGAAAACTGCGGGATTGCTTGTAACGGATGAACAGATAGCGCAGGTGATTGGTGGCATTGAGGCTTTTCGGGATAATGGAAAGTTTGATAAAAGACGTTATGAAACAGCGCTGAAAAATCAGAATATGTCGCCATTGATGTTTGAAGCTCGCTTGCGTGATCAACTGTTTGGGCAGCAGATACAGGATATTTACACCCAAAATGGATTTGCATCAAAAAGTGTTGCGGACAACATAATTAGCCTGAACGAACAGCAACGGGTGGTAAGCGTTTCTTCAATATTGTCTCAACCCTTTCTGGCGCAGGCAAAAGTTGATGAAGCTGCGCTGAAAAAATATTACGATCAAAATATAAAAGAGTTCCAGGTTCAGGAGCAGGCGAAAGTCGAATATGTGAGATTCTCAATGAACGATTTGATGACGAAATTTGAGATAAGCAATGAAGAAGTGCGCAAATATTATGATGAACATCAGAATGATTTTGGTACACCTGAAGAGCGTCAAGCAGCGCATATTTTGATTACCGTAAATGCAACTGCCACACAAGCTGAACAAAATGCAGCCAAGGTGAAGGCCGAGGAGCTTCTGCAGCAAATCAAGCAAAATCCTGCCAAGTTTGCCGAGTTGGCGAAGCTTAATTCTCAGGACCCAGGTTCTGCAGTGAAGGGCGGCGATCTTGGATACTTTGGTCGCGGCATGATGGTTAAGCCATTTGAGGAGGCTGCCTTTGCTTTAAAAGATGGTGAGATCAGCGGATTGGTAAAGTCTGATTTTGGCTATCACATTATCAAACTGACCTCGATTAAACCCTCCAGGGTTTTGTCGTTCGAAGAGGCACGTGAGGGTATCGTGAACAAGCTGCGCCAGCAAAAAGCTGCTGATAAGTATGCTGAACTGGCAGACAAATTCAGCAATACTGTTTATGAGCAAAGCGATACTTTGAAACCCGCTGCTGAGCTGGTTAATGCGAAAATTGAGCAGAGCGGATGGTTAATCAAGGGGATGGCATCCGGAGAGCCTTGGACGGCAAAAATGTTGCAGGCCATTTTCAATGACGAAGCTGTAAAAAACAAACGCAATACTACCGCGATTGAGGTGACAACAAATACACTGGTTGCTGCCCGTGTTCTGGAATACAAGCCAGCCGCCGAACGTCCATTGAGCGAAGTTCAGGAAGAGATACGTCAAAAATTGTTGCATCAAGAGGCTGCGGAACTGGCAATAAAACAGGGTAAGGAAGCGTTGGAACAATTGCGGAGTGGAAGCAATCCGAATTTAAAATGGGGTACTGCCGAGACCATTACTCGTGGAAAACATGGCTCTCTTGATGCCGGATTGGCAAGACAAGTATTTCAGGCGAATGCAGCCAAGTTACCGCAGTATGTTGGTGCAGAAGTTGCCCGGAATGGCTATATGCTGGTACGTATTGATGCCATCAAGGAAGGCGAAGCAATCAATGATGAGAAGCGCGCACATTATGCACAGCAACTGCGTCAATTAACTGGCGAGGAAATGTTCCATGCCTATCTGTCTGAAGCCAAACGGCAGGCGACTATCAAAATAAATTTACCTGAGACACCAGTTATACAACCTTGATTCCCGGTGAATAGCTTATGAAAAATGCCACCCTCGGGTGGCATTTTTTTGTTGGAGGTGCCGACTATGCTTCGGTGGTGCCCAAAGCAGTAGTGTTGAAACCACCGTCCACATACGTGATTTCTCCAGTGATGCCGCTGGCCAGATCACTGCACAGGAAGGCCGCCACATTGCCAACTTCTTCGACGGTCACATTGCGTTTGAGCGGCGCATGCTTCTCGTTGTAGCTGAGCAGCTTGTTGAAATCGGCAATACCGGCTGCAGCAAGTGTCTTTATTGGCCCTGCAGAAATGCCATTTGCGCGTATTCCCTGATGCCCCAGTTGCATTGCCAGATATCGAACACTGGCTTCCAGACTGGCCTTGGCCAAACCCATCAGGTTGTAGTGTGGCATGGTGCGCACTGCACCAAGGTAACTCAGCGTCAACAGGGATGCTTTGCGGCCTTTCATCATTGGCAGTGCGGCTTTGGCCATGGCCGGGAAGCTGTAGGCACTGATGTCATGTGCGATGCGGAAAGCTTCGCGGCTGAAGCCGTCAAGGAACTCGCCATCCAGGGCTTCGCGCGGCGCAAAAGCGATAGCATGTACAAAACCGTCGAACCCGTCCCAGTGCTTGTTCAGATCAACGAACAGCTGGTTGATGTCGTTATCGCTGCCGACATCGCACTGAAAGATCAACTCACTGCCGAATGTTTTAGCCATATCTTCAACACGGCTCCGCACCCGTTCTCCCTGGTATGTGAAAGCGAGTTCGGCGCCCTCACGATGCATGGCTTGAGCTATACCAAAGGCAATAGACCGGTTGCTGATCATGCCGGTAATTAAAATGCGCTTGTTGGCCAGAAATCCCATGCTTTTCCTTTACAAAATGTGGGTCAAAATTTGCAAGATTATAACCCCATCTCCCTGCTGAATGCACACGGTTAAAGGGCGCCGGATAATGAATTCGTTAAGAAATACGGAATACAGAAGCAATGCCAAGCATGGAGATGTGAACGTCCGCAACAGCGCTTTGTAAGCCTGCATTAATCATGCAATAATCACAGCCGCTTGTCCTTCCGCTGAATCGAAATCCTCTCAGGCCAAGAAAGAAATGTAATGACCAGCAAAGTTTCCCCAGTCAACCCTGTCAGATCGCACCAGGCGCATATATCAGGCTGGTATTACATGCAATTTTTGCCGTGGCTGGTGCTTGCCGTATGTCTGGCGGGCACCTTCCAATTGTGGAACTTTGCGAGGAATAACGCCTTACAGGCTTTGAATACCCAATTTGATTTTCGCGTGCGTGATGCCATTGATGATATCAATCAACGCATGAAGACCTATGAACAAGTGATGCGCGGGGTGGAGGGGTTGTTTGCCCATGCAAATATCGTTGAACGCGAAGAATTCCATGGCTACATCGCCAAGCTACGGCTGAAGGAAAGTTACCCCGGCATTCAGGGTGTCCGGTTTGTGCCGCTTGTTCCGAGGTCGGCAAAAGACCGGCATATCGCAGCCATTCACAAGGAAGGCTTCACCTCATATACCATCTGGCCGGATGGCCAACGCGACGCTTATGCACCTGTCGCCTATGTTGAGCCATTTGATGCGCGCAACCAGCAGGTCTTCGGCTACGACATGCTTTCCGACGAGGAGTATCCACGACCCGGAGAAGTTGCCGGGATGCGCCGCACCGCCATGGAGCAGGCGCGCGATTCCGGCAACATAACCATCTCCGGCAAAATTATTCTGCTATTTGAAACCGATAAAGACAGGCAGGCAGGCTTCGTGATGTTTTTGCCCGTCTACAGGCAAGGCACTTTGCATGACACAGTTGCCGATCGCCGCGCCAACATCATTGGCTGGATAGGTGCGGTGTTCCGCGTGGGCGACCTGATGAACGGCATCCTAGGCAAGCGCACCAGCGAGATCGACATCGAAATCTACGATGGGAAGGAAGTGTCGGCTAAGACAGTGATGTATGACTCCCAACCAGGCATCATTCACCGGGAGCCCCGCTTTCGAAACTTCCATAACATCAGTATCGCTGACCGCGGATGGACGATAGGAATGCACTCCCTCCCCGACTTCGATGCGCAACTCGACAATGAGAAGCCCCATACTATTGCCGCTGCCGGTACCGGTGCAAGCCTGTTTTTTTCATTGTTCGTCTGGCTGATGGTGCGTAGCCGCGAACATGCCATGAAAGCAGCAGCAGCAATAGAGCGCGAAAGCCTCATGAACGAAACGCTGCTGCGCACGGCCAGCGATGGCATTCACATCTTTGATCTTGAGGGCAACATTGTGCAGGTGAACAATGCATTTTGCAGCATGCTCGGATACACATTCGTGAAGTTGCTGACGATGAACATTTCGCAATTGGACGTGAAAAGGTCGAAAGAGGAAATTTTGGCGGAAATCAGCACCAAGGGGCAAAGCAATCCGGTGTTTGAAACCACGTACCGTTGCCGCGATGGTAGCCTTATCGATGTCGAGATCAGCTCTTCCCGAGTGGAGATTAACGGACGTCACTTGATTTACAACTCGGCGCGTGACATTACCGAACGCAAGCGGACAGAGTTGTCATTGCGCGAGAGCGAAGCGCGTCTTAATGCCACCATCGAAACCGCCATGGATGCCGTGGTGCAGATTAATGCCGAAGGGATTATCATCGGTTGGAATAGCCAGGCGGAAAATGTTTTCGGCTGGGCCAATGCGGAAGTGATCGGGCGAGCACTGCATGAGACGATCATTCCGCCACAGTACCGTGAAGTCCATCTTCAGGGCATGAAGCATTTTCTGCACACCGGCGAGGGGCCAGTCCTGAATACACGGGTCGAAATTATGGGCCTGCATCGCGATGGCCACGAGTTTCCCGTTGAATTGGCCATCACCCCGATCATGACAGAAGGCAAGTACGAGTTCAGCGCCTTTATTCGCGACATCACCAAAAAGAAAGAATCCGATGACCTGATATGGCGTCAAGCAAACTTTGACATGCTGACCGGTTTGCCCAACCGCCACATGTTCTATGACCGGCTGACACAGGAAATCAAGAAATCGCATCGCGCCGGCCTGAAAATGGCGCTGCTGTTCGTTGATCTCGACAAATTCAAAGAGGTCAACGACACGCTCGGTCACAGCATAGGCGACATCATGCTGATGGAAACCGCACGCCGTATAAGCGACTGTGTGCGCGGGACTGACATAGTGGCACGGTTGGGTGGGGACGAATTTACTGTCGTTCTTGCAGAGCTTGTTGACGTCAGCAGTGTTGAGCGAATAGTCGAAAACATTCTGCGCAAATTGGCTGAGCCTTTCCAGTTGGGTGATGAAGTGGCTTATGTATCGGCCAGCATCGGTATCACGATGTATCCCGTTGACGCCATCGAGGTGGAGGACCTGCTCAAGAATGCCGATCAAGCGATGTACATGGCCAAACATAAAGGGCGTAACCGTTTTTGCTATTTTTTGCCATCAATGCAGCATCACGCCCAGTCCCGGCTGAAATTGATTAACGAGCTGCGCGGTGCATTGGCTGCCAACCAGTTCAGGGTTTATTACCAGCCTATCGTGGATTTAGCCACTGGCGGTATCAACAAAGCGGAAGCGCTGGTTCGCTGGCAGCATCCGAAGCTCGGCATGGTCAACCCCGTTCAATTTATTCCTCTGGCCGAAGAAACCGGGATGATTGTCGAAATCGGTGACTGGGTGTTCAAGGAAGCGGCACGCCAAATAAAGCACTGGAAGACGATGCATGATATAAAGTTGCAGATAAGCGTGAACGTGTCGCCGGTTCAGTTCAGCGACGCTGGCGATCAGCACAAGAAATGGTTCGCTTATTTGCAGGAACTGGGGCTGACAGGGCAAAGCATGGTTATTGAAATCACCGAAGGGTTGTTGCTGGACGCGGAGTCTGGTGTTATCGGCAGACTTCTCGAATTCCGCGATGAGGGCATCCAGGTATCAATCGATGATTTTGGCACAGGGTATTCTGCACTGTCATACCTCAAGAAGTTTGATATCGACTATCTGAAGATCGACCAATCATTCGTGCGCAATCTGGCGACAGACTTTAACGACTTGGCGCTATGCGAGGCCATCATCGTGATGGCACACAAGCTTGAGCTTAAGGTGATCGCCGAAGGGGTGGAGACGGAGGAGCAACGCAAGCTGCTGGCTGATGCAGGGTGCGACTATGCACAGGGGTATCTATTCTCCAAGCCGTTGCCAGACGGTGAGTTTGAGAAGTTTTTGAAAGGCGTACCTTCTCAAACCATTGTTAATGAATAGAACACGATTGAATATTTGCATAGCACGGACATATTGCAGGGGGGGGTATGGGATTAATTTGGGCGGAGCATCTGAGTGTCGGGAATGAAATGATTGATGCAGAACACAAAAATTTGATTGTTGCAATCAGCAGTGTGGAGCATGCGATTGGAACAAGGGATCAGGTCGCCCTGTCGAATTCATTTGATCTGCTGGATACCTATATGCACATTCATTTCAGAAATGAGGAAAAGATAGCCGCAGCAGCCAATATTCCTTTTGCTAAAAACAAGCTTGAGCATCGGCATTTACTGAAGGAGATGAGGTATATGAGGGAAGAGCTGGAGACCATGAATGGCATCTGGCCTGATGATCTGGTCAAAAAGTATTCCCGCTTTCTGAGCGGCTGGATGACAGATCATATTATCAAAGAAGATATGCAATTGAAGCCGGTACTGCAAACACTTCCCTACAACTTCAAACCAGATTGAGGTGTTGGCAGTTGCATACCACAAAACAGCATATTGGATCGCTGCGCGAAAATTTCTGCTGAAGATTTGTTGTTCGCGGTAATTGGAATTGAATCATGGAAATGGCAGCGAGAGAGGGGTTGTAATTTTCCGCTACGAATTGGTTGCATCCAGAAAGACAAAAGAATTTGCAATCAATGCTGATCCCTAATTTATCTTGGCTCCCCGACCTGGACTCGAACCAGGGACCTGCGGATTAACAGTCCGTCGCTCTACCGACTGAGCTATCAGGGAATGAAGAGGTGCGCATGATAGTGATTTTGCCCTGCTCGGTCAACCTGAAATTGGATTCTGTTGGGGATGCCTGGAGCGCCTTTGCCAACCTTGCCGAAGCTCGTTGCGAAGGTGGTCTATTACCCTGCTGGATACCGATGCCAATAAGTGTGCTATCAGTTAAAATAAGATATGGATAACAAGACCGTTTTTGTCAGAACCAGCAAGGGCGAGGATGAGGTGCACAGCAGGACTATGCATCTTCCCGGTGACATCAAACGCGCCTTGCTGATGGTGGATGGAAAGGCAACTTTCGGTGAAATCAACAAGCATGCTGCGCCCAGCCTGCGGCTCGGCCTCGAAGCGATGCTTCAAGGGTTGGAAAAGGATGGATACATTGCAGACAAAGCCAAGTCAGGCAATATTCCCAAAATGCCAGTACCACCCAGGATGTCAGTTCCTCCCAGGATGTCGGTCCCACCCAGAATGGCTACACCGCATAAAGCCCAACCGGTAGATGAAGGTGCCGGCGATTTGGATTTTATGTCTGGGTTTAGTGCATCTCCTTCGAAAGCACCGGCATCAGAGCCGGACGAGGCAGCAGCGAATGCCGAGAAATTAAAGGCGGATGCCGAAGCAATAGCCAAACAGGAAGTCGAGGCAGCGAAATTAAAGGCGCAACAGGAAGCCGAGGCCATACTTCATAAAGCTGAACAGGAGGCCGCCAGAATCCGGGAAGAAGCAGAACTCGAAAAGCAACGGGTAGCGGCCAAGGCCAAGGCTGAAGCTCAAACGCGTTCGTTGATCGAAGCCAAGGCAAGACAGGAGATTGAGGCGGCGCGGATCAAGGCTGAAAACGAGGCGCGCGCACGCGCGGAAGAAAAAGCCAGGCAGGAAATCGAAATCGCCAGATTGCAGGCGCAGCAAGAGGCTGAGGCAGCACGCATCAAGGCAGCACAGGAAGTTGCCAAAGCGCGCGAAGAAACGGCAGCCAGCTTGAGGGCGCGGCAAAAAGCAGAAGCGATGCTGATTAAGCAGGCCAATGAGTTGAATGAAGCGGATAAACCGAGGCCGGGCGTTGCATCGACATCACGCACTACCAGTGCGACAGTGTTGTTTTTTGATGTGGTTGGGTATACCAGGCTACCAGTAAACAAACAGATCGAAATCAAAAAACAATTCAATGAGCTGGTTTCCGCTTGCCTGAGAGTTGAGGTAGAAGATGAACGCATCATTCTTGATACTGGCGATGGTGCGGCAATAGGTTTTTTGCAGCACCCGGAAGATGCGCTGGAAGTGGCGATGAAGTTTCGCACAGCTGTCATAGCCAATCAGCACCTGGATTTTCCGGATCTGAAAGTGCGCATCGGTATTCACCTTGGCCCCATCAATATCGCCAAGGATATGAATGGCCGGAGCAACATGGTCGGCGACGGGATCAATGATGCACAGCGCGTGATGAGCTTCGCCGGCATTGACCAGATTTATATTTCACGTGCTTATTATGATTTTGTTTCGCGGCTGAAAGATGAATACGCCGACATGTTCCGTTATCGCGGTATGCAGGAAGATAAACATGGTCGCGAGCATCCGGTCTATGAGTTTGTGGGATCTGCACCTGTTGGTAACACTGAGCTGTCGCAAGCCAGTGGGTCGTATGGAGAGGTACAGTCAAACCCTTTTTATTCTTCCGCTGGTACAGCCTCTCCGGTCAAACCGGATACATTTGCTTTCGAATCATTTCGTGTTGATGAGCCACAGTCTGTAGTCAATCAGCAAATAGCCGATCAGCCTGCGCATAAAACCAGTCCAGCTGGCACATCCTCTGCTGCCAAACCTGAGACATTTTCATTTGATTCGTTCAAAATCGAATTACCTGAGACGCCTGTCGAGTCGCCAACAAAAGAGAAAGTCAGCCCGGCACAACAACAGGAAGATGATGCGAGCGCAGCTCGGCATCCAGAAACCCGGAAGCCTGTTAAACAAGAAACTTCTCCGATTATCGCTAGTAAACCGGCCGGTGATAAGCCCAGCCAGGAAGAAATTCAGCGGGAAACGCAAGAGCGTATCGAGACTGAAAAGCGTATGGAGGAGGAGTCGCTGGCAGCCAAAAAACATACTGAGTCTCAAGCTAAGACTCATGCTGAAGCAGAACAGCGCGCGACTGAAGCTGCCAGAGCCGAAATAGAACAAGCCGCAAAGCAGGTTAAATATTCTGTTGATGCCGCACCGGTATCCCATGTGGCTAAAACAGCCCGGGTTGTGAGAGTCAGGCGCAAGCCATTTTCACTGGGAAGGCTGGTGGGATTCATGTTCAAGCTGGGTGTATTCCTGTTGGTGTTGCTGCTGGGTGTGTTGTTTATCGCACCGTATGTATTGCCGATGCGGGACTATATGCCCCAGGTCGAAAAGTTTCTGTCCACAAAATTACGTCAACCGGTTCATATTGGTCACTTGTCTGGGCGTATTCTGCCCGTGCCGCGTTTGGAATTGGGTGAGATATATATTGGCGATGTGAAGCAATTTCAAGTGGAACAGGCGCTAATAAATTTTGCCATTACAGGGCTGATCATTGAGGCAAAGCCCATCGACAGTATCGAGTTTCAGGGAGTCAAGGTAAGTGGCGCGGGATTGCAAAAGGTTTCTGTGTGGATGCAACAACTGGCTGCTGACAATCAATATCCGGTTGCGCGCATGGTGATCAGCCGCGGCACGCTGGATGCGGATGCTGTGAAATTATCTGGTGTTGAAGGCGTACTGGATTTCAATAAGATTGGCGAATTCACCAAAGCCAATCTGCGCTCGAATGACGGCAAATATAAGCTGGATATCGACGCTGCCTTGGGTAACAAGCTGCCAGTAACCATAACGTTGCGTGATAGCACGTTGCCTTTGCTGCCGAATTGGCCGTTTGAGGAGTTGACCGCGAAGGGCATGTTAAGCAACAACGATTTATCGATAAGCGAATTTGATGGCCGGATTATTGGGGGAGGGTTGCAAGGCGATGCGAGCATCAACTGGCACTCGGGCTGGGTTGTGCAGGGAAATATGGTGGCTAAAACATTTCCTATGCAGCGCTTGAATAAACTATTGGAGGGCAATGTTGAAGGCAAGGCGCGATTTAAAATGTCATCGGTAGATCTGGCTGGCCTTGCTGACTCGGCGACGCTGGATGGAAGCTTCATGGCCAAGAACGGGACGATCAGCGGCATGGACATTGTTGCGACTGCCCGTACGCGCAGCAGGGAACACTTGCCGGGCGGCAGGACGCACTTCGATGAGCTCAGCGGCATCGTAACGTATAGCAACAACGCCATTCACTTCAAACAAATTAATATCACTACGGATGTGTTGAATGCGAACGCTTCACTGGATTTCGACAAGCAACAGATTTCCGGCAGCATGATTGCCAAGCTGACGCTTCAGGAAACAATGAAACCGGTTGATCTGCAAATCGGCGGAGCGAGTGACAGCCCCACTTTACGCTTCGTCCCATAGGTGGCTGTATTCTTCACTGGCAATGACTGGTTGCTCAATCCGGTGAAGCCAGCTTCACCGTCAGGTGTTGCCTCACTTGTTTTTTTCCACGCATCACGGTCAGGCTGACTGTATCTCCAGGCTGGTGCATTTCCAGGGCTTCAAACAAGTCGTCTGTATTCTCGACGGCACGGTCGTCGATGGCGACAATGACATCGCCGGCCACGATGTTTCCAGACGAATTCCGATAAAACGGTTTCAGGCCGGCAATTCCCGCAGGCCCTTCCTGCACCACGTCAAGCACTGCTACGCCATTATTAAGTCCAAGCGCCGGAAGGAACTGTGCCGGGGCATACTGTGCTCCGAGCACCGGGCGCTCGAATTTTCCGTCCCTGATCAGGCGAGGGACGATGCGGTTTACCTCATCAACCGGAATGGCGAAACCGATGCCGGCTGATGCTCCGGATGGGCTGTAGATCGAGGTGTTAACCCCGATTAACCGCCCGGTGGAATCGAGCAGCGGGCCGCCCGAATTGCCCGGGTTGATGGCTGCATCGGTCTGGATGACGCCGCGTATCTTGCGCTGCGTGGCTGATTCTATCTCGCGGTTCAGCGCGCTGATGATACCGGTGGTGAGGGTCTGGTCGAGGCCGAAGGGATTCCCGATGGCATAGACACGCTGTCCGACGACTAGGTCGCGGCTGGTGCCGATGGAAATGGGCTTAAGCTTCTCGCGGGGTGCATCGATTTGCAGTACGGCGAGGTCGCGGTCGGGGAAGGCACCGACCAGGCGGGCTTTCCAAGTGCTCTGGTCATGGAGTGTGATTGTCGCCGCATTTGCACCCTGGATTACATGGAAATTGGTGACGATGCGTCCTTGCTCATCCCAAACGAAACCGCTTCCTGTCCCGTGCGGAACTTGCATGACATCAAGCGAGAAAAAATCGCGCGTGTACTCGAGTGTCGTGATATGCACGACCGACGGCGAGGCCGACTTGAACAGCGCGATGTTCGCCTTCTCATCCTCTCCAAGCGGGCCGCGGGGGGTTACCGCACGCGGCGTAGCGGCAACCGCAGCGTGTGCGTTGGAAATGCCTGAGAGCGATGCCGGCCACCATGCTGGCAAGAGTGCGCCGTTCATCAAGCTGACAAGAACGGCGAAAAACAGATGCCTGAGCGATATCAGGATGCGAAAATTACGGAGAGCGTCCATGCTTCATGCATGCCATGGAGTAGCTTTTCAGGCAATCGCCTTGTGCATTCGTTCCAGCGCCTGCTTGAGATTATCCATCGACGTGGCGAACGACAGGCGGACATAGCCTTCGCTACCGAAGGCCGAGCCTGGTACAACAGCAACCCCTCCTTGTTCCAGCAGGTATTCGGAAAGCGCAATGTCGGTCGCGGCCTTGATCGTACCGCGCTGATGCAGCCTGGCTATTGCCGCGCGCATGTCCGGGAAGGCATAGAACGCGCCGCCCGCCATGATGCATTTCACGCCAGGAATCCTGTTCAGCTCGTTCACCACGAACACATGCCGCTCGCGGAACGCCTTGAGCATAGGCGTGATGCAGCCCTGGTCGCCGTTCAATGCCGCTTCAGCAGCCACCTGCGAAATAGAAGTCGGATTCGAAGTGCTCTGCGACTGCACGTTCTCCATCGCGGTGATGATGTTCTCCGGTCCCGCTGCGTAGCCGATGCGCCAGCCGGTCATGGAATAGGCTTTGGACACGCCGTTAAGCACCATGGTGCGCGGGTACAGGTCGGGGCAGGCATTCAGGATATTGGCGAACTTCGCATCGGTCAGTGCGATATGCTCATACATATCATCGGTAGCGATCAGGATGTTCGGGTGTTTGCGCAGCACCTCACCCAGCGCCTTCAACTCCTCAAAGGTATACACCGCGCCGGACGGATTGCTCGGGCTGTTGATCACCACCATTCTTGTTTTCGGCGTGATCGCAGCGGCGAGTTGCGCGGCGGTCATCCTGAAACCCTGCTCGATGCCTGCCTGTACGACTACCGGCTTGCCTTCCGCAATGATCACGATGTCGGGATATGAAACCCAATAGGGGGCGGGGATGATGACTTCATCACCGGGATTGATGACGGCCAGCGCAAGGTTGAAAAAACTCTGTTTGCCGCCGCAGGAAACCAGGATCTGCTTCGCCGTGTAGTCCAGCCCGTTGTCGCGCTTGAACTTCGCGATGACCGCGGCCTTGAGCGACGGCGTGCCGCCGACGGCGGTGTATTTGGTGAAGCCCTTGTTGATCGCGCCGATCGCCGCATCCTTGATATGCTGCGGCGTATCGAAATCCGGTTCGCCCGCACCCAGCCCGATAATGTCTTTTCCCTCGGCTTTCAGTTTCGCTGCCCGGGCGGTTACAGCGAGAGTGGGGGAGGGCTTGATAGCTTGTACGCGAGTCGAGAGATTCAAGATATTTCCTTGCTGTTTTAACGAGAGGGCGAATTATACCTGCACCGTAAAAAGAGTGAATCGGTGATGGTGAATAGCCTGGTTGCGGCTGGCCGATAACTGGCGGAGAATCTGACTAATAAAATGCCTGAATCTTCATACCGCTCAGGGTACTCTGCGGTAGCATGTTTTATCCCTTCATAACAGGTGCAGGAGTGCATAATTATGGCCATTATGATTCCCGTTACATCATTTGTTGCCGCACATGCAGTCATGCAAGGTTTGCCGAGACTGCTATTGATAATGGGGTTGATGTTCTGCTCCGGTGCAAATGCTGTTCCTCCCGATACGCAGGCCGAAGTCGGCTATATGTTCGATGACAACGTGACACGCGCAAAGGACGGGGTAAATAAACTTGGCGATCGATCCTATGGTGTGAATCTGAGCCAGCCCGTCGTCTTCCCGATTGCCGACCATGAGCGTGTTTTGCTGACGGGCTCTGTGGGCGGGGAGATGTTTGATCGCTACAAGGGATTGAGCCGCTTGACCGGAGCCGTTCATGGCGAGATCCAATATCGCAGTTCAGCAGAATTCGATACCCCGATTTTTGCGCTCTATGCAAGAATTACTGCGGAACAGTATCAATCCCGGCTGCGCGACGGATTCCGTTATTCGGCGGGCATTTCGATGCGACAGGCGGTGACTGACCGCATCCGGATTTTTGGCGCCGTGGCCCATAACGAACGCAATGGCAACAGCGTGGTGTTCGACAACAAGGACAATTCTGCGCGCATCAACCTGGACTACTCGCTGGGTGCCAACAGTACGATATATCTGGGCGGCGAATATCGTCGCGGTGATCTGGTGATATCGGGCTCACCGGTGTGGAGTGCCTATAATTACAATGCATATACTGAAGACGATGCCTTCTCCAGCGGGCAGATTTACATCTTCCGATTTGACGGCACTACCACGCTTTCAACGCTCGGCTACAACTTGAGGATAGGCGCACGCGATTCCATTGATTTTTCCTGGAGGCGGGCAAGCTCATCGGTGAGCTATGTGACGCCCTACTGGAGCAATGCTGCTTTGAGCTATGTCACCAATCAATATTCTGCTGCATATCTGAAGCGTTTCTAGTGCCCAGCAATTGTTAATAATCGCGCCGTGGTGTGCTGTAGGCATCGTTGTCGAACACAAACGGCGTGGTCCGGCCAACCAGCGCTTCGATCAATGCCAGCTCCTGATCGGTATGGTTGATCATCGGCGCGTTGCGGATGTTCTTTCCTTGTTCCGCATCTTTCACAATATAAAGCGGCCTGTCGTGGTGCTTCGATTCGACGGTTGTTTTGCTTTCAGGGTCAGCGTTGGCTGCGATATCCGTGATTCCGTAACAGGTACAAAAGTAAGTCTGCTCCGGATCTGATTCCACATAAAAACCTGTGCCGCGGATACCGATAGTCGCGGCCGCAGTGCTGACCCGCATCTGGGTATTGCGCGATACCGACAGCAGCTTACCGGTCAGCAACCTCAGGCCGTTAATCAGCAATGAGCCGGACGCATTTTTCGCCGACTCCATAACAAGGTGGCTGCCGCCACGCAGGATCATGGAATGGTTACCGTTGACCACGAAGATGATCTCGCTGTCCTTCGATGTCTGCATCGTGTCGCCGGGGTTGATCCGGGTTTCCAGTGTTGCCTCCTTCCCGTTAACCGTGGCTTGACCGGAAATGCTGTAAATAGATTGACCGGCAGGAAGCCTGGTAGGCCTGCTGCCGAAGATGCTGGCAGCCAGCGCATTGGCACCGGGCAATCCAGACGAGAATAATCCGGCCGCGAGAGCCTGAATCAACAGCCTCCTGCGCGGGTCTTCAGCTTCATTCAGGCGTTTCATGAGTGTCTCCTTGCCTCAGTGGACATTCGCCCGGTCTGCAACTGACAGGGGCGAATCCGGATTCTTCTTTTTCACCTTGTTGCAGTGGCTGCATTCTCCATCACGTTATCCCGTTTAGCAATTCAATCTTTAGTCGTACAATGCACTATTGGTCATGACATAAATAACATTTCCAGGTAGCCAGAAACGCTCGCACAAATATCCTGGAAATGCGCACGTTATTCACGTTGTATGCTGAGACGAAATGGCTACGTCGTCTTTTGCTGATGCCATTCGCGGCTCAAACCTTTCAGGTTATCTGAAAGACAGGAGGCACATCATCATGCATATCGAATTCGAAAGGTTCTGGATAGGTGTGATACTGCTGATACTGTTCGGCAGCGTCGGCCATGCCGAGGTGGTAGAGCGGCGCAAGGATCAGTTCGGCCGCGATTTTGGCTACTATTTCTATCCCATAGCCGGAGAAATACCGGGCATGGGCACGGCTTCAGGTTTTGGTGTCAGCGTGTTGAACATGGGCGGTGGCGATACTGACTTCACCGGCTACTATGTGCGAGGCGATATCAAGGCCACCGGCGCTGCCTTGCTCGATTACCACGTGGTGCCGCAGCGCCTGTTGTTCGATGTGGGCTATAACGATTATCGGGTTGCTGCCACATCCTATAAGCGCGGCATCGATTCCGAGCCTACCGATGTGATCTACCCAAAAGTGGAAGGCGCTTATCTGCTTGGGCAGATGACCCTGACTTTCGATCAACGCCGCTATGAGGCTTTTGTTCGCCTGTTGGGCGGGCAAAATCGCCTTCTTGAAGTTTTGGATAAGGATAAACAGGCGTTTGCAGGGGTTGATACCAGCTGGAAAAGCGGCAGCTCTTATTCCCTGGGCGGTTCCCTTGACCTGACCGATGACAGGGTCGATCCGCGCAATGGCGTGCGCGTTGAGTTTTCCAGCCGCCTGCCCAACGGCAGCAACGCAGACATGAGCGAGTATTTCGTCAACGACTACAATCTCACCGGTTATTTGCCGACGCGCGACTGGGATACGCTGGTATTCAACCTGTTCTACTCGCGCGCCCATGTCACCCATGAGGGACTTACCGACTATGCCCTGTTGCAACAACGCCATGGATTGAATTGCACTCAATATCCTGCCGGGCCGAGTCGTGATGCCTGCATGTCTACCGAAGCCAAGCTTCTGAACGGCATGCTGGCGAACAACCGGTATGGCACCGCCTCGCCATTGGGGGGAACCCAGCGCTTGCGCTCATACGACAACGGGCGTTTCTATGCTGGGCAGGCGCTGTCATACGGCGTCGAATACCGCTGGAACTTGACCGACGAACGCACTCCGTTCGACATCTTTATCGCAAAGGGCGTGCGCACCGGCATCCAGCTCGCTGCATTCTGGGAACGCGGCATGGTGTCCGACCGCTCCAGCGGTTTGTTCAAAGACGGACGCAGCAGTTATGGGATAGGAGCGCGCGTGGTGCTGTCCGGCGTGATCATCCGCTTTGACTTGGCACGAGGCAGCGAAGGTACCCAAAGCCAACTGTTCATCACCTACCCGTGGAGCATGTTCTCGGTAGACAGCCCGGGTTGATTTGTTCGATACGAATAAATGGGTGCGAAATTCAAGTATGTCGCTCTTGGCCATTTTTGTTTTGCCGGATATCCGCTTTTGCGGGAGTGACGATATGTCAGTCGTGAATGATGGACCTCAATGATTGAAGGATCAACCATGTCTGCCACGCCACCCGATGCCCCGCTCTTTATCACCCTTGGCTGCACGCACAGCGCAGCTGTTTTGCAGGGGCTGAGCGAGCTGGTTAAGCAGGCGATTATCGGGAAATTGACGGTAGTGTATGTTGACGCACTGAAGTTGCGGCGAAACTATGAAAATGAAATGTAATGTTGACTCCGCACAGTTTTGTGCTGGCAGTCTCCAGCCAAATGACCGTTTACACAAAACTGATTACGCCCTCGCATCCCTGTGTAGGGTTACTTGATGAAGCTCGCTCAGCAAAACTTGTATGTGCTTATTCTGCTCTTCGTTTTGCATTGTCTTCGCCTGCGCGAAATTCTTGAGATATTCCTCCAGATTGCGCGCCGCATCGCTAAGCAAGGCAAAGCCAAACATTTTTCCCGATCCGGTCAAGCTATGCACCATGCGGTGCAGGGTTTGAAAGCCTGCCTCATCCCACTCGCTACGATGCAACTGGCTCCACGCCTTTTCGATCTGTTCGAGTTTTTCAGGCAATTGCGTGGCATAGGCATCCCTCAGGACTTTTAACTTGGCTTGAAAGTCTTCCGGGTCAGCCATGGCAACGCTCCCAGATAGCCTGCACTTGACTTGATAATGTCATCGGATCGAAGGGCTTTGGAATGACATCCACCGCACCCAGCTCCAGGTAGTGTGCGACTTCACTCGGCTGAACTTTTGCAGTCATAAAAATCGCAGGTGTGGCGGCAAACTGAGGTAGTCCGCGCAACATCTTGAGCGTAGTTGGGCCATCCATTACCGGCATCATCACGTCCAGCAAAATCAGTTGTGGTTGGAAATCGGGAGCTTGGCTAAGCGCTTCGCTCCCGGAGCTGCATATGTTCACCGTAAAGCCACCCAGAGTTTCCAGCGCGAGCCGCGCTACCGTCTGGATATCCGGTTCATCCTCTACATACAGAATGCGTGTCAGCTTGATCATGCTGTTGTCATCTGCCACTGAAGTTCCCATATTATTCGACCCCGATTAAACGCTTGATGAATGAACGATTTCAGATGGTTGGTTTTCTACCCATTCTGGAAGTTCAACATAAAATGTGGTCTGCACATTGGGTTGCGAATCAAACCAAATGCTGCCGCCCATCTTTTCGATGATCGCCTTGGCAATGGAAAGCCCCAAGCCGGTCCCACCTTTTTTACGGGTATCGGAAGAATCGGCTTGGGCAAATTTCTGGAAGATACGATCCTTGAATTTATCCGGAATGCCTGGCCCATTGTCCTTTACTCCCACACGGATGCGATGGTCAATACGTTCAACCGTAATCAGCACTTTTCCGCCTGCAGGAGAATACTTGGCTGCATTTGAAAGCAGGTTGGAAAATACCTGCATCATCCGGTTGCTATCCACGCAGACCATCGCCCCTGACAGTTCGCTCGGCAACTCACTCGCCAGATCACTTTCCAGCTCATAATTAACCTGATACTGCTCGGCATAGGCATGATTTCCGTCCAGCGCCTGTTGCAACAACGGCATGAGTTTGACAGGAATGATATTGAACTCCATCTTGCCCGCCTCGATTTTTTCAATATCGAGAATATCATTGACCAGCAGGATCAAACGTTCGCTGTTCTTATGCGCAATATCGATCAGCGGTATGGCTGCCGCCGGCAACTCACCCACCACTCTCCCGGCAATCAACGCCAGCGCGCCGCGAATCGAAGTCAGCGGAGTGCGCAGCTCATGGCTCACGATGGAAAGGAAATCCGATTTTGCAAGGTTGGCTTTTTCTGCCGCAGAGCGGGCACTCTCCAGTTCGGCGTTTTTTTCCTGCAGCACCTGATTCAGGCGATTGCGTTCCTTGTATAACAGACGTATTTCCAGCATGTTGTGAATACGCGTTTTTACTTCGAGAACATCGAACGGCTTGCTCACGAAATCCTTTGCGCCGGATTCCAGCGCGCGCTGTTTATGAGCAGGCTGTGCGGTGATCACGATGACCGGAAGGTAGCCGTCCGGCTCAATTTCATTGAGCCCCTCCATCACCTGAAATCCGTCCATACCGGGCATCTGCAGGTCGAGCAGGATCAGGTCGTAGCGGTTCTTGAAGTGAAGCTCGCAGACCTCGCGCGGATCCATCGTGGACCTGATGGAAACATAGCCGGCACCGCGGAGCATTTTTTCCAGCAGTTGCACATTGGCTTGCTGATCGTCAACGATCAGCACTTTCGCGTTAAGTATGTCGGATGCATTAATCATTGATTTGGCCGCAGATCAGAATTAAACCTGCGGCGGCGTACACTTTATTCATCTTCCAGCGAAGCGGTGGCGCGTATTACTTCTTCCAACGATGTCAATCCACGCAATGCTTTCTTGAAACCGTCGTAACGCAGATTGCGAAATCCCTGCTGCACCGCGATATCCATAATCTCATCATAATTCCGTTCACGCAGGATCGCTTCGCGTATTCGCGGAGTGACTTTCAGGAATTCATGAATGCCTACTCGTCCGGCATAGCCCGACCCGAGGCAATGTTTGCACCCTGTTCCTTTGTAAAATACCGGCAACTTGGCGCCTTCGCGCCAGTAAAAATATTGGCGCAACTCATCAGGATCGGGGTGGTGTTCGGTCTTGCAGTATTCGCACAGCCTTTTTACCAGACGCTGCCCCAGCACGCCAATGATGGATGGAGCCACGATGAAACGCTCCACACCCATTTCCAGCAAGCGCGTGGTGGCTTGGATCGCATCGTTGGTGTGCAGCGTGGTCAACACCAGATGGCCGGTTAAAGCTGCCTGGGCGGCGATGCGCGCGGTTTCGGTGTCGCGGATTTCGCCCACCAGGATAGCATCCGGGTCCTGGCGCAACACCGAGCGCAATACTTCCTTGAAGCTTCGACCAACCTTGTCATTGACCATCACCTGATTCAGGCTCTGCACATCGTATTCGACCGGTTCCTCGATGGTAATGATGTTGATGTTGCGCGTATTGATGAAATTCAGAGCTGCATACAGTGTGGTGCTCTTGCCTGAGCCGGTCGGGCCAGTCACAAACAGGATGCCCTGCGGATATTTCAAGGTCGTCTTGAACGGACGCAACACCTCTGGAGAGAAATCCATCTTGTCCAGATTCAGGATGTCGCTGGAATATAACGATCCCAGAATGCGCATCACCACTTTTTCGCCGTGCATGATGGGCAGGCAGGAGACGCGCAAATCCAGCGCTTTCATCGGCAGCTCAAAACTGAGCCGTCCGTCCTGCGGCTTGCGCCGCTCGGTGATATCCATCCCGGATAATATTTTGTAGCGTGATGTCAGCGGCAACGCCATTTCTGAGGGTAAGAACAGCCTGTCCACCAGATCCCCGTCGATCCGGAAGCGCACTACCACCTCATTCCGCTTCGGCTCGATATGGATATCCGAGGCGCGTTCTTTCAGCGCAAGCAGGATGATCGAATTGCCAAGCTCGACCAGCGGCTTGGAGTCGAGCAGTTTTGCCAGCGCCGTATCACTCAATTCGGCGGACTGGAATACCATCAGGTCGAAGCTCGTTACCAGATCATCCACTTGCTGGGCGGATTGATAATTGACCTGGATTGCCGAATTGACCTCATCCTTAAAACAGAAGACCGGGCTGATCGATTTCATCAATAAATTTCCCAGCGCTGTGATAATCTGCTGGTCATTGGGCGTAACCATCCCCACCGTCACCACGTTGCCCAACCGGTAGATCGGAATAGCCTGGAGGTGCCGTGCAATATCACCTGTCAGCAAGGAGACCACGTCATCCTGAAACAATGTCTTGCTCAGATTGACGTAAGTACGATTCAACTGTCTTGCCAGCAAATCTCCCGCCGTGTCGCGGTCCAGATACCCATCCTGAATGACGAATTGTGCAAAATCGACCGCATCATTATTTGCCGCCCTGATCATGCTAGCCAAGGGCGCAGGTGGAACATGCGCCTTTTTCTGTAAACTTTCGATCAGCGAGTCCGTCAGTTCTATCATCAGAATTTCTTCCTGCGCACAGTGAGCAGCTTGCGAATATCGTCCTGCGTGACACGCGCTTTATGGGTTGTCTCCAGGTATAGTTTTTCTTGCGCCGCCTGCTGCGACAAGTGCACGAGATCGAAGCGAAGATCAGCATCAACTGCGGCTCCGCCATCTTCTACAGCAACCTCCGCCAAGCTGGTCCCGCAGCGGCCGCAGAAAATGTCGCCCGTCCCGGCGACAAAGCCGCAACGGCAACGGGCAGGCTCCAGTGCGACCCCGCATTTCCCGCAGTAAACATAACCAGCCGGATTGTTGTGATTACAATTCACAATGACACAGCCTTGCTTGCTTTGATTGCCGCAATATACTCACCCCAGGTTTCACTGATTTCTTTGTGCAATTCCTCGGCGGTCGTGTTTTTCAGGAGGTAATTCCATGCGCCGTTATCAATGCACTCCTTCACGACTTCAAGGGTATTCAATGAGGTCAACATCACCACCATGGTTCTTTTGTTGATCGCCATGATTTGCTTCAGAACAGCAATCCCGTCTAATTTCGGCATATTGATATCGAGCAACACCATATTCGGCGAGAATTGCTTATACAGGCTTAATGCCTGCTCACCATCTGTGGCTTCGGCAACGACCTCCGCCCCTAGCGATGTGACAATCAATCTGATCAAGCTGCGAATATGCGGTTCATCGTCCGCGATCAATACGCGAGCCTTGCATTCTTCCATGAACCCTCCTTGGCTATCACTCGCCAATGGCTGTGCGCGCAACTGTTTGCCATCTAAATTGTTTGCATACTAGCAAAAAACCTATGAAACGAATGTGTCCTACCGCACATACAGGCCATTTTCCTGTCTTGCACGTTGGAGGGCCGTTAATTAAATGCGATGCTGAACCAACATGTACAAATCAAATGACGAATTTTTCCAGTCGGTGTATGACCTTGCCGGTTCCCTGAAGCGCAATGGCCATGAGCGTGAAGCCGATGTTTTGAATAATGGCATGGCCGCGCTGAACGGTTTGACCGACGGCTGGGCGATGTTGCTGGATGCGGTGCGGGAGGTGGAGGACAATACCGCCGTATTGACCGCTTCTGAAAAGGAGGTCCTCCGCACAATCCATGACGCTGTTTATCAGGCCGTCTACCGGCGCAAGCGCAGGGGCTGGTGGAGGTTCTGGTAATTGGGCGGCTAGTAGTTCCATCAGTATTTCGTGGTTTAATTGCCGCATCAAGGATTAATAAAGGGGGAAACCGATGGAAGCCGATCTGCGCGTAAATGAAATGGAAGGTGTGCTAAGCGAACTCGTTGATGCGGCCAGGCAATGCTTTGCTGCCGATCTGGTGTTGGCGGCTTTGTATGGTTCGGCGGCAGAAGACAGGTTGCGTCCCGGCTCCGACGTGAATGTACTCTTTGTGCTCGAAAGCTTTGATGCGGCGAAAGCCGATGCCTTCAGGCCCGCTTTGCGTACCGCCCATGCCGCGCTGCGCGTTCAAGTCATGATCCTGCTGTGCGCTGAACTATCTGCCGCGTCGGAGCTCTTTGCGGTGAAGTTCAACGATATTCGCACCCGGCATCGTATGTTGCACGGCCCCGATCTGCTGAAAGAACTGGTCATCGACGAAGCGGAGCTGAAGCGCCGTCTGCGCGAGGTTCTGCTCAACCTCGCGATGCGCCTGCGCGAGCGTTATGCCATGGTAAGCCTGCGCGAGGAGCAACTGGTTACGGTTATTGCCGATGCCGCGCCGCCATTGCGCGCCTCGGCGATGGCGTTGCTGAAACTGCGCGGCGTTGAAGCATCGTCGCTGCGCGTGGCTCTCGAAACCGTGGTTGCAGGCACAGGCAATGCCGCTTTCAGCGCTGCGGTGGCTACTTTGCCACAAGCACGGCAGGAGCAGCGGCTGCCGCCGGGTGTGGCCGGACCGGCGGTGCTGGCGTTGTCGCAACTGGCAACGCATTTGCGCGAGCAGTTGGAAGGTGGGGCTGAATAATGAACGTCAGCGGCCCGGTTTTTCTGCTGCTGTATCTGCTTCTCGCGCTTGCCGTCAATGTCTGGCTGCGCAAACATTTCCGCAGCAACGAGACCATGGGAGTGCCCAGAAAACTCGAATTTGCGCAGGACCCTTATCAAATCGCCTTCCTGCGAGCCGGAACGGACGAGGCCATCAAGGTAGCGGTGGTTTCCCTCGTGGACCGCGGTCTTCTGGAAGAGTCCAATGGTCAATTGCATGCGCGGGGAGATGACGCCGGCGAATTTGCCCGCCGCCCCATCGAAAAGGCCATCCTGAAATGTTTCTCGACCCCGAGGAAGCCATCGCATGCGGCATCGGACGCACGGGTCAAGGCGGCTTGCCTCAGCTACGAAACGGAGCTGCAGAAGCACAGACTGCTTGC
The DNA here is from genome assembly GCA_023259055.1 of Nitrosomonadales bacterium. Classification (GTDB taxonomy): domain Bacteria; phylum Pseudomonadota; class Gammaproteobacteria; order Burkholderiales; family Gallionellaceae; genus Gallionella. The sequence goes on from JAHFQZ010000005.1 coordinate 134,116, forward strand.
CGGTGCCGAGGTCTATCGCCAGCGTTATACGGCTTTTGCGACCGTAGCCGCAGTCATGACAGGCATTTCGGTGTGGCGCATCTCTTATGCGCTGGCGCATGGCAGAAGCAATGTCGGGTTTCTGATTATCCTGACGATCATTTGCGCCATTGCGCTGTATGTAGCCTATCGCAAGCGCATCACCGGCATGGGCGAGGTAGCGCTCGAGCGCCTGAAAATCCTTTTCGGCAGTCTCAAGCGAAGCGCGGCGGACATACGTCCGGGAGGCGAGAACCAGGATGCCGCCTTGCTTGCCGCGCTGTTTGGTTTGGCGCTTCTTCCTGAAGCTCAATTTCCCTTTGTCGAACGCCTGTTCCCGAAGCCGACCAGCAGCGGCTCCGGCAGCGATGGCGGCTCAGGTTCGGACGGCGGAGGAGGGTGCAGTGGCGGTTGTGGGGGCGGTTGCGGAGGTTGCGGCTAGCCAGCACCCCGGATCGGCATGCTGGAAATCGCCCGTCAGCGCATGTGCCAGACAGCGCAGGCCGCCGCGACAGATGCTTCGATAAGTGCAGTTTTCACAGCCGGTGCTGACCCACGCCGGATCGCGCAAGCGTTTGAATAGCGAGCTTTGGTATAGCGTTGCGAGCGGAGTTTGATAGACGTTGCCCACTGCAATCGGCAAGCGTCTGCAAGGGTAGAGCGTGCCGTCCGGCATGACCGTAATCAAGGTGTCGCCCGCGGTGCAGCGGTAAGCGCGTTCATCGCTTTCGATGAACTGCAACGCCCGGTGCATCGCGACCGGGCTGCGCTTGCCCCAGATTACTGGCTGGGGCTGTTGTGCGGCACGCATCATCTGAAAGAACTCTTGCGTCTCGCCGGGCGTGAGGACTTCCGCCATATCTGCCTGACCAGTTGGAATGAGCCGGTCCGACCAAACACGGGAAACACCCAGTTCCCGGCCCAGTTGCGCCACAGCGGGAAACTCCCGCCAGTTCGAACGCTGCGCGGTAAATGAAATGACGCAAGGCACCCCTTCGGCAACCAGCGCCTGTACTCCTGTGATGGCCGCATCGAAACTGCCACTGCCGCGGATGCGCTCGTGTGTTTCGCGCATGCCCTCGATGCTGACCTGGACGTGATGCGTGCCCCAATTGCGCAATTGCCTGGCCGTCGCGCGATCAATCAGCGTGCCGTTGCTAAGTATGCCAAACCCGATGCGTTCGCGCGCCGCAGCCAGCATCTCCATGAACGCCGGAAATTCATTCAAGGCCAAAGGCTCGCCACCGGTCACGTTGATGTGCCCATGCGCGATTTGGCGGGTATTTAGAAAGCCCTGATAGTCGAGCAGCAACCCGCGCCAGTCCGCCAAACCGCGCTCCTCGCCCTGATAATTGCTCTGGTAGCAATGCGTGCAGCGCAGGTTGCAACGGTCGGAAAGATGCCATTGCATCAGCAAGTGGGCAGGGCCGGCGCCAGACTGCCTGCTGCCTGCCTGCTTTGAATGATGGGAGCTCAAAGCTGTCTCTTCAAATTTACTGCTTTCGCAACGATTTGATGATCAGCGCCGCACCGAGCAGACTCTCCACCAGATACAGAATGCTTGATATCCCATGCCACATCTTGAAGCGCGGAGCCAACGCGCTCTGCATTACGTCCGGCGAATGGGCTTGCAGCTTTATTTCCGCCATCAGGGGATAGATGCCGAACTGGAGCAATAGCGTGATGGCGAGCATAGCCGCAACCAGCCAGAACGCCCACTCACGCACGGCGGCTTTGCCGGATTTGGCCAAGCGATAAAGCAGCAGATAGCTACCGCAAACGATCCCGATATATCCCATCATCATGAGCATCTGCCCGGACAGCATCCCGGCGAGCTGTTTGTCCGGTTGGGCGCGGAAGAGGATAGATACGGCAATGTAGCCGATGGCCCACAGTCCGCCGACCCAGGCGGTGATTGCCAACGAGGCGATTTGATGAGCAAGATTTTTCATGTGGATGTTCAGAAAATTAATTGAATCTGAGCTTACCCGTTATGCCAACTGCTCCTTCTGTATTGCTAACGACAACTTCACAGTTGCTTAAACTGCTTGGCTAATTTAAGGCTCTGTCCTTGATAGTTAGAACTGATATCCTGCCCGTACAGAAGCTCGGGTCGAGCTGCCATACGCTCATAGCGTAGCCATCCGACCGTCTGTCCATGCTCGAGCAGGAAGGGTACTTCGTGTGAGCGTACTTCCAGAACCCCCCGGCTGCTTCCCGCTTTATTTATCCTGGCGTCCCAACCGAATCCGGGATCGAAAAAACCGGCATAATGGACACGAAATTCACCCGCGCGGGTGTCGTACGGCAGCATCTCAGCCGCATATTCCGGCGGCACTGCGATCGCTTCCTTCGTCATGAGGATATAGAATTCATCAGGGTCCAATATCAGTGAGGATGTTTTGTGGAAAAGGATCGGCTCCCAGAAATCCAACGGATCATAATCCCGCCTTTCCAGGTCAATGCGTTTGACATGTTTCTTCGAGCGATACCCGATGATGTCGCCTTCACTGCCGGAGCCTTTCAAATCCACTGTGAAAGGTAATAAACCTGTCTGGATTGATCTCGCGTTTTTCTCGTGGTTGCTGGAATTGGCAATCTGACCGTCATCGAGAAGCTTTTTCCATTCCGAGGCGGTGATGGCTTTCGCTCCTTCGCCCCGAGTGCGGCGAAACCTCAGCTGGTTCAGGCGGGTGCCGGTTTTTACTACTACACTGAAACTCCGGGGTGCTACCTCAATATATAGCTCGCCCTTATAACCCTCGCTTACCTGATCAAAACTGGTAGCTTCATCGGCGATCAAGCGCGTCAAAATATCCAGCCTGCCCGTTGAACTCTTCGGGTTGGCGAAGGCGGCTACGTCACTTCTTAAATTAATGGCTTCCAAAAGAGGAATAACATAGACGCGCCCTTTTTCAAGAACAGCGCCATTTCTTAGATCGATTCTGAAGTCAGCAAACCGGTCATCAAGCTGTTTCAATTTATCGAGCACTTTCATTCCCTTGCCGGGAAGGAAACTCGTGTCTACGGGATATGCATAATCGCCAAGGCGCAGGTCGATGCTGGCTGGCTGGACTTGGTCAGGATCAAACGGGATCATCGTCGTTTTGATCTCGCCGCTGCTGAGCATCTCCTCAATCTTCTGGCTCGGAAGGATTCCGGTATAGTCGCCCCCGCGCGCCGGGGTTATCAAACCAGGTTTGGCCGTCGAATTGGTCTTCGTTATCACTTCATTCATCGGATTTACTCTTCTGCATCTTGTCTTGATGTTGCCGTATCAGTAATGCCTTGTTCCATTCTGTGTAGCAATTCAAAGAGCAAAATACTCCGTCCTTGAATTGACCACTTCCAAATTTTTTTGTAATCGATTGCTGACAAACAGGACAAATGTTTCGCTCCAAACACTGACGCAAATAGTCTTCTTCATTTTCCGCCATTGGAATATCCCATAAGCAGGGTGAGTAAAAAATTGCACCCTTAAAAAGTAATTGTAACCGCGTGATGTCTGTTGCTCCAAGCCAAAGAATGCGAGCGTCAGATAACTGTCTTGTCGCAGCAGCTGCATTCTCCGTCACGCTGCCCTATTTAGCAATCGCCCCATTCCCCGTACAATACGCCCCTCACCATGAACATCATCACCTTCCCCAACAGCCCATACCGCCTGCACCAGCCATTTGAGCCGGCGGGCGATCAGCCTACGGCCATCGTGCAGCTGGTGGAGGGGATCAACGATGGGCTGGCGTTCCAGACATTGCTCGGCGTGACCGGCTCCGGCAAGACTTTCACGATGGCGAATGTCATCGCGCAACTGGGGCGTCCGGCCATTGTCATGGCGCCGAACAAGACGCTTGCGGCGCAGTTGTATTCCGAGTTGCGCGATTTTTTTCCCGAGAATGCGGTCGAGTATTTTGTTTCCTATTACGACTACTACCAGCCCGAGGCCTATGTGCCGTCGCGCGACGTGTATATCGAGAAGGATTCCAGCATCAACGAGCAGATCGAGCAGATGCGCCTATCTGCAACCAAGGCGCTGCTGGAACGTGAAGATTCCATCATCGTTGCGACGGTATCGGCGATCTACGGCATCGGCGACCCGGTGGATTACCACGGTATGATCCTGCATCTGCGTCACAACGAGAAGATGGCGCAGCGCGACGTGATCAAGCGCCTCGTCGAGATGCAGTACGAGCGCAACGACATCGATTTCCGTCGCGGAACATTCCGCGTGCGCGGCGACGTGATCGACATCTTCCCGGCGGAAAGCAGCGAGCACGCGCTGCGCCTGACGCTGTTCGACGACGAGGTGGAAACGCTTTCGCTGTTCGACCCGCTGACTGGGCATATCCTGCAGAAGGTGCCGCGCTACACCGTTTACCCGTCCAGCCATTACGTCACTCCGCGCGCTACGGTGCTGGCCGCGCTGGAGACCATCAAGGTCGAGCTGGCCGAACGCATCTCGTTTTATATCCGCGAGAACAAGCTGGTCGAGGCGCAGCGCATCGAGCAGCGCACCCGCCACGACATCGAGATGCTCAACGAGATTGGCTTCTGCAAGGGCATCGAGAATTATTCGCGCCATTTGTCGGGACGCCCGGCCGGTGCTCCGCCGCCGACACTGATGGACTACCTGCCGCCGAACGCGCTGATGTTCATCGACGAGAGCCACGTCACGATCCCGCAGATCGGCGGCATGTACAAGGGCGACCGCGCGCGCAAGGAGAATCTGGTCAACTACGGTTTCCGTTTGCCTTCCGCGATGGACAATCGCCCGTTACGTTTCGACGAATTTGAAAAGGTGATGCGCCAGTCAGTGTTCATTTCCGCGACGCCGTCGGTGTATGAGGCCGAGCACGCGGGGCAGGTGGTGGAGCAGGTGGTACGCCCGACCGGGCTGATCGATCCGCAGATCGAGGTGCGACCCGCCACACACCAGGTAGACGACCTGATGTCCGAGGTCAGGCTGCGCGTGGAGAAGGGCGAGCGCGTGCTGGTGACCACGCTGACCAAGCGCATGTCGGAAGACCTGACCGATTATTTTTCCGAACACGGCATCAAGGTGCGCTACCTGCATTCGGACATTGAAACCGTCGAGCGCGTCGAGATCATCCGCGACCTGCGCCTCGGCATGTTCGACGTGCTGATCGGCATCAACCTGCTGCGCGAGGGGCTGGACATTCCCGAGGTGTCGCTCGTGGCGATACTCGATGCCGACAAGGAAGGCTTCCTGCGCTCGGAACGTTCGCTGATCCAGACCATCGGTCGCGCCGCGCGCCATATCAACGGCAAAGCGTTGCTGTACGCCGATCGGATCACCGATTCGATGCGCCGCGCGATCGACGAGACCGACCGCCGCCGCACCAAGCAGGTCGCGTACAACTTCGCGCACAACATCACGCCAATAGGTGTGCAGAAGCGCATCAAGGACATCATCGAAGGCATGTACGAGCCGGATGCCGCGCGCAGCCAGCTCAAGGTCGCGCAGGAGCAGGCGAAGTATCTGGCGATGAGCGAAAAGGAAGTGTCGAAGGAAATCGCCCGGCTGGAAAAGGAAATGCTGCAAGCGGCGAAGAACCTGGAGTTCGAGAAGGCTGCGCAACTGCGCGACGAGTTGAAAAAACTGCGCGAAAGTGTTTTTATATCACCACTATGAGTTAGCCGATGCAGCATGGAAATGGAGATGAGCAATGACTGAGAGACAGGAGATTGACGCCGTAGAGGGCGGCGGCCCAAGGATATTTTCTATTCGTGGACATAAGGTCATGCTGGGCGAGGATTTGGCCCCGCTCTACGAGATCAAGACCGAGGCGTTGAATTACGTGATCGCGCGCAACATTGAATGCTTCCCTGAAGACTTCATGTTCCAGTTAAATGCCGATGAGTTCGCCGACTTGAAATCACGATCAGCAATTTCAGGCCGGGCAGCGCCATATGTTTTTACCGGGCAGGGCTTGGCCTTGCTCTCAAGCATCCTGATCGATGTACGGGAGAACCGCAAAAACAAGGGATCTTGCGCGCCTGCATGCAGTTGCCACAGAGGTGTTAGCGAAGCGGCCATACAAAATTAAACCACTTCCTGGCCTTTATTCAACACCCGGCACATCCTGACTTTGGCGTGGCACCGGCTTTTATTTTTCTGCGTTGAGATGCTGAAAATCCTCGGTATAAGTCAAGATCTCCTTGCGCAGATGGATTTTCTGGCGATCCGTCAGCAGGTCGTAAATTCGTGCGGTCATTTCATCCATCGCGTGTTCATACGATTGAACGGCTTGCTGCTGTTGCGGTGTTCTGGTGGCTTCGGGAGTATTGACCCACGTCCATAAGAATTCGGCGATTTTATCCTCGCCCGCTTTGCTGTTTAGTAGCGCAATCAAGCCGGCCTGATTGTGTTCCCGATGTTCAATGTAATATTTGACGACAAATGGCGTGCGCAGGCTTATTTCCCGGATTTTGTCTTTCTGGTCGCCGCTTAGTCTGCCAACAAGCCTTTCCACAAAATCAATGTTTCTTTCTGCGCGCATGACGAGATTTTTCTGCTCGCTGCCATAGAGCGTTTCATCTTTTTGTTTCTGGTTCTTCCTGGTAAAGCTTTTGCCGAGTTCCTCTATCTGGCGGCTGTTCAGGGCGCTCAACAGGTGTGCGGCAGGACGGATGGTTGGCGCGACGGTTTTTTTATACAGCTTGTTATATTCGCCACTCAAGCGGGCAACTTCTTCCGTCGTCAATTGGCCGTTTCGCTGGATTGCGGCATTTATATCCTGCAGGTAAGCGATGTATTCAGGCAGCGCATTCTTTCGATGCCAGCGCATGTAGTTATCGACTTCACTATGGATTTCATCTCTCTGCTGTGCATTGAACGAGGTGTAGTCGTTGATCTTGTAACGCAGATACCAGTCGGCGTGATTGTAGCTCAGCCTCATGGTGCTGCAGCCGCTGCAACAGAGTAGAACTATAGCGAGAATGATGAATGACAATTTGTTCATGTTTGTTATTCCAGAGCCATTTTCCGGATGGGTATTGAACGAATCCGGCATCTTTGAGCCCATTGTTTGGTAAATATCAAATATCAAATTGCAGGCTCGCCAGCCTTGCATAAAGCCCGCTCTGCTTGCGCAAATCTTCCGGTGTTCCGGTTTCGACGATACGCCCGTGTTCCATCACCACGATACGGTTGACCTTCTGCACGGTAGATAAGCGGTGTGCGATGATGAGAGTGGTGCGTCCCTGCATCGCAGCGCTCAGCCCCTGCTGCACCAGGATTTCCGATTCTGCATCAAGCGCGCTGGTCGCTTCGTCCAGCAGCAGCAATGGCGCGCCTTTCAGGATCGCGCGAGCGATGGCGATACGCTGCCGCTGGCCGCCGGACAAGCGGGTGCCGCGCTCGCCGAGGAATGTCCGGTACCTGTCCGGCAGGCGGTCGATGAATTCGTCCACCAGTGCGGCCCGGGCGGCGGCTATGACTTCTTCATCGCTCGCGTCGGGCCGGCCGTAGCGGATGTTCTCCAGCGCGTTGGCCGAGAAGATCACAGGATCTTGCGTCACGATGGCGATCTTGCCGCGCAGGTCGTGCAGACCCAGTTGGCGGATATCCTGTCCGTTGAGGCGGATGCAGCCGTCGCTCACATCGTAAAAGCGCAGCATGAGCTGGAACAGGGTGGACTTGCCCGCGCCGGAAGGGCCGACCAGCGCGACGCTTTCGCCCGGAGCGATGTCGAGGGTGATATTGTCCAGCGCTGCCATTTGCAGACGTGCCGGGTAACGGAAGGTGACATTTTCGAAGCGGATCGCGACTTGTTTTGGGAGTAGCAGCGGTTGCGGAGCGGATGTTTCGGCAACGGCGGATTCGGCACGCAGCAGTTCCAGCAGGCGCTCGGTCGCTCCCGCTGCGCGCATTACGTCGCCCCACACTTCGGCAATCGTGCCAACACTGCCAGCCACCATCACTGCGTAGAGGACGAACGAAGCCAGTTGCCCGCCGGTCATGCTGCCGTTATGCACCTGTTGTGCGCCGACCCAAAGCACGAAAATGATGCTGCCCATCACCGCTGTGATGACCAACATGGTCATTTCCGAGCGCATGCGGGTGCGCCTGATTGCGGTAACGAAGCTTTCTTCCGCCCGTTCGGAAAAGCGTTTTGTTTCTCGATGTTCCTGCGTATAGGCTTGCACGGTCGGCATGGCGTTGAGGATCTCGCCGGCCAGTGCCGAGGCATCGGCAATCTTGTCCTGCGACTCACGCGAAAGTTTTTTCACCTTGCGCCCGATGGCGAAGAGGGGCAGCATCAGCAACGCCATCAGCCCGAGGTTCAGGGAAAACAGGTAAAAGCTGGTGACCGCCAGCATGACCATGCCGCCAATCAGCTGGAACAGGCTGCGCAAGCCCATCGAAATGGAGCTGCCGATCACGGTCTGGATCAGCGTGGTGTCACCTGTCAGTCTTGAGAGTACTTCGCCGGTTTGCAGGGTCTCGAAGAACTGCGGAGACTGCACCAGCATCCGTGCATATACAGCGGTGCGCAAGTCCGCCGTAACCCGTTCGCCTACCCATGACACTGTGTAAAAACGCGCCGCTACGGACATTGCCCACAGAGTCGCCAGAACGAACAGCAATACAAAATGGCTGTTCAGGGTGGATGTGCCAAGCAGCCCGACACTGGTTTTTTCCCGTTGCCCGAAACCGAAATCGATCAGGTCGCGAAACGCCAGCGGCACCAGCAGGATGGTAGCGGAACTGATGCACAGCAGTGCAAAAGCCAGCGCAACCCTACCGCGATAGGGCTGCAAAAATGGCCACAGATCGCGCAGAGGGGATAAACGCCGTACAGTGATAGATTGGGCTGGCGTGGTGGAAGGCATCGTTTAATTGGTGTGTGAAGAAGAACTCTATTTTTACATTTTATGCTGTTTGGTGTTGGTGCAAATCCTGAATGATGTCTTTTTAGACACAGCTACTGCAACACAGTAAGATATCCCCGATGAAAAATAATGTTTCTGTCGTTTTTGTCTGCATGGGCAACATCTGCCGCTCGCCAACGGCTGAAGCGGTATTTCGCCACTATGTCGAGAATGCCGGTTTGTCCGGAAAAATCCTGATCGATTCGGCGGGGACGCATGACTACCACATCGGCGATGCACCGGACTTGCGCGCGCAGCGTGCGGCACAGCAGCGGGGGTATGACATGAGCAAGTTGCGCGGGCGGCAGATAGAGGAGGGTGACTTTCACCGCTTCGACTATGTGCTTGCGATGGACAAGGCCAATCTCTCCATCCTGCACCGCCTTGCGCCGCCTGCCAGCGATGCCCAAGTGCGGCTGTTTCTCGAATATGCACGGCATCATGTCGAGCGTGAAGTTCCCGATCCTTACTACGGCGGCACCGATGGCTTCGAAAAAGTGCTGGACATGGTGGAAGACGCATCGGAGGGATTGCTGCAGCATATCCGCCAGCGGCATTTTGGGCACAGTTAATCCAGCCCATGACCGCTAATCTCTGCCAAGCATGCGGCCCATGTTGCGCCCATTTTCGCGTTTCCTTCTACTGGGGCGAGGCGGACGACGCACCCTGCGGCATCGCCCCCGCACATTTTACCGAAGCCGTTTCGCCGCACCTGCGCTGCATGAAGGGAACAGCCAGCAAACCGGCGCGCTGCGTGGCGTTTGAAGGCGAATTGGGCAAAGAGTCTCGTGCAGCAACTACTCGCAGCGCCCATCCACCTGCCGCGAATTCGACGTGCGGGAGGTGGATGGCTCTGCCAATTTGCGTTGCGCGCACAACTCTAAAGTTTTAACTTTTCAACTGTTAGTAGCATTGCTTCAACGAGCTTATTTCACCTGATTCTCAGCTACTCATCGCATCAAGAGGTTGAATCACCATTGGGTTCGAGGCAGAATACAAATAGTAGATGCCTTTTCCTGCGGCCAAAACATTAATGAATATTTACTAATGATGCAGGTGCCATATACTTATTTATATGAATTCATCCCCGTTTGAGGGATGAAACAGTCATTCGGAGTAACTATGCCCCTCTCTTCCTATCTAGGTGACAACCCAATTCTCGGTGCGCGTGTTTATTTTCATGCCTCTTCCCAAATTATCGGGAATGTTACCATCGGCAATGATAGCTCGATCTGGTGCAACGCGGTTTTGCGGGGCGATGTGAATCGTATTGTGATCGGACAGGGAACCAATGTGCAGGACCTTACAATGGGTCACGTGTCTCACAAGACGCCGGACAAGCCTGCGGGCTCGCCTTTGGTGATCGGAGACTATGTGACTGTAGGACACTCCGTCGTTCTCCATGGCTGCATGATCGGGAATGAGTGCCTGATCGGGATGGGCTCGATCATCTTGGACGATGCCGTTATTCCCGATCATGTCATGATAGGCGCAGGCAGCCTGGTTCCGCCGGGAAAAACGCTGGAGAGCGGGATGCTGTACGTAGGCCGTCCGGTAAAGGCAGTTCGAGCGTTGACCCCTGAAGAAATTGCTCACCTGAGATATTCGGCCGAGCATTACGTAGAATTAAAAAATGATTATCTGAACGGTCTGTCGGAAAAGCACAAAATCTGAGAAAGCCTGAGGAAAATCTTAAGGAGAACGTTATGTTGAGCAAAATCACTTTTTCAATGGGTTCCCTGATATTTTCTACGGCTGCGTTTGCAGGCCCATCAGATATTATGGTATCCAACAACCAGGTCCGTTTTCAGTTTATTTCAACGAATGTCGACTACACGGAAACTGGTAATGGAATATTTGGCACTCAGACCGGAACGCTTGATACAGAAACGGGTGCTGTGCCCGGTTTTGCACTTAACATTTCCACGATGAATGATTTGTTGCTTGGAAACGACTATACCCATGCCGAGTATAACCATTCCAGCGGCAACACAACATATACAGGGGCGGTTCAAGGTGGGACGTTTGGTTCAGTTGTTGACACTTCCAGTGCAACGCTAACAAATTACAGCGCACGTTACGGAAAAGGCTTTGTTGTCCATGATCAGCTTATGCTGACACCCTACGCTGAACTTGGCCATCACCAATGGGATAGAGGGGTAAATTATGGCGAGATATATACTCACCTATATTTTGGGATCGGTGCGCTGGGCCAATACTCGCCTGTCAGCAAGCTGGTTCTTACGGCCAATGCTATGTTCGGAAAGACGTTTGGATCATACATTACTGTTAATTCCGGTCCCGGACTTAATGGATTCTCCGGGCCACTCGGCAACTCTACGCTGTATAACGTTGGTGTATCCGCAGATTATGCGTTTGTGGAAAACTTCCACGCGAACATCGGTGTCGATTATATGAGTTTTAAATATGGCATGAGCGCAGTGTTTCCAGTAGGAGGGGGATTTGTCGCTTGGGAACCGGACAGCAAGACAAATTACGGCACGGTTAAATTTGGGTTGGGGTACGCGTTCTAATTCAATAATGATGAAACAGAATAGCCTCATTTGGTGGGCGATACTGGGTTCGAACCAGTGACCCCTGCCGTGTGAAGGCAGTGCTCTACCGCTGAGCTAACCGCCCTGAAGAGGGCGCGCATTAAATCATAACGCGCCAAATCCAGTCAATTTCTTTGTGCGTGCAACGTGCAAAGCTCGTAAAATGCGCGCCTTATTGTTTGCCATTCTTGTTTTATTTATGACTATTCGCACTCGTTTCGCTCCCAGCCCTACGGGTTATCTGCATATTGGCGGCGCGCGTACCGCCTTGTTTTCCTGGGCGTATGCGCGCAAGCACGGCGGCACATTTATCTTGCGGATCGAAGACACCGATGTGGAGCGTTCCTCTCCCGAGGCGGTGCAGGCGATTCTGGACGGGATGGCGTGGCTTGACCTGAATTACGACGAGGGGCCGTTCTACCAGATGCGGCGCATGGAGCGCTACAAGGTGGTGATGCAGCAGTTGCTGGATCAGGGAACGGCCTATTACTGTTACACCTTGCCGGAGGAGCTTGAAGCCTTGCGTGAAGCGCAACGGGTACGCGGTGAAAAGCCGCGTTATGATGGACGTTGGCGACCGGAGCAGGGCAAGGTTTTGCCGGCTCCTCCGGAGGGCGTCAAGCCTGTGGTGCGATTCAAAAACCCGCTTCACGGCGTAGCGGCGTGGGACGACATGGTCAAAGGCAAGATCGTGTTCGAGAACAGTGAACTGGATGACCTGATTATTGCCCGTGGCGACGGTACGCCGACCTATAATTTTTGCGTGGTGGTGGACGATTGGGACATGCGCATTACGCATGTGATACGCGGCGATGATCACGTCAACAACACGCCGCGCCAGATCAACATTCTCAAGGCGCTGGGTGCGACGGTGCCGCAGTATGCGCACCTGTCGATGATCCTCGGCGACGACGGCACCAAGCTATCCAAGCGCCACGGCGCGGTCAGCGTGATGCAATACGAGGAGGATGGTTACCTGCCGGAGGCGGTGATCAATTATCTGGCGCGTCTGGGCTGGTCGCACGGAGACGAGGAAATATTCTCGGTCGAGCAGTTCTGCCAGTGGTTCGACCTCGACCACATCACGCCGTCCGCCGCGCAGTTCAACACCGAAAAATTGAACTGGGTGAACCAGCATTACCTGAAGCAGGCTGACAATGCGCGTCTCGCCGCGCTGGTGCGTCCGCGCCTCGAAGCGCGTGGTGTGATGGTAAGCACCGTTCCTGCCCTTGAAGCTGTGGTGGCGCTGTACAAGGAACGCGTCGCGACGCTCAACGAATTGGCCGATGCCGCCGAGGTGTTCTACATCGATTTGCATCCCGCGCGCGAGCTGCTGGATACACACCTTGTGCCGGAAGTGCTGCCTGCCTTGCGAGAACTTGCCGGGCGTTTTGCCGATGTCGCCTGGGAAGCTCCGGCGCTGAATATGCTCGTCAAGGAATTGCTGGCCAAACACAACCTTAAGATGCCTAAGCTGGCGATGCCGTTGCGCGTAATGCTGGTTGGGCAGACGCACACGCCGTCGGTCGATGCGGTACTGGCGTTGTTTCCGCGCGAGACCGTATTGGCGCGCATGAATAAGCATCTGTAATCTCTTCGGTTAATCTTTCTCGGAAGTCAGCTTTACAAGCATAGGTCGCATCACTATAATGCGCGCTCTTTTCGGGGTACCGGGGGTATAGCTCAGCTGGGAGAGCGCTTGCATGGCATGCAAGAGGTCAGCGGTTCGATCCCGCTTACCTCCACCAAAAGAGCTTAAAAGTCAAAGTCCCCATCGTCTAGAGGCCTAGGACATCGCCCTTTCACGGCGGTAACACGAGTTCGAATCTCGTTGGGGACGCCAGTCATTATCAATGAAAGTGGACACTTGATTCCGAGTGTCCTTTTTTATTTTCTGCCTTGCTTAGCGTGCCGAAAATTTCCGGTAGAACAACCTTTTTACAAACTCCACCGTTATGAGATAGCAAAACACCATAACTGGCAGGATCACAAAGAACAGTGGCGGCGGCGCAACGAAACCGAGATGCGTCGCGAATGGTGTGAAAGGCAATGCCACAGCGACCAGGACTACCGTCAGTGAAGTGATGGTCAGCGCAATGCTGGGTCGGCTTTTTAAGGGGCTGCCACGGGTGCGAATGACGAAGATCACCAGCACCTGGGTGGCGATGGATTCGATGAACCAGCCGGTGTGGAATAGCACTTCGCCGGCATCGAAAACTTTCAGCAAGATAAAGAACATCAGGAAATCGAATACTGAACTGACCGGCCCGACCACCCACATGAAGTTACGGATGAAGGTTGTGTCCCAGTGCCTGGGATGTGCCAGGGAGTTGTTGTCAACGCTGTCCATCGGAATCGGCAGTTCCGAGACATCGTAGAGCAGGTTGTTGAGCAGAATCTGTGCCGGCAGCATCGGCAGAAAGGGCAGGAACAATGTTGCTCCGGCCATGCTGAACATATTGCCGAAATTGGAGCTCGTTCCCATCATGATGTACTTCATGATGTTAACGAAGGTGCGGCGGCCTTCCATTACCCCTGCGTGCAGCACATTCATATCTTGTCGCAACATGATCATGTCGGCCGCCGCTTTGGCTACGTCCACGGCGCTGTCCACCGAGATACCGACATCCGCCGAACGGAGCGAAGGCGCATCGTTGATGCCGTCCCCGAGGTAACCGACGGTGTGCCCCTGCGCTTTCAGCGACAGGATAACGCGGTTCTTCTGGGTCGGTGTGACGCGGCAGAACAGGTTAGCCTCCCTCACCCGTACCGCCAGAGTAGGATCGTCCATGCGCTGGATATCACTGCCGTTCAGCACGCCCGTGACTGGCATTCCTAGTTGGTTGCATACGTGGCGGGTGACCAGTTCGCTATCGCCGGTGACGATCTTGATATTGATCCCGCTAGCGGCAAGCGCCTTGAGTGCATGCGCCGCGCTTGCTTTTGGCGGATCGAGGAATGCGGCGAAGCCAGCGAAGATCAGCTCGGTTTCATCGTCGACGACGGCATGCGGATGGTCCAAAGCCACCGGACGCAAGGCGATGCCAAGCACCTTGAAGCCCTCTCGTCCGAGGCTGTCGTGCAAGGCCTGGATGGATGCGAGCGCTTTTTCGTCCAGCGGCAGTGAGTACAGCGTTTCGCCGACAGCGTATCGCGTGGACAGCCTGAGTATATCCTCGGGCGAGCCTTTGACGACGAGCAGCCGTTTTTCGCCATGATCGGCCAGCACCCCTTTCTCGCTTTGATCCAATAAAACAGATACGCGCCGTCGCTCGAAGTCAAAGGGCACCTCGTCGATCTTGCGCCAGCTGCTTACGTCGATTTCCTCGTGTTTGAGGATCGCATCATCCAGCGGGCTCTTTAGTCCGGTTTCGAAATAGCTGTTGAGGTAAGCCAGTTGCAACACCTGCGCGCTGTCGTTCCCTTGCGCGTCGAGGTGGCGTTCCAGCTGGACGCGCCCCTCGGTGAGCGTGCCGGTCTTGTCGGTGCACAGCACGTCCATGCTGCCCAGGTTATGAATTGCGGCGAGCTGCTTCACGATCACCTGCTTTTTCGCCATGCGCAGGGCGCCGCGCGACAGCGTCACGGTGATCACCATCGGCAACAGTTCCGGCGTGAGGCCGACGGCCAGCGCGATGGCGAACAGAAACGACTCGAGGAATGGCCGGTGGAAAAAAGCGTTGATCAGGAACACAAACATCACCAGCAGGATGGTCAGGCGCATGATCAGCATACCAAAGCTCTGGGTACCCAGCTCGAAAGCGGTAGGCGGCGGCTTGACCGCAAGAGAATCCGCGATATTGCCCATCGCGGTATCGGTTCCTGTACGGCAGACTATTGCCTTGGCCATTCCGCTGATGACAGAAGTGCCCATGAACACGGCATTCTCTGCCTGGCTGAGGTCTTCCACCGGCGTTGTCAGATCGTGCGCCTTTTTTTCCACCGGAAATGGTTCGCCCGTCAGCAGCGACTGGTTGACGAAAAAATCCTTTGCCTCAAGCAAGCGGCAATCGGCCGGGATGAGATCGCCCGCAGCCAGCACCACCACATCGCCCGGCACCAGCACGGCTATCTGAATCTCCTGGGAAAATCCATCGCGCAGCACCGTGGCACGCACTGCTACAGCGTGTTTCAACTGTTCTGCTGCGCGGCCAGCCCGGTATTCCTGGACGAAATCCAGCGTCACACTCATCAGTACGACAGCCCAGATGATCACAAATCCGGTGATCTCGCCGGTCAGCGCGGACACGGCGCTGGCAGCCAGCAGAACCATCACCAGCGGATTCTTGAAGTGGCTCAGGTACTGGATGATCAGTGGCCGTTCGCCGTAGTTGCGCAGCGTGTTGGGGCCGAACCGTGCGGTACGCGCTTGCGCTTCCTGCTGGCTAAGCCCTGCAGGGAGCGCCTCCATCTGTGATAGAAGTGCTTCGGAAGGCAGATTCCAGAACAGGGCATCGGGACGATCCATAGTGTTCACCTTTTTTTTGCGCGGCCAATTGTGGCGCTTCCGATAAGGTCATCGTAACGCTGGAATGGAGCTAGCACAATAAAACTTAATGGGGCATATTCAGTCAAACACAGCAAAATTCCTAACTGGCATCTTTCCGGATTTAAAGCCTTTGTACTCAGCGCTGTAAATGTATGGTAATTCAGGTAAAATTGTTAAAATGAACAAAGTATTCATACGCGATAGCGATACCGAAGACGACGAGTTGGAGCCCTCGGCGCAGTTGCCTGTCGGCGTTAAAAATTACATCACCCCCAACGGATATCGCAAGCTGAAAGAAGAGATGGATCACCTGTGGAAGGTGGAGCGCCCGGCATTGGTTAAAACCATTACCTGGGCCGCATCCAACGGCGACCGTTCTGAAAACGGCGATTATATTTATGGCAAGAAACGCCTGCGCGAGATTGACCGGCGCGTGCGTTTTTTGCGCAAGCGCATGGAGCTGGCCGAGGTCGTCGATCCGGCGCAGCGTGTGGAATGCGATCAGGTGTTTTTCGGTGCGACAGTTACGGTTTGCGACGACCACGGCTGCGAGAGTACATACAGCATAGTCGGCGTGGATGAGGCGGATGTAGGCTCCGGTTTGATCAGCTGGGTCTCGCCGCTGGCGCGAACGCTACTCAAATTGCGCGAAGGCGAAGTGGCGATATTGCGTACACCGGTTGGCATCCAGGAACTGGAAATCCTGTCCGTGAGTTATCGCGAGCTGAGTTGACTCAAATGATCGCTGCTCTTGGTACAATGCTGCCATACAAGCAGCAAATACAATAAACCAACGAACAGGGGGTTTCACCATGAAAAAAATCGAAGCGATTATAAAGCCATTCAAGCTGGATGAAGTACGTGAGGCACTTTCCGAACTGGGAGTGAGCGGCTTGACGGTGACCGAGGTAAAAGGTTTCGGTCGTCAAAAGGGCCATACCGAGCTGTATCGAGGCGCGGAATATGTGGTGGATTTCCTGCCCAAGATCAAAGTAGAGGTGGTGATTTCGGCTGAACTGCTTGATACGGCCGTCGAGGCTATTATCAAGGCCGCGCATACCGGAAAGATCGGCGATGGCAAAATTTTTATTTCGACGGTGGAGCAGGTCATCCGCATTCGCACCGGCGAAACCAACGAGACCGCGCTGTAAATACAGCACTGCTATAGCCAGTGGAATTTCGCTCAAGCTGGTCCAAACACAAACGGGAATGTCGTATTGCAAGACTCCTTTCCCCCGATTAGGCGCAATAGCGATTGCGCCCGTGGGCTTCCGGGTATCCAGTAACCAACGTGCCAAGCTTAGGGGTGTTGCATTGCTGTTCCCTAAACCAGACATTTCTTTTGCTCCCTTTAAACAATTTCCACCCAATTGGATGAATTTTCGTTTTATGGTATGGTGACCATAAGGTGGATGTTAGTGCACTGTAATAATTGACGAATTGTGATTGGTGTTAACTGGCGTAGTGGTTTTGCAGTTTATTTATTCAATAATTCAAGCGGGATGGGTTTATGTCACAAGAAAAATTCGAGAGGCGTGATAAATTTCTTTTCACACTGGAGTGGCTACTGGCAGTTACAAAGCGCTACTCTAGTGGACTGCAATTTGGTCTAGCCCATATCGATTATAAAACCCCCAGAACCCTCGGCGAGACTTATGGTGCACAAAAAGCAGCGCAAAAGCTTGACGAGGTTTCGCACTCCTTGCACAAGGCTTTCCGCAAGACTGACTTGGTAGTGCGTGACGGGACTGATTTCTGGATTTTGATGCCTTTTGCTCAAGCCGAGGAGAGGCTTTTCGACAAAATCAAGTACATCATCGAAACTGCGTCGCTGAGTGGTCTCGAGATTGTGGAGCGTGATATTTCCATTTTCTTGTTGCCCAACGCTGCGGCTGAACTAGACGAAAACAGCTCGGCCTTGGAATTTCTTGCCTATCTCAAGAATAATCATACCGTCTTGGCAAGCCGCAAAATATCGTTGCCCGCCAAAGAATAACCAATACAAATATAAAATATTTTGGCGCATCCAATGGTTATTCCATTGGCAAGCGGTGCAACGCTGCAGACGCCGATTCCAGCTCCAACCCGAGGGGCCTCTTGGCTTCGGGCGCATTCATTCGCAATGGGCAGGCCGGTTGGTTCCCGATTGCAGCGCAGCCACCCTCCGATCGCGGCGTTGCGGCCTGCTTGTGGAGAATGACTACATGGCACAGCACAGCCAGCGCCTTGCACTGCATCCCGCAGGCAAATGGCGCGGGGTATGAAACCTGCTGAAATAGGCTCTAAATGGCAATAAAATTAATACCAGGCTCAATTGAAATACGCCTCATCGCGGTGATGTTGCTGCTGACGGTTTTGCCTGCCGCAGCGGTCGGCTGGATAGCCTATAAGCAAATGTTCGAGAACATCAGGTCGGAGCGAATAGGAGACGTAAGCCGGATTGCCGATTCGAAGCATGCCCAGTTGGCCATGGTCCTGACACGGGCAAATGACCGGGCGAAATCCTTTCTCTCGAATCTGGTTGCCCAGTGTGGTGGCAACGCCGCCAAACTGAGCCCTGTTTGCGCCACCAATTTGATTAAATCCTACCTGGCTGCGGAAAATGCTTCAGGCGCGTTTCTTCACAGAAATGGAGGCGATGAAAGCCTGATCATCGGAACCTCCGCAGCCCGGAATGAAAAAAACATTACGTTTCAAGCCGGACAACTGGCGCAATTTTCCGGGATCGGCCCCGGAAACAACCTCTCATATTTCATTTCAGTAGCAGAACCTGCCGGATTCCGGATGGTAATTACCTATCCATCTTCGACGCTTGATCCTGTCTTTGCCTCCCCACCCACAGAGCTTGGGCAATCAGGGGAGACCTTTCTTGCGGATGGCGGGGGTTATTTCGTCACCAAGCCAAAATTCACTTCCACGCAAGGGCATGAGCACCCAATTTCCGCACGGCCAATGCAGTCCTGCCTGAATGGGCAGTCACGCGAAATCATTGACCCGGATTATCGGGATATTTCCACCGTCATGGGCTTCCGCTTTATTCCGGAGTTTGGATCGGCCTGCATCATGGTTCACATTGGGGAGGAGGAGGCATTTGCTCCGCTGAAATTGCTTCAGCAGCGATTGATTATTTCGATGCTGGTTTTTGGATTGATCCTTATCGTCATAACCGTCTATGTTGCCAAAAGTATCGTGAGGCCGGTAACCAGTCTTACGAAAGTAGCCCGCGCCATTGCATCAGGAGATTACGCGGTTCAGGCGGACGTAAAGGGAAATGATGAAATTTCGGAACTGGCAACGGCATTCAATTTCATGACCAGCCAGATGTACGAACATTCCGCACTTCTTGAAAATCAGGTAAGGGAGCGCACAAAAAAACTTGAGCAGGCCCAGCAGGAAACCATGGCGCTGCTGCGCCGCAATCAGGCATTGATGAAGAACTCCCTGGATGGCATCATCATAATGGACGTGAAGGGCAACATCGTCGAGGCCAACGACGCCTTCTGCCGCAAGCTGGGCTATACCCGGGAAGAGATTGCCGGCCTTAATGCGGCTGTCTGGGAAACGCAGTCGGCTGAAGAATTGCGGGCGCGCCTCGAAAACCTCATCGGCAAGAGCGATACATTCGAGACCTTGTACCGCCGCAAGGATGGGGCGTTGATCAATGTGGAAGTCAGCTCCGCTGGTGTGGAGATAGACAAAAATGAGTATATTTTTTCTTCAAGCCGCGACATCACCGCACGCAAGCAGGGGGAAGCGCAATTGGCTGAATCCTTGTTGTCACTGCGGACCATCAACCAGGCGCTGGATGAATTCACCTATATTGCCGCGCACGATCTCAAGGAGCCGCTGCGCGGCATCCACAACTACACCAGCTTTCTCAAGGAAGACTACGGCGACAAGCTGGATGAGAGTGCGCAGAAATACATTAACAGCATCCAGCGGCTGGCCGAACGGCTATCCGCCCTGATTGACAGCCTGTTGGCCTACTCCCGCCTGGGCAGCGGAGAATTTGCCAAAATCACGGTTGATGTAGATGCGGTGGTCGACGCCGTGGCGGAAGACATGGGCCGTTTCTGGAGGGATGCCACGCAGGGAGGGATGGGCATCGAGCTGCGCCGCAAAGGCCCCCTTGGTACAGTGCAGGGCGATGCCATGCGCATCGGGGAGGTGTTCCAGAACCTGATTTCCAACGCGGCGAAATACAATGACAAGCCGTCGAAGTGGATTGAGGTCGGCTGCGATCGTAGCGGCGCTGCTACGGTTTTTTATGTGCGCGACAACGGCATCGGCATCCTGCCGCATCATCAGGACAGCGTGTTCCGGATATTCAAGCGGCTGCACGAGCAAAACAAATATGGAGGCGGCACCGGGGCTGGCCTTACAATTACCAAAAAAATTATCGAACGCCACGGCGGACGCATCTGGCTGGAATCCGCCCCCGGAGAAGGGACGACTTTTTATTTTACTTTGAGCGAGGGTACATAGCGCATGTGATGCGCGTCGGGGCCGTTTATGCAAAACCTGTTCGGCGGTAAATACAATCTGTTGGCTGGGATACTGACTGCGGTTCTGCTGGTCGGCGCGCTGCTGTATGGCCAATATGGGAGTGCCAAGCCCGGCATAAAAATCGGCGTGCTGCACTCGCTCAGCGGCACGATGGCGGTGAGCGAAGCGCCGCTGGTGGATGCGGTGCGGCTGGCGGTGGAAGAAGAAAACAAGTCGGGCGGTGTGAACGGCCAGACTATCGAAATGATCGTTGCCGATTGCCGTTCGGATGCCGCGTATTGCGCGCAGCAGGCGGAGAAGTTGATCACCCAGGACGGTGTGCAGGCGTTGTTCGGCTGCTGGACGTCGGCTTGCCGCAAGGCCGTCAAACCAGTTGTCGAAAAGCACCATCATCTGTTGTTCTATCCGCTGCAATATGAAGGGCTGGAACAATCGCACGACATCATATACACCGGCGCTGCGCCCAACCAGCAAATCATCCCGATGGCGTTGTGGGCGTTGCAGCAGAAGGGCAAGCGTTTTTACCTGATAGGTTCGGATTACATTTTTCCGCGCACCGCGAACCTCATGGTCAAGGACGTGCTGCTTGCCAAAGGCGGGCAGTTGCTGGGAGAGCGGTATGTGCCGTTGGGGGCAAGCGATATGGCGGCGGCGGTGCAAGAGATTGCCGCGCAGCACCCGGATTTTGTCTTGAACACGCTGGATGGCGACAGCAACCTGCACTTCTTCCGCGCGCTGCATGAAGCGGGCATCAGGGCAGAAAAAACGCCGGTGTTTTCCATTAGCATCAACGAAGTGGAAGTGGCGGCGATCGGGGCTGCTCTGATGGCGGGGCATTACGCAGTGGGAAGTTATTTTCAGAGTCTGGATAGCACGGAGAGCAAGGCCTTT
Organism: Nitrosomonadales bacterium; assembly: GCA_023259055.1. GTDB lineage: Bacteria > Pseudomonadota > Gammaproteobacteria > Burkholderiales > Gallionellaceae > Gallionella. The sequence goes on from JAHFQZ010000005.1 coordinate 155,467, forward strand.
GTTGAGCGCTTCAGGCAACGCTTTGGCAAGGAGCGTGTGCTGGGCGACCCGATGGAGGCGGCCTACATCGGGGTAAAACTGTGGGTGGACAGCGCGCGCAATGCCGGTACGGCGGATTTGACGCTGGTGAAAAATACCCTTGCGCAGCAAAGCATGGCCGCGCCGCAGGGCATCGTGGCGATGGACCTCGACACCAGGCATCTCTGGAAAGCTGTGCGTATCGGCAGGGCGCGCCCCGACGGGCAATTCGACATTGTCTGGCAATCCGAAGCTGCTGTGCATCCGGAGCCGTTTCCGTTTTATCGCAGCCATCAGGAATGGCTTGCCGGGCAACGTGCTTTGACGGGAGCGGCGCGATGAACCGAGGTGTGACATGAAATTTACCTCGCTCACCTACCGCCTGGTGCTTTGGTTTATCGTTGTTGCGCTGCTGCCGCTGCTCCTGTTTGGCTATCTGAGCATGCAGCAAAACGAGGTCGCGTTGCGCGCCGAAGCGCAGGCGCGGATGTCGCGCCTTGCGGATATCAAGGCAATGCAGATCAAGACCTATCTGGCGGAGCGCGTCCAGGATGTGGAGATGCTGGCGCGCGGCATTCTGGTAGAGCAGGCCATGTCCGGCTTGTTGCGCGCTTACTTGCAACACGGCCCAGATTCCGTGGAATACCGGATGACGGACAAGCAATTCCGCAGCCGCTTTTCAGCCTACATTAACGAGAGCGCGCTGTTTTACGATGTGTTCCTGATTACGCCGCAGGGCGAAATTATCTATACCGACAAGCACGAAGCGGACTTCGCCACCAATCTGCTCGGCGGCCCGTACCGCGATTCGCAACTGGCCAAGGCATTCCGCGAATCCAGCATGACCTTCGAAAGCAGTTTTTCCAGTTTTGAGATTTATACGCCTTCCAATGCGCCCGCCGCTTTCGTTGCCGCACCCATAATGCACGACGGCGTATTTCGCGGTGTAATTGCCTTTCAGCTCAGCACCGAAAATATCTACCGGGTGGCGATGGAAACCAGCGGGCTGGGTGTGACCGGGGAAATTGTGCTGGCCAAATTGACGGGCGCCGACGAAGCCTTGTTTGTCGCACCGCTCAGGCATGACCCGCTGGCCGCCTTGCAGCGCAAGATAAATTTGAAAACGACGGCTGTCCCGATGCGCCACGCGTTGGCCGGCAGGCATGGCAACGGAACGGCAATTGACTATAGCGGCAGGCAGGTCGTTGCCGCCTGGCGCTACCTGCCCGAATTGCGTTGGGGGATGGTGGTCAAGATGGATGCCGACGAAGTTTTCGCGCCTCTTTACCAACAGCGGAAAACCCTGCTGCAGGCATTGCTGGCATTGGTGTTGCTGGCTGGAGTGATTGCATTCATTTTTGGCAGGCAAATGGTCGCACCGCTCAAGGCCTTTGCGCTCACCGCAAATGAGATTGCCCAGGGCAACCTGGACAAACGTGTTGCCGAAACCGGTACTGATGAAGTCGGTGCGCTGGGACGCGCCTTCAACCGCATGACCGAAAACCTGCAAACACTGTACCGCACGCTGGAGGACCGCGTCGAGGAGCGCACCCGTGAGTTGAATGTAACCAATGAGCAATTACAAGAAGAGATTATCGAGCGAGAGCATATCGAAGCGCAATTAATGGAATCTATGGCGTTACTGCAGACCACCAACAAGTCACTGGATGAATTCACCTATATCGCCGCGCATGATCTCAAGGAGCCGCTGCGCGGCATTCACAACTACACCAGCTTTCTCAAGGAAGACTACGCCGAGCGGCTGGATGAGAATGCGCGGCAATACATCAGCAGCATCCAGCGGCTGGCAGAACGGCTATCCGACTTGATTGACCGCCTTTTGGCCTATTCCCGTCTGGGCAACACTAAGCTCGCAAAAGTCCCGGTTGATGTGGATGCGGTGGTTGATGCGGTAGCGGAAGACTTGAGCCGTTTCTGGATGGCTCCCTCGCTCGGCGGGATGGGCATCGAGCTGCGCCGCAATGGTACCTTGGGAACTGTCCAGGGGGACGCCACCCGTATCGGCGAAGTGTTCCAGAACCTTATTTCCAATGCGGCGAAATATAATGACAAGCAATCGAAATGGATAGAAGTCGGCTGTGACCGTAGCGGCGCTGCTACTGTTTTTTATGTGCGCGACAACGGCATCGGCATCCAGCCGCATCATCAGGGCAGCGTTTTCCGGATATTCAAACGGCTGCATGAACAAAACAAATATGGCGGAGGAACCGGTGCTGGCCTTACAATTACCAAAAAAATTATCGAACTTCACGGTGGCCGCATCTGGCTGGAATCCGTCCCGGGAGAAGGAACTGTATTTTATTTTACTTTGAGTGAGGAAGCATAATGCCAGGAGACATGTCTCAAATCATTCTGATCGTCGAGGACAGCGACGATGACTATATAGCTACAGTGCGCGCCTTCAAGAAGGCCAATTTGATCAACCCGGTACAGCGCTGCACCAATGGAGACCAGGCGATTGATTATTTGCTGCAGCGCGGGGAATTTTCCGGACCAGGCAAAGCGCCCCGGCCAAGCATCATTCTGCTCGACTTGAACCTGCCGGGCACGGACGGCAAGGAAGTGCTGCGCGTCATCAAGGCCGATCCAGATTTGCAAAAGATTCCCGTCATTGTCCTGACGACATCCAATTCCGAGCAGGACATTGAACATTGCTATGCCGCCGGCGCAAATTCCTACGTGCAGAAGCCCGTGGATCTGGTCGGGTTCATCCAGTCAATTGCTCGGCTCACCGACTACTGGTTCAACGTCTCCATCTTGCCGAAAAACATCAAATGACCACAACCATCCTTGTCGTCGACGACAGTGAAGACGACCAGCGTCTCTACCGTCGCGCCTTCAAGGATTTTGACTGTGTTCTGGAGATGGCTTCGACAGCAGAGGCCGGGCTGGCACGCATAGAAGTTACCAGTCCGGATTCCAAGCGTCCCGACCTGATCCTGCTCGATTACAACCTGCCGGATATGGATGGACTCAGCTTCATAAAGAGGCTGGTCGAATTTTCTGACATTCCCGTTCCTGTCTCAATTCCCATTCCCATACCTGTCCCCATCCCCATCTCCATCCCCATCCCCATCGTCATGCTGACCGGGGAGAATAATGCGGCTGTCGCCGTCGAGGCGATGAAGCATGGCGTCTATGATTATCTGGTCAAAGATACCGAGGGACTATACCTGAGGCTGCTGCCGGATTTGATCGGGCGTGTCATGGCTGCCCATGCCCAACGTGAACAAGTTGTACGGCTGCAGCAGGAAACCGAGGCGCTGCTGCACCGCAACCGGACATTGATGCAAAACTCCATGGATGGCATCCATGTGATGGATATGCGCGGCAATATCGTGGAGGCCAATGACGCCTTTTGCCGTATGTTGGGTTACACCCCGGAGGAAATGTCCCGCCTTAGCGTTGCTGATTGGGATGTGCAATGGTCGGCGGAGGAGCTGAGGGAACGCTTCAGGGAACTCATCGGCAAAAGCGCCCGGTTAGAGACTGTCCATCGCCGCAAGGACAGGTCGCTGATCAATGTCGAGATCAGCTCCTCCTGCATGGAGATTGAAGGGCAGTATTTAGTTTTTGCTGCCAGCCGCGACATTACCGAGCGCAAGCGTGCCGAGGAAGAACTGAAGCTAAGTGCGCAACTTCTGAACAGCACCTCCGACTCAGTCTTCCTGATTGATTTAGATGGGAACTTCGTATACCTGAACGAGGCCGCGTGGAAGTCGCGCGGCTACACGCAGGACGAATTGATGGCAATGAACGTGCGCGAACTAACTACGCCGGAGTTCAGCAAGCTCGTTGCGCCGCGCATGAAAGAGGTGCTGGAAAATGGTTATGGCACCATTGAATCCGAGCACCGATGCAAAGACGGCTCCATCTTGTCCGTCGAAGTCAGCTCTCGGGTTATTGAGTCCGGCGGAAGGAAGCTGCTGCTTTCGGCGAGCCGCGACATCACCGAACGCAAGAAGGCCGAGGCGGCATTGTTGCAGGGCGAAGCCAACCTGCGCGCCATGCTGGACAACTCGCCTTATATGACATGGCTGAAAGACACTAAAGGCCGTTACATCACAATCAACAAGGTGTTTGCCGATTATCTCCGGCTCGCGGAAGTCAGCCAGGCCATAGGCAAGACCGATCTGGATTTGCAGCCGAAGGAGCTGGCGGAAAAATATCGCGCCGATGATGCCGAGGTGATGGCAGCACGCAAACGGAAGACTGTCGAGGAGTCAGCATTTGATGGTAAAAATATCCACTGGGTTGAAACCTCCAAAACCCCCATCATCGACAAACAGGGCAATGTGCTTGGCACTGTAGGCTTTGCCAGAGACATCACCGAGCGCAAGAAGGCCGAGGAAAAATTATTGCAGGAAAGAGCGGCCGAGCACAAACGCGCGGAAATATTGGAGCAACAGTTCGGCCAATTGCTGCGAAGTTCTTTCAACGAAATATACCTGTTCGATGCCGAATCACTGCGTTTCCTGCAAGTGAGCGAAGGCGCAAAGAAAAACCTGGGGTATTCAGACAGCGAACTGCAACAACTCACGCCGCTGGACTTGAAGTTGTCATATAGCCGGAAACAATTCACGGAGTTGATTGCCCCTCTCATCAGCGGCGAGCAGCAATCACTGCTTTTCGAGACAGTTCATCGCCGCAAGGATGGCACGTCTTATCCGGTGGAAGTTCGTCTCCAGCTCATTGCTTCGGAACCATCCGTGTTTGTGGCCGTCGTCCAGGACATCACCGAACGCCATCGTGCAGAAAGCCAGTTGCGTGAATTCACTTCGCACCTTCAGACCGTGCGCGAGGAAGAAAAAGCCAGTGTTGCGCGGGAAATCCACGACGACCTGGGCGGCACGTTGGCTGCGCTAAAAATGGATGCATACTGGCTCGCGCAGAATCTGGAGGAGAATAAGGAAATGCTGCCGCTGCTGGATCGCGTCGAATCCATGCACGTAATGCTCGACACCGCAGTGAAAGCCATGCGCCGCATCATCAGCGATCTGCGCCCGACCATACTCGACGATTTCGGTCTGACGGAGGCGATTAAATGGCAGTGTGCCCAGTTCCAGCAACGCTCCGGTATAGAATGCCGGGCTGCCTGCATAGATGGTGAAGTCAATGGCTGTGAAAATGAGCTGGACAAGACACTAACAATCAACCTGTTCCGTATAGTTCAGGAAGCTCTCACCAATGTCGCGCGGCATTCAGGTGCATCCAGGGTGGAAATCAAACTGCACCGGAATGATGAAGAGGTTGAGCTGTCGATTTGCGACAATGGCCGGGGCCTGCCGGAAGGGCACACCGTAGCCACGACTTCGTATGGTGTGCGCGGCATGTGCGAGCGTGTCAAACAGTTGGATGGCAAGATCGAATTCGACAGCCCGCCCGGCGGCGGATTTCGTATAACGGTAATATTACCGCTGCCTGCCGGGAACAAAAGGTAATTAAACTGGCACGTCAATTAAATCCCCATGTTTTCTGTGGCTCCAGACGCGAGCGATGCGGTTCGTGCCTGATAGAACTTCTAGCCATTCCACTAAGCAATCCAAAAACGATTGCTAAGTGGCTGGTTATCACCGCATCCTGTGGCACAGTAAATATGTAGCTGTGCGAACTGGCGAATTATTTACCGGCTTGCCCGACATGCGTATAATGCCTGCTTTGCCGAGGGCTGCTAAATATGCGCATCATTCAAAAAGCACTAACCTTTGACGACGTTCTGCTCGTTCCCGCCTATTCAAACGTTTTGCCGCGCGAAGTCAGTCTGCGCACCCAGCTCACCCGCAACATCAGTCTGAACATTCCTGTGTTATCAGCTGCGATGGATACTGTCACGGAATCGCGTCTTGCAATTGCTTTGGCACAGGAAGGCGGTATCGGTATCGTACACAAGAATATGACGGCTTATGCGCAGGCCGCCCAAGTCGCCAAGGTCAAGCGTTTTGAAAGCGGTGTGGTCAAAGATCCCATCACCATCACTCCGGACATGACAGTGCGCAATGTGTTGGCTTTGACCCGGCAGCACAGGATTTCCGGTTTGCCGGTGGTGGAGGGCAAGCAGCTGGTGGGCATCATCACCAATCGCGATTTGCGCTTTGAGAATAATCTGGATCAGCCGATACAGAACATCATGACGCCGCGCGAGAGGCTGATTACCGTCAAGGAAAATGCCAGTCTCGAAGAAGCTCGCAACTTGATGCACAAAAATCGTATCGAGCGCGTACTTGTGGTCAACGATGCATTTGAATTGCGCGGTTTGATGACAGTAAAGGACATCCTGAAATCCAACGAACATCCGCTGGCCAGCAAGGACAGCCTCGGCCGCTTGCGCGTGGGTGCAGCTGTCGGTGTGGGCGAGGGCACAGAAGAGCGCGTCGCTTTATTGGTTGAGGCTGGCGTGGATGTGCTTGTGGTGGACACCGCACACGGGCATTCGCAAGGCGTGCTTGATCGCGTCAAATGGGTCAAGAACAATTTCCCGCTAGTTGATGTGATCGGCGGCAACATCGCTACCGGCGGCGCGGCAATGGCCTTGCTGGATCATGGTGCGGACGGCGTGAAAGTCGGCATTGGCCCCGGTTCGATTTGCACCACGCGTATCGTTGCGGGTGTCGGCGTGCCGCAGATCGCCGCGATCCAGAATGTTGCGAAAGCACTGCAAGGCACCGGGGTACCATTGATTTCCGACGGCGGCATTCGTTTTTCCGGCGACATCGCCAAGGCCATTGCATCGGGTGCACATACCGTAATGTTGGGCGGATTATTCGCGGGCACTGAAGAAGCGCCGGGCGAAATCGAGCTATACCAAGGCCGCTCCTATAAGTCATATCGCGGCATGGGCAGCCTGGGGGCCATGCAGCAAGGTTCCAGCGACCGCTACTTTCAGGAAGGCGAAAGCAATCAGGACAAGCTGGTGCCGGAAGGTGTCGAGGGGCGCGTGCCCTACAAGGGTAGCGTGCTGGCGGTGATCCACCAGTTGATGGGCGGTTTGCGCGCCAGCATGGGTTATCTCGGTTGTGGCGACATCGCCACGATGCATACCAAAGCCGAATTCGTTGAAATTACTTCTTCCGGTATCCGTGAATCGCATGTGCATGACGTGCAGATTACCAAGGAAGCGCCGAATTACCATATTGACTAGAGGCTAGAGAATAGGGACTGGGGAACGGGATGGGAATTCAAAGTTTTCGGGATCTTAAAGTCTGGCAGGCTGGAATGCAATTAGCGACGGCTGTTTATACACTAACCCCTGGTTTCCCGAAATTTGAGGCATTTGGCCTAAGTAGCCAAATGCAGCGTGCAGCGGTTTCAATCCCCTCCAATATTGCGGAAGGACACGCACGAGATTCGACTAAGGAATTTTTTGCGCTTTATATCAATAGCCATTGGATCATTGGCTGAATTAGAAACTCAACTCATCCTTGCCGATCAACTGAATTACATTGAAGAAAGTAAACTGGCCGAGCTATTGGAAAAAACAGGAGAAGTTGGTCGCATGTTGCGCGGTTTGCAGCATTCGCTGAAAGCTAAACTCCCTAGCCCCTAGCCCCTAGCCCTTAGCCCATATGCACAAAAAAATCCTGATCCTAGATTTCGGTTCCCAATACACCCAACTCATCGCGCGCCGCGTGCGTGAAACGCATGTCTATTGCGAGCTGCACCCTTATGATGTGGATGTGGAGTTCATTCGCGCTTTCAATCCCGCTGGCGTCATTCTTTCAGGCGGGCCGAATTCGGTGACCGAAGGCGACACGCCGCGCGCGCCGCAGATCGTTTTCGAGCTGGGAGTGCCGGTACTGGGCATCTGCTACGGCATGCAAACGATGGCGGCGCAACTGGGCGGTGCGGTGGAAAACGGGCTGGTGCGCGAATTCGGCTATGCGGAAATCCGCGCGCAGGGGCATTCTGCGTTGCTGCGCGGCATTCAGGATCGTACCAATGAACAGGGACACGGCTTGATCGATGTGTGGATGAGCCATGGAGACAAGGTGGTGGCATTGCCACCGGGATTCTCGGTGATCGCCGGCAATCCTTCAACGCCCATCGCCGGTATGGCGGACGAAACGCGGCGTTATTACGCGCTGCAATTCCACCCTGAAGTGACTCATACTCCGCAAGGCAAGGCGATGCTGAACCGCTTCGTGCATGACATCTGCGGATGCGCACAAGACTGGAACATGCCGGACTACATCGGCGAGGCGGTGGAGAAGATCCGTGCCCAGGTTGGCAGCGACGAGGTTATCTTGGGCTTGTCCGGCGGGGTGGATTCATCGGTCGCAGCGGTATTGTTGCACCGCGCCATTGGCAAGCAACTGACTTGCGTATTCGTTGATAACGGATTGTTGCGGCTTAAAGAAGCTGAGCAAGTGATGGAGACCTTCGCCAAAAATCTCGGTGTGAAGGTGATCCATGTGGATGCCAGCATAGAGTTTTTGCATCATCTGGTGGGCGTATCCGATCCCGAACAAAAGCGGAAAATCATCGGACGCGAGTTTGTCGAAGTATTCCAGCGTGAAGCAAAAAAACTGCCACAGGCAAAATGGCTGGCGCAAGGCACGATTTATCCTGATGTCATCGAATCTGCAGGTGGCAAGAACAAAAAAGCACACACCATCAAGTCGCACCACAACGTCGGCGGCTTGCCTGAAAGTTTGCATCTCAAGTTGCTGGAGCCGTTGCGCGAACTATTCAAGGATGAAGTGCGCGAGCTCGGTGTCGCACTGGGCCTGGCGCACGATATGGTGTATCGCCATCCTTTCCCCGGCCCCGGCTTGGGCGTGCGTATCCTCGGTGAAGTGAAACGCGAATATGCCGACCTGCTGTGCCGGGCCGACGCGATTTTTATTGAAGAACTGCACGCCACCAAAGATGGTGATGGCAAGTCCTGGTACGAGAAAACTTCGCAAGCTTTCGCCGTGTTCCTGCCGGTCAAGAGCGTCGGCGTGATGGGCGACGGCCGCACCTATGAATGGGTGGTGGCTTTGCGCGCGGTGCAGACGCAGGACTTCATGACCGCGCACTGGGCGCACCTGCCGTACGACTTGTTGGGCAGGGTTTCCAACCGCATCATCAATGAAGTGCGCGGCATCAACCGAGTGGTGTATGACATCTCCGGCAAGCCGCCCGCCACGATTGAATGGGAGTAGAATACGGGCGGTGGCTGATTGGGTCTGGTTTGTTTGCTTTTAAACATTATTTGAAAGCGTTTCCATGTCGATATTTGCCGAAGTACATGACGATTATCTGGACCAAATCCTGGCTCGCTATGACCATAGCCCGTTTAACCTGCTGCAAATTCTGCGTGAGGTTCAGGAGCATTCCGGCCATATCAATACTGAAGCCGTAAACTATCTCAGTACCAGGCTGCACATCCCCCGTGTGAGGATCGAAGGAGTAGCGACGTTCTACTCCTTTTTGCATTTGCAGCCGCACGGCGAATACCGCGTTCTGTTCTCGGACAACATCACCGACCGCATGCAGGGCAGCCAGGCGCTGATGGAGAAAATGTGTCAGCAGTTGTGGCTGCAACCGGGCAAGGTTTCGGAAGACGGTTTGGTCAGCATCAACACCACATCCTGCACCGGTATGTGCGACCAAGGCCCGGCGATGCTGGTCAATGGCCGCGCCATTACGCGCTTGACCCATCAGCGCGTGCAGGAAATCGGCAGCCTGATACGCAACCGTACCTTGCTAAGCGACTGGCCTGCCGACTTCTTCCGCGTGGAAGACAACATCCACCGCAGCGGCCCGCTGCTCGATAACACTATAGCTCCCGGTGACGTGTTGCGCACCGCGTTGGCGCTCGGCGGAAAAGACATCGTCGAAGCGGTCAAGAATTCCGGCCTGCGCGGTCGCGGCGGCGCGGGTTTTCCTACCGGGCTGAAATGGGAAGCATGCTGTAACGCGCCGGGAGAGGCGCGCCACGTGGTGTGCAACGCCGACGAGGGCGAGCCCGGCACCTTCAAGGATCGTGTGATACTCACCCGTCAGGCCGACCTGGTTTTCGAAGGCATGACGCTATGTGCACTGGCAGTCGGCGCGCAGCATGGTTACCTTTACCTGCGCGGAGAATACCGCTATCTGCTCGAACCATTGCAGGCCGTTTTGCAACGCCGCCGTGACAACAACCTGCTGGGCAAGAACATTCTCTGTCAGCCAGGTTTCGATTTCGACATCGTCATCCACTTGGGCGCAGGCGCCTATATCTGTGGCGAGGAATCGGCGCTGATCGAATCGCTGGAAGGCAAGCGCGGTGTGCCGCGCAACCGCCCTCCGTTCCCGGTGACGCACGGCTACAAGCAGCAACCGACCGCCGTTGACAACGTCGAAACCTTTTGCAGCGCCGCGCTGGTGATGCAAATGGGCGCGGAGAAATACCGCGCCATCGGCACATCGAAATCCTCCGGCACCAAGCTGATCTCGGTGTCCGGCGATTGCCCGCGCCCCGGCATCTACGAATATCCATTCGGGGTGTCGGTGCGCCAAGTGCTGCAAGACTGCGGCGCGGTGAATACGCGAGCGGTGCAGGTCAGCGGCCCTTCCGGCGTGTGCGTCGCGGAAAGTGAATTCGACCGCAAACTGGGGTTTGAAGACTTGCCCACAGCCGGTGCATTCATGGTGTTCGACGACAGCCGCGACCTGTTCGAAGTAGCGCGCAACTTCGTGCATTTTTTCGCGCATGAAAGCTGTGGTTTCTGCACGCCGTGCCGCGTCGGCACCTCGATGCTGAAATCAACGATGGACAAGATCGCCGCCGGACTCGGCACGAAGTATGACCTGCGCGAGATCGAGCGTCTCGACCATGTGTTGCAGACCAGTTCCCACTGTGGGCTGGGGCGCACCGCCTGCAACCCGGTGCTGCACACGCTCAAGCATTTTCGCCCGGCGTACGAGAACAGGCTGAAATTGCTGGAATTCAAACCGGCCTTCGATCTTGACGGTGCGCTTGCACGAGCGCGCCAGATGACCGGCCGTGACGATGCGGGTGCGCATTTGAAGACGGAGGGGGTATGAGCGATACCTTTCAACTCGATGGTGCAGCCGTCCCGTTCGAGGCCGGGCAGACCGTAATGCAGGCTGCACTGGCTGCCGGACATTACATCCCGCACCTGTGCTACCACCCTGAATTCAAGCCGCATGGCAGCTGCAAACTATGCACGGTCAAGGTAAACGGACGCACTGCCGCTTCCTGCACGATGCCCGCCGAGGCTGGGCTAAATGTGGAAAGCGACATCGAGGAAATGAACAGCCTGCGCCGCACGCTGGTGCAGATGCTGTTCGCCGAAGGTAACCATTTCTGCCCATCGTGCGAGAAGAGCGGCAATTGCATGTTGCAGGCATTGGGTTACGACCTCGAAGTGCGCACTGCCGGTTTCCGCCACATGTACCCGGATCGCCCGCTGGATGCATCGCACCCGGACATCCTGCTCGACTTCAACCGCTGCATCCTGTGTGAGCTGTGCGTGCGCGCCTCCTCCGAGGTGGACGGCAAAAATGTGTTTGGCCTGTCCGGGCGCGGCATCACCAAACAACTTATCGTCAACGCGGCATCCGGCTTGTTGAAAGACACTGACATTGCACTGAAGGACAAGGCGATGCAGGTTTGCCCGGTGGGCGTGATACTGCCCAAGCGCGTCGGATTCAGCATACCGATCGGCAAACGCCGCTACGACCAGCGCCCGATCAGCGCGCAGGCGCTGGACGATGCGCCGCGCCAAGCCGATGCCAGCGGTAGTTGTGACGTCTGCGAGGGAACCCCATGAGCAAGAAACTGCGCGTCGCCACTACCTCGCTCGCCGGTTGTTTCGGCTGCCACATGTCTCTGCTCGACATCGACGAGCGGCTGTTCCCGCTGCTCGATCTCATCGAATTCGACCGTTCGCCGCTTACCGACATCAAGCATTGCGGACCGTGCGACATCGGCTTCATCGAAGGTGGCATCTGCAACGCGGAGAACGTGCATGTGCTGTATGAGTTCAGGAAGAACTGCAAAATTCTGATTGCCATCGGCTCGTGCGCCATCACCGGCGGCCTGCCCGCGCAGCGCAACCACCTCGATCTGGGAAGCTGCCTGACCGAGGTGTACCTCACCGAACCGGGGCTGGAGCATGGTCACATCCCGAATGACCCTGAACTGCCACTGCCGCTGGACAAGGTGCATCCGCTGCACGAAGTAGTGAAGATCGATTATTTTATTCCCGGATGTCCGCCATCGGGTGATGCCATCTGGAAATTTCTCACCGACCTGATTGCGGGCAAGACGCCTGAACTCGGGCATGGACTGATCGAATATGACTGATAAATTGGACAATCTGGAAACCGCCGCACACCCGGAAAATTTGCGCCGCGTCGCGATCGATCCGGTGTCGCGCGTCGAAGGCCACGGCAAGGTGACGCTGCTGCTGGACGAGAACGACCGCGTGCATCAGGTGCGGCTGCATATCGTCGAGTTCCGCGGCTTCGAGAAATTCGTGCAGGGGCGGCCATACTGGGAAGCGCCGGTGATGGTGCAGCGGCTGTGCGGCATCTGCCCGGTGAGCCACCATATCGCCGCATCCAAGGCGATGGACATGATCGTCGGCGCGACGCTCACCCCGACGGCTGAGAAGGTGCGGCGGCTGATGCACTACGGGCAGATCCTGCAGTCGCATGCGCTGCATTTCTTCCATCTGTGTGCGCCCGACCTGATGTTCGGTTTCGATTCCGATGTCGCCAAGCGCAACATCGTCGGCATTGCTGCCGCCTATCCGGAGATCGCCAAGCAAGGTGTGCTGCTGCGCAAGTTCGGGCAGGAGGTGATCCGCGTCACGGCGGGGAAACGTATCCACGGTACCGGTTCGATACCCGGCGGTGTGAACAAAAACGTGAGTATTGAAGAACGCGACTACCTGCTGAAAGACATTGAACAGATCGTGACCTGGAGCCGCGAATCAGTCGGCATCGCAAAGCAACTGTTTGAGCAGAACCTCGACCTCTACACCAACTTCGGGCGCTTCAAATCGCACACACTCAATCTGGTGCGTGCCGACGGCGCGCTGGATCTCTATCACGGCGGGCTGCGCGCGCGCGGCATGAATGGCGATACGCTGTTCGACCACTATGATTACTCGCACTACTGGGATGTGATCTTCGAAGACGTGAAGCCGTGGTCGTACATGAAGTTCCCGTTCCTGCGCAGCCTGGGGCCGGAGGCTGGCTGGTATCGCGTGGGGCCGTTGAGCCGCGTGACACAGTGCGACTTTATTCCTACACCTTTGGCGGAAACACAGCGCAAGGCGTTCATGGCGTTTAACGGCGGCTCGGCGGCGGGCGCGACGCTGGGTTTTCACTGGGCGCGCATGATCGAGATGCTGCACGCCGCCGAGGTGATCCGTGATTTGCTGCACGATCCAGACATGCAAGGGACTGATCTGGTTAATATTGGCGAACGACAGGAACGCGGCGTCGGTGTGATCGAAGCGCCGCGCGGCACGCTGATCCATCACTACAAGGTGGACGAGCACGACCAGATCGTGCGCTGCAACCTGATCGTCTCCACCACGCACAACAACCAGGCGATGAATGAGGCCATTCGCCAGGTGGCGCGCCAATATATCGACGGGCGCAAAATGACCGAAGGATTGCTCAACCATATCGAGGTCGCAATCCGCGCCTTCGATCCCTGCCTGTCCTGTGCTACCCATGCACTGGGCAAGATGCCGCTGGAAGTGGAGTTGCTCGACGTGGATGGTGCGAGAGTTGATGTGCTGACGCGTTCGTCGGACGGTGTGTTCAGCTAATATTATCAGGAGCCGCATGTAGGTTGGGCTCTGCCCGGCATGGTGGGCAGAGCCCAACCTACCAGAACATTATGCCTGCCCCCATTCTCATCTTGGCTATCGGTAACGAATCGCGCGGCGACGACGCGCTGGCGCCGCTGCTGGTGCGCCGGATTCAAGGTGAGGACTTTGGACAGGCAGAGTTCATCGAGGACTACCAGTTGCAGGTCGAGCATGTCACCGATCTGGTCGGACGCAGTGCGGTGTTGTTCGTCGATGCAGATATGTCCTGCGATGCACCGTTTCATTTCTCCGAGATCAATGCCGCGCACGACAACAGTTACACCAGCCACGCGATGAGTCCAGCCGCCTTGTTGCATGCCTATCGGCAGGTGTATGAAAAAGATGCGCCGCCCGCTTTTCTGCTGCGCATACGCGGTTACGGCTTTGAGTTGGGTGAGAGCCTGAGCGATGAAGCGTCTGCCAATCTGGAAGCGACAACAAAGCTGATTCGTAAATTGTGTGCGGCAACGAGCCTGCCTGTCTGGAGAGAGTGCTTGGTAAACGTATGACAGGGGAGTAAGCTTCAAACAACAGAACACTGGGAGAGCCGATATGTTCGAGTTGCGTATACATGGTCGAGGAGGTCAGGGTGTCGTGACAGCAGCGGAGATGTTTTCTGTCGCTGCATTTGAGGAAGGACGCCATGCACAGGCTTTTCCCAGCTTCGGATCGGAACGGACCGGCGCGCCGGTGGTGGCATTCTGCCGCATCGCCGACAAGGAAATCCGCCTGCGCGAACCGATCATGGATCCGGATGCCATCATCATTCAGGACACCACACTGCTGCATCAGGTCGATGTGTTCGCCGGACTGAAACAGGGCGGTTACATCCTGCTCAACACCAACCGCAGTTTTGACGCGATGGGCTTGGGCGATTTTATTGCCGGCCGCCCGGCAGAGCGGATACGCACCATTCCTGCCACCGAGATTGCGCTTAAGCATATCGGACGTCCGATACCTAACGTTCCCCTGATAGCTGGATTCGCTGCCCTCTCTGACTTGATTCGCCTGGAGTCTGTAGTCAAGGCGATTGTTGGAAAATTCTCCGGCAAAGTGGCGGAAGGCAATATCGCCGCAGCAACCGAGGCTTACAACATAGTGAAGGCGATGATGAAGGAGGGCGCTCATGCTTAAGCAGATCGAAGGTTCACGCGCTGTCGCCGAAGCCATCGCGATGTGCCGTCCCGAGGTGGTTTGCGCCTATCCAATCTCGCCGCAGACACATATCGTCGAGGCGCTGGGAGAGAGCGTGAAAAGCGGCGAATTGGCGAATTGCGAGTTCATCAACGTCGAAAGCGAATTCGCCGCGATGTCGGTCGCCATCGGTGCATCGGCTGCCGGGGCGCGTTCTTATACCGCTACTGCCAGTCAGGGACTGCTGTTCATGGTCGAGGCGGTCTATAACGCATCCGGCCTCGGACTGCCTATCGTGATGACGGTGGCGAACCGCGCCATTGGTGCGCCGATCAATATCTGGAACGACCATTCCGATTCCTTGTCGCAGCGCGATTCCGGCTGGATGCAACTGTTTGCCGAGACCAACCAGGAGGCGCTGGATTTGCACATTCAGGCGTTTCGCCTCGCAGAGGAATTATCCCTGCCGGTGATGGTGTGCATGGATGGTTTCATTCTCACCCATGCCTATGAGCGCGTGGACATGCCGACGCAGCAGCAGGTCGATGCTTATCTGCCGCCTTACGAGCCGCGCCAGGTGCTGGATCCGCGCGCGCCGGTTTCGATCGGCGCGATGGTCGGGCCGGAAGCGTTCATGGAAGTTCGTTACCTCGCGCACGCCAAACAGATGCAGGCGCTGGAACGGATACCGCAACTGGCGGCTGAATTCAAGCAGGTATTTGGCCGCGACACCGGTGGGCTGACGCACACATACCGGGCCGAGGATGCCGAAACCATCGTGGTGGCGATGGGTTCCGTGCTGGGCACGATCAAGGACACTATCGACGAGATGCGCGACGACGGCCACAAGATCGGCGTGCTGGGTATCACCAGCTATCGCCCATTCCCGCTGGCGCAGGTGCGCGCCGCATTGCAGAACACCAAGCGCGTGGTCGTCTTGGAGAAGAGCTTGGCAGTCGGTATCGGCGGGATACTTTCCACCGACGTGCGCATGGCTTTGTCCGGCATACAGTTGCACGGCTACACGGTAGTGGCCGGATTGGGCGGGCGCGCGATAACGCGCAAATCGCTGCACAAGCTGTTCCGCGAAGCGGAGCAGGATGCCTTGCAACCGCTGACCTTCCTCGACCTGGATTGGAATGTGGTCAACAAACAGTTGGCGCGCGAGCGAGCAGGGCGGCGTTCCGGACCGGCTGCGGAAAACATGCTGCGTGACATCGGCACGGTTGCCTCGAAGATTGCTTAGGGAGGAAATATGCCATTTCAACCCATCAAGTTTTACCAGACCGGCACCTTTACCGTCGGCAACCGTTTGCTGAATCCCGATGATCGCAGCGTCCAGTCGCATCAGGATCGCATCAATTCCATCAACTCCGGGCATCGTGCCTGCCAGGGATGCGGCGAGGCGCTGGGGGCGCGCTACGCGCTCGATGCGGCGATGGAGGCAACCGGTTCGCAATTGATCGCCGCAAACGCAACCGGCTGCCTCGAAGTTTTCACCACGCCTTATCCGGAAACGTCCTGGCAGATCCCGTGGATGCATTCGCTGTTCGGCAACGCTGCCGCAGTGGCGACCGGCATTGCGGCGGCGATGAAGGTGAAGGGACGCAGCGATGTGCGGGTGATCGCGCAGGGAGGTGACGGCGGCACTACCGACATTGGGTTCGGTTGCCTGTCCGGCATGTTCGAGCGCAACGATGACGTGCTGTATATCTGCTACGACAACGAGGCGTATATGAATACCGGCGTGCAGCGTTCGTCGGCTACCCCGGCAGCAGCGCGCACAGCGACCACGATGCCGGTAGGCCCCAATCCCGGCAATGTGTTCGGGCAGGGCAAATTCGTTCCGGCCATTGCGATGGCGCACGAGATTCCGTATGTCGCCACTGCCACGGTTGCCGATCTGCGCGACCTTGAGGCCAAGGTGAAACGCGCGATGGAATTCCGCGGCGCGCGTTACATCCATATTCTCGT
Organism: Nitrosomonadales bacterium; assembly: GCA_023259055.1. Classification (GTDB taxonomy): domain Bacteria; phylum Pseudomonadota; class Gammaproteobacteria; order Burkholderiales; family Gallionellaceae; genus Gallionella. Next base: position 172,431 of record JAHFQZ010000005.1, read on the forward strand.
GCCCTGTCCGCTGGGTTGGGGTTCGGCTTCGCATGACACGATACGCATTGCGCGGCTGGCTCATGAAACCGGCATGTTCCCGGTATTCGAGGCCGAGTATGGCGTGCAAGTCAGCGCGTTGCCGATACGCGAACAGCTGCCGGTCGAAGAATATCTGAAGCCGCAAAAACGTTTTGCCCATTTGTTTGGCGCCAAGCCAAAACTGGACATGATCGCCAAAATCCAGGAGCGCGCCGACCGCAACATCCGCAAGTACGGGCAAGCACCGCAGCAGGAGGTGGTGTGATGGATAAACCATTTGCAATCACGCTTGACCCTGGCTCATCGCTGGCCAATCACACCGGATCGTGGCGTACCGAACGGCCGCTTTATGTGGATCGCATGCCGCCCTGCAACGCGGCTTGCCCTTCAGGAGAGAACATCCAGAGCTGGCTGTTTCATGCCGAGTCCGGCGAATATGAACGCGCCTGGCGCGTGCTGATCGAAAACAATCCGTTTCCCGCGATCATGGGGCGCGTCTGCTATCACCCCTGCGAAGGCGCATGCAATCGCGGCCAGATGGACAGCTCCGTCGGCATCAACTCGGTCGAGCGTTTCTTGGGCGACGAGGCGATCAAGCGCGGCTGGAAATTTGATAAGCCCGCTACCCTATCCGGCAAGCGCGTGCTGGTGGTTGGCGCCGGGCCTTCAGGGCTGTCTGCGGCTTACCATCTCGCCCGGCTCGGGCACATCGTGGAGATACATGAGGCCGGGCCATTGAGCGGCGGCATGATGCGCTTCGGCATTCCAAAATATCGCTTACCGCGTGACGTGCTGGATGCGGAAGTTGCGCGCATTCTCGATCTGGGCGTCACGCTCAGGCTCAACACCAAGGTGGCGAACATCGAGCAGAGCATAAAGCAGGGCGGTTTCGATGCGGCCTTTCTTGCTGTTGGCGCGCACATCGGCAAGCGTGCTTTCATTCCTGCAGGGGATGCTGCCCGAATCGTCGATGCCGTTTCCGTGTTGCGCAGCATGGAAGGGGAAGACAAACCGATGTTGGGCCGCCGCGTGGTGGTGTACGGCGGCGGCAACACCGCCATCGACGTGGCGCGTACCGCCAAACGCATGGGTGCGACCGAAGCGATTATCGTCTATCGCCGTACCCGCGAAAAAATGCCTGCGCACGATTTCGAGGTGGAAGAGGCGTTGCAGGAAGGCGTATTGATCAAATGGCTGTCCACTATCAAACATGCCGACGCGCATAGCTTGACCGTGGAAAAGATGGTGCTGGACAACAAGGGGGTTCCGCAGCCTACCGGCGAATTCGAAACCATGGAAGCGGACTCGCTGGTGCTGGCGCTCGGGCAGGATGTCGATCTCTCCTTGCTGCAAGGCGTTCCAGGCATCGAGATCAAGGATGGCACGGTGCAAGTTGGCAGCAACATGATGACCGGGCACAAGGGGGTTTTTGCCGGTGGCGACATGGTGCCATCGGAGCGTACCGTCACGGTAGGCGTGGGGCATGGCAAAAAAGCCGCGCGCCATATCGATGCCTGGCTGCGCGGTGCAGCTTACGAACCCGCCGCCAAACATGAGCTGGCCGATTTCAAGATGCTCCACACGTGGTATTACGCCGACGCGCCCAAGACCGTCAGGCCGATGCTGGACATGATCCGCCGCCAGACCAGCTTCGACGAAGTGCAGGGCGGGCTGGATGAAACGAATGCCTTGTTCGAGGCGCGCCGTTGTCTGTCTTGCGGCAACTGTTTCGAGTGCGACAACTGTTACGGAGTGTGCCCCGACAATGCCGTGATCAAGCTCGGCGCAGGCAAACGGTTCAAATTCAATTATGATTATTGCAAAGGTTGCGGGATGTGCGTGGCCGAATGCCCGTGCGGAGCGATCAAGATGGTGCCTGAGGAAATTTGAGCCATCATGCATGAGATGTCTCTAGCTGAAAGCATGCTGCAAATCATCGAAGACGCGGCACGCACACAAAAATTCACGCGGGTAAAAACGGTGTGGCTGGAAATCGGCCAACTGGCCTGTGTGGAAATAGAAGCAATGCGTTTTTGTTTCGATGCAGCGATGAGTGGCAGCATTGCAGAACAGGCGCGGCTGGAAATCGTCGAAACACCAGGGCGCGGGCGGTGTGTAAAGTGTTCGCTTGAAATCCCGATAGCCACCCTTTATGAATCCTGCCCCGGCTGCGGCAGCTATGAGGTGCGCGTGACCGGCGGCAATGAAATGCGAGTCAAAGAACTTGAGGTGGAATGATGTGTACAACATGCGGATGTGGAATTGGTCAGGCGCTCATCGGAGGACATGCTCTTCAACGGTCACGCCAGCACGGCGGTCAGATGCATTTTCGTGCGCGCGAGGCAAATGAACATGTAGCGGACGCAGGCGCCTCCCGCATTGTGAAACTCGAACAGGATATTCTTGCCAAGAACAACGGTTATGCGGATGCAAACCGCCGCTATTTGTCAGAGCAAGGTATTTTCGCTCTCAACCTGGTGTCCAGCCCCGGCTCGGGCAAAACCACGCTGCTGGTGAAAACCATCGCAGCTTTGAATGGAGCGCAGCCGCTCGCGGTTATCGAGGGCGACCAGCAGACCGACAACGATGCGGCGCGTATCCGTTCCGCAGGTGCGCCAGCCATCCAGATTAACACCGGCAAGGGCTGCCATCTGGATGCGCAGATGGTCGGTCAGGCCATGCAGCAACTTGGTTTGCAGGACGGCAGCTTGCTGCTGATCGAGAACGTCGGCAATCTGGTTTGCCCGGCGAGCTTTGATCTGGGCGAGGCGCACAAGGTTGTGATCTTGTCGGTGACCGAAGGAGAAGACAAGCCGCTCAAATATCCTGACATGTTTCGCGCTGCAGATATAATGCTACTCAACAAATGCGACCTGCTGCCGCATCTGGTTTTCGACGCCGATCTTGCCATCGAATACGCGCGCCGTATCAACCCCCAATTGCAAGTGATCCGCATCTCGGCAACTAGCGGCGAGGGTATGGCGGAATGGCTGGGATGGGTCAAGGACGGTTGCCGCAATGCAGTTGCCGCGAAACAGCACATTGTGTAACACTCCTTTTGCCTGAAAGTACTGTTGGGGTCTTAGCTCCTTGCGGCCGCGTCGTGCCAAGCGTGTTTTAAAGCCAGCTCCAGGAATGCAGATTGTCAGCATAAACTCGTTGCTGTCCATTATTGAAAGCCAATCGCAAAACTCCTTGACCTATAAGCCTATTTCGCTATAATGCGCGCCCCTGTGAGATTGATGTTCAGTTTCACATACCTTGCTCCACCGCACCGCAAGCGGGGGGCTTTAACCATAAGGAGAAGTAATGCGACATTACGAAATCGTTTTTATTGTGCATCCTGATCAAAGCGAGCAAGTGCCCGCGATGGTCGAGCGTTATCGCACACTGGTCACTTCCAAGGGTGGTCTTATCCATCGCCTGGAAGACTGGGGCCGCCGTCAGTTGGCTTACCCGATCCAAAAAATTCACAAGGCACATTACGTGCTGATTAATATCGAATGCAACCAGGAAACTCTGGATGAGCTGGAGCACGCATTCCGCTTCAATGATGCGGTGTTGCGTCATCTGACCGTCAAGACCAAGGCTGCTGTCACTGAACCTTCCGCAATGATGAAGGAAGAAAAATCCCGCTCCATGCCGACCGAAGGCGCCGCTGTTGTGGTACAGGTTGAAGAAGGCGTGACAGCAGTTATTTAATCATTGGCAATTGGCGCGTAATCAGGTTGTCATCAGCGGCGAGTTGATCGCACTGGAAGGTTTGCGATACACCCCGGCTGGGGTAGCGAGAGTGGCACTGACGTTAAGCCATACCTCGCAGCAGTCCGAAGCAAATGGTTTGAGGCAAGTGCAGTGCGAAGTGAATGCGCTGGCTTTTGCCGAAGTAGCCGATAAGGTTGCACAGTTTGCAGTAGGACAGATCGTTATAGTGCGTGGATTTTTAGCTCAGCAAAGTATCCGCAGCAGGCAACTGGTTTTGCATATCAACGACATAATTTTGGAATAAGGAAACATCATGGCACGTCCAGACAAAAAGAAAGATGACAAGAACAAACGTTCTTCCCGCAACAATCTGTTCAAGCGCCGCAAGTTCTGCCGCTTCACAGTCGAGAAGATCGCCGAAGTTGATTACAAGGATATCAATATCCTCAAGGAATTCATTTCCGAGAACGGCAAGCTGATCCCCGCGCGCATTACCGGCACCAGGACGCGCTTCCAGCGTCAATTGAGCACCGCCGTGAAACGCGCGCGTTTTCTGGCTTTGATGCCTTACACTGATCTGCATTAAGGAGCGAAGTCATGCAAATAATACTGATGGAAAAAGTGACCAACGTTGGTCAATTGGGCGATGTGGTCAAGGTCAAGAACGGCTACGCACGCAATTTCTTGATCCCGCAAGGCAAGGCCAAGCGCGCAACTACCGCTAACATGGCCGAGTTTGAAGCGCGCCGTGTGGAATTTGAGGCGGCTGACAAGGCCAAGCTTGCCGAAGCGCAAGCGCGCGGCGAAAAGCTGGCTGGCGTGACCGTGCAAATCGTGCAAAAAGCCGGTGTGGATGGCAAACTGTTCGGCTCCGTCACCAATGCTGATATCGCCGCAGCGCTTGTTCAGCAAGGATTTGAAGTTGAAAAATCGCAAGTGCGCATGCCTGAAGGACATCTCAAGCAGATCGGCGATCATCACCTCAACATTGCTCTACATACTGATGTTGTGGTTGATATCACGGTCTCGGTGCTTGGTGAACACTAATTCCTTTACGAGATAAAGCTGGAATTAATTTCGGCATCAATGCAGCACAAAAAGGACTGGAAACAGTCCTTTTTTGTTTATAGTTGTTTCACGGATGGCGAGTTAAAATGACAAGCGTGCAAAAGTAATTAACCGGTCCAATAAATGCAAAACTTTTCCAATTCGGATACACAGCTCGAACAGATAAAATTGCCTCCCCATTCGGTAGAGGCCGAGCAATCAGTGCTGGGCGGTTTGATGCTTGACTCGACCGCGCTGGACAGGATTGCCGACCTGATAACTGATGACGATTTTTACCGGCAGGAACACCGCCTGATCTACCGCCAAGTGGTGCGTTTGAGCGAACTGGCGAAACCGGTAGACGTGATTACCGTGGCCGAAGCGTTAGAGATTGCCGGTGAGTTGGACAAGGTAGGTGGTTTGCCTTACTTGGGCGGATTGGCGCAAAACGTGCCGTCGGCAGCCAATATCCGCCGCTATGGTGAAATCGTTCGCGAGCGTTCCATCATGCGCAAGCTGGCGGAAGTCGGCACCGATATTGCCAGCAGCGCCTACAATCCAACTGGTCGCGATGCCGCGCAATTGCTCGACGAGGCGGAAAGTAAAGTGTTCGAAATCGCCGAGGCGGGCTCGAAAGGCAAACAGGGATTCATCGCCATGCCACCGCTGTTGTCACAAGTGGTAGAGCGCATCGAAACCTTGTACGGGCGGGATAATCCCAGCGATATTACGGGTACCGCGACCGGATTTACCGACCTGGATAAGATGACTTCCGGCTTGCAGCCCGGTGATCTGGTTATTGTGGCGGGCCGCCCGAGCATGGGCAAGACCGCGCTTGCCATCAACATCGCCGAGAATGTGGCGATGGACAGCAAATTGCCGGTGGCGATTTTCAGCATGGAAATGGGCGCTTCGCAATTGGCGATGCGTATGCTCGGTTCGGTCGGCAAGCTCAATCAGCATGATCTGCGCACCGGACGTTTACAGGACGACGACTGGGGGCGGCTGACACACGCTCTTGGCAGGCTGAATGACGCACCCATTCACATCGATGAAAGCGCCGCGCTGTCTTCGTTAGATTTGCGCGCCCGTTCCCGCCGTCTGCACCGGCAGCACGGTAACTTAGGGTTGATCGTGGTGGATTACCTGCAATTGATGAGCTCGAACGCAGGCAAAGCCAGCGAGAATCGAGCTACCGAAATATCGGAAATCTCACGCTCGTTAAAGGCTCTGGCGAAGGAACTGAAAGTGCCGGTGATCGCGCTGTCGCAGTTGAACCGCAGTCTTGAACAACGCCCCAACAAACGCCCGGTAATGTCCGATCTGCGCGAGTCCGGCGCCATCGAACAGGATGCCGACCTGATCCTGTTTATTTACCGCGATGAAGTCTACAACAGCGATTCGCCCGACAAAGGCAAAGCAGAAATCATTATCGGCAAACAGCGTAACGGACCGATCGGAAAAGTCGAACTGGCGTTCCGTGGAGAGTACACGCGCTTTGATAATCTGGCATCGGGTAGTTATTAAAATACTGAACGGAACTGCTTGTAGGTCATTAACTGGGGTCTGCTTGAGCTAACCCGCATTTCACGGACACTGTTAATAGTCGTGTCGGGCGCATTAACCAACGGGCATTGCGCCGCGACTATCATCCGGTGCAATGCGCTTAGCTTATTGCACCTGTATGCGCTGTTTCGCTTTGCGCCGGAAAAAGTTGCACCATTCCAAATGGATGCTTAGTTGATCAGTAACGTTAACCCGATCAGGTTGGTGCTGAGCGATGGAGACAAAGTGTTGTTGCCCACATTTAAGTGCTGGAAGCCGATGCGAATAGCACCATTCCCGCGTGGATATTCAATGCCTGCACCGTATGTTAGGCCTAAATTATTCGCTTTGCCAGGCAAACCCCGTGAGTAAACATCTGCAACACCAGCTTTGCCATACAGCTTCAAGCCTTTATTGTTCAATGGGACGAGACCAATTGCGGATATATCCACGAAAGTGCTCGAGGTGAAAGGACCGCTGCTACCGAAGAGTCCAAATTGCATTTCATAGCCGTAATGTTCATCTGGACGGACTGACTTCAGGATGGCGAGCGCTGACGAAGAATCATTCACACCATTCTGCGTTGATCTGACATAGTCCACCGAGAATCCACTGTATGTATCACCGTCTGCAAATGCGTTCATCGACAACAAACCCAATGATATTAATGTTGTTAGTGTAAATATTTTCATTTCTATTCCTAATTTCTATTATCAAGAGTTAAACGAAATGTTGCATAAAATCCAGAACAACTTTACTTGAAACATAATATTTTCCGGAATGAAAAATTGAACGAATTCTAGGCCCCATATGCAAATAGATGATTCATAGTTGAATAGTAGGAAAAAGTCAGGAAGTCTTCTGTCTGCTGGCGCACATAGGCACGGTTTATGTGGCTGAGATGAATGACAGTCTCTAATATGGGGCGAAACTTGGCTATTAGCAATAAGCTTTTTGCGTCTGGATATGTTGTCCGAGATGTGCTGCAGATAGGCAGACCTAATCGTCGGGTATTCGCAGAACTTGCAGCGGAGTACACTGTGCCATCAAACCTCACTTGCACTCATTTGAACGCAACCATGGGATGCCGCAACCACTATCACGTCTATGTGATTGAGCTGTCGAAAGACGTTCTTTACAAAGGTCGCTTCAGGAAAGCCAACCCAGATTACGTTACGGGCAAACCGTGCGTTTACGTCGGCATGACGGGACTGGATCCTGATGTGCGCTTCGATAAACACAAGGCAGGTATCCAGTCCAACCGCTACGCGCAGGAATTCGGATTGCGCTTATTGCCCGAGCTCTACGAAGTTTATAACCCGATGCCCTATGACTGCGCGCTCGACATGGAAGTGGAGTTGGCGATTGGCCTGCGAGAAGCAGGGTATGGGGTTTGGCAGGCGTGATTTTATACATAGCGACAGAAATCGTAGCGAGCGGTTTTGGGGGGAGGCCAGCGCGCAGCGACCGGATCATACACAGCATTATGTGAGGATCGCTAGCACTGCCCGACCCCGCTCCAAAATCGCGCAGTAGTCTTATTGCCATGTATAGTTTGAAGCGCGATGACCTTTCGGATACAATGCGAACCCTGTAATAGGCGCGTAGCTCAGCTGGTTAGAGCACTTGGTCGACATCCAAGGGGTCGTTGGTTCGAGTCCAATCGTGCCTACCAAAAAATCAATGGGTTAGATCAAAAACGGTCTAACCCATTTTTCTTTCGATCTGCCATCGGCAAGTGCGAAGTATGCGGTAAACAATTAGCCGAGTAATTTGCTTTATTGCCAGCATTGCCATACTAATTATGTTGCACGCATGATCAATATTTTATAGCATGGCAATAAGGTGCTTTAATGTAGTTAGATAATGATTGACGTATATAGATGGTCATTACTCTAAAATTTCCATGAATAGTGGCTGATGCTGGTTATAGGATTATTTCAATAAGGAGTTGTATCATGGGTCTTTCCGATTGGTCGCCGAAATATACCGTTAATCATCCTGTGATGGACGAGCATCACCATGCTCTTTTCAAGCTGATAGATCGTTTGAGTGAAGCGATTTTTGAAAAAAAGGAAAATGAGTTTATCGGTGAGCTTCTCAACTCGTTAATCGAATATACGAAAATGCATTTCGCTGCGGAAGAAAAACTCATGCTCCAGGTTAATTACCCAGGATTATTGCAGCACAAAGAGGCTCATGAAAAGATGGTTGCGCAGGTTCAGGAGTATCAACGCAGATTTAAAGAAGGAGACCGCACCGTTACTGCGGAAATATCCCAATTTCTGATGACGGACTGGTTGGTTAAACATATTCTTGGCATGGACGAGTTGTATGCGCCATATTTCAAAAAAGCATTTTCGGATGCCAAGGATCAGAATGCGAAGAAATAGCAATTGGTATCAAGGCAATCGAGGTTTGGTTGCGACATAAAAAAGCCGCTGTAAGCGGCTTTTTTGACTACTACAGCTAATCAGGAATTCTGGTGCTTCCTGATCTGATTGCTGTCCAGAAAAAATTTAATGCGTTAGCATCAAACTCGGTCATCGGAATTCTGTGTCTGTTGTTCGACGGTAAATAACACAGCTGCTTTTACCCTTGATGACAGGTTCAGTTTTGTCAGGATATGACGCACATGCTGCTTTACGGTGTCATAGCTGATCGATAATGTCTGTGCGATGGCTTTGTTGCTTTCACCGCGCGACAGAAGTTGGAGTATTTCACGTTCGCGGTCAGTGAGTAATTTGAGGGAGTTCTTTGGCTCATCTCCTGGTTGATCGCCACGCAACATTTCGATCATCTTTATCGTCATGGCGGGAGCAACGACCAACTCTCCAGCCGCGACGCGACGAATAGCATCAACCACATCATCTGGGGCCATATCTTTGAGTAAATAGCCACGTACGCCTGCACGTATTGCATTTGCCAGATCGACGTCGGAATCGCTCATGGTCAAAACAACAGCGGGTGTCGTGCAGCCTTCTTTGCGAATTTGCCCAAGCATAGCCAGGCCATCCATCGGTTTCATGCGCAGATCCATGATTAAAAGATCGGGTTGCTCAAGTAACAACTCACGCAGTCCTTCAACACTGCCGGTTGCCCCGAGCACCGAGAATCCATAACAATTACCGAGCAGCTCGCTTAATCCGCTCCTGCACAGGTTTTGATCGTCAACCAGAATTACTTTTATTTTTTCACTCATTAACTGCTCTCCAATCTGATCCTGGTTTAGGGAAATATAGCTGTAAGTGTGTGCCAAAACCTTTTGAACTTTCCAGTTTGATTTCGCCACCGATACGCTGCGCACGCTCGCGCATGATCATCATGCCATAGTGCCCTTCAACCGGTGTGAACGCGCATCCTCCGCTACCGTTATCCTTGATGGTAAAGACGTAGTAATCGGACGTGAAATCCACGATCAGACGGGCATGGCTCGCGCCGGAATGAGTGGCGATATTTGCCAGTGCTTCCTGAACGATGTGGTACACCTGTATTTCGAATTCAAGCGGCAATTCCAGGTGCGCTACACGATTGATATATTCGAGCGCGATATTATTGCGAAGACAAAATTGTTCTGTCAGTGTTTGGAGCGCACGAGACAATCCCGATGGATCCATTTGGCAACGAAAATCCGTAATTAGTTCCCTTACGGTTTTTTGACTGATCTCTAAAGCGTCATCAATATCGTGGGCATATTTGGCGGACATGAGTACGTTGCCTGCTCGTATGGATTCAAGTAGCAAACTAGTGCGCATCCGTGTATAGACCAACGTTTGCGCCAGTGAATCATGGATTTCGTTTGCGATTGACTGGCGTTCAGCGAGAAGGTCAATACGCTTGGTTTCGCAATTCGACTTGTTATGTTCGACAATTGCGCCAAGCAAGTCTGTAAATGCAAGAATTATTTTTGAGATATGTTCGGATGGTTCTTGCGGTGTGTTAAAAAATAGAGTGAGAATCCCGATTTGATTATCGGGCAAGTCAGGATTTCCAAGTGAGGCGGCAATTACCGATTGAATCTTGCATTCAATATATTGACAATCATGCCGTGCTTTGCACGCGCCGAGGTTGGACAAATAGATACAGCCGCCGATTGCCGCCTTACCAAAGGACTCACAGTTGATATTAATAATATTTTCGGCTTCAAGCAATTCGACGGGAAAGCCGACAGAACTGACTATTTGAGGGGTTTGCCCGTGCGGAGGTGGGTGTATTCTGACTATTCCGGCTGTTGCTTTTACCGTGGTAATGAGCGTTGAAAGAAATTCTTCCAATAGAAGCTTAAGATCACCAACCTGGGTGGTAGCAGAAGTGAACGTTTTGTATCCCGCCTTGCCCTCATTTTTTTTGGGAGGTGTAAATCCAGAATCCTTTGCCCATCTAAAATCTGAAGGTGCTGAATTCTTTACGGAATTTGACTTTTTGCTCATAATTTCAACTGGATGCCTCATTAACATTCGCAAAACCAGAATGTTTTTTATGTGCAAGACGGAGAATTAAACAGCCCATAAGAATTTTATGAATAAGTATAAGTATGTGAAAACAAAGTATTAATTGCTTGCCTTCTGTGCTGATATTTTGTAAGTATACCCCTCATTCGGGTTATATTGTAGCTCCCCCGTAGTGGCTATAGACACTAAAACCTCCGATTAGGCCTAATGAAAGCAATGCTGCGTGGCCATCATGACTAACAACAGATATTCCTGGAACACTTTAAGGCACAATGAAAATCTGCATCGTCTCCGACAGCCATGATCGCGCCGAATGGAAGGGTTGAAAATAGCGGGTTATGTCGGCTGCCAGACCAATCGTCCGTTCGGCATCGCCGGAGAATCTTTCGAGAACCCGCAGTACCTCGACAGGATGATCGAAACCGTGGGAGCGGAGCCAGTCAGCGACTATGACCAGAAGGTGATTTGCTGCGGCGGCGCACTGGCATTTTCCGAGCCAGACAAATCGCAAAAGCAGATTCGCGATATCGTCGAATCCGCCTACGACCACGGCGCCGAAATGATCGTCACGCCCTGCCAGTTGTGCCAGGCAAATGTCGAAATCTACCAGTCCGAGATCAATAAAAAGCAGGGCTCCAAATTAGCCATGCTGGTGGTGTACTACTCGCAACTGATGACGGTGGCCTACGGAGGCACCCTGAAACAAGCCGGTTTGAACGGGCACGTCATCCAGCCTGAAAAACTCAGGCAAATCGCCTCACGGCAAAATAGAGATAGAGCAATCCGTACAGGGCATACAGCGCAAATCACTGTGAACGCTGCGCTGGACTTGCAGTTGTGTCTGGCACTATCATCGCACCAGCCAATACCCCAAACGGATTTTAGCTAAATTAATTTTAGGAGCACGCAATGCAGCATCTGACTCCAAAACAGGCTTTTGAATTCCTGCAAGCGAATCCAGAAGCGATATTTGTCGATGTGCGCAGCGAGATGGAGCACATGTTTGTCGGCCATCCCAAAGGTTCTATTCTGATTCCCTGGGTCGATGGGCCCGAATGGGATCTCAATCCCCACTTCGTTGCGCACGTAAAAAAAGCAGCCAGCCTGAATCGCCCCGTGGTGCTGATCTGCCGTTCCGGCCGCCGTTCTGTAGATGCCGGTCTGGCACTGGAAAAGGTAGGGCTCACGGATGTGTACAACGTGTTGTATGGTTTTGAAGGCGAACTGGATGAGCATCATCATCGCAACTCCCACAACGGTTGGCGCTTTGATGGTCTGCCGTGGACGCAAACCTGATCCCGGCTTGTCGAAACATACCATTAATACGATCATTGCTTTGTCTTGCGCCGGGCCGCCGGTGCTTGCCTGCGGTGCATGGCTTAAAAACACGGTCTGCGTTACGCGCGGCAATGAGGCATATGTTTCGCAGCTGATCGGCGATTTGGATAGTGCCGAAGCGCGGACGACGCTCGACGATACCGCGGCGCGCTTGTGCAACGAACTAGATGTGCAGCCCGAGATTGTGGCGCACGATCTGCATCCCGATTTTTACAGCACCCAGTTTGCCCAGACCTATGCCGCACAGCGCGGCCTGCCGGTGGTCGCGGTGCAGCATCACCATGCGCATATCGCCGCGATCTGTGCCGAACAACACATCAATGATGCCGTGCTTGGGCTGGCGCTGGATGGCGTAGGGCTGGGCACCGATAACACACCGTGGGGCGGTGAGCTGCTGTGCGCGGAGGGAGTGGGATTCGAACGCCTTGGACACCTCGCTCCACTATGCATGCCCGGCGGTGACCGCGCTGCACGCGAGCCGTGGCGCATGGCGGCGGCAGTGTTGTTTCAACTTGGCAGAGGCGACGAGATTGCGCAGCGTTTTACCAATCAGCCGGGAGCGCTGACGGTGGCAACGATGCTGCAACGCAACTTGAACTGCCCGGTTACCTCCAGCACGGGGCGGCTGTTCGATGCCGTTGCAGGATTGCTGGGCGTGAACGATATGCAGTCCTTTGAGGCGCAGGCTGCGATCCAGTTGCAGGAGCTGGCGCAGCGCCACGGTCAGATCGCGCCGCTGGAAGGAGGCTGGTGGATCGATGAAAGAAGCGTGCTGGATTTTTCGCCGTTGCTTGCGGTGCTGGCCGATTGCCGTGATACGGGCTACGGTGCGGCGCTGTTCCATGCCACGCTCGCCGCAGGCTTGGCCGAGTGGGTAGGGCGTGCTGCCCACCAACGCAACATCGCTGATGTTGCGCTGGGCGGCGGCTGCTTCCACAATGACCTTCTGCTGCGTACCCTGTCTGGCAGGCTTGCCGCGCAAGGGCTGCGTGTGCTGACGGCGGGGCAGATGCAACCCAACGACAGTGCGATCTCGCTTGGACAAGCGTGGGTTGCACTGCAATCTATCAAACAGAGAATATAAAATATGTGCCTCGCGATTCCTGCCTGCGTCGAACAACTAGTTGCCGGAGACAGCGCTATCGTCAACCTCGGCGGGGTGCGCAAGGAGGTGTCGCTTGCGCTGGTCGATGATGTCGCGGTGGGCGATTATGTGATCGTGCATGTCGGTTTTGCGCTGCAGAAGCTTGACCCGGAAGAGGCAGCGCAGACACTGGCGCTGTTCGCGGAAATCGGTAGAGCTGCGCCAGAATGATCTTTAAAATCTATTTTTATCCACGAAATGCACGAAATGCACGAAATGCACGAAATGCACGAAATGCACGAAAGCCACGAAATAAATCAATTGGCTTAAGCGTAACAACTCACCCATCGGGAGATGCTGCTAATCATTGCACGCGTTTGAACCTTTTCGTGTTTTTTCGTGCTTTTCGTGGACAACTGGGTTTTCTAGGATGAAATTTGTCGACGAATTCCGCGACGGTGCGCTGGCCAGAAATATCGCCGCCAACATCGCGCGCGAGGTCGATCCGCGCCGCAGCTATCACCTGATGGAATTCTGCGGCGGCCATACCCACGCGATTTCGCGCTACGGCATTGCCGACCTGCTGCCCGCCAACGTGCGCATGATTCACGGCCCTGGCTGCCCGGTGTGCGTGCTGCCGGCGGGGCGGGTGGAAAATGCCATCCAGTTGGCGCAGACGCCGGGACTGATCCTGTGCTGTTACGGCGACATGCTGCGCGTGCCTGCTGCCGACGGCATGAACCTGCTGAAAGCCAAGGCGCGCGGCGCGGACGTGCGCATGGTGTATTCCAGCGCCGATGCGGTGAAGATCGCGCAGGAAAATCCAGAACGGCAGGTGGTGTTTTTCGCCATCGGCTTCGAGACCACTACGCCGCCGACGGCGGTGGCGATCAAACAGGCGCAGGCGCTCGGCCTCAAGAATTTCAGCGGGATCTGCAACCACGTGCTGACCCCGTCGGCGATATCGCACATCCTGCAATCACCGGAAATACGCCAGCTCGGCGTGCTGGCGCTGGACGGCTTCATCGGCCCGGCGCATGTCTCGACGGTGATCGGCAGTCGCCCTTACGAATACTTCGCCGAGGAGTTCCAGAAGCCGGTGGTGATCGCCGGGTTCGAGCCGCTCGACGTGATGCAGGCGATATTGATGCTGGTGCGCCAGTTGAACGAAGGCCGTGCCGAAGTGGAAAACGAATTCTCCCGCGCGGTGACGCGCGACGGCAACGTCAAGGCGCAGTTGCTGGTTGCGGAGGTATTCGAATTGCGCCGCGTGTTCGAATGGCGCGGCCTCGGATTGGTGCCTTACAGCGCGTTGCGCATCAAGGCATCCTACGCCGATTTCGATGCGGAATTGCGATTCCGGATTCCGCCGCTGTCGATTCCCGACAACCGGGCCTGCGAATGCGGCGCGATCCTGCGCGGCGTGAAGCGCCCGCAGGATTGCAAACTGTTTGGCACGGTTTGCACGCCGGACAACCCGATTGGATCATGCATGGTGTCGAGCGAAGGCGCTTGTGCGGCGCATTACAGTTATGGAAGATTCAGGGGGGCTGCCTGATGAGAGAAGTATCGTAGGGTGCATTCCATGCACCAATAGCAATGGTGCACGGAATGCACCCTACGCAAATTGTTTTGAAAATGGATGAAAAGCGATGAGCACAATCAAACCCAACTACACGCGCCCGCTTGATTTCAAGCAGGGCCGCGTTGACATGACGCACGGCAGCGGCGGGCGCGCGATGGCGCAGTTGATCGACGAGCTGTTCATCGCGGCGTTCGACAACGAGTTTCTGCGCCAGATGAACGACCAGGCGAGTTTCCCCGCGCCACATGGGCGCATGGTGATGTCCACCGACAGCCATGTGGTGTCACCGCTGTTTTTTCCGGGTGGCGACATTGGCTGCCTTTCGGTGCACGGCACGATCAACGACGTGGCGATGTCGGGCGCGCGGCCGCTGTATCTTTCCGCCGGCTTCATCCTCGAGGAGGGCTTCCCGCTCGCCGACCTCAAGCGCATCGTCGAGTCGATGGCGCAGGCGGCACGGGATGCCGGCGTGCCGATCATTACCGGCGACACCAAGGTCGTGGAGCAGGGCAAGGGCGACGGCGTGTTCATCACCACCACCGGCGTCGGCGTAGTGCCGGAGGGCATCAACATCTCCGGCGAGCGCGCCCGTCCGGGCGATAAGGTTCTGGTGTCCGGGACACTCGGCGACCACGGCGTGGCGGTCATGTCTCTGCGCGAGAACCTGACCTTCCACACCAGCATCAAATCGGACACGGCGGCATTGCACGGACTGGTTGCGGCGATGGTCGCGGCGGTGCAGGATATCCACGTGCTGCGCGACCCGACGCGCGGCGGGCTTGCCACCACGCTCAACGAAATCGCGCGCCAGTCGGCGGTGGGCATGATGCTGCATGAAGACCAGTTGCCGATCCGCGAACAGGTCAAGGCGGCGTGCGAATTCCTCGGCCTCGACCCGCTCTATGTCGCCAACGAAGGCAAGCTGGCGGCGATCTGCGCGCCCCAGGACGCCGAGCGCCTGTTGCAGACGATGCATGCACATCCGCTGGGGCGCGATGCCGCGATCGTGGGCGAAGTGATTGAAGACCCGCACCATTTCGTGCAGATGGAGACCTCCTTCGGCGGACGGCGCGTGGTCGACTGGCTGACCGGCGAACAACTCCCCAGAATCTGTTGAGCAAATGACATCTTGAGAATTCTGTTCCTCACCCACAGTTTCAACAGCCTCGCGCAGCGCCTGTATATCGAGCTGGCACGGCGCGGGCATGAGGTGTCCATCGAATTCGACATCAACGATGCGGTCACGGCGCAGGCGGTCGAGCTTTATCACCCCGATCTGATCGTCGCACCGTTTCTCAAGCGTGCCATCCCCGAGGCGGTGTGGCGCAACCATGTTTGTTTCGTGGTGCATCCCGGCATCGTCGGCGACCGCGGGCCGTCCGCGCTGGACTGGGCGATCATGCGCGATTGCGCGGAATGGGGCGTCACAGTGTTGCAGGCCAGCGGCGAAATGGATGCGGGCGACATCTGGGCGGCGGAGGCTTTCCCGATGCGGCTGGCGAAGAAGAGCAGCCTGTACCGCAACGAAGTGGTCGAGGCGGCGGTGCGCGCGGTGCTGGTGGCGTTGGAGCGCTTCCAGTCCGGAAACTTCAAACCGATGTCGCTGGATTATTCCCGCCATGATGTGTTGGGCCGGTTGCACGCGCCGATCAAACAGGCTGACCGCGCCATCGACTGGAGTCGCGACGACACGCGCACGGTGCTGAGAAAAATCCATGCCGCAGACGGATTCCCGGGCGTGCTCGATGCGTTGTGCGGTGAGATATATTACCTGTTCGATGCCTGCGCCGATGGCACGCTGCGCGGCAGCCAGCCGGGCGAAATCATCGCTCAGCGCAACGGCGCGATCTGCCGCGCCACGCTCGACGGTGCGGTGTGGATCGGCCATTTGAAGCGCAAGAGCGAAAGCGAACCTGCACTGAAATTACCTGCTACGCTGGCACTGCAAGAGCATCTAGCCGACGTGCCGGAAACACAGCTCGATCCGTTTTCGGCGAGCACTGGCGAGACCCATCGCGACATCTGGTTCGAGCAGAAGAACAACGTCGGCTACCTGCATTTCGCGTTTTATAACGGCGCAATGAGCAGCGCACAGTGCGAGCGGTTGCGTGTGGCCTACTTGGCTGCCACGCAACGCAATGTGCGCGTGATCGTATTGATGGGCGGCGCGGACTTCTGGTCGAATGGTATCCACCTCAATTGCATTGAGGCCGCCGCTAGCCCGGCGGATGAATCTTGGCGCAACATCAACACGATGAACGACCTGACGCGCGCCATCGCCACCACCGGCAGCCAGCTCACCATCGCCGCGTTGCAGGGCAATGCCGGAGCAGGCGGGGTGTTCCTGTCGCTCGCGGCGGACCACGTCTACGCGCGCGAGGGCGTGGTGTTCAACCCACACTACAAGGGCATGGGCAATCTGTACGGCTCGGAATACTGGACCTACCTGTTGCCGAGGCGCGTGGGCGAGGATAAGGCGGTGACGCTGACGCAAAACCGCCTGCCGGTAGGTGCGGCGGAAGCCCACGAGATGGGGCTGATCGACGGTTACTTCGGAACTGACCGGAAGGATTTTCTGGCAAAGATCGCACAGATCGCCGAAGGGCTGGCTGCCAGCCCAGATTACCCCGTACTATTGCACGAGAAGGGTGCGCGGCGCGAACGGGATGAGCAAGAAAAACCGCTGGATGCCTACCGTGCCGAAGAACTGCAACACATGAAACTCAACTTTTACGGCTTCGATCCCAGCTACCATGTGGCGCGCTACAACTTCGTGTACAAGATTCCGCACGCATGGGCGCCGCTGTATCTGGCGCGGCATCGCGGTATTACGAGTTGAATTTGCACGGTGGGCAGTGCACATATGAATATCGCTACGCATTACCAACTTTACGCTTACTACTTCACACCTTTGTCATTGAAAAATTGGATATATTTTTTGTCTGTTCCCATGATGTGAAGTTTCAGCCAGTCACTTAAGAAACTCATAACTTCCACGGATAAAGAGAGCTTTCCTTTTTCAAACCCTTCTCTGAATTCTGAAACTTTTTTGACAAAAGCAGCATGCTCTCTCTTGTGACTTTCGGAATCAGGATAACCAAATTTGGTAAAAAGATCTTCTTCTAGTTTGAAATGAGTTGCAGTATATTTGATCAAATTGTTTATGATCTTTCCCGCGACATCTTTTCCTTTACCTGCCTTCATAGCATCATTCAACTCATTGATCATAGCTATGAGTTCTTTGTGCTGTTTGTCAATCTCGGCCACATTTACGCTGAAGCTGTCATTCCAATTAATCAGTGCCATCCTTAATCTCCTTAACGATTGATGCTTTGTAAAAATTTATGCCATAACACTATAAATTTTCTGTGGCAATTTGCAGCATAGCATTATTGTGCACACTATCAGCGAAGCACCGCATTAACAATATGCCGAAGATATTCGTAATCTATACCAGGCCGCTGCATGCTACAACGGCTTGCTCACCTTCATGATGCCCTGATCCTCTTCGCTGATTTTGCTGTCGAAGCCGAGACGGGTCATCAGCTTGAGCATGTTATGGTTGTTAATCATCACTTCGCCTTCGATCGACGACAGCCCTTTGGCGCGCGCGGCTTCCATTAACGCGACCATCAGCTTTTGCCCCAGTCCCTTGCCATGCATGTTGTCCGCGACGACCAGCGCAAACTCGCAGGTGGCGCCGTCCGGGTTGATGACGTAGCGCGCCACGCCGAGTTCGACTTCCTTTTCATGTTCAGTGGTCATGGCGACCAGTGCCATTTCGCGGCTGTAGTCGAGTTGGGTGAAACGCACCAGCATGGTCTCGGTCAGCTCGTGCATACTGTTCATGAAGCGGAAATACCTGGATTCTTCCGATAAGCCGCGCACAAATTCCTGTACCAGTTCGGCGTCTTCAGGGCGGATCGGGCGGATCGTGATGTCGGTGCCGTCGGCGAGTTGCCACTGGCTGACCAGTTGCGTGGGGTAGGGGTAGATCGCCATGTGCGCATAGCGGTCGGCACTGGGCTGGCGGTATTCGACTACCACGCGCGCATCGGCGGCCAGCGCGCCGTTTTCGTCGAGGATCAGCGGATTGATGTCCATCTCCTTGAGCAACGGCAGTTCGCATACCATTTCCGAGACACGCAGCAGCACGTCCTCAAGCGCCTCCATATTGGCGGGCGCCATGTTGCGGAATGCACCGAGCATTTTGGCGATGCGGGTTTCCTGGATCAGTTCGCGCACCAGGAAATTGTTCAGCGGCGGCAGTGCAACGGCACGGTCGCCCATGATTTCGACTGCCGTGCCGCCCGCGCCGAAGGTGATCACCGGCCCGAATACAGGGTCACTGGTCACGCCGATCATCAGTTCGCGCCCATTTGGCTTGACAACCATCGGTTCGATCGAAATGCCATCCATCTTCGCGTTGGGGCGGTTGTGCTGGACGTTGTCGATAATGTGCTGGTAAGCGGCGCGCACCTCATGGGCATTGTTCAGGTTAAGCACCACGCCGCCGGCATCGCTCTTGTGCGTGATGTCGGGCGAGTTGACCTTCATTGCCACCGGGAAGCCTAGCTGCTGCGCGATGAGCAATGCCTCGTTGGGCGAATGCGCGACCATGGTTCGGGCCACGGGGATGTGAAAGGCCGACAGAAGCGCCTTGGATTCCATCTCGGTCAGCACCTTGCGATGTTCCTGCATCGCGCCCTCGATGATCAGGCGTGCGCTTTCCACATCCGGCTCGACGTGGTGCGAGAACGGGCCGGGCATCTGCATCAGCAGCTTCTGGTTGCGATAGTAGGCGGACAGGTGCGAGAAAACTTCCACCGCCGGTTCCGGTGTGCGGAAATGCGGGCGGTGTGCCTTGGCGAACGCGTCGCGTGCGGCGGCAACCTGTGTCTCGCCCATCCAGCAGGTCAGCAGCGGTTTGCTGTGAGTGTTGGCAAGTTCGATCAACACCTGCGCCGACTCCAACGGCTTGGTCATTGCCTGCGGCGTGAGGATAGCCAGCACTCCATCCACGTTGTCATCCTCCAGACATGCCTTGACTGCATGATGGTAGCGTTCCGGCTGTGCGTCGCCTATTACGTCCACCGGGTTGCTGTGCGGCCAGTTCGGCGGCAAATACTGGTTGAGATATTCGATGGTGGTTTCCGACAGCGTGGCCATCGCAAGCCCCAGATCGGCGGCGCGGTCGACTGCCATCACACCAGGGCCGCCGCCGTTGGTGACGATGGCCAAGCGGTTGCCGACCGGACGGAAGCCGCACGACAGAGCTTTGGCTGCGGTGAACAGTTGCGTGACAGACTGCACGCGTACCACGCCGACGCGGCTCACCGCCGCATCGAACACGTCGTCCGAACCGACCAGTGAAGCGGTATGCGACATCGCCGCCTTCGAGCCCGCTGCATGGCGTCCGACCTTGATCAGGATCACCGGCTTGATGCGCGCGGCGGCGCGCATCGCGCTCATGAAAATGCGCGCGTTGCGGATGCCCTCGATGTACATCAGGATGCTGTGGGTGTTGGCGTCGGACACAAGGTAGTCGAGGATCTCGCCGAAATCCACGTCGGTCGAGGAGCCCATCGACACCACGCTGGAGAAGCCGACGTCGTTGCTCTGCGCCCAGTCGAGAATCGCGGTGCACAGCGCACCGGACTGCGAGACGAAGGCGATGTTGCCGGTGTTCGCGCCGCCCTTGTTGAAGGTGGCATTGAGGCCGATGGACGGGCGCATGATGCCTAGGCAGTTCGGTCCGATCAGGCGGATGTTGTAGCGGCGCGCGGTCTCCAGCAATTCCTTTTCCAGCACCGTGCCTGCTGCACCAGCCTCGCCGAACCCGGCGGTGATGATGACCGCCGCTTTCACGCCGTGAATGCCGCAGTTTTCGATGATGTCCGGTACGGTCTGCGGCGGTGTGGCGATGACCGCGAGCTCAACCGGATTGCCAATATCGGCGATAGATGCGTAAGCGTGCTTGCCCTGCACTTCCGGGTTCTTCGGGTTGATGGGATAGAGCGCGCCCTGAAAGCCGCTTTCCAGCATGTTCTGGAAAACAATCTTACCGACCGAATCGGGTCTGTCACTTGCTCCAAATATCGCGACCGATTTGGGTGCGAACAGGGCGCTGAGGTAATGTTTGCCCATGACATTTTCCATTCGCTGTTGGAGATGTTGGGTATGATAGCACCGTGTAACACCGCAAGCACCGCCACAGACCATTTTGCAGAGGCTCCTATGCAAACCGCTTACATCACCCATCCTCTATGCCTCAAGCACGACATGGGTGCGCATCATCCGGAATCCCCGGCGCGCATCCACGCCATCGAAGATCAATTGATTGCCGCCGGCGTGCTGGATCATCTGCAGCGGCACGATGCGCCCGAGGCGACGCGCGAGCAGTTATTGCGCGTGCATGATGCGGACTATGTCGATCTGATCGAATCCAGTGTGCCGCAGCACGGCATGGTGGAACTCGACCCCGACACTGCGATGAACCCGTTCAGCTATCCGGCGGCATTGCGAGCGGCAGGCGCCGTGGTGCTGGGCGTGGATCTGGTGATGTCAGGCAATATCGAGAATGCTTTCTGCAACATTCGCCCGCCCGGTCACCATGCCGAGCGGGCACGCGCGATGGGTTTCTGCATCTTCAACAATGTTGCGGTCGGTGTGGCGCATGCGCTGGCGCATCACGGTTTGAAGCGCGTCGCGATTGCAGATTTCGACGTGCACCACGGCAACGGCACGGAAAGCATTTTTCACAACGAACCGCGCGTGATGTTGTGCTCCACTTTTCAGCATCCTTTTTATCCCTACCGCGGAGCCGACAGCGGTAATGACCATATCATCAACGTGCCGCTGCCTGCTGGAACCGACGGGGCAGGATTCCGCGCCGCAGTCTTGCAATACTGGCTACCCGCTCTGGAGCGTTTTCAGCCGGAGTTGCTGATGTTTTCAGCGGGGTTCGACGCACACCGCGACGACGATATGGCAATGCTGCGCCTTACCGAAACGGACTATGAGTGGGTGACGAAGGAGATAAAACGCATCGCGGAAAAATACGCGCAACGCCGCATCGTGTCTGCGCTGGAAGGCGGTTATGAACTGCATGCACTGGGACGCAGTGCGCTAGCGCATATCAAGGTTCTAAGCGGCTTGTAAGACAGATGGCTACCACTCTTGAAGCTAGATTTTTTCCAATAGTTCATTGATAAAGAAACTGGTTTCATCAGGGGTGGCGAGTATCTCACCGCTTATCCAGAACACGTCCTCGGCGCGACTGCCCAGCGTGTTGATCTTGGCGCGGTGCAGGCGAATTTTGTGCGTGTCCATGATCAGCGCAATGCGCGCCAGCAGGCCGGGCCGGTCTCCTGTAACCAGCGACATCACAAACATCTCCTTGTTGTCCGGTTTGATCTCGACCTCAGTGGCGATGGGGAAGTGCTTGAGTTGCCGGTTGACCCGACCCGATGCGGCGAGCGTAATCGGTTTGGCTTGAGCAATTTGCTGCGCCAACTCGAATTCAATATAGGTCATGATGTCGCGATAGGCAGTGTCGCTACGCGTGGCTTCCATGATCTGAAAGCTGTCCAGCGCGTAGCCGTGCCGCGTGGTGTGGATCTTGGCCTCAACGATGGTGTAATTCATTCGTGCGATGAAATTACAGATGCGTGCAAACAATCCGCGCTGATCGGGGCAGTACACCATTACCTGCAAACCTTCACCGGCATGGCTTAAGCGCGTCTTCACGATGGGTGTTGAGGAATTCACCTTGTATGCCAGCAAGCGGGTATGCCAGGCAATTTCCTGCGCCTCGTGATCCAGAAAATAACTGTCGTCGAGCTGCGCCCATAGCAATTGATAGGAGTCTGGTGACATTGCATTCAGGTTAAGCTCGGTGGTGGCGCGTTTGCGGATGTCATCAAGGTAATTTGTGGATTTGCCGTCACTCATGTAGCGGCGCGTCTGATGGAACAAGTCTTCCATCAATTTGGCTTTCCACGCATTCCAGATTTTCGGGCTGGTACCGCGCACATCTGCCACGGTCAACAGATAGAGTGCGACCAGATAGCGGTCATTCTTGATTTTGCCGGCGAAACTTGCGATTACCTCGGGGTTGGACAAGTCCTGTTTCTGTGCAGTGCTGGACAGTGTCAGGTGGTGTTCTACCAGCCACACAATCAGGTCGCTGTCATCCCGGCTGATCTGATGTTGAACGCAAAACGCGCGCGCATCTTTCTTGCCAAGTTGCGAGTGGTCGCCGCCGCGCCCTTTAGCGATATCGTGGAACAAGCCGGCGATATATAGCACTTCCGGGCGGGCGAATTCGCTCAGCAATTTGCTGCACAGCGGGTTTTCGTGCGCATATTCCGGTTCGGCAAAACGGCGCAGGTTGCGCACCACCATCAGGATGTGCTCATCCACCGTGTAGACATGAAACAGGTCATGCTGCATCTGCCCGACGATGTGCCCGAAAGCGGGGATATAACGGCCAAGGATTCCATACTGGTTCATGCGTCGCAGCGCATGGAGGACTCCGTGCGGCTGACGCAGAATTTCCATGAAGAGTTCACGGTTGCGCGGATTGCGGCGAAATGCCGCATTGACCAGATGTTGCGCGCGCCACAGCGCGCGCAGCGTCGTGGCGCTGAGGTCGGTCAGTTCGCCATGTTGTTCCATTAACAGGAATAGTTCGAAGATCGCTTCGGGTGTGTGTTCGAATAATTGTTCATCGCGGATTTCCAGCAAGGTGCCGATGGTTATGAATCTTTCGTTCAGCACGTAACGGGCGGGTGTCTCGCGAAACAGGTAGCTATGCAGGCTTTGCAACAGGATGGTGTTGAACTGGCGAATAGCAAGTCGGGTGCGGTAGTAGCGTTGCATCAAATGCTCGCTGGCGCGGCGGTTGGCAGAGGCAGCGATGCCCATTTGTTCCGCAAGCGGTGTTTGAAAATCGAACAGCAAACGGTCTTCGTGTCGCTTGGCGAGGTAATGCAAACGGATGCGCAATGTCGCCAACAGCGCGCTGTGACGCGCAACTTGTCGCGCCTCGGCAGTTGTGAGCAGCCCGATTTGCGCGAGTTCACTCCAGTGCGTTCCGAGGCCAGCCGCACGTGCGATCCAGGTGACGGCCTGCAAATCACGCAGGCCACCCGGGCTTTCCTTCAGATTTGGTTCAAGATTGTAATCGGCTTCCGCGTAGCGCGCGTGGCGTCGCTGCTGCTCATGCAGCTTGGCAAAATAAAAGGCGCGCAGGTCAAGGTGCTGTTGAACGCTATCGCACAATTCATTGAACAATTCTTTATTGCCGCAGAGCAGGCGCGCTTCAAGAAGGTTGGTTTGCACGGTGACGTCAGCGGACTCCTTCATGCATTGCTCAACGGTGCGGGTGCTGTGGCCGACTTCAAGCCCGATATCCCATAACACCCCAATTAGCTGATGCAATTGTTGTTGCAATGCATCATCCGGTTCAGCATCCAGCAGGATCAGCAGATCGATATCCGATTTTGGATATAGTTTTTTGCGCCCATAGCCGCCTACCGCCGCCAATGCGATGCGGTCAGGTATGGCGAGTTGCCGCCAGACGCGGCGCAGGTATTTGTCTATCAACCGGCTGTGTGCTTCGAGCAATCGAGCTGCATTGCCATGTTGCAGATAGCCCTGTTCGAGGGCTGAGCGATCATCGCGCAAAGACTCGCGCAATGCGGCGATTGAACTATGGGTTTGGCGGGGGAGGGCAGCCATCGGAAACGGTCAGCACTTCAAAGCCGGTGTCGGTGACGAGTATGGTGTGCTCATATTGCGCCGACAGGCTGTGATCTTTTGTAACCACGGTCCATCCATCGCCGAGTTGTTTGATGGCAGCCTTGCCTGCATTGATCATCGGTTCGATAGTAAAAATCATACCGGCCTCTAGTTTCAGTCCGGTTTTCGGGCGGCCGTAATGTAACACCTGCGGCTCTTCATGAAATCGCTTGCCAATACCATGCCCACAGAATTCGCGCACCACACTGAAGCCCAGCGGCTCGACGAAGCTCTGGATTGCATGGCCGATATCGCCAAGATATGCTCCCGGCTTGACTGCGTGTATGCCGCGCCATAGCGACTGATAGGTGATTTCGCACAGGCGCCTTGCCTGAATCGACGGTTCTCCGACATAAAACATTCGGCTGCTGTCGCCGTGGTAATCGTCCTTGATAACAGTGATATCCAGATTGACGATGTCGCCGTTCTTGAGCGCTTTATCGCTTGGCACGCCATGGCATACCTGATGATTGATCGAGGTGCAAATCGACTTTGGGTAAGGCGTGTGCCCCTGAGGCGCGTAATCGAGCGGGGCGGGAATACCATGTTGAACATTGACGATGAAGTTGTGACACAGCTTGTCCAACTCGTTGGTCGTCACGCCTGCTTTGACAAACGGGGTGATGTAATCAAGCACTTCTCCGGTCAAACGGCCTGCTACACGCATTTTTTCGATTTCTTGCGGGGTTTTTATGGGAACGGACATGGATCTTGAGCGGCTTTAAAGATAGCTGAGAATAACACGCGATTCCGGCTGGCGACAATCGTGATGAATAACCAATCAAGTCAATTGCAAGGAGTCGTTCTTGAATTCCCTGACAGTGATTGAATTCGCAGGTGCTGCAAAGATTCGGGGTCGTCGGGCATTAAGCCCGACGACCCCGTCAATTATGTTACAACGACCTCTTTAGAAATCCCAGCGCAGGCCTCCCGATAAGAAGTAGCGGGTTGTCTTGGTGGTCTGCAGTGTACCATTGAACTTATTGAGTTCAATGCCCCCATCTATATCAAAATAGAACTGCTCTTTGATGCGATAAGCGCCGCGTACCATGGGCGAAGTACGTGTTGTCGTACCGCCAAATTGATCTTTTGAACGATAAAATTGCAGGGAGGTATCCATCGTCCAGCCGTTTTTGTGCATAGTATGGTTGTAAAGATAGATGGAATGGCCATTCACCGTGCTGCTGGTGCTGAGGGTGATACTGCCAGACCAGATATCTCCCTCCTTGTAGAGGCCGCTACCGATAAGCTGACCAGTCACGCTCTTTTCCGTTCCGCGGCTAGGTGTAGCTGGGAGGATACCCTCAAGCGCAGTTGTTCCGCTGGCTGGCATGCCAGACGTGTTTGTCAGTCGGAAATCTCCGCCCGCCTGCCATTTTTCGCGAAGTGGAACAGTGATGCCGATTTGCCCCATATTGGAAGTAGCAGTACGCGCCAACGCCAATTCACGCAAGCTGCTGACAGACATGGTTTGCAGTAGCGCGTTGAGGGTCGATGTACTCGCGCCATTCAAGGCGTTGCGTATGCTCAACGAAGGGGTTTTGCGGTGATCCACCATGAAGTTCATTGTCCCGCCGAGGGCGCCGACTGTCCCCATGAGTTGCGCAGCGTTCATCTTCTTGAAGTAGGTGTCATAATCCAGTAAGGCATAAGCGGTCTTCTTGTCTTCGAAATAACGCCACTCCGTGCCCACTGCACGCCGGTCAGTCGTGCTTCCAAAGGTCTGATTGATGCCGTATAACGAAAAAGCACCCTTATCCACACTTGCTCCCGTGAACTGGGGTTCGCTGCCTTGAGAATAATCCGCCAATGATCCAACGACGCCATTTACCCGTAAATTTTGCGCATCGCCATAAGAGCCGAAAACGCCATCGAAACGACCTAGTACGCCGCCACCGGTAGCAGACTGACGGCCCATACGTAGCATGTAGTCCTGCTTGCGGTTCTTCATTTCACCGTAGGCAGCATTCACCCGGTTCAGGCTGCGCTGGTTAGCCAGGAAATTCCTTGTGTTCACATCGCGGAACACAAAGCGGTTGTCATATTCATCGCTTACATAACGTTCGGATGCATCCACACTGGTGATGAGCATGGATTGGTCTGTGAGTGAAGTAGACAAAGTTTCAGGAGCGTTATTGAAAGTTTGTGTCGAATTAATTTTGGATTTTCCAAAGTAATAACGCGAGGAAACGCTTCCATAAGATATCAAGCGAGCGGCCCTTTTTTTCTCTTCGCTCGTCGTAGCGACTTCTCCTGTTCCCTTTGTCAGTCCGGCCAGGCGCTGTGCCACATGTGCAGCACCTTCACCTTCCGGATATAGTCGCAGATACAATTCATATTCGATCCTGGCCTTGTCGATTTGCATGGCACGTTCGCGGGCCACACCGATCCATTCCTGCCCATCCTGGGTGTAATCGTTGGGCGGCAACAGCAGTAGTTTGTTGAATGCATCCACCGCAGCCTCATTGTTTTTGGCTGCCAGTGCGTCACGCCCCTGAACCATCAAGTCACGAGCCTGCTTGCTGGTCTCGGCAATGGCTGCAGCTTCAGCAGTAAGGGTTCCAGCAGGCGCGGGTGTTGGCTCAGGCTTAATCGTCGGCAGGAAAGGCAAGGGGCCTGTGCTTACCGGCCTCTTTTCAGGGCGGATGGTAATCAACAGGCTGCGGTTGTCCTTGCCCGGCGTAACGCTGTATTCCGCTTCGCGTGCAAACTCGATCACCAATTTCGGTTTGGTCTGCTGATCACGCGTAGTCACCGTGAAGCTGGGGATGAGACCCGAAGGAGGCGATTTGCGTACTTCATCGTCTACCCAGGGCTCGGTGCTCGTCGCACCCTGCACACGGTCGTAATAGATTTCCAGCGTCTTGCCGTGACTCTCCGGAAAATGCCGCAAATATTGCACCGGTCCGGTTAGCCTGATGGTGGCGACGACTCCCTGGTTCTGAAACTCGAGGCTCACGTCATCCAAAGGCTGCGCCGTCGCGATACCACAGCTCATTCCCGCCAGTAGAGGTAATGATGAAATTAAGCGCTTCATACCTGAAGCTAGTTTGATTGACATTCTTTTACTCCGAGACGATTTGTTAATATTTTCGATAACCACATAAAATGGCCGCACAAACTTCCGCTGCACGGCCAATTACTTCACTCTCTTAAGGGTGATTCCAACTGCTGTATTGCAACGCATGACATGAAATGCAGTCTTGTGCGGTGGTAGAGCCCTTATGGTTTCCTAATGGTTTCTTTCCCGTTACTCCAAGATACGATGTGGAATTGCTGTCATGACAAGTCTTGCAAGGTGGAGAAAGATAAGCATGCAAAGCAGCATCCCTCTTTGTTACCCCAGTTCCGATGTGGCAGCTTGAGCACAATTCAGAAGGATTGGTGTAAGGAATGTGATTAGCAGGCTTAGCACCCAGCGCACCGAGGAAAGTGATTGTAGATAAATGGCACTGATTGCATTCAGTTGGCCAGCCAGGGAAGCCCGCATGGTCTGCGCGCGGCCCCGTCGCAAGCAAACCATTGTGGCAACTCGAACATGCGGCTCCCGTGTTGTGCTTGAACCGGGCCGGAAACCAGCCGGAGAAAACATGGCAATCGTCACATTGGTTCATACCCTTGATGGAAGCTGGAGTATGGCTCGCCGGTTTGCTAATCGAGCTTTGACCTCCAGGCACGTGGCAATTCGTACAAGTTCCGGGTGCAACGCCATTGTGATTCCAGCTCGCCGGAAAAAATGCGCTGGATCGATGGCAATGATCACATGAATCAGTGGCCTTCTTTCCGATGTTGTGGCTATTGGGTCTCCCTGATGCGATTCTTCCGTTATGGCAGGTGGTGCAATCGCCCGGCCTGGCCGAACTGTGGTTGTATCGCGCTCCGAGAAAAGTTGCAGTGTTGAAGTGGCAGCTTTCGCACGGTCCGTCGGTCACTAAGTGGCTGGTGGATTTAGGTGTTGCCACAACTCTCTTGCCGAGCGCATGGCAGCCGTCGCAGTTCTTCGGCGTACCCTTGAATATGCCGCCCACGTGACAGGTCTCGCAAGCTGCTGTAGCGTGTCCGCCGGAAAGTGGGAAGCCGGTGGTCGCATGGTTGAAATCGCGCCCGCCCAATTGGGTTTCGGCCACGGCCTGCAAAGAAGCAATGGTTAGCGCTATGGCAAGCAAGCTGCCTAATACTCGTCCTAGTCGTTTCATGGTTCACTCCCTTGTAATAAATTTCATTCTGATCAACCTGCATCCCCGTGCATTTCCAACGGCTTCGCTGGGGTTGTTTGCCAGCTTAGCCAGATGGCTAGTAGTCTTAATCAGCAATTTCATCAGGCGAATATGACAGATAAAATTTGCTTTAGTTCTATTTGCGCGGCGCAGCCGTACCCATCTTCACATGCTTCCAATCATTGCCGTCATGGCAACGATCACAGCGATCTCCAAAGTTGCCGTTGTGCACATCATCCCTGTCATGGCAGCTACCGCATGCAGTGGTTAGCAACACTTTCTTCTCCATTGGTTTCTGGTGACAAGAATTGCATTTGCTGGCAACTTTCTTGTGTGGCCCATCCAGTTTGAAATTGGTCTTGCTGTGGTCGAAATCCCACGCCTGCCAAGAACGTGCGGTATGGCAGGTTTGGCATTCCGTGCCCAAACGACGTTTGTGCGCATCGTCCTTCTCATGGCAACCGAAGCAGTCTTTGCTTGCATCCTTGAAGGTCGAAGCAGCATGGCATTTCTTGCAAGTCACCAATGCATGCCTGCCCAGCAGCGGGAATACCGACATGCGCTGATGGTCAAATTTGGCTTTGGTCCACGATTCCTCTATGTGGCAGGACTCGCATTTTGGACCAAGCTGGTTCTTGTGTTTATCATCCTTACGGTGGCAGGAAATGCAGGCAGTCTCCAATTTCTGGCCATATAACTCTTTGTCAGGAAGATGGCATGACTTGCATTTGACCTGAACGTGCTTTTCCTTAAGCTGATATTTCGTGTCTCGCGTATGGTCGAATACCAGGGTTTTCCAGTCTTTTTCTGTATGGCAGGATTCGCACTTGATGCCATAGGTTCCCTTGTGTGCTTTCTCCTGGTCATTCTTGCGGTGGCAACTGACGCATGTTGATTCCATCTTCTGCCCGTACAACTGTTTGTCTGGGAGGTGGCATGACTTGCATTTGACCTGAACGTGTTTTTCCTTAAGCAGGTATTTCGTATCCCGCGTATGGTCGAACACCAGGGTTTTCCAGTCTTTTTCTGTATGGCAGGATTCGCACTTGGTGCCATAGGTTCCCTTGTGAGCTTTCTCCTGGTCATCCTTGCGGTGGCAACCGACGCACGTTGTCTCCAGTTTTTCCAGCACCTTCTTGCCTGCAGTTCCGGCTACGCCGCTCTTGTGGCAAGTGTCACACTTGGCATCGTGATGTTTGCCCTTTAGCGGGAATTTCGTTTCCTTGTCGTGATCGAAATTGGTAGTTTTCCAGCTCTTTTCCGAGTGACAACTCTCGCATTTTTCACCAAGCTTGCCTTGATGGCCTTTTTCCTTGTCATCCTTGCGATGGCAGGCCACGCACTTCGTCGATAGATTCTGTTTGTACAATGGCTTCGCAGGCAAATGGCAAGAGTCGCATTTCACCTGCAAGTGTTTGTCGCGAAGCACATATTTAGTATCTTTTTCGTGATTGAAGCGCAACTCTTTCCAGCCACGGTCGGTATGGCAGGTTTCGCACTTCTCTCCATAACGTCCCTTGTGTCCCTTGGCCTGGTCGTCCTTGCGATGGCAGGAATTGCAATCTTTCGCGGCACCCTTGAAAGTCTTGTCAAGTTTGAGCGTATTGTCAAAATGGCATTTATCGCATTTAACGTCCGCGTGTTTTCCGCCGACCAACTTGAATTTGGCTTTTTCGTGGTCAAACGTGGATTTTTTCCAATCCTTTGCGTTATGGCAGCTGCCGCATTCAAGGCCAAGCTTGCCTTTATGAACATCATCCTTTTGATGGCATGACTCGCATTTGGAAGGTGTTTCACGATACTTCAGCTTGGGTTTGTGGCATCCCTCGCATTTGGCCGTCTTGTGCTTATCTTCGAGAGCAAACCCAGTCTCGTCGTGCTTGAAACTCGTTTTGTCAAATACGACTATCTTGGCATTGCGCCCCTTGTGGTCGGTATGGCAGGTGCGGCACTCTTTATCATCATCTTTAAGGCGCCCGTGGTAGCCTTTGTGCGAGCGAACATCCGCCGCTGTTTCCTTGTGACAGTCCAGGCATAGGCCGGTCTGCGCCCCTTTATCGAAGCGTTTATGGCAGTTTTTGCACTCTTCCTCATACTTGGCATGGCCCTCGATCACCTTACCGGGCATAAGCGCGGTTTCGGCAGAGTCAGCCGCAGCCCAATGCGATGAAAGCATCAGGGCAACCAATATGAGAAAGCGAGGGAAATTAATACATAAAATTGACCGCAATAACATGAACTATGCCTGTAATGATTAATAGATAAAGGAAAGGCACGTGAACCACGTGCCATAGCGCAAAAAGGCGAACCCAAGTCGCATAGGTGGCGGCGCTGCAAACCGCTTCCACATAGGCAAAAATTCGTTCAGACGCCAATTTCTTTTGGGCAACCAACTCTTCATGAGGCCAGTTTTTTTCACGCCCGATTTGATCGAGGGCTTGCCAAGCTTCTTTCTGAACTGCACGCGCAAGACTATGTCCGCGCATACGCAAGGTCATAAAGCGCCAGCTGCGCGCCAAAGTGCCATCCAATTTGCTTACGGAATAAGAATGGAAGTTTTCAAGCTTTTCTTCAATGCCCCGGGCAATGCTTAATATGCTTTGCACACTTTCGGCGCTTTCATTCAACTGTTGCTCCGCTTCGGCCAATGTTGTCTGGCGGCCATAAAGGCCTTGGTGAATGTGCCGGTAAACATAACGTCCGACCAATCCGCTGCCTGCCACCAACAACATCGAGTAGAGCGCGATACGGCTATTCAATGAGCCGATTTTGAAGGTGGTATGAAATATCACCAAAAGGGGGCCTAAAACCCCAAGAATCATATGGAATGCGAAGTAGTGGCGTACTGGCCCCACATTCTTCATGAATCCCACACGTTTACGTAAAGAGTAAACCAGCAGCACTAACATCATGCTACCGCCAACCAGGCCCAGATTGTAGCCAATCGTGTCACCTGCTTTATATGGTCTTTCTGTTGCCACAAACCATGCAAGCGCGACTGTAATGACAGTCAACACCCAGACAGTGGCGTGCCACAATACGTTCAAGGTATTGTCTAGAAAGCTGACATCGGATTTTTGTTGAGTGTTCATGCAGTGTTAATTTCCATGTAATTATTTATGGGCTTGTTGCAAGCGAAAGAATTAAGTGAATGTGACAGACATACATTGCTCAAGTTCAACTTGCTGCTCCAGAATTTACTGTTTTGCCAAGTAGCCATGCCAGCCCACTCTGATCGGAACAGAATTTACGCGTTTTGCGTCCTCGTATCTATGACGGATCGCACAGCCGCAATGTGACATATTCACATTCGACGGTGATCCGGGGAGCGAGAGCGTTCATGTCGGCATCAGTGCTCCGGAAGTTCCTTGTGCACTATGATTCGCCTGTTCTCTACGGAGATGTAGCCGCAGTTGGTGAGATCGGTGATGATACGGCTGACCATTTCGCGCGAAGCGCCGACGCGCGCAGCGATTTCCTGCTGGGTCAGGCGTTCGGTGGCGAGGCGCCCGTCTTCGCACTGGGTGGACTGTTCCTCGATGAACTTCAGCAGGCGGCAATACACGCTCAAGAGCGCCAGGTTGTGCACGCTGTCCGCAAGGTTGCGCACTTTGCGAATCAGGCGCCCGATCAGATCGCGTGCAAAATCGGGATGGTGCTCGATCAGCGCCTTGACCTCGGCCTTGGGGATGACGAAGAAGCGGCATGCCTCCAAGGTCATGATGGACGCGGTACGCGGCCCGCCATCCAGCGCAACCTCACCAAAATAGTCGCCGGGGCTGATCGTGCTCAATATGAACTCCTTTCCGTCCTCGTCGCTGATGAAGACCTTGACCCGGCCAGACAGGATGACGTAGAGCGAGTCGGAAATATCGCCGGTATGAACGATGATGCTGCCCTTGGGGTACGTTCTCACCGTACCCAGCGGGATCATTTCTTTCAGCATGCCTTCGTCGAGATTCAGGAAGGGGATAAGGTTCTGTTGCATCACCATGGGGCTATTTTTTATGAATCTTGGAGGTTTTTTTGCCCGGCACGCTGGGAGCGGCGTAGACGGCTAGTTCGCCAAGGTTCCATTCGGCCCCTCTCAAAACGTGCTTTCCCTGATAGCTGACACTGCGATTAGTTCTCATACTTGATTTACCGAGGCACAAAAAAACAGCAGGGGTTAGTTAATTTGAAAAATTCAAAAAGACCCGCTCTTCAGCCAATACTAAATACATTGTGTTTATGATACAGCACGAACTGATGCCGGGGATACTGATGCCGGGGTTGCAAAACGAAGTGGGCGTGCTATGAGCGAAATAGTAGCGCTAACTTCTTATTTACACTAAGATTAGCGAGTCCAAATTCTTGTTGCAAAAACAACACAAAATCAAATGCACGAATTACTTATTTACGCGATTTATCTGATACCGCTGGTTATTCTGATAATTATTTTCAGGAGGAAAAACCGCAAACGCTCAACCGAAGCTCAAGCTGAATGGCAGGAGGCAATAGCTGCGGGTCTTACTGAGCCGCCATCGCTGCATCCTTATATTGATCCAGCTATCTGTATCGGTGCCGTGTCGTGCGCGAAAGAATGCCCTGAAAAAGCCATCGGGATTATCGATCACAAGGGGTATTTTATCAATCCGTCTGTCTGCATTGGTCACGGCGCCTGCGCTGCGGTATGCCCGTCCGGTGCAATCCGCCTTGTATTCGGTACTGAGAAACGCGGAATCGACATTCCCTTTGTCAGTTCTAATTTTGAAACCAACATCGAGGGCTTGTTTATCGCCGGCGAACTTGGCGGCATGGGGCTGATCCGCAAGGCTGTGGAACAGGGCAAGCAGGCCATTTCAAACATCAAAAAACGGCGTGTCGCCGGTACAGACTACGACGTAATCATCATTGGAGCGGGGCCGGCTGGCATTTCAGCCACTCTGGGGGCACAGGAAGCCGGCCTGCGTTATCTTACCCTTGAGCAAGAGGATGCAATCGGCGGGACTGCGCTTCATTACCCCCGCCAAAAAATCGTGATGACTGCACCGATGACCCTGCCACAAATCGGAATCATAAAATTAACCGAGATCAGCAAGGAGGCGCTGATCGAATTGTGGACAGATGTGGCCAATAAAACCGGTATCAAGATTAATTTCAACGAGCGCATGGACTCGCTTCGCCATGAAAACGGGAAGTTCATCGTCACAACACCCAAGGGACAATACAAAACCGGAAGCGTACTTCTCGCTGTTGGACGTCGCGGTACACCCCGCAAGCTGGAGGTTTCCGGGGAAGAGTTGGCGAAAGTGTGCTATCGCCTGGTAGATTCAAGCCAGTATCAAGGAAAACATGCTCTGGTTGTCGGTGGCGGAGATTCTGCTCTTGAGGCAGCGCTTTCTTTGGCTGATGAGCCTGGTACGACAGTGACTCTGATACATCGCAGTGAAGTTTTCACCGGCGCAAAGCCGAAAAATCGCGAACGCATCAAAGCTGCGGAGCAGGGTGGTCGAATTAAAGTCTTGATGAAATCAAAGGTAATTAAAATTACCAACGACCGCGTCCAATTGGATATTAACGGTCAACCTATGGAAATCCCCAATGATGTTGTCATCGTCTGTGCTGGCGGCACTTTACCTATTCCAATGCTAAAAGAAATTGGCATACGGGTTGAAACGCGTTACGGTACTTAGGCTGTTTCAATAGCTCGCAGCCTTGCGTCTGTCGGGTCATTGGCAGAGCAAAATAAATGGCACATTGAGAAGTTGAATCTGCCATTTCAATTTGCTCGAAACGATATCTTTAGTCGTCGCCAGCAAGTTTGAGGGGACCACTTCCCGAAAAGCGATCAAGGTAAAGGTAGATCACCGGCGTGATAAAAAGCGTGATCACCTGTGAGAACAATAATCCTCCGACTACAGCGAGACCCAGCGGTTGGCGCAGTTCTGCGCCTGCGCCCATACCAAGGGCGATAGGCATTGCGCCCATCAGTGCTGCCAAAGTGGTCATCATGATCGGGCGGAAGCGCAGCAGGCATGCAGTGCGGATCGCTTCACGCGGCGCCATTCCGCCATTGCGCTGCGCATCCAGTGCAAAGTCGATCATCATGATGGCATTTTTCTTGACGATGCCGATCAGCATCAGGATGCCGATCATGGCGATGATCGAAAGATCCATGTTGAACAGCCACAACATTACCAGTGCTCCAATCGCAGCAGAGGGCAGTCCGGAAAGAATGGTGATCGGATGGATGTAACTCTCGTATAGCACGCCAAGCAGCACATAGATCACCAGCAGCGCGGCGGCGATCAGCACCACCTGGCTTGATTGGGAAGATTGGAATGCTGCCGCGTCGCCGCCGTAGCTGGTGAGAATGCTCACCGGCATAATGAGTTCGCGTTTGAATTGCTCGATGCGACTGGATGCATCGCCCAGTGATGCACCTGGGGCAAGATTGAAGGAAACCGTCACCGCCACAAGCTGTCCTGCGTGATTGATCGAGATTGGCCCCACTTCGCGTTCGACGGTTGAAACGCTTGATAATGGAACCAGCGTACCGTTTTTGGCGCGCACATATATTTTGTCAAAGGCACGCTCGTCGGCACGATCCTCTGCGGTGACCTGCATAATGACCTGGTAACTGTCGCTTGAAGTATAGATCGTCGAGACCTGACGCTCGCCAAAAGCACTGTAGAGCGCGGAACGGATGTCAGCGA
The DNA here is from genome assembly GCA_023259055.1 of Nitrosomonadales bacterium. Classification (GTDB taxonomy): domain Bacteria; phylum Pseudomonadota; class Gammaproteobacteria; order Burkholderiales; family Gallionellaceae; genus Gallionella. The sequence continues at coordinate 207,926 of JAHFQZ010000005.1, forward strand.
TCTGCACGCCCAGCAAGTTGGTCTTGTCGCGGTTAATATTGATTCGTGCCTGCAAGCCTTTCAGTTGCGAATCGCTGGTGACATCGCGGAAGATTGTTTCCTCGCGCATGCGTGACATCAGGCCATCTGACGCCGCGCGCAGTTCTTCAGCGCGTACGCTGCGCAGGATGTATTGATAGCGGCTCTTGCTGACATTACCACCTAGCCTGAGGTTCTGGATGGGGTTCATGAAAACGTTGACACCGGGGATGGCGCGCACGTCACGGCGCAACTCCTCAATTACCTTGTCTATGGGCAGGCGCTCGCCTTGCGGCTTGAGGCTCATAAACAGGCGTCCGCTGTTGCTGCTGCTGGCGTTGACAATGAGTGTATCAACGGCGGGATTGGCACGGATCACGTTACCCGTGCGCTGCAACAATTCGGCCATGGCGGGAAAGGAAATATCCTCGACCGCCTCCACTGTGATCAGTGCCTGACCGATATCTTCATTGGGGAAAAAACCTTTGGGCAAGGCCACGAACAGCGCGAAGGTAACAATCAGGGTACTGACCGCGATTCCAAGTACCAAGCGGTTGTGACGCAATGACCAGTCGAGCGCGCGTTCGTAGGATTCCAGTACTTGGGCGAATCCACGCTCAAACCATGCGGTCCATTTCATGCTTCGTCCTTCGGTTTCATGATGGCCCAAGTAACGGCTGGCCAGCATTGGGATCAGCGTGAGCGACACCGCCGCCGACACCAGCACGGCGACCCCCACCACGACGGCGAATTCATGGAACAGCAGCCCGATCACGCCGGGCATGAAGAAGATCGGAATGAACACCGCGACCAGCGAAATGGAAATGGAAATGATGGTGAAACTCATTTCCTTCGACCCATGCAGCGCGGCCTGCAGCGGCGTCATACCATTCTCGACGTGGCGCACAATGTTTTCAAGCATCACGATGGCGTCATCCACCACCAATCCGACCGCAAGAGTAATGGCGAGCAGCGATATGTTGTCCAGGCTGTAGCCGAAGGCATCCATCAGCGCTACCGTTCCCAACAGCGAAATCGGCAGCGACAGCGCCGGAATGAAGGTGGCGGTAGCCTTGCGCAGGAACAGGAACATCACCAGCAAGACGAGGACGATGGTGATTGCCAGCGTGATTTGTACATCGTGGATTGCATTGCGGATTGACACTGAGCGGTCATTGCGCAGTTTGAGTTGAACCGACGACGGCATCTGGGCAATGAGCCGGGGCATTGCCGCCTTGATCGCATCCACCGTTGACACGGTATTTGCGCCTGGCTGGCGCTGCACCGAAAGTGTGATGGCGCGTTCGCCGTTGGCCCAGCTTGCCGTCTTCACCGATTCTACGCTGTCTTCGATCACCGCGACCTCGGAGAGCCGCACCGGGCTGCCACTCGGAGCGGTAGCCACAATCAGGTTGGCAAACGCGGCGGCATTGCCGAGCTGGCGGTTAGCCTGGATGATGAGCGTCTGGCGCGGCCCGTCGAGCGTGCCGACCGGTGAATTGGCATTGGCGCTATTCAAAGCATTGGCAATGTCATTAACGGTCAGGTTTCGTGCCGCGAGCGCCTCCGGTTTCACGAGCACCCTCACGGCATATTTTTTCTGCCCGTTGATGTTTACCTGCGCTACGCCGGGAAGGGTGGAAAGCGTCGGCGAAATAAGGTTGCTGGCAAAACTGTTCAGATCCGAAAGCGGCATCGAGGGCGATGTCAGGGAAAGAAAAATGACCGGCGCGTCGGCGGGATTAACCTTTTGATAGGACGGCGGCGTGGTCATTTCCGTCGGCAGCGAACGCTGTGCGCGCAGCAACGCCGCCTGCACATCGATGGAGGCGCTGTCGATATTGCGGCCCTGATCGAATTCCAGCGTGATCGAGGTATTGCCCAGCGTACTCGTCGAACTGATGACGGCCAAGCCGGAAATGGTGGAGAACTGGCGCTCGAGTGGCGTGGCCACCGAAGAAGCCATGGTTTCCGGACTGGCACCGGGAAGCGTTGCGTTGACCGAGATGGTGGGCGTGTCGTAACTCGGCAGTGCGGCAATAGGTATACTGCCGTAGGCAAAGATGCCGGCCAGCACTGCGGAGGCCGACAGCAGCACCGTCATGACCGGACGGCGGATACACAGCTCGGAAAGGTTCATTGCTTGCCTGTGCTGTTGGGTTGCGCGGCAGCCTTGTCGGCGATTTTTTCTGAGGTTTTTTCCGGGGTTTTGTCACCAGCCTTGGCCTCGTTCACCACACTACCCGGCCTGAGGTTCTGTGCGCCTTCCACGACGATACGCATACCCGCTTCTACACCCTCAATCACGGCGAAACCGTCCTGGATCAAGCGCACATTGACGGGCAGCGATGTCACCTTGCGGTCATCCCCGATCACGTAAAGGAATTTTTTTTCCGGCCCGGTCTGCACCGCTTGAACGGGAACCGTAAGAACTCCAGCCAGCGTGCGCGGTGCAAGCGCCACCGTAACGAACATCCCAGGCCAGAGGCGATTATCCGCATTGGGAAACTCTGCCTTGAGTCGAATGGTTCCACTTGCAATATCCACTGCATTGTCGATGAATACCAGTCGGCCTTTCAGTTCTGTTTGGTCGGCAAAATTTAGCTTTGCGGTTACAGATACTTTACTTTTGGCAAAGGCTTGCTGTAACCCTGCAAGCTCGCGTTCAGGCAATGTGAAGCTGACGTTAATCGGATCGATCTGCGTAATACTCACCAGCACCGCGCCACTCGCGGTCGAAGTGCCTGGCTGTACCAGACTTCCCGGGTATACGGCAATGGCGCCCGTGCGCCCGGCAATCGGCGCTGATATCTCGTTGTAACTGCGAGCCACGCGGCTTGCCTCCAGGGAGGCCAGATCAACTGCAAGTTGGCCTCGAAATACGTCCACCTGATTCTGCGCGGCATCAAACTCGGACTGCGAAATATATTCTTGCTGTAACAACCCGCGCAACCGTTCAAGATTCCGTTCGGCGTTCGCCAGATCGGCGCGATCCTTAACCGCCTGTGCTTCGGCCTTGCTGAGATTGGCATCCTCGGTGCGCGAATCAAGAGTGAACAGTCGGTCTCCCTTGCGCACGAACTGTCCTTCCTTGATATGCACAGCTTTGATCGTGGCACTGATCTGTGGTCGCACATCAACCGTTTGCAGAGCTGATACAGTGCCGTTGGCTGTGAGCCTGACCGAGACATCGGCCTGTGTAACCAGGGAACTTACCACTTGGACTACCCCGGCTCCCTTGGGTTTTGCTGCGGAGCTGCCGGCTTGCCAGAACCAGATTCCGGTGGCCAACGCAATAAGCAGAATGGCGGCCAGCACGATTCGCTTGCGCTGCTTGTTGTGAGCCAAGGATTTTGCCGAAGATTCTGTTTTGGACATGACTTCCATTTAAAAAACCTTATCTGGATCTATTATTAATCTGTGGATTGATGCGCATGAATTATTTTTAAACGCGTTTTACTGGTAGCGCAACGCTTCTATCGGATCAAGCTGGGCCGCTTTGTGCGCCGGGTAAAATCCGAAAAAGATACCCACCGTCGCTGCGACGCTGAAAGCTACGACAACCGAACTGACCGATATGATAACCATGGTGCCGGTTAACGCATTGACCAGCAGTGCGCCGCCGATGCCCAATAGCAGGCCGATGAAGCAGCCGACCACCGAGATGATGATGGCTTCCAGCAGAAATTGCAGCAGGATGTCGCGTTCGCGCGCGCCGATCGCCATGCGGATGCCGATCTCGCGGGTACGCTCGGTTACCGAGACCAGCATGATGTTCATGATGCCGATGCCGCCCACCAGCAATGAAACCGATGCAATCGCGCCGAGGAGCAGCGACATGATGCGTGTGCTCTCCGCTGCCGAGTTCGCTGCGGCGGTAAGGTTGCGCAGGAAGAAATCGCTATCCATGCCTTCGCGCGTGCGGTGCCGCTGGCGCAACAGATCGGTCATGGATTTTTCCAAAGTTGGCATGATTTCCTGGGTAGTCGCTTGCACCATGACCATGCGTACCGTGCCCGGAAACTGGGAGCCGAACACTTGGCGCTGCGCGGTGGTAAGCGGGATGAGAATGGTGTCGTCCTGGTCGCGCCCATCCATGCCTTGGCCCTTGACTGCCAATGTTCCGAGGATGACAAACGGGCTTTGCCGGATACGGAAGGTTTTGCCGACCGGATCTTCATCGCCGAATATATTTTCTGCGGCAGTCTTGCCGATCAGTGCGACGCGCGTGGCTGAGCGCACATCCGAGTCGGTGAAAGAATCTCCAGAAATCACCGGCCATGAACGCACTTCCAGATATTTCGGGGTGGTGCCGAGGACTGAGGTGTTCCAGTTGTTCGGCCCGTACACGATTTGTGCGTTGCCGGGGTCTATCGGCGCGACGGCTTGCACGCCGGGCAGTTCGGCGATCGCCTCGGCATCACTGACAGTCAGGGTATGAGCACCGCCGCTTCCAGAACGCACACCGCCGGTTGTGGTGTGTCCTGAAAGCAGCACAAACAGGTTGCTGCCCATCGCGGCTATGGATTGTTTGATCGCATATTGGGCGCCTTGCCCGATCGACATCATCAGTACCACTGCGCCGACACCGATCACCATCCCGAGCATGGTAAGCAGAGTGCGTAACCGGTTTGCGCCCATCGCGCGCCAGGCTTCGCCGAGCATGGCGAATAGCATGCTCATGCGATGTGCTCCATATGTGGCGTTGGCTGATCGCTGACGATTCGCCCGTCATGAAATTTCACTTGGCGTTTGGCGTGTCGTGCGATGTCCGCTTCATGGGTAACCAGTACGATGGTGATGCCTTCGCGGTTCAGCTCCTCGAACAACACCATGATTTCTTCGCTTGTCTGGCTGTCGAGATTACCGGTGGGTTCATCTGCAAGGATCAGGCGAGGACGGTTGACCAAGGCGCGTGCAATCGCCACGCGCTGTTGTTGTCCTCCGGAAATTTTATTGGGCATGGAGTCTGCGTAGCCTTTCAGTCCAACCTTGTCGAGCAGATCTTGCGCACGCCGCTGGCGCTCCTCGTGCGCCACGCCGCAGTAGATCAGCGGCAGGGCGACATTTTCCAGCAGTGACATGCGCGGCAACAGATTGAAACCCTGAAACACGAAGCCGATGGTGAGATTACGCAGCAAGGCCAGTTCATCCTTGCTCAGTTCCGCAACGTTGCGGCCATCCAGTACGTAACACCCGGCACTGGGTTTGTCGAGGCAACCGAGGAGATTCATGAAGGTGGATTTGCCTGATCCGGATGGGCCCATAATCGCGACAAACTCACCGGTAATGATGTCGAGGCTGACATCCTTTAATGCAGGAAACTGCCCGGCAGATGTTTCATAGGACTTATGCAAGCTTTCGATACGAATGACGTGATCAGCCATTAGAACATTCTCATCGGCGGTCTGCCGCTCGAGCCGGACGGTTTGTCTGCCGTTTGCGCTTCGCCTATCACAATCTGTTCGCCCGACTTGAGTTCGCCGCCGACGATTTCGGTGTTGCGGTTGTCGGTGACACCGAGCAACACGCTGACCGGTTTCAATGCACCATTCTCCAGCACATACACCTTGCCGGAAAATGCGTCATGTTTGGTTTTGGCGCTACCCGGTGTGTCGCCTGGGCGGCCTCCGTTCTTTTGAGCGTCATTCTTTTGGTTGGGTGTTGTGCTTTGATTAGCTGAAGGCTTTGGTATTCCGGTATTGGCGGGTTTGAAACGCAGCGCTGCATTGGGAACCAGCAATACATCCTTGCGTTCGGCCACGGCGATGCTCACATAAGCAGTCATGCCGGGTAATAAAATCTGTTCGGGATTGTCTACATTGATCACCACGTCGTAGGTGACTACGTTAGATACAGTTGTCGGATTAAGCCGTATCTGTTTAACCTCGCCGCGAAAGCGGCGTTCCGCAAACGCATCCACAGTAAAGCGCACTGCTTGGCCGACCTGGATGCCGCCGATATCAGCCTCTGCGAAATTTGAATCAATCTGCATCTTGGACAGATCCTGCGCGATCTTGAAAAGCGTTGGGGTCTGCAAACTGGCTGCAACGGTTTGGCCAACATCCACTGAACGGTCCACCACCACGCCTGACACCGGTGAGCGGATCACCGAGTAGGCAAGGTTGGCACGATCTTTTTCTACGGTTGCCTGTGTTAACTCTAATTGCGCTTGGGCGGCTTTTTTCGCCTGGATGGCGTTATCCAGCTCCTGTCGTGAGACATATTCCTGCGAGAACAGGCTGCGCATTCGGGCTTCATTTGCTGTTGCCAATTCAAGCGAGGCAATTGCGCTCTGCACATTGGCCAGGCTTTGCTTTTGCTGTGCGGAGAGCAAGGCATCATCCAGCTCCAGTAATATTTGCCCTTTCTGAACCTTGCTGTTGAAATCCACATAAAGTTTTTTTACCGTGCCTGAAACCTGAGTTCCCACGTTAACCAGCGTCACCGGGTTGATCGTGCCGTTGGCTGAAACGGTCTGGCTGATATCGCCTTTTTCCACGGCCTGAAACCGGTATTGCTGCTCTGGTGAGACCATATATAACTGCCGGTATGTGGCTATGCCTGCAGCGATGACGGCAGCGGTGATGAAAAACAGGGCAACAGGGGAACGCAATAATTTTTTCATGGTCGGCTTTTATTGTCGTCTATTATTGCTGTGCTGTTTGCTTTCGCATCCGGAAGGCTGTTCAACAAATCTGCATCCAGACTACCCATTGTCTGGGCAAGCGTGGCGCGGCTGATGTTCCAGTCAAAGGTGGACTGGATGCGTTGCTGTCGTGCGCTGGCCAAGGCGCTTTGTGCATTCAGCACATCCAGCATGCTTCCCACACCTGCCTTGTAACGACCCAGCACGACTCGTTCCGATTGTTCTGCGCTATTCAGCAAATCAGCCGTGGAACGCAATGATTGTGTCGCAGTGGTGAGATGCTGATATGCCGTCCATACATCCAGAGCCACTTGCAAACGCAGCCGTTCCAGTTGTGCATTTTTGGCATCCACTTGCGATTCGGCTGCGCGCACACGATAGGTCGGCGCATAGCCGGAAAATATCGGCACACTTAAATTGATACCGACCAATGAGCTGTGTGAGTTGATTCCCGAGCTGCTATTTTGATCTGCCTTTCCGGTCAGGGAGATAGTAGGTCTGCCCGTCGCGCGGGTAGCTTCGGCACTGGCTTCCGCAGCCCTGACCTGCGCAGCGGCAGCTTGTAAATCCGGGCGGCGCCGGCGCGCTTCTTCGATCAGCGTGCTGATATCCCCTTCAAAATCATCCGGCATTGCCGATTTATTGGCGGCTACCAACATTACATTCCGGTTGGCATCCAGCCCGAGCATATTTGCCAGCGTACCTTGCGCGTTTTTCCGGTTGCCATCGGCGGTAATGCGATTCAGCGTGGCCTGAGAATAGGCTGTTTGAGCCTGCAGCTTGTCGGCAGGCGTTGCGCTTCCTGCGCTATAGCGAGCTTGAGCGGCGGCAAAACTTTCCTTGGCTGCGCGTTCCGATTCAAGTGAAGCATCGAGCGCGGCAAGGGTCGCCTGCGCCTGATAAAAAGCCTGTACCGCAGCAAGAAAAACTGTTTGCACTGTGCTGTCCTGGGTCGCAATCGCAGCGGTAAGCAATTGGCGCGCATTTTCCAGATTGGCAGCCCTTGCCCCGAAATCGTACAACAGATAGGAAAGCGTGATGCCAACGCTGCGCTGATCTACACTGGCAGCGGCTCCTGTTTTACTGCGATTATCGGAAGCGTTCAAGGTTGCGCTGGGCAGATAGCTAGCCTTGCTCACGCCGATCTGTGCTGCCTGAACCCGCGAACTCGCCCACACCTCACGGGTTTGCGGGTTGTTGCACAATGCGAAGTTGACTACCTCCAGGAGATTGAGCGCGCGGTCGGGCATCGCCTCAGCACAAGGATCGCCAGCCGCGCCACCCATGCGCAACGCCGGTTTGGGAGGTAGCATTTCCTCAGTGCTGAACGGATCGGAAGTTTCTTCGGCGGCAAGCAAGCCGCTCCAGAGACAAAGTAATGTGCAGAATATTATTCGCATCAAACCAGTATACATGAGCAAAAATAAGGTGAGTGACTCAAAGTGTAATCAATAGTTCAATTGGCAATTGAAATTGCACACCTGCTATCTATGCAAGTGCTACGTATTCATCGTTATGCAATTCGGTCGCGAATATCTGAAAAAATAAAAGCATATATTCGCTAAATCCTGTTCGCCGAATGAAGCGCAAAAATTGAGATGCGACATGTTGTAACTGCGACATGTCATGCGCCGCGCGGATATTAGACTTCACCACAAGAAACTGCAACGTTCTGCCCCTGCGACATTTTGTCGCGCGGCAATTTGCCACATTCCAAAATCAATTATCCATCTCTAGAATCCGCCCGATGAATTTACTATTGATAATTATCATTTGGGGGAAAGAAAGATGAAAGTGAAGGAGATGCCTGTTACTTGCGAGGTAAACACTGGAGCACGGCAATCTGATGTATCCATAGACAGTTTTTCAATGAGTAGCACCAGAGAGTTTTCCAAGCCAAACTTGACCACTAAAATACCAAGGAGTGCAGTAATGAATAGGCAGTCGTTTAAAAGAGGAGCTTTATTTGCGTTGAGCTGTTTCTATTTGAGTTTTGCGAATGCGGTGTTTGCGGCTGAAGATTCGGCGATGCCGGATGAGGCTGGTGTAAGCAAAGCACAAGAAGCCCAGAAATCCGAGGCGCCAGCCGCAGTTGGGGCGGAAGGCGCAGCGATGCTTGACGAGGTGGTAGTGAGCGGCTCTCGCACAGCTACAAAATTGTCGAAGACGCCAATGGCGATTGGTGTGGTGAGTGATAAGGCGCTGAAGCGCGACAAGCCGAAAACCATGGGTGATGTAATCAATCGCATCGCCGGCGTGAGCTGGAACGATCTGGGCAATGAGCAGCACAGCATGGGCATTCGCCAGCCGAACAGCACCAACGCCGTATATCAATATCTGGAAGACGGTATTCCCATTCGACCGCTGGGCGTTTTCAATCACAACTCTCTGAATGAAATGAATCTGGCGGGATCCGAAAGCGTGGAAGTAGTGAAGGGCGCGGCGTCCTCTTTATACGGAAGCAATGCGGTGGGCGGGGCGGTGAACTTCATGACCGCGCGTCCTTCGCCAACGCCTTATGCCAGCGTAGGCCTGCGAAATGACAATACAGCGGGCTTCAGGCGCCTGGACACGGGAGCCAGCAATACCTGGGGAGATTTTGGTTTGCGTTTTTCCCACTACAGTTCGCGCCGTAACGACCATAACTGGCAGGACTACAGCAAAGCTTCCAAGGATTCTTTTACCTTGCGCGGCGATTATGTCCTGGGTGCCACGTCGCTTGTTCATGCGACATTGACGCACAATAATCTTGATAGCTCCATGACAGGCAGTTTGTTTGAAAATGATTATCGTGCCCGCCCTGGCTATAGCTACAACACGTTCACTTACCGCAAGGATAAAACGACGCGGATGAATGTCGCCTGGGAAGGCGAAACCACCCACAATGGACAGACCACTGCCACTGTATTTACGCGCCAAAATGACCACGGCCAGATTCCGAGCTATACGATTTTTGGCTGCGCAGGAACTGTCTGCAAAGGAACGATCAACAACAACCACGTCAGTTCGTTAGGCCTTGATTTGAAGCACACCCAGGAATTCGACTGGCTGGCTTCGCGTCTCGTTGCCGGGATATATTTTGATCAAACCTCCAATCCATATGTCAGCGATAATTTAAGGGTAGTCAGGGATTTGGCAACGGGTCGATATGTCAGCTACACCTTGAATAACACTCTCAACCCGGTAGGGGTGCGCAATTTTAATACCGATATCAAGAATACCGCGCTGTTTGGTCAGTTCGAATTGTCCCCGGCAGAAAAGCTGCGCGTGGTGTTGGGCGGGCGTTCCGACTCGATCAATTACGACTATAAAAACAATCTGACACCGGGAGTTAATTATGGTGCGGCAAATCAGTCGCGCAGCTTTTCGCATTTCAGCCCTAAAGTGGGAGCAACCTATGCGCTAAGCAAAGAATCCAGCTTATATACCAATATCAGCGAGGGTTTTACGCCGCCTGAAGTGCTCCAGTTATTTGGCACAAATAACGTGCCCAACCTGAACCCAGCCACCTATAACAACTACGAGATCGGCATGCGCACAGCGTTCCTGGACGGAGCGCTGAAACTGGATTCCGCCTTGTATCGTCTGGACGGGCGTGACACTATCGTGAGCTATACCATCTCTCCGGGTGTCACTGAAAACCGCAATGCCGGGCGTACGCGCAGCAGCGGTCTGGAACTGGGTTTGGGCTGGGAGACCGGGGCGTTTGATGCACGCTTTGGTACGACTGTCGCGAGCCACCGTTTCGTTCAGTATAAAGTGTCCGGCACGCTTGATTACAGCGGCAAGGAAATGCCGCAGGCACCGAGCAATATCACCACGGCAGAGATTGGCTACAAGCCGGTACAGGGTGCGCGTATTGCGCTGGAGTTGGTCAATCAAGGGGCCTACTGGATGAACAACGCAAATACCGTGCGTTACTCCGGCCATGCACTGCTTAATATGCGCGGCAATTATCAGTTCGCAGGCGGCTGGGAAGCCTGGCTGCAAGGCCGCAACCTGACCAATAAACTTTATTCCGATTCGGCTACGAGCACCTATTCTGGTACCGGTATTTATAACGCCAACACGCAAAATCAATACACGGTGGGTGCGCCACGCAGCCTGATGGTTGGCCTGAACTACAACTTTGATAGCAAGAGATAATGACGACGGCAGCCCATGCCGGCTGCCGCCCGTTTAAAACAGTATGTTTTTTGCCGGAACGTCGGGTATGTTACTTGACGTAAAAAAAATAATTCTGGACCGAAGAGAGTGGAAAAAATGAAAAAAGTGTTACTTGCTTTGTTTCTCATCGCAAATGGTCTGGGTCAGGCGCTGGCTGAGGCACAGCCTGCACCCAAACAGCCCCACGACATGGCAAAGATGTGGCAAACATCCCTTGCCCGCCAGCCGCTTGCTGCAACTGCCACGTTCGATGCGAAAGGGCGTCTGTGGCTGGCGTCAGCGAAGGATGGTCATGTGATGGTGAGCCATTCTGATGATCAGGGCAAAACCTTCAGTGAGCCCGTTATTGTGAATCCGGAAACGGAATTTGTTGCCGCAGACGGGGAAAACCGGCCGAAAATTCTAGTGGCCGGCAACGGTAATATTTATGTTTCCTACACCCGAAGCATGGAAACGCCTTTCTCCGGTAATGTCCGCTTCAGCCGATCTGTAGATGGAGGAAAAAGCTTTTCTGCTCCGATCACGGTGAATGACAACCTCGAGGCATTTACTCACCGTTTCGAGGCGATGGGATTAAACAAACGCGGCCAGATTTACATTGCATGGCTGGATAAGCGCGCCGCTTCAGAGGCAAATAAAAAAGGGGAGAAATACAGTGGCATAGCAATTTTTTACGCCGTCTCCGATGATGAGGGCAAGAGTTTTAAAGCCAACCTCAAGGCCGTCGATCACACCTGCGAATGCTGCCGCGTTGCGATGGCGATAGACACCGACGATTATCCTGTCGTGATATGGCGCCATATTTTCGACTCCAATGTCCGCGACCACGCGCTGGTCAAGCTGGATGGCAAAATGAAACCTGTGCGGCTCAGCCACGAAAACTGGAATATCGCCGCCTGCCCGCATCACGGGCCATCCATTTCCATTGCCTCTGACGGCGTATACCATGCAACCTGGTTCAGCAACGCCCCCGAACGTCACGGCCTTTTCTATGCGAATTCATCCGACCAGGGCAAGACTTTTTCCAGTCCGCTGAATTTCGGCAACTTCGAAGCACAACCGGCACATCCTTTTGTGCTTAGTCTGGGCAAACGCGTTTATCTTGCCTGGAAGGAATTCGACGGCGAGAGCACCGGAATTTTCGGAATGATCTCCAGCGACAGCGGCAAGTCATGGTCTGCACCCAAAAAATTGGCGGCAACAGCCGACGTTTCCGACAGCCCCATGCTGCTCGGCGATAGTAACCGGGTATACCTGTCCTGGAATACATTGAAGGAAGGATATCGCCTGATCGAATTTAGCGGGGAAAATAAATGAAGCTGTTTAGCTTCCTGATGGGGCTGAGCCTGACCGTATTATCTTTTGTTCCGCAAGCGACCTTGGCTGCGCAGGAAATCAAGCCGTTTGTCCGCGGTAGTTATCAGCAGATTGTTGCTGCACGGCAGGGAAAACCCTTCATCCTCAACTTCTGGTCGTTGAGCTGCGGTTATTGCAGGGTCGAACTTGGCATGCTGAAAAAACTGACCAGGAAATATCCCAATCTTGATTTGGCGCTGGTATCTACCGATACGCTGGAAGAAGAAAACCAGGTTTCCGCTGCCCTGGCAAAATATTCCCTGGGAAAGGCCGAGGCTTGGGTGTTTGCCGACAGCTATACAGAACGCTTGCGCTTCGAGGTTGACAAGACGTGGCAGGGTGAATTGCCTCGTACCTACTTTTTCAGCGCTAAAGGCGAAGTGACCGCCGTCAGCGGCAAAGTTGCGCAAAAAGAAGTGGAACAGTGGATCAAAGAACAATATAGTTCACGTTGAAACCATGAATTCGCAGATTTGTTTGACAATGCCGGCTATTCAAAACCCTGATGATTTGCCAATGCGCGACCGCTCGTTTGTCGTGGCATTGGTGGTGCTTGTGCATGCATTGCTGCTGTGGTCTTATACCTCGCTGTCCAGCGAATCCAAATCAATGCCTCGCGAAATGTCGATCAGCATGGCGTTGCCCAGCCCTCCGCAAACTGAAGCGGTGGAACAGAAGCAGGTGGTGACGCAAAAGGTGATCCAATCCAAACCTGTGCAGAAAGTCGCGGCACCCGACATACCTTCGGATATACCGTCCACACCTTCAGACATTGCGACGGACACTCCTGCTGAAGCGCCGGACGTATCGACGCCATCGGAGAGCGCATCTGCCCAGTCCGATAATGCTTCGTCCAGCCTGCCGGATCGTGAGCCGGATTACCATGCGGCTTATCTGAACAATCCACCTCCGGTTTATCCGATGGTGGCGCGGCGTATGGGTTGGCAGGGCAGGGTGGTGATGTATGTCGAGGTTCTGGAAAGCGGTATGCCGGGTCAGGTCAAGCTACATCAAAGCAGCGGGCGCGATGTTCTGGATAACGCGGCGATGCAGGCGGTACGAGGTTGGAAGTTTGTTGCGGCGCGCCAGAATGGGCAGGTAGTTTCCAAGTGGTTTTTAGTTCCAATCCCCTTTATTTTGAAAGAAGCTGAATGAATATTTCCCTGATGTCATCGTCTCCGATCATTAACGCCACACTCGGCTTGCTGGTGCTGTTTTCCATCATTACCTGGTCGACCATTGCGATCAAGCTGTGGCAGTACTGGCGTGACGGTAAGGACAATCGTGTTTTCAACGAATCATTCTGGGCGGCCAAGGAATGGCAACAGGCGGCACGTATCAGTGAGGAAATGCCCGGCAAGCAAGCGAATCTTGCTCAGGCAGGATTTGCCGAGTTGCGCGATGCACAACAAAAAGGCGGCGACATGAAACATCTCGGTTCGCCTCAAGACGGCTTGGAGCGGAGTTTGCGTCAAGCTGTGCAGAATCTGCAGCGGAAACTCGAGGGCGGTTTGGCGATGCTGGCCAGTATAGGCTCCACTGCGCCCTTTGTCGGATTGTTCGGCACGGTGTGGGGCATCATGCATGCACTGACAGAGATCAGCAAAACAGGCTCGGCAAGTCTGGATGTGGTGGCTGGGCCTATCGGCGAAGCGTTGGTTGCTACAGCGATAGGCATTGCCACCGCGCTTCCAGCAGTGCTGGCGTATAACTTCTTCCTGCGGCGGATGCGCTTGTCGGTAGCCGATCTGGAAAATTTTGCTCATGACTTTATGCGTTTGGCATCGAAGCACGATTACAGGATTTAATTTAAGGGGTTAACTGATGGCCTTCCAGAATAGTTCCAATCAGGACATGATGAGCGACATCAACGTCACACCGCTGGTGGACGTGATGCTGGTGCTGTTGATCGTGTTTATCGTTACCGCTCCGTTGCTGTCGCAATCGCTGGATGTAAAATTGCCCAAGACAGCTGCGGTACCTGGGCGTATGGATACCAGGCAGCAAATTCTCACCATCAGTGCGCAAGGGCAGATCACCCTGGAAAGTATTGTGCTGAACGATGAAAAGCTGGCGCAACGGCTTGCCGATGCGGCTGCTGCACACAATAACTTCGAGTTGCATGTTCATGCCGATGCGGAGGTTCCCTATGGGCGTGTGGCGCAAATCATGGCCATCGCGCAGCGTGCGGGGGTGAGCAAGTTGTCGTTCATGACGATAGCAGGGAACTGATTGCCGGAACCCGAAAGTATGGAACCTTTTGGTTCATTCGTTGGTTTCAGGTTGAATACAATCTTGGAGTTCCACACTAACCCACGTAGGTCAGAAATTTGTTCCGGTAACAGCAGCGCTACCAATCTGCGGGTAATCCGGCACAGTTTGAACTTCTATTCCTGAATCGTTCTTGAGGCCGCAAAGAACCAACTACCGGCCATTCAACACGCTGGATGTGTGCCGTGTCAGGCAAACACTGACAACAATACCTCCCTCTTCCTTACACCACAATCAGGCAAACACCTATGCAGTTTCATTGTGCAATGGATCATTATTTGAAAAATAAAATTTGCAGATGACTGTTCAGTCAACAGATGCCTTATTTATTCAGGAGAACATCATGAAGGAAATCCTTAAAAACACGCTGGCAACGCTAGCTGCCCTGGCTGTTTTGCCGCTGGTCATTCATAGTGCTTGTGCTGATGATGCAGCAGCCCCGTCCATTGCTCCGGCGATGACCGCCGATGAAATGATCAAAGCAAACAAGATATATTTTGAGCGTTGCGCAGGTTGCCACGGTGTGCTGCGAAAAGGCGCGACCGGAAAAAAGTTGACGCCGGATAGCACTCTGGAAAAAGGCACGGATTATCTGAAAGTATTTATTGGATATGGCTCACCGGGTGGTATGCCGAATTTTGGTTCTTCCGGCGAACTGACTGAGAGCGAGGTCGACCTGATGGCGCGCTATGTGCAGCAAACACCGGTTGCTCCGCCTGAAATGGGGTTAAAGGATATTGAGGCTACCTGGAAGCTGATTGTGCCAGTGAAAGACCGGCCAACAAAAAAAATGAACGATTACAATATCGCCAACCTCTTTTCCACCACGTTGCGTGACTCCGGCGAAGTGGCCCTGATCGATGGCGATACCAAAGAAATCATTACCATACTCAAGACCGGCTATGCGGTGCATATTTCCCGGTTCTCCGCGTCAGGCCGTTACCTGTATGTGACCGGACGCGATGCCAAGCTCAGCCTGATTGACTTGTGGATGAAAACACCAGAGGTTGTAGCAGAGGTCAAGACGGGTGCCGAGGCACGCTCGGTGGAAACCTCCAAGTTCAAGGGCTGGGAAGACAAGTATGCGATTTCCGGCAGCTACTGGCCGCCGCAATACGTGATCCATGAAGGCGACACATTGAAACCTTTGAAAGTCGTTTCGACCAGCGGCATTGCCTCTGAGACCAATGAGTTCGTCAAGGAGGCGCGTGTTGCAGCTATCGTGGCCTCTCACTACAAGCCCGAGTTCCTGGTCAACGTAAAAGAAACCGGCAAAGTGCTGATCGTCAATTACTCCGACCTGAACAACCTGAAGACGGTCACGATCGACACGCCGCGCTTCCTTCATGACGGCGGTTTCGAGTCAACCAAGCGCTACTTTATGGATGCCGCCAACGCCTCCAACAAGATTGCGGTAATCGACATCAAGGAAGGCAAGCTGGCAGCCACGATTGACGTGGGTAAAACTCCGCACCCGGGCCGTGGCGCCAATTTCATCGATCCGAAATTCGGGCCGGTTTGGGCAACCAGCCACCTGGGTGACGACGCCATCTCTCTGATTGGCACCGACCCTGTCAAACACAAGGCAAATGCATGGAAAGTGGTGCGCATCCTGAAAGGCCAGGGCGGCGGCTCACTGTTTATCAAGAGCCATCCGAAATCTACAAACCTGTGGGTCGATACACCGCTTAACCCCGATGCCAAAATCAGCCAGTCGGTCGCGGTATTTGACATCAAGGCGCTCGAAAAAGGATATGCCGTATTGCCGATTGCAGAGTGGGCAAACCTCGGCGAGGGTCCCAAACGCGTCGTTCACCCGGAATATAACAAGGCTGGCGATGAGGTATGGTTTTCGGTCTGGAACGCCAAAGACAAAAAATCCGCCATCGTGGTGGTTGACGACAAGACGCGCACACTGAAGAAAGTAATCACTGATCCGAGGTTGATTACGCCTACCGGGCACTTCAATCTCTACAACACGATGCACGACATTTACTAGGGATATTCTTTTGGGCCAAAATCTCGATACATCGGTGAAGGCATGTGTGACGGATTCTTATAGGTTCCTATTATGAAAACTGTTGTGTATCAAGGGCGGGGTGACTCGCCTTTTTTATCGTCAAACCAGTAAATAAATTCAATGAAACCCCGGTTGAACAAGATACAAATGCTGTTTTCCCTGGGCTGTATTATTGGCCCGGTTGCTGTGGCTGGCGCAGCTGAGAACGATGATGTTGAGGAACTGGGCGAGGTTGTGGTGACGGCAACCAGAACATACAGTTCGCTTTCCGATGCGCCTGCGGCAGTGACAGTAGTCAATACAAAAAATATTGAAGCAAAATACGCTTCGCGGCTCGGCGATGTGCTTGACCAGGTACCCAGCGTTTATTTGCGCGGCGGAGCGCTCGGCCAGTCGCAGGGCACCATCGGAACGAGCGGCATGTCGCTGCGCGGCGTAGACCAGAATAAAACGCTGATCCTGCTTGACGGACAACCTATCCAAGATGCCAGCTCCGGAAAAGTGAATTGGAGAATCCCTTTTGTCGAGGATATTGCCCGCGTCGAGGTCGTGCCCGGCGCATTTTCTTCACTGTATGGCAGCAATGCTATCGGCGGGGTCATCAATATCATCACCAAACAACCGGACAAGCACGAGTTCACCGCAAAGGTAAAAAAAGGCTGGGGCGATGCCAGCGGCAAGGATGCCAGCATTTATTTCCGCGACAAGATGGACAACGGATTTGGATTCGTAGGTGGCTTCGGCTATCAAAACCGCGACAGTTATGTGAATGATTTTGTCGTCAAAACTCCAACAGCGTGCCCGCCGCCGCCCACTGTTTGCGGCACTCCTGTCTCCGGCGCGCAGGCAATCACTACCCGAGAGGGTGTTCCGGCCTATCTGGTGGGCGATATGGGAGCCACACCATGGAAGGCTACCAATGCAACCACCAAGCTGACTTATGACGTGAATGCCCGCGACAAATTTTATGCCGGCATAAACCATCAGGAAACGAAGATGGGGTACACACAGTACCACTCCTATCTCACGAACACTGCTACAGGAGCGCCTGTTTCCAGCGGTGTGCTTGATATCAATGGGCAGCGTGTAGTTCTGACGGATTTTGACTTCACCCTCTTTTCTTCCTCACCGTTACATGAGGCCGCCACCCGGTATTTTGCCGGATATGACGGCACAGTCGGAAATGATTATTTGCTGAAAATCGACCTCGCAAAAATTGATCGCGCCTACAGCTTTACGCAGGCAAGCACCACAGCCACATGGGATAGCGGCGCTGGCTCACTGTGGGACACACCGAACACCGGTATCGACGGAACAGTACAGTTGACCTTTCCAGCAGGGCACAGACAGGTTCTGGTGACGGGGCTGGCAATACACAGGGACTCTGTGAACCAGCAAATCCATGCGCTTTCCAACTGGCGTGATCCGGATTCACGAACCGCCGTGAATAGCGGCTACAACGGCAATTCAACCACGACTTCTGTTTTTGTTCAGGACGAGATCAGCGTGATGGATGAGCTTAAAGTTTACCTCGGCGGACGGCTGGATAAATGGGAATCCAAAGGCGACAACTTTGTTGTCGCACCGGCCAGCGCCACACTTTATTCAGCGCGTAACGCTTTTGCCTTCAGCCCAAAAGCGTCTGTGGTTTACAGGCATTCTGAAGCGGCCATACTGCGCGCATCTTTCGGAAAATCATTTCGCGCTCCGGCTAATCAGGATATGTACACGTCCTCGACGAGCAGAGGGCGAACGACCACAGGCGATCCCAATCTTCAACCAGAGCGAGGAACGACATGGGAGGCGGGCGGTGAATACCGCTTCACGGAAAGCACCAGAATATCTGCTACTTATTACGATACCCTGCTGAGTAATTTGATCTACTTGATGCAGATCAGCGCGACTAATTCACTTCGCATTAATGCCGCGAAAGCAAGGATACGCGGGGGCGAACTGGGAGCTGCCACAAAATTGTCAAATTGGCTTGAGCTGGACGCTAACTATGCCTATATCGATTCAAGAGTGCTCGACAACACAGCCGATCCGCTGAGTGTCGGCAAGCGTCTGACTGACTCTCCCAGGAATATCGCCGGTGTCGGGCTGACTGCTCAACAGGGAGCATGGTCAGCTACATTGAGTGCCCGCTACGTAAGCCACATTTATTGGACTGCACAAAATACCGACGTGATAGAAGGAGTGCCGGGCAGCTATGACGCTCACACCATGGTCAATGCCAGGCTTGGGTACGAGTTCTCCAAGGGTATGAAAGGGGCTGTTGCTGTTAACAATCTGTTGAACATCAAAGCCTATTCATATTTTTTGTTGCCGGGTCGTAATGCGACAGCAGAAATGGATTTTTCCTTTTAGCAACGTGCCCAACATAATGAATCATCGAAATGAAAAAAGGCACGCCAAGCGTGCCTTTTTTGCAGATAACTACCGATTAACGGCTACTGCCATTATTTCCGCGTCCGAGTGCATAACTTGGACGGTCGCTACCACTGCGGCGTGGCGCGCTATTACCGCCGCGATTCTGGTTTCCGAAGCTGCGCTCCGGGCTGCGTGGCTGGCCTTGTCCCGCGCCTTGGCCGCGAGTATGCCCGCCAAATCCTTGGCCGCCGCCAACCCCCAGTGTGTGACCCTGAGTACTATTGCCGTTTGCCTGACCGTGACCTTCCTTGCGTCCGGCATGGCTATGACGGCTGTCCGGCGCGCTGTGGTGAAAGCCGCCACCAGCGTTGCCGTTGCCGGCAAAACTGCCGGTGCGACTGCCGCCACCATTGCCGCCACCAAATCCTCCACCGCCACTACGGCGCGGGCCGCTGTTGCTGCGTGGACGATCCGATGACGGGCCGCCAGTGCGCAGTTTGTACTTGGGTTCCAAGCCTTCGATGGTGTGCATTTTGATGCTTTGCTCGGTGTAGCGTTCGATGCGCTTCAGCAATTGCGCGTCGCGGTTCGAGGCAAACGAGATGGCAATGCCGGACTCGCCGCCGCGACCGGTGCGGCCGATACGGTGCACATAGTCCTCGGCGAACTTGGGCAGGTCAAAATTAATCACATGCGAAATGCCGCGCACATCGAGGCCGCGTGCCGCCACATCGGTGGCGACCAGGATGCGCACGTTGCCGTTGCGCATATTGAGCAGGGTGCGGTTGCGTTCGCGCTGGCTCATGTCGCCGTGCAATGCCGCGACGGAATGGCCTTGTGCGGACAGTTGATCGGCAAGGCTGTCTGCGTCGCGCTTGGTGGCGGTAAATACCAGAGCCTGATTCATATCCACATCAGTCAGCAAATGGCTGAGCATCTTGTTCTTGTGCGCCACGTCATCGGCGAACATCATGCGTTGCTCGATATTTTCGTGTTTGTCCTTGGCTGCTGAAACGGAAATTTTCTTCGGTGTCTTGAGCAGGCGCGAGGCCAGATTGCCGACCACGCCTTCGAGTGTCGCCGAGAACAGCAGGGTCTGGCGTGTGGCCGGTGTGGCCTTGGCGATGCGTTCCACATCATCGACAAAACCCATGTCCAACATACGATCCGCTTCGTCCAGGATCAACACTTCCAGGCGTGAGAAATCGATGCGGCCGCGTTCCAGATGGTCGATCAGACGGCCTGGTGTCGCGACCAGAATATCCACGTGGCTGGACAGTAAACGGTTCTGCACCGGGTAAGGCATGCCGCCCAGAATGCTGATGATCTTGAAGCGCATGTTCTTGCCATACTTGGTTGCGGCATCGCAAACTTGTTGCGCCAGTTCGCGGGTAGGCGTCAGTACCAGCACGCGCGGGCCTTTGCCGGGCAATGCGGAGGGGGTGGCCAGACGGTTCAGTGCGGGCAGGATGAATGCGGCGGTCTTGCCGCTGCCGGTTTGCGATGAGGCCATCAGGTCGTGGCCGGCCATGATTTCGGGAATAGCCTGCGCCTGGATGGCGGTAGGTTCGGTGTAGCCAGTTTCGGCAATCGCCTTGAGAATGGCGGCGTTTAAATTTAAACTTTCAAATGACATAATGTTTCCTTTTTTAGAATCAAAGGGAATCCACTTCGTTATGCAGGCGCGAGTCAACATCCGGTTAAAAAATAACCGAATGCCAAACCGAGTCTGGCACGACGAACTTTTAGCAGTTCCCTAAGGTGAGCGCAGGCTGTAAAACAACCCGTTGAACGGGGAGACGATTAACCGGCGCATAAAACATCGTTGCTAACCGGAAAACCCAGAATTTCTTGATGAGTTTTTTAGACAGGCGCGATTTGCATACGCGCGAGAGATAGGTCAGAAAACGATGAACAAAATGCCGCAAGGG
The DNA here is from genome assembly GCA_023259055.1 of Nitrosomonadales bacterium. Classification (GTDB taxonomy): domain Bacteria; phylum Pseudomonadota; class Gammaproteobacteria; order Burkholderiales; family Gallionellaceae; genus Gallionella. The sequence continues at coordinate 228,708 of JAHFQZ010000005.1, forward strand.
AATTCCCTAAGCTGCGGCAAGGCGTGCATTTTACTGATAAATGAAATAAAAGCCAGCGATATTTTGGAGCCAAATAGTCTTTGGCCAGTGGCAATTCACGAATTGCCTTGGGCGATTCGTCAATCGCCCCTACGGAGCTCCGTTGGGCACGTTACGCTTTGCCCAATTTTCGCCGATGAAATAGGATTGGAATGGGAGTATCCTATGCCTCCGCCCGCACAAGCTCTCCGCAAAGGAATCGTCGTGGTTGCCAAAAATAGCAAGCCCCAGAAAAATAAAACCGGAACTAAGGACAAACCTGGCGTACCAAAAAATCTGAAATCCAAGTCTGCGCTGGAATCCCAGCAGGTTCAAGATTCCCAGCCATCGCCGGAGCCACAAGTTCCCGGTTTCCCCATCGTTGGCATCGGCGCTTCCGCCGGCGGGCTTGAAGCCTTCGAGCAATTTTTCCGCAAAACTCCACCCGACAGCGGCATGGCGTTTGTGCTGGTATCGCATCTCGATCCGAGCCACGTCAGCATTCTCACCGAAATTCTGCAGCGCACCACCAACATGCCGGTGGTCGAGGCGCAGGATCAGATGAAGGTGGCGCCCAACAGCGTCTATGCGATTCCGCCAAACCGCGACATGGCGATCTTCCACGGCACGCTGCAACTGAGCGTGCCGGACCAACCGCGCGGGCTGCGCATGCCGATTGATGCCTTCCTGCGTTCATTGGCCGAGGATCGTGGCGAACAGGCTATCGGCATTATTCTCTCCGGCACCGGCACCGACGGCACACTTGGGCTGCGCGCGATACTCGGCGCCGGCGGCGTCTCGCTGGTGCAGGAGCCGGCCACGGCGAAATACGACGGCATGCCGAACAGCGCCATCCAGTCCGGCTACGCCACCCATGTCCTGCCGGTGGAGAAAATGCCGGAAGCGTTGCTGTCCGGCATACGCGCTCTGAACCAGCCGCCGGTAGCACCCACAACCGTAACCGGCGGACTGAATCGCATCCTGATGCAGTTGCGCAGCGCCACCGGCCACGACTTCACCCAATACAAGAAGAGCACCATCGGCCGCCGCATCGAGCGGCGCATGTCGATGCACGACATCGAGGACAAGGAGGTGTATGCGCGCTATATCAAGGAACATCCGCCCGAGGCGCAAGCGCTGTTCAAGGAACTGCTGATCAACGTCACCAATTTTTTCCGCGACCCGGAAGCATTCGTCGCACTGAAGCAGGAAATCCTGCCGCAACTGTTTGCGGACAAGCCGGAAGGCTATATATTCCGCGTCTGGGTGGCAGGCTGCGCCACTGGCGAGGAAGCTTATTCCATCGCCATCCTGCTGCGCGAATGGATGGATGAGGCGCATCAGGAGTTCAAGATTTTGCTCTACGCCACCGACCTCGACGATGACGCCATCGCCGTGGCGCGCATCGGCGCCTATCCGACCAATATCGCCCAGGATGTTCACCCGGAGCGGCTGCGCCGCTTCTTCGTCAAGGATGATGCGGGCTTTCGGGTAAAGAAAAATATCCGCGAAATGGTGGTGTTCGCGATCCAGAACGTAATCAAGGATCCTCCCTTTACCAAGCTCGACCTGCTCAGTTGCCGCAACCTGTTGATCTATCTCGAGCCGGAAATCCAGAATCGCCTGATCCCGGCTTTCCACTACGCGCTGAAGCCGGGCGGCGTGCTGTTTCTCTCCCCCTCGGAGAGCATCGCCAACCACCCTGATTTATTTACACCGCTCAACCGCAAATGGAAATTTTACCGGGCCGTCGGCAGCATGGCTTCCACCCGCGCGGTGATGGCCGGAGGGCTGGTATGGACCAAGGATCCCAACGCGAAAGTGGCGGATGAAACGGTAAAAAAGATCAAGGAAACCAACTTTGCCGAACTGACCAAACGGGCTCTGCTCCAGTCCTATGCGCCTGCCTCGGTAGTGGCGGACGTGAAGGGAAATCTTCTTTACGTGCATGGCGACACCGGCAAATACTTGCGCCCGGCGCCTGGACAGGCGACGCTTAACGTGATCGAGATGGCGCGCGAGGGCCTGCAACTGGAATTGCGCGCTGCACTTCTTCTCGCAGCCGCCGGTTCGGAAGCAACCGACCAGAGTGCGGCGTTCCAAAGCCGCGAAGTATCGGTCAAGACCAACGGCCATTTCCAGCTGGTGAATCTTAACGTGCGCCCGCTGCCCGCCCCGGACAGCGGCGAAAAATTGCTGCTGGTGAGCTTTCAGGACATGGCGCAACCAATGTCCGAAAAATTGGCACCCGGCAAGGCAGGGCATGAATATCTTGGACATGGCAAACCGGGGTACGGCAAAGGCGCACCGGGGGCGAACGAGTACCAGCGCGTGGAAGAAGTGGAACGCGAGCTGGCCTACACCAAGGAGAATCTGCAAGCTACCATCGAGGAACAGCAGGCCTCCAATGAGGAATTGAAGTCCACCAACGAGGAGTTGCAATCCACCAACGAAGAGTTGCAATCCACCAACGAAGAGCTGGAGACATCCAAGGAAGAGTTGCAATCCGTCAACGAAGAACTGGTTACGGTGAATGCCGAATTGCAAGCCAAAATCGAGCAACTTGCCGGGATGCAGAACGACATGAAAAACCTGCTCGACAACGTTAATGTTGGCACCATTTTTCTTGACGAGCATCTGGCTATCCGGCGCTTCACCCGTGATGCGGCGCGGGTCTATCGCCTGGTCGCCACCGACGTGGGCAGACCATTGATCGACATCAAATCGGATATCAAAGACGAAGACCTGCTGGCCAAGTCACAGGCTGTGCTCGATACGCTGGTGCCGTGGGAGCGCGAAGTGCATGCCGTTGGCGGCGCTTGGTATCTGGCGCGCATCCAGCCCTACCGCACGCTGGACAACGTGATCGATGGCGTGGTGCTGACCTTCACCGACATAAGCCAGCGCATCAGGGCTGAGGCGGAGAAACGAGATGCACAGGCGCTGGCCGAAAACATCGTGAGCACGGTGCGCGAGCCGCTCATCGTGCTGGATGCAAAGTTGCTGGTAGTCTCCGCCAGTCGCTCGTTCTACCGGGTGTTCCAGGTCACACCGGAAAACACCATGGGCCGCCCGCTCTACGAACTGGGCGACCGCCAGTGGGACATTCCCGCCCTGCGAGAACTTTTGGAAAATATCCTGCCGCGCAACCAGAGCCTTGAAGACTATGTGGTGGAACACGATTTTCCGGTTATCGGCCGCTGCAAAATGTTGCTTAATGCGCGACGCATCGTCAGCGACAGCGGCGAAACGCAGTTGATTTTGCTGGCGATAGAAGAGGTGAAAGCGAGGTGATGATTGGCGGATTTGTTGAAACATTGTTGGGCATGGCTTTGCCTTTGCCCAACCTACGCCTCTGCCGATTTCATGACCGCTTTCGTTGGGCAAAGCGTGCCCAACAATATCCTTTCGATGAAATATGCCGCGTGCAATAATCCATCTGTGAGAAAACCATGAACAAGAAACCAGATAAACCGGATCCACTGCGCGCTTCTGCCGAGGCGGAGCTCGCATATCTGCGGGTGAAAGCATCACAAGCTCGCCCTGCCGAAGAGCTGCTGCATGAGCTTCAGGTATACAAGATCGAACTGGAGATGCAGAACGAGCAATTGCGGGAGGCTCAAACCGCACTGGAAGAATCGCGCGACCGCTACGTGGAGCTCTACGAATTTGCGCCGATTGGTTATCTCACCCTTACACGAGAGGGTACGATCAGCGAAGTAAACCTTACCGGTGCCAATCTTCTTGGGGTGGAGCGCAAAAAACTGTTGCACCGCAGCTTTAGCACTTTTGTTGCCCCGGAACAAAAGGGCCGCTGGAACCGCCTGTTCGCGGACTCGTTGCAGTGCAGCGAAGCAAACAGCAGTGATCTGATATTCGCGAAAGCTGATGGGAAAATTTTTTATGCCCATGTGGACTGTCTGTGTCGCGTAACAAATGGAGGGACTCCAGAGGTGCGCGTCGCGCTTACCGACATCACGCATTTGCGCGAGGCGGAAGAAGCCATGCGCGAATGGCAGGCGTTCGTCGAATGCGCTCCTTGGGGCATGTCCGTCGGGGACATTGAAAGCCGGACGATAAGACTGGTAAACTTGGCTTATTCCCGTATGCACGGCTACACGGTAGAAGAACTGCGCAACATCAAGGCGGATGCCCTGTATGCGCCGGAAAGCCTTGCCAGTCTTCCGTATTATGTTGAATGTGCGCGCAAGGACGGGCAATATAGCTTCGAATGTATGCGTCTGCGCAAGGACGGCAGCAAGTTCGCCGCCAAAGTGGATATTTCAATTGTTGATGGCGTTGACGGCAAAACTACTGCCATGGTCAGCGTGAAGGACATTACCGAACGCAAGGTCAGTGAACGGCATATGCGCGACCTAACTGCGCATATACAGACCATCCGCGAGGAAGAAAAGGCCAACATTGCGCGCGAAATCCACGACGATCTGGGCGGCACGCTAACTGCGCTCAAAATGGAAGTCTACTGGCTGGCGGAGGAATTATCCGCGAGCAAGGATGCAGAGCCGTTTCTCAGACATGTTGAACTGATGTCGCAGTTGACCGAAAACGCTGTGAACGTCACACGGCGTGTTATCACAGGGCTGCGCCCGACCGTTCTGGACGATCTTGGGCTGCTGGCAGCGATCGAATGGCAAGCTGATCAATTTTACAAACACACCGGTATCGCATGCCGGGTTAACAGCCTTAAGGACAATTCTAAACTTGACAGACAGTACTCGATTGCGCTGTTCCGCATTTTCCAGGAAGCGCTTACCAATGTCGCGCGGCATTCCGGCGCAACCAGAGTGGAAGTTGAATTTAGCTGCGATGATGAAGAGATTATGCTGTCAGTCAGCGACGATGGCCGCGGCCTGCCGGACGGGCACAGCATTTCACCAACATCTTATGGCGTACGCGGAATGTGCGAGCGCGTCGAGCAACTGGGAGGAAAAATCAAATTTGACAGCCCGCTCGGCGGCGGATTTAACTTGACTGCAACATTGCCGTTGCCTGAAAAAAATTAAATAGGGGAGCAAAAAAGCATGATCCGTATCCTGATCACCGACGACCACGCCATCGTGCGTCAAGGCTTGGCGCGTATTCTTGAAAAAAAACAGGGAATGAAAATCGTTGCAGAGTGCGACAACGGTATCGACGCCCTGAATTGGCTGCGCGGCAACGACTGCGATATTGCGCTGATCGATATTTCCATGCCCGGTATGAACGGTATCGAATTGCTCAAACGACTTCGAGAAGAAAAACCGAAATTGCCGGTGCTCGTTATCAGCATTTACCCGGAAGACCAGTACGCCGTGCGTCTCATCAAGGCTGGCGCAGCCGGGTATCTGACCAAGGGTTGCGCACCAGCAATAGTAATAGAGGCGGTGTGCCAGATAGCGAGTGGCAAGAAATACATCAGCCAGACAGTGGCCGAAATGCTCGCCAACGAATTCGACTCACAGGACGGAAAATCTCCGCATGAATCACTTTCGGATCGCGAGTACCAAATTTTCCTGTTGCTTGCCGCAGCCAAAACCGTTTCAGAAATTGCCGAATCTTTGGCATTAAGCTCAAAAACCATTAGCACCTACCGCAGTCGTATCCTGGAAAAAATGCATCTGCGCAACAATGCCGAATTAATGCAATACGCCGTCGAGAAGCAGCTAATGGCATAGCTGTTACGTTAAGCTCCGTATTGTTCGGCGCTTATCTCCGCCTGGAATCGAAAAGCATGATTGCAGGCCCAATTTCTGCCTGAAATGGCAGCTTCCATTGCATTCTGTCAGTCAAACACTGACAACAGAATCTCCCCGCCCCTTACGTCATTATCAGGCAAACACCTATGCACATTTCGAGTGCAATGGAACATCATTCTTGCCTGTAGTTATTGCGTGCGCAGACAGAATAATGTGAAAGTGCCGCCAGCTTATGGGTAGACAGGATTCATGGAGGGCTTGATGGAATTGGTGTGGACGGATGATCTGAGTATAGGGAATGCAATGATCGATGCAGACCACAAGATGTTACTGGATATGGTCAACGGAGTGGTGCATGCGATCGAAATTGGAGACTGCTCAGTCTTGTCGTACGCGTTCGATCTGCTCGATGGCAAGTTGCGCACCCATTGTGCCCAAGAGGAAAATATTGCCCAGGCAATCAATTTTACTTTCACCCGGCACAAACTGGCGGAACAATATATTCTGAGGGAGCTTAATTATTTAAAAGATGAATTGTTAGACAGGAATTGCGTGTGTTGTGAGGATGCGATCAAGCATTATTCCGATTCGTTGAGAGGGTTGTTGATTGGTCATATCACTGAGGATGACAGGTTGATGAAACCAGTTCTGCAAAGCTATCCATATAACTTTAATCCCGTTGGATCGTGAGTTCGCTCAGGCGGAATCTGTTGATTGTTGCGCGAATATTTAATGCAGGGGCTGTTCACGATGTCGCAGCTCTTGATGGGGAAAAAGAGTCAACTCCCTGACTGTCAGTGTGCTGGGTGTGTGCCATGTCAGGCAAACACTGACAATGAAATTTCCTCATTCCCTACGCCACAATCAGGCAAACACCTATGCAAATTCCGTGAGCGGTGGAGCATCATAGTAACAGGCGAATTTTGCAGATTTATGCAGCGCAGCAATTATGGGACAGCTCGATGAATGTATTTATTGTGGAAGATTCGGATGTTGTGCGCGAGCACATGCAGTCCATGCTGTCCGCGATTCCCGGAGTTGAGGTGGTCGGTTATGCGGTGGATGAGCTGGGTGCGATAGAACGCATCAATACGTTGTTGCCTGATGTTGTGACCCTTGATATCAGCCTGCAACCAGGGTCGGGGATCAGAGTGTTGGAAAACATCAAAAAGAAACATCCCGCGATGAAAGTCATCGTTCTGACTAATTACACCGACGAGTTTTACGCCAACAGCTGCAAGCTTGCCGGGGCCGATTGTTTCTTCGACAAAACATTTCAGTTTTCGCGAGTCCGTTCGGCTTTGTGGTCATGGATTAACACCGAACACATTATCAAAAAGGCTGCCGGCTTGCCCGCACCGGAAAAATGAAACACGGTCATTAATAATTATTTATATCCTTATTCGGAGATCATGTCATGGTTCAGTTCTTGCAATCCAATTTATCTGAGATATCAATCGGTGCAAACGAAATTTTGACTACCGTCCCAGGTTCATCAAACAGGCAATTTCCGGTGCGATCGAGTACCCATGCAATAAAAAAATTGGAGGCTGAGCTGAACGAGCATCGATACTACCTTGAACGGAAAGTGGAACAGAGAACCGAGCAATTGGTGAAGTGCATAAAATTGCTTGAATCCTGCAATACCACATTGTGCGAGAAGCTCGCACAAGCTAAGAGGGATATTGCTGTACTACAAAAACAAATTGATAGTAACCTGACCGGCACAGAATTCAATGGTAGTTCCAGGCTGTCAACATGCTTTAGCAAGAGGACACAAAATCAGGCTGAGCCAGAAGGCAGGATGGCTGCGTAGGCATGTAATTCCCTGGCTCTATTAACATTACCCTTTACTGGTCCCGGTATCCTCGACCGCTGGCGTCGCCTGTTCATGGGCGAAATACATCAAAGCGATGGGCAAGGGCTCGAGCTATTGTTGCAGCGTCGCGATGATTCCTCCTCTTCCATGCACATCCCGACAATCTGCGCCTACAGGACATTGATAAAACCGAGTGTCTATCGATCAATCTAGCATCGTTGCGTAAAAGATTCGCGCCATTCTGGCTGAGCCTTATATGGTTAAAATTCAGCAAAATAGCAAAGCGACAACCACCGAGGAGTACCATTCACGTCGAATATCGGCGTGGTGTTGTTCATCAATCACTAAGCCAGCCATGATGACATTATCAAGTGCGCCGATATGGCAATGTGTCAGGCAAAAGAAGAGGTAGGTAATCTGATCCGATTCTTCGAACTGAAGGGGGTGAATTCGGGGGGTGCACGAAACGCGCGGAATTGACTCCCTCTCTGTGCTAGAATGCGCGCCCTTTTCACATAGCAAGGCTGTTTCCATGTCCCGCGAACTCCGCAATATCGCCATTATCGCCCACGTTGACCACGGCAAAACTACCCTGGTAGACAAGCTGCTCAGCCAGTCCGGCACATTTGCCTCCCATCAGCATGTCGCCGAGCGCGTCATGGACAGCAACGATCTGGAAAAAGAACGTGGCATCACCATTCTGGCAAAAAACTGTGCGGTGGATTATGAAGGCGTGCATATCAATATCGTTGATACGCCCGGCCACGCCGATTTTGGCGGCGAGGTGGAACGCGTGCTGGGCATGGTGGACGGCGTGCTGTTGCTGGTGGACGCGGTGGAAGGTCCGATGCCACAAACCCGTTTTGTTACCAAGAAGGCGCTTGCGTTGGGCTTGAGACCGATCGTGGTGATCAATAAGGTGGACCGCGACGGCGCGCGCCCGGATTGGGTAATCAACAAGACTTTCGATTTGTTCGACAAGCTCGGCGCTACTGAAGAACAGCTGGATTTCCCGGTGGTGTATGCCTCGGCATTGAACGGCTACGCCACGCTCGATTTGGCAAAACCCAGCACGGATATGCGCCCGCTGTTTGATGCGGTGCTAAAGAATGTGCCAGCGCCGGATACCGATGTGGACGCGCCGCTGCAATTGCAGATTTCCGCGCTGGATTATTCCAGTTTCGTCGGACGCATCGGCGTTGGCCGTGTTCGCCGCGGCCGTGTCAAGCCGGGCCAGGATGTGATGGTGTTAAACGGCAACAACCCGCCGAAGCGCGCACGCATCAACCAAGTACTCGGTTTTCGCGGCATCGAACGCGTGCCGTTGGCGGAAGCACTAGCGGGCGATATCGTGCTGATTAACGGCATCGATGAAATCGGTATCGGTGTGACACTGGCTGACGTGAGCCAGCCGGAAGCCTTGCCGATGCCCAAGGTAGATGAACCGACGCTGACCATGAATCTGATGGTGAACACTTCACCGTTGTGCGGTCAGGAAGGAAAGTTCATCACCAGCCGCCAGATTCGCGATCGTTTGAACAAGGAACTGCTGGTGAACGTGGCGTTGCGCGTCGAAGATACCACTGAAACTGACGTGTTCCTGTTGGCCGGGCGCGGCGAATTGCATTTGACTATTTTGCTGGAAACCATGCGCCGGGAAGGTTTTGAAATGGGCGTGGGCAAGCCGCGCGTGGTGTACCGCGATATCAACGGCGAGAAATGCGAGCCTTTCGAAGTGCTCACCGTGGACGTGGAAGACACCAACCAAGGTGCGGTGATGGAAGAGCTGGGCCGTCGTCGCGGCGATTTGCAGGACATGCAGCCGGACGGACATGGCCGTGTGCGCTTGGAGTATCGCATTCCGGCGCGAGGCCTGATCGGCTTCCAGTCCGAATTCATGACCATGACACGCGGCACCGGCATCATGGCGCACGTGTTCGACGACTACGCGCCGGTCAAGGCCGATATGCCCGGCCGCCGCAACGGCGTGCTGATTTCGGCGGAGCAGGGAGAGGCGGTGGCTTACGCTTTGTGGAAACTGGAAGACCGCGGCCGCATGTTCGTGTCGCCCGGAGACAAGCTGTACGAAGGCATGGTCATCGGCATCCATAGCCGCGACAACGACCTGGTGGTTAACCCGATCAAGGGCAAGCAACTGACCAACGTTCGCGCTTCAGGCACCGATGAAGCGGTGCGCCTGACCCCGCCTGTCCGCCTGACGCTGGAATCCGCCGTCGAGTTTATTGACGATGATGAGCTGGTAGAAATTACCCCATTATCCGTCAGGATACGTAAACGCTATTTGTCGGAAATCGAGCGCAAGCGTGCGTCGCGCTCTTGAGTTGGTGAGCTTGCAGGTGAAGTAGAAGGGGCGCGCAAGCGCCCCTTGTCACTTGGGCTTGAGGTTGGTTTATACTGAGCCGACATTCACAACGGAGGATGCCATGAAAAATTTCTTGTTGCTCGCCGGATTCATGTTTGTTACTGCCGCGTCCCACGCCGCCGTTCAGGGCAGGGAAGTCAGCTATAGCGCCAACGGCACCACGCTCAAGGGCTATGTCGCCTACGACGACGCGGCACAAGGCAAGCGCCCCGGTATCCTGGTGGTGCATGAATGGTGGGGACACAACGAATACGCGCGCAAGCGCGCACGCATGCTGGCGGGGCAGGGCTACACCGCGCTGGCGCTGGATATGTACGGCGATGGCAAGCAGGCGCACCATCCTGATGATGCACAAAAATTTTCCAGCGAAGTGAGCCAAAACGAAAAACTCGCCAAGGCGCGTTTCGATGCTGCGCTCGAACTGATCAAAAATGAAAAGACGGTGGATGCCACCAGAATCGCTGCCATCGGCTATTGCTTCGGTGGCTCGGTAGTGCTGAACATGGCGCGACTCGGCGAACCCCTCAAGGCCGTGCTGAGCTTTCACGGCGGCCTGGTTGCGCAACACCCGGCGGAAGCAGGCCGAATCAAGGCGCGTATCGCCTCCTTCACCGGCGAGGACGACCCGTTCATTCCCGCCGCTCAGGTCGCGGCGTTCCGCCAGGAGATGGACAAGGCGGGCGTGACCTACAAGGCAGTGACCTACCCCGGCGCCAAACATGCTTTTACAAATCCGGAAGCCGATAAATACGGACAGGAATTCAAGCTGCCGCTTGCCTACAACGCGGCAGCGGACAAGGCTTCGTGGAATGCGGGCTTGGCGTTTCTCGCTGATGCGTTAAAGAACCAGTAGGGAAAAATCACATAAGACGCAGGCAGGGCGCTTCCTGCCCTGCTTCAGATGTGATGCCTTATACTGCGCACATCCTTTCATTCTGAACAATCATGCTGGAAACTTCGCTAATTGCCGCCGTGCTGGTGTTGGTCGTCGCTCTTATAGTATTGCAGCTGCGTCAGCCTGCGCGTGTCGCACGAGTGCTGGAGCAGCAGCACCGCGCCATGCTGACCGATCTGCACGATGGCCTGAATAAACAGGGCGACCGGTTGATAGCGGCGCAGGCTGCTGAAGCGGAGCGGCTGCGCGTGGCGGTGAGCGAAGAGTTGCGCCTCACACGCGATGCGATCGCTGCACTGCAAGCCAAGCAGGACGTGTTGCGCAGCGAGATACTGGCGCAGACTCTGGCGAAGCTGGCGGAGCAGGGGCGCGAAGACCAGAAACTGATTCAGGATTCTTTCCGCAACGCCACGCAACATCTTGCGAACAGCATCGAAACCTTGTCCAAGACGGTGGACGGGCGGCTGGAATTGATCGGCGGCAAGGTGAACGAGCGGCTGGACGAGGGCTTCAAGAAGACCAACGAGACTTTCGTCAGCGTGATGGCGAGGTTGGCGACGATAGACGAGGCGCAGAAAAAAATTGACGGCCTCACCACCAACATGGTGAGCTTACAGGAGCTGTTGGGAGACAAGCGCTCGCGCGGTGCGTTCGGCGAGGTGCAACTGGAAGGCTTGGTGCGCAATATCATGCCGCCGCAATCCTATGCTTTACAGCACACCTTGCCCAATGGCACGCGTGCCGATTGCGTGCTGATGCTGCCGGAGCCGACCGGCATGGTTGCGGTGGACGCGAAGTTTCCGCTGGAAAATTACCACCGCATGTTTGCTGCGGGGCTGGCCGAGTCTGACAAGGCGCTGGCGCAGCGCCAGTTCAAAGCCGACATCAAAAAGCATGTGGACGATATCAGCAGCAAATACATCATTCCGGGAGTGACTTCGGACGGCGCAGTGATGTTCGTTCCCGCCGAGGCGGTGTTCGCCGAGATCCATGCGCACCATCCGGATGTGGTGGATTATGCTATGCAGCGGAGGGTGTGGGTGGTGTCGCCCACCACACTGATGGCGGTGCTGAACACCGCGCGCGCGGTGATGAAGGATGTGGAAACGCGCAAGCAGGTGCACATCATCCAGGATGAACTGGGCAAGCTGGGCAAGGACTTCGGCCGTTTCGACGAGCGCATGAAAAAACTGGCGGAGCACATCCGCCAGGCGAACAAGGACGTGGAAGACGTGCAAATCAGCAGCCGTAAAATTACCGAGCAGTTCGCCAAAATCGAACGTGTGGAACTGGATCATCCAGTCGCGTTGCCGAAAGCAAGCGCTGAATAGTTGACTGCCGTAAACGTTGGTATGATACCCAGCCATCGAAAAATATCAATTTTGAGACCAGAATGAAACTCGCAATCGCACAAATCAATTGCACCGTCGGTGATCTGGCCGGCAATTCCGCCAGGATACTCGCCTGCGCCGAACAGGCCAAACAACAGGGTGCGCAACTACTGCTGACTCCAGAGCTGAGCCTGTGCGGTTATCCGCCGGAAGATCTGCTGCTGCGTGACGGCTTTTATCAGGCATGCGCGCAAGCGCTGGATGAACTTGCCGGAAAGATATCGGACATTGCAGTGGTGGTGGGCCATCCGCATGAGCAGGACGGGAAGCGCTACAACGCGGCTTCGCTGCTCAGGGATGGTGAGATTGCCGCAACTTATCTCAAGCAATTTTTGCCGAATTATGCAGTGTTCGACGAGAAGCGATATTTTGATCACGGCACAGAGCCATGCGTGTTTGAGATAAATGGAATTCGGTTTGCGCTGAGTATTTGCGCGGATATTTGGGAGCCTGATGCCGCTCGTTATGCGCGCAATGCCGGTGCGCAAGTGTTGCTGGTGCTGAATGCATCGCCGTATGCCATACAAAAACAGGAGGCGCGCTATCAGGTTATTCGCGAGCGTATTGCTGAAACCGGCATGGCGGTGATTTATGCCAACCTGGTGGGTGGGCAGGATGAGCTGATTTTTGACGGGGGCTCGTTCGCAATGGACCGGCATGGCGTTCTGACTGCGCAAGGCAAGCACTTTGAAGAGGTATTGTTGATGCTGGAAATCCGGGATGATTTGCGCCCATCCGGGGAAAGCGTTGCTGCATTGAGCGAAGAAGCCGGCGTCTATCGCGCGTTGTGCCTCGGTGTGCGCGACTATATCGGCAAGAACAGCTTTCCGGGCGTATTGCTGGGATTGTCGGGCGGGATCGATTCCGCGCTGACCCTGGCGATTGCAGCGGATGCGCTGGGTGCGGAAAAGGTTCATGCGGTGATGATGCCGTCGCCCTTCACCGCGCAGATCAGCCTGGATGATTCGCGCGAAATGGTGAAAATCCTTGGCGTGCACTATGACGAACTTCCCATTGAGACGATGTTCCAGAGCTATTTGTCCACACTGGAAACTGCTTTCGCCGGGCGCCCCGTGGATACCACCGAAGAAAATTTGCAGGCGCGCATACGCGGCACGCTGTTGATGGCCCTGTCGAACAAGCTCGGCTCGCTGGTGCTGACCACGGGCAACAAGTCCGAAATGACCGTGGGCTATGCCACGCTGTACGGCGATATGGCAGGCGGTTTTGCGGTATTGAAGGATGTAAGCAAAACGCTGGTATACCGCCTTGCGCGCTACCGGAACACGCTGGGACAGGTGATCCCTGAGCGCATCATCACACGCGCGCCGAGCGCCGAACTGCGCGCCGACCAGACCGACCAGGACAGCCTGCCGCCCTATGATGTGCTGGATGCCATCATGGCGTGCTATGTCGAGCAGAATCTCGCGATCCCTGAAATCATTGCACGCGGATACTCCGAAGCGGATGTGCGCCGGGTGGTGTACTTGATTCGCATCAGCGAATACAAACGCCGCCAATCCGCCGTAGGTATCCGCGTTACGGAACGCAGTTATGGCAAGGACTGGCGATATCCGATTACGGTGCGATATCAGGACGGCTTCTAAATCTAATTCCATTTGACGCCAAGTTTTGTTACAATGCGCCGCAATTTGTAGATGGGCTTCGAGCCCGTTTTTTATTTGTGGGTCGTAATCATGGATGTGGTGAAGCTGGTCGAAACGACGGTAAACGGCTTGGGCTATGAGCTGGTGGACATTGAGCGCTCGGGTCGCGGCATGTTGCGCGTGTTCATAGACAAGCCGGAAGGTATCGCAGTTGATGATTGCCAAACGGTGAGTAATCAGCTGACGCGGCTGTTTCTGGTCGAGAACGTGGATTATGACCGGCTCGAAGTTTCTTCCCCGGGATTAGACAGGCCGCTGAAGAAGGAAGCGGACTTTCTGAGGTTTGCCGGACAGAAAGCGCAACTTAAGCTGCGTATGCCGATGGCGGGGCGCAAGAACTTTGTGGGTGTCATCGGTGCGGTAAACGATGGAATATTGCAGTTGGATATGGATGGCAGTCAGGTGGCAATCGAACTGTCAAATTTGGACAAGGCGCGTTTAGTGCCGACTTTTTAGATGTAGGGTGTGTTCCACCCTGCAGATGCAGGTAATTAGCCGGAGAAAATAGTATGAGTCGTGAAATTTTGTTGCTGGTGGATGCGCTGTCGCGTGAAAAGAGCGTGGATAAGGATGTCGTTTTCGAAGCGCTGGAATCCGCCTTGGCTTCTGCGACCAAAAAACGCTTTGCGGATGAAGCCGATGTGCGTGTGAAGATCGATCGCAATACCGGCGAATACGAATCTTTCCGCCGCTGGGAAGTGATGGACGACGAAACCTTCGAGACCCCGGATTTGCACATCAAGCTGGAAGAAGCGCAAAAGCGCAATCCCGATATTCAGGTCGGCGAATTTATTGAGGAGCCTCTGGAGTCCATTGAATTCGGGCGTATCGGGGCACAAGCTGCTAAGCAGGTTATTTTCCAGAAGATACGTGATGCCGAGCGCGAGCAGGTTCTAAGCGATTTTATGGATCGCAAGGAACATCTGATTTCAGGCACCGTGAAACGCCTGGAACGAGGCAATGCGCTAATTGAATTCGGCAAAATAGAAGCTTTGCTGCCACGCGACCAGATGATCCCGAAGGAAAATATGCGCGTCGGTGACCGTGTCAAGGCGCATTTGTTGCGGGTGGATCGTGGCGCGCGCGGGCCGCAAGTGATCCTGTCGCGCACTTCCAATGAATTGCTGGTCAAGCTGTTCGAGCTGGAAGTGCCTGAGATTGAAGAAAAGTTGCTGGAAATTGTCAGCGCGGCGCGCGACCCCGGTTCGCGCGCCAAGATTGCAGTGCAATCGCATGATCAGCGCATCGATCCGATCGGCACCTGCGTCGGGATGCGTGGCTCCCGTGTGCAGGGTGTAACCAACGAGCTTGCCGGTGAACGTGTAGATATCATTCTGTGGTCGGATGATCCTGCCACTTATGTCATCAACGCGCTGGCTCCCGCCGAAGTGAGCAGTATTGTCGTGGATGAAGAGCGGCACAGCATGGATGTGGTAGTCGAGGAAGAAAACCTGGCGCAGGCGATTGGACGCGGCGGCCAAAATGTGCGTCTGGCCTGTGAGTTGACAGGATGGGAGCTCAATATCATGACTGTCGAGCAGTCCAATGAAAAACATAATGAGGAGTTCTCCAAAACTCGTTCGGTGTTTATGGAAAAGCTGGATGTGGATGAGGAAGTCGCTGACATTCTGGTGCAGGAAGGATTCAATACTCTGGAAGAAGTTGCGTATGTGCCTTTGGAGGAAATGCTGGAAATCGAATCATTCGATGAAGCGACTGTGAATGAATTGCGCACCCGTGCGCGTAGTGCACTGTTAAATGCGGCGATTGCCAATGAAGAAAAAGTGGAGCACGGTATAGAAGATTTGCTCAAGCTGGAAGGCATGGACGAGCAAACCGCGCGAGTTCTGGCTGCCAAGGGTGTTGCGACGCAGGAACAATTGGCAGACCTGGATGTGGATGAGTTGGTGGAGCTTTCTGGCATGGATAGCGAACGTGCAAATACTTTGATTATGACGGCACGCGCACCTTGGTTTGCTTAAGCAGGTAAGTGTCAGAGCCTATTTCAGCAGGTTTCATACCCCCGCGTTTGGTCTGGGCGCGGATGGATGCAAGGCGCGGCGTGCAGCCAATGGTTATTCTATTGGCAAGCGGCGCAACGCGGCAGACGCCGCGCCCAGACCAAACCCGAAGGGCAGTTTTGCCTGCGGCGCGGGGTATAAAACCTACTGAAATAGGCTCTTAAAGGATAGTAATGGGAAAATTGAATGTAGCGCAGTTTGCGGTCGAACTGGGATTGCCGGTTGCCTTGCTGCTTGAGCAGTTGAAGGCGGCGGGGCTTGCCAAGGAACAGGAATCCGACCCGATGTCGGAGAAGGATAAGGCTAAATTGCTGGAACATTTGCGCCAGACGCATGGCGCAGAAAAGCCCGCCAAAAAAATCACGCTGATCCGCCGCGAAACTACCGAAATAAAGAAGGCTGACAGCTCTGGCCGGGCGCGCACCATTCAGGTGGAAGTGCGCAAACGCCGTGTGGTGGCTCCGGCTACACCCACGGAAGTTGCCGCGCCTGTTGAGGTAGCAGTGGCTCCGCCCAAAAAAGGCAAAACAGCCAAGGTTGTGGATGAGCAGGAACTGGCGGCACGCGAGCAGGAAGCGAAATTGAATGCAGAATTGGCAGCGCGCCAGGCGGCCGAAGTACAAGTCAAGCAGGAGCGCAGCAAACGCAAGTCTACCAAGGCTGCGGCTGAAGTAGAGCCGCCGCCCGCCGCACCAGAGGTGAAAAAAATTGAAGAGGCAGCACCTGCTGTTGCTGTTGCCCCGGCAGTCAATTTGGCTGAAGGCACGTTGCACAAGCCAGCACCCAAGCCTGGTGACAAGATAGCCAAGCCGGTCAAAAAACCCAAAACCGAAGCCAAGGCCAGCCCTTGGGATGAAAAAGGGCATAAGAAGCGTACCCCAGTTAAAGCCGGCGAGAAAACGGGCGTTTGGACAACGCCGGTACGTGCACCGCGCCATGACAAGCATACCAAACATGCAGCAGCAGAAACCGCACATGCTTTTTCCTTGCCGACCGAACCCATAGTGCATGAAGTGGCGGTTCCGGAAACCATCACTGTCGCAGAATTGGCACAGAAGATGTCGATCAAGGCCTCCGAGATTATCAAGGTGTTGATGAACATGGGTTCTATGGTGACCATCAATCAGGTGCTCGACCAGGAAACCGCGATGATCGTTGTCGAAGAGATGGGTCATATTGCCAAGGCCGCCAAGCTCGACGATCCCGATGCATATCTGATCGATACCGAGGCACCTCATGGTGCAGTGCTGGAATCGCGCGCGCCGGTCGTCACCGTTATGGGCCACGTAGATCACGGCAAGACCTCGCTGCTGGATTATATACGCCGTACCCGCGTTGCTTCGGGCGAAGCCGGCGGCATTACCCAGCACATCGGTGCATATCACGTCGATACGCCGCGCGGCATGATTACCTTCCTCGATACTCCGGGCCATGAGGCGTTTACTGCGATGCGCGCACGCGGCGCAAAGGCGACCGACATCGTGATTCTGGTGGTGGCCGCCGATGACGGCGTGATGCCGCAGACCAAAGAGGCTATCGCCCATGCCAGGGCCGGCAACGTGCCGCTGGTGGTGGCAATGACCAAGGTTGATAAACCCGAGGCCAATGCCGAACGCGTCAAGCAAGAGCTGGTCGCAGAAGGCGTCGTACCTGAAGATTGGGGTGGCGATGTGATGTTCGTGGAGGTTTCCTCCAAGTCTGGGCAGGGCATAGATAAATTGCTCGAAGGCGTGCTGTTACAGGCCGAAGTATTGGAGCTCAAAGCGCCGCGAACCACGCACGCCAAGGGCTTGGTGATCGAGGCGCGTCTGGACAAGGGCAAAGGGCCGGTTGCTACTGTGTTGATCCAATCGGGTACCATGAAGCGCGGCGATGCGGTATTGGTCGGCTCGGTGTTTGGCCGGGTGCGTGCAATGCTGGATGAAAATGGCAAGGTGGTTAACGAAGCGGGCCCATCTATCCCTGTAGAGATCCAAGGCTTGTCCGAAGTACCGGCTGCCGGTGAGGAATTGATGGTAATGACTGACGAAAAACGCGCACGCGAAATCGCGCTGTTCCGTCAGGGAAAATACCGTGGCGTGAAGCTCGCCAAACAGCAGGCGGCCAAGCTGGAGAATATGTTCGAGCAAATGGCCGAGGGCGAAGTGCGCACTCTGTCGCTGATCGTAAAATCCGACGTGCAAGGCTCTGCCGAAGCGATTGCGCAATCCCTGCAAAAGCTCTCCACCAATGAAGTCAAGGTCAACCTGATTCACGGCGGAGTAGGTGCGATTTCCGAATCGGATATCAATCTGGCGCTCGCTTCCAAGGCAATCGTGATTGGCTTTAACACACGGGCTGATGCGGCGGCGCGCAAGCTGGCCGAATCGTCCGGCGTGGATATACGCTACTACAACATCATCTACGCGATGGTGGATGAGATCAAGGCCGCGCTGTCCGGCATGCTGGCTCCAGAAAAGCGCGAAAGCATCATGGGCATGGTCGAAGTGCGCCAGGTGTTCACCGTTTCCAAGGTCGGCACGATTGCCGGTTGTATGGTGCTGGAAGGCATGGTCAAACGCGGTGCGAAAGTACGCGTGTTGCGCGACAACGTGGTGATTCACGATGGCGAGCTGGATTCTCTGAAACGCTTCAAGGACGACGTGAAAGAAGTAAAAGCCAATTTCGAGTGCGGCCTGTCGGTGAAGAATTTTAATGACTTGGTCGTGGGCGACAAGCTTGAGGCCTACGAAATTGTTGAGGTTGCGCGCGCACTGTAATGGGCAACTTCGCCAGGACTGATCGTATCGCCCAGCAAATTCAGCGCGAAATAGCCGAGCTGGTGCGCCTCGAAATCAACGATCCTCGCGTGCGTCTGGTGACCATTACCGGCGTTGAAGTGGCCGGCGATTATTCACATGCCAAGGTTTTTTTCACGCGACTGGATGGCAAGTACGAAGAAGCGTTGCAAGGATTAGAGAGCGCCAGTGGTTTTTTGCGTAAGCATTTGGCGCACAGCATTAAATTGCGGGTAATGCCGCAATTGCATTTCGTCTACGATTCCTCTGTAGAGCGCGGCAGTCACTTGTCGCAACTCATCGACCAAGCGGTGGCCAGCGATCGGGAACACGACGATAAGAAATAACCCAAAAAACGATTTCATCCACGAAAAAGACGAAAGGCACGAAAGAAAACCAAGGAGTTCGTATTGGCTTTGCGATTCACTCATTGGGTGTCAATTCGTAGCATAAAGTCTTTTTTATGAGCTTCCGCCTTGCGGTGAAATGACTGATTTCCAATTTTCGTGCCTTTCGTGGACAACTGCTTTTTCCAGGACAATAACTAATGACACGGACTTATCGCCCGCTAGATGGCGTGCTGCTGTTTGATAAGCCGCTGGAATTAAGCTCCAACACCGCGCTGCAAAAAATCCGCAGGCTGTTTCAAGCCGAAAAGGCCGGGCACACCGGCACCCTCGATCCCCTCGCCACCGGCTTGCTGCCAATCTGTTTTGGCGAGGCCACCAAGTTTTCAAATGCGTTGCTGGATGCCGATAAGACCTATCGCGCCTTGCTGCGCTTGGGCCAAACCACCACCACGGGTGATGCCGAAGGCGAGATTCTCAGCGAACATCCGGTCGAGGTTCAGAAGTCTGATATCGATACCGTAATGGCTAAATTTCGCGGCGAGATACAGCAACTCCCGCCCATGTATAGCGCGCTCAAGCATCAAGGCAAGCCGCTCTACGAATATATCCGAAAAGGCGAAACTATCGAGCGAGAACTTCGCACCGTAGTGATACATGAACTGGTATTGCATAGTTTCAGCGGCAACGAAATGGACATCACCGTGCGTTGCAGCAAGGGAACTTACATACGCACACTCGCCGAAGACATTGGCGCGGCACTCGGCTGCGGAGCGCATTTGATCGGTCTGCGCCGCACCGCGATTGCCCATTTCGATTTGCAGGATGCCTTTGGCTGGCAGCAACTGGAAGCGATGACCGAGGCCGAACGCGCTGCCTGCGTGCTGCCGCTGGAAGCCTTGATGCCGGACATGCCCAAGCTGCAATTGGACGCCGTGCAAATCAAACGCCTCGCGCAAGGGCAGCGGCTGGGCCTGGATACCGGCCTGCCGGACGGCAAGGTCAGGCTGCACGGCCCGCAGGGATTTATCGGAGTGGGGCTGTTGCAAGGCCGCCGCCTTGCGCCTGAACGGCTGCTGTCCGGCGTGGCAAAACAGGCCGCAACCAGTTTGCCATAGCAGCGTTTCTGATAGTCGCCCGTCATGCCAAAAGCCGGGCTAGTTCAATCTGTAGCTGCTTCCGCTATCCCGCCCCATTCATACCACACCACTGGATACCGGCCTTCGCCGGTACGGCGTTGCCCGTACATTTAGTGCCGAATCCATATTGCGCGCGCCATATAGTCCAAAAAGACTATGTACGAATGCCTAAACCTCCTGTACTTTGCCAAAAACGTGGTTGTGCGCAAAATATAAAACACACAGCAGTGGTATTGCGGCTGTGTCAAAAAAATAAGGGATGAGTATGTTGTATCGCTGCAACGGCGAGGCGGTTATTGCGTCTGCCTGTCAAATATATGCGGGTTCAATTTTGGATATGCTTTACGCAATTCCTTCAGCTTCGATTGTGCCTGTCTCGAAACTCAAGAATAGAAATTCACCCAGTACACCGAGGTCATTTTTCAAAAGCGTCTGCGGAGTGGCCATCTAATGCCGCGCCGGCTCCTGAAGATCGTATCCAGGAGCCTGTCGCGAGAAACTGCAACGCACGCACCCGCCCATTCATTTACCGCCGAAGATGTCGTCTGGGCCATGGGCAGTTTCTGCGTCCTGAACCGCAAGCCCTTTGATGCTGAACTGCTGCTCAAGCAATTCCCGCCGCCCTATAACGCTGATTCCTTCATCCATGCCGCCCGCGCCCTGGGTTTTCGCATCAAGCGCCGCGATTGCGGGAGCGACGAGTTATCCGGTTTCAACTTACCGTGCCTTGCAGTATTAACCTCCTCGGATAGCCCTTCAAATCAGGCATCCATCACCCTTGCAGGGAGAGTGGAGGGGGAGAGGGTAGAAAATACGCCACCCGTGCTAGCCGAGCCATCCGAACCGAACGTCGCACCCCGCAAACACCACCCCGCCATCATCGTCCAGATCAAGGACGACAGCATCACCCTGTTCGAGGCCGGCACCAAAACGCCCAAGACGATGCCTCATGCGGAGTTCGCCGCACGTTTTGCCGGCACGGCATTCCAGCTTGCGCTCGAAACGCAAGGCATCAAAGACCCGGACGGCGCGCTATCCAGCAAGGCCGCGTTCGGCTTCAAGTGGTTCATCCCGGAGCTGCTGAAACACAAGCGCATCTGGCGTGATGTGTTAATCGCCTCGCTCATCATCCAGTTGCTCGCGCTGGGCACACCGCTATTCACCCAAGTCATCATCGACAAGGTCGTCGTCCACCATACCCAGAGCACCCTGATCGTTATCGGCATCGGCCTTGCGGTATTCATGATCTTTTCCGCGCTGCTTTCTTGGGTGCGCCAATACCTCATTCTGCACACCGGCAACCGCGTCGATGCCGTGCTGGGCGCAGCGGTGTTCGACCACCTGTTCAAGCTTCCGCCGCGCTACTTCGAGCACCGGCCCACCGGCGTGATCGCCGCGCGGCTGCACGGTGTGGAGACCATCCGCGAATTCATCGCCAGCGCCGCCGTCACGCTGATCCTCGATTTCCCGTTCCTGCTGATCTTCCTCGGCATCATGATCTACTACAGCGTCTTTCTGACCTTTGTCGCGCTGGCCATGCTGAGCACCATCGTCATCCTCAGCCTCATCGTCGCGCCGTTGTTCCGCAGCCGCCTCAATGAACAATTCCTCCTTGGCGCGCGCAACCAGGCCTTCACCACCGAATATGTTTCCGGCCTCGAAACCGTCAAGAGCCTGCAAATGGAACCCCAGCTCAATGCCCGCTACAGCGACTATCTCGCCGAGTATTTGCGGGCGGGGTTTACCGTGCGCCAGATCGGCAACACCTACAACACGCTGTCCAACGCGATGGAACAGATGATGACGCTGAGCATCCTCATCACCGGCGCCTGGATCGTGATGAACAGCGACCCCACGACAGGACAGGGTTTCACCATCGGCATGCTGGTCGCCTTCCAGATGTTCGCCAGCCGCCTCTCCCAGCCCATGCTGCGGATGGTCGGGTTGTGGCAACAGTTCCAGCAGGCCAACCTCTCCGTGCAGCGCATGGGCGACATCATGAACGCCCCGACCGAACCGTATTCCATCCTCCCCACCCGCCTGCGCGAAGGCAAAGGACAAATCGACATCGAAGGCCTGAGCTTTCGCTATGCCGAAAACCTCCCCTTCCTTTACGAAGGCTTCGCCCTCAAGGTCGCCCCCGGCAAAGTCATCGCCATCATGGGGCCGTCCGGCTCCGGCAAGAGCACCCTCACCAAACTCCTGCAAGGCTTCTACCAGCCGGCAGGCGGCACCATAAAGATTGACGGCAACGATATCCGCTACCTGTCCGCCAACGAACTCCGCCATTACTTCGGCGTCGTGCCGCAGGAAACCGTGCTGTTCTCCGGCACCATCTACGACAACCTGCTGATGGCCAACCCCCACGCCACCTTCGAACAGGTCGTGCACTCCTGCAAAATGGCGGAAATCCACAGCGCCATCGAAGCCCTGCCGTGTGGCTACCAGACCGAAATCGGTGAGCGCGGCGTGGGCCTCTCCGGCGGACAGAAGCAGCGCATCGCGATAGCACGGGCACTGATCAAGCAACCCAAAATCCTCATCTTCGACGAAGCCACCAGCAGCCTGGACAGCACCACCGCCGAACATTTCGCCGCCACCATCAACCAGCTAAAAGGCAAGGTGACGATGATGTTCATCACCCATGCGATGCCGAAGAACCTGCTGGTGGATGAAGTGGTGCGGATAGGGCAGGGGACGTTAAGCGCGGTGAGCGGTGCGCATGACGGAACCGAAAAGGAAATTGCGGGAGGGGTGCATGGATAACACAACCCCAGATTGCCCATCGGCATTCCAAGGCCAATCACTACACCGTAGGAGCCCGATTCATCGGGCGATTGCACTTCGCGCTGCCTGTGTAGGATGGGTGGAGCAACGCGATACCCATCAATGCGCTAATTCAACCACCCCATCAGGAAGAATGCATTTCCTCGCGGATCGTTTCGCGCACCACATCCGCCAGGGACAAACCCAGCGCATATTGTTTCAACGCCTCATTCATCATGGTCTGATAACTGCCACCGCCGGACTCGGCGCGCGCCTTGAACACAGCCAGCACCGAATTATCCACGCGCATCGTGATGCGAGTCTTACCCGCCATTTCGGACTGCAGCTTGGCCAGATGAGCCACATCCTTGGCGCGTTTGGCGCCCGTAAAATCATATTCCTTGCGCATAATATTTCACCTCTTTTTTCGTGGCCTTGCGTGCCGAGATCAAGCGAATCACGCTCTCGTCGCGCAAGGTATAGCATACCGTCAACAATCGTCCCGCGTGGCTCATCCCCAATAGCACCAGGCGCACCTCATCTTCTGAATCGGGATCGTCGCGCACCAAGGCCAGCGGATCCAGCAAACAGCTCGCGGCTTCATCGAACGGTACACCGTGCTTCTTCAAATTGCCGGCTGCCTTCTTCGGATCGAACTCGATTCTCATTCGATTATGATATGTACAAAAGTATGTACTGTCAATGGGTGGATGCCCCCGTCGAACATCCAGCCAAGAGCAATGTGGAAAATGAATTATGGGACTGCTACCCAACGGAGGGCGATGCGCGTGAAATGGAAACGGTGCCCCATGTCACTTTTAAGCTGAGGGGGCGCTCATGCTAATTCTGCTGGCGATAACCAAACTGCTGCAATCATTCATCCAATGCTTCTTGCGTTGGCTTACCGCCTCATCGCACCCACGCCACGGCCACAAACTTCTCCACCCAGCCAATACAAACAACCACCGCCATTCCACCAAAAAACCCGACTGGCTCAAAGCAGACATCATCCGCCTCAAAGCCATGATGCCCCAAGCGGGATGCCGTAGCATCGCCGACATCTGCAACCGCCGTTTCGCCGCTTCACGCAAAATCACCGTCGGCAAAACCTATGTCCATCAAGTATTGCAACAGCACGACTACGAAATCCAAATCCTGCGCCGCAACCTAAAACATATCAAACCAAAAAATGCCCCGCGCAACCTCATCTGGGGAATATATCTCACCGGTAAAACGGACACGCTGGGCTGTTTGCATTATTTGTTCGGCATCATCGATCACGGAAGCCGAGCACTACTGCACCTGCAAGCATTGCATGACAAAACTACCGGCACCCTGCTTAACAGCCTGCATCATGCCATCCAGGCATATGGCAAACCCAGGATCATCCGCACCGACAACGAAGGCATGTTCAAATCACACGCCTTCGCCAGAGCACTCAAACAACTCGGCATCCGCCACCAACTCACCGACCCCGGCTGCCCGTGGCAGAACGGCAGAATTGAACGCCTGTTCGGCACGCTCAAACAAAAGCTCGACCAGTGGCAAGTGCAAAACTACGCGCAACTTAACCGCGACCTGAAAATATTCTGCCACTGGTACAACCACATCCGCCCTCACCAAAATCTTGACGGCAAAACTCCGGCAGAGGCATGGAGCGGAGTTAACCCTTATACAAAATCACCCAAGCAAGAATACTGGTTCGAAGCATGGGACGGATTACTGGCGGGATATGAATTGAGGCGCTAACAAAAAATCCCGTTCGCCCTGAGCCTGTCGAAGGGTGTCCGCAACAAATCGCGCACTTAATGTGGGTGAGCAAGAAAAGTAGCGAATATTTTGCGCAACGAACAGGAATTTTGAGAAAAGCAGTGAACGGAAATACCAAAAAACCGATAGGGAGGCGAAAAAATGAAGAAATTTCTACACAGAATGATGCAGCGGACATGCGGACGGGACAGCTCCTCGATCAGCAGCTTTGAGTTTGCGGATGGCAGCACGCGATGGCGAATTCGTGCAGGAAGCATCGGTAAAAAATCAGCGGCGAACGATGAGGCAGCCAACGCATGGAGGGTTGCAGCATGAGAACCCATCCACTTTGGCCTAAGCAAATTACGAAACTTGGATTGTTCTTGATGATAGGGGTGAGCATGAGTGCCTGCACAGGATTAACCTTTGGTACAAACTGGAAGGAAGAAGTGCTGCTACACGATGGCAGCAAGATCATGGTGATCCGTTCGCAGACCCATGGTGGGCGACATGAAATCGGACAATCTCCCCCAGTCAAAGAACACCACATTAGATTTACCTTGCCCAGTACCGATAAGACCTACACTTGGGTTAGCGAATATGGTGAGGATGTTGGACGTACCAACTTCAACCTGCTCGCGCTGCATGTACTCAACGGCACACCTTACCTCGTCGTAGAACCGAATCTATGCTTGTCCTACAACAAATGGGGCAGACCAAATCCGCCTTATGTCTTCTTCAAACACGACGGCAAAGAATGGCAGCGTATCCCACTATCTGAATTCCCCACCGAATTCAAAACTATCAACCTGATTGTTAACAATGGGCGCGAGGAAGACATCGAGAAAACCGCAAGCAAATTAGGCTATGTCCCGGCAGAAGGTGTTCAGCAGATCAACAGCAGCCTCAGGCAACCAGAATACCGCACCATCCTGCGGGAACCTTTATCGAAAGAACGAATAAACGAAATGTGCATTGAGATGGTTCTTTACAAAGGCGCATGGGTTGGTCCGGGTGATTCTATCGGCAAACGCATGATGGATATGAAATCGAAATAATTCTTGCGATTCACTTCTTCAGTAGTCTCAGGGGTCAGAGTGATTTGTTTTCAGCCAACTGATATTTACAGAACGCCATGCCGCGCCGCCCTCGTCTGAGCCTTGCAGGTTTGCCGCAGAACAACTAAAGGGGTCAGCATCGCAATACTTTTGGAGCAGCCATGCCACGTCGCCCACGCATTAAATTAGCCGAAGTCCCGCAGCACGTTGTGCAGCGCGGAATCAATCGCGAGCCGTGTTTTTTTGCCGAGGAGGATTATCACTGCTACCTCCATTGGCTCCAGAAATCGGCTGCCGATTGGAACTGCGCCATTCACGCTTATGTGCTGATGACCAACCATGTTCACTTGCTGGTGACATCGGAAAGACCGGATGGTATCGCCAAGCTGATGCAGGCAATCGGGCGGCGCTATGTGCAATATATCAACCGCAGTTATCACCGCACTGGCAGCCTGTGGGAAGGCCGATTCAAATCGAGCGTGGTACAGGCAGAAGAATATCTGCTGACCTGCATGCGTTACATCGAACTGAACCCGGTGCGCGCGAACATGGTGAACGATCCCGCGCAATATCGCTGGTCGAGTTACCGGTATAACGGATTAGGGCAAGCAGACGAGCGCATCGCACCTCACCCGCTATATCTTGGGTTGGGAAAGGAAGACGGTAACAGGTTGGCTGCCTATAGGGCGCTGTTTCGGAGCGAACTGGACGGCGAGGCATTGGCAGACATACGCCTGGCGCTGTCACAGTGCCAGCCGCTGGGAAGTGATCGGTTCAACGAAATCATGTGTGCTGCGGCTGGAGTGCGGCGCGCGCAAAGACGGCCGGGCAGGCCGATGGCATCGCTCGATCAGGGTGTGCAAGTTGAAGATCAAGGTGAATTTGGATTTTGAACAGGAGATGAGAAATGCGAAAACTTTATGTGATGCTGACCCCTTTGACTCAAAATCCTCATCTTCGACGAAGCCACCAGCAGCCTGGACAGCACCACCGCCGAACACTTCGCCGCCACGATCAACCAGCTAAAAGGCAAAGTAACGATGATGTTCATCACCCATGCGATGCCCAGGAACTTGCTGGTTGATGAGGTGGTGAGGATAGGGCAGGGGGCGTTAAGTGCGGTGAGTGATGTTCATGACGAAACAAAAAAGGAAGTTGCGGGAGGTGCGCATGGATAGCCATCGCGATGCACCAGCAGGCATCCGGCTTGCCTTGGCGCAGGGTCAGCCACTGGGAAGCGAACGGTTCAGCGAAATCGTGTGTGCCGCTAATGGCGTGAGGCGTGGCAAAGAAAGCCGGGCAGGCCGATGGCAAAACGCGATCAAAGTGTGCGAGTTGAAGATCAAACCGATTTTGGATTTTGAACAGGAGGAGAAAAATGCAAAAACATAATGCGATGCTGACCCCTTTAATTTGCGTGGGATGGCTGATGCTGAGCTTTACTTCTTACGCGGCGAGCTTTGATTGTGCGAAGGCGGCGAGCAAGGTTGAGAAGCTCATTTGCGGCGATGCGGAAATATCGAAGCTCGACGAGGAATTGAACTTGGTTTACAAAACCGCACTTCAAGATGCGAAGCAGGCCGAGGCCATTAGGCAGGCACAGAAGCAGTGGATCAGGGAACGGAATGGCTGTGAGGATGCCGCTTGTGTGAAGCGGGCTTATGAAGAGCGATTGCATGGGCTGACATCGGTTTCAGAGAAAGCTATTTACAAGCAGAAAACGAAGCCGCGCTTTACCGTAACCGAAGGCAAAGGCTGGACAGTATGCGAGAGCTACGCAAAGTTTTTGAACAATCTACCGGTGGAAGAGGCTTACCCTATTTGTCATCTCAAGCTGAGCCCAGACTTCCCGGACCTGAAGGAGCCGGATTGGGAGGAGATGGATATACCGTCCAATCTGGAACTTGTCTATGGCATTGAGAAAATCCTTTCACCCAGTGAACATGATCGGCCTGTTGATTCCTTTGATCACTGGAAAACGGTTTATGAGCGGCAGCTACATAATGGCGAAGCCTCACCCCGGCTGCGTCGCACACGTCTTGCTTTACTTGATAATGGCCCTGTAGAAACCATTCTTGCGTATGACCCGGATCGTAAGGCTTGCGAGAGGAAAGCCAAGGAGAAGGGGTACATATTTGATGCGATTCACACCAGCCTGTTTTTATGGGATGAACGGGAACAGAAAATACAGCCGTATATAAGCAGCTTGGCTTTTGCTGGCCTGCCGAGAGAGTTGCTGTTGTTTCAGCGAAAACCGTTCACTTTTGGGTTATGGCTGGATTTGCCTAAAGACGCAATCGCCTTTGGCTATTTTAATGTAAATCATTTTAAAAAAGTTGGAGCAGAGCCTTATGCCAACTTGTTTCGCTGCAAAATTAGTTTTGAAATGCCACGTGAACTTTATGAAAGGATGATCAAATGAGCCTCGCCAATTTACACACCCTGCTTGACAGCGCCACCGATCTAAATTCTGAATTCAAGCAGCAGCGTCTCGCCATCCTGAGTTTGTTTGAAGGCAATATCCCGACGCCGTATTTTGACGGCAAGGGCATCATCCAGTCTCAGGGGTCAGAGTGATTTGTTTTCAGCCAACTGATATTTACAGAACGCCATGCCGCGCCGCCCTCGTCTGAGCCTTGCAGGTTTGCCGCAGCACATTGTGCAGCGGGGCAATAACCGCCAGCCTTGTTTTTTTGCCGAGGACGATTATCGTTTTTACCTGCACTGGCTGCGGCTGGGAGCCGAACGTTACGGGTGCGAGATCCATGCTTATGCGTTGATGACGAACCATGTGCATGTGCTTGCGACGCCGAAGTCGCCTAATGCGGTATCCAGATTGATGCAGTCCATCGGGCGGCGCTATGTGCAGTATGTGAACCGCACATACCGGCGTAGCGGCACGCTATGGGAGGGGCGTTTCAAGGCGAGTCTGGTGAATGCGGAGGAATATTTGCTGCTTTGTTATCGTTACATCGAGTTGAACCCGGTACGGGCAGGGATGGTGCAAGACCCAGGCGAATACGTTTGGTCGAGCTACCGCTGGCATGGTTTGGGAGAGGCGAATGCGCTCATCAAGGATCATGCGCTTTATCTGGGGATGGGGCCGGAGGATGCCTTGCGGCAACAGGCATACCGGGCATTATTTCGCGCGCAGCTGGACGATGAGGCGCTGGCCGAGATACGCAAAGCGACCCAGCAGGGGTTGCCTTTGGGCGGAGAGTGGTTTCGCGAGGAGGTGGCGGCTGTGCTGGGGCGGCGCTTGGGGTATGGGCGTCGAGGCAGGCCGGAGGGGGTGGATGCAGGCGGCGCTCTTCCGGGCCAGGAGGATTTCGGGTTTTAGCATGCAGAGAGCGGGCGGGTTGGAAGCGCCATGCGGTTACTGAGTTTTGACCATTTACGCTTATCGGCTTATTGGGGTTGAGCAACACCCCCAATAAAGGGTAGAATGCTGCACTTTTTTCAGGAGAGCAAAACCAATGGCAATTACCGCCGCGCAAAAAGCGCAAATCGTGACCGACTTTCAACGCGCAAAAAGCGATACCGGTTCCCCCGAAGTGCAGGTGGCATTGATTACTGCACGTATTACATATCTGACCGAGCATTTCAAGGATAATGTCAAGGATCATCATTCCCGTCGCGGTCTGCTGCGTCTGGTGAGCCGTCGCCGCAAGCTGCTGGATTATCTCAAGAGCAAGAATGACGCGGGATATCGCGCGTTGATTCAACGCCTGGAAATCCGCAAGTAACAGATTGTACCCAACGGGTCGCTTATGCGGCCCGTGTTGTTTTGTCTTTTCAATTCGCGTGGCGCGGTTGCGCGTCGTGTCATCCACAAAGAGGTCTATCTTGAGTCATTATAAAAAAACATTAGCGTTCGGCAATCATCAACTGACGCTGGAAACTGGTGAGATCGCCCGTCAGGCCAGTGGTGCGGTGATGGTCAGCCTGGACGATACCATGGTGTTGGTCACGGTGGTTGGCAGGAAAGATGCCAAGCCTGAACAGGATTTTTTCCCGCTGACTGTGGATTACCAGGAAAAAACTTATGCTGCGGGCAAGATTCCCGGTAGTTTCTTTAAACGCGAAGGCCGCCCGAGCGAGAAGGAAATTCTGACTTCGCGTCTGATTGATCGTCCACTACGTCCGCTGTTTCCGGAAAGTTTTTACAACGAAGTACAAATCGTTGCGACGGTGATGTCTTCGGATAGCGAAATAGATTCCGACATTCCAGCGATGATTGGCGCATCTGCCGCGTTGGCGCTATCCGGCATTCCTTTCGATGGCCCGATAGGCGCGGCGCGCGTGGGCTATGCCAACGGTCAATACCTGCTCAATCCGACCGCCACTGAACTCCTGACATCGCAAATGGATCTGGTGGTAGCCGGTACCGAGCGCGCCGTACAGATGGTGGAATCCGAAGCGCAACAGCTGCCTGAAGAAATTATGTTGGGCGCGGTGATGTTCGGCCACGAACAGATGCAAGTGGTGATACAGGCGATCAATGAAATGGCCGATGCGGTTGGGGCCCCTGCCTGGGATTGGACTGCGCCTGCCAAGGACGAAGCCTTGATTGCACAGATTGCCAGCTTGGCCGAAGCCGAACTTGGAAAGGCTTATGCGATTCGTTCCAAGCAAGCGCGTACCGATGCAGTGGCCGCGATTCACGACAAGGTTATGGCGGCAATGGCGCCGGAAGTCGTTGCCAGCCAGAAGAACCACATCAATGATTTGTTCAGCGCGCTGGAAGCCAAAATTGTGCGCGGACAAATCCTGAGCGGCGAACCGCGCATCGATGGCCGCGACACCCGCACTGTGCGTCCGATTACCATTCGCAATGGCGTATTGCCGCGCACCCACGGTTCTTCGTTGTTCACTCGCGGTGAAACACAGGCCATCGTGGTTGCGACACTTGGCAGTATGCGCGATGCACAGAAAGTGGACGCGCTACAAGGCGAATATATAGACCGCTTCATGCTGCATTACAACTTCCCGCCGTATTCCACCGGTGAAACCGGCCGCGTAGGCACGCCAAAACGTCGCGAAATCGGCCATGGCCGTTTGGCCAAGCGCGCGCTGGTTGCGGTGTTGCCCAGCGAAGATGATTTCGGTTATGCCATCCGCGTGGTATCGGAAATTACCGAATCGAACGGCTCCAGCTCGATGGCTTCGGTATGCGGTGGCTGCCTGTCGTTGCTGGATGCAGGCGTGCCCCTTAAAGCGCATGTGGCGGGAATCGCTATGGGGCTGATCAAGGAAGGCAACCGCTTCGCAGTGCTGACCGATATTCTCGGCGATGAAGATCACTTGGGCGATATGGATTTCAAAGTGGCAGGTAGCGAAACCGGTATTACCGCCCTGCAAATGGACATCAAGATCAACGGAATCACTCGAGACATTATGCAGGCCGCTTTGATCCAGGCTCGCGAAGGCCGAATGCACATTCTGGGTTTGATGAAGCAAGCCGTGCCTCAGGCCCGTACCGAAGTGTCCGATTTTGCGCCGCGTATGATCAAGATGAAGATCAATCCTGAAAAAATTCGCGATGTGATCGGCAAGGGCGGGGCGGTTATTCGCGCATTGACCGAAGAAACCGGCACGACTATCGACATCGACGACAGCGGCAACATCACTATAGCTTGCGTAAGTGGCGATGCCGGCAATTTAGCCAAGAAGCGCATTGAGGATATTGTGGCAGATGTCGAAGTCGGCAAGATTTATGAGGGGCCGGTGGTCAAACTGCTCGACTTTGGCGCTTTGGTGAATATTTTGCCGGGCAAGGACGGTTTGTTGCATATCTCCCAAATTGCCCATGAACGCGTCAACAGCGTGTCAGACCACCTCAAGGAAGGTCAGATTGTGCGCGTTAAGGTGCTTGAAGTTGATGACAAGGGGCGTATGAAGCTGAGCATGAAGGTATTGCTGCCTGCACCTGAGGCCGCCGCCACTACCGAGTAAGCTGTTCGTTCAACAACAAAGCCCCGCGAGAAATCTGCGGGGCTTTTTTGTTTCAAAAAACGTAGTTGTCCGCAGATTACGCCGATTTCCGCCGATTAATCAAAAGACCTCTTTGTATTGCCGAACCACCGCTCGGGTGATGTGAAATTTGCAGACAACCCTATGAAAATCTGCGCTAATCTGCGTAATCTGCGGATTGAACTGAGGTTTTATTTCGCTACTTGTTTCTCGCGAATTTCGTCCAGGGTTTTGCAGTCGATACAAAGAGTGGCGGTTGGCCTGGCTTCAAGACGGCTTAAACCAATCTCGACACCGCAATTATCGCAGTAGCCGTATTCACCTGCATCAATTTTGGCGATCATTTCATTGATCTTCTTGATGAGCTTGCGCTCGCGGTCGCGGTTACGCAGTTCCAGTCCCATGTCCGATTCTTGTGTGGCACGGTCATTCGGGTCGGCAAATACCGTTGCCTCATCCTGCATGGTGTGTACGGTGCGGTCGATATCCTTACCCAAACCTTCCTTGATGTCGTTCATGATCTGGCGAAAATGATCGAGTTGTTTGGGGTTCATGTATGCCTCGCCCTTCTTGGCTTTGTAAGGGACGACGGGCTTATGTAGCTGTTCCGGCATTGCATTTCTCCAACGGGATAAAATTAAAGTGCGCTTTAATACCAGAAAGCAGCTTATTGAGCAACTATATTAACTTGCCCCCAGCAGCAGAAACAGGCTAGGGCGCTTATTTAATTGCGGAGCGCGCTGCAATTTCCATTGCGCGATGGAACGCGTCTGGATTTGTTCGTTAGGCAAAGTAATGTCCGTGGCCACGCACAGCTGTGTTTGCGGGCGGCAGTGTGCTAGCAAAGCACCGAACATTTTTTCATTGCGGTAAGGCGTCTCGATGAACAACTGAGTTTGTTTGCGCCGTGTTGATTCGGCTTCCAATGCCACAATCGATGCTTTTCTTTTCACATCTTCGATGGGCAGGTAGCCGTGAAAGGCGAAGCACTGGCCATTCAGCCCTGATGCCATCAGTGCCAGCAGGATGGAGGAGGGGCCGACCAGCGGCACGACGCGAATGCCATGCCGGTGCGCCAGATTCACCAAATCGGCACCGGGATCAGCGATGCCCGGACAGCCCGCCTCGGAAATGATGCCGACATCTTTTCCGTCCTGCAGGGGCACTAGCAGTTCCGCTAATTCTTTAGGCGCAGTATGTTCGTTAAGCGTGGCGAAATGAATCGTCTGGATCGGCTGTTCGGGTTTAAGCGCGGAAAGAAATTGCCGCGCTGTCTTGGGTTGCTCCACTACGAAATGATGCAGCTTGCGTGCCACGTCGATGACGTGTTGAGGCAATACTTGTTCGGCTGGGGTGTCGCCCAACGTGCAGGGAATCAGGTAGAGCGTGCCCGGACTGGTCGTCATTGTCAGAACAGGCGCACGTTTTCGCGGCGCAGCATTTCAATCAGCAGAATCAGCGGCAGGCCGATCAGCGCATTCGGGTCGTCGCCGGTCATTTTGCTCATCAGTGCGATGCCCAGCCCCTCTGATTTTGCGCTGCCTGCGCAGTGGTAGGGTTGCTCCTTGAGCAAGTAGCCTTCGATTTCGGCATCGCTGAGATCGTGTAGCGTGACAAAATTTTCCGCGACGTCGGTTTGAACGTTGCCGGTCTTGCTGTTTAACAGCGCCAGCGCAGTATAGAAACAAGTAGTCTTGCCGCGCATGGCGCGCAATTGCCAGACTGCATTATCGTGGGTGAGCGGCTTGCCAAGTTGTTGTCCTTCCAGCAGGGCGACCTGGTCGGAGCCGATAATCAGCGCGTCAGGGTAATGGCCAGCCACTGCACGAGCCTTTTCCTGCGCGAGGCGCATCGAAGTGGCTCTCGCCGATTCATGCGGCAAGGGCGTTTCATCTACATTGGGTGAGGCGGTCTCAAAAGGGAGCAGCAGCCTTTTGAGCAGTTCGCTTCGGTATATGGAGGTGGAGGCAAGGACAAGCAACGGAGAATTCAACGATATTCCTTAGGTTTTTTGACAGAAAGCGGCGAAAAATATATCATGCGCGCCTCATGCATGCACGGTCTTTCATCGATAGCTTGGATTTTGCCAGAAATGGCCAGAAAATTAGCGGTGAAGTGCTGATTGCCCAACTGCCGCGTTTGCTGGATGTGCTGGAAAATCCGCGCGGAGTTTTGAGCTACAAAGTACAAGGTGTTGAGGATAAGCATGGCATCCCAGCGCTGGATGTCAGCATAACCGGGAGCTGTCAGTTGCGTTGTCAGCGCTGTCTGAATGGTTTGGACTATACAATAAAGCTTGATACACGCTTGTTGTTGCGCAACCAGGCAAGTTTGGACGCACTGAATGATAACGTTGCAGGCGGTGAGGAAGAAGAGTTCGATAGCATTTTGGCAGATGCGCACTTGGATGTGCTGGATCTGCTGGAAGAAGAGATTTTGTTAAGCCTGCCAATCGCGCCTAAACATGAGTTGGGTGCTTGCCAGGCGACAGATAGCGAGAACGTAAGGGAAGAAGAGCAGCATCCTTTTGCGGTTTTAGCGAAATTGAAGCGTAATTAATTTTAGGAGTATTAGCATGGCAGTTCAACAGAATAAAAAGTCCGCATCCAAGCGTGGTATGCACCGTGCCCACGATTTTTTGACAAACCCGGCGCTAGCGGTTGAGCCAACCACGGGCGAAAACCATCTACGTCACCACATCAGCCCAAGCGGCTTTTATCGTGGCAAAAAGGTAGTTAAGATCAAGGGCGAATAAGAATCTAATAAACGCAGCCGATCATTTATGATCGGCTGCGTTTTCTTTTTTATTACCGTTTTTATATCACCCTAAGGATCGCTTAGTGGATGTCACATTAGCCATAGATGCGATGGGAGGCGACCATGGCCCGACGGTCACCATTCCCGCTGCAGTCGAATATCTGAGGTTGTTTCCCGACGATACTATCGTTCTGGTGGGTATTCCCGATGCTATTGAAACCGAATTGCGCGCCTTGGGTGTGGAAACCGGTGTTCATTTGCGCGTTCATCCTGCCACTGAAGTAGTGGGCATGGACGAGTCGCCGCAAGCCGCGCTACGCGGCAAGAAAGATTCCTCGATGCGGGTCAGCATCAATCTGGTCAAAAGCGGCGAAGCGTTAGCCTGCATCAGTGCCGGCAATACCGGTGCGCTGATGGCGACGGCTCGCTACGTGTTGAAGACCATCACGGGCATTGACCGTCCCGCAATCGCCTCATACTTGCCGACCAGGAATGGCCAGGTTTGCATGCTCGACCTGGGAGCCAACACCGATTGCACCGCGGAACACTTGCTGCAATTCGCCTTGATGGGTTCCACGCTGGTCACCGCGTTGGAGCACAAGCCTAACCCCAGCGTTGGCCTGCTGAATATCGGCAGCGAAGACATCAAGGGTAACGAGGTGGTCAAACAGGCCGCTCAGTTGCTGCGAGCCAGCGACCTGAATTTTTACGGCAACGTCGAAGGCAATGATATTTTCAAAGGCACTACTGATGTGGTGGTATGTGATGGTTTTGTTGGCAACGTCGCGCTGAAAACAACCGAAGGCCTGGCGCAAATGCTGGGCGGTTTCCTGCGCGAGGAATTTGACCGCAATATTTTGACCAAACTGACCGCGCTGGTGGCGTTGCCGGTGCTCAATGCATTCAAGCGCAGGGTGGATCATCGCCGCTATAACGGCGCAAGTTTTCTCGGTTTGAAGGGTATCGTGGTGAAGAGTCACGGTTCGGCTGATGTACTGGCTTTTCGCTGCGCGATCGAACGCGCCGCCGAAGAAGCGCGCGGCGGCATGTTGCAGCATATCAGCGAGCATATTGAAAAATGGCATCATGCAAATCTGCAAAAAGCAGCGGAGGTTTCGTGAGGTACTCAAAAATTATTGGCACCGGAAGTTATTTGCCTGCCAAAGTGCTGACCAATTACGATCTGGAAAAAATCGTTGATACTTCGCACGACTGGATCGTGTCTCGTAGCGGCATCCATGAACGGCATATCGCGGCAGAAAATGAATTGACCAGCGATCTGGCCCTGCAAGCCAGCCTGCGTGCCATTGATGCAGCGGGTATCAGCGCAGACGAAATCGATCTGGTGATTGTCGCAACCACTTCACCGGACCAGATTTTCCCCAGCACCGCCTGTATCCTGCAAGACAAGTTAGGAATCAAAAATCGCGGCGCGGCGTTCGATATGCAGGCGGTGTGCGGCGGCTTTGTTTATGCATTGAACACCGCCGATTTGTACATACGCGGCGGACAGGCCAAAACTGCGCTGGTGGTCGGCGCAGAAGTGCTGTCGCGCCTGCTGGATTGGAATGATCGCACTACTTGTGTGTTATTCGGCGATGGTGCGGGTGCAGTAGTGTTGCGCGCCTCTGATAAGCCCGGGATCGTTGCCAGCAAGCTGCACGCCGATGGCAGCCATCGCGACATGTTGAAAGCCGAAGGCAATATTCGCAACGGTTTGGTGCAGGGCGATCCGTTTATCAAGATGGAAGGGCAGGCCGTTTTCAAGTTTGCAGTCAAGGTGCTGAGCGAAGTGGTTGAAGAAGTGCTGGAAGAAAATAGTATGCAAGGCTCGGATATCAACTGGCTGGTGCCGCATCAGGCCAACATCAGAATCATGGAAGCTACTGCAAAAAAACTCAGCTTGAGCATGGATAATGTGATCGTCACTGTTGCAACCCACGGTAATACTTCGGCTGCGTCCATCCCTCTGGCATTGGACGTTGCGGTGCGCGACGGACGCATCAAGCCCGGGCAAAATATATTGCTGGAAGCGGTGGGTGGTGGGTTCACTTGGGGTGCTGTATTGATACGCTGGTAGAGGAGTTTCAGTAGTTAGATCGAAAACCGCAACAAACGACTAAATAACCAACAACTGCTTTTATCATGACAAAATTCGCTTTCGTATTCCCCGGACAAGGCTCGCAATCGCGCGGCATGATGAATGGCTTTGCCGATTTTGCTGCGGTGCGCGACACTTTCATTGAAGCTTCCGATGTATTGAAACAAAACTTGTGGCAACTGGTCGCCGAAGGTAGTGATGCCGAATTAAATTCTACCGTGAATACGCAACCCGTCATGCTTACCGCTGGAGTGGCGGTGTACCGTGCCTGGCAATCACAGGGAGGATCAACTCCGGCGATGATGGCTGGGCACAGTCTTGGCGAGTACACCGCGCTGGTCGCTGCTGGTGCATTGAATTTTGCCGATGCGCTGCCACTGGTGCGCTACCGTGCGCAATGTATGCAGCAAGCCGTGCCGGAAGGTGTGGGCGGTATCGCGGCGATACTCGGCCTGGATGATGACACGGTGCGTGCCGTGTGTGCAGAGGGCGCACAAGGTGAAGTGCTGGAAGCAGTCAATTACAACTCGCCCGCCCAAGTGGTGATCGCCGGCAATCGTGCAGCGGTTGAGCGCGGCATGGAACTCGCCAAGGCCAAAGGTGCGAAACGTGCAATTATGCTGCCGATGAGCGTGCCGTCGCATTGCAGGTTGCTGCAAGACGCGGCGGAACAGTTGCGCGAATATTTGGGCAATGTAGCCGTGCAAGCCCCGGCCATTCCAGTGCTGCATAATGCCGATGTGAAGAGCTATGCGAATGCTGCCTTAATTAAGGACGCACTGGTGCGCCAACTGTATTCTCCGGTGCGCTGGGTCGAAACTGTACTGGCATTCGGCAAGCAGGGCATCACCCACAACGCCGAATGCGCGCCAGGCAAAGTGCTGGTGGGGCTGAACAAACGCATCGACACTAACCAGCAATCGCTGGCCATCAACGACGGTGAAACATTGAAGCTGGCTTTGGCTACGCTCGGATAAAGGAGCTTGATATGACACTGCAAGGGCAAATCGCATTAGTGACCGGAGCCAGCCGCGGCATTGGCCAAGCCATTGCCCTGGAACTCGGCAAACAGGGCGCAACCGTGCTCGGTACTGCCACCAGCGACGCAGGCGCACAAGCGATCAGTGCTTATCTGAATGCCGCGGAAATCAAGGGAGCGGGCATGGTGTTGAATGTCAACGACGCTGCGCAAACCGAACTAGTATTGGGCGAGTTGCGCAAACAATTCGGCGAGATTACGATATTGGTAAATAACGCAGGCATCACACGAGACAACCTGCTGGCGCGTATGAGCGACGAAGAATGGGACGACGTGTTGGCGACCAATCTCAAGTCTATATTCCGCCTCAGCCGCGCCGTACTGCGCGCCATGATGAAGGCAAAAAGCGGGCGCATTATCAGCATCGGCTCGGTAGTTGGCAGCATGGGCAACCCAGGACAGGCCAACTATGCCGCTTCCAAGGCAGGCATAATCGGGTTCACCAAATCACTCGCACAGGAAATCGGCAGCCGCAACATAACAGTAAACTGCGTTGCCCCCGGCTTTATTGATACCGACATGACCCAAGGCCTGGGAGAAGAGCAACGCGCCAAACTGGTCGAACATGTCCCCCTTAAACGCCTCGGACAGCCCGCTGACATCGCCGCTGCAGTGGCTTTTCTGGCCGGACCGAGCGCGGCTTATATTACCGGCATAACGCTGCATGTTAATGGCGGGATGTATATGGAGTAGGGTGGGACATTTGTTCGAACAATCGAGAATTGTTTACGGAAAAAATGTTCTTCTCCATCATCAAATCTTCAATGCGTTTATCTCTACAATAAATCTCTGGGCGATAAATTGTAAATTCCGCCAGTAACACTATAATGCGCGGACTTGATCGTCAGCCTTGATGCTCCCAATTACTTGACGGGGAAATAGGCTTAGATTCGATTGCACCTAATGGTTTTTTGAGTGCGGCCCTGCCGCACTTTGTCTTTTAGAATAGAAAATATGCCAGTAATTACTTTGCCGGATGGTTCGCAGCGCAGTTATGCGCAACCTGTTACCGTCGCCGATGTTGCGCTCAGCATCGGTGCGGGTTTGGCACGCGCCGCGCTGGCGGGCAAGGTGGACGGCAAGGTGGTGGATACTTCGCATTTGATTGAGCAGGATGCCACCCTGGCGATCATCACCGACAAGAATACGGAAGGGGTGGAGATCATCCGCCATTCCACCGCGCACTTGCTGGCTCATGCGGTGAAGGAGTTGTTTCCCGATGCGCAGGTGACCATCGGGCCGGTCATCGAAAACGGTTTTTTCTACGATTTTTCCTACAAACGCCCTTTCACGCCGGAAGATCTGGCAGCCATCGAGAAACGCATGAGCGAGATCGCCAAGCTTGATCTTCCGGTGGCACGCCGTGTGCTGCCGCGCGACGAGGCGGTGGCGTATTTCAAGCATATTGGCGAAAACTACAAGGCCGAGATTATCGAGTCCATTCCGGCCGATCAGGATGTCTCGCTGTATAGCGAAGGCGAGTTCACCGACCTGTGCCGCGGCCCGCATGTGCCGTCTACCGGCAAACTGAAAGCTTTCAAGCTGATGAAACTGGCCGGCGCCTATTGGCGCGGCGATTCGAACAATGAAATGTTGCAGCGCATTTACGGCACTGCCTGGGCGAAGAAGGAAGAGTTGGATGCCTATCTGCATCAGC
Source organism: Nitrosomonadales bacterium (assembly GCA_023259055.1). Lineage (GTDB taxonomy): Bacteria > Pseudomonadota > Gammaproteobacteria > Burkholderiales > Gallionellaceae > Gallionella. Next base: position 267,961 of record JAHFQZ010000005.1, read on the forward strand.
TTGAGGAAGCCGAGAAACGCGATCACCGCAAGCTGGGCAAGCAACTGGAATTGTTCCACATGCAGGATTCGTCGCCCGGCATGGTGTTCTGGCATCCCAAGGGCTGGACGCTGTGGCAGGAAGTCGAGCAATACATGCGCCGCAAGTTCCGCGAACACGACTACCAGGAAGTGCGCACGCCGACCATTATGGATCGAACCCTGTGGGAGAAATCCGGTCACTGGGAAAACTACCACGACAACATGTTCACCACCTGCTCGGAGAATCGCGATTACGCGGTAAAGCCGATGAATTGCCCGGGGCATGTGCAGATTTTCAATCACGGCCTGCACAGCTACCGCGATCTGCCGCTGCGCTTGGCGGAGTTTGGTTCCTGCCACCGCAATGAGACATCCGGTTCGCTTCACGGCTTGATGCGGGTGCGCGGCTTCACTCAGGACGACGCGCACATTTTCTGCACCGAAGAACAGGTGCAGCCCGAGGTGTCGCGTTTCATCGTGATGCTGAACGAGGTCTATCGCGATTTCGGTTTTAATGAAGTGCTGGTCAAGCTGTCTACACGCCCGGAGAAGCGCGTCGGTTCAGACGAAACCTGGGATAAGGCCGAAGCTGGCTTGGCATCGGCATTGCAGCAGAACGGCTTGGCATACGACATTCAACCCGGCGAGGGTGCGTTCTACGGCCCTAAGGTCGAGTTCACGCTGAAGGACAGCCTCGGCCGTCTGTGGCAATGCGGCACGATCCAGCTGGATTTCAACCTGCCGGTGCGGCTGGATGCCGAGTTTGTCGATGAAGACAACACCCGCAAACCCCCGGTGATGCTGCATCGCGCGATTCTCGGTTCGATGGAACGCTTCATCGGCATCCTGATCGAGCACCATGCGGGCGCGTTTCCACTGTGGCTGGCGCCAGTACAAGTGGTGGTGATGAATATCTCGCAGGCGCAGGAGGAATATGCGACGCAAGTGATGCAGGCGTTGCGCGCAGCTGGACTGCGTGTGAAATTGGATTTGCGTAATGAGAAGATTACCTATAAAATCCGCGAACATAGCTTGCAGAAATTACCTTACCAGCTGATTATCGGCGACAAGGAAGTGGCTGGAAGTTTGGTGGCCGTGCGTACCCGCAGTGGTGAAGATCTCGGGCAGATGACGCTGGAAGCATTGCTTCAGCGTTTGCAAGCAGAAATCGATAACGGGTAGCACGGCTTGATATTGTCCAAGTGGAGATATTGCAATAGCACAAGATAAATCGCAGCGCATCAATGAGATGATTA
>JAHFQZ010000001.1 GCA_023259055.1 Nitrosomonadales bacterium
ACTAGCTAGATTGAGGTGAATCACTCGTAAAGTGACCTGGTCCAATTAAATTCGGAGGAGACTCATGAAAGCGGTTGTATACACAAAATACGGGCCACCGGACGTTCTTCAGCTCAAAGAGGTTGAAAAACCTATACCCAAGGAGGATGAAGTACTGGTGAAAGTGTGTGCAACAACAGTAACAGCGGGGGATGTGAGAATGAGAAGTTTCACAGTTCCTCGCGGGCAATGGCTCTTCGCGCGAATATATTTAGGTATTAGAAAACCAAAGAGAACCATACTAGGGATGGAGGTAGCAGGGGAAATTGAATCCGTAGGCAAAAATGTAAAACTGTTTAAGAAAGGCGACCAGGTTTTTGCATCTACCTTCGGAGTAAATTTTGGTGGTTATGCCGAGTACAAATGCCTGCCTGAAGACGGGATGCTGGCAATTAAACCGACCAACATGACCTTTGATGAGGCCGCAACCATTCCTGTTGGTGGGGCTGCAGCATTACGCTTTCTCAGAAAAGGAAACCTCCAGAGCGGACAAAAAGTTCTGATCTATGGCTCTTCTGGAAGTGTAGGTTCTTTTGCGGTGCAGCTGGCAAAGTACTTTGGAGCAGAGGTTACCGGGGTGTGCAGCACCGCGAATTTGGAGTGGGTGAAAGCTCTGGGAGCAGATAAGGTAATTGATTACACTGAAGAGGATTTTACCCAAAGCGGTGAGACCTATGATGTTATTTTTGACGCGGTAGGCAAGAGTTCGTCTTCACGAAGCAAGAGATCGTTGAAGGTAAATGGAGTCTTTCTTTCTGTTTTGGGATCCTCAGAAAATGAAAAGGTTGAAGATCTACTCTTCCTCAAAAAACTTATTGAGGCGGGAAAAATAAAATCTGTCATAGATAGACGCTATACCTTGGAACAAATTGTCGAGGCACACAGGTATGTCGAAACAGGACACAAAAAGGGAAATGTGGTCATTACTGTGGAACACGGTAGCAAAACCTAACAACGGGTCGCAGCCGATATTGAACAGCCGAACAAAGAACCGCCACACACGCCAGCCTCATGAATCCTGATCAAACAACGGCACTCCGGGACATCCTGCAAACGCAGCAGATTGCCGCCTTGGGAACGCTTCACAAAGGTGAGCCGTTTGTTTCCATGGTGCCTTATGCAATTCTTCCCGACGGAGATGGCTTCGTCATCCACGTGAGCCAGCTTGCGACGCACACGAAGGACATGTTGTTAAATCCGGGAGTGAGCCTCCTGATTATTGCGCTTCCAAATCCTGAAGTACCCGCCCAGGCGACTTCCCGAGTGACCATTCAAGGTCAAGCCAGGCAATGCGCGGAATCAACCCAAGGTTATGCGGGGGCAAAAACGGCTTACCTCTCGAGGTTCCCCCAATCAGCCGAAATGTTCAGCTTTGCTGATTTTTCGCTATTCGTTATACATCCATCGTCTGCCCGGTTCGTGGGTGGATTTGCGCAAGCCTCGACAATTGCACCTGATGTTCTCGCAAACATACTGAGCAAGAGATGAAATGCTGCTGCCAAAATCCTCGCTGCAAACGACAACCTTCGGCTGCCACCGAACTCGAACGCGAGGTCTAAAAAATGGAAAAAATTTATGCGCTCTTGGTTCTTGCCGCACTTTCACTATTGTTCCCGATGATAGAGGTTGTGGTGACTGGCAGTGTTGTACCCTTTAGCAAACTTGACCTTATCTATACCTTTCTATCGATTATCCCTATCTACTGGTGGTATTACATTGACAAGGAGCAAAGACAATTCCGCGCTGGCCCGATGCTAAATGTAGGAGTCATTGCCTTGGCAATCATTGCTCTGCCGATCTACTTCATCAGGTCTCGCGGTTGGAAACATGGTAGTGTTTCCATAGTCAAGGCTGCCGGTTTGTTTGCAGTTTCTTTTTTTCTGGGATGGCTTGGAGAAACAATTGGCACCGCGTTTATCTCATAAACCTGCGCACAAGCGGGACAGCCGCTGATTCGTATTGAAACCATATCTGGGGCAAAAGATGATCAACCAGAGTATTAACACCATGACCGACTCGCGCCGCATCGTCCTCCATTGGGCAGAGCAAGGGCACCTTGCCGCACAGGATCTTTCTCGCGCCCTTGCCGTCGCCGAAGTGCTGCCTTCGCTGGATGGGTGGCGACATTTTCTCGACCGGCTGCTTCTGTGGATGGGCATGGTGCTCGTTGCGTCCGGGCAGCGCTGATGGTTGTCCATCCACCCGTGGTTATTGCAATATCTAACTCACGACTATTGAATATTCCTTTAACATATAATTTTGCCATTCTCGCCCGCTCGGGCATGACGAAGCTTACGAGTTAACCGGATTAACATTTATTATGTGAGATTGATTCCTGAATCCACCAGAGCGACAAGCATGAATAACAAATACAACCGCCTGATCTTCAAAATCGCCTTGCCAGGATTGGCGCTGGCGAGCGGAGCGATTTTGCTGGCTGGCAGCAGCCAAGCCGAGCAAGCCGCGCCTGCGGTTAGCCGGCCTGCGCTGACTGTGCGCATCACCACGCTGCGCGAGGACAAATGGGCGCGCACTCTGGCGGCGAACGGCAGCATCATTCCGTGGCAGGAAGCTATTGTGGGTGCCGAGATTTCGGGTTTACGCATTGCCGAAGTGAAGGTGAGCGTAGGCGATCATGTGCAGCAAGGCGATGTACTGGCTACGCTGGCAGCGGAAACCATACAGGCTGGCGAAGCCGAATCGCTGGCCTCACTCAAGGAAAGCGAAGCGGTGCAAATTGAGGCCAAGGTAAATGCCGAACGTTCCCGCAAGCTTAGCGCATCCGGATTCGTCAGCGACCAACAGGCAACGCAATCCGCCACCGGAGAATTGACGGCGCAAGCGAGGGTGGAAGTACAGCGCGCACGTCATCAATCCGCACTGTTGCGCTTGTCGCAAACGCGCATCGTGGCACCCGATTCCGGAATCATCTCGGCAGCAAATGCCAACGTGGGTTCCTTGTCCCAACCCGGGATGGAGCTCTTCCGGCTGATCCGCAAGGGGCGCCTGGAATGGCGCGCCGACCTCACGGCGGAAGAGCTTATGCTCATTCAAAAGGGAATGACGGCGGAAGTCGCTGTGGGCGAGGGCCGCATCCTCAAAGGTTCGGTGCGCGCGATCTCGCCCTCGGTGGATCCGAAAACACGCTATGGCTTTGCGCTGGTCACGCTGCCAGACAACAGCGGGGTCGTTGCAGGGGCATTTGCGCGCGGCACATTCGATGTCAGCAGCGGCATGAGAAGCTTGCTGTCGTTGCCGCAGTCCGCCGTGATGCAGCGCGGCAGCAAGACTTACGTGCTGGTCGTGGGGACGGACAACCGTGTGCGTGAGCGAGCAGTGACGGTAGGGCAGCGTAATAGCGACCACATCGAGATCAAACAGGGACTGAAAACGAATGAACCGGTTGTCGAAAGCGGCGGTGCATTCCTGACCGAAGGCGATGTCGTTATGGCTGTAAAGGGATAATCACGATGAACGTTTCATCGTGGTCGATACGCAACCCGATTCCAGCGTTACTTGCGTTTGTGTTGTTCACTTTTCTGGGCGTGATGGCTTTCAAGGCCATGAAGATCCAGCTGTTCCCCGACGTTGACTTGCCGATGATTACGGTGATGGCTACGTTGCCGGGCGCTTCGCCTGACCAGATGGAAGCCGAGGCGGCACGCAAGATCGAAAATGCGCTCGCCAGCTTGCAGGGACTGAAGCACCTGTATACCCAGGTCAGGGATGGAACCGCCATCGTATCTGCCGAGTTCCGGTTGGAGCGTGATTCGCGTCTGGCGCTGGAGGATGTGCGCTCCGCCGTCGCGCGGATCCGTAGCGAATTGCCAAGGGAGATGCTCGATCCTGTGATCAACAAGGTGGAATTGAGCGGCGTGCCGATCCTGACTTACGCGATTGCCTCGCCGAACATGAACGAGGAAGAGCTGTCCTGGTTCGTGGACAACAACATTACCAGGTTGCTGCTTGGCGTTAAAGGCGTGGGTGCCATCAATCGGGTTGGCGGCGTGACGCGGCAGATACGCGTCGAGCTTGACCCGGCCAAGCTGCTTGCGCTGAATCTTACCGCCTCGGAAATTTCCAGCCAGTTGCGGCAAATCCAGCAGGAAGCGCCGGGCGGACGCACCGATCTCGGCGGCATAGAGCAGACTGTGCGCACGGTTGCGACGGTGCAAACGGCGGAGCAATTGGCGCGCATGGAAATCAGCCTGCGCGATGGGCGGCTCTTGCGTCTCGACCAGGTGGCGAATGTCAGCGACACGATTGCCGAGCGGCGTTCGGCGGCGCTGCAAAACGGCAAACAGGTGGTCGGATTTGAGGTCATCCGCTCGCTGGGGTCAGGCGATGTCGAAGTGGCCAATGGCGTATCGAAGGCTCTCGACAAGCTCAAGGCAGACCATCCTGAAATCACCTTGGAACGTGTGTTCAACACGGTTGACACGGTGTATGAAGCTTACCTTGGCTCGATGGAGATGATCTTCGAAGGAGCCTTGCTGGCGGTGGTCGTGGTGATATTTTTCCTGGGCAACATGCGCGCTACCATTGTTGCCGCAACGGCCCTGCCGCTGGCCGTCATCCCCACGTTTGCGGTCATATATCTGCTCGGATACAGCATCAACCTCGTGACCCTGCTGGCACTGTCGCTGGTGGTCGGTGTGCTGGTGGACGATGCGATTGTGGAAATTGAAAACATCATGCGCCATCTGGAGATGGGCAAGACGCCTTACCAGGCAGCCATGGAAGCCGCGAACGAGATCGGCATGGCGGTGATCGCGACGACATTTACGCTGGTGGCGGTGTTCCTGCCGACGGCATTCATGAGCGGCATAGTGGGCCGGTTCTTTGTTGAATTCGGCTGGACCGCGGCGGTGGCAGTAATATTCTCTCTTGTGGTCGCGCGGATGCTGACACCGATGATGTCCGCCTATTACTTGCGCCCCCGCGCCCTGCACCCGGCACCCGCGTGGCTTAAGCTCTATCTCAAATGGGCACAGTGGTGCCTGAATTACCGCAAGACTACGCTGGCCTTAACGGCGGTGTTTTTTGTCGGATCATTTATTTTGGCAGGAAATTTACAGACCGCTTTCCAGCCAAAGGATAACCAGTCGCAAACCCAAGTGACGCTGACCCTTCCGCCTGGAAGCAAGTTTGAGCAGACCTATACGCTGGCCGAGCAGGCGCGCGGCATCATTATGCAAAATCCGGAAGTGACGCTCGTCTATACGGCGATAGGCGGAGGGGCAACTGGGGGCAATGCATTTGAGCCGAGCGGCGCGGCGGAGGCGCGCAAGGCCACGCTATCCATCCAACTGAAGCCACGCAAGGAACGCGTCGCAAAGCAGCAAATCGAGGACAGATTGCGCGAGCAGATGACAGCGTTGCCCGGTGTGCGCGTCAAGGTCGGGCTGGGTTCTTCTTCGGACAGATACCAGATCGTGCTCACCAGCGAAAACAGCGAGGCGTTAAACAAACATGCGTTGAAGGTGGGGCAGGAATTGCGCACGATTCCGGGCATAGGAAATGTGGTATCCAATTCCAGCGTACTGCGCCCGGAAGTGGTCGTGCGTCCCGACTTTGGGCGGGCAGCAGATCTGGGGGTGACCTCCAGCTCGATTGCCGATACCTTGCGCGTGGCGACCGCCGGAGATTATGACCAGGCGCTGGCCAAGCTCAACCTGCCTGACCGGCAGTTGCCGATCATCGTTAAACTGCGCGACGAAGCGCGGCAGGATATTGAACTGCTTTCCCGCCTCGTGGTGCCGGGCTCCCACGGGCCGGTGATGCTCGGCAACGTGGCCACCTTGAGCATCGAAAGCAGCCCGGCGCAAATCGACCGTTATGACCGGCAACGCAATATCTCGTTTGACATCGAACTGGCCGGTCAGCCGCTGGGCAAGGTCCAGGCAGCCGTGTCTACATTGCCGTCGATCAAGAATATGCCGCCCGGTGTGGCGATGATGCCGGTCGGGGATGCCGAGGCCATGCAGGAACTGTTCGCAAGCTTCGGCCTCGCAATGTTCACCGGCGTGCTGTGCATCTACATCGTGCTGGTGTTGCTGTTCAAGGACTTCATGCAGCCGGCAACGATACTCGGCGCGCTGGTACTGTCGATTCCGGGCGCGTTCCTGGCGCTGTTTCTGACCCGCACTTCGATCTCGATGCCTTCGATGATCGGCCTCATCATGCTGATGGGGATCGCGACAAAGAACTCCATCCTGCTCGTGGAGTACGCCATCGTGTCGCGCCGCGAGCGCGGCATGGAAAGAGCCGAGGCGCTGCTCGATGCGTGCAGCAAGCGCGCGCGTCCGATCATCATGACGACGATGGCAATGGGCGCAGGCATGTTGCCGATAGCGCTCGACCTCGCGACCGGCGATGGCAGCTTCCGCTCGCCGATGGCTATTGTCGTCATCGGTGGATTGGTCACCTCGACTTTCCTGAGCCTGCTGGTGATCCCTGTCGTGTTCACCTACGTGGACGATGCAATCGAATGGCTCCGCGCCTTAGTCAGGAAATTCCAGCCAGCCCATGTCTGACACTGCTCCGTTTTCAGGCAACGCGGCCGGCTCTACTCGCTTCCCTGGGTTGCTCCTGTATACGGGGTGGTCGAGAACTCAACCAGTTCGGTAGGATTATCGGCGAACGATTGTCCGAGGCTGATGAAACCATTTCCAGGCAGGGGAATTTCAGCGCGAATGATGTGTTCAATATTGCCCTCAGCAAAACGAATATAGGTTCCGTTAGTGCTCTGGTCCACCAGGACGAATTTTCCAAAACGCAATTCGACGCGAAGATGCAGGCGCGAGGCCAGGCTGTTTTGCACGGGGATATCGCAAGCATCCCCGCGGCCCAATGCCACGCTTTTGCGTTCCCTGTTGACCTTGAGTGTCTTGTAGCGATAACACAAATTCATCTCATTATTGTTTTCGGGAGACTGGCGTAATGCAGGAGCGATAATGCGGGTGCTCTGCGTTTCGTCCATTTCCCAGATAACTATATAAATATCGAAATGCTCCTGCTTGCCTTTAAGCTCGGCACGCTGGATATGACGAGTCTTCTCCTGCAGAGCTGGCGGTAAGGCATCTACCGCAGCCTGGGTCGTCATGATTTGGTCTGCCCTGGTAATCGACGCGACGCGTGCGGCGGTATTGACTGTGTCACCAAATACGTCACCGGATTCAAGGATCACATCGCCATAATGGAAGCCAATACGGATGTGCAAGGGATTGTTGTTCTTTACCCGGTCAATTTCCAGGGCAATTTGCATGGCACAGGCTGCTTGAAAGGCGGCTTCGGCACCGGGAAAAGTGCACATGATTTCATCGCCTATGGTCTTGATCAGCGTCCCCTTAAAAACGGAAACTTTATTGACCATCGCGTTGATGCTCTGCGTAATCAATCTGCGCGCCAAACTGTCGCCCAGTTTTTCGTAGAGCGCTGTGCTGCCGCAAATATCAGCAAACAATACTGCAACCTTCTCTTTTGGCAGTGTCATATCGAATGATTGGATGCAGGCCACAATGGCACTATCTTGAATATAATAATAGCAGGCTTCAAACTATTTGCGTCTTCCTGATGCTTCCCGGATCGGTGGCTTAGAAGACTTTTTTCTTCAGCTTCGTTAGCTCTCTCGCTATCCCCTGCCCTCTTCCCTCTGCCGCAGTACGCGCCACATCCAGCCGCCGAACAACAACACCATCAGCGCGCCCAGCCACAGCGGCCAGCGCATGGGCTGGTTCCATTCGCGGCGCAATCCATCGCGCATTGCCGCATCCACGCGCCAGTATTTGAGTTTGTTGTTCGCCATCACATTGGGTTTCACGTTGTGCAGCCAGCCGTGCTGCAACACGTAGCTCTTCGGATGATAGCCCCACAGCCACGGCGAATCGCGGCGCAGGATTTCCAGCATCCGGTCGATGATGGCCTGCCGCGCCGGGCTGTTTTCCATGTTCTTCATCTGCTCGAACAGCTTGTCGTATTCCGGGCTGCTGTAATTTGAGGCGTTCTCGCCGCCCTTGCTCACCTTGGCTTGCGCGCCGTGCAGCAGGAAGAAAAAGTTTTCAGGATCGGGGTAATCGGCGTTCCAGCCATAATAAAACATCTGCGTGTCGCCCTTGCGAATCTTGTCCTGAAAACGGTTGTAGTCGGTGCTGCGCACTACCAGCTGCACGTTGATCTTGTCGAACTGCTTGCGCATCCAGTCGAGCCTCGACTTGTCTCCTATGCCGCTCGACGTGGTATCCAGATTAATTACCAATGGCTGGTTTGTCAGCGCGTCCACGCCGCCCGGGTAGCCCGCTTCGGCGAGCAGCCGCCTGGCTTCTTCAATGGGCTTACGCTTCGAAGCGCCGTCCACCCACTCATACACATAGCGGTTGATGCCCGCCTCGCCCTCACGGTAGCCGAAGATCCCGGGCGGAATCGGCGACTGGGCGGCAATACCGCGCCCGTTGGCAAAGATGGAAATATATTCCTCAAAATCCACCGCAATCGCAATCGCCTGGCGCAGCTTGCGTGAGCGTTCCGGGTCACAAGATGAAGCATCCTTTGAATTTTCACACGCACCTCCCAACACCGGATCTAGCCAGTTGAAACCGGTGTACATCGTGGAAGTCGCAACCGCCGTCGAAAGACTGATGCCCTGTGCCTTCATCTCGTCGGCCACCATTGCCTCGCCGACAACATTTATTTGCACTGCCTGGTCGAAGCTGTCCGAGCTGATGCCGGATGCATCGAAATAACCCTGTAAAAATTTATTCCAGTAAGGAATAGTTTCCTTTTCCAGGCTGAACACCACCCGATCGATCAGCGGCAGCGGTTTGCCCGCATCCGCCAGCAAGCCGGCCTGCGCATCGCCCGCTTCACCTTCGGCAGGATAGGTTTCGCTGTCGTAATTCGGATTGCGTGTAAGCACCATGCGCTGGTTGGGATCGTTTTCGGACAGGTAATACGGCCCGCTGCCAACCGGCCACCAGTCCAGCATCAGGTTGCGCTCACGCATTCCGGGCTGGGCGTAAAACTTCTCCGCCTCGTGCGGCATCGGCGAGAAGAACGGCATCGCCAGCCAATAGGCGAATTGCGGATACTTGCCGTGTATCGTGATGCGGTAAGTCAGCTCGTCCACCGCTTCGACGCCCGGCAGCGGATATGCATTCAAGTCGAGAAATCCTTGCGGTTCCTTCTTGAGCGCATCCTGCAACGTCACAGCGTAGTCTTTCAGGCCGACGATGTATTCGCTCATCACCCCGAAAATCGGCAGATGCAATTGCGGATGTGCAAGCCGCTTGATCTGATAAACGTAGTCCGCCGCCGTCACCGTGCGCGTGCCGGTGTGCGAAAAATCGCTCAGCGTATGAATGTCGCGCAAATCGCTTTGCGCGAGATGACCGTATTCTGGTTTGCCCTGTGCGTCGCGAGCAAATGCCGGATGCGGCTGATAGCGCATATTCGGTTTGATGCGAATTTCATACACACTGAAAGCGATTTTTTCTGCTGGCGCAGTGTCCGGCAACGGTCGGCGAATACTGTCAAGATAATGCACCGTCGGCATCGCGCTGGCTGCCAGTGGAACAAGCTGATAGGGGCGCTTCAGGTAATGATATTGCAGCGGCGGCGCATAAATCTGAGCGAGAAACTCATACTCGTTTTCGCTATACGCCTGAACCGGGTCGAGATGCTTCGGACGACCGGTGAACGCGGTATAGAGAATCGGCTTGCCCTCGTCCACCACCGGATAGGGATTGTTCCACAGCCCGCTGTCACAGGCGGAAAGCAGCAAAACGAAAAGTGAAACAAACAAGAATTTCATGGCACGAAGTTTAGCGGAATAGCGCAGGCGCGTCATGGCTTATCAAGGCTCTCCGCTTATTCGGCACATAACGTTTTACCATTCTCAATATCGAAACTCGATGGAGCTTTTCAATTAGAAATAGGCATAGCGGACGTTCGTATATTCCCGGTTTGCGGCGCTGCAACTTCGTGTCCATGCATATTCAGCCGCATCTTTTCTGAGCCATGTCAGACAAACACCGACAACAATATTTCGCAAATCTCTATATCATCCTCAATTAATTTATTTAGATTAAATACGTTGATGTTTTTATCTATTACCTTCAAACAGTGTAATAACTTCATGATTGTTGAAGTGATCACAGATATAAATCTGCCGCACATGCAAATCTATGAGTCTATAGCGTTTGCATCCAGAACCTGAGCTGGATCGTCATGACTGAATCGGATTCGCTTCTTGTTCTAATACTTGACGACCAGCGCTACGCCCTGTCATTGCCCGCAGTTGACAGGGTGGTGCGCATGGTGGCCATCACCCCGTTGCCCAAGGCGCCGGACATCGTTCACGGCGTGGTCAACATCCAAGGGCGGGTCATCCCGGTCATCAATATACGTCGGCGTTTTCACCTGCCGGAACGGGAGATTGCACTGACCGACCAACTGGTCATCGCGCACACGGCGCAGCGGCCTGTCGCACTGGTCGCGGACGCGGTGCTAGATGTCATTGCATATCCTGCGAAGAGCCTGATCAAGGCAGAGGATGTCCTTCCAAATATTGAGTATATGGTAGGAGTGGTAAAGATTGCGGATGGATTAATTCTCATTCACGACCTGGACAAGTTTCTTTCGCTGGAAGAAGAAAATTTCCTTGCCCATGCACTGGATACTCACTGAAGCAAACCATGCAAGGCACCCTTCCCACTCCCTTGTTATCCCGCCTGAGCGAACTTGTCGCCGCACGAACAGGGCTGTATTTCCCGCCGGATCGATGGGGCGACCTCATACGGGGAATCGCTGCGGCGGCGCCGGCTTTCAACTTTCCGGACGTGGAATCATGCGCACAATGGCTGTTGGCTGCTCCGCTGACACGCCACATGAACGAGGTGCTCGCCAGCCACTTGAGCGTGGGGGAAACTTATTTTTTCCGGGAGAAGCAGAGCCTGGAAATTTTCGGGGAGCAGATTCTCCCGCAATTGCTGCAATCGCGCCGCGTGGAGCGGCATTTGCGCATCTGGAGTGCGGGCTGCAGCACGGGTGAGGAAGCTTATACCATCGCGATATTGCTGGATCGGCTTATTCCGGATTTCAAGGCATGGAACATTACCATCCTGGCAACGGACTTCAATCCAGAATTCCTACAAAAGGCGGTGCTGGGCGTGTACGGCGAATGGTCGTTTCGTGATGCACCCGGCTGGCTGCGCGAACGGTATTTCATCAAGGGCAAAGATGGGTGCTTCGAGATACTTCCGCGTATCAAAAAGATGGTGGCGTTTTCCTACCTTAATTTTGCCGATGATGTTTATCCGTCGCTGTTGAACAACACTGGCGCAATGGACATCATTTTTTGCCGCAATGTCCTGATGTATTTCACTTCGCAACGCGCAAAACAGGTCGCTGACAATTTTCACCGCGCGCTGGTTGACGGCGGTTGGCTGATCGTCAGCCCGGCGGAAGCCTCGAATGCCTTGTTTTCACCGTTCACTCCAGTCGAGTTTCCGGGGGCGGTGCTGTACCGGAAGATGGCTGGCGCCGGGTCGCAGCCGCACCATGACTGGTATCCGGTTCTGCTTCCGTCCGAAACAACTGAAGCCGCGCCGCCAGTCATGACGGCAGAGCCTTTGTCCGCAATATTGCCGGTCCCATCCGATGCGGCAGCTGCGGTGCAGGCCGGTCTGGCGCAAGCCCTCCAGGAGGATGAGCGCGGGTTGCCGTCGCGCATGGCGCGCAACTGCGCTAATCAGGGCAGGCTCGGCGATGCGCTGAAATGGTGCGAAAAGGCGATCACCGCCGACAAAATGAATCCGGCGCTCCATTATCTTCTGGCCACTATTCTGCAGGAGCAGGGACGGCACGACACCGCCATCCAATCACTGATGCGCGCGCTCTATCTCGATCCCGATTTTGTGCTTGCCCACTTTACACTGGGGAACCTGCATCATTCGCAGGGACGCTACCGGCAGGCACAGCGCCATTTCGAAAATGTGCTGCAGTTGTTGCGCCGACATCCGCCGGACGAAACCCTGACGGAAGCAGATGGGCTGACGTCCGGACGGTTAGTCGAGATTGCCACAGCCTTGCTGGAAAGCCTGCCGCAGCCTGCGAAGGCAAGTGCTTGAGAGCAAATTTTGAAGGGGGGCGTTCCACTGTAGGAGCAGACCACGCCCGCGAGCCGCTTGGTCGCGGGCGTGGTCTGCTCCTACACCAGGCAAAGTTATTGTCGTTTTTAACGTAATCAGAATGAGATGAATGCAGCCATGAGCACACAGCAAAAAAACAGCAAGCCAATTGACCGGAACGAAGTCAAACAGCGTCTGGAAACGGCGCGTGCCGCAATCGAGCATATCTGGGCGCCGACTTCAGAGGATACCCAACGGATTCTGAAAGAAAGAGCACTGATACTCGCCCGGGAAGCTGTGCCAGCGGAAGCCGCCGAGCACATTGAGGTCATTGAATTTCTCTTGGCAGGCGAGAGATATGCGGTCGAGTCCCGCCATGTCCGTGAAATTTATCCGCTGGAAAACCTTACTCCACTGCCATGCACCCCAGCTTTTGTGCTGGGCATAATCAATATACGCGGGGAAATTCTCTCGGTGATCAGCATTAAAAAATTCTTCGATCTACCGGAAAAAGGGCTGACCGACCTCAACAAGGTCATCGTTCTCCAGTCCAAAAGCATGCTTTTTGGTATTCTTGCGGATACTATTGCCGGCGCGCGCCAAATTCCGGTGACCGCGATTCAGCCATCCCTGCCAACGCTCACTGGCATCCGAGAGGAATATCTGAAGGGCATAACTGCGGAGCGCACTGTCGTCCTCGATGCGGGAAAGCTCCTTGCGGACGAGAAGATCACCGTGCAGGACCAAGTGGAAGGATAGGATCGCCGGGCCTGAACCCGGGGCTGTAGATTGCAATGCATACCAAGGAGAAAAAAACATGAAATGGTTTCTCGATTTAAAGACGCGCAGCAAGCTCTACGTCAGTTTTGGGTTAATAATCGCTCTTATGATGGGAGTGATCGCAATCGCGAATGGAAGTATCACCGCGATTCAGGAGTCACAGAAAAACCTTTACCAGGTAAGCTTCACCAACACCCAGGACCTGTTGTTGCTTCGTGCTGAACAGAACGGGGTGCGTGCAGCACTGCTGAGCATGATGGCAATAACACAGCGGCCCGAGCAGGAAACATGGCAACAGAACGTCAATGAGCGCAGCAAGGAAATAGAGGCACTTATGCGTCGGCTGCTGGAGCGCAATCGCAACAATCCACGCCTGACCGGCAAGATCGAGGAGCTTGATAAGATCAGAGAAGCTTTTGCGCAAACCAGAGATACCATCATTCCGCTGATCTACGCCGGCAAAACGGAGCAGGCCAGGGCGCTGGCGCTCGGTATCCAGGACGAGCGTTACCAGAAAATGCGTGCCATCGCCCAGGAACTGGGAAACGAAGCGGCGGAACAGGCGCGTACCGCCGTCGCAGAATCCGAACAGCGTGCGCATGAAGCGGTACGCTTCTTCACGATCATAGGCATCGCGGCAATCGTGCTGGCGGTAATAATTGACCTGGTCATGAACCGCATCATCGCCGAGCCGCTCAAAACGATCTCGGATATTGCAGAGCGGGTGGCATCGGGCGACCTCACCGTCAACGTCCCTGAGGAACACCGTGCCGACGAGGTGGGCATACTGATGCGCACTTTCCATACGATGGTCGAAAACCTGCGCAAGTCCACGCAAGACATCCACGAGGGAGTCAGCATACTGGCTTCCAGTGCGAACCAGATTCTTACCACTACCACACAACTTGCTGCCGGTGCGGCGCAGACCTCCAGCGCAGTAAGCGAAACCACGGTCACGGTGGAGGAAGTCAAGCAGACGGCACAGGTAGCCAATCAGAAGGCGAAGTATGTTTCGGAAAATGCGCAAAAGGCTGCGCAGACTTCCCAGAAAGGGCGAAAATCGGTGGGAGAGGCAGTTCAAGGAATGCAGCGCGTCCAGGAACAGATGGGATCCATTGCCGAGAGCGTTGTGCACTTGTCCGAGCAGAGCCAGACGATCGGCGAAATCATTGCCACCGTCAACGATCTGGCGGAGCAGTCCAATCTGCTTGCGGTCAATGCCGCGATCGAGGCGGCCAAGGCCGGCGAACAGGGCAAGGGCTTTGCAGTGGTCGCTCAGGAAATCAGGAGTCTGGCCGAACAGTCCAGGCAGGCTTCCGCCCAGGTGCGGGTGATCCTTGGCGACATCCAGAAGGCTACCAGCGCCGCAGTACTGGCCACTGAGCAGGGCAACAAGGCGGTAGAGGCTGGCGTCAAGCAATCAACAGAAGCGGGTGAATCCATCCGCTTGCTGGACAGTATTGTTTCGGAGGCCGCGCAGGCGGCCACCCAGATTGCCGCCTCGGGCCAGCAGCAGATGGTGGGCATGGATCAGGTGGCACTGGCGATGGAAAGCATCAAGCAGGCGAGCCTGCAGAATGTTGCCGGCGCCAAGCAGGCGGAAAGCGCAGCGCAGAATCTAAGCGAGCTGGGGCAGAAACTGAAACATCTGGCGGATCAGTACAAGATGTGATGGATGACCTTGTGCCATGACCATGGGTAATTCCGATTTCAATCCAGATTGCCCATTAGACCATTCGTACTTTATAGAAGCACACTCTGATGGAACTATCAGGGAAACAACTATCTGGTTATGCGTGCGAATCGCGGCTAGGAGCCGCTACTACAATGGCGTCTTGGCACTAATGGATTAAATTTAAAAATGACATTTTTGTGGGAGCGATTTGATCGCTCCGGCGCGACCCGCAGACGGAACTGAACGATGACCAACAAGAACGACGAATTCCTGAAGAGGCTGCTCGCGATGTTCCGCGTTGAGGCGGACGAGCATCTGGCGGCGATGTCTTCAGGGCTCATCGAGCTGGAGAAGGCGCCAGCAAGTGCGCAGCGGGCGGAAATCGTCGAGAAAATCTTCCGCGAGGCGCACAGCCTGAAGGGTGCCGCCCGCACCGTAAAACTTAGAGAGATCGAGTCGGTGTGCCATGCGTTGGAAAGCGTGTTTGCCGAACTCAAGGGCAGCCGTATCGCTGCCTCAGCGGCGCTTTTTGACCTCCTGCATCATGTGCTTGACGCTCTCGGCGGTCTGCTTGCTTCCGATGCGCAGACGGGAATTGAAGCGCAGAAGCCGATGACTGCTGTGCTGATCCGGCAGCTCGAACTTGCGCTGAAGGGACTGCCGCCCTCACAGGCGAAGCCGCCTTCGGCACCGCCACCACATGAAACATCCTCCGTATCATCCGAACCAGCCGCAGCCGCCAGTGCGGGTGAGCCACTTCCGGTCACCAGCCTTGGCCTAAGTTCTGGCACGGTAAGAGTGGGCACAACAAAACTCGGCTCGGTGATGCGCCAGACAGAAGAACTGCTTGCACCGCGGCTGGCACTGGGCAGGCGTGTCAAAGAACTGCGTGAAACCAGCACCCTGCTTGCAGGATGGAGAAAGGAAAGAGACAAGATTCAGCCCGGGGTGAGGCTGCTTGAACGCTTACTCAAACACACCGGCAATAGTGACGGTGCAGTCAATGAGCGGCGGGAGCCTGCAAAGGTGCTCGAATACCTGGATGCGGAAGACGTATTTTTGAAAAAACTCGGGGACCGGCTGGCGAGAGCGGAAAGATCCGCTGTCCGCGACCATCGCACCATGAACGTGATGGTGGACAACCTTCTTCACGACGTGAAGGAGATGCACATGCTGCCGTTCTCCTCGCTGCTCGTGATGTTTCCGCGGCTCGCTCGCGAGCTGGCGCGCGATCAGGGCAAGCAGCTGGAGCTGCAGATTCAGGGGGGCGAGATTGAAATTGACCGGCGGATACTTGAAGAGATGAAAGATCCGTTCATCCACCTGCTCAGGAACTGTATCGATCACGGACTGGAAAACCCGCCGCTGCGCGAACAGAAAGGTAAAACGGCGCACGGAACGATCACTGTCGCGATCACGCAACAAGACAGCGGGAAGATCGAGATTCGCTTTGCCGATGACGGGGTGGGCATTGACGTTGGCCAAGTGAAGGCTGCGGCAGCCCGGATGGGTATTATTTCCGGCGATGAGCTGGACAAACTCGATAAGCGGGAAGCGCTTGCGCTCATTTTCCGCTCGGGCGTCTCCACCAGCCCTATGGTCACCGATCTCTCCGGGCGGGGTCTTGGGCTGTCCATTGTGCGCGAAAAGGTCGAACATCTGGGCGGCACCATTGCGCTCGACACACACCCCGATGCCGGAACAACCATCCGCATCGTATTGCCGCTGACGTTCGCCACCTTCCGTGGCGTACTGGTTCGGACCGGCGGGCAGCTTTTTATTATTCCCGTGACCAGTGTGGAGCGGGTGGCACGGGTAGCCGGAAAGGACATTCTGACGGTGGGAAACCGGGAGACGATTCCGCTCGATGGGCAGGCGGTTTCCTTGGTGCAGCTCGGCAATGTGCTGGGGATGCCACAAAAAAATGCGGCGGACGAATCGGCTGCCCATGCGCAGGTAGTGGTCATGTGTGTCGGACCTGCTCGAGTTGCCTTCCAGGTGGACGAGATACTCGGCGAGCGCGAGGTGCTGGTCAAGGCGCTCGGCCGGCAGCTTGTGCGTGTGCGCAACATCGCCGGAGCGACCGTGCTCGGTGGGGGGCGGGTAGTACCGGTTCTGAATGTCCCCGACTTGATGAAATCGGCCATGAAGCTGACGGCGGTTCCACTTGTATCAGCCGCAGGTGTGACGGCAGAGGCGCAAAAGCGATCCATTCTGGTCGTAGAGGATTCGATCATCTCGAGAACCCTGCTAAAGAATATCCTGGAATCGGCGGGCTACACTGTTGCCACTGCGTTGGATGGGCTGGATGCCTATACCCTGCTCAAGACCGCGGCATTCGACCTGGTGGTGTCGGACGTGGAGATGCCGAGAATGAATGGCTTTGATCTTACCGCCAAGATACGCTCCGACAAGCAATTGTCGGAACTGCCGGTAGTGCTGGTGACGGCTCTGGAGTCGCGCGAACATCGCGAGCGCGGCATCGACGTCGGCGCCAATGCCTATGTCGTCAAGAGCAGCTTCGACCAGAGCAACCTGCTGGAAGTCGTTGGTATGCTACTGGGAGCCGCAAAATGAACGAAGGCTCATTTCCGCATCTGCCTCTAAACTATTCCAGCCACTCGTTGGTGTCACTCCTTCCCTCGCTTGCGGGGGAAGATTGGGATGGGGGTAGACAGCGGCGATTAACCAAGCGGACGCCTCCTCCCCTCCTATGCGCTATATGCGCAAGGGAGGGGACGCGTGCATTGGCTGAGAATAGTTCAGAGCTCTGTTTCCGTAAGTACATAACGAGGTGATGCCTTTGATTAAAGTTCTGGTGGTGGAAGATTCGCCCGTAGTTTGCAACTTTCTCGTGCATATTCTTGGTTCGGATCCCGGCATCCGGGTTGTCGGTACGGCGATCGACGGCGAAGAAGCCATCGAGGCTGTGCAACGGCTGCGGCCCGACGTCATCACCATGGATATTTACATGGCCAAGATGGACGGACTGGAAACTACGCGCCGTATTATGGAGACGCATCCGACGCCCATCGTAATCGTGAGCAGCATTATCAATCCCCGCGATGTGGAAATGACGTTCCAAGCTACGAAGGCAGGTGCGTTAGCTTTTCTGCCACTGCCGGCGGGCATTGGTCATCCGGAACATGAGACCACGGCACGGGAACTGGTGCAAACGGTGAAACTGATGTCGGAAGTCAAAGTGATAAGGCGCTGGACGCAATCGCAGCGCGTTTCTCCGGCGTCCCGTCCGCCGGAAATATACGGGAAAATCTTACCAAGGCGTGTCAGTGTGGTCGCCATCGGCACCTCGACCGGCGGTCCGCCCGTGCTGAATACCATCCTTGCAGGACTGCCCGAAAATTTTCCGGCACCGGTTCTGATCGTCCAGCACATATCGTCCGGTTTCAGCCAGGGATTCGTCGAGTGGCTGGCGCAATCGTCGGCCTTGGCGCTCAAACTTGCCGAGCATGGTGAACATATTCTTCCTGCCCACGTTTACATAGCGCCCGATGAATTTCAGATGGAAGTGGAGAACGGCGGTAAAATCGCCCTCATCCGGGGTGAGCCGGAAAATGGGATGCGCCCTTCGGTTTCCCGCCTGTTCCGTTCGGTGGCCGAAGTTTATGGAAGCAGCGCCGTCGCCGGTCTGCTTACCGGCATGGGACGCGACGGCGCCGCTGAACTGAAACTGCTGCGGGAAAAAGGCGCCATCACTTTTGCTCAGGACAAGGAGAGCTCCGCTGTGCATGGCATGCCGGGTGAGGCAATCAAGCTCGATGCGGCGATGTTCGTACTGGCGCCGCAGGAGATCATATCGCTACTGACGAATTTGGTGAGCGGCAAGCAAGCAGGAATAAATTGATCAGCCGGGCGGGCAAGTTCAAACGGATCAAGGGGAGGCAGCCATGAAAATGAACATCAGAAACAGTGAGGTGGAAATCCTCATCGCCGAGGACAGCCTGACTCAAGCCGAGCAGCTGCGCTATTTGCTTGAGGTGCACGGCTACACAGTCATGTCTGCTGTAAACGGCAAAGAAGCTCTGGCGCTGGCACGGCAGCACAAACCTACCTTGATCATCAGCGATATACTGATGCCGGAACTGAACGGTTACGAGCTGTGCAAGGCAATCAAGAGTGACGAAATACTGAAGGATATTCCGGTCATCCTGGTGACTACGCTCACGGAATCGCAAGATATTATGCTGGGGCTGGAGTGTGGGGCGGACAACTTTATCCGCAAGCCCTACGACGAGCGCTATCTGCTGTCGCGCATCGAATACCTGCTGATGAATTTCGAGCTGCGCAAGAACCAGAGGATGCAGGCCGGGGTGGAGATCACCCTCGGCCAACAGAAGTATTTCATTACTTCAGAGCGGCAACAGATGCTGGATTTGCTGATCTCCACCTACGAGCAGGCGATCGTCATCAACGAAGAACTCAAGGCGCGGGAAAGCGAACTGAAGCATTCAAACGAAGTGCTTAATGGGCTATACCGCATAACCAGCGGCATCAATCGGGTAGCCAGCAAGCAGCAGGTGGCGGAAATTGCGCTGCAACGGGCGATGGAACTGCCCGGTGTGCAGGCAGGCTGGATCTGGCTGCGGGAGGGCGACAGCGGCTTGCGGCTCGTGGCGACACAGAATCTGCCGCCGGCACTCGACTGCCCTGGTGCGCTAGAAGGCGACTGTGCGTGCCGCAAGCGGCTGTTCACAGGCAAGCTCGACTCGGTGAGTAATATCTTCGAATGCGAACGCCTCGGCAAGGCCAAAGGCGATGCGCGCGGACTGCGCTACCATGCCAGTGTGCCGTTATGGTGTGGCGACAGAACGATAGGCCTGATGAATCTGGTAGGGCCGCAAGAGGGGATGTTCGACGAAGATGCGCTGAAGGTGTTATATGGCGTCGGCAACCAGGTGGCAGTTGCGCTGGAGCGGGCACACCTGCGCAAAAACCTGGAACAACTGGTGGTAACGAAAACCGCCGCCCTGCGGCAATCCGAGTCCTGGTTCCGCGCCGTGTTCAATTCGCAGCAGGATGCCGTCTTCGTGACCACGCCGGAGGGAATGATCATCAACGCGAATGCCGCCGTGGAAGAAATATTTGGCTATTCCGTTGAAGAACTGAAAGGCCAGTCCATGGCACTGCTCCAGGTGGACGAGCAGCACTATATGGAGGTGGTCAATCACGTTCAGCAGTCTCTCGCCGATGATTCGGTCATCCATTTCGAGCATCAATTGAAGAGAAAAAATGGTGAGGTGTTTCCGACGGAGCACACCTTCTCTCCGATGGAAAGCGAAACAGGCACATCGGAGTGTATCGTCAGGGTGGTCCGGGATATCACCCATCGCAAGCAGGCCGAGAAACAGCTGAAGCTGTTCCGTACCTTGCTCGACAATTCCAGCGACGCCATCGAGGTTCTCGATCCTGTCACATTTCATTTTGTCGACATGAACGAGACAGAATGCCGCGTCTTGGGCTACAGCCGGGAAGAACTCCTGACCATGAGCGTTTTCGATATAGACCCGAACGTCAGCGCGGACTCCCTGAAAATGATCGATGTGCAGTTGCGGCAATCGGGACGTGTGCGGTTCGAAACTGTACACCGGCGCAAGGATGGCTCGACGTTCCCCGTGGAAATCAGTTCGTCACTCATCAAACTCGACAAGCCCTACCTGTTGAGCATCGCGCGCGACATCACCGAACGCAAGCAGGCGGAGGCGGTGATACTGCAGCTCAATGAAAGTCTCGAACAAAAAGTGACGGAACGCACCGTCGACTTGGAGCATGCACGGCACGATGCTGAAGCGGCCAACCAATCCAAGTCGGCCTTCCTCGCCAACATGAGCCACGAGATCCGCACGCCGATGAACGGCGTGATCGGCATGGTAGATGTGCTGCAACAGAGCAGCCTCAACAGCCAGCAGATGGAGATGGTCGACCTCATCCGCGAATCAGCATCTTCACTGCTGACCATCATCGACGACATTCTCGATTTCTCCAAGATCGAGGCCAACCGGCTGATGATTGAGCATGCGCCCATGCCGTTGGCCGATACGGTGGAGATGATATGCAGCATGCTGGATCGCCTGGCCAGCAGGAAGAATGTGGAACTAACCATGTTCACCGACCCGGCGATCCCGGAGGATGTGCTGGGTGATGTGGTACGGCTGCGCCAGATACTGGTCAACCTGATCAGCAACGCCATCAAATTTTCCAGTGGGCAAGATCGCCCGGGCCGCGTGTCGGTACGTGCCGCGTTGACCGAGCGCAGGCCGGAGCAGATGACGGTGGAATTCCAGATAACCGATAACGGTATCGGCATGGATAAGAAGACTTTGGCGGGGTTATTCACCCCTTTTACCCAAGCCGACATCTCCACTACCCGGCGTTTTGGCGGCACCGGGCTGGGTCTGTCCATCTCTTACCACTTGGTGGAATTGATGGATGGCGAAATCGCGGTGCAGAGCGAACCGGGTAAGGGCACCACCTTTACCGTGCGCCTGCCGTTTGCATTACTGCCGGAGAAAGCGGCACCCGACGAGCCGCCGTCCAAAGTCGCCGGGTTGTCCTGTCTCGTGGTAGGCGGTACGGATAGTCTGGCTGGGGATCTCGCCGCATATCTTACGCTCGGCGGTGCGCCCGTCGAGCGGGTAGCGCATCTCGCTGCCGCCAGGGAGCGGGCCAGCGTGCTGCCGCCCGGCCTGGGGGTATGGATCATCGCCACCGGGGAAGAACCGCCATCACCGGATAATTTGCGCGCCGCTGCCCGCACCCGGCCGGAACAGGATATCCGCTTCGTTGTCATCGGACGCGGGCAGCGGCGGAAGCCGCGAATTGCGGCTGCCGACCTGGTTATGCTGGATGGCAACGCCCTCAAACGCCGGACGTTCCTCAAGGCAGTGGCCATCGCCGCCGGACGGGCGCATGAAGAAGTGGAGATGCCTTTCCCCGGCAAGGGCGAAACGGCCATGATGCCGCCGCCGTCGCGCGAGGAAGCACGGCGGCAAGGCCGGCTGGTTCTCGTGGCCGAGGACAACGAAATCAACCAGAAAGTGATCCTGCATCAGCTCGCATTGATCGGTTTTACCGCAGATGTCACCGACAATGGCCGGTTGGCGCTGGAACGCTGGCGGAGCGGCGACTATGCGCTGCTGCTAACCGACCTGCATATGCCGGAAATGGACGGCTATGAATTGACCGCTGCCATCCGCGCCGCGGAGCAAGGTTCACGGCGTATTCCGGTCATAGCCCTGACTGCCAATGCCCTGCGAGGCGAGGCCGAGCATTGCCGCAAGTCCGGCATAGACGATTACCTGAGCAAACCGGCGCGGCTTGCGGATCTGCAAGCCATCCTGGAAAAATGGCTGCCTGTTGCGACTGAATCTGCGCCGGTTGAAACCAACCAGGATCAATTAGGCCGTTCGCAAATTGTAGGAGCGAGCCCTGATGGAACAACTGATGAAACAACTAGCCATCCCACTAAGCAACCAGAAGACGGTTGCCAAGTGGTTGGTTATAGCCAATCGACTAAGCCCGCAAGCGGGCAAGTCGCAGGTTATGCTCGCGAAGAGAAGAACAATCGCACGCAAGGCGTGCTCCTACAACAGCCCGCACCGCCGGTTGATGTAAATGTGCTCAAGGCTCTGGTTGGCAACGATGAGGCAATAATCCGCGAGTTTCTGCACGACTTCCGCCTCAGCGCGGCGAAAATTGCGGCAGAATTGAAGGCCGCCTGCAATGGCTTGCAGGCGGCGCATGCAGGCGCGCTGGCGCATAAGCTCAAATCTTCGGCGCATTCGATGGGCGCGCTGGCGCTGGGCGATCTGTGCGCCGAAATGGAACAGGCGGGCAAGTCCGGGCAAGTCGAAGCGTTGACTGCATTGCTGCCCCGCTTCGTGGCGGAAATGGCCGCCGTAGACGAATATCTCGACTTATTATTGATATAATAATTAGTTGGATAGCAGGCACATTTCAAGGATGCAAACTTTAAAAACAGGAAGAAAAACATGACAGATAAATCTGCAATCAGCATTCTGGTGCTGGATGACGATCCGCTTATGCTCAAACTGCTCAGCCACATGCTGGCCGACTTGGGCTTCCCCTCGGCCATCACCAGCGACAACGGACGAGCCGCGCTGGAAATGGTCGACAACCCCGCCAGCCAGCCCGACTTGATCCTGCTGGATTTGAACATGCCGGAAATGGACGGACTGGAATTTGTGCGCCATCTGGTTGAGCGGCATTACACGGGCAGCCTTATCCTGATCAGTGGCGAGGACGAACGTACGTTACAAGCCTCTGCAAAACTGGTTCAGGCACATAAACTTCCGGTGCTCGGGCACTTGCACAAACCTGTCACGCCGAAAGATCTGGCGGCATTGCTCTTGAAATGGTCGCCGCTGTCGCAAAGCAAACCGCGCTCAGCAAAGAAAATTTACAGTGCGGACGAAGTGCGCGCTGCCATTACCGGCGGGGAGCTGATTAATTATTACCAGCCCAAGGTGGAGGTTGCTACCGGTCGCGTAGTGGGTGTGGAAACGCTGGTGCGCTGGCAGCATCCCGTGGATGGCATGGTGTTTCCCGACCAGTTCATCGGCGTGGCGGAGGAACACGGCCTGATCGATGATCTGACCCGGGTGGTACTGGCTGGTGCGCTGGCCCAGACCAGGCTCTGGCAGGATGCGGGATTGACACTGCAGGTAGCGGTCAACGTGTCTATGGATAACCTGGACTCGCTGGATTTTGTGGATTTCGTCGCCGTACAGGCCGCCGCCGCAGGCGTGCCGCCGCAACAGGTGGTACTGGAAGTGACGGAAAGCCGGCTGATGCGGGATTCGCGCACCCCGCTTGAAATCCTGACACGGCTGCGCCTGAAACGCTTCCGCCTGTCCATCGACGATTTCGGCACCGGGCATTCTTCGCTGGCCCAGTTGCGCGATATCCCCTTCGACGAACTCAAGATCGACCGGAGTTTCGTGCATGGCGCCGGGAACAACAGCACAGTGCAAGCCATGTTCGGTGCCAGCCTCGGACTGGCGAAGCAACTGAACATGGAAGCCGTGGCGGAAGGAGTTGAAGATCAGGCCGATTGGGATTTTTTGCGCACCACGGAATGCGACACCGCCCAGGGATATTTCATCGCCAGACCGATGCCCGCAGCCAATCTTCCCGGCTGGATACAGAGCTGGCCAAGCACGGGCGCAAAATGAATTCCAGGCTATTTCATAAACCCGGATAATCCTCAAAAAACTTCGTCATCCGGGACACGGAATCCAGATGAATGACAAATTCCCGCGCAAGTGGGACCCATCAAAGTTTTGTCTGCTTAACAGACTGCCGCCGGCCTTCTCCACGATATAAATACCGCACGGTCATACTTCATTTCCAGAATCGCAGTTCAGCTTGATCTATGTGCGATAGCGCACCGAATGTGGCGACAGGTAATGTTAGCTTGCCGTAGTAAATGCTATCCGCTTTCGCGGTCGCAGAAGGAGTCCGCGAATGCCCACTGTCCATACTCTCAACCCCGCTGTGCTGGCAACCAAACTTGCGTCCTTGGCTGCGACTTTGGCAGTGATTGCGGGCGTCATTGTGCTGGCCGGCTGGGCATTCGATATTGCCGCGCTGAAGAGCGTCTTGCCGGGCTGGGTAGCCATGAAGGCGAACACAGCCGTCTGCTTTATCCTGATCGGGATCGCGCTGTGGTTGACAGCCCGCCAGGCTGCAATTTCCAGTCCGCAACGCTCAACCTTCTTTTCACGCATTGCCCGGCTTGGCGGCTTGCTGGCTGGGTTGATCGGCCTGCTGACGCTGGGTGAATATATTTTTGGCTGGAATATCGGCATTGACCAGTGGTTGTTCCATGAGCCGAACGATGCAGTAGGCACGTCCGATCCGGGGCGGATGGCACCGGAGACAGCCTTGTGTTTTGTCCTGCTGGCTGCGGCATTGTGGCTCACCGGCGATTCGCACCAGACCCGCAGGATCATACGCGCTCGCTGGACTGTGCTTATGTCGGTGCTGCTCGGTCTGCTGGTGGCGGCACTCGCGCTGGCGGCGGGGCTGTCCTATCCCACGCCGGGTCTTGGCGCCTATGGGTGGTTTGGCCTCACCATCATGGCGATGCACACGGCCGTGTTGTTCGTGATGCTGGGCATGGCGGTCATTGCAATCAGCTGGCGGCAGGATGTCTTGAAATGGTCGCTCGGCAGGAATACCACGGCGGCGTTTGCCTGCGGCATGGCAGTGCTGGTGCTTGTCGGCTTCAATATCAACCGCAACCAATACTGGATGGGCGAGATAGACCGCAAGATAGCGTATAGCGTAGAAGCGCAGGACTATATCGAGAGTATTGTGATCGAAGTTATCGATGCCCAAGCCCACACCCGTGGCTATATCATCACTGGCGACGAACTGTTTAAAGCGCGCTATCTTGAGGCCAAAGCCAACAGTAATGTGAAGCTGGACGCACTGCGCAAACTCATCACCGGTAACCCGCGTCAACAACAGTTCGCCCGGATCGAAGCGCAGGCCTTGGAGCAACTCCAGTGGTTTCAACAAGTCATTGATGCCAGACAAACCAGCATGGCCGATGCCACCCGCAATACCATGATCAGGCATGGAGAAGGCTTGCTGGACAACTTCCGCATCACATACGGTCAGGTCAAAAACGAGCATCAGCAGTTCATCAAAGAATTGCGGCAGGAAGCGAAAAGTGTGTCCCGGTTCTCCTATATCACCATCGCCGTCGGCACGCTTGCCAGCCTGCTGATTTTTTTGACCGTGATGTTCAGGCTCAACTTTGCCGTAAACGAGCGCAGGCGTGCGGAAGAATTGCAACAAAACATGGCAGCGAAATACCACACCATGTTTGATTTGTCTTCCGATGCGATCATGCTGCTCGATGGGAAAAGCTTTTTCGATTGCAACCCGGCCGCCCTGCGGATGTTCGGCTGCACCACGCGCGACGACTTTATCAGCAAGCATCCTGCCGAGTTTTCCCCACCCACCCAACCCCATGGTAAAGATTCGATGAGCCTGGCCAATCAGCACATCGCCACGGCTTTCATGAACGGCAGCCATCTATTCGAATGGGTGCATCGGCGGCTCGATGGTGCCGAGTTTCCTGCCGAGGTATTGCTGACCGCCATGGAGCTGGACGGCAAGCCGGTACTGCAAGCCACGGTACGCGACATCACCGGGCGCAAGCAGGCGGAAGATTCCTTGCGCAAACTTTCGCTGGCGGTGGAACAGAGCCCTAACTCGATAGATATCACCGACCTTGATGCAAACATCGAGTATGTCAACGAGACATTTGTCAAGACGAGCGGTTACAGCGTTGCCGAACTTATCGGACAAAACCCGCGCCTGATGCAGTCCGGCAAGACCCCGAGGGCAACCTATGACGACATGTGGGCGCACCTGACCCGTGGCGAGGCATGGAAGGGCGAATTCATTAATCGACGCAAGGACGGCAGCGAATATATCGAGTCGGTGCTGGTTAGTCCGGTGCGCCAGGCCGATGGGCGAGTGACACACTACCTGGCTATCAAGGAAGACATCACCGAGTTCAAGCAGGCGCAGAAGGCCTTGCGAGATTCCCGCGAGAACTTGCATCGTCTGCTCAATTCGATTGCCGAAGGCGCTTATGGCGTGAACACAAAAGGCAATTGCACCTTCGTCAACCGTGCTTTCCTGCAGATGCTGGGTTACCAGAACGACAGTGAAGTGTTGGGCAAACATATACACGAACTCATCCATCATTCCCATGCCGATGGCAGCCCCTACCCGGCAGAAGAATGCAGGGCGTATCTCGCTTACCGAACCAACCAATCAATCAATGTTTCCGATGAGGTGTTCTGGCGCAAGGATGGCATCGCGATTCCGGTTGAATACTGGTCGCACCCCATCGAGACTGACGGCGGGACAATTGGCGCCATTGTCACCTTTGTGGACATCACCGAACGCAAGCGAGCGGAAGACAAGCTGCGCGAGAGCGAAGAGAAATTTTCCAAGGTGTTTGAATCAAACCCGGCAATGGTCGCCATTGGCACAATTGATGGCAAGATGGTGGACGTCAATCTGTCGTATGCGAATTTTCTAGGGTTTTCCCGAAAGGAAATGCTGGGGAAGAGCCTTGCGGATTTGGGTGTCATCCGCGCAGAAGAGCTTCAGAGATTGCTTGAACTTGGTCAGCGCTCTGGCGCTTCCTTGCGTAATGTCGAAGTTTCCTTGCAGACTCGCGGCGGCAGTATCCTCAATGCGCTACTCTCGGCGGACCTGGTTTTATTGGGCGGTGTTCCTTATCGTTTAGCAACATTGCAGGACATCACTGCGCGCAAGCAAGCGGAAACCCAGATTGCCGAACAGCTCGACGAACTGCGCCGCTGGTACGACGCGACATCGGGCCGAGAGGGGCGCATCCTTAACCTCAAGCATGAAGTAAACGAGCTGCTGGGTCAGGCCGGGCAGCAGCCGCGTTACCCCAGCGCGGAGCTGGTTGACGAGGGGCATCCAGATGTTTGACCTGTCAAAATTCAGCTTGCGCCTAAATAATGTAACCGGTTGGATGAGATGGCTTGGCCTGATAGTGGTTACCTGGAGCGCGTTGCTGGCTGGATCGCTGGCGTGGGATATGCGCCAGCTAAAACAAGATACCTTTAATGCCGCCACCGTCGCCGCCCGCGCCAATATCAACAAGGATATTGGCTTCCGCAACTGGGCGGCATCACACGGTGGCGTTTATGTCCCCCCTACCGAACATACCCCGCCCAATCCCTACCTTAAGGTGCCCGACCGCGACGTGGTCACCACCACGGGCAAAAAGCTGACCTTGATGAATCCGGCCTACATTCTGCGCGAGATGCAATCCGATTTTCCGGGTGAGTATGGCACACGGAGCCACATCACCAGCCTCAAACCAATCAACCCGAACAATGCCCCCGATGATTGGGAAGCCAAGGCGCTGCATGCCTTTGAACAGGGCAGCAAGGAGCAGTTGGAAGCACAGCAGATCGACGGCCAGCCTTATCTGAGAATGATGCTGCCGCTTATCGTTGAGCAGGGTTGCCTGAAATGCCATGAACAACAGGGCTACAAGCTTGGCGACATTCGCGGCGGAATCAGCTCTGCCGTTCCCCTGGCACCTTTTCTGGCGCGCGAGCGTGAATCGAACGC
The DNA here is from genome assembly GCA_023259055.1 of Nitrosomonadales bacterium. GTDB lineage: Bacteria > Pseudomonadota > Gammaproteobacteria > Burkholderiales > Gallionellaceae > Gallionella. Next base: position 27,799 of record JAHFQZ010000001.1, read on the forward strand.
CGGTATGATGCTGAACCACGGCGCGATCTGGCTGCTCGGGCTTGCGAGTCTGGCGTGGCTGGGCGCTTCATACCGGCGCATCCAGCGTCTGGAAATCCTCGCCCGCACGGCGGCAGCGGTCGAGAAAAGCGAGCGGCGTTTCAGTGCGATAGCGCAGTCGGCCAACGATGCCATCATCAGCGCCGATAGCGTCGGCAAGGTAGTGGGATGGAACCCCGGTGCAGAGCGGCTGTTCGGCTACACGGAAGCCGAAATTATCGGTCGGCCCCTGACAGTGTTGATGCCGGAACGCTTCCGCAATCTGCATAGAGAAGGTCTGGCGAGGGTGGTAGCTGGCGGTGCGCCGCATGTGATCGGCAAAACCGTAGAGATTACCGGGCTGCGCAAGGACGGCAACGAGTTCCCGCTGGAGATTTCACTGGCGCAATGGCAAGCCGCCGATGGTCAGTTCTTCACCGCGATTATTCGTGACATCACTGAAAGGAAGCGTGCGGAGGAATCCCTGCGCAAGCTCTCGCAGGCGGTGGAACAAAGCCCCAGCGCGATTGTTATCACCGACCTCGATGCGAATATCGAGTACGTCAACGAGGGCTTTGTCAAAGTGACCGGGTACAGCCGCGCCGAGCTTATCGGGCAGAATCCGCGTCTATTGCATTCCGGCAAGACTCCAGTGGAGACCTACATAGAGATGTGGGCTTGCCTGAAACGCGGGGAAATATGGAAAGGCGAATTTATCAATCGGCGCAAGGATGGCAGCGAGTACACCGAGTCAGCGCTGATGAGCCCGGTGAGCCAGGCCGATGGGCGAGTGACACACTACCTGGCTATCAAGGAAGACATCACCGAGTTCAAGCAGGCACTGAAGGCCTTGCGAGTTTCCCGCGAGGATTTGCACCGCCTGCTCAATTCGATTGCCGAGGGCGCTTATGGCGTGGACACAAAAGGCAACTGCACCTTCGTCAACCTGGCCTTCCTGCAAATGCTGGGTTACCAGAACGACAGTGAAGTGCTGGGCAAGCATACACACGAGCTCATGCATCATTCCCATGCCGATGGCAGCACCTACCCGGCAGATGAATGCAGGGCGTATCGCGCTTATCGAACCAACCAATCAAGCAATGTTTCCGATGAGGTGTTCTGGCGCAAGGATGGTGTCGCGATCCCGGTTGAATACTGGTCGCATCCCATCGAGACTGACGGTGCGGTGACAGGCGCAATAGTCACCTTTGTAGACATCACCGAACGCAAGCGGACAGAGGAATCGCTGAAGAACTTGGCAGCGAAATACCATACCATGTTTGAACTGTCTACCGATGCGATCATGCTGATGGACGAGAAATGCTTTTTCGACTGCAACCCGGCCACCCTGCGGATATTCGGCTGCACTACGCGCGACGATTTTATCAACAAACATCCTGCCGAGCTTTCCCCGCCCACCCAGCCCGGCGGCGAAGATTCGATGAGCTTGGCCAATCAGCGCATCGCCACGGCTATCAAGAACGGCAGCAATCATTTTGAATGGATGCATCGCCGATCCGATGGCACGGAATTTCCCGCCGAGGTATTGCTGACCGCCATGGAATTGGACGGCAAACCGGTGCTGCAAGCCACGGTGCGCGACATTACCGCGCGCAAGCAGGCGGAATCACAGCTTACCGAACAGCTTGATGAACTGCGCCGCTGGTACAAGGCTACATCGGGTCGAGAGGGACGCATCCTTGACCTCAAGCATGAAGTGAACGAACTGCTGGTTCAGACAGGTAAACATCCGCGTTACCCCAGTGCAGAATCTCAAAATAAAACGGAGACATAAATCATGACCAAGCCCAAGCCCAAGCCAACAGCGAAATCCAAACCAGCACCCAAGTCCAGGTCAACACCAAAAGCCAGACCGCAACTCCCCAAGTCACCGACCGGCATTCAGGGGCTGGACGAAATCACCGGTGGCGGATTGCCCAAAGGCCGACCGACGCTGGTATGCGGCGGCGCGGGCTGTGGCAAGACGCTGCTCGCGATGGAGTTTATGGTGCGCGGCGCGACAGAGTTCGACGAGCCGGGCGTATTTATGGCTTTCGAAGAAGCCGCCAAAGACCTGGCCCAGAACGTCGCCTCGCTTGGTTTCGATTTGAAAGACCTGGTCGCGCGCAAAAAGATCGTGCTGGATTATGTGTACATCGAGCGTAGCGAAATCAAAGAAAGCGGCGAATACGATCTGGAAGGGTTGTTCATCCGCTTGGGGTCAGCCATTGACTCGATCGGTGCCAAGCGTGTGGTACTGGATACTGTCGAGTCGCTATTCTCCGGCTTGCCCAATCCGCTCATCCTGCGCGCCGAACTGCGCCGCCTGTTTCGCTGGCTGAAGGACAAAGGTGTGACGACCATCATCACCGGAGAGCGCGGCGAAGGAACGCTGACGCGCCAGGGGTTGGAAGAATATGTCTCCGATTGCGTGATCGTGCTCGACCATCGCGTGAGCGAACAGACCTCCTCGCGTCGCTTGCGCGTGGTCAAGTATCGCGGCTCGACCCACGGCACCAACGAGTATCCGTTTCTGATCGACGAAGACGGCATTTCGATGCTGCCCATCACCTCGCTCGGCTTACAGCACATCGCCTCCAGCGAACGTATTCCCACCGGTGTTGCACGCCTCGACGCGATGCTGGGTGGCGCGGGATATTACCGGGGCAGCAGCGTGCTGATCTCCGGCACGGCAGGCACCGGCAAAAGCAGTCTCGCCGCGCACTTTGCCGAGGCCGCCTGCCGTCGCGGCGAGCGCGCCATCTATTTTGCCTTTGAGGAATCTCCCACTGAGATCATGCGCAATATGCATTCCATCGGGATAGACCTGGAAACGTGGGTGAAGAAGGGTTTATTGCTGTTTCAAGCAACACGACCCACGATTTTTGGCTTGGAAAGGCACTTGACAACGATGCGCAAAGCGGTCAATGACTTCAAACCGCAGGTCGTGATTGTGGATCCGTTGAACAGCTTCGTCATTGGGGACAATCAAATCGAAGTCAAAGCGATGTTGATACGGCTTGTTGATTTCCTGAAAATGAGCCAGATTACCGGCTTGTTTACCAGTTTAACGTCGGGCAGTGACTCGCTCGAGCAAACCGAAGTTGCCGTTTCGTCCCTGGTTGACACCTGGCTGTTAGTGCGCGACATCGAGTTGGGCGGCGAGCGCAATCGCGGCATATACATCCTGAAATCGCGCGGCATGGCGCACTCGAACCAGATTCGCGAGTTCCTGCTCACCGATCACGGCGCGGAATTGCGCGATGTGTACGTCGGTCCGGGTGGGGTGTTGAGCGGCTCGGCGCGACTGACGCAAGAAGCGCAAAAAAAAGCCGAGCAGATAATACGCGATCAGGAAGTTGAGCTGCGACGGATTGAACTGGAACGCAAGCGCACCACGCTGGAAGCGCAGATCGCCGTGATGCGCGCCGAGTTTGCGGTGCAAGAAATCGCGTCGGTGAAAATTATCGGCCAGGAAAAAGCGGAGAAAGAGCAACTGGCGCAAGAACGTGGGGACATGGGGCTAATCCGCAAGGCGGATGTAAAACCGAACAAGCAAAAAGGAGTGGCCAAATGAAAGCGAACCCAGCCCAACCCGCGCAGTTCAAAGACAAGCCAGCGCAACGCAAAGCAGCATCAAGCCGCTATGTCTTGCGCTTGTACGTTGCCGGAAAGTCGCCAAAATCCGTTAACGCTATCGCGAACCTCAAAAAAATCTGCGAAGAGAATCTGCAAGGGCGCTACGAACTGGAAGTGATCGACCTGTACCAGCAGCCGCATCTGGCACAGGGGGAGCAGATCATCGCCCTGCCGACGCTGATCAGGAAACTCCCGCCCCCGTTGCGCCGCATCATCGGCGATATGTCGAATACCGAACGGGTGCTGGTGGGACTGGATATACGAAAGAAAACGTAATGCCAAAGAAGCCCACAACCCAACAGCAACTCATCGCCGAAAACGCAGACCTGCGCTCCCGGCTTGAAAAAGCTGAGGGAACCCTACGCGAGATACTCAGTGGTGAGGCAGACGCGCTGTTCGTCTCTGGCGTGGGCGGTAAGCAGCTCTTCACGCTCAAGGGCGCCGACCAATCCTACCGGACACTGGTTGAGGATATGAGCGAAGGCGCACTGACCATGACGGCAGAAGGCGTAATTCTGTACGCCAACCGGCGCTTTGCCGAGATGCTCAAGATGCAGCTCGAAAAGGTGATCGGCGCCTCGATCCACACCTGGATTGCGCCGGACGGTCAGTCGGTTTTTCAATCGTTGTTGAGCAAAGGCGCAGGCGAAAAACGCCGCGAAAAACTTGACATGATTGCCAGCGACGGCACACGGCTGCCGGTCTATCTTTCGCTGAGCAACCTGCCCATCAACGGCATGCCCGATGTTTTTTGCCTGGTGGCAACCGATCTGTCCGAACAGAAACGTAGCGAGACAATCTTCGCCTCAGAAAAGTCGGCGCAGGAGTCGCTGACAGCGGCCAATCAAACACGACGGGAACTACTGAGTGTGATCGAAGACCAGAAGCAGGCAGAGGAGTCGCTACGCAGACTCAACGAAGAGCTGGAAAACAAAGTGGCATTACGCACCTCTGATCTGGAGCTGTCCCGGCACGATGCTGAAGAGGCCAACCAGGCCAAGTCGGCCTTTCTCGCCGCGATGAGCCATGAAATACGCACCCCGATGAACGGCGTAATCGGCATGGTTGAGGTGCTGCAGCAGAGCAGCCTTAACGGCCCGCAAATGGAGATGACCAATATCATTCACGACTCGGCGTTTGCACTGCTTGCCATCATCGACGACATTCTCGACTTCTCCAAGATTGAGGCCGGCAAGCTCCAGATTGACACTGTGCCGATGTCTGTTGCCGACGTGGTGGAGGGGACATGCGAAACCATGAGCCGCATGGCCTTGAAGAAAGAGGTGGAACTGACGCTGTTCACCGACCCCGGTATTCCTTTGCAAGTCATGGGCGATCCGGGGCGGTTGCGCCAGATACTGGTCAACCTGACCAACAACGCCATCAAGTTTTCCAGCGGGCCGCAGCGGCTGGGCAAAGTGTCGGTGCGAGCGCTGTCAACAAAAAGCACACCCGAACAGGTGACACTGGAGTTTCACGTGACCGACAACGGTATCGGCATTGATAAGGAAACCCAAGCGCGCCTGTTCACGCCCTTTTCCCAGGCTGACTCCTCCACCACTCGGAATTACGGCGGCACCGGGCTGGGACTGGCCATCTCGCGCCAGTTGGCCAATATCATGGGCGGTGAAATCACCGTGCAGAGCGAACCGGGTAAAGGTTCGGTGTTCAGTGTGCGCCTGCCTTTCAAGCTGTTACCGGAACAGGCGGATGTTAACCCCAGCCTGGTCGCAGGGGTGCACTGTCTGGTGGTGGGCGGCACGGGCGGGCTTGCCGATGATCTCGCCACCTATCTTAAACATGCGGGTGCGCTGGTCGAGCGGGTGGAGGATTTGGCGCCTGTCAAGGAATGGATAGCCAGCCGTCCGCCCGGCCTGTGCCTTGTGCTCATCGACACCGCAGCCGACAATCCACCGTTGGATAAATTACGCGCAGCAGCCCTCGCCCACCCGGAACAGAAAACCCGCTTCGTCGTCATCCGGCGCGGACAGCGCCGGGAGCCGCGTCTGGAAGATGCCGATCTGGTGTTGGTGGAGGGCAATATACTTACCCGCAGAACTCTGCTGAAGGCGGTGGCCGTTGCTGCCGGCTGGGTTAAAGCGCCTGACCGGAAAGGTGCGGCCAGCGATGTCAAAGCGAAACTCACGCCGCTGTCCCGCGAAGAGGCGCGCCGGCAAGGACGTCTGATCCTGATCGCCGAAGATAACGAGATCAACCAGAAGGTCATCCTGCAACAGCTCACGCTGCTCGGGCAAACTGCCGACATCGCCAGCAATGGCCGCGAAGCGCTGGAGCAGTGGCAGGGCGGCGGCTACGGCCTGCTGATCACCGATCTGCACATGCCGGAGATGGATGGCTACGAGCTGACCACCGCCATCCGCACCGCCGAAGACAGCAAAACTCACAAGCCCATCATCGCCTTCACCGCCAATGCGCTCAAGGGCGAAGACGAGCACTGCCGCGCCGTTGGCATGGACGATTACCTGAGCAAGCCGGTGCAACTGGTCAACCTGAAAGCGATGCTGGAAAAATGGCTGCCTTCGGGCGTATTGCCATATGCCCCTACAGATGACCGAATGGTAGGGGCGTATGGCAATACGCCTTCGGTAGATTCAGGGGTAGTGAAACCTAGCCCTTCTCCTGCCCCGGTCGACGTGAACGTGCTCAAGGCGCTGGTGGGCGACGACGAGGCGACTATTCGCGACTTCCTGCATGACTTCCGCATCAGCGCGGTGAAAATCGCGGCGGAATTGAAGTCTGCCTGCAACAGCGGGCAGGCAGCGCAGGCCGGTGCATTGGCGCACAAACTCAAGTCCTCGGCCCGCTCGGTGGGTGCGCTGGCGCTGGGCGAGCTGTGCGAAGAAATGGAACAGGCGGGCAAGGCTGGCGATACGGCAGCACTGGCAGCACTGTTGCCAAAGTTCGAGCTGGAGCTGGCGAGCGTGGAGGGTTATCTCGATGGATATTGAACCCATATTCATATGGCGAAATGCGCTACACTTTTTCGTTTTGCAGTTCTTGCGCAAGAATATTGCCGCGCGCGGTGGCTCAACGATTGCTCTTCCAGTTTGTTCATCGGGCGAGTTGCTTGAAAAACTGGAAAGCGTCCTTGCAGGCAGACGGATAAAGCAAAGGAGATCGCGCCTTGAAGCGATTTAGCATACGCCAGTATGTCGCATGGCTGACCTTGACACCGCTGCTGATCATCACGGTCAGTCTGGAGTGGTTTTTCCTGCATGATCATTATTCCGATCTGGATCGGAACCTGCTGGAGCGGGGTCAGCTCATCGCCCGCCAGCTTGCTTCCAGCAGCGAATACGGTGTATTTGCCAATAATCAGCCCTTCTTGAATAAAATAGCGCAGGATGTCTTGCAGCAACCGGATGTGCAGGATGTAATTATTCTGGACGCCACTTCCGGCGTTTTGTTTGCAGCAGGAGAATTTCTCGGCACGCCGAAAGATTCAGCAGCCGGTGCAAGCACGGCAATGTCTGCTGCCGAAATAACAGGGAAGGCACAGGCACAAGCGGCGCGAGTCGGCAAGATCAAGGATTCGGTCAATTTGCAGATGCCGGTATATCGCAGCAGGAACGGTCTGCGGGTATACCAGCCTATCATTGCGTCGCATGTAGCGCTGGATGAACTGAACGCCATGCCGGAAGTTAAACAAACAGGCGCAGTCATCGTGGAAATGAGCAGCGCGCGTACCGAGCAACTCAAGTCACAGATACTCTGGTTGACAGTGGGATCAACTGCGTTGTTTTTGATATTTCCGTTCGGATTGATTTCTCTGGGCAGTCGCAAAATCACATTCCCGATCCGCAAGCTGAGCGATGTCGTACAGGCGATAGGCGATGGCCGTCTTGAAACGCGCGTTACCGTATCCGCGCCGGTCGCCGAGCTGAATGCCCTGGCTCGCGGCATCAATGGCATGGCAGCAAAGTTGCAGCAAGAGCAGGAGGCGGTATACAAGCTCAATGAAGAACTGGAAAATAAAGTGACGGTACGCACCGCCGCTCTGGAATATGCCAAACTCGAAGCCGAGCAGGCCAATCGCGCCAAGACTGAATTCCTCGCCACGATGAGCCACGAGATACGCACCCCGATGAACGGCGTAATCGGCATGGTTGAGGTGCTGCAGCAGAGCAGCCTTATGGGTCCGCAAATAGAGATGACCAATATCATTCACGACTCGGCGTTTGCACTGCTTGCCATCATCGACGACATTCTCGACTTCTCCAAGATTGAGGCCGGCAAGCTCCAGATTGACAGTGTGCCGATGTCTGTTCCTGACGTGGTGGAGGGAACATGCGAAACTATGAACCGCATGGCCTTGAAGAAAAGCGTGGAGCTGACGCTGTTCACCGACCCCGGCATTCCTTCCCAAGTCATCGGCGATCCGGGGCGGTTGCGCCAGATACTGTTCAACCTGACCAACAACGCCATCAAATTTTCCAGCGGACCGCAGCGGCTGGGCAAGGTGTCGGTGCGAGCGCTGTTGGCTAGAAATACACCCGAACAGGTGACACTGGAGTTCCGCGTGACCGACAACGGCATCGGCATTGATAAGGAAACCCAGGCGCGTCTGTTCACGCCCTTTTCCCAGGCTGACTCCTCCACTACCAGGATTTATGGCGGTACCGGGCTGGGGCTCGCCATCTCGCGCCAGTTGGCCAATATCATGGGCGGCGAAATCACCGTACAGAGCGAACCGGGCAAAGGTTCGGTGTTCAGTGTGCGCCTGCCTTTCAAACTGTTACCGGAACAGGCGGATGCAAATCCCAGCCTGGTCGCAGGGGTGCACTGTCTGGTGGTGGGCGGCACGGGCGGGCTTGCCGATGATCTCGCCACCTATCTTAAACATGCGGGTGCACTGGTCGAGCGGGTGGGGGATTTGGCGCCTGTCAAGGAATGGATAGCCAGCCGTCCGCCTGGACTGTGCCTCGTGCTCATCGACACCGCAGCCGACAACCCACCGCTGCCCATGCCGCTGCTGGATGGCCTGCGCGCCGCCGCCCTCGCCCACCCGGAACAGAAAACCCGCTTCGTCGTCATCCGGCGCGGACAGCGCCGGGAGCCGCGTCTGGAAGATGCCGATCTGGTGTTGGTGGATGGCAATATACTTACCCGCAGAACTCTGCTGAAGGCGGTGGCCGTTGCTGCCGGCTGGGTTAAAGCGCCTGACCGGAAAGGCACGGCCAGCGATGTCAAAGCGAAACTCACGCCGCTGTCCCGCGAAGAAGCGCGCCGGCAAGGACGTCTGATCCTGATCGCCGAGGACAACGAGATAAACCAGAAGGTCATCCTCCAACAGCTCACGCTGCTCGGGCAAACTGCCGACATCGCCAGCAATGGCCGCGAAGCGCTGGAGCAGTGGCAGGGCGGCGGCTACGGCCTGCTGATCACCGATCTGCACATGCCGGAGATGGATGGCTACGAGCTGACCACCGCCATCCGCACCGCCGAGGACGGCAAAACTCACAAGCCCATCATCGCCTTCACCGCCAATGCGCTCAAGGGCGAAGACGAGCACTGCCGCGCCGTTGGCATGGACGATTACCTGAGCAAGCCGGTGCAACTGGTTAACCTGAAAGCGATGCTGGAAAAGTGGTTGCCGGTTGCGGCTGAATCTGCGCCGTTTGAAACTGCATCAACCCCAGATAGCCAGTCCCTTCCCCCTCTTAGGGGGAAGGCTAGGATGGGGGTAGAGCAGAAGGAAGGCCGCGTTTCTACCCCCTCCCTAGCCCTGGGTGAAACAACTAGCCATTCGACTAGGCTGCAAAAGGCCGCAGCCAAGTCGCTGGTTATCCCCCTGCAAGGGGGAGGGAATGTAGCGGTCGACGTGAATGTGCTCAAGGCGCTGGTGGGCGACGACGAGGCGACTATTCGCGACTTCCTGCATGACTTCCGCATCAGCGCGGTGAAAATCGCGGCGGAATTGAAGTCTGCCTGCGACAGCGGGCAGGCAGCGCAGGCCGGTGCGTTAGCGCACAAACTCAAGTCCTCGGCCCGCTCGGTGGGTGCGCTGGCGCTGGGCGAGTTGTGCGAAGAAATGGAACAGGCGGGCAAGACTGGCGATACGGCAGCACTGGCAGCACTGTTGCCAAAGTTCGAGCTGGAGCTGGCGAGCGTTGAGGGTTATCTTGAAGGGTATTGAAAAGGCTCAGGAGCACCTCTAATAATTCATATTTCGTCATTGATGGAACAACTAGCCATTCGACTAAGCCCACAAGCGGGCAAGTCGCTGGTTATCCGGCGAAGGCCGGAATCCAGTGTATTTAATCAACTGGACACCGGCCTTCGCCGGTGCGACGAATTATTATAGGTGCCCTCAAGATTGACAGAGAAGTGCCGTTGAACAACACTGTAAAAAAACATTATCAACGAATCTCGACACTCTATAGGCAACCATGAATCCAGACTGGCAAAGTTTTCTCGTCCAACACGGCGCGACCATCGAAGCAGGTGTCGTGCAGCGCTTTGGCGACACTTCCGATGAACTGATATCAACCCGGCAGAGCATAGTACTGTGCGACCTTGGCCAGTTCGGCACATTGCGCGTGTCCGGCGAGGAGGCGCAGTCGTTCCTGCAAAACCTGCTGAGCAATGACATCCGCGAAGTGACCAGCTCGCGCGCGCAGCTAAGCAGCTTGAACACCGCAAAGGGGCGGATGCTGGCTACCCTGCTGATCCGGCGCGAGGGCGACGATTATCTCCTGCAGTTGCCGCGTGTGTTGTGCGAGCCTATGCGCAAAAAACTGGGCATGTATGTTCTGCGCGCCAAGGTGAAAATTTCTGATGCCAGCGACGAAATTGTTTCACTGGGGCTTTCAGGCGCAAATGCACAGGAAGTTTTACATGGACAATTTGGCGAGCTGCCGCAGGAAAGCCTGGCTGTCACCCACCCTTCGACAGGCTCAGGACGAACGGAAGGTTTATATTGCAGCGTGATAAAAATCGGCGACACGCGCTTCCAGATCAACACCAGCGCACAACAGGCGCAATCCCTCTGGCAAACTTTCAGCCAGCACGCGCAACCCGTCGGCAGCGTGTGCTGGGATTGGCTGAACATACGTTCCGGCATCCCGGTCATCCTGCCGCAGACCCAGGAACAGTTCGTCGCGCAGATGGTGAATTACGACGGGATCGGCGGCGTGAGCTTCAAGAAGGGCTGCTATCCCGGGCAGGAAATCGTGGCGCGCATGCAGTATCTCGGCCACTTGAAACGGCGCATGTACCTGGCCCATCTCGACGGCAATGACATTCCGCAAGCAGGCGATGAGCTATTCAGTGCGGACCTGGAAGGCCAGGCCAGCGGCATGATCGTCAACGCATCTCCCGCGCCGGGCGGCGGCTGCGACGTGCTGGCAGTAGTGCAGATCGCCAGCCGTGAAGCTCAGTCCATACACTGGAAATCGTTAAACGGCGCGGCATTGCAGTTTCAGTCAACGCCGTATTTGCCGCCACAAGCCTGAACATGAACAAATTCGGCCCACCGCTGACCCGTATTCACTTGATTGCGCTGGCTGTGACGCTGCTCATCGCGCTCAACAGCGTGTGGCTGAACATATTCGGCACTCTCGACAATCGTATCAGCGATTTGTTTGTGCGGCTTGTCGCCCAAAAACTCAACCCTGACCCCGACATCGTGATCGTCGATATCGACGAAGCCAGTCTCGCCGCGATGCAGGAAACTGCCGGAAGCTGGCCGTGGCCGCGTGCGGTGCATGCCGAACTGCTGCAAGGCATCGCCCGGCAACAACCCCGCGCGATTGTGTTCGATATCATGTTCAGCGAACCGGATCGCTACCGCCCCGAAAGCGACCAGTTCCTGAACGAAGCCCTGCACGACATGCGCAACGTGTATTTTCCGATGCTGCAACTGGAAGGCAGGCAAGCCAGCGGCGTTCCCCTGTCGGAAATTGCACGTGTCATCGACATACCCCGCACCGCCAGCGCCGACCCTAATGCGCGGGCAATCTTGCTGCCTCCGCAAGCCATTGCCACTGAATCATGGCGTGTCGGGCTGATAAATTTCACCGAGGATATGGACGGCATCGCGCGGCGCTACGACCTGTATCGCGACTTGTCCGGCTGGAAACTGGAATCGCTGCCGGCACGCGTGATGCGCGATCTCGGCTACACGATCCCGCCGCAAACAGACATCAGGCTGCACTGGCGCGGCGGCCAATTGGCATTCAAACATATTTCCTACAGCGATCTGTATGCCGACCAATCACGCCAGAAACCGCAGCGCGATGCTCATGAACTGACCGGCAAGATCGTTATCATCGGCAGTACCGCAACCGGGCTGCACGATATTCGCGCCACACCCGTATCCAGCCTGTACCCCGGTGTCGCGATTCTTGCCACCGCATTCGACAACCTGAAAAACCAGCGCTATATGCATGTCGCTCCGGCCTATTTCGCGCCGCTGGTTGCCGTGCTGTTGATCGCAATGCAGTTGCCGCTATTCCTGCACCGCCGTGTCGATGTATTCAGGATTGGCGGAGCGCTGTTGCTGCTCAGCCTGGCGCTGCTGGGTGCGCAATACTTCGCCATGACGCGCCTGGTCAGCGTCGCCATGCTCACGCCGCTGCTGTTCGGTTGGGGATTTTATTTTGCCGTCGCACTCAGCGAATACTTGCGCGAGAAGAAGGCGCGCGAACAGACGATACGCATTTTCAACCGCTTTCTCGATCCGCGCGTAGTCGACTCGCTGGTCGCGCATGGCGAAACACCTCAATCGTTAACCGGAAAGGCGCTCGAGATTACCGTACTTTTCTCGGACATACGCGGCTTCACCACGTTGTCGGAAAAACGCACGCCGGAAGAGATCGTCAGCTTGCTGAATGCCTACTTCAGCATCCAGGTTGAGATCATCTTTCGCCACGGCGGCACTCTGGATAAATTTATCGGCGACGCGATCATGGCATTCTGGGGCGCGCCGCAAGACGATCCGCAACATGCGGAACATGCGGTGGCTGCAGCGATGGAGATGGAGCAGTCCCTGCTGCGTTTCAAGGCCGGCCTGGGAGAAGACGGCAAGGATTTTGATGTCGGCATCGGTATTCATACCGGCAAAGCCGTGGTCGGTTTCATCGGCTCGGATGCGCGCCTCGATTACACCGCTATCGGCGATACGGTAAACCTTTCCAGCCGCATCGAAGGATTAACCAAGGGAGTGGCGAGGATACTGGTTTCCAGCGATACCGTTGCGCACTGCAAAAACGCATTTGACTTTAAGCCGACCGGCTCTTATAAAGTCAAAGGTCGATTGCAGGAAGTCGAGTTGTTTACCCCTGCCCAGGTGAGCTTATGAGATACCTATACACACTTTTTCTATGCGCTTCGTTGGCTGCTCCGGCTTGTGCCGAACAGATCGCTTATACCGTACGCAGCACCGAGATCAAACAGCAGCCCTTTAGCGATGCGCCCACTGTCGCCAAGCTGGGCGAAAATGCCAGCGTCAATATATTGTCGCGCCAAGGCGGCTGGGTCAACATCAGCAGCGGCCAAGCCAGAGGCTGGATCAAAATGCTCAGTTTGCGCTACACAGGCACTGCAAGCAAACAAGGCGACACCGGCTTGCAAAGCCTGATCAATGTGGGGCGTTCCGGCAGCAGCGGCATCACGGTCGCCACCGGGGTACGCGGCCTGTCGGAAGAAGACCTGAAGAATGCCAAGCCCAATCCGCGCGAGCTGGAAAAGCTGCAGACTTTTGCCGCAAACAAAACAGATGCAGCCAAATTTGCCAGCGATGCAAACCTGAAAACCCAGCGGCTCGATTACTTGCCAGCCAGCGGCAACCCATGAATCACGGAGGCAAATTCATGTTCATCCGCACACTGTTTTTTTTAAGCCTGAGCCTTGCATTGTCCGTTCCGGCATTTGCATTCGATTTTAATCTTCAGAAAGCGTTAAGCGTCGCGCAAAAAGCACAAAAGGCATCCAAAACCATCGAGGAACCGGAAGAAATTCAAATAGGCCACGGTATTGCCGCGAACCTGCTGGGAGCTTCACCTTTGCTGGCAGACAACAAAGTGCAGCAATACGTCAACCAGGTGGGGCGCTGGCTGAGCCTGCAAACTGAACGCCCCGATCTTCCCTGGCAATTCGGGGTGCTGGAAAGCAGCGATGTCAACGCATTTGCCACGCCCGGCGGAACGATTTTCATCACGCGCGGCCTATTGCAGAAGCTCGATAACGAATCCCAGCTGGCTGGTGTGCTGGCGCACGAAATGACCCATGTGCTGCGCAAACATCATCTGATGGCCCTGCAAAAAGGGGCTCGCCTGGACATTGCTTCCGACCTGCTCGGCGAAGCTCTCAAGGACAAGGGCAACCCCGAAGTGCTGAACAAAGCCATCAAGGCGGGAACGGAAGTTTATGCGCGCGGACTGGACAAGAACGACGAGTTTGAAGCTGATCGCATGGGCATCGTGATTGCGACCCGCGCCGGGTATGATCCCTTTGGACTGCCTGCCGTGCTGCAAATACTCGAAGCAAGCAATGCCCAGGATTCATCGCTGGCCCTGATGTTCAAGACCCATCCTGCACCACGTGACCGGCTAAGCTTGCTGGACAAAATAATGAGTTCTCGTTTCGATGCTTATACCGCGCCAACACAAACCGATGAACGCTTTGTCAGCGCAGTGATGCAGCGCAAGTAACGAGTATCAGGAATTCAGCTTCCCTGGTTGATTCATCAATGCCGTGGATTTACTTTACTGAATCATTTGGTCAGTTTCGAGGGAAGGCTTTTGAGAGAATCTTGCGCGGCATCATTACCCTGCGCAGCAGCCCTCTGCCACCATTCCGCTGCCTTGGCTGCGTTCTTGGGTACGCCTTCGCCTTTGTCATACATCACGCCGAGGTTGTATTGCGCAAAGGCATTTCCCTGTTCAGCGGCCTTCTGGTACCACTCCGCCGCCTTGGCGTCATCTTTGGTTACGCCGTCTCCGTTGTAATACAGCCGGGCAAGACCTAGTTGATCTTTTGCATTACCAGACTCAGCTTTCCTCTTCACCTCGGCAAACTTATCTTCCGGGGATTGCGGCCCCGAACCGAACTGGCTATTCAAACTTGTATTCTGTGCGGGGTGGGCACCAGCTTCTGTCTTGCTGCCAGACGCCTTATCTCCGCAACCAGTGATTGTTGTCAGCATCATTATCAAAATAATTCTACGCATTGCGGCACCCCGATATATTGGCAGACATGAATGGGCGGTATCCTGAAACGGTTATCAAAATTCTATTCATGCTTTTGGATTCCTTGTTTCGGTTTTCTGGAAATGCAATGTAGAAATATTCCGCACTGCTGTCTGTGATAATCATCACACAGCTTTGATAGACAATATGTGGCACAAAACGTTCAACCCAGATCGTCCATTAGACCGAAAACTCGTCATTCCCGCGCAGGCGGGAATCCAGCGAGACAAGCACTCCGCGAAGCGGACAAAACCTCGATGTTGACCCGCTACGCGAGAATTTTTTAATCAACTGGATTCCCGCCTGCGCGGGAATGACGGCGCTAATGGGTTATTTGGGTTCAATGCACCCACCCCCTTGGCAACCTTCAACAGCGGAGGCGAAATAAGTTTTATATGGAGCGCTAAATGCGTCTCTGGGGAGCGGGGAAAGTTTTTTGCCAGGACTGTATCCAGGCCGGCAGGTCGGCAGCGGGCATCGGCTTGGCAATAAAATAGCCTTGGGAGATATCGCAATTTCTATTATGCACAAAATCCCAATCGGCCTGGTCTTCCACCCCTTCAGCCACAACCTCCATTCCCAGTTGTTTTGCCAAGCTGAGGCTGGAATCGAACATCGCCTGCAATTTTTCGTTCTTCCAGGCGCCATGCACAAAGCTCATATCGATTTTGAGCTCGTCGAAGGGGAGGTCGCGCAACTGCGCCAGAGAAGAATTGCCAATACCAAAATCATCGATTGAAAGCCGGAATCGTTTCAGGCGCAGCCTGGACAGAACCTCGAGTGGAGTACGCAAGTCATCCATGAAGCTGGTTTCGGTCACTTCTAATTCCACCATCTGCGGCGGCACACCGGCCTTGGCCGCAAGCCCGACAATCTCGTCCACGAAACCCAGCGATGCCAGGTTATCCATAGACAGGTTGACGGCCACCTGCAACATCAGCCCGGATTGCTGCCAAATACTGTATTGGGCAAACGCCCCGGCCAGCACCACCCGGGTCAAGTCGTCGATCAGGCCGTTTGCTTCCGCCACGCCGATGAACTGATCGGGGAACACCATGCCATCCTGAGGGTGACGCCAGCGCACCAGAGATTCCACTCCCATCACTTGACCGGAAACCGTCCTCACCTTGGGCTGGTAATAATTGACCAGTTCGCCATTGGCGATTGCCGCGCGCACCTCGTCTGCGGCGTAAATTTTTCTTGCAGCGCGAGGTTTGCTTTGTTTTGGTGGCTCCCATTTCCCGATCAGTTCCGCCATCCCTTCCGGCGAGGCAGGTTTATGCAGATGCCCCAGCACGGTAATTTTATGCGCTCTTGCCAGTTTCTCGGCAGCCTGCTGCATACGCTCATCCTCGCCACTGACCAGGATGAGGCTGCCGTTATAGTGCCGCTCAACCAGATGACGCACGAATTCAAGCCCGTCCATTTCAGGCATATTGATATCCAGCAGAATCAGATTGGGAGAGTCGTCCGGGTTATCGATTATATCCAGCGCGGCACGCCCGTTATCGCAGGCAGCAATCGAGGTGTAGCCAAGATTAGCCAGCATGCGCTCGAGCAGCTTATGCATGAAAGGCTCGTCATCCAGCACCAGAATCTTGATTGCGAAATTATTCATGGTCGAGCTCCCCAAAATTTGACGTTTCGTTTTTTGTGCAAAATGCATTGTATACCCACCGTTAATTCATAACCTAAAGCCGAATATTAATTTCAACCGCGATGCACCTGTCTGGAATTATGGCGGTTACCCTGCCAGAGGCCGCGGTCGAGAGATTCCAAAACCCTGCGCATAATCAATGCCTATTTCTCTCAGCTTTGCGATGGCTTCTTCGCTCTCCACCAATTCCGCGATAGTTTTCACGCCGATCTTTTTTGCCACCTGGTTTATAGCCGTTATCTTGGCAAGCTCCACAGGGTCGCGAAGAATATTGAAAATGATACTGCCGTCAATTTTAAAAAACTCCACTTGGAAGCCCCGGATCAGATCAAACAAAATCTTGTCCCGGCCAAAGCCGCTGATCGCAACACGGCAACCGCACTGCCTGACTTGCCGCGCAAATTCTGCAACAACAGAAGCTCTCAAGGCGAGTTCCGAGTTCGGTATTTCAAAGCACAGTGCGGCACCGGGCAAGCCGTGCTCCTGTAGATTCAATTTCAGGAATTCCGGAAAGCCGGAGTCGCCAATTGTCGCGCCCGACACGTTGATGAAATACATTGAGCTTTTATGTTTTTCATCCCGCAAATTTTGACGGGAAGCCCATTCTGTAACGTGTTGCACAACCCACCGATCCAGGTGCAGCAAGAGGCCAAATTTCTCGGCAAGCGGAAAAAACGCACCCGGCGGTATCAGTTTTTGCTCTTCTTCAATTAACCGAACCAGAATTTCATAGTGTTCGGCTTCACCTGAGCCAACCGTCAGGGGAGAAATCAGCTGGCAGAACAAACGAAACGCGCCCTTTTCGATTGCAGTCTTGATCCGGTTTACACCCTTCTGTCCGCTAACTTGTTCGGCGAGGGAGTCAGCATACATATCCTGGCTAGCCTTCCCATCGTGAACGGAAGCATGCATATCAGCATCGCTGCCTGCATGAGCTGATTCTTTTGACTCAGACTGGCCTGGCATGTGCACATCACCGGGTGATGTGATGTCATTAATCAACATATGGAATCCGGCAACTTTGCCATCCTCGCCAAATTGAGGGATGTGTTCAACCGACAATCTGTAAACCGCGCCATCCGGCATTGTCTGCGTCCGGTCATAATGCACGGAATGCCCATCCAGAGACTGTCGAACGGCGGTCGCTGTTTCCTGATAGACCTTGACGCCCAACACTTCGCGCATATGCCGGCCATGTATCTGTTCGGGTCGCAGGCGCAGCCATTTCATGAATGCACGATTGTGATATTGGCACTTCCCCTCGACATCTATGAATGCAACCATGGTCGGCAATACCTCGTCGATCAAATACAACCTCGGTTTGCTGGCGGCTATCGCCGCTTCGGCTCTTTTGCGAATTTGCGTTTCTCGGTCGAGTTTTTCCTTAACAGCCGCCAATTGCGCCGTGCGGCGCATGGAAACCCACTCCGCGCGCGATACACGGGTTGCCTCCGCAAGTATCGCTGCCACAAGAATCCCGGCCAAAAACACAATCCATTGCGGGCCAAGTTCGGTAAAGTACATTGTAAAAATGAGTACCGCAGCGGTGGCAATGACAGCCAAGGCAGAGATGAATGGCCTAACGGCACGAAACAAATTACGAACTTGCATTTCCATTCCTCTCTAATTCAGAGCATAGCCCTTAACGGGTAATACGGGTTCAATACCCCTCAAGAAACCCTTCAACGTTCGCCAGCTCTAGCTTGAACCTGGACAACAGCGCCATCAGCGCTTTCATATCACCCGCCTTGCCTGCCTGCTCCATTTCGGCGCATAGCTCGCCCAGCGCAAGCGCACCCACCGAGCGCGCCGAAGACTTGAGCTTGTGCGCCAACGCGCCGGCAGCTTCAGCCTGCCCCGCTGCGCAGGCGGCGCGCAACTCTACTGCTATCTTGGTCGCGCTGAGACGGAAGTCGTGCAGGAATTCGCGGATCATCGCCTCGTCGTCGCCAACCAAGGCCTTGAGTACATTCACTTCAACCGGAAGGAACTGTGCAGGCACTGACGAACTATCTGGAGTTGATGTTGTTTCGACTGGCACAGATTTATCCGGCATCCATTTTTCCAGCATCGTTTTCAGGTTGACCAATTGCACCGGCTTGCTCAGGTAATCATCCATGCCCACGGCAAGACAATGCTCGATTTCGCCCTTGAGCGCATTGGCAGTGAAGGCGATGATCGGCATGTGAACCTTGCCGGCTTCGGCAGCACGGATAGCGGCGGTCAGCTCGTAGCCGTCCATCTCCGGCATATGCAGGTCGGCGAACAGGATGGCGTAATGGCCGCTTTGCCACATTTCCAGCGCTTCACGCCCGTTGCCCGCGATGTCAGCGGTTCTTCCCAGCAGCGTGAGTTGTTGCAGCATGACCTTCTGGTTGATCTCGTTGTCTTCGGCGACCAGGATCAGGCAGCCCTGCCGGCGTGCCTCCTCGCGGGACAGGGGCGTGACCACCTCTTTGGCATCGCCACGCTTGAACTTCCGGTCAAACTCCTCAGCCTGCCCAGCGGCAATCGCCACCGCTTTCAACAGAATCCTGCGGGTCAACGCATTGCCATCCACGACCACCAGATCGGCTTCCTCCACACGGGGTTCGCGGCGCTGCCCACGCCTGATGGCGACGAAACGGATCTCCTGTTCCAGGCGGGCGCGGGCCGCTGCCAGAAGTGCATCCAGCAGCGTGTTGGCAGTTGCGGTATCGATGACCACGACGCACAGGCCACGTGATCGCCCCGCTATCCATGTCTTGGCCGACTCCAGATCTGTCACCCGTTCGACCAGCACACCTTCATGGGCAAGGTAGACGGCTAGGTCATCGGCCAGGCTCTCGGAAATGCCTGCTACAAGACACGACAGCCCTGCAATTAATGATGGCGCTTCGTTGATATTGAGCTGCTCAGCGGACAACTTGAAAGACAGGCGCACCCTGAAGATCGAACCTTTGCCCGGTTCGCTTTGCACGGTTATTTCGCCGCCCATCATGTTTGCCAACTGGCGCGAAATGGTCAGCCCCAGTCCGGTGCCGCCATAAGTCCTGGTCGTGGATGAGTCAGCCTGGGTAAAGGGCGTAAACAACCGCGCCTGGGTTGCTTCGTCCATACCTATACCGTTGTCGGTCACGCGGAACTCGAGCTCCACCTGCTCTGGGGCACTTTCAGCCAGCAGGGCCCGCACCGATACTTTTCCCTGCCGCTGCTGTCCGCTGGAAAACTTGACAGCGTTGTTCGCCAGATTGACCAGTATCTGTCGCAGACGCCCCGGATCGCCGATGACTGCTTCGGGAATGGTGGGGTCGGTGAACAGCATCAACTCCACCCCTTTCTTTGAGGCCACGCGATTCATGATTTCGCATGCCCTCTCCACCACATCGGTGACAGACATTGGTATGGATTCAATCTGGAGCTTGCCGGCCTCGATCTTGGAAAAGTCGAGAATATCGTCGATGATCGAGAGCAGCGAAAACGCCGAGTCGCGAATGATATTGACCATCTCCGTCTGCGGTCCCTTGAGGCTGCTCTGTTGCAGCACGTCGACCATGCCGATCACGCCGTTCATCGGGGTGCGTATCTCGTGACTCATGGCGGCAAGGAAGGACGACTTTGCCTGGTTGGCCTGTTCGGCGGCCTCCTTGGCGATTGCCAGGGACTTGTTGGCGACTTCCAGTTCGTGGCGATACTCGGCCACCGCGATTTCGCTCTGGTGCTGTGCTGTTCGGTCAATGCCAACGCTGAGAGTTTTTACGAGTTTTCCGTCACGATCCACAATTCCCTTGTTGGTCCAGCTGATCCACACCCGTTCTCCGTTTTTCCGGATGTTCTCGTTTTCGCTGCTGTAATATTCGTCCGGAAAAGTCTGAATGACAGACATCTTTTCGATTAGCTCCTCTACCGGAGCGACGATAGTGCCGACGACATTGCGGCCTATGATCTCTTCCCTGGAGAAACCGAAGAATTCAAGACCCCAGTTGTTGAGGAAGAGAATATTTCCTGCCGTGTCCCATTCAATAATTATGCTTCGCGAACTCTCTACGAGGTTGTTGTACCGGACCAGGCTATCCTCTAACGCGCCCTTGGCGGCTTCGGCTTTTTCCTTGGCGATTACCAATTCGGCCGTGCGTGCCAGCACTTTTTCTTCCAGGTTCGCATTGAGCTGACGTATTGCCGCCTCCGCCAGTTTGCGTTCGGTAATGTCCTTGATCACGCCGTCGTAGGACAGAAGTTTCCCGGAGGCTTCCCTGAACAGGATAGTTGTGTCGCTTATCCAGCGAATCTCCCCGTTTTTCCGGATGATGCGATGTTCGAGGGGTGGAACATCCTCTCCTGCCAGAATCCGCTGCACATGCTTCGTGACCAGTTCGCGATCCTCCGGCACGACCATATGAATCCAGAGATGGGGATTCGCGGCGAACTCTTCTGGAGTGTACCCTGTCACCGTTACGCAGGCCGGGCTTTGCGTGGTATCCACGGAGCGTCCGTTTTCAATGCGCACCGTATACTGATAATCCGTTAGTCCCTCGGTAATGCGCCGGTAGCGCGCTTCGTTTTCCTGCAGCTCCTTCTCCATCCGTTTGCGCTCGGTAATGTCAATGGTATACCCTGCAAGGTAACGCGGTTCCCCATTGATAATGATCGGGAACTTGATTGTCGAGTAGAGCCGTCCGTTAAGCTCTTCTTCAACGGTGATTTCCCTGCCTTCCTTCAAGACTTTCATGTCATCTGAAACCATGCTTTTCGCCAGCTCGGACGGGAAAAGCTCGTCCATATTCTTGCCGAGCAATTCCGCCATCGGTTTCCCCAGCATTTTTTCGTAGTTCCTGCTGAGCCGCAGCGACCTGATATTCTTGTCTTTAAAGAATACATAAATGGGACTGAATTCCATGAAGCGGCTGAAAATTTCTTCATCCGCCTGCAATCTGGCGGTTCGCTGCGCAACCTCCTGCTCGAAATAGTGCTGCATCCGGCTCAGCTCGAGATGGGTATGCACGCGGGCCCGGACTTCATCGATATCGAATGGCTTGGTGATGTAGTCCGCAGCGCCGATGGAAAAGCCCCTGACCTTATCCACCGTGGTATTGACGACGCTCACGAAAATGACCGGAATGCGGTTGCCGTCCGGCGTCGCCTTGATGCGGCGGCACACGTCGTAGCCATCCATCCCGGGCATCACGACATCGAGCAGCACCATGTCCGGCGGCGTTGCGCTGTGCACCAGTTCCAGCGCCCTTGGGCCGCTATTTGCCACCATGATGCGGTATTCGTCCTTGAGGGCCTCGGCGAGTTCATGGATGTTATCGGCGATGTCATCGACAATCAGCAAAGTTGAGCGCTCCTCCCGCTTCATCAAGTCAGTCGCAGGCTTTTTGCGATAGCGGCGCAGTTCGAGCTGGGTGAGGACACGCAGCTTCAGCAGGTCGGGGTTGACCGGTTTGGTAATGTAGTCGGCCGCGCCCAGCTTCAATCCGGCCGCCTCATCGCTGGTCTCGGCCAGTCCGGTAACGAAAATCACCGGTATGTCAGCGGTGGCAGCATTGGACTTGAGCCTGCGCAATACCTCGTAGCCATCCATGCCGGGCATCTTGATGTCGAGCAGCACCAGGTCCGGCGGCGGCAGCCGCAAGGCAAGCGCCAGCGCCTTTTCACCGCTGGTGGCCGCCAGGATCGCATAGTCCTCGCGCAGGATGCTCATGAGTGCATGCAGGTTCTCGCTGACATCGTCAACGATGAGAATTCGCGGCTTGTCCTTGCCGGGTTCTGCCAGATCGGTTTCAGCCATGTTATGTCTCCAGCCGTTGCTTCATGCAGGGTTTGCCAGTTGCCCGCGCAGCCTGGCCAGCAGCTCCAGCGCGTCATCGATGGCAAAGTTGTCGATTTGTACAGCAATCTCGTCGATCGCCGGCTCCAGCACACTGCCGGCTACTCCGCTACGCAACTCGGCCAGCACCACCTCGGCGGCACCGATGTCATTTTCAAGAACGGCGGCCAGCCGCGCGATTTTTTCCTGGACCTGACCGGCGCTCAATGGCGCACCGGACACATGCACTGCCGTTGTTGCCTTGGGCAGGCTATCGATGTCGCGCATCACCTCCTGCAGCAACTGGCTCATGCGCGCGAATTGCCCGGGCTGCGGCATTTTCCCCAGCTTCAGCTCAGCGTCGATTTGCGTGATGCATTCGAACAGGCTTTGCGCTCCGATATTACCACTCACCCCCTTGAGCGCGTGACAGTAGTCCTCGGCCGACTCCATCCCCTTGTAGGTAATCTGGCGCTGCAGTTCCTGCACAGCATCGGAATAGCGTTCGCGAAATCGCTTCAATTGCCTGACGTAAGCCTCGACCTTGCCGCCAATTCGCCGCACACCCTGAGCCGCCTCCAGGCTTCCCAGTGCCAGTAGTTCGGGTGTGCAGGACGACTGCTGTGATTCGCGCAACTCGGGCACTGACACGCGATCTGCAGAAGGCGCGTGCACCCACCTGGTCAGGGTTGCCATAAGGCGATCAGGCTCAATCGGCTTGGTGATATGATCGTTCATGCCGGCAGCCTTGCTGTTTTCCGCATCCTGAGCCATCGCCAGCGCGGTCATGGCGATAATCGGCAAGGCTGCGAAGTGTTCTCCGCTAGGCTGTTGCGCCAAGGCACGGATGCGGCGTGCCGCTTCGAGGCCATCCATGACCGGCATCTGTATGTCCATGAGCACACCATCGTATTGCTGGCGCTGCACCATGGCCACCGCCTCTTCGCCATTTACTGCTTCATCGACGACCAGATTCATGCTATGCAGCAGCTCCACCGCAAACTCGCGATTGAGGTCGTTGTCCTCCACCAGCAGCAGGCGAGCACCGTTGAAATCAGAGACCGAAGACGTACTCCTCCGCTCGTCTATTTCACTCATCATCCTCACCCGGCCACGCCCCAGTACCGTCAGGACAGAATCAAGCAGAGTGGAAGGGGAAACCGGTTTGACAAGGAAGCCGTTTACGCCTGCCTGTTCGGCGAGCTTGATCACATCCTCGCGCCCATACGCTGTCACCATCACGACTTTCGGCTGATGAGCAATTAGAACGTCGGCATGAATCCGCCGCGTGACCACGTCGCCATTCATGCCAGGCATGCGCCAGTCCATCAGCACCAGATCGAACGGCGCGTCTATAGCGCTTTCAAGCAACTCGATGGCTGTTGCTCCGTTGGCAGCCGCCTTCACCTCCAGGCGGAAATAGCGCAACATCTCGGCCAGAATTTCGCGCGAGACATCATTGTCGTCTACCACCAGCACACGGATGCCCTTGAGCAGCGGCCCGACCTGCTCCAGCAGTTCGCGGCGATGTGCCTCAGCCTGCTGCGCTACCTTGAGCCGCACGGTGCAACAAAAGGTAGTTCCCTTGCCCGGTTGCGAATCCTCGACCCAGATGCGCCCGCCCATCATCTCCACAAGTTGCTTGCAGATCGCCAGCCCCAGCCCGGTGCCGCCGAAGCGGCGCGTGGTGGACTGATCCGCCTGATTGAACTTCTGGAACAGCCGGCTTTGTACTTCCGGCGTCATGCCGATGCCGGTATCGCGCACGGAAATCTGCAGGTTGAGGTCGGTTTCGCTGACATTCAGGCAACGAAAGGCCAGCTCCACTTCCCCTTGCTCGGTAAACTTGACGGCATTGCTGCACAAGTTGAGCAATATCTGGCCAAGCCGCGAGGGGTCACCCACCAGCGTGGGCGGAATATTCACATCGTAACGGATCAGAAACTCCACGCCCTTGTGCTCGGCCTGGAAGCCGATGGCATCGGTCAGATGTTCCAGCACGGTATCCAGACCGAATTCAATCGCTTCGATTTCCAGCTTGCCGGCCTCGATCTTGGAAAAATCCAGTATGTCGTTGATGATGCCGAGCAACGATTGCGCGGCACCCTGCGCCTTGGTCAGGTAGTTCTGTAAAGCAGGAGTAAGGTCCGTCTTGAGGGCGAGATAGAGCATGCCGATAATTGCATTCATCGGTGTGCGTATCTCGTGGCTCATATTGGCGAGGAACATTGACTTCGCTTCCGTCGCCTCCTCGGCTAATTCCTTTGCTTCGCGCAATTCCTCCGCAGCACGCCTGCGCTCCGTAATGTCTTCCACCAGCCACACCGATCCGCTCGCCGGCTCAGTGGGGTCCACCGCGTGGCCGGAAAGCTGGCCCCAGAACGTTGAACCGTCCTTGCGCATGAGAACTTCCTCTGAAGTGAATGTCCTGCCCGTAGAGATAACCGGATAACCGCGCGCGCCCAGGCTCGCGTAGGCTTCGTCGCTCGAATAGATGACCCGTGTCAATTGCCCGATGATCTCGCCGGGACCCCAGCCAAACATCTCCTCGACGCGGCGATTGCATCGCTGAATTCGCCGGTCGCTGATGAATGCAATGCCAAGACCCGCGGAATCGAATATGGCCCGCATTTCGTCGTTTGCCGTGCGCAGCCCGCGCGTCCGTTCCTCGACACGCTGTTCCAGATCCTCGTTTGTCCTCTGCAACTGCCCTTCGCTTTCGGCCAGACGCTGATTGGCATGCAGTAATTCCTGGTTGCGGCTCTCGATGGTTTCCAGCATGTCATTGAAGGCTTTTACCAGCGCGCCGACTTCGTCTTTGCTTTCCTGTGTTGCCCGCAAGCTGTAATTTTTTTGATCACTGATTTGCTGGGCAATGTCAGTCAGCCGCTCGACCGGGCCTGAAACCAGGCGCTGCAACCGCGCGGCGACGAACAAGGTGATAAATATTGTCAACAAGGCAATCAATGCGGAAATGGCCAAGAATTTCTGCCACAGCTGATCAAGCTCGCGCAGGCTCGCACGGATAAACACCTTGCCCAGGAGCATTCCATCCATAACTACAGGCTCGATCAAATGCAGATGCTGTTCGTCAACTTTCGTCTGGTCATCGAGCGTCATGCTGTCCGGAAATATATAGGGGCGTTCCTCTCCGCTGTTATAGCTTGCAAATATCTTGCCCGATGCATCATAGATCGCAGCAGCAGTAACGTCGCGCTTGGCCTTGAGCGCTGCCAGCGTTTCAAGCGCGACCTTGTCATCGTTGAAACTGAGCGCTGCGGTATTCCGGTCCGCGACGATGCGCGCCAGCGAGCCCAGGTCGCGCAACATCTCTTCTCGCACACGCATGTGCTCATAGGCGACAAAGCCAAACCCCTCCAGTGCCAGGCCGATAACGCTGCAAAGCAAAATAATCAGCACCAGCTTGGTTTTGATTGGTACATTTTTGATCCATGTTTGCATCGTTTCTATCCTTACGGCGGCGGAACGGTACGTGACAGTTCCATAAGCTTGGAACTGATCTTCAGGTTGGCATCGCGCGCGGCGGCCGCGTTGATTTCCAGTTTGATCTTTCCTTCCTCCGAGTAGAATCCGACCACGCCTCCACTATGTGCAAAACCATTCTGGTCGCTGACGGTGAGTACGCTCGATCCGTGCACTCTTCCCAGAATTTCTTCCCATCTTCTTTCCGAACGGCTGATGAACAACACTTGGCACATCGCGGGATCGATGGATGCGTTCACTTCGATTTTCAGCAAGCGTTCCTTCACCCGCCGGTTTGAAAGTTCGCCCAGCATGCCACCCACCGCGTCGTCGCCGACTACGCAAATACGTATGCTGTCCGGCGGCAAATCGGGCCATTCAACAAACCTGGTGAGTTGATAGAGGTAGGCGGCTTTGACTTTGGTTCCAAGATCGGTCTCGGCACGGGCCGCAGACGGAAGCGACATGCCGAATGCCAGTACCAGACTCCCGATGCCAGCGATGGAAACTTTGATGTATTCAGCAACCGTCATTTGCCTGTCCGGTCAGAAATCAGCCGTTAATCCGGCGAAGGCGTTGAACCCCGGATCACGGAAACCCCAGGGCATATCGAAGCGCTGGTTGGTAAGGTTATTCAGATCGATGAACAATCCGACACGGGATGAGGTACTGTGCATCAACTCTTTCTGCAGGCGCACATTCAGCATGCCATAGTTGCCAAATGGCAAGCGTCCGCTGCGCGAAGCGCTATCCCAGTACCTGCCCACCCGGTGGTAATAAGCGGAGACCGCCACATCACCGGCGATGCGCGTAGCCAAACCAAGGTTGGCGACATAATCCGGCGCGAACGGAATTGACGTTCCGCTCTGGTCGGCATTGGTCGGATTATCAATCAGGGTGTGCGTCGAGGTCAGATTTGCGAACCATTGCGTGTCGGTGGACATGGACTGCTTGATATCGAGCTCGAAGCCTGTCGCGGTGGCACTACCCGCATTCGCCGCCCTGGTTTGCGAAGGAGCGATACTAACCACATTATCTACAATGGCACTGGAAACCTTGTTGACAAAGCCTCGCATACCCAGCGTGAGTGTCTGGCTGGGGCGCCAATCGATGCCGAAATCCTCACCCAATCCACTTTCAGGGCTTAGCGCGGGGTTGGGCAGTTGTCCGTTATCTGTAGGCAGTGAGATAGTGCCTCCGATTTGCTTAGCGGCCGGCGCCATGAAGCTGGTGCCTGCATTTGCGTAAACGGAAAGATCGGCCGAAAAATTGTAGCGAGCGCCCAAACTCCATAGATCCTTGCTCCACGAAGCATTGGCTGTCGCCGGAACCATACCGCCGAGCAGAGCGTAGTCGTGATTGATCGTATTGTGCCGCACACCGGCGCGCAGCACCCAATCTCTCCATTGAAATTTTTCCTGCACATAAACACCGCTCGACTTGGCGTTGACACTGTTCTGCAGGGTGGCGACCCCGCCAATACTGATGCTGTCAGTCTGGTAGTTCACTGTCTGCCGGTCGATGCCCGTGGTCAGCAGGGCATTTTCTGCATGCTGGTAACTCAGTGTCAAATCGAGCGGCCGGATATTTTGCCGCGTCTCGTCATGACTGGTCAGTGCAAGGCTGACAGGGAAATTGTCATTGCCGAATCGGCGGTCATAGGTGCGATCGCCTGCCTTGAACTGCAAGTGCAGGCTGTCGGTAAATTGATTGCTGTAAGCAAGATTGAAAGTGTCATAAGCGTGTTTGAAATCGCGGTTGGGCCGCCCCATATCGCCTTTATGATCGGTCGCTTGCGCAAAAAACGACAGGACGTGGTCATTGCGGCCAAACGCATAGCTCAACTTTCCATAACCTTTAAGCTTGTTGTAATTGGGTGCATCAACGGTCTGCAACCATGAATTCTGCGCACCATACTGCGTATAGCTGGATTTCTCGTCGCTCGCGCCGAAAAAATAACTCAAATCACCTTGCCTTCCCTGATGATAAGCGCGCCCGTTCAATGTGCCGTAAGAACCATAGCCCGCCTGAACCCGCGTCAGGGTCGTGTCGATGCGCTCCTTGAGGATAAGGTTGGTCGTGCCGGCGAGCGGGGCTTCATTGCCTGCAAAATCCATTGAAAGATAATTTGAGTAGAGAACCGAAGCCGGTCCCTTGTACGCTTCGATTCGCTCGATAGCCCAGGAATCGAGGCTCATCGGGTCGGCAAACGAATCGATCGGCACCCCGTCAAGCAGATAGCTGTTGTACTTCGGCCCCAACCCGGCATATGAACCCCAGTTCGCATCGTTACGCGAAAGCACGTTGACGAACTGTCCCGACGTGTAGAGCATTAACTCGGAGATGTTGCGGTTGTAAGTGGTTTGTTGCTCGAACTCTTCGCTGCGCAGCACGGCGATGTTCTGCGTCGCAGAATTGCGCATCTGAGGCACTTTGGTGTCAGTGACCACCATGTTGGCCAATTCGTCCAGACTGGTTATGTCCACAAAACCACTGAACGGCATTGCTTTCAGATTGGATATGTCTTCCGCATGCACCCCCGAGGTCGCCAACATACTCACCAGACACAACACGAGCTTGCCACTTACTCTGGTTTTATTTCTTGTCGTCATCATGGCCTCCGTGGGTTTTGAACAAGCATCAAGAATATTCACCGTTCGATTCGCCTACTCAAATAGAGTCAGACCTAGTCAGGCACGCCTCACTATTGTCTTCGGGCATATAATTTCGAATCAATATGCACTTTCAGTACTTCTCAAGAAAACTCTTTACGCCCGCCAGCTCGTGCTCGAACCTGGGCAACAGCGCCATCAACGCTTTCATGTCGCCCGCCTTGCCCGCCTGTTCCATTTCGCCGCACAGCTCGCCCAGCGCAAGCGCACCCACTGAGCGTGCCGATGATTTGAGCTTGTGCGCCAACGCACCGGCAGCCGCTGCCTGACCTGCCGCGCAGGCAGTGCGCAGCTCCGCCGCGATCTTTTCCGCGCTGAGGCGGAAGTCGTTCAGGAAGTCGCGAATCATTGCATCATCGTCGCCCACCAGTTTCTTGAGTACTTTCACGTCAACCAATATAGCCATTCCCTCTTGCAAGGGGAGGGGCTGAAGTCCTGATGAACTGCCCGGGGTCGATGTGGTTCCTGTTGGCGGCGAAGCCGGCATCCATTTTTCCAGCATCGCTTTCAGGTTGACCAGTTGCACCGGCTTGCTCAGGTAATCGTCCATGCCCACGGCAAGGCAATGCTCGACTTCTCCCTTGAGCGCGTTGGCGGTAAAAGCGATGATCGGTATTCGGGTCTTGCCTGCTTCGGCAGCACGGATAGCGGCGGTCAGCTCGTAGCCGTCCATCTCCGGCATATGCAGGTCGGCAAACAGGATGGCGTAATCGCCGCTCTGCCAGCACTCCAGCGCCTCGCGTCCGTTGCTGGCGATGTCGGCTGTTTTTCCCAGCAGCGTGAGTTGTTGCAGGATGACCTTCTGGTTGATCTCGTTGTCTTCGGCGACCAGGATCAGGCTGCCTTGCCGACGCGCCTCCTCACGCGACAGCGGCACGGGTGCTGCTTTGGCATCGCCGGGCAAGGCTTCCCGGCAAGGCTCTTTAGCTCGTCCAGCGGCAATCGCCACCGCTTCCAGCAAAGCACTGCGGGCAAGTATATTGCCATCCACCGATGCCACGCCGGTGTCCTCCAAACGCGGCTTCCGGCGCTGCCCACGCCCTATGAAAACGAAGTTGATTTCCTGATCCTGGCGGGCGCGTGTTGCTGAGCGCAGGCTATCCAATAGCGCTTTGGCCAGCAGCGGGTTCATGTTGTCGATAACCACCACACACATTCCGGGCGGGCGGGCGGCTATCCATTCCTGGGCAGACGCCAAATCCGTCACCCGCTCGATCAGCGCACCGCCATGCTCAAGATAGGCGGCGATATCCTCGGCCAGACTCTCTGAATCACCTGCTACGAGACAGGGCAGCCCTGCAACCTGAGATGGCGCCTCGTTGGCATCGTGCTTTTCCGACGGCAGCGCAAAGGACAGGCGCACGTTGAACATCGAGCCTTTGCCCGGTTCGCTTTGCACCATAATCTCGCCGCCCATGATATTTGCCAACTGGCGCGAAATGGCCAGCCCAAGCCCGGTGCCGCCATAAGTCCGGGTGGTGGATGCGTCAGCCTGAGTAAAGGGAGTGAACAGCCGCACCTGGGTTGCTTCATCCATACCTATACCGTTGTCGGTCACGCGAAATTCCAGCGTTACCTGTTCAGGCGTGCTTTCGGCCAGCATGGCGCGCAGCGACACCTTGCCCGGCCGCGGTTGTCCGCTGGAAAACTTGATGGCGTTATTGGTCAGGTTAACCAGTATCTGGCGCAACCGTCCCGGATCGCCGATGACTGCTGCCGGAATGGCCGTATCGATGAACTGCGTCAATTCCACACTTTTTTTCAAGGCCATGCGATCAAGTGTTTCGCAAGTCCCCTCCACCGTGCCGGCTATACTCATCGGCACGATGTCAAGCTGGAGCTTGCCTGCCTCAATTTTGGAAAAATCGAGAATATCGTTGATGATGGAAAGCAGGGAAAACGCCGAGTCGTGGATGATATTGACCATCTCCATCTGCGGCGGCTTGAGGCTGCTCTGCTGCAGCACGTCAACCATGCCGATCACGCCGTTCATCGGGGTGCGGATCTCGTGACTCATGGCGGCGAGGAAGGACGACTTGGCCTTGTTGGCCTGTTCGGCATCAAGCCGGGCATGCTCCAGATCGACGGTGCGCGCCACCACTTTGTTTTCAAGTTCTGCGTTAAGTTGACGCACCGCCGCCTCTGCCAATTTGCGCTCGGTGATGTCCTTGATCACGCCGTCGTAGGACAGAAGTTTCCCGGAGGCGTCCCTGAACAGGATGGTCGTGTCGCTTATCCAGCGAATCTCCCCGTTTTTCCGGATGATGCGATGTTCAATAGGTGGAATGTCTTTCCCCGCCAGAACCTGCTGCACATGCTTCAGTACCAGTTCGCGATCCTCCGGCACGACCATCTGAATCCAGAGCTGGGGATTGGCGGCAAGCTCTTCCGTCGTGTACCCTGTCACCGTCAAACAGGCCGGGCTTTGTGTGGTCCCCACAGGGCGGCCGTTTTCGATGCGCACCGTATACTGATAATCCGTGAGCCCCTCTGTGATGCGTCTGTAGCGTGCTTCGTTTTCCCGCAACTCCGCCTCCATCCGTTTGCGCTCGGTGATGTCAAGGCAGTAGCCAATATAGCCAATAAACTCGCCATTTTTGTTATAGCGCGGACAGCCATCGTCCTGAATCCAGCGATATTCGCCGTCGTGGCGACGCAGGCGGTATGCCATGCTGAATGGTTCGCGCCGATCAAAAGCGCCAACATAGGTCGCCAGGCATTGCGCAAAATCGTCCGGGTAAACACTTTCGGCCCAGCCGTTACCCAGCTCCTGTTCGAGCGTGCGCCCGGTGAATTTCAGCCAGGGTTGATTGAAGTAATCGCACAGCTTGTCTGTGCCGGAAGTCCAGATCAAGGCTTGGCCGGAGTCGGCCAAAGTGCGGTATTGCAGTTCGCGTTCAGACAATTGCAATTCTGCCTTCTTGCGCCCGGCCTCGTGGGCGAAGTTTTCCAGCGCAAAACCGATATCGGTCGCCATTTCTTCCAGCAAGTTCAGCTGGTCGGTATCGAAAAAACCCTTCTCATCCACATAGATGGTCAGCGCTCCGATCACCTTGTTACTGAAGCGTAGCGGCAGCCCCGCAGCGCCACAGAAACCGCGCTTCAACGCTGCCTCGCGCCAGGGCAAAGTCCGTTCGTCGGCGGCGTAGTCATTCACGTAGCTGACGCGGTTTTCGCGGATCGCGGCACCGGTCGGCCCGCGGCCTTCCGGCACATCATCGGTCCTGATGACAATGTCCGTCAGGTAATCTTGCTCGGCGCCATAGTGGCAGACAGGCTTGACCATGCGCGTTGTTTCATCCACCAGCCCCACCCAGGCCATGGTGAACATGCCGTGAGTAACCGCGCTTTCGCAAATATTGCGAAATAGCTCTTCTCGGCTTGAGGTGCGCACAATGGCCTGGTTAGTCTGGCTGAGGGTGGCATAGAGCTGGGTCAGCTTCTGAATCCGCGCTTCCGCCTTCCTACTTTCCAGTGACTGTGCGATTTGAGTGGAGATAGATTGAATCAGGTCTTGTTCCTCGTCGAGGAATGGAGATTTCTGATCCTCGGTTATCTCACCAAAATAGAACACCTCAATGAAGCCGGAAACCACCCCGAGCACGGCAATGTCTGCCGCCAGTTTCCATTCAGTTTCCCGGAAATTAGCGGTCTCAAATGTCTGTTCACCCAAGCGGATACGCGCACAGGTATGTGACGGGTCGAGCCAGCCAGCAGGAATGCGTTGGGTACAGGCATTCAGGGCCTGTTCCAGGCTCAATTCCTTATTCAGCAACAGCTTGGTGATGTCATACAGGCATCCGATTTCCTTGGCCCGCTCGCCCAGATCACGAGCGTTAAGCGCCAATGTTGCCTCTATTTGCTTGCGTTCGGTGATGTCGCGGATGATGCCGGTGGCGTGCCATTCGCCGTGGATGTACATCGGCGAGATCGAAAGCTCAATCGGGAATTCAACCCTGTTCTTGTGCCAAGCGGTCAGCTCCAGCGTCTTGCCTACCACGTAGCCTGTCCCGGTACTGGCAAACTGCCGCAAACCCTCCAACGCTTTTTCTCTGTAGCGCTCGGGAACAATCAAATGGTGCAGTTCCTGACCGGCAGCTTCTCCGGCGGTGTAACCGAACAGTTCTTCCGCCTTGTGGTTCCACAGGTAGATAGTGCCGTCAGGCTTAATGCAGATGATCGCGTCATTGGCTGTTTC
The DNA here is from genome assembly GCA_023259055.1 of Nitrosomonadales bacterium. Taxonomy (GTDB): domain Bacteria; phylum Pseudomonadota; class Gammaproteobacteria; order Burkholderiales; family Gallionellaceae; genus Gallionella. Next base: position 60,464 of record JAHFQZ010000001.1, read on the forward strand.
CATGATTGCTCGGTTGCGACCTGCGGTTTCCTTGAGCGCTTCTTCCAGCCGCTTGCGCTCGGTCAGATCCTCAAACGTGATGATGTTTTTGCTTCCTATGGAGGCGAGAGAAACCCTGACATACCGGCTCAATCCTTTTTTGCAGGTAGCCGTGACTTCCATCGGTTCGATGTCGCCGTGGCTCAGGATGGCCTTTTCAACTTTCCCTATCCATTCGGCCTTGATTTTTTTCCGGTATTGCTCGTCTGGACAGGCCAGCAGCCACCAGTGGCGCACATCGGGAACGTCTTCCATGGTGTAACCAAACAGCTCGGTGAACTTCTGGTTCATCATCACGATCTTCTCGTCCGCATCCACGCCGACATCCACCAGCATAGCGATGGGGGAATGTTCGACGAGCGCTCTGAGTTCTGCCTCACTTTGCAGCAGTGTTTGCTCTGCCGTCTTGCGGGCGCGGATACCCTGTTCTTCGGAAAGGGCGCGCTGCACCGCAGGGCCGAGTCGCGCCAGCCGATCCTTGAGGACGTAATCCCTCGCCCCCAGCTTGAGCATCTCGATGGCCTTCTCGTCCCCCATGGCGCCGGTCACCATCACCACCGGTATGGTTGGATACTGCTGCCGGACAATTTTTACTGCGGAGCCGCCATCGAAAGCGGGCAGGTTGTAATCGGCGAGAACGATGTCCGGCTTGAACTCCTCCAGCGCCCGGATAAATGCCTCGCGGGTTTCAACACGTTTGGCGATAAAGGACAAACCCGCCTCGCGCAGCGCACTCTCCGCCAGCTCGGCGTCGGTGGGAACATCCTCCAGCAGCAGGATGCGCAGCTCCGTTTGTCCGGGCGGTTTATCCATGGCTATTTGACCGGATGGACGGGAGGCTGATTGATTATCAGCCAGTAAAGCCCCAGCTCCGAAACCACCCTGGCGAATTCTTCGAATTCGACCGGCTTGCCGATGTAACTGTTGACGCCGAGTAAGTAGCATTCGGACACATCCCGGTCTTCCTTCGAGGAGGTCAGCACCACCACCGGAATCTGCCTTGTCCTTTCATCCGCCTTGACGCGGCGCAACACTTCCAGCCCATCTACCTTCGGCAGACGCAGGTCGAGCAGCACTACTCTCGGGACATTTTCCACGGTGCGGCCGGCATAGGCGCCGGTGGCAAACAGAAAATCCAGCGCCTCGGCGCCATCCTTTACCCACACCAGCTTGTTGGCAAGGTTGTGTTCCTTCAGCGCCACCATCGTCAACTCGGCATCGGTGGGGTTGTCTTCCACCAGCAGTATTTCCACGACATCCTTCAAAATGCTCATGACTGCTCCTCCGATAAAATAGGCAGTGCGAAATAAAACGTCGCACCTTCGTTGACTCTCCCTTCAGCCCACACCCGCCCGCCATGCCGGGTGATGATGCGCTTGACGATGGCCAGGCCAATGCCCGTTCCCTCGAATTCCTCGATTCCGTGCAGGCGCTGGAACACGCCGAACAGTTTATCCACGTATTGCATGTCGAAGCCGACGCCGTTGTCTTTCACGTAGAACGTGCATTCGTTGCCTGCCCCATTTGCCACCAGCCCTAGCGAGCCGCCGACTTCAATGGCGGCAGCCGCCTTGGGACTCGTGAATTTGGCGGCATTGCCCAGCAGGTTGACCCACACCTGGCGCAGCATTGCGGTATCGCCCTGCATCTTCGGCAATGGCTTGATCTCCAGGCGCACCTCCCGCCCCGCCATTGAAGGTTCGATATCCTGCCATACCTCGTGCGCCAGTGCCTCCATATCGGTTTCCGATTTCTTGATTTCCAGCCGCCCGGCGCGTGAAAACGCGAGGATGTCGTCGATCAACTGCCCCATTTTTTGGGTGTTGTCACGCACCACGTTCAGCAACCGTTTGCCCTCGTCGTCAAGCTTGCCTTCATACTGTTGCAGCACGAGGCGTGAAAAGCCGTCTATTGCGCGCAACGGAGTGCGCAGGTCGTGCGATACCGAATAGGCGAAGCTTTCCAGTTCGGCGGTACGCTCGGCAACGCGCTGCTCCAGATCGCTATTCATCTGGCGGATTTTTTCTTCCGCCTGCTTGCGCTCTGTGATGTCATCTATCATGCAAAGATGGCGCGGTGAACTGTTTTGCTCTCCCCTGAGCGGAGCAATCGTCATATTGATCCAGACAAATGAACCGTCCGGACGTCTGTATCTTTTATCCATATTGAAGCCGGTAATCTTTCCTGCATTCAACAAAGCCATGTTATCCAAATCTTTCTGCACATCGTCGGGATGGGTGATACTCATCCAAACAATGGTTGTCATTTCTTCGATTGTTCTGCCAGCAATCTCGGCAAATCTGGGATTGACCTCGTATATCTGCCCTGTAAACGAGTCAATTAACGCGATGCCCAACGGGGCCTGATTAAAAATGGTGCCAAACCGGGCTTGGCTTATCCTGGTAGATTCTTCTGCCTTTTTGCGCTCGGTGATGTCGCGCGCGGCGGCAAACACGCCCAACACCTCGCCCGCCTCATTTCGATAAACGCTGGCGTTGTACAGCACGTCGATCTGATGCCCTGCCCGGTGGCGGATAGTGAGCGGATAATCGCGCACAAAGCCTTGGCTAAAAACTTGCTGGTATCCAGTGTGCGCCTTTTTCGGTTCGGTGAAATAGGCGGCGAAATCGGTGCCGATGAGTTCGCTGCGAGAGAAGCCGGTGGCCTCCTCGGTGGCCTTGTTGACGTCGGTGATCTTGCCATTCGCGCTGATTGTGACCAGCGGGTCGAGGCTCGCCTCGATCAGGCTTCTGGTATAGAGCGATGCCGCCTGCAACCGTTCTTCATTCTGCTCCAGCGCATCCAGCATCTGGTTCAGGCTATCAGCCAGCTTGGTGATTTCATCCTCACCGGACGGGATGTTCGCGCGCGTGGCAAAATTTCCGGCATGCACTTCCTCCGCCACCCGTACCAATAATCCGATGCGATATCCCAGCCGGTTTGCGATCAGAATGGCGGCAAGCAGGGACAGGGCTGTGGCCAACAGCACGAAGAGCATGTTGCTCAATATCATTTCATGCAAATTGCCGGCGATTCCCTCCCTTCCCAACCCGACCCTCGCCCAGCCGACATGCCGTTTATCTATCTCGATAGGCACAGCGACATCTACGATGGAATCGTTATCCAGCATAACCCGCTTGCCGGGTGGCGCTTTGATGAGGGCCAGGCTTTGCTCGTCAGTTACGAATTGCCCCACTTTCGTCTCGTCGCTGTGCGCGAGCACCCGGCCATTGGGAGAGATAACCATCGCATAACGCAATTCGGGATAGCTCCGGAAGGAATGCACAACTTCCTGCAAACCCACAACGTCATTTGCCAGCACCCAGGTAAGCGAGCTGACCGCAAGCGATTGCGCCAAGCCCGCCGTTGCATCGCTGCTGTCGCGATAACGGTAGGAACTCTCGGTTTTCACCATGTAGGCAATAAAAGCGGAAATCAGAAAAAAGAAGCCAACCACAAAGGCCAGGATGATCTGCCGCTTGAATGACCCTCGTGCTGCGATTGCCAAAGAAAACATTTGCTCCCTCTCTATGGTTTATCCAGTGGGCGCACGGTCTGGCTGAACTTGTGCAGGAAATCCTCGATCAGCCGGTAGCGCTGGTCATCGGCGAGCTCGAATCGGGATAGCGGCATGCGCGCCAAGATGGCCTTCCCTTCATCACTGGTATGCAAGGTATCGAGCAGTTGTGCCACCCGCCTGGCAAGCTGCTCGGGCACATCATCCCTGACCACCACGCCGTTGTTGATCAACGGCGCGGTTTCCCATTTGAGCTCCAGTTCTCGCGCCTTGTCGGGATGATCTTTCTGGAACGCCTCCCACGGCAGCGGCCAGGTTACGCCAGCCGCCGTATCACCGAGATACACGTTCATGATGGACGATTCCTGCGAGCCGACATACAGGTTCTCAATGTCGCGATTCACATCCAGGCCGTGGGTCTGGAAATAGTATTGCGGCATCATCGTGGCGGCCAGTGCCGTTTTAGCGGGGTACGATACTTTTTTGCCCTTGAGGTCTGATATCTGTTTGATGCCACTGTCGCGCCTGACCAGGATGATGCCGGTGAATTTGTAGTCGTCACCCATCTTGGCGATTACGTGGTAACCGCGGCTCAGCGAATTCAGCGTCTGGTAGGGATTGGGCAGGGCAAAATCGAATTGCCGCGCATACAGCTTTTTTTCGTATTCCTCATAGTTGCGCGAGGCTTCCAGCCTGAATACGGTACCGGGAATATTGCGGTTGAGGTAATCCATCAGCGGGCCATAAACCTCGAACAGGTGCGCCGGATTGTGCAGCGGGTGGATGGCGAAAACGTATTCCTTGCCGCCCTCAGGCGGCTTTGCGGCAAATTCTGGCCCGGACGCTTTGCCCCTCTCATTCTGGCCGCACGCCAGCAATACAATCGCAGCCAGCACAAGCAGTAGCTTTTTCATTTCATTCCTCCATGCTCTATGAGCGTGCGCTCAAATGGGTAATGCGAAATAAAACGTCGCGCCTTCGTTGCTCTTGCCTTCCGCCCACACCCTCCCGCCATGCCGGTTGATGATGCGTTTGACGATGACCAGGCCGATGCCGGTGCCTTCAAACTCGGCAACACCGTGCAGGCGCTGAAACACGCCAAACAGTTTTTCCACGTACTGCTGGTCAAAGCCGACGCCGTTGTCTTTCACGTAGAACGTGCATTCGTTGCCTGCCCCATTTGCCGCCAGCCCTGGCGAACCGCCTATTTCAATGCGGGCTGTTGTCCGCGAACTCGTGAATTTAGCAGCATTACCCAGCAGGTTGGTCCATACTTGGCGCAGCATCGCGGGATCGCCCTGCACCTTCGGCAGGGGCTTAATCTCCAATTGCACATCCCGCCTCGCCTTTGACGGTTCCCGCTCTGCCATTGAAGATTTGATTTCCTGCCATACTTCTCGCGCTACTGCCTCCATATCGACTTCCGACGTCTTGATTTCCAACTGCCCGACGCGGGTAAACGCGAGGATATCGTCAATCAGCTGCCCCATTTTTTTGGTGTTGTCCCGCACCACGTTCAGCAGCCGTTTGCCTTCTTCGTCCAGCCGTCCGGAATGGTTCTTGAGCAGCATCTGCGAAAAGCCGTCTACCGCCCGCAACGGCGTGCGCAGATCATGTGATACAGAGTAGGAAAAAGCTTCCAGTTCTTTATTGGCAGTTTCCAGCTCGGCGTTTTTTTCCTGCAGCATCTGATTCAGGTGTTTACGCTCGGTAATGTCGCGCGCTGCGGCGAACACGCCCTGCAACCTCCTCTCCCGATCATAGAAGGTGGTCGCATTGTAGGACACCACCGTTTCCTTCCCATCTCTGGCGCGCGCGGTGAGTTCGTAGTCGGTGACCTTCTTCTCGCTCAGCACCTGCTTGATGCTCGCCTCAGCCCGCTCCGGATCGGTGAAGTAATTCTTGAACGGCGCGCCGATCAGCTCATCGCGCGTGCAACCGGTGAGCACCCCCATCTGTTTATTGACATCGGTGATGATGCCGGACGGATCGGTTGTCATGATCGCGTCGATATTGGATTCGAACAGGGAGCGCGTGTAGAACTGCTGGTCGCGCAGGCGCTGATCGAGCTTCTCCCGCTCTACTTCGATCTGCTTGCGCGCGGTGTTGTCGGTGCCGATCAGCAGGTAGCCGATGATGGTGTCTTGCGCGTCGCGCAACGCCGTAACCGATACCACTGCCGGGAAGCGGCTGCCGTCCTTGCGAATATAAGTCAGCTCGTAGATGTCTTCAATGCCGCGCGAGGCCTTGAACACCAATGCCTCGAAGCCCGGCGTGATCGGAGTGCCAAGTTCGCTGCTCAACGCCTTGGCGCGCGCAATCACTTCCTGTGGATCGGAAATATCGGCCGGGGTGATCTTGTTCATCACGTCGGCGGCCATGTAACCCAGCATGCGCTCCGCGCCGACGTTGAAAATCTGGATCACGCCCTTCGCGTCGGTGGCAATACTCGAGAAGTTGGCGCTGTTGAAGATCGCGCTCTGCAGCGCGCCCGCCTTGAGCAGCGCCTCTTCCGCCTGCTTGCGCGCGGTGACGTCGGCCAGCACGATGCGCACCACTGATTCCTTGCCGTCTTTTTTCAGACACAGGCAATCCAGCCGCGCAAAGAAGCGTGACCCGTCGTCGTGCTGGAGTGGCAGTTCACAAGTCAGTGTGTCGTCGCGTGTCAGCACGTTCATAAAATGGCGGTGCCAGCGGTCGCGGTCCTCCGTGGCAACGAAAGAGGCGAAGCGGCGGCGCGGCAGTTTGCTGCGCTCTACCCCGAGCAGCGCAGCGCCGGTGAGGTTGATTTCGTCGATCATGCCCTCATGGTTGAGAGTGATATAACCGACAGGGGCGAAGTCATAGAGATCCACATAACGGTCTCGGGATTTCTCCAGTTCAACCTGCGCCTTCCGCAACTGCTCGTTCTGCATCTCCAGTTCGATCTGGTGCACCTGAAGTTCGTGCAGCAATTCCTCGGCAGGGCGCGGCTTCAGCTTCGGTAAGTGGGCAAGTTGCTCCTCGGCTTCCTGCCGCAATTGCGTAGAGTTTTGGTCAGTTTGTTTCATGGACATGATTTCCACTCGCGTTGATGGAACGTGACATAACCAATGGCGCTGATCGCCAGCACCAGAAAAATAAAAAGCCAGAAGGCGGCCAATAGAAAAGGCCAAGAGGTGGAGGTGTTTCTACTTCGGCAAGCTGCCCAGAATAGTTCAACTTATCACCTCACGTTGAATGCTGCGCTATAGATAATACAACCTACCGGTGCGTGTGCGCGTTCCTTCTTGCGATACGGTTTATAGCATATGACTGCATGCCGCCACGTAATACGAAGTGACTCCGCCAGAACGACGTATGGTGTGCTACTTAAGCTTCAGAGCCATCTTGATGCGCTGCACACCCGCATCCATGAATGCCTCGCCTTGCTCGACAAAACCGTTGTTTCGATAGAATGGCACGTAGTGTGGCTGTGCATCGACGCTTATCTGCGGGTATTCATGCGAACGCGCATAATCGAGCAACGCTTCCACGATCGCCGTACCGACTTTCTGCTTGCGCCACTGCGGTAACACTGCAATATGTCCAATATGGCCATCGGGCAGCATCCGCCCGCAGCCGATGGCATCGCCTTGAAGGCTGAGGGCCAAAGCATGGCGGCACCCTTCATCCTTTCCGTCCCACTCCAACTCAGCTGGAGTGCCCCGTTCGCGAATGAATACTGCTTCGCGAATCGATTTAAGCAAAGGTTCGCCATCGTGCCAGCAAACCAGACTCACAGTAAAAGGATTGCTCATGCCTGTAACCCCCTTGATGAATCACTCGAAAATTTCGACTGCTGTTCCCGCCGGTACCAAATCAAACAACTCAATCAAATCTGCATTTCGCATCCTGATACAACCATGCGAACCGGGTTTGCCAAGTTGCACTGAATCCGGTGAGCCGTGAATGTAGATGTAGCGACGCATAGTATCGCTTTTGCCCAACCGGTTAAAGCCTACCTCGCAACCGGACAGCCACAGGATACGGGTCAATATCCAGTCGCGTCCGGGGAACTGCACGCCCAATTCCGGCGTGTAGATTTCTCCAGTCGGGCGACGGCTTACAAACACGGTGTTTCCCGGTTGCCCCGCACCGATTCGGGCGCGGATGATGTGCTTGCCGCGTGGCGTGCAATTGCTTCCCGAGATTTCACCCGCGCCATTCTCAGCTGTTGAAACCGTGTAACGGTGGAGTAATTTGCCTGCGTCGTCGAACAGCTCCAGTGTCTGGGTGGAAATGTGGATGTTGATTTTCATGCTACCCCGTCATTCCCGCGCAGGCGGGAATCCAGACAATTAAAGAAATCCAACGCAGTTGGCCGACATTCCTCTTTATGTCCGCTTCGCGGAATTTTTGAATGGCTGGATTCCCGCCGCAGCCTACCCTCAAATATTGTTATCGGGGGCGGGAATGACGGGAATATTATCGGCATGAATTCACACATTTTTCTGCTGGGCGCGCCGCATCGCAAAAAAGTTGCTGAGCATCAATCCGCATTCTTCCGCCAACAAACCTCCTCCAACTTCAGTGTGATGGTTCAAACGCTGTTCAGCAAATGCGTTCAACACACTGCCGCATGCGCCGGTCTTGGGATCGCTCGCCCCATACACAACCCGCGCAATGCGCGCATGCATAATCGCTCCGGCACACATCAAACACGGCTCAATCGTAACGAACAACTCGCAGCCCGCCAACCGGTAATTCCCCAGCTGTTGGGCCGCATCGCGCAGCGCCATCATCTCGGCATGTGCGGAAGGGTCGTGGCGCGAAATTGGCGCATTGAAACCGCGCCCGACGATCTCGCCATCCTTCACCACCACCGCCCCCACTGGCACCTCTCCGGCGGCTTGAGCCTGGCTTGCCAGCTCAAGGGCTATGCGCATGTAATCTGCGTCTCTCATCACGTTTTCAAATTCAAAAAGAGCGGCCACCGTAGCACAACCGCACCGGTTTGACGAGGCCGCGATGAAGCTTGCCTTTAGCGCGCTTTTTGACAAGAATGTCGGCATCTCTATTGGATTCATTCATGTCAGAAAACACGGTTGCAGATTTTTCCCTGCCCGCCACAGGCGGGCAGACCTTCACTCTATCCGGCGCACGCGGCAAGCATCTGGTCATCTATTTTTATCCCAAGGATAATACCCCGGGTTGTTCGACTGAAGCGCAGCAATTTCGCGACCTGTATGCCGGGTTCAAAAAGGCGAATTGCGGAGTAGTCGGCATCTCGCGCGATAGCCTCAAGTCTCATGAGAACTTCAAGGCCAAATTCACGCTGCCGTTCGATCTTCTTTCGGATGCGGATGAAACGGTATGCAACCTGTTCGGCGTGGTCAAGATGAAGAATATGTATGGCAAAAAGGTGCGGGGTATCGAGCGCAGCACCTTTGTCATCGATAAAAATGGCATACTTCGCCGTGAATGGCGAGGCCTCAAGGCCGACGGCCACGCGCAGGAAGTCCTGAATTTCGTCACCACCCTCAACTAAAGGAACGTAATGTCCCCACCCCCAAGTAAGAAATCAGCCAAGACAGAGAATGATTCCGACATCAAGCTTTTCGTGCTGGACACCAATGTACTGCTGCATGACCCGACCAGCCTGTTCCGTTTCGAGGAACATGATATTTGCCTGCCGATGTTCGTGCTTGAGGAACTGGACAACAAGAAAAAAGGCATGACCGAAGTTGCGCGTAACGCGCGCCAGGCCAGCCGCTTTCTGGATGAAATAGTCAGCGATGCGCCCCACAAGATAGAGGAAGGCATCGCGCTGGAATCCGCAGCGCACAAGGGCTGCACCGGACGGCTGTTCCTGCAGACCAGCTTCATCAAACATGAATTGCCGCAACATCTCGAGCTGGGCAAAGCTGACAATGCGATCCTCGGCGTTGTCATCGGCCTGCAAAAACTGCACCCGCAACGTTCGGTAATCCTGGTCTCCAAAGACATCAACATGCGCATCAAGGCGCGTGCGCTGGGTCTGGAGGCGCAGGATTATTTCAACGACAAGGTGCTGGAAGACACCGACCTGCTCTACACCGGCGTGCTGCCTTTGCCGGACGATTTCTGGGACAGGCACGGTAAGGACATGAAGTCGTGGCAAAAGGAAGGCCACACTTATTACCAGATACGCGGCCCGTTGTGCGCGGCATTTTTCGTCAATCAATTCGTCTTCCAGGAAAACGGCACACCTTTTTATGCCGTGGTGCTGGAGCAGGATGAACATACCGCATTGTTGCGCACGCTGACCGACTACACGCACAGCAAGAACAACGTATGGGGCATCACCGCGCGCAACCGCGAACAGAATTTCGTGCTCAACCTGCTGATGAACCCGGAGATCGATTTCGTCACATTGCTGGGGCAGGCGGGCACCGGAAAAACCCTGCTGACGCTGGCGGCCGGCTTGTTGCAAACGCTGGAAACCAAGCTCTATTCGGAAATCATCATTACCCGCGTGACGGTGCCGGTGGGCGAAGACATCGGTTTCCTGCCCGGCACCGAAGAAGAAAAAATGACGCCGTGGATGGGCGCGCTGGAAGACAACATGGACGTGCTAAACAAATCCGACGAGGAGGGCGGCGATTGGGGGCGTGCAGCCACACGCGACCTGATCCGTTCGCGCATCAAGGTCAAATCGCTCAACTTCATGCGCGGACGCACTTTCCTCAACAAATATTTGATCATTGACGAAGCGCAGAATCTCACGCCCAAGCAGATGAAGACGCTCGTAACACGCGCCGGCCCCGGCACCAAGGTGGTGTGCATGGGTAACATCGCGCAGATCGACACGCCATACCTCACCGAGGGCAGCTCCGGCCTGACCTATGTGGTGGATCGTTTCAAGGGGTGGGAGCATGGCGGCCATGTCACGCTGATGCGCGGCGAACGCTCGCGGCTGGCGGATTATGCGGGCGAGGTGTTGTGAAAATTTCATGACCCATGTCGCCGTGGCCGTAGGAGCAGGCCTCGCACCTGCCCAGGGCGACCGTAAAGGTCGCCCCTACGCCCGACTAAATTTCAAAAACCATTACCAAATTTCATCAACTATTCGTAATCTCCTGACATGAAACTGCTCTTCGACCTGTTCCCCGTCATCCTGTTTTTCGTTGCTTTCAAGTTCCAGGGTATTTACGTCGCCACAGCCGTTGCGATTGCCGCCACCGTCGCTCAAATCATCTGGACAAAATTCCGGCACGGCAAGGTGGACACCATGCTTTGGGTGAGTTTCGCCATCATCAGTGTGTTCGGCGGAGCCACGCTGCTGCTGCATGACGAGACGTTCATCAAGTGGAAACCGACCGTGCTGTACTGGATGTTCTCGGTTATTCTGCTGATCTCGAATGTGGTGTTCAACAAGAACCTGATGCGTTCGTTGTTGCAGGAAAAAATCGCGCTGCCGCTGCATGTATGGCACCGCCTAAATTTAAGCTGGAGCCTGTTTTTTGCGGTGCTTGGATTAATCAATTTGTATATAGCATTCAATTACTCCACCGATTCATGGGTGAATTTCAAGCTGTTCGGCTTCACCGCTTTGATGCTGGTATTTGTTTTAGCCCAGGGCGCGTGGCTGGCGAAATATGTGGACGAGAAAAAAGAGGGCAACTGATGTTATACGCAATCATCGGGCATGATACTGCGGACAACCTGGACAAACGCATTGCTGCACGCCCAGGCCATCTGGCGCGCTTGCAAATATTGCAGAATGAAGGCCGTCTGTTGCTGGCAGGCCCTTTTCCCGCGGTGGATGCGGTTGATCCGGGTGCGGCGGGCTTTACCGGCAGTTTGATCGTTGCAGAATTCCCGTCGTTGCAGGCTGCACAGGAATGGGCTGCGGCCGACCCCTATGCTGCAGCTGGCGTATTCGGGCAAATTACCGTACAGCCGTTCAAGAAAGTATTTCCTGCATGAATGCACGAGAGGATGAGATGCGCCAGCGCCTTGCAGCGCTCGCCCCCGTTTCGCTTGAAATTGTCGACGAAAGCCACATACACGCCGGTCATGCCGGTGCGCGCAATGGCGGGGGGCACTTTGTGCTGCGCATTGTCTCGGCGCAGTTCTCCGGAAAAAATACGATGGCGCGCCACCGTATGATATATTCCGCGCTCGGGGAGATGATGAAGCGCGAAATACACGCGCTTAACATACAGGCGAAAACGCCGGATGAAATTTAAATATCAATTTTTGAAGAGGACTTAGCATGTATATATCTGGAAAATTTGCAGCACTGGCAATATTAAGCACATTGGCGATTAATTCCGCATTTGCCCAGGAGAAATCTGCTGCCTTGGTGAACGGCGTTTCAATTCCGCAAGCGCGCCTCGATTTGCGCGTCAAAGCCGCCACCGCTCAAGGGCAGCCAGACAGCCCCGAATTGCGCAAGGCGATCCGGGAAGACATGATCAATCTCGAAGTGCTGTCACAAGAAGCCGTGAAGCTTGGGATGGACAAGAACCCCGATGTCATTCAGCAAGCCGAGATATCAAAGCAACAAATACTGGCTGGCGCATACGTCCAAGACCACACCAAGAATCATCCTATCAGCGAAGACCAGCTCAAGCAGGAATATGACAAGCTGAAAGCCAATCTCGGCAAAAGTGAATACAACGCACGGCATATCCTGGTAGAAACTGAAGCCGAGGCTAAGGCCATCATCGCGCAACTCGGCAAGAAGGGCAATTTCGAAAAGATCGCCAAGGAAAAGTCCAAAGATGCAGGTTCCAAGGAAAACGGCGGTTCATTGGGCTGGGCGGTACCAAGCAGTTTCGTTCCAGAATTTGCCAACGCGCTTACAAGCCTGAAAAAGGGCGCATACTCTAAAGATCCAGTTAAAACACAATTCGGCTGGCACGTCATCAAACTGGAAGACGTGCGCGACCTGAACGTGCCGGCATTTGAGGATGTCAAGCCTCAAATACAACAACGCCTTCATCAGCAATCCGTCCAAGGAATCATTAACGACCTGCGCAGCAAGGCCAAGATCGAGTAACTTCTGATCGCATTACGCAGCAAATTGAAAGGGCGCTTCTTCGAGAGCGCCCTTTTTCAATTCTCATCGTTCCCATGCCCTGATAAAAAATTGCCATGTAAGGGCGATTCATGAACCGCCGTACCGGCAAAAAACGCCTGCCAAGTAGCTGGTTATGCTGTGCGATGAACATTCTCCCGACAAGCCTGTCCTCGATCTGTTGAAGCGGTCGGACTCATGGAGCGTAATGATTTGTTATATAAATCTAATGCAATCAGGGTTGAATCCGCCGGCGGCTTTATCAGGAATTGTCAGCCAACAAGAAACGGATGATGTTATTTTCGCGCGCTTAAAAAGCGAAACCATAATTCCTGTGCCATTGTTCATCAGCCAGCTTCCAGTCACTTACACGTCAGACATAGACGATTTCTCGTCAACGAACCATCGCTCATCAAATTTCGCATTCAAAATCACCTCAAAAAAAAAGATATCTATTTGTTTTATTGTATTTATTACACCAGCAAGCTTGCAGGTATAGTTCTTGCTTTCTGTAAGACATATTGAACTTTTTGTGTAAGAGCCTTCCTTATAGCCTGTAGGAATGTCTCCTACAAAATATACAAGTAAATCATTCATGCAATTTTCAAGTCTCCCAAAATCCAATTCCTCTGCCGGCTTGCTCGGTGTGTGTGCTTGGCTGTTGCTGATCGCACCGCAAATCGGCTGGGCGGCAGGCACAACGGCAGGCACCACCATCTCCAGCTCGGCCACGCTGGCATATCGCCTTGGTGTTGTGGCGCAACCCAACATTACTTCAACCGCGACGTTTCTGGTGGACGAGAAGGTCAACCTGACGGTGGCCGGCGGCGTCACCACCAGTGTGGCGTCCGGTTCAACAGCCCAGGCTACAGCCTTTACGGTAACCAACAACACCAACAGCGCGCTGGACTTCAGTTTGGCGGTTACCTCGGCGATAGCAGGTGACAACTTCGATCCCGCCGCTTGCAGCGCATTCGTTGAAAGCGGCGCCACGGCGGGTTATCAGGCAGCGCAGGATATCGCCACCTACATCGACGAGCTGCCAGCCGATGCGACCAGAACGGTGTACGTGGTGTGCGACATCCCCGCCGCATTGGTTAATGGCAACAACGGGCTAGTGGGTTTGACCGCAACAGCCCATGGTAACTTCAATGCGGCGGGTTATGTCGCAGCAGCCGGTGCGTTGGGTGGTGTCATTACACAGACAGCTGGCGCCGATACAGCAAATGTGGACATCTTGTTTGCTGACGTTGCCGGCACCGAAGACATAGCACGTGATGCCAAACACTCCGCCCGCAACACTTACTCGGTCGCCCTCCCCTCATTGACAATCACCAAAACCATCGCCAGCGTGCTTGATCCTAAAGGCACGGCCGTGCTGATGCCGGGTGCAGTAATGACTTACCAGATCGCTGCCGTGCTCTCCGGCGGGGGAACTATCACCAATCTGGTAATTACCGACCCGCTGCCAGCCAATACCACCTATGTGCCGGGCAGCATCAGCGTGAACGGCGCGGCCAAGACCGATGCAGCCGATGCCGACAACGCGCAGTTTGCCGCCAATACAGTTTCTGTTTCGCTGGGGAATGTTGCCGCCCCGGCGAATGTAGTCATTACTTTTCGCGCAACGATTAATTGAAGGAGAACACCATGCGTATTTTGAATTTATTGCTCACGTCTGCCCTGCTTGCTTTACTGGGCTGCATCCCGCTAAGCGCGCATGCAGCTGAAGGCGCGATCAAGGTGACCAGCATCGCACAAGTCGAAGTCGAAGTTGTCGGCAAGGACGGCAAAAAGACGCTCAAGCGCACTCCTCCCGAAAAAGCCGTTCCGGGCACCGAGGTGATCTACACAACCACCTTCGAGAACACGATCAACAAGGCGGCCGAAAACATCAGTATCAACAACCCGATACCGAATGACTCTGAATACAAGGCAGGCAGTGCATTCGGTAAGAATTGCGAAATCCTGTTTTCAGCGGATGGCGGCAAGACATTCGGCCACGCCGAAGAGTTGAAAATAAAGAATGCGGACGGCAAAGAACGCGTTGCCCTGCCCAAGGAATACACGCACATCCAGTGGAATTACAAAACCAAACTGGCGCCAGGGAAATCCGGCGAAGTCGGTTTCCGCGCGGCCATCAAATAACAGGACAAAATTAAGGGGCAGATCATGAATTTCCATTACTCCAGTTATCCCGGTCATTACGTAATGCCCGAGCCCATGACGGATCCTCCCTGGATCCGTTCGCCGTTTTCTGAACGCGGTTTAATCACAGGTTCAGGTCCGCCCTACGCGGCAGGTTTTAAAAGAAATTTTTTTGCATAAATTAGTAAACAAGTGGTTTTTAGCAGCATTATTTTTTAGGAGAAGCAAAATGAAATACATTAATAAAACAAGCGGTTCTATCAGATTAGCCGCACTGTTGGCCGGTACGGCGTTGCTTGGTCTGGTCTCTCAAAGCGCGCTGGCGGCGGGCACTGCGTCCGGCACCTCCATCACCAACTCGGCCACGCTGACATATTCCGTGTTAGCAGTGGTTCAGCCTACCATTACTGGGTCTTCCACGGCATTTCTGGTGGACGAAAAAATCAACCTTACGGTAGCCGCCGCAGCCACAACCAACGTAGTGCCAAACGATACGGCAAAGGTTCTCACCTATACCGTAACCAACAACGCCAACAGCCCGTTGGACTTTACCTTGTCTATCCTCCAGCCAGCGGCAGGTGATCAATTCGATGCCACCGCCTGCAACGCATACGTTGAAAGCGGCGTTACGCCCGGTTACCAGGCGTTACAGGATACCGCGCTCTTCATAGACGAGCTGGCAGCCGATGCGACCAAAACGGTGTACGTGGTGTGCAACATCCCCAATACGGTGGTTAATGGGAACGTCGCAAATATTGATCTGCTCGCAACGGCCGCAGGTACCTTCACCGGTCCAAATGGCATCTACGTTGCAACACCAGGAGTCCAAGGTGCTGTCATCACGGAAACGGTTGGCGCCGATACCCCGGGCATCGTGGACATCGTGTTTATTGATCCCGCCGGCACCGCAGCAGGAGATGTGATACATGACAAGACTCACTCCAACCGGGGCAGCTACTCAGTCGTGTCCTCCGTGCTGACCATAACCAAGACCGCCACTTTGCTGTGCGATCCGGTCCATTTCTTGGTCAACCCGAAGAACATCCCGGGTGCCATTACCCAGTGGACCATCACGATAAGCAATGCTGCTGCTGGCGCTAATGCCACACTGACGAGCATCACCGATACGCTGGGCGCCACGCTGGCGCATGACGCCAACCTGGTAGTTCCCGCCGCGGCTGCATGTGACTCCGCTACCGGAACACCGGAAAGCGGCGTCGGCAAAGGCTTTAAGGTGACATCTTCTGTTTCACGGGCTATCAGCCCGACGTGTACCGGCACGGTCTGCTATTTCACGTCCGCGAATGATGGAGACGGCTTAGATAACAATTTAGGCGCGATCACGGCCACCTTTGGTGCCAATCTCCTGCTAATTGACGCCGGCCACGGTGCGACGGGAATGTTGAAAGGTGGTGAATCAATATCGATCATTTTCAACACCACGTTACAGTAACAAGGCAAATGGCTCTTCTGGCCAAAAACCTTCCCCACACCCGCACGGCACGCCTGACGGGTGTGGGGATTTCGCGTGTGCTGTCCCGGCTTGCCGGGACAGCCCGCTTTTTTGTGGGCACGCCTGATTTTTTTCAGGGCGCCCACAAAAAAGCGCTGCTTGTTTCTGTCCTCTATCTTCTGTCCTCTGCCGCCTGGTCGGCAACCCCGCCGAACACTCCGATCAGCAATACCGCGACCGCAAGCTACAGTATCGGCGCAGTCAACTTTACTCCCAGCAGCACGATTAGCGTAAACACCGCTGCCTGTATCAATGTCGGGGTGAAGATCGATCTGCTGCAATACATTCCCCCTGCCGCTGTCGCTGCCGGGCTGGCTCCCGCCAGCGCCATCGATATATTGGTGCCACCGGGCGGGTATTCGCCCACCGGCTCTGCTACGGGGCCATATTTGCCACTGACCAACCCGACTCCGCCGGGCAGTGCCACACCAATAGCGTTGCCAGCCACACTTAAGCTCGCCCCGCTCAATGATGCTCTGGGCAAATCGGTTTCGGTTTATTCGCGTAACGATCCGATTTTTGTGCGCGTGGTCAGCTACGATGCGAATATTAATCCAGCCATAGCCGATACAGTATCGGTGACCTTGTCCACCAGCGACGGCGACACTGAAGTGGTTCAATTGACTGAAACCGGGCCTTCCACGGGCGTATTTATTGCCGCAGTACCGGCAGTTTTCGTCGCGATTGGCTCCAGCCCGGTCGCCCATGACGGCAAAATCACCCTGTCTGCATACAAGGAAAGTATCACCGTTATTTACAACCACGCCGACTGCGTCAGTGGCTCAATTGTCGCCAGCTCTACCAGCGGGCTGATTGATCCTTACGGCATCATATTCGATTCCGCAACCGGCGCACCGGTTCCAGGCGCTACGGTTAACCTTGTTCATGCGTCGGACGGTTCGCCGGCCACAGCCTATTGCGACGATGCGGTAACGGTATTGCCGCAACCCGTTATTTCCGGCTCGCCAACCATATGCGATGCCACGATGGTCGCGGGTGGCTTTCGCTTCCCGCAAGTGGCAATAGGCAGCTATAAGCTCATCGTCACGCCTCCTGCGGGATACGCCTTTCCCTCCGCAACATCGGCCAGCAACTTGCCAGCGGCTATTGGTGCGCCACCAGACACGCCAATCATATTGGGCAATCCCGGTCCGACACCCGGCGGCTCTTATGGCGGTGTGTTCCCGCTAATCGGCCCGGCGCTGCATATAGACATTCCGGTTGATCTCGGCGCCACAACCGTGACAATCCAGAAATCTGCCGGCAAAACGGTGGTCAGCACTGGCGATTTTGTGCCCTACACGCTAACCATCAACAACAATGAGGCCTTCCCGGTGACAGGCACAAAGGTTGCCGACCATACGCCGCCAGGTTTCCGCTACCAAAAAGGCTCGGCGCGCCTAGGTGGCCTTCTCATGCCCGACCCGCTGGTTTCCGCCGATGCACGCACTCTCACCTTCACCCTGAACATCGCCGCTGCCGCTTCGGCAACGATCCAATATGTGCTTGAAGTAACGCCGGGAGCGCGTACCGGCACCGCTGAGAACACCGCAATGGCAATCGGCAGTACCACCTCCAACACCGCACGCGCCAGCGTGCTGGTGCGTGAAGATTTGTACCGCAACAAAACCATACTGATCGGTCGCGTGATCGAAGGCTCTTGTGACAACAAGGTAGCAAACGACGATAAAGGCCTGGAGAATGCGCGCATCGTATTGCAGGACGGCACTTATGTGCTGACTGACAAGGAAGGCCGCTGGCACATCGACAACCTGCGCGCCGGAACACATGTGGTGCAGCTGGATATGGACTCCTTGCCAAGAGACTATGAAGTGGTGGCATGTGAGAAGAACAGCCGCTTCGCCGGACGCAAGTATTCGCAATTCGTTAATCTGCGCGGCGGCAGTTTGTGGCGCGCTGATTTCCACGTGCAGAAGAAAGCGCCCGAAACCGTGCGCATCACGCAAACCCTTGGCTCGCAACAGGCAAATGACAAGAGCATCGTATCGCTTACTCTGGTCAGCAACACCGAAGTGACCGGCTATTCGGCTACCGTGATGTTGCCTGAGTTCGCCAAATTTGTGCCCGGTACTGCAAAGCTGAATGGCGAGGCTATCGCCGATCCCGATAACGCCGAGCCAGGAAAAACTAATAGCGCGCTGATCTTCCGCGGCAATGTTCGACCGGCCCGCTGGCAGGATCAATATTCGTTCGAAGTCGCGGACGTTGCGCCGAACGCGACGATCAAATCGATGATGCGTTTCACCCCGATTGGTCGGGCCGCACAAAACCTCCCTGTTGCGGAAATTACCCTGGTCAACCATGCGCCGGTCAGCGCCACAACCACTGCAGATGTGCTGGTTGAAGCAGCCGACCTGCGCCCTGCAAAAACACCCAATGACGGCGATATGACGCACCTGGTGGAAACCTTGCCTTATGACGCCGCGTGGTTGTCCGCCGCGCAACCCGGTGTCGAATGGCTGCACCCGCAGGAATCTTTCCTGCCCGCACTGCCTGCTATCAAGATTGCGGTAAAACATGCTCCTGGCCAAGTCGTCAAGCTGAAACTGAACGGCGAGGATGTCAGTCCGCTGTATTACGAAGGTGCAGAAACCAATGCGGCGAAAACGGTATCGCTTTCCAATTGGCGCGGTGTTCACATCAATGAGCGGGACAACCGGTTGGAGTTGATTGTGACGGACGCCTCCGGCAAGGAAGTGCTGCACCAAACCCGCACTGTCCATTACTCGGGGAGTCCGGACCGGATCGAGTTCGTGCCCGAACTTTCGCGCCTGGTCGCTGACGGCAAGACTCGACCGGTCATTGCGGTGCGTTTTCTGGACAGGGATGGCTACAAGATGCGGCGCGGCGTCAACGGCGATTTCATGCTGAACGAGCCATACCGCTCCTATGACCGCCGCGAAGGCATAGACCGTGAGCCGCTGGCTGGACGCCTCGGCGGCAAGGCGCGCTATGAAGTGAAAACCGACGGCTTGGCGATAATCGAACTGGAGCCGACAACCCAGACCGGAGAAGCCGTCCTGAACTTCGAGTTCAACGACAAGCGCAAACAGGAAGTACGCGCCTGGCTTGAGCCCGGCAAGCGCGACTGGATACTGGTCGGTTTTGGCGAAGGCACGCTGGGACACAAGACCCTGTCGGGTAACATCCAGGAGCTCAAGGATGCGGGCGCCGACCAGCAATTATTCGATAACGACAAACTGGCGTTCTACGCCAAGGGCAGCATCCGCGGCGACTACCTGTTGACCATCGCATACGATACCAACAAGGAAACCGGCAACAAATTGCTCAAGCAGGCAATCGATCCGACGCAGTACTACACGCTGTATGCCGACGCGACCCAGGCGAATTCCGACGCGGCCAGCGCTAGTCGTCTGTATGTAAAACTGGAGCGCAAACAGTTCTACGCGATGTTCGGTGACTACGACACTGGACTGACCATCACCGAACTGTCGCGCTATAGCCGCACGCTGAACGGCGTGAAGAGCGAATACAAAGGCGAGAAGCTTGGCTACAACGCCTTTGCCTCGGTAACCGCGCAAGCCTATATCAAGGACGAGATTCCGGGTAACGGCACCTCCGGCGTATACAAACTGTCGCGCGGTAATCTGATGATCAACTCCGACAAGGTGCGCATCGAGACCCGCGACCGCTTCCAGTCGCAAATCATCGTCAGCACCCAAAGCCTGACACGCTACCTGGATTACGACATCGATTACAACAATGGCTCGTTGACTTTCCGCGAACCGGTTGCCTCGCGCGACGGCAAATTCAACCCGACCTACATCGTCGCCGAATATGAATCGGCCGATCCTGCCGACAAGAAGGCCACCCTGGGCGGCCGTGCCAGCATCAAACCCGTCAAGGGAATCGAAATCGGTACGACACTGGTTCACGAAGGCACAGTGGGCGCAACCGGAAACCTGAAAGGATTGGATGCCACTTACCAACCGGACGAAAAGAACAAGCTGCGTGCCGAAGTAGCGGGAACCGACCGCAGTCTTGCCAATGTCCCATACAGCGGCAACGCATGGCTGGGTGAGGTGACGCACCACGAAGAACAGTGGGACGCAAAAGCCTATATGCGCAACGAGGCCGGATCCTTTGGCATGGGCCAGCAAGCCCCCTCCGAGATCGCAACCCGCAAGATAGGGATGGATGCCCGGTACAAATTAACCGATGCCACGCAGTTGCTCGGCCAGGCCTACCAGCAAAACAATCTCACCACCGGCGCGCGTAACAGCGTGGTGGAAGGACGCGTCGATAACCGCATCAGCGATGTACTGAGCGCCTATTACG
The DNA here is from genome assembly GCA_023259055.1 of Nitrosomonadales bacterium. Taxonomy (GTDB): domain Bacteria; phylum Pseudomonadota; class Gammaproteobacteria; order Burkholderiales; family Gallionellaceae; genus Gallionella. The sequence goes on from JAHFQZ010000001.1 coordinate 81,026, forward strand.
GCGCACGCGAGACGCAGGATCAAGCTACAGTCACCACAACGAACAGCAGTCAAGTGATCGGTGGCGCGAATTACATGATGCTGGACAAAAAACTCTCGCTGCGCGGTACAGCCGAAATCAGTGGCGGCAACTCGGCCAGCAGCACCATGCCGGATCGTTATATTCTGGGCACCGACTACAAACTGACCGAGCAAAGCAAAATATTCGCCGAACAGGAATTCGCGCGCGGCGAAAAGATTTCCTCCAACACCACCCGTGCCGGCTTGCGCACCCAGCCCTGGACAGGCAATGAAATGTCGGCCTCGGTGGGCAACAGCACCAATAACGACGCTGAGCGTCTGTATACAAACCTCGGCATGGTGCAACGCTGGCAGATCACCGAACACTGGCAGACCAACTTCAGCGTCGACCGCAGCCACACCCTGCATAACACCGGCACACCGCTTAACCTCAACACACCGCTGCCATCCGGCTCGGGAGGCGCCTCGCAGCTGCCATCAGCATCCGGTGATTACACCGCCTCCGCAGTCAGCCTGGCTTATCACGACATAGTCTGGAGTAGCGACGGGCGCATCGAAATCCGCAATTCCACCATCGACCGCCAGCGGAACCTGCAATTCGGCTTGCAGCGCCATCTCGATCAGGGCCGCACGATAGCTACCGGTTACACGCAACGCCAGACAGACAGCGCAACCGGCAATAAGCGCGACGCCGACCTGCGCCTTTCTTACGCGCATCGCCCGAACGACAGTCAATGGGTATGGCTCGACCGTGCCGACTACATCACGCAATTCACCAAAACCGCGACTTCCACGCTCAATGGCGCGAAGCTGGTGAACAATCTGAACGCCAACTACATGCCCGTCACGGACATGCAAATCGCACTGCAATACGGCGCGAAGTATGTGCGGGATACCATCGATAGCACCGACTACAAGGGCTACACCGATTTGTTCGGTTTGGAAGCACGCCACGACCTGACGCAAGACTGGGACATCGGCACGTTCGGTTCGGTGATGCGCTCGGTAAATTCCGGTGTGCGCAGCTACGGCCTGGGCGCGTCGGTCGGCTACAAGCTGGTGGACAACATGTGGCTGTCGGTGGGCTACAACGTGCGCGGCATGAATGATCGCGACTTTGCCGCCGGCTCCTACCGCGCGCGCGGCCCATTTGTCACCTTGCGCATGAAGGTAGATCAGGACACCTTCGGTTTGAACAAAGGCGACAGAATCACCCGCCCGGTAACTGCTGAATGATTATGACAAAGACGATGAAAATACACGCCATGAGTTATTTATCTCTTTCCCGCCGGCTGCATCAGACGGTGCTGCCCGCAGGCCTGCTGTTCATTGCCCTGTTTGCGCCGGTGGCGCAGGCTGCGATCACCGTCGCGCGCACCTCTTCACCGGTGTTCTTTACCGATTCGAACGCCGGCACAGCAACCACTTCTCCGCAATGCACCTATCTTTCATTCAACGTCACCAGTACTTTAGCGATAGCCGATGCCTGGGTGACGATCAACACTTTCGCCGGTGCACCTTCCTACCTGGCCATGGGCGGCGGCGATGACGGCATATTCCATTTCGGGCCTTTCTCCGCCAATGAGACCAAACCGGTGTTCTACTACGTATGCTCGACTTATGCAGCAGGCGGCGTCACGGCAGCGCAGACCTACAATATCAGCACCTACAGCGGCAACCCTTCAGCCGGCGGCGTCCTGCAAAACACAACGGCATTTTCCACGACCATAGACGACAGCGTCATTGAGGCAGCCGCCAACACGGTCAACACGATATGGGCGGACATCAACCCCAGCGTACTGGGCGCCACCACCACGCTGACGGTGGACGGCGACACCGGAACCGTAGGCTGCGCAAATCCGCCGTCCATTTGCGCAGGCCCAACCAATGGCCCGCTGGCTTTCAATCCGGCCACTTTCACCAACTGGCGCGCGGATTCCTATGAGCTGGTCGCCACCAGCATCGTGCTTTCAGCGGGTAACAGCGGAACATATAACAACGTCCTGTATATCGACCCTGTGGCAGCCAGCGGAACCACGCACTATGTCGCGACCTATTATTTCCGCCCGGTCTCCACGACGGCCTCGACCACCACGCTGTCTCCGGTTTCCTACTTGGCCAGCGGCACGCAGATCAAGCACACCAAGCTAACCAGCGGCGCGTATGCTGGAGCGGGCGGATTGCTGCCGATCCTGCCGGCGCAGAACGTCGTGCTGCTGGCGGAATCCGTCAGCCATGCCACGTTGCCGACGCAGGGCGGCGTGGTGACCTACACGCTGACCGCCACCAACTCCGGCAGTTATGACTTGAGCCTGGACAGTTTCATTGATGTGTTGCCCGCTGGCGCGACCTATGTCACGGGCTCGACGACATTCAACAATGCCAGCTTTGCCGATCCAAACATTGCCGGATCGACCCTGACCTGGTCGTCGCTATTTATCGTTCCGGCCGGAGCATCACGCACGCTGCTTTTTCAGGCAACGCTTCCCGCCACACCGGGTAGTTACACCAATTCCGCCACCGCCAGGATCGGCAACGCAATCATCGATACCACGCTGGCCACCAGCGACAATGCGCCGCCCACCGCCAGCACCGTGGTGCTGAAAGCGCCCACGATCGCCAAGGCATTTTCGCCCACCGCAATTGCATCCAACAGCACTTCGACCCTCACGCTGACGATCACCAATCCGAATGCCGCCCATACCCTGAACGGTATTGCGGTGAGCGACACGCTGCCCGTCGCGCCTGCCGGACTGGTATTCGCCTCCCCGACTGGCGCGGCCACAACCTGCACCAGCGCTGTATTGAGCGTGACCGGCACCACGGTCGCGATCACCGGCGGCACGCTGGCTGCCTCGCAGAGCTGCACGGTTTCAGTCAATGTGACTTCGGCGGTCAACACCACCTACACCAACACCACCGGTACGGTTTCGTCGAGCAACGGCGGCACCGGACTCACCGCTTCGGCGACGCTGACCGTCACGCCCAAACCGACCATCAGCAAATCGTTTTCTGTCGCATCCATTGCGCGCAACGGGACCGCTACGCTGTCGTTCACGATCACCAACAACACGGCGGCAGCGATCACCGGAGTGAACTTCGACGACCTGTTCCCCGCCGGACTGGTCACGGCCAATCCTCCAGTGCTCAGCCCGATCGCACCGTGCGGTGGCACGCTCAGCTCCTGGAACGGCGTCACGGCAGGTGCGCTGAGCGGAACCGGTAACGACCCCGGTGTCCGCCTGACTGGCGGCACTATCGCGGCGGCAGGCGGAACCTGCACCTTTACCATCAATGTCACGTCCGCGACGGCGGGTGTTTATGCGAACACCACCGGCGGCGTCAATTCCGTCGAGGCCAGCCCGGCTGGACCGGTCAGCAACACCGCCACACTGTCCGTGCTGGGTGCGCCGACGGTGGCCAAGGCGTTCACGCCATCGACCATCGGCAATGGGCAGACCTCCACGCTGACCATCACGCTGACCAATGCGAATGCCACCGCGATTACCGGCGCGGCATTCACCGACACCTATCCGGCCAACGTGACCACCGCCGTTGCACCGAACGCCTCGACGACCTGCTCATCCGGCACGGTCGGTTCGACTGCGGGCACGGTCTCGCTGTCCGGTGCAACGATACCCGCCAGCGGCAGTTGCACGGTCAGCATTGATGTCACGTCCAACGTCGTAAATCTGGTTGGCTACGTCAACACCATTGCCGCAGGCGCAGTGACGACGACCAATGCCGGCAGCAATGCCGCCGCCGCGTCGGCCACGCTGATCGTCAACGCCACGCCGACCATCGCCAAGAGCTTTGTATTCAATCCGGCGACCGGCGTGGCCGCGATGAGCATCACCATCACCAACAACGATACCGTCGCGATCACCGCGCTGTCCTTCACCGACCTGTTTCCGTCCGGCATGCTCACCGCCAACCCACCGGCCGTGACGCCTGCCGCGCCATGCGGCGTGGGCAGCAGCATCCAGTCATGGAACGGGGCCGTTGCCGGAGTGCTGACCGCCACCGGCGGCGATGTGGGGATCAAGCTCACTGCCGGGCAAATTGCGATAGCGGGTAGCTGCACCTTCACGATCAACCTGACCGTCAATGCGCTCGGCGTCTACACCAACCAGACCTCAGGTGTGACCGGCTCGTTTGTCGGCACCGGAAGCGTCAGCAACACCGCCTCCTGGATCGCACCCTCCGTCAGCAAATCATTCACGCCGAATATGGTGGGGCCTGGCGACATATCCAGGATGGTCATCACCTTTACCAACCCCAGCCTGACCACAGCCCTGACCGGATTGGCGATCACCGACACCTATCCGATTACCGCGACAAAACTGGTCGGCGGCGTGCTGGCGGCAGCCCTCACCTCGCCAACCCCCGCTATGACCAACACCTGCGGCGGCGTGGTCACTGCCACTGCAACCGGCGTTACACTCTCCGGGGGTGCGCTGGCGGCGGGGGGAAGTTGCAGCATCGGCGTGGACGTAATCGGCACAAACACCATCCCGGCCATTTACGCCAACACCACAGGCAAGGCCGGTTCGACCCAGGGTATCGGCATCTCGGGCAGCGACTCTCTGGTCGTCACCGACAAACCCACCATCGTCAAGTCATTCCTGACCAGCCCGGTCACGCTCGTCGCAGGTTCGGCGACCAGCGTGATGCGCTTCATCGTTGAAAACAACGCAGGCGTGAACCTCACCGCCGTTTCGTTCAGCGACACTTTCCCGGCTAGCCCATCGCAGATGAAATGGGTTAACACCGTGGCCAATACTTGCGGCGGCACGCTGACAGATGCTGCGGGCGCGGCGCTGGTGAGCGGCGTCTCGACCGGCATCAAATTGACCGGCGGCGCGATCACCTATCTCATCCCTCCATTAGCGTCCACTTGCACCATCGATATCACCGTCTCGGTCACTGCTTCCGGCAGCTACAGCAATATCACCACCGGCGCCACATCTAGCGCGAACGCGGTGGTCGGGCCAACCAGCAATACGGCGACGCTGGTCGCCTATCTGCCTGCGCCCACGGTCACCAAGACATTCGCAAATGCAGGGTTCCAGGTCAACGGCACAAACACGCTTACCATCACGCTGACCAATCCGAATACGGCCGCGATCTCCGGCGCGGCCTTCACCGATACCTACCCGGCCAACATGCTCAATGCAACGACGCCCAACCTGACCAATACCTGCGGCGGAACAGCCACGGCGGCAGCCAGCTCCAGCACGGTGAGCCTCTCGGGCGGCACGATCCCCGCCTTGGGATCATGCACGCTGACTGTGGATGTGACGGCAACGGCGGTGGGCCTGTACACCAATACATTGGCGATCAATGCCGTCACCTCGGCGAACGCGACCCCCGGCCCGGCGGCAGCCGCGTCGGCGGGCGCCACCGCCCATCTGCCCCCCACGCTGACCAAGTCCTTCGGCGCAGCAACCCTTGCGAGCGGCGGCAGCACCGCGCTGATCCTGACGTTGACCAACCCGGCCAGCAACCCGGCGGCGATCACCGGCGTGCGGGTTGATGACACCTTCCCGACCGGGCTGACGCTGCTGAACACCACGTTCACCTTCACTCCGGCAGCCTGCGGAACAGTCACCAAAATTAGCGGCGCGGCATCTGCTGCCGCAGACAATAACATGCGCTTCGCCGTAGCCTCGCTGGCAGCGGGCGTTTCCTGCCAGGTCTCGGTCAATGTCACCTCGACCACGCCGGGCGCCATCACCAACACCACCGTTGCGCCAATCGCCACCGGTCCGGCGGTGCTCACCGGCATTGCGGCATGGGCGGATCTGACCGTTTCGAACGCGCCGAGCATCACGCTGCTGAAAACCGTTGCGGTATATTGGGACCCGGTGAATCTGCTGGTCAATCCGAAATTCATCCCCGGCGCGATTGCGCAATTCACCATCATCGCCAGCAACTCTGGCGGCCCGGCGGATAATAACTCGACCTTTATCACCGATCCGGTTCCAGCCAACACCGCGCTGTACGTCAACAACATCGGCGGCGCAGGTTCGGGGCCGGTGGCGTTCAGCCAGGGCGCGACTTCCAGCACATTGACCTACACCTTCACCGCGCTCAACAACATGGCCGACGATGTAGACTTCTTCGGTGGCGCGATACCCGCATGGGGCTACGTTCCGGTGCCCGGTGCGGACGGTTGCGACCCGCTGGTGACCAATCTTCGCATCAGCCCCAAAGGCACGTTTGTCGGCAATCCAGCCGCCCCCAGCCCGAGCTTCCAGCTCACTTTCCGCGTGTGCGTAAAATGATAATCCACAAGGGTAATCGCCATGAATAAACCTGTTCTTTCATTGTTGCTCATCCTGCTGTTGAGTAGAATTTCCCTCGCGCGGGCTACAGAAGAAATGCCGCCCGAGAACCTGCAACAAATCGAATCGCTGCAACGCCGGGCCGATAAGCTGGGCTTCAGCGAGCTTGTCGGCACGGACAGCTACCATCTCGCCAAGGCGCGCGCCTGGCTGAACATGGCAATAAGCGAATACCACGAAAAAGACACCAGCGGAACACTTATCGCCGCCATTGGGCAGGCGGAACTCCTGCTGGATGCACTGGAGAAAAAGCAAACCGATATCAGCATGGATACGCCAGTGAAGGTGCAAGGCAGCGAAGCAGTGCGCCCCGACCTGTTAATGAAGATCGCCGCGCTGAAAAAACACGACCAGTTCTCCTGCGGACAAAAACCGCTCGCTGAAGCAGAAGTTTATCTGGTGTGGACTGGACACGAATATAAAGAATCCGGCTTGAGCCATGCGCAATCTTACGTGCGCAGCGTCGAAAACCTGATTTACGAGGCACAAGTGGCTATCGATAACTGCGATGGAAAACCCGCTGTTGCACTGCCGCCGCCTGCCTTGGAAAAAATCACGCTGTCGGGCGATGCGATGTTCGAAATCGGAAAAGCAACACTGAACCCATCCGCGTTGTGGCAACTGGATCGATTGGCAGACAGCCTCAAGAAGGAAGCCATGCTGGAAGAGGTCGAACTGGTCGGACACACTGACCGCCTCCGCAGCGACGGCCGTCAGGAACGCAACCAGTTACTTTCCGAACAGCGCGCCGAGAGCATCAAGCAATATCTGGTCGGCAAGGGCATTCCGGCAGAAAAGATACACGCCAGCGGCGCCGGATCATCGCAACCGCTCGTGCAATGCCCGACCAATCAAAGCAGGGCCAAACAAATCGTTTGTTTGCAGCCCAACCGGCGCGTGGAAATTATCTTGCGAGGAAGCAGGTAAGGGCATTCATTCCTAACCCACGGGCCATACCAGTTCTACCCATGCGCAATTGGCGATGCTGCCCCGTACTGTCTGTTCAGGATTGTCAGAGGTCAAGGCCAGCGCCGCGAGTATCGGGTTCTCGTGGGACACGGCCAACACCTTTCCATCCGGGTGACGCGCAGCAAGATCATCCATGAAGCTGCGCAGACGTCCCATCTGTTCCAGAAACGACTCCCCGCGTTCCGGCTTGATGCGTAATGGGTCGGTGAATATCAGGTCGTTAAATTTATCCACCGGCAGTCCATCCATCCCGGTTCGGCGTTCGTTTATGCGGGCATCTATGTAAAGGGGACAGGCGTGGTGGCGCAGCAGAATCTTTGCGGTTTGCTGAGCGCGCGGAAATTCGGAAGCATAAGCGTGGGTAAAACGCGCCGCTCGCAATTCATTTGACGCAACCTCTGCCTGCGCCCTGCCCCGCTCGGTCAGGTTTACAGGCCGTGTTGGATCGTCGTTGATGCAGTGGGCGATATTCGCTTCGCTCTCGCCGTGGCGGATCAGAAGTATCTTCATTTTATGGCAGGCATGGTCTCGTTCTAAATAACAGAGTCAAAGGAACCTCTAAAAATTCAGAGTTCGCCCAAGTGCAAGGCGCGGAAAAAATTTTGCCGCGCCGCATATGTATTATATGCAAGCAAGAAATTTTTTCCGCAACGCAGCAATTGGGATGAAATGTGAATTTTTTAATCGCGCCAGACAAACATCAGGGCACACAACGCAACGCCGATCAAATACACCAGCCAGGTTGCTTCAATGAAATAGGGATAGACCATCAAGATCACACCAATGGCCATGGGTTGCCAACTGGCCGATTTCTTGCCATACCTGAAGGCCGCGATGCCTATCGTTCCGAACAGTAATCCGGCAAACAAATTTGCGTAGCTGGGCATGGCGGCTACGTGGCTGAAACGCCAAGTTCCTTGCACAGCTTGCCCATCATCGCCCGCAGCTCGCTCACCTCCGCTTCGAGCCTGGCGACGTTAGCCTTGAGCGCTGCAATCTCGCCCACCGTCACATCGCCCGAAGGTGTGGCGGAAGCCGCTCTCGATGGCACGCTCTCCTCGATTACCGGCGCGCCGGAGAGCAGGTGCATCCAGCGGTTTTCGCGCGAGCCAGGCTGGCGCGGCAGTTCCACCACCAGCCCGCCCGCCGCGCGCTCGGCCAGCTCGACCAGAAAACTTTCGACCGAAGAGATATCCGCGAACTTGTGCAGCCTCTCGCAATTAAGGCGCAACTCTCCCGCCGTCTGCGGGCCGCGCAACATCAGCATCGCCAGCAAGGCGGTGGATTGCGTGGGAATGTGCAACACCCGTTCGATGTTGTGCCCATAACGCGACGCCCTGCCCCCGCTGGTTTCCACGATCAGCGACAACCCCCGCAGGCTATCCAGCGCCACCAGTACTTCCGATTCCGAAGCCTCGATAACCGGATCGCGGCTGCTCTTCTGGTTGCAGCCTGACACCAGTGAGTTCAGCGTCAACGGATAAGAGTCCGGCACCGTGCGCTGCTTCTCGGCAAGCACACCGAGGACGCGGGTTTCGAGGAGGGAGAGAACGGGAAGTGTGGTGGTCATCATCTATCTATTGTGCATTAAAAAATCCGTTCGCCCTGAGCTTGTCGAAGGGCATTGGGTGAGTCCTGAGTCGGGCTGAAGCCCGACCTACGCCCCAATGGATTATCAGGGTTAAAGGAAGACTCAAATATTCCTGCTCTTCTTGATCAAGTCATACGCAAGCTGAATTTCCTTCGCCTGCTCGGTTGCCATCGCGATCATGTCATCCGGCACGCCCTGCCCCATCAACTTGTCCGGGTGGTATTGGTTCATCAGCTTGCGGTAGGCGCGCTTGACCTCCGCGTCGGTACTGTCCTTGGTCACACCCAAAGCCTTGTAGGCATCATCCAGTGCTGCGGCTGTGCTGACCTTCCCACCGCCGAAGTGAGACTGATTCAGCACCATCTCGATCATCTGCTTGAACGCGTCCGGGCCGTAGCCAAGATGCCCGGCAATCTCGGTGAGCAACGCTTCTTCAGCCGGATGGAAATGCCCGTCCGCCAGCGCCATCACGATCAGATAGGCCAGCAACACTTCTTTAAGATTCCTGGTGTGTCCGCAAGCCGACATGAACCGCTGATAGACCGGATAAATATCAAACGCCGGATCGGCTCCCTGCTTGAACAACTTGACCGCCTGTTCGCGATGCTGCGCAGTCATGTTCAGCTTCTGCATGAACTGCTCGACGTGTGCTATTTCTTCTTCGGAAACACGCCCATCGGCCTTCGCCAGCTTGCCCATCGAGATGAACACCGTCTCGAGGAACACCGCCTGGCGCAGTGCATTCTGCAGCGGGTTCACCCCGCCGGAACCGTACACCCTGACGCGGTCGATATACGACCCGATGAACAGGCCAAGCAGCGCCCCGAATAACCCGAAAAAGTAATAACCCGCAATGAAACCGATGAGCTTGAACAAGACAACTCCAACGCCAAAAACAAAGGCGCGCATTATACCTGCACCGCCGTGTCCACTCTCCACGTCCGGCCAATTGACGAAACAGCATCAAGGTGTTACTTTGGTGACACTTTTGCAAGGAGACCATCATGGCAGCCACCACCACGCTGAAACTACCCGAAGAACTGAAAGCGCGCATCGCAGCAGCCGCGCAGGCGACCGGCAAAACCCCGCACGCCTTCATGATCGAAGCGCTTGAAGTGCAAGCCCGCCTGGCCGAAATGCGGCAATCATTCATCAACGACGCAATCTCCTCTGCAGCCGAGGTAGATGCAGGCGGCCCACTCTACGCGATGGAAGATGTGCAGGCATACATTCTGGCCCGCACCTCAGGAAAGACGGCGAAACGCCCCAAGCCCGTCATTCGCACTGACGCGAAGAACCAACCCCGCAAGGCCAAACGCACCGCACGCTGATCCCATGCCCAAGGTGCATTTCACGGAGCAGGCACTGTCCGACCTCGAACGGATATTCCAATTCCTCGAACTCGAAGCACCGGACTTCGCCATCACGGTTGGTAAAGAGATCGCCGATGCCGCCTCAATATTGCAGCGCCACCCACTGATCGGACGCCCCGCCCCGCACAACCTGCGCGAACTCGTTATCTCGAAAGGACGTTCCGGATACGTCGCGATGTATCGCTTCCTGCCCGCAAAAGACCGCATCGACATCCTCGCCATCCGTCACCAGCGCGAATGCGGCTTCATCGATTGAATGCGTGCAGCCACACCCCTCACACCGGCATATACTATCCCCCGAATACAGAACAACGCTTCAAGCTCGATTCCCGCATTTAGTCTAAATGGACTATATACAAACAATGAAACCACCTGTATTTATCAAAATACAAATAGTTCGTTTTAATCGCCGCATGAATTGCACCACCTCAAATTTATCAACTAACAGGAGGAGCCATGACAGCCAACAAAAGCACAGTCACAGTCATATCACCAGATGAACTGGAAGGGAATGGCGAGATCACGAAGCCCGGAGTTTTTTATTCATGGAATGACTATGAGTGCCACTACCTTGCCGAAGGCGACTCATGGTTTTCGCTCAGCGATATATTGTCGCCAAGCTTCCTCTACAGTTTCGGCGATAACGTCCCGCTCAAGCAGAGCACGCTGATCGTCAATTGTTCCTATCCCGGCGACACGCTTGCCAGAATGGTGGACTGGAGCAAAAACCGGAATTTCCCCAACATGCTTGCCAGGAAAAAGTTCGGGTGGGAATGGGACGGCATCCTGCTGAGCGCCGGAGGCAATGACATTATCGAAGCTGCATTATCGCCAGCGGGAATCCTGCAACGTTGCGCCAACCCGGCAGGCATTCAGGATTTCATTGTCAGCAATGCCATGACCGTTCTCGAAGAGCATCTTAAGTATAACTTCCGGTATCTGGTGAACCTGCGAGACAATTCAGAAATAGAAAAAAACCGCACCATCCCGATTTTCTACCACACCTACGGATACCCGACACCCCGGAACGCCCCGGCTTCGGTTTCAGGTCCCTGGCTGCACAAGGCTTTTACTCAAATGAACATCCCCCCTCACTACTGGAACGCCCTGTCAGACGCCCTGATGGATAAACTGGCCGACATGCTCCGGGGTTTTGCAGGCATCAGCACCAACCTTCGGCTAATCGACACGCTGAAAAATGTTGCCCTCAATCGCGCCAATGCCAGCGACACCGGCAATAGCGGCGATTGGCTGAACGAAATACATCTCAATAACGATGGTAAGGATAAGGTTGCAAGGTACTGGGCGACTTTCCTGTAGAGCGACAAAGGTTGACGGCGCAGATGATTATCTTAGGAGTATTTCTGACTGCCGCTGAAATCAGCGTCAAAATGTATGCAAAGCTAAATCATGCTGGCCCCAATACACGATGTCGGCTTCGATGACGATGGTGCAACCATGGCAAGCGTGATTGCACTTATCCAGGGGAGAACACCTTGAACATAAAGGCAATTGCACATAAACGATCTACAATGCAGCTCGAGTCAGCGTCACGATGATTTTTCACGCAAAGTTAGGTGATGCTGACCCCAATATTTCTTTGTTAAAGCAAACAAAGGGGCGCAATTGACTTACGAATTCAAATATACCGAACGTAATTTGGAACGAGCATCTGACTTCGAAACGAAAACGCTTTTATTTTTACTCGGTTTTGATCAGATCAGATCACAGGTTTGCTTCCTATTCATCGACTGTTTCAACGACATTTCTGGATCGGACAAGAACTGTTCGGTTCTGTGGGATTATCAATCAAAAGGTGTGTCAGATATGACGCCCCACAAAATTGGGAAATCGCTTTTTACCCTCTTTGACAATTACTCATCAAAATTAAATTTTGGAAAATTTGCCTTATTCATGCCTAAACCAAAGTCGTCTTATATTGATGATGAGTCCCAATTGGAATTTGGGATTAACAACTTTGGAAAACATGCCAAGAAATTAAGGCAAGGCCTTGAGGCTGAACTTCTCAGGCGAAATAATACTGTCACGCTTTCCATCGAAGAGCTAAAAAGAATCAGTAACTTTTTAGAGACCGTCATTTTCGTCGTGGACAGAGGCGAAAAACAGGATTACATAAAGAACCTTGTCTCATTTAAAGACAAGGACCTAAAGCCAAAAGAGTTTTACTCAGAGATATTTAATGAAATTCGCGGGGTGCAATTTAATAAAAAACTGCATTCCATCCATGGGCACCATATTCACTCTATTTCTGACGCCCTGGCATTTAACAAGCATTTGCAGTCTAAGGATATTAGCATCTTGGTTGTGAATCGCCTTATCGGAGTTGATCTATTTAAGCGCACAGCTATCCCATTTGAGTTTCTTCCAGAGGTTGCCACGCTAAATAGCAATGATGCTAAAGACTTAATTGTCGAATGCAGCGCGAAGATTAGTCGAGCGCTATTTGACAAGAATAATAAGGTTGCTTTTTGGGAGTTTCTTGAAAAGGCAATGATTGAAATAAATAACAACTCATCGCTAACCCCACAAGCGATCTACAGCACCATCACTGATGAGGGAAAGATTAAATATGGTCACCTGTCAGGACAAGCAGGCGTTTACTTAATTTCGCTGCTAAAAGAAGGACTCGAACAATGATAGTACTGGAAACCGGCTTCGGGGATAAGGACCAAGCTTTTATAGAGTCAAGGTTTACATCAGGCGTAAACATATTGTTTAGCGATGATAATAACAAAGGAAAAACCCTTGTTATGCAAGGTCTCATGTATTCGCTTGGCAATGAGCCAATATTTCCCAGTGGATTTAATTACCGAGAATGCACTTTTTACATAAAGTGCGATTTTGATGGGGCCGTTTGGTCCTTCCTTCGAAAATACCATTCGATTATCGCGTCAAAAGAGGGCCGCATTCATGTGTTTGACAGCATTTCAGAATTCAAGCACTTCTTTAATTCAAACATTAAAAAATTGCCGTTGATCATAAAAGATGGCAGAAAAAAAATTGCCGATCTCGGACTGGTATATCAACTGTTTTTCCTACCTCAAGACAAAAGAGATCCTTCAAGTGTTATCTCATCTGGATATTATAAAAAATCTGATTTTTATGAGCTTATATATTCCATAACCGATGGCGGCCCTGCGCCTCTTGATGAAAATCTGATTGACGAAATTAAACGGGAATTAACTATTCTTGGCGAAGATAGAAAAGTTTTTGAGAAAAGATTCAGCTTTGCAAAGAAACATCCCTCACTTTCACAGCTAGCAAGCAAATCAAGCGATCGCGAAGCTGCTCAGGCAAAGAGATCCATAATTGATAGCATTAATACTCGGATTTCAGAGTCGGCACGAGATCGAACCCGCGAGACCAGCAGAGTATCAAAGCTCGAGAGATTGATCACCGAGCTAAATTCACTAAATCGAGAGCTGACAGTTGGGAAAGTTCAGTGTGCTGATTGCGGTAGCAGCAGAGTAATTTACAAAAATGAGGAATTCTCATTCGAAGTGAGCAACCAATTCGTCCGAAATGAAATCATCGAATCCATTAGGGAACAGATCAAGATAAAACAAGAAATAATTGAAGAGAAGACTCGACTGATAAATCACGAGCAAGACTCGTTGCAGAGAGAACTGCAATCAATTCCTAAACCAGTGCAAACAATATTGCTCCACGCTGAAGAAATATCAACGTCAGCTGAGATAGATAACGAAATTACGAAAATTGATGCAAGAGTATCCGAGCTAAAGCAACAACTCGAGGATTCCAGAAAAGCATCAATTGAGGCAAAAGCAGGCAAAAAAAATATCGTCAATGAAATTGTGGAAGTAATGAACTCCACCTACAAAGAACTTGACCCAGATGGGCGGCAAATATTTGACGACCTATTTTCCAAAAAAGGTCAGACGTATTCCGGCAGTGAAGAACAAGAGTTTTATTTTTCAAAAATAATAGCTTTGAATTCTACCTTACAGCATGACTATCCGATAATAATCGACTCCTTTCGAAGCGGTGAGCTGTCGTCTGGCAAGGAAGAATTTATGATTAGATTATTTGCAAAACTAAACAAACAAGTCATAGTTACTTCAACCCTGAAAAGCGAAGAGTACTCAGCAAACAGATATTCGGCTTTTCAGGAAATTAATGCCATCGACTATAGCTCGCATCAAAATAGCCAAATTCTTAGCAACAGATTTAAAGATGAATTCAATCGAATTGTAAGTGGGTTCAAGATAGCTGCTGACCTACCTGAATAATGCTCCGCTGAACATCGTGCAGCGCAGGCACAACCAACGATTAAACGGGTCAGCTTCGCATTTGTGTTTGGCAAAAAACGAGGTGGCGGCTTCGACTGGCAGTGCGGAACGTAGCCTTTCCCTGATGTACTGATCGCAGGAGAATGTTGCCCATGACGCCACACATCCCCGAAAACGCATCTCCCCAGACCAACGATCCGGCGCGGATGGAATCCCTCTTCGCGCGGCAACGGGAAGCCTATGCCCAATCCCCGATGCCAACTCTGGAGGAGCGCAGGCGGCATCTCTTATTGCTCAGGGCATTGCTGCTCGAACACAAGGGCGCGATTACCGAAGCCATCAGCGCCGATTTCACGGCGCATTCCGTGGATGAAGCGCTGTTCGCCGAGGTCATGCCCAGCGTGCATCACATCGACTATACGTTGAAGCGCCTGCGCCGCTGGATGAGGCCGGATTGCCGCAGCGTCGGGCTGCATTTCCTGCCGGCCAGCGCCCGCGTGGTTTACCAGCCGTTGGGCGTGGTCGGCATCATCGTGCCGTTCAATTACCCGGTGAACCTGTCGATGGTGCCGCTGGTGGCGGCGCTGGCGGCGGGCAACCGGGTGATGATCAAGATGTCGGAGCACACGCCCCGCACTGCTGCGCTGGTCGAAGCAATGCTGCGCAAAGGTTTTGCGGAGAATCACGTTGCCGTGGTAACCGGCGAGGCCGATATTGCCGCCGCGTTTGCGCGGCTTCCATTCGACCATCTGCTGTTCACCGGCTCCACGCCGATCGGCAAACTGGTGATGCGCGCGGCGGCAGAGAACCTGACGCCGGTGACGCTGGAGCTGGGCGGCAAATCGCCGGCGATCATTGCCGACGACATTCCACTGGAAGACATCATCGACCGGTTGTGTTTTGCGAAGTCGCTGAATGGCGGGCAGACCTGCGTGGCGCCGGACTACGTGCTGATCCCGCGCCGCAAGCTCGACGCTTTCATCCGGCTTTACAAAGCCGCGTTCAGGAAGATGTACCCCACGATCAACGGCAATGCGGATTACACCAGCGTGATCAATGCGCGTGCTTATCAGTTGCTGAAGGATTGGCTGGAGGATGCCGCAGCGAAGGGGGCGAGGATAGAAAAGGTGAGCGATGAAACGATCAGCGACGGGAGCTTTCGCATGCCGCTACATCTGGTGACCCAGGTGACGGAC
Organism: Nitrosomonadales bacterium; assembly: GCA_023259055.1. Taxonomy (GTDB): domain Bacteria; phylum Pseudomonadota; class Gammaproteobacteria; order Burkholderiales; family Gallionellaceae; genus Gallionella. The sequence goes on from JAHFQZ010000001.1 coordinate 96,793, forward strand.
GAGATGACGATCATGCAGAAGGAATTGTTCGGGCCGATCTTGCCGGTGGTGCCCTATGACAGCATCGATGAAGCGCTGGACTATGTGAACCGGCGTCCGCGTCCGTTATCGCTGTACCTGTTTACCTATGACCGGGCATTGCAGGAGCGCGTCACGACCCATACTCATTCCGGCTCGATATGCATCAACGATGCGCTGATCCAGGTTGCCGTGGATGACCTGCCGCTCGGCGGCATCGGCCATTCCGGCATGGGCCAATACCACGGCCGCGAGGGTTTCCTGACGATGTCCAAGGCGAAGCCGGTGATGCGCAAGGGGAGGCTGAATTCGATGAGATTGATGTACCCGCCCTACGGCGGGATGATCCAGAAATGGCTGGTGAAATGGCTGATGCGCTGAGCCGGCGCTTGTGGCCGGTTTCGATTCAAAATGATATAGGGACGAAGCCTAATTAGTTTTGTGAAAGAATCGGGCCAAACACCCAATTAATTGCGACTAAAGCGCTTTGTTCCACATCATCGAGGTCGCACCGCCGGATCGCAGCCCCACCGTGAGAGGCCCGGCTTCAATCATGGCTGAGTCCTGACGAAGCGTGACTTTAAACTGTTCGCCATTAAACTCGACGCGCTTATGACGTGCCAGCGTCAAAATGCGATTCCCGCCAGCATAATTTCTCAAGCGTGCGGCCTCCGTTGCCGGGGCTGACTCATTTTCAGGTTGTGATTTGGAAAGTGGTTTGGATGTATTGCCTGTTCCCGATCCGCCCAGCGCTACATCCGCCGTCGCAACAACGGCTGTGCGGTTAAGCACAACGCTGTATTCACCTGACTTGTATGGGGATAGAAAATCAGTGTCGGAGCGCGCTAACTGGGTCGTTGTCTGATCGGGTCTGGGAGTTAGCACCTTCCCACCATTTTCTTCAGAGGCATGCGCCGCAGCAGTCAGTCCAACAATCAGCAATCCAAAATATATACGAAGCATCAAGATCTCCAATTAATCCATCAAAATTCAATGATGGGCAACTTGTTAATTCCCATTAAAGATTTTTCAATTAAATTAGAGTATCAAAGTGATGAGAGGTTCCATATATACGCCACACGTTTTGACAACTATTTTTTTAACGACTCGGTAATGCCTGAATGTGAGAATACTGTCATATGGCATCACATTAGTTTTCATGCAAAGTTAAGGCACAAAAAAGGCGACCATCTGGTCGCATTTTCCTTTTTATGGCTAGAACACGCTCCCGAACTTACCTGTGAATCCGATTCAGCTGTTTTGCAATGATGTCGTGATTGAGCCACAGCACTGGTGCAGAGGGATTGGATGCTTCCCCAAACATCAGCGGCCCGGTTCCTTCCAGCACCAGCGCGCTGAGGATGTCCGTCACCAACGCCTTGCGGTCCTTGTGCATCTGGGTGATTTCATCCGATGTGCCTATCATCAGGTTGGCCAGTTCGGCGGAGTTGTCCATCGGCCAGGCGGCAAAGTTGCGGAATGACTTCATCACTCCGGTTGCATTGTAGTCATCGATCTTCTGAAGCAACGCCTCCAGTGATGTACCTTCCTGCAGCAGGTCGCGGCAGGCCTGCCACTGCGCATTGGCCCAGGTTCCATCGCCTTCCTTCATAAGCGCCTTCAGCAACGGGAAGAGCGAAAGCTCGACACCGGCGAAGATGTCCGAGGAGTTGGTGCGTATCTCGGGGCAATTGAAAACCGTGGCCTTGATGCCCTGTGCCCAACCCGCCTGCGCAACGTGTTCAAGGCGCATTTTGGCTTGGCCCTGGGTGTAGTTGGTGTAGGTCTGCCACTGGTATTTGCCGTCGATGAGGATCTCGGTGCCGTGGTAGCCGTAGGCGGTGTAGCGCGCCTGGCCGCCGGATTTTTCCAGCCGCGCACGAATCGCGGCGCTACCTTCGATCAGGTACTGGAAGGTGTTTGCGGTGACTTCATCGAAATTCATCAGGCACAGCTTGCCGAGATCGCTGTCGAGCAGCGCGCGCGATGACAGGAAGCGCTCGCCGCGTCCCTTGTAGATGCGGTTGGCGATCGCCAGGAACACCTTCACCTTGGGGATGCCGCCCGCCATGGTATGCGCAAAGAAGGCGTTGCTGCCGTCGGGGATCATGCCATTCAGCTCGGCCATTACTTTGGCGACGGAATCCTTGAAGCGCTTGACGCCTACTTCGCGGCATTTCTCGATATGTTTCCAGTCGAGCTTGTCATCCTGCCAGCTCTTGAGCGTCATGCCGGCCAGCAGATCGGTTGGGGTAGGCTCGCCTGCGGGAGCGTCCAGGTCGAAACCGGCCATCAGCGGCACGTTGATGATGCGCCCGCCCAGATTGGCCTCGGCAGTGGCCAGTTCCTCGTCCGTCAACGCACGCAACGCGTTGTTCTCGTCGCGGCGCCCGACGGTGATGCCGATGATCGTCATCCCCGCCTTGCGCGCCTCATTCACCAGGCCGTTGGCATAACCCCGGCCAAAGAGCTCGCCAAAAAGCACGAAGGCGTCGCCTTTACGGAAAATGCTGTTTTGCGGAATATCCCTCAACGAGACAGGTGCGGTCATTTATATTTTCTCCGATTATTGATATTGATCTAAAATCCACATTTCGCCCAACTGATGGAACTACTGATAAAACTAAAGCCATCTGACCAAGCTGCACAAACCGCAGCAAGTCATTGGTTATAGCCATTCCACCAGGTCGCCAAACAAACGAAAACTTCAGAAGTAAACACCCGTTGCGACGATTATTTATCAGGCAACTCTTGGTTTTGCTCCGTAAACCATTACACTCTCGTCCTCGCGTGACACCGATAGTTGTCTGGCTGGCTTTAACCAGCGGTTTATACGCCGTATTATGGTGACTTGGCCGATTTGCTATGCAAAGCTATTTGCCTCCACGGCGCGTTTGGCGCCCCGGCCTGTTGGCTGTTCTTTCCTCTAATTCAAAGGTTATGCAATGTACCCAGTCCACGATGTTGATGCAATACTTTTGCTGGCCATGTCGCTTGCGGCCAAGCGTCGTCCGGCCGAACTGGTCGAGATTATCGCTGCGGCCGATCTGACCCAGGACGCAATTCCTCCCGAGACCAAATTATCCGATTCGTTTTACCGGCTCTCCGAATACGGCTTGATCCGCGAGCAGGATGGCGGCTATGTCCTCACACCGGATGGGCAGCAGGTCGTGTCCGGTCATGCGAAAAAAGCCAAAAGCCAGGAGCGTATCTACGACATCAAGGAGAAGCTCGCCGATTTTTACCTCAACGGCGAACACGCGATCATCCTGTTGACGGTGGAACAAATCGCTGCGGCTATTTCTGCACATCAGGCCACCAAAAAAAGCGCAGGCAAAAACCTGCTGATGCCCAAACCCAAACCGGTTGTGGAACCCTATAAACATCCGGGACAGCGCAAGCCTTTCAAGTCTTTCGCAACAAAACGGCGCAAGGAAGGTTGACTTTAAAACCTTCTGTCCACGAAATACACGAAAAGCACGAAAAATAATCAAAGAAATATCCAGCAGTAGATCGTTGCTCAAAGAGAAAATGGTTTTAGATTTATTTCGTGCTTTTCGTGTATTTCGTGGACTGCTGTTATTTTTAGAATAATCACCATGACCAATACAACTCCACCCTCCTCCCCCGCCACAAGCGCCACCGGACGCTCGTTCAACGAGTTGCCGCTGTCGCCCGGCATGCTGGCGACGTTGCAACAGCTCAACTACCTGACGATGACGCCGATCCAGGCGGCCAGCTTGCCGATTGCTTTGGCAGGCCACGACCTGATCGCGCAGGCTAAGACCGGCAGCGGCAAGACGGCGGCGTTTGCGCTGGCGCTATTGACCCGTCTGAACCCGCGCCGCTTTGCGGTGCAGGCGATGGTGCTGTGCCCGACGCGCGAGCTGGCCGATCAGGTGGCGCAGGAAATCCGCCGTCTGGCGCGCTCTGCCGACAACATCAAAATTCTGACGCTGTGCGGCGGCAGCATCATGCGCACGCAGACCACCAGCCTGGAGCACGGCGCGCACATCGTCGTCGGCACACCGGGGCGCATCATGGATCACATGGAGCGCGGCACGCTGAATCTGGAGGCGCTCAACACGCTGGTGCTCGACGAGGCGGACCGGATGCTGGACATGGGCTTTGTCGACGACATCGCCTATGTCGCGAAGCGTTGCCCGGCGGAGCGCCAGACTTTGCTGTTCTCGGCAACCTATCCCGAAGGCATCGCGCGGCTGGCGCGCCAGTTCATGCGCGCGCCGCAGGAAGTGAAGCTGCTGGAACAGCATGAGGAGAGCAAGATACGCCAGCGCTTCTACAAGGTGGAGGACGAAAACCGGTTGCAGGCCGTTGCCACGCTGCTCAAACATTACCGCCCGGTCAGCACGCTGGCCTTCTGCAACACCAAGCAGCAATGCCGCTCGCTGCTGGAAGTGCTGCATGCGCAGGGCATCAAGGCGCTGACGCTGAACGGCGACATGGAACAGCGCGAGCGCGATCAGGTGCTGATCCAATTCGCCAATCGCAGTTGCTCGGTGCTGGTCGCGACCGATGTCGCGGCGCGCGGTCTGGATATCGCGCAGCTCGAAGCGGTGATCAATGTCGATGTCACGCCCGACCCGGAGGTGCATATCCATCGCATCGGCCGCACCGGCCGCGCCGACGAGAACGGCTGGGCGCTGAGCCTGTGCAGCCCGAGCGAGCGCAATCGCATTATCGGCATCGCAAAAATGATGCGCATCGAACCGGAGTGGCATGAACTGGGCGAACTGCCCAGCGCCGACGAAGCGCCGCTGGTGCCGCCGATGGTCACGCTGCTGATACTCGGCGGACGCAAGGAGAAGATCCGCCCCGGCGACGTGCTGGGCGCGCTCACCGGCGAAGCGGGATACACGCGCGAACAGGTCGGCAAGATCAACGTGACCGACCAGACCACCTACGTCGCCGTCGCGCGCAACATCGCCCATGAAGCGGTGCGCAAATTATCGGCAGGCAAGCTGAAGGGCAAGACGGTGAAGGTGCGCGTGCTGTAGGTTTCATTGGCCTTCAAGCGATGCATATTTTTCGGGTTGAATTTTCCGGAAATTGGGCGTATAAAATAACCATGGCTGTCGAATACAGGTTAGGAAAAACTAACCACCAACGGAGGCGCCTATCGACCCCTCAGCAATGAATCTTCTATAGCTGCAACCAAGTCAGGACTCGATGACTGACCCAGTTGGCTTCTCGATAGCCGACATATAACGCCGCATAAATGCGGCGTTAATATTTCCCAGGCCATCATTGTTGCCTACCGTCTGTAATGCAGCCGCTACAGCAGAAAAACCCCATCTACTCAAAATTTGGGACTCACTCATTACTGAGCGAATGTGTTCGAACCCAGCACCTCTCATCAGTCTAATCAAGCAATTACAGCAATTATTCACACCCCCGTTCCGGCTAATGTGTAAAATCCGCGCCTCACAGGAGACACCCGTTGGAAAATCTATACAACATTCTTGGCGTTTCGCCGACCGCGACGACCGAAGAGATCAAGAAGGCGTACCGTTCTCTCGCGATGCGCCATCACCCGGATCGGAATGCGCATTCCAGCTCGGAGACCAGATTCAATGCGATCAAGACGGCGTACGAGTTGCTTTCAGATCCAAAAAAAAGAGCCGAATATAACCAGAGCCTGAACAATCGCATCATCATCGATCCGGATAATGAAGCGCGCGCTTTGTGGCATTCACTGTTCGATCGCTGCGGAGTTATAGTTCCGCACGATAGCCACCTCTCACCCTAAATACGAAACCAGATGAAAAATAATATACATGATGAATTTGCATACCAGTCGCGCGAACTTGGCGCCCAGATCGAAGATACCCTGGGCGATCCGCCCGACCGGAAAAATTATTCGATGGTCATTCAATCGTTGCTCGGCGAATTCGCGAAGGGCGCAGCGATCGATGATGTGAATCTGTTGAGCTTTGCGCTTGCCGATTACTTGCGCTTTGACGACCCCGCCGGGCTGCTGGCGCAATGCAAGCAATATGATAAAGGCGATGCCGCGAAAGTAATGGCGATGGTGTCGTGTGCGGACGCCGGGGCCGGCAAGGCTTTGTCCACCGTTTTCGGCAACAATCCGGAGTTGGCGCGCAAGGCCGTCATTACGGCGTTTTTATTCAAGAACGCCAAGCGCTGGTCTGCTGAAGACCAGTCGCTCGAAGCCTTGCAGAAGGAAGAAGGCGGGGATGATTTTGAAGATGAAGATCAACTCACGCCGGGGCACGATTTTGAGCAATTGTTCGACGCGCGCGAGGATGAGAATGAACGCTAAAACAAATTTTCCCGCAATCAGTCGTCAGGTCACCGAACTGGTTCTGTCCGGCTCGACCAAACATGCGGAAGAGGCGATCAATGATACGGCGGAGCAATTCGGCGATCTGGCTGTGGTGGCGGTACTGGATACGCTGGAGCCGCAGGTGGCTGCGATGCACTTGTCTGCTTTTGATGGCGGCAAGCTGTCGCTGGCTACGCTGCTGATCTCGCCCAAGGCCTGGGCAGAAAGCCTGGCGTTTTTTGCCGCCACCTGGGGCGAGGAGATGATCGAGGATGAGCCGGAGGTATTGACCGAATCCCTGTTCGCGCATATCCATGGGGTCATTTTCTCCAGCGACGATGCGGAGCGGCGCACCAGGCTGGTCCATGAGGCGTTGTCGACCGATTGGGGAACGACGGCTTTTGCCGTGCTGTTCTCGACCGCCACACAGGAGATCATCGAACTCGCCAATGACATCCACTCGCGCGGCGCAAACAACAGCGGCCATACGACGTCCGATCACGACGTTATTCCGCTGGCGCTGGAAATTGCCCGCAGCGATACGGATGCCTGGGATCGGGTGTTGTTTGAAATTTTCCCCGACTGGCAGCCCGGCGAAAACCAATTGCGGGCAAGGTCTGAAGAAGGTGATGATGACGAACATCACCATGAATATGCTTTAGCCCGAACCACCCATGATTTGCTGTTGCGCCTGCGCAAGCAAGTGCCGAGCAAAGCGGTTCGCGCACCCAAAAAAGGTGCTCGCCCGAGTCTGGGTGAGAATATCTTTGAATGACAGACAATAGTCTGCCGAAGCGCGTTCCCGAAAAGCCAGCCATGAAACTCGCCCATATCACCACGCGCCCTCCTCATTTAGTGCAAGCGCTCGAAGCACTGGGACAACGCGCGGATCACCAAGAGGCGGCGCAGGATCTGATCGATGAGCTAAGCGGTATCACTGTGCTCGTCGCCCGAAAATTTACCAATGACCGGACGGCGGACGGCCTGCTCGATGCGTTTTACCTGACGGTGGGTTGCATCTCGCTGGGTATCAGTCAGGCGAACATTCCGGAAGACGGTGATGCACAATTATCCTTTCTGCTGCACCACGGTGCGGAACATGTATTCCAGATGGGATTTCGGCATATCAAGGAATTATCCGGCCTGCCCTATACAGTGTTCCTTTCGGATTTCGATAACGACCCGTTCGTGCAGCAACGCGATATCAAGGTGCTTTTTGCGGAGATATGCCGCGCCGATCCGATCTCGGCATGGACAGGGGATGATGTCTATAAAAGGGAATGGCTGGATCGGCAGAATAACCAGAGGATCGTTGCGTGCGCGCAATGGTTGCGCAAAAAACATTACGCCGGCCCGGTTAAAGATCCCGATCTCGATGCCCAAGCGGTGATCGCGATCGCGGTAATTTTCGCGATTGCCGGTGACGGGCCCATCGTCGCGCGGGTCAGGCAAAAAGATCTCGAAACCCTGATCCAGGGTGTTCGGAAAACACCGCTGGATATCGAAGCGGGCTGGAACGCATTGCTAAAAAAAGTCCCGGCTGAATATCACCCCATCCTGCGTGAACGCATGGACGAATACAGAAACACGATCGTCAAAAAGATTCTGTCGAAAACCAGAATCAAAACCGTCATCACCGAGATACAGAATTCTTATGCCGGCAGCGAGCTGGAGGTCGACTATGACTGATCCGCTGTTTAATGCACAAAGGCAACGGGGCTAGTGTAGTGCATCGCTTTAGGTAACTTCCACTTGCCATCCAGCATTTTCAAATGCACCTATGAATTTGCGCCCAGCAGCTTGACGTTCCCGCTGATAATCTGCCAAAGTTCCGGGTTCAAATTAACTGTGGCAGATATTACAAACAGTCTTCTGAAAAAATGAGCAGCAACAACACTAATTCGACTCCTCCACCCCGGATACAGGAGTTAAGCTCACTGCACAGTGAATCGCTCTACAGGGCGCTAATCCAGCAGGCTGCCGATGCGCTGTTCGTCCACGATCTGGATACCCGCTTTGTCGAGGTCAACAAGCAAGCCTGTGAACTTTTGGGTTATTCCCGTGATGAGCTGCTCCGGATGAGCATTGCGGATATTGCGCCCGGCTTCGATCTGGCCGTCGCTCGTTCGCGATGGAGCGAGCTAGATTCCGGCAAGCCATATCGCATCATCTCGACCCATCGCCGCAAAGATGGCAGTTATTTCCCTGTAGAAGCACGGTTCGCATCGCTGGTGATCGATAACAACAGGCTGGTAATGGTACTGGTGAGCGATATCACCGAGCGCAAGCAGGTGGAAGACAGGCTGCGAATAAGCGAAGAAATCCTCAGAGAATCGCAGGTCATTGCAGGCTTGGGCAGCTATGTGCTGGATATTCCCACCGGACGCTGGATAAGCTCGGAGATGCTTGACCAGATTTTTGGAATTGACGGGGCATATGAACGTTCTATAGAGGGATGGGAAGCTTTGCTCCACCCGAATGACCGCGCAATGATGGTCAACTACTTCAGAAACGACGTAATTGGCCAAGGCAAGAGTTTCGACATGGAATACCGCATCATCCGCCCCGCCGACCATGCCGAACGATGGGTGCATGGAATAGGAAAACTCAAATTCGATACCCAGGGAAAGCTCCTGAGAATGCGTGGCACTATTCAGGATATCACCCGACGGAAACGCACCGAGCTGGCGTTGCAGGATTCGGAGGCACGCTATCGCCGCTTCGCCGAGGAACTACCCCTGGGCATCATCATTACGCAGGATGGCCGGATCAAGTACGTCAACAAGGCCGCAATTGAAATGTTCGGCTATCCCGAAGAAGAGCTTGTGGAGAAACCATTTCTCCCTTTTGTTTACGAAGGGGATCGCGCCTGGCTTATAGACTTGCATCAACGGCGCATGAAGGGACTGAAGGTCGAGACGCCTTATGTGATTGGTGTACTGCGCGGCGATGGAACGATCCATCAGTGGCAGCTCCACTCCAGCACCATCGAGTGGGAAGGTAAACTAGCGGCCCTGGCCAGTATTGACGACATCACGGAGCGCAGGCAATACGAACAGCAGCTGCGCATTGCCGCCACTACTTTCGAATCCCAGGAAGGCATACTGGTTACCGATGCCAATAACGTGATTCTTCGGGTGAACCGCTCCTTCATCAATATCACCGGTTACTCCGCTGAAGAAGTCATTGGCAAGAGTACCGGCATGTTCAGCTCGGGCCGGCATAATGCTGATTTCTACGCCGCCATGTGGGAGAAAATCATCAGCAAGGGTAGCTGGGAAGGCGATATCTGGAATCGGCGCAAGAATGGCGAAATCCACCCCGCGCATGTCACCATCACAGCAGTAAAGGGTGAGGATGGAATCCTCACGAATTACGTCGCCACTTATAACGACATTACCGCACGCGTCAGCGCAGAGGAAAAGCTGCTCGATTCGTTGCGCAAACTGGAGGAAAAAGAGCGGGCCAAGACCCGCTTCCTGGCCGCTGCGGGCCACGACCTGCGGCAACCGGTTGCCGCAGCGACCATGTTTCTGGAAGCGCTGAAATTTACCTCACTGACCCAGCAACAGAGTGAACTGACCGAGCGCATAGATCATTCGATGAGCATTTTTTCCAACCTGCTGGATCGGCTGCTGGATATTTCCAAATTTGATGCGGGGTTAATCAAGCCCCAAGTCAACGCATTCAGCCTCGCAGAGCTCTTCAACTGGCTGGAACAGAATTTCGACCAGGTCGCAAGAAACAAGCAATTGCGCTTGCGCCTTTTCTTCCCGGCAAACAAGGTTCTGGTTGTCTGCTCGGATATCATTCTGGTGCAGTCCGTGCTGATGAACCTGGTCACCAACGCGATCAAGTTCACTGCACACGGTAGCATTCTGATCAGCGCCCGCCAGCGGGGGAACCGCGTATTACTGCAAGTATGGGATACCGGCATCGGAATTGCCGAAACAGACATCCCTCATGTTTTCGATGAGTTCTATCAGGTCGCCAATCCGCAGCGCAGCCGTGAAGCAGGATTGGGATTGGGATTATCCATCTGTCAGCGCGCCATGCACCTGCTGGGAGGCGAAATCACCTGCCGTTCGCGACTGGGGCGCGGCTCGGTATTCGAATTGAGCCTGCCGCTCAATGACGAACAACTCGAGGTTGGGCCGCTGCCGATCAGAAACACTCCGAGCGAAATCGCCAACGAAATGCTGGTGCGCGGCAAGCGAGTGGTGGTGGTCGAGGATGATGCGCTGGTCGCTGCTGGTCTGGTCAAGCTGCTGTACGGTCTGGGGGCCGAGGTTCGGCATTTCCACAATGCAGAGGATGCGCTGCAACACACTGACATCGCCAATGCAGATTTTTACCTGGTCGATTACGCGCTGGGTAGCGGACTCAACGGAATCCAGTTCCTGGAAACTGTGCAACAGAAACAACACACACCGGTTCGCGCTGTCATTATCACCGGCGAAACCTCCTCGCAGTTCATCAGCAGCGTTTCAGATTGCCCTTGGCCTGTACTGCATAAGCCGGTCAATTACGCCAAGCTCGCATCCAGCCTGAATCAGTGATGCAGGCCAACTCCTCCGGATTCCGGTAAGCCTACCCCACCCACTTCCTCGCATTCTGGAACATGCGCAGCCATGCGCCGTTCTCTTGCCATTCGCGCGGATACCATGAGTTCTGCACGGCGCGGAAGATGCGCTCGGGGTGCGGCATCATGATGCTGAAGCGACCGTCCGGTGTGGTCAGGCCGGTGGCGCCTTGCGGGGAGCCGTTCGGGTTGAGCGGATAAGTCTCGGTGGGTTTGCCGTTGTTGTCCACGTAACGTAGCGTGACCAGCTTCTTTGCGGCTTTCAGTTTTTTCTCGTCGCTGAAATCGGCATAGCCTTCGCCGTGCGATACCACGATAGGCATGCGGCTGCCTGCCATACCCTTTAAGAAAATTGACGGCGATTTCTGCACCTCGACCATCACGAAACGCGCCTCGAACTGCTCAGACTGGTTGCGCGCGAAATGTGCCCAGTTGTCTGCGCCGGGGATGATCTCGTGCAGGTTGCTCATCATCTGGCAGCCGTTGCACACACCTAGAGCGAAAGTATCCTTGCGTTGGAAGAACGCAGCAAACTCGTCGCGCGCACGGGAATTAAACAGGATGGATTTCGCCCAGCCTTCGCCCGCGCCCAGCACGTCGCCGTAGGAGAATCCGCCGCACGCGGCGAACCCCTTGAAGTCTGCCAGCTGGATGCGACCGCTGATGATGTCGCTCATGTGCACGTCCACGGCGGCGAATCCGGCGCGGTCGAATGCAGCTGCCATTTCCACATGGCCGTTAACGCCTTGTTCGCGGAGGATGGCGATTTTGGGGCGGCTGCGCAACAGCGCAGGTGAGACGTTTTCGTTCGGATCATAAGTCAGCTTCACGTGCAGCCCAGGATCGGCGGCATCGAGTATGCGGTCGAACTCCTGTTGCGCACAGGCCGGATTGTCGCGCAGCTTCTGCATCTGGAATGTAGTTTCCGACCAGATGCGTTGCAGGTTAACGCCGCTTTCCGCAAACAACCTTGCACCGTTGAGTGAAATTTCAATCATGCCGGTTTGATTCGGCGTGGCGATCTTCTGCACGTTCTTCAGCCCGGCATCGCGTGCCAGTTGCAGCACATGATCCACGTCGCGGTTGCGCACCTGCACCACTGCGCCGAGCTCTTCGTTGAACAAGGCGCGCAACGTATCATCCGGCTGGATGTCCAGACCGATGTGCGAGGCGAACGCCATCTCGCAGAGTGTCACGAACACGCCGCCGTCGGAACGGTCATGGTAGGCGAGCAGCTTGCCTTCCGTGTTCAGGCGCTGCACCAGTTCGAAGAATGACTTGAGCACCTGCGCATCGTCCACGTCCGGTGCGACATCGCCGACCTGTTTGAACACCTGCGCCAGTGCCGAGCCGCCCATGCGGTTTTTGCCTTGCCCGAGATCGATCAACAGCAGCGTGGTATCAAGGTCGGCAGCCAGTTGCGGCGTAAGCGTGTCGCGCGCATCGGGACACGGTGCGAAAGCGGACACGATCAGCGACAGAGGGGCGGTGACCGCCTTGTCCTCTTTGCCTTCCTTCCAGGTGGTCTTCATGCTCATCGAGTCTTTGCCGACCGGGATGCTGATGCCGAGCTGCGGGCACAGTTCCATGCCGACCGCACGCACGGTGTCGAACAATGCGGCGTCCTCGCCGTGATGTCCCGCCGCCGTCATCCAGTTCGCCGACAGCTTGATGTCGCCGATTTTTTCGATGCGTGCCGCAGCAATGTTGGTGAGCGCTTCCCCTACCGCCATACGGCCCGATGCGGGCGCCTTGACCAATGCCAGCGGGGTGCGCTCGCCGATGGCGAAGGCCTCGCCGCGATTGGTGTTGAAGCCCATCAGCGTCACGGCGACATCCGCTACCGGCACTTGCCACGGGCCGACCATCTGGTCGCGCGCAGTCATGCCGCCCACGGTGCGGTCACCGATGCTGATCAGGAAAGTCTTGTTCGCCACCGACGGCAGGCGCAACACGCGCTCGACTGCTTCGCGCAGGTCGATGGCGCCGGTATCGAATGACGACAGGCGCGGCGTCTCGCGTACCACGTTGCGCGTCATCTTCGGCGGTTTGCCGAGCAGCACCGACAGCGGCATGTTTACCGGGTCGTTGTTGAATTCAGTGTCATGCACGTTAAGCTGATCGTCCGCCATCGCGACGCCGACCACCGCAAACGGACAGCGCTCGCGCTCGCAGAAAGTACGAAATTCATCGAGACGCTCCGGCGCAATCGCCAGCACGTAGCGCTCCTGAGATTCGTTGCACCATATCTGTTTCGGCGACATGCCGGTCTCATCCAGCGGTATCTTGCGCATCTCGAAGCGCGCACCGCGCCCGCCGCCGTGTACCAGTTCCGGCAGCGCATTGGACATGCCGCCCGCGCCGACATCGTGTATCGACAGGATCGGATTGTTCGCGCCCATCTGCCAGCAGCGGTCGATCACTTCCTGCGCGCGGCGCTGCATCTCCGGATTGCCGCGCTGCACCGAATCGAAGTCGAGGTTTTCGGCGTTCGCTCCAGTGTCCATGCTCGATGCCGCGCCGCCACCCAGGCCGATCAACATGCCGGGGCCGCCGAGATGCAAGACCAGCGCGCCGACCGGCAGTTCGTGTTTATGCGTGTGAATCGCAGCAATGTTGCCCACTCCGCCCGCCAGCATGATCGGCTTGTGGTAGCCGCGCATCTCGCCGCTGACATTCTCTTCGAAAGTGCGGAAATAACCGGCCAGGTTCGGGCGGCCAAATTCGTTGTTGAACGCCGCTGCGCCGATGGGGCCGTCCAGCATGATCTGTAAGGCAGAGACGATGCGGGAGGGTTTTCCGTATGGCGTTTCCCACGGCTGCACAAACCCCGGAATATTCAAATTTGAAACCGAAAAGCCCGACAACCCGGCCTTGGGTTTGGAGCCGCTGCCCGTCGCTCCTTCATCGCGGATCTCGCCGCCGCTGCCGGTGGCCGCGCCGGCGAACGGCGCGATGGCGGTGGGATGGTTGTGCGTCTCGACCTTCATCAGGATATGTGTCAGTTCATCGCTGAACGTATAGCCGCCGTCGGCGCGCGGGTAGAAGCGCTCGATGCGCGCGCCCTCGATGACCGAAGAGTTGTCGGAATAGGCCACCACCGTGCCCTGCGGGCTGACCTTGTGGGTGTTGCGGATCATGCCGAACAGCGATATGTCCTGCGGCTCGCCATCGATCACCCAGTCAGCATTGAAAATCTTGTGGCGACAATGTTCGGAATTGGCCTGCGCGAACATCATCAGCTCGACGTCGGTCGGGTTGCGTTTGAGCTTCTTGAAATTCTCGACGAGGTAGTCGATCTCGTCCGGTGACAGCGCCAGCCCCATCTCGCGGTTGGCTTTTTCCAGAGCCTTGCGGCCACCCTTTAAAACATTCACCGTGGCGAGTGGTTGCGGCTGGCCATGCTGAAACATTTTTTCCGCCGCATCATTGATATTGTCCAGCACGGTCTCAGTCATGCGGTCGTGCAGCAGCGGCAACACCGTGGCCTGCTCGGCCTCGCTCAATGGCTTGCCGCCTTGGGTGGAGAGGTAATAAACCACGCCGCGCTCGATGCGCTGCACACCGGATAATCCGCAATGCTGCGCGATGTCGGTGGCCTTGGTGGACCACGGCGAGATCGTGCCGAGGCGCGGCACCACCAATATCCGTAAAAATTCACTCGCATGTTTTGGCTCACCGGCAACCTTGTCCAGCCCCAACACTCTGTCCAACAGGCTGCCTTGCGCCTTGCTCAGCGTGTTTTCCTTGAGCGCGCTGAAATACCAGTGGCGCGTATCCGCAACGACGACGCCGGGAACAGCAACGTTCAGTGCGGCGCGCAGTTTTTCCAGGCGAAAGGCAGATAAAGCGGAGGTGCCGATGGAGACTTGATACATGGCGAAGACCGTGAAGTTTTAATCGGGTCGGGATTATACTATGCGCCCCACAATCAGCACTTGACCGGAAATGAGCAAACGCATCCCCGCCCTTACTCCAATACAAATTGACAAAGCGCAAGTCATGGCGAATCTCCCTGAGCGCCCGCGCGACAGCCACAAGGGCATGTTCGGCACGGTCGCGGTGATCGGCGGCGCGTCCGGCATGGTCGGCGCACCGCTGCTGGCGGCACGTGCCGCGCTCAAGATGGGAGCTGGCTGCGTGCATGTCGGACTAGTGGCGGAGAACGCGCTGAAGGTGGATTTGCTGCAACCTGAGCTGATGCTGCATTCAGCATCCGACGCGCTGCTTCATTCTAATGTAGATGTAATCGCAATCGGCTGCGGCATGGGCCACGACATGGCCGCGCAGAAACTGTTACATGACGCTTTGAACAGCGATGCCGCGCTGGTGCTGGATGCCGATGCGCTCAACATCCTCGCGCTGCGCCCAGACCTGCGCACGTTGTTGCTTTCACGCAAAAACATGACCGTGCTCACGCCGCATCCAGGCGAAGCCGCGCGGCTGCTGGCTTGCGAGATCAAAGAGGTGCTGGCTGACCGCGTCGCAGCGGTGCAGCAACTGGCGCAGAAATTCGGCTGCAGCATGGTTCTGAAAGGAGCTGACAGCCTGTGTATTACGCGCGAGGGCAGGCTGTTCGTGAACCAGACCGGCAATCCCGGCATGAGTGCGGCGGGTATGGGCGATGTGCTGACCGGCATGATCGCCGCCTTCATCGCTCAGGGAATGAGCGCAGACGATGCGTTGCTGCTGGCGGTTCACCTGCATGGCGCGGCGGGCGACGCGTTGGCGCAACAAAAAGCCACCATCGGCATGACTGCGACTGAGGTGACCGATTGGGCACGCTGGCTGTTAAACCAATGGGCATCCAAATCGTAGGGTGGGCACGTTTTTGTGCCCACGCGGAAATAACCTCTGCCGACTGCGTGGGCACAAAAACGTGCCCACCCTACCAAGCTCACCAGAAATAATTACCAAAACAATGACCATACCCATAGAAATCCGCGAAGCAGCTGGCGTGCGCACGCTGCACTTCGGTTCCGAATGGATACAGGGCGCGATGCGCATCGCGCGGCCATGGAACCTGGAGCTGGAGTACACGCGCGAAATGATGGCCTCGCTTTTGCTGCGCGATGCGCCGAGAAGGGTGCTGCTGATCGGCCTCGGCGCGGCTTCGCTGACGAAGTTCCTGTATCGCCACTATTCCCTTGCGCATCTCACCGTGGTGGAGATTGAACCCGCTGTGGTCGCCGTAGCGCGGCAGTATTTCAAGCTGCCGGAAGACCCGAAGCGCCTCCATCTGGTGATCGGCGACGGGGCGGAATATATGCTTGGCTGCGACAAGCTGTTCGACCTGATCCTGGTGGACGGATTCGATGAGAACGCGCGCACCGGCGCGCTGGAGTCGCTGCCGTTTTATCAGGCCTGCCGCGCGCGCCTCAGCGATGACGGGATCGTGGCAATCAATCTGCTGACCCGCAACCGCGGCTTCAAGAACAGTTTGATGCGCCTTTGCTCGGCATTCGAAGATCGCGTGCTGGTGTTTCCTTCGTGCGAGAGCGGCAATGCCATTGCCCTGGCTGCATCAGGCGATCAAATCGAAATATCTTTCGATGAGCTGAAAGAAAGCGCGCTGGCATTGAAAGAAGCAACCGGGTTGAATCTGCTACCGACACTGACACGCCTCGCACAAGCCGGAATCTGTTTGAACAACCGGCTGCTGCTGTAGGGTGCATTTCATGCACCAACATTAATGGTGCATGAAATGCACCCTACAGACTACGGTTGATTCAAATCCCCGCGCCGCAGTGTCTGCGTTTTGACCTGCCCCGGTTGGAATGCCGTGTACAGCATATCGTAGAGTGCTTTCGCTCGCTCGCCGTTATCCTGATTCACATTGCAGACGTAAATATCCAGAGTGACGGCGCGCAATTCCGGCCAGGAGTGCACGGCCAGGTGCGATTCCGCCAACACCACCGCCCCTGTCGCACCGCCCGGATGTTCGCTGTCGCCGAACTGATGAAAGGCCTGTGTCACCACAGTCAAGCCTGCATGCTTGCAAGCCCCTAAACATACAGACTCCAGCCGCGCGACTTGCTGCAGCAATGCTTCGTCGCAAGCGCAGTTGTGGAAATCGGCGATGATCTGGAATCCTTTCATAGTGTTTGCATTCTACGCCAGCAAGCTGGAATATCTGACCGATAGCGCGCGCATCACCCGCTCGGCGGCGAGCACGCCGCGATACTGCGCTTCCTCGAACACCGAAAATCCGCTCAGGTCGGCATGAGCCAGATGCAAACGTTGTCCCGGTTGCAGCATACGTTCACGTGCCTTGCCCCAGATGAATCCTACTGTCGGCCTCACCATCGCATGGCCGTTGCGCCAGATGTCGATACGTTGCACCAGCTTCGGCAAATCAGGGTGCGGCACGCTCAGTTCGCGCATGATGTCTTCGGCCCAGATGCGCCACGTCGTTTGCAGCAAGCGTTGCCGCCCTTTTGCTGGCTGGTCTTCGGACAACGCGCGGTAGTAGGTCAGCACTGTGGGCGCGGGTGTCACGCGCAAGTGCTGGTGGGTGGCGACCACGTAGCCCAGCGACGATGTGCCGTAGAGCACGTTGTCCCATGACAGCGGCGCGCCGCCAGGTATCACTTTGACCGGCGATGTTCTGGCGGGAAGCGAGCGCAGCGTGAGGTTGGCGGTCAGCCAGGGCGCGTGGCTCAATTGTCCGATGGCTGCAGAAAGATCAGCCGGGCAATCCGGCTGGATGCGCGGCAGCGCGAACAACGGCGATGCCCAGATGACGTGATCGGCGCTGATGCGCTCGCTGCGATTTTCGCCTGCATGGTAGACATCCATTTCCACGCCATTGCTTTTTTCCTCGACATGAAACACCACCGCCCCGGTTTGCAGGCGGCTCCCTGCCCTCTCCGCCAAACGGCGCGTGAGCCAGGCATTGCCCTCCGGCCAGGTGAGCACGCTGCCGGGTGATGCATTGGCCGCATCGCCGTCGCGGCAGCAGAAATAATGCAGCCCTGCCCATGCGGAGGTCTGCGCCGCAGTGCTGCCATAATCGTCGCGGCAACTGTAATCGGCATACCAGTGCAAAGGCTGCGAATCCAGTCCTTTTGCGAGCAGAAAATCGCGGAAGGTAATTTGATCCAGCGCCAACAGGTCGGGATCGCGCGAGCTGAGGGCCATCGGGATCGCGAACGCCTTGCGCCCCTGTGCATCGCGGCGATGTTTGTAGCTTTGCATCAGCTCATCGAAGCGGTGAAACTGGTCGAGATCGCTACGGCTCGCCCCGGTGTGCGGCATCAATCCTTCCTGCCACAGCCCGTTGATATACAGCCGTTCCTGCGGCGCATGGCAGAGATGCAACTCGTCATAGCGCGGACGCGGGTCGGACGGATCACCCTGCAGCACACCAAACTCCGCCAGCATCGCGCGCACCGCAACCGACTCCTGTGTGGGGATGGGCAGATAGTGCGCGCCCCATGGATAAGCGGTGAACGCATTGCGCCCGGCGCGCGAATTGCCGCCCGGTTCCCGCTCCAGCTCCAGCACGGTGAAATCATCCACACCGGCGCGCGCCAATGCCCATGCGGCAGACAGCCCGGACACTCCGGCGCCGACGATGGCGATGTGAACGCGGCGCTTGCTGTCCGGTGCGGGAAATTTCCCATCGCGCAGTTGATGGCCGATACTGCTGGATACGCCCAGCAACTTACCCTCGGGGAATGCCGCAGCCTGCTGCGGCGAGCAGCCTGACAGACAAGCTGCCGCGCCAATGGTTTTGAGAAAATCGCGGCGGTTCATCATTACATCCTTAAAAACTTTTGTCCGCAGATTGCGCCGGTTTACGCAGATTCAACTGGTTTAAATCTGCGTAAAACTGCGCAATTTGCGGATAAGAATGTCGTTTGTTTCTCACCGGATCACCTCATGCCACTCTTCCTCGAACGTCCGTACCAGCCCTTGATTGTTGAGGCGGTTGACGTCTACCGGAAGCCGCGACATGTCGGGCGGAAAAGAAAACAATGCCGGGGTGGTGGCGACAGAAAGAAAACGCAGCGGCATCCGATAACTTACCGGAGGCTTATATGGCCGGTGCGAGGCAATAATGTAGCCCCATTCGCCGAACGATGGCACCATCGCATGGTAGGGCGTTGCTTGCAGCCCGGCTGCTTCTACCGTGGCGACGATGGTCCAGAACGAGCGACGCGCATACATAGGCGAAGTGGATTGGATTACCGCCATGCCGTCGCTCTTCAAATGACGATCGAGCAGACGGTAAAACGCCTCGGTGTAAAGCTTGCCGACCGAATAATTCGACGGGTCGGGAAAGTCGGCGACGATGAAATCATAGCGGCCCGCATCCTGTTCCAGCCACACCAGCGCGTCGGCATTGACGACATGGGCGCGCGGCGAATTGAACGCATTGTCATTGAGTTGCGTGAGCAGCGGATGGCGCGAGAACAGCTGCGTCATGGCCGGATCGAGATCGACCAGCGTGACTTCCTGCACCGACGGATACTTGAGAATTTCGCGTAACGCCAGCCCGTCGCCGCCGCCCAACACCAGCACCCGCGCCGGGTGCGGCAGCGTTGCCAGTGCCGGGTGGATCAACGCCTCATGGTAACGGTATTCGTCGCGCGCGCTGAATTGCAGATTGCCGTTGAGGAACAGACGCAGGTCGTCGCGCCAGCGCGTCACCACAATGCGCTGGTATGGCGTGGACTCGGTATACACGATGCGGTCGACATACATGCTCTCTTCCGCCAGCGTGGTGAGCTGTTCCGCTCCGATGAAGCCCGCGCCCAGCAGCAGCGCAGCCAGTCCGCATTGCAAGTACAGCGCTCGCACCGGCAATTCTGTGCGGAACAAATGTATGGTCCACACCGACACCGCCACATTGAGCAGCCCGAACATGAAGGCGCTGCGCATCAGGCCCAGATGAGGCGCCAACAGCAACGGGAACATCAGCGAAACGGCCAATGCCCCCAGGTAATCGAAAGTCAGCACCTGCGACACCAGATCGCGGAAACCCACATGCTGGCGCAGGATGCGCATCACCAGTGGAATCTCCAGTCCCACCAGCACGCCGATCAGCAACACCATCAGATACAAAGCCAGACGGAACGGCCCTTCCACCCAGGCGTAAAGCAGGAACAGCACCGCCGCCGATACCCCGCCCAGCACCCCCACCAGCAACTCCACCTGCACGAAGCGCAACACCAGCCTGCCCACGACATATTTCGACAGCCACGAGCCAATGCCCATCGCGAACAGATACGTGCCAATGACGGTGGAAAACTGCGTGACCGAATCCCCCAGCAGATAACTCGCCAGCGTACCAGCTATCAATTCATAGGCGAGCCCGCAGGAGGCGATCAGAAAGACGGTGGCTAGGAGGGCGGGGCGCATTAATTTTCAGGTAGGGTGGGCAGGTTTTTGTGCCCACGCTGTGATGGAATATCCGCGTGGGCACAAAAACGTGCCCACCCTACGCAATTCAACCATGCACCGCAGCGGCCACGATGATGGCAATGCCCAGGCACATGGCGGCGACTACGGTGGCGAGCGCCTGGTTACGCTCTTTGACGATTTCCTGCCAGAGGTTGTAGGGGGTGAGCTTGTCGATCAGGACAAAGGAAATCCAGAATATCGTTACGCCCATCAGCGAAAATATTAACGCGTTGACGATCCATTCGATTTTAATCATATCCATGTGAACCTCCTTTTGGTTTTTGCGGCTTATTAATCATTTGTGATAGGTGCTGTGCTGCCCGCCGGATTGCGGCTTATCCTCGTCGGAGCCGAACATGCTCGCGCCGTTGGCCTGCAGATAGATGAAAAACGCAAGCAGGGCGGCGTGGCTACCGATGGATATAAATTTAAACATGTGCACTCACTTCAGTCATCGCTGTCATCCTTCAACATGGATAGCACCTTCTCTCCAGTGCTTCCTTGAGGGTATTCACTTCCTGACCAGCGCCTTGCCTCGAAACTGTACCGCCGCAGCCAGTAACTCACGGGGAACAGCAGTAGCAGAATTTCGATGGTAATGAAGTTGTGCCAATTGCTCACGTTGCGGCGGATTTGCAGTTGCGTGCTGACGCCCCGCGCCGGTGCCGGAGCAGATTCCGCATCCACGCTCAGCAGGTAATGTCCTGGCGGCACATTGGCAATTGCGGCGTCGTCGCTGGTGCTGCCTTCCGACCAGTTGCCATCGTCATAGCCGCTATAGTAGCTCACCTCCCGGCGCACCGCATAAACCTGCCCGGTGTCGCGCGCCACCAGCTCCATGTCGAGGTAGAGCCAGTTGTTATCCAGATTGGTTTTGTTGATGATGTGCAAATTGCCGGTGCGGCCGGTAACTTCGAACACCGGCGTGGTGACCGCTTCGCTATTGCCCGCAGGAAAGTTGAGTGCGGTGCTATATACGGTGCGGTTATCCGCCATCGCGACGCTGATGAGTTGCACCACGAATGCGATCAGCGTGACATACCGGAATGATCGCCACACCAGCTGATAGGCGGCTTCATGCGGCCAAGGCTGATTTGGCGCCAAGCCATTCCGTTCAGGCATCGGCCGGGTGATGGCGAAGGCATTCTTCACCACCTCCGGCTCGGTATATTCGCCCACTGTCCAGGTGATTTCGTTGCCGCTTTTTTCTTCGGACAGCACATAAGGCGGAGCGATGTAATCGTTTACCGTGACCGTCTCGTCGGTGCTGACGCGCCAGTAAAATTCGCCCGCCACGTAGCTCACTTTGGCCTCATCTTCCTCGTAGTGGCGATACATCTGCCCGCCGTACAGCAAGGCGCGCTGGCCATTCATCGTGGTGCTTTTTGCAGGAGCGGAATTGGTCGGCCTGGCAAAATTCCAGTGGCCGTCGTATTCGGTGAGCCAGCGGAATCCCTCTGCCGGGTTATGCAGCAGGTATTCGTCCCAGCTGAACAGCACACCCTCGCTTTTGCCAGTCCGCCGCAGGAAGCCGATCACGCGGTATGGCACGCCTTTAAACTTGCCTTCTGTTCCGAGCGGGATGAACGGGTCAATTAGTTGCTGAGCGGCGAACTTCCTCAGTATTTTTACGTTCTCGTTGTCGTTGTCTATCAGGGAATGGCAGCTGCCGCAGGTGACCCGGAGAATGCCGGGAGCGTGTAGTTCGATGGTGGCAGCGCAGGACGGACACTGGATTGCATTGAGTTTTATTTTTCCAACTCCGGCCTGTGATGCATCGCGCAAATTGGCGAAATGCAGGTCGGCGAAGTCGACCGATGCGCCGAGAAAGAGCAGCGGGATTTCCTCGCTGTAATCGATGGAAGCAAAATTCCTGGCGGAGCGCAGGTCGGCAGAAGGCGCGTCGTAACCAGCTCCAACCTTGAAAAGCAATTCGCCTGCTCCGGCGATGCACTTGCCGTTCTCGATATCGGTGACGGTGAATGGCTCGCCGTTCAGGGTCACCTCCATGCCGGCTTTCAAGTCGGCCAACGCGGGCACCGGCTCCGGCACTTTGGAAAGGAATGTGACGGTATAGTCGCCGTTGGCATCGCTGAGCCAGCCGCTGCGCTGGTTGTCGAACAGCAGATGCCACTCGTTCCATATGCCATCTGGGTATTGCAACTGAATGCGCCCGATGACGGCGAAATGCATGCCCCGGTATTTGCCTTCGGTGCCGATCTGGACGAGGGAAGCATCCTCCAGCAGCTCCGCCATTTTCCCGATATTTTCGACATCGGCGCCGCGGCGTATCAACGTGCTGCGGCAATACTCGCACACTGCCATGATTGAGGCCGTAGTGCGGAACGTAACTTGCGCGCCGCAGGTTGGACAGTTGGCCGTCTTCATGAAAAGCGCTGGCTGCCTGGTTGGATCAGGTGAGCTTCTTCAGCAGTTCGGCTTTTTTGGACTCGAACTCCTCGCTGCTGATGATTCCCTTGGTCATCAGTCCATGCAATTTCTCCAGCGTTGCCATGACTTCATCGCTGGAAACCGCAGCGGGTTGTGGCGACGAACCTTGTGCAGGATTCAGCGATTGCGCCATCGCCTGCGCCACCTGCTGCCCTACGCCGAAACCAACGCCGACACCCGCACCCAACCCGGCAAGCCCGCCCTCGTTCTGCGCGGCCAGCGGGATGGATTTGGCAACCTGGTACTGCGTGAAGCCCTGCATGCCGCCCATCATGTTTACGCCGATGCGGTCATCCAGAGCCTTTTGCAATTCTTCAGGCAGCGAGACGTTCTGCACCATCAGCGTTTCCAGACCCAGGCCGAAATTGGTGAACACCGGCTCCAGCTTCCCCTTGAGGGCGCGGCCAAATTCTTCCTGGTTGCCCGCCATGTCGATGAAGGGCACGCCGGACTCGCCGAAAATATCGCTGATTGCAGAGACGATGGTGTTGCGCAACTGTCCTTCCAGTTCTTCGGTGGTGTAGCTTTCGCGCGTGCCGGAAACCTGCTGATAGAACAACTTGGGGTCGGTGATGCGGTAGGAATAAATACCGAAGGCACGCAGGCGCACAATACCGAAATCCTTGTCGCGTATCGTAATGGGATTGGGTGTGCCCCACTTGCGATCGAGCTGGATGCGCGTGCTGAAGAAGTAAACATCCGACTTGAACGGTGACTCGAACAGCTTGTCCCAGTTTTTCAGGTAGGTGAGCACCGGCAGGGTTTGCGTCGTCAGCTTGAATCTGCCCGGACCGAACACATCGGCAATCTTGCCTTCGTCCACGAACATCGCCTTCTGGGTGTCGCGCACGGTAAGCTGCGCGCCGTTCTGGATTTCAAAATCCCGCATCGGAAAACGGTATGCCAGCACGCCATCCGTTTCTTCAGTCCAGTGAATGATGTCTATGAACTGTTTCTTTACGAAATCCATCAATGCCATGATTCCTCCTGTGTGTTCAATTAACCATGCAAAAGCATATCACTGCCGTCGGTGCCAAGTCCAAATATTTGCTTCGAATTGTCCTGCCGAAAAACAAAAAGGGCGGGATACATATCCCGCCCTTTGAAAACCCTCATGGCAAAGCCGATTCCGTCAGAATCAGTCTTTTTTGCTGAACCACATACGATTGAGCAAACCGTCTTTTACAATGAACTGATGCCAAATGGCGCCAAGCAAATGCACGACGGCCAACACGATCAGCACCGTCACCAATACCTCATGCACATCGTGGGCAGGCACTCCTGTAAATTTTTTTGGCAACAAGGTCGCATCGCCTGTCCGCAGCGCCTTGCCCACGTCGCTGTTGATAATAATCATCACTCCGCTTACCGGCAGCAGCAACAGCAGCCCATACAGTCCGTGATGAACACCCTTGGCGACTTTATCAATCAGCGTATCGCCCATGGCCGGAGGTATGCCATCCTTGCTGCGAAAATAAAGACGCAATACCGTCAATAACAACACCGTGCCTCCCACCAGCGAATGCGCAATGTACCCGGCCAGCGTCGCGCCCGCTTCATGACGGGCCTCGTCCAGCTCATGACCGAAATACCATGCGACGATTAACAATAACAATGTCAGCCAATGAATGATCACCATGCGATTGCTGTACTGCTTCATAATATTAACTCCTGTAAATTTCGGAACTCCTAGGATAGCCCTCTTCAAGTAAAGTTTCACATATATTGAAAATATATACGATATCTTTAAGCCGCATGCTGCATGCCGGATGATCAGAATTGTGAACTCGGTACCATTGGTTCAGGGGGCATGAACACCGGTAGCGCACCGGGATGGTCAAGAGAGTAGCGCAAATATATCAACGCCTTGTTAGGCGTGTAGTAATAGGAACGATCTATAGAGAACAATCCTCCGGCAAATAATTTGGGTTCGAATTGATATTCCCACGCGGCCATTACTGAGAAGCCCTTGCCTTGGCTTGGCCCGCCCGTGTAAATGGGCGTGGTGAAATTGACAGGCACAAGAGCAGTTGCCTGAGCCTGCATTGCGCTGTCCGTGGGGAAGAACTGCGCATCCTTCATTTGCGTATTGGATCCTGAAGCGGAGCCGCGCAGCATGTATGAGAAACGTGGATAGCGTTCCGTGTAAGTGATGGGCAAAGACAGCGAGCGGTAATTGCGCGGGCTGTAATACCCGCCGTGTCCGAAAGTATATTCACCGGCATTCTCTGCAAAATGCCAATACATTCCCGTCAAACCAACGACAAATTTGCGGTTCTCTTCGTTGATCACGCGCCACTGTTCCCCGGCCATGATTTGAATCCGCTGGTTGGATTGCACATTGCGTCCGGTCAGGCTGTGCCAGCCAAACGATGACCAGAAACCAAAAGTTTCGCCTTTGTCGAGACTGAGTCCCAGATTCCCCCCCGTCGCTACCACCCCGCCCCAGACTCTGCCCGTATTGGGATCTTTCGTGCCGGCAAAGGAAAGCAGGCTGGCAGTGATTGGCCGGCGCGACGCCTCAAGCGAATAGCCGAATTCTCCAAGATCGCCTTTTTGGCGTATCGCGCCGACGGTATTGGATACCGGGAAATTGAGCGGTGTGAATCCAATATCTGCGCTGAGATCACCACGCTGGTAGCCTGTCGTGAATGACATGCCTTGATCTGCCTGCTGCAACATGGTTGATGCGCAAGTTGGCTGGCAGAGCAGCAAGCTGCCAAAACGATCATTGGTTGCAGCAACTGTTCCTGAACTCAATTTGACCAGGTCGGTTCTGAAAAACACTTCATCGTTCTTGTGCCAGGGCGCTTTGTATTCCAGCGGGATTTCCAGGGAATTAAACTGTGACATTCCCGGCGTGCCTTTGCGGCTGAGTGATTCTATGGCGGAAGACAGCCAATCCGAGCGGCGATCTATCAGCGCTGCCAATTTCTTTTCTTTCCAGTCACGCTGAATTTTATCGGGGCTGCCGAATTCATCAATGCCGACATTCTCATAGGCAAGCGCGGGCTTTTGTTGACTGCCGTTCTGCGTTGAAACGGCATCGCGAGTAGCGCCTGGGCGAACATAAGGCTCGGCTACAACCAGTTTCTTCAGGTAATCGATTTCCTGATCCAATTGCCCTTCTCGTTCCGCCATTTTCCATGCGTCGTAAAGCGCATACGAAGCTTCCGGATGCGCAGCGATCAGGGAATCAATCAGTTTTTTTGCCCGTTCGTATTCCCCGAGATTGAAGTACATGTTGCTGATTGGCAAACCGACATAAACCTCATTCGCAGAACTGTCGGCTGCCCATTCATCCAGTTGTTGCAGCGCTTTGGCTCGCTCACCGGATGCGGTCAACATCTCAATCAGGCCTCTTCTGGCCTCCATGTTCAGCTTGTTTGATTTTAAAATGCGGGTATAGATATCTATTGCAGCTTGCCACTGGCGTTCGGCACGATATGCATGCGCATCAGCGAGCAACAGATTTACCTGATTCGGTTTTTGTTTCAAGAATGGCGCGAGGGCCTGGTGAGCCTGGGCAGTATTGCCTGCCGATGTTTGCTTCTCCGCCATGCGAATGGCTGCAGCTTCCTGCAGCTCTGCCAATGACGCTTTTTCAGCAGGCGACAGGTTTTGAATCCCTGAAATGGTTTC
Organism: Nitrosomonadales bacterium; assembly: GCA_023259055.1. GTDB lineage: Bacteria > Pseudomonadota > Gammaproteobacteria > Burkholderiales > Gallionellaceae > Gallionella. Next base: position 123,201 of record JAHFQZ010000001.1, read on the forward strand.
AAGCTCTTCGCGCAGCTCCTGTTCGGAATCTATCATCGCAAGAAAGGCAGCGTAGCGCAGGTGCCAGTTTGCGGAAGGCGGCGTATGGCCGGCCTTGACTCTGTCAAACAGCGCGCGGCTATGCTTGATTTCGCCAATTTCCGCCCATACAAGCGCAACCGCAAGGGTAAAATCCTCATTGCCTGAGCTGGTGGCCTCCGCATCAGACAGCATTTTAATGGCGTCATCTTTTCGGCCGGATTGTATCAGCGACTTTGCGTCCGGCCCCAGATTGCTTATCGTCAAACGCTGTTGCAGCATCAACATGTCATTACTGCGTTTCAAAACCTCAATCCGGTTCAGGGTCTTCCGCGCATTACTGCTGTCCCCCAGGTCAGACTGAAATTGTGCCAAGGCATAAAGAGAGTCTGGATCATTCGGATGCCTGGCTACCAATCCGTTTAACAGCAGCAGTCCATTTGCGGAATCATCCCGAAGTGCATATTGCTTTGCCAATTTGAAATGCAGCCACGGATCATCGGGATCCAGTTGCACGGCTTGTTCAAGAAATTTAATCGCATTGTCATTCTGTCCCTTCGCCAGCCTCAAATCCGCCTGATCCTGCAGCATTGATGCCTCGATGCGCTTGAGCGAAGCGCCCATCGCACTGCGCTGCGCCGGGGTTAATTGCGCAATCGTTAACTGGACTTTTGACGTCATGCCCTGCTGGCGATAAAAGGCGATGAGTCCATTCAGGGCGCTGACATCAAGCGGGTCGATAGAAAGCGCTTTACGATAGCTGTTTTCCGCCTCTTTGAATTGTCCGCGATCCGCCTGTTCACGCGCCAGAGCGGTCAGTGCACCGGGTGTTTTATTTTGACCAGCTTCCTCTGAAAGGGAATGGGTTGAAATTGAGCCAAGCGAAAGGATCGCCGCAATAATGACTAACTTTTTGTACATTTCCACCTCGGTTTGAAAGCGCCATCACGTTCAAATTTGTAAAGCCCTTCGAGCCAGCCCAGGCCAAATAGAGTCAGCACTTGATCGTAGTAGTTATCGGTTCGATCAAGCGGAGAAAGCGCAACGATCCGTTGACTCTGTTGATGCAGCGCTACACTCTGTTTTGATGCTTTCAGAAAAGGAAGCAGTGCGGATGAAAATCCGGCTGAGGCACTCTCCTTGACAACTCCGCTGGGAGTATTAATTTCACGCAACAGTGTGCCGTTACTGGCCACGTGTTGTCCCATCGGGGCTAATTTTTTCAGCAGTATATGAGATGCAGGATCCCGGCTGTCCAGCATCCCTGCCCACAAATAGACACGGATTGCATTAAAGCCGCTCCCTGACGCTGCTGAATTGTCTGACAGAAATCCTTTCCCTGCCTGATAATCCACCCACTCTGGAACAAAGCCGAGCGGTACGGAGCGAACGATAATTTCGAGCGAAGTCTCAGCAATTTTTTTCCACTCAGAGTCAGGATAAATTACCGCGAAGCGGCGCATGATCTGTATCGGCAGGTAGCTGGGATTAAACCGCCAAGTGGTTTCATCGGCGTGAAAACCTTTCGGTCCGGGTAGAAGTACCAGCCCCAATCCCGGTACTTCCGCCGTTTCCTCCCTCAGTATTCGCGCAGCCAGAAGCTCGGCAAGAGCGGAATATTTTGGGGTTTTCCACAACCGCCCGGCTTCATTCAGCGCATATGCGGTCCAAAGGTCGGCATCGGTTGCCGCGTTGCTATCTATCACGCCCCAGCTGCCATCGGCGCGTTTTCCCCAATTCCACGCTGGAAGCTGGCTGGTCAGGTCGCCGCCAGCCAGATTGGCTTCAACCCACTGCAGGATCAGGTCAAATGAGGCGCGATCATTCGCGATTAACGAAAACATCAGCCCGTAGGCTTGCCCTTCAGAGGTGGTTACATGTTGCGGAAGTGAGCGGTCGACTACTCGCCCTTCATCGCTGACAAACTTGCTGCGAAAGCTGTTCCATGCCGGCCAGATTTCGCATTTGCTTTCGCTCGCATCAACGGGGAGCGAACAGGAAAGCAATCCCACGAAAACAAGAAAGATTATTTTGATGGTGGTGCGATGTGACAATTTTCTCCCCTGAGCCGATTTTTCCGCTGTCAGGACTAGTGCACCCCGATCAAGGTAAAACAGGCATTCTCAAGCAAACGTCCATGCTGGATTATTCAATCCCGGACTAGTGGCCGCGCAACCATTTGACCCCCTTGCTTTCCAGCCAGGCGGATTCAGTCAAAACAAATAGACTCGTCCAGCTTTATTGCGTTGGCACAGCCAGTCAGGCCAAATTATAGCCCGACAAGCCAATTACGCTATACGGTATTTGTCGGCTTCTTTATATTGTCAGTCCGAGGAAGGGCGATGCCGCTTTTTACATCGCTGATCTGAACTACCCTGCCTGACGCACACCAGCCAGCCGTTACACCCTTGCATTCTGGTTCGGTAAAAAAATCGCTTGTTATATAATAATCTGCATTAAAATTTTAATAAAAATTCAGGTAAAAATTTGTAACGGGCGAATTTAGTATGGCGGAATGGAATTGAGAGGTACGGTTTCACTCTAGCTCATTCATTCACGCTCTGCACTAGCTGTCATTAAGCCCCGAGGGATCGAATTCATGAGCAATACAGCCGCACCAGTACCCGAATCAAACACCACTTCGGCGCCGGCCAGAAACCTCAAGTCTCGCCTTGCCAATATTTCGATGGGCATATGGGGCTTCTACTTCATTGCTAAATTGGCCCTGTACTGGAAACAGCTGATTGGCTTCCACACATTGGCAAACCTTGCATTTGCTGCTTTCATATTGTTTCCGGTAAAGCATGTGATCTGGCGCAGAGTAAAGCAGGTGGCAATCGCCCTGAGTGCATTGGCTTTGCTCTATTACGATTCCTGGCTGCCCCCGATCGGCCGTGTATTGTCTCAAGCCTCGCTGGTATCGAGTTTCAGCCCTGCCTATCTGATTGAATTAGCCGGACGGTTTATCAGCCCTCCCATTGTCGCTTTATTAGCCGCGGCTGGAGCTGCTTACTGGCTTGTTTCACGCTGGGTGCGGCTGGATACGATAGTTGTCGCCGTAATGATGGCGGTGCCTCTGGTAGCTTATTTCAAGAGTCCTGTGCCGCGCACAGTTGACCAAACAAAACAGTTCGCACAGTTTGAAGAGAATGGACAGACCGGGCTGCCCATTCAGACGATTCAACCAGCCCTGCCCGCTCAACCGGCCCAGCCCGTTCAACCAACTCTGCACGCTCAGTCAGCCATCCAAAAACAGGCTGCGCTACCTGACAAGGCCACCCAGAACACACTTCCACCTCCCCCGCTTCCAAGCCAGCATGCACAGAAAAACGAACCGGCTGAAAGCAGCGATACTGCCAATGCCAGCCCGGATTTTGAAAAGATATTGCGCGATTTTCTTGCACAAGAAGCAACACGGTCGGTTTCGTTTCCTGCGCCAAAGCCAGGCGCCACTCCATTTGACATTATTTTCATACATGTATGTTCGCTATCCTGGGACGACGTGCGGGCCGTAGGATTGGAGCATCATCCGTTATGGCAGCGATTCGATATATTACTAACACGCTTTAACACCGTCTCCGCTTACAGCGGCCCCGCAGCCATCCGGTTGCTGCGCGCCACCTGCGGACAACCTTCACATGTCAGCTTGTATTCGCCGGCACCCGACAAGTGTTATCTGATGAACAATCTCAAACGCAGCGGCTTCGAACCCGGTTTGGCGATGAATCATGATGGGCACTTCGATAAGTTTCTTGAAACCGTTCAAGCGCAAGGTCAAATGAATGTTCCGCTTATGCCACTTAACGGGGTTACAATTTACCAGCATGCATTTGATGATTCTCCCGTCTATGATGATTTGTCCGTGCTCACTCGCTGGCTGGAAAATCGCAAAAAATCAAATAGCCAACGCGTCGCGCTGTTTTATAACACGGCAAGTTTGCATGACGGCAACCATTTAACCGGCGCCAATTCAAATCTGAACAGTAAAGAGACATTTAAAATGCGCTTGTCCAAGCTGCTGGACGATCTGGAAAAGTTTATGCAAAACATGGAGGCATCGGGAATACGGGCTGTTGTGGCGATGGTTCCTGAACATGGCGCGGCATTCCGGGGTGATAAAATGCAAATTGCCGGACTGCGTGAAATCCCCAGCCCATCGATTACGCTGGTTCCAGTAGGGATCAAAGCCGTCGGTACCGATTTCCAGCGTGCAGGGCGCACGATGCAAATTGATAAACCCACCAGCTATCTGGCCTTATCGCACATCGTTGCGCGCATGCTGGAAAAACCACCCAACACCAACAAAACCTTTACCCCGTCCGATTACGTCGCCGACTTGCCAATCACCCCTTTTGTTTCAGAAAACGAAAATGTGATCATGGTCGGCTACAAGCAACGCTATTACCTGCGCCAGGACACATCCGAGTGGCTTGATTACACCGATTTTTGAAAGCCTGACGCGTTCGACAAACACGAAAAAATGATCTACCCACAACCCTTTTCAAAAAGATACAATACAATTCAAGAAAAATCTGCCAGGAACAAAAGCAAAAATTATAAATAGCTCGATCTGAGGGAAATAATGAGCGAATTAAAGCAACTTGGTCGTTATGAAATTGTCCGCGTGCTGGGCAGCGGCGCGATGGGCATTGTTTATGAAGGCCTCGACACCAGCCTCAATCGCCAGGTTGCGATAAAAACTATCATCAAAAGTGCGCTGGTTGACTCGGAACAAGCAGCGGACTATTCCAAAAGATTTATGCGAGAGGCTCAGGCGGTTGCGAGGCTCAACCATGCCAATATAGTAACTGTTTATGATTTCGGTGAAGAAGGTGATGTCGCGTACTTCGTCATGGAATTTATTCAAGGGAATGAACTAAAGCAGTTCATCGATAGCGGAGTCCGGTTTTCCCTTTCCAAATCACTGGGCCTGATGATCAAATTGCTGGACGCGCTGGATTACGCCCATTCGCAGGGAATCGTTCACCGGGATATAAAACCGGCGAATATCATGATCGACAAGGCCGGCAAACTGAAGCTGACAGATTTTGGTGTCGTTAAATTTGTGGACAGTCAGGAAGGCACGCAAGCCGGCACCATGGTTGGAACGCCGGGCTATATGTCTCCGGAGCAGATTCTTGGCACCAGTGTCAGCCCAAAATCAGATATTTTCGCGGCTGGTGTCGTCCTGTACCAGCTATTGACCGGCCAGAAACCCTTTACCGGAGACGGCGTATTTGCCATTCAGCAAAAAATCGTTAATGAAGAACCGCCGCCCCCTTCTTCTATAGACGCAAACCTGCCGCCAATTTTCGATCAGATCATCAGCAAAGCACTGGCGAAGAAACCCGAACAGAGATACGCGCACGCAAGTGAATTTGCCGAGGATCTCAAGCGTTGTCTTTCGTTGGATGCATCCCAGCAGAGTGAGGCAACCCCAGGCTTGACTGGTGCAGCACAGCAAGCCGATGAGAAAACGGTCGTAACAGCGAGCGGCTCGCGACAGGCTGCCGAAAAAACAGTAGTGACTGCAAAGGGCTCGCCGCAAGCGATTGAGAAAACCGTCGTTACATCTGCTGTGAAAAGCGGCGCGGAGGAAGTCAAGGCGGAGGATGTCAGCCTGGACAAGTTCCTCGAAGAACGTGCGAAGCTCGATGCGCTCTTCGCCGACAAGTTCACTAAATTTATAACAGTCATGTTCACCGACCTCAAGGGGTCGACAACAATCGCAGAAAATGAGGGTGATCTGGTTAGCCGCATGCTGATCAAGCACCAGAACGACATCGTCATGCCTGCAATCAAGGATAACAACGGGATATTCGTCAAGTCCATTGGCGACGGCACGCTGTCCTATTTCGAAAATGCACTCGATGCGGTGCGAACCGCAGTCCGTATTCAGAAGGGTATGGATGCTCTTAACATGTCGAAGATATTCCGGTTTCCGGTATTTATGCGGATTGGTATGCATTCCGGCAAGTGCGTGGTCGAAGAGCACGATATTGCCGGCGACGTTGTGAACACGGCTTCCCGCTTCGAATCTGCCGCCGATGGCGGAGGAATTCTCTTATCCGAGGATACCTACAATGCCCTGTCCGACAAATCGGAGATCTACTGCCGTTTCGTCAAGCAAGTAACGCTCAAGGGCAAGAAAGAACCTTTTAACGCCTATAAGGCTTTCTGGAACCCCCAGGAGATCGAACTCGACAAGCAAGGCAAAACTGCTGAGGCAAGCCGGGACGCGGTTGCTGTTCCGGCCAAATCGCCTGGCGGTAAACTGGTCTGGGGGATAGCCGTGGCGGTAATTATCCTGCTGCTGGTCTTCGCCACAAAGTTTTTCGGATCACCGACAACACATGAAGAAAGCCGGCATTCCATAAGCGATTCAACCGCGCCTGCGGATAAATCGGATATTCAGCGCTAGCATCCCGCCACAATGTCCGCGACATTCACCCAGAAATATTGGCCGAGCAACCGTATGTGGCAGCTCGCCCTGTCGGTTCTGATTGCCGGTGCGCTGGTTTATCTGATACGTTATTCCTCAATTTATTTTGATCATCCTAACCAGATTGTTCTCGGGTGGGGCTGTCTGGCATGCATGTTTCTGATGTACAAACTGAAAATTACCCGGCAACAGCCCTGGCGCATGATCTTTATCGTGCTGGCCTCATTTGTCGCGTTGCGTTACATCATGTGGCGCACGTTCGATACGATGATATACACGGGCGCGCTCGATTTTTTTGGAATGTCGCTGCTTCTCGTAGCCGAGATATATGCATGCACCCTTTTATTTCTTGGCTTGTTCATTAATACCTGGCCACTGGAAAGAGGGGCTTTCGCGCTTCCTGACGACACAAACCTCTTGCCCACCGTCGATATTTTAATTCCCACATATAACGAGTCTGATGAAATCATCCGGATAACCGCCACGGCCGCTATTCAGGTTGAGTACCCCAAAGAGAAAGTAAAAATCTATCTGCTCGACGATGGGGGCACGCTTGCTAAACGCAATCACCCGGAAGCTGGCTCGGCCGCTTGGGATAGACATTACCGGTTGCGGCAAATGGCCGAAGATCTCGGTATCGGCTATATCACACGGGAAACAAACCAGCAGGCGAAGGCCGGTAACGTCAACCATGCTCTGAATAATACCGACGGGGATGTGGTACTGATACTGGATTGCGACCATGTGCCCACCCGTGACATTTTAAAAAACACCATAGGGCATTTTGTTTCCGATGAAAATTTGTTTCTGGTGCAGACACCGCATTTCTTCATCAACTCAAGCCCGGTGGAAAAGAATCTTGATGGTCTCGCCAATCCATCGGGGGAAAACGACATGTTTTACCGCAGGATGCATCCGGCGATGGATTTCTGGAATTCAAGCTATTTTTGCGGCTCTGCCGCATTGTTGCGTCGCAAATTCCTGATGGAGGTTGGGGGTGTTTGCGGCACCACCATTACCGAGGATGCCGAAACGTCATATAACTTGCACAGCAAGGGCTATAACAGCGTCTACGTCGACAGGCCGATGATTTGCGGATTGTCCCCGGAGTCATACGACGATTACGTTATCCAGCGCTCGCGCTGGGCGCAGGGCATGACGCAAATGCTGCTGCTCGACAACCCTCTGCTCTCGAACAAATTATCCATACCACAGCGCCTTGCTTACTTTAATTCATGTGTGTTCTGGTTGTTCGGCTTTGCGCGCATCATGTATTTCATTGCACCAGCCGCTTTTCTGATTCTGGGAATAAATACATACAACGCTTCCTGGCTGCAAGTCATGGCTTTTTCAATTCCGTTTTTGCTGAGCACTTTTGTGGTGATGGATTTTTTGTATGGAGGAACCCGCCAGCCATTTTTCTCCGAAATCTATGAATGTGTGCAGGCGATGTTCCTGCTGCCGGCTGTCATTTCCGTGCTGTTGAATCCCCGCAAGCCATCATTCAAGGTAACGCCGAAAGGCAACATTAATGACAGCGATTATCTCAGCCCTTTGTCAGCGCCGTTTTTCGCCATTATATTAATCAATTTAACTGCATTGGCACTATCCATCAACAGGTGGTTTGACGACCCCATCATGCGCGACGTGCTCCTTGTTACCGGTGTTTGGTGCGTATACAACCTTTATCTGGCGCTGATATCTCTGGGCGCATTCTGGGAACGCAAACAAATACGAAAATTCCATCGCATCCATGCAACCGGCCCTGTCACCGTAAATTTCCCCCGTATGAACACATCTGCCATTGGCAAAATATGCGATGTTTCACTGACAGGTATCGGTTTCGAGATCGACCTGCCCTTCACGCCAATAGAACAGGAGTTTGCTACGCTTGAAGTCAAAGACAGCTATGGGCAGGAGTACAAGTTCGAGTGCAAAATACATCACGCCTTCAAACGTCGCGGAGGATATTTTTGCGGCAGTGAATTCGTTGTCAGTCTGACCTCTTATTCCAGTGTGGTCGGCTTTGTCTTTGGAGACAGCCAGCGATGGGTAGACAATTGGGAACGTAAAACGGAAACCAGGGGAACCTTTCGCATGCTGCTGCGCTTCTTGGCTATGGGCATCAAGGCAATCAGGGTGGGGTCCTATTCGTTTTTGAAGCAGTTACTGGTACGGTCATGGAAGTTCACGGCGATCTGCCTCACCACCCCGATTGTACGTGATACGATTTTGGCTATCGGCAGCTGGCTAGCCTATCGTTTATATTTTTCCGTAGTGACGCTGTTTGAGTTATTGGAAAGAGGAAGAATACGCAAATTCCGGCGCATTGACGCAACCGGCAATGCTACCGTCTATTTCCCCCGTCTGAATGCCACGCTGCAAGGACAGGTAACGGACATTTCCCTTACCGGGATCGGCGTCATGGTTACGCCCCCATTCACGTTAAAAGACCGGGAGTCCATTGTAATCAGCACAAAAGGCGGCGATGGCCAGGAATATCGCTTCGAATGCACACTGTGGCGCGCTATCAAGCGTGATGGAAAATTCCTGTTCGGAACCGAGTTTGTCATGGATATGTATGCCTATCCGAAAATCGTCAAGTTCGTGTACGGCAGCAACACGAAAATGCTGCGCTACATATTGACACCCAAACAAATTTTTGCAACCTAAAGTACCAATGGAGTTTTATATGTCGATCATGAAAAAGCTTGCAATCACATTCCTGCCTGCCTTGTGCTTCATTGCCGCTGCCCGCGCTGAAACTATCACTCTGCCATTGCAGAAGTTCACTGCATTGTCCAGCATGGAGATGCGCTGCACGAGTGGCACGCAGAGCGTGTCTATCCCCGTCCCTGACAGGTGGAAAATACGCAAGGCAGTTCTTTCCCTGCGTTATACGGTTTCGAACAATGTGCTTGGCGATCTCTCGCAGATGACAGTCAGAATTAATGACGAGCCGATAGCGCAAACCAAGCTGAACCAGCAGAACCCAAGCGCATTGACCGACATCCAGATTCCCGTTACGCACTTGAAGCCGGGGTACAACACGCTTGATTTCGATGTGGTGCAGCATTATTTGCGCGGCCAATGCGAGCTCCCCTGCGGACCCGATTTGTGGACCAACATCAGCCTGATGGATTCTACTTTGCAGATTGAATACGATTTAAAGCCGCTTCCGCTAAAGCTGGGAGAAGTCACCGGTTTGATCTTTGATGCCAAGCAATTCCCTGAGGCCGCCGTCAATATCGTTACCGAAAATACGAATCGAGACTCTGTAACCCTGGCAGCTATCGTAGCTTCGGGTATCGCCCGGCGCTTTGATTACCGCAAGGTCAAGTTCGGTTTTTCCAATCAGATAAAACAGGGCATGGACAATGTGCTGATCGGTTCTGAACAGTTTGCCAACAGCTTGGGATCATCGAACGGACAACCATCTGTTTCATCCGATGCGGGTCTATTGAGAATCTCGCATTTGCCAAACAACGCTGGCGGGGTAGATGACAAGCACGCCTTGCTGGTCATCACCGGTGAAAAATCGGCAGCGCTCAAAGTGGTTGCCGAAACGCTGGCCAGCATGACGTTGCCTTATCCCGGCACGGGGGAGATGAGCTCCTATGGGTTCAATATGTCGGACATCAGCATGTACAGCGGGCGTCAGACTATTACTGCGGACAAAACATATGATTTCAAAACGCTGAATCAATCGACGTATTCCTTCGAAGGTTTAAACCCCAATCCAATTATCCTGTCTTTTCGCCTTCCTCCGGACTTTTTGATCAAACAGAACCAATATGCAAAACTTTCGATAAACCTGTCTTATGGCGCCGGATTGCGGCCGGGGTCAGGGATCAACGTTGTGGTTAACGACAAACCTTTGCGTGCCATCCAGCTGGATGCGGTAGGCGGCAGTTATGTCGATGGATACAAAGTCGACATTCCGACCTATTTATTCAAACCGGGCGCAAACACGATCAGTTTCGCACCATCCTTCAATATGCAGGGACTTCAGTTGTGCGATGCAGTGCGCACAGACGGATTGTTCGCAACCATTTATGAGAATTCAACGCTGTATTTCCCGAATATGCCGCATTTTGTCGAGCTGCCTAAAGTCGAACTGTTTGCACTCAACGGTTTCCCGTTCACCCGCTGGCCTGATGGTTTCGAGACCATTATTTATTTGCCGGAGCAGGATACCGCATCGATTGAAACCGCACTCAACGTGGCAGGTATGATCACCCAGAAAAATGGTTTCCCGCTTTTCAGCACCCAGGTCAGATTCGATGAACCCAAGGGCTGGAACGGCGAGCTTCTCGTGATCGGCAAAGCATCGTCTATTCCCAAATCCATTATGGATGCGGCACCAATGGGATTTACCGGCATTACCAATGTGCCTTATCCGGTTTCAAGAGGTTGGGACAGCGAGGCGGCAATTTCCAACAGCAAGCAACAAAGCGGCTTGGGGCACGGTATCGGCGCGGTAATGGAATTCGAATCCGTATACAAGAAAGGGCGTACTATAATATTGCTGACAGCAGAAAGCGGTGAAGATCTTATGGTGCTAGGAGATGCAGTACTTGATCCGAATGTTCAGGGAAGCATGAAAGGAGATGCTGCCCTCATCGAACTGACTTCACCAAAATACAAAGTGACCTCCATGGCGGTGGGGAAAAAATACACCACGGGAGACAAAGGTGACGTTTCCTTTATCGACTCTTTCCTCCACGAATACCTTTATGCATTCTATGGCCTGGTTGTCGTCCTCATCATTGCCTTGGCCATGTTTGGTTATAGGGGGCTGCGCCGCTATCGAGCAAAACGCGTGGAAGGAGAGCAGAAGCAACCTGCTTAGCAAATGAGTGCAATGTAATATGGGTTCCAGGCACCAATGCAAATGGGTGCCTGGTATAAGCGCTACGAAATCGCTATTTGTAATGCATTATTGGATTTATATCTGCCAAGCATGAACAACCTGTTTCGCCCAGCCATCTCGCTGATGAACAAACTGCGCTACCCCCACAAACTCATGGTGCTGGGGCTGATTTATCTCATCGCGGTTACGGTGTTGTTCTACAGCCTCTATACGATTCTTTCCCGGAATATTTACAGCTCGCGACGCCAACTGGAAGGCCTTGCTCTGATCAAGCCGGTTTCCAGAACAATGCAGCTCATGCAGCAACATCGCGGGCTGGAGTTGGGTTTGATTGACGGCAACGAATCGATGCGAAAGGCACACAATGCCAAGGAAAACGATATAGATGCAGCTCTTGACGAGCTGGAACGGCAACTGCCTCCGGATTTATCTTCAGGCGAAGAGTGGAAAAATATCAAAACTCACTGGGAAGGCCTGCGTGAAGGCAGGTTTACCGGGACATCGGAAGAAAGTTTTGCCACGCATACCGAATTGATCAACCGGTTGCAGATATTCATGGTGAGCATTGCCGATCTGCGCGGCCTGACTCTTGAGACTGATATCGGCATATATTATTCAATTGAGACTGCCATCAGCGCGCTGCCGAGAGCGCTGGAAAGAATGGGGCAAATACGCGCTTATGGCACTGGTATCCTGGCATCGAATCAGGCTTCAGGTCTTCAGCAGCACAAGATACTTGAGTTGATCACCGAGCTCAGGAACACGACCCACCTACTCGTCATCAACCTGAATAAGACCGGCCAATACAATCCTGGAATGCAGGATCGACTATCCCATGTATCCGGGGATATTGACAAATTGGAACAGCAAATTACCGGCATATTAATCTCAAACGTTCTAACCAAAAATTTTTTGGTTTCCTCAGAAAAATTTTACCTGTTAACTACCGAGGTAATCGACGAAGGTTACGAGCAGCTGTATCAGACCTTGTTGCCAACGACCGAGGTATTGATCAAAGCACGCATCCAGCGCGAAAAGAACGTACTGTTCGTTATCGGCGGAATCGCATTGCTGTTATTGCTGGCAGCCTGCTACTTAATCATCGGCGGGTACTATTCGATGATCGACGGCATCCGATCGCTTGTTCGTTCGGCGCAAAATTTTGCCCGAGGTGACATGAGCGAGCGCGTCCGTCTGGATTCGCGCGATGAGCTCAGGCAGGTTGGCGACAGCTTCAATGAAATGGCCGACGGATTCAACTCGCTACTGATAGCCCGTCTCGAGGGCAAGGAACGTTTGTTGTCCATCGTTAACACCTCGCTGGATGCATTGATTCAGATGGACTCCAATGGTCTTATCACCGGCTGGAATAATCAGGCCCAAATGTATTTTGGCTGGGCCTATGAGGAAGCTGTCGGCCGCGAACTGAGCAAAACGATCATCCCGCCCCGCTACCGCGAGGCCCACAATCGGGGCTTTAAACGCTATTTGGCCTCGGGTGAAGGTCTTGTTCTTGATACGCGCCTCGAAACGACCGGGTTGCACCGCGACGGCCATGAGTTTGCGATTGAAATGTCGGTGTCCGCAATCAGGACAGCGGGTGCGGTTGAATTCAACGCTTTCATCCGCGACATCACCGATCGCAAGCAGTCTGAAAACTCCTTGCGCAAACTTTCTCAAGCCGTGGAACAAAGCCACAGCTCGATTTTCATTACCGACCTGGATGCGAATATCGAATACGCCAATGACGCCTTTTTAAAAACGACCGGCTACAGTCTTGGCGAGGTCATCGGGAAAAATCCGCGTCTGTTGGGTTCCGGTAAAACACCCAAGGCAATCTATGCCGACATGTGGGCAAAAATAACCAGGGGTGAAATATGGGAAGGCGAACTCATCAACCGGCGCAAGGACCGCAGTGAATATACCGATTCGACGAAAATATCCCCGTTGCGGCAACCGGATGGAAGCATCACCCATTATCTGGCGCTCAAGGAAGACATCACCCATCGCAAACTGGCGGAAGAAGAAATCCAGCAATTGGCCTTTTTCGATCCGCTCACCAAGCTGCCCAACCGCCGGCTGCTGATGGACCGGCTGCAACAGGCGCTGGCTGCCACAACCCGTGGCGGAGAACATAGGGCGCTGTTATTCATCGATCTGGACAATTTCAAAACACTCAACGACAGCCTCGGTCATGGCATAGGCGACCTGTTGCTCCGGCAAGTCGCACAGCGGCTTACCGGGTGCGTACGCGAAGGCGATACCGTATCGCGTCTGGGTGGAGATGAGTTCGTGGTGATGCTGGGAAACCTGAGCGAAAATTTCCAGGAAGCCGCCTTCCAGAGCGAGGCCATTGGCGAAAAGATCATTGCCTCCCTCAATCAGCCTTACCTGCTTGCCGGCCACGATTGCCACAGCACCCCGAGCATCGGCATCACGCTGTTTGCCGATCATCAATCAACCGCCGAAGAAGTAATGAAGCGGGCAGACATCTCAATGTATCAGGCCAAGAAGGACGGGCGCAACACGATACGTTTTTATGACCCGGCCGTGCAGGCGGCGGTCACCGCGCGTGCTGCATTGGAGACAGATTTGCGCCATGCGCTGGAAAACAGTCAATTCCAGCTTTATTACCAGGTGCAGGTAGACGAAATAAATCAGGCTATCGGCGCAGAAGCACTGTTGCGCTGGGAGCATCCGAAAATTGGCATGGTGCCGCCGATGCAGTTCATCCCGCTGGCTGAAGAAACCGGACTCATTCTGCCAATCGGTAAATGGATATTGGAAACAGCCTGCAAACAAATCAAAAAATGGGAGTCAAGCCCTCACACACGCAATCTGCAGCTTGCGGTCAATATCAGCGCAAGGCAATTCCACCAGGCCGGTTTCGTTGCGCAAGTATGCGAAATCATCAAACAAACCACTATCAATCCAGCTCACCTCGAGCTTGAATTGACCGAAAGCATGGTACTCAGCGATATTGCCGACACAATTGACAAGATGCAAGCACTGAGAAAAATTGGGGTGCGTTTTTCCCTGGATGATTTTGGCACAGGGTATTCATCACTGTCTTATCTGACCCGGCTTCCGCTCAATCAGTTGAAGATAGACCAGTCATTCGTGCGCAACATCGGCACAAAACATACTGATGCGGTGATTGTTCAAACCATTGTCGGCATGGCCAACAATCTGGGCATGGAGGTAATTGCAGAAGGCGTGGAAACACAGTCCCAACGAGATTTCCTTCAGGACATCGGATGCCTGCTCTTTCAGGGATTCTTATTCAGCAAACCGGTGCCCATGGAAGAGTTTGAGAAAAAACTTATGGCATCTTTTACAAAATAAGAATGCGCAGGGAATTTCTACGCTTGATTCAGGAAATTATTTGTCTTTCCATAATCAATAACAATTTCAGGTAAGCGCAATAGCTGGGAAATCCCCGCTACCCACCACCTACCTTCCCTCCAGCTCCTCCCAACGCGCCATCACCGCCGATATTTCCGCCTCGATTTCCTCGGTGCGCATTTGCAGTTGCTTGGCGCGTTTCGGATCGTTGCGAAAGATGGCGCCGTCCGCAAAATGCGCAGTGATATCGATCTGCTCGCGCTCCAGTGCCTCGATGCGCTTGTGCAACTCTTCCAGTTCGCGCGCGTCCTTGAAGCTGAGCTTGCTGGCGGGCTTCGCTTTTTCGGCTGCGACAACAGCCGCGCGCGGTGGCGTGGAAACGGCGGGCTTGGCAGCCGCAACGGTAGCCTGATATTTTTTCACGCGCACCCAGTCCTCATAGCCGCCGGCATATTCGATCAGCTTGCCGTCGCCCTCAAACGCGATCACCTGTGTCACCACGTTGTCGAGAAACGCGCGGTCATGGCTGACCAGAAACAGCGTGCCGTCATAGTTCGCCAATAATTCTTCAAGCAGTTCCAGCGTCTCGATATCGAGGTCATTGGTCGGCTCGTCGAGCACCAACACATTTGAAGGCTGGGTGAACAATCGCGCCAGCAGCAGGCGGTTGCGCTCGCCACCGGAGCAACTCTTGACCGGCGAACGGGCGCGCTCCGGCGGGAACAGGAAATCGCCGAGATAGCTGATGACATGCTTCTTCTGCCCGCCGATTTCGACAAAATCCGAGCCTTGGCTGATGGTGTCGGCCAGCGTCGCTTCGTCATTCAACTGCTCGCGCAACTGGTCGAAATACGCCACTGAAATTTTTGTGCCGAGCTTCACCTGCCCGCTGTCCGGCTGCAACTCGCCGAGAATGATCTTGAGCAGCGTGCTTTTCCCCGCGCCGTTCGGCCCGAGCAGGCCGATCTTGTCGCCGCGCTGGATGCGGCAGGAAAAATCGTCGATGATCCTGCGCCCGCCATACGACTTGCTGACATTCTCAAGTTCCGCCACCAGCTTGCCGGAGCGCTCGCCAGCATCCACGCTCATCTCGACCTTGCCGAGTTTTTCACGGCGCGCCGCACGGTCGCGGCGCAATTGTTCCAAGCGCAGCACGCGGCCTTCATTGCGTACACGGCGCGCTTTGACGCCTTGGCGTATCCACACTTCTTCCTGCGCCAGCACCTTGTCGAACTTGGCGTTCACTACCGCCTCGTCGCTCAACATGCGTTCCTTGATCGCCTGATAGGCGGAAAAGTTTCCGGGGAAGCTCGCCAGTTTGCCGCGATCCAGTTCGAGGATACGCGTGGCGACGTTATCCAGAAAACGCCGGTCGTGGGTGACGAACAGCACCGCACCGACAAAGTTGTTCAGCAGCCCTTCCAGCCATTCAATAGATGCAAAATCCAGATGATTGGTCGGCTCATCGAGAATCAGCACATCCGGCTCGGCTACCAGAGCCTGAGCCAACGCTACGCGCTTGCGCTGCCCGCCGGACAGTTCGCCGATGCGCTTGTCGGCATCCAGGTCCAGTTTTGCAATGGTAGTCTCGATGCGCGCCTGCATCGACCAGCCGTCCTGCGCTTCGAGTTGCGTCTGCAGGTGCTGCATTTTTTCCAGCAGCACCTCCACGTCCGCATCGGGTTCGGATAATTGATGGGAGACATGGTGGTAATCGCTGAGCAGCGTATGCAACTCGCCCAGGCCCTGCGCTACCGCATCGAACACCGTGTCGCCGGAAGCCAGCACCGGCTCCTGGCTGACGTAGCAAATCCGCGCGGTCGGTGCGCGCCACACCAGCCCGTCATCGAGATTCCCCTGCCCGGCCAACACGCGCATCATGCTCGACTTGCCGCCGCCGTTGCGCCCGATCAGCCCGACGCGCTCGCCCTCATCAAGCTGGAAATCGGCGTGGTCGAGCAGCGCGACGTGCCCGAATGCAAGGCTCGCCTTGTCTAATATAATGATTGGCATAAGTGAAAGTTACTTGTTGAAATTAAGCGATTAATTGGATAGAGCAGATTAATAAATAATTTATTAAAACCAGGACAAATCATGCCGGGTCATTAAAACTCCAGAAGCGCAGCAACAGCGCGCTAAGCAAGGCCAATACTCCGGCAAACAAAAATGCGACACCCGCATTCCAGTAATGCCATACAGTACCGAACAGCACTCCGGCGGGTATGGCGCTCAGGCCGACGGCGAGATGATACCAGCCAAACGCCGTGCCGCGCTCGTGTTCATCGGCGTACAGGCTGATCAATGCGCGTTCCGAGCCCTCGCCGAGGCCGGTCAGCAAACCGTATAGCACGGTGCAAACCCACAATGCATTGCCATGCTCAACCAGTCCGAGCGCAGCAAAACTCACGGCATAACCCGACCAACTGACAAGACTCAAACGGCGCATGCCGAATATATCCGCCATGCGCCCGCCAAGCAGCGAGGCCCCGGATTTAGTGAGATTCAGCACCGCCCACAACAGCAGCAACTGCACCATGCTCATGCCCAGCTCATTGCCGCGCAGTAAAATGAAACTCTCCGAAACGCGCGCAAACGTGAACAACACCAGCACCAGCAAATAGCGGCGCATGTTGAGCGCGAGCGACGACCAATCCAGCGGCGCGTGCAGTTTTTCCTCTTCCACTTCCAGGCGCGGCGGTTCGCGCACGCCAAAGATCAGCACCAGCAATACCAGCACGCCCGGCACCACCGACCAAAAAATCACCTCGCTCACCGGCCAGTGCATCCAGCTTAACGCCGCAACGGCAAGCAATGTGCCGCCCAATGCACCTGCGTTATCCATTGCGCGATGAAAGCCGTAGGCTAAGCCATGAATGGCGGGATGCGTGCTATCCGCCAGCATCGCGTCGCGCGGCGCATTACGCAAGCCTTTGCCGGCGCGATCCATACTGCGCAGCAGCAGCAACGCGCCCCAACTCGACACCAGACCCAACAGCGGCCGCGTTAGATTGGACAGGCTATAGCCCCACACCATCAATTCTTTGCGCCGTCCGCTTTTGCCGTCGGAGTAACGCCCCGCCCACAGCTTGAGAAAGCTTGCCGCCGCATCCGCTACCCCTTCAACCAATCCCAAAATCACCGGCCCCGCGCCCAGTACGGTGGCAATCAGGATCGGAATGAATGGTGTCACCATTTCCGAAGCCAGGTCGTTAAAAAAACTGACCAGGCCGATGGCAATCACGGTGCCGGGCAATTTATGTTTTTTCATGATTGTGCTATCAAGCGGGTTCTGATTATGCGGAATTTACAGGGTGTTGAAAAACGTAGCGAGCGATGGCAGAACAAGGCGCGAAAGGGCAAAAAAGCGGAGTTTACATTAAGTAAATGAGCATTTTTAGCCCTTGAGCAACGCAGTTATGCCAAGCGCAGTAGTTTTTCGACGCCCTGTTAAGCTAGAATGCGCCCCTGCTTCTGTAGTCTCAAGTTGTCCCCGTAGTTAAATGGATATAACCGGCCCCTCCTAAGGGTCAATTACAGGTTCGATTCCTGTCGAGGACACCAGTTTTTTGAGCTTCATCTTCTCTTCGTGCCGTGGTCAACTTCTCGCCTGATTAGCACCAATTTCAGTTGCACATTAAAAGAGCCGTCATTGCGAGCGAAGCGCGGCAATCCAGTTAATCAAAAATGCCTTAATCATAGAAGCATCTGGATTGCCACGTCGCTTTGCTCCTAGCAATGACGTGTGATGAACTCAATGGCTATTCAGGACTTCCCAAGTTCGAAGAGCTTACCTTTGGAGCAAGACCTTTCATGTTAACCCTTATATTACCCGCTCGTTGCCACCATCGATCGGCACTTGTGCGCCGGTGATCTTCGCAAACAACGTACCGCACATTTCCGCGATCAACTCCGCCACGTCCTTGCTGGTAACTTCCTCATGCAGCACGTTGTTGCGCTTGTAATCGTCGACGCTCATGCCGTAATGGGCGGCGCGCTGCTGCAGCACTTCCGGGGTCCAGATGCCGGTGTCGAACACCGCGTTCGGATGCACCAGGTTGATCCTGATTTTATCCGCGCCCCACTCTAATGCGGCGACGCGCGCCACCTGCGTCAGCGCCGCCTTGGACGCGGAATAGGCCACCGCGCCGGGGCCCGGCGCCGGAACGTTCTTCGAGCCGTTCACCACGACCCGGCCATACCTCGGCGCAGCTTTCAGCAACGGATGCGCCTCGCGCATGATCGCAAGGTTGGAATCCAGGTTGATCGCCATCACCTTGCGCCACTCCTCGTCGGACAGCGCCTCGATCTTCTTGCCGCCGGGAAAGATGCCCGCATTCAACACCAGCATATCGAGGCCGCCATAGCGG
The DNA here is from genome assembly GCA_023259055.1 of Nitrosomonadales bacterium. GTDB lineage: Bacteria > Pseudomonadota > Gammaproteobacteria > Burkholderiales > Gallionellaceae > Gallionella. Next base: position 142,246 of record JAHFQZ010000001.1, read on the forward strand.
CGCAGCGTCTGTTCGATGACGCGCCTGATGTCCTGCGTTGATGTCAGATCGGCGGTGATGCCCAGATAATCTTCACGAGCACAGTCATCGCGGTTGCCGAATAAAGTCTCCACTGCCGGATTGATGTCCACCGCCACGACCGCCGCGCCCCGGTTAATGAACGATTGCACGCACGCCTTGCCGATGCCTGATGCCGCGCCGGTCACCAGCGCGACTTCACCGGCGAACGCCTTCGGCGCACCGGCTTTTTTCAGCTTGGCCTGTTCGAGGTCCCAGTATTCCATGCTGAATAGCGGAGCCTCGCCCAGCGCCTGATAGCCGCCGAGCTTTTCGCCGCGCAGGATGATGTCCTGCGTATGCAGATAGATGTCCTCGACGATCTGCGTGTCGCGCGCCGAACGGCCCGCGCTGACCAGCCCGAACTCCGCGTCGACGATCACGCGCGGCGAGGGGTCGAGCATCGTCAGTGGCTGCTTCGCCTGTTTCGAGTTTTTCTCGAAATAATCTTTGTACTTCTGTGCATAGGCATCGACGTCGCGCCCGAACATCGGCAGGCGCTTGGTGCGGATCACGTGATCCGGCGTGGCCGGGCCGCGTTGCGTAATGCTGGCCGCCAGAGAATGGCGCGCAAAGGCCAGCGCAGCCGCGCTCGAACAAGTGCGCAACAGTAGCGGGAAACCGGCGGCAGCGGAAACTTTTTTCCTCAATGCAGCCAGCGCCAGCCAATCGGCTTGCGGCTCGATGTTCGCTGCCGGTGCAAGCGGCGCGTTTTTGTTCAGGTAAGTTTCGGCGCGACCAACCAGCTCGATCATCCGGTCGTATGCCTGCTTCGATGTGTCGCCGAAACTGAAGATGCCGTGGTTCATCAGCACCATGCCGACAGTGCGCGGTGTGGCCTGTGCGGGGAATACTTTGGCGCATAGTTTCGCAAGATCGAATCCCGGCATCACGTAGGGCAGCACGATGACTTCGTCGCCGTAAATTTCGCGGATGCGCGCCTCGCCATCGGCGGTATTGGTGACCGTCACGATCGCATCGGCGTGGGTGTGGTCCACAAAGCGGTGCGGAATCAGCGCATGCAGGATGGCCTCGACCGACGGCGCGGGCGCAGAGGGGTCGAGCGAAGCCAGCTTGAGCTCGCGCGCCATGTCGATGTCCGACAGCTTTTCAAGTCGAGACAGCTTCAGCATCGCATCCATGCGCACCGCGACAAAGTCCTTTGCCTCTATCGTCGCAAGGTCGGAGCCACTTCCCTTCACGAATAATGTTTCTACATCCTCGCCGAAGATGTTCCTGCTGACGCCCTTCACCGAGGTATTGCCGCCGCCGTGCAGCACCAGGTTAGGGTTCGCGCCGAGTAAGCGCGACGAATAAACGCGCTCCGCGAGGATGTCTTTGTGTTTGCTTGCTTCCGTTTCGTTCCAGAGATTTTCCATTGCTTGTTCCGTTCATATGAATTTCAAAAACTCTCGCCTACCATCCCCTCCCCCTTGCAGGGGGAGGGCTAGGGAAGGGGTAGAAACTTGGCTTCCCCGCTGCTCCACTGTTCTACCCCCATCCTAACCTTCCCCCTGCAAGGGGGAAGGAACTGGTATTGCACGTCCCTACTTCAACACCCGCATCGCCCCCGAATCTGCCTTCACCACACCGCGCTCGGTAATCAACCCCGACACCAGCCGCGCCGGCGTGACGTCGAAGCCGTAGTTAGCAGCACGCGAACCCTGCGGGGTAACCTGCACGGTGCGCACCTGCCCGTCGTCGCACAGCCCGGCGATATGCGTCACTTCCTCCGCCGCGCGTTCCTCAATTGGAATTTCCTTCACGCCATCCTGCAGAGTCCAGTCTATCGTCGGGGTGGGCAGCGCCACGTAGAACGGCACGCCGTTGTCGTGTGCCGCCAAGGCTTTCAGGTAGGTGCCGATCTTGTTGCACACGTCGCCACGCGCGGTGACGCGGTCGCAGCCGACGATCGCCATGTCCACCATGCCGTGCTGCATCAGATGCCCGCCCGCGTTATCGACGATCACGGTATGCGGCACGCCGTGCTGGCCGAGCTCCCATGCGGTGAGGCTCGCGCCCTGGTTACGCGGACGGGTCTCGTCTACCCACACATGCAGCGGAATGCCCGCGTCGAACGCGGTATAGATAGGCGCCAGCGCCGTACCCCAGTCCACCGTCGCGAGCCAGCCGGCATTGCAGTGGGTGAGCACGTTAACCGTGCCGCCCTTCTTTTGGTGGATCGCGCGGATAATATCGCTGCCATGCCTGCCGATCGCCGCATTGATCGCCACGTCCTCGTCGGCGATGCGCGCCGCTTCTTTCCACGCCGCAGCAACGCGTTCGTCCTCGGGCAGCGGAGCCAGCAGTACGCGCATCTTCTCAACGCCCCAGCGCAGGTTCACGGCCGTCGGGCGTGCGGCCAGCAGGACCTTGCAGGCATTTGCCAGCGCTGCATCCGAAGCAAGTTCACGCATCGCCAGCGCCACGCCATAAGCCGCCGTCACGCCGATCAGCGGCGCGCCGCGCACCTGCATGTCCTTGATCGCGCGCTCGGCGTCACGCATGGTGTCGAGGCGCAGCGTGGCAAAAACATGCGGTAGTCTGGTCTGGTCGATGATCTCCACCGCCGCGTTGTCGGAGGTGGGCCAGATGGTGCGATAAGGGGTGCCGTTAATTTTCATAGTTTGTAAATTTATTTAATTGCTGAAAGAGCCAACCATTCATCAAAATTGTTTTTTTCTGGAAAACCAAGTTCAGGGGATTCAAGGATAACCAATCGACGCATCCCTATCAGGCTGATACCTGAAGCAGATTCGAACAATTCGTACATGCATTTCCACAGATTGTTGATGACGTCAAAATCGGGGATAACCCCTTCATGTACTAAATTGTTTCGTTGCTTACGCGCTGACGACAATGCAGCAAAACAGTCCTCAGAAAGAAGTTTAGTTTGCCACAGCAATTCATGTTTAACTGACGTTGACCATGTGCGGTTATCTTGTTTGAGCGAATCGAGTCTGTATTTCATATTGACTGGGTGAAACTCTGGTGTGCTCAGGAAGCGGTTTTCCCATAAGAAGGATGTGAGTTGCTCAATAACAATCCAAAGGCTGCTTAAAGCTTCACTCCGATTTTGGTGCACCATTGCAGAGTATCCATGCAACAGAAAAAACGGTGAGAAATTCTTTATCGCATCAATTACATTAATCCCTTGAAGATATGCATTCCTCAGCTCGAACACACGAACGGTTCGAGGATTCATTAAGACAATACGTTCTTGCACTGATGCCCACTTATGTCGAAGTCTGGAGTGCAATCCGTCGTGGTAAACAAAAATATTTGTCTTGCTTTCCAAACTGCCACCAAGCAATTCTCGCGGGCTTATTACTTCAGCATGTACCCCACCAAGTAAAATCGCACAAAATATTCGGTTGATGTTATCGAGTGCAATCTCCGCCGAAGGATAGTCAGCATTTCTTGGAATTGCGATTACCCCATAGTAACCAATCAGAGCATTAATATGCTTGGTATTGGTGAGCGGTAATGTTGCAACAGCTTCGGACAACTTCCCGTTGTCATAAGAATTAAAATTTATCTGTTCAATCGAAATTTCAAACTTGCCTTCTGTATCAGGAAGGACAACGGTATAGGGATTTAGAAATGCCATCCATGCCGGATTGTATGCAGGAACGCTAGATTTTGGTGGCTTATAACCTTTGGGCACTTCGGTATCTTTAACCCAATCACCGTTGAGCCAAACATGAGACTCGCTTGGCTTGGGAATAACATTCTCAGACAACGTGGTAGGAACATTTCGATTATTGAGCTTGAATGGATCAACCCCGTCATCAAATGCATGAAGCTGTCCTGTCTCGGTGTCTTGGTAAGTTTTCATGGGGTTCCTGCTAGTCACCCTCGAACTCGCACAACGCAAACACCTTGTGCCCCAGCTTCTCCAGCCTGGCACGCCCGCCGATATCCGGCAGGTCGATGATGAAGCAGCATTCGACGATCTTGCCGCCCATCTTGTCGATCAGCGTGCAGGCGGCTTCGGCGGTGCCGCCGGTGGCAATCAGGTCGTCTACCAGCAGCACGCGGTCGCCTTTCTGGATCGCGTCGGTGTGGATCTCGATGCGGTCGGTGCCGTATTCGAGTTCGTAGTCGTGGCCTATGGTTTCGGCGGGCAGCTTGCCTTTCTTGCGGATCGGGATGAAGCCTTTGTTCAGCGCGTAAGCCAGCGGCGCACCCAAAATAAAACCGCGCGACTCGATGCCGGCGATCTTGTCGATCTTCTGGTCTTTGTAGCGCGCCACCAGCTCGTCCACGGTGGCGCGGAAACCTGCGGGGTCTTTGAGCAGGGTGGTGATGTCGCGGAACTGGATGCCCTGCTTGGGGTAGTGCGGAACGGTGCGGATTTTGGATTTTATGGTCACTTTAATTCTCCTCAATATTTTCTATATGGCACAAACCTAGTAGTCCGTTCGCCCTGAACTTGTCGAAGAGCTTATTTTCGGTTCATGTGGTTCGACAAGCTCTGATTAAACAACTAAGTATTGTCTAACCACGATAACCCCGTGCTAAGTCACTACTTAACCACGAACGGCCTAATGCATTTTATTTGTTGTAGGAGCGGGCCATGCCCGCGACATGATTGTTCGCGGGCATGGCCCGCTCCTACAATTATTTTTTCAACACCCGCCCTGCTACGGCAGATAACTTCTCGATCATCGCCGGATCGCGCGCTTCTGGCGCGGTGATGATGGCGTATTGCAGCACGCTGCGGCATCCGCAGTCGCACGCTTTCGCATCACCATGTACGCGCGGGGCGACGTTCTTTACCAGCGCGCGTGCCTTGTCGGCATTTTCGAACAGCACCTTGATGATCGCCTCGACCGTGACGTCGTCATGATTGGGATGCCAGCAGTCGTAGTCGGTGACCATCGCAACGGTGGCGTAGCAAATCTCGGCTTCGCGCGCGAGCTTGGCTTCCGGCATGTTGGTCATGCCGATCACATCGCAATTCCACGAGCGGTACAGCTCGGATTCCGCAAGGCTGGAGAACTGCGGGCCTTCCATCGCCAGATAGGTGCCGCCGCGCGACACCGGGATGCCAACCTGCTGCGCCGCCGCATAAAGATGATCGCCCAGACGATGGCACACCGGGTGCGCCATCGAGACATGCGCGACCAGGCCGTTGCCGAAGAAGCTTTTTTCGCGAGCGAAGGTGCGGTCGATGAACTGGTCGACGATGACGAACATGCCCGGTGCGAGGTGTTCGCGCAGCGATCCCACCGCGCTCACCGAAATGATGTCCGTCACGCCGAGGCGCTTGAGCGCGTCGATGTTGGCGCGGAAGTTGATCCCGGACGGCGGTATCTTGTGCCCTCGTCCGTGGCGCGGCAGAAAGGCGATGGACTGCCCCGCAAGTTCGCCGATCAGTACTTCATCCGAAGGTTCGCCGAATGATGACGTCGCCTTGACCCAGCGGGTGTTCTGCAATCCATCAATGTTGTAAACGCCGCTGCCACCAATGATACCCAACATGTTCTTTATCTCCCTCTATCAACATCAAAACAACAATTCATCCACGAAAGACACGAAAAATACAAAAAACTTCATGCCAAAAATAAACGTCTGACGAAGACATTAGTTGGTCATTTCGAATTGTTGTCTTAATTTCGTGCTTTTCGTGTCTTTCGTGGACAGGTTTTAACAGACAACCGGCACGCGTTCCGTCAGCGCGCACATCAATTCATAGCTGACGGTCCCCGCCGCACGCGCCACTTCCTCGATCGGCAGGCCATCACCCCACAGCGTAACGGCACTCCCGACACCGGCTTGCGGCAGTTTGCTCAAATCAACATAAAGCATGTCCATCGAGACACGCCCCAAAGTTTGTACTCGCTGCCCCTCCACCAGGATCGGCGTGCCGTTCGGCGCATGGCGCGGATAGCCGTCGGCATAGCCGCAGGCGACAATGCCGATGCGCATGGGATGTTCGGCACGGAACAGCGAACCGTAGCCAATCTCGTCGCCGGCACGCAATTCCTGCACTGCAATGATGCTGCTGCTCAGGGTCATCGCCGGTTTCAAGCCGAGTTGTTGTGCACTGACTTCGGCGAACGGCGACGCGCCGTACAACATAAGGCCGGGACGCACCCACTCGCCGTGAGTTTCCGGGTAGCGCAGCAGCGCGGCGGAATTCGCCAGGCTTCGCGGCACGCGGCAAGGTGCGGCAATTTCGTTGAATAAGGTGAGCGGCTCTTTCACTCCGCGCGCCTCGTCGGCATTGGCAAAATGCGTCATCAGGGTGATGCTGCACACGGCGCGATGGCGGCGCAAATGCTCCATCGCCTGCGCCACTTGCTGCGGCGCAAAACCGAGACGGTTCATGCCGCTGTTGACCTTGAGCCAGACATCCAGCTGCCCGTTTTTCGGATAGGCATCCAGCAAGGCGAGCTGCCACGGGCTGTGGATCACGCAAGCCAGATCGTGTTCGGCAACCGGGGCCAGGTCGTCCGCATCAAAAAAACCTTCCAGCATCAGGATAGGCTGGCGAAAACCCGCATCGCGCAAACGCACCGCATCCTGGATATCCAGCAACGCAAAACCGTCCGAGGCAGACAGCGCTTCGGCAACTCGCAGCATGCCATGCCCATAGCCATCCGCCTTGATGATGGACATGAGGCGTGCGGATGTGGCACGGCGCGCCACCTGGAGATTGCTCTCCAGCGCGCTCAGATCGATATAGGCTTGAATGGGACGTGGCATGAAAACTGACTTACCGCAAGAATATTTGCTAAGCTCGAATAATAGCAGGGGCTATGCTTTCGTGATATAAATCGGCCTGTAAAAATTATCTTATTCTGCATGAATTCCGGTTTCTACATCATCCTTGCGGCGCAGTTCTTTTCCGCGCTTGCGGATAACGCCCTGCTGTTTGCTGCCATTGCCCTGCTGAAGGATATGCACGCTCCTGCCTGGCATACTCCCGTGCTGCAGGAAGCATTCGTGGTGTCCTACATTGTGCTGGCGCCGTTCGTCGGTGCATTCGCCGATTCCATGCCCAAGGGCCGCGTGATGTTCATCAGCAATACCATCAAACTTTGCGGCTGCCTCACCATGCTGGCCGGGGTCAACCCTCTCATCGCCTACGGTGTGGCAGGATTCGGCGCGGCGGCTTATTCACCTGCCAAATATGGCATCCTCACCGAATACCTGCCGGCGGGAAAACTGGTTCTGGCGAATAGCTGGATGGAAGGCTTGACCGTCCTCGCCATCATCCTCGGCGCAGTGGTCGGCGGCGTACTCATCACCCCGGAAATCGCCAACCCCATACTGAGGTGGTGGGACGTACCGCTGATAGACATCGGCATAGACACACCGCCGAAACTGGCCATCGCATTCATCGCATTCATCTATCTCGTCGCGACGATGTTCAACCTCCGCATCCCGCATGTGGACATTGACCACAAGCCATTAAACCGAAGCCCGATTTTTCTGATAACTGAATTCGCACACTGTTTCAGGCTGCTGTGGAAAGACCCGCTCGGCCAGGTTTCGCTGGCGGTCACCACGCTATTCTGGGGAGCGGGAGCCACGTTGCGCCTGCTGGTACTCGGCTGGGCTGCCGTCGCCCTGAATTACAACATCGGCGAGGCCGCCAAGCTCACCGCCTGGGTAGCCGTCGGCATCGCCATCGGCTCGGTGCTGGCGGCGAAGTTCATCAAGCTGGAACATTCGGTGAGGGTACTACCGGTCGGCATAGCAATGGGCATCGCCGTGCTGATGATGATTCCGGTGACAAACAGCACGCTGGCAATTTTACTGTTGATTGTGATAGGCGCGATGGGCGGCTATTTTGTGGTGCCGATGAACGCTCTGCTGCAACATCGCGGCCACCTGCTGATGGGCGCGGGGCGCTCCATCGCTGTGCAGAATTTCAACGAAAACCTGAGCATTTTCGCGATGCTGGGGCTGTATGCAGAGATGCAGAAACTGGATTTCGGCATCTACTTCATCATCCTGGTATTCGGCCTGCTGCTGTCCGGCATCATGGCCGCGCTGTACAAGAAACACGGGCACGATCAGGACAGGGGAAACATGTAGGGGAACGGCGTGGGCGATTCGTGATAACCAGCGACTTGGCTATCGTCTTTTGATAGCCAAGTCAAATGGCTAGTTGCGTTGCCAATCGCCCCTACTGAATGATAGTGTGGGCGTAGGGGCAATTCACGAATTGCCCTTTTGCGAATTGTCCCTACGTTGCATTCGGGTGCAACGTATCATCTTCCCAGCGGCGCGGATTATCCCCGATGTATTCGGCAATTTGCGCGTAATCAGCTTCGTTGCGGATGACATGTTCATAATAATTACGTTGCCAGACCGAAACGCCGGACATTTGGCGGGTTTCGTTAATGCGTTTTGCGGTTAGCATTTTGAATCGTCCGACGATCTTTGATAATGTCATCTGGCGTCGTTGTTGCCGCGATGGCAAGGGCGATTCGTGAATCGCCCCTACAGAATGGTCGTATGGTAGGGACAATTCACGAATTGCCCCAAAGGTTGGTTCGGCAATGATGATAATCCCATGAAAATGATTGGGCATCACCACGAATTCACTCACCTGAATTTCCGTGCGGATTTCTGCTGTCTTCAACCATTCATCCCGCACCACGCATCCGTATTCATTCAATGCCATCGCATCGTTTTCGATGCCGCCGAACAAACACTCCCTGCCTTGCGTACATACCGTGACAAAATACGCGCCTGCTTGCGAATAATCGTACCCTTGCAAACGAATGCTGCGGCGGTGTGGAAGGTTATCTGGACGATTCATGAATCGCCCCTACGGAATTTTTGCGTACGGGCAATTCACGAATTGCCCGTACCCAGCAGAGCTTCAAACTCCTTGATCGGCACGGGTTTGCTGAACAGATAGCCCTGATACGCCATGCAGCCATTCTGCTTGAGGAAGCCCAGTTGAGCTTCTGTCTCCACACCTTCAGCGATCACGTTCAGGCGGAAGTTCTGCGCCATGTCAATAATGGTTTGCACCATCACCGCATCATTGGGATCGGTTGCAATATCGCGCACGAAGCTCTGGTCGATCTTGATTTGATCGAGCGGCAATAGCTTCAAATAGGACAGCGATGAATAGCCGGTGCCAAAATCATCCATCGACAACTTGACGCCGAGCGCCTTCAGCGCGTGCATCTTTGCCACCACATCGGCCACGTCGTTCAATACCACGCTCTCGGTCAACTCCAGCTTCAGGTGCCCCGGGTCAACTTGATGGGCACCCAGCACTGCCGAAATTCTTTCTACGAAGTCATGCAGGCGGAACTGTTGCCCGCTGACGTTGACCGCAAGTGTCAGTTCACGCGTCAACTCATTTTTACTCCATCCCTCAAGTTGCTGGCATGCCGTTTCCAGCACCCAATGCCCTATATCGAGAATCAGCGAACTTTCCTCTGCGATGGGAATGAATTGCGCTGGTGAAACCATGCCTCGCTTCGGATGCGCCCAGCGCACCAGCGCCTCCGCACCCAGCGGGCGCTGATCGTTGTCAACCTGTATCTGGTAATACAGGCGAAGCTGTTTGCCTGATACGGCACGGCGCAAATCCGCCTCGAGGGCCGCGCGTGTTTCCACTGCCAGTTGCATGGCGGGGTCGAAGAAGTGCGCAGCATTTCGCCCTGCACCCTTGGCCTGATACATCGCCATGTCGGCATGTTTGAGCAATTCTTCCACCGACTCTTCATTGCCGCGATACAAACATACGCCGATGCTCGGCGAGCTGTGATACTCGTGCCCTTTAAGCAGGTAGGGCTCAGTCAGTGCCACGCGTATCTTCTCGGCAATCTGCGCGGTCTTTTGCGAAGCCTCTTCCGCGATCATATCGACTTCTTCGAGCAACACCACGAATTCATCGCCACCCAGGCGCGCCACGGTATCCGCCTCGCGCACACATGACCGGAGGCGCCCGGCCACTTCGATCAGCAACAGGTCGCCATAATCGTGACCCAGGGTATCGTTGAGCGTCTTGAACCTGTCCATATCGAGGAACAGCACCGCGCCGTAATGCCTGCTGCGCGCCGACAGCGACAGCGCCAGGCGGAAACGGTCCAGCAACAAGCGGCGATTGGGCAAACTGGTCAGCGAATCATAGAATGCCAGATTGTGGATATCCTCCTCGGCCTGTTTGCGCGAGGTGATGTCGCTGAAGATGGCGACATAGTCGGTTGTTTCCCCACGTTCGTCTTTAACGGCGGTGATGGTCAGCCACTTCGGATAATGTTGCCCATCCTTGCGTTTGTCCCACAACTCACCGGTCCACGAGCCGGTAGTCAGCAACTGTTGCCACATGTTCGTATAAAAAGCCCTGTCCTGGCGGCCCGAACTGAGAATGCGCGGATTCTTGCCCAACACTTCTTCCGAGCTGTAACCGGTAATGTCCTGAAACGCCTGATTGACGCGGATGATATTCGCATTCTTATCGGTAATCAGGATGGCTTCGTGTGTCTCGAACGCCGTCGCCGCAATACGCAAACGATCTTCTGCCACCTTCTGCTCGGTAATATCCTGCACCGCCCCCACCGAACGCAGCGGCTTGCCGGATGCATCAAACTCGCTGCTGCAATGTTCACGCACCCATTTGATACGGCCATCCGCAAGCCTCAAGCGGTGAATCACATCGTAAGGCTTGCGATACTCCAGCGATTGCGTATAAGCCTGATTCACCTTCTCACGGTCATCGGGATGAATCACGCTCAGGAAATTTTCATAGGTAGGCGTGAACGTCGCCCGTTCAAGCTCGAAGATACGGTAGATTTCATCCGACCAGCGCAACTCGCTGCTAACTAGATCCAGCTCCCAGCTACCCAGTTGTCCCAGCCGTTGCGCTTCGTTGAGCAATTCCTGGTTGTGCAGCAACTCAACCTGGCTTTCCCGCAGCGATTTTTCTATATGCTCGCGCTCGTTAATTTCTTCCAGCAGCTGCTCGTTGGTCACATTCAAATCACGGGTGCGCTCCTCGATGCGGTCTTCCATCGTGCGATACATCGATTGAAGGTTTTCAGTCATGCGGTTAAAGGCGCGCCCTAATGCGCCGATTTCATCCGCGCGGGTTTCGTCGACACGCTTGCTTAGATCGCCTTTGGCAACTTCATCTGCGGTGAGGGCGAAGCTCTTGAGCGGCACGACCAGCCGCCTGCCAAAATAGAATGCAACAACTCCAGTAAACAGTATCAACGCCAACAACGCCTCTAGAAGGTTTTTTCGCTGTTGGTAAAGGGGAGCAAAAGTTTCATCCGCATCCATCTTGACTACCATTCCCCAGCTTAATTCCGGCAGGTAGCGCCACGCGGCCACAACCTGCTTGCCCCTGTAGTCGAGCCCCATTCCGGTGCCGCGCTCACCCATCAATGCATTTCGCATCGGGATCGCCGACGTTTTGAGATTTATTTTGTGCTTGAAGGCCGCCTGCGGATCGCTATCGAGCGGAGCGACAAAGATTGCCTGTTCGGAATCGATCAGCTTGGCGAGTGCGGTCTCCCCGGTTAAACCCAGCCCTACCGAATCCCTTGCCACCTGATAGATACGCTCGGTATTAAGCTGTAATGCAAGCACCCCTGTTAATGCGCCACCACGGATAATCGGCGCGGCAACAAACGCGGCGGGTGCGTTGGTGGGTGCATAAAACTCGAAATCAGAAATACTGCTTTCCAGTGTCATGCGCGACTCGCGGAATACTTGGGCTAACAGCGAATCACGATAGGGACCCTTAATCAGATTGGTGGCGAAATCAGATTCATGTTGCATGGTGTAAATGATTTCGCCCTGTTGCGTAATCAGGAATACATCATAAAACAGCGAGTTTTCGTCAATGTAGGCTTTAAAATAATTATCGAATTGTTTTAAAGCCTTGTTATATTCCGCCGAATCAGGTCGATGGCGCGAGTAAGCAACCGACAAACTGGATATTGCTTCTTCTACCAGCTTACCGCGTGCCAACAGCCTGGCATTCTGCTCCCGCTCAAATAAATAGTTTTTTATTTCCAGTGTTTTCTTGTCCGCGAGACGCGTAAGCCTGTTTTGTATTTCACTCTGCAACGCGGCTTCGTTTTGAAGCAAGGTTAAATAACCGAACAATGCCAACGGCAATAGCGAGCCCACGAGGAACCAAAGCAAAAAGCGATAGGTGAGCGAAGTGAATTTCATGGCTGCGCTTCCGTCAATGCTTTCTGTTCGTCGAGCCATTCCACTTGGCTGCGATAAAACGGAAATGGCGCGGGACGTACCGGCTGCGGGGCTTTCCAGACGATGTCAAATTGCCCGTCAGGTCGCGCCTTCCCTATAAGCGGCGTTTTCCACAGATGGCCGGTTGCGTAATCAACCGCGACGATTCCCTCCGGGGCAAGCAGGGTTTGCTGCGCAAGAATAGTTTTTACCAGTTTTAGATCCGTTGTATCCATGCTGCGAATGGTATTCACCCAGAGCTTCACACCGATATAGGCTGCCTCCATCGGGTCGTCCAGCACACGCTCCCTGCCGAAGCGCTGCTTGAAGCGCTCGACAAAGGCTTTGTTCTCGGCATTATCCAGGCTCTGAAAATAATTCCACGCGGCGTAATGTCCCGTTGTCAGGTCTGCCCCCATTGCCGCCAATCCAACCTCCGCGATGCTGGTGGAAAATACCGGCAGCTTCGACGCACTAATGCCCGCCTCATGCAGCGCGCGAAAGAAATGCAGATTGCTATCGCCATTCAGCGTGTTCAACACGAAATCGGGACGCTGCGTGGCAATTTCTTTCACCACTGCCGCCATATCGCTTGCCCCCATCGGTACATACCGTTCGCCAAGCAACTGTCCGCCTTGCGCGAACAATATCTCCTTGACCATGAGATTCGCGGTACGCGGAAAAATGTAATCCGAACCGATCAGGTAAAAGCGTTTACCCTTGTGCTCCAACGCCCATAACGCCATCGGAATGATTTGCTGGTTGGGCGCCGCGCCGGTGTAGATGATGTCGGGCGATTGTTCCAGACCTTCATATTGCAGCGGATAGAACAACAGATGATGGTGCTTTTCGACAACAGGTTTGACGGCTTTGCGGCAAGCCGATGTCCAGCAGCCGAACAACGCCTGCACACCATCCTGGGTGATGAGTTTCTCCGCCTGTCGCGCGCAATACTCGGCATCCGAGCGGCAGTCGGCAACGATCATCTCGATCTGCCGGCCGTTCACCCCGCCTGTCTGGTTCGACTCTTCCACCGCCAGCCGCACCGCGTCCACCAGCGGTGTTTCGCTGACTGCCATCGTGCCGCTGAGCGAGTGCAGCACACCGATTTTTATGCCGGGCCTGGAGCGGCCATATTGGACGTACAACAGCGCGACGAACAGCAAAGCCACTGTCACCGAAACTATTACAAACACATTGATTTTGCCGAGATACCGGTTTTGCATGGTTTGAATTGATGCGCCTTAAATGCACTCTGTGAGGATTCTAGCAGATACCCGCTGGAACAAGGCACGCCTTGCCCCGCTACAATTTCTGCATTACATCCGTTGCGAAACACAAATCCTGCCACGCCTTGGCTTTTTCCGATGGGCTGCGAAGTAAATACGCCGGATGGTAAGTGACGATCAAAGGGATAGCCGCCCCGACACGGCGCGATGAAGTCGTCTGGTGCGGGACAACCAGCGACTTGGCGAGCGTTGTTTGCTCGCCTAGTCGAGTGGCTGGTAGTTCCATCAGGGGCGGCTGGCGGCTGCTCACGTCCACTTGCACCTCACCCAATCCTGTCGCAGTCGACATCCGATAGTCATGCAGCTTGCCGCGCAACGAACCCAGTGGCGCATCTTTACCCAGCAGCGCGGTCGATGCAGTCTTGCCCAATGCCACAATCAGTTTGGGTTTTATCAGTTCGATCTGCCGTTGCAGATATGGCAGGCAGGTCGCGATTTCCTCCGCATCGGGATTGCGGTTGTTGGGCGGGCGGCATTTGACAATGTTGGCGATGTACACATTTTTCCCGCGCTTGATTTTGATCGCAAGCAGCATGTTGTCGAGCAGCTTGCCCGCCTGCCCGACAAACGGCTCACCCTGTATGTCTTCATCCGCCCCCGGCCCTTCGCCGATGAACAGCCATTCGGCTTGCTCGTCACCCACGCCGAATACCGTTTGTGTGCAGCCGGCGCGCAACTTGCAGGCGGTGCAGTCGCGCACCATCGCCTTCAGTTGCGGCCAGTCGAGTTCGCCGATGCGTTGTTCGCGGCTTTTGTCAGCCACTCCCACGGGAATGACAGCCGCACGCCTCTCTCCCATAACTGAATCAACGGCGACCTGGCCTTCGGCTATCGACGGATCGATCAATTGGCTGGGGATATTATCGGGAACATGAGATGAAACGGAATGGGCTGCCTCAACCGCCGTTTCAACGGGCGCTGGCTTGCCGCGCCGCTGCCACAACGGGTACAAATTCAACTCGCGCAGGATTGCTTCACGCCTGTCCATTTTTTTCATCCATCAACTCGCACATCATTGTGATGGCATCTTCGCTGCCACCCGCATTCCGGTAGTAACCGCGCCGCACGCCGATCTCGCTGAAACCCGCACTGCGATACAAGGCAATTGCGGCGACATTGGATGAGCACACTTCGAGAAATACGCGCCGTATATTCCTGCCTCGCGCTGCCTCCAGCATCTCGCCCAGTATCGCGCGCCCCAATCCCCTGCGCTGCTGCGCCGCCGCCACGCCGATGGTCAGCAACTCCGCCTCGTCCACCACCGGCATCAATACCGCATAGCCGCGAATTTCGCCGCTATCTGCTTCATCGACGCGGCATATATAGCCGTTGTCCAGCGCATCGTCAAAATTCGCGCGCGTCCACGGGTAGGCCTGCACGGCCTGTTCGATGGCCAGCACCGCATCCACATCGGCCTGCGTCATCGCGCGCATCAACAATTTACTCTTGCGCGAGCTTGCTGTTCACGTTCGCTGGTTTTGAAAGCCACCTTGTTGCGCAGATACAGAGGCAAAGCCTCTGCCGCATCCACCCCGCGGCCCTGCGCAAACTGCGCGGCGCCGAGGATGGCAATCGCGGCAGCCTGCGGCACGGCGGAGCCATCTGCGCTCATCAACTGCCCGGCGTAACGCCCGCTCAATGCCGCACTGTATATTGCATAACCACTACCCGCACCAAACCAGTCATTGCCCGGCACAGGTGATGCGTCTTCCGGTTTGCACAGGCAGGGTTCACTCACGGTTGCCCAGGCGCCATCATGTTTTTCATACGCTGCGTGATAAATCTCGCCCATGCGCGCATCCAGCGCCACGATCACGCGCGGCCTGCCGGAAGCCTCCGCCAGTGCTTGCAGCGTACATATACCCGCTACCGGAAGGTTTGCACCGAGCGCCAAGCCCTGTGTCACACCGCAGGCGATGCGCACGCCGGTGAACGACCCCGGCCCCATGCCGAATGCGATGCCGTCGAGTTGCGCCAGCTTTACGCCAGCTTCCTTGAGCAATGCATCCAGCATCACCATCAGAATTTCGG
The DNA here is from genome assembly GCA_023259055.1 of Nitrosomonadales bacterium. GTDB lineage: Bacteria > Pseudomonadota > Gammaproteobacteria > Burkholderiales > Gallionellaceae > Gallionella. Next base: position 157,806 of record JAHFQZ010000001.1, read on the forward strand.
AATGTTTCTGCCCGGCCAGCTCGCAGCGATCCGTGACCGCACCATCCTGCCACAACGCAACCGAACAGTATTCGGTAGAAGTTTCTAAAGCGAGAACGTTCATCTACAAGTCTTTTGTCCACGAAAAACACGAAAGGCACGAACAAATACAACAACTCGAACTGGATGAGGCAGCTTCCGATTGCATGTGTTGGATGGCTTTGTCGTTGTTCGTGATTTTCGTGTTTTTCGTGGACATTTGTTTTCTGTTCTCAATCTGCAAGCAACAACACCACCGCCTGCGCCGCGATGCCCTCGCCGCGTCCGCTAAACCCCAGTTGCTCGGTGGTGGTCGCCTTAACGTTGACTGCGCCTTTTTCCACGCGCAGGTCGGCGGCGATATGCACCACCATCTGCGGGATATGCGGCGCCATCTTCGGCGCCTGCGCGATGATCGTCGCATCCACATTCCCCACGCGATAGCCCTGTTCGCGCACCAGATGCAATGCCTCGCGAAGCAGGATGCGGCTGTCGATGTCCTTGTACTTGGCGTCGGTATCGGAAAAATGTCTGCCGATGTCGCCTAGCGCCGCCGCACCGAGAAGCGCATCGCAGATTGCATGCAGCAGTACATCCGCATCGGAATGTCCGAGCAGCCCCTTGCCGTAAGGAATCTCAACGCCGCCGATGATGAGCTTGCGGCCCTCTACCAGTTGATGAGCGTCAAAACCTTGTCCGATTCTCATTGCACTCCTCCCGCGTGTTTCGTAGGGTGGGCTATGCCCACCATGTCGGGCATAGCCCGATCTACATTTTTTCCTTCAGCAGCAACTCCGCCAGCAGCAAGTCCTGCGGATAGGTCACCTTGAAATTAGTCGGTTCGCTCAACACCAGCTTGGGCCGCAAGCCCAACGCCTCAATTGCCGAAGCCTCGTCCGTAACACTGTTGCAGCGTTGCAATGCCTGTACCAGCAATCCGGCATGGAACATCTGCGGCGTCTGCGCCTGCCATAATTGTTCGCGGTTTTCAGTGCGCAAAACGCGCCCATCCTCATCGGCGCGTTTCAATGTATCAGCCACCGGCACAGCAAGAACGCCCCCTACCGCATCGTCGCGCAATTCGGCAATCAGTTTGGCAAGGTGCGCATGTGTCAGACAGGGGCGCGCCGCATCATGCACCAGCACCCAGTCATCCGGCTCCAGTTCGGAAGCCAGCAGCCCGTTCAGCACACTCTCTGCTCGCGTCTTCCCGCCGCAATACAGCGTCTGCAGCTTGTCGCCGAAGCGCGACCAGTCATAGGTGTGGAACAGCGTATCATCGGGAGCCAGCGCAACGAACACCGTGGAAATTTCCGGACTGGCACACAGGGTATTCAGCGCATGAAAAATCATCGGCTGCCCGGCCAGCGGCAGATACTGTTTGGGCAGCTCATTGCCCATGCGCGCGCCAAAACCGGCTGCGGGAACCAATGCGTGAAATTCAGACATGGGTGAATTGTAATGTAAAACCCTGTTAGGGAGTTTCGCCAAAACGATGGCACTGAGTTTCGCTAAAACGGCAAGTTGCCGTTTCTCTTATAATATGCGCCTCTGATTAGCCGCAACCCTTAGCCGTTCCCCACATGCTGTTCTCGTCCTCCCATTCCCGTCCGCGCTACTCTCAGCTAATCGGTTCCTCCGATGCGCTTGCGCTGGCGCAATACGCAAAAAGCAAATCTCCGCTGGCAGTGATCGCCGCCAACGCGCTTGAAGCGCAGCGGCTGGTGGAAGAAATCCCATTTTTTAACCCTGCACTGCGCGTGCATCTTCTTCCCGACTGGGAGACGCTGCCATACGATCATTTCTCGCCGCATCAGGATTTGATCTCCGAGCGGCTGGCTACGCTGCATCACATACGCAGCGGTTCAAGCGACGTGATAGTGGTGCCACTCACCACCGCGCTGTACCCGCTTCCGCCGGTCGAACATCTGGCCGCCTACACCTTCTTCCTCAAACGGGGCGAAAAGCTTGACATCGCCAAGCTGCGCGAGCAACTTACCCTCGCCGGATACAACCATGTGCAGCAGGTACTTACCCCCGGCGAATACTGCGTGCGCGGCGGCATCATCGATTTATTTGCGATGGGCAGCGTACTGCCGTACCGCATCGACCTATTCGACAACGAAATCGAGACCATCGCCACCTTCGACGTGGATACTCAGCGCACGCTGTATCCCGTGCCGGAGATCCGCCTGCTGCCCGCGCGCGAATTCCCGCTGGATGAAAAAGGCCAGGCGCGCTTCCGCCAGAACTTCCGCGATCGCTTCGAGGGCGATCCGTCCAAATCATTTATTTACAAGGGCGTGAGCAAGGGCATTGCCCCGGCGGGCATCGAGTATTACCTGCCGCTATTCTTCGACAAAACCGCGACGCTGTTCGACTACCTGCCGAAGAATGCCACGCTTTGCCTGCATCACGAGGTCGACGAGGCCATCGCCACTTTCGCTAAGGACGCGGCGTCGCGCTACAACCTGTTGCGCGGCGACCCGCAACGCCCGCTGCTTGAGCCGAAGGAGTTGTTCCTGGATACAGAGCGGTTCTTCATCCGCGCGAAAGAGTTTGCGCGGCTGGACATACTCCCCTCGCTCTCCACAGGCTCCGCGCTCCAAAAAGACACCCCGTGCCCTACCGCTTCAATTCCCGACATCGCGGTGAACCGCCGCGCCGATATTCCCACACAGGCATTCCAGGGCTTCCTGCATGGATTTGACGGACGCACGCTGCTGTTGGCCGACAGCCTCGGACGACGCGAGATCATGGCGGGCTATCTGCACGAATACGGCCTTGCACCGGCGGTCTGTGAGAGCTATGCGGAGTTTCAGCAAAACAATGCGGCCTTCATGCTGTGCGTCGGCCCGTTGCAAAACGGATTCATCCTGGCCGACGAAAAAGTGGCCATCGTCACCGAAACCGAACTGTATGCAGCACAACCGCGCAGCCGCGCCGCGCGCGCCGCGAAGAAGAGCAACGTCGAGGGCATGTTGCGCGACCTGTCCGAGCTCAAAGTCGGCGACCCGGTGGTGCACGAGCAGCATGGCATCGCGCGCTATCAGGGCTTGGTCAACCTCGACCTCGGCGAGGGCGAGAACGAATTCCTGCTGCTGGAATATGCCGGCACCGACAAACTTTATGTGCCGGTGGCGCAACTGCACGTCATCAGCCGCTACAGCGGCGGCGCGGCGGATACCGCGCCGCTGCACAAGCTCGGCACACAAGCATGGGACAAGGCGAAGCGCCGCGCGATGCTGCAGGTGCGCGACACCGCCGCCGAGCTGCTAAATCTCTACGCGCAGCGCGCCCTGCGCAAGGGCCATGCGTTCAAGCTGACTCCACACGATTACGAGGCGTTCGCCGCCGGATTCGGTTTCGAGGAGACGCCCGACCAGGCCGCCGCGATCGAGGCGGTGATCGCCGACCTGCAATCCGGAAAGCCGATGGACAGGCTGATCTGCGGCGATGTCGGCTTCGGCAAGACCGAGGTCGCGCTCAGGGCAGCGTTCGTCGCGGCGATGGACGGCAAGCAGGTCGCGGTGCTGGTGCCCACCACGCTGCTGGCCGAACAGCATTTCCAGAATTTTTCCAACCGCTTCGCCGACCTGCCGGTGAAGATCGCCGAGCTGTCGCGTTTCCGTTCCGCGAAAGAGCAGGCGCAAGCGCTTAAAGACATGGCCGACGGTAAGCTCGACATCATCATCGGCACACACAAGCTGATCCAGAAAGGCGTGAAGTTCCACAACCTCGGCCTGGTCATCATCGACGAGGAACACCGATTCGGCGTGCAGCAGAAGGAGCGTCTGAAGGCATTGCGGGCGGAAGTAGATGTCTTGACCCTCACCGCCACGCCGATCCCGCGCACGCTGGCGATGTCGCTGGAAGGGCTGCGCGATTTTTCGATCATCGCCACCGCGCCGCAGCGCCGTTTGTCGATCAAGACCTTCGTCGCGCAGACCAGCAACGGCATCATCCGCGAGGCGGTGCTGCGCGAGCTGAAGCGCGGCGGGCAGGTGTATTTCCTGCACAACGAAGTGGACACCATCGCCAACATGGCGGAAAAGCTGACTACGCTGCTGCCCGAGGCGCGTATCCGCGTGGCTCACGGGCAGATGGGCGAGCGCGATCTGGAATCCGTGATGCGCGACTTCTACCAGCAGCGTTTCAATGTGCTGCTGTGCACCACGATCATCGAGACCGGCATCGACATCCCGACCGCCAACACCATCCTGATGAACCGCGCCGACCGCTTCGGCCTCGCTCAATTACATCAACTGCGTGGACGCGTCGGACGCTCGCACCACCAGGCCTATGCCTATCTGCTGGTGGAAACCGAAGCACTCACCGCACAGGCGAAGAAGCGTCTCGAAGCAATCCAGTCGATGGAACAGCTCGGCAGCGGCTTCTACCTCGCGATGCACGACCTGGAGATACGCGGCGCGGGCGAAGTACTGGGCGAATCACAAAGCGGCGAGATGCAGGAGATCGGCTTTTCGCTGTACGCCGACATGCTCAACGCCGCGATCAGCTCGCTGCGCCAAGGCAAGGAACCGGACATGGCGCATCCGCTGGGCGTCACCACCGAGATCAACCTGCACACCCCGGCACTGCTGCCAAACGAATATTGCGGCGACATCCACCAGCGGCTGGTGATCTACAAGCGCCTCGCCAACTGCAACACGCAGGAAGAACTGGACGACATGCATCAGGAACTGATCGACCGCTTCGGCCTGCTGCCGGAACCCGCGCAGACCCTGCTCGATTGCCACCGCCTGCGTATCGCCGCCAAACCGCTCGGCATCAGCAAGGTGGACGCTTCTTCAGAAGCCATCCAGATTCAGTTCGTGCCCAACCCGCCAATCGATCCGCTGAAGGTTATCACCATGATCCAGAGCAAGCGGCACATCAAGATGGCGGGGCAGGATAAGCTGCGCATTGATTTAAAATACAGTGACCTGCAGCAGCGGGTGTTGGCAATCAAGAATTTTTTCAATGAACTGGTAAAATAGATAGCTTTTCACAAGGAATACCAATGAGTCTGATCCGCCCTTTTACCGGGTTGCGCCCCGCGCCATCCCGAGCCGCCGAAATCGCCGCTCCACCCTACGATGTGCTTTCCACCGCCGAGGCGCGCGTGCGCGCGGCAGGCAAGCCGTGGAGCTTTCTGCATATTTCCAAACCGGAAATCGACTTGCCCGTGGGCACGGATCCCTACTCGGCAGAGGTCTATGCCAAGGCGGCGGAAAACCTCGGCAAAATGCTGGCAGATGGCGTGCTGGTGCGCGATGCGGCACCCTGCTATTACGCATACCGCCTGATCATGGGTAGCCACAGCCAGACTGGACTGGTGGCGGCGGCTTCGGTGCCGGACTATGACACCAACCGCATCCGCAAGCATGAGTTCACCCGCCCCGACAAGGAGGATGACCGGGTGCGCCAGATTGATGCGCTCAACGCCCAGACCGGCCCCGTGTTGCTGGCCTATCCTTCCGCACCGCAGGTGGACAAGCTGCTGGAGCGCGCCTCCGGCGGCACACCGGACGCCGATGTAACCGCGGATGGCGGTATCCGCCATACGCTGTGGGTGATCCGCGATGCGGCGACGCTCGGCCAGTTGACCGCCGCATTCGACGCCATGCATGCCCTCTACATCGCCGACGGCCATCACCGTTCGGCTGCCGCTTCGCGCATCGCCGCAGCGCGGCGCACAGCCAATCCGAAGCACAGCGGCAATGAAAGCTACAACTATTTCCTGTCCGTCATCTTCCCCCACCACCAGATGAAGATCATGGATTACAACCGCGTCATGGCCGACCTTAACGGCATGGACGCGGCGCAATTTCTGCAACGCATCAGCGAGAATTTCTCGGTGCGGGCCAGCGCCGCGCCGGTCAAGCCCTCTCAGCCCGGCGAGTTCGGTTTATACCTGCCGGGCCAGTGGCACCGCCTGCAAATCCGCGCCGACCTGATTCCCGCAAACGACCCGGTGGCACGCCTTGACGTGAGCCTGCTGCAAAACCACCTGATCTCGCCAGTACTCGGCATCACCGACCCGCGCCGCGACAAGCGCATCGATTTTGTCGGCGGCATCCGCGGTTTGGCGGAGCTGGAAAAACGTGTCAACAGCGGTGAAATGGCCGCAGCCTTTTCCATGTTTGCCACGAGCATGGAAGACCTGATGGCAGTTGCCGACGCCAATGAAGTGATGCCGCCCAAATCCACCTGGTTTGAGCCGAAGCTGGCGGATGGCCTGGTGTCCCACATGCTGGATTTAGCGTCCTCAGAATCTTGAAAATCAAAAACTTCATCATGTCTTTCAGGCCGCACATCGCGCCTGTACCAGCCGCGGAAAAAATACGTAGCGCACTGGCCGCCGGTATTGCAATCCTGCTCATGGGATTAGCGCTAAAATTCCTGCCGCAATTCAATTACCCGCAACTCATGCTCGGTTCGATGGGCGCGGCAACCTTCCTCCTGTTCGCGGCACCGCACAGCCCCATGGCGCAGCCATGGCCGATGCTCGGCGGAAACCTGGTTTCAGCACTGGCTGGATGGGGATGCAGCCTGCTCATTCCGGATCATGTGCTGGCTGCAGGCTGTGCGGTCGGCTTGGCGATATTCCTGATGCATTACCTCCATTGCCTGCACCCTCCGGGTGCGGCAACGGCGCTCATCATGGTGCTGGGCAGTGCGCAATTCCACGCGATGGGCTGGCAATGGGCAGGTTACATTGTGGCGGCCAATACCGGAATCCTGCTTGTGCTGGCACTGCTGCTCAACAACATCTTGGGCAGGCATTACCCGTTACCGCAAGCTTATCCGCACCACCCTGTCCCGCAAACAACTCTGCCGGTTGCAGTGCTGGAACTGGGTGACATCGAGTGGGCGATATGCCAGATGAATGAAGGTGTGATAGACGTCAGCGAGGAAGACCTGGCCGAGATATATGAGCTGGCCGTCCTGCATGCGCAAGGCCGCAGCAGCCCCAATTAAGGAAATAACTCATGGCAGGCCAGCCTGAGACCAAACGCAAGAAGACAGCAATAGAAGTATTCGTCATTACGCAACTAATTGATGCAATCCATGCGCCGTCACCCAGCCGAGTATCCCGGAGGCAATTGAATATTGCATATAATTTATTTCACCCCGCAAAGATCAACAACTACGCTTCAAGATTTAAGCTTGCCTAACTTGTCTGGATAATTTAGTCAAATTATCCAGGCCAAAAATACTGCTTGCCAAATTATTTTTCACTACTACAATTAGTACAAATTAGTGGATACACTACTAGATGTAGTGGTTTTTGCTTTACTGGCTAAAGTAGCTTGTGTAATCAAGGGGATTGGGTTGTTCTCGTTTCACGCTGCATTTTTATTCAGTATCCCCCGAAATATTTCCGGACTTGCCAGCTTCTTCCAGTAAGCAAATCCGTCCAACACTACGGCACCTCGCAGCATGAATTCCCCGGTTTTTATTCAAACTGGCGAAGATTTTCATAATTCCACAGGCCGCATGAATATTTTCGTGCCTGTTTTGCAAAAAATATTGAAACCTGCTCAAAAATATCTTTTGAAGGAACCTCGAAAATGCCACAAGAAATCAGCACTGAAGTATTACTGGAAAAATACGCCGAACCCGGCGAAACTTCGGTTGAAGATGTGCGCCGCCGCGTGGCGCGCGGTTTGGCCCAGGTTGAAAAACCGGAACAGCGCACCCGATGGGAAGAAGCGTTTTTCCTGGCACAGGAAAACGGTTTTGTTCCGGCAGGGCGCATCAATTCGGCGGCAGGATTAAATATCCAGGCGACTCTGATCAACTGTTTTGTGCAACCGGTGGGAGATGCGATCTCCGGCATCAGCGATGGCAAACCCGGCATCTACGACGCCTTGCAGCAAGCCGCCGAAACCATGCGGCGCGGCGGTGGAGTCGGCTATGACTTCTCGTCCATCCGCCCCGAGGGCGCTCAGGTCAGGGGCACGAATTCCCGCGCCAGCGGGCCGATTTCATACATGCGCGTGTTCGACCGCTCCTGCGAAACCGTGGAATCGGCAGGCGCGAGGCGCGGCGCGCAAATGGGCGTGTTGCGCTGCGACCATCCCGATATCGAGAAATTCATCCACGCCAAGGATAAGGGCGATCTGCGTAACTTCAACATTTCCGTCGGCGTCACGGATGCCCTGATGCAAGCCGTAGAAAATAACCAGCAGTTTGAGCTTGTACATCCCGCAGAGCCTGCTGCCGCGCTCAAGGAACAGGGTGCGACGCGACGGGCCGATGGCAAATGGGTGTACCGCAAGGTCCAGGCTGCCGATCTGTGGAAACAGATCATCGAGAGCACCTACGACCACGCCGAGCCCGGCGTGTTGTTCATCGACCTGATGAACCGCGACAATAATCTCAGCTATATCGAGGTGATCGAGGCCACAAACCCGTGTGCGGAGCAACCGCTGCCTCCCTATGGCTGCTGCTGTCTAGGTTCGATCGACCTGACGCGCATGGTGAAAAACCCTTTTTCGGCACAAGCAAGTTTCGATTACGAGGCCTTCAAGCAACTGGTGCAAGTCGCGGTGCGCATGCTCGACAATGTGCTGGACGCAACTGCCTGGCCGCTGCCCGAACAGCAGCAGGAAGCGCAGAACAAGCGGCGCATCGGGCTGGGTTATACCGGGCTGGGCGACGCGCTGGTGATGCTGGGCTTGCGCTACAACACCGATGAGGCGCGTTCGTTTGCTTCCGAACTGACACGCGCCATGCGCGACGATGCATATCTTGCTTCGGTGGATCTGGCCATAGAACGCGGCGCCTTTCCGCTGCTGGATGCCGAACAATATCTTGCCGAGCCGCGCTTCGCCTCGCGCCTGCCTGAAGACATCAAGAACAGGATACGCCAGCACGGCATCCGCAACAGCCACCTGTTGTCGATCGCGCCCACCGGAACCATCTCGCTGGCATTCGCAGACAATGCTTCCAACGGCATAGAACCGGCCTTCTCCTGGTTCTATACCCGAAAAAAACGCACGCATGATGGCAGCACAAAAGATTATCCGGTGGAAGACCATGCCTGGCGCCTGTACAAAAAAATGGGCGGCGATGTAGACAAGCTGCCGCCCGCCTTCATCACCGCGCTGGAAATTTCGGCGATCGATCACATGAAGATGGTGGCTGCTGTCGCACCGTTTATCGACACCTCGATCAGCAAGACCGTCAACGTGCCAGCCGACTATCCTTTCGAGAATTTCAAAGACCTCTATACCGAAGCATGGAAAGCCGGACTGAAAGGGCTGGCGACCTACCGCCCCAACAGTGTGCTGGGCTCGGTGTTATCCGTCACGCCGGAAAGCAAGCCGGTAAAGAAAGAAGATCAGCCGCAGGATCTGGTATTCGACCAGGACAGGCGCATCGTGCTGGAAGCCACCCCAAAACCGGCGCTTGCCTCCCTGCGCTGGCCTGGCCGCCCCAAGCTGCCGAGCGGCAGCGAAGGCTGGGTCTCGCAGGTGGTGAAACATCCGCTGGGCAGTTTCGTGGCCTTCGTTTCCCACACCTCGAATGGCAACAATCATCCATTCGAAGTCTGGGTGAATGGCGCAGAACAACCGCGCGGCCTGGGTGCGCTGGCAAAATCACTGTCGATGGACATGCGCGCGCGCGACCCGGTGTGGTTGCGCATGAAGCTGGAAATGCTGATGAAGACCGCCGGTGATGACGCCTTCGACATGCCGATGCCGCCCAACGGCGAAGTGAAGCGTATGCCGAGCCTGGTGGCCGCGTTTGCGCATTTGCTGAAATACCGCATCGAGGAATTGGGCGCACTGGAAGTCAACGATGATGTCACCACTCCGATGATGGACGCGCTGTTCACCAAAAAAGAACCGAAAACCGGCACCGATGGCACGATGAGCTGGACAGTGGACATTTCCAACGCCGGAACCGGCGATGATTTTGTCGTAGGTTTGAAGGAACTGGTGCTGTCCGACGGCCAGCGCCGCCCCTACTCGATGTGGCTGTCAGGGGTTTACCCGCGCGCGCTCGACGGGTTATGCAAAATATTGAGCCTGGATATGCGCGTCATCGACCCCGCGTGGATAGGCATGAAGCTGCGCAAGCTGCTTAACTTCGGCGAGCCGCTGGGCGACTTCATGGCGCGCGTACCCGGCAGCGTCAAGATGGAAAGTTACCCGTCGACAGTTTCCTATGTCGCCAGGCTGATCCTCCACCGCTACGCCATGCTGGGCATACTCGACGAACACGGCTACCCGATTCAGCAAATGGGCGTGATGGAAATTCCCGCATCGAAAAACAAGGGTTCTGGAATCAAGCCAATCACCGGCAAGATCTGCAAGGAATGCGGCAACGCCACACTGATCAAAAAAGACGGCTGCGAATTTTGTACCAGTTGTGGAACAATAGGTGCGTGCGGATAATTCTGTAGGAGCACGCCCTGATGGAACTTGTTACTTTGCATCAATTTTCTGTGGCGGTCAGCCCGCTTGGTAAGCAACCAATTTATTCCGGGAACGTGTGCCCGGGATTTTTTCTTTTTAGTAAAGTTCGCTAATCACTTCTTCAGGAGAAACCATCATGTCTTTGCTATTCTCAAAAGCCACTCTCGGGCCGCTCTCGCTGCAAAACCGCATGATCATGTCACCGATGACGCGCAATCGCGCCACCGGCAACATCCCGAACGATCTGATGGCGCAGTATTACGCGCAGCGTGCAACTGCCGGCCTCATTATCACCGAAGGCACGTCTCCGTCCCCCAATGGGCTGGGCTATCCGCGCATACCCGGGATATTTTCGGCGGCTCAAGTTGCGGGGTGGAAGCTCATTACCGAAGCGGTTCACACGCAGGGTGCGAAGATGTTCATTCAGTTTATGCACTGCGGGCGCATCGGCCATGCGCTCAACCTGCCCGCCGGCGCGCGCCTGCTGGCGCCGTCGGCAGTAGCAGCAGCGGGCGACATTTACACCGATGCCGAGGGCTTGAAGCCGAATGGCATGCCGCAAGCAATGTCAGATGCGGACATCAAAGCCACGATTGAAGAATTCGCGCAGGCCGCGAAGAACGCCGTTGCTGCGGGATTCGATGGCGTTGAGCTGCACGGGGCGAACGGTTATCTACTCGAACAGTTCATCCGCCCGAACTCGAACCAGCGTACGGACCGCTACGGCGGCTCGATCGAAAACAGGGCGCGTTTCGTGCTCGATGTGGCCGATGCGGCGATAAAGGCGATCGGCAAGGATAGAGTCGGTATTCGCCTGTCACCATTCGGCGTATTCAACGACATGCCTTTGTACGACGGAATGGAGTCAGATTACACCTGGTTGGCACAACAACTCAATGAGCGCGGCTTGGTCTACATCCACCTTGTAGACCACTCTTCGATGGGTGCGCCGCCAGTGCCTGAATCGATGAAAACGACATTCCGCAAAACGTTCAATAGGACACTGATTCTCTCCGGCGGCTACGATGCAGCTCGCGCCGAGAGTGACTTGGCAACGGGCAAAGGCGACCTGGTTGCATTCGGCCGGCCATTCCTCGCCAACCCGGATCTGGTAGCCCGGTGTAAAACCGGGGCGGCGTTGAATGCGCCCGACTTCAGCACGTTCTATACGCCCGGGGAAAAGGGATATACCGATTATCCGGCATTGAGCTGAAACTGTATTCAACCCAAATAATCCTATTGCGCTCGGTTTATAGCCATTTGATACTCACCTGCTCATAGTCCTTACCCTCCGCAAACAGGCCGGTTAATTGTATGTCGCGGCTCTTTTCTCCCATCATCATCTGATAGATGTTGCCCGGCTCATAGCTGCCTGTTTCCATCAGCAGCGTGGCATTCGCATAGGAATTGCTCGCATCGGGCAGCAGGATGACCGACATATAATCGTATTCGAAGGAACCGGAACTCGATTCCCAGTTGGACACCCTTTCAGCGCCCTTGCCTAAAGAGCGCAGCCACACCGACAGGGGTTTCTTGGCGAGGATTTCGATACCCACATGCACCGTGCCATTGTGGTCGGTGTGCAACCGCCTGATCAAACCGACCCACCACAACGGGCTGTTTCCGGCCTTGATGCCGCACAGGTCACCGATTACCACCCATGCACCCGCATTCTTCGGAATTGTGCAGCCGATGCCATCTACACTCAGATCAAGAACAGCCCATGTTTCCGTCGTGTAATCGATTTCGTCTTCGGCAGCAAGATCGATCTTCGATTTTTCTTTCATCACAGCCGCATCTTTTTCGGAAACGTTAACTGCATCGCCTATGTCGATATGCGTAACCAGTTTGCTGATGGTGCCAAAGCCATGCACCACGCTGATGGCAGAATTGATCCCCCTGCGTTCATGAGGCGGAGGCGGGTGATTCTTTCCCCAATATAGCTGCAGGTGCTTGAGCACGGTGAGCTTGCCATCCGGGGTGAACTCGGTGCCGAAGCGTTGTTCCTGCTGGATCAAGCCTTGCTCAAGCTGATTAATGATGCCTGCAATTTTTGGAACTGCTTTGGCTGCTCCAAAGAAACGCATAGACGGTGTTGAAAGGAGGCCACTATCCAACCGCTTGGGCGCACCGGGCTTGGATAAATCAATGCAAAAGAAACAATCAGGATCAGGCGCTTCCTTGAAATCAAAGAGGCTGGACATACGCCCGGCGACGCGAAAACTAACCTCGATCTGATCCGGCGACAGCGTGTCGGGAGAGGACAAATAGAGCATCATCGCCCTCACCAGCTCCCGCTGCGGGCTGATATGAATAGCCTGTCGGGGATATGCGAAAACCATAGTGTCTGCAAACTGGTTGGTTTCGGAGAAACTGTAGCAATGGTACAACTGATCCCACACTGACTGCTCGACATCCAGATAATGCATCAATTCCAGTTTCATCTGCTCGGCAATAGATCGCAGCAACCTGACACAGATAATCGGCATAATCTCCTTGAGGCTCAAGGGCTTTTTTTCTGCGTGCTGATAGTCATGCACACACACAGCATAAGCTTCGGCCAGCGTCTTCTTGAAATCATGAAGTCCCTGCCATAAGTGCATACCCTTGAAATCCTGCAAATGCGGCTCGCCGAGGTATAGCTGCAACAGCTCCGCATGTAACGGCAACCCGGTTTCATCCAGCAGCATGATGATGGGGGTGCGTATCTCGGGACGAAAACCCGGTGTATCTTTAACCGAAGTCAGCCATGAGGTAATTTCGTCCAGTGCCTTGAAGGCATCGCCCTTGGGCAGTCCGGCCAGAAGCCTCCTGGCCTCCGTTAGGTCGTACATGGGATGGTCCGGTTTCCCCTCAAATACGTTGTGCAAAGAAAACATAGCCCATCCCACCCTTTATTCTGTCGAGGCCGCCCCTCTGTATGGCAATCATATCGGAACGGCCATTAATAGAGAAGGTTTCATCCGCGTTACCGGGCAGCCCTGATTTGACCGATCATAAAGGCTGGAGAGCCGATTTTTTTCTGATAAGTCATAAGAAAAAGTTTCACATTTTCTCGCAACGGATTATCATTTGCGCGCGCTGTGTTTGACCGAAATTCTGGTTGGCACATCGGCAGGGAAACATCTGTGACGCGATCGCATCAATTGTCACACATTTTATTATGTCTTCACTACCAAGGAGAACGATCATGGCTAAAGGACAGCAACGTAAAAACAAAGAAGAAAAGAAACCCAAGAAGCAGCCAGTGCCCGCCAAGGTGACTGGCCAAGCCTGAGCAAACGCTCCCGAGAAAGCGCGCCTCCTGAAGCAAAGCCCCGATAACAAAGCCGGGGCTTTGCTATCGGGGCGCGGTCAATATCACCCTTCGTCTCCGCATTGCTCCGTTTCGTACGAACAGTTTTTTCTGGTTTGTCGGAATACACACGCGAAAGACTGCCGAGCCATAAGCAATCATGCCAAAACAAACCACTCCCGATCATTCACGACTCGACCGGGTCGTCGCAGACGCTCGCCGACGGAGTGATGAACGTGAGGCGACTTATCGCGAGCGGGCACTCAAATTATTCCCATGGATTTGCGGACGATGCGGGCGCGAATTTGCCGGTGCGCGCCTGCGCGAGTTGACAGTACACCATAAAGACCACAATCACGACAACAATCCACCCGACGGTAGCAACTGGGAACTGCTCTGCCTGTATTGCCACGACAATGAACACTCACGAGTTCTGGAAGAAGAAACGCGGGCAAGAGGCTCGGGAAACCAGGCACCCGTGGCGACGCATAATCCATTTGCCGATTTGCAGGCGCTGCTGAAAAAGAAGGATTGATTACGGAGCTGCTTCAAGCGTGAATGACAGGCAAAAAAACAGGGGAGACCGAAGTCTCCCCTGTTTATATTACAACTACAGTTTTGCTGTTGTCTGTCGGGCTATGCGATGAAACCGCCAACCCAACCTACGCGAGCTGTCCGATTACAGACCTGCGGACAAGATCAGGGTCATGCGTTTGGTACCGCGTTCTGGGGTACCAGCCATAGTTGTTGCATAGTTGGCCGAATTGGCACCACCGGAGCCGCCTGCGTTATACGCCGTACCGGAGAACTTGGTGTAAGCCCAGCCAAGCTTCACGTTTTGACGCAGTTTATACCTGGCGCCAAGCGAGATGGAGTTGTCGGTTTCATTAGCGCCTGCGGCATCCACTAAGCCTGTATTTGCGCGCATCATGCCGACTTGAAGACCCAGCGTGCCGGGTATTACCCACACGTCAGCCATCATGCCCAACGCGGTTTTGCTCTTGGTGCCAGCGTTGTAGTTATTCGTTGTAGCAGCAGTACTCGCTGCTGCCGTACCATAGCTAGCATACAGACCAACGGGCATGCCGCCCATTTCACCTTGTGCCTGGCCGTCGATGACCATCAGCTTATCTTCCTTTTTAGGTACGACGACCGCTGTGTTAGCACTCCAGGTAGAATCGCCGCTCCAGTTCTGCAAGCCCACGCCTACATCCATACCGCCAATGTTGGGTGTCCACCCTGCACGCAGATAAGTTCCACCCAGCTTGTTTGCTGAGGTTAGCGAACCGAGACTGGTATATTGCGACAAGTTAACATGGAAATCATCATTAACAGCAACCAATGCAACACCGGTCGCGGCTGGATTGTTTGTCGAACCCATGTATAACGCGGCACTATAGCCCATGCCGTTTTCAGTGATCCGGCCGCCGCCGTTGGAGCCCGTGGCAAACACGTCAAAACCGTAACCAGCGCCGAGACCACCCGTCGAGTAAGGAACCAGACCCACCTTCATGTTGCCGGCATCAAACATAATCGGCATCTTTACGCCAGCGCCGCCAGCAGGATTCATTAAACTTAATTCTGTCAGGAAGCCAATGCCCTCGGAAACACGCCCGCCCATGAACATCGAAAATTCATCCGGCCAGTCATAACGGCCATAGTTGGTAGATACGCCTGAACCATCACCTGGTGTAGGTCCACTGGTCTTGATATAGCGAAATTGAATGTAAATCGATGTGTTCAGCGTGTCAGGGATAGACAGGCCGTGTTCGCCTTCAATCTTGCCTTCTGCGCCCATCATCGTGTAGCCGGCAGCCTTGAAAGAACGGCCGAAAGCTGTCAGAGCAGGGAAGGTCTGGAAGTGGCACGAATTACATGCCATGCCGGTTTGACGGGCAAATGACGGAACAGCTGCCGCCTCCGGGGCAAATGCGGTTGCTGCCAACACGCTTGCCAGGGTGAGAACAATTTTCTTCATAATTTTTCCTTTGTGATTTTATTAAAGGTTGTAAAAATTTAACTAGTTAACGTTATACAACTCATGACAAACGCCCCCCTAACCGCCTGGCCGCATGCCATAAGCAAACATATCACAGCTTAGTCAAATATTGCAAACAATATAAACCCCCTTGTTGTTTTTATCGCAAATCCCGCAAAAACACGGGTTAAAACGGGTATGAGTGTGGCCAGCGAAACAGGCGAAACACATGGACGTACTCCGGCTGAAACTGAATAAGCCGCATTCTGCCGCTCATCCTCTTTACCTCTTGATCCTCGAACTTTTTTGCGACTTGGCACTCTTAACTTGCGAGTGCTAGAATGGTTCCAGTCAAGGAGGAAACATCATGAACGCTACATTCAACTTGCCCGTACCGTCCGCCGTTGGCAGCCTGGAAGCTTATGTCCAGTCGGTCAACCGCTTCCCCATCCTGTCGCAGCAGCAAGAATTTGCGCTGGCGACGCGCTTCAAGACCGACAACGATCTGGATGCGGCGCGCCAGTTAGTGCTTTCTCACCTGCGCGTGGTAGTCAGTGTGGCGCGCGGCTATGCCGGTTACGGTTTGCCGCAGGCCGACCTGATCCAGGAAGGCAACATCGGCCTGATGAAGGCAGTGAAGCGCTATGACCCGGATCGCGGGGTGCGCCTGGTGTCGTTCGCGCTGCACTGGATACGCGCCGAGATCCATGAGTTCGTGGTGCGCAACTGGCGGCTGGTGAAGATTGCCACCACCAAGTCGCAGCGCAAGCTGTTCTTCAATCTGCGCAGCATGAAGAAGGGGCTGGAGCCGCTCAAGCCGCAACAGGTCAGCGAGATCGCGCAGCAGCTCAATGTCAGCGAGCACGATGTGGTGGATATGGAAGCGCGCTTCGCCGGCCATGAGGTCGCGCTGGAGCCGGGCAATGGCGACGACGAGAGTTTCGCGCCGGTTTATTATCTGGCCGACGATGAGGCGCATGAGCCTTCACGCATACTGGAAACGGCGGAACGTGAGCGCCTGCAAACCTCCGGCTTGGCAAATGCCCTGGGTGAGCTGGACGAGCGCAGCCGCCGCATCGTCGAGGCACGCTGGTTGTGCGATGAGGGTGCTGCCGCGACGCTGCATGAACTGGCCGCCGAGTTCAAGGTGTCGGCTGAGCGCATCCGCCAGATCGAGCAGAAGGCGATGTGCAGGATGCAGGCTTCGATGGCCCTGGCAGCCGCATAGCAGGGAGCGAAAAACAAGAAAGCCGCATGTTCTGCGGCTTTTTTTTCGGCTGAAACCAAGATACCATTCGACAGGCTCAGGCCAAGCCTTATTTCACGACCTTCAAGTGTGGCTTGTGCGGTGCGGGTATGTTTTTTTGACCACCGCCGTTTGTTGTGGGCGGCGGATGTTGCGGATCGTTGCCTTGAAACACCAGACCCTGCCCGTTTTCCTTGGCGAATATTCCGATGACCGCCACAACCGGTACCATGAGATCAAATGGCGCGCCGCCAAAGCGTCCGCTGCAAGTGATCATCTCGTTACCCATCTCCAGATTACGCACTGCACCCGCGCCGAGATTCAGGACGATCTCGCCGTCTTTTACAAAGGCAGTAGGGACTTCAGTTTGCTCATCCACTCGGACTGCCAGATAGGGAGTCAGGCCGCTATCCACACACCAATCGTAAATCGCACGGATCAGGTACGGGCGCGTCGACAGGTCGCTCACTTGCGCATCGCTCTTTCGGAGGGTGTCAATGAATCAATAAAGCCCTGACGGGAAAACAGCCTCTCGGCGTATTTCATCAGCGGCATCGCATCCTTGCCCATCTGGATGCCGTAGTGGTCGAGTCGCCACAGCAGCGGTGCAATTGCAACATCCAGCATGGATAGCTCACCGCCCAACAAAAACTTCTGATGGACCAGTATCTGCGAGAGTTGCGTCAGGTTGTCGCGAATCACTCCGCGCGCCTTGTCGGCAGACTTCACGACGCCGCGCTCTATCAGGTCAACCTGGCTGTATAGCTCCTGCTCGAATCGAAACAGGAACAGCCTCGCCCGGGCGCGCATGACGGGATCTGGCGGCATCAGTTGCGGATGAGGGAATCGCTCATCAATATATTCGTTGATGATATTGGCTTCGTACAGGATCAAGTCACGTTCGACCAGAACTGGTACTTTATTGTATGGATTGATCACCGCGATATCTTCAGCACGGCTCGCCATGTTGACATCGATTATGTCAAAATCCATGCCTTTCTCGTACAACACAATCCGGCAGCGGTGGGAGAACGGGTCAGTGGTGCCCGAGTACAATCTCATCATACTTAATTATTCCTTGATCAGCTTGGTGCGCTGCATTTGCATACGTACTAAGAAAAAGCCTATTGTTGAAACCACACTGCCGACAGCAATACTAGCCAGATAAGGATACGCGCCTGTGCCTTCGATGCCACCTATCCACACATAGCGTTCGAACAGCGTACCTACGATGATGCAAACTGCTACCGCGTTGATCGCAGAGACATTGTGGCGTGGGCCGGGAAAGCAAAATGCGACGAACGGAATGACAAACTTCAGCACCAGCGTAGACCACCAGATAAAGGCGTAATCACCGTTTTGCATGGCAAACAAACGATCTGTCTCATCAGGAAGGTTGCCATACCAAATAGTCAGGTATTGCGCATCGAAGGTGTAAATCCACAGCAGCGAAAATGCGAGCAGCATTTGCGCCAGGTAGTTGTAAATGTAATCCGGCACCGGGCGCACCAGCTTTTGACGGCTGTTCAATACATAGATCCATACTACCAGAAAAGCCAGGAACATGCCAAAGTTGCTGATGAACTGATGCATCCCGTAAATCGCGCTATGCCAGTGCGGCACCAGTGTCATCTCGAAATCCCACGCGATCATGGTGCTGTACAACACGAAGAAGAACGGTATCCAGGTTGCAATATGGTGAAAACGCTCCGCATCTTCCGGGCTGTTCTCACTCACTGCCTGACGCTGAATGAACTCCCAGTACAAGCCAATCATGAACACTATACCAACGATCTCCCGTGAGACCAACCAAGCCGGGTGGTACCAGCCGGGCATATGGGCGCCGTGAGTATCGAGGTGCGCCCACCAATGAAAGGTATTCGTCCCACCCACCAGCAAGATGATCAACAGCACAAACGCCAGCGGGAACAACGCGAACAAAGAAGCCGCCAAATGGCGCACTTCAAAACGCCATTTGGCATTAATCAGATGCAGCACTGAACACAACGTGACGCCACTCAATGCGAGCGACAGCACCACCACAAAACTAACGGTCAACACCGACCAATTACTGTATGCAAACATACTCGCTGTCTCCTATTTTGCCTGTCCTGAGCCTGTCGAAGTGGCTTGAGTCGCAGCCTGTCCGGCCTGGCCCTTTTGCAATACCTTGCGCATGTAGTTCACCACATGCCAACGCTCGGTCGCCGATAGGTCATTGGCGTAGCTGGGCATCACCGCGCCGCCTAATGATATATAGCCCCAGATAAAGCCGTCGGGATAATCTTTCGGGTCCCAGTTGTGCATTTCGTTGCTATTGGTCAAATTCCACGGCTTCATGATGAGCTTATCACCAACCAAGCCATCCCCTGTTCCCGATTTCCCGTGGCAAGGTGTGCAATAAATTGCATATAAACGACCTCCCTGTTCCACTGATTTATCGTCAGCCGGGATAGGGTTGAGCATCTTGCGTGCTGCATCTGCATCCTTGACCATAACGGTCGTGCCAGCGACCGGCACGGAGCGTTTGGGGAACGCCGTCATGCCCGGATTTGCTTCATCAACACTTTTCTGCGGCTTGACACTAATCTGATTAGCCATATCCCGCGACCAGGGCCACGCGTGCGCCAGAGAGGGCGCAAGCAACAACACAACCACCAAGGATAATTTTCTCATTTACTTACCTCTTCCTGAATCTCCAACGCTTGATGATTGAGGAACACCCCTTTGATTTTCGCCATTGCAGACTCGTCTGCCTTCACCAAAACTCCGATCTGGTCTTCCGACACCTTCGCGTTATACAACGGCGACCTCTTTGCCGGCAAACCAGCGCAAATCAGGAAGCCCAGTATCGTGATAAACACACCACCCAAAACGCACATCTCGAAGGTCAACACAAAGTTAGGTGGGAACGGCACGATGGGCTTCCCACCTTTCATCTGCGCGTAAAAATTCGCCTGCGAACCGGAAATCAGGAAAAACCCCAGCAAGCCTCCCAGCAACGAGCCACCCAGTGAAAACCATTGCACGTTGGCGGAGCGTTGGCCCAAAACACTCTCCACCTCGTGGTGCTCGATGGGAGATTTCAGCGTCAAATCATCAAAGTTGAATCCCTTGATGTCCGCCGCACGCAACTCGTAAATCGCGGCTTCGGCATCTTCAAAGTTGTTAAACAGCGCGAGTAAATGACGTTGGCTCATATTAGTGCGCTCCCTGTTCGGCCGTTTCACTGTTCTTCAGATGCAATTTGCGGTGATAAACCATTTCCTTCACTTCATACATCGACACGGATGGGAACACTTTACAGAACCCCATGAACAGCATGGTAAACCAACCGAAGCTGGCGAACACCATGCCCCATTGAACAAAGCCCGGCCATTGATCGTGATCCCATGTCCAAGGGTAGTAGCCGTGCGAGAATGTCGGCGCAACAATCATCCAGCGTTCCAGCCACATGCCCAGGTTCAATAACAGCGATACCACGAACAGCACCGGAACGTTGGTCTGGAAACGTTTGAAAGCCAGCATCAGCGGCACCACCGAACCGCAGAAAATCATCCCCCACCAGAATGGCGCGAAAGGGCCGACCACCTTCTGAATCAACACGTCCTTGGAGGCCTGATCGTGGCTGTACCAGACGGAGGCAAATTCCACCGCATTCAGATAGGTCCATATCATCGCAATCGCGAAAGTCAGACGCACAGTCTTCTTCAGGATAGGCAAGGTCATGTATTCCTCAAACTTGAACACGTAGCGCAAGATGATGAACAGGGTGATGATCGCCGAGCAACCGGAATACAGCGCACCGGCCACGAAGTACGCCGGAAACGAGGTCACGTGCCAGCCGGGTTGTTGCGACATGGCGAAGTCGGCGGCCACGATGGAGTGCACCGACACTGCCAGTGGAATCAGGAAACAGGCAATGGTCAGGTAAGTGACACGGAAGTTACGCCATTGGCGGTCAGTTCCTTCCCAGCCCAGTGACAACAAGGTGTACAACTTCTTGCGCCATCCTTCGTGGAGATGATCGCGACAAATCGCCAGATCGGGGATCATGCCTATGTACAGAAACAGGATCGACGAGCTTAAATAAGTAAAGATCGCCATCGCATCCCATAGCAGCGGGGACTGGAAGTTCGGCCACAAGCCGCGCTCGTCTGGATACGGCACCGAGTAGTAGAACTGCCATAAACGTCCCAAGTGCACCATTACGAACAGCCCCGCTGTCATCAGCGAGAAGGTTGTCAGCGCTTCGGCGAAACGAAAAATCGGCTTACGCCAGTCGGCATGCATCAAGTGCAAAATCGCGGACAACAGCGTCCCGGAGTGGCTCATGCCGATCCAGAAAATGAAGGTAGAGATATACAGCCCCCACGCATGCGGGTTGTTCTTATTCGCTACACCCATCCCTGTTTGGTACTGGTACACCTCGCAGCCTACGCCCACGCAAAATGCTGCGAACGCGAAAAACAGGATGACCCAATACAGCTTTCTCGGGCTTTCCATGCTCTTCAGCACGTCTTGGTTAATCTGCGCCCAAGCTATGTCTTCACGGATATCTTTCATTGTTGTTTCCTAGAGAAATTGCAGTAATTTTGCCAACCGGGTGCCCGGCCAAAAGTTTTTCGGATTAAACGGCGCTTTCGCGCACCCGCTCCAGATACATCACCGAGGGATAGGGGCGCAACTCTTCAAAAATTCGATACCCGCGCAACCCACTCCCACCCTCCTTCTGATCCTTGACTTGTGCATCTTTATCCAACTCAACCTGTTGAGATTGCCATTGCTTGTGCACTTTTGATTCGGGGTCAACCAGATTGCCGAAAGTAATGGCACTGGTTGGACAGGCTTGCTGACAGGCCGTCTGCACATCGCCGTCATGCACGAGGCGGCCTTCGTTCTTGGCTGTTCCCTTGGCGGCATGCAGGCGTTGCACGCAGAACGTACATTTCTCCATCACACCCTTGCTGCGCACCGT
The DNA here is from genome assembly GCA_023259055.1 of Nitrosomonadales bacterium. Lineage (GTDB taxonomy): Bacteria > Pseudomonadota > Gammaproteobacteria > Burkholderiales > Gallionellaceae > Gallionella. The sequence goes on from JAHFQZ010000001.1 coordinate 179,754, forward strand.
CACATCAGGATTAAGCTGCTGATTCATTTCGGCAGGCCAAACGTTGTCGGTGGTGGGATAGTCATACCAGTTAAAATAACGCACCTTGAAAGGGCAGTTGGCCGAGCAATAACGTGAACCGACACAACGGTTATAAATCTGCGAGTTCAAGCCATCCGCAGTATGGTTGGTCGCGGCAGCCGGGCATACCGTTTCGCAAGGGGCAGCTTCACACTGCTGACACATCATCGGCAGGAATTGAGCGCCCTGTTCGGGGAAGTCGCCGCCACCTGCAACACCAAGGCTCTCGTCCCAGTAACGTTCGATGCGTATCCAGTGCATGACATGGCCGTGCTGATATTTCTCCTTGCCCACTACCGGCAAATTATTCTCCGCATAACAAGCCACGCTGCACGCATTGCAACCGGTACAGGCATCAAGGTCGATACTCATCGCCCACTTGTACGGATCATGCGGTTTGTCATCAACCGGATGGAAGTGACGGAACTGTGCCCAGTTCTCTAATAGATTGTTTACCGACATACCTTAGACCTCCTTCGAAAGATCGACTTCATCGGTGGACATGCTCACGGCAATCTTCCTGCCCATTTGCTTGCCACCTGCAGAACCCTCATCCTTGACCACGATGACGCACTGCCCGGTCTTGCTGACCTTGACGCGCGTTTCATGCATCGCCAATTCACCGGTTTCCTGGTCAAACACCGCATCCAGAATCTGGAACGGGTTCGCGCCATATCCCTTGGCATAACGGCCCAACGCATCGTGACCGCGACCTAACGGCACAGAAATCGCGTCCGGGTGAATGCCGGGAAACAAATAAGCTTGCGCCTTGATTGAGCCGCTCCTGGAAGTTACCTCGAGGATATCGCCTTCCTTGATACCTAACTCGGCCGCTTTTTTGGGATGGATCTCTACCCAGGAATCCCATACGATGGTAGTCAATGGATCCGGCGATTCCTGCAACCAGGGTTGGTTGGCATGGCGGCCATCGCGCAGGCTGGCTGTCACACCCGGAATCAAATGCAACGGATATTGCGCATCTGCGGCAGATGGAGCCGGCAGCGTCAACCCTACCACACTGGCTTTGCCGGACAACGCCCCGGACGAACCCGCCAGCTTGACGATGCCCTTGGTCAGGGTATCGTTCCAGAAGGTGTCATCATCAGCACCGCCCCCACCCAACGCGCCCTTGTTCTGCAACATTGCGGCGCGCAGATAGGCGTAATAGTCGTCAAAACTCTTGTACTCTTCGGCACGACGTTGTTTGACCAAGGCCAACAGAATGTCGCCCATGCCGCGCGTATTGGCGTGCAACTTTTCCATCAGCGGTTGCTGAATATTGATTTGCGCGCCTTCGGCCATGTACTCGGGAACCTGTGTATTCCAATCTTCCAGCGCGGAATCCAGCGGCAACACCAAATCAGCCTGCAACGCGGTTTCATCGAGGTAGTGTGCGAACGACACCTTGAAATCCGCCTTGGCAAGATTGTCCTTGAACTTCAACGCACCCGGCGCGGTGAATACCGGGTTGGCCGCGTAGCTGAACAACACTTTGTACTTACCGGCGGCCAGACCGTCGTTCAACGACTTCAGCGCAGCGGTATTACCCTTCGCCGGAGCCATTTGCGTGAACGTCACGGAGGATGATGCTTCGATTGTCTTGCCAACATTACCCAATACATGGTTAAGCAAATTGATTGCGGCGGCATTTTGCGAGCCGTGCGCATAACCTTCCGCCGCACTGCCCGCCAACACCAGACTAGGCGAGCGCAATTTCAGCAAGGCTGCGATCTTGTCTATTTGCCCGGGCGGGACGCCGGTTTCTTTGCTGACACGGATTCTGTCGTAACCCTTCACAGCGGCCGCTATATCGCCACTGGCCATACCCAGTTCGTTGATGATACCCAATGCCAGAATACCTTCGGTTCCCGGACGCACGGGAACCCAGCGATCCGCGTTTGCACCAGTCAAGGTCATCTTCGATTCCACCTGGATCAACACGCCACGCTGACCATCCACGCCTTTACGGAACTGCGCGTATTGTTGCGAGAAATGCACCGGAGACACCCAGCTGCCAAGAAAGTCTGCACCGAAAGACAGCACCACCTTGGCTTTGTTGATATTGAAACGCGGCATCTCTATGCCGTAGGCTTTCTTGTTGGCAGCGCGCGCCACAGCCGGTGCAAGCGCTTCGTACACGTAATGATTCTTGCAGCCGATGCTGGCCAGATAGTTACCCAGCAATACCTTGAGATGGCCACTCACCCCGCCGCTCAAGAACGCGACTTCTTCACCCTTTGCGCCGTTCAGCTTTTCAGCAATCAGCGCGTAAGCCTTGTCCCAGGTGATGGTTTCAAACTTGTCACCCTTACGCAGCATCGGCTCGCGCACACGATCAGGATTGTAGTGATGTTGCACTCCCGCCTGCCCCAAACCGCAGGTCTTGCCGCGATTGATCGCGGAAGCAGGGTTGCCTTCCAGCTTCAACACACGTCCCTCGCGCACACGGCCATTTATGCTGCAACCCGCATCGCATTGCGCACAGGTCGAGTTGTAATACACGCCGATACCGGGAATCGCATAGTCCGCAGCTTCCACATAGGAAACCACCGTTTCCTTACCGTCTTCGATAGAGGTGTTGCCACAGCCGCTTAGCGCGGCTGCCGCGCCACCCCAGCCCAACACCTTCAGAAAATCACGCCGATCCAGACCACTGTCAATCATCACAACCTCTCTTGAAAATTCTTGAAATGTCATGCCCGTTTATTTGTGGCATTGCCAGCAATCATTAGGGCCCTGCGCCTTGATATTGTTAGTGTCTTGCGCCTTGACTTCGCCACCGGCGGTACCAGCGACTGGCTTCTGGAAGCTATACCAGTAGGCCTGGTTGCCAACCGGCGTTCCGCCTGCTGCCGTCACAGGATGATCCTTCTGATGGCAATTTGCACACCAACCCATGGTCAACCCTTTGCTGCGACGTGCAACCGTCATCTGCTTCACGTCGCCGTGGCAATAACCGCATGCCTCCTGGGTCGGGCGATTTTGCTGCTCGACGAAACGCTTGATGTGACGCTCGTGGTTGAAGCGGACGAAGTCGGGCATGTCATGCACCTTCTTCCAGGGAACCGGCTTTTTCGCATCCCAGTACTTGAACAGCTCCTGGATACGAGGCTTATTGCGCACGCTCTCGATGCTCTGATGACAGCCGATACATTTCTGCAACGTCGGAATCCCCGCGACTGCACTACGCCTGGCATAGGTATGGCAATACATGCAGTCGATCTCCATGCCACCCTTAAGCGGGTCGCTATTGGTAGGGTCGCTCGGATTACGAAGACCTGCATGGCGATCATGAGGAAACTCGATTGGCTGAACGACTTGCGGACCTGAACTATCCTCAGTCGTTAGCGCTGGCTGCGGGGCATCGGCTGCATAACTATTTACAGTAGCAAACAATCCCATCAGCAAAACAAATAAACTTAACAAACAGCGCATTGTAAAGGCTCCCCCCCGGCAAACAATGACCCCATGCCAGCTTCTGCCAGCATGAACGAACAAGTAAATCGAATTATTCTTTGAGATACGATGTGTCGCGATAAAAATTATTATCTGCTTATTTTCCGTCCGAGCGAGTTCGGCGCGACCACACGGACGAATAATGTCTAGTTTGAAAAATAAAGTCAATACAGAAAATCGCATCCATCATCAACTTTGCAAAAATTTATTTGCTTCACAGAATCACAGCATTTGCTTATATACCTTTTCAAATTAAACCATAGGGTCACCATGAATGAAGAACAGGCCGTACTGGATGGTTTGCCCAGAAAGAAAATTTACCGCGGGTATTGCGGTTGCAGGGTAGGTGGATCAGATTCGCGAGCAGATGAACACACGTTTTTGGCGGGAATTGCATCAACGCCTAAACGCGTTGATTGCCGAGAAGCCAACCAGCGGACATTGACACAAGTAGCTAGTCGAGCCCTCAGATGAAAGGGACGCACTGGATAGCATGGTCGGATTGCATTGCAAGTTACACACATAGCTTCCGCTTTATTTGAGTCCGACGCTCGAACAGCAATATCTGTGCGAGCACTGGTATATTTTCCTTGGGATAGTGTGGGTTTCCGCGCTCCCGGCGGATCAACTGACCAGCAAATGCAGCAATCAGATCGGTGCGATCAAATGGGATTGGGCTGATCGAAGAAACAGTGTTCCAAACCAAATTGGATTGCCAGATGCTCGCCCAGCGCCTGGATACCCAGGCGCTCGGTGGCATGGTGTCCAGCGGCGATGAACGCCACGCCGCTTTCCTGCGCGAGATGAAAATTCTGTTCGGAAATTTCTCCGGTGATATACGCATCTACACCTTGCGCGATAGCCGCCTCGAAATAACCTTGTGCGCCCCCGGTGCACCACGCCACTTTTTGCATGGTCATGGCATCGTCGCCAATGACTTGTGGTGCGCGATTCAATGCATGCGCAACCCGCCGGGTAAATTGCGCCAGTGTCTGAGCATGCACCAACGATCCCAGCCAGGCGATGTTCTGTTCGCCGAATCTGCCCTGCTCCACCAAGCCCAGCAACTTGCCGAGTTGTGCGTTGTTGCCCAGCTCTGGATGTGCATCAAGTGGCAGATGATAAGTCAGCAAACTTACATCGTTGCTCAACAACCGGGCGATACGCCGTTTCTTGATACCAACTATCGTGGCATCTTCATTGCGCCAGAAATAGCCGTGATGCACCAGAATCGCGTCCGCACCCCATTCAATCGCCGAATCCAGCACGTTCTGCGAAGCTGTTACCCCGGTAGCGATACGCCGAATTTCTGCTCGCCCCTCTACCTGCACGCCATTCGGGCAGTGATCTTTGAACAGACCGGTTTGCAACAGGCTTGCGTTATAATCGCGCAATTCATTGAGCAGCATGAGTTTCCCTTAATCCGAACAATACAAATTAATCATACCATGCGTAAACACTGGCTATTATTTACTCAGACCGTCACCATCGCGTTGGCGCTGCTGTTTATCATCCAAACCCTCAAGCCGGAGTTGCTGCCAAGCGCGGCGCATGGCGGAGTGGTTACCCTCCATGAAAGTGCGCCATTGGATGAAGACAGCAAGTCACTTGGCTCAGGCCTGAGTAGCGCGGCAAAAAAAGCCATGCCTGCGGTGGTGAACATCTTTACCAGCACTATCGTCAAGACTCCACCCTCCCCCTTTATGGATGACCCGCGTTTCCGAGAATTCTTCGGCGATCCTGGTGAAGGCGAACCACAAAGCAGATCCAGCCTTGGCTCAGGGGTAATTGTCAGCCCTGATGGCTATATCCTCACCAACCGTCATGTAGTAGAAGCCGCCGATCAGATCGAAGTCGCGCTGACGGACGGACGGAAGGCAAAAGCACATGTTATCGGTTCCGATCCCGAAGCAGACCTTGCCGTAATCAAGATCGAACTGCCCGGCAAATTCCCCTCCATCATTTTCGGGCATTCGGAACATGCTCAAGTCGGGGACATGGTGCTTGCCATCGGCAATCCGTTTGGCGTCGGACAGACAGTGACCATGGGTATCATCAGCGCGCTCAAGCGCGACCACCTGGGGCTCAGTACTTTTGAAAATTTTATCCAGACCGATGCCGCAGTCAACCCTGGCAACTCCGGTGGCGCATTGGTGGATGTTAACGGCAATCTGATCGGTATTAACAGTGCGATCTATTCACCGAATGGCGGTTCGCTCGGCATCAGCTTTGCCATTCCAGTCAGCACTGCAAAAAAATCCATGGAACAAATCATTCAATATGGCTATGTGACGCGCGGCTGGATCGGTGCTGGCGTACAGGAACTTACTCCCGAACTGGTCGAATCCTTCAAACTCGGAGATATCAAAGGTGTATTGATTACCGATGTGATACACAACAGCCCTGCGGAAATGGCCGGTGTAAAAACCGGCGACATTCTGGTCTCAATTGACAACAAGGCCATCTACAACTGGGGCTCCATGCTTGAAACCGTTGCCAATCTTCCACCCGGCAAAATTGTACCCATTAAACTGGTACGCAACGGCGGAGTAACGGTTATGCAAGTAAAAATCGGCAAACGGCCAAAACCGGCTGTGCGGTAATGGCTTGGACTGTCAGGGCTGATCCCCCTTCATCCTGCCCTTGCCCACCCATGCGGCAACCACGATTCCCGCCTCATAAAGCAACCACAGCGGAATGGCCAGCATGAATTGTGACACCACATCCGGTGGGGTGAATATCGCGCCCACCACAAATGCGCCGACCACCACATAGGGACGGATTTCGCGCAACTTCTCGACCGTGACGAATCCCATGCGCACCAGTATCACCACCACTACCGGCACCTGGAAAGTGGTGCCAAATGCCACGAACATCGTCAAAACGAAGCTGAGGTACTTATCAATGTCAGTCATAACCGCCACACCCTTCGGCGCGGATGCGGTGATAAAACCGAACACTACCGGGAACACCAGAAAATAAGCAAACGCCATCCCGCAAACAAACAGTGTCGTGCTGGCAACGATGAGCGGCACGACCAAACGTTTTTCATGCGCATATAAACCAGGTGCGATGAACCTCCATATTTGAAAAAGTATGTAAGGCAAGGCGATTACAAAAGCAGTCATCATCGCCACCTTGAGCGGCACGAAGAACGGCGTTGTGACATCGGTGGCGATCATCTGCCCACCTATGGGCAGCTTGGCCAATAGCGGTTGCGCCAACAGTGCGTAGAGATCGGAGGCCCAGGGAAACAGGCAGATGAACACCAACGTCAAGGCCACCACGGAATTCAGCAAGCGGGTGCGCAATTCGATCAAATGGGTGATGAAACTCTCGGTAGCGCTCATTTGGGCAGCTATGAAATCTGTTGTGTCACTTCCGCACATGGCCAGCAAAGTCGCTGGTTATGCGTGGGGATGACAGCTTGTTAGAGGCGAACATCAGGATTTTGGTTGCGCCGATGACGATTCAACGGATGATTGTGGAGGCAATTGCACCTGCTGTTGCGCCTCTTGCAGCGGCTTTGTTACAGTGACATTGAGTTGTTGCATATGTTGATCAAGCGTTTGTGTGGCCTGCTGCACCGATTGTTCTACCGCGCTGGCTTCGGCTTGGACTTTTTGCTGCAACTGGCGATACTCTTCGACTGCCATGTCGCGCTCGATGTCGGCCTTCACGCCGTTCACGTACCGTTGCGCCCGCCCATACAGATGCCCCAAGGTACGCGCCACTTTCGGCAGACGTTCCGGCCCGATAACGATGAGTGCCACCACCATTACCACCATCAGCTCCGCAAAACTGAAATCAAACATGGTTTAAAGCTTGCATAGATTGGCCAAACGAATCATGGAGTTTACGCCGCATAATTCCCGCACCCTTACACTTTGGTGTGTGTCTTGTCTTTTACTTCACCCTCTATGGTCCGGCCGTCTTCCTTTACCCGCTTCGCGGTTTCATCGTCGTCGCGCAAGCCCTCCTTGAAACCTTTCACCGCACCACCCAAGTCGCGGCCAATATTGGGCAATTTTTTGGTGCCAAAAATCAATACAACTACTATCAATACAATCAGCCAATGCCAGATGCTAAATGAACCCATGTCGATTTCTCCCTCAAAAAGTTGACTGTTAACCGCGCCGTACCATAGGCGGTATGTTGACACCGCCGATGATATGGATATGAAAATGAAATACTTCCTGTCCTCCCCCCTTGCCGGTGTTGATCACGGTGCGGAAGCCGTTTTCCAGGCCCTGCTCGCGCGCCAGCCTGGGAACGAGCAGCAGCATCCTGCCGAGCAAGGCGGCATGTTCGTCCCCGGCCTCGGCCAGCGAGGCCAGGTGCAGCTTCGGGATCAACATGAAATGCACCGGCGCGACCGGGTTGATGTCGTGAAACGCCAGCACCTCGTCGTCTTCATACACCTTGCGACAGGGGATTTCTCCGCGTGCAATTCTGCAAAAAATACAGTCGCCCATGCTCAGTCCTTTTTCCGGCTTTCCTTTTCGGCAATGCCCGGCAAACCCTCGCGGCGCGCCAGTTCGTTCAGCACATCATCCGTGCTCAAGCCGTGCCTGGCCAGCAGCACCATGCAATGAAACCACAAATCGGCCGTTTCATAAACCAAATGAGCTTTATCGCCGCTTTTGCTGGCCAGAATCACCTCCGTCGCCTCTTCACCGATCTTTTTCAGAATGGCGTCTTCGCCCTTGCTGAACAGACTGGCGACATACGAGCTTTCCGGCGAAGCATTTTTTCGCGCCTCAAGCGTTTCCGTCAACCGTTGCAAAATATCCGGATTCATTTTTTTGGATTTTTATTTATCGGGTTTTCTGTTTTATAAATCTCACTGGGCGATTTCAACACCGCATCCGTTTCCACCCACTGCCCTTTTTCCAAGCGACTGTAGAAACAGCTTTTGCGTCCGGTATGACAGGCGATACCGCCTTGTTGTTCAACTTGCAGCAGTATCACATCACCATCGCAATCAAGGCGAATCTCCTTGATCTTCTGGAAATGTCCTGACTCCTCACCCTTGTGCCAAAGCTTCTTGCGCGAACGCGACCAATACACCGCTTCGCCTTTTTGCCAGGTCAGCTTCAATGCCTCGCGATCCATCCACGCCACCATCAGCACTCGTCCGGAAACGGCATCCTGGGCAATGGCCGTCACCAAACCATCGGCTGACCAATTGACCCTGTTTAACCATGTTTCGTTCATAACAGCACCTCCGACACGTTACTGATGTAACTACTAGCCATTCGACTAGGCGAGCAAACAACGCTCGCCAAGTCGCTGGTTATGGTGTAGCCAGCCGTTTGCGGGAGGAGGTGCGATGCGGTTATTCCCGCACCCGTCGCTTTCGCGCACCGTGTCATAACCGCACCTCAATACCATGTTGCGACATGAACTGCTTGGCTTGACGCACGGTGTATTCGCCGAAGTGAAAAATGCTCGCCGCCAGCACAGCGTCTGCGCCGCCTTTTTTTACGCCATCGACGAGGTGCTGCAGGTTGCCCACACCGCCGCTGGCGATCACCGGGATATCCAATGCGTCGGTAATGGACCTGGTCAGCGCCAGGTCAAAGCCGTTTTTTTGTCCGTCCCTGTCCATACTGGTCAGCAAAATCTCACCTGCACCCAAGTCCTGTATATTCCTCGCCCACTCTACCGCATCCAGCCCAGTCGCGTTGCGTCCGCCGTGGGTGAATACTTCCCAACGCCCCGGCGAAACTTGCTTGGCATCGATCGCCACCACGATGCACTGTGAGCCATAGCGCCCTGCTGCATCAGCCACCAATTGCGGATTCAGCACGGCGGCGGTGTTGATACTGACCTTGTCTGCACCGGCATTCAACAAATTTCGCACATCGCCCACTTCACGTACTCCGCCTCCAACTGTCAGCGGAATGAATACCTGCGAGGCGACCTGTTCGATAATGCGGAAAATAATTCCTCTCTGCTCCGAACTGGCGGTGATATCCAAAAAAGCCAGTTCGTCGGCACCCTGCTCATTATAACGGCGAGCAATCTCCACCGGATCACCCGCATCGCGCAGATCGACGAAGCTCACGCCTTTGACCACTCGCCCTGCGGTCACATCAAGGCAGGGAATGATTCGCTTGGCGAGCATCTGTTAAAGCACAGCCTTGGTCAATTGATCCGCCAGCAACTGTGCCGCACTGAAATCCAGCGAGCCTTCGTAAATCGCACGCCCTGTTATCGCACCGGTGATACCCTCAGATTGCACCTCGCACAAGGCGCGCACATCATCAAGATTGGTGATACCGCCGCTGGCAATCACTGGCACATGCAGCGGACGGGCAAGCTCTACCGTCGCGGGAATATTCACACCGGTCAACATACCGTCGCGGCCGATGTCGGTATAGATGACGGCTTCCACACCATAACCCTCAAAGCGTTGCGCCAAATCCGCCACGTCGTGCCCGGTCAATTTCGACCAGCCATCCACAGCCACCTTGCCGCCTTTGGCATCCAGCCCCACCATGATGTGCCCGGGAAATGCATCGCAGGCTTCATGCAGAAAACCCGGTACTTTCACCGCCGCAGTGCCGATGATGACGTAGGTGACGCCAATATCGAGATAACGCTCGATGGTTTCCAGATCGCGGATGCCGCCACCCAGTTGCACCGGCACCTCCGTGCCAACCGCTTTAATGATGTTGCGCACGGCAGCTTCGTTCTTGGGCTTGCCGGCAAATGCGCCGTTCAGATCCACCAGATGCAGCCGGCGGGCGCCTTGCGCCAGCCAGTGCTGCGCCATGGCAGCAGGGTCTTCTGAAAATACTGTGGCATCTTCCATCACACCTTGCTTGAGGCGCACACAATGACCGTCTTTCAAATCAATCGCAGGAATTATCAGCATGGCAGTACGTTAAAAATTAAGGATTCCATAGCATAAAATTATTCAGCAGTTTTAGCCCTGCCGTGGAGCTTTTTTCCGGGTGAAATTGCACCGCAAACAAATTATCTTTCGCTACCGCACATGCGAATGATTGCGGATATTGGCTGGTCGCCTGCACCAATGACGCATCCTGCGGCTGCACATAGTAGCTGTGCACGAAATAAAAGCGCGCATCCTGCTCTATGCCTTCCCACAGCGGGTGTTGCGCATGATGCACCCGGTTCCAGCCCATATGCGGCACTTTGAGCTTGTTGCCTTGTGCGTCATGCATATTACTATCGAATCGCACCACCTTGCCGTGCAAAATACCCAGCCCGGCAACATCGCCTTCGGCACTGTGTTCGAACAGCATTTGCAAGCCCACGCAGATACCGAGAAAAGGCCTGCTGCGCGCAGCCAGCAGCACTGCGTCGCGCAAACCGCGCGCATTCAGCTCGCGCATGCATTCCGGCATCGCGCCTTGTCCGGGAAATACTACGCGCCTGGCGCTTGTAACTACTTCGGGATCATCTGTGACGATAATTTCTGCAGCGGGAGCAACGCTGCGCAAGGCCTGTTCGACCGAACGCAAGTTGCCCATGCCGTAATCGACTACTGCGACATCAACCATTTTGAATTTACAGTATGCCCTTGGTGGATGGCATCACGCCCGCCATGCGCGGATCAAGCTCCAACGCCATGCGCAGCGCGCGGCCAAATGCCTTGAAAATGGTCTCGGCCTGGTGATGGGCATTGTTACCCGCCAGATTGTCGATATGCAACGTCACCAGGGCGTGATTGACGAAGCCCTGAAAAAATTCATTGATCAAATCCACATCGAATTCGCCGATGCTGTCGCGCACAAAATCGCAATTGAACACCAACCCCGGTCTCCCGGAAATGTCCAGCACCGCGCGCGACAATGATTCGTCCAACGGCACGTAAGCATGTCCATAGCGGCGCAAGCCCTTTTTGTCGTTAACCGCCTGATTGAACGCCTGCCCAAGCGTGATGCCAATGTCTTCCACAGTGTGGTGCGCGTCGATATGCAAATCACCCTTGGCGATGATGTTTATATCCAGCAAGCCATGACGGGCGATCTGGTCGAGCATGTGATCGAGAAACGGCAGGCCGGTATCGAACTTTGCCTTGCCGCTGCCATCCAGATTCAATTCAACTTCGATTTGTGTTTCCAGAGTATTGCGTGAAACTTTCGCGCTACGCATGATTTCTTCGCCTTATGCGAGTTGAGTAATAGTTTCTTTTAATGCGGTAATAAATTTCATGTTCTCATCCAGTGTGCCGACTGTCACTCGCAGACAATCAGTCAACATCGGATGTCCACCATTCAAATTCTTGATCAGCACGCCGCGCTGCTTCAAGCCATTGGACACTGCTGTTGCATTCGCGATGCGGAATAGCAGAAAGTTTGCCTCACTCGGGTAAACGCACACAGCGGTGATTTCGCTCAACTGCCGATACAGCCAGGCTCGATCCTGCTTGATCTGTTCCGCTTGCTGCAACAGCACCTCGTGATGGTCGAGCAATATTCCGGCGACCAACTGAGTCAAAACACCGACATTATACGGCAAGCGCAGCTTTTCCAACTGCTCCAGCCATGCCGTATTGCCCGCCAAAAAACCGAGGCGCAAACCGGCCATGCCCAGCTTGGAAAAAGTGCGCATCACCAGCAGATTCGGATAGCACGCCAACTGCGGAATAAAGCTGTCGCTGGCAAAAGCATAATAGGCCTCATCCACCACCACCAATCCCGGAGAAGCCTCAATGATTTGCGCCACCGCATCCGCCGAAAACAGATTGCCGGTGGGATTGTTCGGATAGGCCAGAAACACCAGCGCGGGCTGTTCGCGTTTTATCGCCGCAAGAGTCGCGGGCAAATCCAGCGAAAAGTCCGACGCAAGCGGAACGCCAACATAACGCATCCCGGTGAAAGCCGCGATCATCCTGTACATCACGAACGACGGCTCCACGCTCAACAGCGTCGCACCAGGCTTATTGACAGCCATCGCCAGCAACTGGATTAGTTCATCCGAGCCATTGCCGAGCAGCACATCCATCCCCTGCGGCAAACCGGTCAAGCTGCGTATTTGTTCCTTGAGCAATGCGGCGCCGGGGTCGGGGTAACGGTTAATGGCAGCCGATGCTACCACCTCGGCGATTTCGCCGCGCAACGCCTGAGGTAGGAGATAGGGGTTTTCCATCGCATCCAGCTTGATGCAGCCGGAGCTGTCAGGCACATGATAAGCGTGCAAATCAAGAACTTCCTGGCGCAGCAGCGTGCCTGCGAGAGAAGATGACGATATACCTGCGTGTGAAGTTGCCGGAATGGAAGACATGAAGCGAAATAATATTTGGTGAAATAACAATGGCGGCGAGATTATCACATAACCGCTCATTTTGTGGTTAGCGGCGTCTGTGTATGCGGCGGGAGGCATCCAAAAAATTGGGTTTCGTCATTCCTTCAACTCGAAGCATACCCGTCCCGGCCGGTTGCTGGCTAACGTCAGCCGATAGCCCAGCTGTTCAGCCCAGCGCGCTGCCTGATACAGGCCTATCCCCAGGCCATTTTCAGAAACCACGGCGGCGCGCAGCAATTTTGCGGCAACAGCTTCCGTAACAGGAGTACCACTGTCGCAAACGATCAGACGTAGCGGATCGGGATCGATTTCTACAAAAATGCTGATGCCCGGCTCAGATTGGCGTTTTCTCAGCACGTTATCAATCAGATTATCGATAACGCAATCGAACAGCGCGACGGGAATGTTTTTGTCGGGCACGCTGCCCGGCGAGCGCCATTCGATGGCTTGGTGCTGGTTGCGAAGCTTCAAGGCATCCCACCATGCATTAAGGGAAAGCTGAGGAGTTTCGTTCTCCATCTTCGGTTGCTTGAGCTTGTTCAAAGTAAGTTCGATGCGCTGGGTAAGCAACGGAAGTTGTTGTTGCAGCAACTGTTGCGCCCGCTCTTCACGGCTTTGCGCGATGGAGGTGAGCGAAAGCAGCGATTGCAGCATATTTTTCAGGTCGTGGGTAAGGCGCGATCCGGTTTCATAAACCGCTTGCAAGCGCGTGATGTCACGCAGGCTTTGCTCGCGCTGTTTTGCCTGGTAAAAATAACCGATCAATTGCGCAAGCAGATGGACATGTAGCAACACTGCGGGATTGAGCTGCTGCTTCGCATATACCGACAGGCGCAATTCGCCTTCCTGCACCACCACGGCATATTCGCTGAATTGCCCGAGCTGCCCGGATCCGTCCGGCGATTGCCAGGACAGGCCGGACAGCCACGGAAAATCCGCCAGAAGGTTAATGGCCTGGCGCAGATAGCTTGCCGCATCATGCTCGCGCTGGGCCGCTTCTGCCAGTTGGGTCAGCCAGCTTTCAAACGGCGTGCCTACATTCAACAGGTAGCGCGAAAACATCACTTGCAGCCCGCTGAAACCGAAGCGCGGATTCCACAGGCTGCCAAGCGCCAGCAACACCAGTCCGATCAGGAACAGCGTGCGCGGCAGAGCATTGATGTAATCCAGATGCCCCAGGCTCATAAAAGCAAGGCTGCCGAGTACCACCAGAGTCAGCAACATGAACAACAGCAGGCTGTAGATAAAGTCCACCGTCTGGGTGCTTTCAACCGGTTCGGTTTTAACCGGCAGAAACGCCATAAACAGTAACAGTATCGGCAACACATACCATATTAAAAATGACCCGGCTTCAATCGTGGATTGCGCCGCAAATAAATTTGGCACCACCCAGAGCAGCAAAACCGCCAGCAAGTAGACCATAACCGACAAGTATAACAGGCGCGTCCACCGGTCGCGAAATGCAAAGACGCGCGCGCCGACCAAACCGAAAAGCCCGGTCAGCCAAAAAGCAATGACCCACCAGTTCAGCCAGAACATCGCAGTCGCCGCCGCCAGCGCGATGAATGCGAAAGCTCCGCCCCCAACGTCGCGCTCTCCGCGCCACATCGGCTGCCAAAGCAGGAACACACCGAGATGCGCCAACAGTATCGGATGCGCCCACGGGCTATCCATCCCGAGCAACAGCACGCCGTGCAATAGCCCGAGCATCGCCAGCAACAGCCAGCGTCCGGAATTCAGGAAATTTCCAACGCTTGATGTCAGCATCTCGTCATTCACCTGTCAACATTTCGTCATCACCATCACCACAACATCTACCACAATCTCTCCCCAAAGCTTCCCTGCACATCCGCCATGCCGAATTTTCTTCGTTAACCAATTGCCCTGGCTATGTTTTTATTTTTTATGATTTACAGGACTGAAGCATATAATATCTTTGGCATGACACTTGCTGAATATCTTAGCGTAGCATCAACAATTATAATTTTTAGAGGGGCATCATAATGAAACGTAACCAATCCGGCTTTACTTTAATCGAAATCGCCATCGTGCTGGTGATTATCGGCCTGCTGCTCGGCGGCGTGCTGAAAGGCCAAGAACTCATCAACAGCGCCCGGGTCAAAAACCTCGCGACTGATTTCAAGAACATCCCGGTGTTCGTTTACGGCTATCAGGACAAGTTCAAGTCATTACCGGGAGATGATGCTGCCGTGACAACTCACATAACCGGCAGCACTCTGGCCACAACCGGAGGAACTCCTGGAAACGGTGTCATTGAAGGCGCTTGGAACAGCACAACCGCAACCGAAGAATCCTATCTGTTCTGGCAGCATGTTCGTTTGGCTGGCTTGGCTCCCGGATCGACAACCCCTGGTGCCGCCGATTATCTGCCCACTAACGCATCGGGTGGCACTATCGGCATTCAGAGCGGGACAACCACTGTTGCGAATGTGCCGATGTTTTCTGGCCCCGGTCTTACGAACCCTATTCGAGGCACTTATGTTATCTGTTCAACAAGCATCCTCGGCAAGTTCGTCAAGCAACTCGACATCCAGATGGACGATGGCAATACTGCTACCGGCTCGATGATGGCAGCCCCAACTACTGGCTATGTAATTGGAACAGCTACCGCTGTTGCCACTCCAACCGCTCTTATTGACGATGCCACCACTTACACCGTCTGCATGGGCGTTTAATACCAATCACCCGGCGTGACACCTCAAAGCCCGCTTCGGCGGGCTTTTTTATTTACCTTGACCCGGCCTGAAATAAGCATGCGTAGCCCGAATGCAATGCAATGGAATCCGGGAAAACTTGATCGCGCCCACCCAATACCGGATTGCGCTACGCTGCATTCGGGCTATGCCGCCGCCGTCTTTTGACTATCCCTCGCGCAGCCGCTTTTCCGCGGCCATCAGCGGCAACGGCTGACCAAGCAATACCAGCACGTCACCTGCCCGCATCACCATGTCGCCTGCCGGTTGGCTTCCACGCACGTTGTGGCGGCGCACTGAGTTGACTTCCACCTCCAGCTCGGCCAGGTTGACCTCATCCAGCATCTTGCCGACGGCGGCATCAAGTTCGTCCAGCAACACGCTATGAAAGCGCGGTTGCATGCTTTCCGTAGTTTCCCCCACCTCTTCGGCAGGCACACGAAAAAATCCGCTGAATACGCTGTAGCGGCGCGCACGGCTTTCCTGAATCTGGCGGATGACGCGGTTAAGCGGCACGCCGGCCATCAGGAGCGCCTGCGAAGCGAGCATCACGCTGCCTTCCGTCACTTCTGCCACCACCTCGGCTGCGCCCGCCTTCTTTAACTCTTCGATGTGGGAATCGTCGGTTGTGCGCACCACCACGGGCAGATCGGGGCGTATTTGATTTACATGATGCAAAATTTTCAGGGCGGAATGTTTGTCGTTGTAAGTGACCACCAGCGTTCTGGCGCGCATCAATCCGGCAGCCATCAGCACTTCGCGCTTGGCCGCATCGCCATACACCACACTCTCGCCCGCTGCAGCGGCCTCGTGTACCCGGCGTGGGTCAAGATCGAGCGCGATGAAGCTGATGTCCTCTTGCTCAATGAAACTCGCCAGCGCCTGCCCGCTGCGCCCGTAACCGCAGATGATGATGTGCGCATCTGCTCCCATGCTTTGCACCGCGATCTGATGTACCTGCAGGGCGCGATCCATCCATGCCGAAGGAGAAATGCGACGCACGATGGCTTCGGCATGATGAATCAAAAAGGGCGCGGCCAGCATGGAAATCAGCATGGCTGCCAGCACGTTCTGCATCACATCTTTTGGAAGCAGGTTCACTTCGCCCGCCAGGGTCAGCAGCACGAAGCCAAATTCACCCGCCTGCGCCAATCCCAGGCCGCTGCGGATCGAGGTTCCCCAATCCCCGCCGAACCAGCGCGCCAGCAGCGCCACCACTGCCGCCTTGAATGGCAGCAGGATCAGCAGAATCAGCACCACCCAGCCGAACCCGGCGATCACGCTGTCCACATTGAGCAACATGCCGATGGTGACGAAGAACAAACCAAGCAGCACATCGCGGAATGGCTTGATGTCCTCTTCCACCTGATAACGGTATTCGGTTTCGGAAATCAGCATCCCTGCAACGAATGCGCCCAGCGCCATGGAAAGCCCCGCCAGTTCGGTGATATAGGCCAGACCAAGCGTAAACAGCAGCACGTTGAGCATGAACAGCTCGGAAGATTTCTGCATGGCCACCAGATGGAACCATGGTCGCAATAACTTTTGGCCAAAAATCAGCAGCGCGGCCAATACCAGCGCGGCCTTTAACAGCGCCATTCCAAGCGTGGCGTAAACGGCCTGGCCGCTACTGGCGAGGGCCGGAATGATGATAATGAGGGGCACCACAGCCAGATCCTGGAACAACAAAACACCCATGACGTTCTGGCCGTGCGGCGTACTCAGCTCGGCGCGCTCGACCAGCATCTTGCTGACAATCGCTGTAGAGGACATTGCCAGCACCCCGCCCAGCGCCAAGCCGGCGCGCCAGCCAAGCCCGAAGAAAAGCGAGGCAAGCATGACCAGCAAAATGGTCGCCAGCACCTGCGCTGTGCCCAAACCGAAAACCACATGTTGCATGATACGCAGTCGCGCCAGGCTGAATTCCAGACCGATGCTGAACATCAGGAACACTACGCCGAATTCGGCCAGATGGCGCGCCTCCGGCGCATCGGGGATCCATCCGAGCGCATGTGGTCCGATCATTATGCCGACAATAAGGTATCCCAGCATCGCGGGCAGGCGCAAAATACGGCACAACACCACTACGCCAACGGCAACGGCAAGCAAAATCAGCAGGAGTTGCAGCGAGTTGGTCATGTGCGCGTTTTAATTGATAAATTTACCATATCCGTATAATGCCCTAAGTAAAGCATCTTGCAAAATCTCACAACATGACAGGCAAAATTTCACTGCGTAATAAGCTCGCTGCTATAATTCCAAAATATGAACAAATCCATCTCCGCCACACCACGCGCACTTGACCTCGCCCGCGAAGTGTTGAATGTCGAAGCTGCCGCCGTGCAAGCCCTCGCCACTCGCCTCGATGAGAATTTTTTACACGCACTGAATTTGATTCTGCGCTGTGAAGGCCGCGTCATCGTCAGCGGCATGGGCAAATCGGGGCACATCGCACGCAAGATCGCCTCGACCATGTCCAGCACAGGAACCCCTGCTTACTTCGTGCATCCTGGCGAGGCCAGCCACGGCGACCTTGGCATGATCACCAGCGAAGATGTCATCATTGCGTTATCTTATTCCGGCGAAAGCCAGGAACTGATGTCCATCGTGCCGATGATTAAACGCCAAGGCGCCAAGCTCATCAGTATGACCGGCAACCCCTTATCCAGCCTGGCGAAAGCAGCGGATGTACATCTCAATGCGGCGGTAGATAAAGAGGCTTGTCCGATGGGTTTGGCGCCCACTGCCAGCACCACTGCGGCGTTGGCACTGGGCGATGCGTTGGCGGTGGCTCTGCTGGATGCGAAAGGTTTCAGCGCGGAAGATTTTGCCCTCTCACACCCGGGTGGAAGCCTCGGGCGCCGCTTGCTCACCCATGTGCGCGACATCATGCGCAGCGACAAGCGCCTGCCGATGGTGCGGGAAGATGCGATGTTGGGCAATGCAATTCTGGAAATGTCAAAAAAAGGCGTTGGCATGACGGCCATCGTGGATGCCGGGCAACACGTACTGGGCATTTATACTGACGGCGATTTGCGCCGCACGCTGGAGAAGAAGCTGGATTTTAACGCCACCACCGTGCGTAGCGTGATGTCTGCCAATCCTCGCTGCATCGGCCCGGATGCGCTCGCCGCCGAAGCTGTGCAGATAATGGAGCAATACAACATCAACCAGATGCTGGTGGTGGATGAGAAACACCGGCTAGTCGGCGCACTGAATATGCACGATTTGCTGCACGCAAAAGTGATTTGATTTCTGTAGGGTGGGCAGGTTTTTCTGCCCACGCGGAATAGCCCGCGTTATCTTTTTCCCGCGTGGGCACGATAAAGCCGTGCCCACCCTACGTCTATATTTTATGGAGAGCACCATGCTGTTAAGCCGCTTAAAATTGATCCGTCTCGTTGCATTCGATGTGGATGGTATATTGACCGACGGTGGATTATATTATTCCGATTCCGGGGAAGAATTCAAACGCTTCAATTCGCTGGATGGGCAAGGCATGAAGATGCTCAAGGCCAGCGGGGTGGAGATCGCCCTCATCACCGGACGCTCCTCGCGCTGCGTCGAAGCACGCGCAAAAAATCTCGGCATTGTGCATGTTTATCAAGGCGTGGAGAACAAACTGAAAGCGATGGTCGATGTGCTCGACAAGCTAAAATTGACGCGGGATACCGCCGCCTATATGGGCGACGACGTGGTTGACCTCACCGTGATGCGTCATGTCGGTTTGTCAATCAGCGTACCGGAATCTCCGCTGCTTGTGCGCGAGCATTCCGGCTATGTCACGCAGCACAGTGGCGGACATGGCGCAGTGCGGGAAGTTTGCGAGCTCATAATGTCTGCACAGGACACTCTGAACTCGCAATTAGCCCCTTATTTGCAATGACATTCAGCTCTCGTGCCCGTTACTGGCTGCCACTGTTGCCATTGCTTGGCTTGCTCGGATTCACCTATTGGCTGAACCAGCTGGTACGGAAGGAACCGGTCAAACCGGATGTCGGCATACGCCACGATCCCGATGCCATAATCGAAAATTTCTCCGCAATCAGGCTGAATGCGCAAGGGTCACCGCACTTCATCATGGCGGCAAAAAAAATGATCCATTACTCCGATGACGACAGCACCACACTGGAGGTGCCACACTTTACCACCCTGTCCGCCGAGCGTCCGGCAATCCACGCCATCGCCAAGCGCGGTATTGTTTCCAGCAAGGGCGATGAGGTGTTTCTGCACGAAGATGTCGAAGTGCTGCGCGAGGCAAGCGCGTTGCACAACGAACTCAGGATACACACCGAGTATTTGCACTTTATCCCGGACCAGGATTTAGCGGATACCGACCGCATTGTGACTATCATGGAGGCGCACAACACCGTGCAAGCGACAGGCATGAAAATGGACAACAGGGCACGCACACTGAAATTACTGGCTATGGTTAAAAGTGAATATGTGCCAAACAAAAAATAAACCTTTGCTGTCATTCCTGCTTTTGCCGGCTTTGCTGCTGCCTTGGGCGCCAGCCTGCCTTGCCGAGCGCGCTGATCGCGACAAGCCGATTAATCTGGAAGCTGATCAGGTGCTGATAAACGATGCGCAACAAATCAGCACGTTCACCGGCAACGTGCGGTTATCCCAAGGCACGCTGCTGATACGCGGGGACAAGATCGTCGTGACGCAGGGCAAGGATGGCTTCAAGCACGCTTCGGCATACGGCAATACTGCCGAATTCCGGCAAAAGCGCGATGGGTTGGACGGGTATGTGGAAGGTTATGGCGAACGCATCGAATACGACACCCAAGCCGAAACGCTGAACTTTTACAAACAGGCGCGCCTCAAGCGCGACCAGGATGAAGTGAGCGGCGAGCACATTACTTACAACGCCAATACCGATATATTCCAGGTGATAGGCAGCAGCACAAGCTCAGGAAATGCGCCCCCACAGCGGGTTCACGCCGTGCTGCAACCAAAATCGAAAGAAGGTCCGGTATCAGCACCAAACACGTTTTTTACCTCACCTGGAGATAAGCTTGCTCCTGCAAAATGAACATGAGTGAATTACGCGCCGTCGGCTTGAAGAAAATTTACGGTTCAAGAACCGTGGTTCATGATGCCTCTTTGTCCCTGAAGAGCGGTGAAGTGGTTGGCCTGCTAGGCCCGAACGGCGCGGGCAAGACCACCTCGTTTTACATGATCGTGGGACTAATTGCTGCAGATGGCGGTGAAATTTTTATTGACGACCAAAACATCACTCATCTGCCGATACACCGCCGTGCACGCCTGGGGCTGGGTTATCTGCCGCAAGAAGCATCGATCTTCCGCCGCCTGACGGTAGCACAGAATATTCAAGCGGTACTCGAACTGCAAGACCTGTCCGATGACGACATCCAAAACCGTGTGGATGCATTGCTGGAGGATCTGCACATTTCGCACATACGCGACAATCCGGCCATCAGCCTGTCCGGCGGCGAACGGCGGCGCGTTGAAATCGCCCGCGCATTGGCGACCGACCCCCGCTTCATCCTGCTCGATGAGCCGTTTGCCGGCGTCGATCCCATCGCAGTGCTGGACATCCAGAAAATCATCCGCTTCCTCAAGGAGCGCAACATCGGCGTGCTGATCACCGACCACAATGTGCGTGAAACGCTGGGCATCTGCGACCGAGCCTACATTATCAATGCAGGCTCGGTAATGGCGGAAGGCAAGCCGGATGAAATCATTTATAATGAGGGTGTAAGGAAAGTGTATCTAGGCGAGCACTTCAAACTATAACTTGAAGCTTTCTCAGGTACGACATAAGTAATGAAACCCTCTCTTCAACTTCGAGTATCCCAGCAACTGACGCTCACCCCGCAGTTGCAGCAGGCTATACGCTTGCTTCAACTTTCAACACAGGACATTCACCAGGAAGTCGCGCAGATGCTGGAGACGAACCCTATGTTGGAAATGGCCGATGAGTCTGAGCCAAGCGTATTTTCCTCTCCCCCCCAGCCTTTGGCGCAGCATAGCACCGCAAACGCAGATGAATCAGAACAAGCACATTCCGATGACCGCGGCCCGGACGATTTCGGGAACGAGCCTGCGGATTGGAATACCCGCGGCAGCATGTCCCGCAGCACGGATGATGAAGACGAAACATACCCCGAGCAAGCCGCCGAACAGGCCAGCCTTCGTGAACACCTGCATGCTCAATTGACCACCAGTATGCTCGACGAAAAAGACCGCAAAGTGGTCGGGTTGCTGATCGATGCGCTGGATGAGAATGGCTATCTGGCGCAAGACCTGAAAGAACTGGCAGAGCTGTTGCCCGCCGAACTGGATATCACGCTTGATGATCTGGAAACCGCGCTGGTACAACTGCAACACATGGATCAACCCGGACTTGGTGCGCGCAATCTGGGCGAATGCCTGGCATTGCAACTCAAGGCGCTGCCGGAAGACACCCCGCAACGCGATTTGGCGATCCAGTTGGTGAGCAGCCATCTGGACGTGCTCGCTGCGCACGATTTCACCAGGATCAAAAAACTGCTGCACTGCACAAACGATGAGTTGCGCACCGCGCAACATCTGATCATAGAACTGAACCCAAAACCCGGCTCTGAGTTTGACCAAAGCATCGCAGATTACGTGGTGCCCGACGTGGTCGTGGAGAAATACAAGAACAAATGGTGCGCGCGGCTCAATGCAGATGCGATGCCCAAACTGCGCGTAAATCAGATCTACGCAAACATCCTGCAACAGCGCGGAGAGAAAAATTCCTTGCAGCTCGCCACACAACTGCAGGAAGCAAAATGGCTGATCAAAAATTTGCAGCAGCGCTTTGAAACCATTTTGCGCGTCGCACAAGCAATCGTCGAAAGGCAAGGCAATTTTTTCGAACACGGCGAGATCGGAATGCGCCCGCTGGTGTTGCGCGAAATCGCAGATGCTCTGGAGATGCACGAATCGACGGTATCGCGCAGTACCACACAAAAGTTTATGCTGACTCCGCGCGGCATTTACGAATTCAAGCATTTCTTTGGCAGCGGTCTTTCCACGGAAAGCGGCGGAACATGCTCTTCTACCGCGATACGCGAGCTGATCAAACAACTGGTCAGCGCTGAAGACGGACAAAAACCGCTTACCGACAGCCGTATGTCAGAAATCTTGGCACAGCAGGGCATTGTTGTTGCCCGGCGTACCATAGCAAAGTACCGGGAAGCATTACGCATACTCCCGGTGAATCTCCGTAAATCAATCTAATATAATAAAGGAGCACACCATGAACCTCCATCTAACCGGACGCCATCTTGAAATAACACCCGCTATCCGCGACTATGCGACTGGCAAAATCGGCAAGATCAAACGCCATTTCGACAGCGTAATTGATGTAAACATCATTCTTTCAGTTGAAAAACTGAAGCAGAAGGCCGAAGCCACCATACATATCAGCGGTAAGGATGTATTCGTGGAATGCGAGGACGAGAACCTGTACGCGGCGATTGACGCACTGATTGACAAGCTGGATCGCCAGGTTATGAAGCACAAGGAAAAACTGTCGGCGCGGCGTCATGATGATTCCGGCAAACACGCCGCAGTAGAATAATTACCAAAGGGCGGCAGCAGTGCCGCCCAATTTATACGACCCTCATAATGAACCTGATCAGCAAAATCCTGCTGCCCGATAACATCCTGCTGGATACAGAATCCACCAGCAAAAAGCGTGTATTTGAACGCGTTGGTTTGCTGTTTGAAAATAATCAGCAGATTTCTCGCAGCCAGGTGTTCGACAGCCTGTTCGCCCGTGAGAAACTTGGCTCGACCGGTTTGGGGCAAGGCGTGGCGATCCCGCATGGCCGCATCGCCAAGCTGCGCGATGCGACTGCCGCGTTTGTAAAAACTTCCAACCCGATCCCGTTTGACGCGCCAGACGGCCAGCCGGTAAACCTGATTTTCGTGTTGCTGGTTCCGGAGCGCGCCACCGATTTACACCTGCAAATCCTCAGTGAGTTGGCTCAAATGTTCAGCGATGCGCAGTTCCGCAGTCGTCTGATCGCAAGCGAAACTGCTACCAGTATTCATCAGTTGTTTTATAACTGGAACGGCACAGCATGAGGTTTCCATGAGCCAGGTTAACGTCCGGCAATTATTTGAAGACAAGCAACAACGGCTGCAGCTCAGCCGTGTTGCAGGCGCGGACGGCACTGATCGCATCATCGACAGCGACATGGTAAATGCTTCCAATAACGGACTCATCGGCCATCTCAACCTGATTCACCCGAATTGGGTGCAGGTGCTCAGCGAAACCGAGCTCAATTATCTGCGTAACCTGTCTAAGGAAGAGCGCGCCAGTGTGTTCCGGCAAATCGAACAAAGCGTCACAACTTGTTTGATCGTGGCTGGCATTGATGATATTCCTGCTGAACTGATCACATTCGCCGACCGATCGCATATTCCGCTATTCCGTTCGCCCAAACCCAGCGTGCACCTGATGTGGCTGATCCGCCACTATCTCGCCAAGGAACTGGCCGAGTCCACCACGCGCCATGGCGTGTTTCTCGATGTGCTGGGTGTTGGCGTGATCATTACAGGCGAGAGCGCAGTCGGCAAAAGCGAACTCGGCCTGGAGCTGATCACGCGCGGCAACGGGCTGGTTGCCGACGACATCGTCGAATTACACCGCATCGCGCCTGATACCCTGGAAGGGCGTTGCCCGGAACTATTGCGCGATTTTCTCGAGGTGCGCGGCCTGGGCGTGTTGAATATTCGCACCATGTTCGGAGAAACTTCGGTACGGCGCAAAAAGAGCTTGAAACTTATCGTGCATCTGCATCGCCCGCAGGGCGGCGATCTCGCGCAAATGGAGCGCCTGCCGCTCAACGCCACGTACCAGGAGATTCTCGGCGTAAACATCAGCACCGTGAACATCCCGGTGGTCGCAGGTCGCAACCTTGCGGTACTGGTTGAAGCTGCCGCGCGCAATTTTGTCATGCAACAGCGCGGCATCAATAGCATGGATGAATTCATCGAGCGGCATGACCAGTTGCTGCTTGGTGATTGACATACTGATATGCAGCTCTTTCTGATCAGCGGATTATCCGGCTCCGGCAAAAGCGTTGCGCTCAAGGTGCTGGAAGACAGCGGCTATTACTGTGTAGACAATTTGCCCGCCGATTTGCTGGCCGCACTGGTCGAGCACCTGCAACGAGCCGGTTACAGCAACATTGCGGTCAGCATAGACGTGCGTAGCGCCAACAGCGTGCAACGTTTGCCGCCCCTGTTGCAGCAGATCAAACAGCAAGGAATGGATGTGCATGTGCTGTTTCTGGATGCGCAAACCGACACGCTGGTCAAGCGATTTTCCGAGACGCGCCGCCTTCATCCGCTCAGCGATACCACGCTTCTGGCAAATGACAATAAAGCTCGCACCCTGCCGGAATGCGTCAGATACGAACGCGAATTGCTCGCCGGGATCAGCGATATCGGCCATCACATCGACACCACCGAGCTTGACGCCAACGCGCTACGCGCCTGGATAAAACAATTCATCAAACTGGATCGCGCGCGGCTGACGCTGTTGTTCGAATCATTCGGATACAAGCACGGCATCCCGCTGGACGCAGACCTGGTGTTCGATGTGCGCTGCCTTCCCAATCCTCACTACAATCCTGAACTGCGCTCACTCACGGGACGCGACGCAGAAGTTATCAAATTTCTTGAAAACA
Source organism: Nitrosomonadales bacterium (assembly GCA_023259055.1). Lineage (GTDB taxonomy): Bacteria > Pseudomonadota > Gammaproteobacteria > Burkholderiales > Gallionellaceae > Gallionella. The sequence continues at coordinate 204,961 of JAHFQZ010000001.1, forward strand.
CACCCTCCGCTCAGGACATGTTTAGCGATATTCGTGATTTCGTGGAACGCTGGCTACCGAGCTTCGTAGCCGATAATCGCAGCTATCTCACCGTTGCCATCGGTTGCACCGGCGGGCAGCATCGCTCAGTCTATCTGGCCGAAAAGCTCGCACGATATTTCGAACATCAGCAGCAAGTGCTGGTGCGTCACCGTGAACTCGTATGAGTCCGTCCACGCGGCCATTCTGCCGCACATCAAGCTCGGCGACTGGCTGACAATTTTGCTTGGCGGAATTTTCGTGGCGCTGCTCGCACTCAAGCTTTGGAGCGGCGACATCGCCGACAAGGCCGTCATTCGCAGCGGCGGAAAAATCTTTCGCGAAGTACCGCTGTCGCCCGACCAGCAGATCGAAGTTCCCGGCCCGATTGGAGTAAGCGTCATCAGCATCCAGAATCGCAAAGCACGCATAACCTCCGACCCCAGCCCAAGACAATACTGTGTACGCCAAGGCTGGCTGCAACAGGCCGGCGAGATTGCGCTGTGCCTGCCCAATCAGGTCAGCGTGGAATTGACTGGCAGCACAAAGAAGTATGACAGCCTCAATTATTAAAATCAGGACTGAGGATTGAGGGCTAAGGACTGAGGAAAAGCAGAGCAGCGGGTTCTACTCAGTCCTTTGTCCTCGCCACTCAGTCCTTCAAAAAATTATGCCGACCTCAACCATCAAATTGAACACCACCGCCGAAGACCACCACATCGCGCGCATGGCAGCGGTGGCGCTCGGCCTCACGGTACTGGAAAACGCCATCCCCTCGCCGCTGCCCGGCGTGAAACCTGGGCTGGCCAACATCGCCACGCTGATCGTGCTGGCGCGCTACGGCTGGCGCGCCGCAGCGTGGGTGTCGCTGCTGCGCGTGGTGGCAGGCAGTTTGCTGTTCGGCAGCTTCCTTGCCCCCGGGTTTTTTCTCAGCCTGTCCGGTGCTGTGCTCAGCCTGCTCGTGCTGGCCTTCGCACAACACCTGCCGGCGCGCTGGTTCGGCCCGGTGAGCCACAGCATCTACGCCGCCTTCGCGCATATCGCCGGGCAGATGCTGGTGGTATATCTGTGGCTGATCCCGCATGCCGGCATCGCCTACCTCATCCCCGTCTTCGCCATCGCCGCACTGGTATTCGGCACGGTGAACGGCCTCATCGCGGCGCGTTTCATGGATAAAAATAACCGATTAAGTCCGCAGATTCACGCAGATTAGAAGCAGACGAAATCAATGCTTGATGGGGTTAAATCTGCGTTAATCTGTGAAATCTGCGGATAAAAGTCTTTTGCAGGATAATGAGCCATCTCAGACAGTGAGTACTTCACACATGAAAACCATTACCCTAGCCTTCACCGGCGCCTCCGGCCTGCCCTATGGCATACGCCTGCTGGAATGCCTGCTGCAAAGCGGCCAACGCGTGCATCTGGTGTATTCGCAAGCCGCGCAAATCGTCGCCAAACAGGAAATGGATCTGGTGCTACCGAACCGCCTGCAGGATGCCGAAAAATTGCTCGCGGAACGCATCGCCTCGTTCAGCGGTAAATTAAAAGTGTTCGGCATCCAGGACTGGTACGCACCGATGGCCTCCGGCTCCAACCCAGGCGACGCAATGGTGGTCTGCCCCTGTACCATGGGCACACTCGGCAAGATCGCCAACGGGATTGGTGATGATTTAATTGCGCGAGCCGCCGACGTGATGCTCAAGGAAAGACGCACGCTGATTTTAGTGCCGCGCGAAATGCCGTTCTCCGCGATCCACCTTGAGAACATGCTCAAGCTGTCGCACGCCGGCGCCGTCATCATGCCGCCCAATCCGGGTTTCTATCACCATCCGCAGAGCGTGCAGGACATTGTGGATTTTGTTGTGGCGAGGATACTGGATCATCTTGGTGTGGAGCATGAGTTGGTAAAGAAGTGGGGAGAGTGAGGTTGTCGAGCTACCCCCGGCGAATTTGTCGTTATGCCGCCGTATGCATGTAGAATTCACATAGATCATCATGTAGAAACCCATCCCTCAGGAACACAACCAGCATGATCGAAACCCTGACCATTATCACACTGAGCCTTTTGTTCCTTGTCTTTTTTCGCCCGGGTAAAACACCCCCAATGAAAAACCCCCTGGTGATCGAGCGCCCCGGAAAATACCATGTCACGCTCGCGCCACTCCTCAATCTGGCGCAACCCTTTGTCGAGGCTGTCGCCCAACGGTTGCTGGAATCCCCCACCGGTTCCGGGAACAGCACCACGCAATTCTTTGAAGTTCAAGATGCACTCGTTACCGCGCACGGGCATGCGACTTATTTGTTGGCAATCACGAAACGTGACCGAATGTTTTACTTTCAGGCAGCCTCCCCTGTCAATAACATCGACCACCTTCAAACCATCAGCGAATTCTCCCGGAAAGAATTGGCAAAACTTCCATTCTCAGGCGAACCTGTCGATTCGATCGATCAGGAAATCGTTAGCGCCGCGCAACAAGTCGCAAGCACAAGACGTATTGAAATCTCACAGATTCGGTAGGCAACCGTAACCGCGTGAGGTACAAATCTCTCATAGCAGACTGGGATACGGCAAATCAGAATGTTGCTGAATGAAGCTCTCTTAATATCTTCCTCACAGGTGTCGGAATCGCCGCCTGCAGCGCCTCTCCCACATCCAGCCACACGCTGCCCGGTTGCGCGGCACGCAATGGTTTGCGAGAAAGTTGAATCTTCAGCGGCGTAATGTGCAACTTGAAGTGAGTGAAGGTGTGGGCGAATGTCTCCAGCCTTTCTCCGTTACTCGCATTCATTCCGTTTCGCACAAACCAATCCTTTGCCGCTGCTTCATCGTCGAATTGTGGCGGGCACCACAGCCCGCCCCAGATGCCGCTGCCGGGGCGTTTCTCCAGCAGGATGTCGTTGCCGTGAATCAGCAGCAGAAAAGTGGCGTGCCTTTCCGGAACGGCTTTGCGCGGGCGTGGTGAGGGGAGTTCGGTGATACGGCCGGTCAGCAATGCGGCGCAATCATGTTGCACTGGGCAGACTGTGCATTTGGGCTTGCCGCGCGTGCAGATGGTCGCACCCATGTCCATCAGCGCCTGGGTGTAGATGGCAATGTCGTTATCAAAGCCACCCCTCTCCCTAGCCCTCTCCCCTGAAGGGCGAGGAGATTCTGGTAGCATAGCTTCGGCTTGTTGCCAAAGTTTGTCTTCAACCTTCTTTTCACCCGCCCAACCTTCGATGCCGCAGTAACGCGCCAGCACACGTTTGACGTTGCCATCCAGTATCGCGCGGTGCTCGTGATAAGCCAGTGCGCAAATCGCGGCGGCCGTGGAGCGGCCGATACCGGGCAGTTCAAGCATCTGTGCGTATTGCCGCGGGAATTCACCGCCATGCTGCTCGACGATGAGTCGCGCGGTACGGTGCAGGTTGCGTCCACGCGCGTAGTAGCCGAGGCCGCTCCAGTGCGTCAGCACTTGCTCCTCGCTTGCCGCCGCGAGTGCACCAATGGTCGGGAAAGATGCGATGAAGCGCTGGTAATAAGGAATGACGGTGGCGACCTGCGTCTGTTGCAGCATGATCTCGGACAGCCACACGCGGTAAGCATCGGCGGCTTGCCACGGCAGGTCGTGGCGGCCATGCTGGTGTTGCCAGCGGATCAGGCGGGAAGCGAAGTTGCTCATTTCATTGAGACCGTTCATGTTCTGCGGTACTTCTTGATGCGCAATGCAACAGGAACGGCTCATGGATTATTTGAACAATCCCTTCAGACCCTTTTTCAACTCTTCCTGCACCTTGGCTTTGGCATCTTCCTTGGCCTTTTCTTTGATCTCTTCCTTCTTGGCTTCGAGCTTCTGCTTGGCAACGTCTGCCACCATCGAGCCAAAGTCCACCTTGTATTTGAGCGCAGTGTAAGGGCCGCTCAGATACACCGGCAAAGTGGCTGAGCCGCCTCCTTCGGTCTTGGACACGGTGACCTTGGTTGTGTAATTCAGGCTGTCATTGCCGATGTCGATGTCGCCATTGCCTACAATGCGCAGTATCGGCGCTTTCACCGCGAGATCATCGTTGTGCGCAATGCCGTTGTTCACCTTGAAGCTTGCCTTGAATTCGCTGAACTCGGTCTTCTCGTTTTTGTTCACACCCATAGTTTCCATCGAACTGCTCTTGCCCAGCGATTGCACGCCCTGCACCAGCTTGGGCAGGTTGATGCCCTTGATCGCGCCGTCCGCCAGGTTCACCGCCATACTGCCGTTCAGCGCCTTCTTCAAGGCGCTCACCAGGTTGCCCTGCGTGGTGAGGTTAAGCGTAACGTTGCCCTTGCCCTCGACGATGTCGAGATCGGCCGCATCCTTGAGTAGCGGCGCGATATTGATGCCGGTAAGGTTGCCGTTGACGGCGAAGCTCGGTGTGGCTGGGGCGGCATTCACCGAGGCGCTGAGGTTGGCGCTGCCCTGGTACAGGTTGACCGACAGCGGATTGACGTTCACCTGCCCGTTATGCGCTTTTACATCCAGGCGAACCTGGCTGGTTTTTACGTTCGCCACTTTGAACGAACCGATGCGCAGGCTGCCATCCAGATTGAGCGTGCGTAGCGCGGTCAGATCCAGCGGTTGCTCCGGCTCCTTGGATTTTGGTGCTGCAGCAGCGGGTGCTTTCGGCAGGTACAAATCGGCATCGAACTGATCCACATCGACATCAAAATTGATCGCCGGTTTGGCAAAACCCTTCACATCGACTTTTGCCTTGACCTTGCTTTGCAACAACCCGCCGGCGAGATTCGCCTGCACGCTTTCTTTTATGGCATCAACTTGCAAGCTCCCCTTCATTTCGCTACTTACCGATTTGTTCGGCAGCTTGTCGCCAGTGGCTTTCACCGCTATGACGAGGTTGCTCAAATTGATTTGCTGCGCCTGAATACTGCCAGACACCGGCGAACTGAGTTTTACCTTGAAGGCTTGCTCGGGCTGCTTCACATCCAGGTCCAGGGCCAGCGCACTGATCCTGAAGGACTGCTCATTTCCTTCCACACCAGGCAGCGAGACGCTGGCAACGACATTTCCGAGAGCTCCGTCCAACTTGGCCTTCAGCGTCAGTTTGTCCCCGGTGAATTTGTTTTTGGTGAGGCCAAGGAGAGGCGCCTCCAGCGCAACTTCGAAGCTGTCTTTGTCTTTCGTACCCGTTGCGGCTTTCATGCCCGATGCCTGCAAAGAAAATTTCTGCGCGCCAAATTCTTTGGAGGTCAAATTGGCGCTTGCATCACCGCTGGCCTTGAGCTTCAGGTCGCTCATGTCGAGAGCCGATCCGCTGGCCTGCAAGTCCAATCCTTTCAACTGCAAGCTTTGCTTCTCAGGATCAAGGGTCAATGTGGTTTTGAGTTGCGCGGCAATGTCCACCTTGGGCTTGGGCAGCTTCATTTTCAAATCCAGATTAAGCGCGCTGGCCTTGAAAGATTTCAGGCTGCCTTCCAGGCTGGGCACCGACAGGACTGCCGCGATATTTCCGGTAGCGCCATCCAGCTTGGCATTCAGCGCCAACTTGTCACCTGACAGTTTATCTTTTGTAAGGTTAAACGCAGGTGCATTCAGCGCGACATCGAAGTTATCCTTGGCCTTCACGCCAGTCGCACCCAACGAAAACTTCTGCGCAGAATATTCCTGTGTAGCCAAATCGGCACTCGCATCGCCGCTGGCTTTTGCCTTCAGATTGCTTATGTCGAGAACCGCGCCGCTGACCTGCAAATCCAGTCCTTCCAGCTGATACTTCTGCTTGTCCAGATCAAACGTCAGCGTTGTCTTGAGTTGAGCGTTGATATCCAGCTTGGGCTGATTGGCCTGCACGTCCACTGACAAATCGATCTTGCTCGGCACGCCTGCAGCGATGCGCCCAGTTTTAAGGGTCAAATTCTTGATAGCATATTGCGCACCGGTTCCTTCATCGCGATAAGTCAGGCTGGTGTTGGCTATGGACACCCTGGCGATGTCCAATTTCACCGGCGGACCTTCCTCTTTTTTCTTTTCTTCCGGTTTCTTCTCGTCTTTGCCCAGCAGGTCGTCGATGTTGGTCGTGCCGTCCTTGTGCTTGACCAGTGTGGCGTTCAGCCCGCTCACCGCCACTTCATTCACTTCAACCTGTTTGCGCAACAGCGGCATGAAGGCGAGAGATACGCGCGCGGATTCGACCGCTGCAAATTCTTTTGCGCTCTTGAACTCGGACAGGGACACCTTGCTTAGATTCGCGCCGATGTTGGGGAAGAACGACAGCTTGATATCGCCATCCAGCCGCAAGGTGCGCTGCTTGCTATCCTTTACCGCCTGGATGATCTGTGGCTTGTAATCGTTGGGGTTGAAGGTAACCACCACATAAACGATACCCGCCGCAGCGATGCCGACCACAGCGCCCGTGCCCAACAAACCGTATTTGAGGATCTTGTTCATGCTCGCCCCACGGAAAAAGACAGGGGAGAATTATAACGGATAGAGAACTGTAAAAGTGCCAGGCAGGGTGGGCAAAAGAAAGCTGTCAAAAACTGCCAGTTAAATCACCTTGGAATAGCGCGCATGCTCTGTGCGGGTGCGCAGGTACTTATCGAATATCATGCAGATGTTACGAATCAGCATGCGTCCCTTGGGGGTCACTTCGATCCATTGCGGAGACATTTCCAATAGCCCTTCGCGTTCATACTCGCGCAACTCTTCCATCTCGGTTGCGAAGTACTGGTCGAAATCGATCAGGTAGGCAATATTGAACGATTCCTTGGAAATCTCGAAATGACACATCAGCGCCTGAATGATGGCGCGGCGCACCAGATCGTCGGCGTTCAATTCCAAACCGCGCATGATAGGCAGCTCGTTTCTGTCCAGCGCGTCGTAATAATCTTCCAGTTCGCGGTAGTTCTGGCTGTAGGTCGGGCCGATTTTTCCAATGGCGCTCACGCCTAGCGCGACCAGATCGCAATCCGAGTGGGTCGAGTAACCCTGAAAATTGCGATGCAGCCGGCCTTGGCGTTGCGCCACTGCAAGCTCGTCTTCCGGCTTGGCAAAGTGATCCATGCCGATATACACGTAGCCCGCCCTGGTAAGTTTGTTCACTGCCATGCTAAGGATGTCCAGCTTGACTTGCGGTGCGGGCAGATCCTCTTCGTGAATGCGCCGCTGCGGTTTGAAGACGGTCGGCATATGCGCATAGTTGTATATGGACAGGCGGTCCGGATTTTCGGCGATCACCTTGTCCAGCGTCACCCCAAAACCTTCCAGCGTCTGTTTGGGCAGGCCGTAGATCAAATCGATGCTCACCGACTTGAAACCATTGGCTCGCGCGGCATTGATGATACGCAGTGTTTCTTCCTCGCTCTGGATACGGTTCACCGCGCGCTGCACTTCGGCATCGAAATCCTGCACGCCGATGCTGATGCGGTTGAAACCCTCCTTGCCGAGCAGCGCGATGGTTTCGTCGCTCACCTTGCGCGGGTCGATTTCGATCGAATATTCGCCGTCTTCCACCAACTTGAAATGCTGGCGTATTGCTGCCATGATCTGGCGAATTTCGTCATCGCTCATGAACGTCGGTGTGCCACCGCCGAAGTGCAACTGCTCTACAACCTGCCCCGGCCCGAGCAACTCCGCCTGCATCGCCATTTCCTTGATCAGGTAGCGCACATATTCGCCGGATTGGCCGCGATCCTTGGTGATAACCTTGTTGCAGGCGCAATAAAAGCACAACGTATTGCAGAACGGGATATGGATATACAACGACAGCGGGCGGGCGATGCCGCCGATTTCGCGCTTTGCCACCCACTGCCTGTAGCTTTCGGCATTAAAGGCTTCAATGAAGCGGTCTGCGGTTGGATAGGAGGTGTAGCGCGGGCCGTTTTTATCCAGCCTGCGTATCAATTCCAAGTCCACTACCAATTGATTGACTGGCTCGTCCATAAATATCCCCACACAATGTTCAAGATTATGCCAGTTAGTCAACCCTAATCAGTTTGATATATGTCAAAATTCATGTCATATTTGGTAAAATAAAAACTTATAACAAGATGCCGCTCCTTCGGCACTCCCCACTTTCCCAAGGTAAGCAACATGCAACGATCCGTTTCGACCTTTCGTCTCAAGGCAGCTTGCTCCAATTGCAACTTGCGCGAGCTTTGCCTGCCTGTGGATCTCAGCATTGATGAAATGCAGCAGATGGACGATCTCAGCCGTCTCAAGCGCGGTTATGCGCGCGGCGATTATCTTTACCGTAGCGGCGACAAATTCCAGTCGCTGTTTGCCATTCACAGCGGCTCATTCAAAACCCAGGCTTTGCACGAAGACGGGCGAGAGCAGGTAACAGGCTTCCAGATGTACGGTGAAATCATCGGCCTTGATGCGATCTGTACCGATCACCATACCTGCGAGGCAGTAGCACTTGAAAATAGCGAGGTATGCGAGCTGCCTTTCAACAAACTGGAGGCATTGAGCCGCAAATTACCAAGCCTGCAACGCCACCTGCACAAAATCATGAGCCGCGAAATCGTGCGCGACCAGGGCATCATGCTGCTGCTCGGCTCAATGCGCGCCGAGGAACGTCTGGCCGTATTCCTGCTCAACCTTTCACAGCGTTTTGCGGCACGAGGCCTGTCGCAGACACAATTCCAGTTGCGCATGTCGCGCCAGGAAATCGGCAGTTATTTGGGATTAAAGCTTGAAACCGTCAGCCGGGCGTTTTCAAACTTTCAGGAAAGCGACTTGATTAGCGTCAAAGCTCGAGCAGTGGAATTGCTTGATTTACCCGGCTTGCACTCATTGGTAGGCAAACAACTGTAAAACTGAGCGTTTGCCAGATTTTTATGGCCCTTCCGGCCAAGTGCAACTTCATGAATAAATCTTGTATCAACACTGCAACCGAAGAAGGCAATCGCGCAAAGTAGCAGCAACGCCTCCCGGAACAAGCGCCAAAAATGAAAGCCTCCGCTTCAGCACACTCATCCCGACTCACTCCAATATGACAACAGAGCACAAACTCTACTGGGGCATTGGCATTCTCTCAGCTCTGATTTTCGCGGTTTCTTTTTTCATGCCAGGGAAACCAGGCGACAAAAGCGGACTGCCTTGGCATATCGAACACCCCACAGATGACACGACACGAATCTTCGGTTTGACACTCGGGCTTAGCACCACCAACGAAGCCGAACAGCGTTTCCAGGAAGAAGCCAAATCCAGTTTATTCAAGTCGCCAAGCGGACAGTTGGTCGCAGAGATGTTCTTCGAGCAGGTCACACTGGCGGGATTGAAATCAAAAATCGTCACAACCATCGCTGTTCCCGATGCAGAGTTGCTTGCAATGTATGAACGCGGTTTGCGCATGAGTAACACCAGCAGCGGCAAGAAAATCACGCTGGCACAGGAAGATGCCGCCAGAGTGCGCGCACTACCGATTGTCAGCCTGACCTACATGCCGTCGGTTCGTCTGGAAGAAGGAATTATTAGCAAGCGATTCGGCCAACCTGCTCAGCGCATCAAGGAAAAGAAAAGCGGCGCAATCCACTGGTTATATCCGCAAAACGGCTTGGACATCACTCTGGGCGGCGAAGAAAAACCCGTGCTGCAATACGTCCCGCCCAAAGACTTCGGCAAGCTGGTTACACCCCTGTTAAACAACGGTGAAATTATCAACTAGTTGGATATTTTCCGGGCTAGCGGTGAATGATATGTATGTTCAGATGCAGCGGCTCAGCTTTAATTGACAGGCAGTTCGTATCATTCAAATCGAAAACTGTCAGATGAAGCACGACTACTACACTTTATATCTGCGCCTTTGGTTTCCTGCCTGGCCCTACAGGCGGAATATACCCTGCAACCCGATAGAGCATCCCCTCACTCCTCTTGCCCTTTTCAAACCGGATCAAATGGCACATGATAACCTCGCCATTGTCGATTAAATTTGACACACCGGCACGCACTTTTGCAAGCGAGATACCCGTATCTTTGGCGATCTCCGAGTCGAGCCGCTCACCGTGTTCTTTCAAGTATTGCAGGATTTCTTGCAACTAAAATACTCCTCATGAAACGCTATTTAACCTGCAATCGGCAGTTCAAAGGAAAAAAACGCCGAGCCACAACCGGACTTTACCAGAAACAGCCCTCAAGCGTTCGGCCAGTTGCCAATTCCTGCCGGCAGCCCGGAAATACACTTTAGTTGGCAAGTAAGCCTATATTCATGTTTGAATAAAGAATAACACGGGCGAATTTGCGGGAAGCCGCTGCTGTGCTATGGAAGCCCATCCAAACGTTTGCATTTCCGCTTGCCTGTGGCTATGCTAAATATCTCGTTTTTTGCGTTGGCAGAAACTCATTTTTGGGACTACGCAACGCTTTCAATCAGCGCACATCGTTAACACCGAAATAAAATCATGCTCACAGCCGAACAGAACAAAACCCGTCAATTGAATGCAAATACTGCGCAATTAAACCCTGCATCTGCAGAGGAAGTCGGTAATTACAAAATTGTCCGTTTGCTGGGAAGCGGCGCGACCAGCAATGTTTACCTGGGGGTGGACAAAACTTCCATGAAACTCGTTGCCATCAAGATGATACGCCCTGAATGCGCCATCGGCGTCCAGCACAAAATGTTCGCAATCGAGGCTTCACTCTGCGGAAAGTTACATCACCCGAACATCGTCGCACTTTACGATGCCAACAGCAGCGATGCGAGCAATTCCTACATAATCATGGAGTATGTGGAAGGCGAATCGCTGGAAGGTTATGCGTCTCCCGACAATCTCCTGCCTGTCAAAGCCGTGCTGGATGTCGTCAGGCAAGCTGCCGAAGCTTTGAATTACGCCTTCCAGATGGGCGTGATCCACCGCGATGTCAAACCGGCCAACATGCTGATGACGGAGGACGGACAGATCAAGCTGACCGATTTCGGCTGTGCCCTGCTCTATGACTCGGAAATGACGCAAATAACCGGGGCGGGCAGCCTTAGCTACATGTCGCCCGAGCAAATTTCCGGTATCGCGCTGAACCACCAGTCCGATATTTACTCGCTAGGGGCGGTGCTCTACCACCTGCTGACAGGGCATAGCACTTTCAATGCGTCAGACAATTATTCGGCAATACACCAGATCACCAATTACCCGCACATACCGATCGAATCGCGCCGCGTCGACCTTCCCAAGGAACTGTGCCGCATCGTGGATCACTCCCTGCAAAAGAACATTGCAGACCGCTATCAGGACTGGAAGGAATTTCTCAGCGATCTGTATGCAGCCTCGGGAATCATCAGGGATACAGGCCCGGCTGAGGAACAGGCACGGTTCGAATTGATGAGCCACTGCAGTTTCTTCAAGGATTTCCTCACGGTGGAAATCTGGGAAGTATTGCGTGCCTCCCAGTGGCGCACCTTCGCGAGCAATGAACAGCTCATCAAGGAAGGCGAGCACGGCTTTTCTTTTTTCATCCTGCTGAAAGGCAACGTCGTGGTCTCCAAGAAACAGCGCATGCTCAATGTGATCAATGCCGGAGACTGCGTCGGGGAAAATGCCTGCCTGTACAAAGGCAGCCCGATCAGGGGCGCGACTGTCACGGCCCAGGGCGAAACTATTGCTTTGGAAATTTCAAAGAGTCAGCTGGAAAACTTCTCGAAAGAAGTATGCCTACGCATGGATCGCGCATTCCTCCGCTCCTTGAATGACAAACTGGCTGTTTCCAACTCGCGCGTATTGCAACTGATGGGTATTTAGGGCGTGTTTGCACAACCATTAAGGCAAATCCCACTGGTACAGCAAAGACCTGTGTCAGGCGAAGCCCGCTTCTCTCAATGTGTTCGGCAAAGGAAATAAGTTGCCATAAGCCAGGTTTCAACCCAGCCTAAATCTTATTCGATTTTGAATCGGAATTATTTGCATCGCCTTTCTTGTCGACATCGGAAAGCCCCATCATTTCCTCATCATCGTCCATCAGAATCCGGTTGGCGTTGCCTTCCATGTCTTCGTACTGGCCCTTCTTTACCGCCCAGATCAGCACGGCAAAGAATATCAATCCGAAAATCATCATGCCGGGTATCAAACTGTAAATTACATCCATGGGAACCTCTATTGCTTCCTGAATAAAGTCCGTATGCGCGCCGCGTTGCCAATCACCACCAGCGAACTGATCGGCATGGTGATCGCTGCCACCAGCGGCGTCACCCTCGCCATCATCGCCAGAGGCACCATGATGGCGTTATACACGAAGGACAGGCCGATGTTCTGTTTGATGGTGCGCAGAGTGCGGCGCGACAGCAGGGTTGCTAGCCGCACCTTGTCCAGTTCGTTGTGCATCAGCACGATGTCGGCGCTTTCCATCGACACGTCCGTGCCAGATCCGAGCGCGATGCCGACATCGGCGCGAATCAGGGCGGGCGCATCGTTGATGCCGTCACCCACCATGGCAACCACTGCGCCGCGCTGCTGCAACTGCCGGATCACTTGATCCTTATCCTGCGGCAACACCTCGGCAATGACTTCCATGCCGCCCAGTTGCCGCGCAATTGCCTCGGCAACCGGCCTGCGGTCGCCTGAAAGCAGGGTCATCGCGATCCCCGCTGTGCGCAGCTCGTTTATCAATTGCTGCGCATCGCCGCGCAGTTTATCCGCCAGCGCGAATACAACCAGATGTGCATCGCCCATTGCGACATGCACGCAACTCATCGCCTGCGCTTCCAATTCGTGCGCCTGCGCCTGTAATTCTGCATTGAGTGCGATACCGCGACGGTTCAGCCATTCGGCGCTGCCCAGCAACACCGTTTGCCCGGCCACTTCCGCTTCCACACCTAAGCCAGCTGTCGCTTGAAACCCGGTTACGGGTGTGTCGCGAAAATTCAATTGCTGTTTCTCCGCTTCCGACACGATAGCCTTAGCCACGCTGTGCTCGCTGTATCGTTCCACCGCCGCTGCGCTGCGCAATATCTCCTGCACCACAGCTCCGGGTACGACACACAACTGCGCGACGCTCATCTTGCCCTCAGTCAGGGTGCCGGTTTTGTCGAACACGAAGTGGTTTACTTTGGATAGCGTTTCCAGCACCAGCCCGTTCTTTACCAGAATGCCATGTTTCGCGCCAAGGCCGGAGGCCACCGCAATCGACATCGGTGTCGCCATGCCCAGCGCGCATGGGCAGGTGATGATCAGCACCGAGGTTGCGGCCATCAGCGCGATCTCGAAATCTCTGGAATTCCAGATTAAGAAGGTCAGCGATGCGCAGATCAGCGTAACCAGCACGAACCACGGCACGATAGTGTCTGCAAGCCGCTGAATCGGAGCCTTGGAAGATTGCGCTTCTTCGACCAGGCGGATGATTTTCGCCAGAGTGGTGTTCTGCATGGTCGAGCTCACTTCGACCAGCAACGCGCCGTTGGTATTGACCGTCCCTGCGGAAACTTGTGCGCCGATTGATTTGCTCACCGGCACGGATTCGCCGCTCAGCATGGATTCGTCCACCGAACTGTGCCCTTCGATCACAATGCCGTCCACCGGCACTTTGTACCCCGGTTTGATCAGCACATGATCGCCGGGCTTTACGCCGCGTATCGGCGTCATTTGTTCCTGTCCGTCGAGCATCACGGTCGCCACGCGCGGCTGCAATTCCATCAGCCGCTTGGTGGCCGAGACTGCCTGATGGCGGAACATGCCTTCCAGATAACGGCCTATCAGGATCACGAAAATCAGGTTAGTGACGGTATCGAAATACACCTCCCCTACCCTGCTGGCGGTAACCGTGATGTAAAAAGAATAGGCGTAGGTGACGCTCAAGCCGATGGCGATCGGCATATCCATGGTCAAACGTCCGCCTCGCAATCCGCCGAGTGCGCCGCGATAGAAGGGATAGCCCGCATACAGCAAAGTCGGCGTAGCCAATGCCAATCCGATCCAGTGAAAAAAATTGCGGAACTCATCCAGGTTCGCGCCGCTATACAGCGCGATGGAAATCCACATCATGTTCATCATCGCGAAACCGGCGAAGAACAACCGGTAGAGCATCGCGCGGTTGGCTTTCTTGATGATTCCTTCGGCGCTTTCCGGATCGTAAGGCACTGCTGAATAGCCGATTCTGGCCAGCGCACGGATCACATCGGATAACTTGCTGCGCCGGTTATCCCAGCGCAGATGCAACCGCTTGGCTGCGAGGTTGACGTTGGCCGATTGCACGCCGGGCACGCGCTGCAAACCGCGTTCGATCAGCCACACGCAAGCAGCGCAGTGGATGCCCTCGACAAGCAGGTGAATGTCGCGCACTTCACCGGAGCAAGAGGTGAATTCCTGCTGCACTTCGTCAAAGTCGTAGATTTCGATGTCTTTGGGCGGCTCCGGCGGTGGTGCAAGCAACGCGCCTTCCGGGGTGCGCTGGTAATAGCCTTGCAGCCCGGCTTCAAAGATGGCGGTGCACACCGACTGGCAGCCGAAACAACAAAATTGCCTCTCTGCGCCGTCAAGCCGCGTGCGATAGTCCGCCTCAGGTGCAATGGGCAAACCACAATGGAAGCAGTCGTTGTTCAAGGGGTAAGGATCAGAAGACAGACAAGCATCCATTCTTTCTGGTGCAGCAAGCAGGGTTCATCTTGGTCAATGGTACTAAATACAATTGATTCAGAATGCGATTTTGTTGTTCAAAAGTTATGAGGCCGCTTTCCATTGGATGCATGTCTAAATCGTATCGAGCTGCTCAAAACCGGAGAACGCCCCCTGTCCTTCTTCGATTTCCACCCGCTCCACCCGCGATCTGCCGTTACCGATCCGGCACCATGCGATCAGCGCTTCGAGCTCCGCCGCCTCGCCTTGAAGCATGGCTTCCACCGACCCGTTGCGGCGATTCCTAACCCATCCGGTAACACCGAGCGCTTCCGCCTGATGTCGCAGCGAATCGCGGAAATAAACGCCTTGCACCAAGCCGTAAATCAGCAAATGTTTGGTAATTTTCATACTGGTTGTCGTTTAAAATGCCTTATCCATGACTTGTGATCTGGGCATTCATGCATTACGACGGATACTCCCCGCTTCTCATGGTTTCGGATGGGTATGGCGTGGCACACATGTCGATCCGCAAGATTTTCCCATTCTTTACCGTGGCAAACACAGTAGCTATCAGATTTTCTTTTTCACCCTCTGCCGTTACAACGCACTCGTTATGACCCCATGCCGAGACCACTGCCATCTCTGCGTAAGCCCGAACACCCGATTGCTTGAATTCGTGCAGCCGGGATTTTATGTGATCAAGATAATCTTGCTTCGAAGTAATTTCGCCGATCATCCATTGCGATGAGTAACGGAAATTATCGTCCAGCAACGCTCCAATGTGCGATGCATCCAGCGTGTTTATCATTCGCGCATAAACACGCAATGCGTCTGCCTCCGTTAGTTTCATTTATGCTTTCCTTCAGAAAAAAACACCGGTCATTCTATCAGCCCGGCCAAGTTCTGAATTACTGGAAGTTTCCTAATGTCACGGCGCAGACGCAACCATGAATTTATCGGTGCCCGCCTCAAATACATCTTTTCCGCGTTTGACGCGAATGTGTAACTCCCAATATCCTTTAAGCGGAAAGCTGATGTAGCCCTGATAGTTGCCCGGCGACACCTCCCTGAAAGCCGTGGTGAAATCCTTGCTCTCATCGGCGGCGCGGTAGGCCTCTACCTCCATCGTTCCATTGACTGGCACACCTTCCCGATCCACCACACTGATTTCATATCCGGCTGGCGAACCACTTACGAGAGACTTGGGTTGCCTGATGGAAGTTTTCCAGGCAAGCGCTTTTTGTTCTTGCAAACCACTTACCACAGCATCATTGGATTTGCGATCCTTCGTGCTGTAATCCCTGTCTACTAATGTAGAACGGTTGTGCGTGGCTAACCAGATGAAGGTGCCATTCATCCCGAGCACCAGGATAATCAGCCCTATCATGCCGAGCAGCCAAGGGTTGCGCAGACCTTTTTTGTTTTCCTGTGAAATCATTTCATCCTCACTCGGTAATTTATTTAATCACGGTTTGGGGCCGTTGAATCTGGTCATGTATTCCGCGGCAATCAACGGGTCTTCAACACTCTGAATGCGGAATTCTATCGGTGTCACCTCCCTTTTGATGTTTTCGCCGCGAGCCCTGACAAAGATGGTAAAGGAAGTGCCGCGACCGTGATGCGTCAGCAAGGGCTTTTCTGCGCCAATAATCATTTGATCTTTCACGCCACCCTCCGCCGTAACCGACACAAAAAGATCCCTGTCGGTTTTGTTGAGCACCTTGAATTCATATTTGTTCTGAATCGAGCCGTCACTCATGGTTACAAACAATGGCTGGCGATCCGAAATCACTTTCAGCGTCATCGAACCCAAATGTGTCAAGCCATACACTATGCCGCCAAAAGCAAGCAGGATGATGCCGAGGTACACCAAGGTGCGAGGGTGCTGGTACATCTTCTTGACGGGCTTGCCTTCCAACTCATCCAGAGACGCGTAGCGTATCAATCCGCGCGGTTTGCCAACCTTGTCCATGATGGAATCGCACGCGTCCAGACAGAGGCCGCATGTGATACAACCCAGTTGCTGTCCATCGCGAATGTCTACACCCGTGGGGCACACCTGCACGCACTGGTAACAATCGATGCAGTCGCCTAATACCGTACTTCCCGCGGCGGCTTCGCGGTGCAACTTGCCGCGCGGCTCGCCGCGCTTGAAATCATAGGCCGGCAATATCGTTTGAGAGTCAGTCATGACGCCCTGAATGCGGGCGTAGGGACAAAGCCAGAAACAGGCCTGCTCACGCATGAAGCCGGCGAGGATATAAGTGCCCAGGAAAAACATGATCAGCACTACCCAGCCGACCAAAGGCAACTGGAAATGCACCAGCTTGTCCCAGTAATCAAATGCATCCACAAACCAGATGGAAAAACTAATGCCGGTAAGCAGGGAAATAACCATCCAGATAAAATGTTTGATGGTTTTCTTGCGTATCTTATCCAGAGTCCACGGAGCGGCGTCCAGCTTGCGACGGGCGTGAGGGGCGCCCTCGATTTTTTCTTCCAACCAGGTAAACCAATCGGTCCATACGGTCTGAAAGCAGAAAAAGCCGCACCACACTCTTGAAGCGACCGATGTGATGGCGAACAAAGCCATCGCCAACAGCAGCAGCAGCAACGACAGCATCCAGATATCCTGCGGCAATATGGTCAGATTGAAAAAGTGAAACTGGCGATGCTCGATATCGAACAAGATGGCCTGTTTGCCGTTCCAGCGGAAATAGGGAGCAACGAAAAACACCAGATAAAATAATTGGGTGTAGTTCTTTACCGTGCGGAAAAATCCGGGCATACGTTTGGCGTGAATGGTCTTGTCGCCCATGTTCACATTCCAATGCTCGAACTCCTGATAAATTCCGGTAACCGACCCGGTATTCTTTTGCTCTGATTCTTTGTTCACACTCTCGCTCCTGGCTATCCTGTTTATTAATTTTGGGTTGTGGCATCCAAAAATCAATAGGCAATCATTGTAACCATTATTTCTACAGTTCCGGCTCAAAGGCCATTTTGCTTTCGGGATGAAAAAAGGAGGAGATTTGACTCTCCTCCTTTTTATTCAGGCACGAATCCTGCCTGTCATTATTGCACTTGGTTGCGCTTCTGTACGCCAATTGGAGCTATGCCACAACTGCAAGGTTCCCGCTGCGCAAATGATTGTTCCAAATTCAAGCTGCTGACTTATCTTGTGCCCTCCCTTCGGCCAAGTCCGCATGGAGCTTTCATCCAAATAGACATCGTTTGTTTATTTTGCTGCTTTCTCTGGTGTTGCTGGAGTTGGTGCTGCAACTGCGACTTCCGGGGTGGAGTCAACCTGACCGCCACCAAATTTGTATACATATACCGCCAGTTTCTTGATTTCGGCATCGCTCAGCTTGGCGGCTTTTTTGAAGTCGGGCATCTGGGCGATCCGTGCTTGCGGGTCACCGGAGTTCACGCCGTAGGTAATGGTGTGCTTGATGCCTTCCAAAGAGCCGTCAAAACGCCAGATTTTGTCAGTCAAGTTGGCTGAACCCATCGCTTGTATACCGTGCTCATCTGTGCCATGACAAGCGGTACAGTCGCTTTCCATGAACACTTTTTTACCAGCGGCAACCGCAGGATCAGCATCGGCCTTATCCTTGCCCTCTTCGCTCAACGCCTTGACGAACTTCGCCACATCGTCGATTTGCTGTTCCTTCAGGGTATCTTTGTGTGCAACCATCATCCCCTGGCGGCCACCGGCAATGGTTTCGTAAATGTTGTCAATCTTGCCGCCGTACAGCCAATCATCATCATTCAAAATAGGCGCGAACAAACCGTCCTTGCCCTTGGTACCAGCGCCATTCTGGCCGTGACAGGCTGCACAGTTATCGCCAAACAACACCTTGCCGGAACGTTTTATATACTCGGTCAGCTCGCTGTCTGCAAGTATAGCTGCCGGTGTCATGTCCTTGAGTTTGGCTTCAAACTTGCCGCGTGCCGCATCCACTTCACCCTTGTCTGCTTCCATTTCCTTGATCGCCGACCATCCGCCGACACCCTTGAAGAAGCTCGAAGCAAACGGAACGGAGGGGTAGTAGATCCAGTACACCACCACAAATAACGCACTGGCAGTCAGACCCAGCATCCACCATTTGGGCGGCTGGTTGGTGAAGTCCGCCAAGTCATCGTCCCACAAGTGCCCTGTCGTCGGAACACCCGATACATCGTGTTTTTCACTCATCTTTTTTCTCCCACATTGATATGGCCTTCATCATCCAACGCCATGCTGCGCTGGGACTCGAACGTTTCCTTGTTAGCCGGTCGGAATACCATGACATAAACTGCCACCATGCCGATAAATGCGATCAGGGAAAAGAACACCCCGATCCAGTCATTCACAGACATGGCGGCAACGTCCATGCCAAGTAGCCCCAGCAACCTAGTCACGGTAATTCACGCCCTCTTCGAACTTGATGTGATTGCCCAAACCTTGGAGGAAGGCGATCAACGCATCCAGATCGGTCTTGCCTTCCAACTGCGCTTTCGCGCCGTTGATATAGGCATCAGTGTAGATAGACTTGGGTACTGGATTGAACGGCATTATGGTCATGACCTTCATGGTTTGTACCGTCTCGGCCACATCCAGCGGCATTTTTTCCAGCCAGAAAAAGTTCGGCATCACCGACTCTGGCACCACATCACGCGGATAACGCAGATGGCGGCGATGCCATTCGTCTGAATACTTGCCACCAACACGCGCCAAATCCGGGCCGGTGCGCTTGGAACCCCACTGAAAGGTGTGGTCGTACATGGACTCTTCAGCGATCGAGTAATGGCCATAACGGTCTTTCTCGTCACGGAACGGGCGGATCATCTGCGAATGGCACAAATAACAGCCTTCGCGAATGTAAATCGCACGCCCGGCCAACTCCAGCGGCTTGTAGGGACGCACGCCATCGCCGGGCTGCCAGTCTTCCAGCGTTTTGTGCTCGGACGTAGCAGGATTCCAGACAATCTTGTCCATCGAAATGGAGTTACCCTTGCTGTCTTTGTGAGCCGTACTGTTATAAGTGCCGTCCCCGCCACTCATCGCGGTATTCGGCAAATAGAACAACGGCACGATTTCCACGATACCTCCTATCGCCACGGCGATAGCGGTCATTACAAACATCAGGAGGGTGTTGCGCTCGATCTTGTCCTGGAATTTGGTTGAATAAATTTTGTCGTGATCAGACATGTTTCACTCCTTATGCTTTGGCAGGAACGGCGTTAACTCCGCGCACGGCACTTGCCTGGCGCACAGTCATAACGATGTTGTATAGCGCTATCCAGGTTCCCAGATTGAAGATTATTCCGCCGATAGCGCGCATCACATAATACGGATGCATCTCGGAAACCGACTCAACAAAGGTGTGGGTCAAGGTGCCGTATTCGTCGTAATCGCGCCACATCAGACCCTGCATGATGCCGGATACCCACATCGCCACGATGTAAACCACCGTTCCGATAGTTGCCAGCCAAAAGTGCACGTTCACCAGGTTATCGGAATACATTTCGGTATTCCACAGCTTCTTGACCATGTGGTAAATCGCGCCGAAGGAAACCATCGCCACCCAGCCCAACGCACCGGAGTGCACGTGACCGATGGTCCAGTCGGTGTAGTGAGACAGGGCATTCACAGTCTTTATCGACATCACCGGGCCTTCAAAAGTAGACATTGCATAGAACGCCAGGGATACCACCAGAAAACGCAGGATGTAGTCGGTGCGCAGCTTGTCCCATGCACCGGACAGCGTCATCATGCCGTTCATCGCGCCACCCCAGGACGGGATGATCATCGCCAGAGAAACAGCGGCACCCAAGGAACCCGTCCAGTCAGGCAACGCGGTGTATTGCAGATGGTGTGCGCCCAGCCACACATAGCCAAAGGTCAGCGCCCAGAAGTGCAGTACAGACAGGCGATAGGAGAACACCGGACGACCTGACTGCTTGGGCACGAAGTAATACATGATGCCCAGAAAACCGCCAGTCAGGAAGAAGCCCACAGCATTGTGGCCCCACCACCACTGGATCATTGCATCCTGCACGCCGGAGTAGATGGAGTAAGACGTGGTCAGGCTGACCGGGATAGCCAGGCTGTTCACGACGTGCAGGTAAGTGATCATGACGATCATGCCCATCGTGAACCAGTTTGACACATAGATATGCGAAGTCTTGCGAATCGCTACAGTCATGATGTGATTCAAACCAAACGACAGCCAAACCACCGCAATCATGATATCAATCGGCCACGCCAGTTCGGCATATTCCTTGCCTTGGGTTATTCCCAGTGGCAGAGTGATCACCGCCAATACGATGATCAGATTCCAGCCCCAGAAGGTGAACCACGCCAAACCATTGCTCCATAGCTTGGTCGCGCCGGTGCGCTGTACCATGTAGAAACCGGTAGCCATCAGCACACATCCGCCGAATGCAAAAATCACCGCGTTGGTATGCAGCGGTCGCAAACGCCCAAAAGTAAGGTACGGAATATCGAGGTTCATAAACGGCCACGCCAGTTCCGACGCGATCCACACGCCTATCAGTGTGCCTACCACAGCGTAAATAGCGGCCGCGATGGTGAACCATCGGACTACCTCCATATCATATTTAATCGGTGTCGCTTGAGTCGCTTCCACAGTATCCCCCTCAGAACCAAGTTAATGACATGTGCTAATTTCCCCTCCAACCGCGAGACAAATAACACACTTCCTCATTACATCTTTAACAACCCCACAGATACGCCACAAAACAGCAAATTCAGCCTTCGCCGCAATATTTCATAACATAACTGCAAACACGCATGCGTTCACTGATGTGCGTCAACCAAACTGCATTTTTACACCCGCAAATCCGACCAAAAAAGTCGGAAGATGCTGGCACAAACAGGCTAGCCGCGAGCGATAGCCTTGAGACGAGCCAGATCAAGAATCTTCACTTGCCGCCTTTCGGTGGTCAGCAGTCCATCATCCTGAAAACGAGTGAACACGCGGCACACGGTTTCCTCGGCCATGCCGAGGTAATTGCCGATGTCGCTGCGTGACATGCTCAAGTTGAACTTGGTGGGAGAGTAACTACGTTTCTGAAAGCGCCGGGAAAAGCCCAGCAAAAAAGTTGCCAAACGCTCATCGGCATTCTTCTTCCCGAGCAATAGCATCAGTTCGTGATTGTCGAGAATTTCCTGGCTCATGATATTGATCACCTGCTGGCGCACGGATGGAACATCCTCGCAGTACTTTTTCAGCACGTCGATGGGGACTTCGCACACCATTGTGGTTTCCAGCACCCTGGCTTCGCTGGCAGAGTAAATGGCGGCAACGGAGCCCAGACCGAGCAATTCTCCGGAAATGTGAAATCCGGTAATTTGCATCCGGCCATCATCCGTCATCACATAAGTTTTAACGGAGCCGCTGCGGATTGCAAAAATATCGCGCTGTGGTTCGCCTGCCCGATAGAGCACATCGCCACGCTTGTACAACTTGCGGAATTTGACGATTGTTTCCGGCAGGCTAAGATCGACATCCGGGCCATTCACCTCGCGGCATAAACCAAAGATTCCGCAATTTTTGCAGGAAATCGGTGAACAAGCTTCATTCGCTGCATCACGCGCGAGCACTGACTGATCCGGTATCATCCTTGCAACAGATGTCATATTTTTCACCCAAAAGCAATTTCACATAATCAGAACAAACGGGATGTAGACCGAATTTATTCAGATCAGTTCAAGCCGATTGAACATACCATGTTTCCTGTTCTGGTAGCATCGGATAACAGTTGCCTGCCGGTATTGATGTGCAAGGACATTTTGCACTACTTTACGGCAAAAAGGAAATACGATATTCCAACTTATTCAGACGATATATGAAGAGTTCTCCAGCTTTGCCCGGTGCAAGAAGGAAGCCATTCTCTGAAGCAAGAGCCAAAGGTAGCGCGCAAATATTTCGCGCTAAATTTCGGCCACGCCTGTGTTATTTTGGAGCCTAAATAACAGCAACACCAGCGGAACCAGCAACAGCATCGCAACTGCATTATGCAAGACGGCACCTGCAAGCGACAGCCCGATCGGCCCATTGGAAATACCAAGCACGAACTGAAGCGCAACCAATCCCAGGATGGTATTGCCAATCTTGCGCAGCCCTTCCACCGCCATGATTCCTACGGACAGCCAGCTCAGATAGAGAACTGCAAGCAGCGCGCCTATCCGGTGCATCCAGTGAATTGCCGTCAGTTGCTCAACGGATAGCGGTGCAGTGGAGTTAGTCAGGTTGTATGAAAAATCCATCGGTGGCAGCAGTGAGCCTTTGCAGAGTGGAAAATCAGTGCAGGCAAGTGCAGCGAAATTGGAGCTGACCCAACCGCCGAGCAGTATCTGAACCATCAGCAGCAAAAAACCAAGCCACGAAAAAGTGCGCCACTTCCGGGCCTCGACAGCTTCAACTGCACTAGCCGGTGTCATCAGGCTCAGCGCAATCCACATCAATAGTGTCAGCATGGCAATCCCGCCCGCCAGATGCACCAAGACGATGACCGCTCGCGGCAGATGGTAAAAAGACCAGACACCGAACACAGCCATGAACACCATTAATACCAGATATAAAGTTGGAAGCAATGGCGATTGCCGCAACCCATTGCGATTCTTCCACGAAAGTGCGCAAACTGCGACGGCCAGAATACCCAGCAACTGCACCACTTGGCTGTGCAGCTTCCATTGCCATGAAGCATGTCCGCGCGCGGCTCCGGTCTGAGGCTTCTGCCTTTCTTTCAATGCATTTTCCTCATAGCAGGCAGGCCAGTTGGAACAGCTCAGGCCGGCATCGGAAAGCCGGGCATAAGCACTCAGGACAACGGCGAAAAAGGTGAGCAAACAAGTCGCCTGAACAAGTTTTAGATACATGTGATATTTAGTCTGGTCATAGTGAAAAAATTGTATCACTTCAAGCGTGACACAGAACCCGGTGAATCAACTGTTTTCCTGGGCCTTATTTTTGGCAACCGCTATTATTAACGCTTCGGTCCGGCATGATGGTTTTACAAAATATTGCGCCCTCCAGAATGGTGCTGCGCAAATCGGTACCGACCAGGGTAGCCTCCGTAAGATCGACGCGCGTGAGGTTGGTATTGGCAAAAAGGGTCATGATAAATACCGCTCCTTTTGCGTTGGCGCCTGTCAGATCGGCCCCTTTAAGATTGGCCAGTGAACAATCAGCGCCTGCAAGGTTGGCCTCCCTGAGGTTGGCATCCGGCAAAGAGCTTTGTGACAAATTGGCTTTGGCAAGATTCGCATGCGATAAATTTGCGCCTGTCATATATGTTTCTGAAAGGTTGGTTCCAGACAGGTTGGCGCCGGATAAATCTGCTCTTATCAGGTTAGCCTCCGTGATTCTGTCGGCGCTCAGATTGGCGCCCGACAGATTGGCACCTGACAGGTCGGCACCAGACAAATTTGACTTGGTCAGATCAGTACCGGAAAGATTGACGCCCTGGCAATTTGTTTTTCGTTTGATCAGGCAACCATTGACAGTTTGCTGCGCCTCGACTGAGGAGGCAAACATAACAGCGATAATTAATAACCCACTAGCAAATACTTTCACGGAATTCCTCTTACACATTTGTAACAACGCTACCGGTGGCAGTCTCATGTTAGCCAAACTGTCGTGTAGAATATCACTCTATTGATGACTTTCCGCAAGAATAAGCACACAACATATCCGTTTGCTCCTCATCCAGAATTCCTGCCACACACCGGAAATATCCAAATGCCTGACATGGAAAATAAATCTTGTTGATTCAACTAGCCATCATGGGAATGCTGGCGGCACTGTTGCCGCTGGCAATTGTCTGGGTATCGAATGACACCGACAAATACCGCAAACTGATATGGGTCACGTTATTTCTCACGTTCGATCTGATCATGTTCGGCGCATTCACACGGCTGACCGATTCCGGTCTCGGATGCCCGGATTGGCCCGGCTGTTACGGACAGGCCAATCCGCTACAGGCACATGCCGATATCAGCGCCGCCGAAGCCGCGATGCCGACCGGCCCGGTGACAGTCATGAAAGCATGGGTCGAAATGATACATCGCTACTTTGCCATGGGTATCGGCGTGTTAATCGTCGCGATGATGGTAATCGCTTGGCGCAAGTGGCTGCAATCAGGCCGCAAGGAAAACAGGTTTTCGCCGGTTTTCCCAACGGTCATATTTGGATTCGTCTGCCTTCAGGGTGCTTTCGGCGCATGGACCGTCACGATGAAATTACAACCGGTCATCGTGACTATTCACCTGCTGCTGGGTATGTCATTGCTGGCACTTTTGACCTGGTTCGGCGCTCGCCAAAGCAATCATTCTTTGATATCAAAATTGGCAGCTCCGCTACGCATACCGGCGGCTCTGGCTGCCGTGCTGCTATTGATTCAAATCGCGCTCGGGGGCTGGGTCAGCACCAACTATGCTGCTCTGGCTTGTTCAGATTTTCCGCTATGCAAAGGATCACTATTTCCGCAAATGGATTTTACCAACGGTTTCACGCTATGGCGTGATTTGGGCATGACTGCCAAAGGCGAATATCTGCCCTTCCCTGCATTGATCGCGATCCACTGGATGCATCGCGCTTTCGCCTTTGTCGTGATTCTGGCGGTTGCCAGCGTGGCATTCGCCGCACTCAAAATTGAAGGCTTGCGCAATACCGCACGCTCGCTTCTGGTCATGATTGCCGTGCAATTCACCACCGGCGCCTTGACCGTATTCCTGGACTTTCCGCTGGCATTGGCCGTCATGCATAACGGCGGTGCGGCACTTCTCCTGCTATTGCTGGTATCGTTAAACTATAAAATTCGATCCGCAACCAAAACTGCTAACTGAATCGAACAAAACACCGCTAGCGGTGTTTTGTTTGTTGGCCGGCATGTCTATGACCCAAACCTGAACTTGTATTACTTACTTTGAGGCCGCCTTCGCGTCTGGCTTTTTCGGGGAAACATGGGTCAGCCTTACATTGAGAGCTTCGCTTTTTTCAGCGACGTAATCGCCACCTTGATCAAAGCGCCATACCCAAGCGCCGGCGCGTCTGGTTTTGAACGTAGTATCAGTCCAGTATTTCCCAGCCTGAGATTCCGGAAAAAACGCTTTTGGAAGGGTAGGTCCGGGGAGTGGGATGCTGGTATCTATTATAGTGTTTAACTCAAAACGGCTAGGCAGATACCAATCAGTCAGGCCGCAAAGTCTTATTGCATTAACCGCCTTGATGTAGGAATCGGTATCGCAATTGCTGCCGGCACATACCCCACCCTTGTCCTTGCCCGCGTAACCGCCATTGGTGTTTTGATCAGGGTCGTACCAGCTGTAAGTATTGTTGATATTCTGCAAACCGGGTTCGGGAGTTTTTACTTCCCAGGTCAGGCCTGATTGATTATCACGCACGCAGGCCCATGGTTTTTTGACATAGTCGCTGCCGTCATTCTCGCTGCCATCCTGATTGATACGAGTCATGTCGAATACATATGGCTTGGGATTGAGCTTATCGCCGCAACCAGTCATTGCAAGGGAACACAGCATCAGCAAAATAATACCGTTACAAGAAAAGGTTAAGCTCTTTGGCAGCATGTTATTTTTGACCATTGTAATTGGTGAACCTGAAAATAAATGCCAAATTCTCATTTGGCAGGGCGCGTGCATTATCAGTTAATTGTACCGATTGTTCAATGCGCGGGGAGTCTATGCCATCGCACGCATCAAGAGTTGCTCTTAAAAATAATCCGAATGTGTGCAATCAAAGTAATTTTTAATTTGTTATCCAGCAGGCAATAGCTGCGCTTTGAGCCATTCTGCTACCTGACTCACGCCTTCTGGAATAACCGGCTTCAGACGAGATGCCTTCCAGATTTCTTCCAGCGAATCTTCAATCTTTCCCCTTTCCAAATCATTTCGCGATACTTCACGGCACAGGCCGTGCTGCTGCAGCCATCCATTCAGGGCGGGCGATTCCGGCCAGTCGGCGCGGTTGGCATAGAGCACCCGCACACCGCTGCAAGCGGCTTCGACGAAACTGCCGTAGCCCGGCTTGCAGATCAGCGCATCACTGCTGGCGAGCAGATCGCTGAAATTCATCGGCAAGGATTCGATGACGATTGCATCGGGATGTTCGACCCGCCAGCCTTGCTGCACCAGCCAGCGCACACCATCGATACGTGGCCAGCGTTCGATCGGCAAGCGGCTGGTAATACCGCCCAGGCTGACCAGCACCAGCCTCTCTTCCTTCGACAACATCAAGTGTCGGTCAAGCTCATCGCGCCGGTTGCTTCCGACAGCAGCAATGGGTGCAACTGGAACGAGATTAGGCAGACGCTCCATCGCCATGCCGGGTGTTGCGCGCAGAAAGGCATCGGCGCAGGCGTAACAGGATTGAATTTGCATGGCGATTGCGTCATCCCCGCAATAGTGCCGGTAGATATCCGCCCAGTTCAGTGAACACAACGCGGCATTCGGAATGCCCGCCCGCTGCGCACCCGCCAGCGGCAGATAGCCGACGTTGGATAACACCATGTCCGCACCGAGTGCGAGCAGCAGATGCGTTTCATCAGCGACGCGCACTTCCCAGTTCGCGTGAAAGGCGCGATAGGCCGAACAACTGTCCTCGACGCAAACATCCAGCGCCGAAGACATCACCATGCCGATATCGCCCTCGCTGGGCAGATAAGCAAACGGCGCATGGATGCGCGAACGCAGATGGGAAATCGGCACGGCTGAGCGCACTGTCATGCGCAACTCCGGCATCCGCTGTTGTAGCAGATTCAGGATCGGCGCGGTCTGCGCGACATGGCCGAAGCCATGACCGGAGATGGAAACGACGAGGTGGGGCATTTTGCGGATGTCTTCAAATTACTTGGAATACAGAGTTTACCGTGAGTGGAGAAAGGATTCGACTCCGGCGCTTCAGGGTAGTAAGCTATTTTGAATGGCGCGCGACTTCATGGGTGAATGCGCCATTTTTCTCCACACAGTCAGGAGGATGCCATGGACAGACGCTCTTTCATCAAGCTTGGTGCTGGCGGGGCAGGTGCGCTGGCATTGTCGAAGTTCTTCATGGTTGGGCAGGCCATTGCCACCGAGCGCATCGCGAAATTCAGCAGAACTGATGCGGAATGGAAGCAACTACTCACCCCCGAACAATATTACGTGCTGCGTCAGGAAGGCACTGAGCAAGCAAAATCCAGTCCGCTCGATCGCGAAAAGCGCAGCGGGCTGTTTCTCTGCGTCGCCTGCGACCTGCCGCTGTTCCCATCCAAATACAAATTCGACAGCGGCACCGGCTGGCCGAGCTTCTATGACGTGCTGCCCGGCCACGTCGAGACCAAAACCGACAACAAGCTGGATCCGCCGCGCACCGAATATCACTGCGCTCGCTGCGGAGGTCATCAAGGCCATGTTTTCAACGACGGCCCGAAGCCCACCGGCCTGCGCTATTGCAACAACGGCGTGGCGCTGAAGTTCGTTCTCGACAAGTAATAAAGGAACGCTCTCGACATCAGCCAAGCGTTCCTCGAAAGCGTGAGACTAATCGTCTCCCCCCTGCATTCTGCCGGATGACGAATGGGCGCTTAGCGGAAGTTGGAAAGTGGCACGGGAAAAGAATGTCGCGGGCGAATTGAACCTGAGCTGCCCCTTTGATTCGCCTCTTTGATCCGCTAGACTGTGCCGAAACGAACCGGGCCATTATTCCCTTGCCTACCATCACTTACGTGCCGGACAACAAGAGCGTCGAATCGGAGGAAGGTGAAACCATCCTCCAGACCTCCTTGCGACTCGGTATTCCCCATACGCACGTATGCGGTGGCAATGCACGCTGCTCCACCTGTCGCGTCATCATCCTGGATGGGCTGGAGAACTGCTCGCAGCGTAATAACCGGGAACAGGTACTCGCCCATCGCCTGCGCTTCAGTCCGCAGATTCGTCTCGCCTGTCAGACTTCAATAAATGGTGACGTGACTTTGCGCCGCTTGGTGCTGGATGCAGAAGACGTGGAACTCACCAGCCAATTGACGCCGGACAAGACCCCCATCTCGGCTGGGGAAGAGCAGAAGATTGCCATTCTGTTTGCCGATATCCGTAAATTCACTGCTTTTTCCGAATCTCTTCCACCTTACGATGTCATCCATGTGCTGAACCGCTATTTCGATCAAATGGGCAAGGTGATTAATCTGAACGGAGGGTACATCGACAATTACATGGGCGATGGCCTGATGGCGTTATTTGGCGTCGACCATCCGCAGGAGTCTACGCTCAGCGCTGTAAGGGCCGGGCTGGGCATGCTCGAAGCAGTCGAACAACTCAGGGCCTATCTGGAAAACATTTACGGCATGAGTTTTCAAATCGGTATCGGTATACATTACGGAGAGATTGTGCTCGGCAGCATAGGCGCCAAAGATGCGCGGAGGATGACTGCAATAGGGGATGCGGTCAACCTCGCCAGCCGCGTTGAGCAGGCCAACAAGGAATATGGGACACAATTGCTGGTTTCCGAGCATGCCTATGATGAAGTTCGGCAACATGCCCGTGTCGGCCGAGAGTTCGCCGATACAGCCTTGAAGGGGAAAAGCGGCAAATACAAGCTATATGAAATTGTCGGATTGAAAACCTGACCCACAACACAAGATTTTAGCTAACCGGTTATCCGTACCAACAGCGTTGAGAGAGAATCACCAATATGCACGCTTTGATGTTGCGCCGTAATTTTACGGTGTGGTGCACACACTTCAAATCGCACAACTCTCAGTCTCCCGCAACTGCTTCAGATATTCCTCCACCCGATCGCGCAATGTCTCCGGCGCGGTGACGATGTCGCGCACCAGCGCGAACAACGGGTAGGCGCTCCACTCGAACAAATGGTATTTCTCCACCATCTGCAAGGTATGCACCCCCTCGCCGGAAATGTCCGACCATTCGCCGCGAACCAGTTGTTGCCCGAGAGCATGATGATGCGAGCCCGCACTCGTCGCTGTCGTCAACAGATCGCCCAGGCCGGCATAGCTGAACGGCGTGTGCATCTGACCGCCGAACGATTGCACGATGCCGGACAGCTCCGCAATCGCGGCAACCATCAGGTGCCCGCGCATGTTGTCGCCCAGCCCCAGCTCATCCGCCACGCCGAACATGATCGCATACACATTCTTCAGGATCACCGACCAGCTCCTGCCGTGCATGTCCGCCGCCTGCTGGCAGATCAGCGTGCTGCCCCGGAACAAACTTTCAATCACTTCAAAATCGGCTGCCCCGGATAGCACCACATCGGCAAACCCGTGCTGTCCTGTCGCAAGCTCCTTCGAGATCATCGGGCCATACACCACGCCGTAGTGATGCCTGCCTGCAAACACGCGCTCGAATACCTGAGCTGCCGTCCGCCCCGATTCATCCAGCCCTTTTGCGATGGTGAGGCACAGGCTGTCTTTTGCGAGATGCGGCGCGATGCGGCTGGCAATCTCATCGTGCGGATTCACCGGCAGGCAGAACAGGATCACCTGCGCCCCGGCGACTTCTTCCTCCAGCGTCGATTTGCTTCCCTTTACCACCACGCCCATGTTCCAGATGCGCACATCGTGCCGCGCCGCCAACAGATACTCCATGGCATGCCCCATCTTGCCGTAACCCAGAATCAATACGCGTTGTTTCATATCTGCACCTCGTTTAGACAGATGGACGATATCCTAAATTGAAAAAGTTCGCGAATGCGGGCCAACTCAACCTGGCCACCTCGGCTCGCCCTCTTGGCTCGCAAGCAATTGCCGGACAAAATGCTATACTTTTTACATGGGGAAGCGCTGAATAAGTCCGTTCGTGGTGAGTGCTTCCCGTTCGCCCCGAGTACCGCGCGCAGCGTGGTATATCGAAGGGTGTGAACGGGAAATATATCGAACCATAGTTTTGGACTTATTCAGCGCTTCCATAGTACGTATACGGCATGCATCGCATGCCGCGAGTGTTCCCGGAATTTTTTCATGACCACGAGAGGTCCAGCATGTCCAACGCAGATAAAACAACGATCAAGGTTCGCGCCTATTCCGGCGATGCGAATATCGTTGCTCCGCGAAACAACCTCACCGAAGAACAGAACAACGCGTTGGAACTGGTAAAGAAAACCGCACAGTTTGAAGAAGAGAAGAAAAAATCGCTCGAACACCTGAAGACAATCGAACAGCTACAGGCAAGCCTCAAACAGGAACAGGCAAATTCAGCCGAGATGGCAAAGAAAATAGCCGGGCTGGAAGCTAAAGTAAAAGAACTTTCCGGGCTGGAAACAAAAGCAAAAGAATTGGCTGCGCTGGAAGCCAAAGTCAAAGAATTGACCGAGGTGCTCGGCAAGATTTCAGGGATTGCAGCCACGGGAAAAGCGGGTTAGCGAAGCCTGAGCTTGTTTAGCTGCGAATAGATTGCGAAGCTGATCCCAAAAGCTGCCAGAAAATTTGAGCCCATTATTTTTTCAATAACCCAACAGTTTCTGCCTTAGCGATTAAATAATTCACAAACGCTGAACACGATACAACCATGTACTTCGCTTCATCGAAGCCAACAGTCGACTCGTCAAGGATTGCATGGCGTATGCCGTTTTCATCGCTTGTGTAACCATAAAGTTTATTGAAACCGGCTTGAAGACCACCGTGAAGATTTGTCAATTTTGATAGTTCGGCGAGCGCATCCGAAAGGCCATGTGAATTTTCTTTGCCAAGAATTTTCGCAATCGACTCAACAGCACTGATAGATTCTTTTATTGAATTTCGGTAGTCGGGTTCTGGCTTCTTTGCAAGCAAAGAGAGCGCTGATTTTAAGTGATGGTGTGCGCCATCAAGACCGGCGCGAGATGTTATTTCGATGGCGCACGAAATTTCCTGCGTCTCAGCAGGACTCGATATTGGCGCTAACTCGCCAGCTATGAAACGGAAGCCAGACATTTCTCTCTGAAAAACAAGATTAAAAAACTTTTCAAGTTCATCTGGGTGATAGGCTGGGTACTGCACGATGCTCTTATAGTTATTGACTATGGCCTCGACAAAATCATAGGTCTTATTCCAAGGAAGTGAAAAAAAATAAGATTTAAGCCATTCTCGGCAGCGAATGTCGTATACAGGTAGCTCATCCACTGGAACTTTTCTAAAATTGTGTGCTATCCACTTTGCAAGTGGTATCCAGTGTTCATCCCGATTCTCAAAAAGAGTGTGAAGTGAATTCCAGATAGAATTGCGGAGTTCCGCATTCATGCTATCGGTTTGCAATGTTGGCGAAGCCACTTCAATTCCAAGGCGTTCTGAGAAACTCTTCTTCATATTGTTCTTTCCGATAAAACCGCTATCTATATGGAGTGCATTTTGCGCAGAACCCTACATGAATTTTTTCAATTGATACAGCCTTTCCAACGCTTCCTTCGGGCTCAACTCATCCGGCTGAAGTTCGCGCAGTGACTTCAGCACCGGATGTTCTTCCGGTTCCGGCATCTCCGGTTTGCAATCGAACAGGTCGCCCTGCGGATTCTGTGCAGCACTGTTTTGTTCCAATTTGCGCAGTTGTTTCTTCGCGGCCTTGATGACATCATTGGGCACGCCCGCGAGGGCGGCGACTTGCAGGCCGTAGCTCTGGCTGGCTGCGCCTTCGTTCACCGAGTGCAGGAACACGATGCTGTGCTGGTGCTCGATGGCGGCGAGGTGGACGTTGGCGAGCTGGGCGAATTCTTCGGCGAGGCGCGTGAGTTCAAAGTAGTGCGTGGCGAACAGCGTGTAGCTGCGGTTCTTTTCCAGCAGGTGGCGCGCGATGGCGTAGGCGAGCGCGAGACCGTCAAAGGTGGAGGTGCCGCGCCCGATCTCGTCCACCAGCACCAGGCTTTTCTCGGTGGCGTTGTGCAGGATGTTGGCGGCCTCAGTCATTTCGACCATAAAGGTGGAGCGCCCAGAGGCGAGGTCGTCCGATGCGCCGATGCGCGTGAATATCTGGTCGATCTCGCCGAGCACCGCTTGCTGCGCCGGGACGAAGCAGCCGACATGCGCGAGCAGCGCAATGATCGCGACTTGGCGCATGTAGGTGGATTTACCGCCCATGTTCGGGCCGGTAATCAGCAGCGTGCGGCGCGCATCAGAGAGCGTGGTGTCGTTGGGCGTGAACTGCCCGGACTGATTTTTTATTTGGGCTTCCACCACCGGATGACGGCCCTGGGTGATGTTGATCTGCGCATCGTCGCTGAATTGCGGCGCGCTGAAATTCAGTGTCGCGGTTCTTTCAGCAAAAGTGGCGAGCACGTCCAGTTCGGCAATCGCGGCGGCGATGCGTTGCAGTTGCTGAATAAAAGGTGCTAACTGGTCGAGCAGTTGTTCGTAGAGGAATTTTTCGCGCGCCAGCGCGCGCTCGTTCGCCGACAGTGCCTTGTCCTCGAAGGTCTTCAGTTCCGGCGTGATATAGCGTTCGGCGTTCTTCAGCGTCTGGCGGCGGCGGTAATCGTCCGGCACGTTGGCGCTCTGCGCATGTGTCACCTCGATGTAGAAACCGTGTACGCGGTTGTATTCGACTTTCAGCGTGGCGATGCCGGTGCGCGCCCGTTCGCGCGCTTCCAGCGACAGCAGAAAATCTCCGCAGTTGGTCTGGATGCCGCGCAGCTCGTCAAGTTCGGCGTCGAAGTTGTCGGCGATTACGCCGCCTTCTCTCAGCACTGAAGAAGGTTCGGCTTTTATTGTTTTCTGTAGCAGCTCGACCAATGCATGGTCGGCTTGTAGTGCATCGGTGAGTGAATTCAGCAAGGACGTGTAGGGTGGGCACGCTTCTGTGCCCACGCGGTTTGCATCGGGCATTTCCGCGTGGGCAGCAGAGCTGCCCACCCTACGGAGTTCGGCATATAGTTGCGGCAAGGTGAGCAACGTGTCGCGTAGTCCAGAGAGGTCGCGCGGACGTGCGCTGCGCAAGGCGATGCGCGCGGTGACGCGTTCTACATCCACGCTCGGTTTGAGGTGGTCCTGGACTTGGCAGTGCAGCTCGCCCAGTTGCTCGACCGCATCCAGCCTCGCGCGCAGCACATTCCGGTTGCGCAGCGGATGATGCAACCAGTGGTACAGCAGGCGGCTGCCCATGTTGGTCGCGCAGGTGTCGAGCAGCGATAGCAGTGTGGGGGCTGGTTCGCCGCGCAGGGTCTGGGTGATTTCCAGATTGCGCCGCGTCGCGGCATCCATGCGCACATATTGGTCGGCGCTGTACACCTGCATGCTGCGGATGTGGCTGATGGCCTGGCCTTGGGTAAGCTTCGCGTAGCCGAGCAGCGCGCCCGCCGCTTCCAGTCCCACACTGAAATCATTGCAACCGAACCCTGCAAGATCGAGCGTGGCGAATTGCTGGCACAGCGCGCGGCGTGCCGTGTCCAACTCGAAATGCCAGTCGGGCAGCGTCTTGAGAGCCGCGTGGATGCTGGTTTGCAGGCCGGCGTTTTCGGCGTGCAGGATTTCGGAAGGCTGAAGGCGTTCGAGTTCGGTGGGCAGATTTTCGGCGGAAGTCTCGCAGACGAAGAATTGGCCTGAGGCCAGATTCAGCCAGGCCAGTCCCAGCTTACCGCTGCGTTCGTGCACTGCCAGCAGCAGGCAGTCGCGCTTTTCTTCCAGCAGTGCGGAGTCGGTGACGGTACCGGGGGTGACGATGCGCACCACCTTGCGTTCGACCGGGCCTTTGCTGGTGGCGGGGTCACCGATCTGTTCGCAGATCGCGACCGATTCGCCAAGCTTGACCAGCCGCGCCAGATACTGCTCGGCGGCGTGGTACGGCACACCGGCCATCTTGATTGGCTGGCCGTTGGAGGCTCCGCGCTGCGTCAGTGTGATGTCGAGCAGCTTGGCGGCACGCGCTGCGTCCTCATGGAACAGTTCGTAAAAATCCCCCATGCGGTAAAACAGCAGCATGTCAGGATGCTCTGCCTTGATGCGCAGATATTGCTGCATCATCGGGGTGTGATTCCCAGCCGCAGGCTGCGCAATACCGGTGTTGGCTGCGTCGGCTACTACTCGCCTACCCTGTAGCTGGGAATGTGTTTCAGTCATGACTTGTCGTCAGGCTTTTAATCCGGGGGTCAGATGCGGTGCCATCACCTGCAGCAGCAGCGGGTGGA
This sequence comes from Nitrosomonadales bacterium, assembly GCA_023259055.1. Lineage (GTDB taxonomy): Bacteria > Pseudomonadota > Gammaproteobacteria > Burkholderiales > Gallionellaceae > Gallionella. The sequence goes on from JAHFQZ010000001.1 coordinate 239,608, forward strand.
TGTTGGGATTGCCCGCGCAGATATTACCGTTCTTGAGATAAGTGTCCGAGCCGTGCAGGTCGCTGACCATGCCGCCCGCTTCGGTAATCAGCAGGCAGCCTGCTGCCATGTCCCATGGCTTGAGCCCGGTTTCAAAGAAGCCGTCATAGCGGCCTGCGGCCACCCATGCAAGATCGAGCGCGGCAGAACCGGGGCGGCGCAGGCCGGCGGTTTTTTGTATCAGGTCTTTGAAAATGCCGATGTAGGCATCCATGTGTTCAAACCTGGTGTAGGGGAAGCCGGTGCCGATCAGGCTGTCGGCAAGGTGCAAGCGTTTGGTGACGCGCAGGCGTTTGTCGTTGAGGAACGCGCCGCGTCCGCGCGTGGCGGTGAACAGTTCATTTTTTACCGGGTCGTACACCACTGCCTGGGTGATGATGCCTTTGTGCTGCAACGCGATGGACACTGAATATTGCGGAAGACCATGCAAAAAATTGGTCGTGCCGTCCAGCGGGTCGATGATCCAGAGAAAATCAGACTCGCCTTGGCTGCCGCTCTCTTCTGCTAGAATCGCGTGGTCAGGATAGGCTTCCAGCAAGGTCTGGATGATGGTTTGCTCAGCAGCGTGATCCACTTCGCTGACGAAATCCGCATGGGATTTCTTGGTGATGGTGAGATGATCGATCTTGTCGGCGGAGCGGTGAATCAGGTTGCCGGCGCGACGCGCGGCTTTCACCGCGATGTTGAGCATGGGGTGCATAATTTACGACCTTTTTAATGAGCTGGGGAATTCAGCGTGTATTTTAGTTGGTATTACGCTTTGTATAAACCCTTAAAAACAGTTGTCGGAAGATTACGCAGATAGACGCAGATTAAACCGAAAAATCTGGACTATGCGCGCTGTCAGAATTTGTTAGATGCTAATTTGAAAATCTGTGAAATCTGCGTAATCTGCGGATAGGACGTTAGCTTGGATATGATGAATAATGTTAGGGTCGTGCTCAGCCACACCACCCATCCGGGTAATATCGGTGCGGCGGCACGCGCCATGAAAACGATGGGGCTGCGTCATCTGTATCTGATCAACCCGAGGTATTTTCCCGACCCGCAGGCCGATGCGATGGCCGCCGGAGCGGACGATCTATTGCGCGATGCGGTGGTGTGCGGCTCCATTGATGAGGCCTTGCACGGCGTGGTGTTCACGGTGGCTATGACCGCGCGATTGCGCGATATTTCCATTGAGGTGAAAAGCCCGCGCGAGGCGATGCCACTATTGCTGCAGCAGGCCGCGCAACAGCCGGTAGCGCTTCTGTTCGGCACCGAGATGTCCGGCCTGACCAATGAGGAAATGGGCAAGGCGCAGGTGTTAGTCAATATTCCCGCCAATCCGGATTTTTCTTCACTCAATCTGGCAGCTGCGGTGCAGGTGATGGGCTACGAGCTTAACGCGGCAGCGCAAAGTCATGTACCGGACGTGCCGGAATCCCGGCCCGCGCCGCATGAGCAGGTTGAAGGGTTTTTCGCGCATCTGGAAAGAACACTGCTCGAAATCGGCTTTTTCACCACGCAGAACCCCGCGCGAATGATGCAGCGCCTGCGTCGTTTGTATGCACGGGCGCGGCTGGAACCTGAGGAGGTCAATATCCTGCGCGGCATATTGAGTGTGACAACCGAGTACAATGCACGACTGAAAAACCGCTATTTGGAAGAGCATTCAGATGTTCAAAAACATTAGAGAAGACATCGCCAGCGTGTTCGACCGCGACCCGGCAGCACGCAGCACTTTCGAGGTAATTACCTGCTACCCGGGCTTGCACGCGCGCGTCATGCATCGCATGGCGAATACTTTGTGGCACGCCAACCTGAAATGGCTGGCGCGTTTTCTGTCGCATATCTCGCGCTGGTTTACAGGCATCGAGATTCATCCCGGCGCTTCCATCGGGAGGCGCTTCTTTATCGATCACGGCATGGGAGTAGTGATCGGCGAGACCGCCGAAATCGGCGACGATGTCACGCTCTACCACGGCGTCACGCTGGGCGGCACCTCATGGCGGCACGGCAAGCGGCACCCCACTTTGGGCAACGGCGTGGTGGTTGGCGCGGGAGCCAAGATATTAGGCCCGATCACAATAGGCGATGGCGCGAAAATCGGATCGAATGCGGTGGTGGTGAAAGATGTCCCGGCAGGCGCGACGGCGGCCGGCATACCCGCGCGCATTCTTGATGAAGAGAAAAAAATTGCCGGTGGCTTCAAAGCCTATGGTATCGGCAATGACCAGGACGATCCGCTTTCCAAGGCGATACACGGATTGCTCGGGCATAGCGTCACGGTGGATCAACGCATCGAATTTATCCTGCAACAACTCGAGAAACTGGGTGTCCATGTGGATGATGAGCGCGCCACCGCCGACAAATTCGACCCCAACCACCTGAACAAGATAGTTGATTAAATTGTGTGGGTATTCTATCATTCGCCATCGTTGATTTATTCGTAATTCTTAATATGATTGGAAGATGACATGCGATTAACCACTAAAGGACGTTTCGCTGTGACGGCGATGGCTGACTTGGCAATGCGCAGTGAAAAAAAACCGGTAACGCTATCTGCCATTAGTGAAAGGCAAAAAATTTCGCTCTCCTATTTGGAGCAATTGTTCGGCAAGCTGCGCCGCAGCAATATCGTGGAAAGCGTGCGCGGTCCGGGTGGAGGCTATTATCTAGCCAGACCTGCGGAAAAAATCACAATCGCCGATATCATTGTGGCGGTCGATGAGCCGTTGGATGCAACCAAATGCGGCGGCAAGGGTAACTGTCATGGCGAAAAGAATTCTTGTATCACCCATGAATTGTGGATAGGACTGAACGAGAAAATTCTGGAATATCTTAAGGCGATTACTCTGCAAAATTTGGTTGACAACCATAACAAGAGTAGCTCGAAGGTATCGATCACTGGCTTGAAAAAAGCAACCTGACTTTAAAAAGTTATGGTGTAGTGGGTTGCGATGCCTAAGGTGATGGAACTGAAGCTGCGGTTTTGGCCATGCAACTCCGCAATCACTTCACCTGTGTCGAAAAAGCTAATTTGCTTAACATCGCCAAAAAGTTCAGCAAACTGTGCGATACGTTGCTTACAGCGTTTCTGGTCGTTATTTATCGGGAAGGTCACATAACCATGTGCAAATTTTTGCGCACAATTTCCAATCGCTGGCTATATCTTGCAGGTGCGCTCTTTGCCAGCGGTTTAATGGGCTTCGGCTTGTTTCTGCAATATGTCAAACATCAGGATCCCTGCCCCTTGTGTATGGTACAGCGCGTAATATTTATCGTTATATTGATTGTATTTGCATTGGCAGCCGCTCATGGCCCGAAACGCTTGGGTGAGCGAGTCTATGCCACTCTTGTCACATTGTTATCCCTGTTTGGCGTGGGTGTTGCTGCACGTCACATCTGGATTCAAAACCTGCCAAAAGACCAAGTTCCTTCCTGTGGCCCCGGCTTGGACTACATGCTTGAAACAATGCCGATGTCTGACGTGCTCAAGCAACTCATGCACGGCTCCGGCGAATGCGCGGCAAAAGGATGGACTTTTCTCACTCTCGGCATCCCTGAATGGTCATTACTATGTTACATCGCGCTGGGAATTTTGGCGTTAGCGATAGCGTTCAGGAAGTAATGTTTGTTGTTTGATAATTCTGAGATTACAACATGTATTAGTCGCCATCTGGTTTGATTGTTACTCGATTTTGCCGATACGTCTGTCAATTCAGATTTAGTATTCAATCTGACATTAGTCGCACCACCCCCTTCCGTTGATCAATATTCGTATAGATTGGCTATACGCAAGCATTACCCGATTAAAATACTCGCGAATTGTGCTTGACACATTCCAATACCCGATTAAAATACTCGCGAATTACGCTTGACACATTCTGCCGTCAGGAACATTATTTGTAGTGCGACAAATTGTCGCAGGGGTGGTTGTTTGAAGCGTATAAAAACACTAAACATAATTCAAACGGGAGGTTTTCCAATGGAGTCATCCGATACTGGTAGTTTGAGAGTCCCCTTTCTGCAACAGATGTTGCAAAACAAATTTTTGTTATTGACCATGGTACTGGCTGCTTCTGCAGCAGCTTACTTCTGCATGGGTCTTTATTTCTTGCTCAGCCATTAAATAATTCCAGCGTTGAAAAATTTTGAATAACAAAAATTCTGGAAGCCGTCCAGACGGAACAATCCAGAAGCAGTAACCCATTGTTTGAGTGTTAAGTTTAGGTATTGTTATCGGTTTTTTTGTATCAACCATCGATGACGTCAGTCATCAATATGTTATAGGGAGGAGTAAATAATGTCAGAACCAACTTCAAGTGGTGCAAGCCCCCATTTTATGCAAAAAGCATTGGATAACCAGTGGCTTATGTTAGCCCTAGGTGTATTGACACCTATGGTGATTTATACGCTGTGGGGACTCTGGGACGTAATCAACATTCCGGTAGCTCCGTAGATAACGCCGCGTTTGTTTAATTAAATTAAAGGAGAAATACAACCATGGGAACGTCTTATACCCCCCCAACTAACCCAGACTGGTGGCGTGAACCCATCGAACGCACCGAGATAGTCTGGATTGTGCTTGCTTTTGCATGGTGCATATTCATGTTCGTCTGGATGATCAGCTGGCACTGGATCGGAAATCAGAACATGCGAAACGAGGCCTACAAAACTACACCTGAAAAGTATTCCAAGCATTTAGAGGAGCAGGCGGCGAAGTATTCCGTGCGCAAGGACGCAGCTACTGGTGAGGACGTCATAGCGCCGCCTCCCGGCAGCGATGTTTATCTGGCCGGTATGCAGTGGCAATGGCGCCCTATCCTTGAGTTGCAAAAAGGGAAAACATACCGTTTTCACTTGTCTTCCCTTGATGTGGGTCACGGGTTTTCGTTACAGCCTGAGAACATCAACTTTCAGGTCTATCCAGGCTACGAGCAAGTTCTTAACTTGACCCCGAACAAATCTGGCCAGTTCAGCATAGCGTGCGGTGAATACTGCGGTGGTGTTAATCAGCTTGGACATCACACGATGCTCGGCAGAATTTACGTAAAGGAGTAAGAATAATGGCGACAACAACAATGTCTGATTTTCGCATTGATCCGGTGTCCGGTCTCAAAATTAACAGGACGGCCAACAAGCTGGTTCAATGGAATGCGTTTGCAGCAGTAGTATTCTTGCTGGTTGGTGGGCTGTTCGGCCTCGGGGTAGCGCTTACCCGTATGCCGAGCGTGCAACTGCTCAGCCCGGAATGGTTCTATGTTGCTTTGACGGCTCACGGCTTGATTAATCTGGCGGTGTGGATCATTTTCTTTGAAATGGCCGTGTTGTATTTCCTGGGTGCGCATGTACTGGGTAACCGGTTGGCAACACCGCGCTTTGCATGGGCACAGTTCTGGCTGATGCTCGTCGGCGCGGCCTTGGTCGCCGTGGCAGTGCTGAGTGGCAAGTCGAGCGTAATGATGACCTCATATCCGCCGCTTCAGGCACAACCGCACTTTTATCTGGGGTTGATCCTGTTTGCAGTGGGTGCTCTGATTGGTTGCTTTGTGTTCCTCGGCACGCTGGTGGTTGCCAAGAGAGAGAAAACCTATCAGGGATCTCTTCCGCTGGTTGTGTTCGGCGGCGTGACGGCTACTGTGATTGCCATTTTCACCCTCGTCTCTGGCGCGCTGATCCTGGTCCCGACTTTCTTCTGGTCGATAGGTCTGATCAGCCACATTGATCCCATGATGTACCGGGTTGTGTGGTGGGCGTTCGGTCACTCCTCGCAACAAATCAACGTGGTTACTCATATCTCCATCTGGTATCTCATAGCATCATTGGTATTCGGCGCAAAGCCAATGTCCGAGAAGGTAAGCCGTTTCGCGTTTCTGCTGTATATCCTGTTCCTGCAGCTGGGTTCTGTTCACCACCTGCTGTCTGATCCGGGATTGACTTCTGCCTGGAAGATATTCAATACCAGCTACATGATTTATCTGGCTGTGTTGGCCAGCATGATTCACGGATTGACGGTTCCTGGTTCCATTGAAGTAGCACAACGCAGGAAGGGGCTCGATACGGGCTTGTTTACCTGGCTTCGCAAGGCGCCTTGGGGTAACCCTATTTTCTCCGGCATGTTCCTGTCGCTGGTTGGTTTCGGTTTCATCGGCGGGATTACTGGCGTCGTGATGAGCGTGGAACAAATTAACATGATCATCCACAACACCATGTACCTGCCTGGCCATTTCCATGGCACCCTTGTAGCCGGTACTACCATGGCGTTCATGGCAGTTACTTATTGGCTGATCCCGGTGGTGTTTCAGCGCAAGATCGCCTTGCCAGGCGTGGCAAAATTGCAACCTTATGTCTTCAGCCTCGGTGTTTGGGTTTTCTCGATTGCCTTGATGGGTGCCGGTACTTTGGGTGTGCAACGCCGTCATGCGGATATTACCTTTGCCGGTCAACCGTTGGCTTATGAATATCCGGAAATCGCCAAGGGCTTGATGGACCTTGGTGAGATATTCGCTGTAATCATGGCGGTTGGTGCGATCATGTTTATCGTCGTTGTGCTGGCATCCATCTTTACGGGTGAGCGTATTCCGGAAGGTTCCGCACCATGGCCGAAAGTAGAAGATGCCGACGTTGTGGCTGAAAAAACTGGAAGGAAGCACATTGGTGTGTGGGGTATGGAAGCACCGGGAACTTTTGTGTTGGCCTTGGTCTTGTTTGTAACTATCGTGCTGTACTACTTTATTAACTTTAAGTATTTGTCCACTGTATGGGGCATGTCCTAAAGAAGTGAGATGAGTGGAAGGAGGCTTCGGCATCCTTCCACAATTCCTTGCAGGAAAAGTAGAGATTCGCAGTTAGAGGGAGACCTCTAACCTAAGCTCGATGTGCGCAACCCCAATGTGCGCAAAATTGAGAAACTGTGGGCACGGCTTAGGTTAGAAGTATTCAGAAATAAAAATCCGGAAAAATCAACCAACAGATTCTCCAGGAGATCGGGAGAAGAAGGATACGGGCATCAAGATGATAGCAATCAAACAATATATTAATCTCTTCAAACTTCGAATAGGTTTCGTTATTACGCTGGCCGCACTGGGCGGCATGGCAATTACCCCGGGGCACGCCCTGACAAGCTGGCAAGTTCTGGTTCTGTCGCTGACGGTTATGATGGCCTCTGCAGCCGCAGGAGCTTTCAACCAATACTTTGAACGCGATATCGATGCAAAAATGGCGCGTACAAATAACCGCCCTTTTGTAAACGGTTTTCTTCAGCATGGCCGCAAGTGGTTAGTGATAATCGGGGCAATGCTTGCGGTTGCGGTAATATCCGCTGCATTTGCGTTTAATGCGATGACTGCACTGAACATATTCCTCGGTGCGTTTACCTACGCAATTGTTTATACGGCCTGGCTGAAACGGCGCACTTGGTTGAATATTGTGTTTGGTGGATTGGCGGGAAGCTTTGCAGTGCTTGCTGGTGCGGCAGCTGTCGATCCTTCGTTTGGTCCGCTTCCCGGACTGCTGGCATTAGTGCTTTTCCTGTGGACCCCTCCGCATTTCTGGAGCTTGGCCATAGTCATTCGCGATCAATACGCTGCAGCTGGAGTGCCTATGCTGCCGGTGATAAAGGGCGACAAGAAAGCGGCACGCATTATTTTGGGACACACCATCCTCCTCGTATTAGTTTCCCTTATGCCCGGGTTTTACGGCTTGGGTTGGATTTATCTAACCGGAGCTTTCTTGGGTGGAGCTTATTTCATTATCAAGAGCGTCCAGCTACTGAACAATCCCACGAAACAAGCGGCTATGGCCAATTTCTATGCATCACTGATACATTTTAGTGTGTTGATGGTCGCTCTGATGTTGGAAGTTAATTTCGCTGTCTGACTTATATTTCGTTTGACTATGCATCCCGTCCGGTATCGTTCAGACGGGATTTTTTTTGGGTGCTCATATAAATACTTCACTTGCATTTTCGATATATCCAATTAAAATGCTCGGGTATATTTTTAACCGATAGCAAATACAACATTGCCTATTCCGACTAGATTTGGACGGTGTCATTTTGACGAACCAGAACCTCATAAAAGTGTAACTATGCGCCACTATTTTTTACATCTGGGTTTGGCGGTTCTTTTATCTGCGGCGATGCCCTCCCTGTCGCAAGATATCGGTAACAGTGGTGTGCAGATGTACAACGCCTCTGTTGCAGCAGCAAAGCTTCCAGCTCCGCAGAAAAAAGAAAATACGCCCGTCCAGGTTTTTGATGAAAAAGAAGTTCTGAAAATAAGCCAGAGTGCGATAGGCAATCAACTTGGCGATTACACCTTCACTGATCGAAGTGGGCACATTGTGCGTTTGTCCGATTACCGAGGCAAGCCACTGGTTATCAGCATGATTTATACCCACTGCCCAATTATCTGCACGGCTACTACGCGCAGCTTAAGCGCGCTGAAGTTGTCTCAAGATGCTTTGGGAACTGACAGCTTTGGTGTATTGACAGTCGGTTTTGATACTGAAAATGATACGCCGGAAGCGATGGGGGATTTTGCCAAACGAGTGGATGTAAATCTGCCCAACTGGAAATTCGTCAGCGCCGACCCGGATACGATTAAACATCTGAGCAAAGATTTAGGATTTGTTTTTTTTCCAACAGCCGAGGGTGGTTTCAATCACATCACGCAAACCACCTACATTGATGGACAGGGTAAGGTTTATCTCCATGTCTACGGGGATGAGCTTGATAACAAGACGCTGCTGCAGCCCTTGAAGGATATGATTTACAACATCAAGGTGGCAGAGCCGGGGCTTGCTGGCCTGTCAAATAAGGTGCGGCTCTTTTGTACCGTTTATGATGCAAAAACGGGAACATACAGGACAGATTATAGTTATTTTTATGGGATTGGCTTGGGCGTTCTTGTTTCATTGCTCATTACTTCATGGATTGTAATTGAATATCGCCGTAGCCCGAAACGTAACTACCCAAACCATGGTTAAGCAACGTATTACCCTACCGAATACATTTTTATTTTATCCAAAATTATTTTCCCTGTATCCCCAATGATTAAACTCATGCAACGAATCGGGCAGAGTATTTTTTTGCGTCTTGAGAGCGCGCTCAATGGCATTTTTGGACCTGCATTGAATCCGTTTTATCAACTGGGCGCGATTGCCTATTTGATGTTCTGGATCATCGTAGTAAGCGGTTTTTATATATATGCTTTTTACGATACCGGCGTGGAAGAAGCTTACAATTCGGTGGAGCGCCTAACCAACAATCAGTGGTATCTGGGCGGCATAATGCGCAGCCTGCATCGCTATGCTTCCGATGGAATGTTACTGGTTGGCGTTTTGCACATGCTGCGCAGCTTTGTCTTTGACCGCTTCCGAGACTTCCGGTGGTTTTCATGGTTTACGGGAGTCACATTACTGTGGCTGATTTATATTGCCGGTATAAACGGCTACTGGCTGGTTTGGGATCGCCTGGCACAATTTCTTGCCGTTGCAAGCGCTGAATGGCTGGATTACCTGCCGATTTTTAGTGCTCCTTTGGCGCGCAATTTTTTGGAGCTGGGCAGCGTGAATGATCGCTTCTTTTCGCTACTTTCGTTAATTCATATTGGTGTTCCGCTGGGTGTTTTTGGGCTCATCTGGATTCACACCCAGCGCGTTCCGCAGGCCAAGACATCCACACCCAAACCGCTCACGATTGGATTGATCCTGTCGATGATCGCGCTTTCCTTGATTCATCCTGCATTGAGCCAGGGACATGGCGATCTGAATTCCGTGCCGTTTGTTCTGAACCTGGACTGGTTCTATTTGTGGGCATTCCCACTGCTTTATTCCTGGGGGGCGGCCAAGGTGTGGGCCTTGTCAGGGGGCTTTACCGTCCTGATCTTGTTGTTGCCATTCCTGGGACGATCCAAACGCGGCAGGGGTGAGTATGAGATTATCCCTTTCCCTTCAGGCCATGCGGTGATTGCCCGAAGCGGCGAAACCATACTTGAGGCTGCGCTACGCCAAGGCATGGATATGCCTTATGTTTGCCGTGACGGAGCATGCGGCGTATGCAAGGGAAAAATATTGAAAGGCTCGGTCGACTATGGCATTTACCAGAAAGATGTGCTTACCGATGCAGAAAAAGCCGAGGGCAAGGCCCTGTTCTGCTGCGCCAAGCCGCTTTCTGATTTGGAAATAGAGAGCAATGAGGTCATCGGCCCAGGTCGATTCCCTGTAAGAACAATGAAGTTCAGGGTGAAGAAAATGGTACGGGCGGCGCCGGATGTGATGCTGCTTGAATTGCGCCCCGAAGGCGATGAACGGATGGATTTTGCTGCCGGCCAGTATATCGCCGTACATTTGGACGATGGCTCCAAACGCAGTTATTCAATCGCCAACGCTCCGCATGAATTAGAACAATTGCAACTGCACATTCGCCTAGTGAAAGGTGGTAAATTCACCAGCCATGTTTTCACTGGAATGAGAGAAGGTGATACGCTGCAATTAGAAGGCCCTTTTGGCACATTTTCACTAGATGAAGAAAGCGACAAACCTATCATTTTCATGACGGGTGGATGTGGTTTCGGCTCCATCAAAAGCATGGTGGAGCATGCCTTTAAAATCGGTTTAAACCGCCCCATAATTTTATATTGGGGTGCCAGAACACCAGAGGATTTCTATCTAGCGGATTTGCCGGAAAAATGGCAGCGGGAACATAATAATTTCAAATTCATACCGGTTCTTTCCGAACCAAAACCGGAACATCACTGGCTGGGCAGAACTGGCCTGGTTCATGAGGCCATACTGCAGGATTATCAACAACTGAATAACTATCAGGTGTATGCCTGCGGTTCACCCGAGATGGTCGAGGCAGGCCTCGCACCATTCATGGCAAAAGGATTGCCGGAAGACCAGTATTTTACTGACAAATTTTTGGTTGCTTGCCATATTGCGCCACAGGCAGAAGCGCGAGTATCCTCTAAAGAGGTGACACATGGTTAAGCCATTACAATATATCGGCCAAGGCTTGTTTTACGCCCTGTTCATGGGTGTGATTGGCTATTACTCAACCTATCCGAAATATACTCACTTGCCGCCGGATGAAACATTGATCAAATTAAGCTTCAGGCATGCCGGACAGCACGTGGGCGAGTGTCGAGAGCGTTCTGCGGAAGAGTTGGCCGGACTGCCTGCATACCAGCGCAAAGGTGGAACTACGGTATGCCCGCGCGAGCGGGCAGATGTGGTGGTTGAGCTGGAAATGGACGGGAAGCAACTCTATCACGAGGTATTGAGGCCGACCGGATTGGCGCACAGCAGCAATTCAAATATTTACAGGCGCATCACGGTGAAGGCGGGGGTCCATACTTTGAAGGCTCGCCTGAAAGATCATCCAGGGGATGATTTCAACTATGTGCACGAGGAAACGATTACTCTTGCTCCAGGACGTATTATGGTAATTGATTTCAAGGCAGCGACCGGCGGATTTATTTTCAAGAACAAAAATGCAACCCAAGGATAACAAAGTGAACTCAGCATATCAGCAGGCAAATGTCGAACAAGGCGCTGTGGTGACTGGCGTAGAAAAACGCGGGGGCGGATTCGCGCTTTCCATGCCGTCGGATGCCAACCGCAAACTGGCTTCCGGCTGGCTGAAACTTGGCATTGCATCACTGGTTGGCGCAGGGCTGTTCGCTATTCTCCTGGTTCTTTCGCGCACTCCTTATGTCCAGGATATTTTTCCCTGGGTTGATTTTTTCCACTCCGCCCTGGTGGTGCACGTGGACTTGTCAGTGCTGTTATGGTTCATGGCTTTCGCCGGAGTACTGTGGAGCCTGAATTCAACGTCCAGACTCATCGGTGTCGGCTGGCTGGCTCTGGTGCTGGCTGCCGCGGGGGCTGCGATAATTGTGCTATCTCCATTTATCGCTGTCGGCAAACCCTTGATGAGCAATTATGTGCCGGTCATTCAAAGCACCTTCTTTTTTACTGGGTTGATTGTATTTGCCATTGGGGTTGCCCTGCTAGTGTTGCGCAGCCTTATAGCTGTGCCCCCAGCCGCATTGTGGCTGGGCGGTGAGGGTTCGATACGCATCGGTTTCTATGCCGCATCCATCTCTACGGTATTTGCCCTGATAGCTTTCGGCTGGTCATATGGCATTATTCCAGGCGACTTTGAAAGCACGCAGTACTTCGACCTCCTGTTCTGGGGCGGCGGCCATGTGCTTCAGTTTACCTATTCGCTGTTAATGCTGGCTGGCTGGCTGTGGCTGGCAGATGCTTGTGGAGCGAAAATCCCGCTAAGCCCTCGAGTAGCGTCAATTTTACTAATACTGGGGCTAATACCAGTATTCTATGTCCCGGTCATTTACCTGTCATATGGCAACCTGTTGGGTGATTATATGGTGCAGTTCACCCAATTGATGAAAGTTGGAGGTGCCTTCGCGCCAGTTCCGCTCGGTTTGGCGGTGCTTTACGGGCTCGGCGCGGCAGGGAGCACACCGGCAACAAAACCGCAGCGTGCCGCACTGCTTTCTTCAATCATATTGTTTGCTGTCGGGGGAGGAATAAGCCTGGCGATTGGAGAAAGCAACACAATCATCACCGCGCACTATCACGGAACCGGCGGTGCAATCAGCTTGGCCTTCATGGGATTGGCATTACATCTGCTGCCGCTCCTGGGCTACCGCGAGCCTGATTTGAAGTTGGCAACATTGATGCCATATATATACGGCGCGGGACAACTGCTCCACATTATCGGTTTGCTGTGGTCCGGCGGTTATGGCGTGCAACGCAAAGTCGCGGGGGCTGCGCAAGGACTGCATGGCTTTGCGCAGACGGCAGGCATGGGGTTGATGGGATTGGGCGGGCTGATAGCCGTTGTCGGCGGCATCATGTTCCTGCTAGTGGTTTATAAAGCCATGCGCCGGACAACGTAAGCCATCTTCTTAAAAATCCTTCTGTTTATTCAGGGGCAAGCACAAGAAACTTGATAAAGCCAAATGTTAGAAATGCCAGTACCAGAATAATCATAAAGAAAACCAGGCTGCGGACGCCGCGGTTTTGAAACCGTTCTCCGCGAGCAATCTCTATGCGATCAAGCAACCAGTCTGACATGAAGTAGAGGCCAGCAGCCACCAGAGTGTAATAAATAACTTCCAAGTTCATTCTCCATTAATATTTTACAACCTGCCCATTGTATTACGCTGCCGCGCTTTGAGCAGATGAATTTAACCGCATATTTTCAATATATATTGCGGACGGCATTGATGTAAGGACTCCCTTGACTGCTTCCAATCACACAGATTCTGTTGCACGCAAAATTCTGCTCCGGTTTGAGGGCGTCTTGAATATTATCTTCGGCAATAAACTCAATCCTTTTTATTATCTGGGCGCGCTGGGGTTTTATTTTTTCTGGGTAGTTGCCGTTAGCGGAGCTTATCTTTATGCCTTTTATAAGACTGGCATAAAACTATCCTATCCGTCCGTTGAATATATCACCAACGAACAATGGTATCTCGGCGGCATCATGCGCAGCGTGCACCGTTACGCTTCCGATGCGCTGGTGGTGGTATTGGCGCTGCACCTGTTGAGAGAGTTTATCCTGGGGCGCTATCGGGGGGCACGCTGGTTCGCATGGTTCACGGGTGTGCCGCTAATCTGGCTGATATTTGCCGCAGGTACCAATGGGTACTGGATGGTGTGGGATACGCTGGCCCAATATTCCACTGTGGCTTCCATGGAATGGCTCGACTGGTTACCGATATTCGGTGAACCAATGTCGCAAAGTTTCATTTCCCAGGAAGTGCTCAATGACCGTTTCTTTTCGCTGATATCGTTTGCCCATGTGACCATCCCGCTGATAATTTTATTCCTTCTCTGGGTACACATCATGCGCATCAGCTACCCCGTGGTTAACCCAAGGCGTGGTCTTGCGCTGGGGATGCTGCTGGCAATGCTGGTTCTGGCACTGGTAAAGCCTGCATTGAGCCAAGGGCCAGCGGATATGGGGGTTGAGCCACACAACATCGGTATAGACTGGTTCTATTTGTTTATTCTGCCGTTGCTGGATAAATGGTCGGCAGGCCAAGTATGGGCTTTGGTCATCGGATTCAGCGTGCTGCTCAGTGTATTGCCATGGCTGCCGACCAGATTCAAGCAGATACCCATTGCCGAAGTAAGTCTCAAGGATTGCAGCGGATGTTGGCGTTGCGTTGCCGATTGCCCTTATGAAGCGGTGGTGATGCGGCCACGCAGCGACGGGATGCATTTCCCGGAAGAGGCCGTGGTCGTGCCGGATCGTTGTGTGAGTTGCGGTATTTGTACCGGGGCATGCCCCTCATCAACCCCTTTCAGGAGCGATTCCGGTTATGTAAGCGGAATCGAAATGCCATCCTTGCCGATATCCGGCCTTCGCGCTGCAATGATGAATGATCTGTCAACGCTCGAGGGCGATGCACGGGTCATCGTGATCGGCTGCGATAACGCGGCGGATATCAATAGATTGCGCTGCGATGACGTAGCAATAATGAGCCTGCCATGTGTAGCCATGTTGCCGCCATCTTTTATCGAGTATGCACTTCGAGAGCGTCGGGCAGACGGAGTATTTATTACCGGCTGCCGTGAGGGCGACTGTTACCACCGTCTGGGCGGGTTATGGATGGAGCAACGCTTGGCTGGTGAACGGGAACCGCACCTGCGCATCAGCGTCAAGCGCAAGCGAATCCGGCTGTCTTGGGCATCTTCCGCAGACACCAAAGAATTAGTATTGGAATTAGAGGCATTTCGCTCCGATCTGCGTAGCTTGGACAAGAGTGAATATGTATCAAGAAGCGGGCTCAGTGATGAAGCGTCATTTTGAGTAGCACTGGTTGGGAAGACGAGATGCGGTAGCATCCGTGCCTGTTTGACCTGCATCAGTAATTTTTATGGGGCCTTTTAGTGGAGGTGACCACCCTCATCATGCACATGCCCGTGCTCCAACTCCTCTGCGGTAGCCTTGCGAACGCCCGTCACCGTGCAGTTGAAAGTTAGTGTCTTGCCGGCCAGCGGGTGATTGCCGTCCACCGTCACTTCATCGTCGGTCACATCCACAACGGTGAAAAGCAGGTAGTCGTCATCTTCTGCATCTTGCGGGCCGCCCTCGAATTGCATCCCGACTGTAACTTCCTCTGGAAATGAGCTGCGCGCCTCGACTTCCACGAGATTGTGGTCATATTCGCCAAAAGCATCATCTGGCTGCATCGTGACACTGCATTGGTCGCCAATGCTTTTGCCGTGCAGTGCTTCTTCAACCAAAGGGAAGATGCCATCGTAACCACCATGCAAGTAACTGATCTGCTCATCTACTTTTTCCAGCAAATCGCCAGTCGAGTCGAACAATTCATAGCGTAGCGAAACAACGGAGTCTTTGGTGACTTTCATTTCATATCCCTTATCAAATTAATAATTTCCTGCGCATGACCGTGTGCGTGTACACCATACATGACATGAAGCAACTTGCCCTGTTTGTCGATCACGAACGTGGAGCGTTGAATAACGTGTTTTTTGTGCCCATCCACTTCTTTTTCACACATCACACCATATCGTTTACAAACACGCGCATCATGATCGGAAAGCAGCAATACCGACAGCCCGTACTTGTCGCGAAACGACGCATGGCTCAAACAATCATCTCGGCTGATTCCTATCACGACGGTGTCAAATTTGGCGAAATCATCTTCGAGTTCGCTAAACTCATTGGCCTCCATCGTGCAACCTGGCGTGTCATCCTTGGGATAAAAATACAACACCACGTTCTTTGTGCCCTGCAACGACGTGAGCGCAAAAGTCTCCATATCGGCATCCGGCAACTCGAAGTGCGGCGCTTCCATTCCCTTGGTGAGCTGTACAGATTGCATTAATGATTCCCCTTGCGGTGTATTTTAAACACTTTTCTGCTGTAGTGAATATTTTCGCTATCCCCATATTTCACATGGGGCGGCTATAATCTGCTACGTATTAGTCAGACAGTTATTGTATGGCGGATTTGTTGCCATTGAATTCCCGCACGACTGCCGGAAAAAAGAGCTGCCGCAGATGAACACAAATTGTAACCTTGATATATTATCCTACCCGGCCAGGCAAACTGCGCTACCCATGGTTTCTGGACGGTTATGTTACTCCGATCCAAACTTCAGGAGCGAATAATGAATGATGGCACTATACAACACACCAAGCTGGACGGCATCACGGATTATATCGCTGCACTGGATACTCTGTGCAAGCTGGCCCGGCACGATTTGTATATTTTTGAGAAAAATTATGATGGATTGGGGTTCAACACCGAAGCACGGTATACAACACTGCACAATTTTTTACTAACCAACCCAGCCCACCGGCTATTCGTGCTGGCGCATGACACCCATTATTTATCTACACTTTGCCCGCGCATGATGATGCTGCTTCGCCAGTTTGGCACCAGCATGTTCATCTACCAGACACCAAAAAGTCTGCAATACATATCTGAGCCGTTTTCCGTCGCGGATGAAGCAAACTATGTGCGCCGTTTTCACTTTGACGATCCGCGCGGCATCCTTGGGCAGAAGGATCCGGAAAATGCGCGTGTCTTGAAAGCGCGCTTTATGGAAATGTGGACTGTCTCCCATCCTGCTGTATCCTCCACAAAACTTGGGCTGTAAATATCATTAAGAAGTCGCTGGATTTTATAAATGCAAATGCTAGAATGCGCCCCCCTTGGTTTTGGTTTCATTCAAAACCGGGTAAAAACACTCCAAATATCTACTTTAACTCCCAAGGAAATCTTAATGAAACTCTCTGCTCTTGTAGCTGCTCTGTTGGCTCTTGCTTTAACCGCTTGTGGCGAAAAACATGCTGAAACTCCCGCCGTTGCACCGGCTCCTGCTGCTACCGCCCCTGCTGCTACCCCAGAAGCCACTGCTCCTGCCGCTGCCGCTCCTGCTGCCGCTCCTGCTGCTGCTCCAGAAGCCGCTGCCAAGAAGTAAGCATTTGCAATAATGCAAACAGAAAAGCCGGCGCAAGCCGGCTTTTCTGTTTGCACTACCCATATCTTCAGATTATTTCACGCCAGGCAAACCCCTCCTCCTGCGTTGCCACCCCCACCCAGCTCGCTTCGCAATTCATCACACAACTCAATGCCTGTACTGCAAGCTTCGCCGTGTTATTCTTTTTACTTAAATGAGCGGCAACCAGGTGTTGCAAACTACTCACATTCACCCGGCTCAAAATACCGGCGGCATCCTGATTGTTCAGATGCCCGAGACGTCCGCCCACTCGCTGCTTCAGGCTGTATGGGTAATCGCCATTCATCAGCATATCGCTGTCGTGATTACACTCTAATACCAGCGCATGACAGCCACTCAGCATCTGTTCGATATGCGCCGTGCTGCATCCGGTATCGGTCAAAACCCCCAGTCGCCGCGCACCATCGCTGAACACGTATTGCACTGGCTCAGCAGCATCATGTGGAACAGGAAAGGGTGAAATTTCAATGCCGCCAATTGCAAATGACCGGCTTGGATCGATTTCATGGAGATGAGCCACATCGGCAAATGCTTTGTGTTGACTGCGCAATGTGCCGTGAGTAAGCCAAACCGGCAGGCTGAATTTGCGTGCCAATCGCGCCACACCGCTGATGTGATCACCGTGCTCATGCGTAATAACAATACCGCTCAACTGTTCGGGAGAGACGCCCAGACGTTCCACCCGCAGAATGGCATCATGCAATCCAAAGCCACAGTCCATCAGTACTTGCGTTTGGCCGGATGCAACCAACAGCGCGTTACCTTCGCTGCCACTTCCAAGTGATGCAAACCGCATGGTTATTTAAGGAAGAACTACTATTTATTAATGTTTTTGTAAATCGCCTCAACCATCTGCTTGGTTGTAATATTGCTTGCACCGTTCTGGTTTGTGATAGACACCTCGCATATTGCACCGCCATCCTTAACATTCACTTGGTAATGATTTTCGGTATCCACTTTGCTTTTCCAGAACTTCAGTGCATCCAGCCAGCTACTCTCGACTTTTATCGGGCGCAAGAAGTAAATGCCCTTCTCACGATTTTTATCTTCTACCGCCAAGCCGGCACTCTCGATAGCAAGCCCTACTTTGCGCCAGGACCTGTCGAATGCATCATTCATAACGATGATGACACCACCTTCGGAAACCTCCCGCAGACTCGCAGTACCTGCCGGCTCGGAAACGCTGGTCGCTGGCATAGCACTGGCCACAGCAACCGTGCCTGTCTGCGCCACCGCGCTGGCTGCCTGTGTTTCGCTAACGCCTAAACGCACCATCAGACGCTGCAACATGATCGCCTCCAGCTCCGGGTCATTGGCGCGCAATTGCCATTTAAAAGTGCTACTGTCTGCAGAAAGCATTTCTGCCATGCCGCGATGCGTGATATACACCTCGGTGCTTACTCCGCCCTTGCCACGCTCCAGTCTCACGAGATACTGGTCGCGCTCACCGGCCAAAAATGCCTTTTTGAGCTCTTTACCGCTCAGATCACGAACCGTACTCTGCGAAATCTTTGCGCGATTTTCTGCCCAATCGGTTTCAATTACACCAGCAACTTTTTCTTCGCTCTTGATGGTCAAGCCAAGCCCCAGCAAGAAGCCCCTGACAACGGGCCAAACATTTTCTGGCGAATCCTTCACCACCAGCCAGCGCTGCGTGCCATTACGTTCCAGACTTACTCCCTGCACCTCCGGTAACACTGTGCTGGCCACACGGCCTTGAGCAATACCGCCCTTGTTATAATCGGAAAAAGTGGCGACAGTTCCACCCTCGCCCTGCGGCAACTTATATCGCGGATCACTATCTGTGACAGTCAGGTCAGGCGGAACTTCCAGATTTGGTACTTGCTTCGCTCCCGCCCCGTAATCGATTCGCCTGTCCGATCCAATCGAACTGCAACTTACCATGGAAACCAGCATCATGCTGGAAATACCGATTTGCAAAACTTTCATTAGTTTCTCTCTTCAACAATACTATTAGCTTGTGAGCACACCGGCCTGAAGCAGCGCCGCCTCAACCACCGCGTGTGCGGTTTGTGACAATGGCGTAAGCGGCAAGCGCAGATTGTTTTTTATCTTGCCCATGCGCGCAACGGCCCACTTTACCGGGATCGGATTGGCTTCGACAAACAGGTTGCGATGCAAACCAAGCAGGCGGAAATTGATTTCGCGCGCCTTGGCAACCTCCCCGTTCAGCGCCGCCGTGCACATCTCATGCATCAATTTGGGCGCGACGTTCGCCGTAACGGAAATCGTACCGTGCGCGCCGAGCAGCATCAGTGCTAGCGTGCTGGCATCGTCGCCGCTGTAGATCGAGAAGCCCTTGGGCGCGCGCTGCAACAGGTCGCTGCCGCGTTCAATGTTTCCGGTCGCATCCTTGATGCCGACGATGTTGGAAATCTGCGCCAGCCGCAGCACGGTATCGTTGCTCATGTCGGCAACGGTACGGCCAGGCACGTTATACAGAATGTGCGGCATATCCACCGCTTCGGCGATGGCCTTGAAGTGCTGATACATCCCTTCCTGGGTAGGCTTGTTGTAATAGGGAACGACGGTCAGCGAAGCATCCGCGCCGGCATTTTTCGCGAACGCCGCCAGCTCGATGGCTTCCCTTGTGGAATTCGCGCCAGTCCCGGCAATGACGGGAATTCGCTTTGCGGCGTGCTTCACCGCCTCGGCGATCAACAGCTCGTGCTCTTCCACATTGACGGTAGGCGATTCGCCGGTCGTGCCAACCACCACGATACCATCCGTGCCCTGCCCGATATGAAAATCGATCAACGCGCGGAACGCCGCCAAGTCGAGGCTACCATCCTCGTGCATCGGTGTAACGATTGCAACAATGCTGCCCTTAATCATATTTCCCCTTAATCATTTCTCCCCCTAATCATTTCTCAGGGTACTCTGAAAAAATTAAAGGTCGCATTCTACCGTAATAAGCCCCCACTCCAAAGGGCAGCGCGACAAATACAGGGTGGCTGTGGAATAATGGCATCACTGTCCAATTTATACATCGTTATGCCCTCGACCACCCTTGCCACCTTGCATCCCGGTGAAACCGCCACCATCGTCTCAATACACGCCGAGGAAGCGTTGCATCAGCGACTGCTCGCGCTGGGTTTCCGCAGCGGCAAGCAAATCGAGCTGATTCGCAAGGCCAGCTTTTCCGGCCCATTGCAAGTGCGCATCGGCACCACCGACATCATGCTGCGGCGCAGTGAAGCCGCCAAAATTTCGGTATGCAAAGGAGCTGCCCAAGGGGCCAACAAGACATGAAACGTATCGCCCTGCTCGGAATGCCCAACACCGGCAAATCCACGCTGTTCAACCGCATGACCGGCGGCGCGGCGCGCGTCGGCAACTGGCCGGGCATCACCGTCGAACTGCTCAGCGGCAAGATATTGCTGGGCGGCGACATGGTGGAAATCATCGACCTGCCCGGCATCTATGACCTCCACGGTTTTTCCGACGACGAACAGGTGGTGCGCCACTTCCTGCACGACAACGTGCCGGATCTCGCGCTGGTTATCCTCAACACCACGCAGATCGAACGCCAGATGAGCCTGCTGCTGCAACTCAGGCAGCTCAACATGAACGTCGTCGTGGTACTCAACATGGCGGACGAAGCAAAGAAATTCGGCATCAGCGTCGATGTGGCAAAAATGTCCGCGCTGCTGGCAATGCCGATATTCCTGCTCAGCGCAAAATATGGCACTGGCTATCCTGAAGCCATGCAAGCCATCACCAAAGCCCTGCGCTACCCTACGCCCGGCATGGCGGAGCAGCTGCGAGACCAGTTGGAAAAGGACGAGCATATCGAAACGGAAATGGCGCGAGTGTTGAAGCACGCCGTGCAAATCCCCGTGCAGATGTCGGACAGCCTCACCGAAAAACTGGATCGCGTAATGCTGCACCCGTGGCTGGGGCTGCCGATTTTTTTCGCCGTCATGTACCTGCTGTTCCAGGGCATTTTCATATTCGGGCAACCGCTGCAAACCGGCATCGCCTCACTGTTCACCTGGTTGCGCGAGGCCGCGCTTGCGCCGCTGCTGGGCGGACTGCCGCAGGTCGTGCAAGGCCTGCTGCTGGACGGTATCTACAACGGCGTGGCCACCGTCGCGGCGTTCATCCCGATCATCATATTGTTCTTTCTGTTCATGGCGCTGGTGGAAGACAGCGGCTACCTGTCACGCGCCGCATTCCTGATGGATGCGCTGATGGCGCGCCTGGGACTGGACGGGCGGGGCTTCGTCATGCTGCTGATGGGTTTCGGCTGCAACGTTCCCGCGCTAATGGGCACGCGCGTGATGCGCTCACGCGCCATGCGCCTGCTCACGATGCTGGTGATACCCTTCTCGCTATGCTCGGCGCGCCTGCAGGTATTCATCTTTTTCACCGCCGCGCTGTTCACGCCGAAAGCCGCGCCATTAGTGGTATTCAGCCTGTATTTGTTCAGCTTCGCCGCCGCGATACTCACCGCGCTGATATTCAAGAACCAATTCAAAAACAACGAGCCGTTCGTGCTGGAGCTGCCGCCATACCGCTTCCCCACCGCCCGCCAGATGGCGTTGCGCGGCTGGCTGGAAGTGCGTCACTTCCTGCGCCGCGCCACCAAATTCATCGTCGCCGGCGTGGTGCTGGTCTGGCTGCTCACCCACCTGCCGCTGTCCGCCGTCCCCGCCAGCGCCGACACCCTGGCAGGCATGATAGGCGGCTTCTTTCAACCCGTCTTCGCCCCTGTCGGCATCAACGAACAACTCACCATCGCACTGATCTTCGGCTTCGTCGCCAAGGAAATCGTCATCGGCGCGCTCGCCGTGATCTACAGCCTGAGCGGCGACGCGCTCAGCGGCGCGATCGGACAACAACTGGACTGGGTACAGGCCTACAGCTTCATGCTGTTCACGCTGCTCTACACCCCCTGCCTCGCCACCGTCGCCACGCTGCAAAGCGAATCCAAACAACTCAAATTCACCGCGCTGTCGCTTGCTTGGTCGCTGGCGCTGGCGTGGCTGGTGAGCTTTGCGTTCTATCAGGGCGCAAGGGCGTTGGGATACTAAGTCAGGCAGGGCAGAAGAGCCCTGCAGAGGCGTTCCGCCCTACGCTGGCTGCCAGATTAACGCGCCCCAGTGCAACATGCCTGGTGGCAAGCGGCATGGAATTTATTCCGCTCGGCATCAAAAGCAATTTCTTGATATTTCCTTGTATTCACGGCACGATACGAACGTATGCCCGTACCTTGGCATATCATGCGTTGCCTCCATTGGTGTGCCGCATAAAATTAAGGAGAGCTTGTATGAATAAAATCTCATTGCTACTCACCCTAACGCTGCTTTTGGCGAGCTCATTAGCATGGGCAGAAGCCGACAGTTCAGCCGATCTCAGATACTGCCTGGATTTGAAATCCAATGATGAAATTGCAAAATGTGCAGGAGAGATTTCACCAGATAAAAAAGCCAAGCCCTTTTCCAAAGAAGAAGTTGAAAAGATTTTAGATAAGGAAAAATCAAGTGCGCCTGTCAGCACAAACGAATCATCAGGCACGCCTGCCACTGCTAGTGACAAACCCATCAAGGACTTGTTGCTGGAAAAAACTGAAAACAACAGCAAATAGCAAGTATGCAGGATGAGTACCGCTCTCTTCACCATCCGGCAACAATTTCCCCGCAACTGTGAGTGCATGACCAAAGGGAGCGCACCGATCCAGATACTGAAAATTTCCGCGCTTATTCATTGTGGCTGACGGCAGGGTCACTCTGGCGGGTGAGGGTGTCGAGGTGGCGCAGGAAAATCTCCTTGAAGGTGGCGATATTGTGGTTGCCGGGGACTGTAAAAACCCTCTTGGCGGGGAGGACGGTGGCGAGAAGCGGCGGGCCGTCGGCGGTGATCTTATCGCTTTCACCGTAGCCGAGCCAAATAGGCGGGGTGGCGGCGGGGTCGTGGTTTTTGATCCAGCTCCAGATCATCCGTTCCCAGTCCTGCGGGTCATCGGATGTCTTCTGCCAAGCGGCGACCCCGCCGGCACGGCGGATTTCACGGTGGATTGACGACCCGCCGAGAAATGGGCTGATAAGCAGCACCCCGTCGACATCGCCTGGATAGCTGCGCAGGTATAAGAGTGAGCCGAGCCCACCCATGGAGAAGCCCGCCAGCCAGATATGCTCGTACCCTTGGCGGCGTGCAGGGTCGATGATATCCTTTTTGAGTCGAATTTCGAAGGTATTCGACCTGAAATAGCCAACATGAGAATCAGGGGCAATGACATCAAAGGGGAGGTGACGGCCGCGAATCTCGTCAATGAGCCCTTCTTTGGCAAAAATGGTATTGCCAGCACCAAGGCCGCGCAGCAGCACCAACAGGTTGCGCTGCCTCACGGTGTCGTTGCTCCGGTAACTGATGGAAGGAAGCGGCACCGTGGGCGTAGCGACGCAGCCCGCCAGGAGCAGTGAGAGTAATAACAGACAAAGGGTGAATGCGGCCGAGCGGTTCATTGGTACCTTCCAAAGGAAGATGACGCGATCCTGAAAAATTTCCGGCTAATGTGTGTCACTGCTAATCACACAACGCGACGTTAATCTGTATGGCACCGATCAGCTCTTCGAAAATACCGTCTTCCATAGCAATGCCAATATATTGATCCGTGCGGCTCGCAGTATCCTTGCACACATTTCCACGGTCAATGCCGTTTTTTTCTGCACCCCACGTGGAATGATCCAGGGACGGAGACCCATAAATTAAGAAAAGCCCGGCATGCCGGGCTTTCTCTTTGGTGTTGGTGCTTAGGCTTTCTCGAACTTCATCACCCCGCCAACGCACCCCACCTTGATCGTGTCCTTCGCGGCGAAGAGGCCTTCCAGGATCAGCTTGGCAAGCGGGTTCTCAAGTTGCGCCTGGATGGCGCGTTTCAGCGGCCTGGCGCCGTATACAGGATCGAAGCCCGCATTGGCGATTTCGGCCAGTGCAGCATCGCTGACGCTCAGCTTCATCTCCATCGCGGCGAGACGTTTTTCCAGGTACTGCAACTGGATGCGCGCTATGGACTTGATGTTCTTTTCGTCGAGCGCATGGAACACCACCACCTCGTCGATGCGGTTGACGAACTCGGGGCGGAAATAGGTTTTTACTTCGCCCATCACCGCCAGCTTGATCACCTGGTAATCGTCGCCTGACATCTGCTGGATCATCTGGCTGCCGAGGTTGGAGGTCATCACGACCACGGTGTTTTTGAAGTCCACGGTGCGCCCCTGACCGTCGGTCATGCGACCATCGTCCAATACTTGCAGCAGCACGTTAAACACGTCCGGGTGCGCTTTTTCCACTTCGTCGAGCAGGATCACGGAATATGGCTTGCGCCGCACCGCCTCGGTTAAGCCGCCGCCTTCCTCGTAGCCAACATAGCCGGGCGGCGCGCCGATGAGGCGCGCCACGGAATGTTTCTCCATGTACTCGCTCATGTCGATGCGGATCAAGTGATCTTCGGAATCGAACATGAAACCGGCCAGCGCTTTGCACAGCTCGGTCTTGCCGACGCCGGTCGGGCCGAGGAACAGGAACGAGCCATAGGGACGGTTCGGGTCGGACAGACCGGAACGCGAACGGCGAATCGCATCGCTGACAAGGCGCACCGCCTCGTCTTGGCCGACTACGCGCTCATGTACTTTTTCTTCCATCTTGAGCAGCTTGTCGCGCTCGCCCTGCATCATCTTGGAAACCGGAATGCCGGTCGCGCGGCTCACCACCTCGGCGATTTCTTCCGCGCCGACCTGGGTGCGCAGCAGACGGTTTTTGGGCTTGTTTTCCTCGACGTGTACCGCCTCTTTCAGTTTGGCCTCGAGCTGCGGCAGCTTTCCGTATTGCAACTCCGCCACTTCCTGCAACTTGCCCAGGCGTTGCAAGCGCACAATTTCGGCGCGCACTTGCTCCATCTCTTCCTTGAGATGCGCTGTGCCTTGTGCTGCGCCTTTTTCCGCCTTCCAGATTTCTTCCAGATCGGCGTACTCGCGCTGCAACTTGGTGATTTCCTCTTCGATCAAAGCGAAACGTTTTTGCGATGCTTCGTCCTTTTCCTTCTTCACAGCTTCGCGCTCGATCTTGAGCTGGATCAGGCGGCGATCCAGTTTGTCCATCACTTCCGGCTTGGAATCAATCTCCATCTTGACGCGCGCGGCGGCCTCATCAATTAAATCGATCGCCTTGTCCGGCAAGAAACGGTCGGTAATGTAACGGTTGGATAGTTCCGCCGCCGCAACGATGGCGGGGTCGGTGATATCCACGCCGTGATGCAGCTCGTATCTTTCCTGCAGACCGCGCAGGATGGCAATCGTGGACTCCACAGTCGGCTCGTCCACCAGCACTTTCTGGAAACGGCGCTCCAGCGCGGCATCCTTCTCGATGTATTTGCGATACTCGTCAAGTGTGGTCGCGCCGACGCAATGCAACTCGCCGCGAGCCAACGCGGGCTTGAGCATGTTGCCCGCGTCCATCGAGCCTTCCGTCTTGCCCGCACCGACCATGGTGTGCAATTCGTCGATAAACACAATGATGCGCCCTTCTTCCTGGGCAATTTCCTTGAGCACGTTTTTCAGGCGCTCCTCGAATTCGCCGCGATATTTTGTGCCCGCCAGCAGCGCCGCCATGTCGAGGCTCAACACCTTCTTGCCCTTCAATGTCTCCGGCACCTCTTCGTTGACAATGCGCTGCGCCAAGCCTTCCACGATCGCCGTTTTGCCCACGCCCGGCTCGCCGATCAGCACCGGATTATTCTTGGTGCGGCGTTGCAGCACCTGGATGGCACGGCGTATTTCATCATCTCGCCCGATCACCGGGTCGAGCTTGCCTTGGCGGGCGCGCTCGGTCAGATCGATTGTGTATTTTTTCAGGGATTCGCGCTGGCCTTCGGATTCTGCGCTGCCAACCGTTTCGCCGCCGCGCACGGTATTAATAGCCTGCTCCAATGGAGCACGCGCCACGCCATGCAGTTTGAGCAAGCGCCCCATTTCGCCCTTGTCATCGCAAGCAGCGAGCAGGAACATTTCCGAAGCTATAAACTCATCCCCACGCTTTTGAGCCGCTTTGTCGGTAAGGTTGAGCAGATTCGACAAGTCGCGTCCAACTTGCACCTCGCCGCCATGACCTTCCACTTTGGGCAGTCGTTCCAGCGCCTCCTTCAGCGCTGCCTTTAAGGGCACGATATTACCGCCTGCACGCGCCAATAGCGAACCTGCGCCGCTTTCAACATCGTTGAGCAAGGCCAGCAGCAAGTGCTGCGGCTCGATGAACTGGTTATCCGCGCCTACCGCCAAGCTCTGTGCATCGGACAACGCTTGTTGAAACCTGGTAGTAAATTTGTCAAATCGCATCTTGTACCCTTTCAAATATATCTGAACAAGAAATGGAGGGAGTTGCGGCCGATTTCAAGTAGCCTATTGAAATTCATTTGATTTACGCAACTATCTGGCAATACACATCATTTTGACTTACAATTAAACCGTTATGAAAAATAATATATTTATATTTCTGGTTGCGGTTAATCTTTGCTGTACGACAGCAATCGCAGCTCCGGGCGTCTGGACTGACGATGGTCAATTCAGCCTGACCGCCGGATTCGACTACAGCTCCGGCAAGTACTTCCTGGCCAGCTCCACCGATAGGCAAACCAATCCGACCACCGGCGAATATGAAAATGGTCAATGGATGTTAAAAGTGGCTGTCCCTTTTTCCAGGATTTCAAGCGCGGGTGTCGCAATTCCGGGGATTAGGAATTTCAGGTCAGATAGCGCTGCGAATGACACGCAAGTCGGCTTGGGTGACACTGTTGCGGCGGCTTCCTATAATATTTATTCGGGCAAGGCATCTACATTTGGTATCGATTTGACCGGCAAGGTAAAACTCAATACAGCAGATGCCGGGCTAGGCATCGGCCAAAACGACTATGCTGCTCAGGCAGATGCATACCAGAGTTTCAATAAATTTACCGCACTTGGTTCGCTGGGCTACAAGGTTCTAGGCAGCCCTGCCGGGATTAGCATGAACAAGGTGATCTACGGTTCATTTGGTGGCTCTTATCAACTGGATGACAACATGAATGGCGGAGTCGATATAAAATTGTCGCAAAATCCTTATTCAATGGGCGAAGGGCACCGAGAACTTTCCGCTTATGTAAGCCACAAGATCAATAAAAATTTAAAGGCCAAAGGTTACGTTCTTAAAGGTTTTTCCAATGGCAGCCCGGACAGCAGTCTCGGTGCACAGGTTTATTACGGATTTTGATGGGACTGTCAGCCATCTGACTAAGCTGTCCAAAAACGACAGCCAAGTCATTGGTTTTGACGACGCAATACCAATCATTTAGCCGGGTTGCTTTACTCCCGGCTTTTTTCTTGCCTGCTTTTTTCTGGATAATATTTACCTGGACGAACATCTCAATGTTGCACATTTCCCAAGGTAGTCCCGCCTGGGTTAATCTGCGCTTTCAATATAATTCGTTGGAGTAGCACCCATGCTTGATTCCGAGCTCGCCTCACACATCCGCATCAACGTCGCCAACTCGCTCAATGAAGATGTATTCACCGGTGACTTAACAGCACAGCTATTGCCGCCTGAACTAATCTCTAGCGCACAGGTCATCACGCGGCAGCACGGCGTTCTTTGCGGGACGCAATGGTTCGACGAATGTTTTCGCGCACAAAGCGCAAACTGTGCAATCAACTGGATGGCGAAAGACGGCGATTTGATCGCGCCGGGGCAATTGCTGTGCGAAATTCGCGGTAAAGCGCGATCTTTGCTAACTGCTGAACGTAGCGCGTTGAACCTGCTGCAAACCCTGTCCGGCACCGCCACACGCACTAAATGCTATGTGGATACAGTTGTCGGAATCAACGTAAAAATCATGGATACGCGCAAGACTTTGCCCGGGCTGCGCCATGCGCAGAAATACGCGGTACGGATGGGTGGCGGGCATAACCAGCGCGCCGGTTTATTTGACGGCATCCTGATCAAGGAAAACCATATCGTTGCGGCAGGCGGTATCCGGCCTGTACTGGAACAGGCGTTCCTGCTGGCCAAACCGGGCATCAATATTCAGATTGAGGTAGAGAGCCTGTCTCAACTGGATGAAGCCTTGGGTGCAGGCGCAAAACTTATTTTGCTCGACAACTTTGATCTGGATGAGATGCGAACCGCTGTACAGCATACCGCCAGGCGCGCAGAGCTGGAAGCCTCGGGCGGCATAACGCTGGACAAACTGCGCGAGGTCGCACTGACCGGGGTGGATCGCATCTCAATCGGCGCCCTGACCAAGGATGTCGAGGCTCTCGATCTGTCGATGCGTTTCACCAGCTGACCCTTGAAATTTGCATCTTCAGCTCAATCTTGCATGAGACCCATACATTGGAGTCTGTCATGTCTGATTCACAGCATATCGTTTGCCCGCATTGCGACGGCATCAACCGCCTGCCCGCCTTCAGGTTGCGCGACAAACCCGCTTGCGGCAAGTGCAAACGACCCTTGTTCGATGCGCACCCTGTGGAACTGAATAGCAGTAATTTCGCACTGCACATCAGCCGCAATGACATTCCTGTGCTGGTAGATTTCTGGGCTCCGTGGTGCGGCCCTTGTCGCACGATGGCACCCGCGTTTGTGCAAGCCGCTGCTCAACTTGAGCCTGAAATGCGCCTTGCAAAGCTAAACACAGAGGATGCGAAGGAGCTGGGAACACATTACAACATCCGCAGCATCCCTACCCTCGCGCTATTCAGGTGTGGGCGTGAAATTGCGCGGCAAGCGGGTGCGATGAATGCCGGCGGCATCGTTCAGTGGGCGCGCAGCAAAAATTAGTACGCGGCATTCACCTCAATAAATAGGGACCGACACATTGCTCAACTTCGATAGCTGGCATTTATTTTGACATAATCGTAGGAAAAGTCACAGGTCCACAGCTGCGCTTTGGCTGCGCCGCGATTCAACACCACGCGGATGGTAATGTCGCTTTGCTGCATCACGCGCTGTCCGTTTTCCTCACGGTAGCTGGCGGCGCGCCCACCGTTTTCGGCGACCAGCACATCATCCAGATACAGTTTGAGCGCGGCGACATCCAGATCGTCGACGCCGGCATAGCCGATCGCGGCGAGAATGCGTCCGAGGTTGGGGTCGGAGGCGAAGAACGCGGTCTTGACCAGCGGCGAGCGGGCGATGGCGTAGCCGATTTGTTTGCATTCGGCTTCACTCTTGCCGCCTTCGATCTTCACGGTAATGAATTTAGTCGCGCCTTCGCCGTCTCGCACAATGGCTTGTGCCAGATAAATCGCTACCTCTGTAACAGCAGCCTGTAGTATGGCGAAATCCCCGCCTGCTGAATCGCGGACTTCCGGTAGGGCGGTTTGTCCTGTGGCGATCAGCATCAGCGCATCGTTGGTGGAGGTGTCGCCGTCCACGGTAATGCAGTTGAACGAACGATTGGCAGCTTCGCTAACTATCTGCTGCAACAATGGTTGCGCAATTCCCGCATCGGTTGCGATGTAGCCGAGCATGGTCGCCATGTTCGGATGGATCATGCCGGAGCCTTTAGCGATGCCGGTGACGGTGATATTTACTCCGCCTATCATGACCTGCTTGGAAACCGCCTTGGCGACGATGTCAGTGGTCATGATCGCATGCGCTGCGTCAAACCAGTTGTCCACGCGCATGTTCGTCACGCAGCCGGGCAAGCCTGCGGCAATCTTGCCCACCGGTAGCGGCTCCATGATCACGCCGGTGGAGAATGGCAAAATTTGCGCTGCCCTGCAATCCAGCAAGCCTGCAAGCGCCGCGCAGGTTGTACGCGCATCCTGCAAGCCTTGCTCGCCGGTTCCGGCGTTGGCATTACCGGTGTTAACCACCAGTGCACGTATGCCAACCGCTTTCGAAAGATGTTCGCGCGCGACGATCACTGGGGCAGCGCAAAAACGGTTCTGGGTGAATACGCCTGCGACCCTCGCACCCTCGCACAATTGCATCACCAGCAAGTCCTTGCGGTTTTCGCGCTTAATATTTGCTTCGGTAATGCCCAAAAAAACGCCCGCAACGGGCAGCAGTTGTGCCGCGAGGGGCGGTGTCAGATTGACCGGCATAACTGTATCTTAGTAGCGGCCGTGAATACGATAAATGTAATTGCTCAGCTCTGCTGATTGGGCATTCATGCGGCGCACAATACCATGCACATCGCGCACTACACCGCGCATTACTTTGTAAACAATCATCGGATGGGTATTGATCAGTGTCTCGAACTTTGCTCTCGGCATGCTCAGCACCTTGGTATCTCCGACCGCGCTTAGTGTCGCACTAATATGAGCAGAGGTACCGCCTGCAAACGTAATGATGCCAGCCAAATCGCCAGGTTTAAGCACGTGAATCGCAGCATCCCCTTCGTGGCTTTGAATCATCACCTGTATTTCGCCATGCGCAAGAATATACAGATTATCCGCCTGGTCGACTCCGGGACGAACGATTGCCTGGCCTGCCTTGTAGTCCAGAATCTCAAACAATCCTGCGATAATGTCAACCTCGGCTTCGTTCAATTCCTCTGTAATCGTTGAGGTATGTAGCGTATCTTTTATTAATGACATCACATTCTCCTTGGTCAATTAGCTCAATTTTCCATGACATTGCTTATATTTCCTGCCAGACCCGCATGGGCACGGGTCATTACGCCCCACTTTTTGCACATCTCGCACAAACGGTTTATGGACATCACCGGTTGAGCTGGCATCGGCTGGCCGCCCCAATGCCTCGTCATAATCGGAGTGATGATACTGCACATTTTCCGGTGCGGGTGGAGCTTCTACCGCCTCGACCTCCTCCTCGTTGCGCACTTGCACGGTCATCAATACCTGCGTTACTTCGCGCTTGATCGCGTCCAGCATGGTGGAAAACAATTCAAACGCTTCACGTTTGTATTCTTGCTTGGGGTTCTTCTGCGCATAACCGCGCAAATGAATACCTTGGCGCAAATGATCCAGCGCGGCAAGATGTTCGCGCCAGTGCACGTCCAGGTTTTGCAGCATGATTGCTCGCTCGTAGTGGTGCATGATCTCCGCGCCCACTGCGTCGACCTTGGTTTGATATTGCTGTTGTGCATGTTCGATGACGCGTGCACGCAAACCCACTTCATTTAGCTGCTTGTCTTCCTCCAGCCACCGCACTAAGGGCAATTCCAGGCGAAATTCGGCAGCCAGGATTTTTTCCAGGGAGTGCGCATCCCATTGTTCTTCCATGCTGTGCTGTGGAATATACTGATAGATAGTATCTTCCAGAACACTTTCCCGCATCGCCTGGATGGTTTCGGAAATGTCCATGCTTTCCAGCAATTCGCTTCGCTGCTGGTAAATCACTTTTCGCTGATCATTGGCCACGTCGTCATATTCAAGGATCTGCTTACGCATATCGAAATTGCGTGCCTCGACTTTTCGTTGCGCATTTTCAATGGCCCGCGTTACCCAGATGTGTTCAATTGCTTCACCCTCTGGCAACTTGAATTTATTCATGATTGCTGCGACCCGGTCGGAGGCGAAGATACGCAACAAAGGATCTTCCAGAGACATATAAAAGCGACTGGAACCGGGGTCGCCTTGCCGGCCAGAACGTCCGCGTAACTGGTTATCCACCCGGCGAGACTCATGCCGTTCGGTTCCGATGATGTGTAACCCGCCGCTGTCCAACACCTGCTGGTGCAATTGCTGCCATTCTGATTTCAACTGAACAATGCGCTGTTCTTTGGTGATCTCATCCATGCTTTCGTCAGCGCGAATGTGGTCGATCTGCTTCTCGGCATTACCGCCCAGCACGATGTCTGTGCCTCGGCCAGCCATGTTGGTGGCGATGGTGACCATCTTGGGACGCCCGGCCTGCGCAACAATTTCCGCCTCACGCGCATGTTGCTTCGCGTTCAGCACCTGATGCGGCAGTGTTATTTTTTCCAACAGATGCGACAGCAATTCTGAATTCTCGATTGAGGTTGTACCCACCAGTACTGGCTGGCCGCGCTCATGGCAATCCTTTATATCTTCGATCACCGCCTGATATTTTTCCTTGGCAGTAAGATATACCTT
The DNA here is from genome assembly GCA_023259055.1 of Nitrosomonadales bacterium. Lineage (GTDB taxonomy): Bacteria > Pseudomonadota > Gammaproteobacteria > Burkholderiales > Gallionellaceae > Gallionella. Next base: position 271,745 of record JAHFQZ010000001.1, read on the forward strand.
GTCCATCATATCCTTGCGGATAGTTGGGCGATGTGGAGGAATAATCACGGTTTCCAGATCATAGATTTGCTGAAATTCATACGCCTCGGTATCCGCCGTGCCGGTCATGCCCGCCAGCTTGTGGTACATGCGGAAATAATTCTGGAAGGTGATCGAGGCCAGCGTCTGGTTTTCCTTCTGAATCGCTACGCCCTCTTTCGCTTCCACCGCCTGGTGCAGACCGTCCGACCAGCGACGCCCGGACATCAAACGCCCGGTGAATTCGTCCACGATGGTGACTTCGCCGTCCTGCACAACATAGTGCTGGTCGCGGTGATACAAGTTATGAGCGCGCAACGCCGCGTACAGATGGTGGATCAAGGTAATATTGGCTGGATCATACAGACTGCCCCCGACAGGCAGCAAACCTGCCTGGGTGAGGATGTTTTCCGCATGTTCGTGACCGGATTCGGTAAGCAGAATCTGATGGTTTTTCTCATCCACACTGAAATCGCCCGGCCCTTCTTCCACGGCTTGGCGCTTCAACTGGGGAACCAGTTTATCTATGCGCACATAGATATCGACATTATCCTCGGCCTGCCCGGAAATAATCAGAGGCGTGCGCGCTTCGTCGATCAGGATCGAGTCGACTTCGTCCACGATGGCGTAGTTGAGCGGGCGCTGATATCGTTCTTCGGCGCGCGTCGCCATGTTGTCGCGCAGGTAATCAAAACCGAATTCGTTGTTGGTGCCGTATGTAACGTCGGCAGCGTAAGCGGCCTGTTTTTCGCCCGACGGCATTTGCGACAGAATCACGCCAACAGACAAACCCAGGAAACGATACAGCTTGCCCATCCACTCGGCATCGCGGCTGGCCAGATAATCGTTCACCGTAACGACATGCACACCCTTGCCGGAGATCGCATTCAGGTAAACCGGCAGCGTGGCCATGAGCGTCTTTCCTTCGCCGGTGCGCATTTCGGCAATCTTGCCATGATGCAATACCATCCCGCCGATCAGCTGCACATCGTAATGGCGCAGCCCCAATGTGCGGATGCTTGCCTCGCGCACCACTGCAAAGGCCTCAGGCAGCAGAGCATCAAGCGTTTCGCCCCGCGCAAAACGCTGCCTGAAACTATCGGTTTTTTGACGCAATTCATCATCACTCAACTTGGAGATATCCGCTTCTTGCTTGTTGATGGATAGCACTGAGGCGCGATACTGTTTGAGCAGGCGGTCATTGCGACTGCCAAAAATACTTTTCAAAATACTGGAAATCATAAATTTTCGTTTTCTCGGCTACAAATAATAAAGGGTGAGGCTATTCAACACCTCACCCTCACCAATATCCATGACCATTAACAGGATGTTGAAAACTATTGCGGAGCAATGATGCTGTTTCGGAAGCTGGCTCAAAATGCGGGCCGCGTAGCGATAGACTAAATATAAACTGCGCTTTTCGCTGGTTTCCGCCTTGCCTGATCGCCCCTCGCGGCGTTTTTTAACTCCCTGTCAACTGGCGGTTTTTTTCAGGAATTTCACGGGATTCTGTGCAACACCTTGATAGCGAACTTCAAAGTGCAAGTGGTTGCCGGTGGAACGCCCGGTGCTTCCCACCTCGGCAATCTTATCACCGCGCCTCACCACTTGGCCAACCTTCACAAACAATCGCGAAGCATGCGCGTAGCGTGTGATGATGCCTTTACCGTGGTCAATCTCAACCATATTACCATATTGGGGATGGATGTCCGCATACGCCACCACGCCACCTGCCGAAGCATGAATTGGCGTTCCTTGGCTCGCCATAAAATCCACTCCTTCATGCATGGCGCCTGAACCGGTAAAGGGATCTATTCGCCAGCCAAAATTTGAGGAATACGCACCCTCATTGACTGGTGGAATAGAGGGCAGCAATTTACGGCTCAACTGGTTCTGCAGCATCATAGTTTCCAGAGCCTGCAACTTGTCGCTGCGGTCATTGACCACTTGGGTCAATCTGCCCAGTTGTTGATCCAAACTGTTTACCGACATTTCCTGCATGGGCAAAACTACTAGTGGCCCACCCTGAGCGAGCGGCTGAGCAAACTGAAATTCCTCGGGCTTCATGCCGGACAACTTGGCTAAACGCGTGCCCAACGCATCTAGGCGCTGCAATTGCGCTTGCATCTGTCCAACCCGTGCCGCCATGGCATCCAAACTGCTATGTAAATAGGACTCCTGTTTTTGCTGCTCTGCGCTTCGCACCTCGGATAGCAGGATGCGCATCTCATCAACCAGACCTTCAGGGGCAAAGCGTATCAGCACGTATTGCAAAGAGAACGCGGCAATCAACAGCAACCCAAACAGCAACGGCATCAAAAACAGCAAATGCCTACCTCCCAGTGTAATACTGCGGGTACGAGCTTTTGCCAAACGATTGGAAACTATAATAATATTCATAATCTTCCTTTATTCGTATTCGCAATTCCTTATGGCACATCAACTCAAATCATTGCTAAGCGGCAATCAGGAACTCCGACCACTGCTGACAAAAGCGCACGAATTGAAGATATTGCAAGACCATTTTATTGGTGTTGCCCCTCCATACCTTGCTCAATCCAGCCAAGTGCTGAGCCTGCAACTGGGGACGCTTAACATCGCAGTTGCCAACGCCACTATGGCAGCAAAATTGCGCCAACTTGCACCAGAACTGGCTACCCTGCTACAAGGCAGGGGGTGTGAGATTAGCGGAATCCGCGTCAAGGTGCAAGTTTCCTACAATCGCAGCCAACCCAAACCTGCACCCCGCATACTCGGTAAAATGGCACAAAATGCAATTAATGAACTTAGCCAAAGCCTGCCGGGCGACTCAACACTCAAACTCGCACTGGAAAAAATGATTAAACAGAAAGACTAAAAATCCCTGCTCAATGCAACAAACGCAGTAGTTGCATGCAAATCTTCACAAGAGAACTTTCCAGCCGACCAACACATAGCGCTCCAATATGAACAGCAATGCAAAAACCGACAGTAGCAGCAAAGCGAATCTCAGCGTCTGCCATGCGAATTTCAGGTAGCGGTGATCACGCGTGAAGATATACATCCCACTGCTTATCACCAGCAGCAATGTAACCAGAACTATAAACAATCGCAAAATTATCATGGCGTTGTGATGGTCATGTTAAATCATCAAGCAGCTTGCAATTGCAGTCGCAGGAATGCAGGCGCTTCTTCCACGCTATCAAAAGTAACAAATTCCCATGCGTCTTCATCGGATAACAGCTCTCTCAACAAAGCATTATTCAAAGCATGGCCGGATTTGTATCCTGAGAACGCGCCAATCAGCGGATGCCCCAACAAGTAAAGATCGCCAATCGCGTCCAGCACCTTATGCTTGACGAACTCATCCTCGAAGCGCAGTCCGTCCGCATTTAGCACACGATAGTCATCCATTACAACGGCGTTATCCAGACTACCGCCCAAGGCCAAGCCTTGTGCTCGCATATTTTCGACATCCTGCATGAAACCGAAGGTGCGCGCACGGCTGATATCGCGCACGTAAGATTCTTCGCCCAGATCGACTACCACATGCTGCTTGGCATCGGCAAATACCGGATGTGCGAAATTGATCGTAAAAGTCAATCTATAGCCGTGGTATGGTTCAAAGCGCACCCATTTGTCGCCCTGTTTCACCTCGACGGTTTTTTTCACCCGGATAAATTTCTTGGCAGTGGATTGCTCGACGATACCCGCTGATTGAAGCAGAAAGACAAAGGTGCCGGCACTGCCGTCCATAATCGGCACTTCCGCATTATTCAGTTCAACATAGGCGTTGTCCACACCCAATCCGGCCAGCGCCGACATCAGGTGTTCAATAGTTGCGACACGCACGCCATTCTGTTCCATACAGGTGGACAGGCGTGTGTCATGAACCAACTCTGCTCGTGCGCAAATTTCCTCGACTGGCTTCACGTCCACACGACGAAATACGATACCGGTGTTAACAGGTGCCGGGCGTAAACCGAGCGTGACTTTCTCACCGCTGTGCAAGCCGACTCCTGTCACGGTCACGGAATTTTTTAAGGTACGTTGCTTAACCATAGGTGTCTTACAGCTCAAAAACATGAGGCAATTTTATCACAGCCAGATGTTTCGGCTACTTCGCTTTACCTCAAACAACCCCTCCTAGTCTGCTTGTTTGCGCAAAAAAGAAGGGATATCGTATGTATCCACGCCAGATTTTTCCATCGCATCTACTGCTGCCCTTCGCCCGCTTCTCATGATGGTCGGCGTATCAAGCTCTCCGTAATTCACGTTGGAGATCGGCTCATTATCAGTACCGGTGCGCTGATAAGCTTCTTCACCCCGATACACCACCTCCGGCTTGGGTTGCTTTCGCGCTAGCGGTGCGCCGAGGCCGGTTGCCACAACCGTCACACGCATTTCATCTCCCATGGTTTCATCGAACACCGAGCCCACGATCACTGTCGCTTCTTCTGCGGCAAATTTGACGCACTCCATTACTTCGTCGATTTCTTTCAGCTTCAACTGGCTCGAAGAAGTGATATTTACCAACACTCCACGCGCACCCGTCATATCCACATCCTCAAGTAACGGGCTGGCAATCGCACGTTCAGCAGCAACACGCGCGCGATCAGGGCCTGCGGCAATCGCCGAGCCCATCATTGCCATGCCGTTTTCCGACATCACGGTACGCACATCAGCAAAGTCAACGTTAATCAAACCTGGCACATTAATTACTTCTGCGATTCCTGCTACTGCGCCTTGCAATACACCATTGGCGGCCTTGAAGGCTTCCGGCACGGTAATATCATTGCCCAGCACCTCCATCAACTTGGAATTCGGCACGATGATCAGAGAATCGACATACTCGTGCAAAGCCTCGATACCAGCCTTGGCGAAGCGCATCCGGTTTCCTTCATAGGCAAACGGCTTGGTGACCACCGCCACGGTAAGGATATCCATTTCCTTGGCAATTTGCGCGATGATAGGCGCAGCGCCCGTTCCTGTACCTCCACCCATGCCGGCGGTGATAAACACCATGTGAGCGCCGCTAAGTATCTCTTTGATGCGCTCACGATCTTCTTCTGCCGCTGCTTGCCCGACCGAGGGCTTGGCTCCCGCGCCCAAGCCCTTGGTGATAGCCGCACCTATCTGCAACTGCGTGCGCGCCTTGCTTCGATTAAGAGCCTGTACATCGGTGTTGATGACGATGAACTCGACTCCCTGCACTCCCTGCTCGATCATATGATCCACGGCGTTGCCACCGCAACCACCCACACCGATCACCTTGATGACCGCGTCCTGTGTTTCTGCTTCCATTAGTTCAAACGGCATCGTTTTCTCCTTTTTTGTAGTTACAAATCAACCCTGAACACACCCATAAACCAACCTGAAACCAAAAATGAATTAAAAATTCCCCTGCAACCACGTTTTCATCCTGGACAACACATCGCTAAACGAATTTGATTGCATTCGAGTTTCTTCTTTGCGTTGATGGTGCTCCAAGCCATACAACAGCAGACCCACTCCGGTCGCCATGCGCGGTGTTTTCACCACATCGGATAAGCCGCCCACATATTTCGGAGTGCCCAAACGAACCGGAAGATGGAAAATTTCTTCACCCAGCTCGACCATACCTTGCATTGCACTGCTACCACCCGTAATCACGATGCCCGATGACAACAAATCCTCGAAGCCACTACGGCGCAGCTCCTGCTGAACCAGCGAATACAATTCTTCGACGCGCGGCTCGATCACTTCCGCCAGCGTCTGGCGTGACAACATACGCGGCCCGCGTTCCCCCACGCCGGGCACTTCGATAGCACCGCTATCTGCCAGTTGGCGTAGTGCGCAGCCATGCTTGATCTTGATGTCTTCGGCATCCTGAGTCGGGGTGCGCAAGGCCATGGCAATGTCATTGGTAATCTGATCTCCGGCAATCGGTATCACCGCGGTATGCCTGATCGCTCCCCCGGTAAACACCGCAATATCGGTGGTGCCGCCACCTATATCCACAAGACATACGCCGAGCTCCTTTTCATCGTCGGCCAGCACCGCCTTGCTGGATGCCAATGGCTGCAGAATCAATTCGTTGACTTCCAGGCCGCATCGATGAATGCACTTCATGATGTTCTGAACCGCCGCTACTGCACCGCTGACAATATGCACCTCGACATCCAGCCGCATTCCACTCATGCCGAGTGGCTTTTTGATTCCGTCCTGTCCATCGATGCTGAATTCCTGTTCAAGAATGTGTAAAATTTGCTGGTCGCTCGGCAGACTGATCGAGCTGGCAGTTTCAATCACGCGTTCGATATCGGCCGTAGCGACTTCCTTTTCCTTGATCTTCACCATGCCGCGCGAATTGATACTGCGTATATGACTGCCGGCGATGCCCGTATAGACCTCATGGATTTTGCAATCAGCCATCAGCTCAGCCTCTTCCAGCGCGCGCTGGATCGCCCCCACCGTGGCTTCGATGTTGACCACCATCCCTTTTTTCATGCCGTCAGATTCGTGCATTCCCATGCCGATCACCTCCAGCATCCCATCCGGCTTAACCTCACTGACGATGACAACGATCTTGGACGTGCCAATGTCCAATCCGACCACCAGGTTTTTGGTTTCCTTGCTTCTAATCATCGCTTGTCCTCCTGACAGAAGACTAATATCTGAAGGTAAAGGACAGAAAACCTGTCTTTGCACATCAACTCGCTGTCCATCGATTCATCCCCCGTTCTCCACCTTTCAACACCTGTCTTGCTGCAAACCCGTTGCGGTAGCGCAAATCCACATATTTTGCCGCGCCACTGCCCTCTGCCTTCTGTATTCTGTTCTCTGTATACGGGTATACCGTTACAAACCTCGCTAAACGCTGCTGCATATCTTCGCGCCCCAGCTCCAACACCAAGCCGTTATTTAATCGCGCTTGCCAGGCATGTCGCGGCGACAGTGTTATTTGCGTCACCGACAAACCAAGCGCTGCAACCTGTTGATTGAATATGGCATAGAGCTGTGCAATCTCGATTGATGTGCCGTCCTGCCCGATAAAACTTGGTAATACCTGCTCGCTATTCGCAACAAAAATTTCACCCTGCCGATTCACCAGCGAGCTGTTGTTCCAGCGCGCAACCGCCTGATGCTCTTCCAACTGCACCGCCAAGCGATTGGGAAATTCACGGCGAATACTAACGTTGCGCACCCACGGCAACTTCTCCAATGACAGCCTTAGATGCTCGATATCCACGGTAAATAAATTGCCGCGAACTTCACTACGCATCACTTTCAACAGATCCACTGCGGAAACCCGTTGCGGAACCACACTCAGGCGCACACTTTGCAATGGAAGCAAACCCGGCAATCTCATCACGTAACTGGCGATGCCATATAGCATCGCGAACACACTGAAAAGGATCAGCGCGTTGGCGGTATTGCGTAACAATATTGCGTTATCCCACATGCGCCAGCTCCAGAATGCGAAGCACCAGTTGCTCGAAACTCATCCCTGCCTGGCGTGCCGCCATCGGCACCAGGCTATGATCGGTCATGCCCGGCGAAGTATTAACTTCCAGCAGGTATGGCTGGCCTGTTTCACTCATCAGAAAGTCCACTCGCCCCCAACCTTGACCGCCGATCAACGCGAAAGCCTGTTTAGCCAGCCGTTGCATTTCGGCTTCCTGCGCCATGCCCAAACCGCATGGGCACAAGTAACGAGTGTCGTCGCGCAGGTATTTGGCCTCATAGTCGTAGAACTCATTGGCCGGTTCGATCTTGATCACCGGCAACGCCTGATCACCCAGAATTGCTGCGGTATATTCGCCGCCGCCGATAAAACTTTCTGCAATCACCAGTTTGTCGTGCTTGGCGGCTGCCTGATAAGCACTGCGCAATTCGCCGGTCGCTTTCACCTTGCTGATTCCAACACTGGAACCCTCATTGGCCGGTTTGACGAACAGCGGCAGCCCCAGTTGCTGCGTCACCGCGTTCCAATCGCTGTGCTCTTCCAGCAGAACGTAATTCGGGATGGGTAATTGCGCCGCGTGCCACACCAGCTTGGTGCGCCACTTGTCCATACCCAGCGCCGAGGCCAGCACACCGCTGCCGGTGTAAGGAATGCCCAGCAATTCCAACGCGCCCTGCACCGTGCCGTCTTCGCCGAAACGCCCGTGCAGCGCAATAAAGGTGCGTTCAAAACCCTCGTCCGCAAGCGCTTGCAAGCTGCGCGTTGCCGGATCGAACGCATGCGCGTCCACTCCGCAGCGCTGCAACGCCGCCAGCACCGCTGCACCGCTTTTCAGCGATACCTCGCGCTCGGCGGATTTGCCGCCGAACAACACCGCCACTTTGCCGAAACGGGAAGGGCGAAGAGAGGAGGGAGAAGGGTTGCTCTTATTCATGATTCGCATACTCACCAATAACTTTTACTTCCGGATGCAGGTCGATGCCGGTCTGTTGCCGCACCACCGCTCGTATTTCGTTGACCAAATTTTCGATGTCCGCCGCCGTCGCCCCGCCCGTGTTTACGATGAAATTGGCATGTTTCTCCGACACCTGCGCGCCACCAATGCGCTTACCTTTCAGCCCGCATTGCTGGATCAGCCGCGCCGCATGATCGCCAAGCGGGTTCCGGAATACCGAGCCCGCATTCGGCAAATTCAGCGGCTGGCTTTCGATGCGCTTGCCCAACAGTTCCTTGATTTTCTGCCGTGCAATGTCTCCATCGCCCGCCTCGAACTTCAGCCATGCGGCGACGAAGAATTCATCTTGGGGAAGGTATTCTTTGGGAAGGGAGAAGGAAGAAGAGGGAAAGGAGGCTTCGCCGCGCTCCGAGATTTTACCCTTCCCTCTCACCTCTTCCCCCTTCTCCAGCAACGCGACGTGCCGATAGCCAATTTCATAATCCGCCGTTGTGCGAATGTGCGTTTCGCCACTTATGTTTGCCGTCTGCACGCGCAGCACCTTCTCCCAAATCTCGCTGCCATAGCAGCCGGCATTCATCGCCAGCATGCCGCCGACCGTGCCGGGGATGCCGGCGAAAAATTCCGCACCGCACAGGTTGTGCAAGGCAGCAAAGCGCGCCAATTTTGCGCCCGGAACTCCGGCTTCGGCATAGATGCTGCCGTCAGCTTCGAGACTCAGTCCGTTCAACGCGCCATGCAGCAGCAACACCGTGCCGTGCAATCCGCCGTCACGCACCAATAGATTACTGCCGAGTCCTACCGCATACAGCGGCTCTTCAACCGGCAAGCCGCGCAGGAACACCAGCAGATCATCCAGATCGGCGGGTTGATACATGCGCTCCGCCATACCGCCAGCGCGCCAGCTGGTGTGTTTGCTCATGGGCACGTTGTGGCTCAACGTGCCTCGCAATTCCAAATTAAAAAGATTCGGCTCGGTCATTTTCATAACTCACCCAAGCGCTGCATTTGAAATGCCGGCACTGCCCCTGATGCATCACCGTCACCTCTTCCCAGCAATTTATTCGGTATCCCGCCTATCGAACCCGCTCCCATCGTGATGACCACATCACCATCTCGCGCCATCTGCATGATGGCCTGTGGCATATCCTGAATATTTTCGACAAACACCGCTTCGCTTTGCCCGGCCACCCGCAAGGCATGCATCAACGCGCGCCCATTTGCCGCAACTATCGGGGGCTCACCTGCTGCATACACTTCGGCAAGCACCAGCGCGTCCACGCTGCATAACACTTTCACGAAATCCTCAAATAAATCTCGAGTGCGCGTGAAACGGTGGGGTTGAAATGCCAGCACTAAACGCTTGCCGGGAAACGCCCCGCGCACAGCAGCCAATGTGGCCAGCATTTCCACCGGGTGATGCCCGTAATCATCAATTAAAGTAAAACTTCCGCCGTCAGGCAGCGCAACCTCCCCGTATCGTTGGAAGCGCCTGCCCACACCCTGAAATTCCGCCAGTGCCGCAACAATCGCGTTATCTGCAACACCTATTTCCAGAGCGATCGCAATCGCAGCCAGCGCATTTAACACATTGTGCATACCGGCCAGATTCAACGTGATATCCAGATCTTTTGGTGTGCCGTTCTGTCGGCATTGAGCGGTGAAACGCATCTGCCCTTCCTGATGGCGGACATTCACTGCACGTATCTGCGCTTCTTCGCTGAGTCCGTACGTGGTCACCGGCTTGCTGATGCGCGGCAGAATCTCGCGCACATTGGCATCGTCTATGCACAGCATGGCCATACCATAGAACGGCAGATGCTCGACAAAATCCACGAACGCCTGCTTGAGCCGCCCGAAATCGTGCCCGTAGGTTTCCATGTGGTCGGCATCAATATTGGTGATCACTGCAAGGATCGGATGCAAATACAAAAACGAGGCATCTGATTCATCGGCTTCTGCCACGATGAATTCACCGGTACCGAGCTTCGCATTGGTTCCACTGCTATTCAGCTTGCCGCCGATCACAAAAGTCGGATCAAAGCCGCCCTTGGCCAATATACTTGCTGTCAACGAGGTAGTAGTGGTCTTGCCATGCGTTCCGGCCACTGCGATACCCTGGCGCAGTCGCATCAACTCAGCCAGCATCATGGCACGCGGCACCACCGGGATTCGTCGCGCGCGCGCTGCAGTCACCTCAGGATTGTCTTGCTTTACAGCAGTCGAAACCACGACGGCATCCGCATTGGTCAGGTGCTGCTCGTCATGGCCAAGATACACGGTAGCGCCGAGTTTCTTGAGGCGCTTGGTTGCGCTATTGGCACTCAAATCCGAGCCGCTCACCTGAAAGCCGAGGTTGAGCAATACCTCGGCAATACCGTTCATGCCGGAGCCGCCGATGCCGACGAAATGGATGTGTTTGACTTTATGCTTCATCTCTTAACCCCCATTTGTCCACGAAAGACACGAACAAGACAGACCACGGTTTTATTTCGCGCCTTTCGTGTTTTTCGTGGACAGAATTGGTTTTTCAGTTTCATATACCGGCAAGTTCTGTGCATATCTGCGCGACCTGTTGTGCCGCATCGGCTTTCGCCACGTTTCGCGCCTGCTGCGCCATCATCAGTAATTTTTCGCGCGTCAATTCGCGCAACAATTGAGCCAGCTTTTCCGCACTCAATTCGCCCTGCGGCAAAAGCACGGCTGCACCCTGCCCGCTCAGAAATCGCGCGTTATGCGTCTGATGATCGTCCACCGCGAAAGGATACGGGATCAATATGCTCGCCACGCCCGCCGCCGCGAGCTCCGCAATGGTCAACGCACCGGCGCGGCAAATCACCACGTCGGCATTTGCGTAACTGCCCGCCATGTCGTCAAGAAAGGGGCGGATGTCCACCTGTACTCCGGCCTGCCGATACAACTGCTGCACTTCATCAAAATGTTGCTTGCCGGTCTGATGCAACACATCAGGGCGCGTCTCCTCGGGAAACGTTGCGAGCGCCTGCGGCATGAGCTCATTGAGCGCCTTCGCACCAAGGCTGCCACCCACGACCAGCACATTCAGCTTGCCTCTTCTCGTTGCATAGCGTTGCTTGGGCTCCGGCAACTTTGCGATGCTGCTGCGCACCGGATTGCCGCACCACACAGCTTTTGGCAAAACATCCGGAAAGCCGCTCAGCACCTTTTGTGCGATGTGCGCCAGCATCCTGTTGCTTAAGCCGGCGATGGAATTTTGCTCATGTATCACCAGCGGCCGGCGCAGCAATGCCGCCATCAGCCCGCCCGGAACGGTGATGTAACCGCCCATGCCCAGCACTACGTCAGGACGATGGCGTAGTATCGCAGCTGCGCTCTGCCACAGCGCAGTCAGAAGATTGACCGGCAGGGCCAATTTGCGCAAAATTCCTTTGCCGCGCACGCCGGAAAAACGGACCAACGCCATGCCGTAACCGTGTTTCGGCACAAGTTCCGCCTCCATGCTGTTGGGCGCACCCAGCCAAGTAACCCGCCAATCCTGTGAGCGCAAAATATCAGCAACAGCCAGTGCCGGGAAAATGTGGCCTCCGGTTCCGCCTGCCATGATCAGGATCGAGCGGCTCATACTTTTACTCCAAACCAAGCCTCATTTGTCCACGAAAAACACGAAAGTACACGAACAAAATCCTGACAACCGAACAATTCCTTTCGTGTTGTTCGTGTCTTTCGTGGACTGAATTGATTTTCCATATTCATACCGGCAGCCCTCTTGCGACACGCCTATTCTCATAATCCACCCGCAGCAGCACTGCCGCCGCAACGCAGTTCACCACCAGGCCGCTGCCGCCAAAACTGAGAAACGGCAAGGTCAAACCTTTGGTCGGCAACACTCCCATGTTCACGCCGATATTGATCAGCGCCTGCACTCCGATCCAAACGCCGATACCCTGGGCAACCAGCGCGGAGAAGTTGCGTTCGAGAAACGCGGCATGGCGTCCAATCTGTAGAGCGCGCAACACCAGCAGCGCAAATAACACGATTACTGCTGCCACCCCGATTAACCCCAACTCTTCCGCGATCACTGCCATCAGGAAGTCGGTATGCGCTTCCGGCAGATAGAACAGTTTTTCCACACTTCCCCCCAGCCCCACGCCAAACCATTCGCCGCGCCCGAAGGCGATCAGCGCATGGCTAAGTTGATAGCCCTTGCCGTAAGGGTCAGCCCACGGGTCCATAAAGCCGATGACGCGCTGCATCCGATATGGCGAAAGGATTGTCAATGCCGCAAACGCCAGCGGCAGGGCAACAATCAGCCCGACGAACACCCTGAAGTTAAAGCCACCAAGCCACAGTGTGGACAATGCGATGACGCAAATCACCACGATCGCGCCCATGTCCGGTTCAAGCAGCAACAGCGAGCCGATCAGCGACATCACCGCAAACATCGGCAAAAAAGCCTTGCTGAACAAATGGCCGACCTTACCCTTGCGAACCGTATAGTCAGCGGCATACAGTACCGCTACCAGCTTCATCAATTCGGAAGGTTGCAGATTGATGACAAACAGCGACAGCCATCGGCGGCTGCCATTCACTTCGCGCCCGATGCCGGGAACCAGCACCAGCAGCAGCAAGGCTGCTCCGAGCAAGAACAAATAGGGCGCGTAGCTCTGCCACATCTGCACAGGCACCTGAAAAGCAAACAATCCGGCAATTAAACCGGCACAGATGAACACGCCATGTCTCAGCAGATAATACGTCGGTTGATAGGCGGTAAATTTGTTGGCCTCCGCCGTGGCAATCGAGGATGAATACACCATCACAAAACCGAGTGCTATCAAACCTGCCAATACCCAGATCAGCAACTCGTCGAATTGTGCTTGTGGCGTGCGTGAGCGCGTTTTGACTACCGAGACCATGCGCCCTCCCTTTTCTGCTCATGCACTGCGCCCAGCTCATGTACCGCCTGCACAAATACTTCAGCGCGATGCGCGTAATTGCGGAACATGTCGAAACTGGCGCAGGCCGGTGACAACAGCACCGCATCACCGCTTAGTGCAAGTCGCGAAGCCAGATTCACGGCATCGCTCATGTCTTTGGCTTGCACCACATTCACACCGCAACCATTCAGGACAGCCCCGATTAATGGCGCGTCACGTCCGATCAGCACCACCGCACGGGCGTGTTTGGCCACTGCAGGATTGAGTGGCGCGAAATTCTGTCCTTTGCCCTCGCCGCCCGCAATCAACACCGCCTTGCGTCCCAGACCCTGCAGTGCAGCGATGGTCGCGCCGACATTAGTGCCCTTGGAATCGTCGAAATATGTGATATTGTCGATCTCTGCCACACGTTCCACCCTGTGCGGCAACCCCTTGAAATTGCGTAGAGCTTCAAGCAATACCGGCAGCGGCAAATCTATCGCGGTGCATAGCGCCAGCGCGGACAACGCATTGGCGACATTGTGCAATCCGGTAACTTGCAGCTCGCCTGCCTCCAGCAAGCGTTTGCCGCCCTGCACCAGCCAAATGCCATCAGACGCATGCTCGACACCCCAATCATCCTTACCGCTTGGCATATCCAATCCAAATGTCACTATCTCTCGCCCAGGTAACGCCATGCCCAAGCTGTGCGCATCATCGCGATTCAATACCTGCACACCGTCACCATGAAAAATGCGTGCCTTGGCCGCCGCGTATTCATCCATGCTGGCGTAGCGGTCCAGATGGTCCTCGCTTACATTCAGCACCGTCGCCGCATTCGCATTCAGATTGAACGTGGTTTCCAACTGGAAACTGGACAGCTCCAGCACCCATATTTCAGGCTGCTTTGCACCGCGCGCCATCACAACATCCAGCACCGCCGGGGAAATGTTGCCTGCCGCCACCGCATCCTTGCTCGCAGCCTTGCACAAATGCTCCACCATGCTGGTAACGGTAGTCTTGCCATTCGCACCGGTAATTGCGAGAACCCTGGTTTTTTGTCGCAAGCCGTTAACTGATAGTTGCTGCGCGAACAGTTCGATGTCGCCTGCCACGGGAATGCCCTTCGCCACCGCTTTTGCCACAACCGGGTCGCGTAGCGGTACTCCCGGACTGATGGCGATCAGCTCAATACCCTCAAGCAATGTGTCGCTGAATGCCCCGCAAAAAATCTGCCCGGCTGAAACATGTTTGCTGGCCTCAGCCAATCCGGGTGGTTCGCTACGGCTGTCCGCAACTCGCAGGCGCGCGCCCTGCGCGCTCAGCCAGCGCACCATCGACAACCCGGTCTCACCAAGACCGAACACCAGCACGAATTTGTTTTTCAGATGTGTCATCTCAGTTTCAGCGTCGCCAAACCCAGCAGCACCAGCAGCATGGTAATAATCCAGAACCTGACTACTACCTGGGTCTCTTTCCAGCCCTTCAATTCATAGTGATGGTGCAGCGGAGCCATGCGGAACACGCGCTTGCCGGTAAGCTTGAACGAGGCCACCTGGATCATCACCGACACCGCCTCAACCACGAACACGCCGCCCATGATGAACAGCACCAGCTCCTGGCGCACAATCACTGCGACGGTACCGAGCGCCGCGCCGAGCGCCAGCGCGCCGACGTCGCCCATGAACACTTCTGCGGGATAGGCGTTGAACCACAGAAAGGCCAATCCAGCGCCGGCGATGGCGCCGCAAAATATCGCCAGCTCGCCCGCACCGGGAATGTATGGGATGCCGAGATATTTCGAGAACACCGCATTGCCCGCCACATAGGCGAATATCGCCAGCGCACTACTTACCAAAGCGGTGGGCATGATGGCCAACCCATCCAGCCCGTCGGTCAAATTGACCGCGTTACTGGTGCCGACAATGACGAAATATGCGAGCACAATGAACAGGAATGCGGGAAGCGGGAACACCAGCAGCTTCAGGAAGGGAACGATCAGCTCGGTGTGCGCAGGCAGAGTGGCGGCATTCCACAAATAGATGCCAACGGCCAGCGCGATAACGGATTGCCAGCCCATTTTGGCCCTGGCCGACAGGCCCTTCGGATTGCGGTGCACCACCTTGCGGTAGTCATCCACCCAGCCGATCACACCGAACCCCAGCGTAGTGAGCAGCACCACCCACACATAATGATTGTGCAAATCGCCCCACAGCAACGTGGTTATCGCGATTGAAGAAAGAATCAGCGCCCCGCCCATAGTCGGCGTGCCCGCTTTGACCAGATGAGTTTGCGGCCCGTCATTGCGCACCGATTGTCCGATCTTGTAGGCGGTCAGCTTGCGGATCATCAGCGGACCGATCATGAATGAAATCAGCAAGGCGGTCATTGCGGACAGCACGGTGCGCAACGTGATGTAATTGAACACGCTGAAGAACCTTACGTCCTGTGCCAGCCACTGGGTTAATGCGAGCAGCATTGCGCCTCCTGTGTTATTGCGCAAAATTCAACCACGCGCTCCATTTTCATGAAACGCGAACCTTTCACCAGCACGGTAGTGCCTGCGGCCAATTCCTTTTCCAAAGCATTCAGCAAATCTTCTATCCGTTCAAAGTGCTGTGCGCCGCTGCCGAATTCGCGTACCGCGTTACTGCTCAATGCGCCCAGCGCATATAGTTTTTCAATCCCGGCACGGCGCGCTTCACTGCCGATTTCAGCGTGGAAAGCGGCAGCGTTATCGCCCAATTCGCCCATGTCGCCCACCACCAGCACGCGCTTGCCCCCAGCCTGTGCCAATACGCTGATCGCGGCGCGCATCGATGCAGGATTGGCGTTGTAGGTGTCGTCAACCAGTGTGGCGCCATTCCTCGCGGCCTTTCGCTGCATCCGCCCGGCGACCCCGCTGAATTTCTCCAGACCCCTGGCGATCTTTTCCAGCGGCACATTCAGCACGCTGGCTGCTGCAGAAGCGGCCAACGCGTTGCGCGCGTTGTGCACACCGGGCACCTGCAAATCGACAGCAAACATTCCCTGTGGCGCAGTCACATCAAGCTGCAGGCCATATCCGTACGAATGCCAGGTTCCGCTCACGTCGGCGTGGACATCCAGTCCGAATTCAAGCAAACGATGAGCTCCAACGATGGTCCGCCACAGCGGCGCGTATGCATCGTCAGCATTGATTACTGCCGTGCTATTGTGCTTGAGCCCTGCAAATATCTCCCCCTTGGCACGCGCCACAGCCTCCACTGAGCCCAGCCCTTCGAGATGCGCGCCGCTGGCATTGGTGATCAGCGCGACATCGGGTTCTGCAATGCGCGTCAAATAATCGATTTCACCGGGGTGGTTCATGCCCATCTCGATCACGGCATAGCTGTGCTGCGCGTTCATTTGCAGCAAAGTCAGCGGCAAGCCGATATCGTTATTGAGATTACCCCTGGTCGCCAATACCCCTTCATCTCTTCCTGCCGCTTCGCGCAGGATGCTGGCAAGCATTTCCTTGACCGTGGTCTTGCCGTTGCTGCCGGTGATTGCCACCAGCGGGATATCGAACTGCCTGCGCCAATACGCAGCCAATTGACCCAATGCCAGGCGTGTGTCCTCCACAATCAAAATTGAGTGTCCATGAACGGGAACCAGGCTTCGCTTCTCATAGCTGTCTGCATTGACCATCGAAGCCGCAGCTCCGGCTTGTGCGGCTGTCGAAACAAACTCGTAACCATCAAAATATTCACCTCGCAGCGCGATGAACAAATCGCCTTGCGCCAGCTTGCGGCTGTCGCTGGACACGCCGGTGAAACGCACGTCTTCGCCGATCAAACGGCCATTCAGCACCTGCGCAGCCTGTGAGAGCAGCATCATGTTTGCCCCCGTGGTTTAACCTGGGCTGATTGCAGCGTCTGCCATATATGTAATGCCTGTTTCACAACGTCCGCATCGCTGAACGGATACTTTACCCCGTTGACCTCTTGATAATCTTCATGGCCCTTGCCCGCTACCAGCACGGTGTCGTGTTGCCGGGCAAGTCCGATCGCGCGTTCGATGGCAACGGCGCGATTGACAATGATTTCGTGATTTTTCGCGGCCATGCCGCTGACCACTTCGTCGATGATGTGCTGCGGATTTTCGCTACGCGGATTGTCGCTGGTGATGATGCAGTGATCGGAAAACCTTTCCGCGACTACACCCATCATGGCGCGCTTGCCGCGGTCGCGATCTCCGCCACAGCCGAATACGCAGATCAATTTGCCGCCCATCGTCGCCCCAGCCTCTCGCAACGCCAGCAACACTTTTTCCAGCGCATCCGGCGTGTGCGCGTAATCCACAATCACCGTCGGCTGCCCTGCGCCGCCCAGCCGCTGCATCCGCCCGGCAACTGGCTGCACCCTGCTCAATGACTGCACGGCATCGATCAGGCCGATATCACTCACCAGCAGCACCGCCAAAGCACCCAGCAAATTTGCCGCATTAAATCGTCCGACCAGCGCACTGTTTATTTGCGCCCCACCCCAACTCGTGTGTACATCCAGGCGCAATCCCTGCCCGCTCATCTCGGCCAGATTGCCAAACACCATGCGCAGGCCAAGACGTTCGGCCAGCAGCAATGCGGTATCGGTCATGCCGTAGCCGATAATCTCGGGGGTTGAATGTCCGCGCAGCGCCTCGTTTGCTCCCTCGCCCGCTTGCGGGATAACCAGCGACTTGGCTGCGGTATTTTGCAGCTTAGTCGAATGGCTAGTTGTTTTATCCAGAGGGTTGGAGAGAGGGGTGCCGTCGCATATTTGCCCGGCAAGCTCTGCCCCGAATGCGTCGTCAAGGTTCAACACGGCAAATTTCAGTTGCTGCCAATCGAACAGCTTGCGCTTGCTTGCCGCATAGCTTTCCATATCTCCGTGGTAATCGAGATGATCGCGGCTCAGATTGGTGAGCAATGCCACATCGAAGCGCACTCCATTCACCCGGCCTTGCGCCAGCGCGTGCGAGGACACTTCCATCGCCACAGCGCGTGCACCGTCATGCAAATAATTTGCAAGCAGACTATGCACGCTAATCGCGTCTGGAGTTGTATTGGCGCTTGATTGCAACGCGCCGACAAATCCGTTGCCCAGCGTGCCAATCACTGTGCATGTTTTTCCGGCATCGCTTAAAGCTTGTGCAATCCAGTGGCAGGTCGAAGTCTTGCCGTTGGTCCCGGTTATGCCCACCATCCACAATTTTTCGGCAGGCGCGCCATATACCGCCTCTGCCAGCCATCCCGCCCTGTGGCGCAGGTCGCTCACAGCGATGTTGGGTACTTTCCAGTCATCGTTCCAGGCAAAATGTTGAGCTTCCCAGATCACCGCATTCGCACCCCGCTCAATCGCCTGGGCGATAAACTGTCGGCCATCTGCTTTTTCTCCGGGGTAGGCGACAAAGGTGTCACCGCGCTGCACAGCGCGGCTGTCGGTCGCCAGGCGTGCAATCGTCACGTTCAACTTGGCCAACTGTTCGAGAGGAAAGCCTGTCCTGAGCATGGTCGAAGGGGTCATACTTCCTCCTTGACGATATCTACAGGAGCCGCGATAACGTTATCCAGCGGCGCATCGTTCGGCACATTGAGCGCATGCAGCGCAGCGCCCGTCACTTTGCTGAACAACGGCGCCGCGACCAGACCTCCGTAATACTGGCCGTTTCCGGGTTCATCGATCATCACAGCCACCACCAGTCGCGGATTCGAAACCGGTGCGAACCCGACAAACGAGGCAACATAACGGTCTACGTAAATACCTCCTTCCAGCTTGTGCGCGGTGCCGGTCTTGCCGGCTACCCGGTACCCGGGCACTTGAGCCAACGGAGCCGTACCGCCCGGCTGCACCACCGATTCCAGCATGGCTCGCATTGCATTGGCGGTGCGGCCGGAAAACACTTTATTCCCTGTCGCGAGTGTATCCAGTTTTGTCAGCGAAATCGGCTTCAACTCGCCATCGTTCGCGAAGATGGTATAGGCGCGCGCCAATTGCAGCAGATTCACCGAAATACCATGTCCATAGGACATCGTGGCTTTTTCTATCGGCAACCATGTTTTGGGATCTCGCAACTTTCCCGGCGCTTCTCCTGGGAAGTTGCTGCCGGTCTGCGCACCGAATCCGCTATCAGCCAGGCTTTGCCACATCTCGCTGGACTTCAGCGACAAGGCTATTTTGGCTGCGCCGATATTGCTGGATTTCTGGATGATCTGAGCCACAGTCAACATCGATTCTGGATGAGCATCGTGGATTTTTTTGTTATTCACCGTAAATACCCCGCGCTCGGTATTGATGACGGTATTGGGGCTAACCTTGCCTATCTCGAGCGCAGTCGCTACGGTGAATGGTTTCATCGTCGAACCTGGTTCAAACAGATCGGTGATTGCGCGGTTGCGCATCGCTTTGATGCTGGTGTTGTTTCGATTGTTCGGGTTATAGGCGGGATAGTTGGCGAGTGCTAACACTTCACCGCTACGCGCATCGAGAACCACAACCGCACCCGCCTTGGCGCGATGTTGTTTAACAGCGCTCTCCAGTTCACGAAAAGCGAGATGCTGTAAATTCCTGTCAAGGCTCAGCGCGATGTTTCCACCCGGCCTGGATGCGTTAAGACTTCCTGCATCCTCCACGATGTGACCACGCCTGTCCTTGATAACACGCTGACTTCCGGGCTTGCCGGCCAGCTGATCTTGAAAGGCCAGCTCCAGCCCCTCCTGCCCATTGTCGTCCAGCCCGGTAAAGCCTAGCGTCTGCGCAGACTCCTCTCCCGCCGGATAAAAACGACGATATTCGCGCTGCAACGAAATACCCGGAAGATTCAGGCTTACCACTTTCTCTGCTTGATCGGGAGGAAGATGTCGTTTGAGATAAACGAAATCACGTGTGGTATCGAACAGACGGCTTTTAACCTCACCCATCTCCATGCCGAGAATCTGCGCCAATTTCCTTATTTGCCGGCTATCTGCTTCAACATCCGAAGGACTTGCCCACACTGATTCCACAGGCGTGCTGACGGCAAGCGGCTCGCCGTTACGGTCGGTAATCATGCCGCGATGTGCGCTGACTTCAATCACGCGGCTGTAACGCGCATCGCCTTTTTGCTGAAGAAAGTCGTTGTGTATCCCTTGCAGAAACACTCCGCGCCCAAGCAATCCTGCAAACCCGGCCAGCAGCCCCACAAACAAAACGGTGGCGCGCCATCCGGGCAAATTCGCCGGAATGTCTGTATGTGCGCTGACCGCATAATTCATGGTTGTTTATCTATATGGCCGCTAGGCTCTACTCGTATAAACTGAACTTCCCCGTTTTTGGGCAAATGCATCTGCAACTGTTGCGCCGAAATTTTTTCTACCCGCGCAGGTGTAGCCCAAGTGCTTTGTTCCAATTGCAGCTGCCCCCATTCCACATCCATCTGCTGTGCGTGTTCTTTTTCCTTTTGCAACTCGATGTACAGCTTGCGTGCCTTGTGCTGTGATGTGACCACACTCAGCGCACACATCACCACCGCCAGCAGCAGAATTACATTCAATACGTTCCTGCTACGCAACATTGCTGCGCTCCGCCACCCGCATCACCGCGCTACGTGCGCGCGGATTAGCTTGTAATTCTGACTCACCGGCTCGCACTGCCTTGCCGATCAGATTCAACCTGCCTTGCAGCGCCTCGCTGGCACGTATCGGCACATTGCGCGGCAATTTATCTCCCTCGGCCATGTCACGCATAAAGTGCTTCACGATGCGGTCTTCCAGCGAATGAAAACTGATTACCACCAGGCGGCCTCCGGTTTGCATATACGTCACACACTCTGGCAGCACCCGCGCAAGCTCTTCGAGCTCCCCGTTGAGATAAATCCGTATAGCCTGAAAGGTCCGTGTCGCCGGATTCTGCCCTGGCTCACGAGTGCGCACCGCTTTACCAACCAGCTCGACGAGTTGCCGCGTGGTGTGGATAGGTTCGATTGTGCGCGCCGCAACAACCGCCCTTGCAATCTGCTTAGCAAACCGTTCTTCGCCGTAATCACGTATCACCTCCGCCAATAAATTTTCATCCACCGTCGCCAGCCATTGCGCCGCGGTCATCCCGCTGCTGGTATCCATACGCATATCCAGCGGCGCATCGAAACGAAAACTGAAACCGCGCGCCGCATCGTCCAGTTGCGGCGATGACACGCCCAAGTCCAGCAGGATGCCATCCACCTTCGTTACACCCAGTTCGCTCAACACCTCCGCCAACTTCGCGAAACCGCGATGCACCATGTGAAAGCGCGCATCACGCCAAGTCTTGCCTATCGCCACCGCTGCCGGATCCTTGTCCAGTGCGATCAACCTGCCGTTGCTGCCGAGCCGCTCCAGCATTTGCGCACTGTGCCCGCCGCGCCCGAACGTGCCGTCTACATAAACGCCATCCGGCTTGATGGCTAGCGCTTCAACAGCTTCATTCAATAAAACGGTGGTGTGGGCCAAGCCCCCACTCACAAAGAGAAACCTTCAAGTTCCGGCGGCAACTCACCTTCCGTAAAAGACAGCGCCTTTTCCTGCTGCGCCTGCCATTTCGCCCCATCCCACAATTCGAATTTATTCCCTTGCCCGACCAGCATCGCGCGCTTGTCCAGCGCGGCATAGCTGCGCAATGCCGGGGAGATCAGCACACGCCCGGCACCATCCATCACCACATCTTCGGCATAACCGATCAGGCGGCGTTGCAATGCGCGGATTTTCGGATTGAGTGCGGAAAGCTTGAGCAGCTTGTCGCGGATCGGTTGCCACTCGGGTTGCGGATAGACCAACAGGCAACCATCGGCATCGGCGGTCAGCACCAGGTTGCCCGCGCAATGCGCGAGCAGCATGTCGCGATGCCGAGCCGGTATCGCAAGCCGCCCCTTGCTATCCAGATTGAGTTGTGCCGCCCCTTGAAACATCCTCTTACCTCCCACTTTTACCCACTTTTTACCACTTAAGCCCACTATATTTAAAAAAAACCAAATAGTCAAGCTAAAAACGGGGATTTTCTTTATGGGACAAGGGGTTAGCGCAGAAAGTTAAAGCAGAACAAATACACTTAAAAAGCAATGAATTGCATAAACAAGCTAAAGTTGTTTGTAATGAACAGCAGGTATTTCGGAGGAAAGAAGAATTACAGCCAAATAGAAGTGCGGGGCAGAGCGGTATAAAAACGTAGCCCCTTATTGTTTCCAGTTGTTATCGCGTTAGCGGCTTTCCGGCTTGAACAAATTGGCCGATGAACTGCGCCAGTATTGAGGAGGGGCGGACACTTGCGCGCCCAGCTCGGCGGCGGCGTGCCACGGCCAGCGCGGATCGTAGAGCATGCCGCGCGCCAGTGCCACCAGGTCGGCACTGTCCTCTGCCACGATGGCTTCGGCGTGTTTCGCTTCGGTGACCAGGCCAACCGCAATCGTAGTCAAGCCGGTTTCCTGTTTGATGCGCCGGGCAAACGGCACCTGGAATCCCGGCGCGGCGGCCATTTGCTGCTTGGGCGACAGTCCGCCGCTGGAGACGTGGATAAAGTCGCAGCCCCTGGCTTTCAGTTCCGCCGCCAACGCCACGGTTTGTTCCAAATCCCATCCGCCCTCCACCCAATCGGTGGCGGAGATGCGTATGCCCATCGGCTTGTTTTCCGGCCAGACAGCGCGGACAGCCGCAAATATTTCCAGCGGGAAGCGCATACGGTTTTCCAGGATGCCGCCATAGCCGTCGGTGCGCTCATTGGTGAGCGGCGAAAGGAACTGGTGCAACAAATAACCGTGCGCGGCATGAAGCTCAATCGCATCGATTCCAAGTCGATTTGCACGACGCGCAGCCTGCACAAAAGCATCGCGTATCCGCTGCATGCCCGTCTTTTCCAGCGCATGCGGCGCGGCATCTGACTCATTGAACGGGATCGCGGAAGGTGCGACCGTCGTCCAGCCACCATCCTGCTCCGGTAATTGCCTGCCGCCCTGCCACGGCACCGCGCAGGAAGCCTTGCGTCCCGCATGAGCCAACTGGATCGCGACGGGCATCGCCGAATATTGCCGGACTGCTTTCAGCACGCGCGCGAAAGCGGCCTCGTTGGCATCGCTCCACAGACCGGGACAATTCGGTGTAATGCGCCCTTCCGGCGCAACCCCGGTCGCTTCGATAATCAGCAGTGCTGCGCCGCTGTGCGACAAATTCCCCAGATGCATCACGTGCCAGTCGCCCACATTGCCATCCTGTGCGGAATACTGGCACATCGGCGCGATCACGATGCGGTTGGTCAAAGCGAGCTGGCGTAAATGGAGCGGAGAAAAAAGCGGGCTGGTCATGGCAGTTCAGGTTGGCTGAAAAGATGGCGAATTTTAGCAGGTCAGCGCAACGGGTGATTTGCCAGAATTAGCAGGTTGAAAACAAACTATCCCTGACATCTTCTTTCGCTGACCCCCTGATATATTCGGATTTGGCGAAGGGACAGTGGTTAAGGCCAATGACGGTATTTTCCATTCTGGGTTGGTTGCAGCGATGCTGCTTTCGGTTGCCATAACTTATTGGGTTTCAGATTGATGTTCCATATCGGATAAAATATCGAACTTGGCGCCTTTTATCCTGTCTTATCTCAACTGCTTGAAAATCAAATGTGCTCTGCCCCATACCTTTCTTACGGATATACAAATGAAAAATAAGTTACTGTGGATATTGCTGGCGTTTACTTTAGCCGCACTCAATACAACGCAAGCTGCCCCACAGCTTATGCCGCTGGAACAACAGCCGCAAGCAGCCCTTTTGTCCGCTAAAATTTTAAGCCGGTATCATTACAAACACTTAACGCTTGACGACAGTTTATCTTCGCAAATATTCGACAACTATCTGAAGATGCTGGATAGCGAAAAGGTATTTTTCTTACAGGCTGACATTGACCATTTCGCCGATGCGCGAACCAAGCTTGATGATGCGATACTCGACGAAGACTTGAGCATCCCTTTCGCCATATTTAATCTTTATCAGCAGCGAATGACTGAACGCCTTAGCTATGCTCACTCCTTGCTAGCCAAAGGCTTTGATTTCAGGAAAAAGGAAAGCTATCAATACACCCGCAAGAATGCGTCATGGCCAAAATCTGAAGACGAGTTGAATGACTTGTGGCGCAAGCGTGTCAAAAACGACTGGCTGCGCCTCAAGCTGGCCGGCAAGGATAATCAAAGCATCGTCGAAACACTGGGGAAACGCTATGACAATTCCCTGAACAGCCTATCCAAGATCAAAAGTGAAGACGCATTTCAAACCTTTATGAACGCCTATGCGACGGCCATAGACCCGCATACCAATTATTTCGGGGTGCGCGCTTCTGAAGAGTTTGATATATCGATGAGGCTATCTCTTGTTGGCATCGGCGCCGTGCTTAATGACAAGGATGAATACACTACGATCAGGGAGCTATTGGCAGGCGGCCCCGCAGCTCTATCTGGCAAGTTGAAAGCCGGAGACCGTATCGTGGGTGTCGGGCAAGGCGAAGATGGCCCAATCACTGAAATCATGGGCTGGCGCATTGACGATGCAGTGGCCTTGATACGCGGCGCAGAGGATTCTGTAGTGCGTCTTGATGTACTGCCCGCAGAAGCGGGCGCTGACGGCAAACACAAGCTCATCTCACTGGTTCGAAAAAAGATCAGCCTGGATAAACAGGCCGCCAGGAAATCAATCATCGAGGTTAAAGAAGGGGCGGTAACGCGCCACATCGGCGTGATCTCCCTGCCCGGCTTTTATCAGGATTTTGCTGCCCGCCTGAAAGGCGACAAGAATTTCAAAAGTGCGACCAGAGATGTATCGCTCCTGCTGGATGAGCTAAAAAAAGACAAGGTGGATGGCGTGCTGGTGGACCTGCGTAACAATGGTGGCGGGTCATTGAATGAAGCCATCGAACTGACCGGCCTGTTCATAGACAAAGGCCCCGTGGTACAGCAACGCGACTCCGACGGCAATGTATCCGTCGAGAGCGACACGAATGCCGGCCTTGTCTGGGATGGTCCGGTGGGAGTACTCATCAATCGTGCCTCGGCATCGGCATCGGAAATTTTCGCGGCGGCGATACAGGATTACGGACGAGGCGTAGTGATCGGTGAACCCAGCTTTGGAAAAGGCTCCGTACAGACCGTGGCAGATCTTGATCAAATTGCGAATAATGACAAACCGAAATTCGGTGAACTCAAAATGACCATCGCCCAATTTTTCCGCATCAATGGCGGCACCACCCAATTGCGCGGCGTGACCCCGGATATCAACCTTCCGACGATGACTGACTCGGAGGAATTTGGTGAATCCAGCTTCGACAATGCCTTGCCATGGACACAGATAAAGGCGGCTGACTATACGCCAGCGGGTGATCTGACAGGTGTCATGCCCACGTTGATCGCAAACCACAACAAGCGCGTAAGCCATGACAAAGACTTCCAGTATTTGCAGGAAGATATTGCCGAGTTCAACAAACTGCGCCGGGAAAACCTGATCTCGCTCAATGAAGCTGACCGCCGCAAAGAGCACGCAACGCAGGAAGCACGCGAAAAGGCTCGTGAGAAAAACAGAGGAAACAATAAAACAGGCAAGGCATCTGCTAAGCCCGTGAGCCATGCACTTCAGGACGACGGCATGTTATCCAGCGAACGTAACCTCAGCGCTGACCTGGCCATCGAGAACGCGAGCAAAAACGTCAAGGATATATTGTTGAACGAAGCCGCTCATGTGCTCAGCGATGAGGTTGGGCTACTGAAAACCAATTCTAGGCTCGCGGACAGCCGCTTGCCATAGGTGGATGTTCGCTCACGCAATTGCGACTGACCACATTAGCTGTGTGTGCACACAGGCAGATTATTGAAGAGTTGGGTTGCTTTCTAGGAAGCTCTTAATAAAGGTTGCTGCACGGGTTGCTGCAATTATTCTAAATTCATTTGAATAATCTTCTAATTCTTCTTTACCGAATCCAAAATCGCTAATACCACGAATGGCCAAAAATTCTATAGAAGATTTCCTGTTTGCTAATGACATCGCAACACCAGCGGCTTCCATTTCACCACTTAAATGGTTTTCATTCCCGGAATCAAAAATTGACCTTTTCTTAATTTCATCAATAGATGCAATTACTACGTCATCAGAAACCATAGTTTTGCCAAGCTCTACATTTGGTTGCTCATTAAATATGTGAGTTGGCACCCCGCATTTTATGACACAATTAATCTCTTCGAGAACTTTCCGCACTTTATCTTCTGAAACTTTGGGTTGTACACATTTAGCTAATTTTTTCTTCCATTCAACAAATGGCGTCTTACCACCCCTTAGACCATCTTTATATTTTCTCACTTCATCAAATAGATGATTAGATTTTACGCGTGTATAAATAGCCCTCTCTTTTCTGCCTGCCTTTCCATATTCCTTGGATGTCATTCCCCAATATACAATTGAATTAGTAATATGCAAATCACATAACTGTAACTTATTAGGATTTAATGTATACCCAATACCTGCCGAAATCACTGCCTTTGGATTAAGGTCTTCAATTGCAGCATTTGTAATTTGCGATGAATAAAAATTACCCATATCTTCTCCGAAGGTCAATGCAATAGAAAATTCCTTATTGTCAGCCCGTACCGATGCAAAATAATACTCAGCAGTATATTTTTCTGAAAACCATCGATTCTTAACTTGAAGAACCTCACAAAATATCCTCAACTCAATCGGCAAGCCTGTAATTATTAAAATATCTATTGGTCTATTTTGGAATGGATTTATTTCGAGCAATGGTATATTTGAAACACTTACTTGTACTTGTTCGGCTCGTTCAATACTGATTATTTCCTGTTTTGCCTTCTCAAATGCCTCAGGATCGTTAGACTCAATTGCTTTTTCTAGGGTTGTAATAGGTAGTACGCCAATGCGCGGTTCAATTTTAATTAATTCATCTTGTATGCTTTTTGCTTCTGCAAAAATCGGTGATTTGATTATGTCCTGACGATTTAAATTGTCAGTTTTCCTTTCAATTCTTTGCAACTCTGATAAGTAAATCTTGCTTATTGGCGATAACGAAGTAACTGAAGATACATATGACTTAGTTGCTGGAGATAAACAGGAAATATCAATATTCTTAATAACTGAGGCGAATGATGATGCGTCAAGAGCTTTAGCTGCAGTAGTAAAAACAGAGGTATCAAATGCCTTGGCTGCAGTAGTTAGCGCAGAGGTATCGAAAGCTTTGGTAAGGGTAGTAAATACAGAGGTATCAAATGCCTTGGCTGCAGTAGTTAACGCAGAGGTATCAAACGCCTTGGCTGCAGTAGTAAACGCAGAGATATCAAGAGCCTTGGCTGCAGTAGTTAACGCAGAGGTGTCAAATGCCTTGGTTGCAGTTGTTAACGAAGAGGTATCAAGAGTTTTGGTTGTAGAAAGGAATATCGGAGTATCAAAGTTTGTTCGTTCTATTGCCACTCTCAAATTATTAAAATATGGATCTTCGATAATTGAAATTAATTTTCTATTTCTGTCTTCAATCTCCTTTAGAGCGCTATTTGATAGATCAATGTCGTTTACTTTATTTGCGCCATCAAGCACATCTACCAACTTTGCACTACTCCCAATAATCTCCTCTCTATTACGTTCTTTCTCCAGATAATCATTTAAGGTCAAATCTTTTTTCATTTTCACTCCCAGATTCAGTTGTCCCGATAAACGAGTTGGCATTATCAAATTTTATAGGGTATTCCCTTTTGGTTCTTCTTGCTTTAGCGTGAAGAAATCTCCCGTTCAAGTAATACGGAGCCTATAAATGCTTAAACCCGCAATCTAGCAGTAAAACAATTAAACGAGTCAAAGGGGTTCGAGCCAAAGGGATCAGCATCGATTTTGAGTTTGACCAGACCAAACGTCAATCACGCTAGCCGTCGGCAGGCCCGGGCAAGTCTTCGAAGTAAAGAGCCAGCGCCTCTTCCAGATTCGTTATAGCTTCTTGTTCGGTCGCACCGCTACACGCCAACCCAAGATCGGGACAGCGCGCGACGAAAACACCGTTTTCCTTGGCGACCACATAGTTCGAGTACTTCTTGCGTTTCCTGGTATTCATGACGATAAGTGTTTGCTGAAAAGCTGGCGCATTTTAGCAGGCCAACACAACTGTGCGATCTGACAAAATTAGCGGGCTGAAAACAAATCGCTCTGGCCGCATCTGGCCCCAGGAAAGCCAAGAGACCGTCGGTTCAGAAGTAACCGGTAATCATGACTCCACCACCGAAATCGGGGCTGCCGTTGGAGAGGCCATTCAAAATATTAACCTGTATCTTGAGGCTGGGAGTTAGTTTATGGGAGACGAAGACCGTTACTTCCTGTTGGTCTGAGCCGGCAGCGCTTGGGCTTTTCGCCATGTACACCATCACTCCGGCACTGGTCTCGTCGCCCAGTTTTTGGCTGGCGCCGACTGAGCCATAGGGAACACTGCTCATTTTGACGCCAGCGGGCGCGCCATAAATTTTATAGCCTGCTGTCGCAAAGAGCGTTGTCTTGTCGCGCGTGTAGTAGCCGTCGATTTGGGCGGAATAATCATTCTTTCCGGTGCCCAATCCCTTATTGGCGTCTGCCGTGCCAAACTTGACGTTGCCGACGACATCAAACGCAAGGGAATCGACAGAATAAACATTGTAGCCCGCCGATGCGGTGATATCGCCCAAGCCGGAATTGGTCGTTTTTGTAGCTGCAGTAGTCGCGCGAACCCGCCCTATTCCCTGGACGACCCCACCGGGGCCCGTGATGCTGATGTAAGGCACGGTGAGCTTCAAGGTCAGCTTGTCGGATTCAAACTTGCCTGTAACTGGTATGTACAGGATGTCGGTTGATGTCGTATTGCCGTATTTACCTGAACTGTAGTCGAATCCCGTGCTCAGGCTCAATTGGTCATCGGCAACCGCTGGTACCGAGAAGGCAAGCATTGTTAATGCGATGAGTCGCTTTTTCAATTATTGATCCTTTCAATAACAGGAAATCCCGGCGGGCTGCCCGCCGGGATGGTAGTGCGAGAGCAGCAATTACTTGCCTGGGTGGCTTGGATGGTCAGGACGGTCGGGATGACTTGGGTGATCTGGATGGTCCGGATGGTCCGGATGGTCAGGATGATCCGACTTGTCTTTCTTGTCATCCTTGTCCTTCTTATCTTTCTTATCCTTCTTGCCGTGCTTGTCTTTCTTGTGTTTGGCGTCATCGGCTGTTTTATCTGCTTCGGCGCGCTTTTCTGCGACCTTCGCTTCATTGGCTTCCAGACGCTGGTCTGCTGTATTCAGTCCCTTGTTGGTGGGATCTTTGCTCAGGTTTTTTTCAACGCTGGCTTTGCCTTGGGAAACTGGCTGATTCGCTGTCTCCGCGTGGGCAACTGAAATGGAAGCAACAAGCAGGGCGGATGCAATATAGCTCATCTTGATCATGTGAAGACTCCTTCTGTATGGTTAGATTGATAAACGTCCATAACACTACTGCTGAACTATTACAACAAAACTACGGTATTGCTTGTACAGATTGCACTAACGCATCGTGCCAGCTCAACGATGACAAGGAGAGAGGGAAGTCGATGAACGGTAAATGGCGGGCAAACAATGATTACGGACAGGCCCAGATTTGCCTCTTCGGACGCAACGAAATTTTTCTCGTGCCTTGGGGTGAACTCCGATTTTTTAGAGGCACCCTCAAGTCCCGCAGTAAATTAGGTGAAGCTGGCCGGTAAGCCGGGTTCTGTCGTGGACAGTCATTCCTCTAGGCGTTTCGTTACCTTACGCTCAAGCAATCTACCCGCTGACGACGCGAGCCACGTCATAGTCAGCCTATTTGATCTTGCTCCGGATGGGGTTTACCCTGCCGCTGATGTCGCCACCAGCGCGGTGAGCTCTTACCTCGCCATTTCAACCTTACCTGATCCCTTCTCAATATTCACAGGAGCTTTCGCCCCTGTTCTTCTTGGGAAGACTTTGCCGCTCTTGCGAGCGGCAAAGTCGGGCCATCGGCGGTGTATTTTCTGTGGCACTTTCCATCGCCTCACGGCGTCCGGTCGTTAACCGGCATCCTGCTCTGCGGAGCCCGGACTTTCCTCCCCGCACTTGCGTGCGCGGCGACTGTCTAGCCAGCTTCGGTGTGGAGTTTAACACGCTGACACCATGCGCATTGGGTACTGTAAGGACAGCCTGCTTTTCTATTCGCCCCAAGCGGGCTCATTGAACCATGGACTTTTTGTCGAATAGGTTAAACTTGCGTGACTGCCTGCCATTCAACTGACATTAAGCATGCCGATATAAAGCATGAAAGAAATCCCGATTATCAAAACCCGCGCGCGGCTGCGCACCTGGCTGACAATCGGCTATGTGCTGTTCATCGTGTACGCCAGCCTGTCACCCTTTACCGGCTGGCGCGATCAGGGGCTGGATTTCGCCGAGGTGCTCGACATGCCCTTGCACATCACCTATACCGCATTCGATACGACGGCCAACTTGCTGGCCTATCTGCCGTTTGGTTTGCTGGTTTGCATGGCGTTGCGTGCGCGTTTTGGTGCGGTAACCAGCGTGATATCCGGTTTGTGCCTGGGCGTGTTGCTATCGGTTTGCATGGAATATCTGCAAATGTATTTGCCCACGCGTGTCAGCTCGAATATGGACTTGCTGTCCAATAGCGCAGGTACCCTTATAGGTGTGCTGCTGGCGGTGAGAATAACTTCGTGGGCTTGGCTTGTCGCAAAGCTGGCACATTGGCGCAGCGGCTTGTTTCATCATGGCAAGGAGATGGATTTCGGCCTGGCCTTGCTCGCGATGTGGATGTTCGGTCAGGTCAACCCGTCAATGCCGATGCTGGGCAACATATTTATCAGCGAAGTGGCGCATCAACCTTTTGTGAAGCTGTCGCCCTCTCCGTTTAATTGGTGGGCCAGCGCTGCCGTGACGCTGAATTTATTGATGCTGGGCACGCTGATGTTGACCTTGCTGCGAGTTCATCGAAATATCGCTACGGCATTGCTGGGGGTGTTGAGCGCAGTGGCGGTGGCGAAGTTCTTCGCTGCCGCATTGTTACTCAAGTCGTGGGCGTTGCTGTTATGGATCAATACTGAGGCAATGTTGGGTATGCTGGTAGGGACGCTGCTTTTACTCACCGTAATGAGGTTACCGCGCGCCGCAGCGATATTCTTCGGCGCAACGGCAGCAATATGCTATTTTGCCATCGTGAATTTCGTATTGGACAGCAGCGCGCCCTCCTCTGCGGGATCCGTCTATCACTGGCATTACGGCCATTTGCTTACCTATAATGGCCTTGCTCAGACCATCACGCTAACTTTCCCGATACTGCTGTTGTTCCACCTGTGGCTCATCCGGAAAGTATAATTCAGCATTATTTAATCAATGCATCCCCCACAAGGAGTCTGCCATGAGTTATTTTGATAAGCATGTTTTTTTCTGCACCAACCAGCGTAAGGGTGGCGAAGCTTGCTGCAACAATCACGGCGCAGAAAAGGCGCGCGACTACATGAAGAAAAAGGTCAAGGAACTCGACATTTCCACCCGCAAGAACAAAATCCGCATCAACTCTGCCGGTTGCATGGATCGCTGCGACGATGGCCCGGTCATCGTGATATATCCCGAAAGCACCTGGTACACCTATGTGGACAATGACGATCTCGATGAGATCATCGAGGAGCATCTCAAGCATGGCCGCATCGTCGAACGCCTGAAAATTTGATGGGATCGCAGCGAAAGGTAATTTTTTTAGGGCCAGCCGGTCAGCTTGAGGGAATGCTGCATCTGCCTGACGCGGCACCGCGCGCGATTGCCGTAGTCGCACATCCATTACCCACCATGGGCGGAACGATGGACAACAAGGTAGTCACAACATTGACCAAGGCTTTTACGGAACTGGGTTTTGCCGCGTTGCGCTTTAATTTTCGCGGCGTGGGCGAAAGCGCAGGCGAATTCGACAGCGGCAACGGCGAGGTGGAGGACGTGCTGGCGGTGGTGCGCCATGCGCAAGAAGAGATCGGCCATCTGCCGCTGATCCTGTCCGGCTTCTCCTTCGGCGGCTATGTGCAGGCGCGCGCCGCGCAACACCTGCATCCCCAGCCGCACCGGCTGGTGCTGGTCGCGCCTGCAGTGGGTCGCTCCGTTCCTTCATTTGAGAATAGTACAAGCATGCCGCACGTGCCGCACAACACCTTGCTGATCCACGGCGAACAGGATGAGGTGGTACTGCTCTCCGACGTGATGGATTGGGCACGCCCGCAAAACCTGCCCGTCGTAGTATTGCCGGGGGCGGAACATTTTTTTCACGGACGGCTTAACCAGATCAAGCAGCTGGTGCTGCACAGCTTTCACGGACAGCCGCTATGAGCACCGTCCTGTCCGCGCAGAACCTGCGCAAATCCTACGCCGGGCAAGTAGTGGTGGATGGTGTCAGCATCGCTCTCAACAAGGGCGAATGCTACGGCCTGCTCGGACCGAACGGCGCGGGCAAGACCACCACGTTGCGTTTGATGCTCGGCCTGATCGAGCCGGATAGCGGGCATCTCAGCCTGCTCGGGCATGCTGTGCCTCAGCATGCGCGCGAGGCAAGGCTGCGCGTGGGCGTGGTGCCGCAGGTGGACAACCTCGACCCGGATTTCACCGTGGCAGAAAACCTGTTGGTGTATGGGCGCTACTTCGGCATGAAGGACAGCGAAATCGAGGCGCGCATCCCTGCGCTGCTGGAGTTCGCCAGCCTCGCGCACAAGAAAGACGTGAAAATCCCCACGCTGTCCGGAGGCATGAAGCGCCGCCTTACGCTGGCGCGCGCGCTGGTAAACGACCCGGAAGTCCTGTTCCTCGATGAACCCACCACCGGCCTCGATCCGCAGGCGCGCCACCTGATCTGGCAGCGCCTGCACGAGCTCACCGTGCAAGGCAAAACGCTGCTGCTCACGACGCATTTCATGGACGAGGCCGAGCGCCTGTGCCACCGCCTCGCTATCATGGACAACGGGCGTCTGATCAGCGAAGGCTCACCGCGCTACCTGATCGAACGAAACATCGAGCCGCAAGTGGTGGAAGTGTTTGGCGAACGTGCGTCACAATGGGCGAAAAGCCATGCAACCCGACACGCGCAACGCTTTGAGATAAGCGGCGAGTCGGTGTTTTGCTATGTGCACGATGCGCAGCCGCTGTTGAAGGAATTGCAGCGACATCCTGACCTGCGCTACCTGCATCGCCCGGCGAATCTGGAAGATGTGTTTCTGAAGCTGACCGGGCGGGAGATGAGGGAATGACCAAAAACCTTAAACCATTCATCCACGAAAAACACGAAAGGCACGAAATAAAGCGGCAGGCTGCCCAAGAGCCCCCCTGCATCTCCCATTGTGCGCCGTTTTACTGTAAGGTTTTTTCTGGTTTTTGTTCGTGCTTTTCGTGTTTTTCGTGGACATACTCTTTTTCAAACTGCGATGAGTAGCCACCACTTCGCCCCGCCGCGCCTGAGCTTGCGCTTCTTCCCGATCTGGCAACGCCACCTGCTGGTGTGGAAAAAGCTGGCGGCCTCCTCCATCATCGGCCACATTGCCGACCCGATGATCTACCTGCTCGGCTTGGGCTACGGCCTCGGCAGCCTGCTGCCGCAGATGGGCGGCACGTCCTACCTGGTGTTCCTCGCTGCAGGCACGATCTGCTACAGCACGATGAACAGCGCCAGCTTCGAGGCGCTTTATTCCGGCTTCTCGCGCATGAAGGAGCAGCGCACGTGGGAAGCGATCATGAACACCCCGGTCACGCTGGACGACATCGTGCTCGCGGAAGTACTGTGGGCGGCAAGCAAGAGCCTGCTGTCCGGCGTCACTGTGTTGGTGGCGGTCTGGCTGCTCGGCCTGTCGAACTCCCCGATGTTGCTGTGGCTCGCCCCGCTGGCGCTGCTGGTCGGCCTGTGTTTTGCCTCAATGGGACTCATCATGACCGCACTGGCGCCAAGCTACGATTTCTTCATGTACTATTTCACGCTGGTGATCACGCCCATGATGCTGCTCTGTGGCGTATTCTTTCCGGTCGAGCAACTGCCTCCGTTGTGGCAGAATGTATCCTCCGCACTGCCTTTGACACACGCGGTGAATATCGCCCGCCCGCTGATGAGCGGCAATGCGCCGCCCCATGCACTACTGCATGTCGCGGTGTTGCTGGGTTATGCGTTAACTGCTTTTTATGTGTCGCTGGTGTTGTTCCGGCGGCGTTTGTCGCAATGAGATGAGGATTTTGTATGCTTTGGGTTAAGTCGTTTCACATTATTTTTGTAGTGAGCTGGTTCGCCGGTTTGTTTTATTTGCCGCGCATTTTCGTCAACCACGCGATGGCGACTGAGCCTGCCGAAATCGCGCGGCTAAAGCTGATGGAAGGCAAGCTCTACCGTTTCGTCACGCCGATTGCCTGGCTGGCCGTTGGTTTCGGCCTGTGGCTATGGCTGGGCTACGGCTTCGGCGGCGGCTGGCTGCACGCCAAACTGTTTCTGGTTTTGCTGCTGCTGGGCTACCACTACTATTGCGGCAGGCTGCTGAAGCAATTTGCCGCCGACAGTAACACGCGCAGTCATGTGTTCTATCGCTGGTTCAACGAAGCGCCCGTTTTGCTGCTGACAGCCATCGTCATTCTCGTCACCGTCAAACCGTTCTAATTCATGCCTGATTTTTTCGCCCCCTGCCCGCGCGGCCTTGAAGCCGTCTTATGCGGCGACCTTGAAGCATTCGGCGCCAAAAACGTGCGCGGCACAGAAGGCGGCGTGCATTTCTCCGGCGACTGGACGCTGTGTTATCGCGCTAATCTGGAAAGCCGCATCGCCAGCCGCATCCTGTGGCGCATCGCAGAAACGCAATATCGCAGCGAACAGGACATTTATAAAGCAGTGTTCGACCTGCAATGGCAACGCTGGTTCGACGTAACCAATACCATACGCGTAAATACCACTGCGATTCGCTGTCCGCTGAAAAGCCTGGAATTCATCACGCTGCTGGTCAAGGATGCAGTGTGCGACCGCTTCCGCACCCACTGCAACGAACGCCCGAGTGTAGACACGCTGCAACCGGATGTGCGCATCCATGTGTTCATCGAAGACAGCAAGCTGATGCTGTATCTGGACACTTCAGGTGACGCGCTGTTCAAACGCGGCGTGCGCCAGCACACCAACATCGCGCCCATCCGGGAAAATCTGGCAGCGGGCATACTGCGGCTGGCCAATTGGCAGCCCGGTACGCCGCTGCTCGACCCTATGTGCGGCAGCGGAACATTCCTGATTGAGGCTGCGCAGATGTCGCTTAATATCCAGCCCGGGATAGCGCGGAATTTTGCTTTCGAAAAACTGCTGAATTTCGATGCCGCAAAGTGGCAGGCAATGCGCGAACAGGCGATTGCTGCGCAGTTGCCCCCCAAGCCTCTGGAAATTTACGGCAGCGATTTATACGGTGACGCGCTGAAAGCTGCATCACGTAACCTGGAAGAGGCGGGTCTGTCTGAATGTGTAGAGCTTAAGCAGGCCAATATTCTGGAAATATCTGCGCCCGCTGAACAGGGAATATTAGTGGCCAACCTGCCCTATGGCGAACGGATGGGTGAATTGGACGAACTGGCGGAGCTGTACCCGAAACTGGGAGATGCGCTGAAGAAAAAATTCGGCGGCTGGACGGCTTATCTGTTCACTGCGGACAAGGCGATTTTGAAGCTGATGCGCCTGTCCCCATCCAGGCGCACCCCGTTATTCAACGGCGCGATCGAATGCCGTTTGCTGGAATACAAGATCGTCTCGGGCAGTAACCGCCGTTAGTTCAGCTTCATCTTATCCGTTCCGCTCATCACATCCCGGTCTACCGACGTCTTGCTCTCCAGCTTGATGCGCAAACGCAGATCGTTGACCGAGTCGGCGTTCTTCAAGGCATCCTCATAGGAAATCTGGCCGTCTTCATAAAGCTTGAACAGCGCTCCATCAAAGGTTTCCATGCCCAATTCGCGCGACTTCGACATCACCTCCTTGATTGAATTCACCTCTCCCTTGAAAATCAGGTCGGCAATCAACGGGGAGTTGAGCATGATTTCGATCGCAGCGGCACGCCCTGTGCCGTCCTTTTTCGGAATCAAGCGTTGCGAAATAAACGCTTTGACATTGAGCGACAAATCCATCAACAACTGAATACGACGTTCTTCCGGAAAGAAGTTGATGATACGGTCAAGCGCCTGGTTGGCGCTGTTGGCGTGCAAAGTAGCCAGGCACAGATGGCCCGTCTCGGCAAAAGCCACGGCATGCTCCATGGTTTCGTGGTCGCGAATTTCGCCGATCAAAATCACATCGGGCGCCTGGCGCAGGGTGTTCTTCAGGGCATTATGCCAATTGTCGGTATCCACCCCAATCTCGCGGTGCGTGATCATGCAGTTGATGTGGTCATGAACATATTCCACCGGGTCTTCGATGGTAATGATATGGCCGTAGCTGTTCTTGTTACGATGGCCGATCATTGCAGCCAGTGTGGTGGATTTTCCGGAGCCGGTACCACCGACCAGAATCACCAGTCCGCGCTTGGTCATCACCACATCTTTCAGTATCGGCGGCAACCCCATCTCATCGAGATCCGGAATTTTGGTGGTAATCGTACGCAGCACCATGCCCACGCGCTGCTGCTGCATGAACACGTTGACGCGAAACCGCCCGATGCCGTGGGGACTGATCGCAAAATTGCATTCATGGGTAGCCTCGAACTCGGCCGCCTGCTTGTCATTCATGATACTTCGCGCCAACTCCTGGGTATGCACCGGGGTAAGAGCCTGGTTGGATACCGGTGTCAATTTGCCGTCCATCTTGAATGCCGGAGGAAACCCGGCAGTGACAAACAAGTCGGAGGCTTTCTTGCTGATCATACCCCGCAACAAGTTGTGTATCAGCTCGGTGGCCTGTTCTCTTTCCATAACGAAAAACTCCTAACCTTAAATATTGTGGCTTCAGCCACTCGCTCTACTCGTTTAACGTTCTCTTCGCTCACGCTAGCCTACGCCGCAACTTCCGAGGCTGACTCGGTCAGCCCGGGAAGTTGTCCTTGTTTGCAGCCTTGGAACGCGCTTCCGCAGGGGTGATTTTATTTTCCTTGATAAGGGTTGCCAGACATTGATCCAGTGTCTGCATACCCATTGCCTGGCCGGTTTGTATCGCCGAATACATTTGCGGCACCTTGGCTTCGCGAATCAGGTTGCGGATCGCAGGTGTGCAAATCATGATTTCGTGCGCAGCAACCCGGCCCGTTCCGTCCTTGGTTTTGAGCAGGGCTTGCGAAATCACCGCACGCAGCGATTCGGACAACATCGCGCGCACCATTTCCTTTTCGTCGGCAGGAAACACGTCGATGATACGGTCAATGGTTTTGGCAGCCGAGCTGGTGTGAAGCGTCCCGAATACCAGGTGACCTGTTTCCGCTGCGGACATCGCAAGGCGTATGGTTTCCAGATCGCGCATTTCGCCGACCAGAATGATATCCGGATCCTCACGCAGAGCCGATCGCAGGGCATTTTGGAAAGACAGCGTATCCCGCCCGACTTCACGCTGATTAATCAGACATTTCTTGCTTTCATGGACAAACTCGATCGGGTCTTCCACCGTCAGGATGTGCCCCAATTCATGCTCGTTGCGATGGTTAACCATCGCAGCCAGCGTGGTGGATTTGCCTGAGCCGGTTGGTCCGGTGACCAGCACCATGCCACGCGGGAAATCGGAGATAGTTTCAAAACTCTTTGGCGCCTTGAGGTCTTCCAGCGACAAAATCTTGGAGGGAATGGTACGCATGACCGCACCCGCGCCCCGATTCTGTATAAATGCATTCACGCGGAAACGCGCCAGCCCCGGAACCTCGAAGGAGAAGTCGACCTCCTTGTTCTCCTCGTAGAACTTGCGCTGCTGGTCGTTCATGATGTCATACACCAGAGCATGCACTTCCTTGTGATCCATCGAAGGCAGGTTGATTCTGCGCATGTCGCCATGCACGCGAATCATCGGCGGCAGACCGGCGGAGAGATGCAAGTCGGAGGCTTTGTTCTTGACGCCAAAGGCAAGCAGTTCAGTGATATCCATTATAATCGTCCCAGTTTTTATGATGCGGCTTTAAACCGCGCTAATCAGGAATATGTGGCGCATGTGATTATGACAACAATCGCTTCCAACTTGCAAGCCGTGCGCACAGCAATAATAGATGCTGCAGTCGGGGCTGGCCGGCGCACAGATGAAGTCAGCTTGCTGGCGGTCAGCAAAACCTTCTCGCAAGGTGCGATACGCGATGCCTATCAGGCGGGGCAAACCCGCTTTGCCGAGAGCTATGTGCAAGAAGCCTTGGACAAAATTTCCGCACTGCATGATTTGCCGATCGAGTGGCATTACATCGGGCCGGTCCAGAGCAACAAAACGCGCGCCATTGCTGAAAACTTTGCCTGGATACACAGCGTGAACAGGATTAATATCGCCGAACGGTTATCCGCACAACGCCCTGCGCATTTGCCGCCGATACAGGTGTGCATACAGGTCAACATCAGCGGCGAGGGCAGCAAAAGCGGCGTATCCCCGGATCAGTTGAGCATACTGGCCCACGCCATAGCGAAGCTGCCCAGACTGAAATTACGCGGGTTGATGGCGATTCCAGCACCAGTCGATAATGTTGCAGCACAGCATTTGCCTTTTGCGCAATTACGCGAGCTGTTTAACCAGCTCAATCAGCAAGGATTGAAACTGGACACACTGTCGATGGGTATGTCGCATGATTTTGCCTCAGCCATTGCAGAAGGAGCAACAATAGTACGCATCGGCTCGGCGATTTTTGGAAACCGAATTTATCAAAAGGAATCGGTATGAATATTTGCTTCATCGGCGGCGGCAACATGGCTACCGCGCTTATCGGAGGTTTGCTGGGCAAGGGCATTGCCGCACAGAAAATCAGCGTAGTGGAAATCAATGCCGATAGCCGCGCGCGGCTGCAACACGATTTTGCGGTGCATGCCGTGGAGACAGTTACTGAGGGAATAGCGGGTAGCCAGATCATCATCCTCGCGGTCAAACCGCAGCAATTGCGCGATGTGGCCAAACAGCTTGCTTCCATGCTCAGCGGACAGTTGCTGATCTCTATCGCTGCCGGCATACGCGCAGTGGATTTGTCACGCTGGACAAACAGTCAGGCAATAGTCCGGGCCATGCCCAACACGCCGGCATTGATCCGAAGCGGCATGACCGGCATCTACGCCCTGCCTGCAGTGACCGGTTCTCAGCGCGAAGAAGCGCAAAATATTCTGGCTGCGGCAGGAAAAACTTTATGGGTGCAGGAAGAAGCAATGCTTGATGCGGTGACGGCAATTTCAGGCAGCGGCCCGGCTTATGTTTTTTATTTCATCGAGGCACTGCAGCGCGCAGCTCGCGAACTTGGATTAAATGCCGAAGAGGCGCGCCGTTTAAGCCTGGAGACTTTTCTTGGAGCCAGTAAATTAGCTGCTTGCAGCAATGAAGATGTCAGCGTGTTGCGCGCACGGGTCACTTCCAAAAATGGCACTACCGAACGCGCCTTATTAAGCATGGATGCCAATCATATAGCCGAACACATCGTGCAGGCAGCCAAAGCTGCTGAAGCGCGCGCGCACGAAATGGGCGATGAACTTGGCGATAATTCAAAGGGAAATCCATAATGCTCAACGAAGCCCTGCTGTTCCTGCTCGATGTCCTGCTGCAACCCTTTGCGGCGTTACTGTTGCTGCGCTTCCACTTGCAGTGGCTACGCGCGCCGCTGCGCAACCCCATCGGTGAATTCGTCATGGTACTCACCGATTTTCTGGTGTTGCGTGTGCGCCGTTTTGTTCCATCGGTATGGGGATTTGACAGCTCAACGTTGCTGCTCGCCCTATTGCTTGAAATGCTTTACCAGACCGCGTTGTTGTGGGTACTGAATTATCCGACGCATGGATTCCTGTTGCCGGGGCTGCTGGTTCTGGCTATGGTCAAATTGCTCAGGATCAGCCTGTATTTGCTGATGGGTGCCGTGTTCGCGCAGGCGATTTTATCCTGGGTGAATCCTTATTCGCCGATCGCACCTTTGCTCAACGCCATCACTTGGCGGTTCCTCCAGCCATTGCGCCGCATCGTGCCGGTGCTGGGCAGCGTGGATTTATCCGCGCTGCTGTTGTTCATCATCTGCCAGTTGATCGTAATTGTGCCGATAGGCATGATGGAACGAATCGCGTTCGGGCTACTGTAAATGGCCGAGTGGTATCGTCGCCGGGATGAAGTCGTCTCGCTCACATTGCATGTCCAGCCCGGAGCAAAACGCAGTGAAATAGCCGGGCTGCACGGCGATGCTCTCAAAATACGATTGGCCGCTCCCCCCGTCGAAGGCCGTGCCAATGAAGCCTTGTTGAAATTTATTGCGGGTATTTTTGCGGTGCCGCTGCGCAACGTCGAACTTCAGCAGGGCAGCCAGTCACGGCACAAAGTGGTTGCTATTACCGGAAGCCTGATCGATCCGGAAAGCCTGATCTCACGACAATAAAAAACCGGCTTGCGCCGGTTTTTCACAACTTGATTTGCGCAATTAATGATGATGTTCATGCCCATGCTCTGCTTTTGCAGCTGGAGCAGGCATGTTGCGAATCCTGGCTGGATCTGTCTCACCGTTCATGTTGATGATATTGAGATTACCGGCGCCCAATTTCATGTCATCGGCAAAATCGTACACCGCTCCCACTATCAACAGCTCGCCGTTCTTCACCTTGTCGGCGAATTCCTCAAGCGCGGCGGCAACTTGATTGTTCACGTTGGTTTTTACGCCGTCGATGTTCGCAGAACCTTTGGTGATGTTAATAGTGTCCAGTTCACGCTTGATATCGGATTCCAAAGCCGCATAATCGCCGCCCGCCGCCTTGATCGCACCGCAGGAAGAATGTCCGATGAACAGCAACAGCGAGGAACCCAGATGGTTCACGCCGTATTGCACTGAGCCTTTGGCGGTGGCCAACTGATTGCCAATATTGCGAACCATGAACAAGTCGCCTTCAGGCGTCTTGTCCAGCATGTTGGTATGCACCCGCGAATCCGAACAGGTGACCACGGTAGCGCGCGGTTTTTGCCCCTTGGCGAGCTCCTGAAAGTATGCTGAATTATGCGTCGCGACATAGGCTTTGTCTGCGTCCTGAATTTCCTTGATGTAGGCTTGCGCCACAGAAGCATCACCCGCGTGATGATCTGCAGCATGAGTTATTACAGGCATGGCAAATACAACGGCGGCCAGCAAGGCCGCGATTTTATTACTGAACATACTATTCTCCTGGGTTTAAATTGGCATTAATCGCGTCACGAAAACGCGGATTAAAATCTAGCAGGCAAGGATTGAAGCCGCAATAGCTATTTCGAATTTATAGATTGTGCTTGGCTATATTTTGCTGCGCCTTGCATAACAACTAAAACTCTTTCCAATCGCTGTCCTTGTCTTTTTGCACTTTGGCCAACCTGCGCACTTTTCCTTCTGGTGCCTGAGTCGCAACCTTATCCGCAACAGTTCTGGCAGAACGCTGAGCAGCTACTTTAGCCTCGTATCTCTGCGCTGCTTCTCTTCCCCCTACCACTTTGAATATACCTACTGCCTCGTACAGGTCGTGTGCTTGTTCCTGCATCGATTCGGCTGCAGCAGCCGCTTCTTCCACCAACGCGGCGTTCTGCTGGGTCACCTCGTCCATCTGGGTGATCGCCTGGTTCACTTGCTCGATTCCTGCACTTTGTTCGTTGGATGCAGCTGCAATCTCGGCCATGATGTCGGTGACGCGTTTCACTGCCTGGACGATTTCATTCATCGTCACACCGGCCTGGTTTACTTGCTTCGTTCCAGCATCCACTTTGTTCACCGAGTCGTTGATCAGGGTCTTGATTTCCTTGGCGGCGGCGGCGGATCGCTGCGCGAGGTTGCGCACTTCTCCGGCAACCACCGCAAAGCCGCGTCCCTGCTCACCGGCACGTGCGGCTTCCACGGCAGCGTTCAGAGCAAGGATATTGGTCTGGAAGGCAATGCCGTCAATCACCGAAATAATGTCCACGATCTTCTTCGAACTGTCGCTGATCGAGGCCATCGTGTGCACCACGTCGCCGACGACTTGGCC
The DNA here is from genome assembly GCA_023259055.1 of Nitrosomonadales bacterium. Lineage (GTDB taxonomy): Bacteria > Pseudomonadota > Gammaproteobacteria > Burkholderiales > Gallionellaceae > Gallionella. Next base: position 314,172 of record JAHFQZ010000001.1, read on the forward strand.
GCCCTTGACGGCAATATCCGAAGCGTTGTTGGCCAGTTGGTTGGCTTGCCTGGCGTTCTCGGCATTTTGCCGGACGGTGGAGGTGAGTTCTTCCATGCTACTCGCTGTTTCTTCCAGGCTGGAGGCCTGTTCTTCGGTGCGCTGCGACAAATCGGCGTTGCCCTGCGCGATTTCGTGCGAGGCGGTATTGATCGATTCAGTAGTGCCGCGCACTTCGGTAACTATGCCGGACAAGCTGTCGTTCATGTCTTTCAGTGCTTGCAGCAACTGCCCGGTTTCATCTCTTGATTTCACTTCGATGATATGCGTCAGGTCGCCCTTGGCTACTGCGTTGGCCACTTCCACGGCATCCTGCAAAGGACGAGTGACAAAACCAATCAGCCAACCAATCACAAAGTACAAAAATAATTGAATGACTGCCTGCACCCCCCACAAGGTAATATTGGCTTGGCGCATCACTTTAAACTCATCCGAAATATCATAAGTGATACTTACCGCACCGAGCACAGTGCCTTCGGGTACCGCATGACAATCCAGGCAATTCGTGCCGCGAAATTCGCGCTTTGCAATAAAAGGCTTGACGATGCGCAAAGACATCATCCCATTCTGATCGAGCAATTTGCTTTGCTCTTGGGATAAGGTCAATGTGAGCCTGTCCATCTCATCAACCACCTGTTCGGATGGCAACCCGGCACCAAACTGATCCTGTATCGGTTTATTGCGAATATTGCGCAAATCAAGCACCTTGTCCGATTCACGCATCTTCCTGATATATAAAGCACGCTGTTCGGCATTACTGATTATGCCGTTGATCATCAGCATATTCAGGCCGTTCAACACACCATCCGCCGCCACGACTGCCTTTTGCCGAGATTCCTCAAGTACGCGTTCTTCAAACTTGTCCAAAGCGGCACGCTGCGCCAACACCATCACCACCAGCAAGATCAATTGGATGGGGATCTGCAACTTGTTTTTAAGCGGTATCTTGCTCCACCAGTTGTTCATTTTTTTCTCTTACCATATATCTTGCCGAGCTTAACCCCGCATTGAGCAAAGTGAGACTGTAGTTCTCCAGTCGTCGTTGGCTTCTTTTGCTCAGGCGATTTTGCGAACAATCTCGTCCGACGCCGGAATAAAAACTCGTTGATCAATTGCAGGTCTGTTAGTGCGCAGGGTAGCTACCTTAGCTGCGTATCTCTCCGCGGCTTCTCTTCCCCCTACCACTCTGAATGTGCCTACTGCCTCATACAGGTCGTGGGCTTGTTCCTGCATTGTTTCGGCTGCTGCAGCCGCTTCTTCTACTAGTGCAGCATTCTGCTGGGTCACTTCGTCCATCCTGGTAATCGCCTGGCTTACCTGCTCGATGCCCGCGCTCTGCTCGTTCGAGGCGGCGGCGATCTCGGCCATGATGTCGGTGACGCGTTTCACCGCCTGAACGATTTCGGTCATCGTCGCACCAGCCTGGTTTACTTGCTTCGTTCCGGCATCCACTTTGTTTACCGAGTCGTTGATCAGGGTCTTGATCTCTTTGGCGGCGGCGGCGGAGCGTTGCGCCAAGCTGCGCACTTCTCCTGCCACAACGGCAAAACCGCGCCCCTGTTCTCCTGCGCGCGCTGCTTCCACGGCTGCATTGAGAGCGAGGATGTTGGTCTGGAAAGCGATACTGTCAATCACCGAGATAATGTCCACGATCTTCTTCGAGCTGCCGCTGATCGAGGTCATCGTGTGCACCACGTCGCCCACGGCCTGTCCACCCTTGACGGCGATGTCGGAGGCGTTGTCGGCCAGCTGGTTGGCTTGTTTTGCATTTTCGGCATTCTGCCGGACGATGGAGGTGAGTTCTTCCATACTGCTCGCTGTTTCTTCCAGGCTCGAGGCCTGTTCTTCGGTGCGCTGCGACAGGTCGGCGTTGCCCTGCGCGATTTCCATCGAGGCGGTGGTGATCGATTCGGTGGTGCCACGCACTTCGTTAACAATGCCGGTGAGTTTGCTGACCATGTCCTTGATGCCATACAGCATGCTGCTGTTATCTTTGGCTTTGGTTTCCACGACCACAGTCAGATCTCCTTCCGACACACGCTTAACCACTTCGGCGACATAGGCCGGCTCGCCACCCAGTTGCTTAAGGATACTGCGTGTGATCCACACGATCTGCAGCAGCAGGATGGCAAGCACGGCGAGTAAGCAGTTCAGCAAGATTACCCTGGATTTGCTGACCAACTTCTCTCCCTCTTCCACGGCTATGTCGCCAGCGAGCACGTTCAGATCGACAAGCTTGCCGAGGGTGGCTCCAACCTTGTTGAATAGCGGCAGGGCATCGTCACTTCTTTTGTAGAACTCGACGAATAATGCCTTCTGGTGCACCTCCCCGGTGTTATGGCCCAGTTCGGATATGATTTCGGAAACTTTTGCATCGGCAGCCTTCCAATCCCCCCACTCCTTGACGAATTGTTTCCAAAGCACATCTTCTTCCTCGGTTCGCGGCAGTGGCTCGTAAATATTCCAGCCCTCATCAGCCTGATACAATTTATTTTTTCTATCCCTGAGAAAAGCGTCAAACTCATTTTGCGATCCATATTTTTTCTCAAGAAATGCCACATTCCGGTTGGCTGACTGTATCGCTGTCTTGGCCTCATTGATCAATCCCAGGCCATGAACTGAGGGCAAGCTCACCTTGCCGATTTCCTGCATGGCCTCTGCTGTGTTCGACAACCCCATCCATCCGACTGCGCCGACAATGACCAGCGCCATCAATGCCACTGCGGCCAGTGTGAAAAGTTTTGCTTTTAACGATAAATTCTTCATGCTTTCCTCAGCCAAAATACTGCCACAAAAAAATCATTCCATAACAGGCAAATGATTCGACGCCGTACTTCCCCTTGCAACCCTTACCAGACATCTGTTTTTTCCGCCGATATGTTCAGAGCCATATCGCGGCTGGCTATAAGTGTTTCGATGTCAGCTCGCCCTGGAACGCTGATTCTTTCAATGGATAGCTCTCTAATAATATTGTTGTCAAATATTCAGCCTGAAAAAGACAGTTGCACCATCTCGTGCGCAGCAGATGATGCAACTGTCTTTTTCAGGAAAATTATTATAAATCACTTTAATGCCAGCCAGATTCGATATCATATAAAAAGGACGCGAATACAATCACGCCCTGTAGCACATTACTTGACGGGACTAAAACTCTTTCCAGTCGCCGTCCTTGCCCTCTTGCGCCTTGATTTGATTGCGCTCTCTCCTCGTTGCCACTGCAGTCGAGACAGTATGCACGAGGGAGGGTCTGCTGGCAGTTCTGGCTACGACGGGTTTTGCTGCGACTGCCCGCGACATCGCCCTGCTCCCTTCCAGCTTAAAAATGCTCACTGCATGCATCAGCACCTCCGCTTGTTCCTGCATTGCTTCGGCTGCGGCTGCTGCCTCTTCCACCAGCGCGGCATTCTGTTGCGTCACTTCATCCATCTGGGTGATTGCCTGGTTCACCTGCTCAATGCCCGCGCTCTGTTCGTTGGAAGCAGCGGCGATCTCGGCCATGATATCTGTGACGCGCCTCACCGCCTGGACGATCTCGGTCATTGTCGCACCGGCCTGGTCGACTTGTTTTGAGCCGCTGTCTACTTTGTTCACAGAATCGTCGATCAGGGTCTTGATTTCCTTGGCGGCGGCGGCCGAGCGTTGAGCCAGGTTGCGCACTTCGCCCGCCACGACTGCGAAGCCGCGCCCCTGTTCACCGGCGCGTGCAGCTTCCACGGCTGCATTCAGGGCAAGGATGTTGGTCTGGAACGCAATGCCTTCGATAACGCTGATGATGTCGACGATCTTCCTGGAGCTGTCGCTGATGGAGGCCATCGTTTCGACCACATCACCCACGACCTGACCGCCCTTGACGGCGATGTTTGAGGCGTTGGTGGCCAGCTGGTTGGCTTGCTTGGCGTTCTCGGCATTCTGCTTCACGGTGGAGGTGAGTTCTTCCATGCTGGATGCAGTTTCTTCCAGGCTGGAGGCTTGCTCTTCGGTGCGCTGTGACAGGTCGGCATTACCCTGCGCGATCTCCTGCGAGGCGGTGGAGATCGAGTCGGTGGTGCCGCGTACTTCGGTGACGATGCCGGCCAGGCTTTCGTTCATGCCTTTCAGGGCTTGCAGCAGTTGTCCGACTTCATCCGTGGATGTCACTTCGATGCGCTGGGTCAGGTCGCCCTTGGCTACAGCGGCAGCCACAGTCACAGCTTCTTTCAAGGGGCGGGTGATGTTGATCGCTGTCATCCACGCAAACAACATGCTCAGTACGGCTGCCAGGACACCGATAAAAATGATTTCCCGCTTGCTGCTGACAGCTGTGCTGGAGATCGACTGCGCGGTCGCGCCTGTTTCTTCCTGCGCGACCTTCGTCAATTCATCGAATGCCTTGCTGATTTCTTTGTCTGCCCCCTTGATCAATTTGTCGATTTCCTCAATAGACTTTCCTGCCGTTTTCATTTCAGCGGCTTGTTTAATCGCCGCACGATAGGTATCGGCTCCATCCTTGATCTGCCTCAATGCCGTCTTTTCGCGTTCGTTCATTTCGCCGTGATTGTTTACATAGCTAGCGGCGGCCTGGTCTATCGCCGCTATATCGTCCATGAACTTCTTGTCGTAATCCTGCCCGCGCAGCAGATAATTCTTAAAGTGGTGAATCGCGTCGCCAAGATGCGAATCGCCTTGGGAAGCCGCCGTGTATTTTTCCAGCGATACGGTATGGAATTGCTCCCAACGGTCAGTCAGGCTGTTGATAGCCTGGTACGACACAAATAACATTATGAGAGTCAGCAAGGTGGTAATGCCAAACGTGATTGCCAGGCGTTTCCCGATGTTGATATTGGTGAATTTCATTTTTTACTCCCCAACAATTAAAGCGTTACTTCTTCTAACTTATAAACCGAATCCGCGCCAAGCGCAGTGTAGCTTTGAAAGCTTTTCGGACTCGGTTATGGAACCGGTCGGTGGCATTGCTACTCGACGCCTTCCAATTGCCCGTCCAGTTGCCAGCGACAGAACCCATATGGCGACTGCTTTATGTTTGACGATGTCCTTCAAGATGTTGAACACCAGATTAGACTCGTTGCATCATGATCTTCACATAGAGTTGGTGCAACTGCCGTTTCTAGACAAATCTTTGGGTCAGGACATATAAAACATTCTATTACCCACAAAATTATTATTGCATAAATAAGGGGCGCGAGTATCAATCGCGCCCCCTTGCTTGCACTACATTACTTGACGAAACTATAACCTGCGATTGGCTATTGTTAGCCAGCGGCTTATGTCACCGTATTTTTACCCATGCTTTTTCGCTTTCCGCAAGCTCGCGGTTGATGACCGCATCTGCATCACCTGGTACAGGTTCGCGTCGATATTTGCGGCCTCGGTGCCGTCACGGCTACTATCGGCGCGATGCACCCCCACATCCTGCAAAACCGCCAATTAGGATAACCCGCTGCTGGAAATCGCTATCAGCGAGCCAACGGCCAGTATCCCGGCCGTTATGTTGAGAACAAGCTTACCTTTGATCGTTAAATTCATTTCACACCCGTCTGGTTATGTCGTTTGCACGAATTACATACAATGCTTACTTGGCTGGCTATATTGCCCGGTAAATCGCGGCCCCTACAGTGCTAACTCAAATCGTGCCCCAACCACCCACGCATTGCCCAATACCGCATCCATATTAGGATTGGCGATATACTGCAACGTAGGCTGCAAAGCGAGCCATGGATTGATTTGCGCGCGATAAGTCGCTTCCACGTCCATTTCATTGCTGTCGGCATTGTTAAGGAGCCGGTATTTATTGCTGGCGTGGTTTACCGTGATTGCGATACCGGCGATATCGTCATCGCGCCCGGAAAGCAGGCCGTGATAGCGCAATCCCAGGCTCCCTGTCCAATCGGCCTGCTGGATGTCTCTGCTCGCCGTACCAAAACGGACAAAACCCGACAGTCCTTGCGACGTATGATCCTTTTCGACCAATAAGGTACGCTCTGCCAAAAAGTAAATCCCGTGGCTGATATGGCGCAACGGATTGCCGGATGTGTCCACGGCAGCGGGATTCAGGTCGCCAAAACGTGCAGAATAACGCCAGAAGCCGATAGCAGTCTTATTGAAAGATTCATGCTCCTCATGCACTTTCTGCTCTGGCTCTACCATCTCTCCGGGCTTGTTTGCCTTAAAGGGCGGCTCTTCTTCCTGTGGGGTGTAACCGAATTCAACTATCGAAAGTGTGCCGTCCCCCTTGTTAAGCTGGATATGAGTGCCATACGGGTTATTTGGGTCGCCAGGCACACCATCCGTCAAGGCGCCTTGCAAGTAAAAATTTTTTCCGGGAGAAGTGTATTTCATGCGCACCGCCAGCGCGCCAATCGGAAAAATCGGCGGCCCATTCTGGCCGGTCTGCGCCAAATCATTCGCCATGCCATAAGGAGGCTGAATAAATACACCCGAAGTATCGGTGACATAAAACTCGGAATCAATCGGGTAGATACCTGCCAGCACTGACAACCTGTCATCGGAAAAGCTTTTTTGCAGCCATGCGTGAAAAAATTGCGCGGTGTTTGCGCTCGTTTCGATATTGTCCACGCCGACAAAGCTGCCGACGTAATCGCGGTTGAACTTGCTGCCGAGATCGCTGTGGAAATGGACATAAGCGGTTGTGGAATCCAGATCCCATAATTTTTCCAGGTTCATCTTGATCCTGGCTTCGGTGTGTCCCATCCAAGCCGTGCCGCGCTTAATGCCGCCCGACATGTTCGCCAGCATGTCGCTTTTATGAGTGAATTCCAAATCCACTCCCTTACTGTAAAGACCGGATCGTGTTCCGCCCCAGTCTCCAGACAGTGTTTGTTTATTCCAGTCCGGCGCATCCTCTGTTTCCGCAAATGCGACGTTACACGCCATAAGCCCGCTAAATACTAACCATGTAATTTTATTTGCCATGACACTATTCATCTCTATTTCGTCCAACACGATTACACATAACAAAGGGCGCGAGTATCAATCGCGCCCCCTGAAAACATTATACGACCAGACTATAACCAGCGACTAGGCTATCGTTAACCAGCAGCTTATGTCACCATATTTTGGTGACTTAGCCGAATGGCTATGCAAAGCCTTTTGATAGCCTAGTCGAATGGCGATAACCAATGACTTGCCCAGCGTCTTTTGCTGGGTTAGTCAAATGGCTAGTAGTTCTATCAGTTGTTATATCAAAACTCTTTCCAACTGCCGTCATTGTTTTCTTTTGAATTGACCAGCTTGCGCTCTTTTCTTGTTGCCACTGCGGTCGGGGCACGACGATGCGAGATGGCAGGTACGCTGGCAGTTCTTGCAACGGATTTAACCACGGCTTTCTGCATACGCGCCTTGCCGGCTTCCAGCTTGAAGATACTTACCGCTTCCATCAGCACCCCTGCTTGCTCCTGCATAGATTCGGCTGAGGCTGCGGCCTCTTCGACCAGCGCGGCGTTCTGCTGGGTCACTTCGTCCATCTGGATGATAGTCTGGTTCACCTGCTCGATGCCCGCGCTCTGCTCGTTAGATGCGGCGGCGATTTCGGCCATGATGTCGGTGACGCGCTTCACCGCCTGAACGACCTCGTTTATCGTCACTCCGGCATGATCCACCTGTTTGGTTCCTGCATCCACCTTGCTCACCGAGTCGCCGATCAGGGTTTTGATTTCCTTTGCGGCGGCGGCGGAGCGTTGCGCCAGATTGCGCACTTCACCGGCCACGACGGCAAAACCCCTGCCCTGCTCTCCTGCACGCGCTGCCTCGACGGCGGCATTAAGCGCGAGGATGTTGGTCTGAAAGGCAATGCTGTCAATCACCGAGATGATGTCGACAATCTTTTTGGAGCTGTCACTGATCGAGGCCATCGTTTCGACCACCTCGCCGACTGCCTTGCCGCCTTTGATTGCAATTTCCGAAGCATTGGTCGTCAGCTGATTGGCGTGCCTTGCGCTCTCAGTATTTCTCTTCACGGTGGAGGTGAGTTCTTCCATGCTGGATGCGGTTTCTTCCAGGCTGGATGCCTGCTCCTCGGTGCGCCGCGACAGGTCGGCATTGCCTCGTGCAATTTCCCCAATGCCAGTATCAATCGATTGTGAAATATTCCTGATTTTAACGACCAGGGAATGCAACTTTTCCATCGTCTGGTTGAAAGCGATCGCGATTCGCCCAAGCTCATCATTCGATGTTATTTCTATTCTTGCCGTCAGATCGCCCTCTCCCTGGGCAAGCAGGGCAAGGCCTTCCTGTATCTTTACCGCTGGTTGAGCTACTCCTCTTACGATTATTGCCAACCCAAAAGCAAGCAAGCCAAGCACCGCCAAAACGCTTACGGCAATGATTGTAATGCTGGATTGCTGCATTTTATCAAGCACAGTGGTCGTATATCCTACCTTGACCTTGCCGATCTTCTTGCCGTTCGTATCAACGATGTCACGCTCATACACCAGCAAATGCGAGGTAATATCTGGCGCTTTCATGACGTTACCGGTAAGCGACCTGCCATCTGCGTCGTAATATTCGGCAAACGCGATGTCCTTGTCCTTTCCCGTTTCCTTGACGAATCCTTCCAGCGCGATAAAGTCATAATTGAGCACGTACTGCACACTGATCGTTGTGAGCATATTGACAAGGCTGTCCGCTTTGGATTCCATCATCGAATTCAGCACGCGATATTGCTGGACAACCAGCACACTGCCCAATGCACTGAACAGAATCGTGACCAGCAGCAGCGTCGGCAGTATCAGTTTCTTTTTGATCGAATCCAGCCTGAACAGTTGATATTTCATATTTCATTCCTAATTCGTCATTACTATTGCTGAGTTGAGCTAACCCAGCACTGTTGTGTAGAGAGATGGTTAATTGTTTCATCAAAGCCGGCCACTTCGACAGGCTCTTAGCTATTAGACCAGGCTGGCAAACGGCTTTCCAGAGCCATCTGGCCAAGTTGGCAAACTACGCCAACCAAGTCATTGGTTAATGCTCGCCTCATGCCAGGGGAGGGAACGCGGATGCCAATTTTGGCTTTCTATGCGGTCTCCCCAAGGTCAAACCTTGGCAAGTCCCTGGCATAGCCGGTGTGTTTACCCAACTTAATTAAAATGCGAACTGAAAGGAAGCATCGACACCCGCCTTCTTCAATAACTCCAAAGAGTGTTTAAAATCGGCGGTCGTGGTGGTGATGTACTCATTGACGTTCAAGGAATCACGCACTGCATTGGCCTCGGCAGAGCTGTCGCCCTTCAAGCCCAACAAGGCGCTGGAGACCTTTTTGACAGTATCTGCATTCGCTTTTTTGGAGACGATCAAGGTGCTATCCGGGTTTGCACCGTTGTCCTCGCCCACCATGGCAAGGTTGGAATACTTGCTCTTTTCCTTGTCCCAAACCCGGTTCTTGACAATCGCCACATCGGCGACACCCTTGGACAGTGCATCGATGGCGGAACCGTGGGATGCGGCCTTCATGAGGGTGGCCTTCACTGCTTTAGCACCCGTCAAGGAGTGAAAATATATCTCACCCGAAGAGGCAAGACTGGTGAGCATGACCTTTTTACCAGCGAAGTAGTCGGACGAGCCGGTGAACTTGGCTGCGCCCGTCGGAGCGATCACCACAGCCCAATAGGTACTGTTGCCATCCTTGCTTACCGGCCGCACCACCGGGTTTGCCAACCCCTTAACGAGCATGATACCCGCCACACCGGAGCCGCTGAACATGCCGTCTACCTCACCGGCAGTGAACATCTGCGCTGCCTTGATGTAATCAGGAGCGCCGACCAGGATGATTTCGACACCCTTGGTCTTGAGATAGCTGGCGAGAGGGGCATATTTTTGAGCTGCACCCTTCTCATCCTGCATAATGACTAGCTTGAACTGCTCGGCTTGAGCAATTACCGCAAAACCATTCAGTAACGTGGCAACAACAAGGCTAGCCAAAATCTTGATCATACAAATTCCTCTTTTTTCAAAAAACATTTAAATTCAAATGACCAAGTTCTAAAAGATAATGTCTTCCAAGGACGGGAACCGCCCGACAGGCTCAGAACTGGCATGACTCGGTAGGCAAATCCCGCCATACATAAAGATAGCCTAGTCGAATGGCTATAACCAATGACTTGCCCAGGTCTGTTGCCGGGCTACTAGGTTGTCGTCCTTTGACAACCTAGTGGAATGGCTGTAGTTCTATCAGTTGTTATATCAAAACTCTTTCCAGTCTCCGTCCCTGCCCTCTTTGGAATTGACCAGCTTGCGCTCTTTTCTCGTTGCCACTGCGGTAGGGGCACGATGATGCGAGATGGCCGGTACGCTGGCAGTTCTAGCAACAGCTTTTACCACGGCTTTCTGCGCACTCGCCTTGCCATCTTCCAGCTTGAATATGCTCACCGCTTCCATCAGCACTTCCGATTGTTCCTGCAACGATTCGGCTGCGGCTGCGGCCTCTTCCACCAGCGCGGCGTTCTGCTGGGTGACTTCGTCCATCTGGATGATCGCTTGGTTGACCTGTTCGATGCCTGCACTCTGCTCGTTGGAGGCAGCGGCAATCTCAGCCATGATGTCGGTGACGCGTTTTACCGCCTGGACAATTTCGGCCATCGTCGCACCGGCTTGGTCTACTTGTTTGGAACCGGCATCTACTTTGTCCACCGAGTCTCCGATCAGGGTCTTGATTTCTTTGGCGGCGTCTGCCGAGCGCTGCGCCAGATTGCGCACTTCGCCTGCTACCACCGCAAAACCCCTGCCTTGTTCTCCGGCACGTGCCGCTTCGACGGCGGCGTTCAGAGCCAAGATGTTGGTCTGGAAGGCGATGCCTTCGATAACGCTGATGATATCGACGATCTTCTTGGAGCTGGTGCTGATCGAGGCCATAGTGAGTACCACGTCTCCCACCACTTTACCGCCCTTGACGGCAATATCCGAGGCGTTGTTGGCCAGCTGGTTGGCTTGCCTGGCGTTCTCGGTATTCTGCCGAACGGTGGAGGTGAGTTCTTCCATGCTTGAAGCGGTTTCTTCCAGGCTGGAGGCTTGTTCCTCGGTACGCTGCGACAGGTCGGCGTTGCCCTGCGCGATTTCCTGCGAGGCAGTGGTGATCGATTCGGTGGTGCCGCGCACGTCACCGACGATGCCAACCAGGCTGTCGTTCATGTCCTTCAAAGCCTGCAGTAATTGCCCGGTTTCATCCGTGGATTTCACTTCAATGCGCTGTGTCAGGTCGCCCTTGGCTACCGCGCCTGCCACTTCGACTGCCTCCTGCAAAGGGCGGGTAATGGAACGGGTAACAAGAAAACCAGTGAGCACTGCCACCACAAGAGCAATCAACGAAATTACGATGATCATTAAGATGATGCCCTGAACTTGCTTATCGGCTTCCTCACCTGCCTTGGTCATCAAGTCGCTCTGGAAATCAATCAGCTTGCTTATACTTTGAGTATAGGTTGCCTGAAGCGGACGTATGTCACGAAGAAGAAGAACCTTGGCCTCCTCCTGTTTGCCTTCTTTCATCAACTTCATAAAAGCGGTTTGCGAGTCGATATATTTGCTGCGCTCATTCACCATAGTGGCGAGAACAGCTTTCCCTTCCACGGTCTTGATTTTATCTTCCAGCTTATCCAAGTTTTCCTTGATGATTTTGCGCGACTCTTCGATGCGTTCCAGCTCTTTTTCAATTTTCGCTTTATCCGTTTCCAGCAGCGCATTGCGCATTGCGCGGGCGATGGTGTTAACACCGTCTATCATGTCGTTTGCCCAAACCGTCTTGGGAAATTTATCATTAATAATGTCTTTAAGCTCGCCTTGAATACTGCGCAAATTGGTGACGCCCAGAATAGCGACCACAATCATCATCGCAATCATCGCGCCGAAGCCCAACCCCAGACGTGCACCTACTTTTAAATTAGCCAATGACATGTTTGTTTTCCTCTTAAATTAGCTACCTTATATTTCACTAGCTACCTGTTCTCTTTAAGTCAAGCAGCCATCTCTTCTGCTGTTTCGATCAACTCCATGTCGCGGCTAGTCATCAACTTCTCGATATCCACCAGGATGATCATGCGATCATCCACGGTGCCCAAGCCCTGAAGATATTGCGTATCCAATCCGGCGCCGAATTCCGGTGCCGGTTTGATTTCATCCGCCTTAAGGGTGGTCACGTCGGATACGCCGTCCACCACCATACCCACGACTCGGTTGGCGATGTTGAGGATGATCACGACGGTGGTCTCGCCATAGGTGACGCTGCCCAGCTTGAATTTGATGCGCATATCAACGATGGGGACGATGATGCCGCGCAGGTTGATTACACCCTTGATGAATTCGGGTGCATTGGCGATCGAGGTGACGGCTTCGTAGCCGCGGATCTCCTGCACCTTTAGGATATCGATGCCGTATTCTTCGCTGCCCAGTGTGAAGGTCAGCAGTTCGCGGCTTGTGCCGGTCGTAGCTTGTTCATTGTTTGTCTGCATGGTGTTTCCCTTTAGTGTTTAGATGCTTTTGGGCAGCGCTGAACCCGCACTGCCCACCATACGCATTTTTATTGACTCTTCCGCCCAAAAATAGCTGAGCCGCTTCCCCGGCGGAGCCAAGGGCTGACTGACAAAATTATTTGATAGATAAATTCAGAAAATCCAGCCAATTGTTTTTAACGCAGGTTAACCGACTCGTTCAAAACTCTTTCCAGTCTCCGTCCTTGCCCTCTTGCGCCTTGACCTGATTGCGCACTTTCCTCGTTGACACTGCGGTAGGGGCACGATGATGCGAGAAGGCTGGTGCGCTAGCAGTTCTAGCAACAGCTTTTACCACGGCTTTCTGCGCATTCGCACTGCCCCCTTCCAGCTTGAATATACTCACCGCTTCCATCAGCACTCCTGCTTGCTCCTGCATCGCTTCGGCTGCGGCTGCGGCCTCTTCCACCAGCGCGGCGTTCTGCTGGGTGACTTCGTCCATCTGGATGATCGCTTGGTTGACCTGTTCGATGCCTGCACTCTGCTCGTTGGAGGCAGCGGCAATCTCAGCCATGATGTCGGTGACGCGTTTTACTGCCTGCACAATTTCAGTCATCGTCGCGCCGGCCTGATCAACCTGTTTGGAGCCTACCTCCACTTTACCTACCGAGTCGTCGATCAGGGTCTTGATTTCCTTGGCGGCGGCGGCGGAGCGTTGCGCCAGGTTGCGCACTTCGCCGGCTACCACCGCAAAGCCGCGCCCCTGTTCGCCGGCGCGTGCCGCTTCGACGGCGGCGTTCAGGGCCAGGATGTTGGTCTGAAAGGCGATGCCTTCGATAACGCTGATGATATCGACGATCTTCTTGGAGCTGGTACTGATCGAGGCCATCGTATGAACTACATCGCCCACCACTTTACCGCCCTTGACGGCAATATCCGAGGCGTTGTTGGCCAGCTGGTTGGCTTGCTTGGCGTTCTCGGTATTCTGCCGGACGGTGGAAGTGAGTTCTTCCATGCTGCTTGCTGTTTCTTCCAGGCTGGAGGCTTGTTCCTCGGTACGCTGCGACAAATCGGCGTTGCCCTGCGCGATTTCCTGCGAGGCAGTGGTGATCGATTCGGTGGAGCCGCGCACTTCGCCGACGATGCCGGTAAGGCTTTCGTTCATGTCTTTCAGCACCTGCAGCAGTTGTCCGACTTCATCTCTGGACTTCACCTCGATGCGCTGGGTCAGATCGCCCTTGGCTACCGCACTGGCCAAATCCACCGCTTCCTGCAAGGGGCGAGTGATGGAGCGGGTGATGAACCAGGCGAAACTGGTGCCGAAAAGCACTGCGAGCACGCCAAGCGCAATCATCACATTGCGCCCCGATTGATAGCTGGCTGCGGCTTCCTTGCCGGACTCCTCCATTATCTGCCCTTGGAACATTGCCAGATCGTGAATGGCTTCCATATAAGGAGTGGCTGCGCGCATGGTTTCGTCCGTCATGACGCGCATCGCTTCCTCGCGCTTGCCTTCTTCCAGCAACAGCTTGGCGGCCTTGCTATATGCGGCAATATAAGGTTTACGCGCCTCCCTGATGTTGGCAAGCTTTGCCTTGGCTTCGGGACGGTAGACTAGCCCGTCTAGCTGCCCCAGCTTTTCTGTAATGGCGTTTCTGTTTTTTTCGATGCGCTCCAGAGCCTTGGCGATCACCGCCTTGTCGGTTAACAAGAACAATTCGAAACTGGAGCTCATAATTTCGCTCGCCAAGTCGCCAACATCATTGGCAATGACCGACTTGACCCAGTCCTTGTTTGCCATCTTGTCAGTGATATCGCTGACCCCGGAAAGTTTGGAGATGCCGATCATGACAATGACTGACAGCATAATCAACACCAAGCCGAAGCCCGCTCCCAAACGCGCACCTACTCTTAGATTTACAAATGACATGATTGTTACTCCTCTTAAATATTATTCTGACCCGCAAATCATCATGGGCCGGTTCAACCCACGCTAGGCGGCCATCTCTTCTGCTGTTTCGATCAACTCCATATCGCGGCTGGTCATCAGTTTTTCGATGTCCACCAGGATGATCATGCGTTCGTCCACGGTGCCCAGCCCTTGCAGGTATTTAACATCCAGGCCGGAACCGAATTCCGGCGCAGGCTTGATCTCGTCCGCCTTCAGGGTGGTCACATCAGAAACGCCGTCCACCACCATACCCACGACACGGTTGGCGACGTTAAGGATGATCACGACGGTGGTTTCGTCGTAGGTAACGCTGCCCAGCTTGAATTTGATGCGCATGTCGACGATGGGCACGATGACGCCGCGCAGGTTGATCACTCCCTTGATGAATTCGGGCGCGTTGGCGATCGTGGTGACGGCTTCATAGCCGCGGATCTCCTGCACCTTGAGGATTTCGATGCCGTATTCCTCGCTGCCCAGTGTGAAGGTCAGCAGTTCGCGGTTTTGGCTTTCCACGATCGTTTTTTGGGTCATTTTCAGTTCTTGGTGCGCTTGCATGGCGGCCTCTCTATTCGATTGCGACACAGTCTGACAAGAAAACACAAATTGATGAAAGCAATATAATCACATTCGTTTATGATGTCAACCACTTTCGTGGTTAGTATCGACAACTTATGTTGCGTAAGAGGCAATATTATGCTTTAATGATTTCTCATTACAACAAGTCACAGCGTGGATATGGCAACAATTGGAAAAGAACTAAAAAAGTGTCGCATGCATTTAGGAATGACATTACCTGAAATGGCGGCCAGGCTAAACGTCAGCACCACAACGATCGTTAACTATGAAACTGGCAGGCGCGTGCCTGACATAGACTTCCTGATCGATTTTGCTGAAATCTGCGAGCGGGATTTTATCTTTTGGCTGGGGCAACGCGTCGCGGCGAGCAAATCTGCCGGGGCAGCTGCGGCAAAAGCGCTGCTGGATGCAAATAATGTCGCGCAAGCAGCCCAACTGGACAAATCTTTTGTTTCTCTACCGCTCTACGATATAAAAGATGCAGCAAATGCAGCTTCGGTGTCCGGCCATGGGCGCGTTACCGATGAAATACTGCAATTCAGCGCGACCTGGATCAAACGGGAGCTGAACGCTGAGCCTTCCGATTTGTTCCTGGTCTATATGGATGATGAAAGCATGGAGCCGACGCTGCGCCCCGGCGACACGATCCTGCTGGACCGGCGCGCCACCAGGCCTGACCGCGAGGGCGTCTACATACTAAGGATGAACGGGGTGCCGCTGGTGAAGCGTTTGCAGATCCTGCCGGGCGGAATCATCAAGGTTGTCAGCGACAATCCGGCTTACGAGACTTTCACTATTAGCCTGTCCGATATAGATGGCCGGGATTTTGCCATCCTTGGCCGAGTGGTTTGGGTGGTATGGGCTGGACGCAGGATATAGGCACATCACATCAGGATGACGTCATATTGCTCCTGGTTATACATCGTCTCGACTTGCAGCGAGATCGGTTTGGCGATGAAGTCTGAAAGCTGCGCGAGCGCTTGGGACTCCTCATCGAGAAATAAATCGATTACCTGCTGCGAAGCCATGATGCGATATTCGCGGGCGTTGAACTGGCGTGCCTCGCGGACAATTTCGCGCAGGATTTCGTAACACACCGTCTGCGCGGTTTTCACCTCGCCTCGCCCTTGGCAAGTCGGGCAAGACTCGCACAGCACATGCGCCAGGCTTTCGCGAGTGCGCTTGCGGGTCATCTCGACCAGCCCCAGCGAAGAAAAACCGTTCACGTTGATGCGCGTATGGTCGCGAGCCAGGGCTTTCTTGAATTCTTCCAGCACTGCATCACGGTGCTCCTGCGTGTCCATGTCGATGAAATCGCAAATGATAATACCACCCAGATTACGCAGGCGCAGTTGCCGCGCAATGACTTGCGTTGCTTCAAGATTGGTCTTGAAGATGGTGTCGTCGAAATTGCGCAATCCGACGAAACCGCCGGTGTTCACGTCCACGGTGGTCATGGCTTCGGTCTGGTCAATAATGAGATAGCCGCCTGATTTCAGATCAACCCGTTTGGATAAGGCGCGCTCAATTTCCTCTTCCACGCCATACAAATCGAACAAAGGGCGCACTCCCGGATAGTGCTCGAGCCGTTCTGCTGCGATGGGATTGTAGGCTTGAGCGAACTCCAGCATCCTTTGGTAGGTGCTGCGCGAATCGACCAGAATGCGCGTTGTTTCATGACTGACAAAATCGCGCAGCACACGCAAGCTGATGTCGAGTTCCTGATAAAGCAGTTGCGGGGCACTGGCGGTTTTCGCGGCAGTTTGTAAATTCCCCCAAAGCTTGTCCAGATAGGCGATATCGGCATCGAAATCCAGCTCCACTGATGCCTCCGCCACGGTACGGATGATGTAGCCGCCCTGATGCTCAGGCGTCAATGCAGTTTGCAGCCTGGCGCGCAACGCATCGCGCTGCTCCTCGCTTTCAATGCGCTGCGACACGCCGATGTGGGTCTCTTGCGGCAGGTACACCAGCAGGCGTCCGGCGATACTGAGCTGCGTGGATAGCCGCGCGCCCTTGCTGCCGAGAGGCTCCTTGATGGCTTGCACCAGCAGGTTCTGCCCTTCAAAAAGAATTTTTTCTATCGGCTTGGCTGCATCACCGTTATTGCTGTTTTCCCAGATATCGGCAACATGCAGAAATGCCGAGCGCTCCAGGCCGATGTCGATAAATGCAGACTGCATGCCCGGCAGCACGCGTTTGACCTTGCCAAGATAAACGTTGCTGACCATACCGCGATTGCTGCCGCGCTCGATGTGTAAGTCCTGCACTGCGCCCAGCTGCATCACTGCAACCCGGGTTTCCTGCGGGGTGACGTTGATAAGTATATCTTCGCTCATGGTGTGGGGTAATCGAAGCGTTGCAGCAACTGCACGGTTTCAAACAGCGGCAAGCCCATCACACCGGAATAGCTTCCGGCAATGTGTTCTATGAAAGCCCCTGCATATCCCTGGATGGCATAACCGCCTGCCTTGTCCCTGTATTCATGGGTTAACAGATAGCGACGGATACGCTCTTCGCTGAGTGTGATGAATCGCACCGTGGAAACCGAGAGCGCGATTTCGACATGCTCGTTTAGCGCGATTGCAACCGCGCTCAGCACTCGATGCTCCCGCCCAGAAAGCTGACTCAGCATCGCGGCGGCCTGTTCGTCATTGTCCGGTTTGCCCAGAATCCTGCCGTCTACCGTGACGGTGGTATCGGCGGCCAGCACCGGGAACGAAGGAAGGTTACGCAGCCTGAGCATGGCGTAACCCGCTTCAGCCTTGGCAAGGCTAACCCGCTGCACATAATCCTCCGGTTGCTCACCGGCACGGGGGGTTTCATCTACATCCACATTGCGGCGCGGATCGGAACGCAACAACAGCATCTCGAAATTGACGCCTATCTGTTTAAGCAGCTCGCGGCGGCGCGGACTCTGCGAGGCAAGGTAAATACGTGGTTTGATAATTCTCATAAGATCACCCGCTAAAAACTTCTTTCCGCAGATTATATGGATTAGCGCAGATTAAGTGTGCGACATGATCAATCTGCGTGAATCTGCGTAATCTGCGGATAAGTTTTTTCATTCGCGATGGTAGGGGTGATTGTGCAACAAGTTGTATGCCCGATACAACTGCTCGGCAAGCAGCACCCGCACAAAAGCGTGTGGCAGGGTAAACGCGGACAAGGCCAGCAGTTGCTGCACAGCCAGTTTCACGGAATCGTGCAGGCCGTCCGCGCCGCCGATAATGAACGCCACATCCCGCCCTTCACGCATCCAGCCCTGCATCTGTGCGGCAAATTGCCTGGTGGTCGGCTGTGCGCCGTGCTCATCCATCGCGATGCGCAGACAATTTTGCGGCAGTGCGGCCAGGATGCGTTGTGCTTCAGATTCCATGATCTGCGCCGTCGTCTTGCCGGTGGTGCGAGGTTCGGGCTTTACCTCCACCAGCTCGATTTTTGACTCGCGCGGCATGCGCTTGGCGTATTCGTTAAAGCCGGCCGTGATCCAGTCCGGCATCTTGTGGCCAACGGATACGATAATGAGTTTCATTCTGGAAACTGCAGGAGTACTGCGCGGCGCGCCCTTACTTGGGAGATTTCGCCAGCTTCGGGCGCGCCGCCTGCGCCTTGCTCCATAGCTCTTCGAGGTTGTAATACTCGCGGACGGCAGGCTGCATGATATGCACCAGCACTTCGCCCAGGTCAACCAGTATCCACTCGCCGCTTTCTTCCCCTTCGCGGCCATAAATCTGCTCGCCGCGCTCCTTGAGCTTGGCTACGACGTTATCGGCAAGCGCCTTGGTTTGCCGCGTGGATTGTGCGCTGGCGATGACCATGCACTCGAACATAGTGCTGAGCTTGCTGGTGTCAATTACGGTGATGTTATTGGCCTTGATTTCTTCGAGCGCGTCGACAACGGCCTGGGTCTTTTTTTTGGTAGTCAGCATGGTTTGTATAAGTGATGTTGAAGAATATAGTTGGCCACCGTGTTGGGCAGCAGGTAGCGTATCGTGCGGTTTTCCGCAACGCGGTTGCGTATCAGCGTAGCTGAGATTTCCAGCTTGGGTATGACCAGCTCGAGAACCCCGCCGTTTGGGTGCTGCGACAAGGCATCCACTGAACACAGGCGTTGTTGATAGTGCAGGCGCAATTTCGCCGGCGCGTTGTGGATGCGCTCTTCAATCGTAAAGCCGGGGCGATAACCGACCACGATGTGCGCCAACTCGAATAATTGCTCCCATTCATGCCAGGTATGCAATTGCAGGAATGCATCGCCGCCCATCAGCAGGCACAGCGGCTGTGCCGCGCCCAGCTCGGCGCGCAGTTCGCGCAGCGTGTTCACCGTAAAGCACGGCGTGGTTTGCCTGACTTCGCGGTCATCCAGCACGAAAGCTGGCTGATCGGCGATTGCCAGCTGCACCATCGCGCTGCGGTGATGCGCGGGCACCAGCGGTGCATCGCGGTGCGGCGGCATGCCAGTGGGGATGAAACGGATCTGCCGGAGATTGGCGAGCTCCAGCATTTCTTCGGCGAGGCGCAGATGTCCGTAATGAATCGGGTCAAACGTGCCTCCCAAAATGCCGATAGGTTGATTGCTCACTGATTACGATACCTGGGATTTCATTGCAGGACGATTACAACACAAGGCGGCGAACATCCGCCAGCACTTGCGTGAGAAAAACGGTAAAGCGCACGGCAGACGCGCCGTCGATCACGCGGTGATCGTAAGACAGCGACAGTGGCAACATCAGGCGCGGCACGAACTCGCCGTCCTTGTACACCGGTTTCACGCTCGCTCTGGACACGCCTAAAATCGCCACTTCCGGCGCGTTGATGATCGGCGTGAACGCGGTGCCGCCGATCCCGCCGAGGCTGGATATCGTGAAGCAGCCGCCTTGCATGTCTGCCGCAGCAAGTTTTTTGTCGCGCGCTCTGGCGCTGATCTCGCCGAGCTCTTTGGCGAGTTGCACGATGCCTTTCCTGTCCACGTCGCGCAGCACCGGCACCATCAGGCCTTCAGGCGTATCCACCGCCACGCCGATGTGGAAGTATTGCTTGAGTACCAGATTCTCGCCGCTGGCATCCAGCGAAGCATTGAATTCAGGATATTTCTGTAACGCGGCTACGGCTGCCTTGAGCAGGAATGCCAGCGGGGTGATTTTGATATTCTGCTTTGCATATTCCTCGCCCAGCTGCTTGCGGAACGCCTCCATTTCGCTGATATCGGCTTCATCGAATTGAGTGACGTGCGGAATGCTCACCCAGTTGCGGTGCAAGTTCGCGCCGGAGATTTTCTGGATACGCGACAGCGGTTTGATTTCGACAGCGCCGAATTTGGCAAAGTCCACTTCCGGCATGGCGAGCACCTGCAAGCCGCTGCCGCCCGCCGCACCGCGCGGCTGGGCAATTGCGGCCTTGACGAAATTCTGCACGTCATCCTTGGTGACGCGCCCCTTTTCACCGCTGCCTTTGACTTGCGCAACATCAACGCCGAGCTCGCGCGCAAAACGGCGGATCGCGGGGCTGGCGTGTGCTTTTCCGCCAGTTACTACCGGTTGAATGGTCGTGACTGCCACGGACGCTACGGCGGGCTTGGCTGCTACCGGTGCAACTGCAGGAGCAGCCACTGCGTGATCAGGCTGCGCGGAAGGCGCGCTCACAGCGTCGCTGCTTTCCAGCAACAGAATCACCGAGTCTTTCGACACTTTATCGCCAACCTTGACCTTCATTTCCTTTATCACGCCGGAGTATGGCGACGGCACCTCCATCGCCGCTTTGTCGGTTTCCAGCGTGATCAGATTATCTTCCGCGCTGATCGTGTCGCCTGCCTTGACCATCACTTCGATGACATTCACGTCCTTGAAGTTGCCGATGTCCGGTACCAGTATTTGTTTGATTGCCACGTGTATCTCCCCCTGACCTTATACAGTCGCCGGATTGGGTTTGTCGGGATTGATCTTGTACAACTTGATCGCCTTGCTGACTTCGCTGCCCTTGATCGTGCCTTCATCGGCCAATGCTTTCAATGCGGCAACGGCGATGTAGAAGCGATCCACCTCGAAGAAGCTGCGAAGCTTCTTGCGCGTATCGGAGCGGCCGAAACCGTCCGTGCCCAGCACAGTATAGGATTTGGCCACAAACCCGCGAATCTGGTCAGCATAGCTCTTGATGTAATCGGTCGCGGCGATCACCGGGCCGTCGCGTTTGGCGATACATTGTTCGACATGGCTGACGCGCGGCTTGGCTTCGGGATGCAGCATATTCCAGCGATCGCAATCCAGTCCGTCGCGGCGCAGCTCGTTGAAACTGGTGGCGCTCCAGATGTCCGATGCAACACCGAAATCCTTTTCCAGCAATTCCGCAGCGGCAATCACCTCGCGCAATATTGTCCCGCTACCGAGCAACTGGACCTTGGGTTTCTTCCCTTCCCCCTTCCCCTTTTCCCCTTCACTCAAGAGATACATCCCCTTGATGATGTCGGACTCCACGCCTTTCGGCATGGCCGGATGCGCGTAATTCTCGTTCATCACCGTGACGTAATAGAACACGTTTTCCTGTTCCACATACATGCGGCGCATGCCGTCCTGGATGATGACCGCCAGCTCATAGGCAAAGGTCGGGTCATAGGATACGCAGTTGGGAATCATCGCCGCCTGCAAGTGGCTGTGGCCGTCCTGATGTTGCAAGCCTTCGCCGTTCAGCGTAGTGCGTCCTGCGGTGCCGCCGAGCAGGAAGCCGCGCGCCAGCATATCACCCGCCGCCCAGGCCAGGTCACCGATGCGCTGGAAGCCGAACATCGAGTAGTAGATATAGAACGGGATCGTCGCCGCGCCGTGGTTCGCGTAGGACGTTGCGGCGGCGATCCACGAGGACATCGCCCCCGCTTCGTTGATGCCTTCCTGCAATATCTGGCCGTTCTTGTCTTCCTTGTAGAACAGCAGTTGGTCGGCATCCTGCGGGGTATAAAGCTGCCCGACCTGCGAGAAGATGCCGATCTGGCGGAACAGCCCATCCATGCCGAAAGTGCGCGATTCATCGGGCACAATCGGCACGATCAGCTTGCCGATATTCTTGTCCTTGACCAGGATGCCAAGCATTCGCATGAACGCCATCGTGGTAGAAATCTCGCGGTCTTCGGTGCCTTTCAACAGCACATCGAACGCATCCAGGCTTGGCACCATCAGGCACTCATCGACCGGGTTGCGCGCCGGGACAGCGCCCATCGTCCTGCATCGCTCCTTGAAATACTTTATCTCCAGACTATCCTCGGGCGGGCGGTAGAAATTCAGGCTTTCCACCTGCGCGTCGGTAAGCGGAATGTTGAAACGGTCGCGGAATTTGAGCAACGAATCAATATCCATCTTTTTCTGCTGATGGGTCGGGTTCTGCGCTTCGCCGGATGCGCCCATGCCGTAACCCTTCACGGTCTTGGCGAGGATCACGGTCGGCTGACCGGTATGTTTGACGGCTTCCGCATAAGCCGCGAATACCTTGTATGGATCGTGGCCGCCGCGATTCAGCCGCCAGATTTCCTCGTCGGACATGTCGGCCACCATTTCCAGCAATTCCGGATATTTGCCGAAGAAATGCTCGCGCACATAGGCGCCGTCCCTCGCCTTGTAAGTCTGGTATTCGCCGTCCACCACTTCCTGCATGCGTTGTTGCAACAGGCCGTTCTTGTCCTTGGCGAACAGGCGATCCCAATGCCTGCCCCACACTATCTTGATGACATTCCAGCCCGCGCCGCGGAACACGCCTTCCAGCTCCTGGATGATCTTGCCGTTGCCGCGCACCGGCCCGTCGAGCCGTTGCAGATTGCAATTGACGACGAAAATCAGGTTGTCGAGATTCTCGCGCCCAGCCAGCGAAATCGCACCCAGTGATTCAGGTTCGTCGGTTTCGCCGTCGCCGAGGAATGCCCACACCTTGCGCCCGGCAGTTTGCGCGATGCCGCGATGTTCCAGATAGCGCATGAAGCGCGCCTGATAAATCGCCATCAGCGGCCCCAGCCCCATCGATACGGTGGAGAACTGCCAGAAGTCCGGCATCAGCCAAGGGTGCGGGTAGGAAGACAATCCGTTGCCGTCCGCTTCCTGGCGGAATTTGTACATCTGCTCCTCGCTGAGCCGCCCTTCGAGGAAGGCGCGCGCATACATGCCGGGCGAGGAGTGCCCCTGAAAATAAATCAGGTCGCCGCCATGCTCTTCTGTTTTGCCGTGGAAAAAATGATTGAACGCCACATCGTACAAGGTCGCCGCCGAAGCAAAGGTGGCTATGTGTCCGCCCAGCTCGGAAGAATCGCGGTTGGCATTCAGCACCAGCGCCATCGCGTTCCAGCGCGTCAAGGCTCGGATGCGATGTTCCATCTCATGGTTGCCGGCGGAGCGCTGCTCCTTCTCCAACGGGATAGTATTGCAATAGGGCGTGGTCGCGCTGAACGGTACGCCCGCACCGGCGTTGCGCGCCTTGTCGATCAACTGCTCAAGCAGAAAATGCGCGCGTTCCGCGCCTTCGCTTTCCAGCACCGACTCAAGTGCGTCCAGCCACTCTCGGGTTTCCTGCGGGTCGTTATCGGGTACGGTTGCCATGTCTTTACTCCTTCGATATCGCAACGTTATTCATTAACAAAGCAAGCAATCGTTTCCTGCTCGGTAATAATCCACTCGACTTTTACATCTGTTGCTTCCTGCGGAATAAATTCGACGATTTGCAGCGCGAACGCTGCTGCGGCCAGCACGGGGCGTTGGGGCATGTCAGGGGTCATGCTTGCCAGCAGCTTGTCGTAAAAGCCCCTGCCATAACCCAGCCGCGCACCATCGCGGGCAAACGCCACACCCGGCAGCATGGCGAATTCTACCTCATTTAGGTTGTCCAGCCGCTCACAGCGCTCCACAACCGGCTCGCGTATCCCCCACAAGCCTGCCATTAGCTGGTTCTCCAGATCGTCCACCCAATACAGGTCAAGCTGGTTGGTGTGGTGGTTCACCTTGGGTAAAGCCAGCCGTTTACCTTCCGCCAATGCACGTTCGACCCATAACTCGCTGGCGAATTCCGCGCCGAAGTTCATATAGCCCAGCACAGTTTCGGCCTGCCGGTATTCATGCAATTGCATCAACCGTTCGGTGATTGCCGTATTTAATACGACACGAATATCAGCGGGAAGTTGCTCGCGTTGCGCCAGAATAGTTTTGCGTATGGTTTGCTTAAGCGTTGTTGGCAAAACCGGCATGCGCGATCAACCCAAAAATAGCCGGTAAGCCGGATTGCCGCTCTCGTCCCAGTAGCGGTAGCCGAGCGTGTCGAGGAAGGTCTTGAGCGCCTTTTTGTCGTGGTGCGGGACTTGCATGCCGACCAGCACGCGGCCGTAATCCGCACCGTGGTTGCGGTAGTGGAACAGGCTGATGTTCCAGCTGTGGCTCATGCTGTTGAGGAAGTTCATCAGCGCGCCGGGGCGCTCGGGGAATTCGAAGCGGAACATGATTTCGTCCTTGACCTCCGGCGCATGGCCGCCGACCAGGTGGCGCAGGTGCAGCTTGGCCATTTCGTTATCGGAAAGATCCAGCGTGGCCAGTTTGTGGTGCTTCAGCTTGCCCACCAGCTCGGCGGTCTCCGATTCGTTACGTACCTGGATGCCGACAAAGACATGCGCCACTTTGGGGTCGTCGTAGCGGTAGTTGAATTCGGTGATGTTGCGCTTGCCGAGCAGGGCGCAGAATTTGCGGAAGCTGCCCGGCGTTTCGGGGATCGTGACGGCAAGAATCGCCTCGCGCTTTTCGCCGATGTCGGCGCGTTCCGCGACGAAGCGCAGGCGGTCGAAATTCATGTTCGCGCCGCTGGCGATCGCGACCAGCGTTTCGCCCTTGAGCTTTTCTCGTGAGGCATACAGCTTGGCTCCGGCGATGGACAGCGCGCCCGCCGGTTCCAATATCGAGCGAGTGTCTTCGAACACATCCTTGAGTGCGGCGCAGGCGGTGTCGGTGTCCACCAGGATGATTTCATCTACCAGCTTGCGGCACAGGCGGAAGGTTTCCTGCCCGACTTGCTTGACCGCCACGCCGTCGGCGAACAGCCCGACGTGGTCGAGCGTGACGCGCTTTTTGGCTTTCAGCGAACGATACATGGCATCGGAATCCACCGGTTGCACGCCGATGATCTTGATTTCGGGACGCAATTGTTTGACATAGGCCGCCACACCGGAAATCAGCCCGCCGCCACCGATGGCAACGAAGATCGCATGGATCGGCTGGGTGTGCTGGCGCAAAATCTCCATACCGATGGTGCCTTGTCCGGCGATCACGTCGGGGTCATCATACGGATGCACGAAAGTCATCCGGCTTTGCTGCTCCAGCTCCAGTGCGTGCTGATAGGCATCGGAATACGAGTCGCCGTGCAGCACCACTTTCGCGCCACGACCGGCCACTGCCTGGATCTTGATCTGCGGCGTGGTGGTGGGCATCACGATGACAGCCTTGCAGCCCAGTTTTTGCGCCGAGAGCGCCACGCCCTGCGCGTGGTTGCCCGCCGAAGCGGCGATCACTCCATGCTTGAGTTGCTCCGGCGTGAGCTGCGCCATCTTGTTGTATGCGCCGCGCAGCTTGAAGGAGAACACCGGCTGCATATCCTCGCGCTTGAGCAATACTGTATTGCCGATGCGCGCCGACAAATTGGGCGCAGCCTCCAGTGGCGTTTCAACCGCCACGTCATAGACGCGGGCGTTGAGGATGCGTTTCAAATAACCGTTCATGTTTTGACTTGCGTGAAAAATATTTGCACAGATTAGCATAAAAGTGCGGCGAACCCCTTGCGACATAAGGCAAAATCGGTTCAAATGCCGCGCATGGAAAAAAATGATCCACATGACATCGATATTCAAACGCGGGTGAATTACCTGCCGGAGCAATCCGATGAATCGGGCAACCGTTTCGTTTTTTCATACACCATCACCATCACCAATATCGGTAGCACACCAGCCAGGCTTATCAGCCGTCATTGGGTCATTACCGATGCCGATAATCACGTGCAGGAAGTTCGCGGCCAAGGTGTAGTGGGTGAACAGCCATTGCTCAATCCGAACCAGAGTTTTGAATACACCAGCGGCACGGTACTAACCACGCAAGTCGGCACAATGCGCGGCAGTTACCAGATGCAGACTGATGATGGCTCCGAATTTGAAGTCGATATTCCGCAATTCGTGCTGAGTGTGCCACGTGTTTTACATTAATTTGTATTCTGGTTTTTTGACTGGCGCACGGCTGAAAACCGCGCTGCTGCCGCTGATTTTTCTCGCCGCCTGCACCTCGCCGGTTCCACCCATTCCGTCTGCAGTGACAGCACCTGTCGCTGTTGCGCCCTACACACCGTTTGCGGTAAGCAAGTGGGAGATGTTGCCGGATTGGCAAACGATAGACTTGCAACAAACCTGGTCTGCCTTTTGGCAAAGCTGTAGCGCGCTGAAGAACAAACCGGCCTGGCAGACAATTTGCTCACGCGCCAATGAGCTGTCTCAGCCGGACAACAGCTCGCTACGTACATTTTTTGAGGAAGGTTTTACTCCCTATCAGGTATTCAATCCTGATGGTTCTTCGCAAGGGTTGATCACCGGTTACTACGAGCCGAAGCTTGCCGGCAGCCGCGTTAAAACAGCCCGATTTCGCTACCCGCTTTATGCCCCGCCGGATGATTTGCTGACCATCGATTTGGGCGATGTGTATCCACAACTGAAAGATTTGCGTTTGCGCGGACGACTACAAGGCAACCGCATCGTGCCTTATTACAACCGCGGCGAAATTGATAGCGGAAAGGCTCCGCTGCAAGGCCGCGAATTATTCTGGGTAGACAACGCGGTCGATTTGTTCTTCCTTCAAATCCAGGGGTCGGGGCGCATCGAATTGCCAGACGGCAGCCTGGTGAAGGTTGGATATGCCGAACAGAACGGACACCCTTATACCTCCATTGGCAAAAAACTGGTCGACATGGGCGCGTTTAAACTCGAAGAATCCTCAATGCAGAACATCAAGCTGTGGGCAGAGAAACACCCCGCCAAACTGGCCAGCCTGCTGGAACAAAACCCCAGCTACGTGTTCTTCCGCGAATTGCCCAGTAATCTGCCCGCTCCGCTGGGCGCATTGGGTGTGCCGCTGACCAATGAATACAGTCTGGCTGTCGATACGCGCACCATCCCGCTCGGCGCACCGGTGTTCCTTGCCACCACTTTTCCGAACACGACCGAACCGCTGAACCGCCTGATGCTGGCGCAGGATACCGGCGGCGCGATCAGGGGCGCGGTGCGCGGCGATTTCTTCTGGGGTTTCGGCGAGCATGCTGGCAATCAAGCGGGACGCATGAAGCAGACCGGCCAGATGTGGGTGTTGTTTCCAAAAGGCGCGGAACCGGCGCTCGGCCCGTAGCAGCTTTTATCCGGTCTGAGCCGGTAATTCTGCACAATCGGAATTCTCAACCAGTAATGAGTACTTGGCTGCACCCGTTGCGCTTGGCGGCCTGTAATTTTGAATTGGCCAGCCCGATAAGCATCTCTTCTGTGGTTTCACGATTCGGCATGCAATGAACACCACCAACACTGATGGTGACTACTCCATGCGGTGAATCGATGTGCGGGATGTTGAACATGCGCACCTGTTCGCAAAGCTTTTGGGCGTGTTGACGCAACGCTCCGGCGCCGAATGACAATGACACGACTGCAAACTCCCCGCCTCCGAGTCGCGCTGTGCAATCCGATGTGCGCACAAACAATTCAGAGATGCAATTACTCACGCTGCGCAGACACTCGTTTCCCGCCGGTTGCCCATAGCGTTCATTGAATTGCCTGAAGTGGTCCACTTCGATAATCAATACCGACATCCCGCTGTGGGCGCGCCGCGCGAAGACTAACGAGTCAGTGAATCGCTGGTCGAAATGATGGCGATTGCTGATCCCGACCAGCGGGTCAATGCGGGTCATCTGTTGTTCCAGCAAAATCCTGGCCGACACATCTTTCTGGACACCGATAAAATGAGTAGGCGCAAGTTCCGCGTTATGCATCGGAGAAATGCTGGTTTCATTCCAGAACATCGATCCATCCTTGCGATAGTTGCGTAGCGTGACAACGCAAGCCTCGCTCCTGGCAATCGCAGCATTTATTTCGGCCTCTTCCGGCTGATCGGTATCGTTCCCCTGCAAGAAGTGACAGCTCCTGCCGATGGCTTCATCGGCGGTATAGCCGGTCAACTTCTCAAACCCCCGGTTTACATAGACCAGCGGGAAACCCTGCTTCTGCGCATCGGCGATAATAATGCCATCTTGCGATTCATTGATGGCCCTGGTAAGCAAATCCTGGGAAATGTTTACGGTGCGATCCACGATGATTTCTACTTGTTTGTATCGTTCAGATTTTTTTCAATTTCTTCCGCAGGCAAATATCCGGGGGATTGCGCCCCGTTACCAAAAATCAGGTTCGGTGTGCCGTTGACATGGAGCTGCTTACCCAGCGCCAATACCTTTTCGGTTGATGTTTCGCAATTCGCGCTTTCTGGAGCAATGCCGCTCAACATCAAGTCGTCCCACGCTTTGACCGGGTCTTTTGCACAACGCACATTGCGCACAATATCTCCCGAGTTCGGGAAAATTGGATACATGAACAAATACAGTGTGACATCGCTTACCTTGGCCAATTCTTTTTCCAGCCGTTTACAGAAACCGCAGTTTGGATCGGTAAAATACGCCATCCTGCGCTTGCCGTTACCCTTCACTTTTTTCACCGCAAGATCGAGCGGCAACTTGTCAAAACTAATCGCAAACAACTTGCGGCGCTGTTCATCACTCAAGTTACGACGGCTTTTTGTCTCGATAACACTGCCATCGAACAGAAATTGGCCCTTTTCATCTGTGTACAAAAGCTGGCCGTCGATGACAATTTCATACAACCCGGCGTATGGCGTTTTAACAATGTGATCGAGTTTACCGATGTTCGGAAAAATGCTTTGCATCGACTTGCGGATTTCGGTTTCTCCTGCGTAGGCTGAAGACAGCAAAGCAAACAAAACCAGAACAATCCATTTTGAAAAGGTCAGTGCAGGTATATTTTTCATGAATATTTTCTCTTAGGTAAATTTAAAGGCGCATTTCATCAATATTTTTTCGCTGTGATTTGATTGGTGGCATTCAACCCCGAATTACGCACCGAACGCAACAGCCGCCAGATGTTATTGAGAGCTGCGGCCAAGCCAACTCATGCCAATTAACCAGCGGCGTCGATTCATCAATATATTTGTATAGAATCATAACATGCCGCCAGGTTTCATTTATAATTCTCCCCCTCGCTGAAAACCCCATTGGCAAAAAAACAAGATGCGTATCGGCCCCTACCAACTGAAAAACAATCTTATCGTTGCCCCAATGGCGGGGGTAACTGACCGGCCTTTCCGTATGTTGTGCAAACGCATGGGCGCAGGCATGGCGGTAAGCGAAATGGTGGCATCCAATTCGCTGTTGTACGGATCGGAAAAAACCAGGCGTCGCGCCAACCATGAAGGCGAAGCCGATCCGATCTCGGTGCAAATCGTCGGAGCCGATGCCAGAATGTTGGCTCTGGCCGCAAAACACAATGTGGACCGTGGTGCGCAAATCATAGACATCAACATGGGTTGCCCCGCAAAAAAAATCTGTAACGTAATGGCGGGCTCCGCACTGTTGCAGAATGAACCGCTCGTCGCCCGGTTGCTGGAAGCTGTTGTCGGTGCGGTAAATGTGCCAGTCACACTCAAAATTCGCACCGGATGGGATAAGCAGAATCGCAACGCGATACGCATCGCCCGAATTGCCGAAACATCCGGTATCCAGGCGCTCGCAATTCATGGCCGCACCCGCGCCTGCGCCTACACTGGCGATGCGGAGTACGACACCATCGCGGCGGTGAAGGTCAGCGTGAACATTCCCATCATAGCCAATGGCGACATTACCACGCCGGAAAAAGCAAAATCCGTGCTGGCTCAAACCGGCGCAGATGCGGTGATGATAGGCCGCGCAGCACAAGGCCGCCCGTGGCTGTTCCGCGAGATCGAGCATTTCCTGAAAACTGGCGTGCATCTCCCGGCACCGGAAGTCGGCGAAATCCACCGCGTGCTGCTGGCGCATGTGCACGAACTATACGATTTCTATGGGGAACACACCGGGTTGCGCGTGGCGCGCAAGCACATCTCCTGGTACACCAAAGGACTGGCCGGTTCGGCACATTTCCGCCATCACATGAATCAATTGGATAGTCCTGCCGCGCAGTTGTCGGCAGTGGACGAATTTTTTTCGGAACAATCGCAGCGCGGAACGCGATTGCATTACATTGGAGAATTGACTTCATGAGCGATTGCTTGATAGACGAAAATGACATGGCGCGCCATGTGCGCAAGTCACTCAAGGAATATTTCAAGGATCTGGACGGCGAAAAACCGTGCTGCGGCATGTATGACATGGTGATGAATTGCGTTGAGAAACCCCTCATTGAAATAGCGCTGGAACACGTCAACGGCAACCAGACGCGCGCGTCGGAAATGCTGGGAATCAACCGCAACACCCTGCGCAAAAAAATGCAGCAACACGGCATCACATAGATCTGGTCTGCGTCAACTTATCACAAATCCATTTTCGAACTGAAAACTTCATGGCAATAATCAAACAGGCACTTATCAGCGTATCGGACAAATCCGGCGTTCTCGAATTCGCACAAGGATTAAATCAGCTTGGCGTAAAAATCCTTTCCACCGGTGGTACTGCCAAGCTGTTTGCCGACAACGGCATCCCTGTCACCGAAGTGGCGGATTACACCGGCTTTCCGGAGATGCTGGACGGACGCGTGAAGACGTTGCAGCCCAAGGTACACGCAGGCATCCTGGCACGGCGCGACCTGCCGGAGCATGTTGCAACCTTGAAAAAACACGGCATCCCGACCATCGACCTGGTGGTGGTGAACCTGTACCCGTTTGCGGCAACCATCGCCAAACCGGGTTGCACACTCGAAGATGCCATCGAGAACATCGACATCGGCGGCCCGACGATGGTACGCGCGGCGGCGAAAAACCACGGACATGTCGCTATCGTCACCGATCCGGAGGACTACGCAGATGTGCTAGCCGAGATGCAGACAAACAATGGAGCATTAAGTGACGCAACGCGTTTCGACCTGGCGAAGAAGGCTTTTTCCCACACCGCCGCCTACGACAGCGCGATCAGCAATTACCTCACCACCATCGACGCGGACGGCACGCGCAGCGCGTTTCCGGCGCAGATCAATTTCAATTTCGCCAAAGTACAGGAAATGCGCTACGGCGAAAACCCGCACCAAAGTGCGGCTTTCTACCGCGACCTCAGTCCATTGCCAGGCGGCATTGCCGGCTACACTCAATTGCAGGGCAAAGAACTATCCTACAACAACATCGGTGATGCCGATTCCGCGTGGGAATTGGTCAAGACCTTCGATCAACCCGCCTGCGTCATTGTCAAGCACGCTAATCCCTGCGGCGTGGCTATCGCCGATAATGCGCTGAATGCCTACAAGCTGGCCTACGCGACCGATACCACCTCCGCGTTCGGCGGCATCATCGCCTTCAACCGCGAACTGGATGCCGAAAGTGCGACGCAGATCACCGCTAACCAGTTCGTCGAGCTCATCATCGCCCCGAGCGCCTCCGAGGCCGCGCTCAAGGTGACCGCTGCGAAGCAGAACGTGCGCGTGCTCACCGTGCCGCTGTCCAACGCGCACAACCAGTATGACTTCAAGCGCGTCAGCGGCGGCCTGCTGGTGCAATCGCCGGATACGCTCAACGTGCAGGCATCACAGCTCAAGGTGGTGACCAAGGCACAGCCCACCAGGGAACAACTACAAGACCTGCTGTTCGCCTGGCGCGTGGCGAAGTATGTAAAGTCCAACGCCATCGTGTTCTGCAAGAACGGCCAGACGCTGGGCGTGGGCGCCGGACAGATGAGCCGCGTGGACAGCACGCGCATCGCCAGCATCAAGGCGCAGAACGCAGGCTTGAGCCTGACCGGTTCCGTCGTTTCTTCCGATGCGTTCTTCCCATTCCGCGACGGTATCGATGTGCTGGCGCAAGCGGGTGCAAAAGCGGTAATCCAGCCGGGCGGATCGATGCGCGATGAGGAAGTGATCGCGGCGGCGGACGAACATGGGTTGGCGATGGTGTTTACCGGATTCAGGCACTTCAGGCATTAAATTCGGGGAAGGGAGAAGGGAGAAGGAGGAAGGGTAGAGAGCGCTGCTCTCGGTTTTTACCATTCTCCCTTCCCTCTTCCTGCTTCTCTCTTTAAACAAGAGAGCATCAACATGAAGATATTGGTCATAGGTTCCGGCGGACGCGAACACGCAATGGCATGGCGCCTGGCGCAAGGCGCGAAGGTGCAGAAGGTATACGTCGCGCCGGGCAATGCCGGCACGGCGCTGGAAGACGGCGTGGAGAATGTCGCCATTACCGCGATTCCAGACCTGATCGAATTCGTCAAACGAGAAGACATCTACATGACCGTTGTCGGCCCGGAAGCGCCGCTGGCGGCTGGGATCGTGGATGCGTTCCGCACTGCCGGATTGAAAATCTTCGGCCCGACCAAAGCCGCCGCTCAACTGGAATCCTCCAAAGATTTCGCCAAGCGTTTCATGGTGCGGCACAACATCCCCACCGCGTTCTTCGAGACCTTCAGCGACATCACCGCCGCACGCGCATATGTCGGCAAGCACGGCGCACCCATCGTCATCAAGGCCGACGGCCTCGCAGCAGGCAAGGGCGTAGTGGTGGCAATGACCAAGGACGAGGCGTTCGACGCGATCGACATGATGCTTGCCCCTAATAATTCTTCTGGCAACAAACTGGGCGATGCCGGCGCGCGCGTGGTGATCGAGGAATTCCTCGCCGGAGAAGAAGCCAGCTTCATCGTCATGGTGGACGGCAAGAACGTGCTGGCGATGGCAACCAGCCAGGATCACAAGCGCCTGCTGGACGGCGACCACGGCCCCAACACCGGCGGCATGGGCGCATATTCCCCTGCCCCCATCGTCACTCCGCAGCTGCATGCTCGCGTGTTGCGCGAGGTGATCCAGCCGGTCGTGCGCGGTATGGAAAAAGAAGGCATCACCTATACCGGTTTCCTGTACGCAGGACTGATGATCGACCCGCACGGCGGCATCAAGGTACTGGAATTCAACTGCCGCATGGGCGACCCGGAAACCCAGCCAATCATGCTGCGCCTGAAAAGCGATTTCTCGGTGATAGTCGAACACGCCATCAACGGTACGCTGGACAAGATTGAGGTTGAGTGGGATCGGCGCACCGCTCTCGGTGTGGTAATGGCAGCGGCGAATTACCCCGAAGCGCCGCGCAAGGGCGATGTCATCACCGGCTTGCCCGATTTTCATAAATCAGGGAAGCTGGAAGATGCGCATGTCTTCCACGCAGGCACGACAATGAAGGACGGCAAGGTAGTCACCAACGGCGGGCGCGTGCTGTGCGTCACCGCACTGGGCACAATGGTAAAGATGGCACAGCAAAGCGCCTACAATATCGCTGACAGCATTCATTTCGACGGATGCCAGATGCGTCGCGATATCGGCTGGCGCGCGATTGCCCACAGGAAGTAATTGTTCCGTCATAGCGCATCGTATCGCCGCATCGCCGCACACCTCAGGCGCGGTGGCCTGATCGCCTATCCCACCGAATCCTGCTATGGACTGGGCTGCAACCCTGACAACCGCGCTGCAGTACTCAGCCTGCTTAAACTCAAGCAGCGCCCGCAGCGCAAGGGGCTGATAGTCATTGCATCAAGCTATCGGCAAGTAGCTCGTTATCTGCTTCCGCTTGCGCCATCCAGGCAACAGCAGCTAATCGAGGCTGGCGCTCAGGCGATTACTTACCTCATGCCAGCCCATCATTCCACGCCGCGCTGGCTGCGCGGTTCGCATGACACACTGGCAGTGCGCATTACCGCGCATCGGCTTGCCGCTCAGCTCTGCCGGGGCGTGAACAGCGCGCTGGTTTCCACCAGCGCCAATCTCAGCGGCCAGCGTCCCGCCAAAACGTACGCGCAATGCCAGCATATGTTCGGGCGCAAGGTATGGGTGTTGCCGGGACGCGTGGGCAAACGCAAGAAGCCTTCCACGATCCGCGCATGGGCGGACGGCCAAATCATCCGCAGTTAGCCGATTGGAAAATCATGGACGATTTTAATTCCGCATCTGTCAGAAAATATCTGATCGAATTGCAGGACCTCATCGTCGCACGCCTCGAGCAGGTAGACGGCAGGAAATTCCGCCGCGACAACTGGAACAAGGGCGATGGCTGCGGCGGTGGCATATGCTGCATCATCGAAGAAGGCAACGTGCTGGAACGCGGCGGGGTTGCGTTCTCGCATGTGACGGGCGACAAGATGC
Organism: Nitrosomonadales bacterium; assembly: GCA_023259055.1. Taxonomy (GTDB): domain Bacteria; phylum Pseudomonadota; class Gammaproteobacteria; order Burkholderiales; family Gallionellaceae; genus Gallionella. Next base: position 348,577 of record JAHFQZ010000001.1, read on the forward strand.
CGCCTTCCGCGACCGCGCATCGCCCGGAACTTGCAGGCCGCCGCTGGGAAGCGCTGGGTGTATCGCTGGTGCTGCACCCGCGCAACCCCTATGCCCCCACAGCCCATGCCAACGTGCGCATGTTCGTCGCGATGAAGGACGGGGAAGAGCCTGTGTTCTGGTTCGGCGGCAGCATGGATCTGACGCCCTATTATGGCTATGCGGAAGACGCGGTGCATTTTCACCAGGCCTGCAAGGACTCGCTCGCGACGTTTGGCGACGACCTTTACCCGAAATATAAAAAGTGGTGTGACAATTATTTTTATCTCAAACACCGCCAGGAACAGCGCGGTATCGGCGGCATCTTTTTCGACGATCTTTCCGAGCCGGATTTCGCAACCGCGTTTGCCATCCAGCAAAGCGTAGGCGATCACTTCCTGTCCGCCTACGTGCCAATCCTGGAACGCCGCAAGGATACCCCATACGGCGAGCGAGAACGCGATTTCCAGCTCTACCGGCGCGGCCGCTACGTGGAATTCAATCTGGTGATCGACCGGGGCACCATTTTCGGTTTGCAGACCAACGGGCGCACCGAATCCATTCTGCTCTCCATGCCGCCGCTGGTAAAATGGCGTTACGACTGGCATCCCGAAAAAGGCACACCAGAGGCGAGACTTTATGAAGAGTTCCTGGTTCCCAGAGACTGGGTATAGCAGGAACGCTAACTATTGCCAGTAGGCGCGGCTATAATTCCCGCTGGTCATCGCTGTCATCCCATATGTGCCCCTCCCAAATTTCACTGCCAAAAAAAGCTTCACCGTCAAATAAAGAGAACCGTGCCGATTGGCAGACCATCCGTTCCCTGCTGCCTTTTCTTCTGGAATTCAAGTGGCGCGTGTTTATTGCACTGAGCTTGCTGGTGTTTTCCAAGCTTGCCAACGTGTCCGTCCCGCTGGTGCTCAAGGAAATTATCGATGCGATGGACAAGTCCCATGCGGTATTGGCGGTGCCGGTATTCCTGGTTGTCGGCTATGGCTTGCTGCGTTTATCCAGTACGCTGTTCGGCGAATTGCGCGATGCGGTTTTCGCCAAGGTGACGCAGCGCGCGATCCGGCGCGTGGCGTTACAGGTGTTCGAGCATCTGCATAGCTTGAGCCTGCGCTTCCATCTCGAACGGCAAACCGGCGGGGTATCGCGCGACATCGAGCGCGGCACGCGCGGCATCGGCTTTCTGCTGAATTTCATGCTGTTCAACATCCTCCCTACCCTGCTGGAAATCTTCCTGGTGGCCGCAATTCTTTTCAGCAAATACAACGTGTGGTTCGCGGTGATTACATTTGTCACGCTGCTGGTTTACATCGCGTTTACCTTGTTCGTCACCGAGTGGCGCATGGTGGTGCGCCGCTCGATGAACGATCTCGACTCCAAGGCGAACAGCCGTGCAATCGACAGCCTGCTGAATTATGAAACAGTGAAATATTTCGGCAACGAACAATACGAAGCGCGGCGCTATGACGAGAATATGCAGCACTGGGAGATTGCGGCGGTGCGCAACACCACCTCGCTGGCATACCTGAATGCCGGGCAGAGTTTCATCGTCGCCATCGGGATCACCGCGTTGATGCTGCTGGCCGCCGATGAGGTAGTAAAGGGAACGATGACGCTTGGTGACCTGGTGCTGGTTAACGTGTTCATGATTCAGCTGTATATGCCGCTGCATTTTCTCGGCTTCGTGTATCGCGAAATTCGCCACGCCCTGGCGGATATGGAGAAAATGTTCAGCCTGCTGCACGAGCATCGAGAAATCGCTGACGCACCAAACGCGCAGATTTTGTCGGTGGGTAAGGCCGAGGTGCGGTTCGAACAGGTCAGCTTTAGTTATGCGCCTGATCGTCAGATCCTGTTTGATGTGAACTTTGTAATTCCAGAAGGGCATACCGTAGCGGTGGTCGGATCAAGCGGCGCAGGAAAGTCAACGCTGTCGCGGCTGCTGTTTCGTTTCTATGATGTGCAGCATGGACGCATTCTCATCAACGGCCAGGATATCCGTTCGGTAACGCAAAGCAGCCTGCGTGCGGCGATTGGCATTGTTCCGCAAGACACCGTATTGTTCAATGATACGATTTATTACAACATTGCCTATGGACGCCCCGCTGCAACGCGTGAAGATATCATCGCCGCAGCACAGGCCGCGCACATCCATAAATTCATCGAGTCATTGCCGCTGGGCTATGAAAGCATGGTAGGCGAGCGTGGCCTGAAGTTGTCGGGCGGCGAGAAGCAGCGTGTCGCAATCGCACGCGCCATTCTGAAAAACCCGGCGATATTGATTTTCGATGAAGCGACTTCCGCGCTCGATTCGAAATCTGAAAAAGCCATTCAAGCCGAGTTGCGCACTATCGCGCAAGACCGCACTACTTTGGTCATCGCGCACCGCTTATCCACAGTCGTGGATGCCGACCAGATACTGGTAATGGATAAGGGATGCATCGTTGAGCGCGGTTCGCATCGTGAATTGCTGATACTGAACAAACTTTACGCGCAAATGTGGAACCTTCAGAAACAGGAAGAGCAATCGCACCCTGTTAGTTGATTTATATTGAATATGAGTTATGCTTCGCAGCGTTAAATCGCGAAGATGAAAGGCTGGGTAATGGACAAGAGGCTTGGGTTGTTTATGTTGTTCGGTTGCGCGCTGGCAACACACGTTGCACATGCTGAAGTCGATCAAGGCCATTTCAAACCGGGCAACGTGTTGCGTGTAAATGCGCCAGGCAAGGTTCCGTTACCGCAAGTGCGCTCTCATATTGCGCTGATTGTTGATGAGCAAACCCAGCAACCGTTGCTCAACAAAAATGGGGGATTGGTCGCGCCGATAGCCTCCATCACCAAGCTGATGACCGCGATGGTGGTGCTTGATGCACAACTGCCCTTGGACGAAGCCGTAAGCGTGGCGGAGGACGATTCGGGCACGCGCAAAAGATCGCGCTCGAGACTAAGCATCGGCATGACGTTCACTCGCAGTGAGCTGCTCAAGATGGCGTTAATGGCCTCGGAGAACCGCGCAGCACTGGCTCTGGCGAAAAGTTATCCGGGCGGCACGGCGGCGGCCGTGGCAGCCATGAACGCCAAAGCGCGCGAATTGGGTATGCAGAACACCAGATTTTACGACCCCACCGGATTAAGCAGGGACAACGTTTCTACCGCACTTGATTTGGTCAAGATGGTTGCAGCTGCACGAAACTACGCTTTAATCCAGCAATACAGCACTACTGCAGTACTTTCCGTAGATAACCTGGGTGGGCGTGCAATGCGCTTCAGCAACACCAATCCCTTAGTCAGGAGTGCCTCGTGGGATATTGGCGTGAGCAAGACCGGCTTCATCAGTGAGGCGGGACTATGTCTGGTGATGGAGGCAAAAATAAATCAGCGCCCCGTGATCATCGTGCTGCTGAATTCCTGGGGCAAGCGCACCCGTATTGGCGATGCCAACCGCATCAGGAAATGGATGGAAAGCTCTTACAAGCGCGAACACCGCACATAAAGTTTTATTGACATTTGTCCAGACGGGAGCCGTACCCCCGCTCTTTGAGTGCTTAAGGTTGTGGCAGTGATAAACCGTGCCTGCGGCAATCCTGTTGTGATTCAACGCCAAGGACAATACCGCATGATCTGTGTGAATATTTTTTCCTGCGCCGGTTTGCAGCTAATGTGCAGCTTCGCACCTTACGCAAAAATTATCTTTCCCATATTTGCATTCGCACGCCCAGATTCACTTTCAATTGGCTATTGTTCCGGCTATTACCTGCTTGCCATGAGGCTGCTTTATTGTCATCATGAATACGAGAAGATTGAAACCACACACGAAAAAACTTGGGTATAAAAACGAAAATAATATGGCCTTGTCATTTCTGAAAAAAAACTTCTTTGGTAAAGAATCAAAGGGTGCAGTATTTTTGCTTGCCTTTGTTTCTGTCTTCATCGTCATCGCGCTTTACTACAACCAGAATTCGTTTCTGGAAGCTTTTGAAGCCAAGACTTATGACCTGAGGTTCAAAAGCTTGCGTGGCGCTGTTACGCCCAGCGCGGATATCGCTATCGTGGCGATCGATGACAAGAGTATTGCCGAGTTGGGTCGTTTCCCCTGGACCAGAAGCCAATATGTGCGCCTGCTAGAGCGACTCTCGGCTGCCGGCGCAAAAGTTTTGCTTGTAGATGCATTTTTTTCCGAAAAGGAAACACCGGCGATAGACCGTTCCTTTGCTGAAGCAATCCGGAAGGCCGGCAATATCGTGCTAGCGGTGCCTTTTGACTTTGATAAACAGCTTAGAGTGATAGGTAGCACGCACAGCCTCCCCGAGATCGAGGGCGCAGCAGCGGGGATAGGACACATAAATCTTTTACCCGAAGACGATGGTGTAAACCGGCGCAACATGCTTCTTATCGAAGAGAATGGCAAACTGGTGCCATCGCTGGGTTTAAAAGGTGCCATGGCGGCGCTGGGTGAAAAAGAATTCGAACCCGGTTCGTTCGAAATAAGGCTGGGCAACAGGAATATTCCGGTAGATGGCAATTACTCGATGTGGATCAACTATGCCGGGCTGCCGGGCAACTATCCTCGCTACTCCTTCACCGACATCGTTAATGGACGGATTGATCCCGCGCTGCTCAAAGGCAAGGTGTTGTTTCTGGGAGCCACAGCGCTTGGCGTCTATGACATGAGGGTCACCCCGTTTCACAACAATACGCCCGGGGTTGAAGTTCATGCGGCGGTTGCAGACAGCATCATAAGCGGCCGTTTCATTCGTCGCACAGGGCTGGAGGCGCTGCTCGACATGGCGTTTATAATCATGCTGGGACTGGTTACTTTTTACCTGACCATGCGCCTGCGCCTGCATATTGCAATACCTGCTGCATTTCTGCTCTCATCAGGCTATGTGTGGTTAACCTATTGGTTTTTTCTGCAAGGCCATTGGGTCAGCATGATCTACCCGCTCCTGGCAGCCATGATTGCGCTATCAACGGGTGGAAGCTTCCGATATCTGGTGCTGGATCGCAGCGCAAGGGAGATGCGCTCCATGTTTTCCAGTTACCTGTCGGCCAAACTGGTTGCCCGTCTGGAGAAAGACCCCGACGCAGCCAAGATTGGCGGTGATAGCAAGGAAGTGACGGTTCTGTTCACGGACATCAAGGGCTTTACCACTTTTAGCGAAACGCGTTCTCCCCAGGAGGTAGTCACCAGGCTGAATGAGTATCTTGCCGCGATGGTTCAGGTGATCGACCAATTTGACGGCACGGTAGACAAGTTCATCGGTGACGGCATCATGGTTTATTGGGGCGCGCCTCTTGCACAGCCCGATCACGCAAAACTTGCCGTTGCCTGCATGCTGGAAATGAAAGAAACCATGGCGCGCCTTGGCACCAAGTGGAAGAATGAAAGTGTAGTTCCCTTTATCATTCGCGGTGGTGCTTTGTCCGGTGAGGTAGTAGCCGGAAACATCGGATGTAATGGCAAGAAGATGGAATACACTTTGATCGGAGATACGGTCAACCAGGCATCACGGCTTGAGGGTGCTGCAAAATATTACGGGGTGGATTTTCTGATAGGCGAGAGCACGTATCTTTTGACGCGCGACACCTATCGATTCAGGGAGTTGGACAAGATCAGGGTGGTAGGCAAACTTGTCCCTGTTACGGTCTACGAACTGCTTGGAACTTTGTCAGAGCCGGAGGATAATTGGGTTGCAGAATTCGACTCTGCGCTGGCTTTTTATCGTGCTCACAGGTGGGAAGATGCTGCAAAATATTTTGCCACCATACTTGAAGGAATTCCCGAGGATAAGCCGAGCAAATTATACTTGGAGCGATGCAATTACTATAAAAACACACCCCCTTCAAAAGAGTGGGATGGCGTATTTAACAGGACGGATAAATAACGCGTTCAATTTAATGCAAAAATTGGAACGCTCCTGAATATCTTTTTTCAAGTTGATCATTAAGGACGGCTCTCGACATGCGAATTATCACTACTACAATTCTATCCTTAATCATATTTTTCGCGGCCCGCACGGATGCAGCAGATATCCCCTCTTCTTCGGATTTTTCAAAAGTTGAGCTTGCACAGGAGCTCGCCATTGGTGGAATGAAGAAGCTGCTCGGCTGGAACGGTGGTAATTATTTTTATGCAAAGAAAGATGGCTCCATTGGCGTAGCGGACAAAAATGGGAAGGAGCTTTTTGCATGTCAGGCAAAAGATAGTAAAGGCAGTCCTGTTCTTAAACAGCCCGAGGCAATTGTTGTATCTGAAGAGACGATCTATGTGGTTGATAGCGGGACAAACCTTGTCGCCATGTTTACCCTGCAGGGCAAATTCAAGGGGAGCTTTGGCGCCAAAAAGGGCGGTTTTTTTGGGGGTAGTGAAGGACTAAAGTCACCACATGGCATTGCCGCCCACGATGGCATTATCTACGTTGCCGACAGCGGCAATGGCAGAATACAGCTGTTCGGCGACAATGGTGTCTTCCTGTCCACACTTGAAATTGAAAGCGCACCAGAAAACAATGCCGCAAAAGAGAAGAAGCTGCCATACAAGTTGCTTGAACCCAATGAAATTGGGATCGATGCTCTGGGACAGATCTATGTGCTTGATGCGGATGATGCACTGATCAAGGTTTATAGTCCAAATGGCGCATATTTGAGGTACCTGAAGGTAGAGGGCAAACCTCAATCGATAAGTATTACCCATGACGGTATCTATGTGGTGGATCGGGACTCCCTTGCCATTCACAAATATGATTTCAATGACAAACAGATGTTGTCATTCGGTTCAAAGGGAAAAGGGCGCGCACAATTCAAAAGCATTGTCGGGATTGCCACAGACCAGGATCGGCAAGTATTTATTGGCGACAGCGCCAAGGGTATCGCAGACGTATTTATGGTCGAATCTGGAGCGCGCATTGAACCGGTTGTTAAACAACCATCAAGGATATCAGTGCGATGGGAGCAGGCTATTCCGTTGTCAGTGAGCAAGACTGCATGGGATGGCAAGGGAGCTATATACGGAATCGATGAAAGCGACAAGGACAAGAAAAATAAAATAGTTAAAATAATTAATGGAGCTGTTGCCGGCGAAATCAAGGTGAATGATCTTTCTCCGGTATCTGTTGTCGTTGACAAGAACGGCGCTGTTTGGGCACTGGACAAGAAGAAGTCCAGGATTGTAAAGCTGGATGAATCAGGCAATATACTTTCCAGTATTGGGACGCCGGGGAGTAGAAAAGGGGAATTGGACGATGCCGAGGATTTCGCTATTTCCAGCACAGGGTTCATATTTGTCGCCGACAGCGGTAACAACAGGGTGCAGGTTTTCAGCAGCGACGGAGTATTCTTAAAAGAAATTCAAAGCGACGTTTCAGGCAAGCTAAGCAATCCTGTTGCAATTGCGCTTGATCCTCAGAACGGGCTCTATGTTTTGGACAAAGGACGCTCGGTTGTCTCCATTTATTCTGCCAAGGGAGAGCCGCTGGGCGTGTTTGGAAAGCGGGCAGATGGCAGCGCCATTCTTGCAAAGCCGGTGGCCCTGATGGCAACCCAGGATGAGGTATTCGTTCTGGACTCAAACCAGGTCAAGGTGTTTTCACATAAAGGACAATACATACGTTCATTTGCCGATAGCGGCAGTGGCCCTGGAGAGCTTGATGAGCCGCTGGCAATCACTGCAACAGGCGAGACAACCTTTGTCATTTCGGAGCGTATCAACAAACGATTGCAGGCTTTTGCCACACTTCATAAACTTTCGGCTCCCGAACAGGTGGCTGCCCAGGGAACAGTTCACGCCATTGAATTGCATTGGGCTGCTCCTTTATTGCCATACGTCAAACAGTATAGAATTTATAGATCTCAGGGCGAAAACTCTGCATTTGTCCAGATTGCCACCACTGATACTAACCAGTATATCGACCAGGGAGTTGAGGCTGACAAAGCATTTTTTTACCGTGTGGCAGGGGAAACACATTACGGATACGTAGGACTGAAGAGCGCGCCTGTGAATGGGGCTGCTAAAAAATTTGTTCCTCCGGTACTGGAAAATGTTCAGGTAACGCCATCCCCGTGGCAACTTAAAATCCACTGGAAACCTGTTGAAAATCAATTTTTCAGTGCTTACCTCATTTACCAGAAAGACGGAGATAAATTTACCCAGATTGGAGAAACGACTTCGCCGGAATTCGTTAAAGATTCGCTGATTCCTGATACCAAATATACCTACTATGTTTCAACTCGCAGCACTGATGGCACCGAATCGGACAAAATCGCGGCCACAGCGTCTACTCTGCCGTTCAATACCGCCCCTCTGGAAATTGAAGTAGTCAAATTGCGTGATATCTTTTCCAACACCTACAAGCTTTACGAGGAAGACGGGGTTGGACGCATCAAGTTGACCAACTTCACCAACAAGACCATAGAAAATATCAAGGTAAGCTTTTTGTTGAATAATTTCATGGATTTTCCAACAGAAGTAAAAATTGAGAAACTGCTGCCGGGACAGAGTGAAGAAGTCACTCTCAAGGCCGTATTCAATAACAACATTTTGACCATCACTGAGGATAGCTCCATACAGGCAATGGTAGAGGCAAGCTATTTTCAAGACGGAAAGCGGGTGGCCTTCAACAAGAATCCCACTATCACGGTTTATGACAAGCACCGCATGACCTGGGATGAACATGACCGCGTCGCTTCATTTGTAACGCCCAAGGACACGCCGATAATCAACTTCGTGCGTTCGATTGCCACCCAGTTCAGCGGAACCAAAGACGAATCGCAGCTGGCCGCAGCATTGTTCGATGCCATGGGTGTTATTGGTTTAACTTATGTTTCCAATCCGATTGATCCTTATCAAATATCCCTTGCAAAGACGGCGACCACTTTAAAAACGGATACTGTCGATTATGTACAGTATCCGCGCGAGACATTAGAGCGCAAATCGGGGGACTGTGTCGACCTGGTGACATTCTACTCAAGCTCTCTCGAAAGCATGGGAATCCCCACGCTAATGCTCGAGGTGCCGGATCATATACTCATGATGTTCTCAACGGGCATCAACGCCGATACAGACGGATATACGATGGATGATATGTACGTGATCCACGAAGGAAAGTTGTGGATCCCGGTTGAGACCACTATCGTCGGAAAACCATTCATCAAGGCTTGGGAGTTGGGTGCAGCCAATTACTACAAATGGAAAGACAAAGGGCTTGTCATACAGGATGTTCACAGCTCCTGGAATACTTTTAAGCCGGCCACCTTGCCCAGCTCAACACTTAAGACAATGGATGTTACTTCAGGGGATGTCGAGAAAAAATTCCCGGGAGATTATATGTCGATGCTTAAGATAAGCTCCCGGACCAAGACCAGACGTTATCTTCAAGCGATAGAAAAAAATCCCGCAAATATGGATGCGCACCTGCAGATGGGAATTATTCTGGCCAAAATTGGTGACCGGGATGAAGCGATGAAATATTTTGACAAAATCCTTGTCTCCGAACCAAGGAACGCAGCGGCACTGAACAATCGCGGCAATGTCCTTATGCTCAACGAAAATTATATCGAGGCGCAAAAAGCTTATCTTGCTGCGGCACAGTCAAGTCCGGATGATCCCCACATTTGGGTCAATCTGGCAAAATCATACAAAGCAGTAAAAGATTCAAAGAAAGCAAAAGCGGCTTTTGTTAAAGCAGTAAAGCTGGATCCATCGGTTAAAGTACAGCACAAGGCGTTGGCTTTAGAACTGTTACCCTCACTATAACCAAAGGTGTTGAACTCATTGAAGCTGGAATTGTCGGATCATGCGCAAGATTGACATGCGACAACGGATATTAAGGAGAATGTAATGAAACGATTGATTATGCTGTTTTTGGTGGGCTTGGCGCTTTTTTCACAATCGCTCCATGCGGGTGAAAAGAATGACAGCAAAGCGAGTTTCTGGGAAAGACTCAGGAGCAAGGTCGAGTCATTGACACCTCAGAAGAATCTGGGTGCAACCACCGCAACCGGCGGGGTTCGCGGCGCACCAGCTGCGACGGAAGACATGTACTGGAAAAATGACGCTTCTGCACAAACAATTAGCTCCGATGAACTGGAATTCTTCACAAAGGCGATGAAACTGACCGAATCTGATGATAAAGCTCAGGCTCAAGCTGCTTTTTCCGAATTTATCAATAAATACCCGGAAAGTTCATTGCGTAAAGATGCGGACCAGGCACTGGTACTGCTTCAAAGCGCAAGCACTCCCGCCAAATAGGCGCTTGCCGTTGAATACTGCAGAGGTACTGCACCGCCAAATTATAATGGCGCATATGCTTCTGCTTTATAAGTGGCGATGTTAATTATAAGTCTGCGCTCTTATTAGATTTTGAGGGTTACAGGAGCGGGCTTGGCTGCTCCTACAATCCCAACTCGCGCCACATCTTATCGACTCGCTGCTTCACCGCGTCGTCCATCACAATTGGCTTACCCCATTCCCGCTGGGTTTCACCCGGCCATTTGTTCGTGGCATCCAGCCCCATCTTGCCTCCCAAACCTGACACCGGGCTGGCGAAATCCAGATAATCGATCGGCGTCTTGTCTACCAGCAAGGTGTCGCGCACCGGGTCGACGCGCGTGGTGATCGCCCAGATGACTTCCTTCCAATTGCGGATGTCAATATCGTCGTCCACCACGACGATGAATTTGGTGTACATGAATTGGCGCAGGAAACTCCAGATGCCGAACATCACGCGCTTGGCGTGCCCCGGATATTGCTTCCTGATAGACACGATCGCCATGCGATAGCTGCACCCTTCCGGCGGCAAATAAAAATCCATGATTTCGGGAAATTGTTTCTGCAGCAGCGGCACAAACACCTCGTTCAGCGCGACGCCCAGCATTGCCGGTTCGTCGGGTGGTTTGCCGGTGTAGGTGGAGTGGTAGATCGGGTTAGAGCGCATCGTGATACGCTCGATGGTGAACACCGGAAACTTATCCTGCTCGTTGTAATAACCGGTATGGTCGCCATAAGGCCCTTCGAGGGCCGTTTCATACACGCGGCCTTCCAGCGCGGTTTCATCGGGATGGATCGCACCTTCCAGCACGATTTCGGCGGAAGCAGGCACTTGCAGATCGCTACCCAGACACTTGACCAGTTCGGTCTTGCTGCCACGCAACAAACCGGCAAACTGGTATTCGGACAATGAATCGGGGATCGGCGCGACCGCGCCGAGAATGGTCGCCGGGTCGGCGCCAATAACCACCGCGACGGGAAACGGCTTCCCCGGATTTTTCTCGCAATGATCGTGAAAATCCAGCGCGCCGCCGCGATGCGCCAGCCAGCGCATGATGGTTTTGTTCGGGCCGATCACCTGCTGGCGGTAGATGCCAAGATTCTGGCGCGGCTTGTTTGGACCGCGCGTCACAACCAGGCCCCAGGTGATAAGCGGCGCGACATCGCCCGGCCAGCAATGCTGGATCGGCAGTTTGCCCAATTCCACCTCCGCGCCTTCCCACACGACTTCCTGACAGGGTGCGGAGGAAACCACTTTGGGCGACATGGTGAGCACCTGCTTCAGCACCGGCCATTTCTCCCACGCATCCTTCAACCCCTTCGGCGGCTCCGGCTCTTTCAGAAAGGCGAGCAGCTTGCCTACTTCGCGCAACGCCTGCGTGCTCTCCTCGCCCATACCCAATGCCACGCGGTGCGGTGTGCCGAACAGGTTGGCCAGGACCGGCATGCTGTAGCCAACTGGATTCTCGAACAGCACCGCCGGCCCCTGCGCGCGCAGCACACGGTCACAAATCTCGGTCATTTCCAGATGCGGCGAAACCGGTACGGATACGCGCTTGAGCTCGCCTAGTTTTTCCAGTTGTGTGATGAAATCGCGCAGGTCGTGATATTTCATTTGAGCAAACCCTAATAAAAAATCTTTATCCGCAGATTACGCAGATTAACGCAGATTTCTCGCCCAATCTAATCTGTGTGAATCTGCGTAATCTGCGGACAATGGTTTTAATAAAACTTCGCTTCGCCTTCCGGGCGCGTCTTAAATCGTTTGTGCAGCCAGAAATATTGCTCCGGCATTTCCAGAATGCGTTGTTCGATGAATTCGTTCATTCGGTGCGCATCGGCTATGTCGTCCCCGCTCGGATAATTTTCCCATGCCGGATAGAAGGTCAGCACATAACCCTCGCCGCCCGGCAACAAACGCGTGATACAGGGCACGACTTTCGCACCGGTCTTCTGCGCAATACGCGGCACTGAAGTCATGGTGGCGGCAAGCACCCCGAAGAATGGGATGAACGCGCCGTCTTTTACACCCTGATCCTGATCTGGCGGATAAATGAACGGCATGCCTTCGCGCATTCCCTTGAGGATAGGACGCAATCCCTGCTGGCGCGAATACAGGCGCTGGTTGCGAAATCTGGCGCGCTTCTTCAGAAGCAAGTCGGTCAGATAGAGATTCTTCTGGTTCGCATACATACACACTGTATCCGTTTGCTGCGCGACCCACTGGCCGCCAGCATCCATGCCGACAAAGTGAGGGGTAAGCAATATGGCGGGCTTATCCTTGATCGCCTCAAAGTGTTCCACGCCCTCGACGCGAATCAGACTATTGATGCGCTCGGCACTCGACCACCACAGGATACTGCGCTCGATGAGGCCGCGGCCGAACATCTTGAAATGATCGTGCACAAGTTTTTTGCGTGCCTCACCGCTCATGTCTGGAAAACACAGTTTCAGATTGATGGTTCCGACCTTACGGCGTTCGGCAGCCAGTAGATAGAGCAAGTAACCGAGACCGTTTCCGATGGCGACAATGACGCGGAACGGAAGAAAGTGGATCAGCCACAAAATGAAAACGCCGAGGCGTACCAGCATCACTGCTCCTTGTCCACGTCCGGCGTCATCGCGCCCTGCGGAATTTTATAGCGGTTATAACTCCATAAATACTGCGCCGGAGAAATCGCGATCACGCGTTCCAGGGCTGTATTGATTTGCGGCGGCACTGGCTTGGAAAAATCCAGAGGCAACGGCTCGAAGCGCAGCGCATAACCGGCGCCTTGCGGCAGGCGTTCGGCAAAGGCTAACAGCACCGTTGCGCCGCTTGCCTGAGCCAGCCGCCCGCTCAACGTCATGGTGTAAGCAGGTCGCGCAAAGAAATCCACCCATTCGCCTTCACCTTGGCTGGGCACTTGATCAGGCAACAATCCAATCGCCTCGCCGCGTTTAAGCGCCTTGAAGAGCGCCCGCACACCGCTGACATCCGCCGTTGCCAATCGAGCCAGCCCGCGCTCCCGCCCACCGCGCATTATTTTTTCCAGCCAATCCTGCTTGGGCGAGCGGTACAAACAAGTCAGCGAAAAACGCTGCCCGACATAGAGCCCGACCACTTCAAAACAGCCCCAGTGCGGAGTAAGCAAAATGATTCCTTTACCCCGGGCGTGCGCTGCTTCAAAATGTTCCCAGCCCTTGCAGGTCTGCACCGTGGCGCAGACCTGCTCCAGCGGCCTGCTCCATACCCAAGGCAACTCGACGATGCCTTTACCCGCCTCGCTAATGGCTTGGTCACGCAATACGGCAAAGTGCTTTTCATCCGAAGCCAGATGCGCCTGGCGCAAGTTCTCTTCAGTGCGCGCCGCATATCCCTTGGACATGGCGAAAGTGGCATGTCCCACCAGAGCACCGAGGCTGTGCAGCGTTCGCAGCGGCAACAACGCGATCAGGCGAAAAATGGATTTGAAGAGAAATTCCGTCATAAGAAGGTAATGTTACCGAGAAGCTCTGAATAAGTCCCGCGTCACCGTGGTTTATAATTAGATTATTTAGCGGACGTTGGGTATTTGGTATAATGCGCGTCTTTTATTTTACTGAGATATTGAACAGGCAACCATGAGCGAATATTTGTTTACGTCCGAATCCGTTTCCGAAGGTCATCCCGACAAGGTGGCAGATCAAATTTCCGATGCCATCGTCGACGCTATTCTAGCGCAGGACAAGCATTCGCGCGTTGCAGCCGAAACGCTGTGCAATACTGGCCTCGTCGTGCTGGCCGGTGAGATCACCACCTCGGCCAATGTCGATTATATCCAGGTCGCGCGCGACACCATCAAGCGCATCGGCTACGACAACACCGAATACGGCATCGACTACAAGGGCTGCGCGGTGCTGGTGGCTTACGACAAGCAGAGCCCCGATATTGCACAGGGCGTAAACAAGGCTTATGACGACAACATGGATCAGGGTGCGGGTGATCAGGGGCTGATGTTCGGTTATGCCTGCGACGAAACCGACACATTGATGCCGCTGCCGATTTACCTCGCACACCGCGCGATGGAACGCCAGGCGCAACTGCGCCGCGACGGACGCCTGAGCTGGCTGCGCCCGGACGCCAAATCGCAAGTCACCGTTCGCTATGCAGATGGCAAGCCTCACTCCATCGACACCGTGGTAATTTCAACCCAGCATGCGCCGGAAATGAAGCTGGAGCAAATCCGCGAGGCGGTCATCGAGGAAATCATCAAACCGATATTGCCGAAGGAACTGATCAAGGGCGATATCAAATATCTGGTCAACCCAACCGGGCGTTTCGTCGTCGGCGGCCCGCAGGGCGATTGTGGCCTGACCGGACGCAAGATCATCGTCGACACCTACGGCGGCGCAGCACCGCATGGCGGCGGCGCATTCTCCGGCAAGGATCCGTCCAAGGTTGACCGTTCGGCAGCTTACGCCGGCCGCTATGTGGCGAAAAATATCGTCGCCGCCGGCTTGGCCAGCAAATGCCTGATCCAGATTTCCTACGCGATCGGCGTATCGAAACCCACCAGCGTCTGGGTCACCACTTACGGTACCGGCAAAGTCTCCGACGAGAAGATTGCGGAACTGGTCAAAAAACATTTCGACCTGCGCCCGAAAGGCATCGTGCAGATGCTCGACCTGCTGCGTCCGATATACCAGAAGACAGCAGCATACGGCCACTTTGGCCGTGAGGAACCCGAATTCAAGTGGGAAGCCACGGACAAGGCAGCCGCGTTGCGCGCGGATGCCGGGATGTAAGGTTGTCTCGGAGGTGCCGTTAGTTTTAGCAAAACCGAGACCGCGTATACACCTTAAATATTAGCTTTACCACCCTCCGAGGGGTGCTGCAGCGGGTCTGGACAACAGCCCCCCGTCAGGCTCGGAGCCAGTGGCTCAACGTTTCAACTGCACCCATTCATTAACCACTTATGAATGGAGCAATATTATGAACTCAGCAAATAAAGAATTTCCCGATTATAAAGTCGCCGATATGTCCCTGGCTGCATGGGGACGCAAGGAACTCGCCATCGCCGAAATCGAAATGCCCGGCTTGATGGCGATCCGCAAGGAATTTGCCAAGACACAGCCGCTGAAAGGCGCGCGCATCACCGGCTCGCTGCATATGACCATCCAGACCGGCGTGCTGATTGAGACGCTGACGGCATTGGGCGCGGAAGTGCGCTGGGCCTCCTGCAATATCTATTCGACCCAGGATCACGCTGCCGCTGCCATCGCCGCGACCGGCACGCCGGTGTTCGCCTACAAGGGTGAAACGCTGACTGAATACTGGGATTACACCCATCGCATTTTCGAGTGGGCTGACGGCGGCTTTTCCAACATGATCCTGGACGATGGCGGCGATGCCACGCTGTTGCTGCACTTGGGTGCACGCGCAGAAAAAAATGCCGCCCTGTTGAATAACCCCGGCTCCGAGGAAGAAACTTGTTTATTCGCTTCGATCAAGGCCAAGCTGGCTACCGACAAGACCTGGTATTCCAAGCGTCTCGCCGCAGTGAAGGGCGTGACCGAGGAAACCACCACCGGCGTGCATCGTCTGTACCAGATGCATGAGCGCGGCGAACTGAAATTCCCAGCCATCA
Source organism: Nitrosomonadales bacterium (assembly GCA_023259055.1). GTDB lineage: Bacteria > Pseudomonadota > Gammaproteobacteria > Burkholderiales > Gallionellaceae > Gallionella. The sequence continues at coordinate 364,480 of JAHFQZ010000001.1, forward strand.
ACGTGAACGATTCCGTCACCAAGTCCAAGTTCGACAACCTGTACGGATGCCGCGAATCGCTGGTGGACGGCATCAAGCGCGCCACCGACGTGATGATCGCCGGCAAGGTCGCCGTAATCATCGGTTATGGCGACGTGGGCAAAGGTTGTGCACAAGCCATGCGCGCGCTGTCGGCACAGGTTTGGGTCACCGAGATCGACCCGATCTGCGCGCTGCAAGCCGCGATGGAAGGATATCGCGTGGTCACAATGGAATACGCCGCCGAACTCGGCGACATTTTTGTCACCACCACCGGCAACTACCATGTGATCACCCATGAGCACATGAAGAAGATGAAGAACCAGGCCATCGTGTGCAACATCGGCCACTTCGACAACGAAATCGATGTTGCGTCGCTCAAGCAATACAAATGGGAAAACATCAAGCCACAGGTCGATCATGTGATTTTCCCGCCGATGAACGGAAAACCGGAAAAACGCCTCCTGCTGTTGGCCGAAGGCCGCTTGGTAAATCTTGGTTGCGGCACCGGCCATCCGTCTTATGTGATGTCCTCCTCATTCGCCAACCAGACTATCGCACAGATTGAGCTATACACCCGCACCAAGGAGTATCCAATCGGCGTGTACACCCTGCCCAAGCATCTGGACGAAAAAGTTGCGCGCCTGCAACTGACCACGCTGAACGCGCAACTAAGCACTCTGACAGACCAGCAAGCCGCATATATCGGCGTTCCCAAGGAAGGGCCATACAAAGCTAACCACTACCGCTACTAAAAGCAAACATGACTTCCACCCGTAATGAGTTTGTTGATTATGCGGTGGAGCTAATGGCGGGATGGGCAACGGTTTCGGCACGCAAGATGTTCGGCGGTTATGGTTTGTACCGCGAAGGATTAATGTTTGCATTGATTGTTGATGACGAGCTGTTCTTCAAGATCGACGCAAACAACGTGGCGCAATTCGAGCGGGCTGGCAGCCACCCGTTCGTTTACCAAAGCCAGACTAGAACCGTGCAAATGTCCTACTGGTCAGCACCTGCAGCCAGCCTCGATTCACCCTCAGAAATGGGCGAATGGTGCCAATCTGCATATGGTGCGGCATTGCGTGCACAGGCAACCAAAGGGAAGCGTCTATGAAACCGCAATTCGAGTTACTGTTGATCTGGGTACTCAATGCACTCGCATTGCTCGCAGTGGCAAACTTTGTGCCGGGCATCAGTGTTGACGGTTTCGGCTCGGCTCTGATCGCAGCATTTTTCCTTGGTTTTGTTAATACATTGATCAGGCCACTGTTGCTGTTACTCACCCTGCCAGTGACGTTGCTCACGTTGGGGCTGTTCATTTTTGTGATCAACGGCACACTGTTCTGGCTGGTAGGATCGGTGCTGCGCGGTTTTGTCGTGGACGGTTTTTGGCACGGCGTATTGGGCGCGGTGCTTTATAGTATTTTTTCCTGGGCGCTGTCCTCGGCTGCCGCACAGTTGATGAGAAAATCATGAGGCTCTTATGAACAGGCAACTTTTCAGTTTTGAATTCTTCCCGCCGCAAACGCCGGAAGGCGCAGAAAAACTCGTGGCCGTACGCAAGCAACTGGCGGCGTTACATCCCGAGTTCTTTTCAGTGACGTTTGGCGCGGGCGGCTCGACGCAAGACCGCACCATTGAAACCATACGGCAGATCAAGGCAGAGGGTTATATCGCAGCGCCGCACATTTCGTGCGTGGGCTCCAGGCGCGACAGCATCCGCGCCATGCTGAATGACTACAAGGATATGGGCATCAAGCGCATCGTCGCGCTGCGCGGTGACCTGCCCTCCGGCATGGGCAGCATCGGCGAGTTTCAATACGCCAACGAACTGGTGGCGTTCATACGCGAACAGACCGGCGATCACTTCCACATCGAAGTCGCCGCCTATCCGGAGTTTCATCCGCAGGCCAAATCGGCGCGCGACGACATCCTCAACTTCAAGCGCAAGATGGCCGCCGGGGCCGATTCCGCCATCACCCAATATTTCTACAATGCCGACAGTTACTTCTACTTTGTCGAAGAATGCCGTAAACAGGGCATCACCGCACCCATCGTGCCCGGCATCATGCCGATCGTGAAATTTGCCCAGCTGGCGCGTTTTTCCGATGCCTGCGGCGCGGAAATTCCGCGCTGGATGCGCAAGACACTGGAAAGTTTTGGCGACGACAACGAGTCGGTGCAAGCATTCGGTCTCGATGTCGTCACGCAACTCTGCGAGCGTTTGCTCGCCGGAGGTGCCCCTGGTTTGCACTTCTACACGCTGAATCAGGCCGCACCGACGCTGGCAATCTGGAAACGATTAGGGTTATGAGCAAGCTGCGCGCACCTGAACTTTTATTGCCCGCAGGAACGCTGGAAAAAATGCGCACCGCCTACGCCTTCGGTGCGGACGCGGTGTACGCCGGGCAGCCGCGCTATTCGCTGCGCGCGCGCAACAACGAATTCCAGCTTGAAGAGCTGCAAACCGGCATTCAGGAAGCACATGCGCTCGGCAAAAAACTGTTCGTCGCCAGCAACCTGATGCCGCACAACGCCAAGGTCAAAACCTACATTGCTGACATGGAGCCGGTCATCGCAATGCGGCCGGACGCGCTGATCATGGCCGACCCCGGCCTGATCGCGATGGTGCGCGAGCGCTGGCCAGAGGTGCAGGTGCATCTTTCGGTACAGGCCAACACCGTCAACTTCGCGGCGGTGAAGTTCTGGCAATCACTCGGCCTAACCCGCGTCATCTTGTCGCGTGAACTGTCGCTGGACGAAATCGAGGAAATCCGCCAGCAATGCCCGGACATCGAGCTCGAAGTATTCATCCACGGCGCGCTGTGCATCGCCTATTCCGGGCGCTGCCTGCTCTCCGGCTACTTCAACCACCGCGATGCCAACCAGGGCACTTGCACCAACTCCTGCCGCTGGGATTACAAGATGGACAACGCGGAAGAGGATGGCACTGGCGACATCCAGAAAATAGATTTCGATTTCGATAAGGCGCTGAGCGAATCAGCGCTATCCGACTGCGGCAGCCAGCCGCGCCACCCGCTGGCCGACCGTGCGTACCTGATTTCGCGCCAGGATCACCCGGACGAACTGATGCCGGTGCTGGAAGACGAACACGGCACCTACATCATGAACTCGAAAGACCTGCGCGCAGTGGAACATGTCGAGCGACTGGTGAAGATCGGCGTGGATTCGCTGAAAGTTGAAGGCCGCACCAAATCCATCTACTACGTCGCGCGCACCGCACAAGTGTATCGGCAGGCGATAGACGATGCCGTCGCAGGCCGTCCATTCAATTTGAATTTATTGGGCGCACTGGATGCACTGGCAAGCCGTGGCTACACCGACGGCTTCTACGAACGCCACCACACCCATGAGCAGCAGAACTACCTGCGCGGCCACTCCGAAAACACCCGCCAGCAATATGTCGGCGACATTGTCAGTTGCGCTAACGGCATCGCCGAGATCGATGTGAAGAACAAGTTTCAGATCGGCGACAGACTGGAGGTCATTCACCCCTCCGGCAATCACATTATTGTATTGAACGAGATGCGCAGCCTCGATGGAGAAGCGCTGAAGGTTGCTCCCGGCAGCGGCCATCACGTGCGTATCCCGTTGCAGGGCAATTTGGCTAAAGGCATGGTGGCACGGTTTATCTAGCCAGAGGCGCTGTCTATTACCAGATACATAATTTCTGCAAACCGCGTCTCAAACTGCTATTAGGGCAAAAGCGAAATCACCTAACAAGGAATATTCGAAATGATTCTTTCCACCCTCTCCCAATCCGACCGCTACGCCGCTCTGCATCCGCTGTTCCCGCGCGTGTTTGAATACATCCGCAGCACCGATCTGCTGGCGCTCGCGCCGGGACGTTATCCCATCGTCGGCGATGACTTGTATGTCATTGTGGAGAGCGTCCCGGCACGCACCCGCGCCGAAGCGAAGCTGGAATGCCACCGCAAGTACATTGACATTCAGCTGGTGCTGGAAGGAACCGACGAGATGGGCTGGAAGGCGCTGGCGGATTGCCACAACCCTGTGAGCGATTACAAGACGGACATCCAGTTCTTTCACGATGCGCCGGCAACGTGGATCGCCACCCCGCCCGGCTCGTTTTGTATCTTCTTCCCCGAGGATGCGCACGCGCCGCTGGTTGGCACTGGAAACATCCGCAAAGTGATCTTCAAGATCGCGGCGGGGTAACTCAGTTTAAAACGATAGTCTTACACCCACATGAAAGCCTGTATCAAGTACTACATCGGACTTCGATTTAAGGTTGAAGCTGATTCTTCGATAACCGAGATAGGCAGACGCTTGGGGTATTAGCTCATATTCCACTCTTGCGCCGGCTTCAACAAAGCGCTCGGCATCGCGGTAGGTGACAATATTCGGGGAAAAATACAATTGGCCGACAACGCCAAGACGGGGAACGGGAGGGATTGCGAAGCGTACCTGCCCTCCTAATGCTATGGCTATTGCGTCATTGGCTTTTACCGAGGCTATCACGCCTTTTATTCCGACACCCGCAGTAACTCCAGAATCGCTGTTGCCTACGGCTCCTTTTACCAAAAGGCCGAAGTCGCCGAACCGGTTATGATCATTGGTATAAAGAAAGCCCGCATGTAATTCGGATGACCCGAGAGTGTCGCGGCCCATTGGCGCGACATACTGCAATTGGACGGCGTTATCGCGCATATTGAAATCGACGGTATCTGCCAGAACTGCGGTACTGGCGGTTAACAGGAAAAGTGCAAAAAAATTGCGTAACAACATAACTCCGCTCCTTAAAAAATTTCAACAATATAAACAAGCATAACACAGACAATTCTTATCGCGAACCGGCTAGGCTTTCGCCGGTTTCACAGGCCGTCGTCAAACGCCACATCACCTTCCGCTACCAGGTCGCCCAATCGAATATTTTTGAAATCAAACAAGCTGCCATCCAGCAGATGTGAGGGCGCAACGTTCTGCATTGCGGTAAAAATCGTCTGGCTGCGCCCCGGGTATTGAAGCTCCCATGCATTGAGCATTTCCTTGATGTTTTGGCGCTGCATGTTTTCTTGCGAACCGCACAGATTGCACGGGATGATCGGAAATTCCATGCCGCGCGCATATCGGGCGATATCTTTTTCAGGGCAATAAGCAAGCGGGCGAATCACAATATGGTCGCCCTTGTCCGTGACCAGTTTGGGCGGCATGGCCTTGAGCTTGCCGCCGAAAAACATGTTCAGGAACAATGTTTCGATCATGTCATCACGATGGTGCCCCAGCGCAATCTTGTTCGCGCCGAGCTCATGCGCCACGCGATAGATGATGCCGCGCCGCAGGCGCGAACAAAGTGAGCATGTGGTTTTGCCCTCGGGGATTTTTTCCTTGACGATGGAATAAGTGTCCTGGCTTTCGATGTGAAATTCGACACCGGCGGACTTCAGGTAATTCGGCAGAACATCCTCGGGAAAACCAGGCTGTTTCTGATCGAGATTCATTGCGACGATGCGAAAATCAATCGGAGCGCGCTTGCGCAGGGCGAGCAAAATATCCAGCAGGGTGTAGGAATCCTTGCCGCCGCTCAGGCACACCATCACACTATCGCCGTCTTCAATCATGTTGAAATCGGCAATCGCCTGGCCGACATGGTGCTCAAGTCGTCCTTTGAGGCGATTGAAGTTGGTGGAGTGGCGTTCGAAATGTGCAGGTTGAATAATGTCGTTCATGTTTTTCAAAGGTTGATGCTTCTTCCGCCGTCGACCGCAATGATCTGCCCGGTAATGTAGGGGGAATCGTTTATTAGGAACAGCACAGTACGAGCAACATCATCCGGTTCGCCCTCTCGCTTGAGCAGGGTGTGCGCGACGATCTTGCGACGCTGTTCCTCGTCCAGCCACGCTGAATTTTCCGGCCAAATGATTACGCCGGGTGCAATGGCATTGACACGCACCTGCGGCGCCATTTCCTGTGCCAGTCCACGGGTAAGCGCGACCAGTCCGGCCTTGGCAACGCTGTACAGCAAATGGCCATGCAAAGGACGTTCGGCGTGGATGTCGGCGATGTTCACAATAGCGCCATGACGACGGCGCAGTTCAGCCGCTGCCGCTTGCGCAAGAAACAGCGGAGCCCGCAAATTGGTGCCGAGCAAATCATTCCACCGCTTCTCGTCCACTTCTGCCAACGGCGTGGCGTAGAAGCTGGAAGCGTTGTTTACAAGGGCATCCAGTCGCCCGAATTTTTTGACTACATCACTCACCAGTTGCTGCAACACGCCCAGATCAAGCAAGTCTGCCTGAAAAATGGCTGCGCTTCCCGGGCGCAGCGCATTCAACTCATCCTGCAAAGCCTGTGCCTCTTGCCTGGAACTGCGGTAATGCACGGCGAGCTGCGCGCCAGCCGCGTGCAGACGGCGGCAAATCGCCGCGCCAACGCGCTTTGCCCCGCCTGTCACCAGCACTGCTTTGCCTTGCATCCCCTGTTCCATTAGACTCGCGCTCCATTAAACTTGGCTACTTAACGAATTATACCCGACCATGCCGTCTCCTCTACCTTCACCCAGTCCGGAAGCCGCCCGTCACAGCGCGTGCCTGGTCGAACGGATCCAGCGTGAAATCGCTGCACAAGGCGGCTGGATTTCCTTTTCGCGCTATATGGAGCTGGCGCTTTATGCGCCCGGATTGGGCTATTACACGGCTGGAGCGCACAAGTTCGGCGAAGCGGGCGACTTCGTCACCGCGCCGGAACTGTCGCCGCTGTTCGGCCGCACCCTGGCGCGGCAAGTGGCGGAAATCATGACGAACAGCGCGCCGCATATCATAGAATTGGGTGCCGGCAGCGGCAAACTGGCGGCGGATATGCTTGCCGAATTGGAGAAACTCGGCGACTTGCCGGACAGCTATGCGATTCTTGAGGTGAGCGCTGACTTGCGCGCGCGCCAGCAGGCCCTCTTGCACGAAAGACTGCCGCAACTGATAGATCGGGTACATTGGCTGGATGAATTGCCGGAAAGTTTCAGCGGCGCAATTGTCGCCAACGAAGTACTCGACGCATTACCCGTGCATTTGGTGCATTGGCAGGACAGCTCAATCAATGAGCGCGGCGTAGCAATGGGAGGAAACGGTTTTATCTGGCAGGACCGCGCTATCAGTGATCTAACCCTCTTGCATGCTGCGCAACAGATCAACGTCCCGGACGACTATGTCAGCGAAATCTGCCTCGCCGCGCGCGGCTTGGTCAACAGTTTGGCAAATTGCCTGAAACAAGGCGCAATACTGTTCATCGACTACGGCTTCGGGGCGCGCGAGTTTTATCATCCGCAACGCAACAGTGGAACGTTGATGTGCCACTACCGCCATTATGCGCATGATGACCCGTTCTTTCTGCCCGGCTTGCAAGACATCACCGCGCATGTGAATTTCACCGACATCGCCGAATGCGGCATTGATGCAGGTTTAGAGCTGCTGGGTTACACCAGTCAGGCGTTCTTCCTGATCAACTGCGGTATCGCTGAACTATTACAGGATACTTCACCGGATAAACTGCGCGACTACTTGCCGCTTTCTTCGCAGATGCAAAAACTCACCAGCCCGGCAGAGATGGGTGAGCTGTTCAAGGTGATTGCGCTGGGTAAAAAACCTGTCGCGGGCCCTATTGAAAGAATGGCGAGTCCATTATCAGGCTTTACCCGTGGTGACTTGACTCGTTCGTTATAAAAACATTGTGCAGTTCGGTTTGATACCCGATGGTTAAAATATTTCAAATGAACTCCAATGCCCTTTGGATTCCCTCAATTTTGCATATGTACATTACTCAATTAGTGCGATATGTTGCGATTATTAAACAGGTTGCGCAGATAATACGGTCAACAGGCGGGAAATTGAGCTATAAACCCGGCTTAAAACCCCACACAGGGAACCCGAAAATCTTACGGCAGCTTATTTGGCCGATTGCATTCGGACAATATTTGGAATGTGTATTGCGTTGCAGGGAAATATGATTATGGAGACAGGTTGAAGATGGAAAAATGGATTCCCAACAATACTAAATCTCGCCGCAACCAATATACTCTCCTGTTGGTGCTAGCCTTTTTTCCTTGCGTGTTGTTATTTAGCCTGTACTACCTTTATCGCAATATTGACAGTCTTGAAACGACCTTGCATCACAACGTTGCGGTTTTGTCATCGAAAAAGGAACAAATCGACAATGCCCATCACGCACAGGCTGCTTTCGGTTCTCAGATGCAAGATTGGAAAAATATTCTGTTACGCGGCCAAAATGAACAAGACATGCAAATGTATTTGAAGGATTTTTTGCATCATGAAGCTGTGGTGCGCAATTCACTTGAAACAATGCTTACCACGGCTCTGGGTGGGCACGAAGATCGCAAAACTGCCGATCTGAAAGCTATTCTCGATTCACATCAATTTATCGGCAAGCAATACCGGGATGTGCTTGCCAAGTTTCCCCTGGCAAAAAACAGTTCTGCGACATTTCAAATTGATCGTATGGTGAGGGGCATAGATAGATCGTTTGCTGAACAGCTTGCGCACATCTCGGAAGATGCAGAACAGGAATACAAAGGACTTGCCGCCAGAATAACGGCCGCGCAAGCTGATGATATCGAGCAGGTGCAGGGGCGCGTCGAGTTAAATCTGATATTTATCACGTTGATAATTCTGGCAGATGCCCTGCTGATCCTGAGAACCGTCTCCAAGAGCACACGCGAATTGAACCAACTCGCCGATGAAAGCGAGAAGACAGTTTACCAGCTCGCTTATTCCGACCCGCTCACCGAATTGCCCAACCGCCGATTATTCCAGGATCGGCTTGAGCACGCGATCGCGCTATCGAACCGCACCAAGCAATATCGAGCACTGATGTTCCTGGATATGGATAATTTTAAAACGCTTAATGACACCAAAGGCCATGGGATGGGCGATTTGCTTTTGATAGAAGTGGCGAAGCGATTAAAGGCTAATGTGCGCGCGTCCGACACCTTGGCACGGTTGGGCGGCGACGAATTCGTGGTGCTATTGGGTGAGCTGAGCGAAAACGAAAAATCCGCCTCGGAACAGGCATTGATGATTGCCGAAAAAATATCAAGCTCACTCAATCAACCGTATCAACTGAATCAATTGGCATACAAATGTAGCGCCAGCATAGGTGTAACGATGTTCGGCAACGCAGGGATAACCATTGAGGAAGTCCACAAGCGCGCCGATGCCGCGATGTATCAGGCCAAAAATGCCGGACGCAACACCGTGCGTTTCTATGATCCTCATACTCAAGCTGCGCTCGAGGCGCGAAGCGAATTGGAGCATGCGCTTCGATTGGCAGTTGAACAAAAGCAACTGCGCCTGTTTTTTCAGGTGCAGGTTGATGAAAATAATAAGCCGGTCGGCGCTGAGGTCCTGTTGCGCTGGATACACCCGCAGATGGGTATGGTTTTCCCCGGTCAATTTATCTCACTAGCAGAAGAAACAGGACTCATCCTGCCCATCGGGCAATGGGTGCTGGAAACTGCGTGCAAGCAAATCAAACTTTGGGAGGGGCACGCACAAACCCGTGATTTGCAGCTCGCAGTCAATGTCAGCGCACGGCAATTCCACCAAACCGATTTCGTCGCACAAGTGGATAATCTGATCAAACAAACAGGCATAAAACCGTCACGTCTCAAGCTTGAGTTGACCGAGAGCATGGTGCTTGTTGATGTTACCGACACAGTAGCCAAGATGCATGCTCTAAAGCATTTGGGGGTGCGATTTTCCATGGACGATTTCGGGACAGGTTATTCATCGCTTTCTTACCTGACGCAGCTTCCACTCGACCAATTAAAGGTCGACCAATCATTCGTGCGTAACATCGGCATAAAATCCTCCGATGCAGTGATCGTTCAAACCATTATTGGCATGGCCAATAATTTGAACATGGAATCAATTGCTGAGGGTGTTGAAACACAGGCGCAACGTGATTTCCTGGAGCAGGCTGGATGTAAGCGCTATCAGGGGTATTTATTTGGCAAACCGGAGCCTTTGGAAAAATTTAAAGATTCGCTCTCAGCCATGCGTTCATTTGCTGCCTGAAGTGTAATGCATCAGTATGCGCATTGAACTTCCTGCATTGAATTCCACTAACCTGAAATCCGTCATAAGCTTGCATGCCTGAATTCATGCAATGTCGCTAGAATCCCCCACAATCAAATCATATTGCGGAAGACACCATGGTTTTCGTCCTTCACAAATTGATTGCCCTCAATCTCCCCGCTATTCCTTGTTCCTCGCCCTCACCAGTACTTTTATCGCCATGATACGCGCCTGTTGTATTGCGGCAGCAATTGCATTGTTATCGGCAAATTGCCTGGCAATTTCACCCGCGTCCACGGCGCGTGCAGCGGCCAATAGTTCCAACAGGTAATCTGCCTGCGGGTAATCATCATTTTCGTGTCCGGTACGTCCGCGTGCATCCGAAGCGCAGGCATGCAACAAATGGTTGAAACGCTCCGGCCTGCGCCAGGCATCCGTTGACTGAAATAATTTAATTATGGTTTCGGCGCGCAATTCAACCGCGCGATGAATATCGCTGTGGTAGCGTGCAGCCAGCAAAGCCAGATCGCGGCATTCGCTGGGTGCACGCAATCGTAGCGAAAGTTTCTTCACCAGCTCCACACTGCGCAGTTCGTGCCCGATGTGGCGTGGCAATATATCCTTGGGCGTGTCACCCTTGCCAAAATCATGAGCCAGTGCGGCAAAGCGCACCTCCATAGGGTAACCGTGCTGCGCAGCATCGTCCACTACCAGCATGGTGTGTATGCCGCAATCTACTTCGGGGTGATATTTTTCCGGCTGTGGCACACCGAACAGCGCATCCACTTCAGGAAGGATTTTTGCAAGCGCGCCGCAACTGCGCAGCGTCTCGAAAAAACGAGATGGTTTTTTTTCCATCAGGCCGCGTGCCAGTTCCTGCCAGACGCGCTCCGCCACCAATGCATCAACCTCGCCATTTGCCACCATGCCGCGCATCAGCGCCAAGGTCTCCGGCGCAATGATGAAACCGAAGCGCGCTGCAAACCGTGCCGCACGCAGAATGCGCACCGGATCTTCACTGAATGCAGCGCTAACATGGCGCAAGATGCCTGCACGCAAATCTGCGATACCGTTATGAGGGTCGACCAGGTTGCCATCGACATCTTGCGCGATTGCATTGATCGTGAAATCGCGGCGCAGCAAGTCCTGCTCCAGCGTGACATCTGGCGCGGCATACACGGCAAAACCTTTGTAACCGCGAGCGGTCTTGCGTTCGGTGCGCGCCAGCGCGTATTCCTCGTGGGATTGCGGGTGCAGGAACACCGGAAAATCTTTCCCCACCGGCTGGAAGCCCAGTGCCACCATTTCTTCCGGCGTGCTGCCGACCACCACCCAGTCGTGATCCTGTACCGGCAGGCCCAGCAGCTTGTCGCGTACCGCGCCGCCTACGCAATATATTTTGCTTTCACTTTTCATCTGAAATTGCTTGCTGGCTATCCAAATGTTTGGCGGCAACGACCCCCATACGCTGTTTGAGCGAGCGCGGTGGCGCATTGAATTGTCTGGCGTAATACACGGTGTTGCTCATCACCTTTTTCACATAATCACGTGTTTCTTCGAACGGGAGGGTTTCGGCGTAAATCGCGCCTTCCAGCGGCCGTACGCCGCGCCACTGATCCGCCCGCAGAGGTCCGGCATTGTATGCCGCCGTAGCCAACACCGGATTGCCCTCAAATTGGGAAAGTATGGATTTCATATAATAGGTCCCGAGGCGCAAGTTAGTGTCAAACTGATCAATTAACCTGTTGCGATAGCTTTTCAAACCCAGCTTGCCCGCCGCCCATCGCGCCGTTGCCGGCATGATCTGCATCAACCCGGCTGCGCCGGTATCGGATTTTGCGCTGCTGGCAAAACGGCTTTCCTGACGCATCAGCCCAAACACCCAGGCCTCCTCCAGGCCATGCTCGTGGATGTGTATCCGCAACGCATCTCGATAAGGCGCGAGATAGCGCATGCTGAAATCATGCACGCTGACAGTCTTGTCCGCAGCTCCGATAGCGCGGTCATACATTTTATTGCGCCGCGCGATTTCTGCCGCGGTAAGCAGCTCCCGGTCATTGAAATTGCGCAGCACCCAACGCCATTCCTCCAACGCATCGCTGAATGACCCCACGCGATATAACGCCAGCGTGCGTTGAATACCGGGCCGCCCAAGCATCGTCTCTATAGCCTGCTGGTCAGGCTTGTATGTCTCCACCGTTTCGCTCAACACCGGTATATCCGTCAACTCATCGCTTGCCAATTGTCCGTAAAAGTTAAATTCGCCGCTTAACAATACGAACAGGTTTCTCGCCTCGACAGGTTTGTCCAATTCCTGCAAAGCGCGCGCCTTCCAGTAGAGCCATGCAGGTTCGCGTTGCTGTTGCGGGCTCATCGCGCCAACGCTTCCCAACACTTCCGTCCAATCCTGCGCGCGCAAAGCCGCGCGCACCCGCCATTCCGCCTGCCGCTCGTTAAGCGGGGTATTTGCAGCTTTCCTGAACCATTGCAACGCGCGCCCATCCAGATTGCGCGCCGCCTCATAACCCAGCAAGCCGTAAAAATATTGTTGTTCAGCAGGTGGGAAATATGCCGACATTCCAGCCCAGCGTGTTGCAGCTAATTCAGGTGATTGTTTTGCCAGGCGTTGCAGGGCGAACAACGCGACAATGCGCTGGCTATTATTCATATTATCCAGTGCCAGTTTTTCCAGATAGCGCGCCACGTCAGCCTGTGCGGTTTTCAAATCAGCTGACAACCCCGAATATTTGCCCCCCAGGCTCCCGGCAAGCTTTTGGGCAAGCGACACATTGTTTGCTTCCAGGGCCAGGCGCAGACGCCGCAAAACATCCTCCTCACTGATAATGCCGGCTGACATTGCCGATTCGAACAGCACACCGCAACTTTCCGGTTGATCCTTGCCGTTGAACCACAATCCGCGCGCTTCGCGCAAAGCGGCCTGTTTCTGGCTGCGAAGACGAGATTGCATGGCATAGCAGGCCAGCTCGGTGTCTTCAATAAGCAGGTGGGGATATTCCGCATCGAACAGTTCCCACTGCTGTTTTTTGCCGAGCAGTTTTAGCCATTCGCCGCGCAGACGGTCAATCATCGGCGTGTCTTCCGGCCTGGAAAGAAAGCTCTCGACCATCCTGTTGTCGGCATTTTCCAGATCCAGGCGCAATTGGTAATAACTGACGTACACCTCCAGCGGCGATTTTTTCAGCCGATATGCATAACGCTCCAGCCTTACCGCATCACCGGCGCGAAACGCTTCTTGCGCGGCGCGAAAATCAGCATCATTTATAAAGGGCACACCCAAGGTAAGCAATCTGCCATCGGTTTTGCCCGATGCAGGTGTGGCATCGCCGATAGATTCCCCTGCGCCCGCGTCAAAACTGCCCTCAGAGAGAATGCTCCGCGGCACTTCATTTGCAGAGGATTGCAGCGCCCCTCTCTCGGGCTGATCTGCCCGTGCGTGCGAGGCGGTCAGCAACAATAAATAAAGTAATAATTTCATCACAAGCCGTCAGCAAAACATTCCTGTTGAGCATAGCACATCATGCTGTTAGCCCGTTCCGGGCCATGCAGCCATGCAGCCATGAAGAAAGAATTATTATGTGATGCTAATGAATTCGACGGCGGGGTTAACTGTGCGCGCCATAAGGCAGCAAGCAGCCTAGGAGTCAATTCTGCGGCAATAGCAATATACAAACTGCTGTTCAGTACCGGTTGGCGTGTGATGAGATTCTTTCCGGTGACTCATTAGCGAGAACGCCTCGCCGAACTCGGCATGCAATTCATCCGCACGATAACGCATCACGGGCAAACCGCTGCATTGATCCGGTCCGTCTTCGGCAAAAGTGGCGACGATGACATGTCCCCCTGGCTTGACCGAATGAAACACGGCTTTGACATAAGCGGCTCGATCCTCCGGCTTGGTGAGAAAATGGAAGACGGCTCGGTCATGCCAGACATTGTATTGGTTGGCGGGCAAAGCCGCCCTGGTGATATCCGCCTCGATCCAGCGCACCCTGGAAGCGATAGAGCCGAGGCGTTTGCGAGCCTCAGCCAGCGCGGCAGCAGAAAGATCGAGCACCGTCAAATTGGTAAAACCGTTTGCCAGCAGATCATCGACGAGGGTCGACGCCCCGCCGCCCACATCGATGATGGAAGCATCGCAACCGACACCGGCGGCTTTGATGAGACCAACAGAATAATCGGCGTGAGGCTGAAACCAGCTCACCGCGTCTATTGCCTTGGACGAGTAAACCTTTTCCCAGTGTTCTTTTGAATGCATGTTGCCTCCTGACTCGAAACGAAATTGACCTTGCACATTGACCTTGCACGAAGATCCCAAAGTATTGGCTGATTTGCGGCCGTTAATCTTCAGAATCAAGAATAATGCGCGCCATCTCGACCTTGTTGCTGACCCCGAGTTTGCCATAAATGGCCTGCAGATGGTTGCGTACCGTCGCTGGCGCAATATGCAACTCATCCGCGATTTTGCGAAAATCCATACCCTCCCCGAAGCGCCTTGCCACATCGAATTCGCGCGGGCTTAATTGATCCACTGAGGCTTTTCTCCTGACGCTGAGCAATAGCATGTCGTTAAGCGCCTTGATCGTGGCAACGATACCATGGCCGATATACTGGCGCTGCACCTCACCAGAAGTATCCAGCAATACACTGGGCAATTGCGGCCCATGCCAATCCGGCCATTCGGCGAGCATCAGGTCATCAAAATTCTGGCTGGCATTATGCAATACCCCTTTCTTGTCGCAGATCGCCCGGGCATGGCCTGGTTGTGTGCCGTCCTTGCTGGGGGAATGCATGAAGTTGAAGCGATTGCTATTCCATGTTTCGGCAAGATGCAACATCAGATTTTGTTTGAACAGCCGTTCGGCTTCGGTAAAAGGCTGTTCCGGATTGGCGCGGTAGAACGATATAGCCGTAAACAATCGTAAAACCGGGATGGCGATGATCGTCGCCAGAATATGCTCCATGCCATAGCGCTTGATGTGCACCATTACATCAGGATGAACGCGCGGTTGCCAATAGGGGTCGATGGAAAGTGCGGCATTGATCGTTTGTCCCAAACGGCTAAAAGCTTCAAAGTTCAATACGTCGTGATGTTTGATGCGCTCCCAATTTTCCATCATGTCCGGCGGCTGGTGATAGACGTGAATCGTATGCGGTACCCCGCCATCTTGCGTCATCCCGCCCGTAACCCATATGGCAGAATCGAAGGTGAGCACTTCCCGCACTTGATCCAGCGCACGTGTTTGAAATTCCGCTGGCGGAGCATTCTGAGCCAGGCGATAAAGGCTGAGCAACAGGCTGCTAAAAGCTTCCATATATCCCCTCAATGGACCGCGACTCATCTAACCGTGCGCTCCTGTTGCAGGATATACGCGGCGCGAAGCTGTACATCAAAAATGATGCATATGCATCATTCAAAATTCTATCACCTTCCTGCATCATGTTTGCCATATCAGAGTTCGGTCTTCGTCATGACCACCGGAGCTATCCAGCAGCCTGCCGCAAGCACGCGACAGGCATGAACTAAAAACCAGGACAAACCATTCGGGGGCAACCAAAATGAATTTCAACAGCACGAAAACTATTTATAGCGCGCTGTTCCTGGTTTCGATATTGCTATCCGCTTGCGGCGGCGGTGGCGGAAGTTCTGCTTCTGCAACCGGCACAGCACCAGCTATAAGCAGCTTCACCCCAACCTCTGGCGCGGCAGGAACGGCGGTAACCATTACGGGTATCAATTTCAGCGCGACAGCGGCCAACAATGCCGTTAGTTTCAACAACGTTTCTGCAACCGTAACCAGCGCTACCGCTACGCAACTTATAGCAACGGTTCCGGCAACGTCAACCAGTGGCACGATCACGGTGACCGTAGGTGGATCAACGGCCACTTCGACCACAAACTTTACTGTTACACCAACACAGGCCAATACAACTGGTGTATGGGCCAACTCGACTTGGGATGGCGGTGCCACATGGGGGCCTTGAGAAATTGAAGCATATTCTCGATAACCTACCGATTACTTAACTTATATATTGGAGCATAAAATGACTCGTCAATTCAAAACACATTTTAAGCATTTCATGATTGGATCTCTGGCGGCAGCCCTTGGTGCCAGTGCTTTTGCTATCGCCGCAGTGGCTTTTACAGACTTCACGGCAGGGACAACCATTTCATCAACTGAGATGAACACGAAACTCAATGCTCTCAAGACTGCTGTCAATGCAACTCCAATAACAGTCACGGCACAATCCACCTTCTTCGGGAACACGTTTAATGTCGCAACGGTCTCTTGCCCAGCCGGGTACTACGCAACCGGAGGAGGAATAGACCTTGGCAACGTCATGACTATGTATGTCACTTCATCCGCACCGACGTATGCCGGCATCCGTCTTCTAGGGTCAGCCCCAACCAGCGCTCCAGATGGTTGGCAAGCGTCCGCGTTTAACACCACCACCACACTATATAATTTTACAATCGCCGTAATTTGCATGCCATCGTAAAACGGGATTGTTACGGTTCGTGGAGAAATTAGAGAAAAGATTCGCTTTGTAATACATTTTCTCGGTAAGCCGTAACGCTCAAAGAGCTGAGCCACTGCGAAGCAAGATCGGCTCCGCTACTTTTTGTTTTACCGTTATCATGATTGTTGCTATCTGGCTACGAGGTGTTTTAAACAATATCTCGCAGCCCATCCATCCCCCGATCATTTACGAGAAGAAAGGAAACGACCATGAAAAAGACAAGCTTCGTGCTGCTGCTTATCTCTGGCCTCATTGCTGTCGCCCCGTGTTTGGCAGAACAAAAGGACGCTGCCAACTGCAAGGACCATCCGCTGCTCACCCGGCTCCCCGATTACTGGATTGAGGCATGCACGCTGAAGCAGTTCGACGCATACGGGTTCATGGTGGGCAAGGGCAAGCCGGTGCAGGTGGAAGGCCTGTTCACGAACATCAGGTATCGCCCGCCGGCAAATCTGACGACCAAGCCCAGCACGCTGCAGGTGCTCCGCAACGTCGAAAACGCCGTGAAGCAGGTCGGGGGCACGCTCGTGGCAACCGACTCGAGCAAGGAAACCCTGAAGCTCACCAAGGATGGCAAGGAATTATGGATCGAGGTCTGGGCCGACTATACCGGCAAGTACATCCTGACGATCGTGGAAAAGGCGGCTATGGCCCAGCAGCTTGCCGCAAACGCCGATGCGTTCTCCAATAGCCTCAAGACGACAGGCCACATTGCCGTGGAAGGAATCTACTTCGATACCGCCAAGTCCGAGCTCAAGCCCGAATCGTCAGCGGCGATCACCGAAGTGGCGAAACTCCTGAAGGGAGAAGCCAGCCTGAAGCTCTACGTCGTCGGACACACCGACAATGCGGGCGCGCTGGAAGGGAACATGAAACTCTCCCAGGATCGCGCCCAGTCAGTCGTCCAAGCGCTCGTCAAATCGCACGGCATCGAGGCTGCACGTCTCAAGGCCTATGGCTCCGGCCCTTATTCACCGGTGGCCTCGAATGATACAGAGGAAGGACGAGCGAAGAACCGCCGCGTCGAGCTCGTGAAGCAATAATGAGCTAACTGATTTTTGTCTTACTTGGCCACAGGAGGCAACAAATGAGCACGCCATTACTTCTTTTGATATCACTGATCGCTCTGGTTTCGCCTGTTGCCTTTGCGCAGGAATTGCCTGCGCTTGTAGCCAAGCCATATCCGGGCTCTGTGCCGGAACACATGAAAGAAGGGATGCATGTGACCTGCGGCGACAACAAAAAAGCCTACTGCTTTCTGTCACGCGATCCGGTTGACAAGGTCAGTGCATTCTATGCCCAGCAAGGAATCCGGCTGGAATCCCTCCCTGCCAAAGAACTGGCGTCGATTGGCGGATGGCTTTCAAATTTCGAACAGGCTTTACGTGTTGATCTGGAGAACAAGCCAAGCGCGCTGCTAGTGGCTCCGCTGGAGTTTTACCAGACTAAAGGTGCGGACGACGAACCATCGTATTTCAATGCAGTCGTTGTCATGACCGGTGCAAAGCGGGCACCACTGAAAGCGGATGACAAGGGGCGGCAAGCAGTGATCGACGATAAGGTGCTGGGGTTCTTTGCGCTGAGCACCGTATCGAAAATAATGGTGCCGCTCTATGGCAACATCTATATGGATCCGGCTCAGCTTGTACCCCATCACAACCGGCACTTGTCCATGCTGAGCGGATATTTCAGGGACGTGGACGGCAACTCTGCGGCGAAGATGAAATACGCGGAGATGCATCCAACATGGGCGCAGCCGGCAGGGAGTGATACGGATGCTCTGATGGCTGGAATGAAAAATGAGCTCGCAGAGAGCCAAATGGAAAACGAGCTCTCAGATATCCTGGACAGAAAGCCAGACAAGAAACGCGAATACAGGGCGCTGCTGCGGGGAAACAGAAGCCATGAGGCGCGAATTAAAATCCAGCCCGAACTGGACAAGGTGCTGATGAGTGATCCGGAACTAGCCGCCTGGAAAAAACGTTCGGATGCGCTGGTTCAGAAGACGAAACAAGTAAGCGTAAAGGGATCGGCGCAGGACAATCGCACACTTCGTGACGGGGATGTGGAGGCCTATCTGCAAGCGCTGGAAAAAGAGGTTTATTACACGCGCATCCTGATTCACGTATCGGAGGGGCGGCGCGTTAGTCGCGATCCCGCAACGATTCAGCGCGAATGGAAATTTTGATTGGACTCGCTGCAGGACTGATACGGCAGGCGAATCTTTCAAAAAATACACTTCCCCACTCAGGATCGAAGCATTTCCCACCTGAAGCAAAGCCCACGCATTCACCTTGACTGCGTGTTTTAGTTGCGCGCTCTTTGCGGTAAGCTGTGCCCTCCCCTGTTCTGCATCGCGGAGAAAAGCATGTTCGTGGAAACCTTCAGCAATCCGTTGCGCACCCTCTCCCGAACATGGCGTGTGCTTACTGAGCAAGCATCGTGATCCCGCACGGCCATACAATTGAAGAACTCTATGCGTACCTGCAGAGTGGTGCACAGGGCCTGACACAGGCCGATGCCGGGCAGCGGCTGACAAGGTACGGGGCAAACCAGATTGAGAAGATCGCCGGACAATCGTTCATCGTCAAGCTGTTCAAGGAATTCACCCACTTCTTCGCGCTGATCCTGTGGCTGGCCGCGGGGTTGGCTTTTGCCGCAGAATGGAAAGATCCCGGCCAGGGCATGGCAATGCTGGGCTACGCGGTGCTCGGCGTGATCGTGATCAACGGATTGTTTTCGTTCTGGCAGGAATACCGCGCCGAAAAGGCGCTGGCCGCGTTGCGCAACCTGCTGCCGCGCCACACCACCGCGTTGCGCGACGGGAAAGCGGTGCAATTGCTCGCAGTGGAACTGGTGCCGGGCGATGTGGTGGCGCTCGCGGCGGGCGACGATGTGCCCGCCGACTGCCGCCTGATCGAAGCGTTCGGTGTGCGCGTCAACACCGCCAACCTTACCGGCGAATCGAAACCGATGGCGCGCAATGCAACCGCCGAACCCGAGGAACAGGCCGCATTGCGGCACGACATCCTGCATGCCGGCACCTCGCTGATCTCGGGCGAGGCAAAGGCCATGGTGTACGCCACCGGCATGCACACCGAATTCGGGAACATCGCGCGCCTGACCCAAACTGCGGTTGAGCCGCTGTCGCCGCTGCAAAAGGAAATTGCGCGCCTGTCGCGGCTGATCGCGCTGTTCGCCTCTCTGCTCGGCGCAGTGTTCTTCCTGATCGGTCATATGGCGGGCCTGTCGCTCTGGGAAAACATGGTGTTTGCCATCGGCATCATCGTCGCGAATGTGCCGGAAGGATTGCTGCCCACCGTCACGCTGTCGCTGGCACTGGCGACGCAGCGCATGGCGAAAAAGAATGCGCTGGTGCGCCACCTGCCCGCCGTGGAAACGCTGGGGGCGGCCAGCGTAATCTGCAGCGACAAAACCGGCACGCTGACGCAGAACCGCATGAGCATCCGGCAAGTTTATTTTTCCGGCGCGCTGCTTACTCCAGACGAGTTGGCAGCAACCGCAGCCGAACCGCTGTTCGCGATCATGCGTCATTGCCATGACCTGCGCCGGGTCGAACAGAACGGGCAACCGGTATGGCAGGGCGACCCGATGGAGGTGGCGCTGCTGCAAGGCGTCCCGCCCGACGGTGCAGCGTTCCCGCGCCTCGATGAAATTCCGTTCGACACCGAGCGCAAGCGCATGTCGGTGATCTGCGATACGCCGCAGGGTCACATGCTGTACTGCAAGGGCGCGCCTGAAAGTGTGCTGCCGCTGTGCAACACAATACTGCTGCAAGGCAAAACCCTGCCGCTGGACGAAACCAGCCGCGCCAGCCTGCTGGGTGCGCATAAGCAGATGACGGAACAAGGGCTGCGTGTGATCGCCCTCGCCTATCGCGGCTTGCCGCGTGACCCCAAACAAACCTCCGAACAAAGGGAGAGCGAACTGATCTTCGCCGGGCTGATCGGCCTGCTCGACCCACCGCGCGAAGGCGTTCCCGAGGCGGTGCGCCGCTGCCATGCCGCCGGCATCCGCGTGATCATGATCACTGGCGACCATCCTGTAACCGCCAGCGCGCTGGCGCGCGAGATCGGGTTGGCGCAGAACCCGGTTGCGGTGACCGGCGACCGGCTGCGCCATATGTCTGAAACCGACCTGCAACTGTTGCTCGACGAACCGGAAGTGCTTTTTGCACGCACCGGCGCCGACCAGAAAATGCGCATCGTGCAGGCCTTGCAGATCAAGGGAGAAATCGTCGCGGTGACCGGCGACGGGGTAAACGATGCGCCGGCGTTGAAGTGCGCCGACGTCGGCATCGCGATGGGTATCTCCGGCACCGATGTCGCCAAGGAAGCTGCCGACATCGTGCTGCTCGACGACCACTTCGCCACCATCGTCGCCGCGATCGAAGAAGGGCGCGCGGTGTTTGACAACGTCCGCAAGTTCCTGACCTACATCCTCACGTCGAACGTGCCGGAGATGGTGCCCTATCTGGCCTTCGTGCTGTTCAAGATTCCGCTGCCGCTCACCATCATCCAGATACTCGCAGTAGACCTCGGCACCGACATGCTGCCCGCGTTGGCGCTCGGCGCCGAAAGACCCGATCCAGACATCATGCTTCGGCCGCCGCGACCGCGCAGCGACCGGCTGCTCGACTGGGGCACAATGTTGCGCGCCTACCTGTTCCTCGGACTGCTGGAATCAATCGCAGGAATGGCTGCATTCTTCTTCGTGCTGCACGGCGGCAACTGGCAACGCGGCAATGTGCTTGGCATCCACACCAACCTTTACCTGCAAGCCACCACTGCCTGCCTGTCGGCGATCATCGCGATGCAAGTGGTCAACGTGTTCCTGTGCCGCCATCCCACCTTGTCCGCATTCAGTCGCGGCCACCGATTCAACCGCTTGATCGCATACGGCATCGGATTCGAGCTGGTGCTGCTGTTGCTCATCGACTACACCCCGTGGGGCAATGCGCTATTCGGCACCGCGCCGCTGGGCGTCGAAGTCTGGCTGTTCATCATTCCGTTCGGGTTCGGCATGTTGCTGCTGGAAGAGCTTCGCAAGTCGGCAGTGCGCAGGCGGAAGGCGTAGCGCCGCACCATGCATGAACATGGGCGGCGCCTGAATCAATAGATCGTTTCGTTTGAATCCTGCTATTTGGCAATCGCGTTGACGAGATCGCGCTTGTGCTCTTCTTCCTGGATCAGGATATCTTCCAGCACGCGCCGCAAGCCATACTCCTTGAGCTCCTCGGCCTGGCCGATGCGCTCCTTGTAGCGCTTGATGGCGTTCTCCTCGCCGGCCAGATCCTGCTTGAGCATTTTCACGCTGTCCGTCGAAATTTCGCGTTTTTCCACATCCACTGTGGGTACCCCGCCGAGAAAGTCGATCTGGTCGGACAGCATGACGGCATGCGCCATTTCCTGCTGGGCGTGAATCAGCAGCTCTTTCTGGATGGAATCGAATTCCGCGCCGTTGATCGTGGAGGCGTGCTGCGTATACTGGATGGCCGCCGAGTATTCCCATTCCAGGTCCTTGTTAAGTTCCGACAACAGCTTCTTCATGGTGGTTTTCATTTGATACCTCCTGTCGTTTAGCGAAATGGTCGTTCAACAAAATGGCGGTTCCATCTTAACACACGCCGCCCAGTGCGCTACCCGCGCCCGGGCACTGCAATAGCACCACGCCTGTCTCCCAAACTCCGGCGCGATAGGTTAAGCTTACACCCGTTTTTAATTCATCAAGCAAACACCATGGCCCAATATGTAATGTCGATGCTCCGCGTGAGCAAGATCGTTCCCCCCAAGCGTCAAATCATCAAGGACATCTCCCTCAGCTTCTTCCCCGGCGCCAAGATCGGCCTGCTCGGACTGAACGGCTCGGGCAAATCCACCGTGCTGCGCATCATGGCGGACGTGGACAAGGAATACGAAGGCGAAGTGCAGCGCGAGCCCAACATCCGCATCGGCTACCTGCCGCAGGAGCCGCAGCTCGACCCCGAAGCTACCGTCAAGCAGGAAGTGGAATCCGCGCTCGGCGAAGTGATGCAGGCGCAGAAGAAGCTGGACGAAGTGTATGCCGCCTATGCCGAGCCGGACGCCGATTTCGATAAACTCGCCGCCGAGCAGGCGCGCCTCGAGAACATCATCGCCGCAGGCGGCAGCGACGCCTCGCACCAGATGGAGATCGCCGCCGACGCGCTGCGCCTGCCGGATTGGGATGCCGTGGTCAAGAATTTGTCCGGCGGCGAAAAGCGCCGCGTCGCGCTGTGCAAACTGTTGCTGGAAAAGCCCGACATGCTGCTGCTCGACGAGCCGACCAACCACCTCGATGCCGAATCGGTCGAATGGCTGGAACAATTTCTGGTGCGCTTCCCCGGCACCGTGGTCGCCGTCACCCACGACCGCTACTTCCTCGACAACGCCGCCGAATGGATACTTGAATTGGATCGCGGCCACGGCATCCCGTGGAAGGGCAACTACTCGAGCTGGCTGGAGCAGAAAGAAGCGCGGCTCGAGACCGAGAACAAGCAGATCGACGCGCACATGAAGGCGATGAAGCAGGAGCTGGAATGGGTGCGGCAAAATCCCAAGGCGCGCCAGGCCAAATCCAAGGCACGTCTGAACCGCTTCGAAGAACTCAACTCGCAGGAATACCAGAAGCGCAACGAGACGCAGGAAATCTTCATCCCGGTCGGCGAGCGCCTCGGCAACGAAGTCATCGAGTTCAACAACGTCAGCAAAGCCTACGGCGACCGCCTGCTGATCGACAACTTCAGCTTCAAGGTGCCACCAGGCGCGATCGTCGGCATCATCGGCCCGAACGGCGCCGGCAAATCGACGATGTTCCGCATGATCACCGGCAAGGAACAGCCCGATTCCGGCGAGGTGAAGATCGGCACCACCGTCAAGATCGCGCACGTCGATCAGGCGCGCGACTCGCTCGACAACGGCAAGACCGTGTTCGACGCGATCTCCGGCGGCAACGAGATTCTGACCGTCGGCAAATACGAAACTCCGGCGCGCGCCTACATCGGCCGCTTCAACTTCAAGGGCGGCGACCAGGGCAAGATCGTCGGCCAGCTCTCCGGCGGCGAACGCGGCCGCCTGCACCTGGCGCAGACACTGATCGCCGGCGGCAATGTGCTGCTGCTCGACGAACCCTCCAACGACCTCGACGTGGAAACGTTGCGCGCCCTCGAAGACGCGCTGCTCGAATTCGCCGGCTGCGTGATGGTCATCTCCCACGACCGCTGGTTCCTCGACCGCATCGCCACCCACATCCTCGCGGCGGAAGGCGATTCCAAGTGGACGTTCTTCGACGGCAACTACCAGGAATACGAAGCGGACAAGAAGAAGCGGCTGGGAGAAGAAGGGGCGAAGCCTAAGAGGATTCGGTATAAGCCGATTAGCCGGTGATTTTTACGGGAATAATTACTTAGTGCAATTTTGTCATTCTTGGGGTTAAGGGTGTGTTATGAAAATACTGTCTGTGTTTAACAACAAAGGTGGGGTAGGGAAAACCACACTAACTTACCATTTGTCCCATGCGCTTTCTGAGATGGGATATAGGGTACTGATGATAGATGCTGACCCACAGTGCAATTTGACCATCTACTCAGTTCCAGAAGAAATTATCCATGACATATGGTCCGTAGAAGATCCATTTATTGACGAGGGAATGGATGCGACGAAGAGCAATATGACACCAGATGTATTCAAAGGGATACTCAGTGCTCCTCGCAGCCTTCATTTCATGGTTAAGTCCACTGAAGAAGGTACTGGAGAGCTTGATAAGTTACCGCCCCCCTACAAGGTATCTGGCTCGCTGGATATCATTCCCGGTCGTCTTTCCTTGCATATGTTTGAAGAAAAAGTTTCCGCCAGATGGACAGAGGCTTATCGCGGTGATCCATTAGCGATTAGAACTTTGACTCGAATTAGAACCCTGTCGGAACAGTATGCCAATCAGTTTGGATATGATTTTGTAATAGTTGACACCTCGCCTAGCCTAGGTACGTTGAACAAAGTTATCATCTCAACAGTAGATGGCTTCTTTGTTCCAGCCCTACCTGACCTGTTTTCTCTCTATGGCATTAGAAACATTGGGAAGGCGTTGTCAGCATGGAAGGGCGAGTTTGAAATTCTCTACAAATTAATCAGCGAAGACAAACGCAAATCATTTCCAGCCCGGTTTGTCAGTTTTCTTGGATACACAATCTACAATGCGAAACCATATCCAAATCCAAAAGGAAAATGGAATTTGGCCAAGGCTCATCTGAATTATGCGGAACAAATACCAGAAGCAATCAAAAAATACATTAAGCCGGAGCTGCGTAGTCATCTGTCCGATGAACAGTTAAGTCATCCAGTAGGTGGCGATGCAATTATGTACACACATAATACGTTTCCGGCCATGGCGCAAAAATATCACTTACCTATGTGGCTTGTCCCCGGACATCCAAATAAGGAAGCTCAAGATGTAGGTACTCTGGCGGGTTCACGTACCAAGTATGAGACCACAAAAATAGATTACAAGAAATTTGCAGAGGCCTTATTGGAACGAGTTAACTTGCTTTAGGGGAGTGTAGGTATGGCCGAGAATTTAGATGAGTTGATAAGCCTATATAAAGAACAAAACCATTTGTTTGAACAGTTCAAGAATGCAGTGGTGGATTGTTTCAGGCTTGAGCCAACTCTCAATCAGGCGGGTAGCCCGACTATTCACTCTATAAAATCTCGGCTAAAAGACCCGGCACACCTTCGCGAGAAATTAGAACGAAAGTCACACGATGCCAACAGTGCGCCGATAACGCGCGATAATTTTTTTAAACGCGTTACCGATCTTACTGGTGTGCGTGTATTGCATCTGTATCAGGATCAGTTTCCTCAAATTCATAAATTTATCGAACATAAAATTAATTCACAGGACTGGTATTTGGCCGAGAAGCCAACTGCGTATTCGTGGGATCCTGAGGCGGCCAGTTTTTTTGAATCGCTTGGGCTAGAGGTAAAGCTAAAAGAATCTTATTACACTAGCATTCACTACCTAATAAAGCCGAAGGAATCTTCAGACGTTTGTTGCGAAATTCAGGTGAGAACGCTGTTCGAGGAAATATGGGGGGAAATTGATCACACGATAAATTATCCGACCCCAACAAATTCTAGATCGTGCAAAGAGCAACTTCGAGTTTTGTCAAAGCTAGTATCTACTGGTACGAGATTAGCTGATTCAATATTTCGAACTCACGCTGAAGAAGGTACGCGTGCGAATCAATAGTCCGCGTAGATACTGTTATCCCGAGAACTAATGGGGTCAGCATCGTAATTGCTTTCGAGAAGTGCAGTTATTGAAAGCAAAGTTGAAGCTGACCCGTTTGGATTTTTGGTTTTAACCGTCATCTATATCGTTCCTTATTACCGAACTGCAGAGTTCTCTGCTTCCACAAAATCCTGGCCAACTCGTGCGGAACTGGCACGACATCGCGATGCCCGGCTGCATGATTGCCGGGTAATCAGTGTGCGGCACCGCACGGATGCAAACGACAAGCTCCGATAAGGTCACAGCAATTGCATACGGTGCTTGGCGTATCGATGGCAACGGCTGGTTTCCTTTTTTCGCAGACGTTGCTTTTTCGATCAATTCCTGGCACTTCACATAAACCGACCTGATAGGGAGCACCCATGGATCAATCTGAGCTTATTGAAAAAGTTGCAAAGGAGTTGGCCATATCGAACGCTTCGTCACAGCGCTTGCTGAAGGCGACACTGCGGGAGATTCGTGACCTGCTCCGGGTCGGACACGCGGTAACCATCCCGCACCTTGGCACTTTCGATACGGCGACGTACGAGGAGCACCGTGGTTATCGGCCAGTCAGTCATGACTTTGCGATCTTCCCAAAACGGCGCGTACCCGTGTTTCGCACGGGCACATTGCTTCGTGATGAAGTTTACGATATCGAATCGGACGAAGCCGGTGCGCCGACATGAGCGACGACAACAAGATAACGCTCCACGCCTTTGCGGCGCTGGTGGCCGCGCGTGCCAAGGTCAGTAGTGCCGAAGCAGACGCCTATATCCACCAACTCGCGAAGACCATGAGTGAGGAATTGGAGGCGGGTGGCGACATTCATCTGTATCACTTTGGTCGTTTCCATACGACCCATGTCGATGAACAGGCGGGGCACGATCCCAACTCCGGCGCGCCGTTAACGATTCCCGAGCACTCGCGTGTTCACTTTCGCCCCTACGGCGCATTGCGTTTTGCAGTCAACGCGCCTTTCAATCAGCTGCGAATCAGGGAACTCACTCCGGACAAAACAGCTTGGCGTACCAGAACCGGCGTTTGGATCTTGCTGGTGCTGCTTGCATTGCTGCTGATCGTGCTCGGCATCAGGTCAAAGAGTGGGGTATCCACTCAGGATGCGTCCCTGGTTCCGCCCGCTACTGTTCCAGCTGTTCCCGCTGTTCCCGCTGTTCCCGCTGCTCCAGCTGCTCCAGCTGCTCCAGCTGCTCCAGCTGCTCCAGCTGTTCCCGTAGAACCGGAAACCGCCCCATCGGTAGCTGCGGCGACGGGGGTTATCGTGTCGCCCGGCGATACGTTGTGGGGGATTGCTGCGACCAGATTGGGCGATTCCGCTTGGTGGCCGATTATCTATGCGGAGAACAGACCAGAGTTGCCCCGCCGAAACCCGGACCTGATCAAAAGCGGGATAACACTGCGGATACCCGCTCTGGCCGGTAGTGTGAACAACCCTAGTGCCGCTGATCTCCGTCTGAAAACGAGCGGCTACCAAATAGCGGCCGACGATTACCGGAAACTTGGCAATCCTCGAGCCGCAGAGTATGAGAAGGTCGCGAAGCGCTGGTCTAAAGAATAATCGGGTAGCGTAGCCCAGCCTTGCGATTGACCTCCCAGGCGAATCGATGGGGTCAGACTCCTTTGATCCATAAAAATGGCTCACTCCATCGACGTACTCCAGTCCAGCATAATCCAGTCACGGGATTGGATGACCAGATCGGATTTGGGGATGGCGCAACAGAACAGCGCGACGCCCGCATCTCTTTCCTCCGCGGACAGGGCAGTTCCGTTGCCTTGCCGTGATCCACCCTACCTTGCAGCACATCGAGTGATATAGGGACGGAGCCCCATTCATTCATTTCATTCAATAGGGCTCCGTCCCTCTATCATTGAGCGTTCCGTCATACGCGTCCAGTTCGGCGGCAGCATGTAGCCTCCAATCGTCTTTCTGACCTAACCAGCCTTCCGGCAAGAATATAGTCTTGCAATCGGGATCAATTAGGACTAAATTGGTTCTACATTAGAGCGCGCTAATACTTTGGCAGGACAGCACGCCTTATACCGACCGTTCACAACTTTTTGCGGAGGACTAAATGTATACCCCAATTAGCGTTCCTTTTGGTGCCAAGATGCTTTTCAACACCGTGAAACTGAAACCCGGCGTGGAGATGGAGGATGTCGAGCTGGCTTTGGGCGAGATGTGTAACGTGGTGAAAGAGACCTACGGCGGCGACAAGGGCGGGTTTATCGCCGGCCAGGTTTTCAAGTTCTCGGGCTTCGTGTCCAAAGAAGGCTCGCTGAACGGCGTCAGAGCGGCAGACGACCACATCGCGATTGTCACGTTCTGGAATTCGTTCGGCGAGCACGAGAGATCCCATGCCGACAGCGCGTTCAAGGAGAAATTCGAGGCGCTGAGTGATCTGTGCGTGGACAGCAAGGAGTTGGGCTACGACATGCTGTGGCAGGGTGAGCCGGAATGCCGGGCCTCCGGTTGCGCAGGGTAACCGCAGGCAGACTCAACGAAAATACTGGCCTGAACAATCAGGCCAGACTAAAGGTACCGGAGTCGAACTGTTTCAGTGCATGGTGACAGGCTAGATGATTTTCAACACCGCAATAGTTTTTCACAAACCAGAGAATCGATCATAGAATCGATGGCATAGAATCGATGGGGTCACATAGAATCGATGGGGTCAGACTCCATTGATACCTAAACAATCGGAAAGGGTTCTTATGTCGAAAACGCTATGCAAAACAAAGGATGCGGAAAAACGTGCCAAGAAGCAGGCCGATCCAAAGTTTGTATGTGCCAAATGCGGCAAAAAGGTACACAAAGAAAAACACGTATGTAAGCCTGAAAAATTACAAAACTGATGTGGTCAGCAATGCAATAGTTTTCAGGATGCCATCATGGAAATAGAGAAGATCAATTCGGGCGAGTTGCGCGCCATCGGCTACGATGCGCGCGCCCGGCTGCTAAAGATCGATGGGGGCAGACTCCTTTGGTCCATTAAAAATGGCTCACTCCATCGGCGTCTCCCAGTTCAGCATACTCCAGTCACGGGGTTGGATGACCAGATCGGATTTGGGTATGGCGCAACAAAACAGCGCGACGCCCACATCTCTTTCCTCCGCGGACAGGGCAAATTCCGTTGCCTTGCCGTGATCCACCGTACCTTGCAGCACATCGCCCTTGCACAATCCGCACGCTCCATCGCCGCAACCCCGCGGCAGCTTGATGCCATGCTTATTTGCAGCTTCGAGGATGGTTTCGCCAGCTTCGGCGGTGAAGGTGTGATTGTCCGGCTGTAGTGTGATACTGAATTCCATGGCGTCTTCTCGGTTGATTAGCGGCCAGCTCTCAGAATTTGCGAGACGTAGGCCCTTGCAAAAAAGAGGCTACGATACATGCTGACGGGGTGTGGCTCAAGTAAAATAGACCTAACGGGTCAGGGAGCCAATAGGGGTATGCCTAATGGGTGACCCTTTTAATTCTCCGCCAACGAGAATGTGATTTGTAAGGCCTGGCCCAAGGGCCTGTGTGGTTGATCGGTAGCCCGGTTACTTTTGTGATTCCATGTTGCATGATGCAGGAGGGGATGATGAATGTTCGCACATCAAAAAGAAGATCGCTTCGAAACTTCCTTCTCCTGCTGTTCGCTTTGTCTATTCCGCTCTGGATATTCGGCTCGATTGTCGATGTGCAAATCTTTCCCGGATTCAATTTGTATCAGCTCCCGCTTGCGATGCCGATGGTCACTGCGCTGATTCTCATTTACCGGGAAAGCGGTAAATCCGGTGTCATTGCGCTGTTAAAAAGAACCTACGACTTTCGCAACATTAAGTCCAAAGCCTGGTACATTCCTATGCTTCTGATGATTCCCAGCATAGGTTTTATAGAATATTTGATTCAACGCTTTTCAGGAACATCTATTCCGCCACCGCAATTCTCATGGGCTATCCTCGCTTACATCTCAGTTTTCTTTATGACCTACGGA
The DNA here is from genome assembly GCA_023259055.1 of Nitrosomonadales bacterium. Classification (GTDB taxonomy): domain Bacteria; phylum Pseudomonadota; class Gammaproteobacteria; order Burkholderiales; family Gallionellaceae; genus Gallionella. Next base: position 394,412 of record JAHFQZ010000001.1, read on the forward strand.
GAAGAATTGGGTTGGACGGGATACCTCATTGACCCAATGCAAGCTCGATGGAGCGCACTTAAATCAGGAATACTCGTTGGAATAGTGTGGGCAGTCATCCACTTTCCGATTCACTACATTAACGGATATTCATTCGAATGGATTTTCTGGCACGGTACCTATACTGTGGCGGCCCGAGTTTTGATGGTCTGGATCTATAACAATGCCGGGAAGAGCTTGTTTGCTATGGCTTTGACCCATTGGACATTTGGCATGTTCTGGTGTCTATGGCCTGTGGAAAATTTGCATCGGGTCGTGTCTTTTTACGACCCGCGCATCATGGCCTTTACCGCCATATTCTATACTGTGATAGTGACGTTGTTGTGGGGGGGCACGACATTGGCGCAGTACAGATATTGGAGGGCGAGCTTTACAAATCGATCATGAACTAAGACGGCCAAAGGGATCAGCATCGCAATAGGGAACAATCAGGAACCCACGCCCTGTTTGAAATCCGTAAATCATCCCCCCTACTGAACGAGTCCGTTGTACAGGAAAAATGCGTAGGCGCTGACGAGTCCGCCGCCGACAAAACGCGGGATGCGCCCCAAGACGCCTGTGTAATCAGGAAGCTTAGGCAAGAAAGGCTATAATTCAAACAGCAGCCGTTGTCATTATCTTTTCACCGATGGAAACAATGCTGACCCCACTGAAAAACTGAGCGTGAAAAATGTCCAAAACTATTTTAATTGTTGATGATTCTGCTGCCATCCGCCAAATGGTGGCATTTACCCTGAAATCGGAGGGCTATGCCGTAATTGAGACGGAAGATGGCGAAGAGGCGTTAGCCAAGGCTAATTCGCATGCTATTGATCTGGTGCTGACCGACCAGAACATGCCCAACATGGATGGTTTAACTTTGGTGAAAACGCTGCGCGGCCTTCCGAAGTTTGCCACCACTCCTATTCTTGTGTTGACCACCGAATCCGGCGATGCAAAGAAAATGGAAGGCAAGGCGGCGGGCGCCAATGGGTGGCTGGTCAAGCCGTTCAACCCCCATACGTTGCTCAATGTCGTCAAAAAGTTTGTAGGCTAGTAGCCCTCGGAAGAGAGTTAATAGGGTCAGCATCGCAATAGATTCGATGAGGGGGTTGAAATCGCGAATTCAAAAAGCATCGCAAGATTGAACGGCTGGCAGGTCGAAGTAATTAAAAAGGAGCAGGAATGTTTAAGGTGGGTCTACTGTTTGGTTTTGTATTCCTGTCAGGTTGCGCAAGCACGCTTGGAGGCCAAACCGCAAAACCATGGGATTTGCTCAGTGAGCAAGCTGCTCAATGTTTCTATGGTCTTGAAAAAGATGCAGAGCTCGCAACCATTGCGAACAAAGTGATGCTTATTCACTCTTTGGAATACGCAAAGGAGACGAACCAGGAATTCACGAAGATCAGGGAGCTCCCCAATCCGGAAGAACTGAAGGTGATTCAAAAATGGGCAGCAAAGTTAGAGGTTTGTTACAAGATCAGGGCTGCACACCATGCTTACGAATCACCAAGGGTTGTAATGGCTTCTATCGAGTCAGATGCCGAGCAGCAATTACTGGTAACGGAGCTGTATAAGGGAAAACTTTCCTTTGGGCAATTTGCAATTAAGCGTAACCAGCTCAACTCACTTCGTTCCAGCCTGTTCCTTCATGCTGTGACTGCCGACATCAAGGAGTTTGAAGCAAGCCAGCTTTACCGTCCAGACGGATCAAAAACAGCACCACCGCCATCGTCAAATTCTCCTTGCGGGTATGTGGGCTCGAAGGGCAACTATCGTTGGGTTTGTCGAGAGAAGAACGATTAAGAGATAATGGGTTCAGCATGAACTGACCACGGTTTTCCGTTTGAGTTAAAGGGGCCAAGCTCGAAACAGTTTGAGGATGCCATCATGAAAATGAAGCTAATCAATTCGGTCATGAAGCAATTCTCCGTAACGCTATGCCTGTTGATCGTGCTGGTTCCGGCTGCGAGTGCCGGGGACGAAACGGCTGACTCCGCAGGAACAGGGTACTCGTTTCTCGTCGACCGCCGCAAGGAGCAATTCGAGACCAGCTTTGCATACGCAGTCTTCCCCCTGCCGTACTCTCTTCCCGGCATCGGCAAGGGCATCTCACTGGTCGGCGGCGCCATGAACATCGCGAACACATACACCGATGCATACGGCATCGTATACGGAGGCGACGTTGAAGGCGCGGCAGTGGGCCTGGCCGACATTCACATCATCCCGCGAACGCTTATCCTCGATGTCGGCGGCGGCGCGGTGAACAAGGCTTCGATCCAGAACTTCAGGGAACGGGGCATGAATACGAACAAGGATAACTACCTCTTGTTCGATGTCGACAATTCGGAATATTTCGGCGGCAGGTTGACGGCCACGTTTCTCGAGCGCCGCTTTGAAATGTACGGGGCATGGTACGGAGGCGCATCGAAGCTGCGCAGCATCCGGGACAAGGACGGCAATGTGATTGTCGAGGCGCATAACGCCTCACGCCAGAGCTCTCACTCGACCATATTCGGAACACGCATTGACCTGACCGACGACTATGACGACCCCAGGCGAGGAGCTCGTCTCGCGGTGACACGGTCATCATCCCCGCCCAGCGATTCGGGACCGGATTACTCCGTGATGGACTACAACATGACAGCCTACATTCCCATGGCCAGCCGGAATACCTGGGCATTCAATTACCTGCGCTCGGATGCGATCGTCAGCAGCAAGGGCGAGACCGATCCGGCCAAAATCCAGACCCAGCGGGGAATCAATTGCAGCGATCCCGCGCTCACGCCGCAGCAACAGCAATACTGTGCCGATGCGGTGAACCTGGTAATCGCAAACAATACCTATGGCACGGCCACATCGCTCGGCGGCTTCGACCGTCTGCGTTCCTATTCCCAAGGGAGATACCGCGGAGCTCACACCCTGTTCTACGGTACCGAGTTCCGCTGGAACCTCACCGAAGAGGCCAAGCCGTTCGACCTTTTCATCATGAAGGATATCCGGACTTCAGTGCAGCTTGCCGCCTTCTACGAGATTGGCAGCACTGCCGATCTGCGGGATGACGTGGGCAAGACATGGCGGAAATCCTATGGAGTCGGGTTCAGGATGGTCACGGCTTCGGGGGTCGTGTTCCGCGGGGATATCGCGGATGGGCATGATGGCGTCTCGACAGCGATTTTCATCGGCTACCCATGGGAGCTTTGAACGATATAAGCAATTAAAAGGGCAAGGCTCGATATCCAGGAGGTCGCCAGAGATTTATGCGTGACTCAATTTGAAAGACTGGAGAACGAAAATGAAGAAGATAAAACTCTGGATGCTTGGTTTGATCCTTCTGCTGGCGTTGCCTTTGTTGCTGTCGTTTTTTCCGTGGCTGCATGTTCCCAGAACGGTCCAGTTTGACGCTGGGCTCCCCTATACGGAAATCAACGGTTACAAATTCCATACGGAAATCTTTGGCAAGCCGGAGGCGACACCTCTCATTGTGGTGCATGGCGGGCCGGGCGGGGATTACGAATACCTGAGGCCGTTGCAGAATCTGTCGAAGGATTACCGCGTCATTTTCTATGACCAGAGAGGCACGGGTTTATCCCCGCGAGTGGACAAAAAATATCTCACGGTTGAACAGAACCTGGACGACCTGAAAGCCATCGTCGAACATTTTTCCAATGGCAACAAGGTAAAGCTCATCGGCCATTCCTGGGGCGGGATGCTGGTCGTTGGTTACCTGTCGCAATATCCGGAGAAGGTGTCGCAGGCAGTGGTAGTCGAACCCGGAATCCTGTATCCGGAATCTGCCAAGGCGGATGTCAAAATAATCAAGGGATCGCAAACTATCGGGGATGCCTTCGCGCTTGCCCAATACGTAGCCATGTATCCCTTCGTCAGCAAGGAGGATGGACAGGAGGGCTACGATTATGTGATGACCGAGCTTATGAACCGGAATAAACCCGGCCCGCCTTATCAATGCGAAGGCCAGGCCATGCCGCCCGGCATATTCAAGCGGGGAGGCTATGAGGCCATGAACAATACGGTGAAGACCGTGATTGATAATCCCGAATTATTTACTTATGACTTGACCGAGGGAATATCCCGTTATCGCGGAGACTTGATGCTGATCAGCAGTGATTGCAGCGCTATCGGCTATGCCTATCAGGAAAAATATCATGTTCCGAAACTCCCGGCGCAGACTGTGCACGTAAAGGCTGCAGGCATGGGGCATAACATGCTGACCCTTAATCTGGAATGGAGCCTGAAAACCATAGGGGCGTTTTTCAAGCCGCAATAAATTACAGGGGGTAAGACTCGAAATAGTTCTAGCGGGAGGAATAGAAATGGCAAACTCAAAAAACATCGCAGGTTTGCTCGGCCCTGCACTCATTGCGATCACAATTTCCGAAACGGTGAATGTGCATATCTGGGCAGGCAACACGGCTGCCGGGATTCATTTCAACGGTGCCGTGCTCTTCGTTGTCGGCCTTGCCATCGCTCGGGCACATAATCTCTGGGTTCGCGGCTGGCCGGTGCTGGTCACGCTCTCGGGCTGGTTCATCATGTTCCTGGGCTTGTTCAGGATGTTCTTTCCAGAACTGCAACTTGAAGGCGCCAAACATACTTCCGCCGTGATTGCGGAAACGATGCCTGTTCTTGCGGTCGGCATATATTTGACTTACAAAGCCTATAGCCGTGAAGCAAGGTAGGATGGGCACGCTCTGAGGCGCTCATTGAGCAAGTAGATGAAGACTTATATCGCGCTCTTCCGGGGCATCAACGTTGCCGGGAAAAATATCCTGCCGATGAAAGAACTGGTGGCCGTGCTGGAAAACCTCGGCATGCAGGACGTCAAGACTTACATCCAGAGCGGCAATGTGATTTGCCGGAGCAAGGCTGCAGACGCCGCGCAACTTGCCAGGAAGATCAGCGCAGCGATCAGGAAGAGCCACGGTTTCGAACCGCAAGTGCTGTTGCTGAACCCTGCGGTACTGGATAAGGCGATCAAGGAAAATCCTTATCCCGAAGCCGAAGCAGCCCCCAACACCTTGCATGTGAATTTCCTTGCCGCTATCCCGCCCAAGCCCGACCTCAAGGCGCTGGAAAAGATCAGATCGGAAAGCGAACGGTTCCATCTGGCAAGAGAGGTGCTCTACCTGCACGCCCCGGATGGCATCGGCAGATCAAAACTGGCTGCCGGCATGGAACGCTTGCTTGGAGTGCCGATGACCAGCCGCAACTGGAACACCGTGCTCAAGCTAAAGGAGATGGCCGGCGACGACTAGAGAATAACCAAAGGTACCGGATTGAAAAACTTGCATTGACCACGGCATAACTGCCAGAGATAATCGGCGCCGTTCTGCTGAATTCCTGTCCCCCGGTTTAACCGAACCTAGGTGGCTTTAACGCATCAAGGCGTCATTCATTAAGAGAGGCCTGAATGAAATCATTCTTCCGCGAGAACCCTACCATCGCTTTTGGCCTGGGTTTGCCCCTGCTGCTCGTTGTTGCATTCCTGCTGATTTCGGGGATTCCTGCCCTGCTGGTGGAGCCCCCGCAATACGACGTGCTTTATGCGACTGAATACTACAATTATCCAAACGGCGTGCAGATCACCGTCGTGAACCAGAAGGCTCAGGTCATTTACCAAGGCAGTTCAGCGGGCTACCAGAGACCGCGTCTCTGGCGTTACAACCCCAAGACCGGGGCAGTGAAAGAGATCGCCATCATGCTGCCACCCGGCTTGGCTCCTCCCGGGCAAAGCCCCGTCACACCCGAAGCGGCTGCAAAAATCACGCCGATCGAGGTTCCCGATCTTGCAGCGTTGACGATCGATTCGTCCAGCGTTGCACCGGATGGATACGAATTCAGTGCGGGACAGAATGTCTATTCGGGTGATGTCTTTACCGGCCTGTTTTATTCCTCGCGCTACCGCAACGACGCGGTGCTGACAAAAAAAGGGCGCAGCATCCGCCTGCCGAACGCCTCCAATATGTATTACGGCAATAACACCCACTTCATCGGCTGGGTCGTGTCGCCATGATCTGGCTGCTGCTCCTCATTGTTATATTCGTGCTGTTAGGCGGTGCTTGGTGGGGCGGCTGGCCGCTGTTGGCTGGAATCCTTGGCGCTTCAAGCGTAACGGATAAGGCAAGCGCGCTGGAGAGTATCGCGCAGCTCATGCGCAACTACGACATCACGCCCGCCGAAGTCGAAGCCGCCTTTCGTGCGCCTGCCGCTTCCCGGCCTGAGCCCACTCGCCGCAGCAGGGGCGATATCGCCAAAACTCTCTTCATCTATCTCGGCGCGATTTTCATTCTCGCGGGTATCAGCACCTATATCGGCACGTTCTGGGTGAGCATGGGCAGCGTGATGCGGGTTTTGGTGACGCTGGGCGTGGGCTACATTCTGCTCATCGTGCTGCTTTCCGCGCTGTATGAGAATAAATATCCGAAACTCATCCTGCCGCTTGCGCTGGCCTCGGTGTTCATGATGACCGGAGGCTGGTTCGTTCTAATCCACGAGGTATACCCACATGGCGACAACTGGCGTGCCGCAGCGCTCTTCGTATTCGGCGTGATGGCCTTGCATCAGGGCGCGCTGTTCGGCAAATACCGGCTCACGGTGCTGGCATTCACAGCACTGTTTTTTGTTTACGGATTTATGCAGGTGGGCCTCGATCTGCTTGACGTCCCGTTCGCTTACATCGCCATTGTTCTGGGCGCCTCGCTGTTCCTGGTCGCCACTGCGCTTGAAGAGACGGATTACCGTGTGCTCGCAGCCCCCGCTCTGTTGATCGCGATCTGCTGGCTGAACAGCGGCTTGTTCGACCGCATCGCAATGTCTACCTCCGCCAACTGGGCAAGCCTGCTCACGGGTATGTGCGTAATTTCTGCGGCCTATGGCCTGCAGAAGGCGGGGCGGTATTCTGGACTGGCAGGCATCGGCTATTTCGTCGGCTCGATCTTGGCCTATAGTGGGTTGTTCGATCTCGTGCATAACACGTCCTTCGAACTTGTCTATCTCGCAATAACCGCGTCTACGCTCTATGCCTGCGTGGTACTGCAAAGCCGGGCGCTGTTGTTCACCACTGTCATTGCGATGCTCGGCTTCATCGGGTTTTATACCGCAAAGCATTTCGCCAATTCTTTGGGCTGGCCCGTCACGCTCGTCCTCATGGGCGTTGCTTTCCTGGGCGTCGGCACCATCGCCATCAAGGTAAGGCGGCACATATAGGCCGGTTCAAAAAGAGCGTATGACTCAAGCTGCTTCGATCAGGCATCAGAAATGACAGCGCAAGAAATCAGCAGACTCCTGAAAAGCCTGGCCGATCCGGTGAGAGCAGAGCATTCGGGACGTTACTTCAAAACTGGGCCAGGCGAGTACGGCGAGGGGGATCGATTTCTGGGTGTTCGTGTTCCTGATCTCAGGGCGCAGGTGAATAAGTGCGGGGCGGTTTCACTGGAAGATATTCAGGCGCTGTTGATGTCGGACTTTCACGAGGAGCGCTTGTTCGCGCTGCTGCTTTTGGTTCGAAAATTCGCAAAGGGCGATGAGAAAGAGAAAACGGCCATTTACAATTTGTATTTGAAGAATACCCATCGCATCAATAATTGGGATCTGGTGGATAGCTCGGCCAGCTACATAGTCGGTAGTTATCTTGAATCCAGGGACAGGCGAATACTGTATAAGCTGGCCAAATCCGCCAGTGTCTGGGAGAGGCGAATCGCCGTCATATCCACCTTTCAATTCATCGGGAATAATCAGTTTGATGATGCGCTCAAGCTGGCCGGGCAGCTCCTTGAGGATGAACACGATTTGATCCACAAGGCCGTTGGCTGGATGCTCAGGGAAATCGGGAAGCGCAATATGGCTGTTGAAAAAGCTTATTTGCTGGCCCACTACAAAAAAATGCCCCGTACAATGCTGCGTTATGCGATTGAGAAATTTCCGGAGCAAGAGCGGAAAAAGTATCTAATGGGCGAAGTTTAAGGTAACAACTCAGCAGGATGCGGTAAGGGGAAAGTGGAAATTTCCTGAGTCGAATTGATTTGAGACGGAGGTCAAAATGGCAAATTCAAAACACATCGCGGGCTTGATCGGTCCCGTCACTCGTTGAGATCACAATTTCCAAAAAACGTGAATATCCACATCAAGAAATTTTGCGCGCGATGATAAAAAGATTGGATAAATTGCTTAAGCAAGTTCTGTTTGTATGTGTCTATTTGTTTGCGTTGACCGGACAAGCAATGGCTGACCAGATATCAGATGTGTTCGATGCATATAATGCAAAAGATTATGCAAAAGCGGAGAAATTGGCCAAGCCGTTAGCACAACAAGGTGAACAAAATTCCCAATTTATTCTTGGTGCTTTGTATTACATGGGTGGGGGTGTCGCTCAAGATTACAAAGAGTCTGAGTACTGGTTTCAAAAGGCAGCAGCTCAGGGTCACCCACAGGCTCAGGAGGGGCTAGGTGATATATACAGAAAGGGGCACGGTGTACCTAAAAATTTGACCGAAGCGTTGAAGTGGCTCCGGTTGGCGGCAGCGCAAGGCGATGCCTCTGCTCAATCTGATTTAGGGCAAATGTACTATGCCGGAGAAGGTGTACCGCAGAATTATAACGAAGCGGAGAAATGGTTTCGTTTGGCAGCTAAGCAAGGTGATGTTTATTCGCAAGCAAAACTTGGCTACATGCAAGACACTGGGCAAAGTGTTACACATGATTACCGTGAGGCCGAGAAAATGTATCGGCTGGCAGCTGAACAAGGAAATGCTGCTGCTCAATACAATCTTGGGCTGCTGTATGACATTGGGCAGAAGGTGCCTCAGGATTACACAGAGGCAGTTAAATGGTATCGAAAGGCAGCCGCGCAAGGTCATACTGATGCACAGGCTCTTCTCGGGTACAAATATAAAATCGGTCAAGGTGCTCCACAGGATTACAGGGCGGCGATGAAGTGGTATCGAAAGGCAGCAGAAAAAGGCCACCCCGAAGCTCAATTCAATCTTGGGGCAATGTATAGCGAGGGGGAGGGGGTTCCCCGGAATTACGTTCAATCAGAGATGTGGATCAGTATTGCAATTGCAAATGCCAATCAAGAAGAGAAAGAGAAATTTATTAAGAATCGAGATTCAGTGGTACGTTTTATTACTAGTGACGAAATCGCCGAGTCGCAAAAACTTGCTGAAAGATGCACTGCCAGGAAATTCAAGGGGTGTTAAGAATTAGAGCAAAACAATCGATTAAAAGGGCCAAGCTCGTAAATTTTTTTTGAGCCGCAAGGTCAGGGGCTAATCGATTTTGTACCTGCAACAAGATGGCGAATCATGTAAACGAGATAGAGCGAGAGCACGGCAGCGAAGAAGCACCAGACAGAGATATAGGCATAACTAAAGGCCTCCGATGTCAACACCATGGACAAGGTAACCAGCCCCCCGAAGATTCTGATCCACTTGTGGCTGGAGAAGAGCAGCGGCACAAGGATAGTCAGGGCATAGAGCGCAGCTGACGTGATCGGAAGATGAATGGAGCTGCGAAAGGGGACGGAAAAATTGTAGGCGATGGAGTGTTCTCTTACCGCAACCTCCCTCCACTCGGGATGCAAGAGCATGGCTGAATAGACCAGCGTACCTGCGAGAGCGCCGAAAGCGGCGCAGCCGCCAAAGACCCTCCTGCGAATCTTTCCAACCTTGTTGGTCTGGCCGGGCTCGACAAGGTAGCTGCAGAGCGGGAGCCACCACAACCACAGAAAATGCGAAAAGAAGTGAAACCCCAGCGCATATGGCATTACTGCACCGGCATTCCCCGCATCGAGCTCCTGCCATACCCGTCCCTCGAATGCCTGCTGGATACCGAAGAAGACAGGTACCAGCGCCCACATCCAGTATGCGGGCGGCAACCGCCTTGCCTGCTGGACGGAATACAGTCCAGTAGTCACCAGCACGGCAGCGGCGCTGTAGCTAACTGTTGCAGAAAAGCACATTGGGCAAAAGTGTCACCTGTAATTGTCATGCGGGCAGATAACGGAACCATAGCATTAACATGTGCAAACATCGAAATAATTTCTAGTACTAATGAGGCAGCATGATCTGAAACAACCAACTCACTGGCAACGGCGTTCCGATGCTCTTCTTTCTCTGTATGCGGACAATGTTAAGCGCGAGCATGGCGGCGCCTGGAAGATCGCTCGCTTGATTGACAATAGCGATTGTGTACCAGCAAGCAGCTAGTAGAATAGTTACAATTAAAGGGGCCAATCTGGCCCCTTGTCACCGACATAATTCTCTATTCTTACCACGTCAAACATACCTCTTTCCAATGGCAATGATCGAGTCGAGAGCTATAAAGAAAGCATCTATCATTTCCGGGTCAAATTGTTTTCCCCTGCCCTTCCTTAATTCCTCCAGAACATCCTCTTGACCCCATGGCTCCTTGTAAACACGTTGGGATGACAGGGCATCATATACATCCGCTATTGCCACAAGCCTCCCGAATGGTGGTATCTCTTCGCCTTTGCGGCCAATGGCCTTGCCATCGCTGGTTTCATAACCCGGGAGGCATTGGCCGGTCATGACGTTGATGTACCCCGGATACCCGTTTCCGTCCCAGCGTTCATGGTGGGAGAGCGCCACCTGGGCTGCAGCCTCGTCAAAATCGGAGTGGGATACGGCAAAGAGTTTTGCGCCCAGATATGTGTGAGTCTTCATGATTTCGTATTCAGCAGGATCGAGGCGAGCCGGTTTTTTCAGGATCATATCCGAGATGGCCACCTTGCCAACATCGTGAAGCATGGCGGCGATCCTCAGTATGTCCTTGTTTTTTGCAATCTCAGCTCCAGATACCCCGCGGCGGCTTGCCCATACTTCGTATATCTCAACGGCATATCCGGCCACCCTGTTTACATGGGCGCCTGTTTCTTTGGGATCTCTGAGCTCCGCCATGCTGATCATCCTGAGGATGATGTCCCTGGTAAGCTTGGCCCTTTCTATGGCAATGGCCGCGTTGTTGGCAAAGTGGACAATGTACTGTTCGTCATCTTTTGAAAAAGGGATGATGTTCCCACCTTCATCCATTGAATTTATTAGCTGGAGCACGCCAATAACCTGGCCCTGGAGGTTCTTCATGGGGAAAGTCAGCATCGACTTCGTGCGATATTGGGAGATATCGTCATAGCTTTTGTTGAATGCGTAAGTGACATCCTCCTTGAGCTCATAGACATCCGGGATGTTAAGCATCTCGCCTGTACCAGCCACGTAGCCGCAGATTGATTCGTTATCGACAGGTGTCGTGAAGGTGGAATAGATAAGCTTCTGTCCCGGTTGCAGCCTCTTCTGTATGGTGTTGTTCAACGTGTAGCTGAACTTCAGGTAGTTTCCCTCCATGATATAAATGGAGCCGGCATCAGCGTTGGCAAATTGACATGACACAGTGAGAATGTGCTCAAGGAGAATATCAAGGTCGTTTACCCTGGCAATTTCCTGACTGAGGCCAATGATCTGGTTAATTTTCTGCTTTTCATCGAGCATAAATCCTCCTATAACCATCTCTTGAAATGCGATATCTTGAATATATCAGGCTGTTTCTTTTATACAAGCCCTCTGTTTCGATTCTACTCTGTATAAACTATAGTGGTCAGCATCGCATTACATTTGGAGAGCTGAAATGGAAGCGTTTCAGAAAAACAATTGCAAGGCAGACATCTTTGATTACCGAATAATCAAAATGACAATAACTCTAAAAAAAATCTATGTGTTGGCGGCACTTTTCGCCTTAGGCATTGCAGCGAGCCAATCTAATGCAGCCGGTATTTCTTCAGGCAGCGGTTCATCGAAACAGCGCATGCGTAATCCATTTGTGGGCGCAACCTGGTACGTAAACCCAATATGGCGGAACAACGTTTTAAAGGAGCCCCATGGTTCTTTGATAGCCAATTACAGCACGGCGGTATGGCTTGATCACATTGGCGCGATTGCTCCAACCGATGGTGTTACCTGGGGTTTGGCGGCACATCTGGATCACGCGATTTCGCAAAAGGCCAACCTGATCGAAATCGTTATTTACGATTTACCGAATCGCGACTGCAACGCCCTGTCGTCCAGCGGTGAGTTGTTAATTTCAAAAGACGGTTTTAATCGTTACAAAAATGAATACATCACCCCACTGGTGAAAATCTTGGCCAATGCAAAATACAAAGATCTGCGAATTATCGCCATCATTGAACCCGATTCATTGCCCAACCTGGTGACCAACACCAGTGTAAAAAAATGTCAGGAGGCCGCAGGCGTAGGGGGTTATGTGGAAGCTACGCAATTTACGCTTGACTCGCTCTACCCGCTTTCCAACGTGTACAGTTATGTGGATATCGGCCACTCGGGCTGGCTGGGTTGGGATGACAACCTGAGCAAATCCGCCTCCTTTATTGCTACTGCCATTAAAGGTACTGCCAATGGTGTGAACAGTGTCGCAGGTTTTATCTCTAACACCGCTAACTACACACCGTTGAGCGAGCCGTTCCTTGATGAGTTTTCCATGAGTGCAGTGCCTGGTAGCAATGGAAGCATTCAAGTGCGTCAGGCCAGGTTTTATGGATGGAATGCCCATTATAGTGAGTCAGCTTATGTCCAGGCTTTCCACGAGAAAATGATTTCTTTTGGCTTCCCATCCACCATTGGTATGCTGGTAGATACTTCACGTAATGGATGGGGTGGCGCAAAGCGTCCCAAGGCTTTGTCAACAAATAACAATGTTGATGCTTTTGTCGATCAATCAAGAATCGATCGCCGTGTTAACCGTGGTTTGTGGTGTAACCAGCCTGGCGGTATTGGCGAGCGTCCAGCGGCGACTCCTGTGCCCGGTATTGATGCTTACGTCTGGATAAAACCACCAGGTGAGTCTGATGGTGTTGCTATGGCTGGTATCATCGATCCAGATGATCCTGCTAAAAGTTTCGACCCCATCTGCGATCCGACTTATGTCGCTCCGGATTCTGATGGCCAGCCGACTGGCGCAATGCCAAGCGCACCACATGCCGGTCGCTGGTTTAGTGCTGGTTTCAAAACGTTAATAGAAAATGCCTATCCACCCCTGAAATAAGGGATCGCTGACTGACCTGCGGGCGTCAACGGGCCAGGCACGAAATAGTTACAGGATGCCGCCATGGAAATGAAGAAAATCAATTCGGGCAGGTTGCGCGCCATTGGCTACGATGCGCGCACCCGAATACTGCAGATCCAGCTCGACGACGGCAGCACGCTACAGTACGGCAGCATCGGCGAGGATACATGGCGCCGGTTCAGCAGCTCGGGGGCGGCCTGGAGCTTCTATCGCGACAACATCGAGGAAGAGTTCGCTGCAAAACGCGTTTCTGGAAGCGCTCCCGCAGGCAAGAACCCGCTCGACGATTTATTCCGGAAATCCTGAACGAATTAAAGGGGGTAGCATCGAACTAAAGTTGGAGGGAATGAAATGAATGAGTTTCGGAGCATTTATTTGGGAATTACCCTTGGTGTCTTTTTGGGCGTCCTTTTGGCGGGTAATGTATTGGCTGAAAGCCCAATGCCAACGTCACAGACGATGAAGTTTGAGGATTTTATACTTGAATTGCCAATAGGCCTGAACCGTGAGGATTTTTATCTGCCCCCGGATAATCCGATAAGCAAGGATAAGGTAGAGCTAGGACGCACACTTTTTTTTGATCCCCGGCTTTCCAGCGACAACACCGTCTCATGCGCTTCCTGTCATTCTCCACAGCATGCTTTTTCAGATATCCGCCCAGTATCTCTAGGGGTAGGTTTACAAGCAGGAGACAGAAATGCACCAACGATTATCAACCGGGCATTTTCCAGAAAACAGTTCTGGGATGGCAGAGCGAACTCGCTGGAGGACCAGTCCAAGCTACCTCTAATTAATCCAAAAGAGATGACTATGTCCAGCCACGTGCTTCTCGTTAAAAAAGTGGGTGATATCAGGGGATACAAAAGCTGGTTCAAAAGGGTCTTTGCAAGGGATGTGAACATAGATGACATGGCTAAGGCCATCGCTGCATTTGAACGCACAGTGGTTTCCGGCAATTCCAAATACGATGAATTCAAGGCGGGAAATCAGAAGGCTCTCAGTGCGGCAGAAAAACGCGGCCTGGGGCTTTTTGAGGGCAAGGCTCGTTGTTCGCAATGCCATAACGGGCCAAATTTTACCGATGAGAAATTTCACAATATCGGCGTCGGCTGGGATGCCACTCTTGTTGATCTTGGCCGTTACAAGGTCACCAATAATGAACAGGATATTGGCGCCTTCAAGACGCCGACACTTAGAGAGATTGCCGGTACTGCCCCTTATATGCACAACGGGGCTTTTGCAACTCTGGAAGAGACGGTGACTTTTTACAATATGGGAGGCGTTGCCAATCCGTTTCTGGATGTTGAAATGAGGCGTCCGAAACTTACTCTGGAACAAATGCTGGAGTATTATGAAAAAAAGAATGATCCGGGAAAGCCTTCTCCAGAAATTGAGTTAGTTAAGCTGGAGCTAACAAAGCAGGAGCAAACGGACTTGGTAGCTTTCCTGATGACGTTGAGTGGGCAAGGGTGGCAGCATATTACGCCCCCCGATTCCTTTCCGGAATAAGCGGAACGTATTGCCGCATAACTATTTCAAGGAGACAGCCATGTTTTTACGTATATCTTGTATGAACACATTAAACCGTCTGGTCATAATGTGCGGCGCATCCATCTTGATTGCCGCATCCATCTTTACGGGCAGCCTGCGGCAACGGCTTTATCCGGCTTTGTCTTCTGCTTGTTCTGCCTTATTCTGACTGCTCCAGATTTCCAGAAGTATTCGGGTGACGGTGAACATCACGGGGCCCAGGATCAGGCCAGAGGACCCGAAAACAATCAGCCCGCCAACGATGGATACAAATGCAAGGATGGTGTGCATTTTTAACCGGCTTCCAACCAGCATCGGATACAGCAGGTTGTCAATTCCGCCGACCACAATCGCGCCCCAAAGGGTGAGCAGCAGGGCTTTTCCTTCGCTGCCTGCCAGTAATAAAAAGAGGGCGGCAGGTATCCAGATGATAAAGGCGCCCAATACCGGCACCACGGCAAGGAGCGCCATGATAACTCCCCACAGTAATGGCGATGGCAAGCCCAGCCACCAAAACATCAGCCCGCCCAGGGTACCCTGCACAAGAGCAACGGTAAACGTACCGAAGACGGTCGCATGAACGGTATCACTGACGCCTTCGAAGATCAGGTTCATATCCGCCTTGGAAAGCGTTGATAGAGACCGGAACGTATCGAGTATTGTGCTGCGGTCGCGCAAAAAAAAGAAAAACATGTAAAAGGTCAGAACTACGCCTATCAACTTCAACGCCGATCCTTGAACGAAGGAAGCGGCGGCACTGGTCAGCCATGAGGCCACGTTATTGATTATTCCCGGCAGATCGAATTGCTGATCAATCCAAAGTCCGACAGGCGCAATGCGCGGGTGAGCATCCAGGACTCTGCGCCATCCTCCTGACTCGATCATAGCCTTGATGGTTTCCGCGCCGCTGACGGCTTCACCCAATATTCGCTGCGCCACAAATGTTACAGGCACAACCACGATCAACGCAGCCGCAAGAACGCACATCGCGGCAGTCAGGCTGGGGTGTTTTATTTTCTTCTCAAACCGCCGGTAGATCGGGGCAAACAAAACAGTTAGCGCCAAGGCCCAAGTGAACACTGGAATGAATGGTGCCGCTAACTGGTAACAGGTATAAATTCCGGCGACGGTCCCTGCCATCAGCAGGAGCGTACGAACGTGGATGCGTGAGCCCCAGTCATTCGCATTTGGAGCTGCATTTTCTTTGGTATTAGGTTCGTTCATCAATTGTTTGATTTGGACTTGGATGATGGAATGCCGGGACGGCTTCGGCGAATACAGCACAGCGCGCTGTGCTGTGCTGTTTTAAACAAGCTAGTGTGTGCTGTCGGCTTTATCTTTATTGGACGCAGCCTTGATTTCAGCCTCTGCAGCAAGCCAGCCTGCTACCGGATCGCCACCATTGAAGCCGCGATGCTCGGCGTGAAAGTATGCGGCCTCGGCAATCTGTTTGTGATAATCGGTTGCCTTGTGTTTTGTGCCTGGTTGCTTACGAGGTATTTTTGCTGCGTGCGTGGTATGTGGCATGATGTTCCTCTATTGGTAACCGGTTGTGTTTCGAGAACAGATGTTCACGGCTATACAAGTGTCCTCCATAATGGCACATACTAGGCTTATGATTGCGGCTGCACTGTACGGCAGCGCACATAATGAATTGGCTACTTGGCTATTTGTTGGGCGAATTCAAAAAGTGCGGGGACAAATAATGCCAAGGGGATAATATTGATCCTGCTACTAAAATCAGGGCGATTCGATTGTGTTAGTCTAGCCGTGTCAGGAGTATGAAAGGAACGCGACTCATGGAATTTACACGCAAAGGAGCTGTCGCTTCGATACTCACGTTGTTGTCACTGACTCTGCTGGCAGGATGTAAAGGTGGCAGCAATGCGTCGCCATCGAACTGGTTTCCCACCAGCAGCATCTACGCTTACATGAAGGCAGTTCAGAACGAAAGCGGCGGCGTTACCACGTCGGTGCAGCTGCGCGACGGGCCGGCCAGCACTGCCGCCTATCTCTATCTCTCCAGCGGCGAGAATCTTTACTCCAGTCTCGATGTGCCGCCCCAGCAATACCTTACTTTCAATAACGATCTTTTCGGCAATTCTTTGGACTTGTCGCAACACCTGAAGGTGATGTCATCACGCGACATCTACACCGATTACTTCCTGTTCACCCAGATCGTCTGGGGGAAACCTGAATATTTTTCGCTCGACACACCGAGCGCCAGCTCAATACCAACACGTGCCTATGTTGGCTTCGAACGCGCCGGGAATGTTATGACGGGAGATTCCTATGTCGAGTTGCCCCCGGTATTCCAGATTCTCGCACCAGCCAGTAATGCCAGCGTCTCACGCGCTTCCCCCATTATCCTCACCTGGTCAGGCGCCGACCCAGCATCCACGATGGAGCTCGACGTGGCGGGTATCTGCATAGACAATAGCCAATATACCCTGCATCTAATTCTCGGCGCCGATACGGGATCTGCCACTCTGAATGGCGCCAGTTATTTCCCGGCCACCGGGATCAACCCATCGATCAGCTGCCGTGTGGCCTTTTTGCTCCAGCGTGTGCGCTTAGGGGGCGTCTCTGCGCAATTTGCCTTCGGCAGCTTCAAGGGCGTTCAGCAAAAAACCGTTCAATTCACATCCAACCCATAGGAGCCTGGCATGGATCGCCCCATTTGCAAACTGTTGCTCTCACTGTTGCTGCTAACGGCAACTCATGCGTATGCCGACAGCTCCTTCGTTGTTTCACCCTCGGTGGGAAGTGCATCGATCAGCAACATCAACGGTTATAAAAATTCTTCCTATCTGCGCGTCGACGGCAGCTTTCATCCCCTACCCGAGTTTGGGATCAACCTGTTTGTTGCCGGCTATTCCGGTTTCAACTCCAGTGGCAGCGGCAACAGCGTCGCCATCAAGCTAAGCGGTTACGGGGCGGGAGTGACCGGCAAATGGCCTGTCCACCCGCATGCGCAACCATATGTTCGTGTCGATCACATGCGATGGAATGCCGAAGCCACCGGCCTTGGCAGAACTCTTGCGAAGGACAAGGGAGGTAGCACAGGGCTTGCAGTGGGGATGCAATTTCCCATCAAAAGCATCTATGGGATCAAGGCCGAGATGTCAGGCTACAACAATGTAAGCGGTGCTGATATCAGACAGTTTTCTCTGGGGCTGACAATCGTATTTTAGGTGCGGCGCTCAGGTCAACAAAATCCAACATCAAGCAACATCAGGATCAGAGTGATTTGTTTTCAGCAACTAGCTAATGGGGTCTACTCTCCGAATTTTCGAGATGCAGGATTCGGTCGAGAGTAGCATAATCATAGCCAGACCACGGTACCCAAGTAATCACTATCGCCCATGGAACTTAAGCTAAAAAATCGCCAAGACTTGAAAGCCCGTGCGCTGTTGCTAGGCGACCGGCTGGATTTGAAGCTGTTCAAGATCAGCGATTGCCTTGCCACCACGCCGTTGACGCTGGAGGTGAATGCCGACGGCGGTATCGCGGTGTTATTCCGCTACGGGGTGGTGGTACTGTTTGGAGTGATGAGCCTGGATGAAGTCCGTTTCATTGATACTCTCAAGCCGCTGTTGACCAACCCATACCCGACACCGGAGATTGAAGAACTGGAAATCCACTGCGGCAAGAGCAGCATCGGCGTGCAGAGCGGCGCCGTTTCGCTGGATGACATTTCACTGGAGAAATTGCAGGTCATCGCCGATGCCCTGAGCAAAAATCTGGTGCTGTCGCTGTATGAGAAAAAGGTCGCCGGTGAGTTCGACAAGATTGAGCCTCTGGCGCAGGAGTTGGCCACGCATGGACAAGTGAGCGCCGGTTCCAGAAATCTGTTGTCCAAGATCGGCAATATGCTATTGATCGAGCATCGCATGGTGGGGCGCGCCGAGATCGGGGACAAGCCGGAAACGCTGTGGGATTTCCCGCATCTGGAAGGGCTGTATGCCAGCCTGGAAGACGAGTTCGAACTGATAGAACGTCAATCTGCACTGGATCGCAAACTGGGGCTGATTTCGGATACTGCGCAGACGCTGGCCGACGTGTGGGACAACAAGCAACTGCACAAGCTAGAATGGTATGTGATCGGGCTGATCCTGTTCGAAATCGTCATCAGCCTGTATGAGATAACCGGCAAGTTTTTCCATTGATGGGACTGCCCGCACAGGACTAACAGTCGTAACAATCGGGGCACAGTTTCTTGATTCACCCTGATTTCGTTTTATCGCTCTACGTTTTTATTCTTCGCCCGCAAGGGCGATTTCTTTTAGGTGTGCATCGATGGCAACGAACAACAATTTGGATAATCTGCAACCGCGCTCTGTCTGGGCGCACTTCGCAACGCTGTGCGCGATACCTCGCCCCTCGCTGCATGAGGCGGCACTGCGCGAACATCTGATCGAGTGGGCACGGGCGCGAGGCATTACCGCCATTGTGGATGACGCAGGCAACCTGATCCTGAAAAAACCCGCCAGCCCCGGCTGCGAGGCGATACCCGGCGTGATCCTGCAAGGCCATCTCGATATGGTGTGCCAAGCCAATGCCGGAACACGGCACGACTTCGAACGCGACCCGATCCGCGCGGTGGTGCGCGATGGTTGGGTCGTTGCGGAGGACACAACGCTGGGCGCAGACAATGGCATCGGCGTCGCGCTTGCGTTGGCCGCGCTGGAAGAGCCGGGCCTGATCCACCCACCGCTGGAGGTATTGCTCACCGTCAACGAAGAATCCGGCATGGACGGCGCGCGAGGACTGGCGCCCAGCACGTTGCGAGGCAAGACGCTGATCAATCTGGACACCGAGGAGTGGGGGCATTTTTATCTCGGCTGTGCGGGTGGCGTGGATGTGGAGGTGCGCCACGATTGCGCGCAGAAAAATGTGCTGTCGGACTATGCGCTGCTGCGCTTCGAAGTGTCCGGACTGCGCGGTGGCCACTCCGGCATCGACATCCATCTCGTGCGCGGCAATGCGATCAAGCTGCTGGCGGAGGCGCTGCGCGATTTGTCCGCACACACCGACCTGCGCCTGATCGAAATGAAGGGCGGCACGGCGCGCAATGCGATCCCGCGTGAGGCGTTTGCGATGTGCGCGCTACCCGTTGCCGTGGCAGCAAGTATCGATGAGTGGGTACGACATCGGCGTGAGGCATGGCGGCAACGCTATGCGGAGAGCGATGCGAACGTATCGTTCGTGTGCAGGCATGACGATATGCCGCCAAGTGACTCCATTTCGCGCACCGAACAGGAACGCCTGCTCGCTTTCCTCGACACAACCGCGAGTGGGGTTTCGAGCATGAGCGATGCCTTCCCTGGCGTGGTGGATACGTCGGACAACCTCGGTGTGGTCGCGCTGGAACAGGGGACGTTCCGCGCCACCTTCAAGGTACGCTCGCTGCATGACGCACGGGCTGATGCGCTTGCCGACAAGCTGATCTCCCTCGCCGTTAGCTACGCGCTGCGCGCATGGAAGGAAGGCGCGTATCCGGGCTGGACGCCAAACCCGGCCTCCGATCTGCTCGCGTTGTGCCAGCAGGTGTTTACCGTACAATTCGGCCAGCACGCATCGTTGCAGGTGATCCACGCCGGGCTTGAATGCGGCCTGCTCGCAGCCAGCCACCCGCATCTGGACATGGTCTCTTTCGGCCCAGACATTCGCGGCGCGCATGCGCCCGGTGAGCGGGTCGAAATCGCATCGGTAGCGCGCTGCTGGCAGTTGATCAAGGCGGTATTGCAGGCGCTCGCGAAGGTTAATTCCTATTCAAAAGTAAAATAATTGTGGGCAGATCTCGTTTCAATTCGCCTCTCGTTCCATCCCGGCTACGCCTGCCATTCCCTGCCCGGATATCGCCATCCACAATGATCAAGCTTCAATCGCCCTGCACTGCTTAATCACACTCTTTTGGGTAATTGACTGCACTCCAACGGTAAGGTTGAATGGCTCACGCTTCCCATAAGTTGAAAGGAGTTGTCCATGCAAATCCCGAATCGTGATGGTGATGGCTATCTCGTCGACATGAGCGAGTGGACGCCGGAGATCGGCCGCCTGATGGCCGAGGCGGACGACTACGAGTTGAACGAGAAGAAGTGGGAACAAATCATGAAGGCGCGCGAATACTATGAAGAATTCGGCTCAGTGCCACCGATACGCAAGTTCGCAAAATACATCGGTGAAGACCAGAAGGATGTCTTCGAACTGTGGATGACCGGCCCGATGAAGCCGATTACCAAATACGGCGGGATGCCCAAGCCGACCGGCTGCGTCTGAAGACTCCAGCCGTGAGCTTCTAAATTAAACCGTCCGAAAAAGCCGGGTTAGCTCAGGCTATCCACGTTTAACTTCAAGGATTCAACCTGTCGTATTCCTTGTACAGGACATCCTCTTCTTTGCGAATCCTGGATTTAAGGGTTGAGAAAAGGCCTCCAATGTCTTTTGCAAACTCCAGTCCTGATCCACCCTGAGCGTATTTGGAAAAAAAGGCAATGGCCGCTGTTGTTATCCCCTCCATATCCTTCGCGTAGACATCCAGCGTGTGTCCCAGATTCTTGTCATTTTGGGCAGCCCTTTTGAGAGCAGGATATAGCTGATCATCCTCTTTCTTGAGATGGGCGAGAAGACCCTTTTTTGCATCCATCAACTTCATCTGCCCCTCTTTTGAGGTTATTCCCAGCTTTGAAACTTCGCCAAGAATATTTGCGATTGCCGCATGCTCTTTCTTAAGTTCAATAATTAACTGTGACATATATCTCTCTTTTAAGTTATTGGGAATCAAACCTTAACCATGATATTAGGCAGTTTGATTATATTCAAAATCTCAATGATCAGACTCAAATTATTTTATGCAATATTTGCGTGGTCAAGCTGACCATGACACGCGGAACGGAAAACCTGGCACAACCCTGAGAATAAGGATCCTGCATCGTAGATTACCATCTGTTTCTACGATATTTCTCTATTGGCCATGAAATGAAATTAGCAGTTATTTTGCCTCTAGCCGCCACAGCGAGGTGAGCTCTGCTGCGCGAGCCGCGTGTAGCGGATCGCTGGTATCAGAAACGCGGGGGTGATTGGGTTTCGCATCAATTTTACCCAATATCTTCAAGCCCGCCGCATCAATAGCAGCAAGCAGCTCGGCGCGAGTGCGCAGGCCCAGGTGCTCGGCAAGATCGGAAAGGATCAACCAGCCCTCGCCACCTGGTTCCAGATGTGATGCCAACCCATTAAGGAATCCCCGCAACATGCGGCTTTCTGGATCAAATACGGCGTGCTCAAGCGGCGAGCTTGGTCTCGCCGGAACCCACGGCGGGTTGCATACGACCAGCGAAGCGCGCCCTTCGGGAAAGAGGTCTGCCTGCACCACTTCAACCTGCGCAGCTAAATCCAGCCGCGTCAAATTTTCGCGCGCACAGTTCAGTGCACGCTGATCCTGATCGGTGGCGACGATCCGTTTGATGCCGCGATGCGCCAGCACAGCGGCCAACACGCCGGTACCTGTTCCAATATCGAATGCAACGGACTGGGTTGCGACGAGCTCGGGCAGCGGAGCTTCATTCACCAGCCCGATGTATTCGCTGCGTATCGGTGCAAATACGCCGTAATGCGGATGGATACGCGCTCCCAGCGCAGGAATCTCCACGCCATTTTTGCGCCATTCGTGCGCGCCGATTAGCCCCTGCAGTCCGCGCAGCGATGCGATATAGGGCTCTGTTTCCGTGCCATAAGCTTCTGTGCAGGCCGTGCGCACATCGGGTGCGCGGCGCAGGGGAATGCTGTGGTCTGCATTGAACGGGATCAGCAGCATGCCCAAGGTGCGGGCGCGCTGCGATTGAGCCTGGCGATGCAGATGAAAGGCTTCGGTGGGGGTAACCGGGGGTATTTTGTTTTTTCGCTCGCGCGGTTTTTCATATGCGCGCCGCGCCAACGCCTGCAGCAATTGACGCGCGTTCTGAAAATCACCCCGCCACAGCAATGCGGTACCCTCGCATGCCAGACGGTAGGCGGTGTCGGCGGTCATGCGATCGTCGGCGATCACCACCCGTCTGGGCGGTGGCATGCCGCTTTCCGAGCGCCAACGGGCGGATTTTTCTTCGCCTGCTTCGTTCCAACGAATGACCGGGCAGTTAATAACAGGATCAGTGCTCATTTACCTGCCCTCTTCTCTCTTGAGTTGCTGGTAGCGCAGCTTGGCCGCGTGATCGTCGCGCGCAGAATCTATTTCACGCATGACAGAACGCACGTCGGCCTGCTTTTCGCTTTGCTGAAAGCGGCCGGTCAAAAGCGTATCGGGAAGCAGCTCGCCGCGCTGGTAGAGCGCCCATATTTCCTTGCCGTACTGGGTGGCTTGCAGTTCGGGGGCGAATTGGCCGAAATAATTGGCCAGATTTTCGACGTCCCGCTCCAGCATGCGGCTGGCATTGTTGTTGGCGGCGGCATCCACCGCCTGCGGCAAGTCGATGATGACCGGCCCGTGGCTGTCGACAAGAATGTTGAACTCGGACAGGTCGCCGTGGACGATGCCTGCACACAGCATCAGCACGACTTGTCTGATCAGCAGGGCGTGAAATTCACGTGCCTGTTCTTCAGTGAGTTTCAGGTCGTTGAGCCTGGGGGCGGGCTCGCCATTTTCGTCCGACACCAGCTCCATCAGCAGCACGCCCTCGTAAAATCCATAGGGGTGCGGCACACGCACACCCGCTGCGGCGAGTTTGTACAAGGCGTCAACCTCGGCATGTTGCCAGGCCGATTCCTGCTCCTTGCGCCCATAGCGCGAGCCTTTTTCCATCGCACGCGCCTGGCGGCTGTTCTTCACCTTGCGGCCTTCGGTGTAGTGAACCGCCTGATGGAAGCCGCGCTGGTTGGCTTCCTTGTAAACCTTGGCGCAACGAATCTCGTCTCCGCACTGGACGACATAGACCGTCGCCTCTTTTCCGCTCATCAGTTGGCGCATGACCTTGTCTACAACGCCGTCTTCGACGAGCGGTACGATTCTTTTTGGAGTTTTCATTGGATCAAGTGTTCAGTTTCAATTTAGTAATATCCAGAAGTAATCGGGAAGATGTCACGATTTCAAATAACCAGTTACCCTGGTGTTAACAGCGCCAGTTGTTCCTCGTCCAGATAGCACCATTCGCCTTCCGCCAAACACAGTGTATCAAGTTTCAATCCGCCGATCTGTGAACGGCGCAATGCCGTGCAATGATTACCGGCGGCAGCCAGCATGCGTTTCACCTGATGATACTTACCCTGTTCCAGCACGATCTTCAGTTGATGTGCGCCTAAAATATTACATGTCACCGCCGCCAGTGGCGCTGGTTCGTCGTGCAGTTTCACGCCGCCCAACAACTGCATGACCAGTTCGGGTGTCACCGCATCGTGCGTGGTGGCGACATAGACCTTGGGGATGTGGCGCCTGGGTGATGATTGCGCGTGAATGAAAGCACCGTCGTCCGACATCAGCAGCAGACCGGTGGTGTCATGGTCAAGTCGTCCGACCGGCTGTACATCACGTCTGATAAATTGTTCTGGCAGCAGGCTTAGTACGCCGGGGTGGTGGCTTGGTTTGCGCGAGCATTCGTAATTGGCGGGCTTGTTCAGCGCGATATACAAATGCTCGCGGTAGCGGTGCGGTTCGCCGAAGACTGCGAATTCGAGGCCGTCGGTTTCAATGCTGGCATGGTTATCGGTGAAGATCGCGCCGGCGATGTTTACGTCGCCGTCGGCAACCAGCTTGCGGCAGTATTTGCGCGTGCCGAAACCTTGCGATTGCAGGATACGATCCAGAGACAATTTGCTCATGACAGGATGGAAATCGTGGCGGTAACCCTGAGGGGTAGGCATGCAAAATCTTTCACGGGGCGGAGTATAAATGTTATCGGGTTGGTTCGCGGGAGTTGTTTGAAGGTGCGCATTAAAGCCAACAGCGCCGAATTCGATTTTTTACAGTAGCGGATTTAATGTGCAGCACGAAGGTCTGCACTGCCGGAAGGACGCTGGCGGCAGGGAGCAAACGGAGACCACAGTTTCTGAACTAACAGTACCGAGTTTTATGAAAGTAGCGGCTAACAGTATTACTGAGATGGGAAATGCTATCCGCGTAGAAGCTGGTGGTTTCTACATGGAAGTGACATACGGTAGCACTTGTAACGGAACAAGCAGACTAATCTGCTTCTCGCAGGTGATGCAACTCAATGGGGGCTTGTGGCAAGGCTTGTATGCCTGATCTGACATGCTTTCTGCTCAGGTTCGACAGTTGGGCGAAGACATACCGAAGCCAAGCTGAGCTTGGATGTAAATCAGCGCTGATCGGAAATCAGCGCTGATCGGCTTACATTTTACATTACAGGTGCGGTTCCACCGACGTGTGTCCGATGGTTGATAGCATTCATTATCACTTCAACCAGTTTGGTTTTTTCAACCGGTTTGACGAGATATTCAACAACGCCTTCCTTCATAAAATCCACCGCAAGCTTTACGTCAGGATAACCGGTCAACACAATGACCGGAATTGACGGGTACTCACGACGGAAATATGAAACAGCCTCAACACCGTTGATATTGGGCATGCGCACATCACAGAGGATCGCATCCATAGTGATAGCATTCTCGGAATCAAGCATTTCGATTCCTTTCTTTCCGTCCGCTGCTTCTACGACCTCCAAGCCAGTTCCTTTGAGTTGGAGCCGGATCGTCTTGCGAACCTCCTCTTCATCATCCACCACTAGTATTTTGTGAATCATTTTAAATCCTCCTAAGGTAATCTCATTAGAAACCGTCGTGCCATGGACGGGTTTGTTAAGAATAATTGCACCCTCGCGTATAAGTAATGCAGATGCTGATATTCTTATAATTGCGGTCAGGATATTATTCTTCGCACGCAACAAGTGCTATCAGTGTTTGCCTGATTTTGGTGTAGGGGTCGGAGAGATTTTGTTGTCAGTATTTGCCTGACAGGACGCTAAATGTTTGGTCTAAGCCAACGTTGCGCCTACACAGTAGGCCAACTCTGATACGGATGATGACACCAACATTCGCAATCGTTTTACTGCAACGTGACGCCCAATTATGCAGGAAGAAATCTACAGGGCTTTTGCAGGGGCTCCCTGGATAGGCTCCGCGCTGGGAAACCGAATGGTTACCGTTGTCCCTTTATCTACTTCACTTTCCAACGTGATGCCACCGTTGTACTTATTTACTATCTTCTGCACAATATACATGCCCAAGCCTTGGCCTTCGTCCGGTCCCTTGGTGGTAAAAAATGGATCGAATATCTTTCCAAGGTGCTCTGCCAGAATTCCCGTTCCCGTATCCCGGATGCGTATGCAAACTTGGCTGTCCTCCAAGGTGGTCGTTATCTCCAGAAGGCCCTTCTTCCCTGCCATAGCTTGGATACCATTGCGAATAATGTTGAAAAAGACTTGTTGGATCTCTTCTGGCTTGGCAGATATTTTGGGTACAGGCGCGAAGTTTCGGCGTATTTCAATTCGATCGTCCAGCTGTGAAAGCTTCACCATTTCAAGAGCCTCAGCGAGCTTCTCATGCACGTCGATTTCTTCCAATTCATGCTGACTGGTTGGGCGGATGTATCCCGAAAGGTTCTTTACGATGGCCGAAATATGTTTGCTGTACTTGATAATATCCCGTGCATACTCGTTACACACAGAAGGATCCTTTTCATCACTTATTGCTTCAGCCCTGCCCAGGATGACATAAAGAGGGTTGTTGATTTCGTGACCGATGCCGCTGACCATCGTACCGATTGCCGTCACCTTCTCCGCCTGAATGAGTTGTTCCGTAACGCGATCTTTTTCGGCCTGGTTCTCTCTTAACGCCTCCTCCGCCTGTTTGCGTTTGGTGATATCCCGAATAATCGCGGTGAAGAATTGACCATCAGCGGCTTGCCATTGCGACATCGAAAGTTCCAGCGGGAATTCGCTGCCGTCCTTCCGCAAACCGGCAAGCTCAACGGTTTTGCCTATTATATGCGGCACCCCGCCAGCCACCACCCTCGCCAAGCCTTCTCTATGCAGGTTACGAAAGCGTTCCGGCATTAACACCGTCAAGGACTGACCGTTGATTTCGGTCTCGGTATAGCCGAACAAGCGTTCTGCAGCAGCGTTCCAACCCACAATGTTACCAGCGCCAACACCAGCGCCAGCACCAGTGATGATGGCATCGTTGGCTGACTCTGTGAGTGCACGGAAATGCCGCTCCCTTCCCGTTAATTTATCTTCCAGGGCACCTATGTGATGGCGCAGTTGAACTCTCATTTCATCAAACTCACCGGCAAGCTCCTCGATTTCATCCCCCGTGTGAATAGCTAACGGTTGGCTCAGATCACCACTGGCGATGCGACTCGCCTCATTGCGAAGTCTTTGGATCGGTTTAACGATGCGGCCGCTTGCATAGTAGCCCAAGGCAACAAGCAATCCCATGGAAAGCAAGCCTGCAAGAAGCACCCCAATAAGGAGGCTTTTTGCCGGGGCAAAGATTTCCTTGGAATCTTGCCAGGCGAACATGTGCCAGGACTCGTTTAGAGGTAGTAAAGAATTTACATCAGCCAGAGGCGCGTAACCAACAATGGAAAATACACGCTTGCCGTGCCCGTCGTTTTCCGCAACAGTCCAACCCGCATGGTTAATTGTGACACGGGCAATAAGAGCCTGATCTTCGATACGGCTTCCTGTTGCCAGCATCGGGCAACTGATGATCGCCCCGGCATTACTGATAAGCATTACGTGGCCGGTGCCACCGAACCGGATCGGATAGATGAGTGGGTCGAACAATTTCTTGACATCATAATCACGATGCAACCAACCGATATGTGGGTTTCCTTTTCCGCCCCCAATCGGTACCGATATATGGAGCAGGTACTGCTGTGTCGCACTGTTCAAGTAAAGCCCGGTCACCCTGGCTACCGCATTCTCAGTGGAAGAGGTTGCGTTTTTTGCACTGTCAAGCCCTCCTTCTGGTCCCGACACCCAAGATGCTTTAAGGGCGCCTATTGTTGACTCAGCTTCTGTGATTGGGGGCCAATCTAACTGAACCACGGATGAGCTCTTGTCCCAAGGTTGATTGATAAAGAGATACGAACGAACTTCTGGATCAAACACCGCCTGCTGTGCCAGTATGCTATCAACAGTCAGGATTCGCTGGAGTTCAGCATCCACCTTCGCAGCACTGCCCTCGGCCAGTGCCTGAAAGTTTTCGCCGATTACATTTTGAAGCTCGCTACTCCCCCTGTAGTAGGCTACCGAAAGACTTATCATCAGGGGAATCGTGCCCACGGCCAGAATGGCCAGCACCAGCTTCTCCGACAAACCAAAGCGACGTTTTTTAGATCGTGTTGTCATGTCCTCGCTGTGCCTTGATGAATGCTACATCAGCGCCATTGTCACTCATTTTTCTGGCGAATGCATCCTGCCGTTCAAATGCGATGGCGAGCTTGGTAGCCTGACTGCTTCAGGCTCATTTCTACGTGCAGTGTGGACTGTTGCGCATAGTGGTCTGGAACGTTAGCGTTAAGTATCAATAGTTGAGCAGCCTCCAAAAGGCCACAGATACGTTCTGTGCCCTTTTTGTTTTTGCAGTTCGTTAAAAGGGAAGGGGTATGTCATTACCCACCGCATTCGTTTCAGTGATCCTGATTCGGTCCTCCACGCCGCTCGCCATCAAGAGGAGCTCGCTGGGAATTGGCACCAGCTTTGCTGATGCTCTCACGGATGATGATCGGCTCGGTGCTTGGTTTCGCACTGTATTACTATATGATCAAGCACATGGAGGCTGGGCATATCGCATCGATTACGCTGGTCACGCCGGTGCTAGCCTTGTTGCTGGGGCTGGGGTATGGGCTGAACGATGAGGTGGTGCTACCGCAGGTTTGGCTGGGAACGGCGAGCATTATTTCAGGCCTGTGCCAGCACCGCTGGAGCGGTCATTGGCTGTCGTATTTGCCGATAAATCGCAAAGGCAAATAAGGGTAGCAAGAGGCGGTAACCAAGCAGTCGTTTCCCCAAAACGCAAGGCGTTCTGGGGAATTGATCATGTGCCAGGTTTATGGTGCAGCAACAATTAAAAAACTCAACTCACCGTTTTCATGGCCCGTAACGGTCGCGGGAGCCAAAATAGTTCATTAGAGGAATTCGCCTGCCACCAAATGGCAGTACGGACATTATGGTGGCAGCTTTTAACAAAGCCACTTGCCCTATTGGATTATCCGGGTTGAACGGGCGCTAGTGCATTGGCACAAACGGCTACCGTTTGAGACAGTTACATCCCGAGTTCTTTTTCCAGACTGTCCTGATCCTTTTTGAACTTCTTCTGGCGTTTACCTTCGTCTTCGCGCTGTTTGGTTTCGGTGCGCTTCTGAAGGTCATGCGCTTCATTATTCAGGCCGGCAATGTGGTAATAGTCGACAGCCAAGTCGCTTTCGCCTCTGCCTTTGGTTTCGTCACCGAGTTTCTTCGCCTTGCCTTGTACTGATTTGATTTTCTCGGTTTTGCCGGCAAAGTTATAATATTTAATTGTCTCTTTAAGATAGTAGGGCGTCGTTAGGGACGCCATGCTGTCTCCGCGCTTTTCCGCCCGCTCCGCTGCCATGCGGTTTTCCGGCGCTTCGGCAAATTCCAGCCATTTCTGGGCTTGTTCGAGCGAACCAAACGCTTTGCCATAAATCTCGGACTGCTTTGATCCGAACTGTTTGTCCTCCTCGGCAAGCCACGGCTTAGCATTCTGCACGGCCATCGCGCGTATCGTTTTTAGTGAGTCGGCAATGTGATTACCTTTGAAGTAATCGAAGGCAGTCTTGATGGTACCAAAGTCATCCGGCTTCGCCTTGGCCATTTTCATCATTACGCGCTCTTCGTCCTTCTTGTAGCTCTCGCCCTTGCGATACCAATCGAAGGCTTCCTGAAGCTGCCCTTTTTTCTCGGCCTCATCGCCAAGTTCTTTGTAGAGCCGTTTTTGTATGGCCTCAACTTCTCTAAGTTTTTCGCGGAAAGTTTTATCATCATCGGTAGCCCAAAGGCATGCCGCCCCCTTCAAGATTTCATAGGACTGCCGATAGTTGCCGCCCTGCTCGAGTTCCTTTGCTTTGGCAATATTGGCTACGCCCCGCTTGAAATCCTCGTCCGTACAGGAGGAACCATCTTCCGAATAATATTCTTTGGCGATGGCGTTGTTCAACGGCGCAACAAGAATCAGCAGAAATACGATCAACGATCTCGATATGACCATGATTATTCCCCTTTGATGAATTGAGATGGCTTATCGGCGATGCCGTCCCATCATTGCCCCACCCATCATGGCGCCCATGTCCATGGTCTTGTAACCAGCAGGGATTTCGAACAGCGCAGGATCCTGATGGCCCACCTTAAGGTTGGTGAGTTCTGTCTTCATGCGAATCTTGCTGCCCTTATCCACTGCAATAAGGTCGGATTTGACGAGGATGCCGTCCGAGGTTTTCCAGAAGAAGCCGCCCATTTTCCCCCTATCGGTGGTGACAATGACTTTATATTTCTTGGTGTCTATCCCGTTGACTTTTTCCGATCCTGCTTCGGTCGATTCGACTTTGGCGTTAGACAGATCAGCAGACTTGGAGCTGTCTTCGCCACTGCCAAGAGGGCTTTCCATGTACATATTCTGCTCCGGCATAAGCATCCACATTACCTTCTTGTCCTGGCGCAGAATCATGGTTTGTTTATTCCTGCCCATATCCATCTCGCGCCGTTCCTTGCCGGGCGCATAACTAATATGACTTTTCATCGTGGCTTGCTCCGTTTCCATGCTTGAATCAGCCGAATATTCGACCTTGGGAGCATCCATGGCAAACGTTGCACTGGTGAACCCAAACATCATGACAGCAGTTATAACTAACTTTTTCATATTGCATTCTCCGTTTGAGGTTGGAATAAAACGATTCCAACACACTGGAATCGTGCCTTGGTACTGGATGAATCAAGTTCATACTACAATAGTGTGCCGTCGCGACAATGCCGGTGCAAGGAAGTGTGACGGTACGCGCGGACGTGATAAGCCGATCCTGTTTTCCATCAGATATTCCGCCTGCAAGCCAATTATTGGCGACGGCCTTTTTTGGAGCAGGTTACGGCGGCGATGTTAAGGGTGTCATTGTCAAAAGCGGCGCTGACGGGCTTGATCAAACACTTATGCCTGGCCGGCATCGTCTTGATGGCAACGCTATAGTCGCTGCCATCAGGCAAGCGGGCTCCGGGGAAGATGTATTTGCCATTTTTTGCAACCGCAAGGTCGTTCGCCCCATTGAGCTGAAGCACCAGCCCCTTGCCGGAAAGTCCGGAGACCGTGCCTCCGACTGCGAAAGTATTGGTGATGCAGGTGACAGTAATATTGTTAACGGCTGCACCGGCGACGGTGCCGCTACCCTGGTTGACCGTACATGTCTGTTTGACTGGCGAGGAAGGCGGGGACTTGACGGTGACGGTATAGGAACTGCCTTTGGCTGATGGTTTGGGGAAATGAAAGTTACCGTTGGCGCTGACTGGCAGATCGGCCGCCCCATTGAGCTGGAGTACGAGTCCGCTGCCGGAAAGCCCGGAGACCGAACCTCCGACTGTGAACGCGGTGGGCGGTGGCGGTGTGGTGACCGGCGGAGGAGCTTTTTCGCTTTCGTCGCAGGCGGCCAGCCCGGCAATCATGGTTACAGTCAATACCGCACGCACCGTCTGTGTGAACTTTGCCATCATTGGCTCCCTGTTATTAATTTTCCGAGCTTCGATTGAAGTTTGCTATTCAGGCGGTCATTCATGTCCTGAGATAACACTGTACTTTAATGCCTGACGTGATTGTACACAATTTAGACAAGTGATTTGCACTCGACAGGCTTTAGGCAGTGCTATTGCACAGCATTTCCCAAAGCGAACCGGTAAGATGTACGCATTAAGTAATCAGTGGTGCGCAAACCATGCACAACCGCCTCGCACAGGAGACCAGCCCTTATTTGCAGCAGCACGCAGACAACCCGGTGGATTGGTTTCCATGGGGCGATGAAGCGTTGCGTTATGCTCGCGAGCAGGATAAGCCGATTTTGCTTTCCATCGGTTATTCCGCTTGCCACTGGTGTCATGTCATGGCGCATGAATCGTTCGAGGATGCAGAAGTCGCGGCGGTGATGAACCGGCTGTTCATCAACATCAAGGTAGATCGCGAAGAACGCCCAGACCTCGACCACATCTATCAGGCCGCCCATGCCATGCTGACGCAACGCAGCGGCGGCTGGCCGCTCAACATGTTTTTGACACCGGACCAGACGCCGTTTTTCGGCGGCACTTATTTCCCCAAACAGGCACGCTACAACTTACCCGGCTTTGTGCAATTACTGGAGTATGTGGCCGAACTTTACCGCACGCGCCGGGGTGATATTGCAAAGCAGGATGCATCGCTGTTGCACGCCTTTGACTCCACGCTGCCGAGTGCGGAAGATCAGGTCAGCATCAGCGATACGCCTCTGAATGATGCATGCGATGAATTGCGGCGGGCTTTCGATCCCGCCCATGGCGGCTTTGGAGATGCTCCGAAGTTTCCGCAACCGACCGGATTGGAATTTTTGTTAAGGCACGCCGCACGCGGCGACGACCAAGATGCGCGCAACATGGCGCTGCACACGTTGCGCAAGATGGCGGATGGCGGCATCCACGATCAGTTGGGCGGCGGCTTCTGCCGCTACAGCGTGGACGAACGCTGGGCTATTCCCCACTTCGAAAAAATGCTGTACGACAACGGCTCGCTGCTGGCGCTATATGCCGATGCCCATGTACTGAGCGGCGAGGCATCGTTCAGGCGCGTGGCACAAGGCATCGCAGGCTGGGCGATGCGCGAGATGCAGTCGCCAAAGGGTAGTTTTTATTCGAGCCTGGATGCGGATTCCGAACACGAGGAAGGCAAGTTTTATGTGTGGACGCCGAAGCAGGCAGCCAGTCTGTTGAGTACGGAAGAGTATGCCGTCGCAGCCGCACACTACGGCCTGGATCAGCCACCCAACTTCGAGAACCGACATTGGAATCTACTGGTTGCGCAGCCGCTGGACGCCATCGCGCAAGCGCGCCACCTACCGCTGGAACAAGCCGAACAACTGCTCGCCAGCGCGCAGAAAAAACTGTTCGCCGCGCGTGCACGCCGGGTGCGTCCAGGGCGCGACGAAAAAATTCTGGTCAGTTGGAATGCGCTGATGATCAAAGGCATGGCACACGCTGGCAGGATGCTGGACGAACCGGCGTGGGTAGCCTCAGCGCAGCGCGCGGCGGATTTTGTCCGTGCCGCGATGTGGCGGAACGGTCGCCTGCTGGCGACCTGCAAGGACGACAAGGCGCACCTGAATGCTTATCTTGATGACTATGCCTTCATGCTCGACGCCCTGCTGGAATTGCTGCAAGCGGAATTTCGCCAGGCTGATCTGGAGTTTGCCAGCGCACTCGCCGGGGTACTGCTGGAACAGTTTGAAGACACGCAGGAGGGAGGGTTTTTCTTCACCAGCCACGACCACGAAAAGCTCATCCATCGCCCCAAGCCCGGCCACGACAACGCCACACCGTCCGGCAACGGCATCGCGGCATTCGCCTTGCAGCGCCTCGGCCATCTGCTGGGAGAAGCGCACTATCTTGAAGCCGCAGAGCGAACGCTGAAGCTTTATTACCCGGCGCTTGCGCAGCAACCGATGGGCTTCATGAGCCTAATGGTAGTGTTGCAGGAATATCTCGCGCCGCCGCAAATCGTCATCCTGCGCAGTGCGCCGGGGGCAAGCGCAGCATGGCGTCGGCAACTGTTACAGCACTATTGGCCGGGCACCCTGATCATGGCGCTGGAAGGCGAGTTCACCGGCTTGCCTGGGACGCTGGCGAAGCCTTTGTCGCAGGGTGTCAGCGCTTGGGTTTGCCAAGGTGTAACATGCTTGCCGGTCATAGAGGATTGCCTTGAATTGATAGCTGTTTGCCAATCCGGCGAGACAATTTGATACATGGATTTTTGGTGTGCGCAGCACCACTCGAATACGAAACGCCGATTGTAATGGACAAAGCGACTGTTCAGCGCGCCGGTGCTTTTGTTTGCGGGCATGAAAAAGCCGGAACTAGTCCGGCTTTCCGGGCGTTAAGCAGGATTAGAACTTGAACACCCCGCCAACGCTCATTACACTGGTGTTAATGTCAATGCTGGGGTTTGCGCCAACTTTGTATTTATCGTAGCCAACGCGAATGCCAATGGCTGAAGTGACATTGTATTGACCGCCAATACCGAATGTTGTGCCGGACTTGGTTTTAGACGCTTGGCCCGTTGCCTCCACTTTCGACTGCGCCAAACCTACTTTGGCGAACAACGAGAATTGATCGTTAATCGGGAAAGAACCAACACCGCTTAAACTCAGGACACTACTTTTAACTGTATTGCCCCCACCAACATCCACGCTGCCCAAGCTGGTGTATGCGGCTTCTGCGGCAAAATTTTTGTTGATGGCATACCCGCCCAGAATACCGACCACTGTCGAGGTATCTTTTGCAGCGCCTGATATTCCGGCACCCGCGAAGTCATATTTATTTTGGCCCAGATTGACACCCGCATACATACCTTCGGCAAATACAGGTGCAGCAATAGCGGACAACAACACAGCAATCGCAATTTTTTTCATGATTTTTTCCTTAAAAATTAAAGAAATAATTTGGATGCCTTGAAAATATTTAAACAAAAAGTAACTTGTATGTAGAAGTATCAACAGGCACCATAATTATATTATTGAGCACGAAAAAATTTGGCAACGAGACTTTGCAGATGTGTTGTAAAAAAACCACACGCACTGCCTGCAATTGCGTAGAAAAACAAAGTGGGCGAACAAAGCTTAAAGTCAAAATGGCATCGTCACGTGCCAAGATGCAAGAAGTGTAGTTCTAGTGCCGTTTTTGCAGCCATTCGATCAGCGCGTCCTGTGCGGCTTGTCCATGTTTGGCATTGGGATGGTTGATGATGAACACCACGATCCAGTGTTCGCCGCTGTGCGTTTGCACATAACCCGCCAGTGATTTAACGCCTTCCAGCATGCCGGTTTTGAGGTGGGCATATCCTGCGATCTCGTTATCCTTGAAACGTTTTTTCATCGTGCCGTCCATACCCAGAATCGGCAGCGAAGCCACCAGTTCAGCGGAGAACGGGCTGTGTGTGACACGCTGTAGAAGTTCAGCCATGCTCTGCGGGCTGATACGTTCCTCGCGCGACAGCCCCGAGCCGTTTTCCAGAACCAGTTCGGGGAATTTCAGTCGTTGTGTATTTAACCATTGATGCATGGCAGCAGTGCTGCGTGCGATACTGGCAGAAGGGTCGCAGCGTAGCGGCTGGTCATTCACTGTAGAAGCAAATCCTGTATCAAGCTTTGCCAATTCGACGTCAGGTGTTGCGGGGGTCAGGTTGCCTGTATTCGTTATGCCTGATTGCTGCGCATTCACTTCTGTTTTAGCAGGGCGGCTCTGCAATACCGGCTCCCGCAAGGAATTTGTTATATCACTTGCAGTGGGTATCGTCCCCAGCGTCAGGAACAGTTGCCGCGCCATGATATTGTTGCTGAACTTGTTGATGTCGCGTATCACTTCCGACAACGGGGGAGAAAAATGTGTGGAAAACGCGGCCTGATTGGCCGGCACGCTTCCTGCACGCAATTTACCTTGCAGCGTACCGCCGAGTTCCTGCCACAGCGACCTGAACACCGCGAAGAAATAATCGCTGTGCGGCAACAGGGAAAAATAGTCGTCCACCTCGCCGCAATCCACAGGAATAGTGCCCTCCAGCACGATGTTGCGTTCTTGCAGGCGGGCGCTGTAGGTATCGCCTCCTTTGCATGGCTGCTTCGCGGCAGTTTTAATGTGGTTATTGATCTCATAGCCAGACAGATCCGGTTCCAGCAGGACGTTGGTATGAGGGGCGTTCGGAATCAAGCGCAAATGCAGCGCGTTGAAGTTAAGCAATAACGCATTGGGGCCAACGTTATATGCGCGTGTCGGGTCATTGTCGAATTCCGCCGGGTCGTGTGTGCCAGCCTCAAAAAAACTGCAATCCAGCACAATGTCGCCGCGTATCTCGCGCAATCCGCGCTGACGCAGCTCGCGTAACCATAGCCAGAATTGTTCGATGTTCAGCTTGGGGTCGCCGTAACCCTTGAACACCAGGTTGCCTTGCAGCACGCCGTTCTCCAGCGTACCGTCCAGATAGACTTCGGTTTTCCAGCGATATGCGGGGCCGAGCGTTTCCAGTGCAGCAAAGGTGGTGAGCAACTTCATCGTGGAAGCGGGGTTCATCGCCTGCATGGCGTTTTGGCTGAGCAGCGGAGTACGGGCATCAGCCTGTTGCACCACAATGCCAACGCTGGACAGCGGAATATTGGCGTGCTTGAGTGCATCACGCACTGACTCGGGCAGTGTCGACGATGCGGCTTGAGTGGTCTGGCATAAACAAAGAAGCAGCGCGGCAATCAGATTTCGCATGATGTTCAACTCAGTTGACCGACAATATGCAAGGTGCGATTCACTAGAAAATCCATTTCTTCGTTGTTAATTGTGTACGGTGGCATGAAATATACCGTTTTACCGATAGGGCGCAATAGTATTTCATTTTCCAGCGCCAGCGCGAAGCAGCGCTGTGCAAAGTCGCGATGCGGACTGCCCACCTCGAATGCCCAAACCATACCGGTATTACGCCAGTTGTGTACTGCACCATGCTCGCGTAATGGCCGGGCAATCTCATTCAAATATGCCGCCTTCTCGCGATTCGTAGCAAGCGCATTATCCTGAGCAAAAATATCCAATGTAGCCAGTGCTGCGCGACAGGCCAGCGGATTGCCGGTATAGGAATGCGAATGAAGAAAACCACGCACGGTTTCATCGGCATAAAACGCCTGATAGATTTCGTCGCGTGTCATAACCACGGACAGCGGCAAGTAGCCGCCGGTAATGCCTTTCGAAAGGCATAAAAAGTCCGGTGTGATGCCATTCATTGTTTCCCCTACTGCCCCCCTCCCCCCTCCCGCAAGCGGGAGAGGAGTACAGGAAGGCGCAGGCGCCTGTTCACAGGCAAACATCGTGCCGGTGCGCCCCATGCCGACCGCAATTTCATCCGCGATTAAATGCACGCCATATTCATCGCAAAGTTGGCGTGCACGCCGCAAATAGATCGGGTGATACATCGCCATGCCGGCTGCCCCCTGCACCAGCGGTTCGATGATGAAGGCTGCCAACTCGCTGTGAAACTGCTGCAGGTGTTGCTCGAGGGCGGTAGCGCAACGCAATGCGTATGCCTTTGGGCTTTCTCCGGCACCGGCTTTGCGCCAATCCGGGCTGGGCACCGTGGCCTGCTGCCGGATCAACGCGCCATAGGCATCCCGAAATAGTGCGACATCCGTCACCGACAGCGCTCCCAGTGTCTCTCCGTGGTAGCTGTTTTCCAGGCTGATGAATTGCGTCTTGCCCGGCATGCCGCTGTTGCGCCAATAATGCGCGCTCATTTTCAGTGCGATTTCCGTCGCCGATGCGCCATCCGATGCATAGAAACAGTGCCCCAATCCTTCGGGTGCAAGCTCGCGTAACCGTTCCGAAAGCTGCACTACCGGCTCGTGGGTGAAACCTGCCAGCATCACGTGCTCCAGTTTCCCAAGCTGGTCGGAAATCGCTGCATTGATACGCGGATTGCAATGTCCGAACAAATTCACCCACCAGGAACTTACTGCGTCCAGATAACGTTTGTTGTCGTTGTCATATAGCCAAACGCCACTTCCGCGCGCTATTGGCAGCAACGGGAAATTCTCATGGTGCTTCATCTGCGTACAGGGATGCCATACTGCAGCATGACTGCGGTCAAGAAGATTTCGGCTATCAGTTTGCCTGGATTTATTGGACATATAGAAAAGCTTAACGGATTTTAAGAACATTTACGCAGATACGGCAGGATACAGGGATAAACATGTTTTTTTAGGCTATTTTAGTCCGGATTCGTTCAACTCTGCTTTGAGGATTGCCCCATCTGTGGCATTCTTCGCATCTCGACTTTTTTGCAGCAAGAAAGAATTGTGTAATGAAACGTGTTGATGATTTCCGTCTGCGCTTTGGCAAGCGTGAATTAGTGCCTATTGTTATAGGTGGAATGGGTGTGGATATCTCCACCTCGGAACTAGCGTTGGAAGCGGCACGCTTGGGCGGAATCGGGCATATTTCCGACGCGATGCTGCCGACCGTAACGGATCGCCGCTACAAAACCAAATTTGTCAGCACCAAGCAAAAGCAATACAAGCTTAACGTCCACAAAGCCGACAAGTCGATCGTGCAATTCGACTTGACGCAGGTTGCCGAAGCGACGCGCCTGCACGTCAGCAAGACCATGGAAGCCAAGCGCGGCGACGGCATGATTTTCGTCAATTGCATGGAAAAGCTTACGATGAATGCCCCGCGCGAAACTTTGCGCACCCGCCTTATAACTGCGCTTGATGCGGGCATCGACGGTATCACGCTGGCGGCCGGGTTGCATCTGGGCTCATTTGCGCTGATGGAAGATCACCCGCGTTTTCGCGATGCCAAGCTTGGCATCATTGTCTCTTCGCTGCGAGCCTTGCAGCTATTCCTGCGCAAAATTGCCCGGATGAATCGCTTGCCCGATTTCATCGT
Source organism: Nitrosomonadales bacterium (assembly GCA_023259055.1). GTDB lineage: Bacteria > Pseudomonadota > Gammaproteobacteria > Burkholderiales > Gallionellaceae > Gallionella. Next base: position 432,745 of record JAHFQZ010000001.1, read on the forward strand.
CGTGGAAGGCCCGCTGGCGGGCGGGCATCTAGGCTTCGGGATGGACTGGGCGCAATATGATTTACGTACCATCGTCACCGAAATTCAGCAATATCTGCAAGTCGAAAAACTGGATATTCCGGTAATTCCGGCAGGCGGAATTTTTACCGGGAGCGATGCGGTGAGTTATCTGGAAACCGGATCCGCCGCCGTTCAAGTGGCAACGCGTTTTACCGTTGCCGATGAGTGCGGCATTCCCGAAAATGTACAGCAGGAATACTTCAAGGCCAGCGAAGAGGATATCGAAGTAAATATGCTGTCGCCGACCGGCTATCCGATGCGCATGCTGAAAAACTGCCCGGCAATTGGTTCTGGCATACGACCGAATTGCGAGGCATATGGTTACATACTGGATGCGAACGGCAATTGTGCGTACATTGATGCATACAACCGCGAGCTAGCGTTACATCCCGACGCCAGAAAAATTTCCGTCAAAGACAAGATTTGTTTGTGTACCCACATGCGAAACTATGATTGCTGGACTTGCGGTCATTACACCTATCGCCTGAAGGACACAACTCGCCGAAATGCTGACGGAACCTATCAGGTTCTAACCGCCGAGCACATCTTTCACGATTACCAGTTCAGCATCGATAACAAGATCGCCCTGCCACCACAAATATAATCCGTCACGCTCTTGAAATACGAAAGAGCCGCCCCAAGTACTGGCACTCGCAAGCGGAGAGTGCTAATATTCGCCCCCCGCTTTTTTAAACCCTTGTTTTAGGAGACCTTAACATGAAAATTCGTCCATTGAACGACCGCGTGATCGTCAAACGTATGGAAGAAGAACGTAAAACCGCCTCCGGGATTGTTATTCCCGATGCCGCAGCTGAAAAACCTGACCAAGGCGAAATCATCGCTGTAGGCAAAGGAAAAGTTGGCGATGACGGCAAATTACAAGCGATGAGTGTCAAGGTAGGTGACCGTGTTCTGTTCGGTAAGTACGCCGGTCAAGCCTTTAAAATGGACGGTCAGGAATACATGACCATGCGCGAAGATGACATCATCGGCGTGGTTGAAGCTTAAGTCACTACCCTGAAATTTTAAGGTATTTTAAGGAGAATAACATGGCAGCAAAAGACGTAAAATTCCACGATGCGGCGCGCAACAAAATGGTTGTCGGCGTCAACATTCTGGCCGATGCAGTAAAAGTTACGCTGGGTCCGAAAGGCCGTAACGTAGTGCTTGACCGTTCCTATGGCGCACCAACTATCACCAAAGACGGCGTATCTGTCGCCAAGGAAATCGAGCTGAAAGACAAGTTCGAAAACATGGGCGCGCAGATGGTCAAGGAAGTTGCTTCCAAGACTTCTGACGTGGCTGGTGACGGCACGACGACAGCAACTGTACTGGCGCAATCTATCGTGCAGGAAGGTATGAAGTTCGTCGCCGCCGGTATGAACCCGATGGATCTGAAGCGCGGTATCGACAAGGCAGTTATCTCCGCCGTTGAAGAGCTGAAGAAGATTTCCAAGCCTTGCACCACCAGCAACGAGATCGCCCAAGTGGGATCGATTTCTGCCAACTCTGACGCCAACATCGGCAAAATCATTGCCGACGCGATGGATAAAGTCGGCAAGGAAGGCGTCATCACCGTTGAAGACGGCAAGTCTCTCGATAATGAGCTCGAAATAGTTGAGGGTATGCAGTTTGATCGCGGCTATTTGTCGCCTTACTTCATCAACAACCAGGATCGTCAACTGGCATTGATGGACAATCCCTACATCCTGCTGCACGACAAGAAGATTTCAAACATCCGCGACTTGCTACCGGTACTGGAACAGGTCGCCAAGTCCGGTCGCCCATTGCTGATCATCGCCGAAGATGTGGATGGCGAAGCATTAGCGACATTAGTGGTAAACAATATCCGCGGCATCCTGAAAACTGTTGCTGTCAAGGCACCTGGCTTCGGTGACCGCCGCAAGGCCATGCTGGAAGATATCGCGATCCTGACTGGCGGCACTGTAATCGCCGAAGAAGTAGGATTGACACTGGAAAAAACCACGCTGGCCGAATTGGGCCAGGCGAAGCGCATCGAAGTGGGCAAGGACAACACCATCATCATCGATGGTGCAGGCAAGGAAGACGCGATCAAGGGTCGTATCAGCCAAATCAACAAACAGGCCGAAGAATCCACCAGCGACTACGACAAAGAAAAGCTGCAAGAACGTAAAGCCAAACTGGCTGGCGGTGTAGCGGTGATCAAGGTCGGCGCGGCAACTGAAGTGGAAATGAAAGAGAAGAAAGCGCGCATCGAAGATGCACTGCATGCCACCCGTGCTGCATGGGAAGAAGGCATCGTTCCCGGTGGCGGCGTGGCGCTGCTGCGTGCAAAACTAGCAATAGCAGGCCTGAAGGGCGACAACCACGACCAGGATGCAGGCATCACCATCGTATTGCGCGCCATGGAATCCCCGCTGCGCGCCATCGTGCAGAATGCCGGTGACGAACCATCTGTTGTGGTTAACAAAGTGATAGAAGGCAAGGGCAGCTTCGGTTACAACGCAGCGACTAGCGAATATGGCGACCTGCTGAAAATGGGTGTAGTTGATCCGACCAAGGTGACTCGCGTTGCATTGCAAAATGCAGCTTCTATAGCCGGCTTGATGTTAACCACAGCCTGCATGGTTGCTGAATTGCCGGAAGACAAACCAGCTGCTGGCGGAATGGGTGGCGGCATGGGTGGCATGGGCGGTATGGAAGGCATGATGTAACTGTTGTTCGATTGCTTAATTAATTTCTTTGCAATCCAGCAAACCCCGCTTCGGCGGGGTTTGTCATTTGGTAGGTTATCGGTATAATGCGCGGCTTCGCGAGTTGGCCGATTTGCTTGGCTAACGAGGGATGCAGCAAGAATGGCCTGGTAGCTCAGTCGGTAGAGCAGAGGATTGAAAATCCTTGTGTCGGTGGTTCGATTCCGCCCCGGGCCACCAACAAAAAAACGGCTTCCAGTAATATTGACTGCGAGCCTTTTTTATTGCGGGACAATACCGGCAAACAAGCTTTTTCAAAGCAAAAGCATCCGGCCTTAATCAGGAATTACTTGATATCTTCCTTTAGTATCACCTCTCTCGACTCCGGTGTCTCCAGACTGATCCGTCCCAGCTTGCCGCTGCGGTATTCCGTCAACAGGATCATCGCAGCTTTTTCCAGATCGGGCTCGCCGCCCCTGCCCTTAAGCAGGCAGCCGCGTTTTTTGGCGATAGCCTCGATCACGCCCATGCCATCCAGTCCCTCCATTGCCAAACCGTAGCGATTAATGAGCAGCTCGGGATAGCGCGCGAGCAAAATGCTTGCGAGATATTCGGCGATCTCCTCTTCGATAACAGCATTGCGGCCAATAGCGTGGATGGCGGCAAGCATCAGCCCGTCTTCAGGCCGCTCGATCTTCGGCCACATCAGGCCGGGCGAGTCGGTGAGCGTCATACGTTCATTCAGGCTGTGGCACTGCTGTGATTTGGTCACGGCGGGCTCGTCGCCAACATTGGCGACACGCCGTTTGAGCAGCATGTTCATCAGCGTGGATTTGCCGACGTTGGGGATGCCCATGATCATCATGCGCAGCGGCTTGTGGGTGCTGTCGCGATGCGGGGCGAGCGGCTGGCACAACTTGGGCACTTTGGCAGCGTCGCTGGCGCTCTTGCAGCTCAGCGCCACCGCTTTGACACCCGGCTGCCGGCTGTAAAAGTTTAGCCAAACCTGGGTGACGACAGGGTCGGCAAGGTCGGCCTTGTTGAGTATTTTCAGGCAGGGGCGCTGGCGATGCTCGCGCAGCTCCCTGATCATCGGATTGCTGCTGGCTTCGGGCGCGCGAGCATCCAGCACTTCGATGACGACATCGATGAATTCCATGGTCTCGGCCGCTTTTCTGCGCGCCGAGGTCATGTGACCGGGAAACCACTGTATGGACATTTAGGATGAACTTGCTGAGTAAAAAAGGATTTTACTCTGTGCCGCCTGCCATGTCCTAACTAGCTAACTCGTAAATTCCCCATCCACATAGAACCACCGCTCCCCATCCCGCACGAAGCGACTGATCTCATGCAAGCGATGGGCGCGCCCTCCGGTCTTGTAGCGCGCAACGAACTCCACTGTGGCGCAATCCGCCGATTCCTGAATGAATTTCTTCACCTCCAGCCCCAGCCATTTGCAGTTGTCTGCGGCCAAATCAAGCGAGGCTGGACGAGTATCGGGATGCCACGTGGCAAGCAGATAGGCTTCCAGCTTAAGCACATAAGCACTGTAACGGGAACGCATCAGGGTTGCGGCATCCGGAGCAACGGCGCCGTTGTGATAGCGGCCGCAACAAGTGCTGTAGTTGGCTGCGCCGCAAGGGCAAGGTGCTGGTTTGGATGTCATCCGTTAGTCGAACGAAAAATGCCATGCAATACCTTAGGTTCGATTTCGATCATCCCTGCATCGCTGGTCATCATGATGTGACCTTCCTGTAGGGCGCATTGCAGCTGCATGTTGCGACTGGCAAGTGCGGCGAGAGCCAGGGTGGTTTCAGTCAGCAGGTTAAGCACTGTGAGGTTATGCAAGCGCTGCAGTTTGTCGATGTTTTCATTCCACCAGATGCCAGCGGCACGCCCGTAGCTGATGACTACGACTTTATCGGCGCGCCCACTGGCTTTGCGGATTGCACGCTCGTCGGGAAGGCCAACTTCTATCCAGAGTTCGATTGAGCCGGTAAGGTCTTTTTGCCACAAATCAGGCTCCTCATCGCTGCTCATGCCCTTGCCGAAAATCAGCGCGTCACTGGCATATAGAGCAAAGGCAAGCAAACGTACCATCATGCGCTCGTCGGTTTCAGACGGGTGGCGCGCCAGCGTCAAGGCGTGGTCGGCGTAGTAGTGGCGATCCATATCGGCAATCTGTAGGGCCGCCTTGAAAACAGTTGCTTTGATAGCCATGTGCGAGTCGTTTCAGCCAAGTGTTGTTCAGCCGTGCATTCTACTGAAGCAACTAGTCATCTGACTAGGCAGTCAAACAACTTTGCATAGCCATTAGGCTAAGTCACCAAAATACGGTGACATAAACCGCTGGTTAACGACAGCCTAGTCATTGGTTATAGCAGGGGGAACTCGCCCCGGATGGTATTACACCGCCGTTGCGACTATAATTCGCCACCTTATTTACCATACCCCGGCATATATCAGGATGCAGCTGTTCGCCTTTGGCATTAACCATCAAACCGCGCCGCTTGCCGTGCGCGAGCAAGTCGCTTTCAATGAGGACGGGATGGAGAGCGCGCTACGCGATCTGGTGGAAAACGGCGCTGCGAAAGAAGCGGCGATCCTGTCCACCTGCAACCGCACCGAGCTGTATTGCAACGCCGCCCAACCAGACCATGCCATCGACTGGCTGGCGCATTATCACCATCTCCCTCGCAAGGACATCGAGCCCTATCTCTATACGCTGCAGCGCGAACAGGCGGTGAAGCATTCTTTCCGCGTGGCGAGCGGACTGGATTCGATGGTGCTGGGCGAACCGCAGATTCTCGGGCAAATGAAGCAGGCGGTGCGCCAGGCAGAACAGGCTGGCACGCTGGGTTTCCTGCTGCACAAACTGTTCCAGCGCACCTTCTCGGTGGCCAAAGACGTGCGCACACAAACCGAGATCGGCGCAAATCTGGTTTCGATGGCCGCCGCTGCGGTACGGCTGGCCGAACGCATCTTCCCGAGCATTTCCGAGCAAAGCGTGCTGTTCATCGGCGCGGGCGAGATGATCGAACTCAATGCAGTACATTTTGCGGCGCGCTCGCCCAAACGTATCACCGTCGCTAACCGTACGCTGGAGCGCGCGCAAACATTGGCGCGTCGCATCAACGGCCATGCCATTACGCTGACCGAATTGCCTGAGCAATTGGCGCACCACGACATTATCGTGACCTGCACCGCCAGCCAGTTGCCGATCCTGGGCAAGGGAATGGTGGAGAGGGCGCTCAAGGCGCGCAAGCACCGTCCGCTGTTCATCGTGGACCTGGCCGTGCCGCGCGACGTGGAATCAGAAGTCGCCGAGCTGGACGACGTGTTCCTGTACACCGTGGACGACATCGCCGAAGTGGTGAAAGACGGCTTGGACGCTCGTCAAGGCGCGGTGAAGGAAGCTGAGGTCATTATTGATTCCGGCGTGTCCGATTTTATTCACTGGATGGAATCGCGCGAGGTGGTGCCAACCATCCGCGCGCTACGCGACCATGCCGAGCGCAATCGCCGCCATGAAATGGAAAAAGCCCTGCGCCTGCTGGCCAAGGGCGAAAGCCCGGAGAAGGTGCTGGAAGCCATGAGCAGCGGCCTGACCAACAAATTCCTTCATGCCCCGACCCACGCGCTGAACCAGGTGCATGGCAACGACCGCGAAGCTTTCCTCGACGTGATCCATCGCCTGTACCATCTGCATCCAGAAGAATAAAGTTCAAGCCGAATGAACCCCAGCATCGCCGCCAAACTCGCTCAACTGAGCGAGCGTCTTCTCGAAGTCAATCAACTGCTGAGCACTGAAGAATCCACGAAGGACATGGATGCGTTCCGCAGGCTGAACCGTGAACGCGCCGAACTCGAGCCGGTGGTAGAACTGTACCACGCCTACCAGAACTGCCAGGCTGACATCGTTGCCGCGCATGAAATGGCGAGCGATCCGGAAATGAAGGCCTTCGCAGAATCCGAGATCAAGCAGGGAGAAGGACGCCTGACGCAACTTGCCAGCGAGTTGCAGATGCAATTGCTGCCAAAGGACCCCAACGATGAACGCAGTGTATTTCTGGAAATACGCGCCGGCACCGGTGGCGACGAGGCGGCGCTGTTTGCCGGTGATTTGTTCCGCATGTATTCGCGCTTCGCCGAACGCAGGCGCTGGCAGGTGGAAGTAATTTCCGAAAGTCCCGGCGAAATGGGTGGCCACAAGGAAATCATTGCCAGGATTGTCGGACAGGGCGCGTATTCGGTGCTGAAGTTCGAATCCGGCGCGCATCGCGTGCAGCGCGTCCCCACCACCGAGACGCAGGGTCGCGTGCATACCTCGGCGTGTACCGTGGCCATCATGCCGGAAGTGGATGAGGTCAACGACGTGGTGCTGAATTCCGCCGACTTGCGCATCGATACGTTCCGCGCTTCCGGTGCAGGCGGGCAGCATATCAACAAGACCGATTCGGCGGTGCGCATCACCCACCTGCCGACCGGAGTAGTAGTCGAGTGCCAGGACGGCCGCTCACAGCACCAGAACAAGGCACAGGCCATGCGCGTATTGGCGGCACGCATCAAGGACGCACAGGTGCGTGAGCAAAACGCCAAGACCGCCGCGACACGCAAAAGCCTGGTCGGCAGCGGCGACCGTTCCGAGCGCATCCGCACCTATAACTTTCCGCAAGGCCGCGTCACGGACCACCGCATCAACCTGACGCTGTACAAGATGGATGCGATCATGGACGGCGACATCACCGAGCTCACCAACGCGCTGATGGCCGAGCATCAGGCCGAGCAGCTCGCCGCGATGGCGGAAGATGCCATCTAACATCGCAGAAATCCTTCGCAACGACGGCAGGCAGCTCGGAGCCTCGCTGGCCATGGATTCCGGCAGCGCACGCATCGAAGTGCAATGCCTATTACAGGCCGTACTGCAGATAAACCGCGCGTGGCTGCTCACACACCCGGAACATATCCTCGATGCCGAGCAGCAGGCGCATTACGCCGCGTTATTCGAGCGGCGTTTGCACGGCGAACCTGTCGCTTACATTCTGGGCGAACGCGAATTTTACGGATTGAATTTCAAGGTGACGCCAGCGACCCTGATTCCGCGACCCGAAACCGAGTTGCTGGTCGAGTTGGCCTTACAGCGCATTCCTCAACAAGGTAGATGCCGCGTACTGGACCTTGGCACCGGCAGCGGCGCGATTGCGATGAGCATCGCTCATGCGCGACCCGATGCGGAAGTGGTGGCGGTTGATGCTTCGTCCGCCGCGCTGGAAGTGGCGCAGTTCAATGCAAAGCGGCTTGGTTTGAGCAACGTGCGGTTATTGCTCAGCGACTGGTTCACCGCACTAAATGGCGAACGCTTCGATATCATCGTTTCCAACCCGCCCTACATTGCCGCCGATGATGTCCATTTGTCGCAAGGCGACGTGCGCTTCGAACCGCACAGCGCTCTTGCGTCCGGCGCGGACGGACTTGAGGGCATCCGCCGCATCACCGAACAAGCAAGAGAACATCTCAATGTTAATGGTTGGCTGTTGCTGGAACATGGCTACGACCAAGCGACACAGGTGCGCGCGCAGTTGCGGCAGCGTGGCTTTACTTCGGTATTCTCTGCACTCGATCTGGCGGGAATCGAAAGAGTGAGCGGCGGTTCATGTCCCATTGGCAAGTAAATCAGAATCAGGCTTTATTCACACCTGACGCTTGCACATAAAATCAGGGAGTTGTCCATAGCCCAAAAGTGATCATCTCGCTGTCTCTGCGGGGTAAATGTTGTATAAAAAAATGAGCGTAAAATGGTTCCGGTAGCTCCATAGCCTAACCAGGCAATTCCATAAATCAATCAAAAGGGAGATGCAACATGGCACATATTGTAATCATGGGTGCGGGAATCGGCGGCATGCCTGCGGCTTACGAAATGCAGGAAAAAATCCGCAGAGAAGACAAGGTGACGCTCATTTCGAACAGCGAAAGCTTTCAATTTACGCCATCCAATCCGTGGATGGGTGTGAAGTGGCGTGAACGCAAAGATACTGAAATTCCCGTGCGCACCTATCTGGAGCGCAAAGGCATCAACTTTATCTCGGTTGGGGTAAAGCGTTTGCATCCCGACAAGAACCAGCTCGAACTTAACGATGGCGAGGTAATTGGTTATGATTTTCTGGTGATCGCTACCGGACCCAAGCTGGCCTTTGAAGAAGTCGAGGGACTGGGGCCGCATGGCGGTTTTACCCATTCCGTCTGCAATATAGATCACGCCATGAAGTCGCATGACGAGTGGGATCATTTTACCAAGCATCCAGGCCCGATCGTCGTGGGTGCAGTGCAAGGCGCATCATGCTTCGGCCCTGCCTACGAATATGCTTTTATCATGGATACCGATTTGCGCCGCCGCAAAATCCGCAACAAGGTACCAATGACGTTTGTGACCGCCGAACCCTATATCGGACATCTGGGATTAGGCGGCGTGGGCGATTCCAAGGGAATTCTGGAATCCTCCATGCGAGACCACGACATCAAGTGGATATGCAATGCCAAGACCACCAAAATCGAAGCCGGCAAGATATACATAACCGAACATGATGATATGGGCATCGAAAAACGCAAGCATGAATTACCGTTTGCCTACAGCATGATGCTGCCCGCCTTCAAAGGTGTGGATGCGGTATTTGGCATCGAAGGGCTGACCAATCCACGCGGCTTTATCCTGGTGAATGAACATCAGCGCAACCCGAAATATAAAAACATTTACGCTGTCGGCGTGTGTGTCGCGATTCCTCCGGTTGAACCCACACCAGTACCAACCGGCACACCCAAGACAGGCTACATGATCGAGTCCATGGTAACTGCTTCGGTGCTTAATATTGAGGCCGAGCTGAAAGGCCTCCCGGCAGAACAAAAGGCTACCTGGAATGCAGTTTGCCTGGCCGACTTCGGCGATACGGGTGCGGTGTTTGTGGCATTGCCGCAGATACCTCCACGCAACGTAAACTGGTTTGCAGAAGGCAAGTGGGTACATGTCGCCAAAGTTGCTTTTGAAAAATATTTCATCCGCAAAATGAAGAAAGGCACTTCCGAGCCATTCTATGAAAAGAGCATTCTCAAAATGATGGGGATCGAAAAACTGAAATAAGAAACTCCCTTGCCTTGAAGCTGCCTCACGCAATTGGGCGGGAATAAAGTGGCCAAGTGATTTTACTTGGCCATTTTAATTATGTGGCACGCCCGAAGGGATGAAGTTGGGCACTGGCAAGAAATCATTCTGCTGCTTTGACGTTCCGCTTTCAGGCAAGCAATTAACAAAGGTGAAGGACGGCTCCCGACACATTCCCGCTATTCATCAACGAACAGTTCCTTCCTGCTCCACCACGCTAAGGTAACGCGGCGGTTGGCCGGCCTGAGCCAGCAGTTTGTTTACATCATGCAACCTTGTTGCGGCCGGATTCCTTGGCTGCATAAAGTGCCTTGTCGGCTGCGAAAATCAATTTCTCGACACTGTTATTGCCGGAAGCAGAGTAGCTGGCAACCCCGACAGAAATGGTGAATTTAACCATTTCCCCCTGTTGCAGCGGAACCTGGATGTCATTGACCGATGCCCGCAACCGTTCGGCTGTTTTCAACGCATTTTCAGCATTGGTTTCCGGTAGAAGGACGACGAATTCTTCGCCACCGAAACGCGCGGCGAAATCAATATCGCGCAACACCAGCAAAAAAACACCGGCCAACTTCTTGAGGACAATGTCTCCCGCCTGGTGCCCATATGTATCGTTCACCTTCTTGAAGAAATCAATGTCGACCATCAGCAGTGAGAGTTCGCTCCCATAGCGTTTTGCGCGCGCCAGCTCCTGTTCCGCATGGATCATGAGGGTGCGCCGATTGGCAAGTCCGGTGAGCGCATCCGTGCTGGCCAGATGTTCAAGCTCCTGTTGCTGGGCGATGCGTCCGATTTCGCGCCTGCGGACAAAATTGTAGGTGCCGATTCCAGCCAGGCCCAGCAACCAGATGATGCCGTGGCTGATCGAGAGATCGCGAATGTCTCGCGCTTCAACATCGAACAGCGGTTTAAGTGGAACGATTGCGGAAATGCCGCCGCGTATGTCGCCTATCTTGTAGCCTTGGTGGGCGTGGCATTTCAGGCAAACCTCATCGACCGTAAAGGCGCGCATCACACGCAGTTGCTGAATCCCGTCGGTTTGCGTCACCTCCTTGACTTCCCTTTCGCCGCGTTCAAAGCGATTGAGCGCCATCTTCTCCCACTCATCCGGCGCATTGTTCGGGTTAATGGGTTTCAGGCTGGTTATATGCGCCGATTCCCCGAGTTCGCCTTTGTATAGAGACTGGGCTTCCCGCAACACATAGGCGGGATTCATCAACGTGAGTTTGTTGCCCGTTGTGGTCGCCACATCACGCTCCGGCATGAAGTGAAGGTAGGGGTTGGGAGGGGTTTGTTCAGTCGGGGAAACATAGACGCCGCCATGCGAAGCGACCCAGTCGCGGAAAGCGATGTCCTTGGTTATGGTGGTGATTGCGTTCTGGTAGGCAATATTCAGCGCCTCGCGACGGTGACCGTAGGCACCCCACGCAAGTGATACGATCACCACCAACGTCCACGCAAGCATGACGAAAGCCGCCTGGCGGTATGTAGTTTTTAAGTGATTTCTTTGCATTAGCAAATGATTAGAGGAATCTATATCGGGATACAAGAGCCTGAGTATTATATTGAGCTTTCCAAAATACTTGACAAATTTCTACGTCCCGCCATTGCCGTTGCCCTTCATTCTTCTTACAAAGAGAGTGATTTTGAACCTCAAATGTCGGGGTGTGGCACATTTACATAATTCACCAGTGTCCGCTATGGAGTGCCCAGATTTATCTTCTCGGCTTGAAATGAAAAAGGCTTACTACCCTTGAGAAATAAGCCTTTTCTGGATGTGGCGCGCCCGACAGGAGTCGAACCTGTGACCCTTGGCTTCGGAAACCAATACTCTATCCAACTGAGCTACGGGCGCATACTGAGAAGGCGCGCAGCATAACGGTTTTTGACCGGGCAGTCCACGCCACGCCACAACGAAAAAGTGCTATCTTGCCGCCTGCAATGATTTCTACCACACTCGAGCCATGACATTCAGCAATCCCGAGCCAGAACAAATTCGCCAGCTGTTGCAAAGCGTGCACAACATCGCCATGGTGGGCCTATCGCCGAATCAGTCGCGCCCCAGCTTTCACGTGGCAAGCGGCTTGCAGAGTTTGGGCTATCGAATCTTGCCGGTGCGCCCGATGGTTGACGAGGTGTTGGGTGAAAAAGCGTTTCCAAACTTGGAAAGCCTGCCCATACTGCCTGACATCGTGGATGTATTTCGTTCGCCAGAACATGTTCCCGCCATCGTGGAAAGCTGCATCAAACTTGGCATCAAGAACCTTTGGCTTCAGGATGGTATTGTTCATGAGGAGGCTGCGCAACGCGCCACGGAGGCAGGCATCACCGTGGTAATGGATCGCTGCATGTGGCGCGATGCGGTAAAGTTCGGCGCACATCCACCGTGAGTGAGGCTTCATGAATGAGCAGCGCTGCGCATGGGCAGGAGATGATACGCTTTACCGGCATTATCACGATACGGAATGGGGCGTTCCGCTGCATGATGACAGTCAGCTGTTCGAATTCCTTATTCTGGAAGGCGCGCAGGCTGGATTGAGCTGGATCACTATTCTGCGCAAGCGCAACAATTATCGCGTCGCATTCGATGATTTCGACGCTGCACGCATTGCCGCTTATGATGCAAATAAAATAGAATCGCTGCTGGAGGATGCGGGTATCGTGCGCAATCGTTTAAAAGTAGCTGCTGCGGTAACCAATGCACAAAAATTTCTCGCCGTACAGGATGAATTTGGCAGTTTTGACAAATTTATCTGGCAGTTCGTCGAAGGCAAGCCGATACAGAATAAGTGGCGCAGCCAGGAACATGTGCCAGCCAGCACGCCGGGGTCTGACACGATGAGCAAAGAATTAAAGCGGCGCGGATTCAAGTTCGTCGGAACAATGATTTGTTATGCCTACATGCAAGCGGTCGGCATGGTCAATGACCACACTGTGAATTGTTTTCGATATGCCGAATTGCTTGATGATAAAGGATAAAGAATGCTGTTGAAATTCACCAAAATGCACGGCGCCGGCAACGATTTTGTGATGCTTGACGGTGTACGCCAGCACATCGAACTTACCCCGGAACAATTGCGCCTGCTGGCCGACCGCCATTTTGGCGTTGGTTGCGACCAAATATTGATCGTCGAGAAATCCGTGAATAAAGAGGCTGATTTTCGCTATCGTATCTTTAACTCGGACGGCGGCGAAGTGGAACAATGCGGCAATGGTGCGCGCTGTTTCATGCGTTTTGTGCATGAACAGAAACTTACCGCTAAACGCGAGATCATGGTGGAAACGCACTGCGGCCTGATCAGCCCGCGCCTCGAAATGGACGGGCGCGTGACGGTGAACATGGGCGCACCGATATTTGAACCGTCACGCATCCCATTCGACAGCGGTAGCTGCGCTGCAAGCGAACCTCTGGAAGTTGAGGGTAAAACGCTGCGCATCAGCGCGCTGTCGATGGGCAACCCGCATGCGGTACAAGTGGTGGATGATGTTGAAATGGCACCGGTGAGGGAATTGGGGCCGATCATCGAGCATCACCGCCGCTTCCCCAACCGCGTCAATGCCGGCTTCATGCAAGTAATGGATCGTCATCACATCCGGCTGCGCGTGTTTGAACGAGGCGCGGGAGAAACCCTGTCTTGCGGTACTGGGGCTTGTGCAGCTGTCGTGGCAGGCATTCGGAGCGGATTACTCGACAGCCCGGTAAACGTTGCTACCCGTGGCGGCACGTTGAGTATTGCATGGAGTGGCGACGGCACAGCAGTCATGATGACCGGCCCGGCGATCACGGTATTTTCGGGTGAGATAAACATTTAAGGAATGGGCACATGAGAGCTGAAGAAGTCGCGCAATATTTGAAGGATCACCCGCTGTTCTTTGAGGATCATGTCGAAACTCTGGCGCAAATCAATCTGCCGCATCCGCACGGCGGACGCACGATTTCGCTGAGCGAACGACAACTGGTTGCGTTGCGCGAAAAAAACAAGCAGCTGGAAAAAAGCCTGAGCGAAATGCTGGCTCTCGCAAAGGATAACGATGCGCTGCAACACAAGCTGCATGAATTCGTCATTGCCCTGTTTGCCGGTCGCGACCTGAACTCCCTGCAGGAAATGATCCCGCATCTTTTGCGCGAAATCTTTGCGGTGCCGCACACCGCGCTGCGTCTTTGGCAGACCAACCCGCCCAGCGCGGAAGTGCTGGCGTTTACCGATACTCAGGCGCAACCGGTCTGCCTGCATCACGCCGCGCACGACACCGCCGGGTGGTTCGGTGAAAATGCAGCACAACTGAGCTCTTTCGCCTATCTGCCGCTGCACGCGGGCAGCGATACCATAGGTATGCTGGTGCTCGCCAGCGAAGACAAGCAACGCTTCTATCCGGGGATGGGCACGGTGTTTCTGCAACGCATCGCCGAAGCTTTGAGCAGTGCGCTGCATCCGTATCTAGACCATTAGCCATGCCGGATGTAGCCACGCTTAACCAAGAATATTTACAGGGTTATTTGGCATGGCTGCGCAACGAAAAGCAGTATTCCAAACTGACCTCGGAGAATTACGCGCGCGACCTTGGACACCTGTTCGATCTTTCCAAAAGTACGCCGATAGCCGATCTCAAGATTCATCAGATACGCCGCTTCATCGCGCAACTGCATAGCAAAGGCTTGGGAGGGCGTTCGCTGGCGCGCATGCTGTCGGCATGGCGCGGCTTTTTCACTTACCTGATGCGCGATCATGGCCTGACCGACAATCCCTGCGTCGGCCTGCGCGCACCCAAGTCTCCCAAGACGCTGCCGCAGGCCCTGTCGCCCGACGAGGCCGCACGCATGGTCGACCTGCCTGCAGATACGACGGAAGCGATTCGCGACAAGGCGATGTTCGAATTGTTTTACTCCTCCGGCCTGCGCCTGGCCGAACTGGTTGATCTCGATCCACCACAACTCGACATGAGCGCAGGCGAAGTTCGTGTGACCGGCAAGGGCAGCAAGACCCGTATCGTGCCGCTCGGAAACTTTGCCATCGCGGCACTGCAAGCCTGGCTGGCGGTACGCGACCAGCTTGCCAAACCTGGCGAGACTGCGCTGTTCGTGGGGCAGCGCGGCCAGCGCATCTCGCCGCGCGTGGTGCAGTTGCGCATGAAGCAATGGGGCATCAAGCAAGGCATCACCAGCAACGTGCATCCGCATTTGCTGCGCCACTCGTTCGCCACACATGTGCTGCAATCCAGCGGAGACTTACGCGCAGTGCAGGAAATGCTCGGCCATGCCAGCATCTCCACCACGCAGGTGTATACCCACCTCGATTTCCAATATCTCAGCAAAATTTACGACGCGGCCCATCCGCGCGCCAAGAAGAAAACCCAAGAATAAATATGACCAACCATAAGCCCAGATCGCCATCCACGCCGCACCGCCCCTCGCAAGGCAACCGGGATTTTCGCAACAGAACCAAGCGCGATCATAAATCGCCTGATGACCAGAAGAATAATCCGCGCGGTGCGCCGCAACTTCATGCAGGTGCCGCCACTGCGCCACCCTGCATCGTCCTCAAGGCAGGCCGCGAAAAATCCCTGCTGCGCCGCCACCCGTGGATTTTTTCCGGCGCGATCGAGCGCGTCGATGGCGCACCCGCCAGCGGCGACACACTGCCAGTACGAGATGCATCGGGAATTTTTCTCGCTTGGGCAGCGTACAACCCCGCTTCGCAAATCACCGCGCGCGTCTGGTCGTGGCGTGAAGAGGAAATCATCGACGCGGATTTTTTTCGCCGCCGCATTGCTAATGCATTTGAGGCGAGACGCGCTCTGCTCCCATCAGGCGAAGTAGGGGCTGGGGGAGAGGGTGCGTCAACGGTGCAGAACACCGGCATGCGCCTCATCCACGCCGAGTCGGACGGCCTGCCGGGATTGATCGTCGACCAATATGGTGATGTGCTGGTGATGCAGGTCGGCAGCGCGGGAGCGGAACGCTGGCGCGACACCTGCGCCGATATTCTGCAAGAACTTTGCGATCCCGTGTGCATCTACGAACGCTCCGATTCCGACTCGCGCGGACTGGAAGGCCTGGAACTGCGCAACGGCGTGCTGCGCGGGACGTTGCCGGAAAACGTGGAAGTGGTGGAGAACGGCCTGCGCTTCAAGGTGGATGTGGCAACAGGGCAAAAGACCGGCTTCTATCTCGACCAGCGAAACAACCGCGCACTGACTGAATCGCTGGCTCGCGATAAGGACGTACTGAATTGTTTCTGCTACACCGGCGGCTTCTCGCTGTATGCGCTACGCGGCGGCGCGAAATCGGTGTTGTCGATAGATGCCTCGGGCGACGCGCTACGCATCGCTGAAGATAATTTATCGCGCAACAGCTTGGATGCAACCCGCGCCGAATGGATGGAAGCAGATGTGTTCCAGGTGTTGCGCAAACTGCGCGACCAAGGTCGCACCTTCGACCTCATCATTCTCGACCCGCCCAAGTTCGCGCCCACCGCCGCCTTCGCCGAAAAAGCCGCGCGCGGCTACAAAGACATCAACCTGCTTGGCTTCAAGCTGCTCAGGCCGGGCGGCCTGCTTTGCACCTACTCCTGCTCCGGCGGCATCAGCGAAGACCTGTTCCAGAAAATCATCGCCGGAGCCGCACTCGATGCCGGCGTGGATGCGCAGATCATTCATTATCTGCATGCCAGTGCAGATCATCCGGTGCGGCTTAGTTTTCCGGAGGGGGCGTATTTGAAAGGATTGGTACTTCGCCTGTGCGCCTGATAACTAGGCAGCCAGCTGATAAGCCGGAAACCCACTCTGTACCCAGCCCATTATTCCGCCGCGCAGGTTGTAAACTTTGGAAAACCCCTGTTGCTGTAAAAACATGCAGGCTTGCGCCGACCGCGCGCCACTGAGGCACACCATGACCAGCTTCTCGTCTCGCGAAAGTTCGTGGACTTTTGCAGGCAGCGTATGCAACGGAAGCGGTTCCGCCTTGGGTACCGTGCCCATTGCGATCTCCTGCATCTGGCGCACATCGATCACGCGCAAACCTTGGGAAGCATCATTCACCCACTGAGCGAGTTCGGATGCATCAATTTCCATGATTGTATTGGTAGACATCTTTATGCCCATGAATAAGTAATGCCTGCATATTAGCATAATCTAATACTTAAGCAAGCTATCTATGCAGGGGTAGATTTGTGGTTTTCAGGTTGTCGGATTGCCGGGCTGCCTACCGGCGAAGTTGATTTGTTTTGGACAATCATGTTTCGATAGACTGGTGAAACAACTAGCCATTCGGCTAAATCAATGAACTGAGGAAGGTGCGCTACGGCAAATTCACCATCGGTCTGAACCCCAGCGTTCTCCTCATGCTCTCCGCGCCTGCGCGCGCTTCACTCTTGCTGCCATACGGACCGATATGCACGCGCACCAAGCCGTCTTTCACAGACATTTTGAACTGCTTGCCGAGGTCGCTGAGCTCGCTGCGCATACGCTCCATAAAGCTTTCCGCGCTCTGTTGCGACTTGAATGCGCCAAGTTGCAGATACACGCTGGTCTCGCTGGTTTCCAGCGGCGCCAGCGCGACAGGAGCCGCAGTGATGGGAGCGGGTGGAGGGGTGATTTCCGGCGGCTTGCTTTGCTCCGGCTCGCTGACAGCAATGGGCGTAGCGTTGACATTGGCGGCAAGGCTCTCCACTTCTACTTCCGCGCTGCCGTTGTCGATGATGCCGAGTTTGTACGCAGCGGTATACGAAACATCGATCGCGCGCTCATGCAAAAACGGGCCTCTGTCATTGATGCGCACAATCACTGATTTTTGATTGGCAAGATTAGTCACTCGCGCATAACTGGGAATCGGCAAGGTGGGATGCGCGGCAGACATGGCATACATGTCATAAATCTCGCCGCTGGAAGTGCGCTGGCCGTGGAATTTCTTCCCGTACCATGAGGCTGTACCGCGCTGTTTGAAATTACCTGTGGCAGTCAGCGGCTTGTAGGTCTTGCCCAGCGCAATGTAGGGGCGATTGGCATAGCGATGCAACGGTTCGCTTTTCGGTACGGCATCGGGTATCGCATCCATATCTATGCCTGTATCCGCACTCGGTCCGTCTCCGGCGAGGTAGCCTCCGCCACCAGGCGCGATGGAGACCTTGGCGGGTTCCGCCTTACGCTGCGGGGCGCTGCTACAAGCGGCGAGCGCCAAGGTTGCCAATATCAAAACTGCGATTTTCCTGCTCATGCAATCTCCTAATAACCAGCCACTTGGCTGTCGTTTTGTTGTCCTGATGGAATGACTATAACCAATAACTTAGCCAGCGTTTTTTGCTGGATTATAACCAGCCACTTGGTTGTCGTTAACCAGCGGTTTATGCCACCGTATTTTGGTGACTTAGCCGAATGGCTATGCAAAGCTTTTTGACAACTTAGTGGAATGGCTGGTGGTTTTATCAGTCAGATGGGTAGTTATTCCATCAATTGTTTTATCAAGTTTTAACCAGTTTTTTATGTGTTTCTATGCTCATCAGCATACCAAAACCCAGCAGCAGGGTCAGCATGGATGTGCCACCATAGCTTATCAGCGGGAGCGGCACGCCGACTACAGGCAGGATTCCGCTGACCATCCCCATGTTGACGAACGCGTACGTGGCAAAGGTCAGCGTGATGGAGCCTGCCATTAAACGCGTGAAATAAGTTGAGGCGTTTCCGGTGATGGTAAATCCGCGCACGACCACAAAAGCATACATAGACAACAGGATCAGGTTGCCGATCAGGCCGAATTCTTCCGAGTACACCGCAAAAATAAAATCGGTCGTGCGTTCCGGCAGGAAATCGAGATGTGTTTGGGTGCCGTTCAAATAGCCCTTGCCGAGTATGCCGCCGGAACCGACGGCAATGGTTGCCTGGATGGTGTGATAGCCATTCCCCAGTGCGTCTTGCGATGGATCGAACAACATCAGGATGCGATGGCGCTGGTAGTCGTGCAACACCGACCACAACACCGGCGCACTGGCGAGACCCGAGACAAACATAATACCGATCAGCCGCCAGCTCAGGCCCGCCAGAAACAACACGTAAAATCCGCTGGCGGAGATCAGCAACGCCGTCCCCAGATCGGGCTGGCGCGCGATCAAAGCCACCGGCAGGAGCAGCAACAATGCGGCGACGAGATAATTTTTCAGCGTCAAAGTGGCTTCGTTCTTCTCAAAATACCATGCCATCATCAATGGCACCCCGATCTTCATCAGCTCTGAGGGTTGGATGGTCATCACGCCCAGGCTCAACCAACGCCGTGCGCCGTGGCTGATTTCGCCGAACAGCGCCACGCCTATCAGCAATACCATGCCCAATACATAAACCGGTACGGCGGTGCGCATCAAATAATGCAACGGCAGTTTGGCAACCAGCCACATACAGGTGAGCGCCACCGCGATGTTGCGCATCTGGTTAATTGGCTGGCTCAAGCTTGCATTATCCGCACTGTAAAGAACCAGTACGCTGGTCGACAGCAGCAAACTGACACCCAACAGCAGTGGGAGGTCAATATGCGAGGTGAGAAACTGCCATAGTTGCCGTCTAGTCATGTTCACTAGCCTCCTTCACTTCCGCAGCAGCCAACGGCTTGGGCACTTTCCCAAGCAGGTAGTAATCGAGCACTTTGCGCGCTATGGGCGCTGCCGTGCCTCCCCCGTGTCCGCCGTTTTCAACCAGTACCGCCAATGCAATTTTTGGATGTTCGGCAGGTGCGTAAGCAATGAACCAGGCATGGTCGCGATGCCGCTCATCGATCTTTTCAGCATCATATTTTTCATTCTGCTTCATGGCAATTACCTGTGCCGTGCCGGTCTTGCCAGCAATCTGATAGGGCGCACCCAAAGAGGCATATACCGCCGTGCCGCCGGGCTGCGTGACGGCCACCATGGCGCGTTTCACCAAATCAAGATGCGCCGGATCAATGTTGAGATCGTATATGGGGTCTTTGGCGATGAAGCGGTTTTCACTGCTGCGTAAACTGCGCACTTCTCTTACCAGATGTGGTTTGTATGCGACGCCGTTGTTCGCCAGCGTGGCGGTGGCAAACGCCAGTTGCAATGGCGTCACCAGGCTGTATCCCTGCCCGATACCGATCGACACCGTATCGCCGGGATACCAGATTTGCTGGTAACGTTTCATTTTCCATTCCTTCGAGGGCAGCAAACCGAGGCTCTCGCCATCGAATTCGCCATTCTCCAAACGCTTGCCCATGTCTATGCCGGTTTTTTTGCCAAAGCCGAAACGCGACAGATAATTGAAAATATTGTCTATGCCCAGCTCGGTCGCCAACCCATAGAAATAAGTGTCGCACGACACTGTGATGGCCTTGAACAAATTCACGCTGCCGTGCCCACCCTTTTTCCAGTCACGATATTGACGGCTGCTGCCAGGCAAATAATACACGCCCGAATCGCCGATAGTCTGCTCGGGCATGCGCGTGTTGAAACTCAAGCCCGCAAGAGCCATGAAGGGCTTGATGGTCGATCCCGGCGGATATTGTCCTCGTAGCGCACGATTATTGAGCGGTACATCTGGCGAGTTATTCAGCTCATCCCAACTCTGCGCATCAATACCATCAATGAATGGATTGGGGTCGTAGCCCGGTTTGCTGACAAAGGCAAGCACGTCACCGTTGTTCGGATCTATCGCTACCAAAGCGCCGCGATAGTTGCCAAACGATTGCTCGGCGATTTCCTGCAGTTTCACATCAATGCTTAATGCCAGCGTATTACCGGAAACCGGTGTGGTGCTCGATAGCTTACGCACCGCCCGCCCGTTGGCATCTACTTCAACTTGTTCCATGCCGGTGGTGCCGTGCAGCTCGCTTTCGTAGCTCTGCTCCAGGCCGGTTTTGCCAATGTAATCTGAACCGCGATAGTTGGCATCAAGGTCGCTATCTTCAAGCAGCTTCATATCGGATTCATTGATGCGTCCGATATAACCGATCAGATGGGAGGTCTTTTCTCCAAACGGGTAATCGCGAAATAGCCGCGCCTTGATTTCAACACCAGGAAAGCGATATTGCTGCGCAGCGAAGCGCGCGACCTCTTCATCACTTAGCCTGCTTCGAATCATCAGCGTTTCGAAGTCGCGGCTCTCGGTAAGCAGCTTTTTGAAGCGTTTGCGGTCCTTCTGGGATACCTCGATTAACTTGGACAGCTCGTTTATCGTTGCGTCCAGGTCTGCTGTCTTGTTCGGATTGATCTCCAGCGTGTAGCCGGAATAGTTGCGCGCCAGCTCCACGCCGTTGCGGTCGAGTATCAGGCCGCGGTTGGGAACGACAGGAATAATGTAGATGCGGTTGCTTTCCGCAAGCGTCTGGTAATAACTGTGGCGTACTCCTTGCAGATAGACAAGGCGCACCAGAAGAATCGCCAGCAACACCAATACAAAACCAATGCTGACGACAAGACGCAACTGGAAGTGGAATATCTCCCGCTGGTGGTTTTTAAACTCGGCTTGCTTGTTCATTCACTATCAACGCGCCTTTGCCGCATCGCCAGGAAAATGAGGCTGAGCGGCGCCCACAGTAAAGTCGAGGTCAGACACCCGAGGAAATACAGCCACACCACGTTGCCGTTCAACTGCCAATGCACCAACGCATATACCGCATAGGTCAACGCAAAAATAACGCTCACCTGAATAGTTTGCTGGCGCAAATCAAACATCCTCAAGCGGCGGCTCAGAACCACGCCGCCAAATGCGAGCACCGCGTATGCCAAAGCGTGCTGCCCAAACAGGCTGGCATCAGCCACGTCGGCTAGCACCCCCGCTCCCCACGAAATCCCGATGCCGACCCGCCATGGCTTGTGCATGCACCAATAAAGCAGCACCATTGCGACAAAGTCGGGCCGCAGCATCAGCCAGATGCCTTCCCATGGCAATCCATTCAGAAATAACGCGGCCAACACACTCAACACGATCAAAGTGTTGCTGACCGGACGCTGGATTTCTGCCTTGGCGTGTATGACGTGGTTGGGCATTTAATTCTTTCTCCTGATCTTCGCGCGCTTTTCGGAATCCGCTGCTGCGGATTTTTCCAGCGGGCGTTCAGGCAGCTTGGGCGGACCGGACAGAATCAGCAAATGGCGATTTTTATCCACCCCGGCGACAGGCAAACAAGCTATGCGCGCAAAGGGGTAGGCGGCATCGCGTTCGATTTTTACCACTTTGGCGACCGGGATACCCGCCGGGTAGATGCCGTCAATACCGGAAGTGACCAGCATGTCGTCGTTCTGAATATCGGCATTAACCGGCATATAGCGAGGCGACAACTGGCTGGTGTCGCCCGCTCCAAATACGATGGTGCGCAACCCGTTGCGCAACACCTGCACCGGTACGGCATGGTCTTTTTCGGTGATCAGGGTGACTTCGGAAAGCCAGGGATAGACGCGTGTGATTTGCCCGACAATCCCGGTGCCATCCATCACCACTTGGCCGATCATCACATTAGCGTCCGCACCCTTGCTGACGAGTACTCTGCGCCTGAACACATCGCGTTCTGCATATACAATTTCGGCCAATTGGGTGGTGAATTCGCTGCGTATCGGCAGCGTAACCAGGTTGCGCAATTGCAGGTTTTCCATTCGCAAAGCCTGAAATTGCAGTATTTGTGCGGCATCGCTCAGGTGTTGCCGTTGCAGATCATCGTTCTCTTTAATCAGGCTGCGTTGCCTGCTCTGCGTGATAAAGAAATTGCCTGCCTGTTGCCACAATGCGCCCGGCACAGCCGCCAACCGCTGCACCGGTGAGACCAGCACCGACAACGCGCTACGGGTAGATTCCAGATAGCGATAGCGCACATCTATGAACAGCAGCAGCAATGAAAGCGCGGCAAAAAATACCAATCTCACCACGGGGCTGGGGCCGCGATTGAAAAACTGGAAAGATTGCGTGTTGTCTATCAACGACGTTCCATCGCAGTTCTATGTGGTTTATGTGCCGGAAGAGCTATTCGGTGGTGAAAATACTGGTCGACTTATCCATGTGGTCGAGCGCCATGCCGGAACCGCGCACCACACAGGTCAGAGGATCATCGGCGATCCAGACCGGCAAGCCGGTTTCCTCCATCAGCAGGCGATCCAGGTCGCGCAGCAGAGCACCGCCGCCGGTCAATACCATGCCCTTGCTGGCGATGTCTGCACCAAGCTCCGGCGGGGTTTGTTCGAGAGCTGTCTTCACCGCGCTGACGATATTGTTGAGCGGATCAGTCATGGCTTCAAGAACCTCATTGCTGGAAATCGTGAAACTGCGCGGCACGCCTTCAGCCAGATTGCGCCCCGTCACCTCCATCTCGCGAACTTCACTGCCCGGGAAGGCTGACCCGATAGTTTTCTTGATTTCTTCGGCAGTGGTATCACCGATCAGCATGCCGTAATTGCGGCGGATGTAATTGATGATCGCCTCGTCGAACTTGTCGCCGCCGACTCGCACCGAGCCGGAATATACCGCGCCGCCCAGCGACATCACACCCACTTCCGTGGTGCCGCCGCCGATGTCCACCACCATCGACCCGGTCGCCTCGTCCACCGGCAAACCGGCGCCAATCGCTGCAGCCATCGGCTCTTCGATCAGCTCTACGCGACGCGCTCCGGCGCCAACTGCAGACTCACGGATCGCACGCCGCTCCACTTGAGTTGAACCACACGGCACACAAATCACGATGCGCGGACTGGGACTGAAAATACCTCCCTTGTAAACCTTGCGGATGAAATGTTTGAGCATCAGCTCGGTGACGGTAAAGTCGGCAATCACGCCGTCCTTCATCGGGCGAATCACGGTGATATTGCCCGGCGTACGCCCCATCATCTGTTTGGCAGCAGTTCCGACCTGCTGCACAATCTTCTTGCCGTTCGGCCCGCCCTCCTGGCGTATTGCCACCACCGACGGCTCGTCCAGGACTATGCCCTGTCCGCGCACCCAGATCAACGTGTTCGCCGTACCAAGATCAATCGCCAAATCATTGGAGAAATATTCCTTAAAAAATCCAAGCATGATGTTTCCTGTAGTCAAAAAGGTGCGTCAATAATGCCTTGTATGATACCCTATTAGCCTTGTTTCAATAAAGTTTTTACCTATGTCCCCCACCATATACTTGGCCAATGCAGATGTCAGAAAAGTCGCTCGTCTGGCCCGTCTGGCGATGAGCGAAACGGAAATCGAAGCCGCACGCGCCCAACTGGCCGGTATTTTTGAGCTGATCGCCGAAATGCAGGCCGTTAATACCCAAAATATCGCCCCGATGTCCCATGCCCAGGACGTGTCACAACGGCTGCGCGAGGACGTTGTAACAGAAACCGACCAGCGCGAGTTATTTCAAACCATCGCGCCGCAAGTAGAAGCAGGACTGTATCTCGTTCCGCAAGTCATTGAATAATTACGCCATGCTTGATTCCAGTTTGCAGCAACTCGGCAGCGCGCTGCGCGCCAGAAAAATTTCCAGCGTCGAACTGACCCAGCTTTACCTGGATCGCATAGCCGCGCTCAACCCCGCGCTCAATGCCTATATCACCAACAACGCCGAAGCCAGCCTGGCGCAGGCGCGTGCGGCTGATATGCTGCTATCCGAAGGAAAGGCGCACCCCCTGACCGGCATCCCTGTCGCACAAAAAGACATTTTCTGTGCCAAGGGATGGCGCACCACCTGCGGCTCAAAGATGCTGGAAAATTTCATCGCACCCTACGATGCTCACGTCATCAAGCAATTCAACAACGCTGGTGCAGTGAATCTGGGCAAGACCAACATGGACGAGTTTGCGATGGGCTCATCCAACGAAACTTCGTATTTCGGCGCGGTAAAGAATCCGTGGGATCAAAAGGCCGTGCCCGGCGGCAGTTCCGGCGGCTCGGCCTGTGCCGTGGCCGCACGGCTGTGTGCCGCCGCGACGGGCACCGACACCGGCGGCTCAATCCGCCAGCCCGCCGCACTGTGCGGCGTTTCCGGTTTGAAACCCACCTACGGCGTGGTGTCGCGTTACGGCATGATCGCCTTCGCCTCCAGCCTCGACCAGGCCGGACCGATGGCGCGCAGCGCGGAAGACCTCGCTATGATGCTGAACGTCATGGCGGGATTCGACGAACGCGATTCGACCTCGCTGCAACGCGACAAAGAAGACTACGCACGCGATTTGGAGAAACCGTTGAACGGCCTGCGCATCGGCCTGCCGAAAGAATTTTTTGCGGGCGGGCTCAGCAACGATGTGGCGCAAGCCGTCGAAACGGCCATCGCCGAATACAGGAAACTCGGTGCAACCATAGTCGAAATCACCTTGCCGAATTCCAGATTGTCGGTGCCGGTGTATTACGTGCTGGCTCCGGCGGAAGCGTCGAGCAACCTGTCGCGCTTCGACGGCGTGCGCTACGGCTACCGCGCTCCGGAATACAGCGACCTCACCGACATGTACGAAAAGAGCCGCGCGCAGGGCTTCGGCGCGGAAGTGAAGCGCCGCATCATGATCGGCACCTACGTGCTGAGCCACGGCTATTACGATGCCTACTACCTGCAGGCGCAGAAGATCCGCCGCCTGATCGCGCAGGATTTCACCGAAGCGTACAAACAGTGCGACGTCATCATGGGACCGACCAGCCCGTCCACCGCCTTCAAGTTCGGCGAGAAAGGCGATGACCCGGTACAGATGTATCTGTCCGACATCTACACGATCGCGGTGAACCTCGCCGGCCTGCCCGGCATGTCGATTCCCTGCGGCTTCGGCTCAGACAATATGCCGGTTGGCCTGCAGATCATCGGCAATTATTTTGACGAGGCGCGCATGTTGAATGTGGCGCATCAGTATCAACTGGCGACCGACTGGCACAGCCGCGCGCCGCAAGGGCTATAAGGAAACATTATGACCTGGGAAATCGTCATCGGGCTGGAAGTGCACGCACAGCTCTCGACCAGCAGCAAGATATTCTGCGGTGCTTCGACCGCATTCGGCGCTGAACCAAACACGCAGGCGGATGCGGTTAGCATCGCTCTGCCCGGTGTATTGCCGGTACTGAACAAAGGTGCGGTAGAGCGCGCCATCAAGTTCGGCCTCGCCGTCGGCGCACATATCGCACCGCGTTCGGTGTTCGCGCGCAAGAATTACTTCTATCCAGATCTGCCCAAGGGTTACCAGATCAGCCAGTTCGACCTGCCGGTAGTTGGCAACGGTCAGTTAACAATTCATGTGCCTGCATCGGGAAAGACGGCAGCTTATGAAAAAACGGTGCGCATCACCCGTGCCCATCTCGAAGAAGATGCTGGCAAGTCGCTGCACGAGGACTTTCACGGCATGACCGGCATCGACCTGAACCGCGCGGGCACGCCGCTGCTGGAGATCGTCTCCGAGCCGGACATGCGTTCCGCCGCCGAGGCTGTGGCCTATGCCAAGGCGCTGCACACGCTGGTGCAATGGATCGGTATCTGCGACGGCAACATGCAGGAAGGGTCGTTCCGCTGCGATGCCAACGTGTCGGTGCGCCGCCCCGGCTCGCCTCTCGGCACGCGGCGCGAGGTCAAGAACCTCAACTCATTCCGCTTCCTCGAGCAGGCGATCAACTACGAAGTGCAATGGCAGGTCAACACACTGGAGAGCGGCGGAGCTATCCAGCAGGCCACCGTGCTGTTCGATCCCGACAAGGGCGAAACGCGCATGATGCGCACCAAGGAAGAGGCGCACGACTACCGCTACTTCCCCGACCCCGACCTGTTGCCGCTGGACATCAGCGAGGAATGGAAAAAACAGGTGCGCGCCACGCTGCCGGAATTGCCGCACGTCAAGCAGGCGCGATATGTAAAAGAATTCGGTCTATCTGCCTACGACGCAAGCATACTCACCGCCTCGCGCGAGATGGCAAATTTCTTCGAGACCGTGCTTGCAGCCGTGCCCGGGGATGTAAAGATGTGCGCCAACTGGATCATGGGCGAAGTGAATGCCCAATTGAACCGCGACGGTCTGGAGATGACGCAATGTCCGATCAGCGCGCAACAACTCGGCGGCATATTGCAGCGCATCGCCGACAACACCATCTCCAACTCCGGCGCGAAAGAAGTTTTCCGCACGATGTGGGCGGAAGGCGGCGAGGCGGATACGATCATCGAAGCCAAAGGGCTGAAACAAGTATCTGACAGCGGTGCCATCGAAGCGCTGGTGGACGAGATCATCGCCGCCAACGCCGACAAGGTCGCGGAGTATCGTAGCGGCAAGGACAAGCTGTTCGGTTTCTTTGTCGGCCTCGCGATGAAGGCCAGCCAAGGCAAAGCCAACCCTGCGCAGTTGAACGAAATTCTGAAGCAGAAACTGGCGGGCTGATCCCTTTACACCAAGTTGAAGCGCATCACACGGTAGAAACCTGCAAAGCAGTATTCGACGACAGGTTCGCCGTCCAGCGCTTTGTCATTTCGCTCAAGCGCACCGCTTAATTTGGCTGTAACGTCCTCTTGCCAGAATCCCGGCAGAAAAGGCTCAAGACGTCCAATGAACAGGCGGGATGGCAAAAACCGGTACAGCCAGTGCCTCTGCGGCGTTGCGGCGTATTCGGTGATCAGCACCGAGCCGCCCGGACGCACTACGCGCGCAATTTCGGCATAAGTGTTAAGGCGGGCCTCGGCGGGCATTTCGTGGAACAAAAAGAACACGATCACCTGATCGAACGCATCGTTGCGGTAACCGAGACATTCCGCGTTCATGCGCGCCAGATGGCAGCGGTCGACATTCCGGGTTTTGCGCCGCGCCAATTGCAACTGCCCCGTTGCGACATCGCACAGGTGAATTTCATTGTCCGTGCTGGATAGCAGCGAGGGCGTAAGCTTGCCGTACACGCAGGTCAGTTGCAGAATCTTTGCGTCAGGCTTTGTATCGATTTGCGCCAGTGTCTTTTTCAGCAGCTTGTCATATTGGCCTAACAGGATGGCGTTGATAATCGGCTGATGATCGAAGAACCAAATGCCCCATCGCCACAGATATGCCCACCAGTAATAGCGCGCCAGATACTCCGGCACACCGTCGAGAAATTTTTTGTATAGGCGCATACGGCCAGCGGCTAGACCGGATTGCGCGATCTACGGGGTTTGCGCGGCGCGTTGGCGAATAACGGGTCATACGACCAGCGCGGCAAGAATTTGAGTATTTGTCCGACCAAGCCCATTTGCCACGGTATCACGGCGAATGAGGTTTTCCTTTCGATGGCATTCACCATGCGTTTTGCCGCCTCATCGGCATCCAGCATGAACGGCATTGCGTAAGGATTGTTGGCTGTCATCGGGGTCCTGATGTAACCGGGGCAGATCGTGACGACCTTCACCCCGCAATCGCGCATTTCGACACGCAAGGATTCCAGATAGGAAATTGCTGCTGCCTTGGAGGCGGAATATGCGCTCGCACCAGGCAACCCGCGAAAACCTGCCACGCTGGCAATACCAACCAGCGACCCCTGTTTCGCTTCGCGCATTGCCGCTATGAAGGGCTGGAAGGTTTTCACCATGCCCAGCACATTGATATCCAGCACTTGCTGGAAAGCATCAATGTCCTCGGCATATTCGGTGAGTGTGCCAACACTCACGCCGGCGTTGGCGATCACCACGTCAGGGCCGCCGGCGCGCGTGATGAAATCGTTAGCCGCATTCTGCACAGCAGGCGCATCGCGCACATCCAGCGCGTAGCAGAAAGCCCGGCCTGGAAATTCTGTGCTGAGTGGTTGCAGCAATTCGCCGCGGCGTGCAAATGCAGCAATCGTTGCTCCGCGCTCAAGATAATGGCGCGCGAGGGCAAGTCCTAAACCACTCGACGCGCCACTGATGACCACGCGCAGCGGCATCTTGCCATCTTTCACCGTAATCAAAGTGCGCGTGCTGCCTTTGTTGCCTTGACGGATTGCTTACTTTTTGTGTTCTTTGCGTGCCTTCACGATCACTTCTTTCAATACGCGGATGAGCTCTTCCGGCTGCAGCTCGGAAATCAGGTATTTACCGTCCACCACCAGCGTGGGGGTGCCGGTAATGCCATAACTACGGATCATTTGTTTGGCGCGTGTCACTCTGCTCTGCATGGAAAAGGAGTTGTATGCAGCGGAAAACTTTGCGCGATCCACACCTTTCGTGGCTACAAAATCGCCAATCGTGGCTTCATCATGCAGATCCACGCTGTCCACATTCATTGCACGATACAGCGCGTCGTGCAACTGACGATCCTGCCCCATACTTTCCAGCGCATAATAAGTGCGTGCCAGCGGCTCCATTGAATCGCGATAAATAGTTGGGACGTAAATCAACTCGACATCCTTGGGTATGGTCTTTTCCCACTCGACTAATTTCGGATGCAAGTGGAAGCAATGCGAGCAGCCATAAAAGAAAAATTCCAGCACTTCAATTTTATTGCCGCTGGTCGGCTGCGCGGGATTCAATAATTTGTAATCCTTACCAGGCTCCACTGCGGCAAGCGCCGTGCTGCCTACCAACAATGATGCTGCAACAACTAATAATTTAATCATATTTTTCATAAATAGCTCCTTAGTAGTAATGTTCAACGCGCTGCAGAAGGGTGGAAGCTAACACTCCAAACCTCGCGGAAGTTGCAGAGATGAGATGCTCATCCTATGGGTAAGCCTTCCGCCGTGATCTACTGCACCTTGATTGGAGTACTGTCCACCCCGTTTTGTTTCAAAAAACTGCGCGCACTGTTCAACTCTCCCTCACTTTTGTAAGGCCCCAAACGCACGCGATACCAGACACCCTTATCGGGGATGGCCGCAGACTGAACGCTGGCTTCGACGCCCAGCATGGCAAGCTTGGCCTTGAGCTTCTCAGCGTCATCCGCCTTGGGGAAAGAACCTGCCTGCAATAGATGCGGCTCATAGGCGACCGTCGTCTTGGTGTCCGCAGCCTTGTTGTCAGGTAATTTGGGTTTGGCCGCGTGTTTGGCCGGAGCGGTAACAGTCGCATCCTGTTTGTCGGTCAGTACTTTGTAGAATTCAAAACGCGGCTTGCCGTTGCTTTCGCCCGCCACTGGCGACTTCTGGGCAGGTGTTACAGTTTCGGCGGGCACCGCTGGCTTTGCAACCTCCACTGGAGGAGTGGCCGTTACCTGATCTTTTTTCAGAAAGGGGCTGGGAGATTTCATCAGATACCAGGTTAATCCGGCTGCCATGCCGACACCGACCACCACGCCAACGAAGATACCGGTCCATAACGGATTAATGCCCTTGCGCTGTGTAGCGGGTCTGTTGCCTGTGTATCTGCTCATGTTTTATCCGTTCCTTTTTTACATCTTTGCTTTACATTTTTGCTTCACATTTTCTCTGGAGCACTCACACCGAGCATTGCCAAACCGTTGCGCATTACCTGCGCCGTCGCGGCAATCAACGCCAGCCGAGCCAATTTGACCGCTTCATCCTCAACCAGAAAGCGCGATGCATTATAGTAGCTGTGGAAATCCGCCGCCAAGTCCTTCAGATAAAAAGCGACCAAGTGCGGAGCCAGATCAAGCGCGGCGTTTTCTATCACCTGCGGATAATCGATCAATTGTTGCAACAGTGCGGCCTCATATTCGCTATCCAGCAGCCTGACGTCTGCCTGCAACAAGGCTTTATGCTCACCGCTCCATTGCGCCAGCACTGCGCTGACACGTGCATGGGCGTACTGGATGTAATACACCGGATTTTCGTTGCTCTTCGATTTCGCCAGGTCGATATCGAATACCAGTTGCGAATCGGGGTGGCGAGCCGCGAGGAAATAGCGTGTCGCATCACACCCTACCTCATCGATCAAGTCGCGCAGCGTGACATAACTGCCGGCCCGCTTGGATATCTTTACCTCTTGGCCGTTGCGCAACACCGTTACCATCTGATGCAGCACATAGTCCGGCCAGCCTTGCGGAATACCGACATCCAGCGCCTGCAACCCCGCCCTCACCCGGGTGATCGTGCTGTGGTGGTCGGCGCCCTGCTCGTTGATGACGCGAATGAAGCCGCGCCGCCACTTGTCCAGATGATAAGCGATATCCGGCACAAAATAAGTATAGGTGCCATCGCTCTTGCGCATCACCCGGTCTTTATCGTCGCCGAAATCGGTGGTGCGCAGCCACAGCGCACCGTCCTGTTCATAGGTGTGGCCGCTCGCAATCAGCTTGCTGACCGTCTCCTCCACCTTACCATCAGAATACAGCGCAGATTCCAGCGAGAACACATCGAATTCCACCTCAAAGGCGCGCAAATCGAGATCCTGTTCGCGGCGCAGATAGGCCACCGCGAAATGGCGGATCGCCTCGGCATCGTTCACATTGCCGGAAGCATGCACATGTTGGTCGTCCGCCTCCACCGTCTCTTTCTCAAGAAACGCCCGGGCGATATCCGCGATGTAATCACCCCGATAGCCCGCTTCCGGCCATGATGGATCGTCAGGTGTTATGCCTAGGCAGCGCAACCGCACCGAGTTCATCAGGTTATCGATCTGCACGCCCGCATCGTTATAGTAAAACTCGCGCGTCACATTCCAACCCGCCGCATGCAGCACATTGCATAAACAATCGCCCACCGCCGCGCCGCGCCCATGCCCGACATGCAGCGGCCCGGTCGGATTGGCCGAAACAAACTCCACCTGCACCTTGCGCCCCGCGCCGAGATGGACGTGGCCGTAACCCGCGCCCGCCTGTAACACGCCGCGCACTACGTGCTGCTTGGCTGCGGTGGCGATGAACACATTGATGAACCCCGCCCCGGCAATCTCCAGCTTCTCAATGACGTCAGATTCCGGCAACGCCGCCATCAGCGCCTTCGCAATATCGCGTGGCGGTTTGCGCAACGGCTTGGCCAGCTGCATCGCCAGGTTGCAGGCGTAATCGCCATGAGAGCTCTGTTTGGGGCGTTCGATGAGTATCTCGGTTTGCGTCGCGTCGGGCGCAACCTCGCGCAACGCCTGCGCGAACAATTCGGACAAATGGGATTTGAAATTCAAGACAGCAGACATGAAACGGCACCTTTTGAGAGGCGCGGATTATATCACTTGGGAACTATCGGATTATTGACGAACTTACCACCAATTGGAGCCACGTAGGATGCGGTGACAGCAAGCCACCAAGCAATCGTTTTTGATTGCTTAGTGGTATGGCTAGAAGTTCTATCAGGTACGAACCACATCATTCGCGATTGGTTTCCCCGGGTGGGCACAAAAAGGTGCCCACCCTGCACGGCTACATGGCTAAAAATAATCAAAGTGCCGGAATTAAACGAACACACGCCACAGGACCAACCAGTCCAGTCGTGTCACTAATTGAGCCCACTTGACCATTACTCAAATCCACAAACAAGTGTCTGCTATAAGTACCCATTGGGTGCCATGCACTTGAGTTTGAAGTCCATATTTTTACCAAATCCCACCCTTGTCCAGCCAAAGCCCCCGATCCATAGAGTCCGCCAGTTGCCATTGCAGAACCTGTTGCATCTACTTGCGCCCTTGTCAGACCCGCCACCTCGGTTATCGACGGCAACCTCCAACCCAATGGACCCTGGACAAGTCCGCCACATTTTGGATATGCCTGATTATAGGTATGTGTCCCGGGCATTACCTGAATCCATTGTAAACCGCCCTGAGTAAGGTAACTGGTTGATGTAGTACCAGCAGCCTCCCCACCTGTTGTATTACTATTATTGCGCCCTTGCCCATTTTGGCGTGTCTGCTGCTGTAGCTGCTCCTCATTCCTATTTCGCCCTTGTTGTTTCGCAGCTAACTGAGCCTGTAGTTCCCTGCGTTGCCGCTCCTGATCTTGCTGTGAAGCCCCGGAGGCACCTTGCACCTGATTATTCCATGGCTTTACTGGGGTTTGCTGGCGGTTAGTTGTATTCTGATCGTTCGATTGGTGAGAGCGTATTGAAGCATCCATGAGCCTGCGATTGTTAGCTGCCTCGTCTGCAATCGCTTTGGCTTGCCTATCACGCTGTGCTGCAGCGGCACGTTCATTTCGCGCTCTTTGTTCCGCAGTAAGGCTGTCCATATTACCTTTAAAA
Source organism: Nitrosomonadales bacterium (assembly GCA_023259055.1). Taxonomy (GTDB): domain Bacteria; phylum Pseudomonadota; class Gammaproteobacteria; order Burkholderiales; family Gallionellaceae; genus Gallionella. The sequence continues at coordinate 465,619 of JAHFQZ010000001.1, forward strand.
TTACTTATGCCATCTTGCCCAGGCATGCTGTCTTTTGCGATCCCTGTAATAACCTTGTTTTGCACTTCCGCAGACATGTGCCCTACACCACCGATCAAAGCACCAGTTCCCATAGCCGCAACCTTACCCCATTGAATTCCACTGGATTGACTCTCACGCCTGCGCGCTTCGGCCAGTCTGCGTTCTTCCGCAAGACGCTCTTCCTCCGCAGCCTCTCTTTCTGCTACCAAGCTTCGTTTAAGTACTTGCAGAGCTTTTTTATCTTGTGAACTACTGATGGACTTTGATGCCTTGGAAATATTTTGTTCGGCACAATCAAAGTTTCGTGCATGAGTGCAAGCTTCCGCCTTAGCCGCCAGATCGGAAAAGTCAAAATGATCCAGCTTCTCCATTTGGTCAAGCTGGTCAAGTTGATCCAGCATTTTTTTCTGTTGCTGTGAAGTCATAGACATAGCCGGAAGCGTAGCGAATATCATCAAGCTGCCTAAGATTGTGAACCACAACCGCTTACAGATACCCATTATTGACCCCCTTTCTAGAATCAACCATTTTATTCATTACATCTGTTTCAACAGTTTTAAATTGGCAATGCTCTCTGCCAAATATTCGGAGAGTTCAATCAGCTTCCGCCACTGTTCAGAATCCGCATTTTTGATTCCTGAAATCGTCTCATGCAGCAACTTTCTACTTTGAATAGACTTGCATATCGACGCTTGACCCGGCATTTCAGGAATGTCGGACTTGACTGGGATGCCTTTCAGCCTCTGTATGGGTCGGGCATGCTGTCTAATCGGTGTCAGCAAACACTTTTCAAACACATCAGCATGCTCGCCATCCAATTGCGCACGAATATTGTCCGAGTTCTCCAAAAAATCTTGCCTCTCAAAATATTTTGCCGCCTCGATCATCAGCACTCGTCCACTTCGCAAGATGGAATATTCCTCCAGCATGAGTTGCGCCTCACGCAAGTGTCGGTCCGCAGCAAGGCGTGTAGAAAATTGCTCATCATCTGCGCGAGCCTGACGCCGCATAATTGGATTTATCTGCAGATAGCCCTCAAGATCAGCGAACGCTGGCTTCCCCATTCCCTCTCTGACCTCATTTAACGCATTCTCATAAAATTGCCTGGTACTTGAAAAGTAATACCCCTCGCGCTCTGCATCATCCAACGAGGCCAACTTGTCGCCCTCTGCCAGAGAACTGAATTTGATTGCCTCAAATAAACTATCCGGGCGTAGATAATTGCCCCTCACTTTTTCGTTCGCCGCAAAATCAGGCCACGAAATTTTTAGGGCGTTTTGCATCAATGTCGCGCAATTTCTGGTAAAAAAACTGTATTCGCCGGCGTAGCGCCAATGGATATCCGCCAGCTCACGCACCATCAACTCTCTTTGAGTTTCATCCAATCGCAACGGTAATGAATAAACCTCGCGGAACTCGCCAATTGCGTATTGTTCATACATATCCATAAAGCGGCTGGCAAAAAGATAGGCTTTGTATTCGCCATTAAGCGCCTTGATAGTGTTTAATGAGAGCTCGTCGATATGCGCTTGAAACCCTAACGTTACATGCTCAAGCAAGTTGGCATCACATACTTCTGCTGCGGTATTTCCTTCTGGACAAACCACCAGCCTCAGGGCGATATGGCCAAAACGTGAAGCCATACTCTGGCTCTTGCTCGCGAACAACAAATGAATTGACTTGACGCGCTTGGGATTTATCCAAACGATTTTCGCCCCCTCATATTGATTTAATACTTCGAAAGGCACGTCTGCACTGCATGGTTTAGCCAGATTGGCTGACGGATAACGACGCTGAAAATATCTTGCATACACAGGCTGCTGACAGCCAAAATCAGATTGCGTGAGATAGCCTGCCAATGCAGCAGCAAATGATTGCTGTTCCTGGCTTTTGCCAATAACGACCGAAGCCAAACGCTCAAATTCCGCATCAGGCAGCAACGCCTGATTGTGAGTGTGTTGCAGAATATCAAAAAGCACCGCTTGAGATACTTCAGACTCTACTGCATCCTGTATCGCAGCATTTACGGTTCTGGGTAATCGTGCCTCTCCCTCTTGCACGATTGCCTGCCGCAGCTGAGATGGCACACCTTGCAGGTAACCCTGCAACTCGTGCCAGCCACGTATTGATATGGGAGGTGTCCTCCCGACCACATTTTGTTTACCAGGCGATGCGCAACCTACAACTAGCGTTGCGATCAAAGCCACTGCAAATCGGTTCACTTAATAGCCGCAACTATTAGAGGATTTTCAGCAGCAGGATCATTTGCCTTAAGTTGTAGCGAAGCTCGCGCAATCATGGAATCGGGGTTGCCCCAAGTTGAAGGGCGCAGGGCCGCTTCGTTCGCTACTTGAACCATATTGGTCGAAGCGGTTGGAAGTGAGATTAGATCAAATACAAAAGTAAAAGGAAGCGAAATTGGGCTTGATGTAACGAATTGGACATCTTTTCCCATATTATGAAAATATTGCCTTGTCTCACTGAATGGCGCTTTTGCCCAAAGCTTGGCCTTTTTCTCGCTACTTTTCTGCTCTTGCCTTGCGGATTGTGCTTTAGTGCCCCATGATTTAGCTAGTGATGCGCTTTTCGCCACGCCCAGTCCCGTTTCGTAGCGATTCGACATATCCTCCATCGAGGCCACATCGCCGCGATTGGCTAATTCGAGTATTTTTTTCGCTTTGGCGGTTTCAGCTTTTTCTCGCCAGTGCTTGGCTTTTACGGGGCTTTTTTCCAAGCCTATGCCGTCCTCATAAAGTTGAGACACCTTCTGCATAGCTTCTATATTACCTGCTTCTGCAGCCTTTAACTGTCTGCCAGCATCAGCTGCAATGGCTTTGGCAGTCAATTGTGGCGCGGATAGTGTAACCTCCACTCGTTGAGGTACACCATCAACCACCCTAAGCTGCTTCTCGAAAACTTTTTCATAGTCGCCCTTCTCACTTCGAACACGCAGATTCACTGTCCCCGCTGGCGCTGGCGCATCTACAGGGCATTCCCCTACGAATTTGCCATTAATATAGACCGATGCACCGGCATCGTCATCACACTTGACACGAATAAGACTGTCCGAATAAGCAGCAAAAGGAGCGGCCAGCACCGCCAGCCCAACAACATAAATTATTTTTTTCATAGGGCTGCTTTTTCATTGATGTTTATATGACAGAATATTTAATTGTATATAAAGCATTAATATTTTTCAACTTGCAGCCTCTTCCAATATGAAATGAATCCGAAGGGTTGGCGTATTTTCACAAAAGGAGCTCTAAGAATTAGTGTGAATTGTATTCTGGCAGTTGTACACAGACTCACAGCCCTCGCAAAGCGTAATCTTTATTACGCCGAATGATAACAATCGGTGCAATGCGCCTCGCTTATTGACACCCTGCAGTTGCCTTATCTGCACTTGACTGGCAAGTAACTCGCGGGAATATCGGTTTTGTTATTGCCCTTGGCCGTCATGTTGCCGGGCGCTGCCGATTGGCCGCACACCCAGGTGATCGGGACGATAGGCGCATCTTCTACTACGGCCGGACGTAGTGTCAGTATTTTGCCTTTGATAAATTGATTTGCCTGGTTGCCAAAAGTGATATGAATAGCACCGCCTTCAACGGCGATTGAACTGACAAGGTTGTTCACGATCTTGTCGGCGGCTGGCAATCCGGCACCGGCGTTGTCTGCGGGAAAAGATTTTTCTGTAGCCCACGCGGCCGCGATGGGTGGTTTTACAATATCCGCCAGCGGCAATGCCTCGGTGATCTGGTTCCTGATGACTCTATTCAGATAGCTGGGCACCGCCATCATTGCCAGGATAGCAATGATGGCCATGACCGCAATCAATTCCAACAGAGTGTAACCGCCGTTTCGCTTTACCATTCATCATCCTTGCTGTGAAAGTTCAGATATCTGAAGGCTGGCTTTTTAGCCGACTCGCCGTTCAGAACTTTCCTCCACCATTAAACGGCGCCTGTAGAGATTCTTGAATTGTATCATTGGGATGTTATCGGAATATTTATGAACTTGCTTCAAGATCAGGGTGTCCGTTTTGCTTAACGCCAGCGAAATGGCTCAGATGCATACCAAAAATTGCCCCTGATTCCTTCCAGCCATGCGCGATATGTTCTCCAGTAGCAAATTGCGCGGAAGGTGCGGCAACGCACAGAACGGAGGGAAAATGGCTGTCAAAGTGTGCCGGCGAATCAAGTCACCTGCTGAACAACTAACCTTCAACTTGGCCATCTGGCGGATTCCAAACTTGTTTTTTCAACTATTATTTTAGAGGGGTTAGCATGAATAAATTAGCGAAACTTTTTGCGGCAGTACTGGTTTTCGGCGCGGCGGTTACACCGGCCATAGCGGGTGGTTATTACGGCGCTCTTGATATTGGGCAGACCAATGCAAAGGATACATGCACCGGCGGCCCTGCAGGAGGATGCAAAGACACCTCCACCGCTTTTCGTATTGCCGGAGGTTATCAGTTCACTCCGATGTGGGGAGCGGAAGTCAGTTATGGCGATTACAGCAGGTCGACTCTGGGCGGAGCAACTAGCCAATGGGAGGCTAATGGCCTGCAAGCTTCGGGAACCGGCACGTTTCCTCTTGGCCACGATTTTTCCGTGATTGCCAAGGCGGGGGTTGCTCGTACAGACCTGAGTGCCACAGCCACATCCCGCTCAGCCACTAGCACCACGCTGGGGTTTGGCATCGGTGCGCAATATGACTTTAGCAAGAGTGTTTCCGCTCGTGCCCAATATGAAAATTTGGGAACAGTTGGAAATACAAATACGACTGGCACAACAAAAATCACGTTTGTTTCCGTTGGCGCTGTTCTCAGGTTCTAGGCTTGTTGTTTCTGCAATGACAAAACCGGGCCAAACAGCCCGGTTTTTTACGCCTCACTCTATACCCCGCTACCGCTTACTACCCTTTTGCTTTACTGTGATTCGTCAGGCCGTGCATTGAGGGTGTGCTAATGATTTTCACCACTCTATAAATCAACGTGTTAATCAGCCGCAGGCAAACGTATTGTGTATTGCCCCGACTTCTCGTCGCGCACCACTAGCAGCAGCTTGTGTTTTTGCGCGTCTTCCACCAACTCCTTGAACGAACGGTAGCCGTACGAAGATTCGGTAAACCCCGGTCTGCGGCGCTGCATGGTGGTCTTGACCATCGAGCCCCATATCTTTTCATCGGAGCCGCGCTCGGCGATCAATGCCTCGACGGTCTCGACGATGAAATCGAGCGCTTCCTGGCGCTTGTCTTCTTCGCCCTTCGCTTCGCTGGACTTCCCATCGTCCGGCTTCGCCGTTCCGCTGGCAGGTTTGGCAGGAGCCTTCTTGGCGGCCTGTTTCTTTTTCGCTTCCTGCGCGCGTACCAGATCGTCGTAAAAGATGAACTCGTCGCAATTGGCGCTAAGCAAATCCGAAGTCGAGTCTTTCACGCCGATACCGATGACATATTTGTTGTTCTCGCGCAGCTTGGAAACCAGCGGCGAGAAGTCCGAGTCGCCGCTGATGATAACGAAGGTGTCCACATGGGCTTTGGTGTAGCAGAGGTCGAGCGCATCCACGACCATGCGGATGTCGGCGGAGTTCTTGCCCGATTGGCGCACGTGCGGGATTTCAATTAATTCAAAAGCCGCTTCGTGCATCGTCGCCTTGAATTCCTTGTAGCGTTCCCAGTCGCAATAGGCCTTCTTGACGACGATGCTGCCCTTGAGCAGCAGGCGTTCCAGCACTTTCTTGATGTCAAACTGCGCGTACTTGGCGTCGCGCACGCCCAATGCCACGTTCTCGAAATCGCAAAATAAAGCCATGTTGGTAATTTCAGGTTGAGCTGCCATGTGCGTCTCCTTTTTGCTTCGCTTTGATTAACGGACTTCGGTGCTAAAACGTTGCCAGATTTTTGCAGGAGCGGGCCGCTTCGACAGGCTCAGGGCAGGCATCCCGCTCCTACAAAACCTTGCCGGGGTTCATCAGGCCATGCGGATCTAGGGTCTGCTTGATGCTGCGCATCAATTCCAGTTCCAGCGGGTCTTTGTATTCGCGGATAGTTTCGCGCTTGAGTTGCCCCAGGCCATGTTCGGCACTGATGCTGCCACCCAGTTCGCGCACTACCTGATAAACCAGTTTGTTCACCGCGCCTTCATGTTGTGCGATGAAAATTTCATTCTGTGGCGCATCAGGTATCGAGACATTGTAGTGGATGTTGCCGTCGCCCATGTGCCCGAACGCCACGATGCGGATGCCGTGATATGCGGCATGCATTGCGGTATCCGCGCGCGCGATGAATTCCGCCACGCGGCTGACCGGCACGGAGATGTCATGCTTGATGCTGATTCCTTCACTCTTTTGCGCATCGCTGATATTCTGGCGCAGCTTCCACCAGTTCTCTGCCGCATCGGCATCGGTAGTGACCGCAAACTCCGGAATGCCTGCGCCGAAACCCTGGATCGCGCTGCGCAGCGCGTCGTCCAGCGGGCGTTGCAGCACGTCACTCGACTGGATCAGCAAATAATATTCGTACCGTTTGGCGAAAGGCTCGGCGGTTCCGGGAACATGCCTGAGCACAATATCCAGACTGCTGCGCGAAACGATCTCGAAAGCGCTCAGGGTATCTCCGCAAATGGCTCGGATATGCGCCAGCAGGCGCACGGCTATTGCAGGGTCGGATATTGCCACACAGGCGGTGGCGTTGGATTGCGGGCGCGGAAAAAGCTTCAGTACGGCGGCAGTGATGATACCCAGCGTGCCCTCTGCGCCAATAAACAGGTGCTTCAGGTCATAGCCGGAGTTGTCCTTGCGCAGGCTGCGCAAGCCGTTCCAGATACGGCCGTCCGGCAACACCACTTCCAGCCCAAGCACCAGGTCGCGCGCATTGCCGTAACGCAGTACGCCGTTGCCGCCGGCATTGGTGGAAAGGTTGCCGCCGATCTCGCAGTAGTTCAGGGTCGCCGTCAGTTCGAGCGGGAACAGGCGGTTATTCTGTTCCGCCGCTTCGCGCACGCTGGCCAGTATGCAGCCCGCCTCGACGGTCATGGTGTAATTTAACGGGTCAACCGCGCGAATGCGTTTCATGCGCGACAGGTTCAGAACGATTTGCATGCCTTCAGACAGGGGCACCGATGCACCGCACAAACTGGTATTGCCGCCTTGCGGCACGATGGAAATTTTATTTGCGGCGCACAGCTTTACTATTTGTGCGACCTGCTGTGTGTCCGACGGAAACACCACTGCCAGCGCGTTTCCAAAATATCGGCCTCGCTTATCGGCGTAATGCTGTGCTGCGGCCACCCCGGTCAGCACGGCATCACTGCCAACGATGGCGGCGGCAGCATCAAGAAAATCTGTTGCCATACCCGCGCTCAGCGTAACAACGGCTTATTGATTGCAGCCATGAAGATCAGGCTTTTTTTGTTCTGAGCGGCTTTATGCACATCTGATAGAGCGACGAGAAAATCATCACTGTCGATGCAAGGCTATATCCAATCCCCCCGATCATCTCCAGCCAGGCAAAGTTCGGATTCATCTTGGTGAGCCACCAGGATGCGACATCAACAATCAAAAACATAAATGGCGTGAAAATCAGCAATGTTTTGACCATTGGGCTAAAGCCTGATGCCAAGCTGAAGATCAGGCCGACAAAGAAGAAAATGAATGCAATGCCGAATAAATGAATATGCGAAACCCGGGTCAGGGTGCTTATGCTTGCCCCCATATCAACCGCTGCTACCTTGATCATAAGGTCCTTTTCAGCAACATTGGTTATGCCGGGCATGTTTGCATGGCAGGCAACACAATACTGATCAGTAAGCGGCTTGATCTTCGTCTCCCACTCATTTTCCGGCGCACCTGCTCGAGCCCATTTGATCATCACCAGCCTGGCTTCAGCAGGTGCATTACCTTTCATCGAACCATTGAGCTTGGCCTCCAGCTTTGAACCATCACGATCGCCGTAATAGCTGTACACGATATCATCTATAGACAACCCGAATTTGCCGTCCGCCATTCCGTGGGTCAGCAGGATTTGTCCGCCCGCCATCAACAAGCCCAAGCCAATAACGAGAAGGTAACCGGTAAATAGTGCCTTAACGGGCAAGGCGAGATTTTCCAGATTAGACCAAGTCAACTCTTTCATTTTTTACTCCCCATAATTATTCATGTACTGTCGCAAAAGAATGATTTTACAGGTCACCAGCAATAAACATGGCTTATAAACCCAGCCGACAATCGAACGAGACCCTATGTATGCCTCAGGTGTTTCGCTAAAAGGGAATATCGTCATCAAAATTATCGAAGCTGCCCTTGGCGGCCGGTGCGGCCTTGGCGGGAGCTGCGGCGCTGCCGGAAGAAGAAGCGGCAGGCTTGTTTTCCACCACTTCGAAACTGCTGCTGCCGGACGATTTACTACCCAGCATGGTCATCTCGTTGACAATGATCTCGGTGGTGTAGCGGTCCTGGCCTTCCTTGGTTTGCCACTTGCGGGTTTGCAGTTTGCCCTCGACGTAAATCTGGGAACCTTTCTTCAGGTACTCTCCGGCAATTTCGGCAAGGCGGCGATAAAACACCAAGTTATGCCACTCGGTTTTTTCCTGCTTCTCGCCGCTCTTGTCCTTCCAGTTTTCGGAGGTCGCCAATGTGGCATTGGTCACCGCTTCGCCGTTGGTCATATAGCGGGTTTCCGGGTCTTTGCCCAGACGGCCAATCAGAATCACTTTATTCACCGACATGTCATGCTCCTTTCATCACGAGTTTTTCCACCGCCGCTTCGTCAAACCCATGCCTGTCCACCTTGAGGCAGGCCATGCGCTCTGCTGCGACCACCATCACTTCGCGCACCCCCGAAAGTTGCGCGAGACGCTGGCGCAATTCTACAGCAGCGGCGTCATTCATTTCCGGTAAATGATACAGCCTGGTGCGGACCGCCGCCGGAGGCTGCATGCCGGATGCCACCACCAGCCACAGCAGCAGCAACACAATACCGAACACAAACACGGCATTGCCGCCGACAAACTGCATCAACGCGCCGCCCACTGCCGCGCCGAAAAACGCGCCTAAAAACTGCACGCTGCTATACACTCCCATCGCCGTGCCCCTGGAGGACAGCGGCGCAATAATGCTGATCAGCGCGGGCAACTTGGCTTCCAGCACGTTGAATGCGGTAAAGAATAGCAACAACCCGGCGGTCAGACCCCACAGGGTATGTTGCGCAAACAGCAGAATGATTTGCGCAATCGCCGCCAACGCGATTGCCAGCACGAACACCTGTTTCACCTTGCCCATCTTTTCCGAAATGATGATAAGCGGCAGCATCAGCACAAAGCCCGCAAACATCACCGGCAGATAAATTTTCCAGTGCTGCGACACCTCCAGACCGTCGGCCTGCAGCAAGAACGGCACGTGCATGAATACCGACATCAAGACCGCGTGTACCGTGAAAATACCGAAATCGAGGCGCAGCAAATCCTTGTTGCGCAGTACTTCACCGAAACGTTTTCTGTTAGCTTCGGTGTCGCTGTGGAAGCGCGTAATTACTGGATCGGGAATCACGAATCGCACCACCAGCAGCGCCAGCAACGCCAGCACGCCGGTCAAGGCAAAGATGTTGGGCACGCCAAGGATGCCATTGAGTATCGGGGAAATAATCAGCGACAGCGAGAATGTGACGCCGATGGTCATGCCGATCATCGCCATCGCCTTGGTGCGCACTTCTTCACGCGTGAGGTCGGCGGTAAGCGCCATCACTGCGGCATTGATCGCGCCCGCGCCCTGAATGGCACGTCCGGCAATAACCCAATAAATATTATCCGCCGACGCTGCGATGAAACTGCCCAGCGCGAACACCACCAGCCCGCCATAAATTACCGACTTGCGACCGTAACGGTCGGACAACCATCCGGCGGGAAGTTGCAGGATTGCCTGGGTCAAACCGTAAGCGCCGAGTGCGATACCCATCAGCAAGTGGCTTTCACCGCCTGGCAGATGTTCCGCATACAGCGCAAAAACCGGCAGAATGATGAACAACCCCAGCATACGCAGGCCGTATATACCGGCCAAGCCAAAGCTGGCGCGGAGTTCAGCCGCAGTCATGGTATTTGTCGCAGGTAACATGGATGATATTGGAAAGGTGCAAAAGTCGCGCATTTTAGCAGGTCGTCACGCTTGCTAACAGATATACGCAAAGACAAGCAGAGCTAGTGGCGCGTAGCCGACACCTATCAATTCATCACGTCGAGCCTGCTAATTGCGAAGCTGCCCCATTAGCTTCCAAACTAGAAAATGGCCGCACACAGCGGCCATTGTTATTACGCAATCGCATCAGGAAGATTTGTTCGAATCCTTGATGACTTCCTTTGCATCGCCAAAGGCTTTCTCTGCTTTTCCGGCTATTTGCTTGCCGAGACCTTTGGCTTGCTGCTCTTTACTGCCGATCAGCTGCCCAACTTTTTCCTGCACTTTCCCGGATATGTCTTTTGCAACGCCTTTGACTTGATCTTTGTTCATGACTTTTTCCTTCATTTAAATTGACAGGGTATCCCTGTTGGAACTGTAGATTGATCGTAATGTTGTCGCCGGTCTGTACGGTAACGAACCAATAACTATTTAATTAACTTTCCCGGCCTGAATTACCGTCACGATGGGAGGGTGCAGAAACTTTGTGCATGGTTTGTTCGGGCACGCTACAGATGCTCATTTATACCCACAGTGAACGAAGCTCATCATCTGAAGTATTATTCGCCTTATAAATATACGATCAGGTATCGCTCTTCATAAACAGCCGAGCCAGTGGTCGTCTCCAGAGGAATCCAAGCACAATGGACAGGATTCCAAAAAATATCGCTCCGAGTTCACAGACAGCGCGTGCGTCCTTGGCTAGCCTCAACAGATCCTCACCCTGCTGCATAGCCAATTTGCCTGCATCTAGCCGTTCCTCGCCAGCGTTAAGTTTTTTCTCTCCTTTGGCAACTTGCTTATCCCCTTCGGCAATCTGATCTCTACCCTTTTCAAAGCCTTTTCCACCATTCAGCACCTTATCCATCAACACCAGGAGTTTGTTGGCATAAGCCTGAGCATATTCCTTCTTGCCCTCTGACAACTCTTGCTTGCCTGCTTCCAAATTAGCTTTGCCCGCATCAAGCGCAAGCTTTCCTTTTTCAAGCTGATTTTGGCCCTCGGAAATTTTTCTTTCCCCGGCAACAATCTTATCGGAGAGAAGTAGATAACCGGCCACAAACGCAATAGCCAATAGAATTACGAGCAGTAAAGTTAACAATTTAGCCATGATTTTCCCTTCATATATTAACGAAGCTCGTAGCGCACCTGCGCATTATGAGAGCAAGCCCAGTGTGCTACGTTTTGCTTCCGCCTATCTCTTCGCATACCCAATGGAGAGTGCAAATGCATAGTTATTTCATATTTCATAAACACATCAGCCATGTTTACCCGCATTTTTGATGGCTTCTTTTGCATCGCCATAGATTTTTTTGGCATTACCGAATATTTGCTTGCCTACCTCTTTGCCTTGTTTCTCTGGGCTGCCGAACAGCTTCCCAAACTCTTCCTGCAATTTAACGAAGATGCCTTGTTCAACGCCCTCAACTTGATCTGCGTTCATGACCATCCTCCCTTATTAATAAATTGGCAGACTCTTCCACAACAAGTTGAAGAATGAACGTAATGTTGCCGCCGGTCTGTACGGTAACCAACTTAAAAACAAAATGGAACTGGCCAATCAGAATTGCCGACTCAATGTTGATAGTGTCTGGAATAATGAATTTTGTGTAAAGCCCGTTTCATCTTTAGGATATTTTATATTCTCAACAAGCCCCACTATGTGCGCTGGCATACAGAATGATTATTATCCATTTACTATCATTTGCCGGTGTACATTCAAAAAATTGGTTGGCAACATGATTCTCCGCTTTGAAAACCACATACTCATAAACACCATCAGAATGGTCGATATAAAAGGTGAAGAAGATGCCTATTAAACTAGACACATCTACGAGAGATTTCCCTATAGTTTGCATCGGCGGTTCAACCGGTGGCCTCGACGCCTATATTAGGCTTTTGCAAAATCTCCCGGCTGACATGGGTGTGGCTATTGTCATCGTTAATCACATCACGCAAATGCCTACCCACCTCCATGAAGTTCTTCCTCGCTTTACAACTATGCCGGTTGATCTCATCACGGAAAGTTTGCTAATCGAACCTAACCGCGTATTTATCATCCCTGAAAACCGGGATTTACACGTCTTGGATGGCGAGTTTCGTCTTAAGCCGATATCAAAGCCACGCGGCTGGCCTGACGTAATCACGGTTTTCCTGCGTTCACTGACGCGTTACTGGGACGGCAAGCTTATTGCTGTTATTGTCTCGGGCTATGATGGGGACGGGGCAGCAGCACTGTGTGGCATCAAAGAAGTTGGAGGCATTACAATCGCGCAGAAGCTTAGTACGGCGAGTCAGCCAGACATGCCGGAGAGCGCAATTAAAAGTGGGTGCATCGATTATATTTTGTCGCCAGAAAATATCGCTCAAGAAATTGTGCGTATTGCGCGCGTTGAGGCCTGAATGAGAGCGCCGGAAAACAAGACATCTGCGCCCGTTGCGTTGGACAGACGCATCGAGCATGAAGAGGAAGTACAGTCTCGGCGAACACGCGTGATCCGCATTGAAATCGCTCCATGGACTATATTTTCACTGGTGCTGGTCATCGCCGGATTGTGGATTTCAATGCGCCTGTTGCCGGTCTTCCTGGTGCTCGTGGGTGCGCTGATGATCGTCGGCTCGCTCGCCCCGGCGGTGGATTGGCTGGAACAGCGCGGCGTGCGCAGGGATGTGGGTATCGCCATCGTCTTCACCATGCTGTTCGTATCGGCCGTGCTGTTATTCGTTCTTACCGTCCCGGAGCTGGTGAATCAGGTAAGGAGCCTGATCGGCATGGAGCCGGCGCTGCGCGAGCGGCTGGCGGAGTGGTTCGCCCGATCTCCGCTCACGGCGAGCCTCGCTGACACGATGCGCAACGTGCATTATGACTCGCTCATCAAGTCTTCGGCTACGTCCGTGCTGACCTTTGTCACCATCGTGGTGGAGAGTATCGCCTACGGGTTCGGCGCGATTTTCCTCGCGCTGTACATGATGCTGGATCGAGACCGGCTGCGCGGAGCGCTGTTCGCGGTAGTGCCGCGCACACACCATATCCGGTTGTCGCGCATCCTGGTTCATCTGAACACAATCGTCGGCGGCTATATCCGGGGTCAGGCGATTACCTGCGCCATGATGGCCGCGTTCGTGTTCATCCTGCTCACCGCATGCGGCGTTCCGAATGCTCTGGTCATCGCTGTGTTCGGCGGCCTGGCCGACATCCTGCCATACATAGGTATCTTCCTCACTATGGGCCCAGCGGTTGCCGCCGCGCTCCCTTACGGTACGGTCATCGTCACGGTGGTTTTAGTGCTGATGCTCATCTACGAAGAATTCGAGAGCCGCGTACTGGTGCCCATAGTCTATGGACACGCGATGCGGCTGCCGTCATCCGTTGTTCTCTTTTCCCTGATTGCCGGTGCCACGCTGTTCGGGATCATCGGTGCGCTGCTCGCGCTGCCGGTCGCGGCGACGATCCTGATGCTCATCGACAAGCTGCGCGTCGAGCTGCCCGGCGAGACGGAACAGGCCGTGGATACCGAGAGGAGAAAAAAGGACGAGCATAGCGAGCTCGAATACGAGCGCAGAACCGGAGGCATGCCGGCAGAAGAGGCAGCGGCTATCGCAGTCGAAATGTCGGGTGATCGAAAAACAGCGGAAGACAAACCGGCGGCTTCTTGATGGTGGCACTTCGGTTGATCAACCAAATCGAAAGCCTCATGGGTAAAACCTTGGCAATATTTCAGGAGGCAGCCCCCTGAGAATTTAAGCTGGCCCAATTAGCTGCACCCATCTCTCCTCGTGCGGGAGGAACAGCTGGCTAAAGGGTTAGCATCGATTTCATTCTGCCTGTTTATATAATTTGCGCCAGCCCACTGATCAGATTATCCGCAGCCTGCGCAGGGATTCAACGTAAAACCATGGGACGAGGCTAGCAAAAGCTTTAGTGGGCCGTCAAAAGTCTACGCCCCCTCTTCCCGGCTCCTTCTGATGAAACTGCTAGCCATTCGACAAAGACACACAAAACTGCACCCAAGTCGCTGGTTATCCCGCAGTCATTAGAAGGGAGCAATCACCAGTTTGGGAAAGCATCAATTATCGCGTAAACTGTACGGTCGCCCCACTAGAGTTGGTATGCATGGAAGAGATACGGATACGCGGTGCTCGCACCCACAATTTAAAGAATATCAGCCTCGATCTGCCACGTCACAAGCTGGTAGTAATCACCGGCTTGTCGGGATCGGGTAAGTCCTCACTCGCCTTTGACACCTTGTATGCCGAGGGGCAGCGGCGCTATGTGGAATCGCTGTCCGCTTATGCGCGGCAGTTTTTGCAATTGATGGAAAAGCCCGATGTAGATTTGATCGAGGGCTTGTCACCCGCCATCGCGATCGAGCAGAAGGCCACTTCGCACAATCCGCGCTCCACGGTCGGCACGGTCACCGAAATCCACGATTACCTGCGCCTGCTGTTTGCGCGCGCAGGCGATCCGTATTGCCCACAGCATGATCTGGTGTTGCAGGCGCAGAGCGTCGGGCAGATGGTGGATCATGTGCTGCAACTGCCGGAAGACACGCGCATCATGATTCTTTCTCCGCTGGTGGTGGAACGCAAAGGCGAGCAACTGGATTTGTTCGACGAACTGCGCGCGCAAGGTTTTACAAAGCTGCGCGTCAACGGCAAGGTTTATGAAATGGACGCGTTGCCGACGTTGCAAAAAACCAAAAAGCATACCGTCGAGATTGTGGTTGATCGCCTGAAGGTCAATGCGGACGCCAAACAGCGGCTGGCTGAATCGTTCGAGACTGCGTTGCGCCATGCCGATGGCCGCGCTGTAGCGATGGAGATGGACAGCGAAAAGGCGCATATGTTTTCCGCAAAATTCGCCTGCCCGATTTGCAACTACTCGCTGCCTGAACTTGAGCCGCGTCTGTTTTCGTTCAACAACCCGATGGGCGCGTGCCCCAAATGCGACGGACTCGGCAACATCAGCTTTTTCGATCCCAAGCGTATTGTCGCTTTTCCGCAGTTGTCGTTAAGCTCCGGCGCGATCAAGGGCTGGGACAGGCGCAACCAGTTTTATCACCAGTTGCTCGCCAGCCTCGCGAAACATTACGGCTTCGATCTGGAGCAGTCTTTCGAGAGTCTGCCGGAAAAAATCCAGAACATCATCCTGTACGGCAGCGGCAAGGAAGAAATCCCGTTTAAATACTTAAACGAACGCGGCAAGCCAACGCTGAACGAACATGCCTTCGAGGGGATCGTCAATAATCTGGAACGTCGTTACAAGGAAACTGATTCGCCCACCGTACGTGAAGAGCTGGCGAAATATCTCAACACCTGCACCTGCCCTGATTGTAAAGGGACGCGTCTGCGCCTGGAAGCGCGCCATGTGCGTGTGTCGGACAAGAACATTTACGAGATCAGCGCGATGCCCTTGAAGCAGACGCTGGCTTTCTTCCAGGGCCTGACGCTGCTAGGCCACAAACAGGCAATCGCGGAAAAAATCGTGCAGGAAATTTCCAACCGCCTTTCCTTCCTGAATAACGTTGGGCTGGATTACTTGTCGCTGGAGCGCTCTGCAGAAACGCTGTCCGGAGGCGAATCCCAGCGCATTCGTCTTGCTTCGCAAATCGGCTCCGGCCTGACCGGCGTGATGTATGTGCTGGACGAGCCTTCCATCGGCCTGCATCAGCGCGACAACGACCGCCTGCTGCAAACACTCAAAAAGCTGCGCGATATGGGTAACAGCGTGATAGTAGTCGAACACGACGAGGAGGCGATTCGCGCCGCCGATCATGTGGTGGACATGGGGCCGGGCGCTGGCGAACACGGCGGGCTAGTGGTGGCGCAAGGCACGCCGGATGAAATCTGTGCAAGCAAGCATTCGCTCACCGGCGATTATTTGACCGGCCGCCGCAGCATCGCCATGCCGAAAAAACATCGGGCGCCGGATGCTGAACGCATGATGCATATCGTCGGAGCGAGCGGCAACAACCTGAAAGGCATCACGCTGAACCTGCCGGTCGGTCTGATGGTGTGCGTCACCGGGGTATCAGGTTCCGGCAAGTCCACGCTGATCAATGACACGCTGTATCCCGCCGTGGCGCAGCATCTGTACGGCAGTAATACCGAACCAGCTCCCTATGCCGAAATTAGCGGCCTTGAATTTTTTGACAAGGTGATCAACGTCGACCAGTCGCCCATCGGACGCACACCGCGCTCCAATCCCGCCACTTACACTGGCCTGTTTACGCCGATCCGGGAGCTGTTCGCCGGCGTGCCGACAGCGCGCGAACGCGGCTACGGGCCTGGGCGATTCTCATTCAACGTCAAGGGCGGGCGCTGCGAATCCTGCCAGGGCGACGGCGTCATCAAGGTCGAGATGCACTTCCTGCCGGACGTGTATGTGCCGTGCGATGTGTGCCACAGCCAGCGCTACAACCGCGAGACGCTGGAGATCCAGTACAAGGGCAAGAACGTTCACCAGATTTTACTGATGACCGTGGAGCAGGCGCATGAGTTTTTCAAGCCCGTGCCGATCATCGCGCGCAAACTGCAAACCCTGCTCGATGTCGGCTTGGGCTACATCACGTTGGGGCAATCCGCTACCACGTTGTCCGGCGGCGAAGCGCAGCGCGTGAAACTGTCGCTGGAGCTGTCCAAGCGCGATACTGGACGCACGCTGTATATCCTCGACGAACCCACCACCGGCCTGCACTTCCACGACATCGCCCTGCTGCTGAAAGTCATCCACAAGCTTCGCGACCAAGGCAACACCGTGGTAGTGATCGAACACAACCTCGATGTCATCAAAACTGCCGACTGGATAATCGACCTCGGTCCCGAAGGCGGCGACGGCGGGGGACTCATCATCGCCGAAGGCTCACCCAGAGATATAGCCGCCAACCCGGATAGTGCAACCGGAACATATTTGAAACATGCGCTGGAAAAACATTAGAACCCATTAATTTTGCGCGTTGTCAGCAACTTTTTTGGCGTTATACATTGACTTGATTGGTATAGATTGCCGAACCGTCGGATGACTGGTAGCCTTATCAGCAGTTGCATCAGGCAGGAATATTGGTTTGCTGGTTTTTCGAGATGCTCATTTGACGAACCACGTTTGAATACCTCCTCTGCAGCCGTATATTCAGTAGACCCTGTACTACATTGCCCGTGCTATATTGTTCAAGCTGTTTGACGTTTTTCGATGAGCTTCTAAACGGCATCCCGCAGGTTTTTCATTGCTATTTTTATTCCAAGGAGAAAACAATCATGCGTACACTTAAATCACTGGCTTTATTGCTTGCTTTGGGCTGTTATGTTCCGCTTGTGCTTGCCGATGATGCTGCCGTCAAAATTTCTTCACCAGCCGATGGCGCCAAGCTGAGCAAGGCTGCACAAACCAAAATCAGCTATGAGGTAACGCCCGGATCGAAAGGCGACCATACGCACCTTTATGTGGATGGCAAGGAGGTAGATGTGTTGCGCCAGCTAAAAGGCACCCACACTCTTGATGCGCTTGCACTGGGCAAGCACGATATTTGTATCAAGATAGTGAGCAAAGGTCATACCCCTATTGGCGTGCAGCAATGCATAAAGGTCAGCGTAGAATAACTGCGTGGTTGACCTTCAAAACCTGGGATATTCCATCGTTCAGGTGGCGCATAATTTCGGAGCCGCTGCTGTTGTGGGCGGCGCCACATTTATGTTGTACATGGCTCCGCAGCCCGCCCCGCTACAGCGAAATTTTGCCTGGCTGGTCGGGTTCGGGTGGGGCACGCAGGCTTTGAGCGGGATGGCTTTTGGGGCGATCAGTCACTATTACTACGGAACCTTTCCGGATATTCATGGCATTGCCATCCCCGCTATGATTGTTAAAATGCTGTGCGCTGTTTCCGGGCTGGCCATGGTTGCCTTGTACCTGCGCTATGCCGAAGGATGGGCAGACAGGCAACGCCACATCGCATGGCAAATTCTGTTTGCGCTGGGTGCCACAGCACTGACTGCCGCCGCCTTCTTGCGCTGGTTCTCTTAAGGGACCACTGATCAAGCACTCCTTGAGCTACACCACAGTCAAAATCGTGATGTTCGCAACAAGCTCGCGTAAGTAGCAGGGTAGCAATAAGCAAAGCGACGCAATATCTACAATCCATATTAAGGCGCGCATCGCGTTTGATTTTGAAAATATCCAGTCACATTTCTATCCCCGATACCGAGATCGAATTGCATGCGATTCGCGCACAGGGCGCAGGCGGGCAGAACGTCAACAAAGTCTCGACCGCTATTCATCTGCGCTTTGACATCAATGCATCGTCGTTGCCGGATGACTACAAGGAGAAGCTCAGGCAGCTTGCTGACAGGCGTATCTCCAGTGACCACGTGATCATCATCAAGGCGCAGCGCTATCGTAGCCAGGAGAAAAACCGCGAAGATGCGTTGGCCCGGCTTCAGGCTTTAATTAAAAGCGCGGGCATCACGGCCAAAAAACGCACCGCGACGAAACCGACCAGAAGCTCAATGAAGAAAAGGCTGGAGAGCAAAACCAAACACGGGGTTCTGAAGACGTTAAGGGGCAAGGTTGATGAGTAGCCCCTCATCCGCAAATTACCCCACGCCTGGGTATGAAGGGTAGTAACCTCTCACCGCAACTACGCACGCTCTACCGTATCCACACCGTCTTCGCATTCACGAATTCACGTATCCCCAGCTTTGAAAGCTCGCGCCCGTAGCCGGAGGCTTTGACGCCGCCGAACGGCAAGCGAGGATCGGATTTGACCATACCGTTGATGAAAGTACAGCCAGCCTGAATGTGCGCAGCCAGATGCTCGGCGCGCGCCACGTCTTTGCTCCAGATCGATGAGCCGAGGCCGAATCTGGTTTCGTTTGCGATGCGCAACGCATCCGCTTCGCTCGCGGCGCGGATTATGATCGCGACCGGACCGAATAGCTCTTCGTGGTATGCGCAGGCTTTGTCGGTTACATGATCCAAGATCGATGGCTGGTAGAAAAATCCTTCACGCTCGACCGGCTTGCAACCCGTCACTGCAACTGCGCCACGGGCGATGGAATCGGTGACTTGGCGATGCAACGTTTCGCGCAGATCAAGCCGCGCCATCGGACCGATTTGCGTGGTTTCGGCCATCGGGTCGCCGAGCCTGAGCGCTTCAACTTTAGTTTTTAATTCACGCTCGAATTCGTCCGCGATCTGTGGCACGACGATAAAGCGTTTGGCGGCGATGCACGATTGCCCGCAATTAAGAAAGCGCGAGACCACCGCCATATCGACGGCCAATTTTAGATCGGCGTCCTGCAGCACGATGAACGGGTCTGATCCGCCAAGTTCCAGCACACATTTCTTCAGGTTCTGGCCTGCACATGCAGCCACTTTTCGACCGGCTGCTTCCGATCCAGTGAGCGTGACAGCATGCACATGCGTACTTGCGATAGCCAAGGGGGCCTGGTCTACTTCAATCATCAGGGTGGTAAACAGCCCTTCCGGCAATCCGCTTTCGCGGAACATGGCTTCGATTGCAAGCGCGCACTGTGGAACATTCGGCGCATGTTTCAGCACCAGCGCATTGCCCGCCATCAGAGTTGGGGCGGCGGCACGGAACACCTGCCAGAACGGAAAATTCCAAGGCATGATAGCAAGTACTACGCCGAGAGGGTAATGCGTGACATAGCTTTTACCAGCATCCGATTCCACCGCCTCGGCGCGCAAAAAATTCTCCGCATTTTGTGCATAAAAATCGCAGACACCTGCGCACTTTTCGACTTCGGCGCATGCTTCGCGCAGCAGTTTGCCCATTTCCATCGTAATGAGGGACGCATATCGTTCACGCTGTGCGCGCAACTGAATCGCCACGTCACGAAGCACTTTTGCGCGCGCGACGAAAGATGTCTGCGCCCATGCATGCTGCGAGCTGTGGGCATTTTCCAGAGCTTGTTCCAGACGACGGTCATCCCAACTGGAGTGGATCTGAATCAATTGATTGGTGGCCGGGTTGAGGCTCGCGTGTGGCATAGCAGACATCCTTTTGGCTAGATCAGCAAGGCAAAGTATGCCTTGATATTGCAAGCATGAGTGTACTTGATTGCGCACCTTCCATGATCAGCCGAAAATGCAAAAAGCCGGACGAATCCGGCTTTTTGTTTATCTTTGATACATTTCAGCAGGTTACTCTACATCAACCGCTGTAGCTTCTGCGGGACGATCCATCAGCTCAATCAGCGCCATTGGGGCGTTGTCGCCCTGACGGAATCCGAACTTGAGGATGCGCAGGTAACCGCCGTTGCGTGCTGCGTAGCGCGGGCCGAGTTCGTCGAACAGCTTGGTAACCATTTCACGATCACGTAACCGGGCAAATGCCAGACGGCGGTTTGCCAAGCTCGGTGTCTTGCCCAGCGTCAGGATAGGCTCTGCAACACGGCGCAGTTCCTTTGCCTTGGGCAGGGTAGTCTTGATAAGCTCATGGCGCAACAGCGACACGGTCATGTTGCGGAACATAGCCAGACGGTGGCTGCTGGTGCGGTTGAGTTTTCTTAATCCTAAACGGTGACGCATGATTTGCCTCTCTTACTTCTTATATTCTTGAACTTCTATTATGCGCTGCTAAAAGCATTGCTTCCTGTACCGTTGCGCTTTGTTAAGCGGTGGTAGTGACAGGCCAGTTTTCCAGCTTCATTCCCAGTGACAAATTGTGCTCAGCGAGAACCTGCTTGATTTCGTTCAACGACTTGCGACCCAGATTTGGAGTGCGCAGCAGGTCGTTTTCGGTGTACTGAATCAGGTCGCCAATGTAGTGAATGCTTTGTGCCTTGAGGCAATTGGATGAACGCGGCGTCAGTTCCAGATCATCCACCGGACGCAACAGGATCGGATCGACCTTGGGTGTTTGAACCTTCTCTACAACAGGCTCGGTTCCCTCAAGCGCTGCGAACACCGAGAATTGATCCACTAATATACGCGCTGCATTGCGAATCGCTTGTTCAGGATCAACCGCTCCATTGGTTTCAATGTGCAGCACCAGCTTATCTAAATCCGTGCGCTGTTCGACGCGCGCGCTCTCAACTGCATAGCTCACACGGCTGACAGGGCTAAATGATGCATCCAGTGCGATATGACCGATCGCGCGAGTTTCGTTCGGGGCAATTCTCGAAATCGCCGACACATAACCGCGGCCTTGTTCTACCTTGATCTGCATATCCAACTTGCCGCCAGCAGTCAAATGCGCGATCACATGATCAGGATTTACCACCTCGACATCTGCATTGCCGCTGATATCAGCCGCAGTCACAACACCTTGGCCCGCCTTTTTAAGGGTTAACACCACTTCCGGAGTGTTATGCAAACGCAGCACAACACCCTTGAGGTTCAGCAAAATATCCACGACATCTTCCTGAACGCCATCAATGGTCGCATACTCATGCAGCACGCCGGCAATTTTTACCTCAGTCGGTGCAGCGCCGGGCATGGACGACAACAGGATGCGGCGCAATGCATTGCCCAATGTGTGGCCGTAACCTCGCTCGAAAGGCTCCATCACCACCTTGGCTTGGGTGTCGGAAATTTTTTGCACGTCAATGATGCGTGGTTTCAGAAATTCATTCTTTGGCATACGCTACTCCGCGTGGATTACTTGGAATACAACTCAACAACAAGATGCTCGTTGATGGTTGCAGGAAGTTCGGCACGTTGTGGCTTGGCTTTATATGTTCCCTTGAACGCTTTGGTGTCCATCTCGATCCATTCCGGGAAACCGCGCTGCTCAGCCGCAGCCAGCGCAGCTTTGATACGCAATTGCGCTTTGGATTTTTCGGCCACTTCAACCACGTCACCGGGGCGCACTTGATAAGAAGGAATATTCACACGCTTGCCGTTCACCAGCAAACCGTTATGGCGCACCACTTGACGCGCTTCCGCACGCGACACGCCAAAACCCATGCGGTAGGAAACATTGTCCAGCCGCGATTCCAGAATCTGCAGCAAGCTCTCGCCGGTAATACCGCGCTGACTTTCCGCCTGTTTGTAAGTCAGACGGAATTGCCTTTCGAGCACACCATAAATACGGCGTACTTTTTGCTTTTCACGCAACTGACCGCCGTACTCGGACAAACGAGTATTTTTCTTTTGGCCGTGTTGGCCGGGCGGATAGGCTCTGCGCTCAACAGCACACTTGTCGGTAAAACATTTCTCGCCCTTCAGAAACAGCTTTTCGCCTTCGCGGCGGCACTGACGGCACTTTGCATCAAGATTTCTAGCCAAAATCGACTCCCAAAAAATTAGATACGACGCTTTTTAGGCGGGCGGCAGCCGTTGTGCGGTACCGGTGTTATATCGGAAATACTGGTGATCTTAAAACCAGCCGCGTTCAATGCGCGCACTGCGGATTCGCGACCGGGGCCGGGTCCTTTGATGCGCACTTCAATATTCTTGACACCACATTCGACGGCAGACTTACCGACCGTTTCAGCCGCAACCTGCGCAGCGAATGGAGTGCTCTTGCGCGAACCCTTAAAGCCATTCGCTCCACTGGTAGACCATGCCAGAGTGTTACCCTGACGGTCAGTAATAGTAACGATAGTATTGTTAAAAGATGCGTGAACGTGCGCGATGCCCTCAGCTACATTCTTCTTAACTTTCTTGCGCACTTTCGTGCTTGGCTTAACCATATCTGATCCTCTAAGGCGTTATAGCAAACTTACTTCTTGGCTCCGGCAATCGCCTTGCGCGGTCCCTTGCGGGTACGAGCGTTGGTGCGAGTGCGCTGGCCTCGGCATGGCAAACCGCGACGATGGCGCACACCGCGATAGCAACCCAAGTCCATCAGGCGCTTGATGCTCATGGTCACTTCACGCCGCAGGTCACCCTCAACCGAAACTTTGGCAACTTGTTCGCGCAGTTTTTCTACTTCCGCGTCGGTCAAATCTTTCATTTTGGTGGCTGCATTCACTCCCGCCGCAGCACAAATATGTTGCGAGCGTGTTCGTCCGATCCCGTAGATTGCAGTCAATGCGATCACAGCGTGTTGATGGTTTGGGATATTGACCCCTGCTATACGTGCCATGCAGCTATCCTATCTTTTAAAAATAAAATTATAACACTCAAAGCCAGTCCTTCTCAATCAGGCACTTGGCTCAATTACTCTTGACTCAATTAACCCTGGCGTTGCTTATGGCGTGGCTCCGTGCAAATTACGCGCACCACGCGTTTGCGAATAACAATTTTGCAATTACGGCAGATCTTTTTTACTGATGCTTGGACTCTCATTTTTCTTCTCCTTACTAGCTCAACTATTTGGCGCGGAACACAATGCGCGCCTTGCTCAAATCATATGGTGTCAACTCAACGTTCACCTTGTCGCCAGGAAGAATACGAATATAGTGCATTCGCATTTTTCCAGAAATATGTCCCAATACCACATGACCGTTTTCCAGCTTGATGCGGAACGTCGCATTTGGCAACGACTCCTCTACCTCGCCCTGCATCTGAATCACGTCTTCTTTGGACATTAGCGTGCTAACCCGCCTTTGAAATTAGCCTTCTTCAGCAAGCCTTCATACTGGTGCGTCATCAAGTAGGACTGCACTTGCGACATGAAGTCCATCGTCACCACCACCAAAATTAACAATGAAGTGCCACCAAAATAAAACGGCACATTCCACTTCACCACCAAAAACTCCGGTAACAAACAAACCAGGGTAATGTACACCGCGCCCACCATCGTCAAGCGCAACATAATCTTTTCAACATAGTTCGCAGTTTGATCGCCGGGGCGAATTCCTGGCAAAAAAGCGCCGCTCTTCTTCAGGTTATCCGCCGTTTCTTTTGGGCTGAACACCAATGCCGTATAGAAAAAACAGAAAAATACAATCGCTGCGGCATACACCAACACATAAATCGGCTGCCCAGGAGATAGCTTGTCACTGATATCCTTCAGCCAGCCCATACCCTTCCCGCTTCCAAACCAGCCCGCAATCGTCGCGGGGAACAGAATGATGCTGGAAGCGAAAATCGGCGGGATCACTCCGGCCATATTTATCTTCAGCGGCAGGTGTGAGCTTTGTCCGCCATAAACCTTGTTACCCACCTGTCTCTTGGCGTAATTCACCAGAATTTTGCGCTGACCGCGCTCTACAAACACCACCAAGGCTGTCACGGCAATCGCACCAAAAAACAGCAACAAAACCAACGGGATGGAGAAAGCCCCGGTGCGCGCCAATTCCAAAGTGCTACCGATTGCTCTTGGCAATCCCGCCGCGATACCTGCAAAAATAATCAGCGAAATACCATTGCCCAAACCGCGTTCCGTAATCTGCTCGCCCAGCCACATCAGGAACATCGTCCCAGTCACCAATGTAATCACCGAGGTCAACTGGAACATTGCGCCAGGGTTTGGCACTAATCCCGGTTGTGACTGCAATGCCACCGATATGCCAAATGCCTGAAACAAAGCCAAAGCTAACGTTCCATATCGAGTGTACTGCGTCATCTTACGGCGGCCAGCTTCGCCTTCTTTCTTCAATTGCTCAAGCTGCGGAACCGCTATCGCACCCAACTGCATGATGATTGATGCAGAAATGTAAGGCATGATACCCAAGGCAAAAATGGTGAAGCGCGACAGCGCACCGCCTGAGAACATGTTGAACATTCCCAAAATGCCATTTTTTTGTGTCTTGAATAAATCAGCCAATACAATCGGGTCTATGCCTGGCACCGGGATATGCGCACCGACTCGGAACACCACCAACGCACCCAGCAAAAACCAAAGACGCTGGCTTAAATCGCCGTACTTTCCTTTGCTTACACCCTTGGTAACTGTGCTCACGTAATAACCTTACTCGGCGATGCTGCCGCCAGCAGCTTCAATCGCCACGCGTGCACCTTTTGTTGCCAGCAAGCCTTGCAGCTTCACGGCACGGGAAATTTCACCGCACAATATTACCTTGGCAGTCAAGGCGCCTGGATGAACAATGCCCGCCTGCTTTAACGCCAACAGATCAATACTGTCGACCGGCATCTTCTGCAGGTCTGACAAGCGCACCTGCGCTGTGTCTCCGCGTGTCAACGAGACAAAGCCGCGCTTTGGTAAACGGCGCTGCAATGGCATTTGACCGCCCTCAAAACCAACCTTGTGAAAACCGCCAGAACGGGACTTTTGTCCCTTGTGACCGCGCCCGGCGGTCTTGCCCAGTCCGGAACCGATACCGCGGCCAACGCGACGCTTGGCATGCTTGGCGCCTTGTGCAGGCTGAATATTATTGAGTTGCATTGTTATGCCTCGCACTTAACCATATAAAATACTTTGTTGATCATGCCGCGCACACAAGGTGTATCTTCCAGTTGCACGGTGTGATTGATACGACGCAACCCCAAGCCGCGAATGGTGTCGCGATGCGATTGCTTGGTGCCGATCAGACTTTTGGTCTGCGTCACTTTTAAAGTCTTGTTTTTTGCTTTTGTCATGTCTTACCCCAATATTTCTTCGACGCTCTTACCGCGCTTGGCAGCAATCACGGAAGGAGAATTCATTGCTTTCAGACCGTTCAGTGTGGCACGTACCACGTTGTATGGGTTGCTCGAACCGATACACTTTGCTAGCACATCACGCACCCCCACAGCCTCAAACACTGCGCGCATCGCACCACCCGCTATAATGCCGGTACCTTCAGATGCCGGCTGCATCAATACTTTTGCTGCGCCATGCTTGCCAATCACAGTGTGGTGCAAGGTGCCATTTTTCAAGCTTATCTTGGCCAGATTGCGGCGCGCCTCATCCATCGCCTTTTGCACGGCAACTGGAACCTCCTTGGATTTTCCTTTGCCCATCGCCACGCGGCCATCCCCGTCACCTACTACGGTCAAAGCGGCAAAGCCCATGATACGGCCACCCTTAACCACCTTGGTGACACGGTTTACAGAGATCATTTTTTCGATCAAACCGTCATCACGCTCTGCTTGTTGCTGCATTTTTCCTTGCGGCTTAGCCATCATTCAACTCCAATTAGAACTGCAGACCATGTTCTCGCGCGGCATCTGCCAACGCTTTAACACGACCATGGTATCGGTTACCGGAACGATCAAACGCAACCTGATTAATTCCCGCGCTCTTGGCTTTTTCAGCGATACGCTTGCCCACTACAACGGCAGCAGCCTTGTTACCTCCATTCGCCAAATCCTTGCGAACTTCAGCTTCAACGCTGGACGCACTAGCCAACACTTTAGTGCCACACTCAGAAAGCACTTGGGCATAAATATGCAAGTTAGTACGATGAATTGCCAAACGAACTGTTTTCTTCTCGGCAATGCGTGCACGGGTTTTGCGAGCCCTGCGCTGACGCGCTTCTTTTTTGTTTAACATATCAGCCTCAACTATTTCTTCTTGGTTTCTTTCAGAATCACCACTTCATCGCTATAGCGAACACCTTTGCCCTTGTATGGCTCCGGCTCGCGGAAAGCGCGAATTTCAGCAGCAACTTGTCCGACACGTTGCTTGTCGGCGCCCTTCAACACAATTTCTGTTTGGGTTGGGGTTTCTACCTTGATACCCGCTGGCATCTTGTAGGAAACCGGATGTGAATACCCAAGCGTCAGGTTCAAAGTGTCGCCAGCAGCTTGCGCCCGATAGCCCACACCGACCAAAGTCAGCTTGCGCTCAAAACCTTTGCTCACACCGAGCACCATATTTGCCAGTAATGCGCGAATAGTGCCGGACATTGCATCGGCTTGGGTGGTGTCGTTTTGTGCTTTGCACAACAGACTGTCGCCCTCGCGCAATACGCTCACATCACCAGACAATGCTTGCTTAAGGGTACCCAATGGGCCCTTTATCGAAATTTCACCTGCAGCCATTGCGACTTCTACACCGCTCGGTACTGCAACAGGATTTTTGGCAACTCTTGACATGCTTACCTCGCTACGCGACTACGCACAGCACTTCACCGCCAATACCATTGGCGCGCGCTTTGCGGTCGGTCATCAAACCCTTGGAAGTGGACACAATGGCAATACCCAAACCATTCATTACCTTGGGAATATCATTGGAACCCTTGTAAATACGCAGGCCTGGGCGGCTGATGCGCTGAATTTTTTCGATTACAGGGCTACCGCTGTAATACTTCAGACTGATTTCCAGTGTAGCCTTGCCGCCTTCACCCTTGATGACACTGAAGCCATCCACATAACCTTCATCTTTCAACACCTCGGCAATAGCCACCTTCAACTTTGAGGAAGGCATAACCACTGAGGCTTTTTCCGCAAGCTGCGCATTACGAATGCGCGTCAGCATGTCGGAGATTGGATCACTCATACTCATATAATTTCTCCTACCAGCTTGCCTTAACGATACCGGGAATCTCGCCACGCATTGCGAATTCACGCACCTTGATACGCCCCAAACCAAACTTTCTGTAAGTGCCGCGCGGGCGTCCGGTCAACGCACAACGGTTGCGCAGACGAACCGGGCTGGAGTTGCGCGGCAAAGCCTGTAGCTTCAGGCGTGCGGCAGCACGCTCTTCATCGCCGAGCTTCATGTTAGAAATCGCTGCCTGCAATTCCGCTCGTTTAGCCGCAAATTTCTTTACGGTGTCACGGCGTTTTTGCTCGCGGTTAATCACTGCCATCTTAGCCATTAGTGGTTCCTCATTTCTTTAATGGGAGTTTGAATGCCATCAAAAGAGCCTTGGCCTCTTCGTCAGTCTTCGCGGAAGTCGTGATCGTAATGTTCATGCCACGCAGCGCATCAATCTTTTCATACTCGATTTCCGGAAATATGATCTGCTCTTTCACGCCCATATTGTAATTGCCGCGTCCATCAAATGACTTGCCGGAGATGCCACGAAAATCACGGATACGCGGAATTGCGACAGAAATCAGGCGGTCCAGAAATTCATACATGCGCTCTTTGCGTAGTGTCACTTTGCAACCGACCGGATAGCCTTCGCGAATCTTGAAACCGGCAATCGACTTCTTGGACATTGTAACCACCGGCTTCTGCCCGGCAATCTTTTGCATATCACCAACCGCAAACTCCATCACCTTTTTGTCTGCAACCGCCTCGCCGACGCCCATGTTCAGGGTGATCTTCTCGATACGCGGCACTTCCATGGCAGACTTATAACCGAACTGCTTCATCAGGTCCTTGGTGACCTTGTCTTTGTAAAACTCATACAAACGAGCCATGCCCTTACCCCTTAGCGTCAATCATTTCGCCGTTAGACCTGAACACGCGAACCTTGCGTCCATCTTCCAGCGTTTTAATGCCAACCCGATCACCCTTCTTGGCAGCCGCGTTATAGATCGCCACATTCGAAATATGAATCGGCAACTCCTTTTCCACAATCCCGCCGGTCAAGCCCTTTACCGGGTTGGGCTTCTGATGTTTCTTGACCTTATTGATGCCGCCAACCAGTAAGTGATCACCCAGAATCTGCAGCACATTGCCGCGATTACCTTTGTCTTTGCCTGCAATTACGATAACGTCATCGTCTTTTTTGATCTTGCGCATGGTTTTCCTCGATTCGATCTATAGCCGCTTACAGCACTTCAGGTGCCAGCGAAACGATCTTCATGAACTTTTCGGTACGCAACTCGCGTGTCACCGGCCCGAATATGCGTGTGCCGATAGGCTCCAGCTTTGCATTAAGCAGCACAGCAGCGTTGCCATCAAACTTGACTAAAGAACCATCGCTGCGACGCACACCTTTGGCTGTGCGAACTACCACGGCGTTGTAAACTTCACCCTTCTTTACGCGGCCACGCGGCGCTGCATCCCTGATGCTGACCTTGATGACATCGCCGACAGAAGCATAGCGGCGCCTGGAGCCACCCAACACCTTGATGCACATCACTGAACGAGCACCGGTATTGTCAGCCACATCTAAAACAGACTGCATTTGTATCATTATTTAATCTCCAACTTTTTCCGCTCACAGCGGCCAGTTTTGGAACCCGTTGGGGTTAGGTCGCCGCAAGCGGCGATGAAACGAAGCCGCGCATTATATTCAAACTTGGAAATAACGCAAGCTATATTAATTTGCCACAGCCTTTTCTACCAGCTTGGCAACACGCCAGCTCTTGGTTTTCGCAATCGGGCGGCACTCTTCAATGGAAACCACATCACCAGCATGAAACTCATTGGATTCATCGTGCGCGTGGTATTTCTTGGAAACGCGAATGATCTTGCCCAGCAATGGGTGTTTCACCTTACGCTCAACCAGAACCGTTACAGTCTTGTCCATCTTGTCGCTTACTACGGTACCGGTCAGGGTACGCTTCAGTTTGGAATCGCTCTTCGCTTTAGCATCGCTCATTTCTGGGCACCCTTCTCAGTCAAAACAGTCTTGATGCGCGCCACATCACGGCGCACTTTGCGCAATTCACTGGTATTGGTCATTTGCTGTGTTGCAAGCTGCATACGCATCCCGAACTGAGCTTTGGTCAAAGACAGCAACTCATTATGCAGATCCGCCACAGACTTGGCCTTAAGTTCACTAGCTTTCATGTTATGTACCTACCTGTCTAACTACAAATGTGGTGGCTAGTGGTAATTTTGCCGAAGCCAATCGGAACGCTTCGCGCGCCAATGTTTCATCCACGCCATCCATTTCGTACAACATCTTGCCGGGCTGAATCTCGGCAACGTAGAACTCGGGGTTACCCTTGCCATTACCCATACGAACTTCAGCAGGCTTTTTGGAGATCGGCTTATCAGGAAAAATACGAATCCAGATACGTCCACCGCGTTTGATGTGGCGGGTCATTGCTCGGCGTGCAGCTTCAATTTGGCGCGCAGTCAAGCGGCCACGCGCAACCGCCTTCAGGCCAAACTCGCCAAAACTCACCTTGTTGCCACGGGTGGCTATGCCGGTATTGCGGCCCTTCTGTTCCTTGCGGTATTTTCTTCTAGCTGGCTGTAGCATGTTTTGCTCCCGACTTTCTTGCTTTCTTTTCCGGCTCAGCGGCAATTGGCGCAGCAACTTCCTGATCCGTGACCTCGCCCTTGAACACCCAAACCTTTACGCCAATGATGCCATAAGTGGTTTTCGCTTCTGACGTGCCGTAATCAATATCGGCACGCAGTGTATGCAATGGCACTCGACCTTCGCGATACCACTCGGTACGAGCTATTTCAATGCCGTTCAGACGACCTGCGCTCATTATTTTGATACCTTGAGCACCCAGGCGCATTGCATTCTGCATCGCGCGTTTCATCGCGCGGCGAAACATGATGCGCTTTTCCAGCTGTGCAGTAATGCTGTCGGCGATTAACTGCGCATCAACTTCCGGCTTGCGCACTTCTTCAATCGCCAACTCAACTGATTGAAGACCCATGCGCCTGCGTAATTCAGCGCGCAACGACTCGATATCCTCGCCTTTTTTGCCAATAACCATGCCGGGGCGCGCGGTGTAAATAGTCACCTTGGCGTTTTTGGCAGGGCGCTCAATAACCACCTTGGATACTCCGGCAGATGCCAGTTTCTTTTTCAGGAAAGCACGAACTTCGATATCCTTGAGCAGCAATCCGGCAAAATTCTTGCTGTTTGCAAACCACTTGGAATCCCAGTTCTTACGAACGCATAACCGGAAACCGGTTGGATGAATTTTCTGTCCCATAATCTACCTTTAGCTCCCAACGCTGATCGTAATGTGACAAGTTTGTTTTTCCAAACGATTGCCCTGCCCCTTGGCTTTTGCGATAAAACCTCTTCCGGATGCCGCCTTATCAACGTAAATAGCTTTCACCTTCAGCTCATCAATATCGGCACCGTCGTTATGTTCAGCATTCGCAATCGCAGAATCGAGAGCCTTCTTGATGATACCTGCGGCCTTCTTCGGGCTGAAGTTCAAAATGTTGAGCGCTTGCGCCACCGGCAAACCACGAATCTGATCAGCCACTAAACGGCCCTTTTGCGCGGAAAGATGAATCTTTTTTGCAACTGCAATAGTCGTCGTCATAATTTCCTCTTATTTCTTGACCACTGCTTTTTTATCAGCAGAATGGCCCTTGAAAGTACGCGTCAGGGAAAACTCACCCAACTTATGGCCCACCATATTTTCGGATATATACACCGGAATATGCTGCTTTCCGTTGTGCACCGCAATTGTCAGGCCTACAAACTCGGGCAACACCGTAGAACGTCGCGACCATGTTTTCACCGGGCGTTTATCGCTAGTCGCACGCACCGTCTCAATTTTCTTGAGCAAGTGTGCGTCAACAAATGGGCCTTTTTTAATTGAACGTGCCATATTTTTCTACCCCTTAAACCTGAAAGCGACGGCGCACGATCATTCCGCTTGTGCGCTTGTTACGACGTGTGCGGAAGCCTTTTGCAGGCACACCCCACGGGCTGACCGGATGACGCCCAGCGGCTGTCTTGCCTTCGCCGCCGCCATGTGGGTGATCGACCGGGTTCATGACTACACCGCGGACGGTTGGGCGGACACCGCGCCAACGCATAGCGCCAGCCTTGCCGATGGATCGCAGACTATGTTCTGAATTACCCACCTCACCCAAGGTAGCCTTACAATCGATGTGCACTTTGCGAATTTCGCCAGAACGCAAACGTAATTGCGCATAGCTGCCTTCACGTGCCAGCAATTGCACGGATGTGCCGGCAGAGCGCGCCAACTGCGCGCCTTTGCCAGGCAACATTTCGATGCAGTGTATGGTCGAGCCGACCGGAACGTTGCGCAAAGGCAATGCATTACCCGGTTTGATAGGCGCTTCCGAACCGCTCACCAAAGATGTGCCGACTGCAACACCTTTAGGCGCAATGATGTAACGGCGCTCACCATCGGCGTAACACAACAATGCCAAGTTAGCGCTACGATTTGGATCATATTCCAGTCGCTCTACAGTCGCCGGAATGCCATCCTTGTCGCGCTTGAAATCCACCAGGCGATAATGCTGCTTATGACCGCCACCCATATGACGCGTGGTGATGTGTCCGTTGTTGTTACGGCCCGCAGTCCTGTTTTGCTTTTCCAGTAATGCTGCGACTGGTTTGCCCTTATGCAGGTCTGGATTGACAACGCGCACAACGGCACGCTGCCCCGGGGTTGTTGGTTTTAGTTTAATCAATGCCATGATGATTATCCTTGCTCGCTTGCAGCAAAATTGATTTCCTGACCGGCAGTAAGGCATACATAAGCCTTTTTCCAATCGTTGCGACGACCGATGATACGCCCGCTACGCTTGACCTTACCCTTGACGCATGCCACTTGAACGCTTTCCACGTTCACCTTGAACATCATTTCAACGGCGGCCTTGATTTCAGGCTTGGTTGCGTCAGTTGCGACACGGAATATTACTTGATCATTTTTTTCAGCAACATAAGTCGCTTTTTCGGAGATTTGCGGAGCGAGTAACACTTTCATCAAACGCTCTTGACTGAATTGTTGCGTACTCATGCGAACATCTCCTCAATTTTAGCCACCGCATTGCGCGTCACAATCACGTTTGGAAAACGCACCAAGCTTACCGGGTCGGCTTGGTTAGCTTCAAGCACCAGCACGTTAGGCAGATTGCGCGAAGATAAATACAAATTTTCATCCACATTGTCGGTGATAATCAACAGACGGCCATCCAGCCCCATCCCCTTGATCTTTTGCGCCAGCAACTTGGTCTTGGGCGCATCAATGGTCAAACTGTCCACTACTACAAGGCGATTCTCGCTGACCAGCTTCGACAAGATCGAAGCAAAACCCGCACGATACATCTTGCGATTAATTTTCTGGGTGTAATTCTCTTCGCCCGTGTTCGGGAAAATCTTGCCGCCTCCGCGCCACAGTGGGCTGGATGCCATACCGGCACGCGCACGACCGGTACCTTTTTGGGCAAATGGCTTGCGGGTGCTCTTTGCGATTTCGCTACGACCCTTTTGCTTGCTGTTACCGGCACGCGCATTCGCCTGATAAGCGGTGACCAACTGGTGCACCAAGTCTTCGTTGTATTCGCGGCCAAACAATTCATCGGACGCGCTCAGATTTGCGGTCGCCTGGCCTTTATCGTTAATGACTTTAAGTTCCATTACGCACCTGCCTTCACTGCGGGACGCACGATTATGCTGCTGTTTATGCAACCCGGAACAGCGCCTTTGACCAGCAGCAATTGACGGGCAACATCAACACGCACGACCTGTAAATTTTGCACGGTTCTTTGCACATCACCAAGATGGCCGGTCATCCGCTTGCCGGGGAACACGCGGCCCGGATCCTGCGCCATACCGATAGAACCAGGCACGTTATGCGACTTGGAGTTTCCGTGCGATGCACGACCCGATTTAAAATGATGGCGTTTGATAGTGCCGGCGTAACCCTTACCTTTGGATACACCTGTCACATCTACGAGTTGCCCCACCTGAAAAATTTCCACACTGACCACAGAACCTGCTTGCAGGCCAGTCAGTTGTTCAGGGGATACGGTAAATTCTTTTAGTGCACTCCCCGCTTCCACACCAGCCTTGGCGTAATGTCCGGCGGCAGCCTTGCTGACGCGACCGGGACGACGTACTCCGTGTGCCAATTGCACAGCAGTGTAGCCATCGGTACCTGCGGATTTAACCTGAGTGACACGATTATTGGACACTTCCAGCACAGTTACCGGCAACGAAGAACCGTCATCGGTAAATACGCGGGTCATGCCAATCTTGCGACCGACAAGTCCTAAGCTCATATTAATTTCCTCTTGTTAAGGGGTTGACTACAATTGGTCAACCGATTCTTTACTACCGCCAACTCTACAAATACCCGGCACAACGATTACCGGGGCTAAACAATTACTGCAACTTGATTTCCACATCGACACCTGCTGGCAAATCCAGCTTCATCAGCGCATCTACTGTCTTATCGGTAGGGTCTACGATGTCCATCAAACGCAAATGGGTGCGAATTTCAAACTGATCGCGCGAAGTCTTGTTGACGTGCGGTGAACGCAGCACATCGAAACGCTCAATCTTGGTTGGCAACGGCACGGGGCCATTTACCACCGCGCCGGTACGCTTTGCTGTTTCAACAATTCGCGCGGCCGACTGGTCGATCAAACGATAGTCAAACGCCTTGAGGCGAATGCGAATTTTTTGACTTTGCATAATCTTCTCTTGCATTTACGCGGCAATGCCGCTGGTTTAAAGAACAAAATCGCGTGATCCATACCTGTGATTCGAACCCCGCGAGGGCGCGCATTGTAGCCTTACTCAATAATCTTTGCAACCACGCCGGCACCGACGGTACGTCCGCCTTCGCGAATCGCAAAGCGCAATCCCTCTTCCATCGCGATCGGGTTGATCAGGTTGACGGTAATGCTGACGTTGTCGCCCGGCATGACCATTTCAGTGCCTGCCGGCAATTCAACTGCGCCGGTCACATCGGTGGTGCGGAAATAGAACTGCGGACGGTAACCCTGGAAGAACGGTGTATGACGCCCGCCTTCGTCTTTGCCCAGCACGTAGATCTCCGCAGTGAACTTGGTGTGCGGGGTGATGGAGCCGGGCTTGGCCAATACCTGGCCGCGTTCGACTTCTTCACGCTTGGTGCCGCGCAGCAGCACGCCGACGTTGTCGCCTGCCTGGCCCTGGTCGAGCAGCTTGCGGAACATTTCCACGCCGGTGCAGGTGGTCTTGAGCGTTGGTTTGATGCCGACGATTTCCAGTTCTTCGCCGACCTTGACGATGCCGCGTTCGATACGACCGGTTACCACGGTGCCGCGACCGGAGATCGAGAAGACGTCTTCTACCGGCATCAGGAAGGCGCCGTCCAGGGCGCGCTTGGGTTGCGGGATGTAGCTGTCAAGCGCTTCGGCCAAACGGAAGATGGAGGGTTCGCCCAAGTCGCCTTGGTCGCCTTGCAGCGCCTTGAGTGCGGAGCCTTTGATGATAGGGATGTCGTCGCCGGGAAATTCGTATTTGGAGAGCAGTTCGCGCACTTCCATTTCAACCAGCTCAAGCAGCTCCTCGTCGTCAACCATGTCGCATTTGTTCATAAACACGATGATGTAAGGCACGCCAACCTGGCGTGCCAGCAGGATGTGCTCACGGGTTTGCGGCATCGGGCCGTCGGCGGCGGATACCACCAGGATGGCTCCGTCCATCTGGGCGGCGCCGGTAATCATGTTCTTGATGTAGTCGGCGTGGCCCGGGCAGTCTACGTGGGCGTAGTGGCGGTTGGCTGTCTCGTATTCCACGTGCGCGGTGTTGATGGTGATGCCGCGCGCCTTTTCTTCCGGTGCAGCGTCAATCTGGTCGTAAGCCTTGGCTTCGCCGCCAAATTTCTTGGACAGTACGGTGGTGATCGCTGCGGTCAATGTGGTCTTGCCGTGATCCACGTGGCCTATCGTGCCTACGTTGACGTGCGGTTTGGTGCGTTCAAATTTACTCTTTGCCATGATAATCGCCCTTTAAATCAAAATTATTTTTTGCTCATAATTGCTTCGGCAACATTCTTCGGTGCCTCGGAATAATGCTTGAATTCCATCGTGTATGTCGCACGACCTTGCGTTGCAGAGCGCAACGCAGTGGAATATCCAAACATTTCCGCCAGCGGTACTTCCGCCCTCACCACCTTGCTGCCGCCCGCCATATCGTCCATGCCTTGCACCATGCCGCGACGTGAGGAAAGGTCGCCCATCACCGTACCGGTATAGTCTTCCGGGGTCTCCACTTCGACCGACATCATCGGCTCGAGCAACACAGGACTGGCCTTGCGCATCCCATCCTTGAACGCCATCGAAGCCGCCATCTTGAAGGCGTTTTCGTTGGAATCCACATCGTGGTAAGAACCGTCAAATAACGTGCACTTCACATCCACTACAGGGAAACCCGCCAGCACGCCATTCGGCAACGTTTCACGCAAGCCCTTCTCGACTGCCGGGATGTATTCACGGGGAACAGTCCCACCCTTGATCGCATCGATAAATTCAAAACCCTTGCCCGCCTCATTCGGCTCCATCTTGATCCACACGTGACCATACTGGCCACGTCCACCGGACTGTTTGACAAACTTGCCTTCGATTTCGACCGGCTTCCTGATCGCTTCGCGGTAAGCAACTTGCGGTGCCCCCACATTAGCTTCAACGCCGAACTCACGCTTCATGCGATCTACCAGAATTTCCAGATGCAATTCGCCCATACCGGAAATGATCGTTTGACCGGATTCTTCATCGGTACGAACGCGGAACGACGGGTCTTCCTGCGCCAAGCGATTCAGCGCGAGCCCCATCTTTTCTTGGTCGACCTTGGTCTTGGGTTCAACCGCCACGTGAATCACCGGTTCCGGGAATACCATGCGCTCCAGAATAATTTCCTTGGCCGGATCACACAATGTATCTCCGGTGGTGGCTTCTTTCAGGCCTACCGCTGCGGCGATGTCGCCTGCGAACACTTCCTTGATTTCTTCGCGCTCATTTGCATGCATCAGCAGGATGCGGCCGACACGCTCCTTACGCCCCTTGATTGGGTTGTAAATGGTATCGCCCGATTTCAACATTCCGGAATAGACGCGGAAGAAAATCAATTGGCCGACAAACGGATCCGTCATAATCTTGAATGCCAAACCGGCGAACGGCTCGTCATCACTGGCCTTGCGCTCGCCAACGGAGCCATCTGGCAATTCGCCCTTGACCGGGGGAATGTCAGTTGGCGCAGGCAAATATTCAATCACCGCATCCAGCATGGCCTGAACGCCCTTATTCTTGAATGCCGAGCCACACAGCATCGGCACGATTTCGCTGGCGATAGTACGGGTGCGCAGGCATTGCTTGATTTCGGCCTCGGTCAAGTCTCCGCCTTCAAGGTACTTGTTCATGACCTCTTCATTGGCCTCTGCTGCTGCCTCTACCATTTTCCCACGCCATTCCTTGGCGGTTTCCAGCAGATTCGCAGGAATATCACGCAGCTCAAACTTCATACCCTGCGATGCTTCGTCCCAATAGATAGCCTTCATGCGCACCAAGTCAATTACGCCTTCAAACTTTTCTTCGGCACCAATAGGTATTTGAATAGGAACCGGGTTGGCGCGCAGGCGAGTGCGCATTTGCTCGTACACCTTGAAAAAGTTTGCACCTTGGCGATCCATTTTGTTCACAAAAGCCAAGCGCGGCACACCATATTTGTTAGCCTGACGCCACACCGTTTCGGATTGCGGCTGCACACCGCCCACAGCGCAATACACCATACAAGCGCCATCCAGCACACGCATGGAGCGTTCCACCTCAATGGTAAAATCCACGTGCCCAGGAGTATCAATAATATTGATGCGATGCTCGGGGAAAGTTTTATCCATCCCCTTCCAGAAGCATGTGGTCGCCGCAGAGGTAATGGTAATGCCGCGCTCTTGCTCTTGCTCCATCCAATCCATGATGGCAGCGCCGTCATGAACTTCGCCGATTTTATGGCTCACTCCGGTGTAGAACAGAACACGTTCGGTGGTAGTAGTCTTGCCTGCGTCAATATGCGCGCTGATACCGATATTGCGATAACGCTCAATGGGGGTTTTACGTGCCACGGTGGATGCCTAACTATTATCTGGTTAAAACTGCTGTCGTCTAATTAAATGTGTAATCTGATTAGATTATTAGAAACGGAAGTGCGAAAACGCCTTGTTCGCCTCAGCCATACGGTGCACTTCCTCACGCTTCTTCACCGCACCACCGCGACCTTCAGATGCATCTATCAGCTCACCAGCCAGACGCATACCCATGGACTTTTCACCGCGCTTGCGCGCTGCCTCGCGCAACCAGCGCATTGACAATGCCATACGCCGCGACGGACGGACTTCCACCGGCACCTGATAGTTCGCACCGCCGACACGGCGGCTTTTCACTTCAACTTGCGGCTTGGCATTAGTCAAAGCAAGATTAAACACCTCAATCGCATCCTTGCCGGTCTTCTTGACGATTTGCTCCAGCGCGCCGTACAGGATGCGCTCGGCAACCGACTTCTTGCCTGCGGTCATCAATACGTTTACGAACTTGGACAAATCCTGGTTGCCGAATTTTGGATCTGGCAGGACATCGCGTTTGGGGACTTCTCTACGTCTTGGCATAGCTACCTCAGTTTATTTTTGGCTCGAAATAATTACTAATACTTACAATTACGCTTTTTTGGCGCGCTTCGCACC
The DNA here is from genome assembly GCA_023259055.1 of Nitrosomonadales bacterium. Taxonomy (GTDB): domain Bacteria; phylum Pseudomonadota; class Gammaproteobacteria; order Burkholderiales; family Gallionellaceae; genus Gallionella. Next base: position 503,902 of record JAHFQZ010000001.1, read on the forward strand.
GTACTTGGAGCGAGCCTGCTTACGATCTTTCACGCCCGCAGTATCCAAACTACCGCGCACCATGTGGTAACGCACGCCAGGCAAATCCTTAACGCGACCGCCGCGCAGCAACACTACCGAGTGCTCCTGCAAGTTGTGGCCTTCACCGCCGATGTAGCTGATCACCTCGAAACCGTTGGTCAAGCGTACCTTGGCCACTTTTCGCAGCGCTGAGTTGGGCTTCTTCGGAGTAGTGGTATATACACGCGTACATACTCCGCGCTTTTGGGGAGAACCCGCCAGAGCTGGCACTTTGCTTTTTTCTACGATTGCAACCCGCGGCTTGCGAATCAACTGGTTAATAGTTGGCATTTTCTACACATCCTAAATAATTCTAAAGTTTCGTTAAACATCGTCAAATAAAAAACGCCGTCGCAGCAAGACAATAATTCATCCGCTGCGACGGGAAAAAAGGTTGCGAATTCTAGAGAGAAACCCCGGACGTGTCAAGCAAATCGCCCGATACAACCACATCAGCCTCTTGCAACTCACGGCCCTCGGCTATATCAATGCCCAAACGTTGCTTGCGTCGCGTGACGTGATAGGCCAACCCAGTGCCTGCCGGGATCAAGCGGCCAACAATGACGTTCTCCTTTAAGCCGCGCAGGTCGTCTCGTTTGCCCATAATCGCCGCTTCGGTCAACACACGGGTGGTTTCCTGGAATGAGGCCGCGGAAATGAACGAGTCGGTAGACAGCGATGCCTTGGTAATACCGAGCAGCACGAACTCGAATGCCGCCGGATTCTTGCCTTCGGCAATCACACGTTCGTTTTCTACCAACAAATCAGCGCGCTCGACTTGCTCGCCAGTAATAAAACGGGTATCTCCGACATCACTGATTTGCACTCGGCGCAACATCTGGCGCACGATTACTTCGATATGCTTATCGCTGATCTTCACACCCTGCAAACGATAAACCTCTTGTACTTCATCAGTGATGTAGCGAGCCAATGCCGCCACACCCAACAATCGCAGAATGTCATGCGGGTCAGCCGGGCCGTCCACAATCATTTCACCCTGGTTGACCACCTGTCCATCGTGTGCCAGCACATGTTTTTCCTTGGGGATCAGGAACTCGTTAGCAACGCCATCCACATCAGTTATCACCAGACGCTGCTTACCCTTGGTGTCTTTACCAAAAGAAACCGTACCAGTACACTCGGCCAACATACCAGCATCCTTGGGTACGCGCGCCTCGAACAGCTCGGCCACTCGCGGCAGACCGCCGGTAATGTCGCGCGTCTTGCTGCTTTCCTGCGGGATACGCGCTAGCACATCGCCCACGCCTACTTGCTGGCCATCCTCGACGGTAATAATACAGCCTGTTTGGAAGGTTACGCTGACCGCAGTTTCGGTGCCAGTCAAGGTTACTTCCTGACCCGTTTTGCCATACAAGCGCACCATGGGCCGCACACCCTTGCTTTGTGCTGTAGATCGTTTCGGATCAATCACCACCAGCGTAGACAGGCCAGTAACCTCATCGATCTGTTTGGCAACTGTCACGCCTTCTTCAACATTATGGAAGCTCACCTTGCCGGCGTATTCCGTGATGATCGGACGGGTATGCGGATCCCAGGTTGCAAGTACCACGCCAGCTCGCACTGTATCGTCCTGCTTGACCGTTAGGGTCGCACCATAAGGAACCTTATGGCGTTCACGCTCACGACCGTGATCGTCGGCAATGATAACCTCAGCACTGCGTGCAACCACGATCACCTCGCCGCGCACGGTTGTCACCACACGCATATTAGGACTATATTTCATCACGCCATTGGATTTGCTTTCCACCTGACTGGCCACCACAGTACGCGAAGCCGCGCCGCCGATGTGGAAAGTACGCATGGTCAACTGGGTGCCCGGCTCGCCGATTGATTGTGCAGCAATCACGCCAACCGCCTCACCCACATTCACCATGCCGCCACGCCCCAGATCGCGGCCATAACACTTGGCGCACAAACCAAAACGCGTTTCGCAACTCAACGGGGTGCGCACGCGCACTTCATCAATACCGAGCGTTTCGATACGCTCTACCGCAGTCTCATCGAGCAGCATGCCAGCCTCGTACAGCGTTTCGCCACTTTCCGGATTGACCACATCAGCGCTGACCACACGGCCAAGAACACGCTCGCTCAATGCCTCGATGACTTCACCACCTTCAACCATGGCTTTCATCGAGGTGCCGTTGACCGTGCCGCAATCATCTTCAATAACCACCAAGTCCTGAGTTACATCCACCAAACGGCGAGTCAGGTAGCCTGAGTTCGCAGTCTTCAGAGCAGTATCAGCCAAACCTTTTCGCGCGCCGTGCGTGGAAATGAAGTACTGCAACATGTTCAACCCCTCGCGGAAGTTCGCGGTGATCGGAGTCTCGATGATTGAGCCGTCAGGTTTGGCCATCAGGCCGCGCATGCCGGCCAACTGGCGAATCTGTGCTGCCGAGCCCCGCGCGCCAGAGTCAGCCATCATGTAGATGGAGTTAAATGACTCCTGCATCACCGGCTTGCCCTTTACCATGCGCGGCAAGCCTGTGACGCGATCGAGCACTGGTTCGCTGCCCAGCTGTTCCATCATGGCTTTGGCAACCACGTCGCCGGTGCGCCCCCAGATATCCACCACCTTGTTGTAGCGTTCGCCATCGGTCACAAGACCGGAGGTGTACTGAGTATAAATTTCCTTGACTTCTTTTTCAGCAGTGCCGATCAGCTCGCTCTTCTGCGGCGGCATCAACATGTCGTCCACGGCAATCGAAATACCGGCGCGAGTCGCATAGGTAAAGCCCGTGTACATCAGCTTGTCCGCCATAATCACCGTGTCGCGCAGCCCACACTGCCGAAAGCTGGCATTGATCAAACGCGAAATTTCTTTCTTCTTGAGCGTCTTGTTGATCAAGGCGAATGGCAGGCCTGCAGGCAACACCTCGGACAACAAGGCTCGGCCCACAGTTGTTTCATGGCGAACCCGTTTTTCAACCGGCTGCCCCGCCTCATCCTTGTGGATTTCCCTGAGACGTACTATCACCTTGGCTTGCAGCTCGACTTCGCGCGTCTCGTAAGCGCGCGACACCTCGGCGATGTTGGCGAACATCGAGCCTTCACCCAAAGCGCCAACTTTTTCGCGGGTCATATAGTAAAGTCCCAGCACGATATCCTGCGACGGAACGATGATCGGTTCGCCGTTAGCCGGCGACAGCACGTTATTGGATGCCAGCATCAGGGTGCGCGCTTCCATTTGTGCTTCCAGGGACAACGGCACGTGTACCGCCATTTGGTCGCCGTCGAAGTCGGCGTTGAATGCCGAGCAAACAAGCGGATGCAACTGAATTGCCTTGCCTTCGATCAGGATTGGTTCGAACGCCTGAATACCCAGGCGGTGTAGCGTCGGAGCGCGGTTCAACAGCACCGGATGCTCGCGGATCACTTCTTCAAGTATGTCCCACACGATAGGCTCTTCGGCCTCGACCATGCGCTTGCTGGCCTTGATGGTGGTCGCCAGCCCCATTGCTTCGAGACGGCTGAAAATAAACGGCTTGAACAATTCCAGCGCCATCTTCTTCGGCAAACCGCACTGATGCAGTTTAAGTTGCGGCCCTACAACGATCACGGAACGTCCGGAATAGTCGACGCGCTTGCCCAACAGGTTTTGACGGAAGCGGCCGCTCTTGCCCTTGATCATGTCGGCCAGCGATTTCAGCTGGCGCTTGTTCGCGCCGGTCATCGCCTTGCCGCGACGGCCATTGTCCAGCAGCGAGTCCACCGCTTCCTGCAACATGCGCTTTTCGTTGCGCACGATGATGTCCGGCGCCTTCAATTCAAGCAGTCGACGCAGGCGATTGTTACGGTTGATCACGCGACGATACAAATCATTCAGGTCTGAAGTGGCAAAGCGCCCTCCATCCAAAGGCACCAGCGGACGCAATTCAGGCGGCAACACCGGCAACACTGTCAACACCATCCATTGCGGCTTGATGCCGGACGCGTTGAATGCCTCCAGCACCTTCAGGCGCTTGGCATATTTCTTGATCTTGGTTTCCGAGCCAGTTGCCGCCAAATCAGCACGGATGGTCTCGATTTCACTGGTCACATCCAAACCGCTTAGCAACGCACGAATACCTTCCGCACCCATCGTCGCACTGAACTCATCGCCATATTCCTCAGTTTTGGCAAGATAGTCTTCTTCAGACAGCAGTTGACCACGATTCAACGGTGTCATGCCTGGTTCAGTCACCACATAGGCTTCGAAGTACAACACCCGTTCGATGTCGCGCAGGGTCATGTCCAGCACCATACCGAGGCGCGAAGGCAGCGATTTCAGGAACCAGATATGCGCAACCGGGCTGGCCAATTCGATATGCCCCATGCGCTCGCGGCGCACCTTGGACAAAGTCACTTCTACACCGCATTTTTCGCAGATCACGCCGCGATGTTTCAGACGCTTATACTTGCCGCACAGACACTCATAGTCCTTCACTGGCCCGAAAATCTTCGCGCAGAACAACCCATCGCGCTCCGGCTTGAAAGTGCGGTAGTTGATGGTTTCCGGCTTCTTGACTTCGCCGTAGGACCACGAACGGATTTTCTCCGGCGATGCGAGGCCAATCTTGATCGCATCGAATTCTTCTTTTTGTGTGACCTGCTTGAATAAATCTAATAATGTTTTCATGTGAGACTCCAAGTAGTGAATGACAGTCGTTAGTCGTTGGTTGTCCGATAAAGCCGTGTAACGGCAATACCAACCAGCGGCTACCTACTTACGTCTAGCAACTAATGTCTTACCAAATCCATATCGATCGCCAATGAACGAATTTCCTTGATGACCACATTGAAAGATTCCGGCATACCGGCATCGATCTTGTGTTCGCCCTTGACGATGCTTTCGTAAACCTTGGTGCGTCCCGCCACATCGTCCGACTTAACCGTGAGCATTTCCTGCAGGGTATAAGCTGCGCCGTAGGCTTCCAGAGCCCACACTTCCATTTCACCGAAGCGCTGGCCACCAAACTGCGCCTTACCGCCCAACGGCTGTTGCGTCACCAGGCTGTAGGGTCCGGTAGAACGCGCGTGCATCTTGTCATCCACCAAGTGGTGCAACTTCAAAATGTGTTTGTAGCCTACAGTTACCTGGCGATCAAACGCCTCTCCAGTGCGGCCATCGTGCAGCGTTGCCTGGCCTGACACCGGCAAATCTGCCAGAGCCAGCATATACTTGATTTCTTCCTCGCTGGCTCCGTCAAACACCGGTGTCGCAAATGGCACACCATGCTTCAGGTTGCGGCACAACTCGATTATTTCATCGTCAGTGAATGACTCCAGATCAACGGTCTGTCCATTGTGATGATTGTAAATCTTGTTGAGTAATTTACGGACCTCCGTAATCTTGGCGTTGGTTTGCAGCATGTCGTCGATCTTCTTGCCCAAGCCTTTGGCCGCCCACCCCAAATGCGTTTCCAGAATCTGCCCGATGTTCATCCGCGAAGGTACGCCGAGCGGGTTCAGCACCACATCCACCGGTGTGCCATCAGCCATGTATGGCATATCTTCCACTGGCACGATACGCGAGACCACTCCCTTGTTGCCGTGGCGGCCGGCCATCTTGTCGCCAGGCTGCAGGCGGCGCTTCACCGCAACATACACCTTGACCATCTTCTGCACGCCGGCTTGCAATTCATCGCCTTGCGTCAGCTTCTTCTTCTTCAGCTCAAACGCAGCATCAAATTCAGCTCGTTTTTGCGCCATGCTTTCCTTGACTTGCTCCATCTGGGCAGCCACCTCGTCATTAGCGACGCGAATATCGAACCATTGGTGGGGGTCGATACTATGCAAGTAGTCTTTGCTCAGTTTGGTGCCCTTGACCAGCTTCTTGGGTCCGCCGTTAGCCACTTTGTTGTGCAACAACTTTTCCATACGCGCAAACACGTCGATTTCAACGATACGCATCTGGTCAGACAGATCCTTCCTGTAGCGATTCAGTTCATCGTCAATGATCTGCTGAGCGCGCTTGTCGCGTTGCAGGCCTTCGCGTGTGAATACCTGCACATCGATCACTGTTCCCGAGCTGCCGGTCGGCACACGCAAGCTGGTATCCTTCACGTCCGATGCCTTTTCGCCGAAAATCGCGCGCAGCAATTTTTCTTCGGGCGTCAATTGTGTTTCGCCCTTGGGTGTCACCTTGCCGACCAGCACGTCACCAACCGCGACTTCAGCACCGATATGCACGATGCCGCATTCGTCCAGGCGCGCCAATTGCCCCTCGGCCAGATTCGGGATATCGCGGGTAATTTCTTCAGGTCCCAACTTGGTATCGCGGGCAGCGACCGTCAATTCTTCGATATGGATGGAAGTGAAACGATCTTGCGCAGAAACACGCTCTGAAATCAAAATTGAATCTTCGTAGTTGTAGCCATTCCATGGCATGAATGCGACCAGCATGTTCTGGCCGAGAGCCAGCTCGCCCATGTCAGTTGAAGCGCCGTCAGCCACCACGTCACCACGCGCAATTACATCGCCAACCTTGACCAGTGGTCGCTGGTTGATGTTGGTGTTCTGGTTGGAACGGGTGTATTTGGTCAGATTGTAAATATCCACACCAACTTCACCGGCAGTAGTTTCTTCGTCGTTGACGCGTACCACAATACGGGCTGCATCCACATAATCGATGCGACCACCGCGCCAGGCTTGTACTGTTGTACCGGAGTCAACTGCCACGGTACGCTCAAGGCCGGTACCCACCAGCGGCTTTTCCGCGCGCAGGCAAGGTACGGCTTGGCGCTGCATGTTGGCGCCCATCAAGGCACGGTTGGCATCGTCATGCTCGAGGAACGGAATCAGCGAAGCTGCTACCGAAACCACCTGCGAAGGTGACACGTCCATGTATTCCATCTGGTCAGGGGCAGCCAGAACAAATTCGTTGTGGTGCCGAGCCGACACGATGTCGTTGGTGAAGTGGCCTTTCTTGTCCAGTTCAGCATTCGCCTGAGCAATGGTAAATTTCCCTTCTTCAATCGCGGACAAATAATCGACCTCGTCAGCCACTTTTCCTTTGGTCACCTTGCGGTATGGTGTTTCGATAAAGCCATACTCGTTGGTGCGCGCATACAACGCCAGCGAGTTAATCAGGCCGATGTTCGGACCTTCCGGCGTTTCGATTGGGCACATGCGTCCGTAGTGGGTCGGATGCACGTCGCGCACCTCGAATCCCGCTCTTTCACGAGTCAGACCTCCAGGCCCCAGCGCAGAAATACGGCGCTTGTGGGTGATCTCGGACAACGGATTGGTTTGGTCCATGAACTGCGACAACTGGCTGGAACCGAAGAATTCCTTGACGGCAGCAGAGATCGGCTTGGCATTGATCAGGTCATGCGGCATCAGGTTGTCGGTTTCGGCTTGGCCGAGACGTTCCTTGACGGCGCGTTCCACGCGCGCCAAGCCAGCACGGAACTGGTTTTCAGCCAACTCACCCACAGCGCGGACACGACGATTACCGAGATGATCGATGTCGTCAATTTCACCACGCCCGTTGCGCAGCTCAACCAGAATCTTCACCACTTCAACGATGTCGTCGTTGGACAAGATTGCAGCGCCAGTCAGCTCCTCGCGCCCGACACGGCGATTGAATTTCATACGTCCGACGGAAGACAAATCGTAGCGTTCTTCATTGAAGAACAGCCCGTTGAACAGGTTCTCAACCGCTTCCTCCGTTGGAGGCTCGCCGGGACGCATCATGCGGTAGATCGCAACGTGCGCAGTCCACTGGTCGGTCGTCTCATCGGTGCGCAGGGTTTGCGAAATAAACGCGCCGTGATCCAGATCGTTGGTGTACAGCGTGCTAATTTTCTTGATGCCGGCTTCCTGCAGGGTATGCAGCAATGTTTCGGTTATTTCATCATTGGCTTTGGCGATAATTTCGCCGCTATCCTTATCCACCACATCATTCGCAATCACGCGACCCATCAGGAATTCTTCGGTCACATCCAGCTTGTCGATCCCTGCCTCCTGCATTTCGCGGATATGACGCACAGTGATGCGCTTGTCCTTGGCCACGATGACCTTGCCGGATTTACCCAATATATCAAAACGTGCCAAGTCACCGCGCAGGCGCTCCGGCACTACCTCGAACTGAATGCTCTTCTTGCCCAGATGGAACGTGTCAAACTCAAAGAACATTCTGAGCATATCCTCGTTGTTGTAGCCCAACGCGCGCAGCAGGATAGTGACCGGCATCTTGCGGCGACGATCAATACGGAAGTACACATAGTCCTTTGCGTCGAATTCGAAATCCAGCCAGGAGCCACGATAGGGAATAATGCGCGCGGAGAACAGCAGCTTGCCCGAGGAATGTGTCTTGCCGCGGTCATGTTCAAAGAACACTCCGGGCGAACGATGCAACTGGGAAACGATAACGCGTTCGGTACCGTTAATCACAAACGAGCCGGTATGGGTCATCAGCGGAATTTCGCCCATGTACACTTCCTGCTCTTTCACTTCCTTAACGGTGGGCTTGGACGCTTCTTTGTCCATAATGGTCAAGCGCACGCTGGCACGCAACGGCGAAGCATACGTCAGCCCACGCTGACGGCATTCCTTCACGTCGAAGGGTGGTATGCCCAACGTGTAACTGACAAAGTCGAGACGCGCATTTTTGGAATGACTAAAGATCGGGAATATCCCGTTAAAAGCCGCCTGCAATCCTTCATTTTTGCGTTGCTCTGGCGGAGTGTACGCCTGCAAAAATGCTGCGAATGATTCCAGCTGTGTAGACAACAGGAAAGGAACCGGCAAAGCGCCGACTCGCTTGGCAAAACTTTTACGGATACGTTTTTTTTCGGTAAAAGAGTAGCTCATATAATCTCCACGATCGAGGAAAAAGACAGGGGACAGGAAATATTTGCAGACTTCCTGACCGCTAGCTTTTTATAGCGGCAAAAGGCTGACGGTATGCCGTCAGCCTTTCTACGATTTACAACCTTACTTGATTTCAGCTGTTGCGCCAGCTTCGATCAGCTGCTTCAGAATCGCATCGGCATCAGCCTTGGAAACGCCTTCCTTGACAGCCTTCGGCGCGCCATCAACCAGATCCTTGGCTTCTTTCAAGCCCAGCCCGGTAATGGTACGAACCACCTTAATTGCATTCACCTTGTTATCGCCTGCAGCCTTCAGGATCACACTGAATTCTGTTTGCTCAGCGGCAGCGGCAGCTCCGCCACCAGCGGCAGGACCGGCAACGGCAACGGCCGCAGCGGACACGCCAAACTTCTCTTCCATTTGCTTGATCAGATCAGACAGTTCCAGCACCGTCATCTTAGCGATTGCATCCATCAAGTCAGCACTTGTTACAGCCATGTTGTTCTCCTTGTTCAGTTAATTCAAAAATATTAAGCAGCGGTTACGGCTTCGCTCTTGTCGCGGATTGCGGCCAGAGTGCGGACAAACTTGGCTGTCGTCGCATTCATGGTTGCCATCAAGCGAGCAAGCAACTCGTCGCGGCTTGGAATTGCAGCAAGCACAGACACCTGTTCCGCAGACATCACGGAACCGCTCATTGCACCAGCCTTAATCACAAGCTTGTCATTGGTTTTGGCAAAATCGAACACCACTTTTGCAGCGGCGACTGGATCAGCACTCATGCTATACACAAGAGGGCCAACCATTTTTTCAGCCAGTGCTTCAAAAGGTGTTCCTTGCACCGCGCGCCTTGCCAACGTGTTTTTCAACACATGGAAATACACCCCGGACTTACGTGCACTAGCACGCAACTTGGTGATGTCAGCGACCTTGATGCCACGATATTCTGCCAAGACGATAGTTTGAGCCTGCGCCACTTGGGCACTGACCTCCGCTACCACGGCTTGTTTTTCTTGCAGATTGAGACTCAAGTCTTCCTCCAGTTTCCAGAATGCGCCTGCGCGCATTCCATCGTTTACAACAGCGACCATGAGCCAGGAGAACAACAATTCCTGCTCGCGGGCACACCATCTACGGGGGAATCAGAGGACAGAAGACAGAGGGAATAAGGACAGAAAATCCTCAAACACACCATCAACTATCTACCGAGTATTAAGCCTCACGGCTCCACCGGTCTTGGATGCTGCATACACGCCAGCAGTCCAAAAACAAATGCTGCCGAGACAAAGTCTCACCAGCAAATTCAAACACAACAAATTAAATCATCCTGCAACAAGGCTTGCCTGCTCGACGCGGATGCCGGCACCCATGGTGCTGGAGATAGATACCTTTCTCAGGTACACCCCCTTGGATGCCGCCGGCTTGGCCTTGTTCAGAGCGTCAATCAGCGCCAACAGGTTTTCGCGCAATGCTTCGGGCGCGAACGAAGCGCGGCCGATGGTGCACTGAACGATGCCGTTCTTGTCTGTACGGTACTGAACTTGACCAGCCTTGGCGTTCTTCACCGCACCGGCCACATCGGCGGACACCGTGCCTACCTTGGGATTAGGCATCAAACCACGCGGGCCGAGAATCTGGCCCAATTGCCCAACCAGACGCATTGCATCCGGGCTGGCAATCAACACGTCAAAGTTCAGATTGCCACCCTTGATGGATTCGGCCAAATCTTCGAAACCTATAATGTCCGCACCGGCAGCCTTGGCCTCTTCGGCTTTTGCGCCCTGTGCGAACACTGCCACACGCACGGTTTTTCCGGTACCCTTGGGCAACACCACGGAACCGCGCACTAGTTGGTCGGATTTTTTGGCATCAATGCCGAGGTTTATAGCAATATCGATAGACTCATCGAACTTTGCCCCGGCATTTTCTTTAACCAGATTCAATGCATCATTCAAGGGATACATCTTGTTGCGATCGATCTTGGCTGCAATTGCTTTATAACGTTTCGACATATTATACGCCCTCCACGGTTATACCCATGCTGCGCGCGCTTCCCGCAATGGTGCGCACTGCGGCATCCATATTGGCAGCTGTCAGATCCGGCATCTTTGCTGTTGCGATTTCTTCCGCTTGCTTGCGGGTCAGTTTGCCCACCTTGTCGGTGTGCGGCGTTTTACTGCCCTTTTGCACACCAGCGGCCTTCTTGATCAGAATGGTCGCAGGCGGAGTCTTCATGATAAAAGTGAAGCTCTTGTCCGCAAAAGCGGTGATCACCACCGGGATCGGCAAGCCTGGCTCAACACCTTGAGTTTGCGCGTTAAACGCTTTGCAGAACTCCATGATATTCAATCCGCGCTGACCCAACGCCGGGCCAATCGGTGGACTTGGATTTGCCTTGCCCGCAGGTACTTGCAATTTGATATAACCGACAACTTTTTTTGCCATGTTGCTACTCCTTATCAGTGGGTTAAACGCATACCGCTGTTACCGGCACGCTCCCCGTTAAAAACAATTACTTCTCTTCTACCCAGACCTGAGTCCTGAATCCTCAGTCCTGTATTTCTTCAGGCCTTTTCAACCTGGCCGAAATCCAGCTCTACCGGTGTCGAGCGACCGAAGATGGTCACCGCCACGCGAATTTTATTCTTGTCGTAATTAACATCCTCAACCGACCCATTGAAATCTGTGAATGGGCCTTCTTTAACACGCACCAGTTCACCCACCTCAAACAGCACTTTTGGCCTTGGTTTTTCAACACCCGCCTGCATTTGCTGCATGATATTCTGCACTTCCTTTTCGCTGATCGGTGTCGGCTTCATCGCAGAACCGCCCAAGAAACCGGTTACCTTGGGAGTGCTCTTCACCAAGTGCCAAGTCTCATCAGTCATTTCCATTTCGACCAAAACGTAACCGGGGAAGAACTTGCGCTCAGTAATGCTTTTTTGCCCAGCTTTCAGCTCCACAACCTCTTCGACCGGAACCAGAATTTGGCCAAATTTATCCTGCATACCCTCGCGCTGAATACGCTCTGTCAATGCACGCTGCACGCTTTTTTCAAACTGCGAGTACGTATGGACAACATACCAATGCATGGCCATCAATCACCCCGCCCCATCAGATTATTCACTATCACCATCAGACTGGCATCTACCGCCCACAAAAACAACGCCATAACAATAGCAAACAAAATCACCACGCCGGTAGTTTGCATCGTTTCCTTGCGCGTCGGCCAAACCACCCGCTTCGCCTCGGCAACAGAATCCCTGCCAAATGCAAAAAATCGCTTTCCCGATTCGCTGGTCCACGCCACCCCTACAGCCAGCAATAAACCGACCAGCAACGAAGCCAGCCTTAGTACTGCCGCACTATCGTGCAAATAGTAGAAGCCCGCGATGCCTGCTGCCGCCAACAGAAATGCAACGAAAAACTTGATTTTGTCTGCCATGCGCGATTATTCCGGTTAACTGTTACATGCTTTTTTTGGCAGGCCAGGAGGGTCTCGAACCCCCAACCCTCGGTTTTGGAGACCGATACTCTACCAATTGAGCTACTGGCCTAAACTTTGGAAGAGAGAATGGAGGAGGATCAAACCCTTCCCTATTCCCCCCACCCACTTTTGTTACTCAATAATCTTTGCAACCACGCCGGCGCCGACGGTACGTCCGCCTTCGCGAATCGCAAAGCGCAATCCCTCTTCCATCGCGATCGGGTTGATCAGGTTGACGGTAATGCTGACGTTGTCGCCCGGCATGACCATTTCAGTGCCTGCCGGCAATTCAACTGCGCCGGTCACATCGGTGGTGCGGAAATAGAACTGCGGACGGTAACCCTGGAAGAACGGTGTATGACGCCCGCCTTCGTCTTTGCCCAGCACGTAGATCTCCGCAGTGAACTTGGTGTGCGGGGTGATGGAGCCGGGCTTGGCCAATACCTGGCCGCGTTCGACTTCTTCACGCTTGGTGCCGCGCAGCAGCACGCCGACGTTGTCGCCTGCCTGGCCCTGGTCGAGCAGCTTGCGGAACATTTCCACGCCGGTGCAGGTGGTCTTGAGCGTTGGTTTGATGCCGACGATTTCCAGTTCTTCGCCGACCTTGACGATGCCGCGTTCGATACGACCGGTTACCACGGTGCCGCGACCGGAGATCGAGAAGACGTCTTCTACCGGCATCAGGAAGGCGCCGTCCAGGGCGCGCTTGGGTTGCGGGATGTAGCTGTCAAGCGCTTCGGCCAAACGGAAGATGGAGGGTTCGCCCAAGTCGCCTTGGTCGCCTTGCAGCGCCTTGAGTGCGGAGCCTTTGATGATAGGGATGTCGTCGCCGGGAAATTCGTATTTGGAGAGCAGTTCGCGCACTTCCATTTCAACCAGCTCAAGCAGCTCCTCGTCGTCAACCATGTCGCATTTGTTCATAAACACGATGATGTAAGGCACGCCAACCTGGCGTGCCAGCAGGATGTGCTCACGGGTTTGCGGCATCGGGCCGTCGGCGGCGGATACCACCAGGATGGCTCCGTCCATCTGGGCGGCGCCGGTAATCATGTTCTTGATGTAGTCGGCGTGGCCCGGGCAGTCTACGTGGGCGTAGTGGCGGTTGGCTGTCTCGTATTCCACGTGCGCGGTGTTGATGGTGATGCCGCGCGCCTTTTCTTCCGGTGCAGCGTCAATCTGGTCGTAAGCCTTGGCTTCGCCGCCAAATTTCTTGGACAGTACGGTGGTGATCGCTGCGGTCAATGTGGTCTTGCCGTGATCCACGTGGCCTATCGTGCCTACGTTGACGTGCGGTTTGGTGCGTTCAAATTTACTCTTTGCCATGATTTTTCCTTATCAATGTCAAACGTTAATAATAAAATACAAAACCTGGTGCCCATGGCGAGAATCGGACTCGCGACCTCTCCCTTACCAAGGGAGTGCTCTACCACTGAGCCACATGGGCGAGCATACAAATAACTGGAGCGGGTGAAGGGGATCGAACCCTCGTCGTAAGTTTGGAAAACTTCTGCTCTACCATTGAGCTACACCCGCAAGCTTTTCCTACTAACAATGGCCTTTTTCTCCAAACAACATGGCCAAACAGCAATCGCCACAACGCCAGCCCAACTAACTATCCACAAAAGCCAAAACATCATTGGTGGAGGGGGAAGGGTTCGAACCTTCGTACTCATAAGAGGGCAGATTTACAGTCTGCTGCCTTTAACCGCTCGGCCACCCCTCCAGACAGAACCCGCGATTATGCCAATCAGTGACTTGCATGTCAAACTGAATTAATTGCTGCTGCTGATTCCATGGATAAATTCAAGGAACATGTTTACTTGCACCCCGAAAACATCTGGTGTTTCGTCTTTGGTCATATCGAAGTTTTTGCATCGGCAAAACCGCAGCAATGGCCGCCCCACCATCCCGCATGACTACCCCGGCGCGTAGCAAAATATAATTACCGTTTATTTAGTCAGCGAAATAAACAGTTGTGGCAAACGCTCCGGCAACTGCGCAACCCGGTCGATGATGGTGTATTGATTACCAAAGATGTCCGCGACATATTTATCCGCCTTGGAATCAAGGTTAATGCAATAGGCATAGATGCCCTGCCGGTCCAGTTCGGTCACCGCCTGCCGCGCGTCCTCAATCAGCATGCGCCCATCCTTGCTGTCCACGTCCGACGGCTCGCCATCGGTCAACACCAGCATCAATTTTTTATCGGCCTGCTGTTTTTCCAGATAGTGCGCGGCATGGCGCATCGCCGCGCCCATGCGTGTGGAATAATTTGCTTCCATCGCCGCCAGCCGCCCCTTCACCCGGTCATCCCAGCTTTCGCTGTAGCCCTTGATGTGCAGGTAGCGCACGTCGTGCCGCGTATTAGAATGAAAACCGGCAATGGCGAACGGGTCGCCCAGTTTCTCGATCGCCCATGCCAACAGCGATACCGCCTCACGGCTCAATTCGAGAATGGTTTGGTCACAGCCCGCCGCCTTTTCGTTGAGCGATTCCGACAAATCCAGCAGCAGCATCACCGCGATGTTGCGCCCGCTGGTCTTGTGGCTCATGTTGATGCGCGGGTCGGGCGTTGCGCCGCTCTTGTAATCGATCAGCGAACGTAGCGCGACATCCAGGTCCAGCTCGCTGCCTTCTTCCTGATAGCGGATACGCACCTTTTCCTGCGGCTTGATCAGGTCGAGCATTTTTTTCAAGCGCTTGGCGAGCGCGGCGTGTTTGGCCAGCAGCCTGTCGATGTCCGCCGCACTGCCGGACGGGTGCAAAGCCTCATACACACTGACCCAGTCCGGGCGGTAACTATGGTTGAGATAATCCCACTCGTGGTAATGCCGCGGCGGCAGGCCGTTGATTTCCTCGCCCGGTTCAATCTTGCGCGGCTCGTCGAAGGCTTCTTCCTCATCGCCCTCCTCAATGAATTTCCACATCTGGCGATTGTCGTCGCGGTAATCCACCACCGTATCCTTGAAGTGGATTTTTGGGAGTTGATCGCTCTGACGGCGAGTCTTGGCAACGAACAAAACCGCAAGGTCGGCCATCTCTGGAGTGCCAGAATCGCTATGTTGCATCAGCGCGAGGAAGCGTTGCGCAAATTCGATGATATGCGGATTTTTGTAGGGATGCCGCGGGTCGAGGATGGCGCGCGACAACATCGCCAGACGATGGCGCACACCGGACTCATTCTCGGGATCGCAGGCATCTTCGGCGGGAATGGGATGCAACGCCGCGAAGATGCGGCGCAGGCCGGGATACTCGCGCATCGCCAGATATTCCACGCGCGAGTCCTCCAGAAATTCCACGGCCATGCGCTGAAACGGGCTGAAATTGTCGGCAAAAATAGCCGTCGTCCAGCGCCGGTGCGCGGCGATGTGCGCCAGCACGGCGCGGTAGCGATCTATGCCAGATATAACGATTCTTTCCGCTTTATCGTAGGGTGCATTCCATGCACCATTTTCGGTGCACGGAGTGCATCCTACGGAGGGGATGAAGTCGTCATACACATCCGGCAGGCGGATGCCGAGTTTGTCGTAATAGGGGATCGGTTTGCGCAGTTCGTCGAACGCACCGGAGTACGGGATCAATTGATCTGCGTCGTGCCACAACCCGCGCAAATACATGTCCAGCTTGCGCTCGTTGTCCACCAGCAGCGTGCCATGCCGCTCGCGTTGCAGCACCGCGCGACTGTCCGCCGATTGCAGGCTGAAATAGTCGATCTGCCGATCGGGGTGATCCTTGTAATAACGCACGCCGTATTCCACCCAGTTTTTCAGCCCCTCAAGGGAAAGCTGGCTGAGCAGCACCGAGACTTGTTTGAAAAGAGAAGGCAGCCCGGGGCTGGGAAAAGTCTGCTGGATGCCGTGGATCGAACCGGTAGTGCGCTCCATGAAATCAAGCGCGATATCCAGATAGCCGCGCAACTGTTGCGGAGATTGCAGGCGCCGCGCGGTGGCCGGCAACGATTGCAGGAATGGTGTGATTGCATTGCCGTTTGGCGACTTCCACATCCTGCGGATGCATTCCATGATGGCAGGCAGCGCATCTTCGCCCAGTGTTTTGGCCACCGCCGGCCATTTTTCCATGAAAATCAGGATCGGCTCCGCACCGCGCCCCATCTTGCCGAGGAAGCGAGCGTTCTCAATGTAAGCATCCACACCCTGTTTGGAAAGCGTAGCCAGCGCCTCGCGCATGCAATCGGCAAACACCGGCTCGACGCGCGGGAAACCGCAGTCAAGCTGCTTCCAGTAGACATCCAGTTCGGCAGGGATGGTTGCGGTTTCCATGGTCGTTCAGTCGTGATAATTCATTTGGCTAAAATGCAACTTTAGGAGCGGCCCATGGCCGCGATTCGCACGCATAGCGTGCTCCTACAAATACAATTACCCGAACACCGCGTCGATCGCGTGATCCAGCGTATCGCGGATGTCCGCGTCGTCAGTGATCGGGCGCACCAAGGCCATACGGCAAGCAGCACGCGGTTCAACACCACCTTTAATCAAGGTGGCCGCATACACCAGCAAGCGCGTGGAAATCCCCTCGTCCAGTCCATGTCCTTTCAGGTTGCGCGCCGCCTGACCGATCTTCACCAGACTGGCCGACATCTCTTTATCCATGCCGGTTTCCTTGCAAAGAATCTCCACTTCCAGTATCGCAGTGGGATAGTCGAACTCAAACGCAGTAAAGCGCTGCTTGGTGGATTGTTTCAAGTCTTTCAGCAGGCTCTGGTAACCGGGATTGTAGGAAATTACCATCTGAAAATCGGAATGCGCCTCGAGCTGCTCGCCCTTCTTGTCCAGCGGCAGAGTGCGGCGATGGTCGGTCAACGGATGGATCACCACGGTGGTGTCCTGGCGCGCCTCGACAATTTCGTCGAGATAACAGATCGCGCCGATGCGTGCTGCGGTGGTCAGCGGGCCGTCCAGCCAGCGTGTGCCGTTGGCGTCGAGCAGGTAGCGCCCGACCAGGTCGCTGGCAGTCATGTCTTCGTTGCAGGCCACGGTAATCAAGGGCTTGCCCAGCTTCCACGCCATGTATTCGACGAAGCGCGATTTGCCGCAGCCGGTCGGGCCTTTTATCATCACCGGCAGGCGCGCCGCATAAGCGGCTTCGTACAGTGCGACCTCGTCGCCTTGCGGCTGGTAGAACGGCTCCTGATTGACTTTATATTGGTCTTTATTGGTCATTTTTTGTCCCTATAAACAACAACGCCCCCAGTAGGCCGGAGGCATCGATGGTTGAACCAGCCAGGTAGGGTGCATTCCATGCACCATGGTGCATGGAATGCACCCTACGCCGGCTACGTGCCTACTTGTGCACGCCCAACTTTTCGCGCCAGCCCGGGAAAATCTTATCCGCGTCTTTCGGAAAGGATTCGAACGCGCGTGCGAATTCCTTATGCTCCTTCGCGTACTGGATCGGGTCGGAACCGGACTTCCAGCATTCGTACGCCTGGCGCAGCGATTTCGCGCCGTCAGCCGGAGAATCGATGTGGCCGTAAGAACCACCGCCTGCGGTATTGATCACGTTGCCGTGACCGAGATTCTCGAAGAAGCCGGGCAGACGCAACGCGTTCATGCCGCCGGAGATGATCGGCGTGGTCGGCTTCATGCCATACCATTCCTGATGGTAGAACGGGCCGGTGCAGCTGTCGCGCTCGATCATGTAGGCGATGATGCGGTCATCCTTACCGCCTTCCATCTTGCCGAACCCCATCGTGCCGACGTGGATGCCGGAAGCGCCCTGCAACCGGGACATCTTGGCCAGCACAAAGGCTGTATAGCCTCGCTTGGAGGACGGCGAAGTGACCATGCCGTGGCCGGCCCGGTGGTAGTGCAGGTACTGGCTTGGGTATTGACGACGTGCTGTCGTTATCATGCCGGGGCCGCCGACGAAGCCATCCACCAGAAACGCCACCTTGTCCGCATCCGGACCGAAGGTCTCCAGCGCAAAGTCGGCACGAGCGCACATTTCATAGTGATCGTCGGCAGTAATGTTCATCGAGAACAGCTTGGCCTGGCCGGTTTCGTCCTGGGCGCGCTTCAGCGAGTCGTACACCAGAGGCAACACTTTCTTGATCGGGCAGAACACCTGGTTGCCTTGCGGCTCATCGTTCTTGATGAAATCGCCACCCAGCCAGAACTGGTAAGCCGCCCTGGCAAACGGTTCGGGACGCAACCCCAGCTTGGGCTTGATGATCGTGCCGGAAATATAGCCGCCGTCCTTGACCGGGCGACCGAGAATGCGCCACAGGTCGGAGATGTCCTTGGCCGGCCCGTCGAATAATTGCAGCATGCGCGGCGGCACGTAGAAATCCTGCATTTGCAGATTCGCAATGTCGCCCATGCCCTGATTGTTGCCGATACACAGGGTCAGGAAAGATACGATCATGATGCGGCCATCGGTGACGTTGCGGTCGAACAGGTCGTTCGGATAAGCGACCTTCATGATGCCCTTGGCTTCATCGATGAAGTACACCAGCGCGTCCACCCCCTTGGTGAATTCGTCGGTAGTCGACACTTCCACGTTGGTGCCGGTTGAAGATTCAGCCGCGACGTGAGCTGCCGCTTCCAGATAACCAACGCCCGCAGCAGGCTCCATCGTGTAAGCAACCAGAATGTGATTGCCTCCCTTGATCAGGTCTGCTTCTTTCAGACTCAGATCCGCATAACGATTCGATTGATCCATAGCATTCTCCTGTATTAACGATTGATTTCGACTTGCGGTTCCTTCGCAACGGTTGTCACTATAGGTGCATCAATGTATAAACGATAGTCAATTGTTTTTATGAATACCATAACAAACGCTTATGGTTTGCTATAATCCCGATATGCTCAATTTTACGTTACGTCAGCTCCAGGTCTTCGAAAAGGTAGCCAGCCACCTGAACTACTCGCGAGCTGCCGAAGAACTATACCTATCGCAACCGGCAGTGTCCATGCAGATCAAGCAACTGGAAGAGCATATCGGCCTGCCGCTGTTCGAACAAATGGGCAAAAAGATCTTCCTCACCGAAGCCGGGCGCGAGCTGTTTCATTACAGCCACAGCATCGCGCAACAGCTTGCCGAAATGGAAGCGGTGTTCGACGAAATGAAGGGGCTGGGGCACGGCAAACTCACGCTGTCGGTGGTGAACACCGCCAACTATTTCACCCCGAGGCTGCTGGCGAAATTCTGCCAGCGGTATCCCCACATCAACGTGATGCTGCAAGTCGCCAACCGCGATGCCGTGCTCAAGCAGCTCGCCGACAACAGCACCGACCTCGCCATCATGGGGCAGCCGCCGGAGGGGCTGGACATCATCGCGGAGCCGTTTCTCGACAATCAGGTGGTGGTGATTGCCGCACCCGATCACCCGCTCGCCGGACTCAAGCGCGTCAAACTTTCGCGGCTCGCACAGGAAACCTTTCTGTCGCGTGAACTTGGTTCCGGCACGCGCAGCGCGATGGAGCGGGTTTTCGCGGAACATCAAATCCAGCCGCGCATCAGCATGGAAATGGAAACCAACGAAGCCATCAAACAGGCGGTGCAAGCCGGCATGGGGTTGGGCATCCTGTCGCTGCACAGCATCGAACTGGAACTGGAAACCAGACGGCTCGCGATGCTCAACGTCGAACACTTCCCGCTGCGGCGCCACTGGTACGTCGCGCACCGCAGCCACAAGCGCCTGTCCGGCGCGGCGCTGGCATTCAAGGAGTTCCTGCTGGCCGAAGCGAAAAGCATTACGACGGCCAGATAAGGCGGCTTCCCTCACGCGCATACAAATGACAAAGACCCCGTTGCCGGGGTCTTTGTCATGCGAGTGCTACAGAAGAGTTACTGGGCCGTCGTAACCGAAGTGGGGCCGGTTCCGGTAGCATACGTGGGGGTACTCAAGGGCGTCAGCGCCCCGGCACCATTGATGCTGTAGGCCGAAACGTTATTGGAACTGAAATTCGCCACATAGACATACTTGCCTGACGCGTCGACGTTAACCGAGAACGGTACCGTTCCGGCGGCGATGGTCGGATTTACTCCACCAAGAACAGCATCGGTATCGATCGAGGCGATTACGCACGTGGCGGGAACAAGGCTAAAGCCCGAGACACTGGCGCTATTGGCATTTGCCACATAGGCGTACAGGCCGGTGGCGGGATCGATGGATACCCCGCGCGGCGCGCTCCCCGCTGCCCCGGAAACCACTGTACTCACAAGAGCCAGCGCACCGGTAGTCGCGTTAATCGTGTAGGACTTGACGTTATCAGCGGTATTATTCGCGACAAGAGCACACTTGCCGGTGGGGTCAATCGCAACAGCACTTGGGCCGCCGACAACCGCAAACGGACTGCCGGCCACGGGCGTCAGCGCTCCGGTAATCTGGTCGATCGTGTAGGCCGAGACAGTATCGCTGGCGTAATTCGCCGCATAGGCGAACTTGCCGGTGGGGTCGACAACGACGGAAAGGGGATTCGTGCCGGCCACGATGATTGCCTGCGTACCGGTGGTTACACCATCGGCATCGATCGTAGCGAGCGCGCCGCTGGCATTGATGCTGTATGCCGAGATGGAGTTGCCGTTAACCCCCACCCCTTCATTCGCAACGTAGGCAAATTTGCCCGAGGGATGAACCGTGACGGAATAGGGGATATTACCCGTCGCGATGCTGGTCTGATTACCTGGGGTGCCGGCATCCACATCGGCGAGCAGGGTAAGCGCTCCGGTCCCGCCAATGCTGTAAGCCGAAATCGTGTGATCGTTGCTGTTCACCACATAGGCATACTTGCTGCCGGGCCCGACCGAAACGGAGTAAGGGCCATTGCCCGTCGCCGTCGCAGTGCCCACAGGTGTGAGCCCCCCGGGAGGTGCGCCGGTATTAATGGTGTAAGCCTGGACGGTATTGGCCGTGCTATTGGTCACGTAGGCAAATTGGGCGGGTGGAATGGACACAGGTTTCGTGCAAGCAACCGCCACAGTGGTGATATTGGCAACAACGCCAGTACCGGAACCACTTGTGACAACGCAGTCCTGGACTGGCGCACTGGCGCGGCTAAGTTGGGTGACGGAGTAAGTCCCTCCACTTATAACCGGCGTGCTGAAAGTAAAGCTTGCAGGAACGCCAGAGGCAGGCAGAACGGGAATAAAAAGGTTGTCGCCGAGATTGTTCTGCAAAGTGGGGCCAATACTGGCAGTTGCGACAGTAACATCGCCGGTTATCGTGCCGCTAATCGTGTAGGCGTTCACGCAGGTCACATTGGCATTGGTGACGTTCGCGCTCAAGCTGCCGCCCGATGCGTTCGCGATCGTGCAAACCTGGGTCGGCGTGCCGGGATTGGTCAGGACGGTAACATTGTAGCTGCCGCCACTGGCAACCGAGGTAGTGAAGGTATAGCTGGTGCTGCCGGCAGTAACAGACAGGTCGTCACCGCCATTGTTGCGCAGCTTGAGGCCGCTGCCGGTAAGTCCGGTGATCGTGCCGCCGATGGTAAAGGAAGTTGGAGGAGGTGGCGGTGGAGGTGGTGGTGTCGTCGTCGTAGCGCCGCCGCCCCCGCCGCCGCATGAGGCAAGTAAAAGCAACGATACGGAAGCCAGATACCGCAGGCTACTCATAAGCTGGATAGGGTTAATACGCATTTTGGATACCTCTCTCATTTGATAACAACGGGTGCGCATCGAAACGCGACAACACAAGCTATTAGACACAATATAACAGAAAAGCTCCTCAAAACGGAGTCGCCAATACGGATATTTGGCATGATTTTGATACGGCCCATAGCAATCAAATCAACTTGAAATCCGGAATTCGCCACGGGAAAGATAAGGAATTCTGGTGGATGGACAGCACCGCCATCCTTGTCTCAGGATGCCGCGTTTTTCCTGAACAGCGCCGACTGGGCGTGCGCCTGCAAACCTTCGCCGAATGCCAGTGTGGCTGCGATTGCGCCCAGCTTCTGCGCGCCCTGCGCGGAAACCTGGATCAGGCTGCTGCGTTTCTGGAAGTCGTATACGCCCAGCGGCGAGGAGAAACGCGCGGTACCCGAGGTTGGCAGCACATGGTTCGGCCCGGCGCAGTAGTCGCCGAGCGATTCGGAGGTGTAGCGGCCCATGAATATCGCGCCGGCATGTTTCAGTCTGGGCAACCAGCTTTGCGGGTCTTCGACCGACAATTCCAGATGTTCCGGGGCGATGCGGTTGCTGATCGCGCAGGCTTCATCCAGGTCGGCGACATGGATCAATGCGCCGCGGTTTTCCAATGCGGTCTTGATGATGTCGCGGCGCGGCATTTGCTCCAGCAGGCGGTCGGCGCTTTGCGCCACCGCTTCAATAAATTTCGCATCGGGCGACAGCAAAATGGCCTGTGCCAGTTCGTCGTGCTCGGCCTGCGAGAACAGGTCCATCGCGATCCAGTCGGGGTTGGTTTGCCCGTCGCAGATCACCAGAATTTCTGATGGCCCGGCGATCATGTCGATGCCGCACACACCGAACACGCGGCGTTTGGCGGCTGCCACATAGGCGTTGCCGGGGCCGACGATCTTGTCCACTTTCGGGATGGTCGCCGTGCCGTAAGCCAATGCCGCCACCGCTTGCGCGCCGCCGATGGTGAACACGCGATCCACACCTGCCAGATACGCCGCCGCCAGCACCAGTTGATTCTTCACGCCGTCCGGGGTCGGTACAACCATGATCAGTTCGCCCACACCCGCCACCTTGGCGGGCAGCGCGTTCATCAGCACCGAGGAAGGGTAGGCCGCCTTGCCGCCCGGCACATACAGGCCGACGCGATCCAGCGGCGTCACTTGCTGGCCGAGCAGAGTGCCGTCGGCTTCGGTGTAGCTCCACGAAGTTTGCACTTGCTTCTTGTGATAGTCGGTCACGCGCTGTGCGGCCTGCTCCAGCGCGCTGCGCTGTTCGGCGGGCAGGCCGTCGAATGCTGCGCGTAATTCATTCTGAGGCAGCTCCATCGCTGCGGCATTAGCCAGCGGCAGGCGGTCGAATCTGGCGGTGTATTCGAGCACGGCTGCATCGCCGCGCTTGCGCACATCGGTGAGGATGCCTGCCACAGTCGCTTCCAGCTTTTCGTCCGCTGTTTCCTCGAAGGCCAGCAGCCTGGTCAACTCTTCATCAAAGCCGGTAGCGCGGCTGGAAAGTCGTCTGATTTTCATCCGGGAGCAGTTCCTATTTTTTGATTGCAAGAGCAAACGCATCCAGCATCGGCTGGATGGCATCGTGTTTTAATTTCAGCGCGGCCTGGTTCACCACGAGGCGCGACGAGATGTCGGCGATATGCTCGACCGCCTTCAGGTGGTTCGCCTTCAGCGTATTGCCGCTGCTCACCAGGTCGACAATCGCATCCGACAACCCCACCAGCGGCGCCAGCTCCATCGAGCCGTACAGCTTGATCAAATCCACATGCACGCCTTTTGCGGCGAAGTGATCCCTGGCGGTCTGCACATATTTGGTCGCCACGCGCAGGCGCGCGCCTTGGCGCACAGCGGATTCATAATCGAAATCATCGCGCACCGCGACCATCATACGGCAGCGCGCGATGTTCAAATCCAGCGGCTGATACAGACCCATCCCGCCGTGCTCGTTAAGCACATCCTTGCCCGCCACGCCTAGGTCTGCCGCGCCGTATTGCACATAGGTCGGCACATCGCTGGCACGCACAATGATGAGCCGCACATCGGCGCGATTGGTCGGCAGGATCAATTTGCGCGAAGACTCCGGGTCTTCCAGCGGTGTGATGCCTGCCGCTGCCAGCAACGGCAAGGTTTCCTCGAAGATGCGGCCTTTGGATAGGGCAATAGTAATCGTCATGATATTTCGCTCATTCTCATCAATCCACTTTTATCGGGTTTTCCTGACAAACGCGCTACCTGACTTGTCCGGCATCAAAATGATTTTTTCACCCGTTGATGCGGACCACTCGTCAATTGCTTTTGTTGCTCCCTCCCAATACTGGCTCGAGTAATCGTGAAGAAAAAATATTCCACCTTCTGACATGCGAGGATAGAAAAATTCCAGTCCGGCCTTCATCGGCGCATACAAATCGCAATCCAGGCTTACCACGGCATACTTCCGCGCCTGGTGCTGTTCCGTGATCGAGTCTGGAAACCACCCTCGCACAAAGTGAGCGCTGCCACCATCACTGCCCACCACTTCTTTTACCATGTCCAGCGAGGTATCTGAAAACGAAACTCCCTGACGCGCATCGATCCCATTCAAGTCCTGCTCGCTAAACCCTTCATACGTATCAAACAGGAATACATCACGACCGAATTGTTCCGCATAGTACGCGAGTACCGCAGCCGTATTCCCTCGCCACACCCCAACTTCGGCAAAATCCCCGACGATGCCTTCTTTGTCTATTTGTTTTACATTGAGCAAAAGCGACCAAAGCCTGGCAATATCGCCACCATTATTCCGCCTGTTGTGCTTCCTGAATTTCTCGAACAAACCATTAAACTCTGGATGACCACCAAAACCGGTGTATGCATCTGGGTGATACGCCAAAAATCCTCCTCGGAAATTTGAAATACCTTTGCTGAAAAAATGTCCTATATTTTTGATGGGGTTTCTCGACATAACCTGGCCTCTCGACTTAACACGCACTGCTTCCGGCAATCAGATTGCCAGTCGCTGTTATTTCATTCGGCGAATATTAGCGCCCAGTTTCGACAACTTCGCCTCGATATGTTCGTAGCCGCGATCCAGGTGGTAGATGCGGTCTATCACCGTCTCGCCCTGCGCCACCAGCCCCGCGATGACCAGACATGCCGAGGCGCGCAAGTCGGTCGCCATGATCGCAGCACCTTCCAGTTGCGCACAGCCCCTGATCACTGCGGTATTGCCTTCCACATCGATCTGCGCGCCGAGGCGGCGCAGCTCCTGCACGTGCATAAAGCGATTCTCAAAAATTGTCTCCACCACCATCGCGCTGCCCTCCGCGATGCAATTCATCGCCATGAACTGCGCCTGCATGTCGGTGGGAAACGCCGGGTAGGGCGCAGTGCGCACGTTCACTGCCATCGGGCGCTTGTTCATTTGCAGGCTGATCGTGCTGCCCGCAACCCGAACAGTTGCGCCAGCCTCCTGCAGCTTCTCCAATACGTTTTCGAGAATGTCGGCACGCGCATCGGTCAACGTGATGCTGCCGCCTGCTGCTGCCGCCGCGACCAAAAAGGTGCCGCTCTCGATACGGTCCGGCATGATGCGGTGCAATGCGCTGTGCAGCTTTTCCACACCTGTAATGGTGATGGTATCGCTGCCCGCGCCTTCGATTTTTGCGCCCATGGCGATCAGGCATTGAGCGAGATCCACCACTTCCGGTTCACGCGCCGAGTTTTCCAGCACAGTCACGCCGTCCGCCAGCGTTGCGGCCATCATCAGGTTTTCCGTCCCGGTCACACTGACCAGATCGAAGAATATCCGCGCGCCCTTGAGCCGCTTGGCCCCCTTGCTTTTTGGTACTTGGGCATGAATATAGCCGTGCTCGATATGGATTTCCGCACCCATCGCCTGCAAGCCCTTGATATGCAGGTCGACCGGGCGCGAACCGATGGCGCAACCGCCCGGCAGGGAAACGCGCGCCTCGCCAAAGCGCGCCACCAGAGGTCCCAGCACCAGAATCGCGGCGCGCATGGTTTTTACCATGTCATAAGGCGCTTCGAGCTTGTCGACATGTGCCGCAGATAATGTAATCTGCCCGCCGTTTACCTCGATCTTCACGCCCATTTGCTGCAGCAGCTTGCACATCGTGGCGACATCGTTCATTTCCGGAACATTGCCGAGTTGCAGCGCATCGCCGGTCAGCAAGCTGGCGCACAGTATCGGCAAGGCCGCATTCTTGGCGCCGGAAATCCGCACCTCGCCATTGAGGCGATTGCCGCCTATGATTGCCAGTTTTTGCATATGTTTAAGAGGTAGAGTGGACACGTTTTTGTGCCCACCCTACCTGCTGTTCTCCCATTCTTGAGGCGTATAAGTTTTCATCGACAGCGCATGAATTTCCTCGCGCATCCGGTCACCGAGGGTCTGGTAAACCAGTTGGTGACGCTGCACGCGGCTTTTGCCGGCAAAAACTTCGCTGACCACCACCGCCTCAAAGTGCCGACCATCACCTGCCACGGTTAGATGCTCGGTCGGCATGCCCTGGGCGATGCTTTGCTGAATGCTTTCCGGAGTGACCATTACCAATCCTGCTGTTTGTTAATCGAGAAGTATGATTTGTTGAGTCAGCTTCTTCAGAATCAGGCGGACTGCTGGGGCAACAGCTCCTCTACACCATACAGGCGCGCCAAACTGAGCAAATCATCGGGGACTCCCGTCACGCGCAAGGTACGCTGGCTGCGCTGAGCGGCCCTTGTCCACCCCAGCAACATGCTGACTGCCGCGGAATCAACCGCCTCAACCTGGGAAAAGTCCACCAGTAAATCTTCGCTGGTCAGATGCTGCAAGCCGGTTTCAAACAGGGCAGGCACGGTTGCAATGGTCAAGCGTCCGCTTACCACAAGCCTGCCATCCTCGATCACAATCACTTCGCCTCTCCCTTGTTCAGCGCGACATTGGCGGCATTGACATTCTTGTCGGACAGCGTCTTAATCAGGCCGTCGATTCCATTTTGCTCGATTTGCGTGGCGAATGTGCCGCGATAGCTCATCACCATGCTGACACCTTCTATGAATATGTCATATGCTTTCCAGCCGCTGTCAGCTTTTCTCATTTCATAATTCACCGGAATCGGCTGCGTGCCGGGCTTGGTGATAGTCGTCAGAACAGTAGCTTCAGTTGCATCGACTGCCAGCTTGACCGGTTTCACTTCGACCGTTTGATCCCGATACACAGTGAAAACTTTGGTATAGGTGCGCACCAGCATATTACGGAACTCTCTCACCAAGGCCTGCTTTTGCTCGGTCGTCGCAGTACGCCAAGGCCTGCCCACGGCCAACTGCGTCATGCGTTCAAAATCGAAATGCGGAAGCACTTTGGCATCCACCAGCGCAAGAATTTTTTTCTGGTCACCCGCCTGAATATCTTTGTCTTGCTTAACAATCGCAAGAACTTCCCGCACAGTATTTGTAATCAGCACGTCAGGCGCAACCACCTCTGCCTGCGCGACACCAACCACACACAACAATGCAACAATATTGAGCAATCTATTCATCTGATATTTCCTGATTATTTGGCCGGCTCTTCTGCTTTGTTATAAATGAACTTGCCGATCAGGTCTTCGAGCACGACGGCTGACTGGGTCTTCTTCAATTGTTCTCCGTTCTTCAGCATCTGCTCGTCACCGCCTGGCATCAGACCGATGTACTGCTCACCCAGCAAGCCGGAAGTCAGAATATTGGCAAACGTATCCTTGGGAAATTGATAACGCTTGTCCAGGCTCATCACCACCTTCGCCTGATAGCGCTCTGTATCCAGCGAGATATCAGTCACCCGCCCCACCAGCACCCCCGCACTCTTGATTGAAGCCTTGGGCTTCAGGCCACCGATATTCGTAAAATAGGCATGCACCTGATATGAATCGGACACATTGTAGGTACCCAGGTTCCCGACCTTCATCGCCAGCATCACCAGCGCGGCAATGCCTGCCACGACGAATATGCCCACCCATAAATCCAGCGTAGTACGCTCCATACTTAACTCCCTCTGAACATGATTGCAGTCAACACAAAATCCAGCATCAGAATTGCCAGCGAAGAGGTAACCACCGTGCGGGTCGTCGCGCCGGAAACGCCTTCCGCAGTGGGCGGCGCATCGTAACCTTCAAACAGCGCGATCACCGACACCACGATACCGAACACAAAACTTTTGATGATCCCGTTCAGTATGTCTTCACGAAAATCCACTGCCGCCTGCATTTGCGACCAGAACGATCCTTCGTCAACGCCGATCTGCACTACACCTACAAAGTAGCCGCCGAACACCCCCACCGCACTGAACATCGCCGCCAATAACGGCATGGAAATCACCCCCGCCCAGAAACGCGGCGCCACGATGCGCGCGATCGGATTCACTGCCATCATTTCCATCGCGGATATCTGCTCGGTTGCTTTCATCAGCCCGATTTCCGCCGTCATTGCCGAACCGGCACGACTGGCGAACAGCAGCGCGGCCATTACCGGCCCCAGTTCGCGCACCAGGCTTAACGCCACCATACCGCCCAGCGCCGATTCCGAACCGTAGCGCTTGAGCGTCTCATAGCCCTGCAAACCGAGCACCATGCCGACGAACAATCCCGCCACGATGATAATGATCAGCGACATCACACCGGTGGAAAACAACTCCTTAATGATCAGGTGAAAACGCCTGAATCCGCTGCCCGAATACAGCAAGGCGAGAAAAAAGAAGCGCGTCGCCTTGCCCATACGCCATACCGCGTCAATAACGCGATGCCCGATTCCTTTGATAGCTTTAAATGCCGGCATTGAGTCAGGCTCCCAAATTCAGGTCTTGGCGATAACCGCCGCCGGGGTAATGAAAAGGCATCGGGCCATCCATCTCGCCATGCACAAACTGGTGCACAAAATCCTTTTCCGAAGCGCGAATCTCGCCGGGCGTCCCTTCCGCCACGATCACACCGTTAGCCATGAAATAAACATAGTCCACAATTTTCAGCGACTCCTGTATATCGTGCGTCACCACTATCGAGGTCGCCCCCAGCGAATCGTTAAGACGGCAAATCAAATCGCCAACCACGGTCAGCGAAATCGGATCCAGACCGGCAAACGGTTCGTCATACATGATCAACATGGGGTCGAGAGCCACGGTGCGTGCCAGAGCAACACGCCGCGCCATACCGCCGGACAACTCCGAAGGCATCAGGTTGTACGTGCCGCGCAAACCCACTGCGTGAAGCTTCATTAACACCAGGTCATGTATGAGCTCTTCGGGAAGATCAGTGTGTTCGCGCATCTGAAACGCAACGTTGTCATACACCGACAAGTCGGTGAACAACGCGCCGAACTGGAACAGCATGCCCATCTTGCGCCGCATTGCATACAAGCCGTCCTGATCCAACTCACTGGTCACTTGGCCATCTATTTTGACGTAACCCTTGGTCGGCTTGAGCACACCGCCGATATGGCGCAGCAGCGTAGTCTTGCCGCAACCGCTTAATCCCATGATGGCAATCAACTTTCCTTTGGGAAAGGTCATGTTGATGCCCTCCAGAACGGGGCGCTTATCATAGGAAAAATTAAGATCGCGAATTTCGACCAAAGCTGACGAAGACAAAATTGAAACCCGGCAAATCGAGAAGATACATTCTAAACTACTGCACCAACAATCCTCAACTAATTGACCTAAATATAATTAACCGTTTATTCCCCTATTGAGCTTCCGCCCGCTTGCCGTTATGCTCCACACCTGTTTTATATTGATTAGGAAAGCAACTTGAGCTCACTTTCGATGCTTCCCACCTTGATGATCGTTGATGACGATGCGTTGATCCGCGAGGGATTGGCAACCGCATTTCGCAATGACTTTAAAATATATCAAGCCGATTCGCGCACTGCGGCTATTGATTTATTGCGTTCATTGCCTGCCCCTCCTCAGCTGGCACTGATTGATCTGGGACTGCCACCCACCCCGCACCGCCCAGATGAAGGCTTTTACCTGATCGCCGAATTACTGGCACACTCACCCAAAGTAAACATATTCGTCCTGTCGGGACAAGACGACCAAAGCAATGCGCGCCATGCGCGTGCGCTGGGAGCGATAGACTTCATCGCCAAGCCTTGCGCTCCGGAAAAAATCAAGGAATACCTTGTCGATGCGCTCAAGGTTCAGAAAAGCGAAGACGACGATAAAAAACTGGATGGGCAACTGCTCGGAATCATCGGCCAAAGCCCACCCATAAAAGCGTTACGCAGTCAGATTGAAATGTATGCCGCCATCCCTTATCCGGTGTTAATCGAGGGGGAATCCGGTTGCGGCAAGGAGCTGGTTGCAGCCGCTATACAAAAGCACGGGATCAATTCCAAAGCGTCATTTAAAGTGCTCAACTGCGCCGCAATTGCACCCACGCTGATCGAACCGACCCTTTTCGGCTATAGCAAAGGAGCCTTTACCGGAGCGACCAGCTCGCAAGCCGGTTTTTTTGAAGACGCATCAGACGGCACGCTGTTCCTTGATGAAATTGGCGAGATGCCATTGGAACTCCAGACCAAATTGTTGCGGGTACTGGAGAATGGCGAATATCAACGTGTGGGCGAAACCACGGCTCGCCAAAGTCGCGCGCGCATCATTGCCGCAACCAATCGCAACTTGCGCGATGCAGTCAAAACCGGAACGTTTCGCACCGATCTTTACCACCGCCTGAACGTATTCTCGATCAAAGTCCCGCCGCTGAGAGAGCTGGGCCAGGACAAGCTGGTATTGCTCAACCATTTTCGCGCATATTATGCCCGGCAAATCAAGCAGCCACCTTTCGAATTGCAGCCGGATGCAATGCAACTCTGGGAGCAATACAGCTTTCCAGGCAACACGCGGGAATTGCGCAACATCGTTATCCGGCTGGCCACAAAACATCCCGGGAAATCAGTCAGTGCGATGCAATTGCAAGACGAATTCGATCCGCTGGAAATGTCCGTACCCAAGCCGGGCACCTCACCGGATTCCATAAGACAGCAGCTGCAACAAGGCAACTTCAACCTGAATCAGCATCTGCACGAACAGGAAGAACGCTATATCAACGCCGCGCTGGAGCTCGCCTCGGGCAACATCAGCGAAGCCGCCAAACTGCTGGGACTCAATCGCACCACCCTGCACAGCCGCATGGGTGCACACACAAAGCTTAACGGATAGGACTTTGATATGTACCTAGAGCACTTCGGACTTAACGAACCTCCCTTCAGGATCACACCCGTCACGGAATTCTTTTTTTCCGGGGCGAACCGCGGTGAAATTCTTGACGCGCTGATCTACTCAATCTGTGAAGTCGAGGGAATCGTCAAGGTCAGCGGCGAAGTCGGCAGCGGCAAAACCATGCTGTGCCGGATGTTGCTTGAAAAACTCCCCAGCCACATCGAGACCATCTACCTGGCCAACCCCAGCCTGTCGCGAGAGGAAATGCTGTATGCGATTGCCGACGGCCTCGGGCTGAACATCAAGGGCGAGCGTGTTGGCATCATCATGCAGAACATCCAGAACCGGCTCGAGGAAAAAGCCCGCGAAGGCAAACGTGTTGTTGTGCTGGTGGATGAAGCACACGCTATGCCGCCGGACACTCTGGAAGAATTGCGCCTGTTGTACAACCTGCAAGTCGGCAACGCAAAACTGCTGCAGCTGATCCTGTTCGGACAACCGGAACTGAATGCCAAACTGGATCAACCGAACATGCGCCAACTCAAGGATCGCATCGTGCATCACTTCAATATGCAACCGCTGTCGCGCAACATCCTTGAAAACTACCTGATGTTCCGGATGCGCGCGGCCAACTACCGCGGCCCGAACATTTTCTCGCTGGATGCCATCAAACTTATCGCCAAGGCTTCAAACGGATTGATGCGGCGCGTCAATGTCCTCGCGGACAAATCATTGCTGGCCGCCTTTGTGGAAGACACCCACAACATCGAAGCGCGCCATGTTCAGGCTGCGATGCGCGATAGCGAACTCAAGCCGGCACGCACCCTGCCCAACAAAAAAATACTGCTGGTAAGCGCGGTGGCCGCACTGGTTGCATTATCTTTAGCGGTTTGGTGGATAGTAGATAATCCGCAAACACCCATTCGGCAAGCCGCTTCGACAAAGCCTTTAGTCCAGAGCACAGGCGAAGGATCAGGACAAGCCCAGGATAGCCCGCCTGCCCAGCCAACGGCTCCTCCAAAACCCATTACGGAGCCACAACCAGCCACAGTCGCGGCTCAATCTGGCAATCCGATTACAACGGCAACTGACGCTACTGGTCAAGCTGCCGCCACTCCCGTCTCTCCCGCAAAAGGCACACCAAAGACTGACAACCCGCCTCCGGCTTCCGGCCAGGCACTGCATGGCACACCGTTGCGCGACAATACTGCCGCAACGCCCGCAAAGGTCGCAGGTAATGCAGCAATAAACATTCCACCGGCAGAGATGGACATCGGCGACCAGGCATCTAACAAGCCGAGCCTGTTTGTTCAACGCCTCGAGGCTGGCAAGCAATTGCTTGAACAGAGAAAAGCCGCTGCCAGCATCCAGCTGTATTACAACGAGCAAATCAATGTTGGACGAATCGAGTCTTTTCTGGTTCGCGCAGAGGGTTTAGGCACTCTAACCAATATTTATCTACTGCCCGCCAAGTTCGGCAACAAGGATGGGCTGCGCGTACTCTACGGAGCATATCCATCAGTTGATGCGGCACGCAATGCGATCAATGACCTGCCGAAACGCTATCAGGACGCTTTCGCGACATCCATCTATATTTTCTAAGGGCTATATAGTTCAAATGGCGTATTGAGCAATGCCCGTAAAGCTGCTAGTCTTAAAGAGAATTCGGGGAATCAGGGAGAAATTAGACAATGCTTTCACGCGACATAGTGTATCTCTGCGCCGTCAGTGTCATTCTGGCGAGCTGCGGCACCAAGCCGATCCAGCCGTCGGATCAACATCTCCAGCGACCCGCGCAGTCCGCGACAGTTGACAGTATCCCGCAAACCATCAAAGGCAGCGTGGTATTGCCTCCGCCGAAACCGGCCGTCAAAGTCGCAACTTACAGCGTGGTGGTCACCAATGTCTCCGCGCAGGAAATACTGTTCGCCTTGGCTCGCGATGCAAAAATCAATCTGGATATTCACCCCGGTATCGCTGGAACAGTAACGATCAACGCGATCAACCAGACCCTGCCACAAATCCTGTCGCGTATCGCCAAACAAGTGGACATGCGTTACGAACTCGACAACGGCACCCTGACTGTAATGCCGGATTCTCCCTACCTGCGTAACTACAAGATCGATTATGTGAACATGTCGCGTGACTCGGATGGCAAGATATCGAACACCACCCAAGTCGGTTCAGGCTCGACCAGCGGCGCACCAAGCAGCTCCGGCAGCAATAATTCATCGCTTACCATCAATAACGCCTCCAAGAACCATTTCTGGGAAACCCTGACCCAGAATATCAAGGATATCTTGCGCGAAACCGACAAGGTACTGCCTACAGGATCCAGTGAAACTATCGTGCAGCAAACCAATGCCGCCAGCAGTACCGGCACCGGGATTCAACCCGCAGGCAGCAGCAAGAAATCTGCTCCTAAAGGCGGAATTGAAAACAGCCCCAATCCGGTCAGCGTGGAAGAAGAAGGCACGACCGTCACGCGGCGCAATAATTTCCGCGAAGCGGCCTCAGTCATCGCCAATCCGGAAAACGGCGTCATTACTGTACGTGCTACCGGAAAACAGCATGAAAAAATTCAGGGCTTCATCGACCAGGTCATGTCCAGCGCACGCCGGCAGGTGCTGATCGAGGCCACCATCGCCGAAGTGCAGTTAAGTGATAATTACCAGCAAGGAATTGATTGGTCACGAGCACTGATCGGCACAAAAGGCTTTACCTTCAACCAGGCTGGCTCGGCTGGGCTGCCTTCTGCCAACACAGGCAGCATGATCACACTCGGCTACCTCAACCCCACATCACGCTTGGGAAATATCGCTGCCTCGATCTCCCTTCTGGAATCTTTCGGCAAAGTCAAAGTATT
Organism: Nitrosomonadales bacterium; assembly: GCA_023259055.1. Taxonomy (GTDB): domain Bacteria; phylum Pseudomonadota; class Gammaproteobacteria; order Burkholderiales; family Gallionellaceae; genus Gallionella. Next base: position 537,915 of record JAHFQZ010000001.1, read on the forward strand.
GTCCAGCCCCAAGCTGAGCGTGATGAACAACCAGACCGCCATGCTGCGCGTGGTGGATAACAAGGTGTATTTCATCGTCAACTCGAGTACTACACCTTGTTCTCCTGCTCCTTGCACCTCGATCGTCACCTACACCACCACCGTCAACACCGTGCCGATCGGCTTCACAATGAGTGTGACACCGCAGATCAACGATAGCGATACTGTACTGCTCAACATCCGCCCTTCCATTACGCGCTTTCTCAGGAATGCCCCCGACCCCACGCCGGGACTCGCTATCGCTAATTCTGTTCCGCAGACATCAACCCGTGAGATGGAGTCGGTTCTGAAAATCGAAAACAATCAGATCGCCGTCCTGGGCGGCCTGATGGAAGATCGCGTGGATAAGTACACCGATGAAGTACCTCTGCTGGCGAATATTCCAATTTTGGGCAATTTCTTCCAGAACAGGAATGACACCACTACAAAAACCGAACTGGTAATTTTCCTGCGCCCGGTCATCATCAGGAGCCCCAGTGTGGAGGCCGATTACAGCGAGTTCCGCAGCAACTTGCCGGATCAGAACTTTTTCAAAGAGTCAGCCAGCGGCAAGCCTTAGGGGATCCAAACATGAGCCTGTTATTAGATGCCCGAAAAAAATCGCAGGAAGCCCAGTCCGCACTGAGCGGGAATGGCAGCCGTACAGGGGTTGAACTCAGCCTCGAAGAGCATCCGAACGCGGCAGCCTCATCGACCACCTCAACATCCACCAATGCGCCATCATTGAGTGCCCCGTTTCCCAATGACAGTGCACGCGTTGCCGGGCAAAACCTGTTTAATGCAAAATCATCTGCTCCCTCTCAAGGATTCGCGGGCATCAATAAAAATTTGCTGCTTGCCTTGGGTGGCACAGTTATATTGCTCGCAGCCGGAGGAGGTTATGTGTGGTACATCACCTCTGCGAGCAATCAGCCTGCGTATCCAGTTGTTCGCGCACCCGCCGCAACACCGATTAAACAACAGGCTCCTGCCATAGCCGAAGCGCCGCCAAAAATCGCTTTGGTTCCCGAGATTGTTTCCTCAAAGCCTGCCAGCGCCAAACAGCCCACGCACACCGCACGGTCGGCAGCCAGAAAAAAAACGCAACAAGCGAGCAGCACCTCACCATTGCGTATCGAGCAGCATCAAGCCGAATCCATCGATCCTTTGCTCAACAGCGCCTATCTCGCTTATCGTGAGGGGAAATTCGATCAGGCGCAACAATTGTACCGGGAGGCTCTCAAGCTGGACGAACGCAATACCGACGCTTTGCTCGGACTGGCCGTCATCGCACAACGACGCGGAGCAGACAGCATAGCAGCGCACTATTATACAAAAGTATTGGAGCTCAATCCGCGTGACGCGGTGGCCAATGCCGGAATGTCCGCATTGACCACCAGCGACAACGTCGAGAGCCGTTTAAAAATTCTGCTCAATGAGCAACAGAATTCATCTGCTCTTCATTTTGCGCTGGGCAACCATTACGCCGCGCAAGAACGCTGGGGGGAGGCACAACAGTCTTATTTTAACGCCTATAAACTGGAACCCAAAAACGCCGGATTGGCATTTAATCTGGCCATCAGCCTTGAGCGTCTCGGGCAAAAAAAGCTGGCTGCCCAGCATTACCAAATCGCCCTGCAACTCGATCAATCAAACAGCGAGGGTTTTGATCACGCCCAGATTTCACAACGTATCGAAGAGCTGATTCGCTAGCACCGTAAAATGCCAAACAACCCACCCATCCAACAACCGCTGGGACGGATACTGGTCGGCAAAGGCGTGATCAGCGACGACCAGTTGCGCATCGCCTTGCAGGAACAGAGCAAGACGCATCAGCCGCTGGGACGGCTACTGGTTCGTCTTGGCTTCCTTTCGGAAGCCACCATCCGCGATGTGTTGTCGGAAAACCTCGGGCAGGAAAGCACCGACCTTGCCAATGTCATCATAGACTCGGCTTCACTCGGCCTGATACCAAAAGATGTTGCGCGCCGCTATCAATTGTTACCGCTGTCAGTTGATAAAACCAATCGCGTACTGACACTGGCAATTGCAGATCCTGACAATATCATCGCACTGGATCAGGTGCGCGCCCTGCTCAAGGATGAGTATCGCCTGATCACCCAGCTCGCCAGCGAATCCGACATCCTGCGCGCGATAGACCAGTACTACGGCTTCGAACTCTCCATCGACGGCATTCTCCATGAAATCGAGCCTGGAGAGATGGAATACCAGACGCTGCAATCCGGCGTAAACGAATTCAGCCAGCCGGTGGTACGCCTGATCGATGCACTGCTCACCGAGGCGGTGCAACTCGGCTCTTCGGATATCCACTTTGAACCGGAAAACAGCTTTTTGCGCATTCGCTACCGCATTGACGGCGTGCTGCGCCAGATGCGCAGTTTGCACAAGAGCTTCTGGCCTGCAATGGTGGTGCGCCTGAAGGTGATGAGCAACATGAACATTGCCGAAACACGGGCACCTCAGGACGGCCGGATTTCACTGCGTTTGTCGGGTCGCCCGATTGATTTCCGGGTTGCATCTCATCCCACCACACATGGCGAAAACCTAGTTCTGCGTATTCTGGACCGGCAAAAAGGCATTGTGCCGCTTGACCAGCTTGGTTTGGATGATACCGCTCTCAGCATGCTCAAGACGATCATCGCCAAACCCGAAGGAATTGTGCTGGTGACCGGCCCCACCGGTAGCGGTAAAACCACCACGCTGTATTCGGTGCTGAATCACGTCAACACCGAGTCGGTCAACATCATGACCCTGGAAGATCCGGTCGAATATCCGCTTGCGATGATCCGCCAGACTTCGGTGAACGAGTCCGCCAAGCTGGATTTTGCCAACGGCATCCGCTCCATGATGCGTCAGGATCCGGACATCATTCTGGTCGGCGAAATCCGCGATCATCCCACTGCCGAAATGGCTTTCCGCGCCGCGATGACAGGCCATCAGGTATATTCGACGCTGCACACCAACTCTGCCATCGGCGCGATTCCCCGCCTGCTCGACATCGGCATCCTGCCGGACATCATGGCCGGCAACATTATCGGCATTGTGGCGCAACGCCTGGTTCGCATACTGTGCAACGATTGCAAATATCCATACCAGCCTGATGCGATGGAGCGCAAGCTGCTCGGGATTGCCGCCCATCAGGACACCACGCTGTATCGCGCCGCCGGTTGTGATACCTGCAACCACCAGGGTTACAAAGGCCGAATGTCAATCATTGAAATGCTCAAGATGGATTACGATCTGGATGACCTGGTTTCGCATCGCGCCAGCACCCGGCAAATCCGCGAGGCCGCACTTGCCAAAGGATTCCGCCCGCTCGCGGTAGACGGTATCCGCCGCATTCTGCAAGGAATCACTTCTCTGGCAGAGGTCAGCCGCGTGGTGGATTTATCTGATCGGGTCGGCTGACATGGCCCTGTATTCCTACCGTGCCATTGACGATCAAGGCAAGTCCAGCAAAGGGCTGCAGGATGCCGCCAATGTAATCGATCTGGAGATGCGCCTGAAGCGCGGCGGGCTGGATTTGATCGAGGCCAAAGTGGACGAGGGCAAAGCCGGGGCTAAACGCGGCAAAATCAAGCGTCCCGAGCTGATCACCTTTTTCTTCAACCTTGAACAACTTACCCGCGCCGGCGTGCCTTTGCTGGAAAGCCTGGCCGATTTGCGCGACACCATGAACGACCACCGTTTCCGCGAAATCATCGCCAGTATGGTCGAGGCCATCGAAGGTGGTAAAAAACTATCCCAGGCCATGGCGCAGCACCCTGATGCATTCGATAAAATTTTCGTCAGCCTCGTTCATGCTGGTGAGGAAAGTGGACGTCTGTCGGAAATCTTTCTGCACATTACCGATTCGCTGAAGTGGCAGGATGAAATGGCTTCTCACACCAAAACCATCATGCTCTATCCTGCCTTCGTCGGCTCCATCGTGGTGGCAATTACCTTCTTTCTGATGATTTACCTGGTGCCGCAACTGGTCAGTTTCATCAAGGGCATGGGCCAGGAAATCCCTATTCAGACGCGTATACTGCTTGCCACCTCATCATTTTTTGTGAGTTACTGGTATGTGCTTATCTCTCTGCCTGTTGTATTGCCGATTGTCGCCAAGCTGGTTATCACCTCCAGCCCGGAGATGCGCTTCAAATTCGACCAGCTCAAACTTGACATGTGGGTGACCGGCCCCATTCTGCGCAAGATCATTCTGGCGCGTTTTGCCAACACCTTTGCCATCATGTACGGCTCCGGCATCACCATTCTCGCCTGCATCGCCAATTCTCGCGACGTGGTCAATAACCTTGCCATAGCCAAAGGTCTGGATGACGTCACCCGCGAAATCGAATCCGGAAAAAACCTGACGCAAAGTTTCCAGCAGACCGGCATGTTTCCGCCGTTGGTGATACGCATGCTCAAGGTGGGCGAAGCCACCGGCTCACTGGACAAAGCGCTACTGAATGTCAGCTACTTTTATGATCGCGACGTGAAAGACTCCATCAAAAAAGTGCAGGTCATGATCGAACCAACCATGACTCTCATACTCGGTGCGCTGCTAGGCTGGGTGATGTTGTCGGTGCTATCACCAATTTATGACATCATCGGCAAGGTGAAATTCTGATGAAAAATTCCCTGCTGCTATTCCTGAGCGCCGGCCACCTCCATGCACAATTCATGGCAAGCGGCAAGATCGCCACGCAACGCGACTTCCCCAACTCGTCAAACGGATATGAAGAATTCGCCGGCTTCCTGAAAGCGGTGACTTGCTCGGCATACTTGCTGGTTGATTTGATCGAAGAAGATTTTCGCCAGGAAACCGTCCCACACCTGAACGGCAGCAAACGCACCGCACTGTTGGAGCGCAAGCTCGATCAGTTTTATCGCGGCAGCCCCTTCCGCCAAGCTACCCTGCTGCAGCAGCAAAAAACCGGGCGGCGCGATGACGATATGTTGTTCTCGGCGCTGACCAACCCATCGCTTATCAAGCCATGGCTTGATATCATGCTGGCGCAGCAAATCCGGCTCGCGGGGATATATTCGGTACCGCAGATATCTGCGCCTCTGGTCAAGGATCATCCCTCGGACCACCTGCTGCTGATTTCCTGGGAAAAATTTTCCGGGCTGCGCCAAACCTATTTTAGTGGCCATCGCCTGCAAATTTCCCGGCTAACACCCGTTTACGCCGAAGTGTTATTCCACGATGCCGTAGTAAAAGAACTTACCCGCACTTACCAATACCTGAAGAGCCTGAGCCTGCTTCCACCAGGACAAACACTCGATGTGCGCATTCTGTGCCACCGCAATGACCTGAATCTGCTGAAAGCAGAACTACCTAATAGCGCGGACATGCGCTACGACTTCTCGGATATCGAGGAAATTGGCAAGCAACTCAACATCGACTACCACTTCACCGACTCGGATGCCAGCCAGATCTTTTTGCAGCACCTCGCGGAGCGCCCGCCGAAGACTCATTACGCAAACGCCAGCCACACGCATTACTTTTCGCTGTGGCAGTTAAAGCGCGCCATTAACCTGACCAGCGGCGCACTGTTTGCCGGGGCGCTCTTGTGGAGTACAGCCAACTTCTGGCAGAGCCGCGGCGATGCCTCTGAAACTGAATCGCTCAAAGCCCAGACGCAGCGCATTCTGAACGAAACGCAAAAAATCACCCTCAACTTTCCGAGCACCTACGCCCCCGCTGCGGACATGAAGAGTGCTGTGTCCGTTTTGCGCAAGCTGGATCAATATTCGCCTACCCCGCTAGACGTATTGAAGCCGGTTAGTGCAGCCCTTGAACATTACCCGCAAATCAAACTTGACGACCTCGCCTGGCAGATGAGTGCAACCGAGCCTGTCGCTCCCAACACGCCTGCCGATATCCCGGCCCAGGTCATCACCATCAAGGGACACCTGGTTGATTTTGCATACGACTACCGTGCCATGCTGAATTATCTTGAACGCTTTCAAGGCGACCTGACTGCACAGGGCTTCCAGGTGATCAGTCTCACCAAGCCGCTTGATGTCAGCCCGAGCGGCAGTATTGCCGATAAGCGTGAAACGAGCGAACACGCGCTCGATTTTTCCCTGAAAATTTCCCGGAGGCCACAGGTATGAAGAGGGAAATGGCATGATGAGGAGGACGGGATGAAATTTTCCAAATCAGACTTCCCGCTAATTCGCTGGAACATTCTGGCAATTTGCGCATCGCTGCTCATCAGCGCGCTTGTTCTGTACAGCAGCGGCGAATATGCGGTAAAAACACAGAAAGGCCGGCGCACCGCGCAGAGCCAGCTCAACGATGCGCGCAATCGCTTAACTGCAGCACATGATGATCAGAAAAACATGGCGATATACGCAGGTGAATATGGCGCATTAATCGAACGCAATATCATCGGAGACGATCACCGTCTGGACTGGATGGAAGGCCTGGAAAAGATCCGTCAAAAGAGTCTGGCTGTCGATTTCCGCTACAACATCGCACCTCAAAAAACCTATGTGCCGCAACCCGCCCTGAACAGCGGCAACTTCGACCTCCATTACAGCGAAATGAAACTGCAATTCGACCTGCTGCACGAAGGCCAACTGCTGGACTTTTTCAGCTTCATGCATAGCCAAATCAAAGGCTGGTATCAACTTGAGGGCTGTACTGTAAAGCGCGTCGCCGCCAATGCAGATGAGGAAGCCGCCATGTCCGTCGCCTCGCACCTCAAGGCGGAATGCCATGGCGGCTGGATTACCCTGAAAAACAGGAATGCACCGCAATGAACTCAACTCTTAAAATTGGCTTGTGCGCCTTTGCCTTAACAGCAGCAACGTTCGCCAGCGCCGGTGAATTGGGGCGGCTGTTTTTCACCCCGGAACAACGCGCGCAACTGGAGCGCGGCAACGCACAAAACCCCGGCGCCAGCGACAACCGCCGCACGCTATCCGTAACCGGCATTGTGCAAAAACATGGTGGCGAGCGCACCGTATGGATCAACGGAGTCCCGAAGCTCTCCGGTAAAAGCGATGAGCGTTCTCCGGAAAGTGCGCCTATTCCCATCCCAGGACAATCAAAACAAATCAGAGTCAAGGTTGGGCAAAAGGTGTTTATCAATCCCGCCGCTTCGGAGAAATAAAGCATCATGCGTGCGCCGCAACCTCGCACTGCTCGCACACAACAGCGTGGAGCAGCATTGATGGTTATGCTGGTGATCATGGTGATGGGTGCCGCTGCGTTCCTCGTCAGTTCGCTCAGCCGCTCGGCGTTGCGAATCCAGCAAAATCAGGATAGCACTCAGATTCTGGTTCAAACAAAAAATGAAGTGATGGGAAATATTTTGAGCGGTATCGGAGGGCAAATCCCCGGTAACTTGTTAAGTCCAGATATGCTCTCCAACTCTGAAACCCCACAGTACAATTACGATGGAACAGCCAATAGTGGATGCCTCGATGCCAGCCAGCCTCTCGGTAGCTACCCGACCCCCGGCTTGCCCCTGATAAACAGTGGAGCCAATATGCGTTGCTTGGGCAGGCTGCCGTGGAAAGCATACGGAATGTCCATCAGCTCACCTTCGGAAAATGATCCAAATGGCGTTATGCCTTGGTATGCGGTTTCCGCAAATTTGGTTGACCCGACAAATGTCATTTTCAACCCCAACCTGCTGAATTTAAATCCCACACACCCGTGGCTTACCGTGCGCGACATGAATGGCAACGTGCTCAGCACCCGCGCAGCCATTGTCCTCATCGTTCCAGGTGCTACATTGCCGGGACAAACTCGCCCGCCCTCACCCAACCTCGGCGGGCCGAACCAGTATCTCGACAGCATCACGGTTCCTGCTGGCTGCACCGCTCCCTGCGTTCCGGGAACTTATAACAATTTCGATCTAGACGATGATTACATCATGGGTGATGAACAACGCTGGATCACTGACCCGAATAACAGCGCAGCCAAAATTGTGGATAGCAGCTACCAGTTCAATGACAAACTAATTTATGTCACGATCGACGAGCTGATGCCGTTGATCGTCAAGCGGACGGCGGGCGAAGCGCGTTCCGCACTGAATATTTACAACAGTGCAAAAGGCCATTTCCCTGACGCCGCGCTACTCGGGACCACGGGTACTCCCGTCCTCGGAAATGATTCCGGCCTGTTGCCCATTAGCACTTGCTCGTGCGCATCCTCTGTCAGTTGCTCCTGCGATTTCGGTCTCGTTGGCATAGCTTTTACGCGCAGCAGTTTCAACTGGACAAGTTCTTCTGGCGCATGCGCCAATACCTCAAAGGTGTGCACATGTACCGGTGCAGGAAATTGCATACGTAGCTCGACTAATTTCACATGCGACAGCTCCGGGAACTGCACCCATAACACAGCGGGCACATACACTTTCACGCCAGCTGCGAATCACATCATATCCTCTGCTCTGAAAGGTTCGAGCTGCACTTGGTTTGGCGGCACTGTTGATTGTAATGGCAGTGGATCTTTTACCATCATGGAAACCCAGCTTTCCGCCTCGCTGGCAAGCTGGTTTACCGACAATCTTTGGCACGATTATTTCTATTACCGCAAATCAAATACGTCCAGCCTGCAAGCGGGCACCCAAGGGGGTATTCAGGCGCTTGTTATCGGTGCTGGCGCACCCATCATCAATGCACCATTCGCCTCCAAAGGCTCGGCTCAGGTGCGCCCATCAGGCAATATCAACGATTATCTCGATAGCGCGGAGAACACTAACGGCGATTTGCTGTTCGATGCGACGAACAAGCCGAGATCAAGTTCGTATAATGATCAAGTTTATATTGTGGCGCCTTAGAATGAAAAATTTAAAAACAACCATCTATCCCAACAAGGGATTCACTTTAGTTGAGATGGCTATTGTGCTCGCCATCGTGGCGCTGCTTCTGGGAGGCTTGTTGCCAGTCATATCAGGCCAGATCGAACAGCAGCACAGGAATGAAACTCGCAAATACATGGATGAAGTGCGCGACGCGTTGCTCGGCTATGTCGTCGCCAAAAAATATCTGCCTTGCCCGGACACTGACAACGATGGGCTGCAAAACGCTCCATGTACCGCAGCTGCATTTTCCGTTGGAAAGCTACCTTATAAAGACTTAGGTGTGTCCGATAAAGATGCTTATGGTAATCAGCTTCGTTATGCCATCACAAAAGAATTCGCCGACCAAACCCCAGCTTCCCTTTTCAAATTGAGCAATGTCGGGATTCTTAGAGTTTGTAGCAATGCTACATGCACACCGGCAACAAATATTTTGACATCAGGCGCAGTCGCAGTAATCGTATCGCAAGGAGCAAATTGGCCCAGACCAGCAGAGTTCTCAGCGGAAGAAATTGAAAACGACAATACAAATGCAGATTTTGTCAGCAAAGACCTCGTACAGAATGGTTACGATGACCTGGTGGTTTGGTTGTCCCCCAACATCCTATTCAACCGCATGGTCGCAGCGGGGCAATTACCCTAGGCGCGCCGCCAAGTCGTTCCCGCCGCGCTGTCTTCTAACATGACCCCTGCCTCCAGCAACTCCTTGCGGATGCGGTCGGCCTCCGCGAAGTTCTTCGCTTTCTTGGCCGCGATGCGTTCCTGAATCAATTTCTCGATATTCTCGGGAGTAAACGTTTGATATGCAGTACCGCTAACGGTAATAGCAGGCAATGTTACATTGCCCCACCCGACGGATCCTTGGAAGAATTCTATTGCGGGGCGCTGCAACAGGCCCAGTACTCCGCCCAGCACCTTGAGTTGCGCTGCCGCTTCTGCGGATTGATTGCGATTCACTTCATTCGCCAGATCGAACAACACTGCTATCGCCTCCGGCGTGTTGAAATCGTCGTCCATCGCGGCTTTGAAGCGTTGTGCGTAGGGCTCGCTCCAGCCCACAATCCGTTTCCCTTCAACTGGCTCAGGGCTAATGGATTGTGATTTAAGCGCGGTATAGAGACGTGTCAATGCAACCTTCGCATCGTCAAGGTGCGCATCGGAATAATTCAGCGCGCTGCGATAATGCGCGCGCAGGATGAAGAAACGCACTACCTCGGCATCGTATTTTTTCAGCACCTCGCGGATCGTGAAAAAATTGCCGAGCGACTTGGACATTTTTTCCTCGTCCACGCGCACGAAGCCGTTGTGCATCCAGTAATTTACAAACTTGCACTTGTGCGCACCTTCGCTCTGCGCGATCTCGTTTTCGTGGTGAGGAAACTGCAAATCTGCACCGCCGCCATGGATGTCGAAATGCTTGCCCAGCAGCTCCGACCCCATCGCCGAGCATTCAATGTGCCAGCCGGGGCGCCCCTTGCCCCACGGCGAATCCCACTTCACTTCGTCGGCCTCGCTGTCCTTGGCGTGCTTCCACAGCACGAAGTCGAGCGGATCGTTCTTGCCTTCTACAACATCCACGCGCTCACCGGCGCGCAAATCTTCCAGCGACTTGCCGGAGAGCTTTCCGTAACCGTCAAACTTGCGCACCGCATAATTCACATCGCCGTCTGCTGCACGGTAGGCCAAACCGTTTTTTTCCAGCCTGGAAATCATCTCCAGCATCTGCGGCACATACTGCGTGGCGCATGGCTCATGGTCGGGGCGGAGCACGCCAAGCGCATCGGCGTCTTCGTGCATTGCGGCGATGAAGCGCTTTGTCAGCGCATGGATGGACTCGCCATTTTCCGCAGCGCGCTTGATGATTTTGTCATCAATGTCGGTGATGTTGCGCACGTAGGTGACGTCATAACCGGAAGCCTTCAGCCACCGGTAAACCATGTCGAACACCACCAGCACCCGTGCGTGGCCGAGGTGGCAATAGTCATATACCGTCATACCGCACACATACATGCGCACGGTGTTCGGTGTGATGGGTTTGAAGTCCTGCTTGTCGCGGGCAAGGGTGTTGTAGATTTTCAGCATGGAGCGATCAGAATGTCATGGGTTTGTTGTCGTTGAGGTTGAGCCAACCCTTGACGATGCGATAAATGATCCAGCAAAAGTTGACGAACAAAACCGCCATACCGATCAAAATGATGTAGGTCGCCGCGCCTATTACCGCCCACAGCAAGCCGAACCAGAAGGTGCGTATCTGCCAACGGAAATGGCTCTCAAGCCAGGTTCCGGCAACATCGTCCTTTTTAACGTTGTTGATAATGATGCCAACAATAGCGGTAACCCCGGTGAAATATGACAGGGCGTACAGCACATACACCACTTGCGTCAGGCTCTTCAGGGATTTGATTTGCGCCTCGTTTGGTACGTCGATTTCTTTGCTCATGATTGCTCCCTGGTCCAGGAATCTTTCAGCGTGACAGTACGGTTAAATACCAGCCTGCCGCCCGGGCGATGGTCGCGCCGGTCGGTGCAGAAATAGCCCAAGCGCTCGAACTGGTAGCGCGTTTCAGGCGCGGCATCCTTCACACAACTCTCCACCCAGCCTTGCGCCACGATAAGTGAATTCGGGTTGAGATGCATGCAGAAATCCACCTCCTTGTCCGCGTCCGGTTCTTGCACGGTGAACAGGCGATCGTACAAGCGGATCTCGGCAGGCAGCGCGTGTTCGCAGGACAAAAAGTGGATCACACCCTTTACCTTGCGCCCTTCCGGATTTTTGCCGAGTGTATTGTGGTCGATACTGCAACGCAACTCGACGACCTTGCCGGTCGCATCCTTTACCGCTTCGTCGCAGCGCATCACATAGCTGTGGCGCAGGCGCACCTCGCCACCGAGTGTGAGCCTCTTCCAGCCCGGCGGCGGCACTTCGGCGAAGTCGTCTGCTTCGATGAACAGCTCCTTGCCGAACAGCACAATGCGCTTCCCTAACTCGGGTTGATTGGGGTGGAAGTCGGCTTCGCGCGCTTGAGCGCCGTCGGCATTGGTAATGTTGACCCTGAGCGGGTTGATGATTGCCATCACGCGAGGTGCGCGTAGTTCTAAGTCTTCGCGGATCGCGCCTTCCATGATCGCCATGTCGACAATGTTCTCGCTCTTGGAAACGCCGATGCGCTTGGCGAATTCGCGGATGCCTTCCGGCGTGTAACCTCTGCGGCGCATGCCGCTGATCGTGGGCATGCGCGGGTCGTCCCATCCGCTTACATGCCTCTCGTTCACCAGCTGCAATAGCTTCCTCTTGCTGGTGATGGTGTAGTGCAGCTCCAGCCGCGAGAACTCGTACTGGCGCGGGTGGCAAGGGATGGTGATGTTGTCCAGCACCCAGTCGTACAGGGGGCGGTGATCCTCAAACTCCAGCGTACAGATGGAATGGGTAATGCCTTCCAGCGCGTCGGAGATGCAATGCGTGTAGTCATACATTGGATAGATGCACCACTTGTCGCCGGTACGGATGTGGTGCGCGCGGCGGATACGGTAGATCACCGGGTCGCGCAGGTTGATGTTGGGTGAGGCCATGTCTATCTTGGCGCGCAGCACGCGGCTGCCATCGGCAAATTCGCCGTTTCTCATGCGCGCGAACAAGTCGAGATTTTCCGCCACACTGCGATCGCGATAAGGACTGTTCTTTCCAGGCAGGGTCAACGTGCCCCGATATTCGCGCATCTGTTCCGGCGTCAGGTCGTCCACATATGCCAAGTCTTTGTTGATCAGCTCCACCGCAAATTGGAACAACTGCTCGAAATAATCCGATGCCCAGCGCACGTTGCCGTCCCACTGGAAACCAAGCCAGCGCACGTCGTCCTGGATGGATTGCGCGTATTCCTCACTTTCCTTTTCCGGGTTGGTATCGTCGAAACGCAGGTTGCATTTGCCCTGGTAATCCTGCGCCAGCCCGAAGTTCAGGCAGATGGATTTGGCATGGCCGATGTGCAGATAGCCGTTCGGCTCCGGCGGAAACCGCGTGACAATATTGCGGTGTTTGCCGCTTGCGAGGTCGCCGTCGATGATGCTGCGGATGAAATTGGATACGGCGGGTTTTGAGGTGCTGCTCATGCTGGGTTTCCCGGTTTCAGTTCAAGTTAGGCAAAATGCGCGGTGGATTTTACCCGAAAACCCCAGTTAAGCTGGGGGCGCTTACAAACATAAACTGTGAAAATGGGCGGGTAATTTGGTAGAATTCGCCGCTACTCAAACCAGTGTATCCAAGAGACCGAATCCCACGATGAATATGTTCAACGGCTTCCATCACTATGCCGCGCTGTTTGCCGGTACGTTACTGCTAAGCGCCAGCCTCGCTGCACATGCTGACGACCTTCAAGATGCCAACAAGCTGTTCAAGCAGGGTCAGCATAGCCAGGCATTGGACAAGGTGAATGGATTTTTGGTTAACGAGCCAAAAGATGCGCAAGCGCGATTCCTGAAGGGACTGATCCTTACCGAGCAGGGCAAGACTGCCGATGCTATCAAGATATTTTCGGCCTTGACCGAGGACTACTCGGAACTTCCAGAGCCCTATAACAACCTGGCCGTACTTTATGCCAGCCAGGGTCAATACGACAAAGCCAAGGTGTCGCTGGAAAAGGCGATACGCACCCATCCAAGCTATGCCACTGCACATGAGAACCTCGGCGACATCTATGCCAAGATGGCCAGCCAGGCTTACGACCGCGCCTTGCAACTGGATCGCAGCAACACCGCTACGCAAACCAAGCTGGCGATGATTCAGGATTTGTTTGCCAACGATACACGCGGCAAAACGACACCTGCGCGCAGCAATCCTGTTCTGAGCAAATCCGAAGGGGCCGCGCCGGTCATTGCTGCGGAAACTGGAAATATATCAGAGCCTGCCGCCCCTGTTGCAATGAGACTTACCCCCGCCGAAAAGAGCGCTGGGCCCTCCGTGAACAATAGCAGCGAAGTAACGGAAACAGTTAATGCATGGGCTGCCGCGTGGTCGTCCCAGAATGTGGACAGTTACCTGTCTTTCTACACCGAAGATTTCAATACACCTGGCGGTGAAAGCCACACCGCCTGGAGCGCCGCTCGTAAAGAGCGCATCAGCGCGCCAAAATCTATCCATGTCGGTATCAGCAATGCGACCGTAAAATTCAACGATAGCAACCATGCCACGGTAAAATTTCGCCAATCCTACAGCTCCAATCACCTTAAAACCTCCGGCAACAAGACGATGCTGATGGTTAAATCCGGCGGCAAGTGGCTGATTCAGGAAGAGCGTACCAAGTAAACCATGTCGCGCCAAATAATTATTTCTTCGTTGCTGTGCGGTTTGCTGATAACCGCTGCACATGCGGCACCAGATTCGCAAGGCACAGAGGCACATCTGGTAAAAAGTCTTCAGGCCATCAACGACAATCACCTCGATATCGCCCTCAGCGAGGTGGACAGCCTGTTGCAGACCAATCCAAATTTCAAGCTGGCACAATTAGTCAAAGGCGATCTGCTCATGGCGCGCGCAGGCGCGATTGAAAATTTTGGCAGTGCGCCAAATGCATCGCACGATGAAATTGAGAATCTGCGCGATGAGGCCCGAGTGCGCATGCAACGCGTTTTAGCTCAAACAGACCCAAAGCTTAAACCGCGTTTTTTATGGCAGTTGGATGCCGAACAAAAGTATGCGTTGGTAGTGGACACCAGCCGCGCTACGCTCTACGTTTATGAAAATGTAAATGGCGAACCGCGCTATGTCACCGATTTCTATATCACAATCGGCAAACTCGGCACCGAAAAAGCCGCAGAAGGCGACCAGCGCACACCCGTCGGGGTATATTTTATCAAGGCGGAATTACCCAAGGACAAACTTGCCGATTTCTATGGCAACGGGGCCTTCACGCTTAGTTACCCAAACGAATGGGACCGCAAGAACAAACGCACCGGAAGCGGTATCTGGCTGCATGGCACACCCAGCGATACCTATAGCCGCCCGCCTCGCGCCAGCAACGGCTGCGTGGTATTGGCAAACGATGATCTGGACAAGCTTGCGCCATACCTGAAAACCGGGATCACGCCAGTTATCATTACCAATCAGATGAGCTGGAGCAACGAGCAGGACCTGAACGGTCGCGCAGACCTGCTGGAATCAGTCGAACAATGGCGCAAGGATTGGTCCAGTCTTGACACTGACGCGTACCTCAAACACTATGCGCCGACTTTCTCCAACGACAGCATGGACTACTCTGCATGGGCAAGACAAAAACAGCTGGTGAACAGCGCCAAGACCTGGATCAAGGTTGGTCTTTCGAATGTCAGCTTATTCACCTATCCAGAACAGCCCGATCTGGTGATTGTTAATTTTGAGCAGGATTACAGCAGCAACAACCTGTCCAACCGCATGAAAAAACGCCAGTACTGGTTGAAACAAAACAATTCCTGGAAAATCATTTACGAAGGAGCCGCATAATATGAAACATCTGCTCACCTCAATTTTCGCGCTGCTTTTATGCTGCACTGCGCAACTTTCCCATTCTTCTACTCAAGCCTCTTTAACTAAAGGAAAACCAACCATGGTCAAAATACATACCAATCTCGGCACATTCACAGTGCAACTGGATGCTGAAAAAGCGCCAATTACAGTCAAAAACTTTCTTGATTATGTGAACAGCGGCTTTTTCTCGAACACGATTTTCCATCGCGTTATCCCCAATTTCATGATTCAGGGCGGCGGTTTTGAAGCCGGCATGAAGCAGAAAGCGACGAAGGACCAGATTAAAAATGAAGCAGCCAATGGCTTGAAAAACGACAAATACACTATTGCCATGGCGCGCACCAACGACCCGCATTCCGCCACCGCGCAATTTTTCATCAATACAAAAAGCAACGGTTTCCTCGACTATCCCGGTCAGGACGGCTGGGGCTACTGCGTGTTCGGCAAAGTAATTGAAGGCATGGACGTAGTGGACAAGATAGGCAATGTCAAAACCGGCTTCAAATCAGGGCATCAAGACGTGCCTGAAACAGATGTCGTCATCACCAAAGCGGAAGTAGTGAAGTAGGCACTTTCCTCATCCAGCGGCAGGCCTGACCGGGGCTTGCCGAAGTGGAGGAGGCCGTAAAAACTCTCCATCCATGCCGCATTCATTATTCATCTCCGACCTGCATTTAAGCAGTAATCAACCGCGCAGCATGGCGGAGTTCCAGCACTTCGTCACCGAGTTTGCTTCAAAAGCTGAATCTCTTTTTGTACTCGGCGACCTGTTCGAATATTGGGCAGGCGATGATGATCTCGACGACGTTTTCCACGCACAGGTGATTGAAACCCTGGCCAGCCTCACGCGCCACCATACCAAAGTTTATCTGCTGCACGGAAACCGCGATTTGTTGATGGGTGAAGTTCTGGCGAAAGCATGCCATGCCACGCTGCTTGATGACCCCACACTGATGGATTTGTATGGCATGCCGACGTTACTTAGTCACGGCGACACGCTTTGCACCGATGATGTGGACTACCTGCGCTATCGCGATCAAATGCATGACGCGAAATTTCAAAAGGATTTTCTCGCTAAACCACTTGCCGAACGTAAAGTTTTTATCGAGCAATTACGCCATCGCAGCACCGCAGCCAAACAGATCAAGGATAGCGCGATCATGGATGTGAACGACGAAGCGGTTGCCGCGTTGCTGCGAGAATATCACTACCCTCGCCTGATACATGGGCATACCCACCGTCCCGCTCGCCATGTGCATATCGTGGATAGCCACGCTTGCGAACGCTGGGTATTGGGTGACTGGGATCAGCAGGGCTCGGCTTTGCGGGTGGATGCGCAGGGATGCAAAGTGATCCTGTTTTCTTCAACATCCCAGCCTGGGCACCCGATTATCCAAGCCTGATTCAAAGCTGACATGGCCGGACTGGGGCCATACTTACAGGAATCTTGCGATAATTGTTCGCGCAATTCACTAAACCAGCCGATTATTGAACACTGCCAGTTTTGTTCCGCGCATCCGCGCACAACTTCTCGCACGGCTTGCCATCTGCATCACCGTCCAGTGCTTTTTGGCCGCAAATCGAGAAGTAATGCATGGCTTCTTCGCATGAGCTCATTTCCGAACAATGTTTTTTGCCGCAAGCCTGATCGGTTGGCGTCGAAGCGGATGGTGCAGGGGTTGATGGGACGGAAGCGGGAAGCGGCGCAACCCATGTGCCAGGATGCTGCTTGCGCCATTGCGAAGGTTCGACGGGGTCTGCTCCGGCCCAAAGTCCGCGCCTTGCCTGCTGCGCTTCGTGCTGCAATGCCATCAGCTCGCGATTGCTGTGGAAACGCGAATATTCCCAAGCCATGCCGCGCCGCACCTGTTCGTGGTTCACGTTAATCTCACCAGCGTATACCATCGCGACCAGTCGTCCGTAATCGTCCACGGCACGGCTCACCACCTTTAGCTGCTTGCCCATTACCATTTCAGACAATGACTTCTTTGATGCCATTCCATAAGGCTGAGCCTTTTCAGGCGCATCAATTTCGGCGAAGCGCACTTTCGCCGGATGTCCGTCCCGTATGACCAGCAAAGTATCGCCGTCCAACACCGCTATCACCTTGCCGGAGAATTCTGCCGCGCTCGCAAGCGGACATATGACGATCAGCGCTACGAAAAACAGGAATCGGATATAGTTCATGGCAGCACACTTTTTATGACAGCCATGCAGAACAAAGCATAACCGGCGGCCAGCAAATCATCGAACATCACACCCAGCCCGCCATGCCAGTTACTGTCGAAATAGCGTATCGGTTGCGGTTTAACAATGTCGAAAATGCGAAACAGCACGAAAGCCAGCAGCGACCACTGCCAGCCGGGCGGGGTGAATAAAAGCACCAGCATGAAGGCCACAATTTCGTCCCACACGATGCCGCCGTAATCGGCGATACCCAATGCCTTGCCGGTTTTATCACAAATCAAAATGCCGAGGGCGAATGCCAGAACCAGAACAACCAAAACCCCCAAATCGGTCAGGCGGAGCGTGAGGGCCCAATACAACGGAAAAGCAACCAGCGTGCCGAAAGTGCCGGGTGCTTTTAGCGCCAGCCCACTGCCAAAACCGAACGACAGCAGATGTGCCGGGTGGCTGAACAGAAATCGCCAGCCTGGTTTGATATGCAATTCATCGGAAGTGGTCATAGCCGCTGATCTCCAGTTTGATCGGTTTGCCAGACCCATCGTGCACGATACATTCGCGCCCCGCAACAATTTTCCCGATGGGTGTCAGCGGCAAATCGAGTTTAGCGGCGATACTCAACAACTCAGTATGGCGCTCGCGCGGAGCAGTAAAGCACAGCTCATAATCATCCCCGCCGGATAAGGCGCATTGTTTTCCAAGTAGCTGGCTGAAATGACGCCTCAGGCTTGTCGAGATCGGCAGCGACAAAAGATCAACCTGTGCGCCGACTTGTGAGGATTCGAGTATATGGCCAAGATCGGCGAGCAGCCCGTCGGAAATATCAATCGCACTGCTGGCAATACCGCGTAACGCCATTCCCAGCGCAATACGCGGCTGCGGCTGATGCAATGCCTTCTCACAAGCAGCGAGTTCGATCCCGGATAAAACGGTGAGTCCTTGCCGATGGGCCAAGGCCAAAGCCGCATCACCCAAACTGCCGGACACCCAGATTTCATCGCCAATTTGCGCGCCGCTGCGCCGCAACGCCTGCGGTGCCGGCACTTCGCCGATTATCGTCACGCACAGGTTGAGCGGCCCGCGTGTGGTATCGCCGCCGATCAACTCCACGCCATGAAGTTGCGCCAACGCGAAAAATCCATCGCTGAATTTTTTCAGCCATTCTTCGTCCGCACTGGGCAACGCGATGGCCAGTGTCGCCCAGCGGGGGGTCGCACCCATCGCCGCCATGTCGGACAGATTTACCGCCAGCGTCTTGTGCCCCAGCAAATACGGATCGGCATCTGCAAAGAAGTGCGTGCCGTTTACCAGCATATCGCAGGATACCGCCAGCACATTGCCTTCGCTCGCTTGCAGCAGCGCGGCATCGTCGCCGACACCGAGCAATGCACTCGGCGTGGCACGGGTGAAGAAACGCTGGATGAGATCGAACTCCGACATGCTCATTTGCAACTCCGGAAAAACCTGTTACCCGCAGATTAAATAGATTTAAAACCAACCTTGATCATCGTGTGCCGACGTTTTTTAGCACTACTACCAGCTTGCATGAATTAATCTATTTAATCTGCGGACAAGGTTTTGTTGAACCCTACCTCGCGTTGACTTCTGCCGCGCGCACCTTTGGCGCCAGTTTGTCCAGCACACCGTTGACATATTTATGCCCATCGATACCGCCAAATGTTTTGGCCAGTTCCACCGCCTCGTTGATAACAACCTTGTAGGGCACTTCGAGGTGCTGTGATAATTCGAACGCCCCCAGCAACAACACTGCGAATTCCACATAGCTGAGTTCGGCGATTGGCCTGTCAAGGTACGGTGTGAGCATCTCCTCCAGATCGGCATGCTGCTTCAATGCGCCGCGCAACAATGTGGAAAACAATTCCTTGTCGTAACGACCGAGGTTCTTTTCAGCATGAATCTGTTTTTCGATTTGAGCTTCGTCACCCGCAGTGACACGCCACTGATAAATTCCTTGCAAGGCAAGTTCGCGAGCACGGTGACGCGGGCTTTTGTTCGGCGCTTTTTTTGCTTCATTGCCGGCAGCCAAATTGCTCACGCCAGAATTGCTCATGCCAGGTCCCGAAGCAGGTTGGCCATCTCGATGGCCACCAGCGCGGCATCGCCACCCTTGATGTTCATGCGCTCAATCGCCTGCTCGTCGGTATCAGTGGTGAGAATCGCATTGGCAATCGGCACGCCGCAGGCAAGCTGCACCTCGTTCACACAGCGTGCCGATTCGTTTGACACCACCTCAAAATGGTAGGTATCGCCACGTATCACCGCGCCCAGCGCGATCAGCGCATCGAACTTTTCGCTCTCCGCCATGTGCAGCAGCGCCAGCGAAATTTCCAGCGCGCCCGGCACTGTCGCCAGTGTGATGTCATCTTCACGCACACCCTGCTCAAGCAATTGCGTGCGGCAAGCGCCCAGCAATCCCTCGCATACCTCGGTATTAAAACGGCTTTGCACGATACCGATACGCAGACCGGAACCTTTCAGATTTTGCTCGATTTGTTTCATGTTTTTTCCTTGGTTTGAGCTTGGCATTGACAATAACTCACCACTTCCAGACCGAATCCGGTCATGCTGGGCAATTTGCGCGGTGAAGAAAGCAGGCACATCTTGCCGACATTCAAGTCGCGTAATATCTGCGCGCCTATGCCGTAGCTGCGCGGGTCCCACCGCGAGACCTGATGATTATCCGGTGAAGCGGCAGCGCGTGCCAGCAAATCCTGCGAAGTTTCGCCATGATGCATCAGCACCAGTACCCCGGCAGATGCGCGGCTGATTTTCACCATAGCCTCATGTACGCTGGTGGAATTGGGATAATGCACCTGCTCCAGAAAATCAATCACGGATAACGGCTCGTGCACACGCACCATTGTTTCAGCATCCGGGCGAATATCGCCCTTTACCAGGGCCAGGTGGGTATGCTGAGTGGTCTTGTCCACATAAGTCGCCAGATCAAATTCGCCGTATGCGGTTTGCACCTTGCGCCGCGCCACCCGTTCAACCAGCTTTTCGTTATGGCTGCGGTATTCGATCAAGTCGGCAATCGTGCCAATCTTGAGTTGATGCTGTTTTGCAAATTCGATCAAATCCGGCAACCGAGCCATCTCACCGTCATCCTTGAGGATTTCGCAGATCACCGCTGCCGGTGTCAGTCCGGCCAATTGCGCCAGATCACAGCCTGCCTCGGTATGCCCGGCCCGCACCAGCACTCCGCCGTTTTGCGCCATCAGCGGAAAGATATGGCCGGGTTGAACGATGTCGGTTGGCCGTGCGTTGCGGTTAGATGCCGCCTGAATGGTACGTGCACGGTCAGCTGCGGAAATACCGGTGGTCACGCCTGACGCCGCTTCGATGGACATCGTAAAGTTGGTGCCAAGCGGTGAGCCATTGTCGCGCACCATCAAGGGCAGATTCAATTGTTTGCAGTGCGCTTCGGTCAACGTCAGGCAGATCAAACCTCGGCCATGCCTGGCCATGAAGTTAACCAATTCCGGCGTAACAAACTCGGCGGCAAATACCAGATCGCCTTCGTTTTCGCGGTCTTCTTCGTCCACCAGCACGACCATGCGCCCGGCGCGCATCTCCGCAATGATTGTTTGTATCGGAGCTATATCGGTCATATTTGTGCCTGCATCATTCGTTCCACATAGCGAGCGATCAAATCAACTTCGAGATTGACCCTGCTTTCCGCGTGTAAATATTTAAGGTTGGTCATCGTCAGTGTGTGCGGTATCAGATTCACGCTGAACTCGCTACCGCTCACCTGGTTGATAGTCAAACTCACGCCGTTGATAGTGATCGAGCCTTTGATCGCGATGTATTTCGCCAGTGCCTGCGGCGCACGCACCACCAGCTTCCAGCTTTCACCCAGATCGGTAAACTCTATAACATCGCCGACGCCATCGACATGCCCGCTGACCAAGTGCCCGCCGAGCCTGTCGGCAAGACACAGGGCCTTTTCAAGGTTAACCGGCGCGCCCTTGGCATCCAGCCCGACGGTGCAATTCAGCGTCTCGCGCGACACTTCGACGGTAAAGGTATCGGCGGTATGCTCAATCACCGTCAGGCATATCCCGTTTACCGCAATACTGTCGCCGATCTGCACATCGCTTAAATCCAGCACTTTGGTCACAATCGCCAGACGCAACCCGCCATTGCGGTCATCCGCCTGATTGATGCTGCCAACATCGGCAATAATTCCACTAAACATCGAATACCTCTATAAAGTTGTTTTGCGGGCAAATCGCGGCGTCGCGTGCTCGCTCATTCCTCGTCTATCCAATCTGATATGCCTCGTCATTCGCTGTGCGGCTCCTTGCGCTTCATCCCGCAAAACAACTTTCTAGAGACATTCTTCCATCTTTACCGTTATGCGCAAATCATTCCCGACCTGCCGTATATCCTGCCACTTGAGATTAATGCGCTGATCCAGACCTGTCAGCTCGCCCAGTTGCGCCATGCCGCGTGCCGCATCGCCCAGCAACTGCGGCGCGAGATACAGCACCAACTCATCCACCAACCCCGCTTTCAACAATGCGCCGTTCAGAGTACTGCCTGCTTCCACCAACACTTCATTGCAACCGCGTTTGGCCAAGTCAACCAGCACGGCTGGCAAGTCCACCTGACCCTTGCCAAACGGCATAACACAAACCGTTGCGCCAGCTTTTTCCAGCGCCGAAATTTTTCCGGCGTCGTGCTGTACGGTGTAGATCAACACGTTGCCGCGTTCGCAATTTTGCAGGATGCGCGCTTTCAGTGGCATGCGCAACCGGCTGTCCAGCACCACGCGCAGCGGTTGGCGCAAGGCGGTGGCCGAACTCGCCGCAGTCTCTTCCGATGTGCAAGCCCCCGCCTGCTCACCCCTCCCGCACCCGGAGGCTCCGCCACACCGTGTCGGGGTGAGCACATCAATATCGCGTACATTCAGTTGCGCATCGTCCGCCAGCACCGTATTGATGCCGGTCAATACTGCGCAAGAACGCGCTCTCCAGTGCTGCACATCCCGCCTTGCAGCCTCTCCGGTGATCCACTGGCTGACTCCGTTCGCCAGTGCAGTACGTCCATCGAGACTCATTGCGATCTTGCTGCGCAACCACGGCGTACCTCGCGTCATGCGCGCGAAAAAACCGGCATTCAGTTCACGCGCCTCCGCTTCCATCAAACCGCACTCAACAACCATTCCGGCCGTGCGCAATTTTTCGATGCCCTCACCGGCCACTTGCGGATTCGGGTCTTGTACCGCAATCACCACTCGCGCCACGCCCGCCTCAATCAAAGCCTCGGCACATGGCGCCGTACGCCCGTGATGGCTGCATGGCTCCAGCGTCACATAAGCTGTTGAACCACGAGCCGCCTTGCCAGCTTCACGCAAAGCATACACTTCAGCATGCGGTTCACCGGCACGTTGATGCCAACCGCTACCCACGATATTTTCGCCGGAGACCAACACACACCCAACGCGCGGATTCGGGCTGGTGCCATACAAACCCCGCTCAGCCAGCCGCAATGCCTGCGCCATCCATACGCTGTCTTGCGCAGTAAACATAAGGTACCCTTAGGTCTTCCGTTTTACGCTGCGATCCGTAGCCCTGCGGGACGGCGATTTTTTCACCGCTTCGATGGCGTCGGTAAAATCGCCCACATCCTGAAAACTTTTATACACTGAAGCGAAGCGGATGTAAGCTACCTTGTCGAGCTTCAACAATTCCTTCATCACCATCTCGCCGACCTGGCGCGAGCCGATTTCGCGCTCGCCCGACGCATAAAGTTTCTGTGTGACATGGTCTATCGCCGCATCCACCAGCTCAGCCGATACCGGACGTTTGTGCAATGCGCGCTTGAAACTGGTACGCAGCTTCTCTTCATCAAACTCGCTGCGCATACCGTTCTGCTTGACCACCTGCGGCATGCGCAGCTCCACCGTTTCGTATGTGGTGAAGCGTTTATCGCATGTCAGGCAACGGCGGCGGCGGCGAATACTCTCGCCGTCCTCGCTTTCGCGGGTGTCCACCACCTGGGTATCGGGACCTTTACAGAATGGGCATTTCATTTTTAATTCAGGACTGAGGTGCGAGTGCCGAGGACTGAGAATGGCGGAACACTGCCTCCCTTAGTCCTCGCACCTCAGTCCTCAGTGCTGTTTTAGGATCCATAAACCGGAAACTTGTCGCACAGATGTTTCACTTCGCCGGCCACTCGCGCGATCACCGTATCGTCGTTCGGTGCGTCCAGCACATCGGCTATCAGGTGCGCCAACTTCTCCGCTTCCAGCTCCTTGAAGCCGCGCGTGGTTATCGCCGGGCTGCCGATACGGATGCCGCTGGTAACGAAAGGTTTTTGCGGATCGTTGGGAATGGCATTTTTGTTTACCGTGATGTGCGCGCGTCCCAGTGCGGTCTCCGCATCCTTGCCGGTGATATGCTTGGCCTGCAGATCCAGTAGGAACACATGACTGTCGGTGCGTCCCGACACGATGCGCAGACCGCGCTCATGCAACACCATTGCCATCACCCGTGCATTGTCCACCACTTGTGTCTGGTAAGCCTTGAATTCCTTGCTTGCCGCTTCCTTGAACGCCACTGCTTTTGCGGCGATCACATGCATCAACGGACCACCTTGCAGGCAGGGGAAAATCGCCGAGTTCAGCACTTTTTCATGTTCCGCCTTGGCGAGAATAATGCCCCCGCGCGGGCCGCGCAGCGTCTTGTGCGTGGTGGTCGTGACAAAATCGGCGATACCTACGGGACTCGGATACACGCCCGCCGCAATCAAACCGGCATAGTGCGCCATGTCCACGAACAGATACGCACCGACGCTATCGGCAATCGCGCGGAAACGTTTCCAGTCGATCACCAGCGAATAAGCGGAAGCGCCGGCCACGATCATCTTGGGCTTGTGCGCAAACGCCAGCGCCTGCACCTGGTCATAATCGATTTCTTCTTTTGCATTCAGGCCATACTGGATTGCGTTGTACAGCTTGCCGCTGATGTTCACCGATGCGCCGTGCGTCAAATGCCCGCCATGCGCCAGCGACATGCCGAGTATCGTATCGCCGGGCTTGAGCACAGAAACGTACACCGCCTGATTCGCCTGCGAACCGGAATGCGGCTGCACATTGACGTATTCCGCGCCGAACAACGCTTTGGCGCGATCTATCGCCAACTGTTCCGCCACATCCACATACTCGCAACCGCCGTAATAGCGCTTGCCGGGATAGCCCTCGGCGTACTTGTTAGTGAGCTGGCTGCCCTGCGCCTCCATCACCGCCGGGCTGGTGTAGTTTTCCGACGCGATCAACTCGATATGATCTTCCTGACGGCGGTTTTCGTTCTGGATCGCAGACCACAGTTCCGGATCGGTCTGCGCAATAGTGTTTTTTCTGGAGAACATGGCGTTTATTCCTGAAATAATGAAAGCGGGAAAGGCGCGCATTCTACCATGCAGGCGGGGCAGGCCGGTAATGCCGTCTCGGAAATCCCCCTCTTCCGCTGGCGGGATAACCAGCGACTTGGCTGGTGTTGTTTAACAGCCGGGTCGAATGGCTAGCCGTTATATCAGAGGGCTGGGGTGAGGGAGTATCGCGATTCCTGTTCTAGGTAACGACGAAGAGCTCAAGCTATCTGCCGAGCAACTTCGCCGGGGGTAAGCCTGGGGGGATTAATTTGTTCTTGATCATTCATGTTTCGATACGGCATCCGGCCTACTCAACACGAACGGCCTTAGTTGCCTAGCTGGCGACGTTGCCTTTTCGCGGTGACACGTCACCGCACTCCAAATCCTACCGCCCCGCCACCGTCATGCCTTCCACCAGAATCGAACCGCACTGTTTCGAACCTTGCACCAGCACGTCATTACCGACCGCGACAATATTGCGGAACATGTCTTTCAGATTTCCGGCGATGGTGATTTCCTGCACCGGATACTGGATTTCGCCGTGCTCCACCCAGAAGCCCGCCGCACCGCGCGAATAATCGCCGGTGACGTGGTTCACTCCCTGGCCGAGCAGCTCGGTGACCAACAGGCCTCGATCCATGTGTTTCAGCAGTCCGGCGAAATCCAGCTCACCGGATTGGCCGCCGGATGCTTTCAGGATCAGGTTGTGGCTGCCGCCCGAATTGCCGGTGGTGCGCAGGCCCAGTTTGCGCGCCGAATAACTGCCGAGAAAGTAGCCGCGCAGCACGCCGTTCTCGACGATCACGCGGCGTTGCGTTCGCACACCTTCGTCATCGAAGGCGCCGGAGGCCAGCCCTTTGCGGATGTCCGGGATGTCTTCGATGTTGATGTGCGGCGCAAAAACCGGCTTGTCCAGCTGGTCGAGCAAAAACGAGGATTTGCGATACAGGCTGCCGCCGCTTACCGCGCCAACGAAACTGCCCAGCAAACTCGACGCAATCGGCGCTTCGAACAGTACCGGCACTTGCATGGTGTCGATCTGGCGCGCGTTCAGGCGGCGCATGGTACGCTCGGCGGCGATGCGCCCTACTTGTTGAGCATCCATCAGGTCTTTGGCATCACGTGCTACGGCGTACCAGTAATCGCGCTCCATCGCGTCATCCTGTCCGGCAATGACTGCGCAACTGAGGCTGTGGCGCGAAGAGGGATAACCGCCGATGAAGCCGAGACTGTTGGCAATAACGAACTGTGACTCGTGCAAATTGACCGTCGCGCCTTCGGAATTGCTGATGCGTTTATCCGTATCCAGAGCCGCCTGTTCGCAATGCTTGGCCAGCTCAATCGCCGCATCGACCGGTAAGTCCCACGGATGGTACAAGTCCATATCGGGAAAATCGCGCGCCAGCATGTCTGCATCCGGTAATCCCGAGCAGTCGTCTATTGCGGTGTAGCTGGCAATCGACAATGCGGCATCAACCGTGTCGCGCACCGCCTGCGGCGAAAAATCCGAAGAACTGGCATTGCCGCGCTTCTGTCCGATATAGACAGTGATGCCCAGGCCTTTGTCGCGGTTGTATTCGATGGTTTCCACCTCGCCATGGCGCACCGTGACGGCTTGGCCAAAACCGACCGAAACTTCGGTGGCAGCGGCTGTTGCGCCGCGCTGCTTGGCATAATCCAGCATGTCTTGGGCGATGTTGCGCAACGCATCGGCGGAATGGGAAAAACGTACGGCAGGAGAGACTAGGGAATTCATATGCAAAGCGGATAATTGGCGAAAAGCGGTATCATAGCAGTATCGGCCTGCCACATTAAGGCCAGCCATATTGACAGTTATGAATCAGCACAAAAAAGATCAGCAAAAAGACGGCAGCAAAAACGAGCCTCTATACATTCATCTGGGAGATGACGAGGATGAGCATGACGACGCCGAGATACACGATGGCGAGTTGCAAGATGCAGGGGAACACGATGACGGCACCGTTGAAGTCATTCGCCCCCATGCGCGCAGCACAAGCAACACCTATACCCGGGGGCGCGGCCTGCGCAACCAGCCTCCGGCAGAGGAAGAAGAGGAGTTGCCTCCGAGCAAGACCAAAATCAAAAAGCAGATGCACGAGTTGCGCGACCTTGGCAAGGAATTGACCGAGCTGGGCAAGGACCAGATCGCACAACTCGACATCCCCGAAAACTTGCGCGATGCGATACGCGAGATGAAGAACATCAACAAGTTCGGCGCGCAGCGCCGCCAGATGCAATACATCGGCAAGCTGATGCGCGAAGTGGACACCGCCCCCATCCTTGCCAAGCTGGATGCCTGGAAGGGAAAGTCGCAGCATCACATCGGATACATGCATCAGCTGGAACGCTGGCGCGACCGCCTGATGGAAAACGACAGCGCGCTGACCGAACTGCTCGCTGCCCATCCGCAAGCCGATGCGCAGCGTTTGCGCACGCTGATACGCAACGCGCAGAAGGAAATGGAGGCGGGGAAGTCTCCTAAGAATTACCGCGAAATTTTTCAGGTGTTGCGTGAAATAATTCCAGAAACAGAGTAAAGAAAATTATGGCAAGCAATCCCCCGCCAATCATTTTGCAGTCCGGCAAAAATCCAAAGCACAGCATCATCTGGCTGCACGGTTTAGGCGCGGATGGACAGGACTTCGTGCCCATCGCCGACGAGCTGAATTTGCCCGTCGCGGTGCGTTATATCTTCCCGCACGCGCCGATGCGCCCGGTCACCATCAATGGGGGATTCGTAATGCGCGCTTGGTATGACATCACCCAGCAGCCTCCTTCCGCATTAACCAGGACAGGCAGCGATGCGCATCAGGATGCGGCGGGAATCCGTGCCTCGCAGGCCGCCGTCGAATCGCTGATCAAGCAGGAAGTGGCTAACGGCATCGCACCGGGCAACATATTTCTGGCCGGGTTTTCCCAAGGAGGGGCAATCGTGCTGCACACGGCGTTGCGCCAGCCCACCCCGCTTGGCGGAGTGCTGGCACTCTCCACCTATTTGCCATTGGCGGCAAGCACCCCGGATGAAATGCAGGCAGGTGCGCGTGCGACTCCCGTTTTTATGGCGCATGGACGCAGCGACCCGGTCATACCCTTTACGCTGGGGTCTGCTTCAAGAGAGGCGTTGCTGGAATTCGGCTATGCCGTGGAATGGCATGAATACGCCATGCAGCATTCGGTGTGCGAGGAGGAACTGAGGGATATTGAAGCCTGGTTGGCAAAACGACTCGTGTAAGTCGTGCCAAGTGCCTGGCCAATTTGCATGAATCAATAAGATTCTTCGGTGCTCACTTCCTGAACGACGAAGCGGAATTTAGCCAAGTCAAAATCAAGGCCTCTTTCCTGCAACCCGATAGGCATTAACAGATATTCTTTCCCATTCAGCAGGATTTTCAAGCTGCGGTTTGGGGTAAATGTATCTGCCTTCATCAACAATTGAACCTCGCCGGCTTCCTCTGCCTGCTTTGAATACAGCCACAGAGCGGATTGTCCGCTTTCAATCGCGCCACCAGCCGCACTGTTGTAGTTCAAGGACACACCGGCAACGCGGTTGGACAGTATTTCCGCGCCCACATTTATTTGATTATCGTTTTTGCGCAACAACCGCCGCACCACCGCTACGCCCCAATGCGGCACACCCTCCGGTTGCATCCCGAGCAAACTGCCGATACCGATGTCCTCGCTTCCCTTGACAGGCAATGAAGTGCTGAATCCTCCAACGCTGATCTCTTCTGTTATCCATTGCGCCAAGGGTTTTTCGTCAAACCCCAGCCAAGCCCCAGTGCGCTCGACTACCTTGTCAAAACCGTTCACCACGCTCAAAGTAACATCAGCCGCGCGCCTCACATTACGCCTCACAGGTGGTGCAGCCAAATAAGTCAACAGATGCTGAACTGCCTCTCCAACCACTTCTGCCGAATAGTTTCCCCCCAGATTGATATCTTCCGGAACGATATTTTTTTTAAGTACTTTCATCAAGTCTTCCATCCTGGAAAGCATCGCCGGCATGCCGATGAAACGCATGGAAGGATGTGTTGTGGCGCCCATGTTGATACGCGACGGCTCTCCCGGGCGGGCCAAGTCAAAACTGATACGGCTTTGCTGGCTCAGTTGCGAGTGAATATCTATAGTCGAGCAATAGTGGGCCACAATGCGCTCAACCAGATGCATTAACAGCGGACTCAAGGCGCTGAGTCCACTGTCGTACCAAACTACCAGATGGCCCAACTCGTATTTTACCGACGTGTTGGCGGCCAAACCGGGATACAGGCTGAATGACGTATCGAGATATTGAAGCTGCTCGGCATGTTTATAAAGCTGCATCAGATTGACCCAGATCGTGTTATCGACCTGCCCATAGTGTGCAGAAACATATTTCACTTCCCACATCATGGCATGCACAGCACGAGCCACCATCAGCGGCACTTGCGTCTTGATGGTGCTACTGCCTTTTTCCGCATTGCAATAACCGGTGAATATCCTGAAATAAGCAGCGGCGGTTTGGCGGGACCAATTACCTAACACCAACCACAGACGGTTTTCCTGGAATTTGTTTATCTCGAGCGGCGTAAAATACTCGCGCGCTAATTTGCGCATATAAGGCTGTGCGGTCTCATCAAGCAAGCGCAGCATGACATACTGGTGGTCGATTTTAAAGTCGGTATGTTCCATCAACGACTCTACCCACTCGGTCAGTTCCACGAGTGATTTGTACGCGTCATTTTTCGGCAAGTTATCCAATAACGCCTGCGCAGATTTGATGTCCGCCATGGGGTGATCGGATTTATTGCCGAATATTCCTGATAACATTTTCTATCTCTCCAACCAGTTACTTGCACTACTGGTCATATAACCACAAAATCTCTCCGCTGAATAGTATCTAAAGGACTAACTTGATTCCATGGTTGAACGAAAACACGCCATTCCCACCCGTTGATAGCGCACTGCGCACGCCCAATGGATTGCTTGCTGCCGGGGGCGATTTATCGGCGCCGCGATTGCTGGATGCCTATCGCCACGGGGTATTCCCGTGGTTCAATCCCGGCGACCCGATTCTGTGGTGGAGCCCCGACCCGCGTATGGTGCTGTTTCCGGGCGAATTCAAAATTTCCCGCTCTCTCACAAGAGTGCTGCGGAAGGGTTTCTATGAAGTGCGCTGCGACACAGCCTTCGAACAAGTGATGCGCGGTTGCGCCGCGCCGCGCGCCCTCCATAAATACGTGGGGCATCACGGCACCTGGATACAGGAAGACATGATCGCCTCCTATTGTGCGCTGCATGCGATGGGCTACGCGCACTCGGTGGAAGTCTGGATGCCGAAACAATCATTCCGGCTTCAAATCGAAGGTGAGACAAGGCGGCAAAGCAGCCTCGCCGAAATGCCGGAAATGGAATTGGCCGGAGGGCTGTACGGGGTGAGCATCGGGCGCATGTTTTACGGCGAGTCGATGTTCAGCAACGTCAGCAACGCATCGAAGATCGCACTGGCGCATCTCGCCAGACAGCTTGAACGCTGGCGTTTCGGCATGATCGATTGCCAGATGAATACTTCACACCTCGCCTCGCTCGGCGCTCGCGAAATCCCGCGCAGCGAATTCATCGTCCGGCTGCAAGAATTGGTACACTATGCACCAGTTACCGATTGGCAATTCGACACTGATCTTTTCTTATGAGCCAGCTCAACGACATCCCTCTTTCCGCGCTGCATTTTTATATAACAGCGCCCTATCCGTGCAGCTACCTGCCCGGCCTGCAAGCGCGTTCCCAGGTCGCCACGCCTGCTCTCCTGATTAACACGCCAGTGTATTCAGAACTGGTGCAGCACGGTTTCCGCCGCAGCGGAACCTATACCTATCGCCCGCATTGCCAGGACTGCCATGCCTGCGTGCCGCTACGTGTTCAGGCAATACAATTCACCGCAAATCGTTCGCAGCAACGCGCCTGGAAACAACACTCTCGCCTCGAACCCACCCTACATCCGTTGCACGACAATGCTGAACATTACAGCCTGTATCAACGCTATCAGCGTGTGCGCCACCCGGATGGCGGCATGGACAACGACGACCGGGCGTCGTATCAGAATTTCCTGCTGCAAAGCAATGTCGATTCGGTGCTGGTTGAATTCCGCGAAAATGGTGTGCTGCGCATGGTCAGTTTGATCGACGTACTCTGCGATGGCCTGTCGTCGGTATACACGTTCTATGAACCTGACATTCCGCGTGCCCAGTTTGGCGTATACAACGTGCTGTGGCAAATCGAGTTGTGCCGCAGGCTTGACCTGGATTACGTCTATCTGGGTTACTGGATCGAACACAGCCGCAAGATGTCCTACAAGACGCAATACCAACCCGCGCAAGGCCTGATCGATGGTGTCTGGCAACAACTCGAAAAGACGTCGCAGTAACGCCACTCAACAGACATAAGGTACCTATGGGAACCTTTAGAAATTCGTTTTGCGGGATGAAGCGCAAGGAGCCGCACAGCGAATGACGAGACATATCAGATTGATAGGCGAGGAGTAAGCGAGCACGCGACACTGCGATTCGCCCGAAAAACGGATTTATAAAGGTTACCTATATGTTTTCATTGATGCGCCCCATACTGTTCCGGTTAGCACCGGAAACCGCCCACCACCTCACGCTAAGCGCGCTGAATGCCGCATATTCGCTGGGCCTTAGCCGCATCATCGCAAAGCGCCCCGCCGACAACCCGCGCACCGTGATGGGGCTGACCTTCCCCAACCCGGTCGGCCTCGCCGCGGGGCTCGACAAAAATGGCGACTGCATCGACGGACTGGCAGCACTCGGTTTCGGCTTCATCGAGATCGGCACCGTCACGCCGCTGCCGCAGCCCGGCAATCCCCAGCCGCGCCTGTTCCGCCTGCCGCAAGCCAACGCCATCATCAACCGCATGGGCTTCAATAACGACGGCGTGGACAAGCTGGTCGAAAACGTAAAGCGCGCCGACTATCGTGGCATATTGGGAATCAACATCGGCAAGAACGCCGCCACGCCGATCGAGAAGGCGGCGGACGACTACCTGATCTGCCTGCGCAAGGTGTACGCACACGCCAGCTACGTCACCGTCAACATCTCCTCGCCCAACACCAAAAACCTGCGCCAGTTGCAGGATGAAGATGCGCTGAACCATCTGCTCAAATCGCTCAAGGCAGAGCAGCAAAAGCTTTCAGATTCTCACGGCAAATACGTACCCATCGCCCTGAAAATCGCGCCGGACCTGACGGACGAACAGATCGCGCAGATAGCCAACCTGCTGATGCATCACCGCATCGACGGCGTGATCGCCACCAACACCACACTGTCGCGCGAGGGAGTGGAGAACCTTGAGCATGGAAAAGATACCGGTGGCCTGAGCGGCGCGCCGGTGCGCGAAAAATCCACCGCCGTAATTCGCGCCCTGCACCAACACCTGCAAGGCGCGCTGCCGATCATCGGCGTCGGCGGCATTCTGACCGGCGCGGACGCCGCCGAGAAAATCAACGCGGGCGCCAGCCTGGTACAGCTATACAGCGGCCTGATCTATCGCGGCCCGGAGCTGATCGCGGAGAGTTGCACCAGCATTATTCAAGCACCCGCCGTCGGACATTCGTAAACGCAGCCCAAAGACGTTCATCCGAAACGCAGAGTGCAAAATGCGAAGCGTAGTGTTTGGCTTGAGAACTTATTGCGATGCTGACCCCGTTTTACTGCGAAAATTGACTTCTTGCATCCCAAACCAACTCTTTATAGTGCTGAATCACTAAGTCTATTTGTTGTTTCAGGGGCAAGTGACTAACGATGTCGTTCTTATGTTTAAGGTTGTCAATTGCAAGAAAGCATTCAAATTCCGCTACGGCACCCTCATGGAACACCCTTCTTTCATCCTTGGTTCCTGGATTTATTATTGAAAACACTCCCTCGCCGGAAAACGTATGGGGTGGCGGGCCGCTATAACTATACAACCTCATATTCGGCTGCAAATACTTTATCTGCAAATCATGCTTATCCGAATTGTGCAGATCGTAAAATATCTTCAATAATGGGTCGCCTTGAATTTCTTTGAATTTGCGGCTCCACCACTTTGGCGCTTCACCACCAATAGCCTCGCATGCGTATCGAAGACCCTCTTTAACTCCGTGCAGTGCAGAAATTATCCCGAAAAAGATCGCTCTATAAGCAGGAAAATTCGGGTATCTATCAAACATATCCAGAGAATCTCGTGCAAACATTGCATCTTCTAGCTTTGTGCTAGCTTTCGCAAACGCGCCTTTGTGGTATCCGAAGTTCCACCCTTGCTCCTCTGCTTGATTTCGAGTTATTGTTTTTTTACCCGGTAGCAGATGTTCTGCTTTGCGCAAATATTCGTCATTCCATGCCACTAT
Source organism: Nitrosomonadales bacterium (assembly GCA_023259055.1). GTDB lineage: Bacteria > Pseudomonadota > Gammaproteobacteria > Burkholderiales > Gallionellaceae > Gallionella. The sequence continues at coordinate 571,243 of JAHFQZ010000001.1, forward strand.
CGCCTTTTTATTAAATGGGTGAAATTGGCGTTATCCCAGTGCTCGCCTAGCACATGATCTATTTCAAGTATGAATTCAGAGGCATCTTTTTCATTTTGAAATACAACGTAGCGATCTTTTTTCAATTAGCCTCCTCGGTAGAGTTAGAAATAGCATATCTCCTTTTGGCCAGATGGTTAACTAGCCCCTGAGTCCCGCCAGCATCTTTTCCAGCCGCTTTACCGACACGATCACCGGCGTTTTCAATTCCTGCGCGAACAGCGACACGCGCAGCTCCTGCAGCATCCAGGCGAACTCGTCGACGCGCGGGTCGGCCTTGCCTTGCTGGGACTGACGCAGCTTCTGCCAGGCCTGTAACAGCGGCTGCATCTGCGCCATGCATTGCTCGTCGCGCGCCGGGTTGCTGCGCAGTTTTTCGATGCGCAGGCTAATCGCCTTGAGGTAGCGCGGCACATGCTGCAAACGCTCGTAGGGTGTTTCGGCGATGAAGCGTTTGTGCAGCAACCATTCCAGTTGCGCGCGTACGTCCTGATTGGCCTGAGCGTTTGCCTTAAGCTGCGGCAGACTTTTCTGCAACGCCTGGTATTCGCCAAGGATATTGCCAACCAGCCGCGCGAGTTCCTGCGCGATCAGCAGCAAGCGGTTTTTGGCTTCCTTGCCGCGCGCGATGAATTCTTCCTCGTTTGCAGGCAGGGGATCGTTGAGGCAGCAGCGCTCGAAAGTCATCGCCAATATCTGCTGCTGCAACTCCTGCTGCGTGCCACCAAATGGGGAATTTGGCGCCATGAACAGCATGCCGAGCCGCTGAGCGTCGGGCAGGTTCTTTTCGAGATACTTCACCTGCTCTTTCAGCAGCAGCATGAACAGGCGGCGCAATCCGCCGCGATGCGCGGCTTGCGCAGCATCGCGGGTATCGAAGGCGCGTAGCGTAACCGCATCGCCCTCGTCCACCAGCGCGTTGAACACCGTAACTTCCTGACCGGCACGCTTCACTGTGCTTGTTTCCGCGAACGCACCGAAACTCCACGAGGTGTAACTCTGCGCCGAAGCAGATGCGCCTTTTTCCGCCGGCGCCGTGACGACCACCGGGGTGACGTGCGGCGCGAGTTCGGCGTGCAGCGACGCAAAATTGCGCGACATGCCGAGCTGGCGGCCATGTTCGTCCACGATGCGGAAATTCATCAGCAGGTGCGGAGGCAACTGTTCAAGCCGGAATGCATCCAGCGGCACATCGAGCTGTTTCTGCTCGCGGATATAACGCGCCAGCACCTGCAACAATGGTGTGTTGGACGGCTGCACCTCGCGGCAAAATGACGCCGCGAACTCCGGCACCGGCACCAGGTTGCGGCGTATTTTTTGCGGCAGCGTCTTGATGAGCTGCACCACCTTCTCCGCCAGCAGGCCGGGAATCAGCCATTCACAGCGCGCCGCACTCACCTGATTGATCAGTGCCAACGGCACAGCAAGCGTGATGCCGTCGTCATTTTTGCCCGGCGAAAAGTTGTAGCTCAGGGCAAAGCTGACATTGTCGATAACCAATTGCGGCGGAAACTGGTCGGTGGTGATGCCCGCCGCCTCGTGGCGCATCAGGTCGTCTTTTTTCAGGTAGAGCAGCTTTGCATCGGTGCGCTCCGCTTCCTTGCGCCAGTGCTCGAACGCCGCGCCGTTGTGGATGTGCGCCGGGATGCGGCTGTCGTAAAACGCGAAGATCAGCTCGTCGTCCACCAGCACGTCAGGGCGGCGCGCCTTGTGCTCCAGCGCCTCGATGTCGGCGATCAGTTTCTGGTTGTGCGCGAAGAACGGCGCCTGGGTGTTGAATTCGCCGCCGACCAGCGCCTGGCGGATGAACACCTCGCGCGACTCGGCAGGATTCATCGGCCCGTAATGCACGCGCTTCTTCGGGTTGATGACCAGGCCGTAGAGCGTGCTGCGCTCAAAGGCGCTGACTTGCGCCGCCTTCTTCTCCCAGTGCGGATCGTAATAATGCCGCTTGATCATATGCGCGCCGACCTCTTCCAGCCATTCCGGTTCGATACGCGCCACGCAGCGCGCATACAGGCGGTGCGTCTCGACCAGTTCGCCCGCCATTACCCATTTACTGCCTTTTTTCGCCAGCACCGAATTGGGCGCAATAATAAATTTTATCCCGCGCGCGCCCAGGTATTCGTTGCCTTCCACCCCCTTCATGCCGATGTTACCGAGCAGTCCGCTCAACAGGGCTTTGTGGATCTGTTCGTAGGTCGCCGGTTGCTCGTTGCCGCGCATCCCCATCTCGGCGACTTGCGCATGCAATTGCTGATGCAGCTCGCGCCACTCGCGCAGGCGCAGCGGCGACAAAAAACTTTCGCGACACGCTTCGGCCAGCAGGCGGTTGGATTTTTTATGTTCCACCGCCTGCTCGAACCATGCCCAGATTTTCAAGTAAGCCAGAAAATCGGAACGCTCATCGGCAAAGCGCTTGTGCGCGGCATCTGCCGCCTCCTGTCTGTCCAACGGTCGCTCACGCGGGTCCTGCACCGACAGCGCGCTGGCGATGATCAGGATTTCCGTCAGGCAGTGGTATTGCCGCCCGGCCAGCAACAGGCGCGCGATTTTAGGGTCGAGCGGCAGTTTGGCCAACTCATGGCCCAAGCCGGTGAGCTTCTGCGCTTCATCGATTGCGCCGAGTTCGGCGAGCAACTGGTAGCCATCCGCAATCATGCGCGGCGTGGGCGGCTCGATGAATGGAAACTCGGCAATTTCTCCCAGCTCCAGCGCGCTCATGCGCAAAATGGCGGTCGCCAGCGACACGCGGAAAATTTCAGGATCGGTGAACTCGACGCGCTGCAAAAAATCCGCTTCGTCATACAGGCGGACGCATACGCCGCTCATTACCCGCCCGCAACGCCCGGCGCGCTGGTTGGCGGCGGCGCGCGAGATTTTTTCGATATGCAACTGCTCAACCTTTTGCCGGATGCTGTAGCGGTTCACCCGCGCCAAGCCGCAGTCGATCACATAGCCGATGTTCGGCACGGTCAGCGAAGTTTCCGCGACATTGGTCGCCAGAACGACACGACGTTGTCCTCCTGTCTTGAACACCCGATCCTGCTCCGCCGCCGACAGCCGAGCGAACAGCGGCAGCACCTCAATGCCCTTGCGATGCGCACCTGGGGATTGATGTTTGCGCAACGCTTCCGCGGTGTCGCGTATCTCGCGCTCACCCGGCAGGAACACCAATATATCGCCGCGCAAACCGCCTGCCGCCAGTTCATCCAGCGCAGAGCTCACCGCCTGCGGCACATCCTGCGCATCGCCTGCCTCATCCACCTGCAACGGGCGATAGCGCGTCTCGATCGGGTAACTGCGTCCCGACACCTCGATCATCACGGCGCCGAAATGCTTGGCGAAACGATCCGCATCCAGTGTAGCCGAAGTGATGATGAGCTTGAGATCGGGGCGGCGCGGCAGCAACTGTTTGAGATAGCCGAGCAGAAAATCGATGTTCAGGCTGCGCTCGTGCGCCTCGTCGATAATCAGCGTGTCGTAATTTCTCAGCAGCGGATCGCTGTGGATTTCCGCAAGCAAAATGCCGTCCGTCATCAGCTTGACGCTGGTGTCCGGCGATACTTTGTCGTGGAAGCGCACCTTGTAGCCGACCGCTCCGCCGAGTTCGGTTTTCAGTTCGACTGCGATACGCGTCGCCACCGACCGCGCCGCCACCCGGCGCGGCTGGGTGTGGCCGATGCAGCCCAGCACACCTCGCCCCAGCGTCAGGCAGATTTTCGGCAACTGCGTAGTCTTGCCGGAGCCGGTCTCGCCGCATACGATGACCACCTGGTTCTCGCTGATGGCGCGCGCCAAATCCGCGCGCTTTTGCACCACCGGAAGATCGGCGGGAAACTCAATCGCGGACAGGGAATCAAGACGCGCCTTGCGTCGCATGGCGCTGGCTGATAACACGGTATTCAAGCTCTAAGCCTCATAAAAGTAAAAAGGATTAGCGCAGGGCTAATCCCTCTTTGCAACGGGTGGTGGTAGACCTGAACCACCAATCTAAGAATTATAAATCCCTTCCAGTGAAGCACAGTGTAATTTAAATTTATCGTACCTTAATAACCCGATTTCAGACCAACCCCGCACTTCTTGCACGCAATGTCTTTGGTTATACATTCTGTCTACAACTTGTACTTGTCATGCCGGGTTAGTTTAAGATGCGTTGGCTATCTCAAATCATCACCGTGCCGGATCATGGCGCTCGAGCTGGCCGCAAACCTGCTTGACTCAACATTCCCCGTACCCTTAAAATATCCGATCAATTTATTCAGGTAATTACTATCATGAGCACAGATATTCAAAAACGCATACACGAACAAGTCACTACGCACCCGGTCGTGCTGTACATGAAAGGCAGCCCACAGTTCCCACAGTGCGGTTTTTCTGCCAAAGCGGCGGGCATCCTGAACACGCTGGGTGTGAAAGAGTTGTTTACCGTAGACGTGCTGCAAGACGCGGAAATCCGCCAGGGAATCAAGGACTATGCCAACTGGCCTACCATTCCTCAACTTTATATCAACGGGGAATTCATCGGCGGATCGGACATCATGACCGAGATGTTTCAGAGCGGTGAACTCAAGCAATTGCTTGAAAAGAAGGGCTAACAAGGAAGACATATCAAGAGCGGGATCAAGGCGCTATCCTGAAGAACCAGCCCAAATGTATAGTCATTTTGGACTATATGAACTTTTGTAGAAAGTAGATAAAGTGCGTATTGAGTCTATGGGGTCTGGGTAGTAAACAACCAGACTTTCATACTCTCCTCCTACTTCGGGCGATCACCAGATCGCCCGTTTTTTATGGTTTTGCGAGACTTGCGCGAGCCCGCGCAATCGCCGCCGCAACCTGATCCGGCGCGGTGCCCCCGATGTGGTTGCGGCTGGCAAGCGAACCTTCCAGCGACAAAACCTGGTACACGTCTTCGCCAATCAATGGAGAGAATTGCTGCAACTCGGCGAGACTGATGTCGCCCAAGTCGCAGCCGCGCTGCTCGGCGAAGCGCACTGCCAGCGCCACCGCTTCATGCGCATCGCGGAACGGAACGCCCTTTTTCACCAGATAATCGGCCAGGTCGGTCGCGGTGGCATAGCCCTGCAACGCCGCGCTGCGCATGGCTTCCGGCTTGACCTTGATGCCGCCGATCATGTCGGCGTAGATGCGCAGCGTTTGCGTCAGCGTTTCCACCGTGTCGAACAGCGGCTCCTTGTCTTCCTGATTGTCCTTGTTATAGGCCAGCGGCTGGCCTTTCATCAGCGTGAGCAGCGCGACCAGATGGCCGTTGACGCGCCCGGTCTTGCCGCGCACCAGTTCAGGCACATCGGGATTTTTTTTCTGGGGCATGATGCTTGATCCGGTGCAGAAGCGGTCGGCGATGTCGATGAAGCCGAAGCGCGGGCTCATCCACAGGATCAGTTCTTCGGAAAATCGTGACAGGTGCGTCATGATCAGCGCGGCGCAAGCGGTGAATTCGATGGCGAAGTCGCGGTCCGAAACCGCGTCCAGCGAGTTTTCGCATACGCCGTCAAAACCCAGCAGGTCGGCGACATACTCCCGTTTGATCGGATAGCTGGTCCCAGCAAGCGCCGCCGCGCCCAGCGGTAAACGATTGACGCGCTTGCGGCAATCCAGCAAACGCTCCGCATCACGCTTGAGCATCTCGTAATACGCCATCAGGTGATGCGCAAAGCTTACCGGCTGGGCGACCTGCAAATGTGTGAAACCGGGCATGATGGTGTTCGTATTATGTGCGGCAAGGTCAATGATGGCGGTTTGCAGCTCATGGATCAAGCCGCGCAGTTCATCTATGGAATGGCGCAGGTATAGCCGCACATCCGTTGCCACCTGATCGTTGCGCGAACGCCCGGTGTGCAAACGCTTACCGGCATCGCCGACCAGCGAGGTAAGGCGCTTCTCAATGTTGAGATGCACGTCCTCCAGATCAATCGACCATTCGAATTCGCCGCTGATGATTTCGTTTTCGATTTGCGCCAGGCCGCGCTGAATGTCTTTCACGTCCTGCGCGGTGATAATGTTGCAGGCAGCCAGCATCTGGGCGTGAGCCAGCGAACCTTGAATATCGAACATAGCCAGCTTGTGGTCGAAGCCAACCGATGCGGTGTAGCGTTTCACCAGCTCTGCCACCGGCTCGCCAAAACGTCCAGACCAGGTATCTTTATCTTGCATCGCTGCCCCCACTTGTACCAGAATGAAGCATGAAAAACGGTAAAATTTCCCGCCATGCATAAGTCGCGCAGTATAAAACAAAACGATCATCCTGATGCGTTGCCCAACTTCCGCAACCTCGGCGTCACACTGCGTATTCTGTTGATCAGCAACTGCCTGGCATTATTGCAGGCGATTTTGATGGCGAGTGCGTGGAATGACGTTCCGCAACGGATGATGGAAATCGTCACGCTGCTTACGCCGATCCTTCTGTCCAGCCTGCTGGTGCTGTGGGCGGCACAGCCGTGGTTGAGCCGGCTTACCTACCACCACGGAGCGCTGGCGGTAGCCGCGTTGGTGCTGGTTCTGACGCTATCCATCCATTACATCGGCAGTGGGTTATATCAGCAGATGGGCAGCGGATATCGCTATTTCGATGCTATGCGATATGGATTAATCAGCGTGATAGAGAGTGGCATTCTGCTGCTGTATTTCCGTCTGCGCTCCCGAACACTGTCGCGCGCTCTGCACGATGCACGCTTGCAGGCACTGCGCGCCCGAATCCGTCCCCATTTTCTGTTCAACAGCATCAACGCCGTGCTCGGCATCGTGCGCACCCAACCTAAGCAAGCCGAGGCAGTGCTGGAAGACATGGCGGACTTGTTTCGCATGGCGATGACTGAAGGGGATGACCTCGTGCCGCTACGCCAGGAGATTCAACTGTGTAAACAGTATCTCGCTCTGGAGCAATTGCGCTTGGGCGATCGACTCCGCACCGATTGGCAGGTACAAGAGGTGCCGGACGATGCGCTGATCCCGCCGCTGTTGTTGCAACCGCTGCTGGAAAACGCCGTGTATCATGGTATTGAACCGCTGCCGCAGGGCGGCTGTGTCGACATCATACTGCGCTGCAGCGGCGATGAATTACATCTCAAGGTAAAGAATCCATGCGCATTGCGCATCGATGAACTACATCCTGGCAACAGGATTGCGTTGCGCAATATTCGTGAACGGCTGGATCTGTTATTCGACGTTGAGGCACGTTACAAGGCCGAAAGAGGCAAAGACTATTATTGTGTGGAAATCGTCATGCCCTATGTAAAGGAGAAATCGACATGAGCACCGTTGAATCCGCCCTGCGTGTCTTTATCGTGGACGACGAACCCCCCGCGCGCCATCGGTTGCGCGACCTGCTGAACGATTGCAACGAGCAGCTGCCGCTGGAAATCACCGGTGAAGCAAGCAACGGCCAGGATGCTTTGAACAAACTGATGGAAATACCCGCCGATGTGGTGCTGTTGGACATTCGCATGCCGCAAATGGATGGCATCGAGTTCGCACAGCATCTCAGCAAAATGCCCAAGCCTGCACTGAACCTGGCGAAATGGCCGCCGGTGATTATTTTCACCTCTGCTTACGGCGATTCAGCGATCAAGGCATTCGAGCTGCACGCGGTCGACTACCTGCTCAAACCGATACGTCTGGGACGTTTGTTCGATGCACTCACCCGCGCGCGTGAAGCCGTGCCGGTGCAAACCGAAGTACTGCGCGACCTGCTACCCGAACCGCGCAAACACCTCTCCATCCACGAACGCGGCAAGATTCACCTGATACCCATCGAGCAGGTCCTGTTTCTGCGCGCCGAATTGAAATACATCACGGTGCGCACCGCCGGGCACGAATATCTTCTCGAGGAATCCCTCTCGGCTCTGGAAAAAGAGTTTGCCACGCGCTTTGTGCGTATCCACCGCAATTGCCTGGTTGCGAAAGAAGCGATAGAGGGCTTCGAGAAAGGCGCGGATGAAGGCGAAAGCGGATGGATGGTAAAACTGAAAGGCCTGGACGAACGGCTCGCCATCAGCCGTCGGCAGCAGCACATTGTCAAAGAAATTACCTGATCTCCGAGTTGAACGTCACGGAAGCGAGAACAAATAAAACACTGTGCCTGAAATTATTATCAATGGCCGGAGCTTAATCAATCGAACCTGATTCTCGAGGTAAAAAATGAAGAAAGAATTTTGGCTGGAGCGCTGGGAGCGGGAAGAGATCGGCTTTCACCAGAACGAAATCAATTCATACCTGCGCCAATACTGGAATGAATTGCACACCGCAAAAAATGCCGAGGTATTCGTGCCGCTATGCGGAAAAAGCAGCGATATGCGTTGGCTGTGCGAGCAGGGACACCGGGTGCTTGGCGTAGAACTGAGCACTATCGCGGTGCAGGCGTTCTTCAGGGAGAACAGTTACACCCCGCAACACTCTACCGCCGGAAAATTCGACCGCTACGAAGCTGATGGCATCCGTATTCTATGCGGCGATTTTTTCGATTTGAATAAAGATGAACTGGCGAATGTTGGCGCGGTGTACGACCGCGCATCGCTGATCGCGCTACCGCCGGAAATGCGCGAACGCTATGCCCGCCACCTCGTAAGCATCCTGCCGCCCGCCACGCAAATCCTGCTCATCACATACGACTATCCCCAGCACGAAATGCCGGGGCCGCCATTTGCTGTGTCTAACGGCGAAGTGGAGGCGCTGTACAAAAGATACGCCAACGTTCGCCTGCTGGCGCAACAGGATGCGTTGCCGCAAAACCCGCACTTTCAGAATCGCGGCCTGAGCAGGTTGCAGGAAAGCATCTTCCTGCTGAAACTGCACTAGCTCTAGCAAAAATGTCGTAATGTAAGAATCAGCCAACCCCGAACTTCATTGAAAGCAGCAACACACTTATCGTCATGAAAACCAGAAAACGCAAGAAGAGCCCGAACTATGTGGTCGTCCAGGAAAACGGTGTTTTTGTTGCGAAGTGCCCCGATCTTGGTTTGTCTAGTCGCGGTGCAACTGAACAAGAAGCCATAACGAATCTGGAAGAGGCGCTCGCTCTCTACTTCGAGGATTTGCCCGGGCCTGCCGACGGCTAGTCAAAAAGCGCTGAAGGGCGCATTGCGGCGTTAAAATCGGACTCGGTGTGCTTATTTACCTGTATGTAAACTGCGCTTCCTCGACCGATTTTGCCTTGCACTGCATCCCTTGATCGCTTTGTGACAGGGACAAATGTGATGGACACTTGGTCTGGTCAAATTCAAAATCGATGCTGCCCTCCTGATTACTACTTTACCCATTGCCCTTCCTGACAGCTAATGTCCACACCCAATCCACGCGACCGCTGGCTACTCCCTCTCGGCCTGTTTATTCTCTCCGTCACATGGGGATACGCATGGGTACTGTCCAAGCAGGCGCTGGCCTATGCACCACCCTTCGCTTTCGCGGCAGAGCGCAGTCTCGGCGGCGCGATGGCCTTGATGCTGGCGCTCAAACTCATGGGCAGGCCGCTCAAGTTGATAGCGCCCGGTGCCACGCTTGTGATCGGTTTGGCGCAGGTGACGTTCTTCATGGCGTTATCGACCTGGGCACTGGTGGAAGGCGGCCCCGGCAAAACGGCGGTATTGATCTTTACCATGCCCATCTGGACGCTGCTGCTCGCATGGCCGATTCTTGGCGAGCGTATCCGGGGCACGCAGTGGCTGGCCGCTGCGAGCACCCTTACCGGCCTGCTGCTAATCATCGAACCGTGGAACATGCACACCAGCCTGTTCAGCAAATTCCTTGGCGTCATGGGCGCATTGTGCTGGGCCATCGGTACCGTTCTCGTCAAACGCCTGCGTTCCAGACATCAGGTTGACCTGCTCTCCCTCACCGCCTGGCAGATGTTGATCGGCGCCGTGCCGCTGGTGCTGCTCGCGGTCGTGATTCCCGAGCGCCCCACCGACTGGTCCGCGACCTACATCGGTATACTTGCCTTCATGTCGGTGATCAGCACAGCGCTGTGCTGGTGGCTGTGGATCATCCTGCTCGACAGAGTGCCCGCATGGGAAGCCAGTCTTTCCGTGCTCGGCACGCCGGTAGTGGCGATTGTTTCCTCGCGCCTGATGCTGGGGGAAGATTTCAAGTTCGGCGAGGTGACGGGCATACTGCTGATCGGTGCGGGGCTGGCGCTGCTGTCCTTGATCGGATGGGCTGCCAGCCGCCGTAACGCGATGAAGTGAAGCCGCAGGTTTCCAACTCTTCCGCTTACAGGCAGGGCTGATGCCTGCCGACTGGAAGCCGATGCTGAATGTCGGCGCAGGCGCTTGTGAGATTCGCGTCCACGCCTTGGGCGAATGGCGTGTCATCTATGTAGCGAAATTCGCCGATGCAGTCTATGTGCTGCATGCCTTCCAGAAGAAAACGCAGCAGACGCGCAAGGAGGACATCGCGCTGGCAAGCGCCCGCTACAAGCAACTCAAGGAAAGTGCGAAATGAAAAAAGAAAAATTCAAAGCCACCGATTCCTGTGGCAACGTATTTATCGACCTCGGCTTCTCGCCGGAAGAAGCCACCATCCTCGCCATGCGCTCCCAACTGATGGGCGAACTGCGCATCAAGATTCGCGACATGGGATGGACGCAAGCGAAGCCGACCAAGTGCTCGGCATTTCGCAATCGCGCGTCTCCGACCTGATACGCGGCAAGTTCGAGAAGTTCAGCCTGGACATGCTGATTACCTTGGCGACCGTGCGGGGAAAAAAGCAGAACTCAAGCTGGCGGCGTGATTCTGAAAAATATCCCGAACCCGCTCCCTTCGCCCCCAGCAAGTTCTTTTCAATCAGCATTGACACTACCCGCCAAACTCAAATACAGTTCGCCCCACTTGCAGATCTGCTAAACGCACATCGCACCGCACGCACGGCGCGAGGCTCATGGCAAATTTCCCCAGAACAGGAGCTGGCGCAAGACAAGAACCCGCACAGCGGGCGGCCAGCACATGAACCAAGGGGACGCACTGAGCATGATCACATCAGTGGCACAGATCGAATCGAGGATGTTTCTCATCCGCGGGCAGAAGGTCATGCTCAGCCAACACCTGGCCGAATTGTATGAAGTCGAGCCACGGGCGTTGAATCAAGCGGTCAAACGCAATATCGAGCGCTTCCCGAAAGACTTCATGTTTCAACTTACGGAAGAAGAGGATGCACTTCTAAGGTCACAAACTGTGATCTTAAAAACAGGGCGGGGGCAACATCGTAAATACCTGCCTTATGCCTTCACCGAACAGGGTGTCGCCATGCTTTCCAGCGTCCTGCACAGCGAACGCGCCATTCAGGTCAACATCGAGATCATGCGTGCCTTTGTGCGACTGCGGCAGATGCTCGCCACCAATGCCGAGCTTTCCCGCAAACTCATCGCCCTTGAAAAGAAATACGACATACGTTTCAAAGCCGTCTTTGAAGCCATCCACGACCTGATGAGCCCGCCAGAAAACAAAAAGAAACGCCCCATCGGCTTTACATCGTGGGAAAAGAAATGACACAGCCCGCCGCCAACCCGCTCTCCGCCAGCGAACCTTGGAGCCTCGTCGCCGACGGCTGCGCCGAATTCTGGGACAACGTGGTCAAGGGCATCCGCCCCGACAGCACACGCACAGCCCGTCGAACCACATTCGAACACCACATGCGAAGAACTATGGCGCGAGAAAGAACAGCTTGCGCCAGCTTGGCTGAACTTTATGGCGTACCGACCAAGCGTTTCAATGAACAAGTCAGGAGCAATCTGGAATGGCTCCCGGAGGAATTTATGTTTCATCTTACCAATCAGGATCTTAACGTCTTGAGGTCACAATTTGTGACCTCAAGTTCGGATGCTTGGTTAGGGGTGGGGGTTAAATGACAATCACAAGAAAACGTGATCTGCCGCCGATTGCCCATAGCTTGCCGGCCCCGGTTTATTTCAAATGAGCGCATCCACTCTGCTTCCGCTCGAATCCATTACGCACCGCATCCTGATGCTGCGCGGACAAAAGGTTTTGCTGGATAGTGATTTGGCGGCGCTCTACGACGTGCCAACCAAGCGGTTCAACGAGCAGGTCAAACGTAACCTGGAGCGATTTCCAGCAGACTTCATGTTCCAGTTAACCGAGGAAGAATGGGAATCTTTAAGGTCGCAAATTGCGACCTTAAAGCCCGGTCGCGGCCAACACCGGAAATATATGCCTTATGCCTTTACCGAGCACGGAGCAATCATGGCAGCAACGATCCTGAACAGCCCAAGGGCGACCGAGGTGTCGGTCTACGTGGTGCGCGCCTTCGTGCGCCTGCGCGAAGTGCTGGCATCGAATGCGGAATTGGCAAAGCGTCTGGATGATCTGGAGCGGACAACCGAAGCACTGGCGATGCAGCACGACTCCTTTGCACGCAATACGCGCGCTCAACTCAAGCAGGTGTTCGATGCCATCCGGGAGTTGATGACACCGCCCGAGCCAACGAAGAAACGGCCTATCGGGTTTATCAGCGGCGAGGAGAAACCGAAGTAGAGACGGTTAAAAACCAATTTACGGGGGCGGCATTACGATAGCTATGGAGACTGCAAAAATGAAAAACAAAACCGAACCTGACCCTTCATGGCTAAAAAAATGAATAATCTGATTTAGCTAAATTGTTTTACACCAAAGGAATAGCAAAATGAAAATTACAAAACTTCATGCTGAGAACGTACACGGCTATCTTCCAATTGACGTCACCTTTTTTGACGATCTTACTTTCCTTACTGGCTTAAATGGCTCGGGTAAAACATCTGCGCTTCGTTTATTAATGGCACTACTCACGCCAAATATAAATGAGCTTGGTGCGATTTCTTTTTCTTTGGCAGAAGTCACAGTTATGGACAATGATCGTGAGATTGTTGTTACTGCAAAAAAAAATAACGACGGCATCGAACTTCGAATCAGCACAAATAGCGAGGCACTTACAATTGCTAACTCAGACCTTGAGCTACTTATGGAATCGAATCGCGGCGAAGAACCTCGATCACAAAAACGGGAAAAATATCAGTCAAGCTCGGTTTTTAACGAAATCTCAAAAATGTCCACACCAATGTTTTTGGGTCTAGATCGACGTTTCTATGTTCCAGGTTCATTCACTGACGAACATGATGATATACGGCGGCACGAATATATGGCCAGAAGGTATTGGGCAGATGATTCCTCATCACGCAGTGCAACTCCTATTACAAGCCTAGTTGAGGTGAATTATTTAGTTGTTACTTGTATGCAAAAAATTAGAGCTTCACAAGAGCAACTCGACGAGCGTCTGCGGGGGCAATTCTTAACAAAAGCTTTTGAATACAAGCCAAGCGATGTTTTTGCTGGGACAGTCAAAATCCCATCCCGTACCGAACTGAATCGTTATCGACAACAACTTTCAAAGATTGAGCAAGCTGCGGAAGGTGTAAAAATACCCGTACCTGAAATACAAGCCTCTCTTGCTCACTTTTTTGAAAGAATGAGCCTCGTAGTAGATTCGTTGGAAAAAAGTGCGAATGCACCTAAACCAAAAAAATCCTCAAAACGTCCAACTGATAAAACAACGGAAGCTGCGCTTTTTGATAAAGACTATGTTGAATGGATTATTAACAGGCCACAAGCAGATCGAATCCTTGAACACCTTCAGTTGTTAAATGAATATATTGAAAACCGCAACGCCCTCAGAGACCCCATCAACAGATTTGGTAAGCTGGTAAATAATTTTTTTGCTCAAACAAAAAAGGAAGTGATTGTTGCACCTAACGGTCAACTTTCAGTTGTAGTCGGAGCTCAAAAGCCAAGTTCAATAAATGCGCTATCCTCTGGTGAGAAACAACTACTAGTGATGCTTGCGCATCTGTCGCTCAATCCAAACTTGGCGGGTAGCGGGGTATTCATCGTTGATGAACCAGAGCTGTCACTTCATCTTGATTGGCAGGAAAAGTTCGTGGATGCAATACGGGAAGCGAATCCAAAAGTTCAACTTATCTTAGCTACTCATTCCCCTGCCATAATTTTAGATCGTACGGAAGCATGCCGAACTTTGAGTGAGGTATCACATGCTTAAATGGCCTGATCGCGCAATATCTGCAATAAGGAAGCTCTTTGAACCCTTGCAAGACATAGATGTATATGTGGAAGATGCCCACGATGAAGCGTTTTATCGATGCCTACTAAACTCAGCAACAAGAAATAATGATGTGAAGGTGGCTCGAGTTTTTGCTTTGGGAGGTAGGCAACCTGTTATTGATGCCGCAAAGATTCATGACCAAAAAACTAGACGAGCACTGTTCATTATTGATGGAGATATATCGTGGGTAAAAGGTGAAGCAATTCCATCAATGGTCGGCTTGCATTGCCATGATGCATATTGCGTTGAAAATCTACTTTTATGTGAAAAGGCACTGACGCTCCTCCTATCACAAGATACCGCAATTACTGAAGACAAAGCCGCCGATCGTTTAGCCTATGTCAAATGGATTCAATCTATCGAACTTCATTTGATTGAACTATTTTCAGCTTTTGCCACCGTCCATTATTTTGATCAGACCGTAAAAACGGTTGCTCAAGGGGTGGGGGTTATGTGTATCAAACACCGCTCAACGGGCACGACTGAACTTGATCCAAGTAAAGTACGCGCCGCCAAAGATAAAGCTCTAAAATCGGCTGAGAAAGTAGCAGCCCCAGACGCAATATCAGAAGTTTATGACCGTATGCTCAATCGCATAAAAGGTCTGCATAATCCACTACATGCCGTATCCGGCAAAGACTTTCTTATTCCGCTCCTCGATTTTCACTTGCAATCTTTTGGCTGCCGCATCAAACGAAAGGCACTGCGAATTCGATTGGCCAGTGCTGGCGATCCTATGCGTTTCGAAGCCCTTGCTGATGCTTTGAATCGGGCAGCAAGAGGCTATACCTAGCCGCATATGGATATGGGGCTAACGGGACAGCATCGATATACTTTCATGAGCCAAACATATTGAAGTCGAGATGCTTTCAAAGTTGACTGGAATGTTTGAATGAAAATCGACTCCGTACCTTTTTTCTCTTCCTTCCCCACATAACCACTAACCCCACCCCATGGCCACCCTGATCCCCACCCTCGGCACCGCTCGCTTCGATGCGCGCGGTGAATTACGTCTAGCCGAACGGCTGAAGGATTGCCTCGAAGACAACGCCTGGGTGTGGCACAACATTCCGGTCGGGCCATTCGGCAGGCATCCCGATTTCGTGGCGCTGCATCCGCAGCAGGGCATTGTGGTGTTGGAGGTGAAGGATTGGCGGCTGGATACGATAGGAGATGTAAATAGCAAGCAGGTCGAGTTGATAACTGATCGCGGTAATGTGTGGACTGACAACCCCTTCGAGCAGGTGCGCAACTACATGTTCAACGTGGTGGATACGTTGAAGCGCGATCCGCTGCTGGTCAACGATGGTGGTAGCTTCAAGGGTAAGCCGGTATTTTCTTTTGGGTACGGCGTGGCATTCGCCAACATCACGCGCAAGCAGTTCGAGCAGACCAATTTGCGAGATGTATTCCCGCCGGAGCGCTGCATCTTCCGCGACGAGATGGCAGAGAAGGTGGATGCTGATGCGTTTCGCGAGCACGTCTGGCGCATGGCATCGCCGCGCATCGGGCCTGCATTGTCGCTGCCGCAGATCGACCGGGTGCGCGCGCGGCTGTTCCCGGAGATTCGCGTCACCCAGATTGCGCTGCCGTTTGACGAGCCGCCTTCCGATGCCTCGCCCGCCGATGACCGCATGCTGGAGGTGATGGACATGCAGCAGGAGCTGCTGGCGCGCAGCATGGGCGAGGGACACCGTATCGTGCGCGGCGTGGCTGGCTCCGGCAAGACGCTGATCTTGGCGTTCCGCGCCGAGCAGATCGCACGCGCGGCGAGTCGCCCGGTGCTGCTGTTGAGTTACGCGAACGGCATCTCGGGTCGGTTGGAGAATGCGATGCAGGACAGAGGGGTGGAGGATAAGGTGATCACCTCGACCTTCCATGCCTGGTGCTTCAAGATGCTGCGCGAGTACGACCTACCGCAACCGAGCGAGAAGGATTTTCCCGACTTTTCGGAGCGGCTCGCCGCCAGCGTGCAGGCCGTGCTCGATGCCGCCGAGCGCGGATTGATCCCGGGCGGGCAGTACGACGCAGTGCTGATCGACGAGGCGCACGACTTCGAACCGCAATGGCTGGCGCTGGCGGCGAAGATGGTCAACCCGGACACCAAGGCGCTGATGATCGTTTACGACGATGCGCAGGCGATTTACAAAGGGCGCAAGCGCCCGGTGTGGAAGCAGCTCGGCATCGAGGCCGCCGGACGCACGACGGTGCTCAAGGTGAATTACCGCAATACCGCGCAGATATTGCGCTTCGCGCGCAAATTCGCCGCCGATGTGATCGGCGCACCTGGCGTATGCGCCGGTGACGAGAGCGCGATCCTGATGCCGGAAGACGGCGGGCGCGAAGGCGTGGAGCCAGTGGTGCGCCAGTGCGTGAGCTATGACGGCGAAGCACATGCGATTGCGGAATGGTTGCACGGACGCAAGGCCGCCGGTTACCAGTGGGGGCAGATGGCGGTGCTGTATCCCCGGCATTTCATCGGCGAGCGCTTCGAGAAAATACTGGCGAAATCCGGCATACCGATTAACGTGGCAAAAGATCATGGCAACCGCATACAAACGGAGCGGGACGAGGTGCGCTTCCTCTCCATGCACAACGCCAAAGGACTGGAGTTCCCCTGCGTAGCAATAGGCGGATTGGGTGAGCTAAAGAAGGCTGAGGATATAGAAGATGACATACGCCTGACCTACGTCGCCATCACGCGCGCCACGCACGAGGCATTCATCACTTACTCGAACATGTCCGAACTTGTGGGGCGGTTGGTGGTGTAGGTCACGTTTGTGGTCGCGAACTATCAGGGTCGGCATCGAAATACTTCCAATGAAAAACTTGGCGATGCCGGGCTTTCTCTTTGCAGCATCTGGCTTGTCCTTTGCGCGCCGTGCCGGGTCAAACCTTGGGTTAAAATTCGTACTGCACCCGCGCAATCATTTTCAAACCTACTTTGATTCCTGCTTCTCACTCCCCGCTGCGCATCTCCCATCTCCGCCAACGCCTGCGTGACCTCGGCGCCAAGCCGTGCCACGAAGATCGTCTGCTGCGCGGCTGGAGCCAGGTCTGCTCGTATGACAGAAAGCACAGTCCCGCAGCGACTTTCTTTCCGCTTGCGCTGCGCAACGAGTTGCCCGCCATCGAGGCGGAGTTGCATGGGCTGGCGCGCCTGCGCAGTGAATATCTCGTCGAAGATGAGGTTGCGCGATTGCTGGTCGAGCTGCATGACGGCCAGACGGTGGAGAGCGTGCTGCTGCCGCGTGGCGGCCTGTGCGTATCGACGCAGGTGGGTTGCGCCGTGGCCTGTGTGTTCTGCATGAGCGGACGCAACGGCCTGCTGCGCCAGCTCGGCAGCGCCGAGATCGTTGCGCAAGTGGTGCTCGCCCGCCGTCGCCGCGCGGTGAGCAAGGTGGTATTCATGGGCATGGGCGAACCGGCACACAATCTCGACAACGTGCTCGAAGCGATTGAGCTGCTTGGCACACAGGGCAACATCGGCCACAAGAAGCTGGTCTTCTCCACGGTGGGGGATGTGCGCGTGTTCGAGCGTCTGCTGCTGGAAAAAGTCAAACCGGCGCTCGCCGTTTCACTACACACCACCGATGCGACATTGCGTGCCAGATTGCTGCCTCATGCACCGCAGATCGCTATCGAAGAGTTGGTGGAACGCGCCGAAGCGTATGCGCGCGCCACCTCTTATCCGACTCAATATCAATGGACGTTGATCGAGGGCGTTAACGACAGCGACGCCGAGCTGGAGCGCATTGCGCAGCTGCTCGCCGGGAAATATGCCGTGATGAATTTCATCCCGTTCAACACAGTGGACGGGCTTGACTATCGCCGCCCCTCAGCCGAACGAACCGCGTATATGATGGGGACGCTTAATCAGCAAGGCATCCTCGCCAGATTGCGCGATTCGGCAGGACAGGAGATCGAAGGGGCGTGCGGGCAGTTAAGGGCGCGGGCGGTGGAAGTATGAGCCACTCAAAGAAAACTATAAAACCCAGTGGTCCACGAAAGGCACGAAAAGCACGAACAGATGCGAAGATTAGCAGCATCACACGATGGGGGAGTTATAAAATCCAAGTAACAAATTGGTTTATTTCGTGACTTTCGTGCTTTTCGTGGATAGAAAGATTTTACCCTCCATATGAAAAAAATCGCCCCAACCAAAGATGAGATCGCGCTGCTTCCGCCATTCGTCGGCCTCACGCTGGAGCGCATCCATGTGCCGACCAGCACCGCTGAATTTGCGTCCGCCGCCGCCGAGATCAAGGCGGCGGGGATTGTGGGTTTTGATACCGAATCCAAGCCGACGTTTGTGGTGGGCGATGTCAGCGAGGGGCCGCATGTGGTGCAGTTTGCGCTGCACGACAAGGCCTACCTGTTTCAATTGCATCGGGCGGAAGGCATGCCGTTCCTGCTGGAGCTGCTGCAATCGGATGAGCTCATCAAGGTGGGCTTCGGCCTCAAATCGGATCGCGGCAATATCCTCGCGAAACTGGGCGTGCATTTCAACGCAGTGGTCGATCTCAATACGGTGTTCCGCATGGACGGCTACCACAAAGAGATGGGCGTGCGCACGGCGGTGGGCTTGATGTTCAAGCAGCGCTTTGCCAAGGCGAGGCATGTGACCACCTCCAACTGGTCGCAGCCGCAACTCACCCCGCAGCAAATGCTCTACGCGGCAAACGATGCCTATGCGGCACTGAAAGTTCTGGAGGCCTTGGACTTGCCCCGCGAGGATTTGCCGATCATGGGGTTGGCTCCGCGTTCTGAACTCATGAACTAATTCCATTTCAAAATTCGGGCTCTGCCCGACAGCTATATCCGGCGGGTGGAACCCGCACTGCAAAAAAGCAGCAATCCAAACCGTTCGTAGTTAAGTAGTAACTTGGCTCGGGGTTCCGTGCTTAGTCGATACTTGGTTGTTCCATCAAGCCAGTCGAACCACAGTTATCTACTTGGCCAACTTTTTGCGCGCGGAACTTCGATGATTTCCGGAATCTCACACGGGCCATCGTTCGACTTTTTGATTCATGAATGAGTCGGTGTGTGTTTCGCACTATGTTTGCTAGCGCACAGTTAAATCACGTTTGAAAAGTTATGGTGATGTGCCATGACGCTCGCTCCAATTATGTGTCATGCACGTTGGTTCTCATTCATCAGTATTTTCACGAAAGGAACATACACCATGTCAAATACCAAAGATGCTAAACACAAAAAACCAGCAGCCGCTCATAAGGGCGATAAACAGTTATTTGTGGAACGGCGGCCTGATGGTGAATATGCAATCAGGAAAGCTAATTCAGACAGAGCTAGCGATGTTCGGCCCACACAGGCAGAAGCAATAAAACGAGCACGAGAATTGAGCCCTGGCGCATCACCCTTGGTCGAGCGCGTTCGCAGTACCGCAGGAGGGAAACCAGATAAGTGGCGCAAAGCTTAGCGTCATTCGTTTACTTGATTCCCTCGCCTATTCACGCCGGGGTAATCAGAGCTAAAAAAATCAGCTTAAGTTGCCCTGTCAATTAAACCCTGCGCCGATTGAGATGGTCACAAAAGTACCCATGAAATTTTTGTTATTGCCCACGACCAGCCCCACACCCGGCAAGTTGATGCGATTGATAAAATAGTAGGCGCCGACACCGTAAGCGGTGTAGTAATTTCCCGTTCCTGCGAAGAACGGTTTATAGGTTCCGTAGTCCACGAACGGTGCAACAGTGACCGTGCCGTGCCCCCAATGCGCGATGGGAATCTGATAGTCTATCGACCCAGTTGCCATCTGGCGCGCCCAAAGGCCCGAGGGTTGAATGCCGCGGAACCCCCTGCTTCGTCCATAAGTGGCCACATCACCGATGCCGACAACCGATGATTGAGACGAGGCCTGCACGCCAAACTGTAGGGCATGCTTTCCGAACATCAGTTGATCCCATTCAAACCGTGTGGTCGCACTGGAAATCCTGTCCAGGCCATCGGTCCTGTGCACCTGACGGTTCCAGGCAATGTCCGCGGAGAACCCGTTATTGTAGAAGAGCTTGTAGTCAGAGTTCGAATAGGACAGTCGGGCACCAACGCCCCTGGATGCATAGTCAGCGGGGTGCGGGAAGGCATTTATCTGCAAGTATTGTTTGTTGGAATAGTTTAGAGATACGGAACAGGTGATGAACGGCGTTACCCGGTACCCCGGCGATAGCTGAACCCCGGTCTCTTTCTTCTCATAGGCATAGATCGTCGAAGTGCGATTGTAGGCATCAAGTTCAGTCGACGACCGGCTGGCTACTGCACCAAAAGTAAAATCGGTGAACATGACCCAGGGATCGCGATACATCAGCGAAAAGGTGTTGCCCTCGGTCGACACTGCCCCTCCCACTCCAACTACTTTGCCGATGCCGAGAAAGTTCGACTCAAAGAGAAACACGCCGACCGATCGCTTTCCGTTGCTTGCATACACCGAGGGCATCGGAATCAGGGTCCAGCGGTCGGACAGTGTTACTTTTATCTCCGGCTGCGTTACCTCAACATCCACGGACTCGAAAACCCTGGCATTTTTGATACATTGGCCCAAGGCCGCCCGATCTAC
Source organism: Nitrosomonadales bacterium (assembly GCA_023259055.1). GTDB lineage: Bacteria > Pseudomonadota > Gammaproteobacteria > Burkholderiales > Gallionellaceae > Gallionella. Next base: position 591,977 of record JAHFQZ010000001.1, read on the forward strand.
GGACTCCCACGACCTGTAGTCCCCTTTTTCGAGGCAATATTTGACCAATGATTCGACATAGCGTGGTTTTGTCCTCTTCGCTCCTTCCAGCGAGACGGTCACTTCGCCCAGATACTTGTTGTTGATCGCGGCGGATGACTCCAGAGGTACGATCAGCAGGACAGTTATCGCGATCATGAGCAACGCACGACTGACACGAACGAGCAAAGGTTGTTTCATACGGCAGTCACACTAATTCAGTCAGATGGCTATTTGTTTCACCAACACGTCGACACGTATTGGCATGTGAAAAGTCGCTCCTTCTTGAGCCATGTACCCGTTGAATTTTGAACGTACTTTTTCGAAAGTCTCAGCAGATAATTTATGCTCGGTGTGGGTTACTTTAAGCACTTGTTCTTCGAACTGTCCGAAGTTTACAAAGTGCATCGGTTGCAGGAAAAATTTCTGTGTCACAAGCGCCAATCGTCCCGAAGCAACCGTTCGCTTCTCGGCAGCGAAAGCTGCTTCGCGTACCGCTTTTTCGTCGTGGAATAGCTTCAGGACTTCGTTGAAGTCTCCTGCATAAACCGGTTCCGAGATATAGGCAACGCCACCCGGTTTCAGAACCCGCTGAATCTCGGAGAAGGCGCTGTCCATCAGTTCAGTCGGCACGTGATGCAGGGATTTGAACATCAGGACGATATCGAAATTCGAATCAGTCGCTGGAATCTTTTCTGCTCCGCCATGCGCGAAGCGTACATTGGGCAAATCGGTAATGCCGAGGTTCTTCGCGAGCTGTGTTTCATCGACTTCCAGAGCCAGCACCGAGGATGCCTTTTGGGCGACGAGGCGGGTCTTTTCAGCCTTGCCACATCCCAGTTCCAGTGCCACTGCGCCTTTCAAATGCAAGAGTTCATCAATAATATCCGCCTCGTTCGCCACGAAGTTGGCTTCTGGATTGGATATGCGCATTTCAGTCATATTCATTTTGTTCGTTGTTGTTCCAGGCGTATACGTTTTGTAACTGAGCGAGACCCGAGAAAACCTGTTGTTTCGGCTGACGTGTGACGTGTGACGTACACCGGGTTTCAAAGATTGCCGTGGCGACCTCGGCTGCTTATCGGGAAATGGGGATGCGCCGTATATCGGCGCATCCGGTCTTGGCGCTATTTCTTCATTTTCATCCACAGAAAAGCGCTCGCTGCAATAACTACGCCGAGCAGCCACAGCCAGTATTTTTCCAGGAAGCCAGGTGCGGCTTCTTGTTGAACGGGCACGGCGATCTCAGGGGCCGGAGCAGGTTCTGGCGGAGCAGCTGCCGGTGCTGCTTGTTGCACAACCGGAGCTGGCGCTGCTACGGGTTTAGGTGCTGCTACGGGTGCCGGCTCCACAACTTTGGGAGCGATCTTGGCTTTTGCAGCTTTCTTCTTGGCCTTTTTGACTGCCAGCTTGGGCGCAGGCTGTTCGGCCATCGCAACAGGGGCGGAAGCCTGCTGTTCTGCGACTTCAGAGGATGGTGCCGCTGCAGGTGCAGGCTCAGATGTGGTTACCTGTTCGGTAACCGTTGTTGACTGCGCAGGTTCGGCGACAGGCGCCTCTTTCGGTTTAGACGCGCAAGCCGATAAAACAAGCACTGAAAAAAACAGGACTAGAGATAAAACAAATTTGTTCATTCTTGCCATGGTGCTCTCCTTGGTGATGGTTGAGGAAATGTGACTCGGGAAGAAAGGTAACATGTTAATGGTATTTCGTTCGCAGTAAAATTTCTGCTTTTACAAAATCCCATCATGGTTTGACGGCGACTTCACCGGACGGAAGACTCTCACCCGATACGGTTACCGCTGTCACGACATAGTAGTACCAGATGCCGGTGGTGAGGGCGAGATGGGTATACGGCGACGTGGCATTGGATATCTTCGTGCTGTTGGCAGTGGTGGAGACTCCGGCTTTGTTCGACCAATAGATGTTGTATGACGTGGCGCCGATCACGGCATTCCAGCTGATGGATGCCTGGTTTACTCCTGCAGTGGCTGCAACTCCGCCGGGAACAGGAACATTGGATGTGCTGAAAGCCTCCACGGTTGTCAGAGAATAACCGCCGTCGTTGGCGTCTAGCCACGCTTGGGTTAATGCTGGCGCGGGCGGCAACCCCGGCGGCGGCGGTGGGCTTGCCGTAAACTGGCCGTCACGGCTTCCCGCGATGGCGTAGATCACTCCATCTACAACGGAAGCATCAAAGTCATCGCGTATGGTCGGCATCGAGGTTTTCGTCGTCCAATTATTTTGGACAGGATCGTACGCTTCCACAATGGTGGTGCAACAAGGCGTCCTTGCATAATCATTAAAGCCATTAATGTCGCCGCCGATGGCGTAAATAACGCCGTTCACCACGGAAAAACCGAAGTCGTCGCGCGCGGTCGGCATCGGGGCCAGCAGCGCGCCGGCTGTTCCTGCTGCTATCGTGGCGGCGGTTGAGGGGACTGTTGTCGACCATGTGTTTGACACCGGGTCGTACACCTCCACAACAGAAAGCTCCGGCCATCCGCCCCACCCGCCAATCGCGTAGATCAGGCCATTCACCACGGAGACGGTCGACCCCCAGCGCGGAGTCGGCATCGTTGCTTTCGTCGTCCAGGTGTTTGCCACCGGGTCATACGCCTCCACAGTACCGTAGTAGATATTTTTGCCGGTGCCGTAATAAATATTGTATGAGCCCGCGGTCGCTACCGGCGCCCAGCTTAAGGTCACCTGCCCGCTTCCCCCCGTTATGCTGACTCCCGACGGTACGGATGCGGCAGGAGCGGCTTGCGGCGTAACGGACACCTCGTTTGATGCCGCAGTCTCGACTCCACCAACCACCGCGGTGACGATAAAGTAATACACAGTGGTGTTGGTCAGGCCGGTCACGGTGTTCGTTGTCGTTGGAGCAACGATCCCTGTCGCTTTCGTCGGGCTCGATATCGTTACCCCCGATTTGGTGCTGTAGTAAATGTTATATGAGGTCGCTCCCGTTACAGCAGTCCAACTAATGGTTGCCTGCCCGTCCCCCGCCGCAGTGCTCAGTCCGGCTGGTATCGCTCCCGCCGCATAAGAAGCCTGCGGCGTGGCGGAAACTTCAAACGAATCTGCGCTCTCAATGCCGGTGGTAGCATCAACTGCAGTGACGATGAAGTAATAGGTCTTCCCGTTAGCAAGGCCGGTAATGGTCGTGCCGGCTGGAGTGACAACCGGAGCGGTACTTGTCGCACCGGTGATTTTTGTTGTCCAGTCTGCTGGAGCTTTGGTTATGCCGCCCGGGACACGCACCGCTCCGCCGACGGCATAGATAATCCCGTCGACCAACGCAACATCGAACCCCCAGCGCCCTGTAGGAAAATCAGCCAGCGGCACACCAGCCGTTCCCGCTGCCGTTGTAGCGGCAGTCGATGGAACTGTTGATGACCAGATGTTCGTCGTTGGGTTGTATACCGCTATCGGGTAGATCGGGCCTTGGCCGTTGACTTGGCTGGTGCCACCGATGAGATAGATCACGCCGTTTACTGCCGCAGCGGCCGGTCCATACCGGTAAGCCAGCGGGGTTACAGCAGGGGGCGTCCATGCCGGCATGGGCGCTTTTGTCGCCCACGAGTCTGTCGCCGGGTCATAGGCCTCCATTGAGTCGAGAACTCCGACGCCGGCCGGAGCGCCTCCCATGACATAAATAATGCCATTCAACACGGCGTTGGCCGCGTTATCGCGCTGATTCGCCATTGGGGTTTTCGTCGTCCAGACGCCGGGGGGAACCTGTGGCGTGGCATTCACCTCGCTGGATACCGCGCTTTCGCCTCCCGCATTCACCGCCGTCACCACAAAGTAATACGCCGTCCCATTCGCAAGACCCGTGATCGGAAAGCCGGAAGCTGCCAAAGATTCTTTCGTTCCATTGACAGCCGTGACACCGGGGGTGGTGCTGTAGTAGACGTTATAGGAAGTCGCGCCGGAAACAGCCGTCCAGATTACCTTCACCTGCGCATTTCCTGCGGTGGCGCCAACTCCCGTGGGTGCTCCCGCCGCTGGCACCTGCGGCGTCGCGTTTACTTCGATGGATATCGCACTCTCACCGCCAGCGTTCACCGCCGTCACGACGAAGTAATATGTCGCCCCGTTTATCAGGCCGATGATTGCACCGCCGGATGTCGCGCCGGTAATCTTTGTCCCGTTCGCAATCGTAACGCCGGCGGTGGTGCGGTAGTAGACGTTATAGGATGTCGCGCCGGAAACGGCTGCCCAGCTAAGCTGGATTTGGGTGTCGCCTATTACAGCAGTTACACCAACAGGGGCTGAAGGAGCGGTTGCTGTCGGAGTGCTGGCGGTGTAACCACCGCCTCCGCAGGCGCTGATAAACAGTGTTGCTACTAAAGCCAATAACAAAATCACTGGTCTCATTGGCACCACCAGATTTTTGAATTGAGCTTCATTGCTTTCACAGATTCCTGACCTGGATGGCAAACCACCAAATAATTTCAACAGTGGCTGTGCCCTTGGGGGCGGTATCGTTAACATTTCCCTATGAGTACTTGCAACGCGGCAGCAAGAGACGGAGCACTGTCTATGCGAAGTCCGTGCTTACCAGCAGATCAACAGCAACTCCTGAAAGGCTAACTTTTTTTGGAAGAACCGGCATCGCTGACGGTGCCTGCTCCCACAAGCACAGATGAGCCACAAATTTCAAATCAGGCCTGGTACTTTTCTCTTTCTTATTTTTGCTTTGAAACATCAGTTCCCAGCTCACTCTGTGCTTTTTCAGCGCGGCTTCGTTGCGCATCAGAATTATCACTAGCTACGGGCGCGCTGCCGCAACCTGCAACGCTTGAAATAACTATAGCCGACAACAGCAAATGGATAAATTTATTCATAACATTTTCTCCTGAATTGATAGTGATAACAGCCACAGTGCAACAAGTCCTACCCAAACACAAATCATCTTTAACGATTGCAGCCCAGACAGAATGCAATCACATCCGGGGCAACCTTCTGAAGATAAACCGATGCCCAGGATGAACTGGTTAAATCGGCGTTTTCCTAAGGTGTAGGTGGCGGCTTATTGTCGCCCGATGCTACAGTTTTGTCGATGCTGTAATAAAGCTTGCGATTGGTGTTGACCGTGGGCAGATAACCCCTGGTTTCTTCGTATGGAAGCTTTTCGCGCAGCGTCTGAAATACTTGCGCCGGGCTCAGGTTGTTGATTCGCTGAAAACCTTCATCGAAACGCTGCTTGCCTTTGGCGTCGGTAAAGGCGCGCATCACATTGCTCGGCCCGGTGTTGTAGGCGGAAATAACGCAGTAATCACGCGATGTACGGTCGCCCACTTTATCCAGTTGGTCGAAGGTGAGGACGCTCAGATAGGCAGCACCCAGCTCGATGTTGTTTTCCGGATCAAGCAAATAGTTTGTGGAGGGAGCGACATCCTGGTTTTTTGCGCGACGGTATGCTTCACGCCCGCCACTGGTGGGAACCAGTTGCATCAGCCCGTAGGCAGGAGCTCCGCTGACCGCATGCGGATTGAAGCTGCTTTCGCTTTTTATGACGCCGAGCACCAGGCTGGGGCTGACATTGTATTGCTTGGCATACTTGCGCACATGCTGGAGATATTTTTGCGCCTTTTTATCCTCGAAGTTCGCAACCATCGCGAATGAGACAAAGCGCACGGGTTTATCGCCGTTTTCGGTCTGGATCGTGCGCGTCTTGGCTGTCGGCAGTATTTTGTCGGCGAAACTGGCGGCCGCATCCTGAGTTGCAATTTCCTGCCCGGCATCGTTCAAAACCAGGCCCAGTAGAAACGGGGCGCTCTTGCTGTTTGTTTTGACGGCGCTGTCGGAAAATACATCAACCGAAGCGGGGTCTTCAGGTGTCAGCAGCGTGGAGATGATGGCGTTTTTCAGGCTGGCGTCGGCATTCTCCTCGAGCGTTTCAATGCTGATTTCGCCTTGCTCAAAATTCACGATAGCGCGGCTTTTGTATTGCTTGGTGTATTTGACGTAGGTTTTGCTCTCCGGCAATCGTATTTCTTTCTTGCCCCATTTCTTTTTCACGTTACCGGACAAAGCTTCCTGCAGTTTTTCGTAATCTCGCTTTGCCTCGCGCAGGTCACGGACCAATTGGAGAGGGTCGTCTTTCCAAACTTCACGCTTGGCTTCGAGCATGGACTTTGCCGTGGCTTTGGCGTCTTTGCTGGTGGCAACCTTGATAAGGTTTTTGCCGCTGCTGCTGTTTGCTACGTTTAACAGGCTATCCAGCTTTGCATCTCCCTGCGAAGTGCAGGAAGAAAGCAGCAGCAGAAAAGGGATAGCAAATAATATTTTTTTATTCATGGCGCCCTCGTGAATTTTTTGCATTTTGCAATACAGCAATTCATCCCAGCTAATTAATTATAAAAACCATTATCCACTGTTGCGCAGTCCGGTGGCAATGCCGTTGATGGTGAGGTGAATTGCTCGTTTTACGAGCACGTCTTCGTCGCCGGCACGATGGCGTTCCAGCAGGGCAACCTGCAAATGGTTGAGCGGATCGATATACGGAGTGCGCGTCAGGAGGCTACGCGCAAACGCCGGATTATCCTGTAGCAGAGTGGTTTTACCGGTTACGGCAAAAAGCATTTCCACGGTACTTTCCCATTCGCTGCTGATCATGCCAAATATCCGTTCGCGCAGTGGAACGTCTTTCACAAGACCTGCATAGCGCGAAGCAATCCCCATGTCGGTTTTGGACAGCACCATGTCCATGTTGGACATCAGCCCGCGGAAGAATGCCCAGTTTTTATACATCGACTGCAACTGCGCCAATCCGGCATCGCCCTCGTGTTCTACAAATTGTTTCACCGCACTGCCGAAACCGAACCAGCCCGGCAGTAGCGTGCGGTTCAAGCTCCAGCTGAATACCCACGGTATGGCGCGCAAATCCTCAATGCGATCCGATGAAGTGCGTGACGAAGGCCGGCTGCCGATGTTGAGTTCGGCGATTTCGCGGATCGGCGTGGTAGTGAAAAAATATTCGGTAAACCCGGGCGTTTCATACACCAACTTGCGGTAGGCGACGAAGGCGTCGCGACTCAAAGCTTCCATGATGCGATGATATTCCGGCATCGTGCTGTCCGCACCGTGGTGATGCAGCAGCGTTGCTTCCATGGTCGCGGCGATTAGTGTCTCCAGATTGCGCCTACCGATTTCCGGATTGGAGTATTTGCTGGCGATTACTTCGCCCTGCTCGGTGATGCGTATTTGGCCGTTCACGCTGCCCGGCGGCTGCGCCAGGATCGCGTCGTAGCTGGGGCCGCCACCGCGCCCGACGGTGCCGCCGCGGCCGTGAAAAAGGCGCAGTTCGATTCCGTGTTTCTCGAACACTTTCACCAATTCCAGTTCGGCTTTGTACAGCTCCCAGTTTGAGGTGAGGTAGCCGCCATCCTTGTTGCTGTCGGAATAGCCAAGCATCACTTCCTGCGTGTTGCTCCGGTTGGCGAGCAGCTTGCGGTACCAGGAGATCGAAAAAAGCTCGTCCATGATGACCGCACAACCGCGCAGGTCTTCGATGGTTTCGAACAGCGGGACAATATTGATATGCAGGGCCGAATTCTCTCCGCCTTCCAGCAGCCCGACCTGCTGCAGCATCAGGGCGAGTTCCAGCATGTCGCTCACGGCATCGGTCTTGGAGATGATGTGGTTGGGTAACGCTTCGCGACCGAAGCGTTGATGGATTTGTGCAGCGGCCTGCATGATGCGCAGCTCGCTTTGCGTTGCAGCAGAATATTGCCCCATTTTGACGAACAGCGGCTTGCCATCTTGCAGCGCTGCCAGTAACACTTCACGGCGCCCGGCTTCGTCCATGTCTTTATAATTGGCCTTGCCGCTACTATGAGAGAAAAGCTCGGCAACGGTCTGTTCGTGAATAGCGCTGTGCTGGCGCATGTCCAGCGGCGCGAGATGAAAACCGAACACCTCGGCGGCGCGGCGCAGGTTGGCGAGCCGCCCGCGCGCGAGATGAACCGCGCCGTGCTTGAACAATGAGTCGATCATAACATCGAGATCATTGATGAATTCCTGCGGCACTACGTATGGCCGCGCATTCATGTCCACTGGCGGCAGATGCGAGATTTCGTGTCTGAGGTGTCTTGCGGTGGCAGAGAGGCGTGAATAAACCAGAATAAGCGCGCGACGATAAGGCTCGTCTTCGCGGGCGGCAGATTTGTCAGGAGAATCGTCGGAGAGCTTGCTCAATTCATCGCTGACGTCCACTAGGCGGTCAGTCAGGCTCAAGCGGTTTCCCAGGAGGTTCGTTTCGCTCAAGTAGTGCTCGAATACCAGCGCTGAGTGTTGCTGCACCGCGTCCAGCATTACGTCGTGTGTGACAAAAGGATTGCCGTCGCGGTCGCCACCGATCCAGCTACCTACGCGCAATAGCGGCGGTATATGGATGTCTTTGCCGAAGCGTTCCTCCAGTTGCTTTTCCAGATTGGAATAAATCTTCGGGATTTCGCTGAGGAAGGTATAGCGGTAAAACTCCAGACCGTTCTTGATCTCATCGCGCACGGTCAGTTTGGCGGTGCGCAGCATCCGCGTCTGCCAGAGCACCAGCACGAAGCGGCGCAGGGCATCTTCGTTCTCGTCCAACTCGTCGGGTGTCATTTCTACGCGGTCGCGGTCTGACAGCAAACGCGAAATGACCAACTGGCAGTCGAGAATGCTCTTGCGCTGCACTTCGGTAGGATGCGCGGTCAAAACCGGTGAGATCAGCGCGCTTTCCAGAAAGGTTTGCAGCATCTTTTTGCCGATGCCCCTTTCCTTGATGCGCTCCATCGCCAGCAACAGGCTTCCGTCCTTCGAGGGGGTTCCTGCTTTGAGATGGGCACGATGGCGTCGGTTGTGATGCAGGTCTTCGGCGATGTTGGAAAGCTGCGAAAAGTAGCTGAAGGCGCGCACTACCGCCAGCGTTTCGCTCGGTGAGAGAGCGTCAAGCGTCTGCTCGAGTTGCTCGCGATCGCGTTCATCCTGCGTTTTGCGGAAACGTATCGCGGCGCGACGCACATTCTCGATCAGCGCGTAGTATTCTTCGCCTTCCTGCTCGCGTAGCGTCTCTCCCAGAATGCGATTTAACAGGCGCACATCATTGCGCAGCGGCAAATCCTTGCTGGAAATATCGGCGGGAGCGGCAATCAAATTCATCACACTCATACGAAAAAGCACGATGCTCCTCATGTTAGAATGTACCGCGTATGTTCAATATTCAGGAAATCCGATGAGCAAAACCCCTTCAACATCACCTTCGCCATTCCCTTCTCGTTTGGTGATCGCTTCGCGCGAAAGCGCATTAGCCATGTGGCAAGCCGAATACATCCGGGACAGGCTGCGCGAATTATATCCGCAAACCGAAGTTAGCATCCTGGGTATGACCACTCAGGGCGACCAGATCCTCGATGTAACGCTGTCAAAAATCGGCGGCAAGGGCCTGTTCGTGAAAGAGCTTGAAACCGCTCTGGAAGACGGCCGCGCCGATCTCGCCGTACACTCGCTGAAGGACGTGCCAATGCACCTGCCGGAGGGATTTGTCCTTGCCGCAATCGGCGAGCGCGAGGATCCTCACGATGCGTTTGTTTCAAGCCGTTATGAAAATCTGGCCTCATTACCGCCGGGCAGCGTGGTAGGCACATCCAGCCTGCGCCGCGAGAGCCAGCTGCGTGCACGCTTTCCGCATTTGAAGATCGAGCCGTTGCGCGGCAACGTGCAGACCCGTTTGCGCAAACTGGACGAAGGGCAATATGCCGCTATCATACTCGCCGCGGCCGGACTGAAACGGCTTGGACTAGGCAGTCGCATTCGCGCGTTGATCACCAGCGAGGACAGCCTGCCTGCCGTCGGGCAAGGCGCGCTTGGCATCGAATGCCGCGCTGATCGCGCTGATGTAATCGCCTTGCTGCAACCGCTGCATCATCCCGATACCGCCGCCTGTGTGCTGGCGGAACGCGCCATGAGCCGTGCATTGGCGGGCAGCTGCCAGGTGCCGCTGGGCGGTTTTGCCGAAGTGAGGAACGGCAAGCTGCGAATGCGCGGTTTTGTCGCCAGCCCGGATGGCAAACGCATGGCACGCGCCGAGTTGATAGGCGACGTCTCCAACCCTGAAGCGTTGGGCAATCAGGTTGCCGATGCGTTGCGCGCGCAGGGTGCGGAAGAAATTCTCGCGTCGCTGAATGTCTAAAATACCGTTAGCCGGGAATGTCTGAGAAGCCGCTTGCCGGACTGAAAATCCTGGTTACTCGGCCTCGTGACCAGACTAAGCAGCTGGCGCAGCAAATTCAGCAGGCTGGCGGCATCCCGCTGCTGTTTCCGTTGCTGGAAATCGCGCCTGTGCAGGACACCAAAACGTTACGCGAGCAGGTATCCCGTCTCACACAATTCAATCTCGCGGTCTTCATCAGCCCGAATGCGGTGACATACGGCATGACGGCGATACGTGCTGCGGGTGATCTTCCGCCGGCACTGAAGATTGCCACGATCGGGCAAGGCAGCGCGAAAGCTCTGCATGAATTGGGTATCGCCAATGTTATCGCGCCGACCGAATGTTTCGACAGCGAAGGGCTGCTGGCCATGCCGGAGTTGCAAAACATTGCCGGATGGCGCGTGATGATATTTCGCGGTGATGGCGGGAGGGAGTTGCTGGGCGATACGCTCAGGTCACGCGGCGCGACGGTGGAATATGCCGCCTGTTACCAACGCAGCAAGCCGCAGTGGGATATTCAAGCATTACTGGATGCCGCTCCAGATGCAATAACGGTAACGAGCAGCGAGGCCTTGGGGTATCTGTGGCAGATGCTGGGCGCTACGCAAAACGATAATATATCCCGTATACCGCTATTTGTGCCGCATAAACGCATTGCCGAGCTGGCGCGCATGCAAGGATGGCAGCGGGTGCAATTAACAGATGCCGGGGATGAAGGTTTGCTTTCGGCTTTGATAGCATGGAATTCGGAAGACAGATGAAAGGTATTGAATGAGCGAGCAAACTCCACAACCAGAAAACATCGGGCCGAAAACCATTGAACTGGATAATGCGGTGCTGCCTGAACAACCAAGCATGGCAAGAAATGCCGGGCTGGTAAATTCATTGTCGCACATTAGCATCACGCAAATGACGCTGGCAATATTGGTAGTTATTTTTTTGTGGCAATGGCAGGCTGGACACCGCGCCATTAGCGACGTTCAGCAGCAGCTGGCAAGCAAAATCACTGAAATGAATGGTGGCAGCAAGGCCAATCAGATTTTGCTGGCACAAAGCCAGGAGCAAGTGCGCGATCTGTCCGCCAAGGTTGCGGCGCTCGAATCACGTTATGCAGAGGCTCAAAATCAGCGTGCGGCGCTTGAAGCTTTATATGCCGACGTGTCGGTTAGCCGAGATGAATCCGCACTGGCAGATGTAGAACAAATGCTGCTAATCGCCGCGCAGCAATTACAGTTGTCGTCCAACGTAAAAGTGGCGATGATCGCCATGCAGAGTGCCGATGCGCGTTTGCAGAGCATGAACCGGCCTGCCTTCAATACACTGCGCAAAACCATCAGCCAGGATATGGACAAGTTGCGAGCGCTGCCCAACGTGGATATTGCCGGTGCCAGTTATCAACTTGATAATTTGATGGCCTCTGTTGATGAGTTGCCGTTGGCCTATCATCAACGCGCAGTGACTGAAGTGGTAACGCAAACTGCTTCTCCAAAAGATGAAACGGCTTGGCAAAAGCTGCTGCGCGAAATTGTGCAAGAGATAAAGCAGCTGGTGCGCATCGAAAACACCGGCAAAGCTGAGATTCCGCTATTGCCGCCCAACCAGGAGTTTTTTCTGCGCGAAAATCTTAAACTTCGTTTAATGTCGGCACACCTTGCACTGATGTCGCGTGACGAGGAAAGTTTCAGGCAAGAACTGAAAACAGCGCAGCTTTGGACAGCACGTTATTTCGACGGCAAATCGAATGAGAGCATGCGGATGCTGTCCGGATTGAAAAAATTGGCGGCCTCCAGCATCCATATTGAATTGCCTGACATCAGCCTGAGTTTGCAGGCTGTGCGCAACTATCGTTTAACGCACGAAAACGAGCCAAGAGCGAGCTTCGATTCCCGGACTAAGCCGCGATGAAATATTTGTTCTGGATACTGCTGTTATTTGGCGCTGCGGTTGCACTGGCCACTGCGTCGCACAATCCTGCTTACGTGTTGTTGGTATATCCGCCGTATCGTATCGAGCTATCGCTTACACTGTTCGTCGTTTTGTTCATACTCACCTTTATTCTCGCCTATGGGTTGATACGACTTACGCTCGCCGCGATACATCTGCCGTCGTATGTGAGGACGTATCGTTTGGAGCGCGCACAAAGCAAAGGACGCAAGTTGTTGGACGATGCGCTCATCGCTTTTTTTGAAGGGCGCTATGCTGCGGCGGAAAATGCCTCTGCGCATGCAATGGAATTGGGTAGCACTTCCGCACTGCATCCAATCATCGCGGCGCGCGCGGCACACGAATTACGCGAATTTGATAAACGCGATGCCTATCTCGCCGATGCCAAAAGCAAAACCGTGGGCGAGAATACGATGCGACTGATTGCAAAGACCGAGTTTCAGCTCAGCCAGAAACAACCCCAATCGGCGCTCAACTCGCTGAAGGAGTTGAGCGACTCGGGCATACGCAGGCATGTCGGCTCGCTTAGTCTGGAACTGAAGGCTCAACAGCAGGCGCGCAACTGGGACGCGGTGCTGGATGTGGTAACGCAGCTGGAGAAACGCAACGCAATCGACAAGGTGGTCAGCGAACAGCTGCGTCAACAAGCCTGGCTGGAAAAGTTGCGCGGACAAGCACAGGACATTGCCGCTTTGCGTGCGCTGTGGAAATCCATCCCCAAGGAATTCAAATATCGCGGAAAGATCGCGGCGGCGGCCGCCCAAGCGTTCTGCAAGCTGGGCGAAGGCCAAAGTGCTCAGCAACTACTTACCGAAAGTCTTAATGCGCAATGGGACAGCGAGCTGGCCGCATTGTTAGGCGACTGCCATTCCGGAGATGTGGTGGCGCAGATCGAGCAAGCCGAGCGCTGGCTGAAAGAACATAACGACGATGCCGGGCTGTTGCTTGCGCTCGGAAAGTTATGCCTGCATCAAAAACTGTGGGGCAAAGCCCAGAACTATCTTGATGCGAGTATCAGCCTGAAACCAGGTCATGCAGCCTATACCGCTCTGGGTCAATTTGCAGAGAAAATGGGCCAACACGAACAGGCGCTTGCCTACTTCCAGAAGGCGGCATTGTTTCGCTAGAAAGAGAATCGGGGATTGGAAACACTGTAACGGCCTGCGGGCGTATTCCAGACAAATTACATCCGGCCCGGAATCCCTGCGCAAAGCTGTTCCATCAAAGATGGCGGGATTATTCTTTCGGCGTAAAGGTAAACATATCCGAAAAAAACGCATCTTCCGGCAGCCCTCGCTGAACGGTATAGTCTCGACGAGCAGCTTCAACCATTACGGGCGCGCCGCAGGCGTAAACTTCATACTCGGACAGATCGCGAAAATCATCCAGAACTGCCTGATGCACCAATCCGATTCTGCCTTGCCAATTGTCGCTAGGCAGCGGTTCCGAAAGTACCGGAGTGAATTTGACACCGCTGCTTTCCCATTGCTTAGCCTTTTCCAGCATATAGAAATCTGCCAATTTATGCACGCCCCAATAGAAATGCATCGTCCGTTTTAGATCGATGTGCAAAGCGTGTTCGATGATCGCCTTGATCGGGGCAAAACCGGTACCGCTTGCGACGAAAATGACCGGTTTATCCGAATCTTCGCGCAGGAAGAATGTACCGAGCGGTCCCCTGATGCGCAGGATGTCGCGTTCTTTCATTTCGTTGAATACATGCCCTGTAAACGCACCGCCTGTGATTAAGCGAACATGCAACTCGAGAAATTCGTCGTTGTGCGGTGCATTGGCCAGCGAAAAGCTGCGCGGTTTTTGATCTTTCAACAAAATGCTGATGTATTGGCCGGCAAGGAATTGCAGCCTTTCATTGGTTGGCAGCCTGAGCTGCAGCACCATCACATCCTCTGCCAGTTTGTCCATTTTCTGAACGCGGCACGGCATGGTTCTCACCGGAATATCACTGACAGCATTCACTTCGCGACATTCGATTACCAGGTCCGATTGCGGCTTTGCGCAACAGAACAATGCCATACCCGCCGCTTTTTCCACATCCGTCAACGTGCTGGCCAAATACTTGCCGTAGTCCACCCGCCCTTCTGCAATTTTCCCTTTGCACACGCCACACACTCCATCCCTGCAGTTATACGGCAGGATGTAGCCGTGCTTGATTGCAGCTTCTAGGATGGTTTCGTGTTCCTCAATGGGGAAGTTGTGGCCGCTTGGCTGGATAGTAGCTCGAAAGGACATAATGAATGTTGCCAGTTACGCGCAAACAAGAATTTTAACGCATAATCAGCGCATGAAACGCTTGCTGATTATCGGTTGCGGAGACGTGGCCAGGCGCACCATTCCTTTGCTGGTACGCCGCTACCGGGTATATGCTTTGGTGCGCAATACCTCTTACTGCGCGGCTCTACGTGCTTTGGGTGCAATGCCACTATTAGGCGATTTGGATGATCGTACCAGCCTCTCGCGTGTTGCGGGATTGGCGAATACGGTGCTTCATTTCGCACCTCCGCAGAACAGCAACACGCACGATACTCGTACGCGCCACCTGCTGGCCGCACTGTCTTATGGAGTCTTGCCAAAGCAACTGGTATACATCAGCACCAGCGGCGTATATGGCGATTGTCGCGGAGCAATCGTGAGCGAAACACATCCGCTCGCTCCGCAAACAGCGCATTCGCAACGCCGTGTCGATGCCGAAAAGTTAATTCGTAACTGGGCAAAACGCAATCAGGTAAGGGTCGGCATTTTGCGCGTGCCTGGTATATATGCGGCAGAGCGCTTGCCGCTAAGCCGTTTGCAACAAGGCACACCTTGCATCATCAGTAGCGAGGACAGCTACACCAATCTTATTCATGCCGATGATCTGGCGCGCATCGTCGTAGCGGTTTTGAGAAACGGTTCTGCTTGCCGCGCGTACCACGCAAGCGACGACAGCCAACTGAAGATGGGAGAATACTTCGATGCAGTAGCGAATGCATTCGACTTGCCACATCCGCCACGCATTAGCCGCGCCGAGGCTCAACGCGTGTTGCCGGAATCTCTGCTGTCGTTCATGAATGAATCCAAGCGGCTCGCCAACCAGCGCATGAAGCGTGAGCTGAAGGTTAAATTACTTTATCCTGCGGTAGCTGATTGGCTTGTCACAATCAAGCATTCCAAGGTAGCTTGATGCATGTTTCCGCTCTGATTCATATGAGCCTATCAAGTCGTTAAGTCATTTTTTGCGACTGCATCATGTTCACCATTTCGGGTGAACATGATGCAATTCACAAACAACTGCTCGTATTAATTATCCCAATCTGGATAATTTGGGATTGATACGGTGTCATTATCGAACACACCCTTATCAGCTTGTGTGTGGCACTTGTTGCAGTTGCTCAGCGATTTCACATCTTTGTTGCCCTTGACTATTTTCTCCGGAATATCCTTGTGTTTGCGCTTGATATAACGCACCTCAGTGATCCGCAGCGGAGCCTCACCCTCTGCCGTAGCTAGTGCGATCTTGCGTGAACGCTTGTAAAAGGATTTATCCGCTGCGTTTTCCACCGCGTAATCATGAATTGCCTGCAGCGTATCCTTATCAAATTCGGCATTGTCACCAAAGTGATTTTTCAACGCGTCAGCATTCAGCAGTTTCTCCCATGATCTTGCTGGCAGCAAACCCGGTTGATAGGCAAAGTGGCATTCGCCGCATTCCTTCAGATATCGCTTGTCGGTGACCGGCTTCACTTCTTTGGTGCGATCAAAATTAATCAGCCAGCCCCCAAATGATTCTTCTGCCAGAGCAGCGCCATTC
This sequence comes from Nitrosomonadales bacterium, assembly GCA_023259055.1. GTDB lineage: Bacteria > Pseudomonadota > Gammaproteobacteria > Burkholderiales > Gallionellaceae > Gallionella. The sequence continues at coordinate 607,954 of JAHFQZ010000001.1, forward strand.
ACTATCAGCGTGCCGGCCAGCAATGCGACAACTTTCAGTTTTTTTGACATTATCATGCTCCGTTACCAAGTCAATTTAATAGCGACAACCATTGCTGCTGCGCCCAGCTCAGCCATTGCTGCATGGCTGGTTGGTACGGAAGATTTTGCCGACTTATTTACCGCATACATCATTAACAGCGCTCCTGCGGTACCCAGCATCACGTGCATATTATCCGGATCGGTCCAGCCGTCTTCCAGATGAAAATCATCCCAGTGATTCAGCACCCCTGTCGTTAACGTTGCAGCGGCCATGAAAGCTGCAGCTTTAGCAAGCTTCGCGTGCGTGCCGTTCGTCTGCCGCTTCGGCTGCTGCGAAGGAGGCGGACAGTTTTGTTCACAGCCTTCCCCTGGCGCAGTCAACATCGTCAATCCGGCCAGCGCCACCGTGGTCAAGCCCATATATTTGTGAGCATTGCTGCCCGAGAACATCGGCGGTTTAAATTCTGTCGCCTGAGTTACTGGAGTTGCGGTTGCCTGCTTTTGGGCTACATCTGCATCATTCAATGCCAGCATGTAGGCTTTGGAGCCATTTGTGTATGTGCTTACTAAAGACGGAATTGCGATGTCCTGCAAAGCATCGTCCGCATAAGCCAATCCCGATAAAGCCGCCAGGCAGGCACTGGCGACCATATTTCTAAACCCGATATTGCACTTCATTCATTACTCCTTTAGCTAATAATTATTCCTTATGGGAACCTCTAAAAACACACATTTCATCTGTGGCGAGGCATAGTTTTTTATGCGCCTTGCATTTGGGTGAGCTCTGAATTTGGATGCTTCCCTTGCTGCGGCTATCACAATAGGTGCATCAATGCATAAACGATAGTCAATTATTTTTATTAACACCATAAGAAACGCTTATGGTTTGCTGTATTTTTATTATGTTCAGCTTTTCCTTGCGTCAGTTACAGGTATCTGAAAATGTAGCTTTATGTGCAATATTTTTATATTCTGCGCTTGCTTTCACCCAGCCGTCGACCTGAGAAACACGAACCAGAACGCAACAGCAATGGCCAGCATCGTGGCACCCAGCCAATTATAACTACGCCGTATACCTTCATCCATTTCGGCTGACTTAAAACCGGTGATCATCGAACGCACTAGGTTTTCATGATGCAGCACGCTGCTCACCAGCACTCCGATAAGATGTAGCAATATCACGGCAAGCATGACTTTGGTCGCAACTCCATGCATATTAACCACTGCTTCGCTGGCATTATCCTGAAGCGCCATCATGCCAGTCACACATATAAATAATCCGATCGACAAAAGCAACCAGACCGCTACGCTACCTGCCGGGTTGTGCCCCAGATAATGTTTAGGTTTGCCCTTGATCAGAGCCACCAAGTAAGCAATGATTTCACCAGGCTTGAACACGAACGAGCTGAACCGCGAATAGCGCGTACCTAAAAAGCCCCACAGCAATCTGAACACGAGCAGGCCCAGCATGATGTACCCAAAAGCCACATGAATATCGCGGTTGCGTTCCGATTCCGACGTCAAATAGGCCCCGACGAATGATATCGCCTGCAGCCAATGAAAAACCCGCGTTGGTGCGTCCCAAATCAAAATACGTTGAATCATGATATGACTTTCCTATCTTGGCATTCTTATGGCATGTTCGTTGAAATCGCCACGCTCGGCTTGCGGATGGCAGGCTGCACAATTGGCCGGACTCTTCACCTTCGGGTTTTTCCAGGCTTCCGGTGAGATTTCATGGCTATTGTGCTCGCGCTTGAACCATGAAGTTTCGCTGATACGCAATGGTGCCGTTGGAGCGCTCCAGCGGTTGGAGGCATTACTCACCAGAAAATCGGTAATCTCCTTATTGTCTTTGTCATTAAGCGACGCATCAGAGCCAAAATGCTTATTCAGGCCGGACATGACCTTGCGCCACGATTCAGCGGGTAATAGCCGCGGGGAATAGGCGATGTGACATGTGGAACATTCCTGCTGGAATTTGGCGTTGGATTGCGCGGATTGGAGCGGTTTACCTCGGTTTTCTCCGCTATTTCTCTCGCCGTGTTTCTCGCCGTGTCTTTCATCGCGATCGTCATCATCGGCCTGTGCGGTGGACATCGTTACTCCTATCGCCAACAAAGCAACAGCGAGCGCCCGGGCAAATTTATTTTCTTGAACTAACAGTGTAACCCTCATAATTATTTAACGGCAAGCAGATAAGTTAGCACATCACCTTTTTCCTGGGGTGTGCAGACACGCTCCAGAACATCGTTACAATTGCGCTTAAACCATTTCTCCACTTTTGCCATATCTGTGAAGCGTTCAGCATTGGCGGATGGAGCAATAGGCTTGATGACCTTGCCGGTCTTTGCATGTTTCCCCTCAGCAACCGTGTTTTCGGTATGGCAAGATGAGCAGCTCCATTCACCACCATGCTTTGTCTTGAAGAAGGTTTCACCACGCGCGGCAGAGAATCCCTGAAAACCTGGGGTACCCGACGCCTCGCTCTTGAGAGTTGCAAGGACGCTCTCGGGTGTTTCCGCGAACGCAGATTGTGCAATCAACATCAAACATAATACAAAAAATACACGCAACATACTCTACCTCCTTGAAATTGGTGCTAGTAGAGTGCGGCAAAAAACAAAAGTTCAATCAAAAAACAAAGATTAAATTGATCAGATGGTCCCAATCATAAAGGTTGCTGAAAATCAGTTTGCATAAAAGGTTTTCCAGCGGTAATTACAAAACGCTATCGCCAGTACGGCTTCTATACCGAACCCCATTAACGATAACGCAGGATTTTCCATGCTGGGGTAAAAGAGCAGCTTCAATGGACTCAGCAGATAAGGCAGCAGCAAATAAACCAGCAGCAGATAAATCGAAAATGCCAGCTGGGGGCGAGTGCGCCCTGGGGTCCAATAGAGGCAATAAAGTATGACGGCATCGCGCAGCAATAACACCAGTGGGGTGGACAGCAACCAAGGGGAAGTCGTTGTCGTTTCGAATATGGCAAAGCAGAGCGCGATAAATACCGGAATGAGCGTAGCGATCCAGCGCGGGGTGCGCTGCCACGCCAATGGGTAATGCCTGTTACGTAGAGCGGTGAGCCACATTCGCCATGAAACTGGCGATTGGTCCTCTTGCAAGGCCAATGTCAGCGCTAGAACAAGCGCAACGATATACGCGGTGATGCAATAGTAAGCAGCACCTGAAATTGCTTCTTTGGAATTGATGATATCCGCGAACACATGCGTAAACCCGGCAAAATAGAACATGCACCACACCACAAAGATCAGCCATGGTGCGGGTGTTGTGGGGCAACGCAGTAGGGTAGACAGCCGCTGGACGCAGCCGAACAACGCCCATGCTGCCCAGAAAATCGAGGATACTGCGACAAAGGTTAGAAGCTGGATATCGGCTCCATACCATTGGACGGTGCTGTTCGAATTGGCCAATTTTGAGCCCAAGCCGCCGATACTTTGCAGCACGATGATAATAATCAACAGACGCAATGCGCTCATCCCGCGTTTTTGCTGATGCACCGGGCGTTGATCCGGGGGAGTGCTGAGCGTCAACAGCATTGACCCTGCCTGGATAATAACAGCGCTCGCAATTGACAGGCATAACCAGTTGGCACTAGGTAATTGCCGAGTTAGTACAGTAAGCGCCAGATGCGCCGCCAAGCACCAAGCGCCGCCATACCAAGCTAACACCGTGCTTCCAAACAACTTGCCGACCATAAGCTCGGCTGGGCTTTGCGAGGAGAGCCTTTGCCAATCCCAAGTTTGCGCCTGGGCTTCTTCCGTGATACTGCTACTGGCCAGATGCGCTCCCCAAAGTGAGCAAATGAGAGTGAACAGAACCAGTGCAGCCCCGCTCAGAAATTGATAATCGTCCGGTTCACGCATGCTGCTCAATCCCCAAAAGATCAAAGCCAGCAGCAAGGGAATGGCGGCCAATCGGGTTTGGCTGATCTCCAGCCAGAGGTTACGGCGCAGTTCGGCGCTCATCATGATGGTCTCCCGGAGTCGGCAAGATAAAGATCCTGCAGGTTGCTCTTGATGGCAGTGAATTCCGCGATCGGCAAGCCAGCAGCAATCAGGGCTGCAAGCAACCGCGATTGATCCACAACATCGCCGCTGAACGTGAACTGGCAGCTTTGTCCGTCAATGTGAACGCCGCTCACGCCGGTTTGCGCGGATAGCATATGCGCAGCCTCGGGCATGTGCCTGCTCAATGACAATTGCATTTGCTGCGCGTGTGTACTCCTGTTATTTCCCAGCGCCTGATGGCTGCGTACCACGCCTTCGCGCAGCACCAGCATGTGCGTGGAGTAGTCAGCCAACTCGGCCAGAATGTGCGAGGAAACGACTATCGTCATGCCTTCATTGCATAACACCTTGAGCAGGTTGGATAACTCATGACGAGCTTCAGGATCCAGGCCGGAAGCCGGTTCGTCCAACAACAGCAATTTGGGGTGATGCATGATGGCCTGCGCAATCGCGACGCGTTGACGCAAGCCGCGCGACAGTTCGCCGGTCTTTTGTTGCATCCGGTCGGACAACCCGAGCTGGCGGCTCACCAATTCAACCCGGGGCTGCAAGGAATGCTGCGGCAAATGATGCGCCATTGCCATGTAGCCAAGCGATTGCTCGATGGTCAAATCGTCATACAGGCCGAACTGGTCTGACAGAAATCCCAGCAACTGATGGCAGGCACGCGGATTCTCATGCGTGTCGCACCCCCACAATTTAATGCTTCCGGCAAACGGGTTGTCCAGCGCAGCCATGCAACGCAGCAGCGTGGACTTGCCCGCCCCGTTCGGACCGACCAGCGCTGTAATTGTCGCAGGCTCCAGCAAAAAAGAAACATTACGCAATGCCTGTTGGGTTGCATAGCGGTAGGACAGGTTACTGACTTCGATCATGAGCGGGACATGTTGGTGGGTCGCCGGGAGACTTCAGACAAATACAGCTATTTATTAACGGAATACGATGGTCTTGTTGCCACACACAAGCACCCGATCTTCCACGTGGTATCGCAGGCCACGCGCCAGCACCGCTTTTTCGATATCCTTGCCATAGCGCACCATATCATCCACGGTGTCGCCGTGGTCGATGCGCATGGTGTCCTGCTCGATGATTGGGCCGGCATCCAGTTCGTCGGATACATAATGGCAGGTCGCGCCAATCAACTTCACTCCGCGATGATAAGCTTGGTGGTAGGGTTTGGCACCCACAAAGGAAGGAAGGAAGCTGTGATGAATGTTGATGATGCGCCCTGAATAACAGGCGCAAAAATCCACTGGCACGATCTGCATAAAGCGCGCCAGCACCATTACATCGCCGCGCTCCTCATCAAACCGTCGTGAAATTTCTTCGAAAGCAGTGGCCTTGGCTTGGTCATTGTCCTTCGGCATATCAACGTAATAAAACGGAATACCGTGCCACTCGACAAAACTGCGTAACGACTGGTGATTTGAAATTACACAGGGGATATCGATGCGCAGTTCGCCGCTGCGCCAGCGATGCAGCAGATCGTTGAGGCAGTGATCATGTTGGCTGACCAGCACCACTACGCGCTTCCTGAAATCTGAATCGTTGACTTGCCAGGTCATCTGAAATTCGTCGGCTAGTGCGGCGAAGCGCGCGCGCAATTCTGCTGCAGTGAACGGCAGTGAATCGGCACGGATTTCCTGGCGCATAAAAAACTGCTGCGTTTCCAGATCGGTGTGATAACTGGCCTCCACGATCCACCCGCCATACTGCGCCACGAAGGCGCTCACCGCCGCGACGATACCGACCCGGTCCGGGCATGAGAGCGTAAGCGTGTAACGGTGTTCAGTCATGACTTTTCCTCATCGATTCAAGCAGCGTAAAAAGGTGGCAGAATTTTAAAGCGCCATTCCCTGATCACGCAGATATTCTTCATAGTTGCCGTGGTAATCGGTCACGCCTTTTGCTGAAATCTCGATAATACGCATCGCAAGTGACGAAACAAACTCGCGATCATGGCTAACAAAGATCAGTGTGCCCTTGTATTCCAGGAGCGCAGTGTTGAGAGACTCGATGGATTCCATATCCATGTGGTTGGTCGGCTCGTCCATCAGCAGCACATTGGGCCGTTGTAGCATCAGCTTGCCGAATAGCATGCGCCCTTTTTCTCCACCTGAAAGTATTTGCACTCTTTTTTTGGCGTCATCGCCCGAGAACAACAAGCGGCCCAGCGTGGCGCGCACCGTCTGATCGTCGTCATGCGGACCGCGCCAGTAGGTCATCCAGTCGGTCATGATCTTGTCTTCGGCAAATTCGGCGCTGCTATCTTGCGCGTAGTAGCCGACCTTGGCCTTGTCCGTCCACTTGATGATGCCGGTGTCGGGTGCAAGATCGCCCGCAAGGCAGCGCAACAGCGTGGTTTTACCGATGCCGTTCGGCCCAATGATAGCGATTTTTTCGCCCGCATCAACGCGGAAATTCACATTCGAAAACAGTACCCGGTCGAAGCCCTTCGCCACATGCTGCACCTCCACCGCGACTCGATGCAGTTTTTCGCGTTCATCGTATTCGAAACGAATGAACGGATACTGACGGCTCGACGGCTTGATGTCCTCGATCTTGATCTTGTCGATCTGGCGAGCGCGCGAGGTGGCCTGTTTGGCCTTGGAGGCATTCGCCGAAAAGCGCGCCACAAATGCTTTCAGTTCGGCGACTTTTTCCTTAGCTTTTACATTGTCTGACGCCTGCTGTTCGCGCGCCTGTGTGGAGGCCAGCATGTATTCATCGTAAGTGCCCGGATACACCGTGATCTTGCCGTAGTCCAAATCGGCCATATGGGTACACACACTGTTCAGGAAATGGCGATCATGCGAAATGATAACCATCGTGCAATTGCGTGCGTTGAGGATACCCTCCAGCCAGCGGATGGTATTGATGTCAAGGTTGTTGGTCGGCTCGTCCAGTAGCAAAATATCCGGGTTGGAAAACAACGCCTGCGCCAGCAACACTCGCAGCTTGAAGCCAGGCGCGACCGCACTCATCATCCCCTGATGCAACTCGATCGGAATGCCCACACCGAGCAATAATTCACCGGCGCGCGGCTCGGCCGTATAGCCATCGTATTCGGCAAACTGCGCCTCCAAATCGGCGGCGCGCATGTAGTCTTCCTCCGAGGCATCTGGATTGGCATAGATCGCATCACGCTCCGACATCGCCGCCCACATCTCGGCATGACCCATCAGCACCACATCCAGCACGCGCATGCCTTCATAAGCGAATTGATCTTGGCTCAGCTTGCCGAGACGCTCGCCCCGATCCAGCATCACATTGCCGGACGATGGCTCCAGATCTCCGCCGAGTATTTTCATAAACGTGGACTTACCGCATCCGTTCGCACCGATCAATCCATAGCGGTTGCCATCGCCAAATTTCACGGAAACATTTTCAAACAAGGGCTTCGCCCCGAATTGCATGGTGATGTTTGCGGTTGAAAGCATTAAAAACTCGAATTCAAAAATTTTTGGATTACGATTTTAACACTGCGCGGGGTGATGGCCTAAACAAAAGCGAGGTTTGGATTATGCTGTTTTATTATGTAACTTTACAGTAGGACTCGACGCCAATGCACATCCCAATTTACATCGTAATTGTTTACCCAAAAAAATCCAACAAAACTCCTTTTAAATCTGGTAATCTTTATTTTGTCGTCCTATTGGCATTTGGTTGGCACGCTGTAACGCCGTATTTATCCTTACTTTTGGAAGGTAGAACGGGTCTGACAGCCCGCGTGTAGCTGGCTAGGTTCTGGTTCGACGAAATGTACCGTATCAAAGCGCTGCCAGCAAGCAGGTCTGCAGATCCTATGAGGTGCGAAGCTCTAACTGAACGCGACGAAATGTCGCAAGGTTCAGTTGCCGGAGTTCTTCTATACACGTGAATTCCTTATCGGGTTTTTGCGTAACTATCAGCATATCTGCCTTTCTTCGCAAGTTCTGGCCGTGCCCTTTTATACTTTTGGCAGGGGGTAGCTGTGTCTAATCTTAAAAAACCTGATAACGAACTTGAGTTGCTGCGTACAGCCCTTTCGCTGGATCACACTCTGTTCACCGTTCAACGGCATACCTCACGACCCAAAGGCCTTATTCGGGTGGACTGCTACGCTTCAAAGAGCGCAGGCAGCCCAAGTTTAACGAGAATAACCAGCCTCGTAGCCGGCGTACTCAATTACCGTCGGAACCGCTGCGGTTTGATCATAAACAATAAAGATGACTTCGATTACAATCTGCTCGTTGCATTGTCCAATAAACTAAAACTGGATCTTAAACATCAGAGTCTTAATTCAAATAACCAGTGTTGTCCCATGCTGTATTTTTAATTGCAAAGATAGGAGTTTAAAATGTTTATACGGATATTATGGGTGCTGTTATGTGCGCTGTTTATATTCCCTTGTTCCTCAATCGCCAATGAAAGGAGCGGAGAGGTGGAGCTTTCCGTTACCATCGCCGCTCCGGATGACAGTAATGATGTAAGAGTCTGGATTCCCTACCCGGTCTCGAACAATACACAGGATATTTCGAACGTCAGAATTAGCGGCAACTTCACACAAAGTGGCGTTTACGGAGAGAAAGAAAACGGCAACCTTGCGCTTTATGCCGAGTGGACGACGCCCACAAAGGATCGTGCTATTACTCTGACCTTCGATGCTACGGCTAGGGAATTGATAAAGAAAGATTTCCCCTCGGTGGAGCCTGCTATTCCCGTTGAGATCAAGGAGTACCTCAAGAGCACCACGTTCATTCCGACGGACGGAAAAGTTAAGGAAATTGCCCTAAGCATAACCAATAACAAGCAGAAAATTAGTAAAAAGGCACGGGCCGTTTACCAGTGGGTGATTGAAAATACCGTAAGGGATCCAGATGTTAAGGGGTGTGGTACTGGAGAAGTTGAAAAAGTGATTACAAAGAGGGGCGGAAAGTGCGCAGACATAAGCTCCGTCTTTGTTTCAATTGCTCGTGCAGCCGGAGTGCCGGCGCGAGAAGTATTCGGTCTCAGGCTGGGAAAGAAGGATGAAGAAGATATGACTGGCGGGCATCACTGCTGGGCCGAATTTTATGTACCTGGGTATGGTTGGGTGCCGGCGGATCCTGCCGATGTCAGAAAGATCATGTTGGTTGATAAACTGGATCTAAAGGGCGCTCAAGACAAAATAGACTATTATTTTGGCGGGGTTGACCCATACAGAATTGCACTAGCTAGAGGTGGAAGGGGATATTACTTGAACCCGCGCCAGAATGACGGCCCCCTGAACTACTTCATGTATCCCTATGCTGAAGTAAATGGGAAGTCTCTTGAATGGTTGGCAGCCCAGACGGACTTGAAATTTAAAGTCAAGTTTAAGGCACACTGATTGAGGTATTCTGATTCAGACAATCGTCACCCGGCCCATACTTTGCTACGCATGGAACAGATGCGACGACCTACCATCTCACCAGGCAGCAAAAGCGTTGCCTAGTGGTTGGTTATCAGCACGCACGGTAGTGTTGATAACCAATATTCCGCTGGTCCTGAACAAGAACAGCGAGTAATCCAAATTGAAGAAAAGCGCGATGGAATGCGTTATATTTTGGTTTTTATTACCGACGGCGAATTAGGTGGCTTATTCGGTGAGAGCCGAAAAGGCGCTGGCAAAATAATGGCCTCATCACAGCAGCTGCAATCTTCACATCTCCATTTATAAAAGGAGGAATGAGAATTATTTTAAACTCCCAGATCGCACGCCACCATCTGTAGTTTCCCTCGCAACCATTTTCAAAAGTTAGGGTACGCCGAAAAAGCCAACCGAGGCCCTCGCTAAAATGGCGCACATTCACTATTCTGGGATATGGAATAAGGCAGTTACGGGCTGTTTTGCTGAAAGTAAAATGCTCAGAGGCGCAATTGCGCC
>JAHFQZ010000008.1 GCA_023259055.1 Nitrosomonadales bacterium
ACGGAAGCGCTATACCAACGAATGAATAATGCAACGGTATTGCACGGGGGCTGTTCCCGTGCTGCATCATTTTAGTGCGATCAGTTTCTCGAGTATCTTTGCATAATAGTACTGACGCAGGTAATGCCGTTATCACCGAAATTCCAGCGTCACGGACGAAGGCCACGCTCTTCCCCATGGATAAATACATAGATCTTTTCCGCCGCGCGCAGGTGGCAACGCGTAAATTCCCAATCAGGGATGCAACTACATATAATACAAGTTCCAACTTATGCGGATGTTTGTTATGCAACGTGTGTTCCCCTTACTCTCGACATTATTTTTACTATACGCTTGCACAACAACCGTACCGCATGCGCCCGTCGAAGAAAAACCTGTAACCCCTGTGGTGGTTGCACCCATTGAAAAACCCGCCCCCGTCACGGCTATCATCGAAGCGCCTGCACCGGTCTTGGCAATCGATAAAAATGCCGTGCCGCATATTGCGTTATTACTGCCGTTGAAATCAAAGGATTATGGCTCTGCGGCCGATGCGGTGCAGCAAGGTTTCCTGGCAGCAGCCGATCATGAAAGACATACGCTGCCGATATTCATCTATAGTGATTTTGACGAGAACACCGGCGTTGTAGCCATTTATCAAAAGGCCATCGCCAACGGCGCGCGTGCCGTGGTTGGCCCACTGACACGTAGCGGAGTAAGCGCGCTCGCTGCGGAACAAAATATCCCAGTGCCTACACTGGCCTTGAATATAGTGGAAGATAAGCCTGCACAACAGTTGTATTATTTTGGCATGGCAACTGAAGCAGAGGCTCGACAGGTCGGGCAACTGGCCAAGCAGCAAGGCTTGAATCAGGCCATAGTCATTACTACCCACGCGCAATTCACCAAGCGCTTGCAGTCCGCCTTTGAAGAAGAGTGGATTGCTTCAGGCGGAGGGATACTGCGCGAGATCGAATTTAGCAATATTTCCGGCGAATTCTCGGATATCGCCGAAATGCCGGGTACAGCAATATTTCTTTTCGCTGACTCAAAAACTGCGCGCCTGATCCACCCGTATCTGCCAAACAAATTACCGATTTACGCGACTTCGCAAATCTTTTCCGGCAATGACAACACGCTTACCAATTACGATTTGAATGGCATCCGTTTTGTCGATATGCCATGGCTGCTGCAGCCAGACCATGCGGCCGTGATGACTTACCCGCGCGCGAACACGCCGCTTTCAATAGACCACGAGCGGCTTTATGCGCTAGGAATAGATGCTTTCAGGTTGATCCGAGTGCTGCTTTCCAAAAAACCTAATGCCGCTTTGCCACTGGACGGCGTAACAGGAGACATACATCTTCGAGACCATATTTTCCAGCGTGTAGCAATTTCAGCTGTATTTCAGGATGGGCGCTCACAACTTGCAGGCGCGAATTCTACCCCGTCCATTCAGGTTTTCCCCAACCAGGCTATCGTTGCGCCGTGAACAACAAGGGCGCGATGGCCGAGAAATGGGCTGCGCATTTTTTGCAAAAACAAGGCTTAAAATTGATCGAGCAGAATTATCGGGGGCGCTTTGGTGAAATCGATTTGATAATGCAAGATGGCGACACGCTAGTATTTATTGAAGTGCGCTTGCGGCGCAATACGGATTTTGGCGGAGCTGCGGCCAGCATAGATATTCATAAGCAAAATCGCATCATCAGCACGTCGCAACAATATCTTTCCAGTTTGGCGCACACCCCCGCATGTCGCTTCGATGCCGTATTGCTTGGCGATGCGCAGGGCAAAAATGCTCAATGGCTGAAAAACGCATTCGATGCCTGATTCATGAAGGCAATAACCAGGCTCCGTACTTTTTTCTGTATGTTTCGCAGCGTCTACAATTCCGAAATATGTTTTTAGGCTAATATCTCCATTCATCAAATAATCATCAAACACCATGGACATCAACAAACGCATCATCAAGCATTTCAAAGACAGCGCGGAGCTCAAACTGAAGGTCAAGGACATGCTGGCAAAACCAATTGCCGAGAGCGCACAAATATTTTTCGACTGCGTCACCAACGACGGCAAGATTCTTTGCTGCGGCAATGGCGGTTCGGCTGCCGATGCCCAGCATTTCGCCGCAGAATTGCTGAATCGCTTTGAAAAAGAACGTCCCGGCCTGGCATGCGTTGCGCTGACAACCGACAGTTCAGTGCTGACTTCGATCGCCAATGATTACGATTACAACCAAATATTCTCAAAGCAAGTTCGTGCATTGGGTTTGCCCGGCGACAGCCTGTTGGCCATTTCAACCAGCGGCAATTCTCCGAATGTGTTGGCGGCGATTCATGCAGCTCACGAGCGCAGCATGCGCGTAATCGTGCTAACCGGCCGCGATGGCGGAGAAATGGCTCGTGCGCTAAATGCCAAGGATGTATTGATTTGCGTGGACGCACACAGCACTGCGCGCATTCAAGAAGTTCACCTGCTCACCCTGCATTGTCTGTGTGACATAATTGATTTTCATTTGCTAGGCGAATGAACATGCGACTAACCTTTCCGGTACGTTTATTATTTATTGCGTGTTTGCTGCAAAGCACTTTTTCTGTGTTTGCAGCTGAAGCTGTGGATGGCACCAGGAAGGCACCGGATCGCAGCTTCAACGAGGTTTACAGGGAAGATCAGAAGATCGAGGCCAAGGCGATTGACCTCATCTACGAACAATTCAGAATTTTAATACACGTCAATGTGACGAGCTTTAATCGCAACGTGCTGATTAGCGGAGAAGTGCCGGACGAAACCATCAAGACCGCGATCGAAAAGATCGTTTCCGGCATTGAGGACGTGCGCCATGTGAACAATGAATTAGTGATTTCCGGCAACAGCTCGATGGCCTCGCGCAGCAATGACAGCCTGATTACAACAAACATAAAATTGCGATTTGCGCGCGACAAGCACATCAACACAGATCACATCAAAATCGTGACAGAAAATGGCACAGTATTTCTGATGGGCAACGCCGCGCGCGCCGAAGCCGACACAGCCGCTGAGATCGCCAGTACCACCAGCCGGGTGACGCGCGTGGTCAAACTGTTCGAATACACCGACTGAATATGTATTCTGTACCCGCTTTCGAACGCAAGCTTTGCAAGACTGGTGAGTTCACCACTCGAGTTGCCAAACTGCCTCATCCGCTGGTGTTCACTAACGGTTGCTTCGACGTGCTGCATCGCGGTCATGTGACCTATCTCGCGCAAGCCCGCGCTCTGGGCGCGGCTCTCATTGTGGGAGTGAACAGCGATGCTTCGGTGAAACGACAAGGCAAGGGCGACGACCGGCCGATCAACTCCGAACAGGATCGCATGATGGTACTCGCCGCGCTGGAATCGATAAGCTTGGTCGTCTTGTTTGAAGAAGATACGCCGCTGAATTTAATTATCGCGTGTCGCCCCGATATATTAGTCAAAGGCGGCGACTGGCAGCCCGCCAATATCGTCGGCGCAAAGGAAGTACAAAGCTGGGGCGGCACGGTACACAGCATCCCGTTTTTACATGATCGCTCAACCACCTCGCTTTTAAGAAAAATTCGTTCTCTATAGGTAAATGTATGTCCTCCAATGAACAACCAACAGAAATCATCCTGCACCAGCAATCCCGCACTCTGGAAATCGCATTTGATGACGGCGCGCGTTATCGGCTGCCTTATGAATTTCTTCGTGTTTACACACCTTCCGCCGAGGCGCGCGGCCACGGTCCGGGGCAGGAAGTGCTGCAAGTCGGCAAGAAGAATGTGATGCTGCTCAATGTGGAGCCAGTGGGCACTTATGCACTCAAATTGATTTTCGACGACGGCCACGACAGCGGTCTTTACACTTGGGAATACCTGTACGGACTGGGCCAGAACCAGGCTGTAATGTGGCAGGATTACCTTAAGCAATTGGAAGCAGCGGGGGCAAGCCGCGAGCCCGGCACGCAAGAAGCAGGCAGCCATAAACCGCGAGGATGCGGGCATTGAAGCCCAGCGCACAGAAATAAAGGTATCTGCAATGACCAAAACTACCCATTTCGGCTTTGAGACCATCGCCGAGGAAGAAAAAGCCAAGCGAGTCGCGGGCGTATTCACCTCTGTTGCCAGCAAATACGATGTGATGAACGACCTGATGTCGGTCGGGCTGCATCGTCTCTGGAAACGTTTTGCAGTTGGCATCAGCGGCGTGCGCGAGGGACAGCGCGTACTCGACGTGGCGGGAGGCTCGGCGGACTTGTCACGGCTGTTTCTCAAGAAAGTCGGAAGCCACGGCCAAGTGGTGCTTACCGACATCAATAACTCCATGCTGCGCGTCGGTCGTGACCGATTGCTCGATGAAGGATTTGCCACGCCGGTCGCGCAATGCGATGCTGAGCGCCTGCCGTTTCCCGATAATTATTTTGACTGTGTCAGCATCGCCTTCGGCCTGCGCAACGTTACCCACAAGGATGCCGCGCTGCGCGAGATGTATCGCGTAATCAGACCGGGAGGCCGGGTGATCGTGCTGGAATTTTCCAAAGTCGCCAAGCCGCTGGAAAAAATTTACGACGCCTATTCGTTCAACCTGCTGCCGAAGATCGGTGAATTAATTGCCAACGACGCCGACAGCTACCGCTACCTCGCCGAATCCATACGCATGCATCCGGGACAGGAGGAGTTGAAGAAAATGATGGAAGAGGCCGGGCTGGAGAATGTCGAATACTTCAACATGACAGGCGGTGTGGTGGCGGTGCATCGGGGGTACAAGTTTTAGACCAATCGGCGCATACGCTTCGCTTACTGGCGCCCTGCTTGGATCTATTCAGTATTGAAATAAGGTCGCATAGATGGGTATCCTGACCCTCGGTCTGCCGGGCGACACCCTCGCACAATCCTGAAGCAAAATAGACAAGCGTAGCCCGAATGGAATGCAGTGGAATCCGGGGTGATCTCTCCCGAATTTCGCTATGCTACCTCCGTAGCTACAAATTTACATTACCCAATCAATCACAGAAAACACCATGAACAATTTACCCAAGTGCCCCAAATGCAGTTCCGAACTCACCTACGAAGACGGGAGCAACTATGTCTGCCCCGAGTGCGCGCATGAGTGGCCCGAGGATGCGCCCGCCGAAAGCGCCGAACAGAAGCGCGTGTATAAAGATGCCTTTGGCAACGTGCTGGTTGACGGTGACTCGGTCACGGTGATCAAGGACCTGAAGATCAAGGGCTCGTCTTCGGTGGTCAAGGTGGGAACCAAGGTGAAGAATATTCGTCTGATCGAGGGCGACCATGACATCGATTGCAAGATCGAAGGCGTTGGTGCGATGCAGTTGAAAACCGAGTTTGTGAAAAAAGCTTGATGGGATTTTATTATGAGCGTTTGGGGTTGTCCGCACGAGGTTAACGGCAAATGCGCCCGCATCAACGATCTGCCCTGCGATCCGGGGATGAAAGGGTGCGTGCTGTTCGGCCGTTTCGTCTGGGCGGACGCGAGCAAAAACCGCCCTGGCACGGCCCGGCGTGGCAACAACCCGGAATCGCTACCGGAAGAAATCGATACCCCCCACAAGCCATCCGATACCGATTGATGTTCTCTCCATCAATCTGCAAAGTCAGCAATTGCTGTGCTCCATGAACCATACCCACGCCCCACCTCCCGACAACGGTCTCGATCTAATTTACCGCGATGAGTCCATCATCGTGGTAAACAAACCCGCCGGATTGCTTTCTGTGCCGGGGCGCGGGGCAAATAAAATGGATAGCCTGACGACCAGAATACAGAAAGAATTTCCGGATGCACTCAGCGTACACCGCTTGGATATGAGCACCTCCGGCCTGATCGTGCTGGCGCGAGGAAAAGAAATGCACCGTCGCATTTCCGCAATGTTCCGCGAACGCCGTGTGGAAAAGCGATATATCGCGATGGTGGCTGGACAGATGGCGGCGACTGGAGAAGTCGATCTGCCAATTGGATCCGACTGGGAAAATCGCCCGCGCCAAAAAGTGGATTTCGTCATCGGCAAACCCTCGCTCACGCAATATCGCCTGCTGGCGCACGATACAGAAACCGACGCCAGCAGCGTCGAGCTGAAACCGGTGACCGGACGCACTCACCAGTTGCGGGTGCACATGGCGGCAATAGGGCATCCGATTGCAGGAGATGCGTTATACGGAGGCTCTACGTCCGGGCGGTTGATGCTGCATGCTTGTTCGCTGGTCTTTGCGCATCCGCTCAGCGGCAAGATGCTGACCACAGTGTGCGAACCGCCGTTCTGAACATCTGCCGATGCTATACTCGCAACCGCTTTGCTTTACCCACCCCTGAGGAACCGAATGAAAAGATTTTTGATGTTATTGGCGTTTGCTTTAACCTGCCTGAGTTTGTTTGCCGCTACAGCGGAAGCCAGGCGTTTTGGCGGTGGCGGCAGTTTTGGCAAGCAACGGACGATGGCTCCGCAACAGGCTCCAAAGGCTCCTGCAGCAACGCCCGCTCCGACACCAGGGGCAGCCGCCCCTGCTACAGCTACTGCACCTGCTGGCAATAAGTGGCTCGGCCCACTGGCTGGTTTGGCGATAGGCGCAGGCTTGGGTGCAATGTTTGCTGGCGGTGGTTTAGGCGGGGGTATGGGTGGCATCCTGATGGCGATTCTTGCTGGCGTTGCGGTGATGTTCCTGATCTCCCTGTTCCGCGGGAAGCAGGCTCAACCTGCGGTGCAATATGCCGGGGCAGGTGCACCCTGCAATGACCCGCAACCCTCACAGCAACCGGTGTATGGCGGTAACGCAGCAACAGTCGCCGCGCCCGCTGCCGCCTTAGCTGCTATTCAGGGCAACATCCCGGCAGATTTTCCGGTGGAATCTTTTCTGCGTAGCGCGAAGACTTCGTTCATCCGCTTGCAGGCCGCAAATGACCGCAAGGATTTGAATGACATCCGCGAATACACCACGCCGGAAATGTTTGCGGAAATCTCGATGCAAATTCACGAGCGCGACAACACGCCACAAAAAACCGATGTGCTCGCGATCAATGGCGACTTGCTGCAAGTGGTGAATGAGGGCGACTTGGCGATTGCCAGCGTGCGCTTCACCGGCCAGTTAAGCGAGAATAGCGGCGCACCGGACAATGTCGATGAAATCTGGCATGTGCACAAGAATCTGCGCGACGACAAGTCGGTATGGCTACTGGCCGGTATCCAGCAAACCACTTTGCACTAGATTATCGTGCTCGCCCAAACTGCTGCTGCGGCAATGAATTATCCGCTTACACAGAATAGCCGGGCGCAGCAGAGGCTGTTTGCAGGAAATACGGCGCGCTCTGCTTTCGCGCCGTTTTCTTTTGCCTGACACCAATTAACATGCGCATATTTCGTTTAGCTAAAATTATTTTTGTAGTGCTGCGTTTCGGGCTGGACGAGTTCCTGCTCGCCCATGAGCGCGTGCGCTGGATGCGCGTGCCGCTGAATATCCTGCTGTTCTTGCGTAACAACAAGAGGCCGCGCGCCTTGCGGTTGCGTCTTGCGCTGGAAAACCTCGGGCCGATTTTCGTCAAATTCGGGCAAGTGCTTTCCACAAGGCGCGATTTGATGCCAGCCGACATCGCCGACGAGCTCGCCAAATTGCAGGATCAAGTGCCGCCATTCCCGTCAGCGCAGGCCGTCGCAGTGCTTGAAGCTACTTACGGCAAGCCGTTAAATGCAGTGTTCAAGAGCTTCGAAGAGGCGCCGGTAGCCAGCGCGTCGGTTGCGCAAGTGCATTATGCGGTTCTACCGGACGGCCGCCATGCCGCAGTCAAAATCCTGCGGCCAGGCATCAGCCGCGTCATCGCCCATGATGTCGCATTGCTCAAAGTAGCGGCAGAACTAGTAGAAAAACTCTGGGCGGATGGCCGTCGCCTCAAACCGCGCGAAGTGGTCAGCGAATTTGAAAAACATCTGGGCGATGAGTTGGATCTCACCCGCGAAGCCTCCAACGCCAGCCTGCTCAAGCGAAATTTTGCCGATTCGAAATTGCTGCTAGTTCCCGAAATGTACTGGGATTTTTGCACCCCTGAAGTGATGGTGATGGAGCGCATGTACGGCATCCCAGTCAGCCAGATAGGTGCATTGCGCGCGGCGGGCATAGACATTCCGAAGCTTGCCGCAAACGGCGTGGAGGTTTTTTACACTCAGGTGTTCCGCGACGGCTACTTTCACGCAGACATGCACCCGGGCAATGTACAGGTAGCGGCGAACGGCCAATACATCGCGCTCGACTTCGGCATCATGGGTACGCTGACCGATACTGACAAACGCTATCTCGCGCAGAACTTCATCGCCTTCTTCCGCCGTGATTACAAACGCGTCGCCGAAGTACACATCGAATCCGGCTGGGCACCAGCCGAAACCCGCGTGGACGAGCTTGAGTCAGCCATACGCGCGGTTTGCGAACCGATCTTCAACAAACCATTGCGCGAGGTTTCTTTCGGCCGCGTGCTGCTGCGGCTGTTCCAGACTTCGCGCCGCTTCGGCATCGAAGTCCAGCCGCAACTGGTGTTACTGCAAAAGACGCTGCTCAATGTCGAGGGTCTGGGCCTGCAAATGGATCCCGAGCTGGACTTATGGAAGACCGCCAAACCGTGGCTGGAACTTTGGATGGCGGAACAAGTTGGCTGGCGCGGGTTCATAAAATCATTAAAGATCGAAGCACCCAACTACGCCACCCTGCTGCCGCAACTGCCGCGCCTGCTGCACCACTATCTTACCAACGATACTGGCAACAGCAGCGATGAAACACTACGCAGGATTCTTAAGCAGCAGAAACGCTTCAACACTCTGCTGACACTGGTCAGCATCCTGTTGCTTGCCCTTTTCGCGTGGGAAATCTTCAGCTTTAAATTTGCAGTTCATTCCTGAAACCCATGAACCTCGATTGTCCACGAAATACACGAAAGGCACGAAATAAACCAAAAGGCTGCAATGGTTCGATCACTCACCCATTTGGACGCCTGACATAGCTAGGCATCGCAATAAATATTTCGTGTTTTTCGTGGACTAACTGCTTTTTAGGTTTAGCCGGTTCTTGGGACTACTCAACCGTCACCGACTTGGCCAAATTGCGCGGTTTATCCACATCGGTTCCCTTTTGCAAGGCAACGTAATAGGCCAGCAACTGCAGCGGGATTGTGTGCAGAATGGGGCTCAGATAGCCCGCGTGTTCCGGCATCTGCATGATGTGGATACCGTCGGCTGCGTGGATATGCGTATCCGCATCGGCGAACACATACAGCTCGCCGCCGCGCGCACGGACTTCCTGCAGGTTGGACTTCAGCTTTTCCAGCAGCGCGTCATTCGGCGCGACCGAGATCACCGGCATGTCCTTGTCCACCAGCGCCAGCGGGCCGTGTTTCAATTCGCCAGCCGGATAGGCTTCGGCATGGATATAGGAAATTTCCTTGAGTTTGAGCGCGCCTTCAAGAGCGATCGGATAATGCAGGCCTCGCCCCAGGAATAGTGCATGGTGTTTTTTGGCGAACTTTTTCGAGAGTTTGGCGATTTGTGGTTCCAGCTCCAGCACTTTTTGCACCGCGCTGGGCAAGTGGCGCAACTCGTGCAGATGTTGCTGCTCCTGTTGCGCAGTCAAGCGTCCGCGCTGCTTGGCCAGCACCAGCGTCAGCAGGAACAGCGCGGCAAGCTGCGTGGTAAATGCCTTGGTCGAGGCCACGCCGATTTCCGGCCCGGCGCGCGTCAGCAGCCGCAGTTTGCACAGCCTGACCAGCGCGCTTTCCGGCACGTTACAGATTGCCAGCGTGTGGATGTGTCCCAGCCCTTTTGCATGATTCAGCGCTGCCTGGGTGTCGGCCGTTTCGCCGGATTGCGAGATTACCACCACCAGCGTTTTCGGATTCGGCACGCTGGTGCGATAGCGGTATTCGCTGGCGATTTCCACGTTGCACGGAATCCCGGCGATTTCCTCCAGCCAGAAGCGCGCGACCAGACCCGCGTGGTGACTGGTACCGCACGCCAGAATCAGAATACCGTTGATGTCGGCAAAAGTCGCCGCCGCTTGTGCGCCGAAAATGCCCGGCACCAATGACTGGCTGTTGCACACCGATTCCAGCGTGTCGGCCAATGCCTGCGGCTGTTCGTGGATTTCCTTTTGCATGTAGTGGCTGTATTCGCCCAACTGCACGCTCTCGTTGCTCAGCTCGCTGATTACTACAGCGCGTTTTGCAAGCTTGCCCGCCGCATCGAAAATCCGGTAATCGAGCCTCCCCAGTTCGACCACGTCGCCTTCCTCGAGATACACCACCTTGCGCGTCACCGGCAACAGCGCGGACACGTCAGATGCGACGAAATGCTCCTTGTTTCCCACCCCCAGCAACAGCGGGCTGCCGCGCCGCGCGCAAACCATCTGGTCGGGATTGTCTGACGCGATCACACCGATTGCGTAAGCGCCCACCAGCTCGGCAAGCGAAGCCTGCGTTGCCGTCAGCAATGAATTGCCGCGCGCGTAATGGCTGTGGATCAGGTGCGCGATGACTTCAGTATCGGTGTCCGAGGTAAATTCGTAGCCCTCAGCCGTCAGGCGTGTGCGCAGCTCCTCGTAGTTTTCGATGATGCCGTTGTGCACCACGGCGATGTGATCTTTGCTCAAGTGCGGGTGAGCGTTACGCTCGCTGGGCACACCATGCGTCGCCCACCGAGTGTGCGCGATGCCGATCAGCCCGTGCGTCGTAGTGCTTTTTACGGTGAGCTCGGCCACCCTGCCGGTGCTGCGCACACGCTCCAGTTTTGCGTCATGCACCACCACCAGACCGGCCGAGTCATAACCGCGATACTCCAAACGCTGCAATCCTTCCAGCAATATCGGCACAACATTGCGTTGCGCCACTGCTCCTACAATTCCGCACATTATTTAACTCCACTGAAAAATACAGTCCCCTTGTCAGGGGAAAGGCAAAGTACCCTCACCCTTGCAGGGGGAGGGTTAGGGAGGGGGTAGAAAATTTGGCTTCCCCCACTGTTCTACCCCCATCCTGGCCTTCCCCCTGCAAGGGAGAAGGAAAACTGGGTTAGCTTGAATTACTTCTTCTTCGTCGGCCGCTTCCACCCATTGATAGTCACCTGCTTGCTGCGCGACAGCGTCAGCTCGCCCTCCGGCGTGTTGCGGGTAATGGTCGAACCGGCTCCGATAGTCGAGCCCTTGCCCACCGTCACCGGCGCGACCAGTTGCGTGTCCGAGCCGATGAACACATCGTCCTCGATCACGGTGCGATGTTTGTTCGCGCCGTCGTAATTGCAAGTGATCGTGCCTGCGCCGACATTCACGCGGCTGCCGACCGTAGTGTCGCCGATGTAGCTGAGGTGGTTGGCCTTGCTGTTCGACGCGATCTCGCTGTTCTTGACCTCGACAAAATTCCCGATGTGCACCTCGTCATGCAGTTTCGTGCCGGGACGCAGGCGCGCATAAGGGCCGATGCGGCAGTCAGCCCCTACTTCGCTGCTGTCGATATGGCTGTAGGGCGCAATCTCGGTGCCTGCGGCGATGGTGGTATCCCTGATGACACTGTAAGCGCCCACCCGCACGTTATTGCCCAGACTCACGTCGCCTTCGAAGATGCAGCCAATGTCGATCTCGACATCGCGTCCGCAACTCAGCTTGCCGCGCACATCGACGCGCGCCGGGTCGGCCAGCGTCACGCCGTGCACCAGCAAACGCCCGGCCTCGACCAGTTGCCAGGTGCGCTCCAGTACCGCCAGTTGCGCCTTGCTGTTGATCCCGTGTATTTCCCATTCGTGGGCCGGCTGCACGGTATGCACCGCGACGCCCTGCTGCACGGCCATGCTGACGATATCGGTGAGGTAGTATTCGCCCTGCGAATTATTGTTCTGCAACTTCGCCAGCCAGCCGCGCAACATTTTCGTCGGCGCCAGCAAGATACCGGTATTGATCTCGCTGATCTCGCGCTGCTCGTGCGACGCATCCTTTTCCTCGACGATGCTCAGCACGTCGCCCTGCTCGTTGCGCACGATGCGCCCGTAACCGGCGGGGTTAGCAAGATTGACCGTCAGCAGCACCAGCCCGCTGCCCGCCTGCCGCATCTGGTGCAGCGTGCCGTGCTGGATCAGCGGCACATCGCCGTACAGCACCAGCGTGTCGCTGTCGTCGGCGAGGTGAGGCATCGCATGCTGCACCGCATGGCCGGTGCCGAGCTGTGGTTCCTGTATAACGAACTTCGCCGGATATTGCTGCATCGCCTGCGGCACGGCATCGCCGCCATGTCCATACACCACGCAAACCTGTTGCGGCTGCAGCTCGGTCGCACGGTCGAGGACATGCTGCACCAGCGGCTTGCCCGCCAGCGCATGCAGCACCTTGGGCTTGTCGGAATACATGCGCGTGCCTTTACCAGCAGCGAGGATGACGATGTTCAACGGGGTCATGTTCGGCTTTCTGAAGATGGCGGATTATAAACAAAAGCGGCCATCCGGCGCGCGGTAAAGTTGCAGCTATCTGTCCAGCGGGCTGACCACTCCCCTGCCGCCCTTGTTCAGCACATGAGTGTAGATCATCGTCGTGGAAACATCCGAATGGCCGAGCAGCTCCTGCACGGTACGAATGTCATAGCCGCCCTCCAGCAAATGCGTGGCGAACGAATGGCGTAACGTATGCGGCGTTGCCAGCTTGACGATGCCCGATGCGGTCACAGCCCTTTTCATCGCACGCTGCAACAACTTCTCATCGATATGATGGCGGCGCTCCCGTCCGCTGCGCGGGTCGACGGAATAACTGCCGGATGGAAACACATATTGCCACGCCCATTCGTTAGGGGCACCAGGATATTTGAGCGCCAGCGCATCCGGCAAATAAACCTCCGCCATACCCTTGGCTAAATCGTCCTCATACAGGCGGCGGCGTTTCGCCAAATGCTGCTGCAATACCTGAACCAGTGTCGCCGGCAACATCGTCACCCTGTCCTTTGCGCCCTTGCCATCGCGGATCAGAATCTCGCGCTGTCCGAAATCAATATCTTTAACCCGCAAGCGGCAGCACTCCATCAGTCTCATGCCGGTTCCGTACAGCAAGCGCGCCATCAATCCATAACCCCCATCCATGCGCTCAAGCACCAACGCCACTTCGGAACGATTCAACACCACCGGCAAGCGCTGCGGTTTTTTTGCGCGCACCATGGTATCCATCCAAGGCAAAACTATTCCAAGCACCTCGCGGTAAAGAAACAGCAGCGCGGAAAGCGCCTGATTTTGGGTTGATGCCGACACGTTGCCCTCAGTGGCAAGGTGCGACAAAAATGCCTCAACCTCGGCGGCACCCAGATCACGCGGGTGCCGCTTGCCGTGGAAAAAGATGAAACGCTTGATCCATTGAATATATTGCGTTTCTGTGCGGATGCTGTAGTGTTTGACTCTGATCTTGTCGCGGACTTGATCGAGCAGTTTTGGAGGGTTGGTGCCAGCAGGTGCATTTTCATTAACCATAACATAGCTCCCTATTCGACAATTACCAAATAAACAATATGTTGATTACCAAAGCGCGTCTGATTATACACCGCAGTTTTACAGAATATACACCGCCATCGGTGTCTACTTTACGTTAGGTGCCAAAGTGCCCTGGTCACTCGATTATCAACCGCCCAAAGAGCCCGCGCTCCTAGACCAACTGTTTTTAGCCGTAGGGAAGGCCCTTTATTTAGCCAGTGCATTCGAGGCCAAGTGTCAGTTCTTGCTTCGTATTATGAAAATTGTTCGACATTACGAAAGTACGGGTGATACATCAGCTACTGCTGAGTTGGCGAAAGTTCTTAAAGAAAAAATGCTCGGCCAAACAATCCGGGAACTGAACACCATAACCGAGTTCACCGAAAAGGATTTGGCAATATTTCAACGTGGGAAGGACGCGAGAAATTACATTGCTCATGAAAGCGCTCAACTCGGGCCACTATCTTCGACGTCAGCAAAATCTATCAATGAAAAACTCACGCGGCTTCGAGTAGAGCTTGAGGCTTTAGCCACTGCTGACAATCTCATTTCTGTTTGGTTGTACGAGATTGATGAAAAGGAACCTGCGCCAAGGGGAATTCAAAGTGCTTATCACGAGTGGGTGTTTCAATGGGTCTTCGAGGGAGCCTATGGCACCTAACCCTCCGCTCGAGTTCGCGCCCTTCGGGCGCTGGGACGCGCCTACGGCGCGCCCCTCAGCTACACGTTAGGGAGATTCACGATGGCATCATCGCTACACTGAGCAGCTTGAACGAATGAAAAGATATTTCGGACGATTCAAACAGATCAACGATGGAAAAGCGCACGATCAATCATCTCCAAACTACGATGATGATGTGTACGCATTTTTCCAAAATTGCTACCATCTCAAGGACTGGATAAAAAACGATACGGCTTGTTCGACTTGGAGTGACGTTGAAAATTTTATAAACAACAATAACGATCTCAGCATTTGCGCTGATCTGTGCAATTCGCTAAAACATCTCACTCTTACAAAGCCGCGTTCCGCTAAAAACCCAGACTTTGCAGGAGGCCATATCACTCTCAAGATTACTGATGGTTTTGGCGTAAAGGAAAGCGTTGATATTTCCATCAAATACACGGTTTCTACTTCGTCGGGCGATATTGATGCATTCCAATTAGCCGAGCGTTGTTTAACAGCTTGGGAGCAATTCATCAATGCAAACACTCCCTAACCCTACGCTCAAGCGGGACTGCGCAAAAGCGCGCAGCCCCTTAGCTTCACGTTAGCCGTCATTGCAGGTAGCTCAGGAATTCGTAGTCGTAGTCCCCATCCTCAACACACCATGCGCATTTCTCGCAACGATGTTTCCCGTCAGCGCCACGCATTACTCGGTGTCGTCCACAGTGCGGGCAGCCGTTCTCAGGGTTTTCATAGTCACCCATCTTTTCCCTGTTGCGTTTTTCGCGCTCTTCCTCTTCCCGTTGCGTGCTGTCCATGTCCATTTCGCTCTCCGTTTTTACATGCCGCCCAACCCGGCGATCAACTTTCGCGCTTCGCTCCTGACTGCGCCTGCGGCGCAGCCGAGTTAGCTACACCGTTAGGCGGCACGGTATTGTGCTCTTCCACATACACGCCCGATCACAGCTCCAGTCACAATCATTACGCGCTCAGTTCGCTTTCCGTCGCTGCAAACAAGTTGCGTTTTGGTTCTCCTCACCAATGGCAAAACAGATTCATCTCGCCCGAAATTCCATCTCCCCATGTAGAACAGCGTTCCAATCGGGGCTGTCTTCCTTATCTCCAGTTCTTTCGCCCAATCAACCATGATTCTTCCCTTTTTAAAATCCCGCCTAACCCGGCGGTCAAGTGGGACGCGCCTACGGCGCGCCCCTTACCTTTGCGTTAGGGCTTATGTCACCAATCCGTTTTTTTCGTATTGCGTTACTACTGCCAATCGTTGCGCCATTGGTCCTCTTACCATTTGGGCTCAACTTAGTATCAGGAGTTTTGCACGAAAATCAATGGGGTCAGACTCGATTGATTATTAATTGAGAACGCTGTACAGTGCTTAAAACAACAAAGCACGGAGACATGCAATGGCGCGTTTACCCAGATTTGTGATTCCCGGCCAACCGCAGCACATCATCTTGCGTGGCAACAATCGCACAGAAATTTTCTGTGCCGATGCAGATTATCTTTTTTATCTTGAAAAGTTAAAGCAAGCCTGCAACGCTCACGGCTGTGATATTCATGCCTACGTGCTGATGACCAACCACGTGCATTTATTAGTTACGCCGTTTGAGGAACATAGCCTGCCCAAAGCCATGCAAATGCTGGGGCGTTACTATGTGCAGTACTACAACTACTGCTACCAGCGCACCGGCACATTATGGGAAGGCCGTTACAAAGCCACACTGATTGATAGCGAGGCTTACTTATTAACCTGTATGCGCTACATAGAGTTAAATCCGGTACGCGCAGATATGGTTGCGCATCCGTCTGAATATCCTTGGTCAAGTTATCACTACAACGCACTGGGCCAGCCGAATGATTTGATTACACCGCATTCTGAGTACCGACGTTTGGGCAAGACCGACGATGAGCGGCAAGCTGCATACCGCCAGCTATTCAAAAGCCACATTCCTGAAGGCATCGTCAATGAAATTAGAGAATCGACAAATAAAGCCTGGGTGCTGGGAAATGATCGTTTCAAGCAACGTATTCAAATGAAATTGGAGCGGCGAGTCGAGCCAAAACCTAAAGGAGGAGATAGGAAGTCGGAGCAATTCAGAATCAATCGAGTCTGACCCCATTGATAATAGACGTTGGGCCTTCTTGTAGCGCTCATATAGCCACTTGACAAGCGTACGTAATAGCGTACTATTTAGGCTTCTTTGAAGGAGCGTGAAATGAACACACTTACCGCTAGCGAAGCTCGCGCAAATCTGTACCGGCTCATTGATCAAACAGTAGAGTCTCATGAGCCAATCATCATTTCCGGAAAACGCAGCAGTGCCGTGCTGCTTTCTGCAGAAGACTGGAGCGCAATTCAAGAAACGTTGTACCTACTGGCCGTACCCGGCATGCGCGAGTCCATCAAAACTGGCATGGCCGAACCTCTCGCAAAAAGCTCGAAGGCGCTTAAGTGGTGAGTTGGGAAGTTGTTTATGCCGAGCAAGCAATGAAGGACGCAAAGAAGCTTGCTGCAAGCGGCCTTAAACCAAAGGCACAAGAACTGCTTGCGGTTCTTGCCAACGACCCATTTCAAAATCCACCACCCTTCGAAAAGTTGGTCGGTGATCTCGCTGGCGCATATTCTCGCCGCATCAATATTCAGCACCGTATAGTGTACGAAGTTTTTGCCAAAGAAAAAACGGTTCGTGTCCTACGTATGTGGACGCACTATGAGTAGCCAGAGGCCCAACCCATCATTCGAGAGGGACAGCCGTGGGCAATGGTCAATATGGGTAAATGGTAATTGGCGCGTCATGTTCGAGTTTAAAAACGGTAACGTATTTGTTTTAGATTACGAGGATTATCACTAATGGCTATGCACAATCCACCGCACATACCTCGACGAATCGCCCGCGAACTTGGGGTAGTTGCGTTTGCCTTCCTTGTACTGACGGGATGCGGTCGTCACACGGAGGCTTCGTCTTCGCTTGCGAACGAATCCAGACTTCCCAAGTGGTTCACATTGCCGCCTAATCAAGCCCGTGGCAACGTTACCGTGACAATGGACTACTACTTTAATTCGTCCGTTGGAAAGGCCTCATTTACTTTACGAGATTCAAGTGGGTCTGTTATCTCAAAGGTCACGGGAAAAAACAAAACCCTTCAACCACTCCAGCGAAGAGAAAAACTCCCCGGCTACTCAGAAGGATTTCCCTCGTATGAAATCATCAGCGTCGGAGAAATCACTGAAATTATCGAGCATCGTAAAATGGAGCCAATCTTTTATATCACAGACGATCCGGAGGTTAAGGCGGAATTGCAGATCCTTGCTGACCCTGCGTTCAAAAGGGACGCGCCAATGGGCACCCCTTAACTCGTTAGAAGCCACTCTCCAACTTGGCTGGCCCAAAGCGAACGGCTATTTTCAGGGGTAGAATTCCACTCAAAGTTTATGCAGCCAATGCGGAACCAAATGCACACCCCTCAATTCAAAAGTAAGAGTGCATAGGAGTTGGTCATGCCTGAAGCGAACCGGGGTGGCTGGAAAACATGTAATCGCGGACATAAATATCGTGGCGTCGGACCCTGCCCGGTTTGTTGGCCCGGTGGCGCCAAAAAGAAAACATTGGAGGGATGTATGCGCGCAACTCTCAGGTTTTTACCAATGGTGTTGTTCGGTTTCGCTTGCTGCCTGGCGGGTAAAGTGGCGCACGCCGCGCTGACGGATGTTACCCAGACGACACCCAATGTGCCGGGTGCTGCGCAAGGAAAATCCCTGACCCAGCAGATCGGCGCGGGGCGCGGTGACGAATTTACTCCGGGGTCGTCGATTTACCTGATCAAAAGGGACCCGGCGCGCTCGGTCCGTCGTGGGCGGCAACTCTTCCAGCGAAAATTCACGTTAGCACAAGGTCAGGGGCCACGAGTCAGCAAAGACTGCTCCGGGGACATCCAGAAAAACCCGGCGCTTGGCGCCGGCCTCGCGGATAGCTGCGCAGCGTGTCACGCGCAGCCCCGAGGATCGGCCGGAGCAGGTGGCGACGTGGCAACCCGGCCTGATAGCCGCAACGCCCCGCACCTGTTCGGACTTGGGCTGGTCGAAATGCTTGGCGACGAGATCACGCATGACCTGCGCGCTGTCCGCGCAGAGGCGCTTGCCAAAGCGGCTTCTTCGGCACACCCGGTGACCCTGCCACTGACAAGCAAGCAGATCAAGTTCGGGTTTGTCACCGCGTTGCCAAACGGGGATTTAGACACCTCGCAGGTCGATGGTGTCGACCCGGATCTGCGGGTTAGGCCCTTTTTTGCACATGGCGGCGAATTTTCGATGCGCGCGTTTGCGGTAGGCGCCTTCAAGGACGAAATGGGGCTGGAGGCGCCGGACCCGGTCCTCTGCAGTGCCACGGACCCGGTCCACCCGGTAACAGCAATTACCCCTGCCGGCCTCGTGCTGGACCCGGCGCTTGACAGGATCAAGCATCCGCCGGTGTGCAGCCCCAACGAAGATGGCGACGGTGACGGGGTCGTCAACGAGATTGACGGTGCGCTCCTCGATCACATGGAGCTCTATTTGCTGAACTATTTCAAACCGGCGATGGGCCGGACCACCAGCCGCACGCGAGAGGGGCTGCGGGTAATGCAGAACATCGGCTGTACCTCGTGCCATGTGCAGAATATGCTCATCGAGCGTGACCGGCGAGTGGCTGATGTCGAGACCAATTTCGACCCCGCACGGGGAATCTTCAATCGCTTGTTTGCCACAGCTACCATTCTTTTTGACGTTGTGGATGACGGACAAACCTTTCCGAAACGCCTGCCGAAGCAACAGTCTTTTCTGGTCAAAAATATCTTCGCGGACTTCAAACGGCATGACCTTGGCCCGGAGTTCCACGAGCGGAACTATGACGGCACCCTGCAGAAGAAATTCATGACCAGGCCGCTTTGGGGCATCGCCACCACCGCGCCCTACGGCCACGATGGGCGCAGCATTAATCTGGAAGAGGTAATCCTGCGGCATGGCGGCGAAGCAAAAACAACGAAGGTTGCCTTCGAGAAGTTGAGCGACAATGACCGCAGGAAGGTGCTGGAATTCCTGTCAACGCTGGTGCTGTTCCCGCCCGATGACACGGCTTCAAACCTGAATCCGGGACACCCGGGCAGCAACAATCCCCAAGATCCCGCGGAGCACGGGAGCATCAACCTCGGTGTGCTATTCCAGATCCCCTCTGAGGGAACAGAGTAGCGCAGGATATAACGATAGCCATGTGAAATGACGCTCATGCCAGAAACCCGGAAATAAGGGCTCAAGCGTGCAAAGAATCCAATGCCGCTGTTCGTCAGAAACGAATCAATGCGCTGGCAAAAGCGCACCCCATAATTTAACGACAGGAGTTTCCCCATGGTCGTGGAAGTCGTGCTCAAATCTGTTTTAACCTGCCCGGAATGCGGATACGCGAAGGAAGAAACCATGCCGACGGATTCTTGCCTGTGGTTTTATGAGTGCACAAACTGCGGCGCACTGCTGCGTCCGAAGGCCGGTGATTGCTGCGTGTTCTGTTCGTATGGCTCAGTCCCTTGTCCGCCGGTACAGATTCATGGTAAAGCAGGTGGCTCTTGTTGCGCCGGCTCGTAACCTTGCGCTCAATGTAGCTCGAATCCAGCCCCACCACTCAGCAGGGCATATTTCAAATCTCCAGTGTCAGGCATTTGCATGAGCCGCCTGACTTGAGGAATTCGGAAACATCCACCTCAATGACTTCGTAGCCTCGTTGCTTCAGGACGAATTTAAGTTCTGCCGACGCCTTGTGCATGATGACGCTCTGGTCGATGGAGATCGCATTGCAGGCGAAATTTTTTGCATCCGACTCCGAGACCCATACAATGTTTTCTCCGAATGCGTCATTAAGCGCTGCTACGCTTTTTCGGGAAAATGCCTTTTCATACGATATGGCTTGGCCTTGCGGCAATGGGCAGAATGCCGTGTCGAGGTGATACCAGTGGGTGTCGATGAGCTCAAGCGCATGAACTTCGACATGAAGCGCAGCAACGATTTCATCCCGCGCATGGGATGCGCTCCTGATTCCAGAACCGAACCAGAGCCTGCCCAGAGAATCGAACAGGGCGTCTCCGGCGCCTTCGAATATCGTGCCTTCCCTGAGGCGCAGCACCCGGTAGCCCTGGGAGGCAAAAAATTTCTGGAAGTGCTCCGCTTCGCCCTGTCTCTCGGCATGACGAAACGACGAGACGATGACTTCGTTGTTTTTGACGAGCCCTGCGTTGGCGGTGAACACCATATCCGGCAGCCCCGCAACGGGTTCGATCAGGCTGACCGATGCCAACCCTGACACGATGCCGTACAAGTTTTCCCATTGCTGTTTCGCCAGTTTCTTGTCCACTTTCCCCAAGTTGCCTTCCATCCAGGGATTGATCACGTAGCACACTTCAAAAAACTTCGGCTCGCACATCAGGAAACGTTTCATCGGTATTTCCTTCGCAACGGGTGGCGTTTTTTATTGGACGTTCGGTACAGCCTCATTCCATGGCGCGACCTTGAACAGCAGCAGCATTCCCGGCACGGCCAGCAACGCGCACAGCAGAAAGAAACCCATCCAGCCCATCGCATCCACAAGCCAGCCGGTAGCCGCATTGGCAAAGGTGCGCGGCATCGCGGCGAGGCTGGTGAACAGTGCAAACTGGGTGGCAGTGTAAGCCGGATGTGTAGCGCGGGCGATGAAGGCGACGAAGGCGGCAGTACCCAGCCCGACGCCCAGTGCTTCGAGGCCGATCACAGTGGCAAGCTGGGCGAGTTCAACGGAAGTAATTTCGACGTGGTGCCCCACCGAGGCCAGCCAGGCGAAGCCGAAGATGGAGACCACCTGCACCACGCCGAACAGCCACAACGCGCGGCTGATGCCGATTTTCACCATCCACAGCCCACCAAGCAGGCCGCCGATGACGGCTGGCCACAGCCCGGCATTCTTGGCGACCAGTCCGATCTGGGTTTTGGAAAAACCCATGTCCAGATAAAACGGTGTGGCCAGCGCGGTGCACATGCTGTCGCCGAGTTTGTAGAAAAACAGGAAGGCGAGGATCATCAGTGCGCTGTTCCAACCCTTGCGGGCGATGAATTCATGGAACGGCTCGACCACCGCTTCGCGTAGCGTCTTGGGCGGGGTTGCGCGGTGAGGTTCTTGCACCAGCAACGTCATTGCAACGCCGGGAAGCATGAACAGGGCGGTGGCGATGAACACCGTGCTCCACGGCAAAAAATCTGCGAGGATCAGTGCCAGCGAGCCCGGCACCAGCCCGGCGATGCGGTAGGCATTCACATGCACCGCATTGCCCAACCCCAGTTCGACATCACTCAACAACTCGCGACGATAGGCGTCCAGCACGATGTCCTGCGTGGCGCTGAGGAAGGCGAGCAGCGTAGCAATCAGGGCGATGCTGTGCAGATCGCTTTGCGGCGAGAACGCACCCATAGAGGCGATCACCGCCAGCAAGCCGATCTGGGTCAGCAGCATCCAGCCGCGCCGCCGTCCGAGCAGCGGCAGGACGTAGCGGTCGAGCAGCGGCG
The DNA here is from genome assembly GCA_023259055.1 of Nitrosomonadales bacterium. Classification (GTDB taxonomy): domain Bacteria; phylum Pseudomonadota; class Gammaproteobacteria; order Burkholderiales; family Gallionellaceae; genus Gallionella. Next base: position 21,696 of record JAHFQZ010000008.1, read on the forward strand.
ACCACAGGAATTTCCAGGTGTAGGGAAACTGGATCAGCGCAAACAGGCCGATGGTCTTCAGGTCAACTTGCTCACTGCGCAGCCAGGCGGGTAACAGGTTGAACAGCAGGTACAGCGGCAGGCCGGAAGAAAATCCGGTGAACACGCAAATCAACATGCGGCGGGTGAAGAGTTGTTGCCAGACAGTCATGTAGGAAGGCAGTCACACCGGCGCAGGCCGGTGTCCAGGCATAAATAAAAACTGGATTCCGGCCTGCGCCGGTGTGACGAAGGAAAATAATTTACCGTCATATCCCACGCTGAAACCGGTACACCGCCGTGCTGCCCAGCAGATTAGGCAGCAAACCCACTTCTCTTTCGCCGGTCATCACGCGGCGTTCCAGCACTGTCACGTTGAGATCGCGGCAAAATGTCTCGAAGTCATGCAGCGTGCACAGATGCACGTTTGGGGTGTCATACCATTGATAGGGCAGCTCGCGCGACACCGGCATGTTGCCGAGCAATATGCTGAGGCGGTTTTTCCAGTAGCCGAAGTTGGGGAAGCTGACAATGCCCTCGCGCCCGACGCGCAGCATTTCCCGGATCAGCGGTTCGGTGTGGCGCGTGGCCTGCAGGGTTTGCGACAGCATCACGAAATCGAACGAGCCATCCTCGAAATCTGACAGACCTGAATCGAGGTCGTTCTGGATCACGTTTACACCGTTGGCGATGCACGACACGATGTCGAGGTCGCTGATCTCCACACCGTAGCCGCGCACTGCGCGGGTTTCCTTGAGGTAGCGCAGCAGGCTGCCGTCGCCGCAACCGAGGTCGAGTACCGATGCGCCTTGGGGTATCCATGCTGCAATCGCGGCGAAGTCGGGCCGGGTAACGGCGAGTTTGGTGATGTCGTTCGGGCTCATGCCGCCGCCTCCTTAACTTGCGCCAACACATCCACTATTCTATTGTTTTGGCGTCTGGCAGCAATCGCGGACGGTCGCATCCCCACTGCGCGGGGCCCCTGCTTCCTGCTCATGCTGCCACCTCGCTTGCAACATTATCGAGGTAGGCGCGCATCACGTCGAAGTAGTGCGGATGCTCCATCAGGAAGGAATCATGGCCGTGCGTCGAAGTGATCTCGGCATAGCTGACGTTGCGCCGGTTGTGCAGCAAAGGCCGCACAATTTCGCGCGAGCGCTCCGGCGAAAAACGCCAGTCAGTGGTGAACGAGATAACCAGAAAATCCGCCTTGGCGCGCGCAAAAGCCTTGTTCAGATCGCCGCCGAAATCATGTGCCGGATCGAAATAATCCAGCGCCTTGGTCATCAACAGATAGGTGTTGGCATCGAAGTAAGATGCGAACTTGTCGCCCTGATAGCGCAAATAGGATTCGATCTCGAACTCGATGTCGTAACCGTAGCTGAATTTCCCTGAACGCAGTTCACGCCCGAATTTATCCGCCATCACATCGTCGGACAGATAGGTGATGTGACCGAGCATGCGCGCCAGCCTAAGGCCGCGAGTCGGCACCACATTGTGCCTGTAGAAATTGCCGCCGTGAAAATCCGGGTCGGTCAGTATCGCACTGCGTGCCACATCGTTGAACGCGATGTTCTGCGCGGTGAGATGCGGTGCGGCGGCAATCGATAACACGTGGCGCACGCGGTCGGGAAAGCTCAGCGACCATTGCAGCGCCTGCATCCCGCCGAGGCTGCCGCCGATCACAGCCGCGAATTGCCGGATGCCGAGCAGGTCGGCGAGGCGTGCCTGCGACTCCAGCCAGTCCTCCACCGTAATGACCGGAAATCCCGATCCATAAGGTTGCCCGGTATCCGGGTTGATTGAAGATGGCCCGGTCGAGCCATGGCAGCCGCCGAGGTTGTTCAGCCCAACCACGAAAAATTTATCGGTATCGACCGGCTTGCCAGGGCCGATCATGTTGTCCCACCAGCCGATATTTTTGGGGTCGTCCGCGTAATATCCGGCAACGTGATGATGGCCGGACAGCGCATGGCAAACCAGGATCGCGTTTGATTTGTCGGCATTTAGCGCACCATAGGTTTCATACGCCAGTTCATAGCTCGGCAGCACCGCTCCGCTGCGGAAAACCAGCGGAGTATCAAATATTGCGCGTTGTGCGCTGACTATGCCGATGCTGTTTGATGCGCTCAAAATATTTACCCAATAAAAACAAAACCCGTTCAGCTCTCGCGGGACGGGTTGCCTCGCTTTAGCTGGAATGTTTTAAGTGCCCCGCAAGCTGATGTCAAATCGGCACTGATGAAACTACTGATAGAACTACTGGCCATCTGACTAGGCGAGCAAACAACACTCGTTAAGTCGCTGGTTATGGTGCGCAGTTTCCGCGTTTTGCGAAATGCTGTCAATCTAGGCGTTAAGGCGATGCAGCAAATCGCGGATCTTCATCGGATCATCGGTGCGCAATATCTTCTGTGTAAGGCTGGCGATTTCCGGCAGGCTGGTGGTGAGCACGCGCTGTTTGATGCTGGGGACTTGTGCGGAGAACATCGAGAACTGGCGCAAGCCAAAGCCCAACAGCAGCCGCGTATAGGACAACTCACCAGCCATTTCGCCGCACACCGAGACTGGCACGCCGAACCGGCTGGCAGTGCTAATGATGTGTGCGAGCAGGTGCAGCACTGCGGGGTGCAGCGGATCGTACAGGTGAGCGACATCTTCGTCGGTGCGGTCTATCGCCAGCGTGTATTGAATCAGGTCGTTGGTGCCGATGGACAGAAAATCGAGCTTCTTGGCGAATACGTTGAGTGCCAATGCTGCGGCAGGTATCTCGATCATGCCGCCGATTTTTACTTCACGATCATAGGGAATACCTTCCGCATCCAGGCCTTGCTTGGCCGCAGCGACGGACTGCAAGGTCTGGTTGAGCTCCGAAATGCTGGACAACATCGGTATCAGTATCTTGACGTTGCCATAATGCGAGGCGCGTAGCACCGCGCGCAACTGGGTGCGGAATAATTGCGGTTCGGCCAGACACATGCGAATCGCGCGCAATCCGAGCGCCGGGTTGTTTGCAACGCGTTCTGCGCCTTTTAGTTGTTTGTCTGCGCCCAGATCGAAGGTGCGGATCGTAACGGGTTGCCCATCCATTCCTGCCGCCACTGTGCGGTATGCCTCAAATTGTTCTTCTTCACCCGGCAAAGCATCGCGGTTGAGATAGAGGAATTCACTGCGAAACAAACCGATTCCGGTTGCGCCATGTTCTCTTGCTTCGGCGACATCTTCCGGCTTCTCAATATTGGCAAGCAATTCGATGGCTGTGCCGTCCAGGGTGTCGGCACGCGCAGTGCGCAACCGCTTGAGCTTCTTGCGTTCCAGCTCCCATTCGCTTTGGCGCAGCTTGTATTCCGCCAGTATCGGCCTGTCCGGGTTGATGATCAGCACGCCCTGCTCGCCGTCCAGTATCAGCAGATCATCTTCACGGATCAGTTCACGCGCATGGCGCAAGCCGACTACGCATGGCGTGTCGAGACTGCGTGCGACGATTGCGGTGTGCGATGTCGCTCCGCCCACGTCGGTAATGAATGCGGCATATTGATGCGGCTTGAACTGGATCAGGTCTGCGGGACTCAGGTCGTGCGCCACCAGTATCATCTCGACATCATGGCGCGCCGGGGGTAACTGGTGGCCGTGCTGCCCGAGCAATTGTTTGAGCAGGCGTTCGGCGACCTGCTTCACATCGGTTTGCCGCTCGCGCAGATAGGCGTCTTCAAACTCATCAAATTGCGCAACCAGCGTTTCGGTCTGCACTTTGAGCGCCCACTCGGCATTGCATCGTTCGTTTGCAATCATCTCGCGCGGCGTTACGCTCAACAGCGGATCGTCCAGAATCATCTGGTGCAACTCGAGGAAGGCATCGAATTCGACAGCGGCGCGGGTGGGACGGTTGCTGCGCAGGTTGGCAAATTCATTACGCGTAGCCTGCAAGGCGGCATCGAAACGCGCGATCTCCTCATCGATGAACTGCTTGGGTAATACGTAATGCGCCACCTCCAGCGAGGTACGCGAAATCAGGTGCGCATGGCCGATGGCGATGCCGCTGGAGACTGCGATGCCGTGCAGCGTAAAACTCATAGACACCTCGACAAACCTACTGCGCAGCTCGATTGCGGCGTTGCACAGTACTCGCCGCCTCGCCTACCCATATGGTATGTCTCGTTGCTCCGTTCCGTGCGACTTGCACTCAAGCTGCTCGCTACGGTTTCTCGAGGTGTCTTCATAAAACTATTCACCTTCTCCGAAGTAATCATTGATAAGGTTCAAAAGAGCCTGCATCGCATCGGCCTCATCTTCGCCATTGGTTTCGATGCCGATGGACGTGCCCTTTGCTGCGGCCAGCATCATCACACCCATGATGCTTTTGGCGTTCACGCGGCGGCCGCCGCGCGACAGCATCACTTCGCTTTTGAATCTGGAAGCAAGCTGGGTGAGTTTTGCCGAAGCTCGCGCATGCAAGCCGAGTTTGTTGATAATCATCGCGTCCTGTTGCATCACCACTGGCGTTCCATTTGAACGATGCATTCGCGCCCGCCTTCGATAGCTATATTCGCCAACTCCGGCAGGTTCTTGTTGGGACTGCACATCACGCGCAACAGCATCGGCAGATTCACTCCCGCCACCCCCATCACATGCTCGGTATGGCACAGTTGCCGGCCTACATTGCTCGGTGTGGCGCCAAATATATCGGCCAGGATCAACACGCCGCCGCCTGTGTCGAGCTGCTTGATAAGCGCGTGCCCTTCGACTACTTTCTGCTGGGGATCGTCGCCAGCCAATACCGATAGCACCTTAAGATTGCCCGGAACTTCGCCCAGCACATGCTTGATGCAATCGACAAAACTGTCGCCCAGCCCGTTGTGTGTTACCAATAAAATCCCGACCAATTAAATGACTCCCACTGAAATATTGCCAAAAGCATATGCCAACAGCCGCGCACTGCCTATCAAAACAATCCAGCCATAGCGGAAGAACCAGCGCAGCACCTTTGCTTTTTCTGCATCGGCTTGCTGCTCCTCCGCGACTATTACGCCAATTTTGCGCAGCGCATTGATACCCGCCGCGCGGCGCACATTTTTCTCGATAATTTCCTGTTCGGGATTATTCATTATTCAATCTTTGGATGAATACTCTTGTCGACTAATTCTAGCCGTTTCTGCAACGCGGCTGTTAGGTGAATATTGCCTTGTCCGTCCACCAGCATCGCCTCGGACAAATTCATCTGCATGGCAGCAGCTCGCCAGCCGCGTGCACCTGCGATGAACAGTGGCTTGGAAGCCGCATCGGACAGCACTCCGGCACGCGTCCCGCTGGTCAGGACAGTGACAGCCTGCACGCCTTGCATGGGATAACCGCTATGCGGATCGATCAAGTGGCAATAGCGCACATTGCCCAGCATGAAATAACGCTGATAGTCGCCGGATGTGCCGATAGCCTCGCCGTCGCGCAACTCCAAAGTCGCCAGTGCACCGGGCTTGCGCGGATGCTGGATGCCGACACGCCACGGACGCTTGCCGTGCTGGCCGATGGCCATGACGTTGCCGCCGATATTGATCAGCGCATTGCGTATCCCCTGCTTGCGCAATAATTCGGCAGCGCGATCCAGCGCATAGCCTTTGGCGTACCCGCCCAAATCCAGCTGCACGGATTTATTCCTGCTCTGCGCCCTGCCATGCACAATCGATATGTCGCTCATCTGCGGATTAGCCGCCACCAGTTGCTTGATCTTCTTTTCGTCCGGCTGCACGGACTTGAACTCATCGGAGTGAAAACCCCACAACTGCACCAGCCCGCCGATAGCCGGGTTAAATATGTCCTGCGACTGCTGCGAAAGCTGCGTGGCATCTTGCAGCATCGCAACCAGCTCCGCCGAAATGGCATTGCTTTCGCCCTTGGCAAACGCCGCATTCAACTCGCTCAGTTCGCTCGGCTGCCACGCGTGCAGCATGTCGTGCAGCCGCTGGAATTCGCGCAGCACATCGTTCGCCGCCTGCCTTGCGTGCGGCTCGGTTTCGCCATACACGCTCACATCAACCAGCGTACCGAACACATAGGCTTGTTCCTGATACAGCGGTTCTTTGCCTTCGCAGGCGGCGAGCAACAGGGCAACAAAGATTGCAACAATGCGAATCAGCCCGGTCATCTATCGCTTCTCGGCTGCCTCGATTTCCAGCGACGCAGCCAGCAGCGCCAGCCGTGCCACCACGCCATAGGCGTAAAAGCGGTTAGGCGTGTCATCCGGTTCACAATCAGGATTGGGCATCGTGCAACAAGCCTCGAATGCCAACGGTTCAAAGGACATTCCCGGCGCATTGAGGTTTTCGTCCACGCCGCGCTCGGTATGGACGCGGTAAAAACCGCCGACCACATAGTGGTCGATCATGTAAACCACCGGCTCGGCCACCGCATCGTTGATGTGCTCGAAGGTGTACACCCCCTCCTGCACCAGCACATCGGAAACTTCCAGGCCCTCTTTCACCACCGCCATCTTGTTGCGCTGCTTGCGGTTCAGGCCGGTAATTTCGCTGGCATCCTTCACCGTCATGACGCCCATCCCATAAGTTCCAGCTTCAGGCTTGACGATGACAAACGGATCGTTCTTCACGCCGTATTCGGCATACTTCACGCGTATCATATTCAGCACGTCATCCACGTGCGCGGCCAGACATTCCTCGCCGACACGCTCCTGGTAATTGACCTGATTGCAGACGGCGAAATACGGGTCGATCAGCCACGGGTCGATACCGATCAACTGCGCGAATTCATTCGCCACGCGGTCATAAGCGCTGAAATGCTGCGACTTGCGCCGCGTGTGCCAGCCTGCCGAAAGCGGCGGGAAAACCGGCTGTTCCAGGCCTTTCAGGATATCCGGCACGCCGCCGGACAAATCGTTGTTGAGCAACACCACGCACGGGTCGAAACCATCCAGGCCAAGCCGGTTGCCGCGCCGCACCAGCGGTTCCAGAGTCAGCGTGCTGCCACCGGGCAACTGGAAAGCGGTCGCCGCGGTAATCTCCGGAAGCAAACTGCCTACCCGCACGCGCATTCCGGCCTGCTTCAGGATAGTCACAATCTGGGCGACGTTTTGCAGATAAAACAGATTGCGCGTGTGGCTCTCGGGTATCAGCAACACTCCGCGCGCATCCGGGCAAATCTTTTCCACGGCGCTCTGCATCGCATGCACGCACAGCGGCAAAAAATCCGGATTGAGATTATTGAATCCGCCGGGAAACAGGTTGGTGTCAACGGGCGCCAGCTTGAAGCCGCTGTTGCGCAAATCCACCGAAGCGTAAAACGGTGCGGCGTGATCCAGCCATTGTGTGCGCAGCCAGTGCTCGGTAGTCGGCATCGAATCCAGAAAACGCCGCTCCAGATCAAGAAGCTGGCCGGTTAAGGCAGTGGTAAGGTGGGGAACCATATTGCTCGACTAGGAAATAATACTTCACATTCTAGCCGATAGCCCTTGCCGGGGGATAAACGAGCCAGCGAAGCGCTGATTAAATCGTCACCGCGAGGAGCGCCTTTAGCCGCGAGCGTAGCGTGGCGGGACGTGGCAATCCAGAAAACGTTTAATCACTGTTGCCCGGAAAGCAAAACGTTTCGCTGCAGAATCAGGAATCAGTCTTCTCATCAACAGGTGGCTGGACTATTTCGCCTTGGGGCTGCTCGCCCTGTGGCGCTATTTTCTTCAGCCGCTTTTCCTCCTGCTTCTTTTTTTTGGCTAGTTCTTTCTGCCGTTTCTCGAACGTGTAATTTGGTTTGGCCATTTGCGATCCTGTTCAGTGCATTTAAAGGTTTAAGGGCTACATGATAGCAAGTCCTTTTGCTTTGGATTGCTTTATGTTGGGTCACGGGGCGGAAAAAGCACAGCGAAGCCGAAGAATACAGAGCAGTATCAATGTTGCCGCACTCGATTTCTTTTCTCCTCTTTCGCTTGTGTAATGAAACCGCTCTGTCTATTTACTTTCAAACAAGCGTTTGATACGCTTACTTTTTCGTATCTTCCCTGCCTTCCCAAGCTGGGTTGCATCGAAAATCACCATGCAATTTGTTGTGTGATTCTGAATGGCCCTTAATTTCTATAGCGGAAAATCTCATGCCTGCCTTTACAAAACCCCTTATCCCTGCACTTTTTCTGTTAGCGCTGACTGCTGGTTGTAGTGGCGGCGATAAACCGGCGGCGGGTCCCGGTGGTCCAGGTGCGGCAATGCCGCCGCCCGAGGTTGACGTGATAACGGCGACCTCCGGCAAGGCAACACTTACGCAGGATTTGCCCGGACGGCTTCAGGCTTACCGCACGGCGCAGGTGCGCGCGCGGGTTGAGGGTGTGATTGAAAAGCGATTATTTCAGGAAGGCAGCGAGGTAAAGGCTGGCGCATCCCTTTTTCAGATTGATGCCCGCACCTTTAAAACAGCGGCTGAATCAGCCAGGGCTGATCTGGCAATCGCAATGCAAACCGTCGAACGATACAAGCCGCTGCTGAAAATCAATGCCGTCAGCCAGCAGGATTTTGATCTGGCCGCTGCCAAGGCAATGCAGGCAGAGGCTGCCCTGACCCGTGCAGAGGAAAGCCTGGAAAACGCCAGTGTCCCGGCCGCCATTTCCGGTCATATCGGCCGCGCCCTGGTGACGGAGGGTGCATTTGTCGGCAAGGGCGAAGCCACGCTGCTGGCGACCATCGAGCAGCTTGACCCGATCTATGCCAACTTCACGCAATCCGGCGCCGATTTGCTGCGCCTGAGGCAAGCCGTCAAGGCGGGCAGTCTCAAGCGCACCGAATCCGCCAAGGTAGAATTGCTGCTGGAAGACGGCAGCGTATATCCGCAGCCGGGTAGGATTTTCTTTACCGACCTGGCGGTCGATCCGGGTACTGGTTCGGTGTCGTTGCGCGCCGAATTTCCCAATTCGAAACGCGATTTGTTGCCCGGCATGTTCGTGCGCATCCGCTTTCCCGAGGCAGATGCCGAGAACGCAATTAAAATTCCCCAACGCGCCGTGCAGGGCAATCCGCAGGGACAGTTTGTTTTGGTGGTGGGCGCGGAAAGCAAGGTGACACCACTGCCGGTAAAAACCGGCGGCATGGCGGGCGGCGATTTCATCATTGCCGAAGGATTGAAAGGCGGCGAGCAGGTTATTGTGAACGGCTTGCAGAAAGCGCGCCCCGGTACGGTGGTAAAACCGGTGCCGTGGGATGCGTCAGCCCCTCTATTGAATCCGCCAACTGCTGCTAAACCGGCTGAGAAGAAGTAAAGCCAGCCATGTTTGCAAAATTCTTTATTGATCGTCCCGTTTTTGCCTGGGTTATCGCCCTCATTATCCTGTTGAGCGGCGGGCTGGCGCTCCGCAATCTGCCGGTCGCATCCTATCCGGCAGTGGCCCCACCTGCCCTGGCTATCACGCTTTACTACCCCGGCGCTTCGGCACAGGTAGTAGAGGAAACTGCCGTCGCATTGGTCGAGCAGGAATTGAACGGCATCGAGCATTTGCTCTACATGGATTCGTCCTCTGAACTGGGCGTCGGCACCATCACTTTGACTTTCGAAGCGGGTACCAATCTGGATGTCGCTTCTGTCGAAACACAAAACCGCGTCAAGCGCGCCGAAGCGCGTCTGCCGGATGATGTGCGCCGTTTGGGGGTAACCGTGGCGAAGTCGGCGCGCAATTTCCTGATGATCGTCGCGCTGATCTCGCCGGACAAAAGCCGCGACAATGTGGCGCTCGGCAGCTACGCCGCCGCCAACCTGCTGGAGAATATCCGCCGCGTGCCGGGTGTTGGCGAGGCGCTGCTGTTCGGCACGGAATACTCGATGCGGCTGTGGCTGATGCCCGAGAAACTCCATGCCTATAACCTGACCCCCGGCGATGTCACCAAGGCCGTGCGCGCCCAGAATACCCAGCTTGCTACTGGCGAACTCGGACAATTACCGGCAGCTCCCGGCCAGCAGGTAAACGCGGTGATCGTCACCAAGAGCAGGCTGTCCACGCCGGAAGAATTCGGCAACATCATCGTGCGCGCCAATGCGGACGGCTCCAGCGTTAGGGTCAAGGATGTGGCGCGGGTAGAACTGGGGGCACAGGATTATTCCATTACCGCGCGCATAGACGGGCAGCCGGCAGCGGCCTTTGCAATCCGCCTGTCACCCTCGGCCAACGCGCTGGATACCGCCAAAGCGGTCAAGGCCAAGATGACTGAACTGGCAAAATTTTTCCCCAAGGGCGTGGACTGGCTGGTGCCTTACGACACCTCCAAGTTCGTCGAAATCTCGGTAAGCGAAGTGGTGGAAACACTAGTGGAAGCCATGCTGCTGGTATTCCTGGTCATCTTCCTGTTCCTGGGAAACCTGCGCGCCACCTTTATTCCCGCCATTGTGGTGCCGATCGCGCTGGTCGGCGGTATGGTAGGCCTGTATGCAGTCGGCTATTCAATTAATACGCTGACGCTGTTTGCCATGGTGCTGGCCGTCGGTATCGTGGTGGATGATGCCATCGTGGTGGTGGAAAACGTTGAGCGCATCATGACCGAAGAAGGTCTCACGCCGCGCGAGGCAACACGCAAGGCCATGGGGCAGATATTCGGCGCGATCATCGCGATTACGCTGGTGCTTTGCTCCGTGTTCATCCCGATGACTTTCTTTGGCGGTTCTGTCGGCGCAATCTATCGCCAGTTCGCGGTCACCTTGATCATGACCATCCTGTTCTCGATGCTGATGGCATTGACCCTGACCCCGGCGCTGTGCGCAACGCTGCTAAAAAACTCACCCGGGCATGAAATGGTGCCGACGAAGGGTTTGCTCGGCTGGTTTAATCGTTTCTTCAGCAGAACCACCCAGCGTTACAAGTCAGGGGTAGAGGGTGTGTTGAAGCGCACCGGGTTTTATCTGGCACTCTACGCGGGACTATTGGGCGTCATGGGCTGGCTGTTCGTTCATTTGCCGACCAGCTTCCTGCCGGAAGAGGATCAGGGCTATTTCGTCAACCTGATCCAGTTGCCGCCGGGTGCGACGGCTGAGCGTTCCAAGGAAGTGTTGTCCGAAGTGGAACAGTATTATCTCAAGCAACCGGAAGTGGATCACGTCATCGGCGTGCTCGGATTTTCCTTCTTCGGCCGCGGGCAGAACGCAGCGACCGCGTTCGTCCGCCTGAAGGATTGGGATGCGCGCCCCAGCCCGGACAGCTCTGCGCCCGCGCTGGTGAAGCGCGCCAACATGATGCTGTTCCGCATCAAGCAGGCGATGATCTTCGCCATCAACGTGCCGCCGATTCCCGAACTGGCGGCAGTTGGTGGCTTTGATTTCCGCCTGCAGGACCGTTCCGGCCAGGGGCGTGAAAAACTGATCGAGGCGCGCAACATGGCGCTGGGTATCGCAGGCAAACATCCCTCGTTGATGGGCGTGCGACCTGAAGGGCAAGAGCCGGGGCCGCAGCTGCTGATAGACATTGACCGCCTGAAAGCACGGGCACTGGGCATAGAGATCGCCGATCTGAACGAGGCATTGCAGTCGGCGCTCGGCGTTGCCTACATCAACGACTTTGTGCGTGAAGGCCGCATCCTTCGGGTGCAGATGCAGGCGGAAGCGGACAACCGTACCACGCCGGAACAGATAATGCGGTTGCCAATCCGGAATGCTCAGGGCGGAATGGTGCCGTTGTCAGAAATTGCCGCACCGCGCTGGATTGTGAGCCTGCCGAAGCTGGATCGTTACAATGGCATGCCGTCGATGAAAATTGCCGGCAGCCCCGCTCCCGGCCGCAGCAGCGGCGATGCACTGCTGGCGATGGAGGATGTCGCCTCTAAACTGCCGCCCGGTTTCGGCTTCGAATGGTCTGGAACATCCAGCGAGGAGCGGGTTTCCGGTAGTCAGGCGCCGTTCCTGTTCGGCCTTTCGGTAGTAGCCGTATTCCTGTGTCTGGCCGCGCTGTATGAGAGCTGGTCCATCCCATTCGCAGTGGTTCTGGTGGTGCCCATCGGCATAGTTGGCGCACTGGCCGCCGTAACGCTACGCGGTTTGCCCAACGATATTTACTTCAAGGTTGGCCTGATCGTCATCATTGGCCTCGCGGCCAAGAATGCGATCCTGATTATCCAGTTCGCCCGCGATTTGCAGGATAAAGGGCATGACCTGATAGATGCCACGCTGGAAGCGTGCCGCCTGAGGTTCCGTCCTATTCTGATGACATCCATTGCATTCATCCTGGGCGTACTGCCATTGGCTATTTCACACGGCGCAGGCGCAAACGGGCGTCATGCCATCGGCACCGGCGTCATGGGCGGCATGATCGCCGCGACAGTATTGGCAGTATTTCTTGTGCCGGTTTTCTATGTAGTCGTCCGCCGCATCTTCCCAGGCCAGGCGCGCAATTCATCTCAGCATGAGGAGAGCCAGCATGATTAAGACACCCAATAAAGTCGCCCTGATTGTCATGGCGGCGTTTGTGAGCGGCTGTTCCATGATGCCGAATTACGAGAGGCCTGCCGCGCCGGTTCCCCCAGCATGGCCGGACAGTGTGCAATTGAAAACGAACAAAGCACTCACGCCCAACGATTGGCAGAAATATTTTCCCGATCCGCGTTTGCAGGCGTTAATTGCGACAGCCCTGGAAAACAACCGCGATCTGCGCATCGCCACCGCACGAATTGCAGAAGCTCGCGCGCAATATGGCATACAGCATGCCGATCGCTTTCCCAGCATCAATCTGACAGGGTCGCGCAATGCTTCACTGACACCCGCCAGCGCGTCCATAACCGGCAGCGACCTGCACATCCAGCGTTATGACGCGGGTTTGAGCCTGGTGTCGTATGAGCTGGATTTCTGGGGGCGTGTCAGCAGCCTCGACGCATCTGCCAAAGCCAGTTATCTCTCTACCGAAGCCGCGCAACGCGCGTTCCGTTTATCGTTGATTGCCGATATCGCCAACGCCTATTTGTCGCTGCTGGAAATGAGCGAGCGCACTCAGCTCGCTGTCGAAACTGTCAGGGCACGCGCTGAAACCAAAGAATTGATATCACGCCGCCGCGCACTTGGGGTATCCGGCGATCTGGATTTTTTTCAGGCGGATGGTGCATATCAGGCTGCGCTGGCCGAGCGTGCAAATCTGGAACGGCAGCAAGCCGCTGCAGAAAACCTGCTCAACTTGTTGCTTGGACGGACGGTGGCCGAATTGAAAGACCTGCCAGCCGGGCGCAGCCTCGCCGAACAGGATATAGCCTCTGACGTTGTTGCGGGCCTGCCTGCTGAAGTATTGCTGCAGCGCCCCGACGTGTTGGCAGCCGAGCAAAAACTGATAGCCGCCAATGCCAATATTGGCGCGGCACGCGCAGCTTTTTTTCCCCGCATTTCGTTGACGGGAAGCGGGGGTGTGGCCAGTAGCAAACTGTCCGGGCTGTTTAACTCAACCAATAGAGCATGGTCCTTCCTGCCTGCGCTTAGCCTGCCGTTGTTTGATGCCGGGCGCGCGTCCGCCAATGTAGACGTCGCCGAGGCACGCAAAGTGGTTGCAGTTGCGGAATATGAAAAAACAATACAACAGGCGTTCCGAGAAGTGGCAGACCTGTTGAATGCACGCGATAAGCTTTCCGAACAGCTTGCCGCGCAGCAAGCCAATGCAGAAGCTCAGAAGCAGCGACTGCTCCTGGTTGATGCTCGCTTTAAGGCGGGTATCGCCAATCACCTCGATGTGCTGGATGCGCAACGCGAAAGTTTTGCTGCCGATCAGGGCGCGGCGCAAGTGCGGCGTTTGTGGTTGAGCGCAGCAGCACAACTTTACAAGGCGCTTGGGGGAGAAGGCAGCGAATCGGCAGTAAAAACTGTGCAAGCGGCATCTGCCAGATGAGGCAAATAGCAGATGCAAATGCTGCCAGCGAGCAAACTCGTTCGCGTTTGCTGGAAGCGGCGCGAGAAGTTTTTTCTCAACGCGGATTTCAGGGGGCGACGGTGCGCGAGATATGCCGTCGTGCCGAGGCAAATGGTGCTGCGGTGAATTACCACTTTGGCAGCAAGGATGGTTTGCTGGCCGAGGCGTTGAATTTTGCGCCGCTGGCCGCGTTGCAGAAAGCCAACGCCAACGAATGCCCGAGTACCCGCCTGCGTCTGTTCATCCGCGATTTCATGATGATGTTGCTGGATGAGAAAAATCCTTCCTCGCAATGCCGTATCATGGCGCGCGAACTGGCCGACCCAACGTCGGCGCTGGACAAGATAGTGCGCGAGGCCATTGCACCGTTGCATGAATTTCTGGGCAAACTATTGCGCGAGATCATCGGCGAAAAAGTTGGCGCTGCCGATCTGCGCCGCTGCGTTTACAGCATCCTTGGCCAGTGTTTGTTCTACCGTCATTCGCACCCGGTGTTGCAACGCCTGCATAACACACTGCGCTACGACCACAAGGAAATCGAAGCGATCGCTGAACACATCGTGGAATTTTCCTTGGCAGGAATCAAGCACCTTTCAAAAAAATAGCTGCCGAAAATATCTATTAATTCAGAGCTCGCCAGAATGCAAGGCGCTGCAAAACTGCCTGGTTTCTTTGGAATATTGATTGTTGGGCGTCACAGGTGTAACGTGCGCCCATTGTTCGATGTCGATAAGAGGATAACGAAATGGATCCTTTGCTAAAGCGAATGTTGTTGGTTTGCGTGTGTTTATTTGCGTCGACCGGCCTGGCAAAAGCCGATTCGTTATCAGACGCACTGCGTGCCTTTGATGAGGGCAATCATGCAAAAGCAGCAAAGTCGTTCAAACCGCTGGCAGAAAAGGGCAATGCGGTGGCGCAATTCAAACTTGCCACGATGTATTACAACGGAAAAGGTGTTTCTCAAAATCACAAGACGGCTGCAAAGCTGTATAGACTCTCAGCAGAACAGGGACATGTAGTGGCGCAATCCAACTTGGCAACGATGTATTACAGAGGGGAAGGGGTTCCGAAAGATTTTGTTCTGGCACATATGTGGAAAAACATTGCGGCAACAAATGCTGAGGGTGATAGACAATTGCGATACCTTGAACAGCTCAAAGCATTGGCAAAGGATATGACTACCAAGCAATTAGCTGAAGCGCAGGAACTCGCCAAAAGATGCACCGCAAGCAAATTCAAGGGGTGCAAGCGGAAGTAGGCTTTCTAACGGTCAGTCTTGTTCTGCTAAACTTTCAGACATGGATGAACGTACTATAAAACGCCTGTTGGTAATTCTCGCGGCAAGTATCTTAGCTATCATCCTGATCAAGGTAGCGTTGATCAAAACCTATACCACTCTGAACAAGGCCGTTGCTGAAAAAAAGCAGACTCCGTCCGTCAATTTAACCGCCCCACAGCTGGCGCCAACACCTCATGCTGCCATAGATAATATTGGATCGTCTGTGACATCTGGCGTTGGGGAAGCAACAACTGAAGATTCGCACGCGTCAGCAAGTGTGAGTAAAACACAATAGATACGGGCAAGAGCATGGAGCGTTCTTCACACCCCATACGAATGACGCAGCATTACCGGATAAACCCGCACGCTCCCTGCATCGTGGAAATGGGCGTGGCGTTAGTGGAACAGCAAGCAGAGAGAAGTTGATATGCGAAAAGTTTTGTTGATGCTGCTACTGGCTGTTTTAAGCAGCAGTGCGATGGCTGAATGGGCAAAAGTAGGCAGCAATGAGACCGGCACCTTCTACGCCGACCCCACCTCCATTATCAAGTCGAGCAACATGGTAAAAATGCGGACGCTGCATGACTACAAAATGGCCATCAAAGTAGCCGGTGCTGCATTTCTTTCTTCAGAAGTGCAAGAAGAATACGACTGCAAGGAAAAACAATCGCGAACACTTTATTTCTCCCTCCACTCCAGGAATATGGGCAGAGGTAAAGGAGTTTACACAGATCCCGAACCCCATAAGTGGAAGCCAGTCAGACTCGGCAGCGTAAGAGAAATTTTGTGGGATTTCGCCTGCAAGAAAATGTGATCCCATTTCAAGATTGAAACGCCGCTAATTGGCTCAAGCTAGCTGTTCGCTCTGAGCTTGTGGAAGGTGGATGGCCGGCTCATATGGCTCGACAGGCATTCCACGAAGGGTTGATTAGCTAGCTGCGATTCACCCTCGCTAACATCCCTTGAATTTATTTGCAGTGCATTTTTTGGCGAGCTCCCGCGCTTTGGCAATTTGGTCAGCAGTCATGGATTTTTCTATTGCATCGCGATCTACAGTAAATTCTTTCTTGGCTTCACCACTAGCATTTGCAATCGCAATATTGACCCACATATGCGACTGAACGAAATCTTTAGGAACGCCTCTCCCACCTGCATACATCCACCCAAGGTAGAATTGCGCTACCGGATGACCCTGTTCGGCGGCCAACAGATACCACTTCCTCGCCTCTTTGTAATCGTGAGGAACACCTCTCCCAGCGCGATACATCATCCCAAGGGTATATTGTGCTTCAGCGTTTCCATCTTTTGCCAAGGCGCTGTACAACTTTGCGGCTTTTTCATAATCACCCGCATCGTATACACGATTTACATCTGATAAAGAATCAGCCATTGCCTGTCCTGACAATGCAAAAAAGCATGCACATACCAACAACATCTGTTTTAACAACATATTCATTTTCGTTACCCATTTAACATCGACGCCAAACTTTAAGCGCAGGCTGCGCCTTTCCCGCACTATGGTCAATATACCAAATTACGCAGCATGCTAACAATTGGCTTAAGCAATTACATAATAGCGCCACGGCAATCCACGGTCCTTGAATATTATTCCGTTTACAAGAACGTGGTCACGTTTTTGTCACGCTGGAAACAAAGCGGCCTAAAGCGATTAACTCTAGGCCACTATTTTATTGGTGGGTCGTGGTGGACTTGAACCACCGACCAAAGGATTATGAGTCCTCTGCTCTAACCAACTGAGCTAACGACCCAAAAAAGATTTAACTATTTTCGCTATCCAGGAAGCTCTTAAGCTTTTCGGAACGCGATGGATGACGGAGTTTGCGTAGCGCCTTGGCTTCGATCTGGCGAATGCGTTCGCGGGTGACGTCGAATTGCTTGCCGACTTCTTCCAGTGTGTGGTCGGTGTTCATTTCGATACCGAAGCGCATGCGCAATACCTTCGCCTCGCGCTGTGTCAAGCTGTCGAGGATGTCCGCCGTCGCACCGCGCAGGCTTTCATAAATGGCCGCATCGATCGGCACGGTGGTGTGCGAGTCTTCGATGAAGTCGCCCAGGTGAGAATCGTCGTCATCGCCCACCGGCATTTCCATGGAAATCGGCTCTTTGGCGATTTTAAAAATCTTGCGGATTTTGTCTTCCGGCATTTCCATCTTCAATACCAGTGTCGCGACATCCGGCTCCAGGCCTGTCTCTTGCATGATCTGCCGTGAGATGCGATTCATCTTGTTGATGGTTTCGATCATATGCACCGGGATACGGATGGTGCGCGCTTGGTCGGCGATGGAGCGGGTGATCGCCTGGCGTATCCACCAGGTGGCGTAGGTCGAAAATTTATAGCCGCGACGGTATTCAAATTTGTCCACCGCTTTCATCAGTCCGATGTTGCCTTCCTGAATCAGGTCGAGGAATTGCAGACCGCGATTGGTGTATTTTTTGGCAATCGAAATCACCAGACGCAGGTTGGCCTCGATCATGTCGCGCTTGGCGCGGCGCGCTTTGGCTTCACCATTGGTCATCTGGCGGTTGATTTCCTTCAGGTCGCGGATCGGGATGCCGACGCGCTGCTGCAACGCCAACAAATGCTTTTGCTGTTCCACGATGGCATGCTGGTAACGCTCCAGCGTTTCGCTATACGGTTTTTTCGTCTTCAGTTCCTGCGCAACCCAGTTCAGATTATCTTCATTGCCCAGGAAGGTCTTGATGAAATGCGGGCGTGGCATCTTGCCCTTGGTTACACACAGATCCTGAATGGCGCGCTCGCTACGGCGGACCTCTTCGACCAGGCTGCGCATGGTTTCGCACAGGGCATCTACTTGCTTTGCAGAGAACCGAAACTTCATCAGCTCGTCGGAAATGGCAGATTGAAGCTTGTCGTACTGTTTGCTGCGATAGCCGTGTTTTTCGTATGCCTTGCCAATTTTGCTGAACAAGCTGGAAATCATGGCGAATCGCTCCAGTGAGTCTTCCTTCAGCTGGGCCAATTTTGCCGCAGTTGCAGCCGCGACTGCTTCTTCATCTTCTTCTTCGTCTGCACCATTTTCGGCACTGGCCTCTTCCTCTGCCATCTCTTCATCGCCCTCCGGGCCGATGATTGCTTCATCCTGAGTATCCACAAAACCATCGATCAGTTCATCGATACGCATCTGGTCATTTTTGATTTTCTCGGCCAGCGCCAATATTTCGACTATCGTCGCCGGGCAGGCGGAGATCGCCTGAATCATGTGCTTCAGGCCTTCCTCGATCCGCTTGGCGATTTCGATTTCTTTTTCGCGGGTGAGCAGCCCAACCGTGCCCATTTCACGCATGTACATGCGCACCGGGTCTGTGGTTCGGCCGAATTCCGAGTCCACTGTGGAAAGCGCGGCTTCGGCTTCTTCTACCGCATCCTCGTCTGCCGCCGCAGGGGCAACGTCGGTCATGATCAGCGTTTCGGTATCAGGTGCGACATCGCACACCGAAATACCCATCTCGTTGATCATACTCACCACGCCTTCGATCTGCTCGACTTCGAGCATTTCCGGCAAATGGTCGTTGATTTCCGCGTAGGTCAGGTAGCCGCGCTCCTTGCCCAGTACGATCAGGGCTTTCAGTCGAGTGCGCCGTGCTTCGATATCGAGCAGCTGATCAGCAGCAGGCTGCACTACAACGGCAACCTGTTTCTTGTCCTGTTTTTTTGTGACTTTTAGCTTTGCCATGTTTCATATTCCTAAATTGCGTGATTCTAAATACTGCTTTAATGGCCGCAGAAAAGCGGCGGATTATACCTGATTTCAGCAGGTTTTTCCCAGTCTTTCCAGAGGCTTTGCCTCAATGACCCGCCAGATTGAAACGCTTGCGCTCATCTTCACTCAAGCACGCCAACCCGCCTTGCGCAGCCTTAGCCTTCAATTCTTGAAACTCATGACGGCGTCGATCCCTGTCAAAGCTAATCATCAGACCGGCAAATTCGGCAGCCACATCAAAGTTCTCGCCCCAGTGCAGCATTTCCGCCTCTGCCATTGCCAGGGTTTTTTCATGTATCGTGCCCTGAAACAGCTGCGTGAGCGCGGGGCTGCTGATCGCAAAATCAGCTTCGCGCAACACCGACAGGACGTCCGCAATCGCCTCGGCCTCTGCTCCTTCGCCGCACCAGCCAACGGTGACCTGCGCGCCCAGATCAGGCTGCGCAATCAGGCATTGCAGCAATAGCCGGTGCGTTGATGGCGGCGTACGTGCGGTTCTTTGAAAGCCGCGCTGAACTGCACGTGCGACCGGTTTGACCTCATACAGCGCTTCCAGTTCCGCCTGGCTGACACCTGAAAGCGCCGCGATCTCCTTGCGCAACAGCAAGGCTGTGGCGGGAGCAACGATAGCGGTCAGCAGTGGCTTGGCCCGCTGCAATAATTGATTGCGTCCTTCCTGGCTGCGCAAATCCAGCTCCGCACTAACCTCGCGCAGCAGGTATGAGGACAATGGCATCGCTTCGCGCACGCGCTTCTCGAAAGCATCCTTGCCGAATTCGCGGATGAAGCTGTCTGGGTCATGCTCAACCGGCAGGAACAAAAAGCTGATGCGCTTGCCGTCCTGCAAATAGGGCAACGCGTTTTCCAGCGCGCGCCAAGCCGCTTTCTGCCCCGCCTTGTCTCCATCGAAACTAAATATGATGTGCTCGGTGAGACGCAATAATTTCTGCACATGATACGGCGTGGTCGCCGTACCCAAAGTTGCTACGGCATACTCCACGCCATGTTGCGCCAGCGCCACCACGTCCATGTAGCCTTCCACCACCAGCACCTGCTGCGCGGCGCGGATGGCTTTTTGCGCCTGGAACAGGCCGTACAGTTCGCGGCCTTTTTCGAACAGCGGCGTTTCCGGCGAATTCAGATATTTTGGCTCGCCCTTGTCCAGCACCCGGCCGCCGAAGCCGATGACCTGTCCGCGCACATTGATAATGGGGAACATGATGCGGTCGCGGAAGCGGTCATAGCGCTTTCCCTCGTCGTTGGCAATCACCAGGCCGGTTTCAACCAGCGTGTCACTTTGGTAATCAGGAAAGGCTGACGCAAGATTCTGCCATGCATCCGGTGCATAACCGATACCGAATTTCGCGGCGACCTCGCCGGAGAGGCCGCGCTGCTTGAGGTAATCAATCGCGCGCTGCGAAAGTTTGAGTTGATCGCGGTAATAGCGCGTGGCGGTTTGCGTCACTTCATACAAGTCGGGCGCAACTTTTTGATATGCCTCGCCAGCGGCGGGGCGTTCGTTTGGAACCTCAAGGCCGATACTGCTCGCCAGTTCCTCGATCGCCTCGACAAAGCCGTATCCGGCGTGCTCCATAACAAAGCCAATAGCCGTGCCATGCGCGCCGCAGCCGAAGCAATGATAGAACTGCTTGGTCTGGCTGACTGTAAACGAGGGGGATTTTTCGCTGTGGAACGGACAACAGGCTACAAAATTCGCACCGGCCTTTTTGAGCGGCACATAGCGCTCGACCACGTCCACGATATCGAGACGGTTGAGCAAATCCTGAATGAAATTTTTTGGAATCACGCCAGCACCGCCCTTACATCAAGACAGCTTCTTAAGGATTTTCGCATTCCGGTGGAGACCGGAATGGCAAAGCCGGACTTACTTGGACAATTGCGCTTTGATCAACGCGGAGACCTTACCCATGTCGGCGCGTCCGGCCAATTTTGGTTTGAGCACGCCCATCACTTTGCCCATGTCTTGCGGGCCAGCCGCGCCGGTTGCAGCAATTGCTTCGGCCACGGCGGAGGCGATTTCGCCTTCGCTGAGCTGCTGCGGCATATAGGTAGCCAATACGCTCATCTCAAATTTTTCGACATCCGCCAGATCCTGACGTTTCGCCGCTTCGTATTGGCTGATGGAATCGCGCCGCTGCTTGTTCATTTTTTCGATGATGGCAACCACGTCCGCATCCGTCAACTCAATGCGTTCGTCTACCTCGCGCTGCTTGATGGCAGCCAGCAATAGGCGAATCGCCCCGAGGCGCGCCGTATCCTTGGCGCGCATCGCGGTTTTCATGTCTTCGGTGATTTGTTGCTTGAGACTCATATCAAAGCAAATCGTTGCGCACAAGCCAAGCGCAATTGATTTGATTAATAGAGCTTGGGAGGAAGAACCTGGCTCATCAGGCGCTTGTAGTGGCGCTTAACGGCGGCGGCCATCTTGCGCTTACGCTCGGCGGTAGGCTTTTCGTAAAACTCGCGGGCGCGCAAATCGGTCAGCAGACCGGTTTTTTCCACGGAACGCTTGAAGCGGCGCATCGCGACTTCAAACGGCTCATTCTCTTTAACACGTACTGTTGTCATGAACAAACTGCCTTCTACTAAAAATTTGAGGGCGCGATTCTAGCAAAACACCCCGTGCGCCACAACCAGTATTTAATCAACCGTAATCCGGACGAATTTGAGCTTGCCGACCACCAGCCGACCATGACTGCAGCGGCCTTACATTTACAAGCTCGCCGTCGGGCTTGGACGCGCGTTGCTTAGAAATCGCTCCGCAATTGCATGGGCAACTTATCCGAGCGTCCGAGGAGAAAGAGACCCAGATTGTCCAAAAACTCGGGAGTTACATCGTCGGGTTCAAGTTTATAGGCGGTTACACCGAAAGCCCCAACGTTGCGGCACATTACATTGATACTGGTTTCGGTATAGTTGCCCTGAAACCTGATCTGCACGGGAAAGTCAGCGGCCAACTGCGCTTCGAGCCACTCCTGTTTCGGCTTCTTGTTGGCCGTTTCCATATCGTCAATCACGCGCAACCTCAAGTGGTGCAACTCCTTTTTTAACGTTTCGATTGGCCCCCAAGGCCGTTTGAGCAATACGGGTTCCGGTGCAAACAGGTTAACGCTGAATACTACATAGTCCATCAGGGCCGATTCGGAAATGCTCTGCTTGCGGCTTTCAATGACAGCACCCCGCCACTTCAGGCTGGAGTAGATTGTCCGCGCATCATAGCGATAGATCCGGTTTATCATCGGTTCCACATCATTCACATGCTTGATAAACGGATGGAAAAATTTGACGATCCTGTTTAACGCATGATCCACGCGCCGCGCCTTGGCCTGGCTTTCCTGCAATGTGGTCTGCCTGGAATCCAGCCGCTCTTTCGCTTCTTGCGCCAGCCCTGCAAGCAAGCCGGACTGGGTAGATCCCGCCTGAAAATCCGGCAACATGGCAGGGATGGGAGCCGGAATTGTGGCTGCCGCCTTCGTCCCACTTCCCTTGGGGGGGATAAATTGATCGAATTCCAGCTTGATGTCCCACGACGAATTATCCGGTTGTTTCTCTGTAACGATGTTGCCGGATTTGCGGTCAGCCTCACGCTGCGATTTTTTCAGGCGTTCCTCAAAATCCACCGAGCTGAAATCGGTAAGCGAGCTTTGCCCCATGCCGTTTTTCTGCTTGTTTTGTGCTGGATTTGATATGGTTATTGTCGCATCCGAAGATGATACCAGCGCCGCTGAAGCAGGCGATTCCGCTGCCAATTTCAGCGCTTTCATAAATTCTGCCGCTGTTTGGAAACGATCTTCCGGTCGCTTGGCAATGGCTTTCTCAACCACTTTTTGCAGTGCCTCCGGCAAGTCGGGGTTGAGTGTGCGCGGAGGAACAGGCGGCTGATTCAAAACCTTATGCATGATGATGGTCATGTTGCTGCCGGTGAATGGCCGTTCTCCGGTGAGAAACTGATAGAGGATGACGCCTGCAGAGTAAATATCGCTACGATGATCCACGGCCAGCCCCATAAACTGTTCCGGTGACATGTAAGAGGGCGTGCCTAGAACTGTACCAACTTGGGTGAGCTCGGAAGATTCGATCTTTGCTATCCCGAAATCCGCAATTTTCACCTGCCCATCTTTTGTTATTAGGATATTCGAGGGTTTAATATCTCTGTGCACCACACCGCGTGAATGCGAGTATTCAAGCGCATCAAGAAGCTGGGTCATGATTTTTGCGCTGTCATTTATTTTGAATCGCACCGTCTTGTCGAAGTGATCTTTCAACTCTATGCCAACAACGAATTCCATGGCAATGAATGCCACATCGCCATCCTCGCCATATTCATAAACCGAAACAATATTGGGATGAGTGAGGCGCCCCGCCGCCTGCGCTTCGCGGCGAAATCGACTTAATATCTCCTGAGCATCGGATTTGTCGATCATGGATTTTTGAATAGTCTTGATGGCTACGGTGCGCTCGATAAAGGGGTCGAAGCCCTCGTAGACTATGCCCATGGCACCTCTTCCGAGCTCACGCTTGATCTCATATTTACCAAGTTTATTTAACACTTAAACCCCATTAAAATTATTGCCGCTGCTTTTGCATGGTACCGCAGGCAGTAATGAAATAAAACGGCCAACGGGAACTGCAAAGAACATCTACAACCAAGCCAAAAATCGATACATTCCTTGCTTCCCCGTGCTACCCCCCGCACACTGCCGCAAAGCGCAACCCAGTTTGATCTGTAACTTATTGGCGGGAATGATTTTTGGCCGCATTAGCAGCCTCGATGGTATCTATTTATCGGTGCAAGCTAACCAACCGTCACTCGGGCAAACTTTCGCTTGCCAACCTGCGCCACCAACACCTTCCCTGCTTCGACCATTGTGTTCTTGTCGCTGACTCGCTCACCGTCCAGCTTGACTGCGCCCTGCTGGATCATGCGCATTGCTTCAGATGTTCCCTCCACCAGCCCGGCTTGCTTGAGCAGTTGCGTCACGACGATGCGCCCACCGGGCGCTGTAACTCTGACTTCCGGCATATCATCGGGCAGCACGCCCTGGCGGAAGCGCGCCTCGAATTCCACCAGCGCTGCTTCGGCAGCCTTTTGCGAATGAAAGCGCGCGACGATTTCCTGGGCCAACTGTACCTTGATATCGCGCGGATTGCGTCCTGCGATCACTTCTTCGTGCCAGCCGCTGATTTCGCCCAGACTGCGGAACGACAGCAATTCCAGGTAGCGCCACATCAGTTCGTCGGAAATCGACATCAGCTTGCCGAACATTTCCTGCGGCGTGTCGGTAATGCCGACGTAGTTGCCCAGCGATTTGGACATTTTGTTCACGCCATCCAGGCCTTCCAGCAGCGGCATGGTGAGCACGCACTGCGCCGGTTGCCCGTTATGTTTCTGTAATTCGCGCCCCATCAGCAGGTTGAATTTCTGGTCTGTGCCGCCCAGCTCGATGTCCGCCTTGAGCGCCACGGAGTCATAGCCTTGCACCAGCGGATAAATGAATTCATGGATGGCGATCGGCTGGTTTCCCTTGTAGCGTTTGGAAAAATCGTCTCGCTCCAGCATCTGCGCCACAGTGTGAGTGGCCGCCAGCTTGATCAAATCGACCGCGCTGAATTTATCCATCCAGGTGGAGTTGAACACGATTTCGGTTTTTTCCGGATCGAGCACCTTGAACACCTGGTCACGATAGGATTGTGCGTTTGTCAGCACTTGCTCGCGCGACAACGGCGGGCGCGTGGCGTTTTTGCCGCTGGGGTCGCCGATCATGCCGGTAAAGTCGCCGATCAGGAACAATGCGTGGTGCCCCAAATCCTGCAGCTGGCGCATTTTGTTAAGCAGCACGGTGTGTCCAAGGTGCAAATCCGGTGCCGTCGGGTCGAAACCCGCCTTGACGCGCAACGGACGCCCCAGCGAAAGTTTCTGTTTCAGCTCGTCTTCAATCAGTAGTTCGTGAGCGCCGCGCTTGATTTGCGCCAGCGCGTCTGTTTGTGTGTTTTTTGGGTGTGTCATTTCAATCATGTTCACTGTCAATTCAATTGCGAAAAAAAAGGGCAAATACTGCTTATTCTCGTGCCTCAACAATACATCGTTAGTGTTCTGCCGCCGGATTTTGTTGCCTGCCGCCCGTCAGCCCGATTTTGAGTGAGCGCCTGTTTCTGGTAAAGTGTTTGCTAACTACATCCGCAACACGTTGCTATTATTAAACAATGCAACTTAAGGAGGCGCGAATGTTAACCCAAAAACTGCATGAAAAAGAACGCAAAATGTCACAAAGTAGAAAAAAACTGCGCTGGTTCGTCGCCCTGTCCACCCTTCCTTTGTTGGGGGTGGTCACTGCTTTCGGCCTGGTGCCGCAAAACGATTTTGATTTGACCTTGATCAATGCTGCCATCGAAGAAATCGCTTTGCCTGAAGTCACCGAGAAAAATACCACTGCTGCCAGCTTCTGGCGCAACGAGCGTGTGCAACGCGGCGATACTGTGGTTGAGCTGTTGCGCCGCCTGAATATTGAAGATTCATCTGCCAGTGACTTTCTGCGCACTGCCGCCGAAGCCGTATCTTTTCGGAAATTAGCCGTCGGCAAGGAAGTTCAAGCCGAGACCAATGCTGCTGGCGGGCTCATCGCGTTGCGCTATCTTGGCGACAACGCCACCCAGGTCATCATTGAGAAACAGGGCGATGGTTATGCAACCCACACTCTCCCGGCGCAACTGGAAAAGCGCCTGTTTGTGCGCACCGGCGAAATAAAAACCAACTTGTATGCCGCGACTGATGCAGCGGGCATGCCTGATGCTGCCGCCAACCAGTTGAATATGCTTTTCAGTGGCGATATCGATTTCCACCATGATTTGCGCAGGGGCGACAAATTTACAGTGGTCTATGAAATGATATACAGCAACGGTGCGCTGTTAAATGTGGGCCGCATTCAGGCAGCTGAGTTCATCAACCAGGGCCGCCCTTTCCGCGCTGTGTATTTCCAGAAGGATGAGCAACACGGTGATTACTACACACCGGAAGGCAATAGTGTGCTCAAAGCCTTCTTGCGTTCACCCATCGAATATTCGCGCGTGAGTTCTGGTTTTACCAACTCGCGCTTTCATCCGATTCTGAACAAATGGCGCTCTCATAAAGGCGTGGATTTCGCCGCACCGACCGGCACCAAAGTAAAAGCGACTGCTGATGGGGTGGTCGCTTCAGTCGGCAGAGAAAATGGCTATGGCAACGTCATTAAACTCAATCATCAAGGACGCTACTCCACTGTTTATGGACACTTATCGCGCTTTGCCAAAGGCCTGCGCCAAGGACAGCGCGTGGTGCAGGGTGAGGTGATAGGTTATGTCGGCAAGACCGGCTTGGCCAGCGGTCCGCATCTGCACTATGAATTTAAAGTGGACGGTCAACAACGCAACCCGATGCGGATTGCCTTGCCGGATGCGAAACCTATCGATAATGCGGACAAAGTCGCGTTTCAATCCGTGGCAGACGATTTGGTTGCGCGGTTGAACTTGTTGCGCAATACCAATCTCGCCAAACTCGACTAAATTTCGCGTGCAGTATCCGCCGGAACTGTACATAGGCCTGATGACTGGCACCAGTCTGGACGGCATTGATGCCGTTCTTGTCGACCTGAGCCAAGCGCAACCAAAGCTGCTCGCCAAACATTTCGCTCCCTACAGCGATGCGCTTAAAAACGGTTTGCTGGCGTTGCACCAGCCAAGCCACAATGAACTGCATCAGGCGCAGCTCATCGGCAACCAATTGGCACGGCTTTATGCCGCAGCAGTCGACACGTTGCTCTCTACGGCAAACATATCAAACGCAAAAATTAAAGCGCTCGGATGCCACGGACAAACCATCCGCCACTGTCCAGAGCACGGCTATTCCCTGCAAATCGGCAACGCCGCACTACTCTCCGAGTTGACCGGCATTACAGTCGTCAGCGATTTTCGCAGCTGCGACATTGCCGCTGGCGGCCAGGGTGCGCCGCTGGTTCCCGCTTTTCACGATCAAGTGCTGCGCAATCCCGGTATCCATCGCGTCATAGTAAACATAGGTGGTATCAGCAATTTGACCAATTTGCCGCCTAATGCCGCAACCACCGGCTTCGACTGCGGCCCGGGCAATTTGCTGATGGACGCGTGGTGTAGTCAACACCTTGGCAAACCCTACGACGATAACGGAGCATGGGCGGCATCGGGAAAGGTATTGCCCGTTCTACTGAAAAAAATGCTGGATGAGCCGTTCTTCTCCCACCCGCCACCCAGAAGCTGCGGACGCGATCTGTTTAACATCACATGGCTGCAAGACAAGCTGGACTGCAATGAAGCGGCTGAGGATGTGCAGGCCACCCTGCTGGATCTGACCTGCCGCGCCATCTCTCAATCAATTCAGCAGCACTGCATCGGCGCAAAAGAAATATATCTATGCGGCGGCGGCGCGCACAACCAATCCCTTCGCGACCGCCTCGCCGTCTTGTTGCCAGACTGTAGTGTGCAATCCACTGATACCCTCAACGTGGATGGCGATTATCTGGAAGCCACCGCATTCGCATGGCTGGCACAGCAAAACCTGCATGGCAATCCCGCCAACCTGCCTCTGGTCACTGGCGCGAAGCACCCGTGTATACTGGGCGCGGCTTATCGCCAATCATAGCCTGCTACGCTCGCCATTTGCGAATGAACACACAATGAACGTTATCTCTATCTCTTTGCTTGCCATTTTGTTGCTGGCTTCGCCTATCACAGCGCAGTCGACCGAATTCAATCGAACCGGTCCAGAAATCATCGAGCCAGTTATCAGCACTTCGGCAACAGATGAATCGACGGACCTCCTCATAAGTGCAGTCGGGGACATCATGATGGATGGTACGGCACGTCCTGTAATGGTTGAGCAGGGCTATGACTACCCGTTCGTAAAAATGCTCCGGTACTTCATCGGCGCACAAATCATCTTTGGCAATGTTGAAGGCCCCCTCACGGATCTAGGTTCACCCGAGCAGGACAAAACCTTTGTGTTCCGCTCACCACCATCCAAGGTTGGTGCTGCGCTCAAAGCAACCGGTTTTAATGTGGTGTCGCTCGCCAACAACCACACCCTCGATTACGGTGCCGACGGCCTTATTCAGACCATTGAGACCCTGGACGCGGTCGGCATCCAGCATGCCGGTGCCGGTGCCGACCTTAAGGCCGCGCGCCAACCTGCATTGATCCAGGTTAATGGTCTGAAGGTTGCGATACTCGCCTATTCAATGACCTTACCGGAGAATTTTTTTGCTGGAGAAAACAAGGCAGGCACAGCCTTCGGCCATGAGGAGCATGTGCGCGCCGATATCATGGCTGCGCGCGAAAGGGCAGATATCGTGCTGGTATCATTTCACTGGGGACAGGAAGGCAAGACAGCACTGCGCGACTACCAGACACGCCTTGGCCATATCGCCATTGATGCAGGTGCCAGCGCCGTCATCGGGCATCACCCGCACATCCTCCAGGGCATCGAACAGTACAAGGACGGCATCATTCTCTACAGCCTCGGAAACTTTACCTTCGGTTCTTATAGCTTGAATTCCGTGCGCAGTGCAGTTGCCCAGCTGCGCTTCCGCAATGCCCGTCTACAAAGTGTGCGATTGTTCCCCATCAATGTGAATAACTTCGAGGTTCAGTTCCAGCCGCAACCCCTGACGGGAGCAGCGGCCGATGCCGTGATTGACGAACTGCACACGCTATCGGCGGCTCTCAACACCCGAGTGCGCAATGACAACGGCACCGGCGTGGTGACCTTGGGGGAGACCGTGCCGGTGCCGTAAACCTGCAGTGGAGAATACGAAGGAGAGACGCCTTCCGGCGAATGAGAGGTGTATCCGCCACGCTACGTCAAGACTCACGCAGCTCTGCACGTATTGAAAACAGATTAAATCCGTTTAAGCCGAGAACGACGATCCGCAACCGCACGTAGTCGTAGCATTAGGATTCCTGATGATGAACTGTGAACCTTCAATGCCATCCTGGTAGTCGATTTCCGCGCCTACCAGATACTGAAAGCTCATCGGGTCAATCAGCAACTGTACGCCGTTCTTGTTCAACACGGTGTCATCTTCGTTTACCTCTTCGTCGAAGGTGAAGCCATATTGAAAACCGGAACAGCCTCCGCCGCTGACAAATACGCGAAGCTTGAGGTCGGCGTTGCCTTCTTCCTCGATCAATTGTTTTACTTTGTTTGCCGCATTGTCTGTAAACAGCAGCGGATCTTGTGTTTCTGCCATTGGCACTTCAGTTATTGCATTCAACTTGGTCTCCTAAATAATTATTCGCCACTACCTGCCTTGAACGCCACCACCTTATCGTCTGCTTCAGGCTTGCCGTGAATAAGCTGCCCTTCAATGATCGCGCCCAGCTGGATTTGCATGGTTTTGTAGTGAATATTGCCTGTGACCCTGGCTTTGCCCTGTAGTTCCATATATTCGCTGGCAGACACCGGTCCATTGATCGTACCATTGGTTACCAGATGGGTAACGCTGACTTCGCCATTCACCTGCGCGTGTTCACTCAACACCAAAGTGCTCGGTTTGCCCGGCGTGGCAATAACATTGCCGTTCACATGCCCGTCAACACGCAATCCACCACTGAAATTTATGTCCCCTCCAATGATCGCATTCGCTCCAATCAGCGTATCGATCTGGGTTTGTGGCTTACTGTGCTTATTTCCGAACATTATTTACTCCTTAAACTTATGAGGGACTCACATTCTGCCGCACCTTTGGCTCAACCACGCCTTTTTCAAAAATGCGCACTTGCACGTTTTCCAGCTGCGCTTCGGGTGGCAACTGAATATGTTGTTCGACGCGCTGATAATACCTGAAATTGAGCTGAAATTGGGTATTCCCGGACGCGTCTTGCGTGAATACGTGGGTAGAAGTCTGCCCATTTTCCACTACCGTAGCGACCAACTGATAGCTGCCAAAGAACTGTTTGGCGCGCTGCCCGCCCCTCACCAGCAACATGCGCAAATTATATTCACCGGGCATCGTATCCCGGTCCAGCTTTAAACGATGCACTCCCAGTTCGCCTTCTTTGCTGCCAGTCGCGGTGAGATCCTGGAAAAAACCCAAATCTTCCTGAAGCCGGTCGTTTTCATCCGCCAAGTTTTTAAGCTGTTTGGTTGTTTCCAGATTGCTGGCCTGCTCGATTTGAACTTTCCGTTCAAACTGTGCAATTTGATCTGTCAGCCGTCCCTTTTCCTGACTCAGTTTCGCGACTTGGTCGCGCAGCCTAGTCAGCTCCTGCTCAGCCTTGCCGCGATGAAAACCAGCCAACTCCAATCCACTGTCATAAGCCCACCAGGCTAATCCGATAGCTGCCAGCATGAAGGGGAGCAACATACCCCAGCGCCAATACCAAGGGTGGTGGGGCCGCACCTTCATACGCGGCGAGGATATGCTAAATCTGCGTTCTACTCCGTACCACATATCAGGGTAGCAATGGAACGTTAATCAAGGCGGTGGTTTCGGGCAACCCGAACATAATGTTCATGTTCTGCACCGCTTGGCCTGCAGCACCCTTGACCAGATTATCAATCACCGCTAACACCACCACGGTATTGCCGCCCTGTGGCTGGTGTACGGCAATGCGGCAATGATTTGCGCCGCGCACCGAGCGCGTCTCGGGATGACTGCCGACGGGCATCACATCAACGAAAGACTCGCTGGCATAACGCTGTTCGAACAGCGCCTGCAAATTCACTTCGCGTGTCAGCCTGCCATACAGCGTGGCATGAATACCGCGGATCATCGGGGTGAGGTGCGGAACGAAGGTCAGCCCAACTTCTTTGCCAAGCACGCGCGCCAGGCCCTGTTTGATTTCCGGCAAATGCCGGTGGCCACCCACTCCATAAGCCTTGAAATTGTCCGCCGCCTCAGAAAATAAAAATGCCATTTCCGACTTGCGCCCAGCGCCAGAAACTCCCGACTTGGCGTCGGCGATCAGACTGCCCGGATCAATCACGCCCGCTTCCAGCAACGGGATGAAACCCAACTGTACCGCAGTCGGATAGCAACCGGGATTGGCGACCAGCCTGGCTGTTTTGATCTGTGCGCGATTTACTTCCGGGAGGCCATATACTGCCTCGGCCACCAAATCCGGGCAGGCGTGCGTCATGCCATACCATTTTTCCCATGTGGCAATGTCCCGCAAACGAAAATCCGCTGCCAGATCGATCACCTTAACGCCTGCATCCAGTAAAGATCGCGCTTGCTGCATGGCGATGCCGTTCGGGGTGGCGAAGAACACCAGATCGCATTTTTCGAGGTGCGCCTGGTCTGGGTGGGTAAACGGCAAATCCACATAGCCGCGCAAATTGGGAAACATTTGGCTGACCGGTGTACCGGCATCGGCGCGCGAGGTGATCACCTGCAAAGAAACCTGCGGATGCGCCGCCAGCAGGCGCAGCAATTCGACTCCGGTGTAGCCTGTGCCACCAACTATGCCAACTTTAATCATCATTGCTTCCATAAATAACGCTGTGCATTCTACAACAAAATCCTAATGAAAAAGCCGCCCGAAGGCGGCTTTGCATATGTCCGAACAGCCCTTCATCAGGCTTGGGACAGTTTTTAGCGTTTGGAGAACTGTTTGCGACGGCGCGCCTTGCGCAGACCGACTTTTTTACGTTCGACTTCACGCGCATCGCGGGTAACCAGACCGGCTTGCTTCAATACCGCCTTGAACGAAGCATCGTAATCGATCAGTGCGCGGGTGATACCATGACGCACCGCACCTGCTTGGCCGGATTCGCCACCACCGGTGACGTTCACCATGATGTCAAACTTGCCCAAGGTTTCGGTCAGCGTCAGCGGCTGGCGCACAACCATGCGGCCGGTTTCACGGGAAAAGAACACGTCAACCGGCTTATCGTTCACCACGATATCGCCCTTGCCTGCCTTCATAAATACACGCGCCACAGCACTCTTGCGGCGACCGGTTCCGTAGTTATAACTTACGCTCATGATTGGTTATGCCTTCAACAAATTAACGGGTTTCGGTTGCTGCGCCTCATGCGGATGCGCCGCACCGGCATACACCTTCATCTTGCGCAACATTGCATAGCCCAGCGGGCCTTTTGGCAGCATACCCTTGACCGCTTTTTCCAGAACACGGCTCGGATGGCGAGCTTGCATCTTGGCAAAATTGGTAGTGTACAAACCGCCCGGGTAAGTCGTGTGACGATGGTACAACTTGGCTTCCGCCTTGTTGCCAGTCACGCGCAGCTTGTCGGCATTGACCACAACAACGAAATCGCCGGTATCAACGTGCGGGGTGTAAATCGCCTTGTGCTTGCCGCGCAAACGCGAAGCAATCTGTGCGGCCAAACGACCCAGCACTTGATCTGCTGCGTCAACCAGAAGCCAGTCGTGCTGGACTTCCTCGGCTTTAGCGGAAAATGTTTTCATAGCCACAATTCCTAAAAATTCAATAAGTAAACCTCGAAGGGCGCGCATTCTATTGCAGCC
>JAHFQZ010000002.1 GCA_023259055.1 Nitrosomonadales bacterium
TGCGTCAACCAGAAGCCAGTCGTGCTGGACTTCCTCGGCTTTAGCGGAAAATGTTTTCATAGCCACAATTCCTAAAAATTCAATAAGTAAACCTCGAAGGGCGCGCATTCTATTGCAGCCCGCCCGCCACTGTCAAACGCTATTTGACCTCGGGACCATCCTCCTTCCCATCGGCATTCCCACAGGAATTGCATGGAAATATATGAAAGCATGTAAGATTGTGTCCATTCCGGCAATTTTCCATCTTCATATGCCCTGGTTCATCACCAATATCATTGCCACTTTCCTGCTGCCGCCTCTGAGCTTGTTGCTTTTGCTCGCGCTGGGGATCTTGCTGCTCTATCGCCGCCACAAGCTAGCCAAACCGCTGATACTCGCCGCATTCGGCTTGCTCTGGATCGCTTCCACTCCTTATTTTGCCGAGGGAGCACTGCACTTTCTGGAGGCGCAAACCGCACCTCTGGATGACGGTCGTAATAATGCTGAAGCGATCGTGATACTCGGCGGCGGGACGTATTTTCTCGCGCCGGAATATGCAGGACAGGACACCGTCAGCAACCAAACCCTGGTGCGCTTGCGCTACGGCGCAAAGCTGCAGCGCGAGACAAGCAAACCGATACTGGTGACCGGCGGCAAACCTGGAGGCAACAGCCTTTCCGAGGCACAGCAAATGCGCGAATCATTGGAGCAGGATTTCCGCGCGCCAGTGCGCTGGACGGAGGACGCGTCCGATAATACTTATGAAAACGCCCACCACTCTTTTCGCATTCTGCAACAAGCAGGAATAAGTAAAATCTATCTGGTCACTCACGCTTGGCACATGCCGCGCGCCGCAATAGTGTTCCGCCGTGCCGGGTTCGAGGTAGTCGAGGCGCCGACTGCTTTTACCACACGCTATCAGGTCGACCTGTTGGCATTTCTGCCGCGTGCCGAATCTCTGCTCGACAGCAAATTTTTTGCACACGAAGTTATCGGATTGCTCTGGTATCGGGTAAAGTCAACAATCTCCAATAGCTAACAAGGCAAAGGATCAACATGAAAGCACGCGTCAAATGGGTGGAACATGCCTCTTTTCTGGGGGAAACCGAAAGCAATCACGCCGTATTAATGGACGGCCCGCCCACGGCTGGCGGACGCAACCTCGGCCCGCGCCCGATGGAAATGCTGCTGCTCGGCACAGGCGGTTGCACCAGCTTCGACGTTGTCAGCATCCTGAAAAAAAGCCGTCAGGCGATTACCGATTGCTATGTAGAGCTGGACGCGGAGCGCGCCGAAACCGACCCGAAGGTGTTCACCAAAATTCACATGCACTTCGTCGTGACGGGTAAGGACATCAAGCCGGAGGCGGTTGAAAAGGCCATCAAACTATCGGCTGAAAAATACTGCTCGGCATCCATCATGCTCGGCCAGACTGCCGCAATTACGCATGATTTTGAGGTGATTCAGGAATAGATGGGATGCATGAGGTAGGGTGCGCTACGCGCACCATGGTGCATGGAATGCACCCTACGCCCGCTCACAGTTAAGAAATACGTTTTCGCGGGCAAGTTCATCGCCAATCAAATATAATTATTCGCACGCGCTACTAAACACACATCGACAAAAAACCACCCTCCATCCATGGACGCTGCCCGACACACCGAAATGCGCAGCTTCTCCGCGCTTATCGATCGCATCTATCATGGCGCGACCGACCCCGATGTGTGGCCGAAAATCATTCAGGACATTGCCGCGTGGATGGGGGCGCCAAAAATAATATTGTTTACGCCGCAGATTGTGCCGGCAAATGGTGGTTTTATGTTTCCCCATGGCATAACCCAACGTTTCTTCGAGCTTTGGCCGACACACCATAAACCCATGGATTTCTGGGTTGAGCGAGCTGTTGAACGCAACTTTATTGTGCAGGGTAACGTCGGCGTGGGTGAGGAGCTGGTGACGGCGGACGAACTCGCAGAGTCGCGCTGGTACCGCGAAGTCCTGGCCCCCGAAGACATATTCCATCTGCTGACCAGCATCGTTTTTGATGGCAGCGACGGTCAGAATCCCTGTGTGGTCTGTTCGCTGTACCGGGGGATCAATGCGGACGCGTTTGCTGTCGACGACAAGCAAAAGCTGTCGCTGATCCTGCCGCATATTTCGCGGGCGCTGGGCGTGATGCTCAAGCTGCGCAATGCCGAATTCAAGCTGGTCGCCAGTTATGCCGCACTGGACCGCATTGGCACCGGTGTGCTGCTGGTGGGCGGTGATCGGTCGATTCTGTTCGCCAATCGCGCGGCAAAAAACCTCCTGGCCGATGACGATGGCCTGTCTTTGCACAAATATGGCACAGGCGCGCTGGGGCGTTTGTTTTCCGGAAACGTGAAAACCCAAGCTGCCATTGACGCCGCCTTGAGCAATGCCATCGAGCCGATGGCGCAAGCCGTGCCGCATTTTGCGCAAAGTGTGCGCGTGCCTCGTCCGAGCGGGCAATTACCTTACTCCCTCCAGTTTTCAAGCCTGGCGAGCAACAATGAGTTTGGAGAAGGCAAGGACGCCCCGCAGGTGATCGTTTTTATCTCCGATCCAGCTCACGAGATACAGGTCGATCCAGAGTTACTCAGAAAAACCTACGGTTTGACGCCGGCTGAAATCCGTGTTGCGGTAACGCTCTGCCAGGAGGGAAGCATCGAGGAGGTCGCCGCAAAGGCCGGCGTCAGTGTCAGTACAGTGAAAGTCCAGTTGCATCATGTCTATCAAAAAACTGGCGTCGATAACCGAACCAAACTCACCAAGCTGGTCGTCTCCCTCGCTGCCGTTCGGCAATCGTAACGGGGGGATGTACCAGGGTCGAATTGTTTATCCAAACACTTTTTCCAGCTCCGCGCCCGGATCACCCGCGCGCATGAACGCCTCGCCGACCAGGAATGCATTCACCCGGTGACCGCGCATCAACTTAACGTCTTCCGCCTTGAGAATGCCGCTTTCGGTGACGACGATACGATCACTGGGAATGCGCGGCAGCAAGTCCAGTGTGGTTTGCAGACTTACTTCAAAGGTGCGCAGGTTGCGGTTGTTCACACCGAGCAGCGGCGTGGTTAGGTGCAGCGCAGCATCCAGTTCCACGCCATTATGAACCTCCACCAGAACCGCCATGCCGAGGCTGTGAGCCAGTGCTTCGAACACCTGCATTTGCGCCACATTCAACTCGGCTGCAATCAGCAGGATCGCATCCGCGCCCATCGCACGCGCCTGATAGATCTGGTATTCGTCCACGATGAAATCCTTGCGCAGCACCGGCAGGGTGCAGGCGGCACGCGCCTGTTTCAGGTATTCGGCGCTGCCCTGGAAGAACTGCTCGTCGGTCAGCACCGACAAACATGCAGCACCATGCTGTGCGTAACTGGCGGCGATCTCGGCGGGGCGGAAATCGGCGCGCAGCACACCTTTGCTCGGGCTGGCTTTCTTGATTTCCGCAATCACGGCGGCTTGGCCAGCGGCGATCTTGGCGCGTATCACCCCGACGAAATCACGGGTTGGTGACGCTTGCCCGGCTTCGGTACGCATCGTTACAAGCGGCTTGATGGCTTGTGCAGCGGCTATCTCTTGCGCTTTAACGGCGAGGATTTTTTTCAGGATGTCGGACATTGCAGGGCTTCGCCTTAAATAAGGGGCGCATTTTACCATCCCGCTTGCGGTAAAATGTCCGCGCACGCCTACCGGTTTCAAAACGAAAGACACGCAATGGAAGATATCAAGACTTACATGCAGCAAATCGGCCAGCAGGCACGTGCGGCTTCGCGCGTGATGGCGATGGCTGACACCAACGCCAAGAATCGCGCGCTGACCGAAATCGCCGCTGCGCTGCAGAACCAGTCTGCGCAATTGCTGGCTGCCAATGCCAAGGACGTTGCGGCAGCAAAAGCCTACGGGCTGGACGCTGCCGCAGTGGATCGGCTGACGCTGACCGAAAAATCGGTGCGCACGATGGCCGAGGGCTTGTTGCAGATCGCGCAGCTGCCCGACCTGATCGGCGCAATCAGCGACCTGAGCTATCGCCCATCCGGCATCCAGGTCGGCAAGATGCGCGTGCCGCTCGGCGTGATCGGCATCATTTACGAGTCGCGCCCCAACGTCACGGCGGATGCTGCCGGGCTGTGCCTGAAATCCGGCAACGCTGCGATCTTGCGCGGCGGCTCGGAAGCGATTCATTCCAGCCAGGCGATCGCCGCCTGCGTTCATGCCGGGCTGCGCGCCGCAGGATTGCCTGAAACCTCCGTGCAGGTTATTGCCACCACCGACCGTGCTGCTGTCGGCGAACTGATCACGATGAAGGACTACGTGGACGTAATCGTGCCGCGCGGCGGCAAGAGCCTGATCGCGCGGATTTCCGACGAGGCAAAAGTCCCGGTCATCAAGCATCTGGATGGCATCTGCCATGTGTATATCGACGATGAAGCCGATCTCGACAAAGCGATCCGCATCGCCGACAACGCTAAAACACAGCGCTATGGCGTGTGCAACACGATGGAGACGCTGTTGGTCTCGATAGGTGTGGCTGCGGTAGTGTTGCCCAGGCTGTGTAAAATTTATATGGACAAAGGCGTAGAGCTGCGAGGCGATGATGCGGCGCGCGCGCTGGTGCCGCAAATGAAAGCGGCCACCGAGGAAGACTGGCGCACCGAGTACCTCGCGCCGATTCTGAGCGTGCGCGTGGTTGCCGGGCTGGATGCCGCAATCGAACACATCAACACTTACAGTTCGCAGCACACCGACAGCATCGTGACGGAAAACTATACGAAGGCGATGCGCTTTTTGCGCGAGGTGGATTCCAGCTCGGTGATGGTAAACGCTTCGACGCGCTTTGCCGACGGCTTCGAATATGGGCTGGGCGCCGAGATCGGCATCTCTACCGACAAGATCCATGCGCGCGGCCCGGTCGGACTGGAAGGACTGACTTCGCAAAAATTTATCGTGCTGGGCAGCGGGCAGATCCGCGTTTAATGCAGCAACTTTGCCTGCTGATTACACGGATTCCCACAGACTCAAATCAGGCAATGTACTAATCTGTGTCAATCTGCGTAATCCGCGGATAAGTTAATCGTTCAGGGAGAGAACCATGAGCCAAACCATCGCAATCAAAGTACCGGACATCGGCGATTTTAAGGAAATCCCTATCATTGAAGTGCTGGTCAAAGCCGGTGATATTGTGGCAGCGGAGCAATCGTTGATTACGCTGGAAACCGACAAGGCCACCATGGAAGTGCCCGCGCCGGTTGCGGGCGTGGTGAAAGAAATCAAAATAAAAGTCGGCGATAAGGTAAGCGAAGGCGATGTGATTCTGATGCTGGAAAGCAGCGCTGCTATACCTGCCCATAAAGCTGGCGCAGCCCAGCCTGCAGCACCAAAAACTGCTGCTCCTCATGAGCTTCATATCCCGGTAAACATCATCAAGGGCGATATTCATGCGGAGGTCGTCGTTCTGGGCGCCGGTCCCGGCGGATACACCGCCGCATTCCGCGCGGCCGATCTGGGCAAGCAGGTGGTGCTGATCGAAAAATTCGCCGCGCTGGGCGGCGTGTGCCTGAATGTCGGCTGCATTCCATCCAAGGCCTTGCTTCATGTAGCCAAGGTAATCAACGAAGCCGGAGAAATCTCTCCCCACGGCGTGACATTCGACAAGCCCAAGATAGACATCGACAAAATTCGCAGCTGGAAGGAAAGTGTCGTCGGCAAACTGACCGCTGGATTGGCAGGACTGGCCAAACAACGCAAGGTGCAGGTAGTTCAAGGCACTGCGAAATTTGCATCGCCCAACAGCCTGAGCGTGGATACCAGGGACGGCAACAAGACCATCACGTTCGATACCGCCATTATCGCGGCGGGCTCCAGCGTGGCGCGCATTCCCGGCTTTCCTTACGACGATCCGCGCATTATCGACTCCACCGGCGCGCTGGCGTTGAAGGATGTGCCGAAGCGCATGCTGATCATCGGCGGCGGTATCATCGGGCTGGAAATGGCCACGGTATATGACGCGCTCGGCTCAAAAATCAGCGTCGTGGAACTGGCCGATGGTCTGATTC
The DNA here is from genome assembly GCA_023259055.1 of Nitrosomonadales bacterium. Classification (GTDB taxonomy): domain Bacteria; phylum Pseudomonadota; class Gammaproteobacteria; order Burkholderiales; family Gallionellaceae; genus Gallionella. The sequence continues at coordinate 6,060 of JAHFQZ010000002.1, forward strand.
CCGGCGCGGATCGCGATATGGTGCGCCCTTTGCACAAGCGCATCGAAAAACGCTACGAGGCGATTTACCTGAAAACCAAAGTGAACAAGATCGATGCCACGAAACAAGGCTTGAAGGTGCACTTCGAGGGAGAACAGGCACCCAAGCCGCAACTGTATGACCGCGTGCTGATGGCCGTAGGTCGCCGCCCCAACGGCCGTGACATCGGCGCGGAGGCAGCAGGCGTAACTGTCAACGAGCGCGGTTACATTCCTGTCGACAAACAGATGCGTACCAATGTGCCGCACATCTTCGCGGTAGGCGACATCGGCGGCGACCCGATGCTGGCGCACAAGGCAGTGCATGAAGGCAAGGTGGCTGCTGAAGTCATTGCCGGGCACAAGGCTTATTTCGAGCCGCTGACCATTCCGTCGGTGGCCTACACCGACCCTGAAATCGCCTGGATGGGCCTGACCGAAACGCAAGCCAAGGCGCAAGGCATCGAATACGAGAAAGCCAATTTTCCGTGGGCAGCCTCAGGGCGTGCGTTATCCATCGGACGCGATGAAGGCTCAACCAAACTGCTGTTAGACCCGAAAACCCGCCGCATTCTCGGCGCGGGTATCGTCGGTGCCAATGCCGGCGAACTGATCGCCGAAGCGGTGCTCGCACTGGAAATGGGCGCGGACATGGAAGACATCGGCCTGACGATCCACCCGCACCCGACGCTGTCGGAAACGCTGGGCTTTGCGGCAGAAATCGCCGAGGGCACGATCACCGACCTGCTGGCACCGAAGAAAAAACATTAACCTCGCCAAGTTGGGTAGCCTTGCATAGCCATCTGACTAGGCCGTCAAAAAACGACGACCAAGTCATTGGTTAACGCTGCGCTAACCCGACCTGCATATCTTGCTGGGCAACCATCTGGACACCCTCACCCCATACCTCACCAGCGACCTCAGCCTTTGGGGGTTGTTCATTTCCAGCTTTCTCGCCGCCACGCTGCTGCCCGGCGGCTCGGAGGCAGTGCTATTCGGCGTGCTGAAACTACACCCAGAATTATTCTGGCCTGCATTGTTGCTCAGCTCACTCGGCAACACGCTGGGAGGCATGGTTACTTTTGGCATGGGATGGGTACTGCCGCAGACGCAGCAACTCAAGCACGTAGAGAAAGTGCGACGTTATGGCAATCCCGCGCTGCTGCTCGCCTGGACTCCGCTGATCGGCGATGCGCTGTGCCTTGCCGCCGGGTGGCTGCGCCTCAACCCGTGGCAGGCCGCGCTGTACATGGCAATCGGGAAATTCGCGCGTTACTGGGTGATTGCGAACGCAATCGCTTGACCTATCATTCAACCTTGAAAAAACAGTTAGTCCACGAAACACACGAAAAACACGAAATTTTTCTATGAGGTTCCTAGCTACGGAAGGTCACCGAATGGGTGAGTGATCGATTCATTACTGCCTTTTGATTTATTTCGTGTCTTTCGTGTTTTTCGTGGATCAATCGAGGTTTTTAGGTTCAAATAATACTTCGGCTGGTTGCTTGCCTGATTTTGCCGCCTTCGACTCTATGAACAGTTCCGGCCCGAGCATCGGCTTCAGATTTCGCGGCTGACTGGGGTGTAGCGGAAAATCTTTCTTGATGGCTTCCAGCTGCTTCTGGTTGGCGCCGAAATAACGTGCAGCCTGAATCACCCTGGGCACATTCTTGATCAGGTGCCAGATACTCCAGCGATGCTCCCATATGTGCTTGGCGAAACGGCGCCGATACGCTTTGCTGTCGTAGAAGTGGTGGATATGCCAGTTATAGAGCGCGTCCATTTCTTCGCGCGAGGAGAATCCCTTGGGCAGAAAGACGAAGTTGAGGCAATTCATCAGGCGCCAGTCCTCGTGAAAATCGCCGGACTCGCCGCTAACACATTCGTTCCATATCGGCGCGCCGTACAGCGGGCTAAACTTGGTCATGTTCATTTCATCGAGATCGAGTGAGAGGATAAAGTCGCTGGTGGTTTTCACCGTCTGTGGCGTTTCCCCCGGCAGGCCGAAGATAAACAGGCCCTTGGCGCGCAACCCAGCGGCATGAATGCTTGCGACAGTTTCGCGCACCGCTTCTAGCGTCACGCCGGCCTTGTGGCGCTCCATCATTGCCGGGTCGGCAGATTCGACACCCATCGAAACCATCAGCGCCCCGGCCTGCTTCAGCATGCGCAGCATCTCGTCCGAAGTATGGCCGGTGCGGATCGCGCAATTGAATTGCATTCCCAGTGGTTTTTCGATGAGCAACGTGCAAAGCTCGGTGACGCGTTTTTTCTGGGCGGTAAAGAGGTCATCGTAAAAATTGATGTGATAGACCCCGAAGTTGTCGCGCAGATGCTTCATGTGTTCGTATATGTAGGCCGCAGAATTGATCTTGTAGAGGCGTTCGAACACGGTGCGGTCGCAGAATGAACAGGTGAAGGGGCAACCCCGCGAAGTGATCATCGTTGCGCCCCAGCGCTTCCCATACGAGAACAGCGGCAGGTGATACCCCTCCGGGAAGCCGGTAAGTTTTTCGTAAGCGGGGAACGGCAGATCGTCGAGGTTGACGATGCGCGCGCGGCGCGGATTGGTGACGATGCGATCCCCGTCGCGGTATACCAGATTGGATATATCGCACAACGCCTTGCCTTCGGCCATGTCAAGCAACATGCCCTCACCTTCACCGATGCACAGGTAATCGACCTCCGGGAAATGCTCAAGCAAGGGTGCGCCGAGGGACGAGGCGTGCACATTGCCGAATACCACCTTGAGATCAGGCTGTTTCCGCTTGATGGCACGGGTGATCTCGATCGCGTCTATGAATGCCGATGTGGTCGCGGAAAACCCCACGATCTCCGGCTTGGTGTCCAATATGATGTCCGCATTGGCTTCGATGCCGGGTGGTGCGCATGGGCCAAGGCAATCGTGAACTGCGGTGGGGTGCCCATGTTTTTCAAGCCAGGCAGCAAGGGTGAGAATGCCAATCGGCATCATGCGATTCGCCAGCACTGAAAAGTCTGGCTGTCCAGGGACAAAATTAAATCCAGCAGGGTGAACCAAAGTTATGCGCATCGTTTATTTAACAAGGTTATTTCGAGAATGACCGTGCACGCAACGGGAGTAGCCGTTTCTTGTACATGGGGGTGAACTTGCTGCCTATCATGAATTAATTTTTAGCTTACTGCCAATCGCGCAGATATATATTTTATTACAAACAAGCAAGTACTGACTCTGTTTATATTGAGAACATTAGCGCCGACAGCTTTCATGCGAAATTTTGAAACCGTGTGATCAAACAGCTCTGGTTTGTATTTCCGCTGCTTGAAATTTGAATGGGTTATGTACTTCATGCAATTTTGCTTCATGAAATTTGTGTGTTGAAATACAATCGACAATTGGTTCATGCAGCAAGATGTTCATATACTGAGCGCCGGTTTCTCAGCCGCTCATGTTACGAATGCTTTTTTCAGGTTTTAATATTACCCAATTTAAAAGATTGCCCTTGGTCAGATATTTTTTTCCCGTGTCCCTGCTCGTATCAGCCTTGCTTCCCATGAATGCTTATGGCGAGGGATGGTCTTTTGACGATACCCGTCCGGAATGGGGAAGATTTGCGCTTGGTTTTGTTAGCGGCATCGTTGCCCACGAGGCCGGCCACTACGTGGTCGCCACCTCTGAAGGATATAAGGTTGGCCACGACGGGCTTTCCATTGTTTACCCCGGTGCAGTATTCACCGCATCAGACCATTTGCAGGTGGCCTCCGCCGGGTTTCAAACACAATGGCTGCTGACAGAACTGATCCTTCGTGACCGCGCCGGAAAAGAAATGAAGGAGCCGCCGGGCAACTTCGGGGCCGGCGTGGTCTGTGCGCATCTGGGAATCACCCTGGCTTACATGACGGTGCTGAAAAATCATAAACTTGGCGACATTGCCGGCATGGCGCAAGCAACCGGGCGCACCAATAACCAAATTGCATTGGCTTTGGCTATTCCAGGTGTTTTGGATACTTGGCGGCTGTTCGGTAACCAGGTACCTGAGTGGGTTCCGTATGTATCTGTTCTGGGCAAGGGCATTGGCCTTGCCCGGATATGGACATATTGATCCGCTGTAAATCACCCACACTGCCAAAGCGCACGATTTATGATTTAAGAAACATCATGGGTTAATGTCATTTTGGCCCGTCAAATAGCATTTCCAGGCGCATGTTAATACTGGGGCTGGATTGGAAATTTTTTACTTTTGGGTAATGCAGTTGCGGGCTCAATTCAAAGTACAGCCAATCCTTATGCAACCGGTAACGATATAGAACCAATAATACATACTCAGTCACTTGAAACTGCGGATGGCTGACCGCAATCGCGGACGCCTGATAGAGCAAAGCAATACGTTTATTCAAAGTGTGGTAGATCGATAAATCCTGACGCATGTCGAAGTTGTTTTTATCGCGGAGCCAAGCAGCGTTTGTGCTGGAGCGAAACAACGCTGGCTCGCTTACAAGGCGTTCCAAATCAAGCTGAGTGGTTTCGCCCACACCGATCGTGTTGAACCAAAACACCGTTTCCGTTGCTTTAAGCCGCCACTGATCCAGTGGCACCGAATAGCTCCCCCTCATGCGCGCGAATGGTGACAGCCCGCTTTGAAATTTTATCCCCGCATCCGTGCTGAAGTGCCAGACGCTCTCCTCAGCTTTCTCATAGCGCGCTCCCACAGCATAACTTTCAGGCGCCACGGCCTGATTGGCAATCGCGGGCTGACCTTGTGTTGGTTCGCCTGTTATATTTCTATCGGGGTTCGTTTCCAGCAATAAATGCATGCGCTCTTCTGTTGAAGGCAAATGCAGTTTGGCCCTGGCTGACAGCGCGAATTTGCGATTTCCTCCGTGCTCCATCAACCTGGTGAGATCCAGCTGAAACACGCTTTTATTACTCTCCTGATAATTGCGTTCATCGCCAAAGAAGCGATCCATATCGGATACGAGACTGACAAATTTCCCGGACAAATAGTCTCGCGGGGCATCCATGGGGTCAAAGAAACCCGGCAGCGGCGCCTGATCAGCCGATTGTTCTTCCCCTTGCGATTTCAAAGGAAAAAGAAGGGCAATGCACAACAGCAGGCTCGACGCGAGCCAGGAAAGCCGGATGGATTTATTTTCAAAGGAAGGCATTTCTGGCATATAGCAAACAAAGTAGCCGGGTAAACCAAAATAAACCAAACTCAAAAGTACTGTAGTCAAATTGTTTGGTCAACCGAGATGAAAGCATGAAGAAATCATCCGTCACCAGAACCTGGTACTCAGCGTCTTTACAAAGGAGCTACACCGCATCCTCTAAAGTCATTTCCAACTCCAGCCAGCTTTCTTCCAGCAGCGCAACTTTGCTTGCAAGGCTCTGGCGTTGAGTATTCAAACCGCTGATCCTGTCGCCTGAAGCATCGGCATAAGTGGCCGGATCGCCCAATTGGCGGTCGATTTCAGCCAGTTGCGCCTGTGCACCGGCCAGCTCGGTTTCGAGCTTGGCCTGCTTCGACAGCAGTGCTTTTTTCTTTGGCTTGGACGCGGATTCCTGGCGCGGTTTTTCCAGAGGGGATTGAGTCGTCTCACGCGGACGGCGCGCCTCGATCCAGTTCTTGTAGTCTTCCAGGTCGCCGTCGAACAGCTTCGCCTGCCCGTCGGCCACCAGCCACAATTCGTCGGCCACGGCGCGGATCAGGCTGCGGTCATGGGAGACCAGCACCACCGCGCCGGTGTACTCTTCCAGCGCGATGGTGAGGGCGTCGCGCATGTCCAGGTCGAGGTGGTTGGTCGGCTCGTCGAGCAACAGCAAATGCGGTTTCTGCCAGGCCAGTAGCGCGAGCGCGAGGCGGCTTTTTTCGCCGCCGGAGAAGCTCGCTACCGGGCGGTCTTCGCTGTCTCCGGCCAAGCCGAAGCGTCCGAGAAAGGTGCGCAGCGCCAGTGTGGTTTCCTTGGGTGCGATCCTCTCCATGTGCCGCAGCGGCGTGGCCGCGCTGTCGAGATTTTCCAGTTGGTGCTGGGCGAAATAGCCGATGCGGATGTCCGGGGTGATTTCCAGCTTCCCCGAGGTGGACTGAAGTTCGCCGACCAGCAGCTTGATCAGCGTGGACTTGCCGGCGCCATTCGGCCCGAGCAACGCGATACGCGCACCAGCACGCAACACCAGATCGACGTTCTGGAATAATTTTTTTTCGCCATAGCCGAAACCCATTTTATCGGCGCGCAACAGCAGGTCGGGGCTGCGTTCCGGCGCTTCGATCTCCAGCTCGAAATGGCCATCAGTGACATGCGCAGGTGCGATGCGCGTGAGCCGCTCCAATGCCTTGACGCGACTTTGTGCCTGCTTGGCCTTGGTCGCCTTGGCGCGGAATCGGCGAACGAAGTCTTCCAGATGGGCAATCTTCGCCTGTTGCGTCTGGAACGCCTGATTCTGCTGGGCGATTTTTTCGGCGCGGGCGCGTTCGAAATTGTCATAGTCGCCGGTATAGCTGTCAATGACGAGGTCGTGGACATGGGCGATGCGGTTGACGGTGGCGTTGAGGAATTCGCGGTCATGCGAGACCAGCAAAATGCTGCCGGGATAACGCGACAGATACTGCTCCAGCCAGATGATCGCCTCCAGGTCGAGGTGGTTGGTCGGCTCGTCGAGCAGCAGCAGATCGGCGCGGTGCATCAGCGCGCGCGCGAGGTTGAGGCGCATACGCCATCCGCCCGAGAAACTCTCTACCGGACGTTCCAGCGCGTCGTTGGCAAAACCCAGTCCGTTCAAAAGTTGCGCGGCACGTGCCTTGGCGCCGTAGCCGTCGATGGCCTCGAAATGCTGTTGTGCGTCGAACCAAGCAGCGTCATGCTGTTCCCGCAGCAGGATTTTTTCCAGCTGGCGCAACTGGACGTCGCCGTCGAGCACAAATTCCAAAGCAGGTTGCGCGGAGCTGGCGATTTCCTGTTCGACATACGCGATGGTCTTGCCGGTTTGCAGCGAGATTTCGCCGCTGTCCGGCTTGATCTCTCCGCGTATCAGGCGGAACAGCGTGGATTTGCCGCAGCCATTCTTGCCCACCAGGCCGATGCGCTGGTTGGAATACGCCTGCAAATTCGCCTGTTGAAATAACGGATTGCCGCCCTGCAGGTAGGTCATGTTCTGGATATTCAGCATGGCGTAATGATAACAGAGGGCTGCACGCATCACTCCCGCACATCACCGGCGACTCGGCTGGTGAATCTGGCATTGACGTTGTTATTGGCTTGGTTGAAATCGTGGTCTATCTCTTATTGCCTGCAAGCAGCTAGTCCGTTTGTCGTATTGGCGAAGCAGCAGGTGGTTAGGGTGGTGCGCACCAGAACCTTAAATTACAAGTTGATGATCAAACTGATTTTGGATTTTGAACAGGAGATGAAAAATGCAGAACTTATTGTGATGCTGCTTTAAATTGCAGGTAATTTATTTAGACTGCCCGATAACGGAAGTTCGTGGCATACCGCTCCCGACACAAACCAGCAAGCTAATCTTCTCCAAAGTGGATACTCAACATGTGAATTATGCAGGGCAAACTGGACATGTCTTGATTATGGCTGATTATAAGCATTGCTTATGATATTGATAAAAACAATTGACTATCTCTTATATATTGATGCACCTATAGTGACAACCATTGCATTCAATATTAATTGAAAAACATAAAACAAGGGAGCCAGCAAATGAATCATCAACCCGCACACAAAGAATTACCCTCTGGGACATCACCATTTTCTGGTGATGCAAATATTCAACTGGACGAGCTGGTGATCCTTGGCGTAACTGAGACAGGAGATGTATTTGACATTCCAGATTGGATAGAGCGCCTTTGTGGAATGCTCGCTGTCCAATTGCGAGACAAGAGGATAAGTTATTCCGATTATCTGAAGCCTGCTCACATCAACGGTTATCCTGCTGTAATATTGTTGAACAGCTTGGCGAAAGATGACGCAGAATCCTTTGCCGTAGTAACCCAATTCATTAATGATAATAAGCTCGAAACCAGACCGGGGCGCTACAACATCAACTCAGAAGAACTTCCGGTTTTTCAGCACGAGCGCCGCGAATATATCAAGGGGTAGTTCGGAACAAATGTGTCAGTTTTGATCGTCGTGACTAGCAACAAAGATGTCAATTGAATATCCTTGGGTAGGATTCCCCGCCGCTTGCGGCGAATAATTTGACGGGAGTCAGTTTGACACCCCGCTGCAAGCCACGGAGTTCCTCATTAGCGGCTTTATGAAAAACGCGCGAGCTTCGGCTATTGGCACGAACCGGAAGCTCATGCATTGTTTTACTCTGCCCGAATGCAGAACTTCAAAACGCAACCACCAGACGCCCTGACGGTTGCGTTTCGGAATAATTACTTCTTTGCGCCGTTCACAGCTGTCTTGAGCGTAGCACCGGCCCTGAATGCCGGAACCTTGGCTGCCTTGATCTTTATTGCTGCCCCAGTCTGTGGATTGCGACCAGCACGTGCTGCACGCTTGCGCACTTCAAAAGTGCCGAAGCCTACCAGTGCGACGTTGTCACCCTTTTTAAGCGTGGCGGTAATTACCTCAATAAGTCCTGCAAGGGTACGCTCAGCGCAAGCCTTGGTGCATTCTGTCTTGGTTGCCAGAGCGTCGATCAGTTCTTTGCGGTTCATATTTTTACTCCCTGTAGTTGTGGTTAAAGTACCGGTTCGAATTGTTGTGTAAATCCGGCGTGGTGGCAAGTAGTTGGCTAAGTTATTTCAAATTTGGCAAAAGCTCAATTCCAATACGTTGTGGGAGGTCGGCTAATGATTTTCAGCATCACAACTTTTGATTAAGGATCAGGTCTTGCATTACGACACCTCTTCAGCCCGCATAGGCTTATTCATTCAGGAGCCAGACGGCCATCGCGAAAATCCTTGATGGCCTGAAGAATTTCCTCTTTGGTGTTCATCACGAACGGCCCATGCTGCATGATCGGTTCGCCGAGCGGCTTGCCGGAAACCAGGATGGCTTTGGCCGGGCCTGATGAGATGAGCACCACGCCGTCTGCTTGCGGCACGTTGGCGAGTATCGCCATGCGACCCTCGCCCACCTGCGTGCCGCCTATCGTTACCTCGCCGCGATAAACATACACGAAGGCATTATGCGTCGCTGGTAAAGCCGTCGAGAACAGGCTGTCTGCAGGCATGTCGATATCGATATACAACGGTTCGGTAACTTCGCGCTGCACCGCTCCCGCGATGCCGTTGCTCGTGCCCGCTATCACGCGCACCGCGACGCCCTCCGCAGTGACGTAACCGGGAATCTCACCCTTGGGAATGTCGCGATACCAAGGGCCGATCATTTTGCGCCGAGCAGGCAGATTCAGCCAGAGCTGGAAACCTTCCATGATGCCGTTTTCCTGTTCCGGCATTTCGGAATGGATCACGCCGCGACCGGCGGTCATCCATTGCACGCCGCCGTTCTGCAGCAGCCCTTCATGGCCGGCACTGTCGCGATGGCGCATGCGGCCTGCAAGCATGTAGGTGATGGTTTCGAAGCCGCGGTGCGGGTGTTCTGGAAACCCGGCGATATAGTCGTCCGGGTCATCGGTGCGAAAGACATCGAGCAGCAGGAACGGATCAAGCCGCTGCTGCAAATCCTGAGTAAGTACGCGCGTGAGCTTGACGCCCGCGCCGTCGCTGGTTGGCATACCTTTGACGATGCGTTCTATCGCCCTCGGTTGCGAGACTGCATCAAGCTTGGCTGGTTGATCCATGACAACACTCCTTTGTTATTTTGGCACTGACAGGGTGTTGAAAAACTGCTGCGATTAGCCAAATTGCCGGATCAACAACCCAGCGTGGCAGCAACCTCCAGTTCAGCCGCCGCCCAATGCTCGTCCGAACGTCCCTGGAAACCATGTTGCTCGGCAATAAAGTAAGCGGCGGTTTGCACCATACGATAACGCTCTTCCGGGGTTGGGTTTGTAATCGATTTTTCACTTGGAGCTGGTTTGGCCTTGGGGGTTGCAGCCTTCGGCACCGGTACTTTTTTGGCCGGTATTGTTTTCCCGGCAGCGGGTGTTGCGGCTTTTTTCACTGCGGGAGCTTTGGACTTTTTCGTGGCTGTGATTGCCGGCTTTTTTGGCACTGTCTTTTTTGCTGCCGGTTTTTTCGCAGCCGTCGCTTTGATTGTTTTGGATTTGCCGGAAACCGCGCCGCTCTTCTTGACGCTGGCTTTGGATGTGGTTGATTTTTTTGCAGCTGGCTTTAACTTTTTTTCAGTCATGTCAATCTCCTCAATGATGCCGGGTTGAAATACCGCTTCACAAGTTTGCCACAAGCCGCATATGGCTTGTTCAGCACTTTATTTAACACATGCTGCAATCAGCATAATGCACACTGTCTATACCGGTCAACCGGTTAGGGTTATCATGACATACGTTACTCAGCCCTCTCAAAGCTTATCCATGAAACACTTCAAATCCGAATTCCCGATCGCAATTGCTTTGGCCGTGCTGGCGCTGGGCTTTACACTTGAGCACGCTGCGGTAGTGCATGGCGGCATGGGGTTATGGGGCTTGCTGCTGGTCATCCTCGCCGCAATTATCGGAGTGGCGTTCCGCATTGCCCACCATGCCGAAGTGCTGGCGATGCGCCTGGGGGAACCTTATGGCACGCTGATCCTCACGCTCGCCGCTGTATCGATCGAAGTAGTGATACTGGTCGTGCTGCTGCAAGGCGCACCCAATCCCACCTTGGCGCGCGACACGGTTTTCTCCGCCGTGATGTTCGACATCAACGGAATCCTTGGCATGGCGGCCATTATCGGCGGGCTGAAACACGGCAGTTCAAAATACAATCTGGATTCCGCAAACTCCTTCATCGCCATGCTGCTGGTTGCCATCGGTGTGGGCATGTTTATCCCTGACTTCGTGCCGGAAGCACAATGGAAAATCTACTCGGTCTTTTCCATCGGCGTCATGGCGATCATGTATCTGGCCTTCCTGCGCCTGCAAACGGTGGAGCACCGCAATTTTTTTGAATATTCCGCAGGCACGGAAGAGGAAGCCCATGACCTTGCGCATAGCCCGAATGCGCTGCATGTGGCGGCGATGCTCGGTGCGATTGCACTGGTCGGCGTACTTTCGGAAGTATTGTCGGTGCTGCTTGATGCCGGATTGTCCGGCAGCAGTTTGCCGAAGGCGATTCCCGCCGTGCTGGTGGCGCTGATTTCCGCCAGCCCGGAAATCCTCACCGCGCTCAGGGCAGCCCAGAATAACCGTATGCAAACCACCGTCAATATCGCGTTGGGTGCATCGCTCGCCACCGTGCTGCTCACGCTCCCGGTGATCGAGGCTATCGCGCTGTTCAGCGGCGAACGCATCGTGATGGCACTCACGCCGGTTCAGGCCGGTATGTTACTTCTCACTTTCCTGACCGTGATGAACAATCTGCATGATGGAGAAACCAACGCAATCGAGGGCATCAGCCACTTTGTCCTGTTCGCCGCATTCATTGCACTGGTGATAATGGGCTTGATCTAACGCTTTCTTTTCAGAATACATTTTTTGCTTCGGCAATCCAAGCGAGCTCCCTCTTTGACATTTCTCAGCTTTTATGCTTTTATGTTCTGCGACAAAGAGTTATGGGCTGTCGAAACTGTATTCTTAAGCAAGGAATTTTCAGGTCGATATTCAGCTGAGGGGGTGCGCCATGCGGACGATACTGATTATCAATTCAAAAGGCGGGTCAGGAAAAACCACCCTGACTACCAATCTTGCCAGTTACTATGCAAGCAAGAAGGTCCGAACCGCAATTATGGACTACGACCCACAGGGGTCGAGCCTTGAATGGCTGCGGATACGCCCCGGTCATGTGGAAAAAATCCACGGCGCCAATGCCGTCCCGCCGAAAAGCGCAGCCATACGCAGCACGCAGACATGGGTTCCGGTAGAAACCGAGACCCTGATTATCGACGCCCCAGCCGGGGCTAAAGGGCTGCTGCTGCAGGAGCTGGTGCGCAAGGCAAACTTTATCGTGATCCCGGTCGCGCCTTCGCCGATCGATATTCACGCCACCGCCGATTTTATCAAGGAGCTATTCCTGTTCGGCGGAGCGCGCAATTCCAAAGCAAAGATTGCGGTGGTTGCCAACCGCGTGCGCAGCTCATCTTTAATCTATGCGTCGCTGGAGCGGTTTCTCACTTCCTTGAAGCTGCCATTCATAACCAGCATCAGCGATTCGCACAATTACCTCCACGCAGTGGGAAATGGCTTGGGCGTGTTCGAAATGGACGAAGCAACCACTTCCGTGGAAAGACGTGAGCTCGCGCCAATCTTCTTGTGGATTGAAGGGCAGCTTCCAAACAGCCAGGAAGCTGGCATCGGCAACAAAATCATACAGCTTGAAAGATCGGGAAAGTTTGCCGTTCTGCGTTCGGGCGGTAAGGCATTGCTCTCAAACATCCTCAACTCCACGGGCAGGTTCAAAAACCTTCCCTGACGCTGCCAAAAATCGACACGGTAAAGCTATGCCGCGTGTGTCCGGCGCATCTCACAAATTTGCGCCACCCTGACTACACCTGCCGCTGGCGTAGTTCGACACGCTTGAGATACGCTTCGCGCGCGATCTGCACATCTTCCAGAAAGTACGGCAATTCCTTCAGCAGCATGGCTTGCGGGCCATCCACCAGCGCCTTGGGCGGGGCGGGATGAAAGTCCACCAGCACCATGTTGGCTCCGGCCAGTACACCTTGCGCGGTGACATGCATCGTGTCGAGTATGCCGTCCGGTGAAGCAGCTCGCGACCCCACCGAATGCGACGGGTCAACGCATACCGGCATGCGTGTCAGCCGTTTAACCACAGGCACATGCGCAAAATCCACCATATTGCGGTGCGGGTCGCCCATGTTGGTCTTCATACCGCGCAGGCCGAACACCACATTGCGATTACCCTCGGAGGCTAGATACTCCGCCGCATTCAGCGATTCGTCCAGCGTGATGCCGAAGCCGCGTTTGAGCAGGATCGGCATCTCGGTTTGCCGTCCGACAATTTTCAGCAGTTCGAAGTTTTGCGTGTTGCGCGTGCCGATTTGCAGCATCACGCCAGTCGGGTTGCCGGCTTGGCGCAATGCTTCCTTGATTTCGTTGAGGTGCGATTCGTGGGTAATTTCCATCGCGATCACCTTGATACCGTATTTGCCGGCCAGCTCGAACACGAATGGCAGGCAATTTTTGCCGTGTCCCTGAAATGCATAAGGACTGGTGCGCGGTTTGTACGCGCCCATGCGAGTGCAAACCTGGCCGTTGTCATGCACCGCCTTGAGCATGATCTCAACATGCTCGCGATTGTCCACCGCGCACAAGCCGGCAAATACATTCAGCGTATCCTGCCCGAAGCGCACGCCGTTGTAGTCGAAATGTGTGGGACGCTGGTCGTCCTTGTGCCGCCCCAAAATGCGGTACTCCTCTGAGACCCGCACCGCGCGTTCTACGCAGGGCAGGTTTTGCATGTCCTCGATATCCAGCGGCTTGGTATTTCCGATCAGGTAAATTTCCGTAAGTGTTTTTTCGCTGCCACGCTCGACATGCACGCGGGTCTGGATGCCAGGCAAAGTGGCCAGATGAGCAAGTAACTGCTGGTATTCCGGGGATTGTTCGCTTGCATTGGAGCTCAGTATCAGTATCATTTTTTTCTTTCCTAATTATTTTTGCAACAAAATTGCCCGCTGCGCCGGCCACTGCGCCATCGGTTCGCGCTTGAAACCGCTTTTGGCAAATTGCGCCCAACATCCAATAACGTAACACACCAGCACATTGGCGTGCGCACCCACATCTACTGCAGCGCCCATTTCGCCTTGCGTGGCGGCCGTACGCAACGACTGTTTGAGCGTGGCTTCAATGCGATCCAGCAGTTGATTGATGCGCTGCTGCAAACGCTCATCCTCATTCACCAGTGCATCACCGATCAGCACGCGTGTCATGCCACGGTTCTTTTGCGCAAAGCTGAGCAGCATAGATATGGTTGCTTCGATTTGCTTCACTCCGCTCTTTTCTTCCTGGGTGATCTTGTTGATCAAGCCGAACACGGTCTGCTCGATGAACTCGATCAGCCCCTCGAACATCTGCGCCTTGCTGGCAAAGTGGCGGTATAACGCCGCTTCGGAAAGCTCCAGCCGCGCCGCCAGCGCCGCCGTGGTGATCTTCTCGCCCTTGGGCTGCTCCAGCATATGCGCCACTGTTTGCAGTATTTGTAATTTTCTTTCGCCCGGTTTTGCAGCCATGCTTGCTCCCTTCAAAAGCCCCTCTCCCGGCCTTCGGCCACCCTCTCCCGCTTGCGGGAGAGTGATTTGGGGTGAGGGTTTATAATTAAAATATACGTCCCATAATTTTCGGCAACTGCATCACATCACGAATCTTTACGTCCACATAGGGCGCGCCCTTGTTGCCAGTGTTCACCCATACCGTGCGCATCCCCAGCCGTTTCGCGGCGCGTAAATTCTCCAGGCTATCTTCGACCATCACGCATTGTGCGGCTCTGATATGGTGCCGTTGCAACAAGCGCATAAAACCAAATCTATCCGGCTTGGGACGGTAACGCGTATGTTCCACCGCCATCACATCGTCGAACAAATCCTCAACTCGCAGCAGCTTCAGCACGGCATGGGCATAATGCTGCGGCGCATTCGAGAACACTACTTTCCTGCCTGGCAATGCTTTCAGCACATGGCGCAATCGCGGTTCGCGCAGCACCATCTGCGACAAGTCCGGAAACTGATGCGTGTGCCACAAAAAATGATCCGGATCGGTGCCGTGATGGCGCATCAATCCACTCAGCGTCGCGCCGTAGCGCTGCCAGTAATGCGTGCGAAGATCGTTCGCCGCCGCTTCATCCAGTTGCAGATGCCGCTGCAAATAGGCTGTCATGCTGCGATTGATGTGCGGAAAGATATACGGCGTTGCATTATGTAACGTGTTATCCAGATCAAAAATCCACAGCGTACGATCCATCATGCCTGTCCGCAGATTACGCAGATTAAATAGATTGGCTTTGAATCTGCGTACATCTGTGTAATCTGCGGATACAAGTTTTTTATTTGCTTTTAATTAAAGTGCCCACACCTTCATCGGTCAAAATTTCCAGCAACAACGCATGCTGCACCCGGCCATCGATGATATGCACCGAACGCACCCCGCCACGCGCCGCTTCCAGCGCGGATGAAATCTTAGGCAACATCCCGCCGGATAACGTGCCATCCGCCACCAGGTCATCGATTTCCTTTGGGGTCAGGCCGGTCAGCAAATTGCCGTCTTTATCCAATACTCCCGGCGTGTTGGTGAGCAGCACCAGCTTTTCCGCGTGCAGCACCTCGGCCAGTTTGCCGGATACCACATCAGCGTTGATATTCAGCGTCTCGCCGTCCGGCCCCACGCCTATCGGGGCGATCACTGGAATGAAGTCGCCGGAATCGAGAAATGTGATGATGGAAGGGTCGATTTTTCCTATCTCCCCGACCAGTCCGATATCCAGCATCTTGCCTGGTTCGTCCTTGCTCTCCAGCAATAATTTTTCCGCACGAATAAATAAACCATCCTGCCCTGTCAGTCCGACGGCCTTGCCGCCATGCCGGTTGATCAGGTTGACGATATCCTTGTTGATCTTGCCCAACACCATCTCGACCATGTCCATGGTCTCTTCGTCGGTGACGCGCATACCCTGAATAAATTCGCCCTGCTTGCCGACGCGCTTGAGCATCTCGTTGATCTGAGGCCCGCCGCCATGCACTACCACCGGGTTCATGCCGACCAGCTTCAGCAACACCACATCGCGCGCAAAGCTCTCCTGCAACACCGGGTCGGTCATGGCGTTGCCGCCGTATTTGATAACGATAGTCTTGTCGAAAAAACGCTGGATGTATGGCATCGCCTCGGAAAGCGTACGTGCTTTCTTCTCGGCGGCGGATGGCGTAAGGGACATGGTTTTTCCTCGGCAAAGGGGTCGGCAGGCATTTGCCGTTCCTCGAAACTTCGCTTTGTCTTCAACAAAGCTCGTTTTCGCCGTCAGGCGTAAGCTCGCAAAATTTGCCGCGAATTCTACACCAGAAAACAAAAAGGCGGCACGTGCCGCC
This sequence comes from Nitrosomonadales bacterium, assembly GCA_023259055.1. Taxonomy (GTDB): domain Bacteria; phylum Pseudomonadota; class Gammaproteobacteria; order Burkholderiales; family Gallionellaceae; genus Gallionella. Next base: position 22,172 of record JAHFQZ010000002.1, read on the forward strand.
TGACATTTAGTGAAAGCAAACACTTACTGGGTTTAGTGCAAGTCCAGCCTGCTCATTACGGCGTCAATGCCGGTTAGTGTCATTTTTGAGAAGGAGTATTAACCAGTGGCTTGATTTCTGCATGCACGTCAACCTTGACCATGCGCTTATCGGCCATTTCGATATTCAGCGTCAACGGCACAGTTTCACCGGCCTTGAGGGGGGCTTTCAAACCCGCCAATTCCAGATGATAGCCATGCATGCTCATATCCATGCGCTCATTTGCCGGCAAGCTGATGGATTTGACCTCGTACATTTTCATCATGCCGCCTTTATGCTCCATGGTGTGCATCTCTGCTGTCCTGGATACCTTGCTGGAGACCCCTACTATGGTTGCATTCTGCGTACTGGTAATGGACATATACACCATTGCCATATCCTGTCCGGGGACAGTAGCGCGCGCCCACGCGCCTTCAACCTGAATGTCGCCCGCGTAAACGCTGGCACTCAGCAACAAGGCTGCCAGCATCACGCCCAACCGATAAAATCTTGCCATGACGATTTTCCCTTTAGTAACTGACTGGAGTCGCGGATTATATACGCCACGCATCCGGCCCCGCAAAATGCCAAAAGCGGGCATCGTATCCCCGGTCTTTTTAAGTTCCGTACTTGGGAGGAGAAACCACCGGAAATGCGATGTGCTTTTGGCAAGGCGGATTATTCGCCAGGAAAATCGCTGTGGGAATGCGGCATGATGTCACGCGACAATTTGTCACACCCCACAACGCTCATATCTCCGCTTACAATAGCCGCATGAACAACCCGATATTTTATTCTCTTCCTGGACATAGCCAGCTGCGCCGCCTGGTCGCGTTGCGCAGTATGGCAGTCGTGGCACAACTCCTGACACTTGCGTCAGTCTGGAAAATTCTGGAACTTAAACTGGATTGGCAGCCGATGTTGCTGGCCATAGCCGCGCTCGCCGCGATCAATCTGTTCTCATTGATGCGCCTGCGCAGCAGCCGGCTGGTTTCCTACCCGGAGTTATTCGGCCAATTGTGCGTCGATGTGCTGGCGCTCAGCGTATTGCTTTATTACAGCGGCGGCTCGACCAATCCTTTTGTCTCGCTTTACATGCTGCCGCTGGTGATTGCCGCCGCAACACTGCCGGGCCGCTATACGTGGGGCATGGCGGCGCTTACCTCCGTCTGCTACAGCGTGCTTATGTTGTATTACATTCCGCTGCCGCATAACCATCAACATGACGGTGACAGCGCGTTTAATGCGCATGTGGTGGGCATGTGGCTCGGCTTTGTTTTCAGTACGGTGGTGGTAGCCTATTTCGTGGTGCAAATGGCACAGGCGGTACGCAACCGCGATGAGATGCTGGTCCGCGTACGCGAGGAGATCCTGCGCAACGAGCGGATCGTGGCCCTCGGCACACAGGCCGCCGGCGCCGCGCATGAACTCGGCACGCCGCTGTCCACCATGGCGGTAGTGATTGGCGAATTGCAGCACGACCCCGAAGCACAGCCTGGCTGGCGCGAGGCTTTGGCTATCCTCAATGAACAGGTTCGCGGCTGCAAGCGCATCCTCGACAAGATACTGGCCAACGCGCAAGTCATCGGGGCAGCCTCGCTGCAACCAGCCGATCGCCTGATAGCGGAAGTGCTGGACGAATGGCAATTGTTGCGTCCAGCCGCGCCTTACCAATATCATAATGTCGGCGCACAACCCGCGCCGCTCATCAGCGTAGACGCCACACTGCGCGCCGCACTGATGAACCTGCTCAACAATGCTGCGGACGCAGCCCCCGACAGTGATACGCCGCAAGCGATTGAAATACGCACGCACTGGAATTCCGCCAACTTTACGCTGGAAATCCACGATCACGGGAGAGGGCTTAGCAAAGAAGCGGAACTCAAAGCCGGGTCGGCATTCTTCACCACCAAAACGGAAGGTCACGGGCTTGGCTTGTTCCTGGCCAATGCCACCATTGAACGGATGGGTGGCTCGGTGCGCCTTTTCAACCGCGAGGCAGGCGGCGCTACCACAGAGATCATTCTTCCCGTAGCCAAGGCGGGCACATGACCGAATCTCGTGAAGATTCCGCCTCGCTATTGCTGGTGGATGACGACATCACCTTCTGCAAGGTGCTTGGCGCAGCTCTGGAAAAACGCGGCTTCAGCGTTTGCGTAGCGCACAGCGTGGAGGAAGCCATCCCTCTTGCAGAAGCAAACCCGCCTGAATTTGCCGTGGTGGACCTGAAAATGGGCGGCACTCCGGGATTGGTTCTGGTCAAGGTTTTGCACGAACTTGACCCGAATACGCGCATCGTGGTGCTGACCGGCTATGCCAGCATCGCCACCGCAGTCGAGGCCATCAAACTGGGCGCGACCCAATATCTTGCCAAGCCCGCAAATACGGATGAAATCGTGGCGGCGTTCGTGCACGCCGCCGACAGCAACGTTCCGATTAAAGCTCAGCCGACACAAATCGAAAATCTGGAATGGGAGCATATCCAGCGCGTGTTGCACGAACATGACGACAACATCTCCGCCACCGCACGCGCGCTCAACATGCACCGGCGCACATTGCAGCGTAAACTCGCCAAACCGCCCACACGTTCAAAATAAGTCCCTTTAGCCGATTACTATCTCTGCCTTGGGCGCGCGACTATAATTGCGCCATGAAATCTGCCTTATTGCTCCTTATTCTTTTGCCCGCATTAGCAGCCGCGCAGCCCATCACCCTGCCTGGTAAATCGACTGGTGAAACCACCAGGATGTCAGAAAGCGACAGCCAGGTCATTAATGATGACGTACCGCTACTGGCCGCCAAGTCTTACTTGCTCTACGACTACACCAGCAATCAAATTCTCGTAAACCAGAATGGTAGCGCTCGCGTGGAGCCTGCCTCGCTGACCAAGTTGATGACCGCTTATCTGGCTTTCGATGCGCTCAAACACGGCACGTTGTCTGCGAATCAGAGCTTGTCAGTGCCGGCCGCTGCCACGCGCAACCCCGGCGGCGAACCACGCATGCTGCTTAAATCAGGGCAATCCGTAACGGTGGATGAATTGTTGCACGGCTTGATCGTGCAATCCGGCAACGATGCGGCAATTACGCTGGCGCTTAACATTGCCGGCAGCGAGGCCGGTTTCGTTGACCAGATGAACAAGGAAGCCAAACGCTTGGGGATGATTAACACGCATTTCACCAATCCGGTCGGACAGCCGGATACTCAGCACTACAGCACTGCGTCCGATCTGGCTCTGCTTGCGGCTGCCATAGTGCGCGACTATCCGCAGCACTATCCGCTGTTTTCTCTTCGCGAATACACTTTCAACAACGTCACCCAGGCCAATCTTAACCGCCTGTTGTGGCTCGATCCTTACGTCGATGGCATGAAGACCGGGCACACCGAAACCACCGGATTCTGTCTGGTGGGCTCGGCCAAACGCGATGATCGCCGTTTGATTTCGGTGCTTCTCGGCGCAGATTCCGACAGGTTGCGTGCCTCTGAAAGCCAAAAGCTGCTGAATTTCGGTTTCCAGAATTTCGATATGGCCCGCTTGTATCTTAAAAATCAGCCCATCACCACGATACGTATCTGGAAAGGCACAGAGAGCCACATCAGGGTCGGCTTTCGGCAAGATATATTCCTGACTGTTCCGAAAGGAAAACTTGCCCAAATCAAGGCGAAGCTGGTAACGAGTCAAACTGTCCTGGCGCCAGTCAGCAACGGACAACAAGTAGGCTTGCTCAAACTGACACTCGACGGCAAGCCCATTGCAGAGTTTTCATTGGTCGCACTGGACAGCGTGCCGTTGGCAAACGTGTTCACGCGCGGATGGGACAACATGCGTTTACTCTTTGAATAAGGAGGCTGCTATGGCAATTTACCTGAACGGACAGTTCATGCCCATAGAAGAGGCAAAGGTCTCCGTGCTTGATCGCGGATTTATTTTCGGCGACGGCGTGTACGAAGTGATTCCGGTGTACTCGCGCAATGCGTTTCGTCTGGAAGAGCACATGCGCCGCCTGCAACACAGCCTGGACGGCATCAAGCTCGCCAACCCGCACAGCAGAGCGGAATGGGCAGCCATCATCAACCAGCTCATCGCGCGCAATGCAGGCGAGGATCAATATCTCTATCTGCACATCACGCGCGGCGTGGCCAAGCGAGACCATGCATTCCCCAAACCTCCCGTCGCACCTACCGTGTTCATGATGAGCAGCCCGCTGCCCAGCCCGCCCGACAGCTTGCTGCACAGCGGCATCGCCTGCATCACCGCGCCGGACAACCGCTGGCTGCGCTGCGACATCAAGTCCATCGCGCTGCTGCCTAACGTGCTGCTGCGCCAGATGGCGGTCGATGCCGGTTGCGCCGAGACGATCCTGATTCGCAATAATGAATTTATGACCGAGGGCGCAGCCAGCAACATCTTTGTCGTGAAGAACGGCACACTGCTCGCGCCGCCCAAGGACAACCTGATGCTGCCCGGCATTACCTACGATGTCGTGATCGAGCTCGCCGCCGCCAACGGCATCCCGCATGAAGTGCGCAGGATTTCCGTTGCGGAAATATTTGACGCCGACGAATTGCTGCTCACTTCCTCCACCAAGGAAGTGCTGCCGATCACGCAACTCGACGGCAAGCCGGTCGGTACGGGCAAGCCGGGCGCAATGTTCGCCAAATTGCATAAGCTATATCAGGATTTCAAACGCGACGTGATGCGTAAGTAAAAAGAAATCGTTCCCGCGATTCGCGTGGAAACGTCCACTACGATGTAATACAGCATGAATGAACAACCATGAGTGAATTGCCAGATAAAGAATTAACGTCCAGCCTGATCGAATATCCCTGCGAATTTCCGCTGAAGATATTCGGCCTGCAGCAGGCGGGCTTCGCACAGGCTGTGCTGGAAGTGGTCAGCAAACACGATCCAGAATTCACCGCTGCCAGCATGGAAATGCGCGCGAGCAAAAATGCCCGTTATGTCAGCCTGACCTGCACCATCCGCGCCACCTCGCGCGAGCAGCTCGATGCGGTTTACCAGGATCTTTGCGACCACCCGATGGTGGTGATGGTGCTATGAGAACCAAGGATTCAGGACTGGGGACTGAGGACTCAAAACTTATAACTCCGCACTCAGTCCTTAATCCTCAGTCCTCGCCCCTCGTCAGTTCACTCGGCCTGGTTGAATATCAGCCAATTTGGGACGCGATGAAGCAATTCACCGCAGAGCGCACCAGCGAAACCCGCGACGAAATCTGGCTGGTGCAACATCCGCCCACCTACACGCAAGGCCTCGCGGGCAAGCAGGAGCACCTGCTGCATCCCACCAGCATCCCGGTTATCAGGATTGATCGCGGCGGACAGATCACCTACCACGGCCCGGGCCAGATCGTCGCCTACCTGCTGATCGACCTGCGCCGCTGGAAAATCAACGTGCGCGAATTGGTGCGCCTGATGGAGCAGGCGGTGATCGATTTGCTCGGTGAACACGGCGTGCCCGCGCAAGGCCGCGAAGATGCGCCCGGCGTGTATGTTGGCGACGCAAAAATCGCCTCACTCGGCCTGAAAATCAAGCATGGCTGCTGCTATCATGGCATCGCCTTGAACGTGGACATGGACTTGGCACCGTTCGCCAACATCAACCCGTGCGGCTACGCCGGACTGCGCGTCACGCAATGCTGCGAACTCGGCATCACTGCCGGCATCGAAGAACTGCAAGCGCAACTGGCGCAGAACCTGGTTCATGGTTTGCGGCAACACCTGATATCTATAGAAGCGGGTCGTGCCCGTGAATAAAAATGCAAATCGCGTGCAGTGCACATTCTTACATCATGGAATATTTTTACGAAGAGAAAATGTTATTAGCAACATCATTAAACATGAGGATCGCCATGCCTCGTGAAAAATTTCTGATCCTTTCCATGCTGACGCTGCTGCTCGTCCTGTCGCTCTCCGGCATTCATCCTTATGACCGCATCACATGGCTCATGGAGGTTGCGCCCGTCCTGATTGCACTGCCGGTCATGGCAGCAACCTATCGCCGCTTTCCGCTGACCACTTTGCTTTATGTTCTGATCTTCATCCATGCGCTGATCCTCATCGCGGGCGGCACCTACACCTACGCGCACGTGCCGCTGGGTTTCTGGATTCAGGACTTGCTGTCGCTCAACCGCAATCCTTACGACAAGATCGGCCATTTCATGCAAGGCTTTGTGCCCTTTCTGGTGACGCGCGAAATCCTGCTGCGCACCTACCTGACCAGTCGCAGAATGGCTGCGTTCCTGTCACTCTGCGTGGCGATGGCGATCAGCGCGTGGTATGAATTGATCGAGTGGTGGGCGGCGCTGGCGATGGGCCAGGGCGCGGATGAATTCCTCGGGACGCAGGGCGATCAGTGGGATACGCAATCCGACATGTTCTTCGCCTTTATCGGGGCGACTACCGCATTGTTATTGCTGTCGCGGCTGCATGACCGGCTGATGGATCACATGAATCGAGGAGAAACCGTTTGACCGAAAATAGGCAAACAGGAAAAGAAAAAACCGCGCGCAACCCGATCAAGATCGTGCCGCTGCAGCAGCGGCTGCGCAAACCGGAATGGATACGCGTGAAGTCCGGGAGCAGTGCGGGATACCATGATGTGAAACGCGTGCTGCGCGAACACCAGTTGCACACGGTATGCGAGGAGGCATCCTGCCCGAACATCGGGGAATGTTTCGGCAAAGGTACGGCGGCTTTCATGATTCTCGGCGATGTATGCACGCGCCGCTGCCCGTTTTGCGATGTAGCGCACGGCAAGCCTCTGCCGCCCGACGCGGACGAACCTGAAAATCTGGCGCACTCCATCGGCCAGCTCAAGCTTAGATACGCGGTTATCACCAGCGTGGACCGGGACGACTTGCGCGACGGCGGCGCACAGCATTTTGCCGATTGCCTGGCGGCGATACGCGTCAGCTCACCCGCAACGCGCCTGGAAATTCTGGTGCCGGATTTTCGCGGACGGCTGGAACCTGCGCTTGATGCGCTTTCACGCAGCCTGCCCGACGTGTTCAATCACAATCTGGAAACCGTGCCGCGCCTCTACAGCCTGGCAAGGCCGGGCGCGGACTACGCACATTCACTGAGGCTGCTCAAAGACTTCAAGGCACGCTTCCCACAGGTGATGACCAAATCCGGCCTGATGCTGGGCTTGGGCGAAACCGATGATGAGGTGCTGCAAGTGATGCGCGATCTGCGCACGAATAATGTGGATATGCTTACCATCGGCCAATACCTGCAACCATCAGACGGGCATTTGCCGGTGCTGCGCTATGCGCTGCCGGAAACTTTTGCGATGTTCGAGCAGGCGGCAAAAGAAATGGGATTCAGCCATGCAGCCTGCGGCCCGATGGTGCGTAGCAGTTATTTTGCCGACGAGCAGGCGCATCAGGCGGGCGTCATTTAAGGCACTAATACTTGCAGGAACTGCTGATTGGACGTGTTTCTCGGCAGTTTGACTGGTATCGATTTGATGTATTATCAGGATGCGTGGAATTCCCGCATTGATAATTTTGACCAAGGAGACCATTATGAAAGCTAGCTATCTTGTTGCCATGACTGCTGCCCTGTCTGTTTCCGCTGTTGCCTTTGCCGCTGATGACGGCGAAGCCCTGTTCAAGAAAAACAACTGTGTTGCATGTCATGCAGTCGCCACGAAAACGGTAGGACCTGCCCTGAAAGACGTTGCCGCAAAATACAAGGGTGATAAAGGCGCCCAAGCCCAATTGGAAGCCAAGGTACGTAGCGGCGGCAAGGGCTCTTTCGGCACTATGCCTATGCCGGCCACTCCAAAGTCAGTCAGCGATGGCGACATCAAGACCATGGTTACGTGGGTTCTGAACCAGAAATAGGAATTAACCATTCGCACAAAGAAGCCGGCACGAGCCGGCTTCTTTCGTAGGGGCAGGTTTCATTTCATTTCTAATTCAAAAGTAAAACTATCGTAGGGTGCCTTCCATGCACCCTACAATAAGCTGTTTCGCTCCCATGCAGAGCATGGGGAACGATATATGATTAGGAGTGCATTACCGTTCATGTTCGTTCAGCCCAACCTGCGAATCTCGGGCATGGCCGAACTGCTATAATCTGAAGCAAATTTTCCCGCAGTCCCCCATGAATATCCTTTACGAAGAAGACGGCAATTTCAAGGTCGGCAGCATCATGGCCGACAACACCACCTCGCTCCAGATTGAAAGTGTGTCCGGCAAGCGCAGCAAGGTCAAAGCAACCAATGTGATGCTGCGATTCACCCAACCGGCCTTGGCAGAATTTATGGCTCAGGCGGAGTCTCTCGCCGAAGGAATCGAGGTGGATTTCCTCTGGGAGTGTTGTCCGCCGGATGAGTTTGGTTCGGAGCAGATCGCCGCCGAATATTTTGGCCATACCCCCAGCTCTCTCGAAGCAGCTGCCACCCTGATACGCCTGCACAGCGCGCCGATCTATTTCCACAAGAAAGGCAAAGGGCGCTACCGGGCTGCGCCGCCAGATGTGCTCAAGGCCGCACTGGCCGGGGCCGAACGCAAGCGCCAGCAATTGGCGTTACAGGCGCGTTACACCGAGCAACTGAGCCGCTTTGAATTGCCCGCCGAGTTCGCCGAACACCTCACGCAATTGCTCTACAAACCGGATCGCAACACCCTTGAGGTTAAGGCGCTGGAAGCTGCCTGCGCCGCGACGCATTTGTCCGTCGCGCATTTGCTGCATCGCTGCGGCGCATTGCCTTCAACGCATGATTATCATTTTCACAAATTCCTGTTTGAGAATTTTCCTAACGGCACGGGCTTCCCGCCCGTCGAGATAAGCCCATGGGAAGAGTTACCGCTGGCTGGTGTAAATGCCTTTAGCATCGATGATGCAACCACGACGGAAATCGATGATGCGATTTCGGTAACAAAACTGGCTAATGGCAACTGGCGCGTCGGCGTTCATATTGCCGCGCCCACATTGGGCCTGCCGCGCGATTCTGCGGGTGATAAAATCGCCGCGCAACGGCTTTCCACCGTATATATGCCCGGCCAGAAAATTACCATGCTGCCTGATAGCGTGGTGCAAGCCTTTACGTTGTGCGCGGATCGTGTCTGTCCTGCGCTGTCGATGTATAACGAAGTGGACGGCGAAACACTGGAGATACTAGGCCACGAGAGTCGCGTCGAACGCATCCACATCGCAGCGAACCTGCGCCATGACACGCTTGAACCGCTGTTCAACGAAGAGACGCTGGCTGCGGGCAAGCTCGATTATCCCTATGCGGGCGAGCTCGCCTTGTTGTGGAATCTGGCGCAAAAACTGGAAACGGTGCGCGGCAAGCCGTCCGACAACAGCACGCAGCAGGTCGATTACAACTTCCAGATCGACAATGATCGCGTCAGTGTTACGCTGCGACGGCGCGGCTCGCCGATCGACAAAGTGGTTTCCGAGCTGATGATCCTGGTAAACAGAGAATGGGGAAAACACCTTGCCGAGCACGGCTTCGTAGGCATCTACCGCACGCAGCAAAACGGTAAGGTCAGGATGAGCACCGTGGCCGCACCGCATCAGGGCTTGGGCGTGGCGCAATACATGTGGTCGAGCTCACCGCTACGCCGCTACGTGGACATGGTGAACCAGCGGCAGATCATCGCGATGCTGCGCAACGGTGAACCAACCTACGAAAAAAACGATGTCGCGCTGTACGCCGCGATGCGTGATTTCGATACCATGTATACCATCTACAACGACTTTCAGAGGCACATGGAACGCTATTGGTGTTTGCGTTGGCTTCAGCAGGAACAAGCTAATGTGCATGGCAGCTCCACTCTCCCACAAACACCCTCTCCTCAATCCTCCCCCGCAAGCGGGGGAGGAAGCGAACGAGAAGTGGGGCAAGCAGGTATTTTGTCGCAAGACAAAACCTCGCAAAAGCAATCGTTAATTCCTGCCAACGAATCGCTGCGCGAGCTTGTCGTTACTGCTGTTGTGCTGCGCGAAAATCTGGTGAAGGTTGACGGCATCCCGCTGATTTTCCGCGCACCGTCGCTACCGGAATTGCCCGCCAATACCCGCGTGCAACTGGCCATCGGTGAAATTGACCTGCTTGATCTTCAAGTGCAAACGCGCTATGCCGGAACGCTGGAGGAGGGGGAGGTATGACACGGTGCGCGCAAGCGTCCGGTGCGGGAATGCCTCCCTCGCGCCTCATCACGCGCTTTAAAACAACAACGCCTTTTGAAGGAGGCGCGGTTTGTTAGCCAAACTTAAATCGCGTCTGGCATTAATGATATCGCTATCAATGCTGACGCCGCTATCTTTTTCGATGACTTTGTCGATCGCGCTGCATGCTTTTTTCTTGTTCGGCGTTGTACTGGTACTGCCTAAACCGCATAACACTATTAACTTTTTGCAACCGCTGCAGGTAGTATTGGTCAATGCCAAATCTTCTACCAAGCCTTCAACAGCCGATGCACTGGCGCAAGCCCATCTTGATGGCGGCGGCAATACCGCTGAAAACCGCCGTGCGAAAAGCCCTCTGCCCGCGATACGCAACGACCAGAGGTTTGTCCCCGAGCAGCGCAGCAAGCGCGTATCCGCACTCGAAGAAGAAACCAAACGGTTGATGACCAAGCTGAAAAGCGATCACACGACGGCACAGCCGGAGCTTGTAAAACAGAACAAGAAGGATGGCAGCAGCGGCGATGAGCTTGTGGAAAGAGCTTTGGAAATCGCTCGGCTCGAAGCTCAAATCGACAAAAGCTGGGAAGCCTATCAGAAATTGCCGCGCCGCAAATTCATCGGCGCTCGCACACAGGAGTACCGCTTCGCACAATACATTGAGGACTGGCGCATCAAAGTTGAACGCATCGGCAATCTTAATTATCCGGAGCAAGCGCGCCGCCAAAAACTCTTTGGAAAATTGCAGCTCAGCGTTTCTATCCTCAAGGATGGCAATGTTGAAAGCATAGAAGTGAGCAAATCCTCTGGCCATCAATTACTGGATGCGGCAGCGATGCGCATCGTCAAACTTGCCGCCCCTTATTCCCCGCTGCCCCCGAGCATCACCAAAGATACCGACATTCTGACCATTACCCGCACGTGGATGTTTACCTCGTCGGACAGGCTGGAAAGCGAGTAAACGTCATGACTGATAAGTACGCCGTCATCGGCAACCCCATCGCCCACAGCAAGTCGCCGCAGATTCATAAAATGTTCGCCGAGCAGACCGGGCAGGACATCAGCTATGAGGCCATCCTCGCGCCGCCAGACGGCTTTGCCGCGACCGTCGAACGGCTGCGCAAGGCAGGCTACAAGGGCTGCAATGTCACCGTGCCTTTCAAGTTCGAGGCATTCAAACTCGCAAACGATGTCAGCAATGAGGTTATAGACGCGATTGATTCAGGTGACAAAGCAGATGCGGTCAATACTCTTGATTTCAGAAATTATAAGATAGCCAGTTACAACACGGATGGTATTGGCTTAGTAAATGATATTGAGCAGAACCTCAAGGTCTCGCTCAAGAACAAACGCATCTTGTTAATTGGCGCTGGCGGTGCCGCTGCTGGTGTATTGCATCCACTACTTGAAGCATCTCAGTCGCCCTTGGTAATTTACAATCGCACACTGAAAAAAGCGACCAGCCTGAAAAAGACTGTGGAGCAACATGACAAATTCCGGCTCTTCTCCATTAAAGCCGTTGAGTTTGGTGGTCTCAGAGACGAACAATTCGATGTAATTATCAACGCCACTTCTGCCGGACTGACAGATAGCGAAATTCCATTGCCCGCGACTATCTTCGCTCCCAGCGCGCTGGCCTACGACATGATGTACGGACGCGAAACGCCGTTCATGAAATTTGCACGTGAACATGGTGCCTCAGTTGTTGCCGATGGCCTTGGCATGCTGGTCGAACAGGCCGCAGAATCCTTCCGCATCTGGCGCGGAATACGCCCTGACACCGCACCAGTCATCGCCGCATTGCGTAATCAATAGTGAATATATTGCGTAGCTTGCTTTGGCGCGCATTGCTTGTCGCGATCGGTCTGGTGTTGCTTTACCAGGTCTGGCTGTTCGCGCACATCTGCTGGTGGGTGAAATTCAATCCCTCAACCAGCGCGTTTATGGAAAACCGACTGGCCATCATGCAGGACAAGAATCCCAATGCAGAACTCCGGTACAAGTGGGTAAACTACGCCAATATTTCCAACAGCCTTAAGCGCGCGCTGATAGCTTCGGAAGATGCCAAGTTTGTCGATCATGAAGGTTTCGACTGGGATGGCATCCAGAAAGCTTACGAAAAAAACATGAAGAAGGGCAAAATTGTTGCGGGCGGCTCAACCATCAGCCAGCAGCTTGCCAAAAACCTGTTTCTTTCCACCAAGCGCACGCCCTGGCGCAAGCTGGAGGAGGCCGCAATCACCGTGATGCTTGAGGCAGTGATGGACAAGCGGCGCATTTTCGAAATCTACCTGAATATCATCGAATGGGGAAACGGCGTGTTCGGTGCGGAAGCCGCGGCGCGCCACTACTACGGCACTGGCGCGGCGAGTCTAACTGCCGAGCAGTCCGCAAAGCTAGCCGCGATGGTGCCCAACCCGCGCTATTATGATGGGCACCGCGAAGCGCGCGGACTGCTGCTCAAGACGGACATTATTATGTCGCGCATGAGCGACGCGGAAATCCCGTAGAGGCACGGCGCATCGTGTCCCAGCTTCATTAATTGCCTGGCTAATTTTTACTGCATTTGCCTAATCGGCAAATATGCTCAATCCTTACAACGCTGCATCAATCTGTTGGGAGCCCACTTCTCTGTGAAGGATACAGTTTGAGAAAAAAATCAATTAACCAGGATGCGCTGCGGAAATCCGCCGAGGAGCAACTTACCCTCGCGACCAAGCCCAAGCCGCTGCCTCCTGAGGAATTGCTGCACGAACTTCAGGTGCATCAAATCGAACTGGAAATGCAGAACGACGAGTTGCGGTGTGCGCAGACTGTCATGGAAAATATGCGCGACCGCTACTTTGACCTTTATGAGTTTGCTTCCGTCGGTTACCTCACACTCAATCGTGCGGGCATGATCACTGAGGCGAATCTTTCCGGCGCCGCGTTATTGGGGGTTGAGCGCAAGAAACTGCTCAATCGCCGCTTCTCCCACTTCGTCATCTCCGAGAACCACGATCAGTGGGATCGGCATTTTCAGAATGGGTTGCAAAGCGACGGGCGGCAAAATTGCGAACTGGCGCTTCAGCGCCTTGATGGTTCACGCTTGCATGTCCTGATAACTTCATTAAAAACAGACAATTTTCTAAATTCACACAAGCTTGATGATCCGTTATCCCATAACCAATCATTAAGCACCACATCCCTGCTGCGCCTTGCCATCACCGACATCACCGCGCACAAACAATTGGAAAGGCAACTGCGTGACCTCACCGCGTATGTGCAGTCAGTACGCGAGGAAGAAAAAGCCAGCATCGCGCGCGAAATCCACGATGATCTGGGCGGCACGCTGCTTACCCTGAAAATGGAAACCCATTGGTTGAAAGATGAATTGTCAACGCGCAAGGAGGCAACATCGCTTCTTGATCACGTGCAGTATATGTCGCAAGCAATCGATCATGCGGCGGGCATCATGCGGAACATTATCACCGGCCTGCGCCCCCCGATACTCGACGAAATAGGGCTGTTGGCTGCGTTAGAGTGGCAAGCTGTGCATTTCCAGAATCGTACCGGTATCAAGTGCCGGGTAAACTGCATTGGCGACAAAGGTCTTCTGGATATATCACGCTCGATTGAGCTGTTCCGCATTTCCCAGGAAGCGCTTTCCAATGTAGCACGGCATTCCGGCGCATCCAGTATCGAATTCGAATACCTCCACAATGACACTGAGGTTGTCATGTCGATCATCGATAATGGACGCGGCATAACGAAAACTCACACCGATACCTCAAAACACTTTGGCATACTCGGCATGCGCGAGCGCGTTGACCAACTAAGCGGCAGAATAAGCTTCGACACCCCGCCCGGTGGCGGATTCAGCGTGACGGTAATATTGCCTTTAACTACCAACAAAAAGAAAAAAAGATGATCCGCATCCTGATCGCCGACGATCACATTATTGTGCGCCATGGATTGAAGCTCATCCTGGAAAAAAGCGGCGAGATGAAAGTCGTGGCAGAGCACGGCGATGGTACAAGCGCCATAAACTGGCTACTCAGAAACGACTGCGATGTGGCACTGATCGATATTGCCATGCCCGGCATGAACGGCGTCGACTTGCTCAAGCATCTGCGCAGGGATAGGCCGAGGCTGCCGGTGTTGATCCTCAGCTCCTACCCTGAAGCACAATTCGCTGTGCGCCTTATCAAGGCCGGTGCGGCTGGCTATCTGAACAAGGAATGCGCGCCTGATGAAGTGGTGAGTGCGGTGCATTGTGTGCTTAATGGCAAAAAACATATCAGTCCGGCTGTGGTCGAATTGATCGCCAACGAAGTTGGCATACCGGATGGAAAATTACCGCATGAGACCCTGTCGAATCGCGAGTACCAGATTTTCCTGCTGATCGCTTCTGGCAAGCCTCTTGCTGAAACTGCCGGCATCCTGAATTTGAGCGTAAAAACCATCAGCACATACCGCAGCCGCATTATGGAAAAAATGAGCATGCGCAACAACGCCGACATGATGCGCTACGCCATCGAAAATCATCTCTTTAATAACATGTGAACGGCAGCTCTGCTGGCTGCCATCGGACAAGAGTACCCGGCTTGAGCAAACCCTGTCCCACGTGATGACACTTTCCAATTTTTACCTTTGGATTGACTGGGTTGATGAAGCAAGTATTGCAAAACTACCCATGCGATTTCTGTCCAGTTGGATTTGATCTGGAAAAGTACGTCTGAAGCCTGCACACCCGCTTATCCGCCACTGAATCCAGCCAAATTTACCGCGCAGTCACACGGCAAATTCTTTACAATAGCGCGCGATTTCCAGGGTATGCGCGATGACTGACAGCGGCCAAGAACATCACTACACAGAAAATGTGCAGAGTCACCTCAAACAGGTGGAATTTCTGCTGAGCAAGCACGCCTTGCTGGAAGGGGTTGTTCATCGTCAGGAGCTCCCGCGCGAAGATCGTCATGCATTGGTTGATACGCTAGTGCACAAACACAACCTTGCCGAACTGCAGCGCAAACTTGACAGCCTGCACCCTGCGGACATCGCGTACATTCTTGAAGCTTTGCCCATTGATCAGCGTTTGCTGGTATGGGGACTGGTCAAGTCGGAGCGCGACGGCGATATCCTGATCGAAGTTTCCGATGCGGTGCGCGAGTCGCTGATTGCGACCATGAACCGCGAAGAGTTGCGCGCCGCCGCCGAGCAACTTGACACCGACGAAATCGCCGACCTCGCGCCTGATCTGCCACAAAATGTGATGCGCGACGTGTTCAGGTCGCTGTCCATCGAAGAGCGTGAGCAATTGCGCGCGGCAATGTCATACTCGGAAGATTCGGTCGGCGCGCTGATGGATTTCAATATGATCCATGTCCGCGAGGACGTCACGCTGGAAGTGGTATCGCGCTATTTGCGCCGCTTCGATAAGCTGCCAGATCACACCGACCAGATATTCGTAGTGGATCGGGATGACCGTTTCAAAGGCGTCCTGCCGATCAACCTTGTCGTGGTCAATGAACCGGAAGTAAATGTCGGCGACTTAATGCTGACTGACACCATACAACTGCAGCCTGATGAAAAAGCGGAACAGGCTGCTCAGGCTTTTGAACGCTACGACCTTGTTTCCGCGCCGGTGATAGATGAGGACGGCAAACTGGTCGGACGGGTGACAGTGAACGTGGTACTGGACTTTATCCGCACCGAATCGGAAAGCGATGTACTTAACCTGGCCGGTTTGCGCGAGGAAGAAGATATTTTTGCCTCGGTATGGAAGAGCGCGCAGAACCGCTGGACATGGCTGGCACTGAATCTTTGCACCGCATTCTTCGCCTCGCGGGTAATCGGCAACTTTGAAAACACGATAGAAAAATTCGTCGCCCTCGCCACGCTCATGCCTATCGTCGCAGGCATTGCAGGCAACTCTGCGAACCAAACTACCACCATCATCACCCGCTCACTCGCCCTGGGACAAATCACACCGGACAATGCACGCAGGCTGATGCTCAAGGAGCTGGCAATTGGCGGATTTAATGGCCTGCTGTGGGGCAGCATTGCAGGATTGTTCGCTTACTTCCTGTACCACAGCGTTGCGCTCGGTATCGTGATGACCGGTGCGATGCTACTCAACCTGCTGGTAGGCGCAACCGTCGGCATGGGTATACCGCTTGTCATGCAAAAGCTGGGACGCGACCCGGCCATCGGCTCCAGCGTGATGATTACCGCCATTACCGATAGCGGCGGGTTCTTCATCTTCCTGGGATTGGCGACAATCTTCCTGATTTAACGGGGAACGAATACACCCCGCGTAAAACGCAGGTGTCGCTGCCGAAACCTCGCCTGTTAGAAAACCGAAAAAGGGCGGAAAAACCAAACCGCCCCTTGCAGGGCGAAATTAAGCTTTAAGAATGCCGCCGGCCGGTTTTGCAGCTGGCTTCTTGGCTGCTGCTTTTTTTGCAGCTGGTTTTTTAGCCGCTACTTTTTTCGCAGCTGGTTTCTTAGCTACGGCTTTTTTCACAGCTGGTTTTTTAGCCGCTACTTTTTTCGCAGCTGGCTTCTTGGCTGCCGGCTTGGCTTTAGCAACGACTTTCTTGGCTGCCGGTTTTTTAGCTACGGCTTTTTTCACAGCTGGTTTTTTAGCCGCTACTTTTTTCGCAGCTGGCTTCTTGGCTGCTGGCTTGGCTTTAGCAACGGCTTTCTTGGCTGCTGGCTTCTTGGCTACTGCTTTTTTCGCGGCGGGTTTTTTGGTTGCGGGTGTTTTTGCTGATGTTGCCATTTTCATTCTCCATAAAAATTTTAGAACATTCATTACGACTCACTGCACACCCAAACGCCCTGTATTTTGCGAAAGACGCTTGCGGCATCGGTACTGTATCCACGTTTAAAAAAACGTGCAACAAATTTCGTAATAAATCTTCAAGAATTTTCAAATATCATGAAATTGGTTTTTCAGCTGCGTATAGCTGCGCTACCGTTTCGCGTTCACGCACCAGATGCATGGCACTTCCGTCCACCATAATCTCGGCAGCGCGCGGGCGGGTGTTGTAATTGGAGCTCATGCTCATTCCGTAGGCACCCGCAGAAAGCACTGCCAATAAGGACTTGGGCTGAATTGCCATGTCGCGCGCATGACCTATAAAGTCGCCCGTTTCGCAGATCGGACCAACCACTTCGTAGATCTGTGCCTCATGGTTTTCACGCCTTACCGGTAAAATTTCATGAAAAGCGTCGTACAGGGCCGGGCGCATCAGGTCGTTCATCGCGGCATCGACAATGGCAAAATTTTTCTCTTCGCCATGCTTGAGATATTCCACACGCGTCAGCAACACGCCCGCGTTGCCGACCAGCACACGACCCGGTTCGAGGATCAGCTTCTCGCTGCGCCCGCGCAGCGCGCCCAGCAGGGCCGCCACATATTCGCCAATCGCCGGCGGCGTCTCATCGTTGTAGCGTATGCCCAGTCCGCCGCCCAGGTCGATGTGCTCCAGGCGAATTCCTTCACCGGACAGCCTGTCCACCAGCGCCAATATTTTTTCCGCCGCCGCGATGAACGGACTGGTCTCGGTAAGCTGTGACCCGATGTGGCAATCTATGCCGGTAATTCGCAAGTTAGGCAAACCATGCGCCTTGCGATACAGCTGGATGGCTTCGCCATAAGCCACGCCAAATTTGTTTTGCTTCAGGCCGGTCGATATATAAGGGTGGGTTTTTGCATCCACGTCCGGGTTCACTCGCAAGCTGACCGGCGCGACCTTGCCCATGTCCCTGGCTACTTCGTTGAGGCGGTCCAGCTCTGCTGCAGATTCAACGTTGAAGCAAAGTATGCCTGCGTCCAGTGCCATGCGCATTTCCGCAACGCTTTTACCAACGCCGGAGAACACCACTTTGCTTGTATCCCCGCCTGCCGCCATCACGCGCTGCAATTCCCCGCCGGACACGATGTCGAAACCGGCTCCCAGGCGGGCGAACACATTCAGAATCGCAAGATTCGAATTGGCTTTTACCGCATAGCAGATCAGATGTTCGCGCCCCTGCAATGCCTTCACGAACTGGCCAAAACTATCTGTCAGCGCTGCGCGGGAATACACATAACATGGGGTGCCAAACCGCGCAGCAATGTCATCCAGCTTCACTTGCTCAGCAAAAAGCGCACCGCCTTGATAATGAAAGTAATGGCTCATGGCTCTTTGCCTTGTGGTGAAGATGGCGCGCCTGATTTTTGTGGCTCAGGTGTTTGCGGACTTGGGGTTTGCGTCCGGGTTGTTTGAGGCTTGGATGCCGGAAGTGTAAGCGGAGCCTTGCGTCCGCAACCCTGCAACAGCAGAACGAATACTACTGTGATGCCAATAATAATTCCTGATCGCATTTTTGTGCCTGCTAAATTTTATTGGAACGGATTATAAAGGTCGTTACGCTGACATAAAGAGATTTTTGTAATTATCACGATCAGCTTGTGGATAGAGCATCACTCCGGCAGAGATTACATCGATAGCATATTGGTATTGCCCAAATAAGGTATGCGATGTTCTATTCGGCACTCAATGAAATTGCCCTGAGTTCTTTGCGCAGCCTTGCGTAATCTGAACACACGCTTGCCACCACGCGCCAAAACGCAGCTGAATGATTCATTTCGCGCAGATGAGCGAGTTCATGCACCACCACGTAATCTATCAGGTGCGGCGGTAGTTTTATCAGCTGCACATTCAGTCTCACCGAACCGTGCGGCGTACAACTTCCCCACTGGGTTTTTGCCGTTGATAGTTTGATTGATTGTGGTACAACATCCAGTAACCGCGCGTAATACGCCACGCGCTCCGCAAATAATTGCTCTGCTTCGTCCCGGTACCAATACCTCACCGCATGCTCAATATGGACTGCCGCACAGTCATTAACGACAAACACCCGCAGCTCGCTGCCATGCCGGACTACGGCTGAGGCAAACAAACTCTGCACAACTCGCAAGGTAAGCAGTTCGCCTTTATAGGGAATCGATTCACCATCTGCCCAACGCGGCGCAGCCGGTTTGCGTATCTGCCAGCCATCCAGCTTTTCCACTACCCAGTCTGCTTTTTCCTGCAACACACTGTGGAGCCATTTCTCCGAGGTGCGCGCCGGCACGCACACTGTCAAACCGCGATCATCTATGCGCAGGCCGATGCTTCTGCGCCTGGAACTGCGCTTCAGAGTATAAGAAACATTTTTTCCAGCAAGGAGTGCGGCACGTTGTTCAACTGCGGGAGGGTCGTTGCGAAGCAACGGGGACACCCCGGACGTGCCCCTTGCGGGTACGCCAGGGGGATTAACTATATTACGCAAACGTTTCAGCATCAGTGCGGTAACTGCCGAATCTCATTCTCAATCCATTCCTCCACGCGCTGATTGATTTCGTCCGCCTTCAGTCCTTTCGTCTCAATCGGCGCGCCGATGCTCAAGGTGATCAGTCCCGGATTTTTGCTGAAAGCATTGCGCCCCCACAACCTTCCGGCGTTGTGCGCCACAGGTATCACCGGCGCACCGCTGCTCGCGGCCAGCATAGCGCCGCCGATCTTGTATTTGCCTCGCTGGCCGAACGGAATGCGTGTTCCCTCCGGAAAGATTACCACACAGAAACCTTGTGCAAGCCGATCCTTGCCCTGCTCCAGCAACTGCTTCATTGCGCCTTTGCCGTCGCTGCGGTTGATGGCGATGGGACTGGTCAATGCCAGGCCCCAGCCAAAGAATGGCAGCGACAGCAACTCGCGTTTGAGCACCCACACCTGCGGCGGGAAAACGGTTTGCAGCGCAAACGTCTCCCATGCAGACTGATGTTTGCACAGCACGATGCAGGGTTCCTTGGGAATATTTTCAGCACCGTGCACCTCCATGCGGATATTGCAGATCACACGCAACAGCCACATCGTGCTATAGGCCAGACCGGAGATCAGAAAGTAGCGGGTGTGCGGCTTGAGCGGAAAAGTGAACAGCATAAGCGTCGCATAAAACGGCACCCAGATCAGCTGCACCACAAAAAAGATCAACGAACGGATAAAAATCATATCAAACCAATGTTGCGACTGCCGCCGCCAAGTCGGGATAAACCAGCGTACCTTCCGGCAAGCCGCCCGCTGCCTGCGTTTTCAGGCCTTTGCCTGTGAGCACCAGAAATGGCTGCGCGCCCATTGCGGCAGCGGGTTGCAAATCGCGCAGCGAATCGCCCACGGCTGGCACCCCCTTGAGGCTGCTGAGGTTATAGCGTGCCGCAATCTCCTCCAGCATTCCACTTTTTGGTTTGCGGCAATGGCAATTAGCATCAGCCGCGTGCGGACAGAAAAACACTGCATCGATACGAGCACCGACCAACGCGCAGGCTTTATGCATCTTGTCGTGGATTGCATTCAGCATTGTCATGTCGAACAACCCGCGCCCGATACCGGACTGGTTGGTCGCCACCACCACACGATACCCATCCTGATTCAGTCGCGCAATCGCTTCTAGGCTGCCGGGAATCGGCCTCCATTCTTCGGGGTTTTTGATGAACTGCTCGGAGTCGAAGTTGATCACGCCATCGCGATCGAGAATGATGAGTTTCATGGCTGGCATATCCCGAAATCCCTAAGCCGCCAATTTGGAAATATCAGCGACGCGATTCATCGCCTGCTGCAACTGTGCCAGCAAAGCGAGGCGGTTAGTGCGCAACTTCTCATCTTCGGCGTTCACCATCACATTATCGAAGAACGCATCTACAGGTGTGCGTAATGCAGCCAGAGCTTGAAGCGAAGCGGTGTAATCACCTGCTGCAAAAGCTGCGTCGGCCTTGGGCACAATCTGTCCAAGCGCCTTGTATAGCGCCAGCTCGGCGGCTTCCTGCAGCAAAGATGCATTCACCGTGTCGTTGACTGCACCCTCGACTTTCTTAAGGATGTTTCCGACGCGCTTGTTGGCTGCGGCCAGCGCAGCCGCCTCGGGCAAGGCGGCGAAGGCGCGCACGGCTTCCAACCGTTTCGGCACGAGATTAGTCTGCATCGGCTTCAGGCTCAGCACGGCATCAACCTCATTCGCGGTATAGCCCTGCTCGCGCATCATTCCGCCCAGCCGCTCGAACATGAAGGTCTCAGTGTCGGCCTGCGCCTCGCCCAGCAATCCCTTCTGAAATCCGGCAAAGGCGATGTAGATCAGCTCCGACAAACTGAGCTGCAGCTCTTTCTCGACCAACATACGCAACACACCCAGCGCATGGCGACGCAAAGCAAACGGGTCTTTGTCGCCAGTCGGTATTTGCCCGATGCCAAACATGCCGGCCAGAGTTTCCAGTTTGTCTGCCAGCGCGACGCAAATGCCGACCATGTTGCGCGGCAACTCGTCGCCGGCAAAACGCGGCTTGTAGTGGTCTTCGATCGCGAAGGCTATGTCGTCGCTCAGTCCGTCATGTTTGGCGTAATAGCGCCCCATGATGCCCTGCAATTCGGGGAACTCGCCCACCATGTCGGTGAGAAGGTCGGCCTTGGCCAACAGCGCGGCCTGATCGACTTGTGCAGCGAGTGCATCTCCGCCCAATTGCTGTCCGATGGCGCGCGCAATGGCCTGCACTCGTTCCACTCGTTCGCCCTGTGTGCCGAGCTTGTTGTGATAGACCACCTTGGCCAAGCCGAGCACGCGCGAATCAAGCGGTTTCTTGCGATCCTGGTCGAAAAAGAATTTCGCATCCGCCAGGCGCGGACGCACTACTCGCTCGTTGCCGCCGA
Source organism: Nitrosomonadales bacterium (assembly GCA_023259055.1). GTDB lineage: Bacteria > Pseudomonadota > Gammaproteobacteria > Burkholderiales > Gallionellaceae > Gallionella. The sequence continues at coordinate 44,068 of JAHFQZ010000002.1, forward strand.
TCACCAAGCTGGCATCCGCCGGGCGGATATTGGATACGATAAGGAATTTGTTGGTCAACTTGCCTTTGGCATCCAGCAGCGGAAAGTATTTCTGGTTCGCCTTCATCGTCAGGATCAGGCATTCTTGCGGCACTTCGAGATATTCGGTTTCGAACTTTCCGACCAGCACATTAGGACGCTCGACCAGCGCGGTCACTTCGTCCAGTAAGTTTTCATCCTCAATCGGTCTGAGATTCTCTTTGGCGGCGGCAGAAGCGAGTTGTCTGGCGATCTCGGCATGGCGTTTTTCAAAACTCGGGATCACCGCGCCTTCGTTTTCCATCTGTGCTTCGTAGCTGTCAGCGTCCTTCAACACCACCTTATCCACGCTGGCCTCGAAACGGTGTCCTTGAGTCTCGCGCCCGGAGCTCAAGCCGAGCGTTTTGATTTCGACAACATCGCTGCCATGCAGCGCAACCAGCCCATGCGCGGGACGCACGAACTGCACGCTGTTCCAGCCATCTGCTAGTTGATAGGCCATCACCTTGGCGATGGGCAGCTTGGCTAGCGCGTCATCCAATGCCTTCTGTAATCCTTCCGGCAAAAGTACGCCTTTCGCCAAGCTGTCGTAAAACAACGCTTCCGCTTTGCCATCCTGCGCACGCTTAAGATTCGGGACCACCGATGCGTCTGCACCAATACTGGTTAACTTCTTCAACAACGCTGGCGTCGCCTGGCCGTTCGCATCCAGACCGACAGCAACCGGCATCAGCTTCTGCGACACGGATTTGTCAGCGGCCTGCGTCTCGACGTTGGCAACATGCACCGCGAGACGGCGTGGGGACGCATAGGAGGTCACCGTCGCATCGGCGGCAGCAAGCCCCTGCGACTTTAATCCGGCAAACAGTACTTCGGCAAAACTCTCACCCAGCTTCTTCAACGACTTGGGCGGCAGTTCCTCAACGAACAACTCGACAAGCAGATTCTTGGTGCTCATGCTGCAACCTTCTTCTCGATCTGCGCCAGCACTTCATTCGCCCACTCGCGCGGCGCCATCGGAAAACCGAGACGGGCGCGGCTGTCGAAGTAGCTCTGTGCCACGCTGCGAGCAAGGTTGCGGATGCGCCCGATGTAGGCCGCGCGCTCAGTCACCGAAATCGCACCACGTGCGTCTAGCAAATTAAAGCTGTGCGCGGCTTTCAGCACCTGCTCATAGGCGGGCAATGCCAGTTGCTGTTCCATCAGGTGTTTGGCCTGTTTCTCATGGCTGCCGAACGCGCCAAGCAGGAATTCCACATCGCTGTGTTCGAAGTTGTAGGTGGATTGCTCGACCTCGTTCTGGTGGTACACATCGCGGTAACTGACCCCCGGCGTCCAGGTCAGGTCGAACACATTTTCCACGCCTTGCAGGTACATCGCTAGGCGCTCCAACCCGTAGGTGATCTCGCCGGTGATCGGCTTGCAGTCGATGCCGCCAACCTGCTGGAAATAGGTGAACTGCGTCACTTCCATGCCGTTCAGCCACACCTCCCAACCCAATCCCCAAGCGCCCAGCGTCGGGTTTTCCCAGTCGTCCTCTACGAAGCGGATGTCGTTTTGCTTGAGGTCGAAACCGAGCGCTTCCAGCGAGCCAAGATATAAATCGAGAATGTTGGCGGGCGATGGTTTCAGCACCACCTGGAACTGGTAATAATGCTGCAAGCGGTTCGGATTCTCGCCGTAGCGGCCGTCCTTGGGGCGGCGCGAAGGCTGCACGTAAGCAGCTTTCCACGGCTCCGGCCCGAGCGCGCGCAGGAAAGTCGCGGTGTGCGAAGTGCCCGCGCCGACCTCCATGTCGTAAGGTTGCAGCAGCGCGCAACCCTGCTTGTCCCAGTAATTCTGCAGAGTCAGGATGATTTGCTGAAAGGTAAGCATCGATCGTTATTATCAGGCGATTGCAAAGGGCGCATTTTACTGGTTTTCGGCGGGCTTGTTAGCCATTGATTGGAATTAGAAGGCCACTCTAATAAGTATGTAACCGAACGGTGATTCCGGAAAGAGACATTTGCAGCTGCCCGTACTATTATGCATATATAGACTGACAAATTTGCGAGGGTTCTCATGAATCAAGCCTTTAACAAAAAACCGCATGCTTCATTATTTTTAATAGTGCTGACCGGTGGGTCAGTCTAAGCTGTTAGCCGCCTCAACGATGTCGCGAGTACATGGGAAGCGCATTCAAAACTTGCTTGCCTTGCTGGAGCAAGATCGCGACGCGATCCTTCTCACAGGCAGGCGCCTATTCGGCCAGCCCAACGCGCCGATGTTTGGATTAGATTTACTTGCCTACGGTGCGATCAAGCGAAATCTGTCGACCACAGCTGCCATCTCTCAGATGGTGAGTTCATGGAATATGGTCTGCGCTCGCTCGCTACTTCGAGTCCACCTAGACACAGCGCTTCGCTTCTCAGCCGCTTGGTTCGTCGAGCAGCCTCACAACTTCGCGCTAAAGGTTATTGGAGGGCATCGAATCGACAAACTCAAAGACAAAGCGGGTTTGAGACTTACTGACGCACACTTGGTCGAAATCCACGCTGCAGAATATCCTTGGTTGCCTAACGTCTACGAGAGCCTATCCGGCTACATCCATTTTTCCGGCTCTCACGTCTTTGACTCCGTTGCAGGTTTTGGTGATGAAGACATGTCCCTCTCATTTGAAATCTCAGCTACCGACTACAAGTTTCCCGAATTTAGCTGGGCTGAAATCCTCGACTGCACTCGTGAGGCAACCTGAATACTGGCAAAGTACCTTGACGGTTACATCCTTACTAAAAGGCTTACCCCGGAACAACTCGCGGAGTTCCGGGCGGCTAACCCATCAAGCCACCGGACCCGCGCAAAAAGCCGCGCAGGCCAGTGATTTCGAACGGTTGATCGACATTAAGAGGAGCGAGAAATGGTCATTCGTGTTGTCAGACTTGGTAGCCAAAGAACGAAAGACGAAGGCACGCGCATCGGAACGGTGCGCCGCCCTCCGCGCGGCGTGCCCAAGACCGAGTTCGCATCGCGGAACTGGTACGACGTGTGGTTTCCCAATCTGGCCCCGAGCCTCGAAACGATGAAGTTCGCGCATCTGGCCGAGACGCCCGCTCAATGGGCGGCGTTCTTCAAAAAATACCGGGCTGAAATGTCCACTCCCGAAAACAACCACGCCATCGAACTGCTCGCCGCGCTGTCCCACCAAAGCAACTTCTCGGTCGGCTGTTACTGCGAAGATGAGGCGCATTGCCATCGTTCGGTGCTGCGCGAGCTTCTGGCCGAAAAGGGTGCCGCTCTGAAAAAGTGAACACCTTGAAGCGAATGGCGTGGTCAGCTCAATCCTGGCTGGATCAGCGCCAGCTTCTTCTCCCGCGACAAATTTTTAATTTCCATTTCGCGCTTCGATGCGGCAGACCGATCCGCGCAAGACTCGACGAATACCAGCTCCACCGGCACGCGTGTCCGCGTGTATTTTGACGCCGAGCCGGCATTGTGAGCTGCGAGGCGTTTTTCGAGATCGTTAGTGATGCCGCAGTAGAGAGTGTTGTCGGCACAGCGGAGAAGGTAGCAGAACCAATTCACCGCCCCTTTCCCTCTTTCCCGAGCAGCGAAGGGTTGCGGCGCAGCCAGGCATAGGCCAGCATCGCAACCAGCAACAGCAGAATCGCCGCGTTTCCCCAGCGCACATAGGGCGTAATGCCGTCATAGCCTTGCGCCTGCCCGAGCAGCACGGCTTCCTCGTGTTGCGGCAGTTGTTGCTGTACCTTGCCATTCGCGCCGATGATGGAGGTCACGCCTGTGTTGGTGGCGCGCAGCATCATTCGCCCGGTTTCCAATGAGCGCAATTGGGCAATCTGGTTATGTTGCGCCGCCACCGGGGAATTGCCGTACCACGCGTCATTGGTGACATTCACCAACAGCGTTGCTTGCGGCAGTGAGCGGATAATTTCTTCACCGAACACGTCTTCGTAGCAGATGTTCACAGCAACTTGCTGCCCGGCGACGGCAAGCGGCGGTTGTACTGCGTCGCCGCGCGCCAGATCGCCCATCGGGATGTCGAGCACGCTGTTGATAAGCCAGCCAAACAAGGGACGCAACGGAATGAATTCGCCGAACGGCACCAGATGCTGTTTGCGGTAAAGTTGCTCATCAGCCGCGCCCAGCGTGAATACGCTGTTGTAGTAACTGCCGTTGTTACGCACGAACACACCGATCAGCACGTCGCCGTCATTTTGCCTGGCGTGATCGCGCAGTTTATCAATCAGACTTTGCGGAACTTCATGGCGCAGCAGCGGCAGCGCGGTTTCTGGCAACACGGTAAGGCGCGCCGGGTTTTGCTCTACCAGCCGGCGATAAGTTTCCAGCGTGCCCACCAGCGCGTCTTCGTTGAACTTAAGGTTCTGCGGAATATTGCCCTGGACCAGCGCCACGCTGAACGATTCGCCGTGAGGCTGCGTCCACGTAATGGTGCGCAGCAGCGCGCCGAGCCCCCAGATGGAAAACAGTAATATCAATGCCAGCTTGCCTTGCTTGCTCCAACGCGACCGCCAAAACAAAAGCAGCGACCCCGCGCTGGCCGCAGCCGCGAACGACACGCCATACACACCCAGCACCGGCGCGTAACCCGCCAGCGGGCTGTCACTGTGCGCATAGCCCAGGGTCAGCCACGGGAACCCGGTCACCAGCAAGCCGCGAAACCACTCAAGCAGCGCCCACACGGCAGGCATGACCAGAGCGATGCGCAACCAAGCTGCCACCGGAAAGCGTGCTTGCGCATAGCCAGCCAAAGCGGGAAGCAGCGCCCAAAATGCAGCAAACAGCAGTGTCGCCAGCAACGCAAGCAACAGCGGCATATCGCCGTACTCGTACATCGCGATATAAATCCAGCCGATGCCTGCGCAGAACAAGCCCACTCCGAAGGCAAAGCCCAGCTGTGCCGACGTGCGCGCCGAGTCGGCGCGCAGCCAAAGCGAGAACAACACGGCGAGCGCCAGCACCGGGATTACATAAATGCCGAACGGTGCAAAACCGAATACACACATTGCTCCAGCCAGCAAAGCCAACCCGCAATTTTTATTGAATATGCCCATGCAAATTTTTCTACCTGATCTGATGCAAATCCCGCGCAGCATAACCGATTCAACGCATCTACTGCCAATCGGCGGAACAAGGTTGAAAAAGGTGGTGCGGCAATATGCCGCAGGCGTGTGCGTAATAGATTTGCTAGCATCGCGTTACAGTTTCGACCAATATAATTATTTACCGGGGGATTCCTGACGATGAAAACCAAACTGCTGTTTGCATCACTGCTCTGCACCACTGTCAACGCTTACGCTTCCTGCGGCTCTTCATTTTGCGCGGTCAACACGCAATGGGACACGCAAGGGTTGGTCAATGATGAGGGTTTGCGGATCGACCTGCGCTATTCCTATGCCAAGGCGGATACCCCGCGCGTGGGCTCTTCAAAGGTTGCCAAGCCGTTGCCGACAGACCCTGCCCTGCTGGGCGCAGAAGTAGAAAACATGCGCACCATCAATCGAGCGCTGAACATGAATCTGGATTATGCGGTTAACCACCAGTGGAACGTTGCGGTTGGCCTGCCTTTGGTGATGCGTGACCATGCCCACCAGATCGGCGATCCGTCGCTCACTATCGTTGAACAAAAAAGTTTTTCGGCATTGGGCGATTTGCGTGTAATCGGAAATTACAAACTTGATTCCGATCACCATGCAGGCAGTGGTGTACGTTTTGGCTTGAAGCTGCCTACCGGCAAAACCGATCTTGAAATGGTGCCCGGCACGCCGTTGGAAAGCTCATTGCAGCCGGGTAGCGGCAGCACCGATTTGATTCTGGGCGCCTATTACCATCAGGATGTTGCCAATTCACCCTGGGGCTGGTTTGTCAGCGGACAGATGCAAACCGCCATGAATACACGCAACGACTATCGTCCCGGCAATGATGCTGCGCTGGACGCAGGCGCACATTACGCGGCTTCTCCCAAGCTGACCGGCCTGATTCAATTAAATGCCCAGTTCAAGGGACGTGACGGCGGCCTGAATCCCGGCGCAAACCCGCACTCTGGCGGGTACAGTTTGAACCTCAGCCCCGGCGTCAGCTTTGCTGCTGCTCCCAGGACCAGAGTATATGGCTTCGTGCAATTGCCGCTGTATCAATACGCAAATCCGGATCCTGCTGGCAGCCCCTACGGCCAATTGACCGCGAAGTGGTCTTTCTCGGTTGGTATCAGCCAGACTTATTAATCCTGACTCTCACAAAAAAACGCGGCGCTACGCCGCGTTTTTTATTTCTCGCGAAGCATTGCTTTGTGCTTAAATCGCACCCTACACAAATGTCACTGCAAAATTTCCATGGAAAAAATCCGCCTTTCAAAACGCATGTCCGAACTTGGCCTTTGCTCACGCCGCGAAGCGGATGGGTACATCGAAAAAGGTTGGGTGGAGGTCGATGGCGAGACTGTCAGCGAACTTGGCACCAAAGTCTATCCAACCCAGCAAGTTACTCTGCGCACCCCTGCACAAAACACCCAGCAGCAACGCGTAACGATCTTGCTCAACAAACCGGTCGGCTATGTATCGGGACAGGCCGAACACGGATACAAACCGGCGATTGCCTTGATCGATGAGAACACGCGCTGGGCTGAAGATCCGTCGCCGCTGCGTTTTCATCGCAGCCAATTCATCGGTCTCGCCCCGGCCGGGCGTCTGGATATTGACTCACAGGGTTTGCTGGTACTCACCCAGGATGGCCGTGTCGCCAAGCAGCTGGTCGGCGAAGACTCACAAATTGACAAGGAATACCTGGTGCGCGTGCAAGGCAAGCTGGATGATAGCGGCCTGGCTTTGCTCAACCGGGGTTTGAAGCTGGATGGCGTATATCTCAAGCCCGCCAAGGTAACCTGGCAAAACGAAGACCAGCTGCGTTTCGTGCTGCGCGAAGGAAAAAAGCGCCAGATTCGCCGCATGTGTGAACTGGTCGGGCTAAAAGTTACCGGACTGAAACGTGTCCGAATCGGGAAAGTAAAGCTGGGGAAGCTCCCGGTTGGGCAGTGGCGGTATCTGGGCCCCGAAGAAAATTTCTAAAGCCGAGCAGTTTTAACGCCGGTGTTTGTCAGGTTATTGCGTAACGCAATGCCAGATCATGCAATGCGGCAGGCCTGCCATAATGCCATCCCTGCCCGAAATCGCACCCCATCTCCAGCAGTCTTGCGCCTACTTCTTTGGCTTCAACTCCCTCGGCAACCACATTCATGCCCAGCGAATGCGCCAAGGCAACGGAAGAACGCACAATTTCGTGGCTCTGTCCCGATTCCAGCATGGGGGCGATAAAAGAACGATCGATTTTCAGCGTGCCGATCGGATACCGCTGCAGGTGATTCAACCCGGAATGCCCGGTGCCATAATCGTCCAGCGCAAGGCCGCTGCCCAGCCCGATTAACCTGTTCAGTATTTTGAGCGCGATTTCAGGATGCTCGACCATGGCTGTTTCAGTAAGCTCCAGCTTCAGCTCCGTGATTTCCATACTGTGGCGCGCGATGATTTTCTCCACATCGTCGACCAATGCTTCACTAGCCAATTGGGTCGGGGACAAATTGACGCTGACAAAGGGCGTTTCGTAATTTGTATATTGCCTCAGTGTCGGCCAGTCCCGGCAAGCCCTCTCAAGCGTCCAAAGCCCGATTTCACGGATCAAGCCGGTCTGCTCGGCAATCCAGAGAAAATCCATCGGCGGGATCAGCCCGTCCGTGGGATGATGCCAACGGATCAGTGCCTCGAATCCGGCAACGCGGCCATCCAATAAACTGCAGATAGGCTGGTAATAAAGCTCAAATTCCGAATTGGCCAGCGCGCGCGTAATTCCGTGGGCGAGCGACAGTTTATGGGTAGCCTCGCCCTTCAGGGCATTTCGGCGGATGGATTGTTCCTGTGAGTCTGTCGTGCTTGTCGCAGCCGCATGGAAGCTGCTCTGCCTGCTTCTGAATCGCTCCAGAACGAGCAGCAGCAAATGCTTCAGGATTGGATCGCATTTCTCCAGCAATCCATCCACCAGCTTTCGCCGGATAGGGACCAGCACCGTTTTTTCTACCGCCCTGACGGTTGCAGTGCGCGGCTGGTGGTCTATCAGCGCAACCTCGCCGAACATCTCATTCTTGCCCATCAGGCTGACCCTGTGTTCAACGCCGTGCTCGATAATGATGACCTCGACAATCCCTTTTTCAATCAGGTAGGCGCAATCTCCGGCGTCACCTTCCTTGAATATTTGCTCGCCGGCGGCAAAAATCTCGCGATCCAATTCGTCAAACACACTGAATCCTCTCGACCGGAGCTTTGTCTGCTTTAAAACATGTTTGGCAGAAACCGTAAATAAGCAGTGAGCCTTCGGGTGGCGTGGCTTGCATAAACATGCTCAGGAAATTTTTGGTGTGGATTTTTTGCGTTCCACCAGCAACGAATACAGCCTGCGGCTATCGGCGCGCAACACGGTGAAGATAAATTCGCCAAGATGGATGCGATCACCGCGCTTGGGCAGTTGCCCCGCAACCTGCAATACCAGCCCCCCCACCGTGTCATATTCTTCATCGCTGAACTCCGAGCCAAGTGCCGCATTGAAATCCGCAATCTCGGTGTCAGCCTTGACGCGATAGTGGCCTGCGGCATCCACGATAATATTGTCCTCGTCTTCGTCAAAATCGTATTCGTCTTCGATGTCACCGACGATTTGCTCCAGCACATCCTCAATCGTCACCATGCCGGACACGCCGCCATACTCATCCGCCACCAGAGCTATATGGTTGCGGTTGCTGCGGAAATCGCGGAGCAGCACGTTAAGCCTCTTTGCTTCCGGCACGAACACTGCCGGGCGCAGCATATCGCGCACATTGAACTCTTCTCCGGCGTAATAGCGCAGCAGGTCTTTCGCCAGCAGGATGCCGATAATGTTGTCTTTGTCGCCATCGATCACGGGAAAACGCGAGTGCGCTGTCTCGATAACAAAGGGAATGAATTTTTCCGGTGGCTCGCTGATGTCGATGACATCCATTTGCGCGCGCGGAATCATGATTTCGCGCACTTGCCGTTCGGAAACCTGCATCACGCCTTCCATCATGGATAGCGCGTCGGAATCCAGCAAATTGCGCTCATAGGCTGAATGCAGCAGATCGACAAGCTGTTCGCGGTCTTCTGGTTCGCGAAGCAGCATCGTGGAAAGACGCTCTAATAGGCTGGGTTTGCTACTTTCTGGCTCATCCATTTGTGGCACGTGTTTCCTGATAAGGATCGGACTGTTTCAATTTTAGCATTATCGCTGTCTCCAATGTTTCCATCTCCTCGGCATCGGCATCATTCTCATGGTCATAGCCCTGCAAATGCAGAGCAGCATGGATGGCAAGATGCGTGTAGTGCGCCATCAAGTCCTTGTGCTGTTCACGCGCTTCCTTTTCCACCACCGGCGCGCAAATGACTGCGTCTCCATAAAGAGAATCTGTATCGTCATAAACAAAAGTCAGCACGTTGGTCGCGTAGTTCTTGCTGCGGTAGCTTTTGTTAAGCTTCCGGCCCTCGTCCTCGTCCACAATACGCAGCGTCATTGATACATCGCGCTGCAATGCAGCTTTTACCCAACGGCGCAATTGAGCGCGCGTCGGCAGATTCTGCGCAACGCTGGCATATTGCACTGCCAAGGAAAGCCTGGGCGGCGAAAGTTTGCGTGGCGCCAGTTCAGGCGTTTTTCTGCTGCTCATAGTGCTCGTAGGCCGAAACGATTTTCTGCACCAGCGGATGGCGCACCACATCTTCGGCGAGAAAGTCGCAAAACATGACCCCGCGCACGTCGTTCAACACGTTGCGCACTTCGATCAAGCCGCTCTTCTGCCCGCGCGCCAGGTCGATCTGGGTAACATCGCCGGTAATTACCGCTTTGCTGCCAAAACCGATGCGGGTAAGGAACATCTTCATTTGCTCCGGCGTGGTGTTTTGCGCCTCGTCGAGAATGATGAAGGAATGATTCAGCGTCCGCCCGCGCATATAGGCCAGCGGCGCAATCTCGATCACGCCGCGCTCGAATGCACGCCCGACTTTTTCCGCACCCATCAGGTCATACAGCGCGTCGTACAAAGGGCGCAAATAGGGATCGACTTTCTGCGCCAGGTCGCCGGGCAAAAAACCGAGCTTTTCTCCGGCCTCCACAGCGGGACGCACCAGAACCAGCCGGCGTACCGTTTCACGTTGCAGTGCGTCCACTGCGCAGGCTACGGCAAGATAGGTCTTGCCGGTACCTGCCGGGCCGACGCCGAAAGTAATATCGTGTTCCTGAATCGCTTGCAGGTAGCCGTTCTGGCGCGGCGTGCGGCCGCGTATCTCGGCCTTGCGCGTCATCAGCAGCGGCACAAAATCGCTGGCAGGCTGCGGCTCGGCACGCCATTTCATCGCCTCGATCAAACCGAGCTGAAGGCGTTCCAGCGTGATGTCGTGCTTTGCTTCAAGATAGAAATCCTGCAATACCTGGCGCGCCAATTCAGCTTGCGAGCCCTGCACACTGAAATGCTCGCCGCGCCGCGCGATACTGACCTCCAGCGCAATCTCGATCTGTCGCAGGTTCTCATCCAGCACGCCGCACAGGTGCGCCAGCCGATGGTTGTCCACCGGTTCAAGTGTGAATTGTATAGTTCGTGTTTCCTGGTTCAAGATGGTTCGGATACTAACTCACCGCGCAAAGTATGTCGCACCACTTGCGTAATTTTCACCTCCGCAAAGCGGCCAATCATGTCGGGAGTGCCGGAAAAATTCACCACGCGATTATTGTCGGTACGCCCGGCCAGCTCCTGTGCATCTTTCCTGGATAAGCCTTCCACCAGCACCCGCTGCACAGAGCCAAGCATCGACTGCGCCACTCCCTCTTCCTGTTCCATGATGCGATCCTGCAAACGCTTCAACCGCGCAGCCTTTACTTCATGCGGTGTATCGTCGCGCAGTTCGGCGGCAGGTGTGCCGGGGCGCGGGCTGTACAGGTAACTGAAGCTATTGTCGAAGCCAACCTCGTCGATCAGCTTCATGGTTGCCTCAAAATCCTGCTCGGTCTCGCCGGGAAAACCGACGATAAAATCGGAAGTGATGCATATATCAGGACGCGCTGCACGCACACGGCGAATGATGGACTTGTATTCAAGAACGGTATGACGGCGTTTCATTGCCGCAAGGATGCGGTCCGATCCCGACTGCACCGGCAGATGCAAATGGCTGACCAGCTTGGGTGTGGACGCGTATACATCGATCAAATTTTGCGTCATTTCCATGGGGTGCGAAGTGGTGTAGCGCAAGCGCTCAATTCCCTCCAGCGCCGCGACGGCCTGCAGTAGAAAGGCAAAATCCACCGTGTCGCCACCATCGTATATCCCGCGATATGCATTCACGTTCTGGCCGAGCAAAGTAACCTCCTTGATTCCTTGCGCAGCCAGCACTTGCACATCGCGCATCACGTCGGCAAATGGACGCGACACTTCTTCGCCGCGCGTAAAAGGCACCACGCAATAAGTGCAGTATTTGCTGCACCCTTCCATAATGGAAACATAAGTCATGCCGGAGGTCGTTTGATGCCCTTCTGCATGATTCAAGGATGGTGCAGGCAGATGATCGAATTTTTCGATTTCAGGAAAACTGATATCCACTTGCTGGCGACCGCTATCCCTGCACGCCTGCAACAACTGCGGCAAACGGTGCAAGGTCTGCGGGCCGAACACCAGGTCCACGTAGGGCGCGCGCTGCAAAATCAACGCGCCTTCCTGGCTGGCGACACAGCCGCCCACTCCGATGAGCAGCTTTGAATTGCCCAGCTTCAGGGGTCGCACCCGGCCCAGATCCGAAAATACTTTTTCCTCTGCCTTCTCGCGTATCGAACAGGTATTGAACAGGATCACATCCGCCTCTTCCGGATTGTCGGTTTGTTCCATGCCTTCGCTGGCACGCAATACATCGGCTATCTTGCCAGAATCATATTCGTTCATCTGGCAGCCGAAGGTTTTAATATAAAATTTTGCGGGCACGCTGAATAATCTCTTTTTGGGAATAGCCAATTCTGTGTCAACGATGAAACTGAGTTACCGCACCTGTTCTTCGTTATCGTATTGAAAGGGAGCGGATAACGTATATTGAGGAAAAGCAGTATCAGAACGGATTAAACCAAACCCGAGTAATGAAGTCGAATAATGCATTATTAAAAAACCCATGCGATCCCAAAAAATTGTGCTAGGATTCTCATAGATTGAATTGCTGCTTGAGTTCAATATAATTCTCTTGGGAGGAGAAAATAATGGCCATCATAGCTACATTTTGTTCGGTTGGAACCGCAGTGTTCGCAATTCTGTTTTCCCTGTGGATGCTGAAGGAGCTGGTTTCCAACAAATGAGTCTTGAGAAGCCGCAAAAATGAAAAACCAGCTTCGGCTGGTTTTTTATTTGGTGGTGATAGGTGGATTTGAACCACCGACCTCAGCGTTATGAGTGCTGCGCTCTAACCACCTGAGCTATATCACCGCGAAGAGCGCGGCATTCTCCAGATTTCGCCCTACCTTGTCAATGCACAAGGAACATTCTTCAACTCACTTCCGGCGAAGTCTTTCCCCGTTGCGTTCAATTTAACCTCTGTCATTGCATCCACGTTGTGCAGCATGAATATGGTGGTTTTAAACTTGCTGGCGCGTTCGCCAATCTGCGCAGAACGCACGCCTTTGGCATGCAACTCATTGAGATAATTTTGTGCCGCGTCTTGAGCCTTGAACACCCCCAGCGAAATGGCATACCGCAAAGCCCCGGCATCCTGGACGATAAAATATTCTTTGACGCCCAGCGCCTTGATTTGGGATACTTTTCGATTGGCCGCAGCTTTGTTCTTAAGCGGCGGGATGTAGACCCAATAGCCTTTGTTGTGATCAACCTGACGTTGGCTCAATTTATCCCCGAGTTGCAAGGCGGACAATACTTCTGTGGCGCGCTTAAAATCGTCGCCAGAAAATTCGCCCCACTCCAGACAAATCAGGCTGTCCTGCTTAACGACTACTGGAACCGGTTTGACCGCTGGCTCTGGGCTGGCTACCTGCACCGGGTTGGCCGCCGGCGCATGGTTGGCAACCGGGGCAGATGCCGCCAATTGTGCAGGCGCGCCCACCGGAGCCGCTGCAGGAACTGAATCATGCATCGCCTTGATCGGCGCGCTCTGGGACGTGTCCAGCAAGCGTATCTTTTCTTCATGCAATGCAGGTAGTGGCTGGTACGCCTGTTCGCCCCACCCCAAACCTCCCCGCTGCATTACCGCGAACAAGAGCACATTCCCCAGCAATAAAACCCAAAACAGTGTTCTCATCGCGCGTTCAATTCCTGTGAGATCAGCATTAATCCCTGAAGTACCAGATTATCCACAAGGCGCAGCGGCAAGTTGAGATGTCCTCGCAATACCTCTGCCGCTCCGCCACTCAACATCACCGGCGCATCATCGTCGTCAAGCAATGCTTGCTGTCGCTGAATCGCACCGCATCCGGCCTGTATTGCGCCGCTGAACAATGCATCGGCGGTGTTCAGCGGGAACTGTACGTACTTTTCCTGCCCCAGTTTCAGATGAACGGATTTCAATTGATCTGTTGCACCGGACAAACTGCGTTGCATCAGTTCCACCCCTGGCATTATCAGTCCGCCGAGAAATTCCCCCTGCCCCGACAGGGCGTCTATCGTGATTGCAGTACCGCAGTTCACTACCAGGCATTTCCCATGCACCAGACCCCATGCAGCGATCAAGGCTGCCCACCGGTCGCTGCCAAGCTGGACGGCATTGGAATAACCGTTGCGTACACCGCACTGCATTTTCTGCGCAACAACAAAATGGGTCAGGGCTGGCTGCCCGGCTCTAATATTGCGAATATGATGCGCGACTTCTTCACCGGCGACATTGCTCACCCATATTTGCATTGTGTCCTGTAAATCTGCGAAGAGCCCGGGCAACTCGCTTGCCTGTCCGACCGGCAATACCCCGCTGCGAAACCAGACTTCCCCGTTCACCAATGCCCACTTAATGCGCGTATTGCCTGCGTCGATCAGCAATTTCATCGCCGCAGCCCTCTCACTTTACCGGCTACTTCGCCGGAATTGAAATGCCGCATACCTTGTGCAGTTTCCAGGCATAACTCGCCGCTGTCGCTGACACCGCGCGCAATTCCGCTCACCAGCTGTCCATCCGCCATATGCATTTGGACCGGCATGTTCTGGTGAATATGGCATTGTTCCCATTCGTTGCGCAACACTGCAAAGCCCCCCTGCGCAAACTGATGCATCACCTGCGCCAACTCCAGCAACGTAGCCGCAAGCAATTGATTGCGCGATGGCATCGTTGCGCACACGTCATCCAGCGCGCTGGCTGGTTGATCTATCTGCTGAGCCAGATTGGCCGGCATGGTGTAATTCAGGCCGATGCCGATCACCACCGTGCTCGGCCCTAGCATGTCACCTTGCGCCTCAATGAGAACGCCTGCCAGTTTTCCCTGTTCAGTCAGGATGTCATTCGGCCATTTCAGATGCACATCCTGCGCACCAAGTTTTTTCAGCGCGCGCACAACTGCCACTCCGACCCCCAGGCTCAAACCTGACAAAGCGTTCAATCCGCAATCGAACCGCCATAACAGCGAGAACGTCAGCGCAGTGCCCAAACTTGTGTGCCAGTTTCGCCCCATCCGTCCGCGCCCGGCGGTCTGCAATTCGACCGCCAGCACGCTGCCGCTGGGCGCACCCCCGTTTGTAATATCCGGTCCGGCACTCTGCAACAGCAACGTATTGCTGGAGGAGGCTTGTGGCAAAATTTCAAGATTGAACTGCGCAGCATCTTTGCCAAGCTGGCGCAACACCTCGCTTCGCTCCAGCCGATGCCACGGGCGCGCAAGGCGGTAACCACGGCCACGCACCCGCTGCAACACAACGCCACTGTCCGAAACTTTGGCCAGCGCGTTAAATACACTGGCACGCGACACGCCCAGCTGATCCGCTAATATTTCACCGGAGTGAAATTCACCGTCCGCCAGCAGATTCATCAACTGCCAGGTTCGTTCATTGGCAATTCCAGCTGTCATTGCGGCATCTCTGCATTCTGGCGCGGCTGCTGCACTTCAAGAAAACCCATAATTTCATCGCGCCGTTTCAGCGCATCCTGATATCCCAGTTCGATCAACGCGCGACAGTAATTTTTCTCGGATAGCAGATAGCTCAACAGCGTCGTGCCGCTGTGCTGCCTTGCGCCGACCAGACGCAATAGCAGACGTATTGTCCATGGCAATTCTCCAGCGTATCGCTCGGCAATTTTATCGATAGGTTGACTGGGTGAAATAACCATTACGTCAATATGCCTGAGATTAGCGCGCTCACGCAGCGCTTCAGGCATTATTGCGACCAGGCTATTCATTTTTTGAACCCGCTCCAAATCCACATCCATGCCGTCGAGAAAAATACTATTCAGCGCGTGTCCGGCGATTTTCGCCAATGAAGGGTATTCGCTGATATCGCTGCGTTCGACCATATCCGTATAACCATTTGCCGTAACACCAATTACCAGCACCCTCGTTGCCCCCAGATGCAGCGCAGTGCCGATAGGCGAGGTCTGGCGCATCGAACCATCCCCAAAATATTCACGGTTAATCAAAGTCGCCGGAAATATAAAAGGCAATGCGGAAGATGCCAACAGGTGCTTGATCTCGATCTGTGTCGGCACACCCACACGTCCCGTGCGGCGCCATGGCACCAACTCTTTAACACCCTGATAAAAGGTAACCGATTGCCCAGTGCCGTAGCCGGATGCGGTGATGCTCAATGCGTGTAGCAGCCCCGTATCGATACTCTTCTGAATTTTTTCATAGGGGACCATATCCTGCAGCAATTCAAGCAACGGCGAATTATCCAGCATCGAAACATTGTGAAGCTTGTTGATCCCGATTGCGCTGAACATCAGCCCGGCAAGCCATAACACTGTGTTATTGAATACACCGATCACATCGGTGCGATATATCTGGTTGGCATGAAAATTTTTCCAGTTGTTGGCCAAATACTGCACAGCCTTGCGGAAATTTTGCGCGTTCGCCGCAATTGCCGCGGCATTAAGTGCGCCTGCCGATGTGCCGCAGATCACCGGAAATGGATTGTGGGCGTGGCGCGGCAAAAATTCCGCAATTGCCTTGAGCACACCCACCTGGTAGGCCGCTCGCGCGCCGCCACCGGTGAGTATCAATCCAATGCGGTTTTCCATTCGTGCTTTACTCGACTTCTGCCCGCACCGATTCCAGCGCGTCTTTCAGCGTTTCTTCGGGCAAGGCATTCAGCGCTTCTGACA
The DNA here is from genome assembly GCA_023259055.1 of Nitrosomonadales bacterium. Classification (GTDB taxonomy): domain Bacteria; phylum Pseudomonadota; class Gammaproteobacteria; order Burkholderiales; family Gallionellaceae; genus Gallionella. The sequence goes on from JAHFQZ010000002.1 coordinate 60,435, forward strand.
GCATTTCCGCCGCGCCCACCGCAGCAGCCGGCAAATATTCGGCATCGCTATTCGCCACCAGCACTGCGGCTGCACCCACCACCCTGAGCAACCTCGCACGCTCGTTCATCAACATCTCGATCTCTTTGCTCAGTAAAGCGACTTCCTGCTTATTCATTATTTTCTCTCCGTTAATATTTTTTCACGCCAACCACCGCCAGTGCGCTCATATTTACGATACGCCGCACTGTGGAAGTTGGTGTCAGTATATGTACCGACTTGTTCGCTCCCAATAAAATCGATCCTATGGCGATTCCATCGCCCGCAGTCATCTTCAACAGGTTGTAGGCGATATTAGCCGCATCCAGATTCGGCATGATGAGCAAATTCGCTTCGCCCTTCAAGTGTGTATTTGGAAAAGTCGCTATTCGCAAACTCTCCGACAACGCGGCATCGCCTTGCATCTCACCTTCAACTTCCAGCCCCGGCGCAATTTGTTCGAGCAGCTCGCGCGCACGGCTCATCTTGTGCGCCGATGAATTGTCATGGCTTCCGAAATTGGAATGCGACAGCAGCGCGACTTTCGGCGTTAAGCCGAAGCGGCGCACCTCCTCGGCAGCAAGCATGGTCATTTCGGCCACTTGCTCTGCACTCGGGTCAAGATTGACATGAGTGTCGCAAATGAACAAGGTGTGCCTAGGCAGCAGCAGAATGTTCATTGCCGCGTAAACATTCACTCCCGGCCTGTGTCCGATCACCTCATCGATATAACGCAAATGCCCGAGTGCCTGCGAAACCGTGCCGCACAACATCGCATCTGCCGCGCCTTTGTGAACCAGCATCGCTGCGATCAAGGTATTGCGACGGCGCAGCTCACGTTTGGCCGAATCCGGCGTGACACCGTGCCTTTGCATCAGCTGGTGGTATTCGCTCCAGTATTCGCGGTAGCGTGGATCGTTTTCCGGATTCACCAGCTCGAAATGCTCGACGGCGCGGATGCGCAAACCCAGCTTGGCAATACGCTGCTCGATCACCGCAGGGCGTCCGACCAGTATCGGGTAGGCAATGCCTTCATCCACCACCGTCTGCACCGCATGCAGCACGCGCGGGTCTTCTCCCTCTGCGTACACCAGGCGTTTCGGAGCTTTCCTGGCAGCCTCGAATACAGGCTTCATCAGCATATTGGACTGGTACACGAAACTGTCCAGGCGTTCGCGGTACGCGGCCATGTCGGCAATCGGACGCTCAGCTACACCGCTGTCCATCGCAGCCTGCGCCACGGCTGGCGCGATGCGCGTAATCAAGCGAGGGTCGAACGGCTTGGGGATCAAATGATCCGCACCAAAGTTCAGGCTTTCCTCGCCATACACCGCCGCCACTGCATCGGATTGCTCAGCTTCGGCCAATTCGGCAATTGCACGAACCGCAGCGAGTTTCATCGCCTCATTGATGCTGGAAGCACCCACATCCAGCGCGCCACGGAAAATATAAGGAAAACACAGCGCGTTATTGACCTGATTCGGATAATCGGAACGTCCGGTCGCCAGAATCGCATCGGGACGAACCGCCTTGGCAAGCTCCGGCAATATCTCCGGATTGGGGTTGGCCAGCGCAAAAATCAGCGGCCTGTCGGCCATCTGTTTGACCATCTCCTGCTTCAACACATCGCCTGCGGACAAACCGAGGAACACATCCGCTCCGGCGATCACCTCAGCCAGGCTGCGTGCGGTGGTATGCACCGCATAGCGCGCCTTGTTATCATCCATTTCATCGCTGCGTCCCTGATAAACCACGCCCTTGATGTCGGTGACGACGATGTTCTCAAGACGCACACCGAGGCTGACCAGCATATCCAGGCAAGCCAATGCTGCCGCGCCCGCGCCGGACACAGCCAGCCGGATCTTGGCGATGTCCTTGCCCACCACCTTGAGGCCGTTCAGTAGCGCCGCACCGACGATGATCGCCGTACCGTGCTGATCGTCGTGGAACACCGGAATCTTCATCCGCTCGCGCAGCTTGCGTTCGATATAAAAACATTCCGGCGATTTGATGTCTTCCAGATTGATGCCGCCGAAAGTCGGCTCCAGCGCGGCGATGATGTCCACCAGCCTGTCGGGGTCGCGCTCGTCGATTTCCAGATCGAATACGTCGATGCCGGCAAATTTCTTGAACAACACACCCTTGCCTTCCATCACCGGCTTGGCTGCCAAAGGCCCTATCGCCCCCAATCCCAGCACCGCAGTGCCGTTGGTGATGACGGCAACCAGATTGCCGCGCGCGGTCATGTTGCGCACCTCAGCCGGATTTTCCACGATAAGTTCGCAAGCCGCCGCCACACCAGGTGAATAGGCCAATGCGAGATCGCGCTGGGTAATCATCGGCTTGGTGGCATTTACTGAAATTTTGCCCGCCGGAGCCTGGCGGTGGTATTGCAACGCTGCTTCGCGTAATTGCTTGTCCATAACCTCTTTCAATTGTTCCGCTCTAAACCTGCGCGATTATAGCGCAGCGGCATCCTTCATCAGGGTGTCAGATGCCGTGCTGAACCGTATAGGCAAGTGCGTTGGGAAGCGTTGTAAGTACCTTTGACCAGGGAATTTTCTGGCAGAAAGACTTCCGCCTGGGAAAAGCAGATGTCCGCAAATTACACAGAGTCACACAGATTTTGAAGCCGTTGCCGATATCTGATTACTCAACCTACCGGCTATCCAGTTCATCTCGTTAATCCTTTGCTTGATCTTGCGTAATCTGTGTAATCTGCGAATTTAACGGCGGTTTTTTAGGTTCAGTGTCACTCATAACACACGACACAGTTTCGCCCCTTGGCCTTAGCTTGGTAGAGCGCCTGATCGGCAAGGCTGGTGGCAGTCTTCAACTCCATGCCCGGTTTTGCTTCACACAAGCCGATGCTGATGGTTAAGCCTTCCGGAATTTTCGGCAATTTGATCTGGCTGACCTTCTGGCGTATGCGCTCTGCAATAAGTGTTGCGCCCGCCATATTGGTTTCCGGCAGCAGTACAAGAAACTCTTCGCCGCCCCAGCGGGCGAGTATGTCCATGCTGCGGATGCCGATGTTAAGCACCTCGGCAATTGCAATCAATGCCTGATCTCCAACGTCATGGCCATGAGTATCGTTAACCCGCTTGAAGTGGTCGATGTCGAGCATCATCACGAACAGTTGGTGATGCGTGCGTTCGGCTCGAGAAAACTCCTGGTCGGCAAGCAGGCGGAATTGCCGCCGGTTCATCAGTCCCGTCAATGGATCGGTGTGCGCCAATTTTGAAAGCTCTTCGTGTTGTGCCAAGTGATGGCGAATGTTGATCAGGCTGGCTGAATAAAATATTTCGTCGCCCGATTTGGCCATGCTTATGCCGACTTCCAAATCCAACGGGTGCCCCCGTTGATCCCTGCCCCTCATCCGTTCCATAACAGTAGGTGCTTCCCGTACGTCAGCCTGAGTATCTGACAATTCATATTCTTCAAGCGCAAACTCATTGATCAGCTGGCGCATGTACAGCCCTTCCATGGTTCCCTTTTCGTAGCAAAACATCAACTCCGCGCTACGGTTGGCTTGCAGCACTTTGCCGTGTTGATCCAGCAGTAAAATACCTTCGTAGGCATTGTCGAAAAACAGTCGAAAACGCGCATCACAGCGTAACATTTCGCGCAGCATCCGCCGGGTCTGCATGGCATAGCGGATAGAATGTTCGAGGTTTTTGGCCGTTAATTCGGATTTGACGATAAAGTCGGCAATGCCGCTCTCGCTTGCATTCTGGTCGACAATATCGAAGGCCTCGACACCCGTAAGCATGATGATCGGCGGGCATTCCAGGCCCAGATCCGAAATCTTTGATTGCGCCCACTTAAGCCCGTTAATCCCTTCACCAAGATAGTAGTCAATCAGGCAGACATCATAGCTGCCGCTTATTATCATCTTGCTTGCCGTCGAGCTGTCCTTGGCCCAATCAATTGAAATACCTGTGCCGTAAGTCTGCCTCAACCTATCCTCAGTCAAAAGGTAGTCATTTTCATCGTCATCAAGCACGAGGATTTTTTGCGGGTGTTTCATGCTGACTAGTTCTCTGCTGACGTTGGCAGGCTGACGATACACAACCAATAATCTGTGACTACCCGGATCACCTCCACGAGCTTGTCGAAGGTAACCGGTTTGACGATAAATGAATTGGCGCCGAGATCATAACTGGCGAGCAAATCTTCCTCAGCCCTGGAGGTTGTTAAAATCACAATCGGAATCTTGCGCAACATCTCGTCCTGCTTGATTTCATGCAATGCTTCCCGGCCATCCTTGCGCGGCATATTCAAGTCGAGCAGGATCAGCCCGGGCAACGGGGTTCCGGCGAGATGCTTGTAAGAGCCTCTGCGGTGCAGGTAATCCATCAGTTCTATGCCATCCGCGACAAAATCAAGCGGATTATCCAGCCGTATTTCCTCGAAGGCATCCTCCACCAGCAGCCGGTCATCCGGGTCGTCATCGGCCATGAGAATAGTGACCAGCTTATGCGTTTGGCGAACCAGTTCCTGATTTTTCAGGGTAAAACGGATAGTGCGTTCAAGCACTTCCTTGTTGAGTTCATTCTTGGTCAGGAAGTAGGAAATTCCGACGGTTTGCCTGGCCAGCCTGTCTATGGATTGTGCGTCGGGTTGGCCGGTAAGCAGGATGGCGGGAGGGCACTTGCTGCCCATTTTTTTTAGCAGGGCTGTTACCCAGTCGGTTCCCGTGAGTTGGCTGTTTAACTGGTAATCCACCAGGAAAAGGTCGAAGTGATTGGTCGTAGCCAGCACTTCCCCCTGCGCGTAGGTGCTTGCCCATTCCAGGTGAAATTCAGCACCATATATCTGCTTCAGAAAATCATGAACAAGAAGATAATCGTTTTCGTCATCTTCCAGCAAAAGGATATTCAGGTATTTCGCGTTCATGACAGGCCTCTATTGATTTGGCGGAAGACGTACTATCTCAAACCAATAATTGGTTACCCTGCGGATAATGTCGACCAGCTTGTCAAATGTGACGGGCTTGACGATGAATGAATTTGCTCCAAGATCGTAGGTGCGAAGAATGTCTTCTTCCGCACTTGAGGTGGTAAGGATAACGATGGGAATCGAGCGCAGGACAGGGTCTGCTTTAATTTCCTTGAGCGCCTCGCGTCCGTCCTTTTTTGGCATATTCAGATCCAGCAAAATCAATCCGGGTAACGAGGTACCGGCGAGATGCGCATAGGCGCCACGCCGATTCAGGTAATCCAGCAGTTCAATACCATCTTCAACGTAGGCAAATTGATTATTCAGGTGCACTTCTTCAAATGCATCCTGCACCAGCAGCCGATCATCCGGGTCGTCATCTGCCATTAAAATGGTGATGCGTTCGCCATTTTTCATTTTGAATCTCCCTTCTGTAAATTTTTATGGGAAAGCCGCAAGCTCAGGTGCATGCAGGTCCCGACCCCCGGTTCGCTGGTTGCGAAAATAATGCCGCCGTGCCGTTCGACAATGCGGCGGCAAACCGACAAGCCGATTCCCGATCCGGAATATTCGCCGCGACCATGCAGCCGCTTGAAGGCTTCAAAGATCTGTTCGGCATACTGGGGATCGAATCCAATACCGTTATCCTGGCAGCTCAGGTGCAGCAAATCGTCTTTCAGGCCGGGTTTATTTGTCTCATCAAGGGTGATGGCAATCATGGGCGTAACACCCTCGCGGCGGTATTTTAGCGCATTGCCTATCAGGTTTTGAAACAGCTGCACCATCTGAATCTTATCTGCTTCAATCGTGGGTAACGGGCTAACCTGAATAGTGGCGTGTGATTCCTCAATTTGCAATTCGAGGGTATTGCAGGCTTCTGCAATAACCTGGTTGAGATCGATCGGAACAAAAGGTCGCTGGCTTGCATTTACGCGGGAATACATCAACAAATCTTCGATCAGTTCCTGCATCCGTCCTGCGGCAGCAACCATGCGCTGGAGAAAGTCGAGCGAACGCCCCTCAAGCCTGGTGGTACTGATCAGCCTGTCGCCGAAGGACTGGATTTTTCGCAAGGGCTCCTGCAAATCATGGGAAGAAATATAGGCAAACCGCTCCAGCTCCTCGTTTGAACGCAGCAGGTCTGCTTCGCGCTGCAGCAGGGCTGTTTCGGCGCTCAGGCGACCGATGGCGATGGCGATGGCATTGGCTAAGCGCGTCAGGAAGATTTGTTCACCGGGTAACAATGCTTCGCTCATTATCGGCAGGAGCAATTCGCCAACACATTCGTCGCCGATCTTGAATGGCAAGGAGCAGATGCTGTTCCCTGCCATGCGCTCGATGTGCAATTCCGGCAAATGGGTTGTTGCGGATATATCGATAGGCTCCATTCCGAACGTCGCCGCAATGTAAAAGTTTTTGTCAGCATGAACCAGATTGATTTGACCGGCAGGCTTGCAGGGTAGCCATTCGGCGACAGTGGCGATCAGCGGCAATGCGCCTATTGCATACTGCATCAGATTGTCATTTTGCAGCGCCAGCAGGGAGAGATCGCCCAGCAGTTGGTCTTCATGGTTGCTGTGACGCAACTCGGCATTCGTGCGAATCAGCTGCACGGATAGCTGGTTGAACAATTGGACAATGTTGCCCAGCTCATCACGCCCCGGCAAGATAACCTCTTGCGGCTCATCGCCGCGCTGAAGGTGGCCCACAACTTTTTTAAGGTTATCGGTGGTATTACGTATGGAGAAGTAAAAGGCCATGATCAGGTAGCCGATGACGAGCATCCCCAGAACGAATGAAATAACCAGGGTATTTCTGTGGAGCTTATGGCGTCTGATGTCCTGTTCAAAACTCCTGTGATTGTGTTCCATGGTCATCTTGAGCAGGCGGTAGCCGCTGGAAATGGCTTCGGTTCCGCGGTCAAAATAGAGCAGTGCTGAAATGGCGGGTGCAATGGGCTGCAACACTTGCGTTTGGGCCAGCGCCGCGTAGGCCTCAGCCTGGCTGACCGCCTGGTTGGACGGGTCGGCAAATGCAGCCTGCAATGGATGGCTCCGGTCAAAGGCAAACCCCATGTTGCGCTGCACTTCGCGGGAGAGCGTCGAGACGGCTGACATCAAGCGGGCAAATTCGCGATGTTCCTGATCGGTGATTTTGCCGTCCGCGATCATGCCCGATCCGCTGCCGCGCAATTGCCCCAATGCCTCGATGAGCTGGGGCAGGTAATGGAAATTCACTTCGATCAGATGGCGGGTGGCAGGTTCATCCTCGGTGTAAAGAGGGCTGTTGATGGTAATGCGATAGACCAAGTCCAGATAGTCGGCAATCAAGGCGGTGTGCTGCTGCCAGCTGGCTTCGGCGGTCAATTGCGGGGCGTCGCGATGCAGTTTCAGCCAGCGCGAGCGTATCTGCTGCCATGGTACTTGCAACTGTAACTCGCTACCCCATCGCCGGTCTGCGGTGTCGGCGTCGGCCAGAGCTTTTTCGAGGACCGGTTGCATGGCTGCAATTCTGTCGCGAAAGCGCTCATCGCCCTGCAGCAGGCCATTGGTCATACCGCGATGCTGCGGAATCAATTCAAGCAGCGAGGACATCTGAATCGAATATTGCAGGCCGTCCATTTCAAGCTGTTTCTCCCGGGCATGCTGGTAGACGTCGTCCAGGAGGTAGTAGCTTGAGTAAGTAAGCGGAATCAGAAGCAACAGGCAAACAAGCAGGAATTTTTCTGCGAACTTGAGGTTCTGCACAAGCCTGGTGCCGGGGGCCAGCAGTGAAACCAGAGACGGCAATTGCTGGCTCATTCGTTTGTTCCATCCGGTCTCGTTCCATCCGTTCTGGGCAACGAGATTTGCACGGTAGTGCCGAGACCGGCAGCGGAAGCAAGCGCAATTGTGCCGCCCAGCAGGCTGACCGCCATGAGCACCATTGTGAGGCCGGCTCCCGCGCCCTCGTATTGATCACGGCCATGCAAACGTTCAAACAGATCAAAAACGCGCTGATGATATTCCGGATCGATGCCGATACCTTCATCGCTGACCGTCAGCACCAGCCTGTCCTGCTCAACGCTCCAGGCAATGTCCACTTTCGCGGGGAAACCAGCCTTTGTATACAGCAGGGCATTTTCCACCAGCTCCCGCAAAATGGTTTCCAGCAGCAATGGGTCGCTGGGCCACACCAGTGATTGCTCCGCCTGCCATTGCAAGGATGCGCCTGCAGGCAGGTTGCGATAATGTGCGGAAATTATTTCACCGGTAAACTGCGCGATCGAAACAGGCTTGAGTTTAACCGTGTGAGTGGCCAGCCGGGCGTACTGGTGCAGGCGGCTGACAATCAGCTCCATGGTGTGGGTGGCGGCAACCATGCGCTGCAAGTACATGTTGCCCCTTTCGCTCAATTGATCCGCCTCGCGCCGTTGCAGTATGTCCGCAAAGCCGTGGATGGCGCGGATGGGCGCATTGAGGTCGTGGCACATGCGGCGGATTTGCAGATGCATATCCGACAACTCCTTACGATCCATCGCGATGGGGTGAAATATTTTTTCCATACAGAATCGGCAATTACATAATTAATGAATCGGCTGCACTAAACGATGGGATGCTGGCAAACAACATCATATCCAGCCTGATTAATAATCCGGATTTAATTTAATCTCCGCTAAAAATTCACTAGCTGATTTCCTGCATCCCGTGCTGGTATATCTTGACATTGTTGCGGCCATTTTTTTTGGCATGATACATGGCAATGTCCGCGCTTTTGACCAGCTGCTTTTCGCTGCTGCCGTGTTCCGGATATACGGCAACGCCTATGCTTGAGGAGATATTCAGTCTGTGCCCCGCCAGCTCGAAAGGCTGGTTGAGCGCATGGAGTATTTTACCGCCGACTATTCCTGCATCCTGCTCCGTTTCTATAGCTGGCAACAGCACGACGAATTCGTCGCCGCCTATCCGCGCAGCGGTATCTGACTCCCGCAGGCAATCCTGCATGCGTTGCGCGACTTCCTTCAGCAATAAATCACCCACACCGTGGCCGTAAGTGTCATTGACCGGCTTGAATTTGTCCAGATCGAGGAACATCAGCGCAAGGCGCTCCTGATTCCGTTGGGCGGCAACGAGCGCCTGTTGCAGGCGGTCATTAAATAACGCGCGGTTTGGCAGGTGGGTAAGCCCGTCGTATTGCGCCATGTGGCGCATGTGCTCTTCTATCTCCTTCCGTTCGGTAATGTCGGTGGAGATGCCACACAAGGCATAGATGCTGCCATCCTCGCGACGCAGCGGAAGTTTGACCGACAGAAAGACATTGGTCACCCCTGTGAGTATGTTGGGATTGGTCTCTTCGATCTGGATCGTCTCCCCGTCCTGCAATACACGAAGGTCGTCCTTGCGCATGTTGTCTGCGGTCTCGGCATCGAAAAATTTGTGGTCATCGTAGCCCACAATCTCTTCCATCGGCGCATCGAACTGCTCGCGCAACAGTCGGTTGGCAAACAGGTAGCGGCTCTGAGTGTCCTTCATGTAGATATAGGCGGTGACGTTCTCCAGGATATCGGAAAGCAGTTTCTCGCCTTCTTTGAGCGCCTGATCGGCGCGGCAGCGCCCAATCGCGATTTCAGCCAGATTGGAGGTCTGCTCGATCAGGCGAATTTCGGCTTCGGTGGGTAGTTGCGCTTCGCGATGATAGATGGCAAAGGTGCCAAGCACTTTGCCGGTGGCTGAACGGATGGGCTCCGACCAGCAAGCGCCCAGCTTTGCCTTGCTTGACAGATTTTTATAGGGTTCCCAGTACGGATGGGTCTGGGTGTCTTCAACGATGACGCGCTGGCCTGTAAAGGCCGCCGTACCACAAGAGCCGGCACCGATGCCGATTTCAAGCCCATTGATCGCATCGTTGTAGAAATCGGGCAGGCTGGGAGCAGCACCGGTTAGAAGATGTCTGCCCTCGTTGTCGAGCAACAGGATGCTGCAAAACATGGCTGGGTACTCCTGCTCAACGCCGCGCACGATCGCTTCCAGAATGGTGGGAAGCGGCGCGCCATGAGCCAGCAGTTGCAACACATGATTCCGTGATTGTTCTCGTTGCTCTGACTTTTTGAGTTCAGTGATGTCGCGGAAAAGCCCGCGATTAACGCGGACAATATAGAAAATTGCGATCGTGATGCTGCCTGTTAGCAGCAAGGCAAGCGCCAACATCAGTTAGTCCGCCTCTCGCCCATCGGAAAGTCCATTGCAGCTGCGGCGCCGCACTGGAGCAGTAATGTCAGGAGGCGCTTAAAGAATCGCATAGTTCGAGCGTGTTCAATATTCGATGTGGCATGGAATTTTTATGCTACCACATCTCACATTGTCACGATTTCAAAAAGGAGGCGCGCTCATTTTTATAGCACGACCCTGGCACCTATCCTCATCTTGTTCTTAACAGCCACCGTTCATGAACTTCAAATAGCAGCCCGAAAATCAGCCGGCCCGCATTTCAAGCATCAGTTGGTTGACCCTTTTGACAAACCCTGCCGGATCATCCAGTTGCCCGCCCTCTGCCAGCAAAGCCTGGTCGAACAGTACGGCTGCCCAGTCGTCAAAGTGTTTTTCTTCTTCCTTAAGGCGCATCACCACCGGATGATTCGGATTGATTTCCAGAATGGGCTTTGTGGCCGGCGCCTTCTGCCCTGCGGCCTTGAGCATGCGCGCCAGATTGCCGCCCATGTCATGCTCATCAGCCACCAGACAGGCAGGTGAATCGGTCAGGCGATGCGTTACCCGTACATCCTTGACGCGTTCCGCGAGACTGTTCTTGATTTTCCCAATCAGATCCTTGTGATTGCTGGCCAGTTTTTCCTGTTCCTGTTTTTCGGCTTCGTCTTCCAGCTTGCCAAGATCGAGCCCGCCTTTGGCCACTGATACCAGCTGTTTGCCGGCAAACTCGGTTAACGAACTCACCACCCATTCGTCCACGCGATCGGAAAGCAACAGCACTTCGATACCTTTTTTGCGGAACACTTCCAAGTGCGGACTGTTCTTCGCCGCATTGAATGTTTCGGCGGTGATGTAGTAAATCTTGTCCTGACCGTCCTTCATGCGAGCGGCGTAATCGGGTAGCGATACGGTTGATTCGTTCGTATCGGCATGGGTCGATGCAAAGCGCAGCAAAGCGGCGATCTTCTCTTTATTTGCATAGTCTTCCGCTGTGCCTTCCTTCAACACCAGGCCGAACTCTTCCCAGAATTTTGCGTATTTTTCCTTGTCGTTTGCTGCAAGATCTTCGAGCAAGCCAAGTATTTTCTTGGTGCAACCAGCGCGAATCGCTTCAATGTCTTTCGACTCCTGCAGGATTTCACGCGAAACGTTCAGCGGCAAATCGCTGGAGTCGACGATGCCGCGTACAAAACGCAGATACGTCGGCAGCAGTTGCTCGGCATCGTCCATGATGAACACGCGGCGCACGTAGAGCTTGATGCCGTGCCGGACATTGCGGTCATACATGTCGAACGGAGCATGCGCCGGGATGTAGAGCAACTGCGTGTATTCCTGATGGCCTTCCACGCGCGCATGCGTCCATGCGAGCGGGTCTTCATAATCGTGGCCAACGTGTTTGTAGAACGCCTTGTATTCGTCCTCGGAAATTTCATTCTTGGACCGCGCCCATAGCGCCGAAGCCTGGTTCACCGTTTCATCCTCATCGGTGATGACCTGTCCGCCCTCCTTCCATTCCTCTTTCTTCATCATGATGGGCTGGACGATGTGATCCGAATATTTGTGGATGATGGAGCGGATCTTGTGGCCGCTGAGCAGATCGTCCTGGTCGGCGCGCAAATGTAAAGTGATGGCCGTGCCGCGCGGGGTGCTCTCAAGCATTTCGATGGAGAATTCGCCGCCGCCGTCCGATTCCCAGCGCACTCCCTGATCGGCCTTCTCGCCCGCGCGGCGTGTCGTGACTACGACCTTGTCAGCCACGATAAAAGAGGAATAGAAACCGACCCCGAACTGGCCGATCAGGTTCGCGTCCTTCTGCTGGTCGCCGCTCAATCTGGAGAAGAATTCCCGTGTGCCCGATTTTGCGATCGTGCCCAGATTACTGATCACCTCGTCGCGGTTCATGCCGATGCCGTTGTCGCTGATTGTCAGCGTTCTTGCTTCCTTGTCGTAACTGACGCGGATATGCAGATCGGCGTCGTTCTCAAACAGCGTATCGTTATGCAGCGCCTCGAAGCGCAGTTTGTCGCACGCATCCGACGCGTTGGATACCAGCTCGCGCAGAAAAATCTCGCGATTGGAATAGAGCGAATGGATCATCAATTGCAGAAGCTGTTTGACTTCTGTCTGAAAACCCATCGTTTCACGATTGGCGGCAATATTTACGGTCATACAAGTCCCTTCAATTTACGAGTGCAAAGAATAGCGTGGCAAGTGGAGTTCGTTTTCCATTTTTCAAGTGTTGAGCAGGAGACTGTTGCCAGGGAGTCTTGTCAGATTCACAAAACGGAAAAAATATACAACTGGCAGCCTTAAACTACTGGGAATTTTTCTGGCAATCACCGAGGCGGCTGCCCGTCACCCGGCTTTTTGTTTTCAACTGTCCCATATCAGGCACTTCCGCCTGGATTACCAGGTTGCCCTCGAGTGAGTTTGCGCTAAAGCTGACTTCGCCTTCGCCGCGCATGGGCACTACACCACTACACTGGACGGAAAAAGTGAATCGGCTATCTTGAAGGTGTTTGTCACCGAAAGTACAGCCGCCACCCATTTCAGCAAACAGCTTGTCTGGATTCTGAGCATCTTCCTGGGTGAAGCACTGAGTTTTGGTATAGTGACCGAGCTCGTTATCCATGCCGGCAGCAGTCACGGTAAGCGTGAAACTCCACAGACCGGGACTGACATCATCAGCATAAACGGGAGAAACAAATGCTTGCAGCAGGCAAACCAGCAAGATTAACCGCAATGTGTTCATATGTGCTCCTAATAGTGAACTGTTTCAACTAATCAATAATACATTGTATTGGGCGGCAGCTTTTCATTCATAGCGGAATGACGCTGCACTGGTTTTGCTTCTGTATTAGCATTTTCAGATTGGTTGCTACTATTTGACACCAGCGGATTCCTCCGGTTGTACGAACCCGGAGCGATCCGATCACCTTTCCCCGGCAGACATGGCTTTTCAGCATACTCATATATCGCGAACGCGGTTGAAGCGGCATATGAATCAGGTGATAATCCCCGCATGACAAAGGGGCGCGTAAATGACTGAGTATCTGCTGATCCTGGTAGGTGCGGTGTTTGTGAACAACATCGTGATGGTCAAGATTCTCGGGCTCTGCCCGTTTATGGGAGTATCCAGAAAACTGGAAGCCGCCATCGGCATGGGTGCGGCCACCACATTTGTGCTGACCCTGTCCTCGGGTGCCAGTTATCTGATCAACGAGTATCTTTTGGGCCCGGGTCTTTCCTACCTGACCACGCTGTCGTTCATCGTGGTAATCGCCGGTATCGTGCAGTTCACCGAAATGGTGATCCAGAAAACCAGCCCGGTTCTGTATCAGGTGCTGGGTATCTACCTGCCTCTGATCACCACCAACTGCGCTGTGCTGGGCATCCCGCTGCTAAACGTTCAGGCTAAACACAACTTCATGGAATCCGTCTTTTTCGGCATGGGTGGCGCGCTGGGCTTTACGCTGGTGATGGTGCTATTCGCCGGAATGCGCGAACGCATGGAGGGCGCTGATGTGCCGGGCATCTTCAAGGGCTCGGCGATCGCCCTGGTCACTGCGGGGTTGATGAGCCTGTCGTTTATGGGATTCTCCGGGCTCATCAAATAATGGGCACCTCGACAAACCTGCTGCGCGACTTGATTGCTGCGTTGCGCGGTACTCGCTTCCTCGCCTATCTATTTGATACGCCTCGTTGCTCCGTTCCGTGCGCCTTGCACTCAAGCCGCTCGCTACGGTTTTTCGAGGTGCCCAAATGTTGAGCGCATTACTGGTGATGGCGGGTATCGCGATCACGCTCGGCGCCGTGCTGGGGTATTCCGCGATCAAATTCCGCGTCGAAGGCAATCCGCTGGTGGACAAGATCGACGCCATCCTGCCGCAGATTCAGTGCGGTCAATGCGGCTATCCGGGCTGCAAGCCTTATGCCAAGGCGATTGCTTCAGGGGAAGCGGACATCAACAAATGCGCGCCCGGCGGCGAGGAAGGCATCCGCAAGCTCGCCGACCTGCTCGGTGTGGAATTCAAGCCATTCGGCGGAGGCACCGTACTCAAGCCGAAGTCGGTCGCCTTCATCGACGAGGACCTCTGCATCGGATGCACCCTGTGCTTCCAGGCATGCCCGGTGGACGCCATTGCCGGCGCGGCGAAACAGATGCATACCATCATCGCTTCCGAGTGCACCGGCTGCGAGTTGTGCGTCGCACCATGCCCTGTGGATTGCATCAGCATGGTGGCTATCGGAGAAAACATCACCGGCTGGAAGTGGCGCTATCCGGTTATTCCGATACAGGCGGTCAAATGAGGACGCTGTATAAATTTCACGGCGGCGTGCATCCACCAACGCACAAGGCTGAATCGACGCTCGCGCCTATCGCACAGGCTGGCATTCCATCCAGGCTGGTCATTCCGCTGCACCAGCATGCCGGCAACAGTGCCAAGCCTGTCGTGCAGGTGGGCGAGCATGTGCTCAAGGGACAGGCGATCGGCGCGCCTGATGGCCGGTTCTCCAGTTCGGTGCATGCTTCCACTTCCGGCACGGTCGCCGCTATCGACATGCAGCTGGTGGCTCACCCTTCCGGCCTGCCGGACTTGTGCATCACCATCATCCCGGACGGTAAAGATGAATGGATTGCGCATAGCGGCGTGGATTTCGCCAAAACCCCGCATTCGGACCTGCGTCACATGTTGCGCAAGTCAGGTGTTGTTGGCCTTGGCGGCGCGGTATTTCCCAGCGACATGAAGACTGATGCCCATCATCACAAGATCGCCACGCTGGTACTCAACGGCGCCGAGTGCGAACCCTACATCACATGCGACGACATGCTGATGCGCGAACGCGCCGCCGATATCCTGCGCGGCGCCGAAGTGTTGCGCAATTTGCTCCTCGCCGAAGAAGTGCTGATCGGCATCGAGGACAACAAACCGGAAGCGATAGAGACCATGCGCCGGGCCGTTCTGGACGGCAAGTACGAAAACATGGAGGTCGTTGCGGTGCCCACGTTGTATCCCGGCGGCGGCGCCAAGCAGCTCATACGTGTGCTCACCGGCATTGAAGTAGCGGCGGGCGTGCGCTCCACCGAGATGGGCGTGCAGTGTTTCAACGTCGCGACTGCCTGCAGCGCATGGCGCGCCATCGCACACGGCGAGCCGCTGATTTCGCGTATCGTCACCGTCACCGGAAACGTCGAACGCCCGCGTAATTACGAAGTGCTTATCGGAACGCCCCTGAACGAATTAGTCGCGCTGGCTGGCAACAAGACAGATACCAATCGCCATATCATGGGCGGCTCGATGATGGGCGTGGTCCTGCCTTCCGGCACGGTGGGTGTGACCAAGGCAACCAACTGCATCATCGCAGCGTCGGACAAATTGTTCCTGCCCCCTCCGCCCGCCTTGCCGTGCATCCGCTGCACACGCTGCGCCGAAGTCTGCCCGGCTGATTTGCAGCCGCAGGATCTGTTTTGGTTCGCGCAAGCCAAAAATTTCGACAAGGCGCAATCAATCGGCCTGTTCGACTGTATCGAATGCGGCGCATGCAGCTACGTCTGCCCCAGCCATATTCCATTGGCAGAGTATTATCGCTTTGCCAAAAGCGAAGTCCGTTCGCATGAAAATGACCGGCACGCCGCCGACCACGCGCGCGAACGCCACGATTTCCGCGAACAACGTATCGAGCGCGAAAAGCAGGAGAGGGCGGAAAAGAAGGCGGCAAAAGCAGCACAGCTGGGCAGCGAACCTGCCAAACCCGAAGTCGACCACACGAAGGAATAATATGGGCGCATTCTATTCACCCTTCATCAGCAAACCGGACAACGTCTCGCAGATCATGCTCAAAGTGCTGGTGGCGCTGATTCCCGGCATTGCGCTGTATGTCTGGTACTTCGGCCCGGCTATTCTGGTCTCGATCACGCTGGCCAGCATCACCGCGCTTGGCACCGAAGCGCTGATGCTGAAGTTGCGCAACCGCCCGCTTGCTCCATTCCTGAAGGACAACAGCGCGCTGCTCACCGCATGGCTGCTGGCACTGTCCATCCCGCCGCTTGCGCCGTGGTGGCTGGTCGTGGTCGGCACGGCTTTCGGCATCGCCATCGCAAAACACCTGTATGGCGGCCTGGGGAACAATCCGTTCAACCCGGCGATGGTCGGCTACGCGGTGCTGATCATTTCGTTTCCGCAGCAAATGACGAAATGGCTGGCCCCGCACGGACTGGTGCCAGCTGAACTCGGTTTCCTAGACCAGCTGGCCTACATTTTTTCCGGCGTTCTGCCGGATGGCATCAAGCTGGATGCTGTCACGATGGCCACACCGCTGGATACGTTGAGGACCCGCCTGGTCCTCGACGAGCAGGTCCAGCAGATTCTCGGTCTGCCCATCTTTGGCAGCCTTGCGGGGCATGGCAGCGAAATGGTCGCTTTGGGTTTTGTGGTGGGTGGAGTCTACCTGCTCGTGTCGCGCATCATCACCTGGCACGTTCCGGCCGCCTATCTCGGCACGCTGTTTGTTACCGCCGGTATTTTCCATCTGGCCGACCCGGCCCACTATGCCGCACCGTTGTTCCACCTGTTCTCGGGTGCCGCGATGATCGGCGCATTCTTCATTCTCACCGATCCGGTCACCAGCCCGACCACGCACAAAGGCAAGCTGATTTTTGCGGCGGGAGCGGGACTGCTTACTTTCCTGATTCGCGCTTTCGGCGGCTTTCCGGACGGTGTGGCGTTCGCCACACTGCTGATGAATATCTGCGTACCGCTGATTGAAGCCCATACGCAACCTCCCGTATTTGGCAGGAAAGGCAGGCGATCATGAGCCGCACCACCGCACAGGCATCTTTCTACACCGCGTTCAACCTGCTGCTTTTCGCGCTGGCCGGCACAGCCGTGCTGGCCTTAACTTACGACCTGACGCATGACACCATTGCACGCAGCGTAGAGAAAGAGAAGCTGAAGCTGATTGCGCAAATCGTGCCTCCCGCGGCTTATGACAACGACATCATGAAGGACACTGCGCAACTGGCGGCTGATAAAATGCTGGGGAGCGATGGGCCGACCATCGTTTACCGCGGCCGCCTGAATAATCAGCCGTCCATCGCGGTAATACAGGCCGCCGCTCCCGGCTATAGCGGCAAGACCCAGCTGATTATCGCCATATATCGCGACGGCCGCATCGGCGGGGTACGTGTGGTGTCGCACAGGGAAACCCCGGGACTGGGCGATTACATCGAAATCGCCAAGAGTAACTGGATCACCGGTTTCAACGGCACCTCGCTGGAAAGCCCCAAGGAAAGCGAATGGAAAGTCAAAAAGGACGGTGGTAAATTCGACTACATAGCTGGGGCCACCATCACGCCGCGTTCAATTGTAAAGGCGGTGCACAAGGCTTTGCAGTACTTCGCACTGCATCGCGATGAACTGTTTGCGCAAGCTCCATCCGAAAAAGCGCCCGGCAAGGAGGATAAAAAATGACCGTTCAGGAATTCAAGGACATCTTTTACAGCGGGATCTGGAAAAATAACACCGGCATCGTGCAACTGCTCGGCCTGTGCCCGATCCTGGCGGTGAGCAACTCGGTGGTGAACGCGGTAAGCCTGGGGCTGGCAACCACGCTGGTAATGGCCTTATCCGGTGCGGTGATCGCGCCAATTCGACAATTCGTCCCGAATGAGACGCGTATCCCGGTGTTCATCCTGATCATCGCGGTGCTGGTCACCGTGATCCAGTTTGTGATGAACGCCTATATGTATGCGCTGTATCTGGTGCTGGGAATATTCATCCCGCTGATTGTCACCAACTGTATCGTGTTGGCGCGCGTCGAAGCCTTTGCCTCAAAAAACCCCGCTCTGGAATCCGCGCTGGACGGCATTGCAATGGGGCTGGGGCTGACCGCGGTGCTGGCGGTGCTGGGAGGCATCCGCGAAATTTTCGGGCGCGGCACTTTGCTTTCCGGCATCGACATGGTGTTCGGCGAAGCGGCGAAATCCCTGGTAATTACCGTGGTGCCGAATTATCACGGCTTCCTGCTCGCGATACTGCCGCCCGGCGCGTTCATCACCCTCGCGATGCTGATCGCACTCAAGAACTGGTTGAAACTGCGCGCCGAACGCAAAGCGCTCGGCGCGGCTGCCACCGTCACGCCGATTGAAGGCGGTTACAGCCCTGTCTCTCACGGATGAAAGCAAGCAAACTGCACGTAGCCGGTCCGACAGGCGATCTGCAAAGCAGAAGCGTGCAAATTTTTACGCGCCTGCAAGCGGCAAATCCGCACCCCGCCACCGAACTGAAATATTCCACGCCTTTCGAGCTGCTGGTGGCAGTGCTGCTCTCGGCACAGGCGACCGATGTCAGCGTCAACGCCGCCACGCGGCAACTGTTTCAGGTCGCCAACACGCCGCAGGCGATGCTCGATCTCGGCGAGGAAAAATTGCGCGAATATGTCCAGCGCATCGGTCTGTATAAAACCAAGGCCAAACATCTGATGCAAACTTGCCGCCTGCTGGTTGAACAGCATGGCGGCATCGTTCCGCAGAATCGCGAAGCGCTGGAAGCCTTGCCCGGCGTGGGGCACAAGACCGCCAATGTGATTCTCAACACCGCCTTCGGGCTGCCTGTTATCGCGGTAGACACGCATGTCTTCCGCGTCGCCAACCGTACCGGCCTGGCGCCCGGCAAGACCGTGCTGGAGGTGGAAAACAGGCTCCTCGAAATTGTTCCTGATGAATTCAAGCACAATGCGCACCATTGGCTGATCCTGCACGGTCGATATGTCTGCCAGGCGCGCAAACCGAAATGCGGCGAGTGCATCATCGAAGATTTGTGCGAATACGAAGAGAAGGTGTTCTAGTGTTGTTCAATCCATCGCGCGACGAAGCGCGCAATTTCCTGTTCGAATCATGGCGCAAGCGCAAGGCAGGAGAATTGCTGACACCGCTGGAGGACCTCGTCGCGCAGCTCATCGACAAGCATCCCGAATTTCATGCCGTGCTGGAGAATCCCGATCGCCATCAGGATCAGGACTACCTGCCGGAACACGGGGCAACCAACCCCTTCCTGCACCTGATGATGCACCTCACCATCGAGGAACAAATCTCCATCGATCAGCCTGTTGGAATACGCGCGCACTTCACTCGCCTGACGCGGCAATTCGATTCGGAACACGACGCGCAGCATCGCATGATGGAATGCCTCGGCGAAATGATCTGGCAGGCGCAGCGCAACGGCACCCAGCCGGATGCGGCGATATACTTCGCTTGCCTGGCAAAGCAAGGAACCAAAAAACCTTGATTGGTTCACGAAAAACACGAAATAAATCTCAAAGACAGCAAGCGATTCGATCACTCACACATTTGGTGTCCTTCCCTGGTATTGTGGTCTTTGAAAAATTTCGTGCTTTTCGTGTATTTCGTGGACAACCGCTTTTTCAGGATGAACTGGGAATGACATGAGACTTTCAAAAATCGTTACCCGCACCGGCGACAACGGTACTACTGGACTCGCTGATGGGACTCGCGTCGGCAAGGATCACGCGCGCATCGCCGCACTTGGCAGCGTGGATGAGCTGAACAGCCAGATCGGCGTGCTGCTTGCCGAACCACTAACGCCCGACATCCGGGCGGTGTTGCTGCGGATTCAAAATGATTTGTTCGATCTGGGCGGCGTGCTTGCGCTACCCGCACGGGACACCTTCGCTGAAAGCAAAGTCGCGTGGCTTGATGAGCAGATAGCCCGTTACAACAAGGGCCTGCCTCCGCTGCGCGAATTCATACTGCCCGGCGGTTCGCGTGCTGGTGCGCTATGTCATGTGTCCCGCGCAGTGGCTCGCCGCGTCGAGCGCGACCTGGTTGTGCTAGCGCAAGGAGATGCCATGGTTAATGCCAAGCCAGAAGCCCGGCAGAGGACGCTTCCGCAGAACGCGCTTCCCTACCTTAACCGCTTATCTGATTTGCTGTTCGTGCTGAGCCGCGTCATTAACAAAGAAGAAAAGGCAGCGGAAGTTTTCTGGGAACATTAAAACTTGCATTATTTCTATATCCTATTAAAATGGTCGGGCATTATTATGCAATCAACCAATCTTATTCAAGGAATCCAAAATGGCTCACAATTGCGCAAATAGCACCTCCCCAGATATGCGTTACCCGTTCGATGCCCGTGGCGTCGCCAAACGCTTCCGTCACGCCGCCATATTCGGCGCATTTGACTCGCTGAATCCCGGCGAAACCATGCATTTCTGCAACGACCACGACCCGCTACCACTGCTCGCACAATTCAAGGACCGCTACGGTGATGGCGTCGAAATCAGTTATGTTGCCCGTGAGCCAGGCCAGATCATCATCGATTTCCTGCGCAAGTAAATAACTGCGTCATGCAGGTTCTGCTGGTGCTGATGGCAGCGGCGAGTTTCGCCGATGCCGTCGCACTACCTTTGCTCCACCCGCTTCCGTCCGCTGCACACATCCACCTCGCCCTGGCTGTCGGCGTCATGCCGCTGATTTTCGGCGCAATGATTTATTTCGTCCCGGTACTGACGCGCAGCGCCATCGCCCCGATTGGCGTGCGCCTGATTCCGCTGTTGATGCTGATCGCGGGTGCGCTGGCGTTCTTTTCCTTTGCCACATCCAGCCAGAATTATTATCTCGCCGCATTCATCGCGCTTGCTACGGCAACGGCATTCGCAGTGTGGGTTATTCGCCGCGCCGCTGGCTCAATAGGCCAACCCCACCCCTGCCTCTACTGGTACCTCGGCGCAGTTGTCTGCCTGATATTGGCGCTTGCAGCGGTTTCCGCGATGGCGCTGTGGCCAGAACAACGTCTTGCTTTGAAGCGCCTTCACCTGCACCTCAACACTTTGGGATTCATCGGGCTGACCGCAATTGCCACGCTGCAAGTATTGCTGCCCACCACCGTCGGGCGGCCCGACCCGCAGGTTGGCGCGCGACTGCATCAGGATTTGAAGTGGGCATTGAGCGGCACGCTGCTGATCTCAATTGGGGCGGCCTGGTTCAAACCTCTGGCTTATCTTGGCGCGTTGCTGTGGATGATTCCTCTGGTGCGTTTGGCCAAGGCTTGGTACTCGCTTTATCTTCAGGAAATTTTTAAGTTCCATGGCGCGGCCTCATCGCTGGCCGCGGCACTGGCCGGATTCGTTGCCGCCCTGCTTTTTGGCTCGCTGCATGCGGACAGCATCCTGAGTACGACAGATACCGCCCATGCGTTCATCCTTGCTTTTCTGTTCCCTCTGGTGACCGGCGCGGTCAGCCATCTATTTCCGATCTGGGCACGCCCGGGCATGCAAACCGCATGGCACGCGCTGATGCGGCAACGGCTTGGGGCCGGCGGCGGCTACCGCGCGTTGCTGTTTCTGGCCGGAGGAATCCTGCTGGGTCTGGGCTGGCGCGGTGGACTGGTGCTTTCCATAGCAGCGCTGATTGCCTTCTTGCTGCAACTCGCGTCAACAGCCCGCTGCCGCGCAAGTGCTGCAACTGCGCCGCATGAATGAAGCAAATTATTCATGACTTGCGGCTTGAAGCAAATTGAACTTCTAAACCGATGGCAACTCAGACAGCACCGTTTTAGTCATTCTGACGACTGATTTTTTTATCGTACCCTCAAGGAGATGTAAATGTTTGCACAATGGAAAATTATTATCGCAATTCTGCCCACTGCCGCGCTGCTGGGCATGGGCGCAAATGCCGCACTGGCCGAGGAACATAATCATGATGCGCATGCGCATCACGCGGCACAGTCGGCGCAACCGCAGCTTTCGCTTAATAACGGCAGCAAATGGGAAACCGATAACAACCTGCGCCTTGGCATGACCCGCATCCGCGACGCGCTGTCAGCAGACCTCCCTGCGATCCATTCCGGCAAAGCCACAACGGAGCAATACCAGGCACTGGCGCGGAAGACGAACGACCAGATTGCGTTCATGGTGAAAAACTGCAAGCTGGATCAGAAAACGGATGTGATGCTCCATCTGGTACTGACCGACATCATGGCCGGCGCGGATGCCATGGCAGGAAAAGACATCAACGAGGCGCGCAAGGGCGCTGAAAAGATTGCCGGAGCCTTGGACAACTACGGCACCTATTTTGCCCATCCCGGCTGGCATGGCGTGAAGGCGACGCACTAAACACGAATCTGGTTTACATCGTTTTACGAACCCCGCCATCACGAAGCGGGGACAAGAAAAATGCCTTCAGAAGAAATCAAGATCAAGCTGTTCGATATGGTGCTCTGCTTTTCGCGGGCGCTCGATCTCATGCACCCCAAAATATCCGACCACCATCTCCGGGTGGCTTACATTGCGTGCTGTATAGCCGAGGAACTCGGTTTTTCATTAACTGAAATTCAAAACGTGCTGATCGCCGGCGCGCTGCACGATGTCGGAACAGCCTCGTCGGCGCTCAGGTTAAGCATTCTCGACCATGCGCTAAATAGCTATCGGCTGGAACATGCTGAACTCCCGGAGGATATACACAATCATGGGTTCGAAGGTTTCGAACTCATGCAGCATTTTCCACCCTTCGCGCAGGCGGCTTCGGCCATCCGTTATCACCATGTGGAATGGGATTTTGGCCGGGGCAGCGAGTTTGCCGGGGAACCTGTACCACTGGTGGCTTCCATCCTGTATCTCGCTGATCGTGTTTCGGTGATGCCCACAGCGGAGAGAAGCTGTCTTGAACAAGCTGCAGAAATACGCGCAGCAGTCGCTGCCGATACTGGAAAATGGTTCATGCCTGAAGTCGTTGCAGCCTTCCAGGAAGCTTCCACACCTGAATCATTTTGGCTCGACGTAATGTGTCCGCACAAGGAAGCGATTATCCATGACCGTTTTGGAGGACACGAAATCGAGCTTAACCTGGATGCACTGCATGAGTTGGCCAAGGTGTTCGGTAAAATAATCGACTATCGCAGCCCCTTTACCGCCACGCATTCGAGTGGTGTAGCGGCGGTTGCCGAGATGCTGGGGCAGCGCCTCGGTTTTTCATCGGCGGAGAGCAAGTCGCTCAAAATTGCCGGCTATTTGCATGATATCGGCAAGCTCGCTGTACCGACCGAGATTCTCGATAAGCCGGAAAAGCTGACCAGAGAAGAAATGCTGGTCGTAAAGCAACATCCGTACTATACCTTCCAGATACTTTCTATGGTGCCAGGTTTGGAGGAGATAAATACGTGGGCATCGCTGCACCATGAGCGCCTTGATCTTCACGGATATCCGTTCCGGTCGCGTGAGATCCCGCTCGGCTCACGCATCATAGCTGTTGCCGACATCTTTACGGCTATCACCGAAGATCGTCCATACCGAATGGGAATGGATCGCACGCGTTCAATTGAAGTTCTTGTACAGATGGTTCTCAATAAGGCAATCGATGGGGAGATCGTTGCTGTGCTGCGTAACAACTATGATGAATTCCATCGCATCCGCAGTCTGTCGCAAGGAAATTTATGATGAGAAACATATGCAAAAAGAAGTTGGAGTGTTGGACTGCGCAGCTTGTTCATGTCTCCTGGCGGTCATGGCAATTCGCTGCATTAATGAAAACAACCGTGAATCTCCATTGAGCGTTTCCCTCTCTCCAACCCCTGATGGAATCACTAGCCAATCGACCATGCTATCAAGAGACTATAGCGAAGGCGCTGGTTATCCGGGATTGCGGGAGATACTATCTCTCCCGTCGAGTTTCACGATTTGAAGGAATGCTCAATGTCACAACCTGAAATGCCCACAAGGGAAATTGTCCTGAATGCGCTGCATAACGTCATTGATCCTGAAGTCGGCGTGAACATCGTCGATCTGGGCCTGATATACGGCGTGGAAATTTCCGGCAATAAACTGCGCGTTGATCTGACCATGACCACACCGGCTTGCCCGATGGGAGACATGGTTATGGAGGATGCCCGGCGAGCCTTGACCGGACTGGTACCAGCGGGTGCAGAGATCGACCTCAACCTGGTATGGGAACCACCGTGGAGTCCGGACAAAATGAGCGAGAAGGCACGCGATCATTTCGGGTGGGAATAAGCGCACCGAATCGAAATTATGACCACTATACAACCTGGTAATTTTGGCGTTTCATTCCGGCTGCCGCTCCTGATTCTTGGATTCGCTTCTCTGGCATCCGGAATATTGGCCGGCCTTGCGCGCTTGGGCTGGGGGGTACCGCTCCCGTCGGCGCAAATAGTCATGATGCATGGACCACTGATGATTTGCGGCTTCCTGGGTACAGTCATAGGCCTTGAGCGGGCTGTTGCGCTGGGTCGGCGCTGGGCCTATGCTGGCCCACTATTGACCGGACTGGGGGGAGCCGCCCTCATGCTCGGCCTCCCACTTGCTGTGGGCGCAACAGCGATGGTGCTTGGAAGCGCCGTGCTGTTTACCGGAACCACCATGATCATGCTGCGCCAGCGCGAACTATTTTTGGCCACCATGGTGTTCGGCGCAGCCAGTTGGCTGGTTGGCAATTTGTTGTGGTTGACCGGCACCGGCGTATCAGGTGTTGTTGTGTTGTGGATCAACTTTCTGGTGCTGACCATTGCTGGTGAGCGTTTGGAGCTATCACGTTTCCTGCCCCCATCCCCCGTAGCCAAAAAAATCTTCATGGCCATCCTCGCCGCGCTTCTGGCGGGTGCCATCCTCAGCGCAACAGGTTTCGGCACTTACATCTATTGCATCGGCCTGCTCGGGCTGGCGCTGTGGCTATTGCGCCAGGACATCGCTCGTCGCACGGTAAAAGAACAAGGGTTGACCCGGTTTATCGCCGTATGCCTGCTCTCAGGTTATGCATGGCTCGCCATCGGCAGCATCATGCTGCTTGTTTCAGGCGGGCTGAATGGGTTGGCCTACGATGCGGTGCTGCATGCCATCCTGATCGGCTTTGTGTTTTCGATGATATTCGGCCACGCACCGATAATCTTCCCCGCAGTGGTGCGGGTCAGGATGCCTTATCACCGGACTTTCTACGTGCCATTGTTGGTGCTGCACGCGTCACTACTGATACGCCTCGCCGGCGATGGGTTGGCGCTGCCGGAACTGCGCAGCCTTGGTGGATTATTGAATGCAGCAGCGCTAGTGCTGTTCATCCTGAGCACCGTCACTAGCGTAATCCGTGGTTTTCGTAATAAGAATTGAAAAATATTTCACCTGCCTTTATGAGGCTCGTGCAAGGTGCAGTCGATTTTTATCTTAAGTTTGCGCGCAGCCAGGCCACGAAACGCGACCAGAATTCCGGCGCCTGCTTGAAGATGTAGATTGCCACCGCAGCATTGCACAGCGCGGCCGCACCGAACAATTCCGGAATGGACAGCCCCGCGCTTAGCAGTGCCGCTGCGGCCAATGCACCTGCCACCATGAACAGCGCGTTCATGATGTTGTTGCTCGCAATTATGCGTGCCCGATGCGCTACGTTGCTGCGCAGTTGTATCAAAGCATAAAGCGGCACAATGAAAAATCCGCCGAACGCACCCACTGCACACAGATCAAATAAAACTCTCCACACACGGGGCGTGGCAAGCAACGCCAGCGCCGTAGCCGGTTCGGCACCGGGCGACAGCGTCGGCGAGGCCCATAACAGATCCAGTCCGAAAACCGTCAGGCCGATCGCGCCTAGCGGCACAAGGCCGATTTCCAGTCTCTTGCCGGACAGACTTTCGCACAGTAGTGAGCCGATGCCGATACCGACTGTGAAGGTCGCCAGCAGCAGCGTGACTGTGGTTTCCGTTCCGCCCAGCACATATTTTGTATACGCCGGAAATTGCGTGAGGAACAACGCACCGTACAACCAGAACCAGGAGATGCCGATGATGGACAGGAACACCGAGCGGTTCTCGCGGGCAAAAGCGATGTTGCGCCAGGTTTCGCTGAACAGGTTGGGATTGACGCGCAGTTGCGGCTCCGGCGCAGGCGCGTTGGGAATCTTGCGGCTGGCAAGGTAGCCTGCTATCGCCACTAGCAGACCGCCGGCGGTGATCCACAGCGTTCCCGATTCAAGCCCCGCGATCAAACCACCGGTCAGCGTGCCAAGCAGAATCGCGATGAAGGTGCCCGCCTCAACCAGAGCGTTGCCGCCGACCAGTTCTGCTTCCTTGAGATGCTGCGGCAGGATCGCGTATTTGACCGGCCCGAACAGCGTCGAATGCATGCCGAACAGAAACAGCGCGAACATCAGCAGCTCCAGACTGCGCAACGCAAAACCCGCACCCGCAATCAGCATGATGCCGATCTCCAGCAGCTTGACCAGACGCGCGAGCAACGCCTTGTCATACTTGTCGGCAAGCTGACCGGCTGTCGCGGAGAATATAAAAAACGGCAGGATAAAAATTCCCGCCGCCATGTTCGCCAGCAGCTCCGGCTTCAGTGTTGTCCAGCTGGCCGCCTTGAAGGTGAGCAACACGATCAATGCGTTTTTGAACAGGTTGTCGTTGAACGCGCCGAAAAATTGCGTGATGAAAAACGGCAGGAAACGCCGCGTTTTCAGCAATTCAAATTGTCCGCTCATGCAGTTCTCCGCTGTAAAAAATCCGCGCACACAAGATGTCGATCGCTACGGTGCAGACAGGCATTGTATGCAATAAACCACGCTCAAATGCAGGTCATTGTTGAATTTCCAACTTGCTTTTGCCCCACCATTCCAGTAACTTGCCTACCTCGCTAGGGGTCTTCGCCGGTATCAAAACAGGGCGGAGTGAGAGACACCCTTTGAACCTGTACGGGTAATGCCGCAAAGGGAAGCATCCGCCCGATGTTTCCTGATTTTCTGGAGCATCACATGAACGCCAATCCCAAATTTCTTTCCCAAGCCGCGCATGTCGATGCAGCAGCGATCAAGCCGTTGCCTAATTCGCGCAAGGTGTACGTGCAGGGCAGCCGTCCCGATCTGCGCGTGCCGATGCGCGAAATCTCCCAGGCCGATACGCCAGCCGGGATGGGTGTGGAAAAAAATCCGCCGATTTATGTGTATGACTGCTCCGGCCCCTATACCGACCCTGCGGTGAAGATCGACATTCGCTCCGGCCTCGCCGCGATGCGCGAAGGCTGGATTACCGAACGCGGCGATACCGAAACGCTCGACAAACTGTCTTCCGATTACGGCCAGCAGCGCCTGAACGATCCCGAACTGGCGGAGCTGCGCTTCAATCTCCAGCGCACGCCGCGCCGCGCCAAGCCCGGCATGAACGTCACGCAGATGCACTACGCCCGCAAGGGCATCATCACACCGGAAATGGAATATATCGCGATCCGCGAGAATCAAAAACGCGAAGGGCTTTCCGAAATGCTGCTGCAACAGCACCCCGGCGAGAACTTCGGCAAGACGATGCCGAAAGAGATCACGCCGGAATTCGTGCGTAGCGAAATCGCCGCAGGCCGCGCCATCATCCCCGCCAACATCAACCACCCCGAAGCCGAGCCAATGATCATCGGGCGCAACTTCCTCGTGAAGATCAACGCCAACATCGGCAACTCGGCGCTGGGTTCGAGCATTCAGGAAGAAGTGGAGAAGATGACCTGGTCGATCCGCTGGGGCGGCGACACGGTGATGGACCTGTCCACCGGCAAGCACATCCACGAAACTCGCGAATGGATCATCCGCAATTCGCCGGTGCCCATCGGCACCGTGCCGATTTATCAGGCTTTGGAAAAAGTGAACGGCAAGGCCGAAGACCTGACCTGGGAAATTTTCCGCGACACGCTGATCGAGCAGGCCGAGCAAGGTGTAGACTACTTCACCATTCATTCCGGCGTGCTGCTGCGCTACGTGCCGCTGACCGCGAAACGCATGACCGGGATAGTTTCTCGCGGCGGCTCGATCATGGCGAAATGGTGCCTCGCGCACCACAAGGAAAATTTCCTCGCCACCCATTTCGAAGAAATCTGCGAAATCATGAAGGCATACGACGTCGGCTTCAGCCTCGGCGACGGCCTGCGTCCCGGCTCGATCTACGACGCCAACGACGAGGCGCAACTGGGCGAGCTCAAGACGCTCGGCGAGCAGACACTGGTTGCATGGAAGCACGACGTGCAGGTGATGATCGAAGGCCCCGGCCACGTGCCGATGCACCTGATCAAGGAGAACATGGACCTGCAACAGAAGTGGTGCCACGAGGCGCCGTTCTACACGCTCGGCCCGCTCACGATGGACATCGCGCCCGGTTATGACCACATCACTTCCGCGATCGGCGCGGCGATGATCGGCTGGTTCGGCACCGCAATGCTGTGCTACGTCACGCCGAAAGAGCATCTGGGATTGCCGGACAAGGACGACGTCAAGGAAGGCATCATCACCTACAAGATCGCCGCGCACGCCGCCGACCTCGCCAAGGGGCACCCCGGCGCACAGATCCGTGACAACGCGCTAAGCAAGGCGCGCTTCGAATTCCGCTGGGAAGACCAGTTCAACCTCGGCCTCGACCCGGACAAGGCGCGCGAATTCCACGACGAGACCATGCCCAAGGAATCCGGCAAGGTCGCGCACTTCTGCTCGATGTGCGGCCCGAGCTTCTGCTCGATGAAAATCTCGCAGGACGTGCGCGACTTCGCCGCGCAGGAGGGTGTGGATGAACAGGCCGCACTTGCCAAAGGCATGGAGCAGAAGGCGGTGGAGTTTGTGAAGCAGGGCAGCCAGTTATATAGCAAGGCTTGAGTCTGGGAAAAGCAGTTGATCATTGTAGGAGCGTGCCCTGCCCGCGAAAACCGGTTCAGCAGAACATATAGACTCTTCATCTCTATCAGCCGCTAGAATTGTGCAACCAAACAAAGACGACCGATAGTCATGCGCCCTTCCGTAGCGCTGCAAACCCACCGTGATGCGATCCGTGAGATCGCCTTGCGCCATCGCGTGCGCAACGTGCGCGTGTTCGGCTCAGTGCTTCATGGAAACGATACCGAAGACAGCGACCTCGATCTGCTGGTTGAGCCCACTTCCGAAACTACGCTTTTTGATATTGGCGCAATCCAGTATGAATTGAAAAAGCTGCTCGGCATATCCGTAGAAGTACTGACACCCGGTGCACTGCCTGACAGTTTTAAGGATCGCGTAATGAAAGAAGCCTTGCCCATATGAGCAAGACCGATGCGCTCCGCCTGCCGGAATACCTTCACCATATTCTCGAAGGGATTGAGCGCATCCAGCGTTATGTCGATGACATGGACGAGGTTGCATTTCTGAAAGACCGAAAGACGCAAGACGCGGTGATAAGAAACTTTGAAGTTATCGGTGAAGCATCGCGCAACATCGAGCGCTACCACAAACATTTTGCCGACGAACACGATTATCTGCCGCTAGGATTCGCCTACGAAATGCGCAAAGCGCTTGCGCATGGATACTTCAAGGTGGATATGAAAATTGTCTGGAAGACTATCCATGCCAACTTGCCGGAGCTGCACGCTCAAGTCAAACATCTGCACGACGAAATCAAATAAGCCTGCGCGACCACGCAGCACAGCAAGATGTGGACGAGCAGACCGCGCTCAGCAAAGGCATGGAGCAGAAGACTGAGGAGTTTGTAAAACAGGGCGGGCAGTTGTATCGCAAGGCTTGAGCTAACACATCCTTAAAGACAAAAAGAGCCGCAATGCGGCTCAAATTCGTTTGTGAGAATCGTGCTCGCCCCTGAATTTCCCAGCTCTAAGCGCTTAATTGATCGGAATAATCCCGCGGCATTTAGGGTAGCCGCTGCACCCCCAGAACACATTGCCAATATTCGCGCCCTGCTTAGCTGTCCGCTTGACCATGGTACTGCCACAGTTCGGGCAACTTGGGTCGGCAGTTGCTGCCGCTACGTTTTCGGGCATACGCTGTGATGTAGCTGTACTGGTTTGCGGCTGCGCCTGAGATTTCTTGATCATAGCTGTCAATTCAGCACCGCCGATGAGATGAATGTTTCTCCCCTCAGCAAAGGACTTTGCATCTGCCGTAAATACGCCTGACGTCACCACGAACCCGCCCACAGCACCCTCAGCAGCCATCACTCCATACAACTCACGTATGGTTGACACGCCGACCTTGTAAGCTCTCCATTGCTTGCATTGCACCAGATATTTTTCGCCGTTTTTTCTCAGCACAAGATCAACGCCGCCATCTGCACCACCGCCGCCAGTTTCGGCAACCGTGTACCCCTTGCGACGAAAAGCCTCTCCCACCAGCATCTCGAATTCCTGCCAGCTCATGTCATTAAGTGACGAAGTGGACGAGCTTGCCTGTACGTCCGTGAATAGTGCACCGCGTGTATGCCGTCGATATGCGGATAAGCCAGCACCAATAATGAAAGCGATAGGAAGTATATATTGTCCAAACATGGCAAGCGTCTTGCCGAGTTGGCCTGCGACGACATTGCCCATTTGTCCTAGCGAAGCAGCCGGCGCCACTACAGAGTTTGCGTAGTGATGGAGGACAAGGTATGCAATGAGTGCCAGGAAAACGCCTACCCACCACGGAAGCATTGCAGTAATGTCGATCAAGTCTTCAAATGCGCCTTGCTTTCTCTTTCTTGCCATAATATTTTCTCCAGAAGATACCAACATGACACCGTTGACCACACCAATTATTTACTAAACAAATACTAACCCCCGATTGCTCCCGATTAGATTGTTACGAAGCCAATTTCTTTCAGGAAGTTGTAAGTACCATCATAAAATTGGGGGTTACGCGTGTGGTCCTCCGCGTCTCCTTCCGGCACAACCAACACCATTCCCTGCCGAGCTCTTGTTAATAAAACTCGATAAGCATTTTTCAAATATTGCTTTCGTTCATCTTTGTTAATTCTGTTCCAACGATTTCCACAAAACGAGTGATGACTCCACCCGCTTAGGTTATGTCGAAAGTCAGCATCCCAAGTTACGCACGCCCAATCCAGCTCCAAACCTTGAACGTCGAATTCAGTAGCAACATCCTCCAGATAGTACGATGAACGGACATCATCTTTTTCATCTAGAAACCAGTGAACAGGGTCCATAGGAGATTTCACATCTATCGCATGAGGCTTAAGTCGTTCAGCTTGCGATGAGACAACAATGCCGTACCGTTCCGAGCCACGTGCCTGTCTTTTGAGCCATTTTTTTGCTTTACTTAAATCACGCGTGATTACAATCGGATATTTATCTTTGACCTTCACATAAGTTTGCCGAGCAGAATCAATCTCAAGGTCGAGCATCTGCTTAACAAGCAGCGAAACATCTTCCGCGCGGAATGAGCGCATCGATACAGCCAAGTGAAGTTCATCATGGTAAGTCACATGTTGGCGCGACCTCAGATCAACCAGCACTTTTTCTGCGTTGTATTCGCTATCTGTGAGGCGCGATGAAATATAAATGTGCCAGTCAGGGAATGATCGGTTTATCGAATCAATCCACTCCCCAATACCAGCTTCACCCGTATTTATTTCCTGCCCGCTGCCAACAAGACAAACAATAACAGCCCAATCAGGGTGCCTATCCATACAGGAAATCAAAAATTCAGGCTCTGATTGGTTAAAGTTCAGCGTGTTTTTCTTACGCCGCATGAAAGATGAAGTTTGCTCCATATCCCATGCGCGTTGGGCTTCATCGAATATTGCAACGTGCTCTATAGGGGCTACACCTTTATCAAGAAGGCATTCATCGCGGAAGTGGTGAACATTTTGGATGAATGTCTTTACATCACTTCTTGCTGTACCAATTCTTGTTTTATCGCCTGCTTCGCGACCTCGTTCAACCCTATCACGCGCGAGAGCCTCGCAAAGTATTTTTACAAGTGGACCATTTCCAGACAAATATACGCTATACAAATCATCATCTGCATCAATATGCTTAGTGGCGATATCCAGCCCAACCAATGTTTTCCCCGCGCCTGGCACACCTGTCACTAAGCAAATTGTTTTCTGTGAATTCTCTCTCGATGAACTAATAATTTCAGAAATCGCAGCAGAGGTCTGGCTCAGATTGGTCGCGCTGGCATCGCTACGTGTTATTTCGGCAACAGAATGGTTGTTGTAAAGCGCCATAGCTGCCTCGATTATCGTTGGCGTTGGGCAATAACGACCACTCTCCCATTGATTCACATCTATGTCGCTGCCAACAACAAAACCTAGTACATCTTCAATTACTTTTCCGAGTTGGGATATGCTCGACTTAATCGGGAAAAGCAGCCTGTCGTTTTGTGGAGTAACTGCAACTATCGGTGCGGCATCTTTTGCATTTGTAGCGACCAAGACAGGGGCGATGTATTGCTCATGGCTAGAATCATGGAAGTTCTTTAAGTCCAGCGCATAGTCGCAAACTTGGTCCATGGCGTAAGTAGAAAATTCTCTTTCACCCACCTTGAACTCAAGGACAAAAATAACGGGGCCAATTAACAGTACGACATCAATTCGTCGCCCCATGCGGGGGATTGAATACTCGAAATAAATCGAGCCTTGGTGGGGCGTAAGAATTTCGCGAAGAATTTCTATTTGCGCTACCCAAGCGCCGCGTTGGGTTTGGACTAGTGCAAAATCATTGTTAAGCGCGAGTATGCCAAGGATTTCCTCGGTTGAAGAACGAAGGAAGTTCGAAATTGAATCAGAGTAGTACTCTCGTTTCATTTGTTTTATCTCATCTTCCTTTGCGTCTTATTAACTTCATATTATTTGTTGTAATTCATTGCGCTGATAAATTGCATCAGTGTTGAAAACATTGATATGTAGCATAACCTTTTGACGGCATATAAGAAATGCTGACGTGTCTAGGCGTAGTTCAATTCTCCTATAGATGTGGATGCAAGCAAACGGCTTCTTTATCGGGTGCAGGTATAATCGCACTTCGATTTCAGGAAGACCAATGGATACCATTCTGCTGCTTAAAGCCGCCATTCTCGGCATCGTCGAAGGCCTCACCGAATTCCTCCCGATTTCCAGCACCGGCCATTTGATTCTGGCGGGCGACCTGCTAGATTTCAACAACGAGCGCGGCAAGGTGTTCGAGATCGTGATTCAGTTCGCCGCGATCCTGGCGGTGTGCTGGGAGTATCGCGCCAGGCTGGGAGCGGTGGCCGGCGGTTTGATGAAGAATGAGAAGGCGGCGCAGCGCTTTACCGTCAATCTGTTCATCGCTTTTTTACCGCTGGCGATTCTTGGCCTGCTGTTCGGCAAGGCGATCAAGGCGCATCTGTTTTCGCCGGTTCCGGTGGCGCTTGCTTTCATTGTCGGCGGCATTTTTATTTTGTGGGCGGAGAAGCGCGACCACAAGATTACCGTCGTATCGGTGGACGACATGCGCTGGCGGGACGCGCTGAAGATGGGGCTGGCGCAGGCGATGGCGCTGATTCCCGGCACGTCGCGTTCCGGCGCGACGATCATCGGCGGGCTGTTTTTCGGGCTGTCGCGCAAGGCGGCTACCGAGTTTTCGTTCTTTCTCGCGGTGCCGACGCTGACCGCTGCGACGGTTTACGAGCTGGTGAAGTACCGCAACCAGTTCAGTGCGGATGACTGGGGGATTTTTATAGTTGGCTCGGTCGCGTCGTTCATCAGCGCGTTCCTGTGCGTGCGCTGGCTGCTGCGCTACATCAGCCACCACGACTTCACTGTGTTCGCCTGGTACCGCATTGCGTTCGGGCTGGTGGTGCTGGGAACGTGGTACAGCGGCATGGTGAGCTGGTCGGCGTCGTAATTGCAGCGATAAAAAAACCGCCGGTGCTACCCGGCGGCTCCTTTACTACAACCACCACTCAGGAATCAGTCAAACTTGAAATTCACCTTCAGCCATAGGTTGCGTCCCATTTCGTTTACGCGGGTTGTCTGCGTGAAGCCCGAAACCATCGCGCCGGCTCTGCTGAGGTGCTCGGCATATACCTTGTTACCCAGATTATCCACGCCTGCGCTTACCAACACTTCTTTGCTGGCACGATATGAGCCATTCAGGGACAGGACGCTGAATCCGCTGGTGCGCCCGATATCCTGGCCGGCAATGTTGCCTTGGTTTACCGCAACGCGATTCTGCGCCGAAACCATGCGCAGCAATCCGCCGACACTCCAGACGCTGTTGTCGTAGGTTGCGCCGATGCGCCCTTCAAGCGGCGAAATCTGCGCCAGCGCCGTGTTGTCGGTTTCGTTGTTGCCGCGCACATAGGCCAGCGAGCCGTCCACCTTCCATTCCGGCGACAGCTTCCAGGCTACACTCGCTTCACCGCCCCATGTGCTGGCATCGACGTTACGCGTGATCGTGGCCAGCCGCGGCATCATCATCGTGCCCTTGTTGACGTTGGACTGGATCAGGATGAAGTCGGATACTTTGCTGTAGAAGCCGGACAGTGAGGAAGACACATCGCCTTGTTTGTAGGTCATGCCCACATCAAGCTGGTTGGTTTTTTCCGGACGCGTATTAAAAGCGCTCAGCGTGGTCGCGCTTTCTTTGGTGCCGCCGATCAATTCCCAGTAATCGGGGAAGCGTTCGGTATGGCCCAGGCCCGCATACACCGTACCTGCATTGTTCATCGCACCCTTTTCGTAGCGCAGGAAGCCGCTCTTCAGGGATTCGCTGCGCGTCTGATTGGCGGTCGGGTTTGCCTGGGTTGTCATGCCTGTAGCTATCGTTGCCCGCTTGTCCTGTGCTCTCCACGAATCCGAACGCAGTCCGCCGATGATGCGGTTTTCATCACCAAGCTGTCGGGTTGCCTCTCCAAAGATGCCCTGATTATGGAAGTTGGCATCTTCGACGCGCGCCTTCAGGGTGTAATCACCCATATAGCCTGGCGCCGCGCCGGTGCGGTTGGTATGCACATTAGTCTGTGAATCCACGCCCACCTTGAGTTGTGTTGTTTCGGTCGCATTCAGCGTGCCAACCATCCTGCCACCCGTTGTCGTGCGATCCGGATTCATTGCGGCCATCATGCCTGCGGGATTGCCACCGGCGCGCAGGCTGTAACTATCCATGACATGGTCGATGTAGTTGCGATAGAACTGGGTTTCAACTTTGTCCACCAGGCCGTGAGCGGTATTTTTCCATTCGGCTTTGATGCCCGCGTTGTCGCGCGCAAACTTCGAGCCGTCTACCGAACGATCGGCATAAGCCGCCTTGCCGTCGCTCTTTGCCGCCGTCAGCTCCACACGCGTGCTGTCGGACGGGGTCAGCCCTACTGCCGCGTTGCTGCTCCAGCGCGAGTAGGCGGAATGCACGCTGGTGCCGTTACCGTCCCTGTAATCGTCTGCCCGCGAATTGGTATAAATGGCACGGCCGTATACGTTCGGCGTTCCGCCATGCACGTCGGCCATCACATCGAACCGGTTAAAGCTGCCCTCTGTCACACTGCCTTCAAAGCCCCCACCGCTTTCGGTGCGGCGCTGGAAATCGCGCTCAAACAAGACCGTGCCTGCCGAGCTGCCCGGGCCATACATCACGGATTGCGGGCCTTTCAGCACGGTTATCCTGTCGTAGGATGAAGGGAATATGTAGGCGGTGGGCGGATCCATGCGGCCGCCGCAGCCGCCCAGTATCTGTTCGCCGTCGAGAAGGATATTCAGGCGCGAGCCGGCCATGCCGCGAAACACCGGGTCGCCATCGGTGCCGCCTTTGCGAATCACGGAGAAGCCGGGTATGGTCTTCAGATATTCCGCGCCGTCATGCGCGGGGATCGGCTGTCGCGGTTTGTGCGGATCGGTTGTCACCTTCAGCGGTTCATCCATCGCCGGTGCAGTGACCACTACCTCGGGCAAGGTTGCTTCGACAGCAAACGCGTTTGGCGCAAACGCCAGCGCGACACAGATTGTTATACGTTTGAATTGCATTGTTCTTCCCTTTTATGGATTGAAAAAATTGCGCGGCGATTATCATCACAATGCATTTCTCCGGGAATGTGACATGATGCCGCGCGGCAAAATGTCGCGCGGCATCATGTCGCACCCCCCATGTTTAACCGCTTTCAAGAAACGGTTTACAGCCGGACGCGCGCAAAAAATCCGTCTCGGTGTCATAATTGCGGCACATAATCACGCTCACGGAGACACACAACATGGCAAGAATGGTTCACTGCGTAAAACTGGATCGCGAAGCGGAAGGACTGGACCGTCCGACCTACCCCGGCCCGCTGGGCCAGCGGATTTTTGAGAATGTCTCCAAGGAAGCTTGGCAAGGCTGGGTCAAGTACCAGACCATGCTGGTGAATGAAAACCGCCTCAATCTTTCCGATCCGCAGGCGCGCAAATATCTCGCCATCCAGATGGAAAATTATTTCTTCGGCGAGGTGGTGCAGATGCCACCGGGTTATGTACCCCCCAAGAACTGACCACCCACTCACTTGGCCAAAAAATTCCCCCCGCTGCAATTCCTGAACCGTGAACTCGGCCAGCTTGAGTTCAACCATCGGGTATTGGCGCAGGCGGAGGACGCAACCATTCCGCTGCTGGAACGTCTGAAATATCTGTGCATCGTCAGCAGCAATCTCGACGAATTTTTCGAGATACGCGTGGCGGGTCTGAAGGAGCAAATCAAGCTGGGCAGCGTTGCTGCCGGTGCCGACGGCATGACTGCAAAGCAAACGCTCAAGCTGGTGCGCGAACAGGCGCATCAGCTGATCGAGCGGCAATATCAGGTGTTCAACACAGACGTGATTCCCGCGCTCGCCGAACAGGGCGTCAGGTTTTTTCGCCGCACCCAGTGGAATGAAGCACAGCAGGCATGGGTAAAGGATTATTTCTTCCGTGAGGTGATACCGGTGTTGACCCCTATCGGGCTGGATCCGGCGCATCCTTTCCCGCGCGTACTTAATAAGAGCCTGAATTTTGCCGTCGAGCTGCAAGGCAAGGATGCCTTTGGACGCAACTCGGCGCGCGCCATCGTGCAGGCTCCGCGCGTGTTGCCGCGCACCATCCTGATGCCGCCGGAGATAAGCGGCTGTACGCACGGTTTCGTGTTTCTCTCCTCGATTTTGCACGCACACGTCAGCGAACTGTTCTCCGGCATGGAGGTGCTCGGCTGCTTCCAGTTCCGCGTGACGCGCAACAGCAACCTGTTTGTGGACGAGGAGGAAATGAAAAACCTGCGCCTCAGCCTGCAGGGTGAGTTGCCGCAGCGCCATTTCGGCGATGCGGTGCGCCTCGAAATCGCCGACAATTGCTCGCCGCAAATCGCCGAATTATTGCTCAAGGAATTCAGCCTTGCGTCCGAGGATTTGTATCGTGTGCACGGTCCGGTAAACCTGGTGCGCCTGATGGAAATCCCCAATCTTGTGGCGCGTGATGACCTGAAATTTCCCGCTTTCGCGCCCGGCATGCCTCCGGTGATCCAGAAAAAGGGCGCGGATATGTTCAAGGCGATCCGCAAGGGCGATGTGCTGCTGCATCACCCTTTTCAATCATTCAAGCCGGTGATCGATTTTATCCTTCAGGCGACCAGCGACCCGAGCGTGGTCGCCATCAAGCAAACCGTGTACCGCACCGGCGCAGACTCCGCACTGATGGAAGCGTTGATTGGCGCAGCTCAACGCGGCAAGGAAGTGACCGTGGTGGTGGAGCTACTGGCGCGTTTCGACGAGGAAGCCAACATTAATTGGGCGACCCGCCTCGATCAAGTGGGAGCCCATGTGGTTTATGGTGTGGTCGGGCACAAGACTCATGCCAAGATGCTGATGGTGGTGCGCCGCGAGGATGGCAAGCTGCGCCGCTATGTGCATCTTGGCACCGGCAATTATCATCCGCGCACCGCGCGGCTCTACACCGACTTCGGGTTGTTCACCTGCAACGAAGAGGTATGCGCTGATGTAAACGAAGTTTTCGGACAGCTCACCAGCCTCGGCAAGGCGCGCAAACTGAATCACCTTTGGCAGTCGCCTTTCACACTGCACATTGAAGTATTGCGCGCCATCCAGAATGAAACCCGCCTCGCCAAGGCGGGCAAGCGCGCTCACATCATCGCCAAAATGAACGCGCTGCTGGAGCCGGAAACAATCAGCGCGCTTTACGAAGCTTCCAATGCGGGGGTGAAGGTAGACCTGATTGTGCGCGGCGTATGCGCGTTGCGCCCCGGTGTAAAGGGTTTATCGGAAAATATCCGGGTACGCTCGATCATCGGGCGTTTTCTGGAACACACGCGCATCTTCTATTTCCGCAACGAACTGAAACATGATGTGTACCTGGCCAGCGCGGACTGGATGGACAGGAACTTCTTCAGGCGCATTGAGGTGTGTTTCCCGGTGCTCGACAAGAAGCTCAAGAAGCGCGTGATCGACGAGGGGTTAAAGGTGTATCTGCAGGACAATTGCCAGGCATGGGACATGGATGGCGATGGGCATTACCGGCACAAGCACCCGCGCCGCGCCGCTCAATATTGCGCTCAGGACGAATTGCTCAAGCTGCTCGCCGGTTCTCAGACCAAGGCTGCTTCCAGCTAATCTTTATTCCTGAGCCGGATGAGCCGGCATAAAAAACGGAATCTGCTTTGCCCAACCTGCACCCTGGATTGCCACGTCGCTTCGCTCCTCGCAATGACGATTTACGCTGTACTTCCTTAGTGTTTTTTTGGACGCCCGGTCTGGATTTTTTCCAGGCTTCTTAACGACAGCTTCAATTGTGCATCGTTCTTTTCACACAAGGCTTTCAAGCCGGCACGCAAAACCTCGCTTTTTTTCACATGCATCCCGGCTTTCAGGCAGGACTCTTTGATTTCGGCGATCTTCTGGTACTCGCTCTGCGGCATCGTAAAACTGTCGCGCACTACCTTCTCTTTGTGATTTTTTTTCGCTTTTTTAACAGCCTGTTTTGATGACTCGCCGGCCAGTATTTTGGCAGTTTCCTTCACAGCAGTCTTTGCCGCCGGCTTTGCAATGGCCGGTTTTTTGACTGTTGCTTTTTTTGCCGGAGTGTTGCTCTTGAGCGATGAATTCATTTTTGTTGTCATGTCATTTGCCCCGTATTAAAGTGGTGAAAACAGTTTATACGGTATATGCTGGCAAGTGAAATATAATTTTTGGAGGGTGTTTTGGAACTGATTCTGTGGCGGCATGCGGAAGCGGAAGATGGTGCGCCAGATCATGCGCGCGAACTCACCGCGAAAGGCGTCAAGCAAGCGGAGAAGATTGCAGCGTTTCTGCGCCAGCATTTGCCTGACGAGCACCGCGTTCTGGTCAGCCCGGCAACTCGCGCGCAGCAAACTGTTGCGGCGCTCACCGATCATTTCACGCTTGCACCCACCATCGCTCCCGGAGCTACCGCAAAAGCCGTATTGCATGCGGCACGCTGGCCGGATGCGGGCGGCACGGTGCTGGTAGTCGGACATCAACCGACTCTGGGTGAGGTCGCGGCGCAATTGCTGGGCTGCAATGATTATTCGTTAAGCATCAAGAAAAGCGCGTTGTGGTGGTTCAGCCGCCGCGAGCGGGAAGGCGCGGCACAGATCACATTACGTCTGGTTATCACTCCGGATTTTTTGTAGGGTTTATTTTTAAATTGGGGGGTTATCATGTTTGAATCAGCCGAACTCGGTCACAAAATAGATAAAGCCACCTACGATGCGGAAGTTCCCCAGTTGCGCGAGGCGTTGCTGGAGGCGCAGATGGATCTGGCAAAGCTGGCGAAATTCCCGGTCATTATTCTGGTTGGCGGCGTGGATGGCGCGGGACGCGGTGAAACCGTCAACCTGCTCAACGAATGGATGGATCCGCGCTTTATCCAGACTCACGGCATGGGCGAACCATCGGATGAAGAACTCGATCGCCCGATGATGTGGCGGTTCTGGCGCGAGCTGCCACCCAAGGGGAAAATCGGCGTATTTCTCGGCTCCTGGTACACCTGGCCGATACTCAACCGCGTGTTCGGGCGCACCAAAGCGGCCGATCTCGACCAAAGCCTCGAACGTGCGAAACGCCTGGAAAAGATGCTGGTGGATGAAGGCGCGTTGCTGCTCAAGTTCTGGCTGCATTTATCCAAGGAAAAGCAGGAAAAACGCCTGAAGATTCTTGAAAAAGATCCGAAGATTCGCTGGCGCGTCACCAAGCGCGACTGGGAACATTACAAAATGTACGACAAATTTCACGTTATAAGCGAAAGCGTGATGCGCCACACCAGTACAGCCGAAGCGCCGTGGACTATCGTCGAAGGATACGATGCGCGCTACCGCAGCCTGACCGTCGGCAAAGTCATTCTTGATGCCATCCGCAAGCGCCTGGAAGAAGCCGGCAAAAAAGCCTCGGAAGTTTCCGCGCCGCCACCGCTTCCCTCGATCGACAAGCTGCATATCCTGAAGACGCTGGACCTTACGCAAAAAATTGAGAAAAAAGAATTCCAGGCCGAGCTGGAAAAATACCAAGGCAAGCTCGCAATATTGACGCGTAGCCCGAAATTCAAAAATATCACCGTTATCGCGATGTTCGAAGGCAACGATGCCGCAGGCAAGGGCGGCGCCATCCGCCGCATCACCGGCGCGCTGGATGCGCGCCAATACAACATCGTGCCGATAGCCGCGCCCACCGATGAAGAGCGCGCCCAGCCTTACCTCTGGCGTTTCTGGCGGCACATCCCGCGCCGCGGCAGGGTGACGATTTTTGACCGCTCATGGTATGGCCGCGTGCTGGTCGAGCGGGTTGAAGGATACTGCACAAAGGCCGACTGGATGCGAGCTTACAGCGAGATTAACGACTTTGAGGCGCAATTGGTACGCCACAATATCGTGGTGGTCAAATTCTGGCTCTCCATCAGCAAGGAAGAGCAACTCAAACGCTTCAAGGCACGCGAAAAGATCGGCTTCAAGCGTTTCAAGATCACCGAAGAGGACTGGCGCAACCGCAAGAAATGGGATGAATACGAGCATGCCGTGTGCGACATGGTGGATCGCACCAGCACCGAGATCGCCCCGTGGACGCTGGTAGAAGCCAACGACAAAAACTTCGCGCGCATCAAGATACTGAAAACCCTGTGCCGACAAATTGAAGCGGCAATGAAGAAAAAACCGTAGCGATATCCGTTTTCGGTGAAATGCAATGCGGGACTCTTTGCTCCGCTTGTTCCATAGCGGAGGATGGCGGGAAAATCACAAGCGCGGCCTTTTCCATGAGGCAACCTGAAAAATCAGCTTACTTTCCTTGCATTGATTGCCCTGTCTTTTCCAGTGCTTTACCGCTTTGCTCCAGTGCCTTGCCGCCTTGCTCAAGCGTTTCGCTACCCAGGCGTTTGACATGGTCAGCCAGCGATTCTTTTTCAAACGGGTTGGAAAGCAGCGGTTTTTCGCGCCCGATGTTGACGCCCAGCGCCAAGCCGATGAGTACGCCGACCACCAGGCTAATAAGAACAGTTTTGAATTGCTTCATGGGTACATCCCCCGGTTAATTGCCGATTCGCTACGGATACAAATTCTATATCATCCTTCTGCATCTTGCCTGGTGATTGCCCGGTCTTTCCAAAATATTTTCTCCATAATTTCGCCAGTTACATGAAAACAACATGAATACAAATTTCTGGATTTACATTCTTGCGTTGGCGCTACTGACAAGCGGATGCGCGACCACATCAGGCATCAATGAGTTTACCAGCGATGGTTGCAGCCTTTTCCCCGATGGCACCATGAACCACCGGTCGCTTTGGTGCGACTGCTGTTTCAATCACGATATAGCTTATTGGCGTGGCGGCAGCGAGGACGAGAGAAAAGATGCCGACAAGACGCTCCATGCGTGCGTGCTTGAACACACAGGAAATAAAGCGCTCGCCGAGATGATGTATGACGGTGTCAGGATTGGCGGAAGTGCCGCATTTCCGATGTGGTACCGCTGGGGTTATGGCTGGAATTACGGCAGGGGATACAAGCAGCTCACAGAAGAAGAGCAGAAGCAGGCTGCCGACAAGCTTGAGGCATACAGGGAAACACACCATTCCGGATACTGCATCAAGCGTTGATGCGATTTGTCCCGCTGGTGCGGTGAAACAAATGTTACCTTTGTTGGTTTGTATCGCGAGGCCGCTTCATCAGAAATTTTCCCGCCTGAATCAGGATCGCGGCCAGTGCGTAGATCGCCACGAACGGGTCAAGCAGGTAATCCCAAAGGTTGCCGGACTCATACCAGCCGATTGACCAGGCGAGCGTGGCGAGAGCGATACACAGTGCAACCTGATGATACTTCCAGAACCATGCCGTCAATGCGACCAGCAACAGCACGGACACCATTTGCCAATTCCCATAGCCAAGGCGATACGGATCAAATATGCCAAAACCCAGAGCCATCGGATACAAGATCAGCGCCGCCAGCGCGATCAACGCCAATAGCACGTAGCGTTGATTAAAATCTGCCGCTACGCAAAGTGACCATGGCCTTGACAAGGCGCACCACAACAGCACCATCGAAGTGATGCTCAAATCGCCGGTTGCACCGCGCACGTAAGCAGCGAGCGGAAATCCGCCGAACGGGATGAGCATCACCACAAATACAGTTCCTGTCACGATTGCCTGATAATGTTTGACGAGCCGCGTTACCCGTGGCAGCAGCAGCATGGATGCCGCAATCGCGCTGGTCACGCTCGCCAGTCCGGTAATATCAGTTAGGTTTAGCATCTGAAGTTTTTTCCAGGCTTTGGTCCAGCCAAGCGCGCGTAAACCAGACATGTTTGATAAAGCTTCTGTTCCATGTGTAGACGAGGTGGAAGTCGCCGGTTCGCGTCTGGATCAGATAGGGGTAAGAGAATTCGAAACCGCAGCTTTGCGCCGTGCATTTATTGTGTTTGGCGGATTCCGCATACAACGTTGCGTCGGCGATGCCAGCCTCGGTCGCCCTGGCTAACTCTGCGGCGAGTTGCACATAGTGCGACGGATCGGTGTTCTGTCCACGCTGGTCTTCCAGCTGATAAACAGTTTTCCAGGTGGCCCCGCCATCGCTGGAAATCACCAGCGACAGCGCACCCCGGCCTTCTTCGGTATCATTAAGCGCCAGCAGGATTCGCCCGTCCGGCAACACCACACCGGAAACCGCTGCATCCGGATTAGCCAGCGCTGTCTTTGCCGGAACACTCCAGTGCTGCCCCGCATCTTCCGTCGCAGTAGCAATCACCCGCCTTGGGCTCGCGCCGGAATACCGCATCATCACAGTCGCCTGCTGTGGAT
Source organism: Nitrosomonadales bacterium (assembly GCA_023259055.1). Classification (GTDB taxonomy): domain Bacteria; phylum Pseudomonadota; class Gammaproteobacteria; order Burkholderiales; family Gallionellaceae; genus Gallionella. The sequence continues at coordinate 103,604 of JAHFQZ010000002.1, forward strand.
TTTTAATCAGCATCACCGGTTGAAGCGTGACATTGCCGGAGCTGAGCCGCTGTTTGTCGACGATTTCGCCGCTGCCGGAAATGCGCAACAGCTCGCCGAATTTGTCGATGAATTCGTGATAGACGGGCAGCCCCAAGCTCCCATCGCTATAAAAAAACGGCGTGCCTTTGACCAGCGTGCTGATATTGAGGAATGGCGATGTAACCAGCCGTCGCGCCGGACTCCAGGTGGTGCCGTCATCCTTTGACGTGATGGCTGTGATTGAGCTGCCTGCCCACCCACCCAGAGATACGGTGACATAAAACAGCCAGAGTGTTCCGTCCGCAGCTCGTTGCGCCACAGGGTTGCCGAGTTTTTTTACGTAGCGCAGCAGAGAGTGCTGAGTTTCTTCGCGGTTGGCGATGCTGCTTTCCATACCCCAGTGATTTTTTTCAGGATCGAACACCGCGCTGAATATCTCCACATCCTGTGCGCCCTCGCGGCTGCCCTGGAACCAGAAGGCACGGATACGACCATCGCTCAGCTCGACCAACGAGGCAGCATGAGTATGAATGTTGTGCTGGGTGGATGCGAAACGGGCACGGAAATCGGGCGCCGTGTTGCCGGGTTGAACCGCTACATCTGGTACCTGAAAAACTGCCGGCGACGGATGCCTGGTGACTTTGTAAAACGCCGCGGCAAAAGCAACCAGCACCACGCAAAGAACCAGCGCATGGGGCGATCCTGACTGGCGAGCGGTAGACTTGAACATATCAGCGGCACATCTGGGCAAGCGTCTGCGGCGGCACGATTTTTTCGCCTGCCGGTGACTCCATCAATACTTCCCTGATGAAGAGGTTCTGAAACACCTTGCCCTCCAGGATCATTTGTTTTAGTTCTTCATTGCTTATGCGGCCACGAATATCCAGTCGCTGGCCGATAATCTTGCACCCAGCGCAACCGCCGTTCTGTACAGTATCCCTCAAAGCCTGCCGCAGCGTAAACAACGGGTAGCGTCCCGCCAGCTCGATTGCAGTGAGGTTCTGATCCTCGCTATAACCATGAATTTCAGCACCCGGCAAAATGAACCTGTGGCCTTCGTCCTGGGCCCTGAAGTTGCACGGCACCCACACGTCCTTGCCGCTGGCATATCGCCGGGCATCTGCGCTGAAGTTTCCCAAGCCTCCATCGAATGGGCGCAGGAAGGCGGCGAAGCACAACAGCGCCAGCAGAGCCACCAAGTTGACACCGAGGCGGGTAAGGCTGGGCGCTAACATTACAAAAAGCAGAAATAATGCTGTGCCCGCCGTCAGCAACCAGAATACCGGAGAGTACATCTGCGCTTCGGTTTGCAAACGCGCCGCCAGATAAACTATCCCAGCAATGACCGCACCCGCAGACACCAGCGTGGCGATGAACACCTTGCGGCTGATGTGCTGCCAATTAAACGCGCATAGCAGCGCCACTGCTGGCATCGCTGCCAGCAGGTAGCGGCCCGAACGCTGGCTGGGCAGACTGAAACTCAGGAACATCGCAGCGATCCAGATCAACAGCAATTTCTCTTCGTGACTCAACCGGGCACGACGCTGGTAAATGACAACAAACATCGCGACCACCGGGAAGGTCAGCAGGCCCGCGTTGGTCAAAAATGCCAGCGTATAGCTCCAGATACTGGAACCACCCCAAAGCAGTTTCTCCAGATAGCTTGGGCCGTGAGGGTCGAACTTGCCGATGTTCTCGCCCACCACAAATTCTTTCCAGACCGCTTTCGGATGGGGGTCGAGCACGAACCACATCGCGAACATCGCAACGGCAATTGCAACGGGAATCGCGATCTTCAGTGCGTCCTGTTTGAGGAATTCCGCAACGCGGTATTGACGCTGATGCAGATACCACCCTGCCAAACCGAGCGTAACCGGCAGGCCCAGTGCAAATGACTTGTACAGAAAGCCGATGCCGATACTGACGCCGAACAGCAGAGGAATAACAAAACGCGACTCGAACGACTGCCGCCAATACAGCAGCACGAAGAACGGCAGAAAGAGCCAGAATACCTCGGGAGGGTTGGTCAGGAACGGACGGCCAAAACGGTACGTGGTGAAGAAAGCAAGGAAGGTCAGCGCGGCGACAAAGCCGGTCTCAAGCTTTCGCGAGCCGCCGTTTATCCGGCCCGACAATTTCCATCCCAGCATGAACAGCATCGCCGCCGTCAGCAACGTGTAGATCACGCTCGGGTAGCGCAAATCCCATAGCGTCCAGTTCTTGCCCCAACCGGTCGATGCAATGCCTTGCCAGAACAGCAGCGGCGGCTTGGTATTGCGCATGTTGTCCATCTGCGACCGGAGTGGCAGCAACTCGCTGCTGACAGCGGTCAGCCGGGTAATCTGCTCGTACGGATATTCGTCGCCGTTCTTCGGGATATGCTGGCTGTCGAGGCCGTAAAAATAAGTGATTACCGCCAACAGGCTGGCTATTACATACCATGCCAGACGCAAGTTGGATTCGGATAATTTCATTTGCTGCCGGAATCCTCTTCAATTTCAGGCTCGGGCTCCGGAATAATGGGAAGCGCTATTTCTTCAATCGGTTTGTGGCTGCGGAACGTCCAGAAATTATTCACCAGAAAATTGAACACGCTGGCCAGCACGATGGCCAGCGCATTGGCGATCAGGTAATACAAATAAATCACGAACAACTTGGTCAGGATCACCTGCAATACGATGCCCACCCAGCACGCCAGCGCGTACTGGCCGAAATGCAGGACCAGATGTTTGTCGGGGTGATGCTTGCGGTCGCTCCATGTCCAGGCGCGGTTCCAGAAAAAGTTATTCACGGTCGCACAGAAAATTGCCATCGCCAGCGATACATTGAGCCGCATGTCAGGGGAGCTGATCGCCACGAACAGGAATTCCTGGCAAAGATACAGCACGACCAGATTGACCACGACACCGGATGCGCCCACGGCGCCGAATTTCATGAAACGTTTCCTGAAGAACCAGGCCGTCAGCGGATGCCCGATAAATCTTGCCAGCAGCTTCATGCGGGTTTCCGATCCGGCGCTGCACCCAGCATCTCATGGGCCTTTGCCAGCACCTGGCCGACTGTGATTTGCTTCAGGCACTGGTTGTCGCCGTCGCATGGGGAGCTGCGGTGGTTATAGGCGGTAAGGCATGGCGAGCAGGGCAACGGCTGGTGAAAACAATATCCATTCGTCCCCAATGGCTGGTAAAGCTGCGGCGTTTCCGGACCGAAGAAGGTGATCGTGGGCAGCGGCGTGAGCGCGGCAAATTGTCCGGGACCTCCATCATTGGTGACGAGCAACGAAGCGCGATGGAACAGCGCCAATAGTTGGCGCACCGATTTGGTATAGCCGGCAAGGTTGATGCAGCTGGCGCTTTGGCAATGATCGACGATAGTTTGCGCCAGCGGTATATCTCCCTTGAGGCCGGTGATCGCCACGGCATATCCTTCATCCAGGAAAGTTTTGCATAGCTGATGGTAGCTCTCCAGCGGCCACGCGCGTATCGGCAAGATGCCGCCGCTCGGGTAGACGAGCACCAGTTTTTTTTCTTTAACTGCGGGAAAGTCGCGGTGCAATTGCGCGGCGACCTGCTCCAGCTCTAGCGGCGCAAAAGCCAGTTGCGGCGGCTTGCAGGGATCGGGTTCGGGAATGAATTTGACGGGCGGCATCGAGACGGACTCAAGCGCCTCGACCATTGTCAGGAACTGGTGCGACAAATGCCGGTACGGGTTGTACATCACCGGGCGATTGATGAACGAGCCGCGGTACAGCCCTTCCTGGGTATGGCGATGAAATCCCACGCGCAGCGGCGACCCTGAGAGATACGAAAAGATGCTGCTGATGCGGGCGAATAATTCGCAATCGATTACCGCATCGATCTTGAGCACGCGCAGCGTACGGATGGCTTTGAGGCTGTCCCTCACCAAACCGCCCAGCGAGCCGTCGTCCAGCGTCAGCACATTTTCCTCGGGAATCACCCCGAGCAGATCCAGCACTTCGCGGTTCTTGGCAAACATCAGGACATGTATGGAAGCCTCCGGATATTTTTGCTTCAGACGGGCAAACATCGGGTGTGCGAGTACCAGGCTGCCCATCTCGGAAAGCAGGATGATCAGAATCCTGCGCGGCGGTGAGCTGACCGTTGCATTGCCGCGAAAGCGATCCAGCAGGGAGAGCAACGCGCAAATCGGTACACCTGCATAACGGTCAACTGCGCGCTGGAATTTGAGGTTCATGTGGATCTGGAATCGGCTCTGAAATTGGAAAACGGTGGCTGATAGCTGCAAAACCAAAGATGTGAGGTTATTTGTTTAACATCTTGATTTTTGTTTGTAGAGTCCGAATACACGGCATTGCCACGTTGGGTATTCTTGCCGATTCAACAAAGGCAAATTATCTAGGATTTCAATCACCGAGGCAACCGGCTACCCGAAGCATTTCTGGAAACACAAAAAGCAACGCCTTGATGTTCCTCGAATAGTATGCCGGTTCGTTGTACCATTCAGCCAGACTGATATCAGTCCAACTGATATTCCCCATAGTATCAAAGGGCGCAAATGACCAATTCCGTTGATCCCGAAGCGCATCTTGAACACCTTCCCGATTGGCACAGCCTGCCGGTACAAGAGGCGCTGCGCGTGCTGGCTGTGGGTCATGCAGGATTATCAATGGAGGAAGCGGCCCGGCGTTTACAGCAATACGGCCCGAACCGTTTGCCTGCCGCGCCCAAGGACGGTCTGCTTCTGCGTTTTGCGCGCCAGTTCCACAATGTGCTCATCTATGTGTTGCTGGGCTCCGCGCTGATCACCGCCTCACTGGGTCATTGGGTGGATTGCAGCGTGATCGTCGGCGTGGTACTGATCAACGCCATTGTCGGCGTGATCCAGGAAGGCAAGGCCGAACGCGCGCTGGATGCCATCCGCAACATGCTCTCGCTCAGCGCGACGGTATTACGCGATGGTCGCCGCAGCGAGATTCCGGCGGAACAGCTGGTAGCCGGCGATATCGTGGTGTTGTCTTCCGGTGACAAAGTCCCTGCCGACCTGCGCCTGCTCGAAGTCCGCCGGTTGCGCATCGAGGAAGCCGCGCTGACCGGCGAATCTGAACCCGTGGAGAAGAGCATCGATGCAGTGAACGCGCAAGCAGTGATCGGCGACCGCACTTGCATGGCCTACTCCGGCACATTGGTGGTGTATGGACAGGCGCGCGGTGTGGTGACCGCCACGGGCGCGGCAACCGAGATCGGCCGCATCAGCAGCATGATCGCATCGGTGGACACGCTGGAAACGCCGCTGTTGCGGCAGATGAGCGGGTTCGGCAAACAACTGACCGTCGCCATCCTGCTGTTGTCCGCGATCACCTTCTGCTTCGGCGTGTGGGTGCGCGGCTACGGCTGGTCGGAGATGTTCCTCGCAGCCGTGGGTATCGCGGTGGCAGCGATACCAGAAGGACTGCCCGCCATCATGACCATCATCCTGGCTATCGGCGTGCAACGCATGGCGCGTCGCAACGCCATCATCCGCCGCCTGCCCGCAGTCGAGACGCTGGGTTCGGTGACGGTGATCTGCTCCGACAAAACCGGCACCCTCACCCGGAACGAGATGATGGTGCAGCGCATTCTCACTGCCGAACAAATTTTCGAAGTCAGCGGCAGCGGCTATTCCCCGCATGGCGGATTTTCTGTCGCTGAACGCGAGGTATTTGCCGAAGATTTTCCCGAACTGGTCGAACTGGGGCGCGCCGCACTGCTATGCAACGATGCCGAGTTGCACTCGCATCCATCCCACGCCGCAGGATGGCATATCGAAGGCGACCCGACCGAAGGCGCGCTGCTCACACTGGCTGCCAAGACCGGACTCGACATCGCATTCGAACGCGAGGCGCTGCGCCGCACCGACCTGATACCCTTCGAGTCGCAACACCGCTTCATGGCCACTCTGCACCACGACATCGAAGGGCACGGCTTTATCTTCCTCAAAGGCGCACCGGAGCGCGTATTGGAGATGTGCCAGTCCGAACGGGCGAACGGTGATGATCGGCCCTTGCGCCATGCGTACTGGCAACAAGCCATGCAGGACGCGGCACAGCAGGGATTGCGCCTGCTTGCCGTGGCGATGCGCCCGACTGCCCGCGAACAACGGGTGCTTGAATTGACCGATGTGCAGAACGGATTTTCGCTGCTCGGCGTGTTCGGCATCGGCGACCCGCCGCGCGACGAGGCGTTGCTCGCCGTCGCCCGTTGCCGTAGCGCAGGCATCGCGGTAAAGATGATCACCGGCGACCATCTTGAAACGGCATGCGCCATCGGCGCGCGTTTCGGCCTGAGTCCCGATAACGCACTGACCGGGGTTGAGATCGAACAAATGGATGGTGCCGCCCTGCGCATTGCGGTAACCGGGGCCGACATTTTCGCACGCGCCAGCCCCGAACATAAGCTCGCACTGGTGCAGGCATTGCAGGCCAGCGGCGAAGTGGTGGCGATGACCGGCGACGGCGTCAACGATGCCCCGGCGCTGAAGCGCGCCGATGTCGGTGTGGCGATGGGCAGGAAGGGTACCGAGGCTGCGCGCGAAGCAGCCGAGATGGTGCTGGCCGACGACAACTTCGCCTCGATCGACGCGGCAGTGGAAGAAGGACGCACCGTCTACGACAACCTGAAAAAATCCATCATGTTCGTCCTGCCCACCAACGGCGGCGAGGCGATGGTCATCGTCGCCGCAATCCTGCTTGGTCTAACGCTGCCGATCACGCCGGTGCAGATATTGTGGGTGAACATGGTCACGGCAATCACGCTGTCACTGGCACTGGCGTTCGAAGCGCCGGAAGCCGGTGTCATGCAGCGCCCGCCGCGTGCCGCAAATGAACCGTTACTCAGCCGTTTTCTGCTGTGGCGTGTCCTGCTGGTGTCCTGCCTGATGGTGGCCGGCTCACTGGGCTTCTTTCTCTGGGAGCAGGCGCGCGGCACGAGCATCGAAACCGCGCGAACCATTGCGGTGAACGCAATCGTGATTGGCGAAATCTTTTACCTGTTCAACTGCCGCTTCCTGTTCGCGCCGTCTTGCAGTCTGCGCGGCTTCACCGAATCACGCCCGGTGCTGATCTCGATAGCCGCCGTGGTAGCGTTGCAAGCGCTGTTCACCTATGCACCGCTGTTCCAGCATCTGTTCGGCACAGCCGCCATTGACGCGGTAACGTGGTGGCGTATCCTGCTCTTCGGGGTTGCGCTGTTCGCCGCGGTGGAAATCGAAAAAGCGGCTCTGCGTAAATGGGGCGAGCATATTTGATATATGTGACATAAGCTATATGCAACGCGCCACATGCACGGCAATTTAAATTGAACTAACGAACAATATCGAAAGCGCTTAATGGAATCTTCAGCATCACTGGAACTAGCCAAACACGCATTGTTGATGCTCGGCATCATTCTCGCCGCAGGAACTTTATCCGGCCTGATTGCCCGGCTGGTGCGAATACCCGACGTGGTAATGTTCCTGCTGGTAGGCATGTTGCTCGGCCCAGGCCTGTTGGGTTTGGTGAACATCAGGGCCGATTCAACCATCAACCAGCTGATCCTGATTTTCGGTTCCAGTTACATTTTGTTTGACGGCGGCGCGACGATTCGCCTCAAGGTGCTGAAGGAAGTGTGGATCACCGTCGTTGTAATTTCCACTGTTGGCGTGCTGATAACTGCCGCTATCACCGGGATAGCAGCCTATTATTTTTTGGGTGTCCCTTTAATCGTCGCCCTGTTACTCGGCACGGTGATTGCCTCCACTGATCCGGCAACGCTGGTCCCCGTGTTCAAACAAGTGCACATCAAGGAGCGCGTTGCGCAGACGGTGATGAGCGAATCCGCCTTCAACGATGCGATGGGTGCCATCCTCACCTTTGCCGTGCTGGGCGTAGCGATCGGCTCGGGCGGATTCTCGGCGGGCGACGCTTTCGTCAATCTGCTCAAACAATCGCTGCTGGGTATCGTCATCGGCGGAGTGCTGGGCTATCTGGCGGCATTTTTCATCGCGCATGAAAAATTCGGCTTCCTCGCCGAATTTGCCCCGGCGGTCACGCTGATGGCGGTAATAGGCGCCTACATGGGTGCGGACGGCATGCATGCCAGCGGCTTCATGGCGGTGTTTGTGTTCGGCATCATGCTCGGCAATCAGGAATCGCTGGGATTCAAACTTACCAAGGATGAAGATAGCCAACTCGAAGGTTATGTGATGACCACGGCCTTCATCATGCGCATGTTCATTTTCATCCTGCTTGGAGCGCAGGTGGACTTCGGCCTGATCAGCCAGTACCTGCTCGGCGGCATTGCGGTGGTGGTGGTGTTCATGCTGGTGGCTCGCCCGGTTACCGTGTTCATGTGCGCGTTGCCAGACCGGCGCGCCAAATGGAGCTTCAGGGAAATGCTGTTCATGTGCTGGACGCGCGAGACCGGCGTGATTCCTGGCGCGCTGGCCGGTATGCTGGTCGGCATGAAAGCTCCGGGAGCGCAGATAATAGCCTCGGTGACTTTCATCGCCATCCTGATGACCATCCTGATCCAGGCGACAACGACCAGATTGCTTGCGAAAAAACTGGATTTGCTGGCGGAGTAATCCGCTCATCGGCCAGCTCTTGCGCCGCAATCATCCGCTTTTAGTTCATCAAAAAGCCGTCAGCCAAGTGATACAATTCGCGCCTTTTCGTCCAGTCAGGATTTTGCGATGCACACATTAATTTGCGGTTCGATGGCTTACGACACCATCATGGTGTTTCAGGATCAATTCAAAAAACATATCCTGCCGGAAAAGATCCATATCCTGAATGTGGCGTTCCTGGTGCCGGAGATGCGCCGCGAGTTCGGCGGCTGCGCGGGCAATATCGCTTACAACCTGAAATTGCTCGGCGGCAATCCGCTGATCATGGCGACGGTGGGCGACGATTTCTCCGGCTACGCCGTGCGCCTCGAAAAACTTGGTTTGACGCAGATCCATATCCGCAACATTCCCGACAGCTACACCGGCCAAGCGTTCATCACTACCGACCTGGACGATAACCAGATCACCGCTTTTCATCCCGGCGCAATGAGCTTCTCTGAACAGAATCACGTCGGCGATGCAAAGAACGTCACTCTCGGCATCGTCTCGCCGGACGGACGCGAAGGCATGTTGCAACATGCGCGCGAATTCCACGAAGCGGGCATCCCTTGGGTATTCGATCCGGGACAGGGCATGCCGATGTTCGGCGGAGATGAATTGCTGCGCTTTGTCGAACAGGCCGACTATGTGACTGTGAACGATTACGAGGCACAATTGTTGCAAGACAAGACCGGCAAAAAGATCGATGAACTCGCCAAAGGCAAGCGCGCCTTGATCATCACCCGCGGCGGCGAAGGCTCAACCATTTACGCAGACGGCAAGGAAATCGTCATCCCATGCGCCAAGCCCACCGCGCTGCTAGACCCCACCGGTTGCGGCGACGCTTATCGCGCCGGCCTGCTGCACGGCATCCAGCAGGGATGGGATTGGGAAACTACCGGGCGCCTGGCCTCGCTGCTCGGCACGCTCAAGATCGCCAGCCGTGGCGGACAGAATCACGCGCCGACGCGTGATGAGGTTGCCGGACTATTCCAGAAGCACTTCGGGTATTCGATCAAGCTGTAAAAGCTTGGTCCACGAAATACACGAAAATCACGAACATAAAATTGCGGTGACGATGGTTAATACTTGGCGACGTTATCTTCACATTTAGTCAGGGGTTGTTTTATTTCGTGCCTTTCGTGAATTTCGTGGACAGCTGATTTTTTCAGGATCATGAACGCCAGCCTCATCGCTTACATCTCCACCGTCATCAGCGATGCGACGCGTCGTCCCTTCGCACTGCGCGCCGCAACACCCGTCGGTGGCGGCAGTATCAACGAAGCTTATCGTTTGGAAGGAACGGACAGCTCACGCTATTTCCTCAAGCTCAACGATGTACAGCATAACAATATGTTCATCTTCGAGGCGGAAGGGCTGAACGCAATCGCCGCTACGAACACCCTCCGCGCGCCGCGCAACATCGCTCACGGCATTGCAGACAGGCAAAGCTATCTGGTGTTGGAATATCTTGAGCTAAGTTCGCACGGCGATGCGAAACTGCTCGGCGAACAGCTTGCCGAACTGCATCGTTGCACGGCAACACAATTCGGTTTCGCACATGACAACTTCATCGGCACGACACTTCAGCCGAACGAATGGAAAGATAACTGGATAGATTTCTGGCGCGAACATCGCCTAGGTTTTCAATTGCGCCTCGCTGCGCAAAACGGCTACGGTGGCCAGTTGCAGCGCTTGGGCGAGAAGTTATTGAATGCACTGCCTGCTTTTTTCGAGAGTTACTCTCCGCAACCCTCGCTGCTGCACGGCGACCTGTGGAGCGGCAACTACGCATTTCTTGCGGACGGCACGCCGGTCATCTTCGATCCCGCTACCTATTACGGCGACCGTGAATGCGACTTGGCGATGACGGAACTGTTTGGTGGCTACCCCACAGATTTCTACGCCGCCTATCGCGCCGCTTATCCGCTGGATGCGGGCTATGCGATACGCAAGGATTTATACAATTTGTACCACGTCCTCAACCACGCCAACCTGTTCGGCGGGGGATATGCAGGGCAGGCGGAGGGGATGATGCAGAGGTTGTTGGCGAAAGTTGGCTGACTATAAGAAACCTGTTAACGTTCGGCTAACCACCATGTAGGATGGGTTGAGCACAGCGATACCCATCAAGCAAATGACAAACTACCGTCGCAGTAACATCGCCGGAGCAAGCTATTTCTTTACGGCCAATCTCGCCGACCGCTCATCCCGGGTGCTGACCGATCATATCGCGTTGCTGCGGAACGCCTTTGAATATACGCGGAGCCGCCACCCTTTTTGTATTGGCGCAATCGTTGTGTTGCCGGATCACCTGCATATTATCTGGACACTTCCCGCCGGGGACAGCGATTTTGCACTGCGCTGGAGGCTGATAAAAACCGTGTTTTCACGAAGTCAGCCGCGCGGTGAACATCGTTCCGCAAGCCGCGAAGACAAGGGCGAGCGCGGCATATGGCAGCGGCGATATTGGGAGCACCTGATCCGGGATGAAGAAGATTTTGCGCGGCATGCCGATTACATCCACATCAACCCGGTCAAGCACGGATGGGCAAAACAAGTGGCCGAGTGGCCACACTCGTCATTTCATCGCCATGTGCGGGCAGGGATTTTGCCGAGGGATTGGGGAGGGGATGCGGTTGAGGAATTGAAGTGCGGCGAGCGGGTGCAAGTTGATTGATGGGTATCGCTGCGCTCAACCCATCCTACGCGGGCTGGCCACCAATGAGAGCCCAGTACCCTGGATAGACGGGCGCATCGTGAGTTCTCTTGTATAGCAAGACGGCTTGAACAGAACAGTTATCAGAAACTTTCAATAGCTTATGAAGCACTACGTGAGCACCTTTTATCTCCATGCTTGTATCCATGACAGCCCTAAAAAAATGGGATGGTAAAAACGCAAGATATTCCGGCACAATTTTCTTCCTGCGTAGACTTTAAAACAGGCTTTACCAATGCTTCGCCACCGGGTTGTTGCAGGCTGCCTGGAACAGGTGGCGGTCGTCCAGCCGGATCGCACTCATCGGGCCGCCCCACAGGCAGCCGGTGTCGAGCGCGATGACGTTTTTCCGGTGCAGCAGTCCTAGTGCGGACCAGTGGCCGAAGATGACGGTGGCTTTGCGGCTGGCGCGATTAGGCACGTCGAACCACGGCTGGTACCCGGCGGGAATGTTCCCCACTTCGCCCTTGAACTTGAATTCCATTTCACCCTCTTTGGTGCAGATGCGCATGCGGGTGAAGGCGTTGACAATGACACGCAGGCGCTTGTCTCCGGTAAGGCTGTCGTCCCAAGTGTGCGGGGAATTGCCGTACATGCGTTTGAGGAAAGTTGCGTAATCGCCCTCGCGAAGCGCGGCTTCTACTTCGCGCGCCAGGCTCTCGGCCTGCGTGACGCTCCATTGCGGCAGCAGCCCTGCGTGGACGAGGACGTAGCCGTCCTGCGCATGGAGCAGGCGCTGGTTGCGCAGCCAGTGCAGCAGTTCTTCGCGATCCGGCGCTTTGAGTATCTCGTCCAGTGTGTCGGTGCGGTGCAGTTCGGCGACGCCTTCCGCGACGGCGAGCAGGTGCAGGTCGTGGTTGCCGAGCACAGTGATCGCGCTGTCTCCCAGCGATTTGACGAAGCGCAATACCTCAAGTGAGTCCGGCCCGCGGTTCACCAGGTCGCCGACCAGCCAGAGCTTATCCGCCGCCGGGTCGAAACGGGTATCCTCCAGCAGCCGCGCCAGCTCAGCATAACAGCCCTGCACATCGCCCACCGCATAAATCGCCATCGCGCTTACCCGCCGTGTTTAACTTAAAAGTAGCCTATCAGATATTTGTGTCATTTAGATGAAAACCATCCATAGCAGACATCGGAAGAGGCTGGATATGGGGTTTTCTGCTAAAGTGCGCGCCATGAATATTACCAGCACTCAGCTTTATTTACGTCTTCTCGGTTACGTCAAACCCTATTGGCGCACATTTGCGATTTCCATCCTTGGCATGGCGGTAACGGCTGCAACCGAGCCGTTGCTGCCGGCTTTGCTGAAGCCAATGCTGGATGGCACTTTCATGCACAAGGATGACACTGTTATCCAGCTTGCGCCGCTGATCATTCTGGTGATTTTTTTCGTGCGCGGCGTCGCCTCATTCGTTGGCACTTATGCCATCGGTTGGGTCGGTAACAAAGTGGTGATGGATTTGCGCGAGGAGATGTTCCACAAACTGCTGACGCTTCCCACGCGATTTTACGACGACCATGCTACCGGCAACCTCATCTCCAAGCTGACATTCGACGTGACGCAGGTGACCGCTGCCGCAACCAACGTGGTAACGGTTTCACTCCGCGACTCCATCATTATCGTCGGACTGCTCGGCTGGCTGTTTTACCTTAACTGGAAGCTCACCCTGCTTAGTCTGGTGATGCTGCCCATCATTGCGGTGATCCTGAGAATCATCAATGCCCGCCTGCGTAACGCCAGCCGTGATTCGCAGCGTGCAATGGGTGATATCACTCAAGTCATCGAAGAGAGTGTTGCCGCGCACAAAGTGGTCAAACTGTTTGGCGGACAACAATATGAGAGCGACCGTTTTCGCGACCAGGCAAACTGGGTGCGCCGCTACGCCATGAAGCAGCAAATGGCTGCTGCAGCCAATGTGCCCATCGTGCAGATGGTCGCCGCCGTGGCGCTGTCCTTCATTATCTATCTCGTCACAATACAGTCGCGCAGCGATGAAACCACGGTTGGCGGATTCCTTTCATTTATCGCAGCGATGCTGATGCTGACCGCTCCGATCAAACGCCTGACGGGTGTGAGTGAATTTTTGCAGCGCGGGCTGGCAGCATCGGAAAGTGTATTTGAATTGATAGATACACCCGGCGAAATTAACGCAGGGAAAGTGGCTATAGGACGCGCCAATGGCCGCATAGCTTTTGAACACGTAAGCTTGTCCTACCAGCAGGACGACAGATTAGCACTGCGCGATATCTCCCTGGAGATTCCCGCAGGACAAGCAGTCGCTTTGGTAGGAGCATCAGGCAGCGGCAAGAGCACACTCGCAAATCTTGTCCCGCGCTTCTATCTGCCCAGTAGCGGACGTATCACGCTGGACGGCCATGATCTCGCCGATCTTACGCTGGCCAATTTGCGCGCCAACATCGCGCTGGTAAGCCAGGAAGTTGTGTTGTTCAACGACACAATTGCCGCCAATATCGCTTATGGCCAGATGCGCGAAGTACCAGAGGCAGAAATCATCGCCGCCGCACAAGCCGCTCATGCGATGGAATTTATTCGCGAAATGCCGCAGGGACTAAACACGCTGGTTGGCGAACGGGGTGTGAAACTTTCCGGGGGACAGCGCCAGCGCATCGCCATCGCACGCGCCATTCTCAAAAACGCTCCCATCCTTATTCTCGACGAAGCCACTTCCGCACTGGACAGCGAATCAGAACGCCATGTCCAGGCCGCACTTGAAACTTTGATGCAAGGGCGTACCTCTTTGGTCATCGCACACCGCCTATCCACCATCGAAAAAGCGGACCGCATCATTGTGCTGCAAAAGGGCGAGATCGTCGAAATGGGCACACACCGTGAATTGCTGGCAAAGAACGGCGTGTACGCGCAGTTGCATCGTATCCAGTTTGCGGTGTCTCCTGATACGCAATAACAGGTTATTGGTAACCACTAATGGATTATTTGAGGAAGTTACGATGAAACGTATATTAGTCACCGGCGGAGCCGGATTCCTGGGTTCTCACCTTTGTGACCGGCTGATCAAAGATGGTTGTGATGTGTTGTGTGTCGACAACTTTTTTACCGGCAGTAAAACCAATATTGCACACCTGATTGGCAATCCTTATTTTGAGCTGATGCGCCACGATGTCACTTTTCCGCTGTATGTGGAGGTTGACCAGATATACAACCTGGCGTGCCCGGCTTCACCGGTGCACTACCAATTCGATCCGGTACAGACAACCAAGACCAGCGTGCATGGGGCTATCAACATGCTCGGCCTCGCCAAGCGAATCAAGGCGCGGATTTTTCAGGCCTCCACTTCCGAAGTATATGGTGACCCGGTGATGCATCCACAGCCTGAAAGTTACTGGGGAAATGTCAACTCGATCGGCCCGCGCTCCTGCTACGACGAGGGGAAACGTTGTGCCGAAACTCTGTTTTTTGATTATTACCGTCAACACAATCTGGACATCAAAGTTGCACGGATATTCAACACGTACGGCCCGAGAATGCACCCCAATGACGGCAGGGTCGTCAGCAATTTTATTGTCCAGGCATTAAAGGGCAATGACATCACCATTTACGGGGACGGTAGCCAGACCCGCAGCTTTTGTTACGTGGATGACCTGATCGAGGGCTTTATCCGCATCATGAAAACCGAAGCAGGTTTCACCGGGCCAATTAACCTTGGCAACCCCAGCGAATTTTCGATGCTTGAACTGGCAGAAACCATACTTAGACTTGCCAAATCAAACAGCAAGCTGGTCTACCAACCTCTTCCCCAGGATGACCCACGCCAGAGACAGCCTGACATTGCCTTGGCAACCAGCTCATTGGGCTGGACGCCTCATGTCAACCTGGAAGACGGACTTAAAGAAACTATAGATTACTTCCGCCAGATTTTGTAACAGTACCGAGCCCGAAAATTAAAGCGCCCCGAGGAACACATGACTAACATCTTTTCATATTTAGGCTCGATTTTTTCCGGATATGACTTCTTTTCCGAAAGGCACCTTTGCGACCGGGAAACAGCCACCTTCCGGTTCAACAAAGCGCTGAAGGAAGCCAGGAAATATTTCGATCAACACAAGCAGATAAAAATCGCCCCCGAATTGATCCATGAAAGCTGGTCGCAGAACATTGCAGACCTGGAATCGTACTTTGTCAGTCAAATGAACGAGGACTTTATTTCAAACAGGGTCATCAATGGCACAATGGTTTTCACCAACCGGGAAGTGCACAAATTGGAAATGAAAAATATTTCTGCTGCTTTCGACAAGAAGAAAGCCGAGGAGATAATCAGCAAAGGCCTCAACACAGCATTCCTCTCCGGCAAATCCCGCCGATCAACCCTGATCAACTCTGCGCACCACCTGCATCACCTGATGCGCTTCGAGCAAGTAACCGGGAGAAAAATTAGAGACATCGAAAGTGCCGTCGAATTTGGCGGCGGATACGGGAACATGGCCCGCATCGTTGAAAATATCGGGTCATGCAAGACCTATTCCATCGTGGATCTGCTGTTGTTCTCCTGTATCCAGTATATTTTCTTGAGCACCGTGGCCGGCGAAGACGAGGTGGCTTTCGCTGACGGGAATACCAAGGAAAATGCGAAATTTCTTCTCCACCCGTTATTTCGCGCGGACTCGAGCACAAACCTGCGCGGCGAGCTGTTCCTCAGCACTTGGGCCTTGAGCGAAAGCACCCGTGCGACATACGACTGGGTAGTCGCCTGCGACTGGTTTGGCGCATCCAACCTCCTGCTGGCATATCACGAGCATTGGCAGCCGTGGCATGGGAATGAACTGGAGGAATCGCTGGCGAACAATGGCTGGCGTGTCACAAGGGAAGCCATGCCATTCTTGCCGGGAAGCTTCTATCTTTTCGCGACCAGATGAGCAGTAGCCCCGCGATTCGCGGTTGCAGGAACATCCTGCTTGTTCAATTGGGAGACATCGGCGATGTCGTCCTGACTACGCCGACGATCCGGGCCGTGAAAGAGACTTATCCCGATGCTCGCGTATCCATCCTGATTTTCAAACCATATGGTTCTCTGCTTGCGTCCGACCCGAATGTTCATGAGGTTGTCGAAACTGCAAGAATTCGCGGCTCGTTGTTCCACCGTATGCGTGCGTCTGTGGCATTTGCGCGGCACCTCCGGCAAAAGCATTACGACCTTGTGATAGACCTGCGAACCGGTGACCGGGGAGCGATTCTTTCGTTTCTTACCGGGGCACCGGTACGAGTCGGCTGCCAAGGGATCAAGAGGCAGTTCTGGCATGAAATTCTGTTTACGCAAGCCATCCGCGATCTCAAGGTTGCGCCGCCGCCTGTGCATCCAGGCGCGGATCAATCGTTGCGCGTCGTGCGTGAGATTGGCATTGATACAGCGGATTCAACTCCACAGCTATACATCGCCCCGGGCGGCAGGCTACGCGCCAGCGCCCTGCTTGCAGAAGTTGGGCTTGCCCCCGGAACCAACATGGTGACGGTCAATCCTTTTTCGCGCTGGAAATACAAGGAGTGGGACAACGCAAAATGGGGAGAAGTGATAGACCGGCTCTGGGATGCACGCCGGATACCTGCTGTGCTGATCGGCTCTGCGGAAGAAGCAGCTGGCTGCCAGGAAATTGTTGCGGGGCATAAGGGGCGCGCCATAAACCTGGCGGGGAAAACAACGCTCGGGGAACTAGCAGCGGTAATTTCCATGAGCTCGCTTCATCTGGGAGTTGATAGTGCCGCACCCCATATCGCTGCTGCAGTGGGCACGCCGACCGTCACGATACATGGTCCCTCGGATTGGCGGGCATGGCGCATCGTCAATGAAAGGCACAAAGTTGTCAGCTCCGCGATGGATTGCGTCCCATGCAGCATGATGGGATGCGATGGAAGCGGGAGGAGCCGGTGTCTCGATGATCTCGCAGTAGAACCGATTATCCAGGCAGCCCTTGAGCTGCTAGTCGTTACCGGCTAATGCTTCAAATAGATGGAAACAGGAATGATTGAATCCTTTTTATTTTTAAATGAACAAAATCATTTTCCGTGACATATCGCCTCTCAAAAACTTCAGGCAAGCACACCGAGTATCCGAAACACCCGGTCAAAACGCATCTCCCAGGTATGTTCACGCAAGGCACGCGTCCGGCCTGCCCGGCGGATCATTTCTGCCTGGTCGGGATCGGATAGCAGCCAACGGATTTTTCCAAGAAGATCGTCGAAACCAGAGTAAGTGACGATCTCGCGACCAACATCATAGAACGGAACCAACTCTTCATGATGCTCCGTAAGGTAAAGCCCGCCGCTCATAGGCACTTCGAAATCACGCCCCTTCAGGCAATATGTTTCCTTGTGCCCCAACACCCCGCCGAAACCGAGATTGATGCGGCTACGTGACCAAGTGCGCACCATTTCCTCCATCGTCAGTGGCCCGCTCGGCCAGCCCGGGCCGAAAGTTTCCGCGTGTACCCCCGCCGCCCGCAGCTTTCCGATGATCTCCGGACGATTTCCATAACATTGTCCGACAAAGGAAACGTCATAGACCTTATCCTCATTGTAGGGACGGTGAATGTCCGGATTCGCGCCTTCCGGAAGGTAGATCGGGGTGGCGCTTTCGACAACGTATTTTTCCAAGGCATCAATCGTGCTGGTCCAGCTCAAATCGAAATAGCGGCAGATGTCTCTGGCGCCCGCCGCATGACCGCTGCGGATCTTGCCGACAAACGTTTCCTTGTCATTCAGGGCAAGGTTAGCCATCGGCGCGCCAAGACTGCGCAGCTTCTCCGCTGTTTTGGGTTTCACCTGTTCACCCGACAGATAAGTAAAAACCACATCGAAAGGGCGATCCTCGGCACTTGCATGGGCTGCACACAGTAATCCCTCGTTCATCGCTTCCATCCAACCTGTGTCACCCGGTTGCCTGCCTCCGGCAAGATCGGGGTCGCGCCAATCCAGATGACGAACTTCTCCAAAAGCCGCCAAGGACAGGCCGAGTGACGGGCCTTCCCAGTTGTAGCTGTGATAGATGGCGAGTATATGCAAATCGCCTTTTTGTTTTGGCGTTTTGCCGGGAAAGCGGCTGGCAACCCGCGTACGAATTTCTGCTTCTTCGGGAACCGAAAGGCCGCGCTCCCGAAAATTTTTCCGGTAGTGCGCCTCCTCTCGTTCCAGGCGGGTGTGATTACGCCACGCGCGGAATGACCGCCGCAGCGAACGTAATGTTTTGCTCATCGACGGAATGTAAAGAGGCGCGGCCCCTGTGACTTGGACTCGAGGTTGTTCATCATGTTGAGGATATGCCCCGAGTCGATCGCCGGTGCAGAAAAGCGGCGCGATGCATCAACGCAAACCTCAAGTGCGCCTACACCCGCCCCTACCATGAAGCAGTCAGGTCTTTCTGGTATGCGCCGGAACACCTCTTCGCGCATGGATTCCCAGCGCGTGGCGACATAGGAAGCCGGTATCGGAACGTGCACCAGTCTGGGACGCGACCCTGCCCGTTCGAACCATGCAGTGCATGCCGCTGCATTGAAATCTGAATTGACGATGCATACCGTCTTACCGTCCACTGCCTTTGCAAATCGCGCACCCGAAAGATAGGAATAGACGCAATAAAACGGTATGTAGTTTGTCTCATGGAGCTTGATATGGTTTTGGGTGAGAAATTGAAGAAAGCGAATCGCTAAATCTTTCCCGTCCTTTTTCCCAAACAGGGCACGCAGCCCATGGCGTTCGCGAGTATTGCCCGGAAAAATCAGCGGCGCCAGGATTCCCGTGGCGGCAAGATAGCGAAGCGCCTCAACGTGCGCGGGGAACGCCGCTTTTATTGCGGCTACCGATTCGGCCTGCTGATAAAGTCCGTTACATTTCAGCGAGCCGCTGTAGAACGCATATTCACCATCTGCAAAACGAACGACTGGAAGGGGAGAGTGATTTTTTATTCCTGCCTCAATGCGGTCAGCCAGCAACGCCATATAAGCGTCGCCCGACGTTACCGATTTGTGGAACAGGCAAACTTCCTCTTCCCGCTGACCAGGGGCGTTTATAGCAAAAATCGGTTCGTTGTCTATGCCTTGGATTACCAGACGTAAAAATCGAAATTCCTCACTGTTTAGCATCTGGCCCAGCGGGGGAACATTCGCGATATTTTCGGCAAAGGGCGTATGGTCCATTGATACCTCATGTTTCGAAGAAGAATTCCGGATTTTAAATAATATGTGAGGCTTATGGAATATTGGTTAGGATGCGACTGTTTAGGTTAGGCATTTTTTGCCAACACAAAAATAAAATATTCCGGTTGAAGATCACGCACTTGACTAACTTTTGGAGAAGCTTTTCTGCTGGGTTTAAATAATCTCTTATAATGCTTTTCCAATAACGGATGGCGAAAACTGTGCTGCATTCTTTGTCCAAATAGACCTATTTCTGTATAGCCGACATTTAAAAAAAAGCCACGAAACTCATCAATTGTAAATTCTCTGATATGTCCACCGGCATTACATGGGGTGTTTGAAGGTAAATATGGATTGGTTATTGACCGATTTGGTGATGATATTATTAATAAACCGCCACTTTTTGTAGCGCTATACAGAGCTTTCATTGCAGCAATATGGTCGTCAACATGCTCGATTGTTTCAAAAGAAACTACAACATCAAATTCGTCGCCAAACTCAAGTGTAACGTCATGCTTAACAAATGTAATATTTTCTTTCGAGTATTTTGATTTAGCATATTTAATATTATCATCTGAAATGTCTGCACCAATAACTTGCTTGGCGCCGCTATCAGAGATAATTCTTGATCCGTAGCCTGCACCACAAGCAATGTCTAATACTTTTTTGTTGAAACACAAAGTGGATGCAAAGTGATACCTTTCAATGTGTTCATTGTAGGCAGGATGATCTGCATTAATCGTAATTGGATTCATGCAGTCTTCGAGAGATATGTTTTCCATTTATAACCCAATATGTTGCTTAGCTTATTTGATATGGCGCGCTGTCTCTTGGTAAATTACCTGGTACTTAGCCAATTTTCTAAGCGCTTCTGTTTTGTCTGACATCATCGGTATCTGTAACCGAATAAAAAAGATACGCCAGAGGGCGCGGCGACGCTGCTTCTGACATATTCTTCGGATGGTTTCGGGACGGTAATGCTTCTTGTAAAAAAGGAGTTCTCCGCGAAACTTTTTCCTGACGACCTCCGCCGGCAAGGTTTCCCGCTCGCTCTGCCCCCCGTGGTGCAGGATAACCGCATCGTCAATAAACCCGATTTCAAATCCCCGCTTTCGGATTCTCAGGCAAAGATCCTGGTCTTCGCCGTACAGAAAAAAATCCTCATCGAATCCCCCAAGCTCGCGCAGCAGGCTCGCGCTGGCAATCTGACATGCTCCCAATACGCAAGCAATACTTCCCGGAAGTGAGCCGAGGTCTGCGGCTCCGCGCCGATGTCCTGGGTATCGATATGACACCGAATCCTGCCGCGTTCCATCTGGGTTGAGAACTTTTGGGCCTGCCAAACCAACCTTCGGATGCTCGTCCATGAACGCAGCCATCGTGAAAAGCGATTCAGGTTCAACCGTAGTATCGGGGTTAAGGAAGACAACGTGCCGACCCATACACTCGCGCAAGGCTTGGTTGTTTGCGGTTCCGAATCCGCGATTGGTCTCGTTGGCGATAAGCCTTACCTCAGGAAACTTCTCCCTGATGATCTCGGCACTCCTATCCTTCGAGGCATTGTCCACGACAAAAACTTCATAGCTAATTCGCTGCGATGCAAAAACGGATTCCAGACAGGCAACTGTCAAATCCGCAGTGTTGTACGACACGATGATGACTGAAATATCCATGGTTGTTACGCGAAACTCACTCTCTCGTCGTGCCCTGCTTCCGTGAAAGAGCATCCTGATAAAGATGCTCCATTTTTTCCGCTAGCCTTTCCCAATCGCACATTGTAGCAGTCTGCTCCGCTGCCATCCCCATCGCTTCCCGCTGCTTCGCGTTTGACAACCGGACAATCCGGTCTGCGGCAGCATCCGCATCCTGAGGGGTATGAAGAACGAAGCCGTTGATGCCTTCTGCCACTATATCCTTTGCTCCCACGTTGGGACTGACGATGACGGGCAGGCCGGCGGCCATTGCCTCCAGCACCACCATGCCAAAAGTGTCGAATTTCGAGAGCATGATGAAAATATCTGCCGCACGGTAATAGCGTTCCAGCCCGTCAACCTGTGTACCGGCAAATATCACGGCTTCGGCGACTCCCAGTGATAGCGCTATCTTGCGATACTTGCCTTCATTTCCCCGTCCAACCACGAGAAGCCGGATATTAGCCTCAGTCTGCGCGGATCGAGCCTTGGCCAACGCCGCGATGATCGTGTCCAGGCCCTTGACCTCGAAATTCATCCCGACGAAAAGGAGAAGGATATCCGATGCGCCGATTCCGTAACGCTTCCTGATGTCGGCGCGACAGGCAGCACGATCCGGTGTTGAAAAACGCGCCACGTCAACTCCGGGGGAAAGCGCCTGCCATTGTCCCGGCAACGTTGCATACTCGCGGCGGAATGCCTCGATAGCGAGGTTGGATACGGGGAAAAATCTGGACGATCCACCCGCCTTTATGGTCCTTCGTTCGACGGCAATTATCGCGCGATCAAAAAGGCTTGGGTAACGTTTTCTTATGTCTCTGACCCAACCGGCATGGGGTACGGAATGCACCGAAAATATGTCGCCCCGAAGTATCCAGTCATGTGAATGCACCAGATCAAAATTCATTCGGCTGATCATCCGGCTCGCGAACCAGGCGAACGACAGAGGGCGCAGAAAGCGCGGGAAGCGAATCATCGGGACTTTGTGAAACTTGACCCGGTCTGAATAGACGACCCACTGGTTTGCAAAAACATGGATGTCGAAGTTCTCATTCCTGGCTAATCGTTCGGTTACTTCACTGGCGAACCGCTCTCCGCCGCCGACCAGACCGTATTTGGGCACAACAACGGCGACTTTTCGAGGCGTTCGGCTTATAACATCCCTGTAAATGACCTCATATTCTGCCGCCACCACATCCCAACCACGCACGAATTCCGGCGGAGCTTCGGTCCGATCCAGCTGTCGAGCGACGGCTGTCGCCCACTGCTGCACTGGCGCATCCAGTGCTACCACTTCTCCTGCCTCGGGGTTTACCTGGGCGGCTGCACCACAGGCATCCGACACCACCACCGGCACGCGCGCCGCCATCGCTTCTGTGATGACCATGCCGTAAGGTTCGGCCTTCGCCGGGTGCAGCAGCACGTCGATCTCGTGGAAATAGGAAGCATCGCTGCACCAGCCTAACAAACGATAGCCGCCCTGCCAGTTGTCAAACAGATGCCGAACCTTGCACTTATTAGGCCCGATCACCCACATTTCAAGTTGCGGGCGTTCCCTGCGCAATTGCGCAGCAATCGCGACCGCCAGCGGCAACCCCTTGCGCTGCCACTCTCTGCCGACAAAACCGATGATGCCGCCATCTTGCGGCACCCTATGCAGCGTTCGAACGACGCCTGGCAATACACCCGGCACAACGGGTTGAGTGAGCTTGTGCGCGTATTCCGGATAATAATGTGCCAACTGGCGCGAAATAATCTCGGAGTTGGGCACGATGCGCTGTGCAACACGTAACTCGCGCCGTTCCATGTAGAGTTGCATAATCACGCGTAGCGAGACCTTTTTCCACCAGGGTTTGTCGCGCACCGAGGCAAACGACATGCCATGGAAGGTGGTGACATGATGCACTCCGACGCGCTCGTGGCTATGAACCAACCAACCGGGTTGCGGATTCGCGCGCAGCCATTTTTCCACGCGCCGTCCGAAGCGCCAGTAATAAAACCAGCGCGGGCGATAGATCATTGTGCCGAGTTCGTGCACCGCTATCCCTTGCGGTTTTTCGGCAACACAATGTTCGCATATCACCTGGACTTGGTGCCCGAGTTTTGCGAGTTCGCGCGTGGCCTCCCAGACATAGCGCTCCATGCCACCAACCGGCCCGTAACGCCTCACGATGTAAATTATTTTCATCTTGCCCCTGAAATGATGTGGCGTCGTTATAGTGTGCGCGCGTTAATTCCCTTGGCTCCATTCGCCGCATCCAGGCACGGGATCCCACGCCTCAATGCCTTGCAACGGATAGTTATAGCGTAACGCATAGCCAACACGCCTTAATTTGCCTAACAAGGAACCACGCACGCAGTTGTGCGGGTTGTTTGCGGCATTCCCGCCATTAGTCTTTCTGAGCGAAGGCAGGTAGAGACGGTGAAATTCAATCTGGGTAACACCCCACTTCATCACGAAGATGCGACCGCCAGGATTGTGTTTGATACGCCCGGTGCTCTTGCAACCGAAATGGTAGAAGCGGCTGAGGCCAACGATGCGGAAGTTACGACAGCCCGCCACCCAGAATTTTATCAGCAGGTCGTCATCGCTGCTCATGCCCGGCGAGAATTCCAGGCTGTATCCACCGACCATGCTCCACCATTTTTTATGCACCAGAGTAGGCTGCGAAGCCGCGCCCTCTTTATCGCCGCGACCATCCGCCACATATTGCTGCAAGAACTTCACCTCATCGAATGTGGCTGGCGACTCGCCAAAGTTTTGTTTGATGATGATGTCATTGCCGCCGTTTTCAGGTTGGATCAGGGTGCCAAAAAACAAAGCGAGGTCGGTATCCACCGATTCGACAGCCTCGACGAAAGCCGTGTCCCATCCGGGTGCGGCCACCATGTCGTCATTCATATACAACACCCAGTCATGCCTGGCCTGTGCCATGAGATGGTTTACCGACAGGCAGACGCCGACGTTCCTGGCTGATTGCGTGTATTTGATGCCCTGCGACTTCACCCACTCCAGTGAGCCATCCGAACCGTCGTTCAGGTGCACCAGAATTTCGTGCTCGAATCTGGAATGTTTCTTCAGGCTCTCGACACAAAGCTTCAAATACGCCAGATTGTTCCAACTGGGGATGACGATGCTGAACATGGTGGTTGTCCTATTTGGAATCAGTGTTGGGTGAGGAGTTGTTCAAAAGTGCGTTAAACCCAGATAATCCATTAGGCCGTCATACCGGCGAAGGCCGGTATCCAGATAATTAAACAATTCCCCACTTAAGTGGGGCAACACCTTGGTTTTGTCCGCTTTGCGAAGCGTTTTTTATACTGGATACCGGCCTTCGCCGGTATGACGCAATTTTTCTAATGGATTATCAGGGTTAAAAACGACCACAATTTTTTATGTGTAGCGGGCATGGCACGTTCCTACACCCGCGCTGTTTCTAATACGTGTTGAAATTATTCACCATGATGGATGTTATAACAAGCCGCCAACAGCACAGCCACAGTAAAGCTGTAAAAAGCGGTGGACATGGTCAGATTCAGAACTTCCACCGTCAATCCAAACACAATGAACCCGCTCACAAAAGTGATGCCGAGCAACCCTGCCCTTTTAACTTGCCCGGATGTCGACTTTGTCGCCTGCCAGAACAATCTGAACGGTACGAAATAGATGGCAAGTATGGCGAGCAGCCCGAACACACCCATCCCGGTGGCCTTTGACAAGATATCGCTATGCACTTCACCGCGCCCCAACTCGGCGGCAGCGGGTGTTATTTTACCGGCTTCCATCATCGGTTTCATCTCCAGCGCAAAACCCTCAGGACCCACGCCAAAAATCGGATGGCGCGAAAACACATCCACTGCTGCTTTATATAGCTGCCAGCGTATCCCGATGGAAGTGTCGCGGTTTCCTTGGCTGAAGGACGCGACATCACTTGCCAACTCATTCACGCGCCGATGGAAGGTGGCGCTTCCGGTATAGGCAATCGTGATAGCCAGTATTGCAGCCATCAAGCTTGCCGCGACCGTCTTCAAGGAAATCCTGATCATCCTGAAGTAAAAGAAGATGGCAATAAACACTGGGATCGCCAGCCAACCGCCCCTGGAACCAGATGCAAGTGAGGCCGCCAACCCGGCAGCAAAACCCAATATTTTCAGGATACGCAATAGCAACCGGTCGCGACCGAACCAATCGATGCTGAATAACGACAACACCCCAAGAATCAATTCGAAATTACCGAAGCGGATCAAATCCAGCGTGCCTATCCCCGATCTACCACCCAGATCCTTTGCCAGCAACAACCCTGTGATGGCCGCAACAGGGAAGGCGAATTGCATCACTGTGAATATGTTCAGACGGAGGCGGTGCAATAGCAGAAACACCGGGATCGCCAGCCAGTAGCGGGACGCCGCATCATGGGGATGCCCGCCATAATTGTGATGGTAGCTCTGGCTAATGAAAATTGCGGCTGACATTGCGAACATGGCCACAAAATAAGCCTTCCATTCATATTGCCATTTCACTGTGTTTAGGCCTGCTGGCCGCGCTACCCACACCGCAAAAGTGAGCAGCAGCATCAACAGGAATGCCCCGTTCATGCCGCCTTTCACTGTAAGCATCAGCGTCGGATAAATCAGCAGCAACAAAGCCGCCGCTTTCTCAACGAAATATAAATAGCGTGAGTACACCGTTCCCATCACTTAGCCTCTTTCTCTATCTTGTCGTAGCTCGCCATGCATTCCGGCGCGCTCGTGGCTACGTGGCTATGAATCAGCCAACCTGGAGCTGATTCACACTTGGTCTCCCAGATACAACGTTACATCCCGCCAGCCGTCCCGTAGCGCCTCACGATGTAAAATATTTTCATCCAGCCTCTGAAAAGATATGGCGTCGTTATAGAATACGCGCGTTGAACAATCCGACCGACAACATGGACATAAGCAGTATAACAAACAAGCCTCGATCTTTATGCGATTCGAAATCCACTCACTGAGATAAAACATGTTCTCCATCATCATTCCCACCTGGAACAACCTTGCGCTGCTTCAACTGTGCATCCGCAGCATCAGGCAGCATTCCGCCTATGCGCACCAGATCATCGTACACGTCAATGATGGCAGCGACGGCACGCTGGAATGGGTACGCGAACAGGGCATCACGCACACCGCCTCACCGCAAAACATCGGCATCTGTCTGGCGGTGAACGAGGCGGCGATGCATGCCACGCAGGATTACATCCTGTATCTGAACGACGACATGTACTGCTGCCCCGGCTGGGACACCGCGCTGGTCAACAAACTCAGGCAACTGGACACCGATATGTTCATGCTTTCCGGCACCATGATCGAGCCGCGCGACACCCGCAATCCCTGTGTGATCGTGCGCAATTACGGCGGCGATACGGATAATTTCGATGAAACCAGACTGCTCGCGGAATTGCCACAACTGCGCAAGGCCGATTGGAATGGCGCAACCTGGCCACCCACGCTGGTCAGCAGACGCTGGTGGTTCAAGGTAGGCGGATACAGCAGCGAGTTTTCTCCCGGCATGAGCAGCGATAACGATTTTTCGATGAAGTTATGGCACGCGGGTTGCCGCATCTTTTTGGGTGTGGGTGATTCGCTGGTTTATCACTTCCAATGCAAATCCACCGGCAAGGTAAAGAAGAACGATGGCGGTAAGCAGTTCCTGCACAAGTGGGGGATGCGTCAATCGGTTTTCGACCGCTATTACTTGCGGCGCGGCACCCCCGCCCAAGGATTGCTACTGAATGAACCGGAGGACACTCGTGAGTTACGCTGGCAGTTGCTGCGCAGCAAATTAAAACGCGCGTTGAGCTAGTGGCTAGCGGAACGTAATACCTCGAGCTTGCGATATTTCAGATAAGTGGTGCGCGCATTCATATGTGCAATATTGCACCCGGCACTTCCATCCAGCATACCTAGTCGCAAGACATAGGTTCGCACAAACGCCCAACCAGCGCGCAGAACTGCATCCAGCCAACTGGATCGCTTCCCCGATTGAAACATCTGTTGTGCCGCGGCAGTGGAATAATGTTCCACCTTGCGCTCCACATCGTCGATCGTCAGATAGCTGTAATGCAGTAGCGGGCTTTTCAATTTGGCTGTCCGGCCTGCCAGCAACACGCTTTCATGCACCAGGCTATCCGAAAATTTTCCCGCGCCTCGTTTGAAAAGTCGCAATACATAATCCGGATACCAGCCGGAATGATGGATGAATTTGCCGCAGAATTGTGACAGGCGCGGCAGATAAAACCCCTGCGCACCCCCCTCGTTCATAGCATGGATCAATTCGTCGCGCAGCTCCGGCGTGACGCGCTCGTCCGCATCGATCGAGAATACCCAGTCTTTGCTTGCATAGCCAAGAGCACGGTTCTTCTGTGGTCCGAAGCCAGGCCAATCGGCGTGTACATATACCTGTGCACCCACCTCTTTACAGATGCTCACCGTATCATCCGTGCTGCCGGAATCCACCACAACGATCTCGTCCGCCCACGACACAGACTGCAAGCAATCGCGTATGTTGGCCGCTTCATTTTTGGTGATAAGGATGACAGAAACAGATGGCAAGGTTAATGCCCGTTCAGTGTCGGCTGATATTCCGGCACCCAATCCTGTAACGCTGTACGCACCTGTTCATCGGGCATGGTGGCAGCGTCTGCCCATCCCAGCAATTTTTCCAGCCATGCCGCATCAGCCTGCCGCGCTTGGGCGATGCGCAGCTTTGGATGCGGCGTGGGCAAGGTATGCTCGCTGTCCGCCAGCAATTCTTCGTAAAGCTTTTCGCCGGGACGCAGGCCTGTGAATTCAATCTTGATTTCTTCTTCGGTTAATCCGGACAACCGGATCAGGTCTTTCGCCAGATCGACAATTTTCACCGGCTCGCCCATATCCAGCACGAAAATTTCACCGCCCTTTCCCATCAGGCCGGACTGCAGTACCAGTTGAGCCGCTTCGGGGATGGACATGAAGTAGCGGGTGATCTCGGGGTGGGTAACGGTGATCGGACCGCCCCGCGCAATCTGTTCGCGGAATTTGGGAATCACGCTGCCGGTGCTGCCCAGCACATTGCCGAAACGTACCATTACAAAACGGGTACTGCCGGTAGGTTGCAACGCCTGGCACACCATCTCGGCGAGCCGCTTGGAAGCCCCCATCACGTTGGTCGGATTGACCGCCTTGTCGGTGGAAATCATCACGAACTTGCCGACCCCGTGCTGCTGCGCGGCGCGTGCGACCGTCCAGGTGCCCAGCACATTGTTGCGGATTGCCTGCCAGGCATTGTGCTGCTCCATCAGCGGCACATGCTTGTAGGCGGCAGCGTGAAACAATGCGGTTGGCTGATGCAGCCGCATGACCTCGCCCACCCGCGCCGCATCGCGCACGTCGCCCACGAGGCAGACAAAATCCAGAGCAGTAAAAGTCTGCTTCAATTCCTGTTCGAGGGTGTACAACGCGAATTCGCACTGTTCGAACAGCATCAGCTTGGCGGGGGCAAAGCGTGCAATCTGTCGGCACAGCTCGGAGCCGATCGAGCCGCCCGCGCCGGTCACCATGACCACTTTTTCCGTCAGCAGTCCATGCAGCCCGGCATCATCCAGCACCACCGGGTCGCGCCCCAGCAAGTCGTCCAGCTCGACCGCACGCAACTGCGATATCGCCACTTTGCCGCTCATCAAGTCATCAAAAGAGGGCACCATCAGCACTTCCACGCTGGCTTGACTGCAAAGCTGGATCGCGCGCTTGCGCTGCTGGTGCGAGCAGGATGGCATGGCGATAATGACGCGTTCAATGCCGAAATGATTTACCCAATGCGCCAAGTCATCCAGGCGCCCCAGCACTTTCACACCATTCAGAATACGGTTTTGCTTATTAGTGTCGTCATCCAGAAAACCAACCAATTGCCAGGATGGATTTTTTTCCAGATCTTTGGACAAAATTACCGCTGCATCACCGGCACCCAGCACCAGCACTGGCTCTGCAGACATCTTCATGCGCCCATATAGCCCGTTTTCCTTCCACATCCGATATAGCAGCCGGCTGCCGCCCATGAATAAAATCAGCAACAGCGGATCCAGTACCAGCACTGACCGCGGCACGACCAAATCGCTGCGCAGCATCCACAACACAAACGGGATAGCTACTGCAGTGAACAGTACCGCCAGCACAATGCGGCGCAAATCGTTGAGGCTGGCATATCGCCAGATGCCGCGATACAAGCCGAATTTCCAGAACACCGCCATTTGCAGCAGGACGACCCACAACAGGCTATGTTTTATTTCCGCCGCAAAATCCGGCGGCAGCTCAAAATTCAGGCGCAGCAAATACGCGCAGACCCAAGCCAGTATCGCTGCCACTGCGTCGTGCAAGATTGCCAGTACGGTACGAATGTTTGATTTACGCAACATCAGTATTCTCCTGTCTCGCTTGATGCAGCCGCCAGCGTCGATCAATCCACATCAACAAAGCTGAATAAATAGCACACCACCAAGCCAGCAATTTTGCTTGACTCTGAACGTCCAGGCCAAGGCCCCACAAAGCCGACATACCCGCCAGCAACATTAGTGCATATTCGGCGAACGCGGTGTTGCGATGCCCAAAGCCCATCAAAATAGCGCGCTGGTAGTAATGCTCGCGGTGCGCTTCGGTGATCTTTGCGCGGCGCAAGGTACGCCTCACCAGTGTCACGCTGGCGTCAACACCGAAAGGTGAGAACACCAGCAGTGGGAACCACACCGCCCAATAGCCCTGTTGCCAGCCCCACAACCCCATCGCGGCTGCAAGGAAGCCGAGCGGAATGGAGCCTGCATCGCCCATGAAAACTTTGGCGGGTGGAAAATTGTAGTAGAGAAAACCGAGCGCCGCTGCGCCGATGGAAAAATTCAGCATGGCGAAGGTGCTGTTGCCGCCCGTAAATGCCGCAATGCCGTACATAGTAAATCCGGACAGTGCCATGCCGCCTGCCAGCCCATCCGAACCATCCATGAAGTTATAGAGGTTGGTTACCCACACCATTAACAGTATCGCCGCCAGTGCGATCACGATATCTTGCCCGGCAACCAAGCCGGAACCACCGACCAGGATGGCTGCGGCAACGACATGCGCCAGCAGGCGTTGGCGAACCGGAAGGCCCCGCATGTCATCAAGCAACGAGACAATAAACAGACCGATCAGCGGCAACGCCAGCCACCATACCAACGAATTAAACATCAATGTCCAGCCCGACAACACGCCCGCCATCAGTCCGATCCCGCCAATGCGCGGAATGGGTGCGGAATGCAACGAGCGTTCATTGGGGATGTCCTGGATCTTTTTTCCGAATTTGCTGGACAGAATGACCGCGATCAACGACAGGGTTACCAGAACAGAAACGATGGGGACGTAATAAATCATATATGCGTTGCGCTTTACCAATCAGCAACGGTCTGCAGGCCTTGTTGCATGGTATATGGAGGTGTCCAGTTGAGTTCGCGGCGAATTTTACCACTATCAACTTGCAATGAGCACAACAGACACTCGACCTGATCTGCCTTGCCGGTCAAACGGCCCTCCAGTTTCAACAAAAATGGAGGACAGGGAAACAAACGCGCCGGATGGCCCATCGCTGCGCCTAACTGGCGCAACAAATCAGGTGTTGAAACGTCCTCGCCATCACTCACCAGATATGTCTGTCCGGCAGCGGAGGGATGCGTCGCGCAAACAATCAACGCATCTACCAGGTTTTCGACAAAGCTATTTGCCCCCGTTACCAATATTCGATCTTTATTCAAACTTGCTTGGACCAAACCGTGCGATTCACATAATCGACGTAACTCAGCACGACTCGAAGCAGTTGCTTGGATACCGCACCCGCTTCGTAATCCTGGACTGGCTGCATCACGCGCTTAGTCTTGTCGTGTTGGGCGATGATGACTCGTACCGCATCGAGTACCCGTTCTTTTTTCAGCCCGCTCATGATAAGCGTCCCTACATCCATGCCTTCCGGGCGTTCATGCGCATTACGAATGGTGATCGCAGGCAAGTTGAGCAGTGATCCTTCTTCGGTGATCGTGCCGCTGTCGGATACGACACACAGTGCCTCCATCTGCAATTTGATGTAATCGCAGAATCCGAAAGGTTTGAGGAATTGTATATGCGGATTGAGCTTACCCAACTCCATCGTATCCAAGCGCTTCCGAGTGCGCGGATGCGTGGAGACAATCACCGGACAGTTGTAAGTTTCTGCCAACGCATTGAGCGTTGCGACCATGTTAGACATATTTTCAGGGCTATCGATATTTTCTTCGCGGTGCGCGCTCACAATGAAGAACTTGTTTGCCGTCAGTCCCATGCGTTGCAGCACATCCGATTGCTGGATCTTCGGCATGTAATGATCCAGCACTTCACGCATGTGCGAGCCGGTCTTGATAATGGTCTCGGGGGGAATGCCTTCGGCGATCAGGTAACGACGGGCATGCTCAGTCAGCACCAGATTGATGTCACTCAAGTGATCCAACACCTTGCGATTCAGCTCTTCCGGCACGCGTTGATCGAAGCAGCGGTTACCAGCCTCCATGTGGAACACCGGGATCTTACGGCGCTTGGCCGCGATGACCGCCAGACAAGAGTTCGTGTCGCCGTACAGCATGACCGCATCGGGCTTTTCTTTTTCCATGACCGCATCGGATTTTTCTATTACCCGCGCGATGGTTTGCGCGGCGTTTTCGCCCACCGCCTCAAGGAAGTAATCAGGCTTGCGGATACCCAGATCCTCGAAGAACAATTGGTTCAATTCGTAATCGTAGTTCTGGCCGGTGTGCACCAGAATATGTTTAGTGTGCTGATCGAACTCGGCGATCACCCGGCTCATTTTGATCAATTCGGGACGCGTCCCGACGATGGTCATGACTTTAAGCATTTAGTTCTTCCTTGATGTAATCCAGTTTCGACAACAGTTTTTTGACTTGCTCGACATTCAGGCGCTCGGTGTTGTGCGAGGTGTAATCTTCCTGATGCGATATCTTTTCTTCGCCCTCGCTGAAGTACTGCGCGTAATTGAGATCGCGGTTATCCGCCGGGATACGGTAATAGCCGCCCATATCTTGGGCTTTGGCCATTTCCTCGCGCGAGATCAACGACTCATATAGCTTCTCGCCGTGGCGGGTACCGATCACGCGGACTGGATTGCTCCTGGAGAACATCTCTTTCAGCGCTTGTGCCAGATCGGCAACGGTCGAAGCAGGTGCCTTCTGCACGAAGATATCGCCCTGCTTGCCATGCTGGAACGCATACAACACCAGGTCTACCGAGTCCTCCAATGACATCAGGAAGCGCGTCATGTTCGGATCAGTGACGGTGAGTGGCTTACCTTCTTTAAGTTGCGACACAAACAAAGGTATAACCGAGCCACGCGAAGCCATCACGTTGCCATAGCGAGTTGCACACAATATGGTCTCTCCCTCACGCTGCATGCGTGCCTTGGCAACCATCAATTTTTCTGCCATCGCCTTGGAAATGCCCATCGCATTGATCGGATATACCGCTTTATCCGTGCTAAGTACCACCACACGTTTGACGCCATTGGCAGTCGCGGCATTCATCACATTCTCGGTACCCATGACATTGGTTCGCACCGCCTCCATCGGATAGAACTCACACGAGGGAACCTGCTTCAATGCGGCCGCATGAAAAACGTAATCCACACCCTTCATCGCCTGATGGATGCTGTCGTAATCGCGGACGTCGCCGATGTAAAACTTCAGTTTCGGATCGTTCAACGCGATGCGCATCTCTTCCTGCTTCTTTTCATCGCGGCTGAAAATGCGGATCTCGCGCACTTCCGTCGACAGGAAGCGATTAAGCACAGTGTTCCCGAAAGAACCCGTGCCTCCGGTGATCATCAATACTTTGCCTTTGAACATAATTCGACCCAGATTTATTTATATGTGTGCATCAACTTGATCAATTCGGGCCACTCTGGAGCGACGTAGCCCGTTGCCAACTGAAAACGCCTTGCATCAAGCGAGCGGTCTATCACCAACTTGTCGTCCGGCACGATGTCGATACTCTTGCCGTACACGTCGGCGATCAATTTCAACAAATCAAACTTGTTAATCGGTTTCGCGGCGACGTGGTATAGGCCGGACAGTTCCGTGTGCGGTATCACCACATCACGCACGACTTGTGCAAAAACCACTGTCGGCAACCCGGAAAAAACGGCGCGAGTATAACCTTTGCACCGCCCCTGTTGCGACAGGAACCAGTCCAGCAGCCCATATTTACTTTGCAACTCATGGCCGATGGTCGAAGTGCGTAGAGTGATGGCGTGCGGGTAACCCACCTCACCCAATGCCTTGGATTTTCCATACACGTCTCGCGCATCGGCAAAGTCATCCTCGGTATAACTGCCCTTCTCGCCTGAGAAGACGCAGTCCGTGCTGACATGGATCAGGCGCGAACCGACGAGTTTGCACAGCCCCGCAAGGCGGTGCGGCATCAACGTGTTGATCGGGATCGAGACCAGCGGGTCTTCGGCTTCCGGCTTGTGCTTGGTCAAGCCAGCGCAATTGACGACCACATCTGGCCGTATCTGATCCAGAACCCTTACCAGAGCATCCGGATGCTCGACATCAATCTCCGCTATCAGCCTCTCGCCGATGGATGCGGGGAAAAAGCGCTTCACGCTTTCATCCCGAACGCTGCCGTAAACATGCCAGTCTTTTTTCTCACTCAGAACGCGCAGCACCGTACTGCCTATCATGCCGCTCGCGCCGATCACTAATACTTTCACTGAATGTCCTTTCCGTCCTGCGCTACTGCCTGCAAATGGCCGATCAACTCATCAACCAAATGATCATGGTCAAAGTGTTCCTGGTAATAACGGCGACCGTTCTCGCCCATTTTTTCACGCTCAACGGGGGAGAGACGATATAAACGCAATATCGTATCGGCCAAGGCCTGAGCATCTTCCGCCGGCGTAGCCATCCCTGCGCCAGCTTCGGCAACCAGGCGCGCGCCTTCGCCATTCAAACAGGCGATGACCGGCCTTCCCGCAGCCAAATACGCCTGTATTTTATTGGGTACGGTCACTTCAAAGATCGGCCGGTCTGCAAGCGTCACTAACAATGCCGATGCCTTCTGCATGAAACCGGGCATCGTCTCCACCGGAAAGCGCCCCGGCAGGTTCAGATTGGTCAGGCCACGTTGTTGCGCCTCTTTCAACATCTCCTCACGGCAACTGCCGTCTCCCAAGACGACAAAATGGATGTCTGTATATGCTTTCAAGTGAGAAGCTGCATCCACTATCACATCAACGGCCTGTGCAGTACCAATGTTGCCGGCGAACATGACCAAAAACTTTTTATCCAGTCCAGGCACTAAGGGAGGCTCACTCTTTGCCGGAACGGAGAAAGTATCATCCACGGAATTCGGGTAATAGACGATCGGCGTATCCGATGCCAGTGCGCGAACCGGCTCTTCGAAAGCCCGCGATTGAACCAAAAGCAGATCGGCGTGGCGATAAATGAAGCGAACCACTTGTCGCACTGCGCCGATAATAAATCGATTGCGGATATAGCCAGTCGCCGAGAGACTTTCCGGCCACAGATCCTGCACCCAGATAATGACCTTCTTGCCTTTCAGCCATCCGATGAAAAGCGCAGGGAGCGCCAACAGGATGGGAGAGAGTCCATACACAAAAATGACATTATATTGGCGTTTGCGCAACAACCATGAGCCACTGATCATTCCAAAGAAAATGAATGAGCCATAGTTGAGCAACAATCTCAAATGGCTATTTCGACCACGCGGGAACAGCGGAACACGATGCAGCAACGCGCCTTTCCACTGCTCTGTCTGGCAACCCCAGGCGCAATAGCCGGTGTAAATGTCGCCTTCTGGATAATTGGGCTTGCCCGTCAATACCTCAACCTCAATCCCACGCTCAACCATGCTCTCCACGATCGCGTTGATGCGAAAATTTTCCGGCCAGAAATATTGGCTTACAACAAGTACGCGCACGCTATTCTGCTCTCTCTAAAATATGCTTTAGGAAACCCGCAGCGTCTTGCAAGGGTAACAACGGCTCTTCTATCCCGAGGAAACGTTTCACCGCTCTAGCTATGGAAACCGCCGATTCCGGATCGAACGTCTGTTCCGGATCTAATACATCACGCACATAATCCAGCTCCGGTGCCAGCACTGGCAACCCAGCTTGTCGAGCCTCGATCAACGGCAAGCCGAATGACTCAAAAGTGGACGGATAGATCAACGCGCCTACCCGATCATAAAGCTGCTTGACTTGATCATGCGGCACACTTCCAAAATTCTCCACATTCAATCGGTACTGCCCAATCTTTTGACCCATCCAGGAACACAGCTCCGCAAAATGCTCCCTATCCAATGTCAGCTTCAACTTGGGAAACAGACCTTCCTTTGCCAACAGACACCAAGCCTCGATCAGCTGCCGATGGTTCTTATGCGGCTCGCCGGATGCAACATATAAGAACTCAGATCCTTTTTCTTTTTGTATTTCCAGCGGCCATGTTCTTCGCACGTACTCTTCATGATTCGCCATGAACGGCAACACACGCACCGGAATTTTTCCTTTTGACCGCGCTTCCAGCAGCCTTTTCATCGAGGGCGTTTGCACAACGAACTCGTCAACATTCGTCATTCTGCCGGATAGCCAAATGCGTTCAACCCAAAGCCTCAGTCTGGTTTTAAGTGGAAAACAGTTTAATTTTACATCATCGACCAAATACCGGTTCTGAAGAAAAAGCAGCACATGCCCGCGCAACCTGAACAATGGCGGCAAATTCCCAAAACACAGGATGATATCTTGCGGCTGAGCATTCTGCGCAAGCCACCACTCAGCCTGCAGCCGTTGTGGTATCGATGGCTTCACAAACCTGACTGTCAGGTTTTCTGGCAACCCCCACTGCGGTGTCATACGACTATCCAACTGCACCAGCGCTTTTACGTTTCCGGGAACTGCTGCCAGCAAAGCGGTAAGCAAGGATTTCCCTCCCCCTTGATGCACATTAGTGGCATGCAAGAACAACCTTGAAGGAATTTCTCCGCTCAAACCGCACCCCTACCATCACGATATGACCTAAGCTTTCGAATCACAGCATAAACCCTATCAGACTGCACGACAGACACCAGCAGTACAAAACCCAAGATCATGCTGTAGAACGGTATATCTTGCCGGGGAGCAATACCAAATTGCGCGATCGTATTGGCCAGAGTCAATCCGAATAATGAGCAGAGCAAAGGATTGGACGTCAAGGCAAATACCCATTGCTCACTTAATTGCAGCAGAAAGGCAAACGTCGCCATACCGATCAGTACTACCCAAAGTGAACCGCTGAAATAGAGGAAGGCGGCTGCGCCCGGTAAACTGGCAAATTGCCAATTGCTGGCATCGGTCCAACGATAGTGCGAATTACTTATTTCCTGAAACTTTGTTGTTTTACCGATTTCCCGTTTCTCTTTTGCGGCATCGAATAGCAACGCACTGCTTTTCTCAGGGTATGCACTCACTGCCATCACACCCT
The DNA here is from genome assembly GCA_023259055.1 of Nitrosomonadales bacterium. Lineage (GTDB taxonomy): Bacteria > Pseudomonadota > Gammaproteobacteria > Burkholderiales > Gallionellaceae > Gallionella. The sequence goes on from JAHFQZ010000002.1 coordinate 140,353, forward strand.
CCAACCCGATCCAGCGATCAACGACCAGCGCCGATATTCGTGGCAAGAACCCTGTGCCGATTTGGAAATACAGCTCGCTGAGTAATTTGTCTTTATTCTCTAACAAGCCATCGCGGCTTGAATCCGGACTTGCGGCACTTTTGGCTTTGCCTACTTTATCGCCCGTAGCCACTGCATCACTTTTAACTCCGTTTTTCATTGAGCCGTTATCCAATTGCGCTTTCTCGGCCAGCAATTCACGCAGATGCCCCTCCTGATGCTCCCCTTGCGCAATCAGTTTATTCACATGCGCTATGCCACCCTCGAGCACTTCTAGCCGTGCCGCCTTCAAGCCTTTTTCCAATTGCGCTTTCTCAGCCAGCAATTCACGGAGGTGCCCGTCTTGCGGTTCACCCTGCGCAATCAGTATCCTCACGCGAGCTATTCCACCCTCAAGCACTTCCAGGCGGGTCAGCCGTTTCTGCTCTTCGGTGGTGAAGCCGCCTGCGTGGGGGTACATATAAGCACGAATAGTAGTAACGCCTGAAATAGAGATCACCATCAAACCTAAGAATGCCAGAATCAGCGCCACAACTTTTGTTCTAGATAACCCAACCAGCCCTTGCCTGTTCTCAAACAGCGAGAACAACTGTGGAAGCGTGTGAAAAATGTATATGCCTCGACTTAACAGGGAGGCCGTAGACGCGATCGCCTCGATGAGCAGCGTATAGATAGATGCTGAAATGCTCTTTTTTAACGACACCTCCCACCAGAGCAGTACTGTTATCAGCAGCGCGCTACCTATGCTCACTTGCACTGCAATTAATGCATTAAGCGGCCAAGGTAATACAGTTCGCGGGACCAAACCACCTTGCTGTATCCCCAATATCGTGTTCACTACAGCAATACCCAGCACCAGCGTCAAAGCAAATGGCCATATCCAATTCCGGTTAGCCAGATACCACATGGGCACTTTCGCTTCATCTATACCAACGACTCTGGAATATTGCTTCCCCATGAGAGTAAATATTAATTTACCCAACATCACACCGGCACTGGCCATGATCGCCACCCATAAGACGGCATCCCATGCGTCTGCCGAAGCATCAAAGGCACCTATCGGTTCCACATAGGGATACTTAAGAATCAAATGTGCAGTTATCTTTACCCAAAAACCCAACCATAAGGCTACTGTTAAAAACAGATAGCCGTAGTGCGCACGCTTTCCTAATCCAGTAAGTAGCGTAAACCAGAACATTACCGAGAACAGCAGGTAAATCAGCTTTGATCCCGGATAATTATTCAGCCCTGCGACGAGCAATGCAGCCACAAATATGGCTGCTGCGAAAAGGAAAAACCATTTGATGATTTCTTTCACAATACTATTTATTGCGGTAAATCACATTGTTTGCGATCCATCCTTGGCGAAACCAATATGCTTGCGCAAGAGATACTACAACTATGATTGCAAAGTTCATTGCAATTTGCGCCAATAATTGCCTAGGCGTAACGCCGATTTGCGCAACCATATTCGCCATCCAAACCCCTGATGCTGCACAAAAAAATGGGTTAACAGATATGAACTGAACCAGGCGCTCACTGGCTGTCACGCTCAAGGCGAGCATCAGTGTGCCAACGAAGACTATCCAGAATGAATTGCTGAGATAAAGGAACCCACCAACGCCAGGAATAGTATTGAATTGATATTTGTTCGCATCCATTCGACTGTAATGTGAATTTGAAATGAATTGGTATTTCGTAACGTGACCTATGGCTGGTTTCTCTACCAACAACTCCTCAAAGAGACTCACACTTCTATTGGGGTAGCCAACAGCGACCATAATGCCTTCCACACCGACCCATCGATCCACAACAAGATTCATTAGTTGCCCTCCACCCTCAACAACCGTACCAAACTGTGTGTTGTAAATCGTTTCTGCATTGATCGCATTCAACCTTACGTCATACAGCGAGTTTCTGAAAACATTAACCGCAGTACCGACAACAACGAACCCAACCATTGCCACAACAGAAAAGAAGATCAAGGATCGGGTAGATAAAGACTTCCGAAATTTGAGCTTGTTTTCCCAAGCGGCCCAAATAATTGGTAACACATGCCAAAGGTAAAGTCCTCGGCTAATTGTTGTCAGTCCGCCGACCGCCGCCTCAAACAGTGCAACCAATATTCCCGATGAAAGATTCCTATTCCGCAAGAAATCCCAATAAAGAAGTGCTGCTACCAAAAACGATAACCCGCTGTATAAGAACCAGCTGGCAACCGCATTAATCGGCCATGGAAATATCTTGCGTGCTACCAAACCCGATTGCACAAATCCATATTGGACGTTGGCTAGGTTTAATACTGCAATTGCAAGAACCAACAATATCCACAAATACTTTTGCGAAATCTTCGGCTCATAGTCATTAACTAAATTTGGTTGGCCAGCACTTATACCCGCATTTTGATTTTCTCTGATCCAACGCATTGAAATGATCCACGCTGAACTTATCCCCAGACAGACGAGCGTAGCAACGCTAATCAATTCATCATATTCTTGAGGCGTAAAATCAAACCCCCCGGTTGCTTCGGTATATGAGCGAGATAGAATTATATTTACAGTTAATTTCAGCCATAGCCCCAGCCAGAGAAAGACCGTCAGAATGGACGCCCCGTAACCCAGCCGGTTGCGTAAACCCAGCCACAACATGAGAGCTGCTGATGCAGAAAAAACCGTATACACAGAAAGGGAGCCTGGGCGGTGGCTGCAGGCAAGCAAAAAAAGTATGGCGTAAAAATAAATACCCAAGAGAAATACAATTCTCTTCAGACTAATTTTATGCTCAAACATAAAATTAGTTGTGTCAACCGACAAACCTTCACCGGGTTTTTCCCCGCTTTTCTTAGGCAATTTGTATTCTCTCCTGTGAGTCTTTTGGAGCATCGACAATAACAAGCATCGAATCAAAATATCTTAAAAATTCTTTGCTATTCAGATAGGCACGACCCGCCTCTCGAATTGTGTTGATTTGGCTATCAGACATACTGCTTATTTCGCGCCACATCTCTTCCCATGAGGCAAATTTGCGGCAGTCGATATAGGCTTCAGCTGGTATCAGCGAGTTGATGTCCGGTGCGCCAAGGTAGAGTGGGATTGTACCTGCGTAGAGGCAATCAAACAGTTTCTCAGTCACGTAGCCGGTCATTTGCATGTTCTCAAAACACAAGCTGAACCGATAGCGGCTCAACGTCTCATATTTAGAAACACATGATCCATGATAGATAGACAACAACATGCCGCGATTCAGCCAATAGGGCAGCCACATGGAACGGCGCGACAACCACTTATCCCATCCGACACCATACAGATCTATTGCGTCTAACTTTGCCAGCGCGGCCATCGCCTCGATGCGTTTGCTGTAGAGTTCTCCCGCTCGACTTCTGGGTTTGTGGTTACCGTTTATCACCACGATTCGATTAAGACGTTCGCCTTTTTCCCAGTGTTCTTCAAGCACACCCTTGAACGGCTGAGGCCAGAATAATTGCCTTAGCTTGGATCGATCTACGCCTTGCAGTGAATAGCCATCGCCTATGATGTTGTGCACGTACACCCGGTCAAAAGCTGCAGTCAGTTCGGGTAAGGCGCGGTAAGTCTCTGGACAGACGATGGGCGGCTCGAATAACAAGAAGCCCTTCAGTGATGTCCCTTGTTTCTTTAACCGCTCGAAATTATCCAGTATACCGAACGAGTAATAGTCGCCATGCGCAGTTCCATCTGCTCGCTGAACAAGAAGTTCGGCGGTATTGGTCTGGACACCCTGCTCGGTCAGCGTCGCGGCAAGGCGGTGATAGGGCAGCAAGCAACCGTCCCTGTTTAGCTTGTCATCCTTGCCATCGAACATTTTGTTCTGATAGTAATGGTTGGAGGGTGGGTCGATGAACACCGCGCCCTTTGTTTTCGACAATTCACTCATTTATTACTTATCTTTCTTAGTCGCCAGATAATAGCTTGCCCCAATTTTTTCATTCCTAAAGCAATCAATAATGAAAGCGAAGCTGCAGCGAGCAATGTCAACAGGCCACGGCGCGATACAAAAGTGGCATGCATCATATCCCGGTTGAACACGCCGCGCAGCATCGATTTTGCAGCAGCCACTTGCCCTGTTGTAAACAGATTGATCGCGCGCCAGACCTGGTCGTTGATTTCCAACTCGCGGTAATGTCTCCAATCGGCACTCGTTAGCACTGCTTTCACTTCTGGCTGTGCCAGATAATGTTGCATGACTATTAAACGGTCAGAACGCTCTGTGCTCAATCGTACTGAATTAGACCACTGAGTCTTGCTTATTCGATAACGCATTAGCGGTTCATTCAGAATCGCTATCGAATGTTTACTTGCTATCCTTAACCAGACATCTAAATCGGCACTGGAACCAAACAAATCACCGCGCCAGTTCACGATCTCCTGCTGATAGATAGGCGTACGAACCATTGCGCTGGGGCAAATCAAAAAATTGGAACGCTCTAAAACAACCTTAATGAGTTCTGTGAATTTGTAAATACATGCTTCTTGTTCGCCATCTATGGGGCGACCGATGACACCAAGCGGCTTGCCCTGGTCATCAATCGTCGTTGCCGCCGTGAATACTGCCCCCGCTTCCGGGTTGGCTTCCAGAAAGGCGACCTGCTTCGCCACCATGTCAGGCTCGTAAATATCGTCGGAATGAAAAATCGCGGTGTATTTCCCCTCAACTAATCGAATACAGTTTTCAAAATTCCTTTCGGCCCCGATATTCTTTTCCTGACGATGAATGCGCACTCTGGCATCTGCCACAGATTCAACGATTTTCAATGTGTCATCAGTAGATGCGTTGTCTGAAACATGGATCACCAAATTGGTATAGCTCTGGGCAAGGATCGACTCCAGTGTTTCCCGGATGGTTACTGCCGCATTGTAGGTAGGGATGCAAATGCATACCAACGGCAGATCGTTACTCATCCGTCAGCCCCATTCTTTGAAAGGCTTTTTGAAAACGCTTGGCAAAGGTGTGGTCGTTCAAAGTGCGTTCATACCCAGCGGCGGCGATAGACTCACGCAGCTCCGCCTGCGCCAGATAGAATTTGACCTTCTCTACCAGATCGTCCGCATCGGCATAAACACCGATCTCTCGGTCGATGTCATAGCAATGCGCCAGTCCTTCGACGTAATAGGTTAGCTGGAAGGCTCCGCAGCCATTCACCTCAAACATGCGCGCCTTCATCTGTTCAATGTTTTTTTTGCTGCGCATTCGATTGATGAACGCCCTGGGAGATGAAGCAAGATAACGTGCGTCCCAGGAGGCAGAGTTCGAAAGATTCAGGTTGATACGACTTTCATTGAACAGCCTGACCATCCCTTCCTGATCGACTTCACCCTTGGGCCAGCGATAGCCGGCGACCTCTACACTTACGCCTGCCCTTCTGATTCGTTCGATCAACCATTCCCGGTAGGGATGCCAGCCACCAACAAAAGATACGTCGTATTTCTTTGACACGTCCATTTTGTGGAATATCTGTTCATTGCAGCCGAAAGGAAAATAGATCGCATTAGACAAACCAATCTCGCGATATTTTGCTTCACCGTGCAAATCAGGCGTGGTAAAGAAATCAAAGTACCGTGCCCAGTAGCGCGAATATTCCACACGCCAGGTATCATCGTGAAAGAAACACAATGTCTTGGTATGGTTGCGTAATTGTTCAACGACTGCCGGTTCGAACTGGTCGGTGTATAGCGAGAACAGCGTCACAGTTGGTCGCCACTCTTGCACGCGCGCCAGCAACTTTTGATTCATGCCCTCTTTACCCAGAGCTTGCAGCTCCCCCATGTAATCGAACAATTCGACCTCATGCCCCATTTGTTTAAGGCTCTGGTAGAAATTGTAATATTCATAGGAATATTCCCGTTTGAGGTCGCCATAGGTATGCAGCATGCACGCCAGTAATATTTTCACGCTTCCCTCTTGGTATCTTCTAGGTGATGTCGCAGGAACAAATATTGCAGTCCCAAATAGGTAATGCCGACCAGCACCAGAACTCCGGCGATCAGTCCCCATCCTGTTGGATTCAGCAGATGGCGGAGACCTAGCGTCATCCCCCATAGTGCCGCAGCAGAGACTCCCGCCATAAACATGGGGCGAAGCGGAGCCCCTCCGCCCACCCGCCGCGCCAACAATACGTGCATTGTCAGCACCACAGCGGATCCCGATATCACCAATGCCATCCCCGCACCCGCTGCCCCGAATTCAGGGATAAATAGAGCGCACAATGTGATCGAAAGCACCGCTCCGATCAAACCAGGCACAACCAGCCAACGTGTGCGCATATACACATGCGCGATCAGAGAATAGACTCCCATCAATACTCGCGCCGCCTCGGCAAGCGCTCCCCAGACCACATAATTCGCTGCAGATTGAAAGTTTTTTCCGAGAAATACGCGGGTCAGTTCCGGTGCCAACATCGCGATAAACGCAACCGTCAATAACAGTGACGGAATCACCGCAGCAGCGTAGCGCTGCCAAGCCTGCGCTTGCTTAACCGGATGGCCAGCACTCACATCACGATACAGACGTGGTTGGAAATAGGTCGTTAGTACCGACTCGAAACCCGCGATCATCCCCGCGCTGATGCCATACCCAGCGACGAACAATCCCAACTGCGCCAACCCCAGCTGCCCCTCCATCAGGTAACGATATCCCTGCCCCTGCACCCAGCCCAATCCGGCCGCGATGGCGACAGGCCATGCAAAGCTAAACAGCGCTTGCAGATGCCGCCTGTGAATAGACGGCGGTACGTGAAGGGTTCCTGTATCTTGCAGTCGCGCAAAAAATACCTTGGTGCCAATCACTGCCAGAAATGCTTGTCCCAGCAACAGGCCGAGCAGCCAGTACTGCGCTGATGGTTGCAACATCTGCACCAGCAATGTGGCGCAGGCAAAACTCGCCGCTATCGTAGCGACCGATAACAACACGAACCGCCCACTATCTCCCAGCAAGTTCAACGAAGGAAGCGCCGTTTGATTGATCGTGTTGAAGAGCAGCGAACCACAAACCAGAAAAATCAGCCAGCCAATTGATACTCCAAAGTTCACCACGCCACTCATATAGAGAAATGGCAATCCTATTGCGGCGATGAGCGCCACCAATAGCAGATAACTTGTATAACGGATCAAATAGTGCCGTGCCGTACCACTAGCCTGCCAGGCATGCAGCCGGCGATTGATGAACATGCCGACGGGATTGACGAGGAACAGCGCAAAGAAAGCGACGGTAGTTAGAACCAGAGAGACTCTACCCATTTCCTCAGGTGACAAGAGTGTCGTCGCAACGCGCATCATTGCGAGCGCGAGCAGGAATTGGGCTGACCTGCCAAGAATGATGGTAATCAACTGCAGGCCGCCCAAAATCGGTTTTGAAAGAAAGTCAGCATTTGTTTGGCAACAGAGGCTTTTCACATGGTCGGCTCTTTAATTCTTTGAGGCCTTCTTCCAACTCAATATGAGGCTTCCACCCTTCAAGCCGAACGCCTCGACTCCAAGGCCTCATTACCTCACGAAACCGATATGGTCTAGCACCCCAATTTACTTTCACTACTTGCCCAGTTACTGCAGCGTAAATTTCTACAAGCTTTCGCAACGGAAGTGGTTGTCCAGACGACACAGCATAGCGCTCATGCTGTGGCACTTTGCCGTCCAGTAGTCTCTTGGCAGCAATCAGGTAGGCTTCGATCACATCATCAATATGCACAAGGTCAATCAGTTGTTCACCTGCCGACATATCCAACGGACAATTAGTTTTCGCAGCTTTATTTAGCCAATGAAACAGTTTTTGTCGGAGATCATCTGGGCCGTAGGTATCGAATAATTTCAACGTGATCGCTCTGATGCCACAAGCTTGGGCGTAATACTCCAAGATGGCTTCGAATGCCTGTTTCGTCGCCGCATACAAGCAGACCGGGTTGTAGTCTTCATTGTTGTAATGCTGCCAAAAAGTCCCAGTATTAATAAAGCAGTTGACCCCATTAAGCTTCATCGCCTCAAGCAACTGATTACCAAACAGCACATTGCTCTGAATCAATGAATCGACTTCATTGGCTGTATGTTGCGAAGAAGCTAGCGAAGCTAAATGAAAAACGACATCAGGCTTTGCTTGAGTAACGCAATCAACCATGCTCTGCATACCACCATCGTGGATATGCTTTGTGACATATGCAAACTCTGGCGCAGAAGGTAACTGTGATTCTGCTCGACACAAAATGTGCACTTGCCACCCATCTCTCACTAAACGCCGCGAGAGATGGGCGCCTACAAAACCAGTAGCTCCACTAATCAGCGCAACGCTCTTTATAGTATTTTTTGACGGCATCAAGCTAATCAGCATTCAGCATATTGTGATGGATGATTACTGACACTTAGAAATTCACGCCAAAGAACGCTTCGATCTTCTCGACCACGAAACTCAGCATCGCCTCAGTCAGGCCGGGATACACACCGATCCACAGGGTGTCATTCATGATCTTGTCGGTATTGTTGAGCTCACCGCTGATACGATAGGTGCGCCCTTCAAAATACGGCTGGCGCGTCAGGTTACCCGCGAACAGCAGGCGCGTGCCGATCTTGTATTGATCCAGATATTTCAACAGTTCGACCCGGTCGATGCCGGCCGATTCGCGCACGGTGATTGGGAACCCAAACCAGGATGGCTCGCTGCCTGCAGTGGCTTCCGGTAGGATCAGGAATTCTTCACAAGATTTCAACCGTTCTTTGAGGAAGGCAAAATTGTGTTTGCGCGCTTCGATGAAGCCGGGCAGACGATCCATCTGTGCCAGCGCACAAGCCGCTTGCATATCGGTGATCTTGAGGTTGTAACCTAGGTGCGAATAGGTGTACTTGTGGTCATAGCCAAACGGCAACGAGCCCAGCTGCTGGCCGAAGCGTTTACCGCAGGTATTGTCACAGCCAGGCCCACAGTAGCAATCGCGTCCCCAATCGCGAAACGATTCGATGATGCTGCGTAGATCACGGTCTTTGGTGAAGATCATGCCGCCCTCACCCATGGTGATGTGATGTGCGGGATAGAAGCTGCAGGTGGCGATGTGTCCGAAGGTGCCTACGTGCTGGCCCTTATAGCGCGAGCCGAGCGCATCGCAGCAGTCTTCGATGACCCACAGATTGTGATTCTTCGCCACGGCCATCACCGCATCCAGATCGAACGGGTTGCCCAGGGTATGCGCCACCATAATGGCTTTCGTCTTATGACTGATAGCCGCTTCGATCTTATTCGGGTCGATGTTGTAGGTAGGGATGTCCACATCCACAAATACCGGAACCATGCCATTCTGCAACATGGGATTCACGGTTGTCGGGAATCCCGCCGCAACTGTAATGACTTCATCACCCGGTTTAAGGGCGCGATCACCCAGCTTATGTGAAGTCAGTGCAGTGAATGCCAGCAGGTTCGCAGAAGAACCCGAGGTGGTGGTCAACGCATACGGCACACCGACAAATTCGGCAAAGCGCTTCTCGAATGCATCGTTGAAACGCCCCGTGGTAAGCCAGGCATCCAGGGAGGCTTCGACCATGTTTTTAAGTTCGGATGCGCCGATGACCTTGCCTGACGGGGGAATGACGCTGGTGCCTGCGTTAAATGGTTTGTCACGGTACTTGAGCGCAGCAAGATTCGGAATGTCCAATGTCACTAATCTGCGCAGCACCTGCTCGTAACCTTTGTCGCTCAGCCGTGCGACCGGTTTTTCTAATCGGCTGATATGCAGATTGAAGGTCTTGTCTACTCGCACATGACTTTGGTGTTTGAGCGGATCGCCACCAAAATCGGATGTTCCCAATGCGAAACCCTGCGCTTCATCCACAGGTGTTTTGGTAATGAAGGCAATACGCACATCATCGTTTTCATCCTTGCAGGACAACGCCAGCACGGGTCTTTTCTTTTTATTGCTTAGATCGCTGAACGGGAAGTGCGCACTGTAGATTGTGCCGGGGGTAATTTCAAAGGTCATTCCAGCAATCCTCTTCTGTGCTATTCAAAACATTCTTGGCAAAGCCACTTTCATCCATCAACCCTGCCAAAGCCAGGCTTTCTTGCTGGGCCGCAGCTTTTGAAGACGCGCGAGGAAAAACGATGACCTCGACTTCATCACCCATATCGGGTGGGAGAACCAGATGAATGGTATGACTTGCGTCTGCCGTTAGTTGTTTGCGTATTACGCTACTCATGTTCGCGCTCCTTTCGAATACATATCAATTTGTGCCAGTGTCACTGCTTTCATGTCCGCACCCTGCTGATAATATTTATGCCAGTTTATAATTTTATCTAGCGTTTCATCCAGATGCCATCTCGGATGCCAATCCAGTCGCGCTTTCGCCTTGGAACAATCCAGCTTCAGGTAATGTGCCTCATGCGGGTGATCACCGCCATCCAGTTTCCAGCTGGCGCCTCCGCCCCATGCCTGGGTGAGCTTCTCGACGATCCATTGCACCGGCTTTGCATCTTCATCGTTCGGCCCGAAGTTCCAGCCTTCCGCGTAGATCGTACCTTCTTCGTAGAGTTTTTGCGCCAGCAGCAGGTAGCCAGACAGCGGTTCTAACACATGCTGCCATGGACGGATGGCGTGCGGGTTGCGGATATTGACCGACTTGTCTTGCGTGATGGCGCGCATGATGTCCGGAATGAGCCTGTCGTCTGCCCAATCGCCGCCGCCGATGACGTTGCCCGCACGGCCGGAAGCAATGGCGACACCATGTGTTTTATATTTCTCCGGATGGAAGTATGAGTTGCGGTAGGCAGCGGTCACCAGTTCGGCACAGCCCTTGCTGTTGCTGTAAGGGTCATAGCCGCCCATCGCTTCATTCTCGCGGTAGCCCCATATCCATTCTCGGTTCTCGTAGCACTTGTCGCTGGTCACGTTCACCACAGCCTTTACGCTGTCCGTGCCGCGTACCGCTTCAAGCAGATTGACTGTACCCATCACGTTGATAGAGTAGGTTTCAACCGGCTCGGCATAGGAGTAGCGCACCAGCGCTTGCGCTGCCATGTGGATCACAAGATCCGGTTTATGTTCGGCAAACACCGCGCGCAAATGCTCCAAATCACGGATGTCGCCAATGATGCTGGTCATGCCTTTGCCGACGCCGGCAACCTCGAACAAACTGGGATTCGTCGGCGGCGCAAGCGCATAGCCAACTACCTGCGCACCCATAGATTGCAACCAGAGCGAGAGCCAGCTTCCTTTGAAACCGGTGTGCCCGGTCAGAAGAACGCGCTTGCCTTTCCAGAATGCTGGATTCACTTCCACACCTTCCATGGCGCCTTTCCAGATTGCCACAACTCCTCAAGGTGCATCTTGTCTCGCAATGTGTCCATTGGCTGCCAAAATCCCTCGTGATGAAACGCCGCCAAGTTACCTTCTTCTGCCATACGCTCCATCGGGCCGCGCTCCCAAATCGTCTTGTCATCGCTGATGTAATCGATGACTTTCGGCGACAGCACAAAGAAGCCACCGTTAATCATGGCACCATCTCCTTTGGGCTTTTCGCGGAAGCTGTTGACTTTGTTACCGCTCATGTCCAAAGCGCCGAAGCGCCCTGGCGGAATAGTTGCAGTCAATGTGGCCTTCACCTTTTGTGCCCTGTGGAACGCGATCAGCTCTGTGATGTTAACGTCACTCACGCCATCGCCATAGGTGAAACAGAACGCCTCTTCATCTTTGACGTAATCCGCCACTCGTTTCAGACGTCCGCCAGTCATGGTCTCCTCTCCGGTGTCTACCAGGGTTACTTTCCACGGTTCGGCATAGCGCTGATGTACTTCCATCTTGTTGTGCTCCATGTCGAAGGTAACGTCGGACATGTGCAGAAAATAGTTGGCAAAATATTCTTTGATGATGTAGCCCTTGTAACCGCAGCAGACCACGAAATCATTCACACCGTGGGCGGAATAGCCTTTCATAATGTGCCACAGAATCGGCTTGCCGCCGATCTCCACCATCGGCTTCGGACGAACTGAAGTCTCCTCGCTGATTCGTGTTCCCAAACCTCCCGCAAGAATGACTGCTTTCATTATTTCTCCTTACAACTTGGCCAGTGCTGCAAACGCTTCCGGGATCGGGTAATGATGATTTCCAACGAACAACCCGTTCTGGTCGATGTGCTCGGCATTCCTCAGCGTGCCATGCACTTCTGAATCGAAATATTTCACCACTTCATTTTTCGCAAAGTTGCCTGCCACGATTGGACGGCACTCGAAACCCAGCTCATTCAATTTCATCACCAACGCTTTGCGGGTGAGCTTGCTGCCGGGGCGGATCACCAGACTGAAGCCGAACCAGCTGCTTTCGCCGATCTCCTGCTGAATGATGATGTCAGGGTGGTTAGCCAATGCCGCTTGCAGCAACTTACCGTTCTTGCGGCGCTCTTCCACCATCTTGGGCAGGCGCTTCACTTGCTCGACTCCGAGCGCACCTTCCATCTCCAGCGGACGGACGTTGTAGCCGGGCAGCACGAAGCGGAACGACTCTTCGAACGGATCATCACTCTTGTCGCCACACACCAGATTGTGCTTGGGCAGGTTGCGCGTCCAGCCATGTGCGCGAAGGGACAACAGAATCTGGTACAGCTCTTCGTCATCAGTAACGATCAGCCCGCCCTCCATGGTGGAGATGTGGTGGCTGAAAAACGAACTGTAGCTGCCCATTACGCCAAACGTCCCGGCGTACTTGCCTTGGAATTTTGCGCCCATGGATTCGCAGTTGTCTTCGATCAATACGATATTGCGCTTTCCGATGATCTGCTGGATGCGACCGAAATCATTCGGGTTGCCCAGCAGATTAACCGCCATGATCGCTCGGGTCTTGTCAGTAACCGCTTGCTCCAGTTGCTCGAGATCGTAGTTCAGTGTGTGCAAGTCAATATCGACAAACTTGATCTTCAAACCGTATTGATACAGTGGGTAGTAAGTGGTGCTCCACGATACTGCTGGCACGATGACCTCATCGCCGCGCTGTAATTTTAGTTTGGGGTTCTTGGTGTAGAACAATGCCGCTACCATCAGCAGATTGGCCGACGAACCCGAGTTCACCATCACACAATGCTGGCTGCCGACATATTGGGCGAAATCGCGTTCGAAGGCCTGCACGTTAGCGCCCATGGTGTACATGCCGGACGCGATGACGCGTTGCATTGCATCGATTTCTTCCTTACCCCAAGAGGCCGTGGCTAATGGAAACTTGAAACTCATTGCAGAAACTCCTTCAAATAGTAATCGTATGCTCTTTCGACACCTGTACGCAGATCGCTCTGAGCCTTCCAACCCCATGCCTGCTGGCGCTCCACGTTTACTAACTTTCTCGCCATCCCGACTGGCTTACTCAAATCATGAACAAACCCTCCGGCGTATCCAATCACATCGGCAGTGGCTTGATAGTATTCATTGATGGTGTAGTCATAGCCCAAACCCACATTCATCAAAGCTGGCAAGGAATCGAATTCCTTTATGGAGCGAACAATGACATCCGCCAGGTCGCCCGCGTACATGAATTCGCGCCGTGCAGTCCCATCTCCCCAAATTTCTACGGACTGTTGCCCGTTTTGCTTGGCCTGATGGACTTTGTGGATGATCGCCGGCACGAGGTGCGAATTGACCGGATCGAATTTGTCGTGACGGCCATAGATGTTGCAGGGGATAAGCGTTTTGTACTGAAAGCTCGCATCCTCGCGCATGATGTACTCACACAGCCGTGCAGTCACTACCTTGGCTAACGCATAGCCTTCGTTGGTCGGCTCCAGTTCGCCCTTGAGCACCATCTCTTCGCGCAATGGCTCGAAGTGGTTTCGCGGGTACATGCAGGAGCTGCCCAGATTGATCAGACGCTTGATACCTGCCTGATGTGCAGCCCAGACGATGTTGCGTCCCATGTCGAGGTTATCCATCAGGAAGCCCACCGGCTCACGCATGTTGGCCTGGATGCCGCCCACCTTGCCTGCCGCGTGGATTACCATATCCGGCCTGTGCTTGAGTAAATAGGATTGCACGGCCTTGAAGTCGCGCAGATCCAGTTCGCTACTGCGCGGCGCGGTGACATCAAATTCGACGATGTTAGGATGCTCGAGCACATTGCGCCCGACCATGCCGCCACCGCCTGTTAATAGGATTCGAATCTTGCTCATGCGTTTACTAATGATTATTCGTGGGGATTGAAAGCGGCATAGCCGTGTTTTTTTACTAGCTCATCGCGCTCCGCACCCTTAAGGTCTTCACGCACCATCTCGCTAACCAATTCATTGAATGTGATCTTGGGTGTCCAGCCGAGTTTGTTCTTGGCTTTGCTGGCATCGCCCAGCAGGGTTTCAACTTCGGTGGGGCGGAAATAGCGCGGATCGACGGCTACAATACATTTGCCGGATGCGTCGAATCCTTTCTCATCAACGCCGTCTCCCTTCCAGGTGATGGCCATGCCCAGCTCCTTGGCTGCGGCATTCACGAAATCACGCACGCTGTATTGCACGCCAGTGGCGATGACGAAGTCTTCCGGCTTGTCTTGTTGCAGCATCAACCATTGCATTTCGACGTAGTCTTTGGCATGACCCCAGTCGCGCAGGGAATTCATGTTGCCCAGATAGAGGCATTCCTGCAGGCCGAGTTTGATGCGCGCCAGTGCGCGGGTGATCTTTCGCGTGACGAATGTCTCGCCCCTTATAGGCGACTCGTGGTTGAACAGAATGCCGTTACACGCATAGATGCCATAGGCTTCGCGGTAATTGACAGTTATCCAATATGCGTAAAGTTTTGCCACTGCATACGGGCTGCGTGGATAGAACGGCGTAGTTTCCTTTTGCGGAATTTCTTGCACCAGACCATACAACTCGGAAGTGGATGCTTGATAGAAGCGCGTCTTTTTGCTCAGGCCAAGGATACGAATAGCTTCCAGGATGCGCAGCGCGCCCAGTGCGTCGGAGTTGGCGGTGTATTCGGGTTCCTCGAACGAGACCGCAACGTGGCTCTGTGCCGCAAGGTTATAAATTTCGTCCGGCTGCACTTTCTGTATGATGTGCGTCAGGCTGGAAGAGTCGGTCATATCGCCGTGATGCAGGAAAAACGGCTTACCCTTTTCGTGCACATCATGGAACAAATGGTCGATACGCGCGGTATTGAATAGGGAGCTGCGGCGCTTGATACCATGCACCTCGTACCCCTTATCCAGCAACAGTTCGGCGAGATAGGCTCCGTCTTGCCCGGTAACGCCGGTTATTAATGCGACTTTCCTGGTTTTACTCATTTCAGGCTTCCTTGTTGTGCGGCTATCTGCCGTAATGATCTTCATAACGTTGAATATCGTCTTCGCCCAAGTAATCGCCGACTTGTATTTCGACAATGTGCAAAGGCTCGATGCCGCGATTTTCCAGACGATGCTTCGCTCCTATGGGAATGTAGGTGCTCTGATTCTTGTGCACGGTGGTGACCTCATCGCCATTGGTGACCGTCGCCGTGCCGGATACCACCACCCAATGTTCGGAGCGCTGCTTGTGGCTTTGCAGGCTGAGTCTGGCGCCCGGCGCGACTTCGATGCGCTTGAGCTTAAAGCCTTCCGGGTCCTCCTCCAGCACGGTGTAACTGCCCCACGGGCGATTCACTTTGGTGTGATAGATATGCTCGGTCGCCCCTTTTTGCTGCAACGCATCCACCACTTCGCGTACGCGCTGGGTCTGGTCGCTCCTAGAAATCAGCACAGCATCGGCAGTCTCGACCACGCACAGGTTTTCCACTCCGATAGCAGCGACCAGGCGTTTTTCGGCTCGGATCAGGCTATTTTTGCATCCCACTGCAATAACGTTGCCTTGCAGGACATTGCCGTTTTCGTCCTTGGCAGAAATTTCGTGTACCGCCTGCCAGCTGCCGACATCGTTCCAGCCGATGTCGCAGGGAATGAGCGAGACGCGATCGGACTTTTCCAACACGCCGTAGTCGATCGAGATCGATGGCATAGTGGCGAAATGTTTTTCCACGGCTTGCTGGAAGGCTACGCCAGCGCGGCTTTCGGCAAGAATGGTTTGTACAATTTGGTAAACCGCTGGCAAGTGACGTTTTATCTCGGCAAGGATCACCGATGCGCTCCACACGAACATGCCCGAATTCCAGTAGTAATCACCTTCCTTCAAGAAGCGTTCGGCGGTGGCAAGATCCGGTTTCTCGGTAAATCGCTCCACTTCATACACATGTGCGTCATTGGCTTGGCGCACCTTGATGTAGCCGAAGCCAGTATCGGGACGGGTTGGCTGGATACCAAAGGTTACCAGCTTGCCGTCCTGCGCAGCTCGAATAGCGGAGTCCAGATGCGCGCGGAAACGCGCTTCATCTTTGATGATATGGTCGGCAGGCAACACGACCATGATGGGGTCGTCCCCCTCCGCAATCAGGTAAGCGGCGGCCAGTGCGATGGCTGGCGCGGTGTTACGGCCAATCGGTTCGAATAGCGTCTGATAAGGCAGCAGGGCGTGGTAGGCCTCACCTTTGGCATGCGCCTCCTGTGTAACAATCAATACGTTCTTGGCCTCTATCGTCGGCGACAGACGCTCGATGGTGGTTTGCAGCAACGATGCCTCTCCATCCAGCACCAGAAATTGCTTGGGCAGATGCTGTCGCGACATCGGCCACAATCGGCTGCCGCTACCGCCCGCAAGAATGACTGCATGCACTTCACTCATGAGCATTCTCCTGTAAGCCTATTTGTTCGGTTTCGCGCTGCAGTTCCTCGATCTCAGCGCGAAGCCGCTCGTATTCCTGCACCTTGGATTTAAGGAACTGCACGGTCATGCGCGCTTTTTGTTCGACACCGCCCGGGGTGAGCAGGTAGGCGTAGGCCAGCTTGTTGTCGCTGTTACGGAAGTTGTTGATCTTGATGCTGCCTTTTGCAACCAGCGCATTTAGACAGAAATTGACTTTGCCAAGGCTGACGCCCAGCCGTTTCGCCAAATCCCTTTGCGAAAGTCCGGGGTTCTCTTCCAGGGTCTTGAGCAGACCGTAATGTGTGGTGTCGTCTAGCATTTGAGGTGTGTTCAATCGATGAACGGCGCGCATTACATCAGTTGAATCCGACTACGTCAAGTGTGCAGATCAGTTGTAGCCGATGAGTTTGGAGTTGCTAGCGAATAACTATATCATTCACCCGCTCAATCTTGAGCTTTTTGCCATTCAAGTCCACCGTGCAGAGCCTCTCAAACATTTTGCTGATTAAAACGTCTTCGCTTGGCGATGTATTGCACAACCTTCCTGTTGTAACGGATATTCTCAAGCGATTTCCGGCTATGCGGATAGATTGGGTGGTAGAAGAAAATTTTGCTGCCTTGCCTGCGCTTCATCATGGTGTTCAAAAGGTCATTCCAGTCGCAATACGCCGCTGGCGTAAATCATGGTGGTCGTCACGCGATGAGGTTCACGCTGTTTGCCACAATTTGCGCGCTCGTCAATACGACCTTACTCTGGATACCCAAGGCTTGTTGAAAAGCGCTCTCATTGCTCGCTGTGCACGAACGACGCGTTGCGGCTTCGCCTGGAATAGCGCCCGTGAACCGCTCGCCAGCCTGCTCTACAACCGTCGCTATGCTGTCGCCATGAATCAACATGCGGTGGAACGCAACCGCCAGCTCGCGGGATTGGCGCTGGGCTACAAGCCGGAAGGCGCACCTGATTACGGCATCCGTCCGCCCGCCATCGTCCGCCCTGCTTGGCTTACGGAAGGGCTTTATGCCGTGCTGCTGCATGCCACCAGCCGCGCCGACAAACTGTGGAGCGAGGCAAACTGGATCGCGCTGGGGCGTTATCTGCATGAAAAGAATATTCGTTGCGTCCTGCCGTGGGGCAGCGAAGCGGAGCAGGCGCGCAGCCTGCGTCTTGCCGATGCCATTCCCGATGCCGTTTCGCCACCACGCCTGAGCCTGAATGATGCGGCTGCCCTGCTAGGCGGCGCGCAGGCGGTAATCGGCGTGGACACCGGTCTAGCCCACCTCGCGGCGGCGCTGGGCGTGCCCACCGTCGGCATTTACACCGCGACCGACCCGGCGCTGACCGGCTTGTATGCGGGCCGGTGCGCTGTCAATCTCGGCAACGTCAACTGCGCGCCGGATGTCGCCGCCGTGATTGGCGCACTGCAACAGGCGATGGTATGCTGAACCTGAGATTGCTTTATACCATCGCGCTGTGGCTACTGCTGCCGTACATCTTTTTGCGCCTGCTCTGGCGCGCGCGCAAGCAGCCGGAGTACCTGCATCATATCGGCGAGCGTTTCGGCTTTTATTACGTACGAAGCGATCGACCAGTCATCTGGCTGCACACCGTCTCGGTAGGCGAAACCCGCGCCGCGCAGAGTCTCGTCACTCGGCTGCAAGCTACTTTCCCTGATCACCAAATCCTGCTCACCCACACCACACCGACCGGGCGTGCCGCCAGCGAGCAACTGTATGGCGACAGTGTGCTGCGCGTGTACCTGCCCTACGATTATCCGTTTGCGATTAACAGATTCCTGCGCCGGTTCAATCCGCAATTCGGCATCCTGATGGAAACGGAAATCTGGTTCAACCTGATCCGCGCCTGTCACAAAACCAGCAGGCCGCTGCTGCTGCTGAATGCGCGCATGTCGGAAAAGTCGGCGCACAGTTATGCGCGCTTTGCGCGGTTGACCCGCGATGCGTTAGGCGGACTCGCCGCCGTCGCCGCGCAAACTGCCGATGATGCCGCGCGCCTGTCTGACCTCGGCGCGCGGAAGGTTTCCGTGATGGGCAATCTCAAATTCGACATCGAGCCGCCGCACGCCATGCTGGAACTGGGAAAGCAGTTGCGCGCGCAGTTCGGCGCGGCACGCAAGGTGTTTCTTGCCGCCAGCACCCGCGACGGGGAAGAAGCGCTGCTGCTCGACGCGCTGCAACAGGTGCGTATCCCCGGCCTGCTGCTGGTGATCGTGCCGCGCCACCCGCAGCGCTTTGCAGAGGTCGCCGCGCTGCTGGAACAGCGCCGCATTCCGTTTCAGCGCAGGAGCGAATTGGGCCAGGCACGCGATCTGCAAACCTGCACAGTTCTGCCAGAAATTCAAGTGGTACTAGGCGACAGCATGGGGGAAATGTTTGCATATTACGCCGCTGCCGATCTTGCCTTCGTCGGCGGCAGCCTGCTGCCCTATGGCGGGCAGAACCTGATCGAGGCATGTGCAGCCGGGGCGCCGGTAGTAATTGGTCCGCATACCTACAATTTTGCCGAAGCTACTCGACTGGCGGTAAATGCAGGTGCTGCAGTACAGGTGCTTGATGTCACCGGGTTGATTGCTGAATTACATCGCTTGTTTAACGACCCGGATGCATTGGACGAAATGCGCCATCGGTGCGCGGGGTTTGTAGTGTCCAATCGCGGTGCGACAGACAAATCGCTGCTTGTTATTATGGCCGCTTTAAAAAATAAATCAGCAAAATAACGGATTTCTGTTGTTTGGTTACATCATAAAAACACTTCTGCATTGACAAGGTTTTTACCTTGCTTGTCTTTGGCAGAAATGTTGGGGGTTGTTTGCATTTTCCAATCTATGCCCAACGCCGGGTCATCCCAACGGATACAGCGTTCGTGTTCCGGGAACCAGTAATCCGTAGTCTTGTAAAGAAACTCAGCTGTGTCGGACAGGACTACAAATCCATGCGCAAAGCCTTCTGGTATCCAGAGTATGCGTTTATTGTCGGCTGACAATTCCAACGCGAAGTGTTTCCCGAAGGTTGGCGAGCTTTTCCGGATATCCACCGCCACATCAAGCACCGCGCCCTGCGTCACGCGCACCAATTTGCCTTGCGGGTGTTGTATCTGGTAGTGCAGCCCGCGTAATACATTTTTAGCCGAGCGCGAGTGATTGTCCTGCACAAAATCGATATCGCGCCCAGTCAACTCGGCAAACTTACGCCGGTTGAAACTTTCAAAGAAGAAACCTCTTTCGTCGCCATACACCTTGGGTTCTATTATCAGCAAGTCAGGGATAGGTGTTCGAATAACGTTCATTCAGACATCCTTTTCCTTGAGCACCTGCATCAGATAATCGCCATAACCGCTCTTTAGTAAAGGGGCGGCAAGCTTTTCCAACTGCGTAGCGTCAATAAAACCCTTCCGGTATGCGATTTCTTCCGGGCATGCGATCTTGAGACCTTGACGATGCTCGATGGTCTGTATGAATTGGCTGGCTTCGAGCAGTGATTCATGCGTGCCGGTATCCAGCCAGGCATAACCGCGCCCCATGATTTCTACGGATAATTTTGCGCGTTCCAGGTAGATGCGGTTGACATCGGTGATTTCCAATTCGCCACGCTTGGATGGTTTGAGATTGGCGGCGATATCCACCACTTGATTGTCGTAAAAATAAAGACCCGTGACGGCGTAACTGGACTTTGGCTGCGACGGTTTTTCTTCCAGCGACACTGCGCGCCCGTCAACATCAAATTCCACCACCCCATACCGCTCCGGGTCGCGCACATGGTAGGCGAACACGGTCGCGCCCTGGGTGCGCTGCACCGCGTTTTCCAATTGGCCCTGAAAAGAATGTCCGTAAAAAATATTGTCGCCTAACACCAAGGCGGAGGGATGATCGCCGATAAATTTTCGGCCGATGATGAATGCTTGAGCCAGTCCATCCGGTGAAGGCTGCACCGCGTATTGCAGATTTATGCCCCACGCGCTTCCATCCCCCAGCAGTTGTTGAAAACGCGGCGTGTCTTGCGGTGTGGAAATGATCAGAATATCGCGTATACCCGCCAACATCAGCGTGGACATCGGATAGTAGATCATCGGCTTGTCGTAAATCGGCAGCAGTTGCTTGGATACCGCCAAAGTCACAGGGTGCAATCGTGTGCCTGAGCCACCTGCAAGGATGATGCCCTTCCTTGAGGGCGGGGTCATAACATTCACTGGATCGCTCCCTAAACGTCCAGGTTTTTCACGCCCAGCGCGTTCTTTTCGATAAATGCGCGGCGCGGTTCTACCACGTCTCCCATCAATGTGGTGAATATTTCATCGGCGGCAATCGTGTCTTCGATTCGCACTCTGAGCAGGATACGGTTGGTTACGTCCATGGTGGTTTCCCAAAGCTGGGATGGATTCATCTCGCCCAAACCTTTGTAGCGCTGGATGTTCACTCCGCGCTTGGCTTCTTCCAGCAACCATTCGATGGCTTGCTTGAAGCTGGACACACCGCGTTTCTGTTCGCCCCTGGCGATATACGCGCCCGGTTTGATCAGACCATTCAATATGTCCGCAGCTTGGCGGATTTGCACATAATCGCTGCCTTTCAGGAAATCGCGATCCATGTAGCTGACCGAGTAGTTTCCGTGATACAGCTTTTCCAAGCGCAGGCGAAGTTCGCCGGCTTCGTCGGTTTCCACCACAACTTTGATGCTGCCGCCGCAGGCAGCTTCGAGTTGTTTTGCGCTGCTCTGGGCCTGTTGCGCGTCGTCCAGCGACAGGGCGGGCAGGATCAGCAAGGCATGGCTTGCTTCAGGCGCGGTAAAACGCGACAGGCGATCGATTACAGCTTCTGCGAGAAAATATTGTTTGGAGATTTGCTCCAAAGCATCGGCCTGGATTGGGGCGGCATCGGTGGCCGGATACAGCACGGCGTTATTGAGCGCGGACTTGAGCATGTAGATTTTCATCTCCTGGTCGTCCTTGAGATAGCGCTCATCCTTGCCCTGTTTGATCTTGTACAGCGGCGGTTGCGCGATGTAGATGTGGCCGCGCTCGACCAGTTCGGGCATCTGCCGGTAGAAGAAGGTGAGCAGCAGGGTGCGGATATGCGAGCCGTCCACGTCCGCGTCGGTCATGATGATAATGCGGTGGTAGCGAAGCTTGTCGGCGTTGTATTCGTCCTTGCCGATGCCGGTGCCCAGCACGGTGATCAGTGTTGCGATTTCCTGCGAGGCGATGAGTTTTTCGAAGCGCGCCTTCTCGACGTTCAGTATCTTGCCCTTAAGTGGCAAGATCGCCTGGAACTTGCGGTCGCGGCCCTGCTTGGCCGAGCCACCCGCGGAATCTCCCTCCACCAAGTACAGTTCGGACAGGGCGGGATCTTTTTCCTGACAATCGGCCAGCTTTCCGGGCAGGCCCATGCCGTCCAGAACACCCTTTCGGCGAGTCAGTTCACGCGCCTTGCGCGCCGCTTCTCGGGCGCGGGCGGCATCGATGATCTTGTTGACAATGATCTTCGCGTCGCTGGGTTTTTCCAGCAGGAACGCGCTCATTTGCTGCGCCACCAGATCTTCGATCACAGGGCGCACTTCCGAAGAAACCAGCTTATCCTTGGTTTGTGACGAGAACTTCGGGTCTGGCAATTTCACCGACAGTACCGCAGTCAACCCTTCGCGCATGTCGTCACCGGTGGTATCCACTTTGGCTTTTTTCGCCAATTGTTCGGTCTCGATATACTGGTTCAATGTGCGTGTCATTGCGGTGCGCAACGCGGTCAAGTGTGTGCCGCCGTCGCGTTGCGGGATATTGTTGGTAAAACATTGCACGCTCTCCTGATAGGAGTCGTTCCACTGCATCGCAATCTCGGCGGTAATGCCATCTTTCTCGCCAATCGCATAGAACACTGTAGGGTGCAAAGCCGTCTTGTTGCGGTTCATGTATTCGACAAAACCCTTGATGCCGCCGCAAAAGGCAAAGTTTTCCTCCTTGCCGTTGCGGTGATCGATCAGAGCGATCTTCACACCGTTGTTGAGGAACGACAGCTCGCGCAGGCGTTTGGCCAGGATGTCGAAGTGGAACTCGACTAAGCCAAAGGTTTCTTTGGCCGCCAAAAATTGGACTGTCGTGCCTTTTTTGCTGGAGTTACCCACCACTTTGAGTGGTGCAACTGGCTCACCGTGGCGGAATTCCATGAAGTGCTCTTTGCCATCGCGGTAAATGGTCAGTTTCAACCATTCGGATAACGCATTCACCACCGACACCCCAACGCCATGCAAGCCTCCGGATACTTTGTAGGAATTGCTGTCGAACTTACCGCCGGCATGCAGTACGGTCATGATGACTTCGGCGGCAGAGCGGTTTTCCTCCTTGTGGATGTCAGTCGGGATACCGCGCCCGTTGTCGCAAACGCTAATCGAATTGTCCGCATGAATGATGACGTTAATTTCATTGCAGTGTCCCGCCAACGCCTCGTCCACGGCGTTATCCACCGCTTCAAACACCATATGGTGCAGGCCGGTTCCATCATTGGTATCGCCAATATACATTCCTGGGCGCTTGCGGACCGCTTCTAATCCTTTAAGCACTTTAATGTTATCAGATGTATATTCACTCATTGGTTTTTTCCCGTGTGTACGCCATTTTCACATTGGTTGCTGAAATATTATTTATATGCGCATTGGCATAACAACATAACGGAACTCTTTGAGTTCCGGATTTGTAATCAAAAGACTACTGTTAGGATCCCCAAAAGATAATGTGACCGTGTCAGAATCAATATTATTAATTCCATCCAACAAGTAATTAATATTAAATCCAATATCCAGGGCCTCCCCGTGATATTCCGTCTCTATTTCTTCTTGTGCCTCTTCTTGTTCACTGTTGCTACTAATAATGCTAAGTTTTTTTTCTGTCAGTACAAAACGAACACCTCTAAATTTTTCATTTGACAAGATTGCGGCTCGTTGTAACGCTTGTTGAATGAGTGTGTTATCCATATTTAATTGATTGGTGTATTTGGGAATAACGCGCTCATAATCTGGAAATTTCCCCTCAATTACCTTGGAAACTAAAACAACTTCGGAAAAGCTTGCTTTTACTTGTTGTGGTGTAAATTCAAGTTCAACTAAATTGTCAGAGTTGTTTAATAATTTGCATAATTCAGTTACTGCTTTGCGGGGTAAAATGGTTTCCAATTTTTCGTACTGCCCATCTATCTCACTTTCGTTATAGGCGAGCCGGTGACCATCAGTAGCCACTACCTTCAGTTTATTGTTTTCAATAATTATTAATACACCGTTTAAGTAGTAACGAACATCTTGATGTGCCATTGCATATTGCACAGATTCTAATAAATTTTTTAATTTGGTTTGGCTTAAAACTATTTTTTTAGTATTTTCTAATTGATCAGACAACTTTGGGAAATCCTGTGCTGGTAGTGTTTGTAAAGTAAATTTGCTTTTATTGCTTTTAATTATTGCCTTGTTTTCTTTTATTTCTATAGAAATAGTGCTTTGATCGGGAAGTATACGCAGAATATCTTGAATTTTTTTACCCCCGATAGTAATAGCAAAAATTTCTTTATCTTTAGAATCTTTTTTTACTATTGTAGTAATTTGAATTTCAAGATCTGTTGCAGTAAAGCGAATCTTATCGGTTTCTTTTTCAATAAGCACGTTTGACAGGATTGGTAACGTTTGTTTTCGCTCAACAATACCAATTACAACTTGCAATGGTTTTAGAATAGTTTCTTTTTCTGTTTGTTCAATAAACATAATTTAAATACCTAATAAGAGTAATAATGTCTTTGCTTACTGTTAGTAAGACCGATAATTATATTAATAACAACAATATACAAGTTATATTTTGTTATTGTTTGGTTGTTTAGTGGGCACTAGAAAAATGTGCATAATTTTAAATTTTTTACAAATTACAGAGTTAGTCACATTTGATAAACAGGAAAAACACAGTTTTAACCCCTTAAAATTTGAATGAGTATTTTATAATCAGCATCAATCGTTGTATTGCTTGCTCTAAGATTATTTATAGTTTTACATGCATGAATGACTGTAGAGTGATCTTTGCCACCAAATGAATTTCCTATTTCCGGCAAGCTCATAATTGTTAATTCGCGTGCTAATGTCATTGCAATTTGTCTGGGGCGAGTTAAATTTCTGGTGCGTTTTTTTGAAAGCAATTCCACCATTTTAATATGGTAATAATCCGCAACGGTTTTTTGAATGTTTTCTATTGAAACATTTCTGCTTTGAGCGATTAATATATCTTTTAAAGCTTCTTTTGCAGTTTCTACTGAAATATTACGTTTGTGAAATTTTACATATGCTTCGACACGTTTTAGAGCCCCCTCAAGTTCG
The DNA here is from genome assembly GCA_023259055.1 of Nitrosomonadales bacterium. Taxonomy (GTDB): domain Bacteria; phylum Pseudomonadota; class Gammaproteobacteria; order Burkholderiales; family Gallionellaceae; genus Gallionella. Next base: position 165,453 of record JAHFQZ010000002.1, read on the forward strand.
CGAATATTTGAGCTTACGTGTTTTGCAATAAAAAAAGCGACTGCATCATCTAATGAATAACCATTAAGGGATGCCTTTTTAAGAAGAATTGCAACGCGCATTTCCAATTCTGGTGGTTCAATCGCTACAGTTAATCCCCAACCAAAGCGTGATACCAAGCGGCTTTCCAATCCAATGATCTCTTTTGGGAAGGTGTCGCTAGTCAAAATAACTTGTTTATGAGAGTCTACAAGGGTATTGAAGGCATAAAAAAATTCTTCTTGTGTTTTGGCTTTGCCGGCGAAAAATTGAATGTCATCAATAAGCAATACATCTAATGAGTGGTAGAACTGTTTAAATTCTTCAAATTTGTTTGTTTGATATGCGCGGACAACATCAGCTACGTATCTTTCAGCATGCATATAACAAATTTTAATTTGAGGATTGGAAATCATAATTTGATTGCCAATTGCTTGCAGCAAGTGTGTCTTACCAAGTCCCACACCACCATAAATAAACAGCGGGTTGTATGAAACACCTGGCAATTCAGCAACTTGTGTTGCGGCAGCAAATGCAAGCTGGTTTGCTTTGCCAATTACAAAATTGTCAAACGTAAGGCTTGGATTTATTTTTCCATAACCCCTAAAAGATGTTTCAAATTTGGGCTTGGTCTCAGCAACGGGGATTGTTTTTGTTGGGGGTTGCAAATCGGGCGGCATGTCTAAGGGTGTTGTTTCCATAACCCTAAATTCAAATAATGGAACTTTTGACAAAGCCAGCCCAGCCTGCCGGCATATTTCAGGAAAAAAACGTTCCTGTACAAGCTTTAAAGTGAAACTGTTTGGTGCAGAAAGAATTAATGTGCCACCCTCATTTTTGAGGTGCAACGGTTTTATCCAGGAATTATATTGTTGTGGGGGCAGGCTCTTTTTAAATGAGCGCAGGCATGAATCCCAAAAAGTAATATCCTGCATATTTTTGTACTAAAGAGAAATATTCAATAACGATTAAAGTCGTCACATACTACAGCACAATGTGTAAGTTATCCACAGGGGGTCTAGTATAATGTACTTGACAGTCATGCCTTAAGGCTTTGTAATAGCGAGTTCAACGGTTTACTCAGGAAATAACATGAAACGTACATACCAACCATCCGTAACTAGAAGAAAACGCACTCATGGCTTTTTGGTGCGCATGAAAACACGCGGAGGCCGCGCTGTTATTAATGCTCGTCGTGCCAAGGGTCGTGCAAGACTCGCTGTATAACATATCTGCCAAATTTACCGTTGCGCATCGATTGTTGCGCGAAAACGGTTTTGATCATGTTGTCCATGCTGAAAATATAGCGGATAGGCAATTCAAAATATTTTTTGTGCGCAACCGCAAAAATAATGCCAGGCTTGGAATAATTGTTAGCAAAAGAACGTTATCCAGAGCAGCAGACCGAAATCGTGTAAAAAGAATTGTAAGGGAAGTATTTCGCCAACACAGCATTAAAATGTGCAAGTTGGATCTAATTGTAATGATTAGAGGCTCTTATGTTCAGGAAAGTCGTGCGCAAGCTGATAATTTGAAAATGCTGTTTAGCCGGGCAGAAAACAGATGCGCAGAATTGTGATCAAGCTGATACATGGTTATCAATATCTGATCAGCCCGCTTAGCCCGCCAACTTGCAGATTTACCCCGACCTGCTCCCGTTATACATGTGAAGTCTTGGCAAAACATGGTGTAATGAAAGGAGGGTGGCTCGGCATTAAACGATTGCTGCGTTGCAATCCTTGGAACCCCGGCGGATACGATCCCGCACCCTAACATCAGGCCTGATCATGGATTTACAACGACTTTTTTTGTTTTTAATTTTTGTGTTTTCACTGGGTTTGGTTTGGGATGGCTGGCAACGCTATCAGCACCCCGAACGATATACTCAGCAAAGCGATGTGATCAATGAGAATGTTCCTAAGCGTCAGGAAACTTCCGCATCCGCATCTGTGGCTATGCCAGCAAGCGTTGCACAGCAACCCATCCGGCAGGGAACAGAAAAAATAATACACGTCAAAACCGATATTTTTGAGGCAGAAATTAGCACCATCGGTGGGGATATCAGCCATCTGGCGTTATTGAAACACCCAGACGGCCTAGACAAGAGCAAACCCTTAGTGCTTTTTCATCGTGGTAATGGAACTCATAATTATGTCGCTCAAAGCGGTTTGCTTGGGGCGGGCTTGCCTAATCACAACACATCGTTTGTTTCGGAGCAAGACCAGTATGAGCTTTCCGGTAACGCCGAAAATGTGCAGGTAAGGCTGAGTGCAGAAGGCGATCCCACACTAAAAACCATTAAAGTAATTACCTTCCATAAAGGAAGTTATTTGGTTGATGTTGCCTATGAATTGGATAATACCGGGCAACAGCCAGTAACGGTAAGCAGTTATTTTCAGTTGGTTCGCGATAGTGTTGCTCCTGCAGGGAGTTCACGTTTTTTACCCACTTACACCGGGGTGGCGGCCTATACCGACAAAGAAAAATTTAAGAAAGTAAAGTTCTCGGAAATTGAAAAGGGGAAGGCGGAGTACGCTAAACAAGCTGATGACGGCTGGATTGGGATACTGCAACATTACTTTGTTGCGGCTTGGCTACCCAAGGAAAAGACTAGCAGAGAGTATTTCATGCGCAAGCTTGATGGTGACGCATATTCGGCAGGAGTAATTTTGCCCGAGCGGGCAATTTTGCCCGGGCAGAAAGCAGTTGTGAGCACTACTCTTTATGCTGGGCCTGCCCAGGCTGGCTTGGACAAAGTTGCCCCAGGGTTGGGGTTGACTGTGGATTACGGTTGGTTGACCATAATTGCCAAGCCACTGTTCTGGGTCATGACACTGTTTAATGACTGGACGCATAACTGGGGAATTGCCATCATTTTGCTTACCGTCCTGATCAAATTGTTATTTTTTCCGCTTTCGGCGGCAAGTTATCGTTCTATGGCAAAAATGCGCATAGTTGCTCCAAAGCTTGAAAAGATAAAAGAACAATGTGGCAGCGATCGCGAACAGTTGAACCGAGCCATGATGGAATTGTATAAGGCAGAAAAAATTAATCCATTAGGCGGGTGTTTGCCGGTGGTGGTGCAAATACCAGTTTTTATTGCGCTGTATTGGTCTATTCTTTCGAGTGTGGAGATGCGCTATGCCCCATTCTTCGGCTGGATCACCGACTTGTCTGCAGCAGACCCATATTACATCCTGCCGATAATCATGGGGGCAAGCATGATTACTCAGATGCTCCTTAATCCAAAGCCGGCGGATCCGATGCAGGCCAAGATAATGCAAATTATGCCGGTCGCCTTCAGCGTAATTTTCTTCTTCTTTCCAGCAGGGTTGGTGTTGTATTCCGTAGTGAACAATATCCTTTCCATCGGCCAGCAGTGGTATATCACCAAGACAGCCGAGAATGAGAGCAAAGCAACCCCTGCTAAACGCTGACACCATTGTAGCCATTGCCACTGCGCAGGGGCGCGGCGGAATTGGGGTGGTAAGGGTATCCGGGCAACGTACCGAAGCTCTGGCGCAGGAAATATTGGGCAAACTCCCTGTAGCGCGACATGCTACGTATAGCAATTTTCTGGATGAAAACGGCGACACCTTAGACCAGGGTGTCGCCTTGTTTTTTTCTGCACCGTATTCCTACACTGGTGAAGATGTGCTCGAATTGCAAGGGCATGGAGGCACCGCCGTTTTACAACTGTTGTTGCGGCGGTGTCTCGGTTTAGGTGCGCGGCTGGCGCAACCAGGAGAATTCACACGTCGCGCCTTCCTTAACAACAAACTAGATCTGGCGCAGGCTGAAAGTGTCGCCGATCTGATCGATGCCAATACCGTTGAGGCCGCACGTAGCGCGATGCGCTCCCTGCGCGGCGAGTTTTCCGCCGCTATTTACGGTATGGTCGACAAGTTGATCAACCTGCGCATGCTGGTTGAGGCGATGCTGGACTTTCCGGAAGATGAGGTTGACACCATCGACATGGAGCGCCGTGATGCTTTGTTGAATAGCGTCAGGTTGCATTTGCAGCATACGCTGGATAGCGCAAAGCAGGGCAGCCTGCTGCGCGAGGGTGCATATGTAGTAATTGCCGGGCAGCCGAATGTCGGCAAGTCCAGCTTGTTGAATCGTCTGGCTGGCGAGGAGGTCGCACTGGTCAGCGAGATTCCTGGCACAACCCGTGATGTGATTCGTCAAGAGATTCAAATTTGCGGCGTACCATTGCACATCATGGATACGGCGGGGCTGCGCGAATCAGAGGATGCCGTAGAGAGCATGGGCATTGCGCGCGCGCACCAGACTATGAGCCGCGCTGATTTGATCCTTTTGCTGCTGGATGCGAGCAAAGGCCTGATGGTTCAGGATGAGGCGATTCTTGCCGGATTGCCGACAGACACCCCTCGACTGCTGGTATTCAACAAAATTGACTTGCTTGGCGATAGCGATAGCGCATCCGGCAGCGCGCCGTTTATCGGGGTGTCCGCCAAAACAGGTGAAGGGATAGAGGAGTTGCGCGGCAAGCTGCTGGAGATGTTGGGGTGGCGCGATCAGGAAAGCGGCGTTTTTATGGCTCGGGAGAGGCACGTGCGCGCCTTGACGCAGGCGCAATCCCACCTGAATCAAGCGCGCGAAGAGCTGTCCAGTGCGGAGTTGTTTGCCGAGGAGCTGCGCTTGGCGCAACGTGCGCTGAACGAGATTACTGGGGAATTCACCGCGGATGACTTGCTTGGCGAGATTTTCAGCAGGTTCTGCATCGGAAAATAACCCACTTTGTTTCACGTGGAACAACCTAGTGATCCAATGTGTTTGGGATTCCAGGTGTGCTGTTGTATGATGCGCCTCCTTTCCAAAATAGCGGCAGCATGAATTTCCCCGATATATTCGATGTGATTGTTGTGGGTGGTGGTCATGCCGGTACGGAAGCCGCCTTGGCCAGTGCGCGTACGGGTTGTAAGACCCTGCTGCTCAGCCACAATATCGAAACGCTCGGGCAGATGTCCTGCAATCCATCGATTGGCGGGATTGGCAAGGGGCATCTGGTCAAAGAAGTGGATGCCCTCGGCGGCGTAATGGCGTCGGCAACCGACGAGAGCGGTATCCAGTTTCGCATCCTGAATTCCAGCAAAGGTCCGGCGGTGCGCGCGACGCGCGCGCAAGCCGACCGCATACTTTACAAGCAGGCAATCCGTGCAAGGTTGGAGAACCAGCCCAATCTATGGCTGTTCCAGCAGGCGGTAGACGATCTGCTGGTCGAGGAGGATCGGGTGTGCGGGGTGGTCACGCAGCTGGGGTTGCGCTTCAACGCAAAAGCTGTGGTGCTGACGACAGGTACCTTCCTGTCTGGGTTGATTCATATCGGACTGGCTAATTATCCGGCGGGACGCGCAGGCGACCCGCCATCGATCAGTCTGGCGCGCCGCTTGCGCGAACTGAATCTGCCGGCGGGGCGTCTGAAGACCGGTACGCCGCCGCGCATCGATGGGCGGAGCATCGATTACTCGGTGATGCAGGAGCAGCCGGGAGATGATCCGGTGCCGGTGTTCTCATTCATGGGGAATGCCGCGCAGCACCCGCAGCAGTTGCCGTGCTGGATCACCGAAACCAACCAGCGTACCCATGACATCATCCGTGGCGGGCTGGATCGTTCGCCGCTGTTCACCGGCGTGATTGAGGGGATTGGGCCGCGCTATTGCCCGTCAATCGAGGACAAAATCACGCGCTTTGCCGACAAGGACTCTCACCAGATTTTCCTTGAACCAGAAGGGCTGACTACCCATGAGGTGTATCCCAACGGCATATCCACCAGCCTGCCGTTCGACGTGCAACTGGCTTTGGTGCGCTCCATCAGGGGGCTGGAAAACGCTCATATCTTGCGCCCAGGTTATGCGATCGAATACGACTATTTCGACCCACGCGGGCTGAAAAGCTCGCTGGAAACCAAGGCGATTCACGGGCTGTTCTTTGCAGGGCAGATCAACGGCACGACCGGTTATGAAGAGGCCGCAGCGCAGGGCCTGCTGGCCGGACTGAATGCGGCTCTGCAAGCTAGTGGTAGGGAAGCATGGTGTCCGCGCCGTGACGAGGCCTACCTTGGGGTGATGGTTGATGACCTGATCACGCGCGGCGTTTCTGAGCCGTATCGCATGTTCACCAGCCGCGCAGAGTACCGCTTGCAATTGCGAGAAGACAATGCGGATTTAAGGTTGACTGAGGCTGGCCGTAAACTCGGCCTCGTCGATGATTCGCGCTGGCAGGCATTTGAACAAAAGCGCGAGTCCATTGCGCTCGAGCAGGAACGTTTACGGAATACTTGGGTGAATCCGCGTAATCTATCCACAGAGGACGCAACGCGTGTGTTGGGCAAAGCCATTGAACGCGAATATTCGCTGCATGAACTGTTGCGCCGTCCGGACGTGAATTATGCCAATCTGCATACATTGCCTGGCGCTGGCGCTGGGGTGGATGATGAAAAGGTTGCCGAGCAGGTGGAAACCCAAGCGAAATACCATGGTTATATTGAGCGGCAGCGCGACGAGATCGGACGCAACGAGCAATATGAAACTCTGGGATTGCCGGATGACATGGATTATCGCGAGGTGCGCGGCCTGTCTATTGAAGTGCAGCAAAAGCTTAATCAGCACAAACCAGAAACCATTGGACAGGCGGCACGCATTTCCGGAATTACCCCAGCAGCAATTTCATTGTTGTTGGTGCATATCAAACGCGGTTTCCGCGATGGACAGCAAGCCCAAAAGCGCGCATGAATCCGGCGGAAGAATTACAGCATGGTATAGTCCAATTAGGGATTACGCTGGATGCGGATGTACAGCGCAAGTTGATGGATTATTTGGCGTTGCTGCACAAATGGAACAAAGTTTATAACCTGACGGCGATTCAGGATCCGCAGCAGATGGTGAGCCATCACTTACTCGACAGCCTTGCTGTAATGCCGCATCTATGGGCAGGGCGGTGGCTGGATGTGGGGTGCGGTGCGGGCTTGCCGGGGCTGGTATTGGCGATTGCGCAATCGGACTGGCAGTTCACATTGCTGGATAGCAGCAGCAAGAAAACCAGTTTTGTGAAGCAAGCGGTTATCGAGTTGGGCTTGAGTAACGTGAGTGTTTACTGCGTGCGTGTGGAGGAGTGGCAGCCAACTGAAAGGTTTGACGGGATCATCTCACGCGCATTTAGCGAATTAGGTGAATTCCTGCGCTATACCCGCCATCTTCTGGCGCAGCACGGACGGTGGGCAGCAATGAAAGGAGCACCGCAACAGGAATTGGAGAACGTGCCGGAAGGATGCCGGGTGGAGCGTGTTATTCCGCTGCATGTACCTGGATTGCACGCGGCGCGCAGCTTGGTAATTGTTAATAGTCATTCCGATTTCGAACAGAAGAAATAAGCGGCGGCGAAAGCAGTTCAGATAAGTAATTAAGCGCTAAAGATATTTTCAAAGTGGTTATAGTTTCATTTGAAACCGGAATTAAAGGGAGTAAAGCAACATGACTAAAATATTGGCAATAACAAACCAGAAGGGCGGTGTGGGGAAAACCACAACCAGCGTGAATTTGGCAGCCAGCCTCGCAGCGGCAAAACAGCGCGTTTTGCTGATTGACCTTGACCCGCAAGGTAATGCCACAATGGGTAGCGGCGTCGACAAGCGCGATTTGCAGTCCAGCGTCTATGAAGTATTGTTGGGCAGTAAAACGATAGCTGAGGCGCGAATGCACGCAGAGGCAGGAAAATATGACCTGTTGCCAGCTAATAGGGATTTGGCAGGTGCAGAAATTGAATTGGTAGACTTGGATCGTCGAGAAACACGATTGCGCGATGCTCTGCAATTAGTAGATTCTGAATATGATTACGTGCTGATTGATTGTCCGCCAGCCCTTAATTTGCTGACACTGAATGGCTTGTGCGCGGCCAAATCGGTAATGATCCCTATGCAATGTGAATACTATGCGCTCGAAGGTCTGAGCGACTTGGTGAATACAATCCGCAAAGTGCGTGCCAATTTAAATCCAGAGCTGGAAATTGAAGGGTTGCTTCGTACCATGTTCGACCCGCGCAATGCTTTGGCTCAGCAAGTTTCGGATCAATTGCAGGAGCATTTTGGCGATAAAGTTTATCGCACTGTGATTCCGCGTAATGTGCGATTGGCAGAAGCTCCCAGCTTTGGTGTTCCGGCGCTTTATCACGACAAATTATCCAAAGGAACACAGGCATACCTGGCTTTGGCCGGGGAGTTTTTGAATAACGCGGCACAACCTGCTGCACTGGAATAAGGGAACAATCATGGCAAAACCACAAAAGGGTTTGGGGCGCGGACTGGACGCTTTGTTATCCGGCGGGAATAGCGAAAAAGATGAGGTGATGCGCGATTTGAATGTGGCGCTGCTCAAGCCGGGAAAATATCAGCCACGTTCACATATGGACGAGGCTTCATTGAACGACTTGGCTTCATCGATAAAGGCGCAGGGCGTAATGCAACCCATTCTTGTGCGCCAGGTTGCAGGTAGCAGTTATGAAATTATTGCCGGTGAAAGACGTTGGCGCGCAGCGAAAATAGCCGGGCTGACCCACGTGCCGGTACTGGTACGCAGCGTTCCGGACAATGCGGCGCTGGCGATGGCGTTAATTGAAAACATTCAGCGCGAAGATCTCAATCCTCTGGAAGAGGCAGTGGGCATCCAGCGGTTAATAGATGAATTCAAGATGACTCACCAGACAGCCGCAGACGCGGTAGGGCGCTCACGCAGCGCCGCGAGCAACCTGTTGCGACTGCTCAAGTTGCCGCAACCGGTACAAACCATGCTGGCGGAAGGTAATATCGACATGGGCCATGCCCGTGCTTTGTTGGCGCTGGATGGTATACATCAGATCACCGCTGCCAACAAAATCGCCGCAGGCGCACTATCGGTGCGCGAGGCGGAAAAACTGGTTCAGCACCTGTTGAATCCTGCACCAAAACACGAGAAGGCAAAACCCAGTCGTGACATTGTCAGATTGCAGGAAAAAATCGCCGATCAGCTTGGCACCAAGGTGGAAGTTCAACATGGCACGAAAGGCGCAGGCAAGTTGATAATTGAATATAAAACCCTCGACCAACTCGACGGCATCCTTTTAAAAATGGGCGTGAAGGTTAATGACTAATCGGTGGTAGAGCTGCATGGGCGTAGACAGGGACAATGTATTTTTATAATCCGGGTTTCAATTTTCAAATAGTCCGGTCACGGCGTCTGTGCTGGATACCCTAGTCACCCAATTTAACTCATCTGCATCTAGCGGTTGCCCGGATTCGATCTGGTGTTGCAGGACGCGCAAATCCGCCTCGGATGCGTCTTTCCCTTGAGCTGCACGAATGCTTATTCGTTCACGCAGAATCGCAGGGTCAGCCTGAATATCCAGAACCCGAAAAGGCAATTCACACCGTTGCGCGATCTCACGGAATAAGTCACGTTGCCAGCGCATGAGGAAAGCGGCGTCGACAATCACCTGCCAGCCAGCGCCTAGCAAATCTTCGGCCAAACGCGACAGATGCTCATAGGTGCGGCGGCTGGCATCCTGCGTATACAGGCCTTTTTCTATGTCACTCCCGCTGGATGCAGAAGCTGCAATGCCGGCCAGCCGTTTGCGCTCGATATCGGAACGTAATCGCACCATGCCTTGCTCCTGCAACACCGATTGGGACAGCGTCGTCTTGCCGCAGCCCGATAGGCCGTGCGTGATCCAGAGTTGTGGCGGCGCAGCTTGACTTAACTGCCAAGCCAGTTGCAGGCACTCGTTTACCTCGGCATTGCTGCCCTCAGTCTGTTCCGCGCGCAGTGCCGCTACTTTTGCTCGAACCATCGCGCGATACACGGCGTAAAAACGCAGCAGGGCCACGCCCTGATAATCGCCGCTGACTTCCAGCCAGGCATTGAGAAAGCGGAATGCCAAGTCACGGTGCTGACGATGCAGCAAGTCCATGTAGCAGAAAGCCACTTCCGAGATCACATCGATCCAGCGCAATTCAGTGCTGAATTCGATGCAGTCGAAAATAATCAGCTGTCCGTTTACCCATGCCAGATTGCCGAGATGCAGGTCACCGTGACACTCGCGCACCATGCTATTACGCTTGCGTTCGATCATCAACGGGGCAAGACGCTTGTGTTCGTCCAGGCTCCAGCTTTGCAGTCGCGCCAGCTGCTGTTTTTGCTCATGATCGCTCAAGCGTTCGGCCAAAATCCGGAAGTTGTCAGTAACTGGCTGCAGTATCGCTTCCGGCTTCCCCCAAGGGCTGTCGGCGGGTGCCACTTGGCATTCGCCGAAATGGAATTGCGCCAGCCGCGCCGCGAGCCGGTCTATTTGCGGGACACCCAATTCGCCACGCTCAGATAAATGGTCCAGCGTGGCATCGGGGGGAAACTGGAGCATTTTCACGGCATATTCGATGGTGAGGCCCTGGCCGTTGACACGCGGCGCATAGGGACTGACGGTGATGGCAACCACGCCAAGATATATTTCCGGGGCAAGCCGCCGGTTTAACCGCACTTCATCGGCACAAGCCTGCTGCCGCAGTGTCAAAGTGCTGAAATCAAGAAAACCCAGGTTCACAGGCTTTTTGATTTTGTAGGCATATTTGCCGGTGAGCAACACCCATGAAATATGCGTCTCGATCAACTGCACCTTTCCCACCGCATGGTCAAAGCAGACCGGATCATTCATCAGCGAATGGATCAGCGGAGGAAGCTGGGATGTCTCAGGCATCATCCGTGCATTGGTCGGGGTTGTCATCGGTGTTTGGCTTTTTCAATTGCAGCGCACTCTGGTAAAGCTCGTTGCGATTGGCCCCGGTGATCTTGGCGGCAAGTTGCACAGCCTGTTTGAGCGGCAATTCATCGAGTAGCAATGATAGGGTATTTAATGTTTCGGCATGCAATCCCGGTTGCGGCACCGCGCCTGAAACCAGCAAAACAAATTCACCGCGCTGCTGGTTGCTGTCCGCAAGCAACCAGGCTTCTGCTTCAGACAATCGGCATGAATGAATAGTCTCGAACAGTTTAGTGATTTCGCGCGCCAGAATGATTTGCCGTTCTCCGCCCAACACCGTGCACAAGTCGGCAACGCAATCGAGAATACGGTGAGGCGCTTCGTAAAATACCAGCGTAAAGGGATAGTTGGCCAGCGTTTGCAGCATCGTGCGCCGTGCTGCAGATTTGTTTGGCAAAAAACCGTAGAACAGGAAATGCGGTTCGGTCATGCCCGAAGCAGACAGTGCGACGATTGCCGCGCTGGCGCCGGGTATCGGGATGACGCGCAAGCCTTCCTCCAGCACCGCCTTGACCAGCAAAGCACCGGGGTCACTTACCGCCGGGGTTCCGGCATCGCTGACGAAAGCCACGCTTTGCCCTGCATGCAACAGCGCGATGATCTTTTCCGCCGCGCCGCGTTCGTTGTGCTGATGCACTGCCATCAACCTGTTTGCGCTGATGCCGTGATGGGTCAGCAAATGTGCGGTATTGCGCGTGTCTTCCGCTGCAACGACATCAGCCATCGCGAGCACATCCAGCGCGCGCAGCGTGATGTCGCGCAAATTCCCGATCGGGGTCGCAACTACATATAAAGCCGGTTCCAGCTTTTGCGGATGTTCGCTATGCAACATGTGCTCCTCTTGCTTTCGACTTTGCTCATAACTATACGCCAGTACAATAACTGTTTAGCATGCGCGACTCGAAAAAAAGTGACGCATATTGCGACATTGCTGTCTTAAAATTGAAGGAATCCGATGAACAACTGTCACTTGGCGCAAAGCGCTGCGCTTATTACATCCCACTCCGATATAAGCCATGAGTGCCGATGACTTGATTGCCGCTGCAAAAAAATTATCACGGGCCGTAACTGGGCTGTCTTTTGCCGCGCCGGTCACGCATGTCTATAACCCGCTCGATTATGCCTGGGCATGCCACGAGCAATACCTGCGGCGCTATGGCGAAGGAAAGAAACGCATAGTCTTTGTCGGCATGAATCCCGGCCCGTTCGGCATGACCCAGATCGGCGTGCCGTTCGGCGAAATCGCGGCGGCGCGCGACTGGCTGCACCTCGATGCGCCCATCGCCAAGCCGGCGCGGGAAAATCCGGCGCGCCTCATCGAAGGTTGGGACTGTCCGCGCAGCGAAGTGAGCGGACGGCGGCTGTGGGGGCTTTTTGCGCAACGTTTCGGTCAGGCCGATAGATTCTTCGACGAACACTTCGTCGCCAACTATTGTCCATTGGCGTTCTTTGCCGGCGCGCGTAACGTTACGCCGGACAAGTTGCCCACCGAGGAAGCGGCACCCCTGTTTGCGGCCTGCAATACACATCTGACCGAAGTGGTGCGCGCCAGCGGCGCAGAGTGGGTGATCGGCATAGGCGCCTTTGCGGAAGCGCGTGCACGTCATGCGCTGGCTGATGTTCCGGGCATCCGCTTCGGCCGCATCCTGCATCCCAGCCCGGCCTCGCCTGTTGCCAATCGCGGCTGGGCGGAACAGGCGACGAAGCAGATGCAGGCGCTTGGCCTTTGGGATCACCCGGGGTAGTTACCGCCTACATCTGCTCTGCCAGTGGATACAGATGTCTGTTTTCGCGCTGGATGCGTTCATGCAGAGCCTTGAATACCTGATTTGCCGCCCTGCGGAATCCGTCCGGATCTGTCTCTACTCTGGAACCTATATTCCACTTGAGCGAAAAATCGCTGTAAGCGGCGGCGATAGAACCCATTTCGGTTTGATATTTCTTGGCTAACTGGGTTGCCGAAGCGTTGTTCGACCGGGTAAATGCGGGATAGAGGACCCGGTCTTCAGCTGCCAAGTGCAGCTTGATGGTGTGGTTCATGGAAACCACTATACTGGCGATGGGTTCAGCGTTGTCGGCAATGCCTGCTTGCACCAAGCGTCTCAGTTCGCTTACCTTGCCCATGACGGTCAAATGATCCCGCTTGAAATTTTCGATGTTCATGCTTGATGCCTCCCTGAATTGACGAATTAATACACGAGTATTTTAGTACAGTTTTGTGAATTTTTGCACAGAACTACTTTCCGCGCACTTTTTGGCGACGTCAGGGGGGAATTCAAGTAGCGGAGTTATGGCCGGGCAGAGCAGGCAACGCGGCAGCCTCAGCCACCCGGCCTGTGGGATCAACAAGGGATAGCGTCTGCCCGGGTCGAAAGGTTGGTTTTTATTCGAGCCTAGGGCATATCGGGTTTTGCAGGGGTTGCAGCCGTATTCGTTGTGTCCTTTTTAACCAGCTTGGCAAATGGGCATTTGCTTTCCCGAGAACTTGTGTTTGTATTTGTTGTACTGCATCCCTGAAGCAAGAATGAAGCGGCGACCAGCACCGGAATAACAACTTTGACAGGTGGCAACACAGTAAGATCCTTGATGATAGTGATTGAAAAGCGGAAAAATTAATAACCTATTTTGCCGTCTGGCGAAGCCGCTGAAAAGTCTTTAGTAAGGCGCAATAACCAACGGGCATTGCGCCGTATGCAACGATACCTTCTACTTCAGAGATCGCATGAATTTCCTGAATTTTCATTGAGTATCTTTTTAGCCAAAAAATTCAATTCAGGAATAATGATTTCTTGACTCCCACCCGTCAGTTTAATAGTGAGATCAGAGCTAATAAGTTTTGCCAGTTTATTCTGTGAATCGGTTGTCATATCGCACCAAACGAAATCGAGCATGTGTAGTAGCTCTTTTTCCATAGCGAGATTCCCCATCTGCTCTGTCTCTGTATTCCTGAGGCTGCTCTCTATTAAAGGAAAATTATCTTCTAATGCTCGTATATCCTCGTCTGTATATTCGGCGCCATTGCAAGTAAATTGGCAGGATAAGTTCCTTGCTGCACTGAATCTTACTTGTTGGCTGGGATCGCTGGCGATGATTTTCAAAAGGGTTGGGGTAAGCTTGTCCAGTTCTGTATAGTAAAAAGAGGCTGCAAAACCTCGCACTTTGGAGGATGAATCTCGAAGCCCGACCTCGTTATATTTTTGACGGTCTGGGTGGTCTTGATTATTGATATTACGAAGGGCAACGGCTCTCTCTTCATCAATTTTTATATTCGTAAAAATGACAACCCAATCTTTGCTGTCAAGGCTTGCTTGAAATTTTCTTGGTGCTAATACAGCCCTAGGTTTATTATCAGGGAAAATCTCCCGCATTCGTTTCTCATAGGCGCTCTTCACACAAGCGGCATCAGAACAAGAATTTCGCTTCTTCAACCATTGTTTCTGCGTTTGTTTGGCCGTTCTGGCAATATTCTCGTCTAGCAACGCAGTTTCGTAGACCCCAGCCATCCGTTCATCAAGCTGTGATAACTCGTCGTCGGTACAGATTAGTTTTTCAACATGGTTGCTTGCCTTTTCACAGTCAAAGCTCGCTGCCTGTGTCGTTGCCAGCAAAGCAGACCATCCCAAAACAATCCAAGCGATGCGTTTCATATTGCCCTTTTTCAGTGCTAAATTCATAATTGGATGGCGCTTTCCAATGACTTGTATTGGCTGCGATGTAAACCCTTAAATCTTCCGCACAAACACCTTCGACTTCCGCTGCCAGTTATATAGCGACTTCTTCTGCGCGGGCAGTGCCGAAACATCGGCCTCGTTGAAGCCGCGTTCGATGAACCAGTGCGCAGTACGCGTGGTCAGGACGAATAGTTTCTTCAGCCCCTGGTTTTGCGCGACGCCGATCATGTGATCGAGGATGGCCTGGCCGTAGCCGCGGTCGCGGCATTGCGCGTCCACCGCGAGGCAGGCCAGCTCGGCGGCGGCCTCGTCGGGGAACGGGTAGAGTGCAGCGCAGCCGACGATGCGGTGGTCGTGTTCCAGCACCACGAATTGGTCTATTTCGCGTTCCAGCAGTTCGCGGTTGCGCCTCACCAAGATGCCTGCAGCTTCCAGCGGGCGCAGCAGATGCAGGATACCGCCGACATCTTCGATCGTCGCGGCACGCAGGGCGTTGAGCGTGCTTTCCACGACCATCGTGCCGATGCCTTCATCGCTGAATAGTTCTTGCAGCAACGCGCCATCGGTGTGGCGGCTGATCAGGTGGGTGCGCGCGACGCCCGCCTCGCAGGCGCGTACCGCGCAGGGCAGGTACATGCTCACATCGTCAGGCAGCTTGCGTTTGCCAGTCAGCACTTCCTGCGCCTGGATGATCGTGAGTTCCTTGAGCAGCTTGCCTTTCTTGTCGTGCACGCCGTCGGTGTCCATCAGGAACACCAGCTTGTCGGCATCCAGCGCGATGGCGGTGGCGGTGGCGATGTCTTCCAGCGTGACATTGAACACCTCGCCGGTGGGCGAATAGCCGAGCGGCGAGAGCAGCACCACCTCGCCGAAATCCATGCGGTCATTCAGCGCCGCGACGTCCACTTTGCGCACGGTGCCGGTGTGCATCAGGTCCACGCCGTTGACCACGCCGATCGGCTGTGCGGTGATGAAGTTGCCGCCCGCCACGCGGATGTCGGCATTGGCCATCGGCGAATTCGCCAGTCCCATCGACAGCAGCGCCTCGATCTCGACGCGCACCCGGCCGACCGCTTCCTTTACGCACTGCATGGTTTCCTCGTCGGTCATGCGGATGCCTTGATGATAGGTGTCGCCCAGATTATTTTTCGCCAGATGCTGCTCGATCTGCGGGCGCGCGCCATGCACCAGCACCAGCCTGAAGCCGAGCGCGGCGAGCAGGTTGAAGTCGTGCGTCAGTTCGACAAATTTGCCGTCGGCGACGACCTCGCCTCCAAAGGCGATGACAAAGGTCTTGCCGCGGAACGCGTTGATGTAGGGCGCGACGGAACGGAACCAGGCAACGAAGTCGGCGGGGGTCGTGGTGATTGGCATGTAAAGCTCCCTAGTGCAATACGCGCATCATGCCGCGCTATTGTTCATCTAGCAACTGTCCGGCAATGGCCTGTTTTCATCGGGGTGATGCGGTAGGGGCGTATGGCAATACGCCCTTCAATCAAATAAGGCGCGCCAAAAAGGGCGTATTGCCATACGCCCCTACGAAAAATCCCCCCACAATGTTTGCAGTGCGGCCAGCCCGGCGACTGCTGCGGTTTCCGTGCGCAGCACACGTGCGCCGAGACGTATCGGGTTGAAGTCGCAACGTAACGCGCTATCGCTTTCCGCTTTGGTAAAGCCGCCCTCCGCGCCGATCAGCAATACCACTTTTTCTTGCGGTTTCTCCAGCCTATGCAGCGAGGTCGCGCCCTGCGGCAGCAGGATGAGTTTGGTGCCGGATAACGCTTTCATGTGCTGCAGCCATGCCATGATGTCCAGCGGCGCATGAATTGTCGGCAGCACGTTGCGCCCGCACTGCTCGCAAGCGGAGATGGCGACCTGCCGCCAGTGTTCCAGGCGTTTTGCGGCGCGTTCGGCGGTCAGCCGCGCCACGCTGCGTTCGGTGTCGAGCGGCTGGATTTCTGCGACGCCTAGCTCGGTGGCTTTCTGGACCACCCAATCCATTTTCTCGCTGCTCGACAGTGCCTGCGCCAGCGTGACCTGCAACGGCGATTCGCGGCTGACATTGCCGGAGGTGATCTCACCGATGACGACGCGCTTGCCGCCGATTTCGGTTATCACGCCGTGGCATTCGTTGCCGTTGCCATCGAAGATTTCCACACTGTTTCCCTCGTGCAAGCGCAACACGCGGGAAGCATGGTGAGCCGCGTCCGGAGGCAGTTCGAACGTGCCGCTGGTCGGCAATGGAGGGGGGCAGTAGAAACGCGGCATGGTCAAGGTGCAGCGGAAAATGAGTGTCGGCGTGATAATATATCGTATTGGAAATTGTTGTCAGGAGTTCAACATGGTCAGTCTGCAACCTCCGTTATGCGATTTCGGATGGAAAGCCCGCGATTTCGACCTGCCCGGTGTGGACGGCAAGCGATACAACCTTGCCAGCGCGCGCGGCAAAAACGGCTTGCTGGTGATGTTCATCTGCAATCATTGCCCCTATGTGAAAGCCATCCGCGACCGGATCGTGCGCGACACGCGCGAATTACAGCAGCACGGCATCAACTCTATCGCCATCATGTCGAATGATCCTGCGGAATACGCGGAAGACTCGTTCGACAACATGAAGCTGGTGGCAAATCAATTCGGCTACCCTTTCCCTTATGTGTGGGACGAGACCCAGCAGGTCGCGAAGGATTACGGCGCGGTGTGCACGCCGGATTTCTTCGGGTTTAACGCCAATCTTGAGTTGCAGTACCGCGGCAGGCTGGACGCATCGCGCAAGGAGGCGGTTCCCGGCGCGCAGCGCGACCTGTTCAACGCAATGCTGCAAATAGCGCAGACTGGACAGGGGCCGCGCGAGCAAATCGCCAGCATGGGTTGTTCCATTAAATGGCACAGTGAGGCGCAAGACGTCAAGCGGAAAGCAGAATGAATAATTCAACTACAGGCGGTATGGGCGCGCTGCTCAAGGCGGCAGTTGCAGCGGTCAAACTGGTAACCGCTGAGGAAATCATGCCGCGTTATCTCAAGGTGGCACATCAACACAAAGGCGATGGCAGCCTGTGCACCGAGGCTGATCTTGCTGCGCAAAGCGCGCTAATCAGGAAGTTGCAATCCATTCTTAATGTGCCGGTGTTAGGGGAGGAGATGACCGATGCTGAGCAGCATGCACTCTGGAAGGCGGGCCATGACGGCCTGTGGTGCATCGACCCGATCGATGGCACATCCAATTTTGTGCGCGGGCTGCCTTATTTCGCGGTGTCCGTTGCGTTGATACGCGAAGGCAAGAGTGTGCTGGGTGTGGTGTATGACCCGGTAGCAAACGAGATGTTTGCCGCCGAACATGAGCGCGGCGCGTTTCTGAATGGAGAAAAACTGGTTGGCCGCGAGTCGGAGGGCACGCTGGCACAAGCCTTGGCCAGTGTGGATTTCAAGCACCTGAAAAGGAAATTGGCCATTCAATTGGCGACTAACCCGCCGTATTCCTCGCAGCGCAATTTTGGCGCAAGTGCGCTTGACTGGTGCTATACAGCAATGGGGCGCAATGACGTGTATTTGCACGGCGGGCAAAAACTCTGGGATTATGCCGCCGGTATGCTGGTCTTGCGGGAGTCAGGCGGCCATGCATGCTGTATCGAAAGCGATGATTTCGCCCAATGCGACATCTGGCAACGTTCCGTTATCGCCGCGCGCGATCAAATATTTTTTGAAGAATGGAAAAACTGGATACGCGCGCAGTAAGGGCACGCCGTGTCTGTGCAATAAGGGGAATATCGTGAAAATATTGATACTCGGCGCAGGTCAGGTCGGCTCTACTGTGGCGGAAAGCCTGGTGAGCGAGGCTAACGATATTACCGTCGTTGATTCCGATGGCGACAAGTTGCGCCAACTGCAGGACAGGCTGGATTTGCGCACCCTGATTGGCAACGCGGCGCACCCTTCCACACTTGAGCAGGCGGGCATCGCCGATACCGACATGCTGCTGGCCGTCACGCAAAGCGACGAAGTCAATCTGGTGGCCTGCAAGCTTGCAGCCAGCCTTTACAACACGCCGACGCGCATTGCCCGGATCAGGTCTGCTGATTACCTGAAGCGCAAGGAAGTATTCAGCGCCGAAAATTTTTGCGTGAATTTTTCGATATGTCCTGAACAAATACTTACCGAATACATCGTCAAGCTGATCGAGTTTCCTGAAGCGCTACAAGTTCTGGAATTTGCCGATGGCAAAGCATCACTGGTGGCGGTGCGCGCAATTGAAGGCGGGCCGCTGGTGGGCAAGCCATTGAGTTTTTTACGCACTCACATGCCGCAGGTCGAGGCGCGCGTTGCGGCGATTTTTCGCAAAGACGGACCTATTATTCCCGAGGGCAGTACCGTGGTGCAGGAAGGCGACGAAATTTTCTTCATTGCCGCCACAGACAACATACGTAGTGTGCTCAGCGAAATGCGCCGCATGGATAAACCCAGCAAGCGCGTGATGATTGTAGGTGGCGGCAATATCGGCCGCAGGCTGGCAAAGGCCTTGGAGCGTGATTATCAGGTTAAGCTGATCGAATACAACAAAAAGTCTTGCGAAATACTGGCCGGAGAGCTGGCCAAAACCCTGGTGCTGCATGGCGACGGTACGGATGAAAAGCTGATGCAGCAGGAACATGTCCACGAGATAGACGTATTCTGCGCATTGACCAACGACGATGAGAACAACATCATGTCCTCTTTGCTTGCCAAGCAAGGCGGTGCACGCAAGGTGATTGCATTGATTAACCGCAGCGCTTATGTCGGCCTGGTGCAGGGAGGCAAGATAGACATCGCGCTCTCGCCGGCGCAGGTCACGATCGGTTCGCTGCTTGCTTTCGTACGCCAAGGAGACGTGGCGGCGGTGCATTCATTGCGGCGCGGCGCGGCGGAAGCGCTCGAACTGGTGGTGCATGGCGACCGCCAGTCCTCGCGTGTGGTGGGGCGACGCATCGATGAAATCGACCTACCCAAGGGCGCGACCATTGGCGCAATTGTGCGCGGCAGCAATGTCATCATGGGGCATCACGATACGCAGATCGAGGCGGAAGACCATGTGATCGTGTTCGTCATCAACAAGCAGATGGTGAAAAAGGTCGAGAAATTGTTCCAGGTTAATATCGGGTTCTTCTGATGGGGCGCGCCCTGACCGTTATTCATGCTTTGGGCTTGATGCTGGTAGTTTTCAGCGCTGCTTACATAATGCCGGCAGTCACCGCGCTGATATATGCCGACGAATCCGTGTTGCTGGATTTCCTGCTGGCGATGGTCTGCACCTTGGCCATCGGTCTGTTGATGTGGTTGCTGACACGCCGTTACAAGGGTGAGCTGTCCATTCGGCACGGGTATTTGCTGGTAGTGTGCATGTGGACGGCGATGCCCGCAGTAGCAACGTTGCCCCTGCTGCTGGTGATAGACGGCCTGTCGTTCACCGATGCCTATTTTGAAACCATGTCGGGATTAACGACCACTGGCGCAACCGTGCTGACCGGGCTGGACAATTTGCCACCGGCCATCAACATCTGGCGGCATGAATTGAACTGGCTGGGCGGCATGGGGATCATCGTTTTAGCGGTGGCAATTTTGCCGCTGCTCGGTATCGGCGGCCGCCAGCTGTTCAAGGCGGAAACCTCGGGGCCAATGAAGGATTCCGCGCTGACCCCGCGCATCACCGAGACGGCGCGCAACCTCTGGCTGATATATTTGGGTATTACCATTGCCTGTATTCTGTCGCTGAAGGTGGTAGGTATGGATTGGCTGAATGCAATTTGCCATGCGTTTGCCGCGATGGGGCTGGGCGGCTTCTCCACGCACGATGCCAGTATCGGTTATTTCAACTCACCGGCGATTGAGGCTGTGCTGATCGTATTTATGCTGATTGCCGCGATGAATTTTGCAACCCATTTTCTTGTCTGGCGAGAGAAGAGCTTATCCCTCTATTTACGCGATGTGGAAGGTCTTGCCACCGTGGGAATTACGCTGGCGAGCTGTGTAGGGATCGCCGTATTTCTGTGGTGGCAAGGCACTTATCCGAGTTTCTGGACAGCGCTGCGCCACGCCAGTTTTAATCTGGTTTCGATTGCTACTGATTGCGGTTTTAACAGCACGGACTTCAATCAATGGCCGATTTTTGCGCCTATGTGGATGTTGTTTCTGAGTTGCGTGGTAGCCAGCTCTGGTTCCACGGGTGGCGGCATCAAGATGATCCGCACCCTGGTGTTGTTCAAGCAGGCAGGGCGCGAATTTGTCAAACTGCTCCATCCCGCAGCAGTCAACCCAATGAAAATTGGTGGACAGGTCATTCCGAACAACGTGGTATTTGCGGTGCTCGGCTTCATCTTTCTGTATTTCATGAGCGTGGCCACGCTGACTTTTATATTGTTGATTAGCGGGCTGGATTTTATCTCAGCATTTTCCGCGATCATTGCTTGTATCAACAATGCGGGACCCGGTCTGGGTGTAGTGGGCCCTGCCAGCAACTTTGGTGTGCTGACCGATTTCCAGACATGGGTATGTACGTTTGCAATGCTGATCGGACGGTTGGAAGTCTTCACTGTGTTGATTCTGTTTACCCCGCATTTCTGGCGGAGGTAAAAATGTCTGTCGGAAAAACGCCATGACAGAGGCAGGGAGATACGTTAGCATTGGCGCCTCGAAATCGTTGAAAACACAGATGATGAGTGCGTCAGTGCCAAAGCAAGAGGGATCAAAATGAGCGATGAGGATAAGCCCTTAACAGGAGTAAAGGTGTTGCTGATCGACGATAGCAACACCATAAGACGTAGCGGAGAGATATTCCTCTCGCAAGCGGGATGCCAGGTCATCCTTGCCGAAGATGGATTTGACGGCTTATCCAAGGTAGTAGACAACCAGCCCGATGTCATTTTTGTGGACGTCATGATGCCGCGTCTGGATGGCTACCAAACTTGCGCGCTTATCAAAAAAAACCAACAGTTTAAAAGCACACCCGTGGTTATGTTGACCAGCAAGGACACGCTGTTCGACCGCGCACGCGGAAAAATGGTCGGTGCAGATCAGTATCTGATTAAACCATTCAATAAAAAAAGTCTGATAGAAGCCGTCATTATGCATACTCAAGAGAAAAAGGAAGTGGATTATGGCCATTAAGAAAATACTGGTTGTGGACGATTCGGCGACAGAGCGCCATATTCTCGGGGAGATTTTAGGCAAACAAGGGTTTGAGGTTTCATTTGCAGAGGATGGCGAAAAAGGCGTGGAACAAGCCAAGCTGAGTAAACCGGATTTGATCATCATGGATGTGGTGATGCCTGGTATGAATGGATTTCAGGCGACCAGGGCGATATCCAAAGATCCCGAAACACAGCATATTCCAATTATTATTTGTACCACCAAAGACCAGGAGACCGATAAAGTTTGGGGCGTGCGGCAGGGAGCCAAAGACTACGTGGTTAAACCAATAGATGCAGCTGAACTGCTGGGTAAGATCGCTGCTTTGGGTTAAGCGGCAAGGCAACCATGTCGAAACGGCTTAATTTACGCGACTTCCAGCAGGGTCTGATCGACCGGTTGCAGGCGAGGGATGTGTCAGAAACGCGGGTTTCTACCTTGGGCGTTCAGATTTCCGGGCGAAACTGGCTGGTAGAAATGGGGGATATTTCCGAAGTACTTCCGTTGCCACCCTTAACACCAGTGCCGTTCACAAAGCCATGGTTTCGCGGTGTGGCGAATGTGCGGGGCAACTTGTACAGCGTTATCGATATGGCTGCCTACGAACACAGCGGTGTGGCGTCAGGGGATACGAATAATCGTGTTCTTCTTGTTGCAGGGAAATACACTATTAACGCTGCGTTGCTGGTTGATTGTGTGTTGGGTTTGCGCGATGCGCGGTCGTGGCGTCAAAGCGAGGGTATTGATAAGCAAACCGAGTATCACGATGAGTTGGGCACGTCTTGGCGCAAACTGGATGTGCATGGTCTTGTAGAACAAGCGGAGTTTTTGCAAATAGGCAACTAGTCTTTCCCGTCTGATAAAGGAAAATAACATGGCATCAAAACTGACATTACCCAAATTTGATCTGTTTGCTTTGGCGGCAAACGTTAAGTTACCGTTGATCGGTAAATTACCTATTACGCAGCGGCTGATTATTTTGGGCGCAATGGCGTTATTGTTTTCCGCCATTGCAGGTGCCTTTGTTTACATTAACAACCAGGAAGCGGTTTATATAACAGGTTATGCGGCTGAGTCGGGAAAATTGCGGATGTTGTCGCAACGAATGGCCAAACAGGTACAGCTTAGTCTGCCAGGCAACGCCAGCGCATTTAATGAGCTAACCAAGAGCCGACTTGAATTTTCCAGGATTATCGAAAAACTGAACAAAGGAGATGGAGCTCTTCCTGCTACAACAGGAGAAGCGCGAGAGGTACTGAATAAGTTTATGACAGGTGCTGCAAAAATGGCGATGGATGTTAAAACCGTGGAAGATAGCCGCGCCGAATTTGAGATGTCGGGCAGCGCAATCGGGATCATCGATTCCGCCAGCAATGATTTTCGTAAACTCACTCAGCAAATGATCGAGGCATATTCTGGAGATCAAAAAGCAGCTGCAACTCGTTTGGCTCTGGCTGTAGAACGCATTGCCAGAGACACTTCAAGGATGACGGTAAATGATGTTACAGCAGAACAGTTAGCACAATTGGAGGCGGCTGCATCTTCAGCCAAAAACGATTTGGCGACACTTCCAGCTGCCGATCCAAATGTGCAAACAGCAGCAAAAATTCTTGAGTCGTATCGCAACAGTATCGGGATTCTTGTTTCGCAAGTTCCAAAACTGGCAAAAGCGAAAATAGCCGCAAGAGTAGTTCTTTCAAACTCTGATACTCTGCTGAAAGAAGCACAAATACTGGTAGATGCCTATCAGGGTTCTATGGCGGCACGCATTTCAAGTGTAATTGCGCCTGCAGCAGCGGGTTTCGTTTTACTGCTGCTGCTGCTTATTTCCAAGGAATACATCGG
Organism: Nitrosomonadales bacterium; assembly: GCA_023259055.1. GTDB lineage: Bacteria > Pseudomonadota > Gammaproteobacteria > Burkholderiales > Gallionellaceae > Gallionella. The sequence goes on from JAHFQZ010000002.1 coordinate 188,948, forward strand.
AGAAATTCATCGCCGCGCTGAGCTTGTTGAGTATACAAATAGCCGGAATCAGAGCGCTATCCTGCGTTTGATGAACGAGTTGGGTGATCTTGCGGACGGCGATCTGACTGTACGTGCCACAGTGTCCGAAGACATTACAGGCGCAATTGCCGACTCATTGAACTACACCACCGAGGAGTTCCGCAAACTGGTAGCTCGGATTACCGCAGCTGCAGAGCAGATGGGAAAAGCAACGAAAGACGCAGAAGCTATTTCCAGCGGTCTACTGGATGCAGCACAGACCCAGGCACGGGAAATTCAGGGAGCAGGCGAAGCGGTTCAGTTGATGGCCCAATCCATTAAAGAGGTGGATTCCAGCGCAGCGCAGTCAGCCGATGTGGCGCGCCGAACCCTGGCTGCAACCGAACAAGGTGCGCGTGCGGTGCGCAATACCATCAGCGGCATGGACGATATTCGTGAACAGATTCAGGAAACATCCAAACGAATTAAACGGCTTGGCGAGAGTTCGCAGGAAATCGGTGAAATCGTGGATCTGATTTCGGATATTACCGAACAGACCAATGTGCTGGCTTTGAACGCCGCTATTCAGGCGGCTTCGGCCGGTGAGGCGGGACGCGGATTCTCGGTTGTTGCGGAAGAGGTGCAGCGATTGGCAGAACGTTCCGCCGAGGCAACCAAGCAGATCGGTGCGCTGGTGAAAACAATTCAAGGTGACACACATGACGCCGTGGCGGCGATGGAGAAGAGCACTCTGGGTGTGGTGGAAGGGGCTAAATTGTCGGATGAAGCCGGTCAGTCGTTGCGTGAGATCGAACAGGTATCGAACGAACTGGCGACACTTATAAACAGTATTTCAACATCTACCCAGGTACAAGCCGACATGGCTGGCGAAGTGGCCAATGTGATGCAGGATATTTTGAAAATAACTGTGCAGACCACTGAAGGCACGCGCCTGACTGCCAATTCCATCGCGCAATTAACCAGCCTGGCGTCTGACTTGAGGGGTTCGGTGGCGGGTTTCAAACTGTAATATTCAACGAAACCGCAAATGATCAACAGCGCCCGATTCGATCCCAATACGCTTGCCGCGGTGAAGCCCGGCGTGGACGGCGCATTGGCCGAAATCAGTCTCCAGATGGAGCGGTATTTAAGCGCCCCCGCAGAAAATGTGGAGGCTCTGGAAGTCGTATGCGCTGAATTTCATCGCTTGCTGGGCGTGCTGAAGATGGTTGGTTTGGATGGATTGGTGGTGTTTTGTGCCGAATTTGAGCTGGCCCTCAGCGAGCTTAAAGCGAACCCGAAACAAGTATCCAATTTGTACCGCGATGTGTTGCGCCGCGCCTTGTTCGCTGTCACACACTTTCTCGACGCTCTGGCCGATGGTGCGGATAACGCCACACTACGCCTGTTTCCCCAATATCAGGAGTTACAGCAGTTGCGCGGTTTGGAGTCGGCTTTCGAATTGGATATGTTCTATCCCAATCTTGCTGTGCAATTGCCGCAACAGATATTGAAACATCCTCAGCAGGATGGCGCGGCAGCACGGCTCAAGGGATTGCGCGGTCAATATCAGCAGGGATTGTTGCGATGGCTACGTAAGGAAGATGCGTCTGCCGCATTGCATTCTATGCAGCAAGCTTTGGGCGGGGCGATGTTTTGTGAGCCGCAGGATGATAGCCGCGGCTTCTGGTGGGTAGGTTATGTTTTGCTTGATTGCCTGAAGCTTGACGGGCTTCCTCCTGAAATGAACATACGCAAGTTGTTGGGTCGGATAGACCAGCAAATGCGCATGGTTGCAGAAAACGAAACCCGTGATCAGAAAGAAATTCAGTCGGTTCTTAACGAGATGCTCTATATGATAGGGCGCAGTCACATTGAGAGCGACCAAGTGAAAGCGGTCAGGCAGGTTTACTCGTTGGATAAATACTTGCCCGAAGTTTCAAACATGCAAATCGGCGAGCTGGACCAGCAGTTGAGCATCATGCGCGACCAACTACATGTTGCCGAAGAAAGCTGGGATTTGTGTGTGCAAGGCGACAAGGCTGCATGCGAAAAATTCTCCAAATATGCCGAGCAGCTTAAGTCGCAGAGCGAAAAATTTGATCGAGATACCTTGCAGTATCTTGCCAATCAAATTCAAGTACTGTCGCATTATGCGGCCACGCCCGAGCACGCGCGGCCTATCGCGCTTGATATGGCGATGGCTCTGTTATTGCTGGGAAGCGGTATAGAAAATTACAACCGTTTAGGCAGCGGTTTTCAGGAACAGGCGCGCATCCTGTCTGAGCGTATGCAGGCTGTGGTAAAGCAGCAACCTGAAGATGAAAAACGGCTGACCGAACTGGTTGACCTGCATTACCAGATGGAACAGCAAGGCGATGTGATGGCCTCGTTGGCAAACGAAATGCTGGTGAATCTCCAGCATGTCGAGGAAGGATTAAACGCCTTTTTCAACGATACATCCAAGCGTGGAGAATTGGCTGAGTTGTTGCGCTTATTGAACCAGATACAGGGCGGCTTCCGTATCTCGTCCCTGAAGCATGCTGAACAGTTGCTGTTGTCCATTCAGAAAAATGTCCGCCGCTTTTCGCAAAGTAACGTCGCCCCCAGGCCCGCAGAAAGGTACGCCCTTGCAGATGCGATGAGCGCGCTGGAAAACTATATGCAACATCTGACGCATGGGCAAGCGGGCGATGTTTCACGATTACAATCGGTATTGGCCGATATGGATAAGCTGGATCAAGCTCCTGCTCCAGCGGTGCCGCCCGTTACAGCCAAACCAGTTCAGATTCCTGCACCTGCAGCTCCCGTAATAATCGAGCAGCCCCAAACGCCAGCACCAGCGGCACCCGTTTCAGTCGCACCCGTTATGGTCGAGCGGCCTAAGCCAACCGTCCCAGCGGCACCTGTAGAGGTCGAGCGGCCTCCAGAGGCATTCGTCCCAGCGGCGCCCGTCATGGTCGAACAGCTCCAGGCATCAACACCGGCGGCACCAGTCGAGTTCGAGCAAACTCAGGTAATTGCGAAAGCGGTACCTGCCAAAACCGAGCAACCACAAGCTGCTGGAGTGGTTCAGCGTCTGTCAGATGAAGAACAAGAGTTGCTTGATATTTTTTTGGAGGAGGCGCAAGAGGTGTTGGGCATCATGCGCGACAATCTGGAGACTTGCCAGTTGCACCCCGAAAATCACGAGGCATTGGTAACTATAAGGCGCGGATTCCATACCCTCAAGGGCAGTGGACGAATGGTCGGTTTGACCGATTTGGGTGAAGTTGCATGGTGCGTTGAGCGCGCTATGAACAAATGGCTGCAAGAAAAGAAACCGACTTCGCCCGGATTGCTGAAATTTATCAGTGATGCCGAGCAATCATTTTCCGGTTGGGTGGAAGTGCTCAAGAAGCAGGGTGTAGCGAGCATAGAAGCAAACGATTTGATTGTGGTTGCGCAACAAATCGAGAACGGTATTGATTTGGAACCAATGGCAATTTCAGCTGAACAAACAGCTTTGGGAACGGTATCCGAACATGAGACAGTGCCAGCATTGGGCCAGGAAACTTTGCCGATGCCGGTGCCAGAACTTGAACCAATAGCAGCACCGGAAGCGGAACTGGAACAGGTGCCAGCACCGACGCTGGAACCAGAGCCAGAGCAAGTACCCGAACTGGCTTTCGAGTTTCCTGCTACCCCGGCGGAGGAGCCGGAAGCAGCACCGGAAGCGGAACTGGAACAGGTGCCAGCACCGACGCTGGAACCAGAGCCAGAGCAAGCACCCGAACTGGCTTTCGAGTTTCCTGCTACCCCTGCGGAGGAGCCGGAAGCAGCACCGGAAGCGGAGCTGGAGCAGGTGCCAGCACCGACGCTGGAACCAGAGCCAGAGCAAGCACCCGAACTGGCCTTCGAGTTTCCTGCTATCTCGGCGCAGAAGCCGGAGCAGGAAGAAGAAGTTGTTGTAATTGGCGGAATTACTCTGTCGCAAGATTTGTTCGAGATCGCCAGTCTTGAGGCCATGCAAAATGTAAATATATTGCATCAACAGTACAACGAGTTATGCGTAACTTCATCGCCGATTGTGCAATATGATTTCATGCGCGCGGCCCACACACTGGGTGGTGTGAGCCGCACTATGGGCTTTGACGCTGTAGTGAGTTTGGCGCACGCCGTTGAAGAGTGGTTGCGGGAACGTGTGGAACGACCTTCCACATTGAGCAAAGAACAAATGCAAATACTGGAGCAATCAATCGCTGCGTTGGACGAAATGGTGCAAACCATCTGTAATCTGCAAATGCCGGAGATGCGCAACGATTTGGTCAATCTGTTAACGGCGGATAAGGGTAAATCCGGTATTGCGCCTCCAGAACCGGCAATTTCACCAGTCGAAGCGGAAAAGCCGCATGTGAGCGAGGGCATGTATGAGCAGTTGTTGGCCGATATTGGCAAGTTCGACGAGACAGTTTCAACCCCGGTTAGTGAGCCTGCAACTATATTGCAACCAGCCGCATTTACCATAGCAAAGCCCACTGAAGAGAGGGCCGAAGCGGAAAAACCGCAGGTTTACGATGACGTAGACGAGCAACTGCTGCCCGTGTTTCTCGAAGAGGCGGAGGATCTTGCGCCGAAAATAAGCGAAGGACTTCGCTCCTGGCGCGAACATCCGCAAGATGAGCAACAGGAGCATTCGTTAAAACGATTATTGCATACCATGAAAGGTAGTTCGCGCATGGTAGGCGCGATGCGCATCGGTGAAATCGCACATGAGATGGAAACCCATGTATTGTCGGCGGCGAAATTGCGCGAGGAAGCCGGATACTGGGATAAGCTGGAAAGCGATTTTGACCGTATTAATGCCCTGCTAGAGGAATTGCGCGGCGGGAAACCCGTAATTGAAGAAATCAAACCAGCCAAGCTAGGGCGGCGTGCGTCAGACCAGCCGGCCGGAGTCGAGCGCAGGGCGGAGCGTCGTGGTGCTGAGCCGAGCGCACTCGGCAATATGCTGCGCGTGCGAGCCGACGTGGTGGATCGGCTGGTGAACGAAGCGAACGAAATCAGCGTTGTACGTTCGCGCCTGGAAACCGAAATGCGCGTCTTCAAGGAAGGGTTGCTGGAGCTGACTGCCAGCGTGATGCGTTTGCGCCACCAGTTGCGTGAGGTGGAAATTCAGGCAGAGAGCCAGATGCAGGCGCGCGTTTCCTTGACCAAGGAAAGTGCGGAACATTTCGATCCGCTCGAATTCGATCGCTTCACGCGTTTGCAGGAATTGACGCGTTTCATGAATGAAAGCGTGCATGACGTGCAGACAGTACAACATTCGTTGTTGAAAAACCTGGACGAAACTGCGGGCGTGATGCTGTTGCAGGGACGGCTCAACCGCGAACTGCAACAAGGATTGATGAATGTGCGCATGGTGTCGTTTAATAGCATTACCGATCGGCTGTACCGCATCGTTCGGCAAACCTGTAAAGAACTGAACAAGCGTGCCAACCTCGAATTGCAGGGTACGGGCGTTGAGCTGGATCGCAGTGTGCTGGAAAAAATGATCGCTCCGTTCGAGCACTTGCTGCGCAACTCCATAGTACACGGCTTGGAAAGCGACCAGCAGCGCGAACGGAGCGGCAAGAACCCGATCGGTGAAATCAGGCTGAGCGTGCGTCAGGAAAGCAATGAGGTGGTGTTTGAGTTCGGTGATGATGGTGCAGGCCTGAACTTTGCCAAGCTGCGCGAAAAGGCAATAGCCAAGGGCGTGTTGCGAGCAGACGAAGCGGCCAGCGACGATCAATTGGCGCAACTTATTTTTATGCAAGGCCTTTCTACTGCGACTGAAATCACCGAAATTGCAGGCCGCGGCATAGGAATGGATGTGGTACGAAGCGAGATCGCCGCGTTGGGCGGGCGAATAGATGTCAGCTCAAAGAGGGGGCAGGGAACGCAGTTCATCATCCATTTGCCGCTTACACTGGCTGTCACGCATGTAGTGATGGTGCGCTCGGGTGAATCTACCTATGCGATCCCATCTACGATGGTTGAACAAGTCAGGCAGGTCAAAATGGCAGATATGGAAGCACTGCACCGCGAACGAAAGGTCGATTGGCAAGGCAACACATATCCACTGCATTATTTGCCGCACCTGTTGGGTAATATGGAAGTTGTCCAGGAAAATCAGCCGCGTAACTCGGTGCTACTGCTGCGTAGCGGCGACCAGCGCGTTGCGCTGCATGTCGATGAATTGTTGGGCAACCAGGAAGCGATGGTTAAAAATATAGGCCCACAACTGGCACGGCTGTCAGGAATTGCAGGAGCGACGGTGCTGGGTAATGGCGAGGTTGTGCTGATTTTGAATCCGCCACAATTGGCGCAGCGCCTTGGCGTTGCCAGCAAGGCAATCAAGGAAGAAGCCAGTGCTGGCCCTCTGCTTACACTACCGGTAATTATGGTGGTGGACGACTCTCTCACAGTGCGCAAGATTACCTCTCGAATGCTGACTCGCGCCGGTTATCAGGTAGTGACGGCAACGGATGGCGTGGACGCGCTGGAGAAATTGGAGGAGTTGGGTGATACCGTTCCAGAGGTGATGCTGCTGGATATCGAAATGCCGCGTATGGATGGCTTCGCGCTCGCCAAGCATTTGCGCCGTGATCCCAAGACGCAAAACATGCCGATCATCATGATTACTTCACGTACCGCCGACAAGCATCGTGATTACGCGATGCAACTGGGCGTTAATACATATCTTGGCAAGCCGTATCAGGAAGACGAGCTGCTGCAGAACATCGCCGACTTTGTGGCTGTGCATAAATTAGATTCTTAGCCCGCAAAAATCGAGCTATACTTAAAATTAAGTATTTAAAATAACGCATCTAAGAGAGATGAAATAGTGTTAGTCCAATACCAAAAATAACATGGCTGCTGCGCAAAAAGACATTTATTCGGTTGAAGTCATCGGTTTTTCACAAACCGAACTGATGGCGTTGGCTAGCGTTTTTGAACTGTCTTCGCGTCGAGTGCCTAAATTTGTTAGGCACACCAAGGATGGCACACTACCGGATATTTTCTTGGTTGATGCTAACGAAATGGATGCGGTCAGGCAGCTTATCGCACGCGATTCATCGGAACAAATCCCTGCAATCCTGATTGGCGATTCTAACCGCGGAACCCGTTGGCCAGTCCTGGCCCGCCCGATACGTTGGATGAAACTTTTCCAGGCTTTCGATGTGGCGATAGCTGCGCCACAAGCCGGGATACAAACGAAACCAGCCGACACTTCAATACCAGCCAAGCCAGCTTCAATCCCGGCAGGCGCAGCCACGATACAAGTGAGCACATCAGCGCTTGGCCCAGGCACCCCCGCGAAACCAGAAGCTGACTGGGTGCTTGTTGTAGATGACAACCAAACGGTGCGCGAGTTTATGAAAAGTAAACTGGCAGCGTTTAATTTTAACGTTGATTATGCGGAAAGCGGCGAGCAAGCCATTGGCTTTACAGGCCAGAAGCATTACGCCTGTATATTTCTTGATGTTGTTATGCCGGGCATTGACGGGTATCAGGTATGCAAATTGATCAAATCCAATAGATCAGCCAAGAAAACGGCTGTTGTCATGCTTACCAGCAAGGATTCACCATTCGACAAAATCCGTGGCAGCATGTCAGGCTGCGATGCATACCTTACCAAGCCAGTGGACGAAGAAAAGTTGCTGGAAACCATAGCCAAATACGTACCAACCAGTTAACCAAACAAGAGAAAACATGACAGTTCGCAAGGTTTTATGCGTCGACGATTCCGCTGCTGAACTCGGCATGATTAGACAAATCGTGTTGAATGCGAATCTTAATGTTGTCTCCGCTTCTAATGGCAGGGACGCCATTCTGCTTGCTAAAAGCGAGATGCCCGATCTGATTTTCCTCGATATCGTGATGTCGGATATGGATGGCTTTGCCGTGATGCGAGAATTGCATAAGGATCCGGCAACGAAAGAAATCCCCGTTGTTTTTGTCTCCAGTAAAAGCCAAAAAGCCGATCTGGCATGGGCCAAATTACAGGGAGCCAAAGGGTTCGTGCCAAAGCCGGTAAGCGAGGAAGCTATATTGGATGAAATCAGGAAGTACTAATAATTATAGGCGTGAATATAAAAAATAATAGGGGCGTCAATGAAAATATGCAAAGCACCATGGGTTGAGGACATTGTCGCCGGTTTGGTCCGCATCGAATAGCCAGGCAATTTCCGGGAAATGAAGCAGATGAAGGGTGCAATTCAGAAAGCAGATATTGATGCGCTAAGAGCGCAGATCGATGCCGAAATTGCATCTCGGCCCCAGATTAAGAGCTCTATTCAGACGATCGACATTGATGCCCTTAAGGCGCAAATCGATGCCGAAATTGCAGCACGCATGTTGATCGAGGCTGATTATGCACGGTACATTCACCGCCGTGGTTTCCTTGTTGGCGATCTAAGGCTGCTCGTGAATCTGGATGCGACGAGTGAAGTGGTAGAGATGCCACCGCTGTTCCGTTTGCCAGGTGCGCCTACCGGGATCAAAGGCCTTACCAATCGCCATGGGCGGGTGGTGCCAGTGATGGACTTGTCTGTCTTATTCGGCCATCAGCATGACATTACATCAAAAGTGTGGCTGCTCGTGTGCGGGCGCGGTGATGATGCAGTCGGCCTTGTTGTTGATAGCTTGCCGGAACGCAAGAAGTATGCTGCGGATGATGAGGTTAACCTTTCGGATATCAAACACCCGATTGCATCTTATGCCAAGGCAGCTTATCGGGAGGGACCAGATACCTGGATTGATCTTGATACTGAGGCATTATTTACTTCGGTTTTTAAGGTCGAGCCATCCCACGTTTGATACTTATGAGAGTTCTGATTGGTGTTTAGGAGAAAGTAATGTTTGCAACCATTCGCGCCAAAATAATTGGCTTTAGTTTCCTCTCATTGTTGTTCATCTTGCTGGTGAGCATGGTAGGCAATTACGGAAAATCCGAGTTGATCCGCGCTACCGCTTATTCGCAGGGTAATATTTTTGCGATCAACACCAATATGCAGGTAAATATGGCGCACGACGAGGTGCGAGCCGATGTGCTGCAAATCCTGCACGAGGCCAAAACAGGCGATACGGCGGCCTATAAAGAAGCATCAAAGAATTTGAATGAACATCTCAAGGGTTTAAGCGCCAACTCCTCCAGACTCTTGGCAGCAACAGTGCTATCCGAAAAAACCAGGCAGGCGGTTTCTACCGTTCGAGCAGATGTGGATGGTTTCGCAAAATCTGCGCAAAGTATTGCAGAGCTTGCACCAGTCGACACAATCGGAGCCGAGGCGCGGTTTGCTGAATTCAACGAAAAGTACAAGAAGTTGAAGGCTAGCCAGTCGACGGTAAATAATCAGATTGCAACTGATATGGAGGTATCGCGCCAGGCCGTCGACGCGGCTTCGATGGGTGCAACCAATACAGCAGTTGCAGTTGTGGCAGCTGCGCTTACTCTGGTTGCGTTATTCGCTTACTACATTTTTCAGGGCATCATGAATCCGCTCAACCAGCTGCGGCAGGCAATCGGAAAAATCGAGGGAGGCGCCTTTGATGTGCGCGTGAAGCTGCGCACACAGGATGAGCTGAGTTCAATAGGACGAGCTTTTGACAAGCTGCTGGATGAACGTGTCTCTCTGCAAAAAACAACAGCAGCTGACAATGAGCGCCTCAATAACTCCGTGATCGGTTTATTTTCCGCTATGGGAGCTCTGGCGCAAAAAGACTTGACGGTACGTGCGCCTGTGACCGATGACATTATCGGTACCTTGGGTGATGCCATCAATCAGCTGACCGACGTCACGGCGACCGTGCTGCACCACGTGACCAAGATAGCCGGTGTCGTGGAGGCTGCCTCCGAACGCATGAAGCAGCAGTCGGACGTGGTGAATGAAATGGCGAAAGAGGAAGATGTTATCGTTGTAAGGTTAATTTCGAATCTGGAAACGGCTATGGCATCGATTGGTGAAGTAGCCATATTTGCCCGTGACTCAAACCGTGCGGCAGCAGAAGCCACCAAGTCCACCGAAAGCGCAATGGAAACTGTGCAGGCAACGTTAGTCGGGATGAACGCGATCCGCGAGACCATTTCAGAAATGGAAAAACGCATCAAGCGTCTCGGGGAACGTTCCCAGGAAATTTCGCAGATCGTTAATCTGATCAACACCATTTCTGAGCGTACCCATGTGCTTTCGTTGAACGCCGCGATGCAGGCCGCCATGGCGGGCGAAGCGGGGCGAGGCTTCGCGGTGGTGGCGGAAGAGGTGCAGCGCTTGGCCGAGAATTCACGCCAAGCGACCGGACAGATCGCGAATCTGGTGCAGAACATCCAGGTTGAAACGAACGATACCATTGCAACAGTAAATAAAACCATTGAACAGGTGGTTAATGAATCTGAATTGGCGCATAACGCGGGCGAGAGGATGCGCGAAACCCATGAGGCAACAGCACGACTGGTAAGGCTGGTGGCAACGATTGCCACCAGCTCTGCAGAGCAGACCAAGATAGCCGCTGTTTTGCGCACGGCTGCAGACGAAATCGCACAATTCACTGAAAAAACAGCAGAGCAGCTGGTCGCACAAAATCAGAGTGCTGCCAGCCTTGTGTCAGCTTCGCAAAAATTGGTGGGCGCGATATCGGTGTTTAAACTGCCGTCGGCAGAACCGTCGACGGTAGATGACGCAGAATCAATAGGTGACGAAACACAAATTTTTGCCCAGTTCAGATGATCGGCACATGAGCGTGTAATCCAGATCATTATGCCAATCGAAGCGCTCGCCCCCTTTTTTTCCGAGATGCGCAAGGAACTTGCGCAAACCGTCCCTGACTTCGAGAGATGGGCCGGCACATTGGGTACTGCCGCCAGCGGAGATCCTTTGCTGATGGAGGCAATGGAAGATTATGCGTCTCAATTGGAGCGCATCGGTCAAACGGCAGAGCTGATAGGCATGACCGGACTGAATTCATGGTGTAATTCGCTCAACGGGATACTGCCTGCGATCACCTTCATGGAAGGCGATGCGCGCTTTCAAGCCTGCAAGCAACTGGTTTCCTGGCCTGTCTTGGTGGACCGGTATTTGCAGGAGCCGGCCAACTTCGAAGCATCAATGGCGCTTGCCGAATATTTATCTTCACCCAGCTTTGCGCAGCCATTCGACGAAAATGCCAGCCTCAGTCTGATTGAGTCTCTGACCACCCCACCCGTTGTGCCTGAAGAGCTGATGGCGCAGCTTAAAGAGGCGGAAGCGCCTGTAAGCGTGAGCATCGAGGACACATCGCTGGTAGTGCCGGAAAATGCCGACAGGGATGTCTATAGTGCATTTCTTGACGAAGCGCCGGGCAACGTGGAGCAATTTTCGGCGCTGACTTCCAGGATTGCTGCAGGCCATGCGGATATCAACGACATGCGTAGCGCCAAGCGAATAGCGCATTCGTTCAAGGGCGCGGCCAATATTGTGGGTATCCGTGGCATTGCCGCACTCGGGCACCATACCGAAGATGTGCTTGAGTATTTTGAAAAGAACCCTGTAAAACCCCCGCGTGCACTTGGACGATCGCTGGTTGCCGCAAGCGATTGTCTTGCGCAAATGGTGAGTTATCTGCGTGGCGACGAAAGTGCGCCGGAGAACGCGTTCGAGGTGCTGAATGAAATTGTTTCATGGGCAAACAAGGTCAAATCGGGTGAAATCGCGAACATGGCAGACGACGCGAGCGTGGAGGTTGTGCTGCCCCCGCACGGTGTTAAGCGGCCCGATGTACCACCAGCGCCTGCAGCAGAAATCGAGCAGCAGGCAACTTTACGGGTTCCTGTTAGTACTGTGGATGAATTATTTCGCCTGGTTGGCGAGATGACAACGTTGATAGCACGTCTTGAATCGCAAGTAGCCAACGTAACCTCCCGTGCCAAGGCATTGATCGAGCATAATCTCGTGGTTCAGCAACGGGTAATTGATATCGAAAAGCTGGTGATGGTGCGCGGCCTGTCGCTTAACCGGCCTGATGCCGCAGAAGATGCCTCTTTCGATCCGCTGGAAATGGATCGCTACACTGAATTGCATGGCGTGACTCGCTCGCTCGTGGAGGTTACCGCAGATGCACGCGCAATGACAGACAACCTTGATGCCAGCGTATCGGGTCTGCGTGGCGAAGTATCACAGCAGGCCAACATAAACAAGGAGCTGCAGTACCAGGTCGTCGCAACCCGCCTGGCGCCGGTCAATGTGCTAAGTGCCCGCCTGATGCGCAATGTGCGCCAGACTTGCCAGCAAACCGGCAAGCAGGCCGAGCTTGTTATTGTGGGTGGCGAAATTGAGGTGGACGGAGATGTGCTTAACAAGCTGGCAGATCCATTGCTCCATTTGCTGCGCAACGCAGTTGACCATGGTATCGAACTTCCTGAAGACAGGATTGCTGCGGGCAAACAAGCTGAAGGCAGGATTGACCTGGAATTTTCACGGCAGGGATCGGGTATCGTCGTTACTATCCGTGATGACGGCAAGGGGCTTGATTACGCGCGTATTCGTAAAAAAGCAATTGAACAAAACCTGATCAATGCAGAGCAGCAGTTGACACATCCTGAGCTGGCACGATTAGTGTTGCTGCCGGGATTCTCAACGCGCGATCAGGTAAGCGAAATATCCGGGCGCGGTGTCGGTATGGATGTGGTGGCCTCGCGCTTGGCAAACATCAAGGGAACGGTTGAGCTCAGTTCTATACCTGGTCACGGCTGTGAAATTGTGTTGCGCTTCCAGGCTTCGCTAGTCACGCAGCACACATTGCTGGTAGAGGCTGGAAAACAGATTTTTGCCATCCCGATCCACTATATCAAGGAAGCTTTTCCGGCTGGCTTTGGCAAGATAAGTTTGTCCGGCGGCGACGAGTGGCAATTAGGCGAGTGGCAATTCACCATACGCGATGTAAGTTTTCCTATCCATGATTTAGCGCCTCTTACCGGCTACCCTTCGCTTCCGCCAAGCGTGGAACGTTATACGGCGATGCCGAAGGTGCTGATTTACACAATGGAAGGCGTGGTAGCTGTGCTGGTGGATCAGCTACTCGATAGCCGGAGCGTGATGGTGAAGAATATGGGGAAATATCTACCTCGCGTGCATGGCGTTTCAGGCGTGACATTATTGGGCGATGGCACAGTGGTGCCATTGATTAATGTTCCGGAATTGTTGGCAGCGCCAATCGCTGTTACTGCCGCAGCGGCGGAGTTGGCTGCTACTGCACGCCAACGTACACGGCGGATACTTGTTGTGGACGATTCACTGTCAGTCCGCAAGGGGCTGGTACAGTTGCTTCAGGATGCAGGTTTTGAGGTCAAAGGCGCGGGTGATGGCATGGACGCAATTCGGGTGATGGAAAACTTTAAGCCGCATCTGGTTTGTACAGACATGGAAATGCCAAACATGAACGGGCTTGAGCTTACCCAGCATCTTCGCCTGGGAGAAGCCACGCGGCATCTGCCTGTCATCATGATTACTTCGCGTTCGATGGAAAAACATCGTCAGCAGGCGATAAGTGCCGGAGTTGATGTATATTTGACCAAGCCCTACACCGATGCAGACTTGCTCAAACATGTCCAGAGTGCCATGCAGGCAAGCTCCTCAAATGCAATGGCAGCGCCAGCTTGACCAGGCCGCGTATCATAAGAATGCATGGAGTAAAGCTCTCTCAAGGCCAAAACGGGCATGCCAAGTTGTTTTGTAAAGCATAATATTCAGCAAATTTCTGCGTGGTGGAAAAGCAAAAGGACAGCTGCGGATGCGGGAAATATACGGTTGTAGCGCGTTGTGGCACAATCCTAAACGCGGTAATATCAACCTTTGTCGTGTATATGCTCAAAATATGAGTCTTAGACATATTGAGACGAATACGGAATTCAGGGATTACTAATCATGAAAAATATTACTCGCTTAGCCTTTATCGGTGCAATAGTGAGCGCTGTTCTGCTGGGCGCGAGCGCGCTGTATTTCGATACAGGGATTGCGTATTTTGCCGATGCGATGATATTTATAGCATTGCTGGTTTGTGTGATTTACTTGCGCAATCGAGCCGGAGAAAGCAAAAAAGCGACTGAAGGCGCAGATTCATCGGCACAAGGCGGGGAGCAGTTCATTCAAGAAAGCAGTGCATTCCATATGCAACTGGGCACCGAGATAGCTGAGCAGCTAAGCTCGGCACATACCGAGCTGGGCAACACCCAGGCTATACTCAGCGATGCGATAGGCAAGCTGGTCAGCAACTTTATTTTGATATCGGACGGGGTACGCGACCTTTCGGCGCATACCAACGGCTTCAGCAAGCAGATAAAAGAAGTTGTAGACAAGGTAAGTGGCTCTCTGGCCGTCGCAGAGCTCGCCATCAGCAACCTTGCGGCGGACGATAAGGCAAAAGCGATGGAATCCAATCAACATGTTCGCTCCATCATGGCAGACCTTACAGCGTTTAATGAAGCTGTCGCCAGCAATGCTATCGAACTGAATCTCATCAGCACAAATGTCGAGCAGAATGTTCTGGTGGTGATTTCCACATTACAATTTCAGGATATGAGTTCGCAGCTGATCGAGCATGCCAGAATGCGCATGACGGCCTTACAGGAAGTTGCCAACGAAATGGGTAAGGGGGGGGTCGGTCCGAGTCAACAGGAATATCTGGAACGAATCGCCGCATATAATCGTTTGCTCGACAAACATGTCGTATCACTGGATAAACAAAAAGCCAATCCGGTTGCACAAAAAGATTTTGGCACGGGCGATATCGAATTGTTTTAACCTGGATTTTAACGGGAAGCCAATTGCACTTTTCGGGTAATTAATGCAACTTGGCGCTTAACAAATAATTACCACTTAACCACTTAACTGAGCGCGAAAAAATGGCAAAAACTATTCTAGCTATTGACGATTCCACTTCCATTCGGCAGATGGTAGCTTTTACTCTTAAATCTGCTGGCTATTCCGTCATTGAAGCGGCAGACGGCCAGGAAGGTTTGGCCAAAGCCAATGCCAACGCCGGTGCCATTAATCTGGTTCTTACCGATCAGAATATGCCGGTTATGGATGGCTTGACCTTGATAAAAACACTGCGCGGCTTGCCGCAGTTCGTGACCATACCGATCCTGATGCTGACCACCGAATCCAGCGATGCCATGAAAATGCAGGGCAAAGCGGCTGGTGCCACGGGCTGGCTGGTCAAGCCATTCGACCCGCATAAACTGCTGGAGGTTGTCAAAAAGGTGATTGGTTAGGACCAACAGCGCCAGCCCGAATTCTGGCGTCACCAAAGCAAGAATTTTCCGCGTCGTATTTCCAGAAAGAAGCCAATGTCCATCGACATGAGCCAGTTTTACCAAGTCTTTTTTGAAGAGTCCGCAGAACACCTCGCGAGCATGGAAAGCCTGCTGGTCGCGCTTGATCTTGAGGCGCCTGAGGCAGACCAATTAAATGCCATTTTCCGTGCGGCACATTCCATTAAAGGGGGTAGCAGCACATTCGGTTTTACCGACATGGCAGAAGTGACCCATATTTTGGAAACACTGCTGGATCGTATCAGAAAAAATGAAATCGCCATCACGCGCGAAATGGTGGATGCTTTCCTAGAAGCAGGCGATGTACTGCTTGGATTATTGGACGCACACCAGAATGGGAGGATTGC
Source organism: Nitrosomonadales bacterium (assembly GCA_023259055.1). GTDB lineage: Bacteria > Pseudomonadota > Gammaproteobacteria > Burkholderiales > Gallionellaceae > Gallionella. The sequence goes on from JAHFQZ010000002.1 coordinate 204,626, forward strand.
CGATGAGACGGCATCGATTTCTGTCTGTGCCAAATTGGAGCGATTATCCAGCAGCCATGCTGAAACCAGTAATCAAACAGGAAATGTCGCGCCAATAGCGCCGCAGCGTCTTTCGTCCCCAAAATCCTCTGGCAAGACCCCATCCGCAAAAGCCGGCGTAGCGGCAACAACACAAAACAATTCCTTACTGCATGTATATCAGGTTCAGTTTGCAAAAACACGTACCGCATTTCCCAGCAAAGCACATCTTGATAACTTGATAGACGATTTGGGTAATATTGGTAAGATCAAAGATCTGAAGATAACCGCCAATGCTGTAGCGCTATCCTTGGCTACGTATGCCGCCGAAGCGGATTTGCGGGAGATTTTTTCGTTTTTTCTGAAGCCGAAGCAGTTGAAAATTAAGCATCAAAGTGATGCACCGCGTGACGGTTCGCCAGCAGGCCAACCTTATGGATTTTTCGATGAGTCAGATGCGATCAGATCCGATGCGGAAAAGGAGCAAGGTTACGGCTTTTTCAAGGAACAAGATGCAATCAGGTCGGATGTAGAAAACTTGCAGGGCTATGGTTTCTTCAAAGAACCCGACGCGATTAGGTCGGATGCGGAAAATACGCAGGGATACGGCTTTTTCGATGAAGCAGGAAAACAATCACAGCAGTCAATGTCTGAAGCGGCTGATCAGCAGGAAGAACTTACCCCCCATCGCCGCTCAGAAGATTTTGCCCCGCTGCGTCGCGCAACTGACAATCCGGCTATGGCTGCCGGGGGTGATACCTCCATCCGCGTCAGCGTCAGCAAAGTCGACAAAATGATCAATCTGGTAGGCGAGTTGGTGATTACCCAAGCCATGTTGGCCGAAACCGTATCCAACATGGATCAGGTATTGCATGAGCGTCTGGTCAATGGGCTGGCGCAGCTCGAGCGCAACACGCGCGACTTGCAAGACTCAGTCATGTCGGTGCGCATGATGCCGATCAATTTCGTGTTCAGCCGTTTCCAGCGTGTAGTGCGCGATAGCGCGGTCAAACTCAACAAAAAAGTGCAACTCAAAATCATTGGTGAGGGCACCGAACTGGATAAGGGGCTGATAGAAAAAATCAGCGATCCTCTCAACCACATGGTGCGCAACAGCCTGGATCACGGTATCGAATTGCCCGAAACTCGCATAGCCAGGGGAAAAGACCCAATAGGCACTATTACCCTGAAGGCTGCGCATCAAGGCGGCAATATAGTCATCGAGGTGTCCGATGATGGTGCGGGGTTGAATCGGGAGTGGATACTCGCAAAAGCCAGGGAAAAAGGTATGCCTGTCAGTGACGGCATGAGCGATAACGAAGTATGGCAATTGATTTATGCCCCCGGTTTTTCCACAGCCACCGTCGTTTCCGATGTTTCCGGACGCGGCGTCGGCATGGATGTGGTCAAGAAAAATATCGAAAGCATCGGTGGCCGTGTCGAGGTTGTCTCTCGTTTTGGACTGGGTTGTACCATTACCGTCCGTCTGCCTCTGACGTTGGCAATATTGGACGGGATGTCCATCGCTGTGGGTGACCAGATTTACATCATCCCGCTCAGTTTTATCATCGAATCATTCCAGCCGAAGGCAGGCGACATTAATGGGATCAGCGGGAAACAAGGGCAAGTGGTACATGTACGCGGAGAATATCTGCCTATGATAGAACTGCATAAAGTTTTCAACATACAGACCAGGATCACTGATCCTACTGAAGGCATGCTGGTTATGCTGGAAACGGAAGGCAAGAAAGTTGCCTTGTTCGTGGATGAATTGGTTGGTCAGCATCAAGTTGTAATCAAGAGCCTCGAAACCAACTACCGCAAAGTGGACGGCGTGTCAGGCGCCACGATCATGGGGGATGGGAGGGTCGCCATGATTATGGACGTGGGCGCGCTGGTTAAGTTGGCGCAGCAATAACGGATAACTATTCCGATATATTCCTCTGAGGCTCGGTATTATTGCTTAAGGGTTTTTTAAAGAACATATCGATGAATATTAGGCAGTGCAGTTATTGCCTGAATTGTGGCTATAGGCAGGGGCAATATGCATACAAACTATGAGCAATCAGCGAGCAACGCAATTCGCGAACTGCTGACCTTCACACTGGGCAGCGAGGAATACGGCATCGAAATCCTCAAGGTGCAGGAGATCCGCGGCTACGAAGCCGTCACCACGATCGCCAACGCGCCCGAATTCATCAAGGGCGTGATCAACCTGCGCGGCGTCATCGTGCCCATCGTCGACATGCGCATCAAATTCAAGTTGGGCAGCGTCACCTACGACAAAACCACCGTCGTGATCATCCTCAACGTCGCCAACCGCATCGTGGGCATGGTCGTGGACGGCGTCTCCGACGTGACTACCCTGAAGGCTGATGAAATCAAACCGGCACCGGAATTCGGCTCCGGCCTGGATGTGAAATACCTTCAAGGACTGGGCGCCGTTGACGAACGCATGATCATCCTGGTGGATATCGAAAAACTGATGACCAGCCGCGACATGGAGCTGGTGGAACAGGCAACGGCCTAACCTTGGGTTTTGGCTCGTGAGCTACGAACAAACGAGGATTTAAAACAGTATCAACCACACTTGGTAATTTATTAGGGGGAAAGCGATGCAATTATTCAACAGCCTGAAGTTGAGAACAAGATTGATAATGATTGTTCTTTTACCACTAGTGGGCTTCACATACTTTTCGATTGATAGCATCCTTGAAAAAAATTCTGTTACCGTTGAAATGGAGAAGTTGGAGGCTCTGGCCGAGGTGTCAGTCAAGATCGGTAATCTCGCCCACGAATTGCAAAAAGAACGAGGTATGACGGCGGGTTTTCTGAATAGCAAGGGTGTCAAGTTTGCCAGCGAATTGCCTGTACAACGTAATGAAGCGGACAAGAGAAACGATGAGCTAAAACTGAAGATAAATGGGCTCGATTTAAGCCAGTTTGGCACATCTATGAAGAGTACTATTTCCGATGCAGTGAATAGTTTGGAGGAGCTCACTGCTAAACGTAATGCCGTCTCTGCTCAGGCAATTGCATCCCAGGAAGCATTCGGCTATTACACCAAAATAATCGATAAGTTGATCGACGTTCCGAATCGGGCACCAACACTTAGCAGCGATATCGATATATTGCGGCCTTCTTCCGCCTATGCATCCATGTTGATGGCCAAGGAACACACCGGCCAAGAGCGCGCGGTACTTACGGGTGTATTTGCGGCTGACAAATTTACAATGGAAAGTGTTGCAAGCTTTATTTCAAACCGTGCTGAACAGGTAGCCCATGAGGAGGCATTTGAGACTTACGCCTTTGATGAACAAAAGCAGTTCTATAAAAACAAAGTCAGCGGGCAGGCAGTAGATGAAGTTTCGCGAATCGAAAAAACCGCAATGGAAAGAGCGCGGGAAACCAGCCTGGGCATCGACAGCGGGCACTGGTTTAGTGTGATGACCGAGAAGATAAACCTGCAAAAGGAAGTTGAAAATAAACTGGCAGGCGATTTACTTAAGGTCACAAAAGAGCATAAGAATGAAGCGCATACATTGATGTATGTATATCTCGCGGTCTCGATCACGGGATTGCTGATAACGCTATTATTTGCCCAGTATATGATTCGTTTGCTGTTGAACCAGATTGGCGGAGAGCCGGATTATGCCGCTTCGATTGTGAAGCGGATCGCTACCGGCGATCTCACAGTTGCGGTTGAGACCAAGGCAGGAGATCAGTCGAGCTTGCTGTTTGCGATGAAGCATATGAGCCAAAGCCTCACCGGCATCGTTGGCGATGTGCGCGGTTCAACCGACTCCATTACCACCGCATCACAGGAAATCGCAGCGGGTAACACCGACCTGTCGCAGCGAACTGAAGAGCAGGCTTCCAGCCTGGAAGAAACAGCATCCAGCATGGAAGAACTCACCTCCACCGTGAAGCAGAATGCCGATAACGCCAAGCAAGCCAACCAGCTGGCCAACAGCGCATCGGACATCGCGGTTAAAGGCGGCAAAGTGGTAGGCGACGTGGTGCATACGATGGCTTCGATCAGCGACAGCTCGAAGAAGATCGTGGACATTATTTCTGTGATTGACAGTATTGCCTTCCAGACCAATATCCTTGCTCTCAATGCAGCCGTGGAGGCAGCACGCGCCGGTGAACAGGGACGCGGCTTCGCTGTCGTAGCAGGCGAAGTGCGCAACCTGGCACAACGTTCTGCCGCCGCCGCCAAGGAAATTAAAACCCTGATCGACGACTCGGTGAGCAAAGTGGATGTGGGCTCCAAACAGGTTGACCAGGCCGGCGAGACAATGAATGAAATCGTTCATGCGGTTAAACGCGTCACCGACATAATGGCCGAGATCGCAGCTGCATCCAACGAACAGAGTGCGGGGATTGAGCAAGTGAATCAGGCGATCACCCAGATGGATGAAGTGACCCAGCAGAACGCCGCGTTGGTGGAAGAAGCCGCTGCTGCAGCCGAATCATTGGAAGAGCAAGCGCTCAATTTGAAAGCGGCGATGAGTATATTCAAGCTGGATGGAATTGAAAGCAGACGGGAAGTCGCTGCCAACCCTGCAGCTCAAAAGCGCGCAGTGACCGCGATAGTTCCAAGGAAAGAACGCAAACTGGTTAGAGGCAAGGATGATGAGGACGACTGGAAGGACTTTTAGTCTCGCTATATTGTTTTAGCCCAAGTAAAATGACACTTCTTAAGCTTAGTTGAAAGTCTCTCGGGTTGATGACATGGACGAAACAAATCGCAGCGTAGAAAAATAACTGCTGTTCGCTCCACCCCAGCACTAAGCAACTAAAATTCGTCGGAGTATTTGTTGAACTGGATGGGATGCGCTGAATTATTAGAGGTTCGCATTATGCTCCACAAGCTGGATCCCCGGCTCATTGGGTGTGCAGATTTGAAGTTTATTAGACAACACCCCGCGGCAGGCTGCGGGGTTATTTTTTATGCAATTTAGGATGCCATGAGCGCTAAACTTCAGTCTGTCGATGGCCATGATCGCGAGTTTGTATTCACTAAGGAAAATTTTGAGCGTATATGCCAGCTGATCTATGAGCATGCCGGCATTTCGCTCAAGTCGTCCAAGCAGCATATGGTGTATAGCCGCTTGGCGCGCCGCCTGAGGGTGAATGGCCTGGATAATTTCAGGGACTATCTGGCGTTGCTGGAAAGCGGTAATGAGGATGAGTGGGAGGCGTTCGTCAATTCGCTTACTACCAATCTGACATCATTTTTTCGTGAGCCACACCATTTCCCGATATTGGCTGAGCATGTCATAAAACAAAAAGGGCAGCATCCTATTTCGTTGTGGTGTGCGGCAGCGTCTTCGGGTGAGGAGCCGTATTCAATTGCCATGACTATAGTGGATGCCTTTGGCAGTTTTGCTCCACCTGTTACCATCGTTGCTTCCGATCTGGATACCAATGTGCTCGCCAAAGCGGAAGCGGGTGTTTATCCGATAGAGCGTATAGAGAAACTTTCTGAAGATGTAGTGAAGCGTTTTTTTCTCAAAGGAACGGGAGCTCAGGCCGGCTTTGTGCGAGTGAGGCCGGAGTTGCGCGCCATGATTACATTTCGGCAGGTGAATTTGCTTAGTCATGATTGGCAGATACGCGGCCCTTTGGATGCAATTTTCTGTCGCAATGTAATGATTTACTTTGATAAAGAAACGCAGCTCAAAATTTTGCAACGATTTGCGCCATTGTTGCAACCGGACGGATTGGTATTTGCGGGGCATTCGGAAAGTTTCCATAATGCCGCGTACTTGTTCAGATTGCGCGGTAAAACGGTCTATGAATTGGTAAAATCAAAACCTCGCGAACTTCAACAAGCCAAATAATTTATCGCCTTAATAGTTGGGCGGGAAGGGTTTTATTCAGTATGACCGAGCATGGCTTTGAAGAAGTCCTATCGCCGCACCTGTATTTTGACAGGGAACATAATATCGAGGCGGCCAAGATATTACCCGGTGAATACTACGCTACGGGGCGGGATATGGTGCTGGTCACAGTACTTGGATCCTGTGTCTGCGCATGCATCCGTGACAGGATCAGCGGAATCGGCGGCATGAATCACTTCATGTTGCCGGACAGCGGGCAGGATCGAAGCAATCCGCTCGGCGAATCGGCGCGCTATGGCACTTATGCCATGGAAATACTGATCAACCAGCTGCTCAAGATGGGTGCGAAGCGCAGTAATTTCGAAGCGAAAGTTTTTGGGGGCGCTTCGGTGTTGCGTGGTTTTACTGTCAATAATGTAGGCGAACGTAATGCTGAATTCGTGCAGCAGTTTCTCAAGACGGAAAAAATTACCATCGCTGCACAGGACCTGCTCAATATTTTTCCGCGCAAGGTTTATTACTTTCCAGCTACCGGGTTGGTGCGAGTGAAGAACCTTAAACAGGTACACAACGATACGATCATTAGCCGCGAGGCTGAATACAATACGCGCCTGCATTATTCCAAGCTGGAAGGAGACGTGGAGTTGTTTGGTTGAGCGAGGCGATTGCGACAGGGTTTCAAACTGGTTTATCAGAGCATAAGCAAACATGAAAAGTCATAAAATCAAGGTGCTGGTGATCGATGATTCCGCGCTGATTCGTAGCGTGATGAAAGAGATTATCAACCGCGAAAAAGATATGGAGTGCGTGGGCGCAGCTCCTGATCCGCTGGTTGCGCGCGAGATGATCAAGTCGCTCAATCCGGACGTGCTGACACTGGACGTGGAAATGCCCAAGATGGACGGGCTGGATTTCCTGGAAAGGTTGATGCGCCTTCGCCCAATGCCGGTATTAATGGTTTCTACACTGACAGAATGGGGCTCCGATATTACCTTTCGTGCGCTGGAATTGGGTGCGGTTGATTTTGTTTCCAAGCCGAAACTGGATATTGCGCGGGGGATGGAAGAGTACGCCATCGAAATTACCGACAAGATTCGGGCTACTGCACAGGCGCGTGTGCGAAAAGCGATTACGGAGCCAGTAGTCCAGGAAAAATTTTCTGCAGATGCGATTTTGCCCAGTGTCGCAGGGCGGTTTTCTTCCACTGAGAAGCTGATCATCATCGGTGCATCAACCGGTGGAACAGAGGCAATCAAGGAAATTCTGATGAAGTTGCCAGCTGACGCGCCGGGCGTACTGGTAGCACAGCACATGCCGGAACACTTTACCAAGTCGTTTGCGGACAGGCTGGACACACTATGCAAAATTTCGGTCAAAGAGGCAGAAAATAACGAGCGGATATTGCCGGGGCACGCTTATATTGCTCCAGGGCATTCGCATTTGTTGCTAAAGCGCAGTGGCGCAAACTATATGACCAAGCTGGATCAGGGAGAACTGGTGAATCGCCATCGCCCTTCGGTTGATGTGCTGTTTCGTTCGGCGGCCAATGTCGCCGGCGCCAATGCGCTTGGCGTCATTCTCACCGGCATGGGAAAAGATGGCGTGCAAGGCATGCTGGAAATGAAGCAGTCCGGTTCTTACACCATCGCGCAGGACGAGTCGAGCTGTGTGGTATTTGGCATGCCAAAAGAGGCGATTGCTGCAGGCGGCGTGTGCGAAGTGTTGCCTCTGCAGAATATTGCGCGCCGCGCCTTGGAATACCTCTCTTCACAAAGCGGCAAGAGCAGCAGGATTTAACATCGCATAATTTGTTTACAGGCTAATTGTGCGCTCATGCACAGGCAGCTACAATGCCGCCATGACTGATTTCAATTTGACCCATCACTTTCTAATCGCCATGCCTGCTATGCAAGAGGGTGTGTTCGCAGGCACGCTTACTTACATTTGCGAACACAACGAGAACGGTGCCTTGGGAATCGTGGTGAATCGCCCAATCAGTCTTACGCTGGGCGAGATGTTCGAACAAATTAATATCACGTTAACTCAACCCGAGCTCGTGAAGATTCCAGTGCATTTTGGCGGCCCGGTGCAAACTGAGCGAGGCTTCGTTTTACACGACACACCGGGAGATTGGGAGTCCACTCTATACATCAACGATAAACTGGCACTGACCACATCCAAGGACATTCTTGAAGCGATGGGCGAAGGGCGGGGACCGCGTAACGTAATTGTCACGCTGGGTTATGCGGGCTGGGATCAGGGTCAGTTGGAGCACGAGATGACCGAGAACATTTGGCTGACCGTGCCAGCGTCTGAACACATCCTGTTTGACCTGCCGCCGGAGGAACGCCTGCCTGCGGCGATGGCGCTGCTCGGGGTGGACTATGCCTCGCTAATGGAGGGTGTCGGGCATGCCTGAGGGGGCGGTCATACATACACCTGCTTTCATCCTTCAAGGCACACTTCTCGCATTCGATTTTGGCACCAAACGCGTCGGCGTTGCTACAGGCAACACCTTATTGCGCCAAGCCAATCCGCTGACCACCATTACTGACGAGAAAACCGCTGCGCGCTTTGCTAAAATAAAATCATTGCTTGACGAATGGCAGCCGTGTGCGCTGGTGGTCGGCTTGCCGTGCAACGACGATGGTACACCGCACGAGCTGACCGCATTGTGCCGCCGCTTTGCCAACCGCCTCAAGGGGCGGTTTAATTTGCCGACGATCCTGGTCGATGAGCGTTATACTTCGTTCTCTGCAAGCGCGCAGTTGAACGAAGAAGGCGTCCATGGCAAAAAGCAGAAAGCCCTGATTGACCAATACGCTGCGCAGCAAATTCTGCAGGCGTATTTTGATGAACCCGCAGCGGGACTGATCGTATGAAAAATCCGCAATTAAACAAGAACGGCGAACTCCAGCACCTGCTGACCACCGAAGGCCTGCCGGTGAAAATTGTGCGCGATATTCTTGACCGTGCCACGACTTTTCTCGATACCGCCAAAGGACGCGAGATCAAAAAAATTCCGCTGCTGCAAGGCAAGTCGGTTTTCAACGTATTTTTCGAAAACAGCACGCGCACCCGCACTACCTTCGAGATTGCCGCCAAGCGGCTGTCAGCGGATGTGGTCAACCTCAATATCGGCTCCTCCTCTACCAGCAAGGGCGAGACCCTGCTGGATACTGTAGACAACCTGTGCGCGATGCATGCCGACATGTTCGTGGTGCGCCACGCGCAAAGCGGCGCGGCGCATTTCATCGCCAAGCATGTCGCGCCGGATGTGCATGTCATCAACGCCGGCGACGGTCGCCATGCCCACCCTACGCAGGCGTTGCTGGACATGTTCACCATCCGCCACTACAAAAAGGAGTTCCACAATCTGCGCGTCGCCATCATCGGCGACGTACTGCATTCGCGCGTGGCTCGTTCCCAAATCCACGCATTGACCACGCTCGGTGTGCCGGAAGTGCGCGTCATCGCGCCCAAGACCTTGCTGCCTGCGATGGTCGAGAACCTAGGTGTGCGGGTCTATCACGACATGGCGCATGGCTTGAAGGATGTCGATGTGGTGATGATGCTGCGTTTGCAGAACGAGCGCATGCAAGGCGCGTTGCTGCCCTCGGCGCAGGAATATTTCAAATACTACGGCCTGACGCAGGAGCGGCTGGCACTGGCGAAAGAAGATGCCATCGTCATGCATCCGGGGCCGATGAATCGCGGTGTCGAGATCGACTCAAGTGTGGCGGACGGATCGCATTCGGTCATACTGCCGCAGGTCACGTTCGGCATCGCGGTGCGCATGGCGGTGATGAGCATGTTGGCAGGTAAAGCACAATGAATATCCATATCAAAAACGGTCGCCTGATCGACCCCAAAAACAAGATCGATGCACAGCAGGATGTGTTCATCGCCAAGCGGCGCATAGCCGCCATCGGCACAGCGCCGCAAGGCTTCGTGGCGGAGCAGGTGATTGACGCCAGCGGGCTGATCGTGATGCCGGGACTGGTGGATGTCGCTGCGCGTTTGCGCGAGCCGGGCTACGAATACAAGGCCACGCTGGAATCCGAAATGACGGCAGCGGTGGCAGGCGGAGTCACCTCGTTATCCTGCCTGCCCGATACAGATCCGCCGCTGGACGAGCCTGGACTGGTGGAGATGCTCAAGCACCGCGCCCGCTTGCTGAATCAGGCGCGCGTGTTCCCGGTCGGCGCCTTGACCTACGGTTTGAAAGGCGAGGAGCTCACTGAAATGATCGAGTTGACGGAGGCTGGCTGCAAGGCATTCAGCCAGGCCGATGCGCCGCTGACCGATACAAGGGTATTGATGCGCGCCATGCAATATGCCGCCACCTTCGGCTACCGCGTATGGCTGCGCCCGCAGGACAGCTTCCTCGCCAAAGACGGCGTGGCGCACGACGGCGTAGTCGCCACCCGCCTTGGGTTGCCGCCTGTCCCGGTCGTGGCCGAAACCATCGCGCTTTCGACCATGCTGCTACTGGCGCGCGAGACCGGTGCGATCCTGCACATCTGCCGTATTTCTAGCGCGGCGGGCGTGGAGATGGTACGTGCCGCCAAACGCGAAGGGCTGGCAGTGACCTGCGATGTGTCGATGAACCACGTGCACCTGACTGAAATGGACATCGGATTCTTCGATGCCAATTGCCATCTGGTTCCGCCGCTGCGCAGCCTGCGCGACAAAGAAGCGCTTCGCGCAGGGCTGCTGGATGGTACGATTGATGCTGTCTGCTCCGACCATTCTCCCGTGGATGACGATGCCAAACAGTTGCCATTCGCCGAAGCGGAAGCAGGCGCAACCGGTCTGGAGCTTCTGTTGCCGCTGGTGCTGAAATGGGCGGAACAGGAAAAAGTGCCGCTGCTGGATGCGCTGTCCCGCGTGACCATCAACCCGGCGCAATTGCTGGGGCAAAAGATGGGTCACCTGTCGGTTGGCGCACATGCGGATATCTGCATGTTCAACCCGAAGATAAACTGGAAAGTTGAACCAGCCGCACTAAAGAGCCAAGGCAAGAACACGCCGTTCAACGGTTACGAGATGCAAGGCAGGGTGAGTTATACGCTGCTCGATGGACAGATTGTTTTTGCGAGCACCCGCTACGCGGATTGCCTGCCTAACCCTTTGCAACAATGACCCGCGCCCTCGTTCGGGGGCGCTTCGATTTTTCAGAATGATATGAACCCATTACTCGACTTCACCGGTCTGCCGCGTTTCGCGGAGATCAAACCCGATCATGTCGCACCGGCAATCGATCAACTGCTGGCGGAGAACCGCGCGTTGATTGCACGGCTGCTCAGCGATAGAGCGCAGCCGACTTGGCAGAATTTCATCGTGCCGATGGAAAATGCCAATGAGCGGCTGTCGCGCGCGTGGGGGCCGGTCGGGCATTTGAATGCGGTGATGAATAGTCCGGAATTGCGCGAGGTGTATAACGCCATGCTGCCGAAAATCACCCAGTATTATGCCGAGCTCGGCCAGAATCTCGCGCTGTTCGGGAAATTCAAGGTGTTGCGCAACAGCCCTGAATTCGCCGGTTTAAACGCGGCACGCAAGAAAGTCATCGAGAACGAGCTGCGCGATTTCCGCCTCGGCGGTGCAGAGCTGCCGGAGGACAAGAAGGCGCGCTATCTGGAAATTCAGGAGCGCCTGTCGAAATTATCTTCGCGTTTTTCCGACAACCTGCTCGATGCAACCAACGATTACACGCTGATCATCGAGAACAAAGACGAGATGAGCGGTTTGCCTGAAGATGTGCTGCAGGCGGCGCAGGAAGCATGGCAGGAAAAGAATGGGGTGGCAGGCAAGGCCGGCTGGCTGTTTACGCTGAAAGCGCCGTCTTACATGCCGGTGCTTCAATTTGCCAACAACCGCGCTCTGCGCGAGAAAATGTATCGCGCCTATGGCACACGCGCCAGCGAATTCGGCAAGGCAGACTGGGATAACACTGCGCTGATGGATGAGATCGTCAGGCTGCGCGGCGAGGAGGCGAGCCTGCTGGGTTTCGCCAATTACGGCGAATTGTCGCTGGCCACCAAGATGGCGGATTCGCCGCAACAGGTGGCGGAGTTCATGCGCGAACTGGCGCAGCGTGCGCGGCCCTTCGCCGAAAAAGATTTGGCTGAGCTGCGCGAATTCGCGCGCGCCGAATTGGGATTACAAGAATTGCAGTCATGGGACATCGGCTATGCCAGCGAAAAACTGCGCGAAAAACGCTATGCATTTTCCGAACAGGAAGTGAAACAGTATTTCCCCGAGGATGCAGTGCTGCCCGGCATGTTCAAGCTGGTCGAGACACTGTATGGCTTGCAGATCAGGGCTTCCGTCGCACCTGTGTGGCATGACGACGTGCGCTTCTTCGACATACGCGATGCGCAAGGCCAACTGGTCGGCCAGTTTTATCTCGATATGTACGCGCGCAACAGCAAGCGCGGCGGGGCATGGATGGATGACGCGATCACGCGCCGCCGCCTCGCTTCTGGAATACAGACGCCAGTCGCGTATCTGAACTGCAATTTCTCTGCGCCGGTCGGCGGCAAGCCTGCAGTGTTCACCCACGACGAAGTGATCACACTGTTCCACGAATTCGGCCACGGCCTGCACCATCTGTTGACCGAAGTGGAAGACCTCGCGGTGTCCGGCATCAACGGCGTGGAATGGGACGCGGTGGAATTGCCCAGCCAGTTCATGGAAAATTTCTGCTGGGAATGGGACGTGCTGCGCGGCATGACGCGCCACGCAGATAGCGGCGAGGCGTTGCCGCGCGCATTGTTCGACAAAATGCTCGCCGCAAAAAATTTCCAGAGCGGCCTGCAAACCTTGCGCCAGATCGAGTTTTCGCTGTTTGACATGCTGATGCACAGCAACTTCGAGGCGGGCGGCGCAAAATCCATCTTGCAGCTGCTCGACGAGGTCCGCGCCGAAGTGGCGGTGCTGATCCCGCCCGCGTTCCACCGCTTCCCGCACAGCTTTTCGCATATCTTTGCCGGCGGTTATGCGGCGGGCTATTACAGCTACAAATGGGCGGAAGTGCTGTCTGCCGATGCGTATAGCCTGTTCGAGGAAAACGGCGTGCTGAATCCAGATGTCGGCGCACGCTTCCGCAGCGAAATACTGGCGATGGGTGGTAGCCGCGAAGCGATGAAATCGTTTGCAGCGTTCCGGGGTCGTGAGCCGAGTATCGACGCGCTGTTGCGGCATAATGGATTGCTTGAAAAATCGTAAAGGAGGCAAAAATGAAACGCATTGTTTTGTTGTTAGCTTGTTTGGCGATCGTGCCGCTGAGTGTACAGGCAGGTGAAATATTCAACTGGGTGGACAAGGCTGGCAAGGTGCATTACAGCGATGTGCCCCCTGCGGATGCTACCGGTGTTGAGCGCAAAAAACTTTCCAGCACAGCGGCACAGAATGAAGATTTGCCCTATGAAACGCAACGCGCGCAGCAGAATTTTCCGGTTACCTTGTACGTTACCAATGGCTGCGGAGCCCCATGTGCTCAGGCTCGCAGCATGTTGAACAAGCGCGGTATTCCATTTAGTGAAAAAATGCTGAAAACCCAGGAAGAAATTGATATTTTTTATAAAAATTCTGGCAGCAACGGAGCGCCAACTTTGGCAATCGGCAAAATTTACCTAAGCGGTTTCCTGGAATCAAAATGGAATAGCGAACTCGATGTGGCGGGCTACCCGAAAACTGCAAGCTATCGCCAACGCATCGCGCCGCCAGAGTCACCCGCGACACCACCAGCCGTTGAGAATCGGGGTACTCAGGCCGAACCGGCTGCGCAATGAAACTGGCTACCTGGAATGTCAATTCTCTGAAGGTGCGCCTGCCGCACGTTCTGAAATGGCTCGCTGAAAATCCTGTTGAAGTGCTGTGCTTGCAGGAGACCAAGCAACAGAACGAGGATTTCCCGCAGGCAGCGTTGCAAGCTGCGGGCTACAACAGCGTGTTCAGCGGACAGAAGACGTATAACGGCGTGGCGATACTGAGCCGCGAGCCGGCCTGTGATGTTCAGTATGGCATCCCTGATTATGCCGATGACCAGAAACGCGTCATCGCAGCGACCATCGCTGGCATTCGCGTGGTTTGCGTGTATGTGCCGAACGGCCAGAGCGTCGATTCCGACAAGTATTATTACAAGCTGGGCTGGCTCAGCGCGCTGCGAGATTGGATGAGAAATGAGTTAACGCGCTACCCCAGGTTGGTGGCGCTTGGCGATTACAACATCGCACCTGAAGACCGTGACGTTCATGATCCGGTAGCTTGGCAAGGCAGCGTGCTGGTCAGCGAAGCCGAGCGCATCCAGTTCCAGAACCTGATCAAACTTGGCTTGCACGACAGTTTCCGCCTGTTCGAGCAGGCTGAGAAATCATTCACTTGGTGGGATTACCGCATGATGGCGTTCCGCCGCAATCAGGGGGTGCGCATCGACCATATTCTTGTCAGTGACCCGCTCGTCACGCAATGCCAGAGTTGCGTGATAGACAAAGCGCCGCGCAAACTGGAGCGGCCATCGGATCACGCTCCGGTGGTGATAGAGTTATAAGTAGCTGCTAAATTGAAACCGTGGGCTGAAAATAGCCAGTTGTCCCAGTCCAACCTTTAAAATTACCGCATTGTGTTCGTCGTCTAAATAATATCCCTGTTGCCTTCCGGCTTGAAGCGTTGGGCGCAACATGCTAGCCTGATTCGCATCGCTGATCCTGAAATCCGAAATTTCCCAGATGGTTCTTTCCGAACGCATTAACACTTATGGGCAGCACCTGTTGCGGCGCTACGGCGAGCGCGTGCACAAGATCGCCCTGGATGCGGGTTTGACCTGCCCCAATCGCGATGGCAGCAAAGGGATCGGCGGCTGCACTTTCTGCAACAACGATTCGTTCAGCCCCAACGGACGCACGCCACCCACCTTGCCGGAGCAGTTGGCATCGGGCAGGCGCGCGATACGACGGCGCACCCGCGCAACCAAGTTTATAGCCTATTTTCAGGCCTACACAAACACTTACGCCAAGGTCGAGCAATTGCGGGCGATGTATGAAGAAGTGTTGAAAGAGCCTGATGTTGTTGGCCTTTCCATCGGCACACGGCCTGATTGCGTATCCTCCGAAGTGCTTGACCTGCTGGATGAATTACGCGCACGCGGCCTGGAGGTGGTGCTCGAACTTGGCTTGCAGTCGGCCTTCGACGAAACCTTGCGTCGCGTCAATCGCGGACATGGGCTGGCTGAATATGTAGCCACAACCACTGCGGCTCGCCGGCGCGGAATCCCGGTATGCGCTCATCTGATCGTCGGCCTGCCCGGCGAGGACGAAGCACACTATCATGCTAGCCTCGACACGGTGCTGGACATCGGTGTAGACGGCCTCAAGATACATCCGCTGCATATCGTTAAACACACCTTGCTCGCGCAGGAATGGCGGCGCGGTAAATACAGCCCGCTGGGCCGCGAGGAATATATACGCATTGCCGCCGATCTGATCGAACGTACTCCGGAGCATGTTGTCTATCACCGCGTTACCGGCACTTCGCCTAAAGAGATTTTGCTTGCGCCCGAATGGAGCTCGCAGAAATGGAATGTCTTGAACGGGATCGAACGAGAACTGCGCCAGCGTGACAGCTGCCAGGGGCGGCTCGCGGGCATCCCTTTTGTTTATAAGGAACTTCGTCATGTCGCTTGAACTGGTTTGCCCGGCGGGCAACCTGCCCGCGCTGAAAATTGCCGTGGACAACGGCGCCGATTGTGTCTACATGGGCTTTAAGGACAACACCAATGCGCGTGCTTTCGCCGGGCTGAATTTCGATCAGACCAGTGCCATCCAAGGAGTGCGCTACGCCCATGCCAAGGGCGCCAAGGTGCTGCTTGCGCTCAACACCTTTCCGCAGTCCGACAAGTGGGAGCGCTGGCAGGGAGCGGTGGATAATGCGGTGGAACTGGGCATCGATGCCGTTATCCTGGCTGACCCCGGCCTGATGCGCTACGCATCGAGAACCTATCCAAAACTGCGCCTGCATCTGTCGGTGCAGGGCTCCGCTACCAACTACGAGGCAATCAACTTTTACCATGAGCATTTTGGCATCCAGCGCGCGGTCATTCCGCGCGTGCTGTCGCTGGCGCAGGTCGAGCAGGTGGTGCAGAACACCCCGGTAGAAATCGAGCTGTTCGGCTTCGGTGGCCTGTGTGTCATGGTCGAGGGGCGTTGCGCGCTGTCCTCCTATGCCACCGGCGAATCGCCCAACACCTGCGGGGTATGCTCGCCGGCCAAGGCGGTGCGATGGGAGAAAACGTCGCAGGGACTGGAATCACGCTTGAATGGTGTGCTGCTCGATCGCTATGGCGATAACGAAAATGCCGGCTATCCGACCCTGTGCAAGGGCCGTTTCGAGGTCAACAACGAGACCTATTACGCCATTGAGGAACCGACCAGCCTCAATACGCTGGAGATGCTGCCGGAGATGATGTCTATGGGCATCGCCGCGATCAAGATTGAAGGCCGGCAGCGCAGCCCCGCCTATGTCGAGCAGGTCACCAAGGTATGGCGCGCAGCCATCGATGCCGCCGAGCGTGCGCCGCAAAGCTACACCGTCAACCCGGCGTGGATGGCACAACTGAACAAGCTCGCCGAGGGGCAGCAGCACACTCTGGGTGCGTACAATCGTCCGTGGAAATAATACTTTGATGAAGCTATCACTTGGCCCCATTCTCTACTACTGGGAACGCGACACCGTATTCAATTTCTATAACGAAATCGCCGACACTCCGGTAGATATCGTCTACCTTGGCGAAGCCGTCTGCTCGCGCCGCCATATCATTCGTACCGATGACTGGTTCGAGTTGGCAAAAAAGCTTGCCGATGCTGGCAAGGAAGTGGTGCTTTCCACGCTTGCCCTGATTGAATCCGAATCCGATTTGAAAAGATTGCGCCGCATTGTTGAAAACGGCAAGTTTTCATTGGAAGCCAACGACATGGGCGCAGTGCGCCTGGCTTCAGCCGCGAAAATCCCGTTTGTCGCGGGCCCGCACATCAACACCTACAATCCGCAAACGCTGGCGCTGATGAACGAACTCGGCGCGAAACGCTGGGTCATGCCGGTGGAAATGTCGCGCGAGGCGCTGTCGCACATCCAGGCAAACCGCCCTGCCGGAATGGAAACCGAAGTGTTCGCTTATGGCAGGTTGCCGTTGGCCTTTTCGGCGCGCTGCTTCACTGCGCGCCACTACAACCTGCCCAAGGACGACTGCCAGTTCCGCTGCCTCGACTATGCCAACGGACTCACCCTTAAGACCCGCGAAGGCCAGCCATTCCTCGCGCTGAACGGCATCCAGACGCAATCCGCCAGCATCTACAATCTGATTGGCGAACTCGACTCGATGCGCCAGGTAGGTGTGGACGTGGTGCGCGTCAGCCCGCAGGCATTCCATACCGCCAAAATTCTCAGACTGTTTCATGAAAGCTTGGAAAATCGCCTGTCTGCCCATGCTGCCACGCAGAAGATGGCTGCATTGATGCCCGATCAAGCATGCGACGGTTATTGGTTTGGGCGGCCCGGCATCGAGCAGAGTTATTTGCGGCAAAGTGCCGGTGAGGACGCGGCCTGACTCGGACAAAGTTCGACGAGGGCTGCACATTGGTCACAACCGGCAAACAGGATAAAATGGTTCCCAAATTCGAGCCGAAGAAGGAATATTTCATGAACCTGCCTGCTTTCAAATTTCCCAAACCACTGGGCATGGCGCTGTCGATGTTGCCGACTTACCCACCTTCGGTGCTGTTCAGTCACGCTCTTAATCTGGCGCTGGGCCGCATTATTAAACCCGAGCTGCTGGAGCCGCTGCATGGCAAACTGGTCAACATCCGCGTGACCGATGTCGGGCTCAGTTTTTATTTCACCATCAATGGCACCGGTTTTGTCGCCTGCAAGGCGGGCAAGCCCCCCGATCTTGCCATCAGTGCCACCGCCCATGATTTTCTGCTGCTGGGAACGCGCAGAGAAGACCCGGACACCCTGTTTTTCAGCCGTCGCCTGGTGGTAGAAGGGGAAACCGAGCTTGGCTTGATTGCCAAGAACACGCTTGACGCGATAGACATGCCAAAGCTGGAGCTTTCACAATTCACCCCTGAAAAAGTACTTGAAAAATTTGCCTCCCGCTTGCATGCCGCCAGCCGGTAGCTTGTAGCCTGTCCTGATATTGGGGTGCGCGTCTCCTCTTGACACACCACAATAGGTTGTGTAATTCTACTCCCGCATACACTACATCTAGTGCTTTGTGATGTTTTTACAAAGCTCACTGGGTTGCTGAAACCTTGGGGTTCCTGAAATACGGGGAACCTCTGGAACTTGTGGCAAATTCATCCAAAAAATAATAAATCAGGAGGAAGTCATGGCAGAAACGGTTTCAGCATCTGGCAACTCGCAAATCCAGCCGGGCGGCAACGTAGCCAATCTGGTTCCTCTCCCCAAGGGTGTCATCAAGCGCGACAACACGCTGGCGCCGTTCGATTCCGAAAAAATCCGCTCCGCGATCCAGCGTGCCGGCTCTGCCACCGGCGAGCTTGATGCCAACGAGGCGTTCCTGCTGACTGCACAAGTCGTCAAAGTACTGATCCACAAGTTCCGCGCCGAGCCGCCGCATATCGAAAAGATCCAGGACGCGGTCGAGCAGGTACTGATCTCCGCCAACCACCTCAAGACCGCCCGCGCCTACATCGTCTATCGCGAGCAGCACACCAAGCTGCGCCAGGACCGCAAGACCGTCGTGGACGTGGAAAGCTCGATCAACGAATACCTCGACCAGATGGACTGGCGCGTCAACGCCAATGCCAATCAGGGCTACAGCTTGGGTGGCCTGATCCTCAACGTCTCCGGAAAAGTGGTCGCCAACTACTGGCTCAACCACGTCTATCCGCCGGAAGTCGGCGTCGCGCACCGCGAGGGCGATATCCACGTGCACGATCTCGATATGCTGGCTGGTTACTGCGCTGGATGGTCGTTGCGCACGCTGCTCAACGAGGGGCTGAACGGCGTGCCGGGCAAGGTCGAAGCCGGGCCGCCCAAGCACATGTCCTCTGCGGTCGGCCAGATCGTCAATTTTCTCGGCACGCTGCAGAACGAATGGGCCGGGGCGCAGGCGTTCTCCTCCTTCGATACCTACATGGCGCCGTTCATCCGCAACGACAACCTGTCCTATGATGACGCCAGGCAGTCCATCCAGGAGATGGTCTACAACCTCAACGTGCCGTCGCGCTGGGGCACACAGACGCCGTTCACCAACCTGACCTTCGACTGGGTATGCCCGGAAGACCTGCGCGGCCAGGTACCGGTGATCGGCGGCAAGAGCATGCCGTTCACCTATGGCGAGCTGCAGGCCGAGATGGACATGATCAACCGCGCCTATATCGAGGTGATGACCAAGGGCGACGCTAAGGGCCGGGTATTCACCTTCCCGATCCCGACCTACAACATGACGCCCGATTTCCCGTGGGAGTCGGAAAACGCCACGCGACTGTTCGAGATGACCGCGAAATACGGCTTGCCATATTTCCAGAACTTCATCAATTCCGATCTCAAGCCGAACATGGTGCGCTCGATGTGCTGCCGCCTGCAGCTCGACCTGCGCGAATTGCTGAAACGCGGCAACGGCCTGTTCGGCAGCGCCGAGCAGACCGGCTCGGTCGGCGTGGTCACGGTCAATTGCGCCCGCCTCGGCTACCTCTACCAAGGCAACGAAGAAGCGCTGCTGCGCCGTCTCGACGAACTGCTGGAAATCGGCAAGAACAGCCTGGAAATCAAACGCAAGGTGATCCAGCGCCACATGGACGCGGGCCTGTTCCCCTATACCAAGCGCTACCTCGGCACGCTACGCAACCATTTCTCCACGCTCGGCGTCAACGGCATCAACGAGATGATCCGCAACTTCACCCACGACGAGCACGACATTACCAGCGAATGGGGCCACCAGTTCGCGGTGCGCCTGCTCGATCACGTGCGCGCCAAAATGCTCGCATTCCAGGACGAAACCGGCCACATGTACAACCTGGAAGCGACGCCGGCGGAAGGCACCACCTACCGCTTCGCCAAGGAAGACCGCAAGCGCTTCGCCGACATCATCCAGGCGGGCACCAAGGAAACGCCCTATTACACCAACTCCTCGCAACTGCCGGTCGGCTTCACCGACGACCCGTTCGAAGCGCTGGAACGGCAGGAAGAGCTGCAGCGCAAATACACCGGCGGCACCGTGCTGCACCTGTACATGAGCGAACGCATCACCAGCGCGGAGGCCTGCAAGTCGCTGGTGCGCCGCTCGCTGGAGCGCTTCAGCCAGCCGTACATCACGATCACACCGACATTCTCGATCTGCCCGCAACACGGGTATCTTGCGGGGGAGCACAAATTTTGCCCGAAGTGCGACCAGGAAATTCTTGCCGAGAAACGCAGGAAACTGGCGGCCTGACCCGTACCACCAAGTATTGCCAATCAATAAACAACCACAAGGAGATAGCATGACCGATCTTTCTACACAGACCAACCTGAAGGCAAACGAAATCATCCTGACCGACGCAGAGCGCCAGCCCTGCGAAGTGTGGACCCGCGTGATGGGTTACCACCGCCCGGTGGCATCGTTCAACATCGGCAAGAAGGGCGAACACGGCGAGCGCAAATTCTTTCAGGAATGCCGCGCATAGGTTTTGCGTAGTGCCAGAAAACGGAAAGCACGCAGCAAACAGGAGCAATGCCTGCCCAAAGGGAAACGCTGGCTAGTTTGTCATTGCGAGAAGCGTAGCGACGCGGCAATCCAGAAGCCCGTTAGAAATCAAAACTGGATTGCCGCGCTCCGCTCGCAATGACCGGATAGGCGTCCTCTTAAGTGAAAGGCAGTCCGTGCTGGCGACCAGCCCGGGTTTGTTATTATCACGTTGGGTATTTGCACAAAACTGCGCCATTCCCGTCAGTGGAATGGCGGTCTAATAAATTGCGAATTGGACGCCAAACCTGCGAAACGGAGCTTGCCTTGTCAAACCTGCAAATCGGCGGCCTCACGCCACTCACCAGCACCGATTTTCCCGGCTGCCTGGCCGCTGTAGTGTTCTGCCAGGGCTGCCCGTGGCGCTGCGGGTATTGCCACAATCCTCACCTTATTCCCCCCCACAGCGATACCCGGTTGGCATGGTCGTCGGTGACCAGCTTTCTCCACAGCCGCCAGAAATTGCTGGATGCCGTCGTTTTCAGCGGCGGTGAGCCAACACTGCAAGACAGCCTCGAACCGGCCATCGTCGAAGTTCTCAGTCTTGGCTTCAACGTCGGCATGCACACTGCTGGCACCTACCCAGCCCGCCTCGGCGAACTGTTGCCGCTGCTCTCCTGGGTGGGTATGGACATCAAGGCGGCTTTCAGCGACTACGACAAGGTGACCGGCGCACCCTCGAGCGGCGAAAGAGCGCGGGAAAGCGCCCGGCTGCTGCTGGCCAGCGGCGTATCTTATGAATTCCGCACCACGGTGCATCCGCTGTATCACACCCGGGATTCATTGCTGCAACTCGCAAATGAATTGCGGGAGCTCGGCGTGCGCAATTACGTGCTGCAGGAATTCCGCCCGCAGGGTTGTGCTGACGAGAAGGTCAGTTCCTACCCGGTGGAGGAATTTCTGGATGAGGAGTTATGCGGGCGAGTCGGGGGAATGTTCGATAGCTTTGCCGTGCGGCGAGGATAAAACCAAATTGAAGGGCAATAAACTACGGGAAATCGTCATTGGACACGTAGGCTCTTTGCATCCGAATGAAATTGTTCACGCTTTAAGTTTTTTATTTTGGCGTTTTATTTCGTATTCCTAAGGACAATGCAGTGGAAAAAATTCTTCGCTCATCTTTAACCTGAGACCTGATTTGCGCCACGGTTCTGCTCAATTCGTTTCTGCTACCACCACTGACTTTCGTATCTTTCCATTGAGACGTGCCACTTTCAGCCAAAATTTTAGTTTTGCTCATGGCTTACGACCTCCTCTTTTATTTTCATTAAGCTGTACTCCAAACTAATTCTACGCTCAAATCTGCCTAACAGGTGCTCGTATAATTGGCTATTTACTTTATTAAATACACCAGCCTCATCTGAATGTATTGACAGCACAAAGGGCACAGAGTTCGTTGATTCATGACGAATCGGAAAGCAGATGAGCGAGCAATCAGAATCTTTGTCGTCTTCGTCGCTTGCTATATGTCTGCGACCTTGCTTCTTTTGAGATTCCTTCTTGGTGCTGTTTATGATAACCATTTTTTTGGTTCGTAGGGCAGTCATAATTGTAGATTCTGGCTGGTTCAGCACCTTCAAATTCACACGAGGTGGCTCATCTTCTGGAAAGAAGACGGGCAAATCGACAATTTTGTTGTTATTTATTTCCGCCAACACGACTTTTATAAGGGTTCTCGGCCTTGCTTCAGCTAATAGCACGTTAAATAATTCACAGACTCCACGGGTAATTTCAGCTATCTGCACATTAGGTTGTGTAATGGTTTCAAAAGTTTTCTCCACAGAGCCATCATTTGTCGCCCGTCTAAGGATTGCTAAATATTGTCCGAAGCGCTTTGCTTTGCAGCCAACAATTCGGTCAAGCGTTGCAATTAGGCTAAGCAACACGTCCTGATTGATGCCATTTGAATTCACACGATGCATTACAAATCTGGCAAATGCTATCAGCAAAGAGGGGTAAAGAAACGTGGATACTAAGATTAGAGGCGCATTTGCATCTAGCACTGCCGCCAAGTCTGGAGCGCGATTTTTGACCATCTCGCCAAACGTGCGGTTACTAAAGTATGCAACAGTAAGCGCTGGTATCGCACCGGTAATGAATGGCGTGAGTCCCCATCTTATCCAGACACTACGCATCCAGAACTTGTGAATTTCAAACGCGACCCAGTTAAGGATACCTTTATTATTTTTTGGGAATTTCATAACTCTGTAATTCTGTAATGTAAATATCGCGTTAATACATGAGCAATGGATGATGCTTACGGCAGGATCAGCTCTTCAATATCCGCCACCGATTTCGGCGCGGCATCGGTCAATACCTCGTTGCCGAGCTCCGTGATCGCCACATCGTCCTCGATGCGGATGCCGATGTTCCATAGCGCCAGCGGCACGTCATCGGCAGGGCGGATGTAGCAGCCGGGCTCGACGGTGAACACCATGCCGGTTTGCAGTTTGCGCCAGTCATCTCCAGTCTTGTAATCGCCGACATCGTGCACGTCCATGCCCAGCCAGTGGCCGGTGCGGTGCATGTAGAAGCGCTTGTAGCTTTCGCTTTCCAGCACGCTATCGACGCTCCCCCTGCATAGTTTGAGGTCGATGAAGCCCTGCGCCAGCACACGCAGCGCCGCGTCATGCGGCGCGTTCCAGGTGTTGCCGGGGCGGGCGGCGGCGATTGCGGCGGTCTGTGCCGCGAGCACGAGTTCATAGACATCTTTTTGTGCAGGAAGGAATCGCCCGTTCACCGGGAAAGTGCGCGTGATGTCGGACGCGTAACCATCCAGTTCGCAACCCGCATCGATCAGCAGCAGGTCGCCGTCCTTGAGCCGGGCGTTATTGCCGACGTAATGCAGCACGCAGGCATTCGCGCCGCCCGCGACGATGCTCGGATAGGCGGGATGGCGCGCGCCGTGTCGGCAGAATTCGTGCAGAAATTCCGCTTCGAGCTGGTATTCGAACTGGCCGGGGCGCGTGAATTGCATGGCGCGTCGGTGTGCCTGACATGAGATTGCTGCGGCGCGACGCATGATGGACAACTCGTGTTCGTCCTTGAACAGCCGCATTTCATTGAGCAGCGTGCGCACATCGTGTATTTCGTTCGGGGCACGGATGCCACTGCGAACTTTGGCTTGCACCTCGCCGCGCAATTTGAGGATGCGCTGATCCCATGCGGTATCGTGGCCGACCGGATAAAACAGCACGGGTTGATTGCCCATCAATTCGGACAGTTTATCATCCAGTTGCGCGATCGGGTAAGTCGCGTCGAACCCATATTGCTCCTTTGCGGCATCGGGGCCGACACGGAAGCCGTCCCAGACTTCGCGTTCGGGATTTTTCTCGCGGCAGAACAGGATGGCTCTTTCCCCGCCATTTTTTTCCGGGCTAGCAACCAGTACCAGCACCGCCTCAGGCTCGATAAAGCCGCTCAGGTAATAGAAGTTGCTGTCGTAGCGGTAGCCATAATGAGTGTCGCCGTTGCGCGCCACTTCCGGTGCGGTGGGAACGATGGCGATGCCGCGCTGCATTTTTTCCAGCAGGCGGGCGCGGCGTTGTTTGTAAATGGTCGGATCAATGGTCATGGCGCATTGTGCGACGAGCGAATCAGCTTGTCGAGTTCGGCGAGGCGCTCGGGCGTGCCGACATCCACCCATAAGCCCCGGTGGTGTTCGCCGCTGACTTTGCCGAGGGCGATTTGTGCACGCAGCAGCGGTGCAAGCGGCGCGATGCTGCCGCGCGGGATTTGGCTGAACAGCGATGGCTGGTAGATGCCGATGCCACTGAAAGTGAGCTTCGTTGGCATGCCCTCTCCCCCGGCCCCTCTTCCGCCTGCGGGATAGGGGAGCGAAACGATGCGTCCATTGCTCAGCAGGAAATCTCCGTTCGGGTGGTGGGGCGGATTGTTGACCAGCACCAGGTGCGCTGCATCGCCGCTGGATTGCAGCGCCGCGGCTCGGTCGGCCAGATGCGTAAAGTCGTAGTCGCAATAGATGTCGCTGTTGATTACAGCGAAGGGTTCATCGCCGAGCAGTGGCAAGGCATGGGCGATGCCGCCCGCAGTTTCCAGGGCAGTGCCTTCGTCCGAATAGCGGATACTGACGCCGAACCGGCTGCCGTCGCCCAATGTTGTTTCGATCTGGGCGCCGAGGTGGGCGTGGTTGATGACCAGTTCGGTGATTCCGGCACGTACTAGCTTTTCGATGTGCCAGACGATCAGCGGCTTGCCGCCGACTTCCAGCAGCGGTTTGGGGGTGTGGTCGGTGAGTGGACGCATGCGTTCGCCGCGGCCTGCCGCCAACAGCATGGCTTTCAAAATGTATATCCCTCCTGCATGATGCGCGGTTCCAGTTCATCCAGCAGGTTCAAAAGTGGCTTGAGGTCGATATAGCGCGCGCAGGCGGCGCGCAGATACGCCATGACCAGCGGCAGGTCCTTCAGGTAGCCTTCCTTGCCGTCGCGGTGATACAGGCGCGCGAAAATGCCAAGCACCTTGAGATGCCGCTGCACGCCTATCCATTCGTAATCACGATAAAACCCGGAGAAATCATTGTGCACAGGCAGCCCAGCCTTGCGCGCCTTTTCCCAGTAACGGATCAGCCAGTCGATTATTTCTGCTTCTTCCCAGCGGATATAGGCATCCTTGAATAGCGACACCAGATCGTAGGTGATCGGGCCATATACAGCGTCCTGAAAATCGAGGATGCCGGGGTTGGGTTCAGATAACATCAAGTTGCGCGAATGATAGTCGCGATGCACATACACGCGCGGCTGCGCGAGGTTGTTGGCGATAACGCGCATAAAAGTTTCTTCCAGTTTGGCGTGCTGCTTATCTGTAAGAGTGACATTGAGATGCTTTGCTATATACCATTCCGGGAACAGGCGCATTTCGCGCAACAGCAAGGCTTCGTCATAAGGAGGCAGTTTATTTTCGCGCGAGGCAAGCTGGATTTTGATCAGCGCGTCGGTGGCCGCGCCATACAGATCGCGTGCAGTACCGGCATCCAGCGCTTGCAGATAAGTGGTATTGCCGAGGTCAGACAGAAGCAGGAAGCCCTGCTGCAAATCCTGCGCATACACATGCGGCACATGGGTCCCGGCATCCTCGAATAATTTACCGATATGCAGGAACGGGCGGCAATCCTCGTGTTGCGGTGGGGCGTCCATGATGATTCGTGTTGTGCCGTCGGTAAAGGTGGCACGGAAATAGCGGCGGAAGCTGGCATCGGCAGAGGCCGGGGCAAGGGTGAATGTTTCACTGGGAAACTGGCTGTGCAGCCACTCGGTAAGCTGTTGCAGGCGTTGCATAAGGGCTTTTGGACGGGGTTAATGGTAAACTTGCGAAAGTTTACCATCTTACTATTAGCTGCGCGTTATGCGGTTTCGCCTCAAATTCCTGGGTTTTCTCTTGCTGTGCAACTTTGCGCAATACTCTTACGCGGGAGAGTACTCGCCCGAGCTGCGCGCCGATAACAACCCAATAACTACGGTCAATGCTAACAAAAACGGACCTGCCTTTATTGAGGCCGACTCCCTGACGGGAGAAAAAGAGGATCAAATTGAGGCGTCTGGCAATGTGATCATACGCCAGAACGGGCAGTCGATTCGTGCAGACCATTTGCTGTATCAGCAGCGCACGCAGGATCTGGAAGCCCAAGGCTCGGTGGTATTGAAACAAGATGGCAATTCGATGAGTGGGCCGCACCTCCTGTTTAATCTGGGTAATAGCTCCGGCACGATGGAACAACCACAGTTTCATTTGGAAGGTAATAATGCGCGCGGATCAGCGGAGGTGTTGCGAATTCAAGATAGTCAGCACTACAGCCTCGACAACGCCACCTATACTACTTGTCCAGTTGGAAACCAGGATTGGCAAATGAATATGGGTTTGCTTGAGCTGGATCAAGAGCGGCAGATCGGCGTGGCGCGGAGTGCGTCGGTTGAGTTCAAGGGCGTAGCGATTTTGTACACGCCTTGGATGGATTTTCCGCTTAACGATCAACGTAAGTCAGGGTTTCTGGCGCCAGTATTTGGAGGTACTAGCCAAGGCGGAACCGAAGTGACGCTGCCCTATTACTGGAATATTGCACCGAACCAGGATGCGACATTTGCGCCGCGTATCATGCGAAAGCGTGGCTTGATGCTCAACAACGAGTATCGCTATTTGAGTGGCACTTATGGCGGCGAGCTGCATTTAGACGTGCTGCCCAACGATGCAGTGTCAAAAAGCGATCGAGAGAGGTTTGCCTTAAAGCATAACCAGTCATTGGCGAATGGTATAAATGGTTATGTGAATTTCAACCGCGTTTCGGATGATGCATATTTCAGAGATTTGGCTGATGCTGTGAATGCCACTTCCCAGGCTAACCTCCTGCGTGAGGGTGGAATTAACTTCAACCTGAACTCATGGACCGGGGTCGCGAGAATTCAACGTTATCAAACCCTGCAAGACCCGGCTGCAGCAATAGTGGTGCCTTATGCGCGATTACCGCAATTGACGCTTAATACACAGCAGAGCATTTCCAGCGCTAAAATTACTTTTGCCAGCGAGTTCGTGAGTTTCAGCCATCCAACTTCAGTGAATGGCAGTCGCCTGGTAATTAACCCCAGCGTTAGCTATCCATTGGTGGACGATCCTGCCTTTTACATCACACCCAAAGTTGCGTTGCATAGTACCGAATATGCGATGGGAGCTAATAATACTACGGGGATGCCGAATGCCTCACGCGTTCTGCCGATTTATAGTGTCGACAGTGGAATAGCTTTCGAGCGGGATACTAATATGTTTGGCGGAGACTATCTGCAAACTTTAGAGCCGCGCCTTTTTTATGTATATATACCGTACAGAAACCAGGATCAGTTGCCCAACTTTGACACTGCCCAAGCGGATTTCAGCTTTACCCAAATATTCACCGAAAATCGTTTTTTTGGTAGCGATCGTATCGGCGATGCCGATCAAGTCACATTGGCGTTGACATCACGCTTGCTGGAGAGCAAGAACGGCATGGAGCGACTGAAGGTGACGATGGGGGAGCGTTATAGCTTCAAAACTCCTCAGGTGAATCTTGTCACAGCCACAACTACAATCAACAAGTCAGATATTTTGCTGGCGGCTGCAGGGCGACTAACTAATGCCTGGTCTCTGGACAGCGAATTTCAATTCGACCCGAATCAAACTCACACGCAACGTTATAACATTGCGGCGCGTTACCGTCCGGAAGCCGGCAAGGTGTTTAACATGGGTTATCGATTTTCTCGCAATGCGTTGCGTCAAGCCGATGTTTCCTCACAATGGCCGCTATCCAGCCGTTGGCGCGCCGTCGGGCGCTGGAACTATTCGCTGCAAGATGGCCGAACCTTGGATGCTATAGCGGGGCTTGAGTATAATCAGAGCTGTTGGACATTGCGCCTTGTCGCACAGCGTTTTGCTACTGCCACACAACAATTCAATACGGGAATTTTTGTTCAACTTGAACTAAACGATTTCGTTAAGGTAGGTGCTGACCCCTTAAATTTACTTAAGCAAAGCGTGCCAGGCTACACAAAATTGAACGGTAAACCCACCAGTAATACCTTGCAGTCGCCACCCTGATTACGGAAGAAAATAATGCAAATTAAACCCCTCTTGATGTGTTGTGCGCTACTCATGCTGCAATCTGCATATAGTGCCGATGCACCTTCCGTGAAATCTGCGAAAGCCGCAGCAAAGTTAGTCAATCAACCACCCGTCAAGCAGGGCGCGGAGTTGACACCCTCGTTACTAACCGAAACCGCTTCGCCGCCGCCCGAGCCGCAACAGCAAGTCGGTGCTATCGATTCTGTTGTTGCAGTGGTTAACGATGATGTAATTACCCGCTACGAACTGGATGAACAAGTGCGCGTGGTGGTGCGTCAGTTACAGAAACAGCGCACTCCGTTACCACCCCCGGATGTCTTGGAAAAACAAATCCTTGAACGCATGATCACCGATATGTTGCAAGCGCAATTTGCCAAGGAAAGCGGCTTACGCGTGGATGACTCACAGCTGGATACAGCGATTACACGCATCGCACAACAAAACAAATTTCCTACTTCGGTTGAATTTCGCGCCAAGCTACAAGCGGAGGGTGTGGATTTCAAGAAATTCCGCGAGGAAATTCGCAGCGAGATTATTTCCACTCGGTTACGCGAACGCGAAGTGGATAGCAAACTTATCATCAGCGATGGCGAGGTCGACAACTATCTGGCAAATAAAAACAAGATGGCCGGCGCCGGAGAAGAGTTTCATCTTGCACACATTCTGGTGGTGGTGCCCGAACAGGCGAGCGCCGAGAAAATTCAGGCAGCGCGTGAAAAAACCGAACAAGCGCTAAAACAATTAAAAAGCGGTGCCGATTTCGCTCAAGTCGCGGCTGGTGCCTCCGATGCCAGGGACGCGCTTAAAGGAGGTGATCTGGGGTGGCGAACCAATGACAGCCTTCCCCCGCTTTTTCTTGCCGA
This sequence comes from Nitrosomonadales bacterium, assembly GCA_023259055.1. GTDB lineage: Bacteria > Pseudomonadota > Gammaproteobacteria > Burkholderiales > Gallionellaceae > Gallionella. Next base: position 233,713 of record JAHFQZ010000002.1, read on the forward strand.
ATTGCAAAAATTACAAACAGGGCAGGTTTCTTCTGTGTTGCGCAGCCCGAGCGGTTTCCACATTATCAAGCTGGTTGAGAAGCGTAGCGGCAATGCGCCTGTGATGATTACCCAAACTCATGCGCGGCATATTTTGATCAAAACCAGCGAGATCGTTCCAGAAAGTGAAGCCAAAAGGCGCCTGATGGAAATCAAGCAGCGCATCGAGGAGGGTGCGGATTTTGCCGAACAAGCCAAACGATATTCGCAGGATGGCAGCGCACAACAGGGAGGCGACCTGGATTGGCTGTTTCCAGGGCAGACTGTGCCGGAATTTGAAGGTGCAATGGATAAGCTGCAACCCGGCATGATAGGAGCAGCGCAAACGCAATTCGGCTGGCATTTGATACAGGTGCTGGAGCGGCGCAACACCGATGTCAGTGAGCAACAGAAGCGCCAGCAGGCGCGTGTTTCCATCGGCACGTTCAAATCGGAAGAGTTGTATCAGGACTGGTTGCGCCAGCTGCGCGACCGCGCGTTTGTAGAATATCGCCTTGAAGAGAAAAAATAGCCGGTGAGTACTGCTGCGTTTTCGGCCCCCCTGGTTCTTACCGCCGGCGAACCGGCGGGCGTAGGCCCAGATTTGTGCGTGCAGCTTGCGGTTACACCGCCCGATATCCCTTTCGTTATCGTTGCCGATAAAAACCTGCTGCTGCAACGCGCTACGCAACTAGGCATAGCCTTGAAAGTGCAAGACTATGTGGTTGGGCAGCAAATAGCTTGTCAGTCCTTCATACTGCCGGTAATCCATGTGCCTCTCGCCGCTCCCTGCCATGCCGGAGTTTTGAATGCCACCAACAGCGCATACGTCCTTGCGACGCTGAAACGCGCGGCGCATGGTTGCCAAGGTAAAGAACAAGGGCGCGGAGAATTTTCCGGCATGGTGACCGCGCCGGTACACAAGGGCATTATCAACGATGCGGGTATTCCGTTCACCGGGCATACGGAATTTCTTGCCGAACTAACGAATACAAAATTGGTGGTAATGATGCTGGTCGGTGGCGGGATGCGTGTAGCCCTCGCGACTACGCACCTGGCCTTGAAAGACGTGCCTGCAGCAATTACCCCCCCTCTATTGGAAAACGTGCTGCGCATTATTCAGCGCGATCTGCAAAGACGCTTCGGTATCGCGCATCCGCGTATCCTGGTGGCGGGGTTGAACCCTCATGCAGGCGAAGGTGGCTACCTGGGGCGCGAGGAAATCGAGGTGATGATCCCCGTGCTCGACAAACTGCGCACCGAGGGTTTCAATATAAGTGCGCCTTTGCCTGCCGATACACTATTTACACCGCACAGGTTGGCGCAATGCGACTGCGTGCTGTCCATGTATCATGATCAGGGATTGCCGGTATTGAAGCACGCCAGTTTCGGGCATGGGGTGAACGTCACACTCGGGCTGCCTTTTATCCGCACCTCGGTTGATCACGGCACGGCACTGGATCTGGCGGGTACCGGCAAGGCCGACAGCGGCAGCCTACTTGAAGCGATCAGGCTCGCCGCCCAGATGGCAAAATACGAGCTGGCGCACAACGAACAAATGTATCGTGCATAAGGCTAAGAAAAAGTTTGGCCAGAATTTTCTTGTCGATGAGCAGGTTGTCACCGATATTGTTAATGCGATTCGCCCCGAGCCGACCGACAACATGGTCGAGATCGGCCCCGGCCTGGGTGCGCTAACCCGCCCACTGTTGAAACGGCTAAATCATCTGCACGTTGTGGAAATAGACCGCGACATCATTGCGCGATTGCAGAACGACTACCCCCAGGATAATCAGAAATCGAAATTGATCATTCATGCCGGTGACGCATTGGAGTTCAATTTAGCGACGCTTCCGGCACCGCTGCGCATTGTCGGCAATTTGCCCTACAATATTTCTTCGCCATTGCTGTTCCATTTCGCCGCTTATGCCGAGTACATCAAAGACATGCACTTCATGCTGCAAAACGAAGTGGTCGAGCGCATGGTCGCCGAACCGTCCACGCCGGAATACGGGCGGTTGTCGGTGATGCTGCAATACCGCTTTTACATGGAAAAGTTGCTGGACGTGCCGCCGGAATCCTTTCGTCCCGCACCCAAGGTGGACTCAGCCATTGTGCGTATGATCCCGTTGCCTGCCAGCGAGATTATCGTGCGCAATGAAAAGCTGTTTGCAGCGGTTGTCAGGACAGCATTCGGGCAACGACGGAAAACATTGCGCAATACCTTGCGCGGTTATTTGAATGAAGCGGATTTTGAGAAATTGGGGATTGATGCGCAACTGCGCGCTGAGAATCTCGGTATGGAGGAATTTGCCAAAGTGGCTAATTATCTGGATGAGAGGGCGGAATGAGTTGCCGGGGTATCCCCGGCAAACACAGCTAAATCCTACCCCGTTTTTTTCTGAATCAACTCAATCTTGTACCCATCCGGGTCTTCCACAAACGCAATCACCGTGCTGCCGTGTTTCATCGCTCCGGCTTCGCGCACCACCTTGCCGCCACGCTGTTTGATTATCTCGCAGGCGGCGAATGCGTCTGCCACCTCGATGGCGATGTGGCCAAATGCATTGCCAATCTCATATTTTTCCATGCCCCAGTTGTGCGTCAGCTCGATTACCGCGCCGTTGGCTTCATCGTCAAAACCGACAAAAGCCAAGGTAAATTTTCCTTCTGGGTAGTCGGTGCGGCGCAGCAATTTCATGCCGAGCACGCCGGTATAAAAAGCGAGCGATTTTTCCAGATCGACCACGCGTAGCATGGTATGAAGGATGCGCATCAGGATTCCACTATTTCAATTGCCTTTGGGTTCGACAGTTAGGGTAAAATGCCTGCCCGGAAGCGCATTTTACCATCGACCACATCATGTCCGAATTGTTCCCTCTAGTAATGAGCTTTGCCGCTACCGATCCCAGCGGTGGTGCGGGTTTGCAGGCTGACCTGTTGACTATTGCCAGCATGGGCTGCCACCCTTTATCGGTAGTCACGGCCATCACAGTGCAGGACACCAGCGGGGTGGATGATGTGTTGCCGATTGATCCGGAATGGGTGGTGGATCAGGCGCGCGCGATGCTGGAAGACGTGCCGGTAGCGGCGTTCAAGATCGGGTTGTTAGGCAGCGTGGAAAACATTGCGGCGATTGCCGAGGTGTTGTCGGATTATCCCGATATCCCGCTGGTGCTCGACCCGGTGCTGGCTTCGGGACGCGGCGACGAGTTGGTGAATGAAGACATGCTGGACGCGATGCGAGAGTTGCTGATTCCGCAGACCACCATCATCACGCCGAACAGCATGGAGGCGCGGCGCCTCGCACAGGACGAGGACAACGAAGAAGATGACCCTACTCTTGAAGAGTGCGCCAAACGCATTCTTCGCATGGGTTGCGAGTATGTGCTGATCACCGGCACGCATGAACAGACACCCAAGGTCATCAATACCTTGTACAGCGAACGCGGAGTAATAAGCAGCGACAGCTGGGCGCGCCTGCCGGGAATTTACCACGGCTCCGGCTGTACCTTGTCATCTGCAATAGCGGCGCTGCTGGCCCAGGGCGTGGATGTGCCGGAGGCTGTCAAGGAAGCGCAGGAATACACTTGGCAAACCTTGAGCGCGGGCTTCCGCCCTGGCATGGGACAGCACATCCCGGACCGGCTGTTCTGGGCGCGCGGCGAAGAGGATGAAGAGCATCAACCTGAACGCCCGAATTAATGTTGTAAGCGGTTTGTATGCAATTACGCCGGACGAAGCCGACACGGCGGAGTTGCTGCGAAAAGCGCGCTTGGCATTGATGGGTGGAACACAGGTATTGCAGTATCGCAACAAGAGTGCCGATGGGGCGTTGCGCCTGAAACAGGCTGAGGCGTTGCGCGAACTGACGCATGAATTTGCCGTGCCGCTGATCGTCAATGACGATGTTGCACTGGCGCAGCAAGTGGCGGCGGACGGCGTGCACTTGGGCAGCGCAGACGGCAGCGTGGCGGATGCGCGTGCGGTTCTGGGGAATGGCAGGCTGATCGGTGTGTCTTGCTATAATTGCCTGATGCTGGCGCATGAAGCGGTGAGACAAGGTGCGGATTACGTGGCATTCGGCAGTTTTTTTTCTTCCACAGTGAAGCCCGATGCTGTAGTTGCCACGCTTGGTTTATTGCGGCAGGCGCGCCGCGAACTGGCAGTACCGCTGGTGGCGATCGGCGGTATCACCGTTCAAAACGCCGCGCAGTTGTTGGAAGCGGGTGCAAATGCGCTGGCGGTGATTTCGGCGGTATGGCATGCGCCGGACATCGAGAAGGCGGCAAGAGAATTTTTCTATCTATTTGAGCAAGGCAGGACAGTATGACTTCGCATAATCAAGAGTTGTTCGACAAATCCCAGAAAGTCATTCCGGGCGGGGTGAATTCACCGGTGCGCGCGTTCCGTTCGGTCGGCGGCACACCATTGTTTTTCCAGCGTGGGCAAGGGGCTTACGTGTGGGATGTGGATGGCAAGCGCTATGCCGATTATGTTGGCTCATGGGGGCCGATGATCGTCGGGCATTGCCATCCTGACGTGGTCAAGGCGGTGCAGGATGCAGCGGCACAGGGGCTTGGATTTGGCGCGCCGACCGCAGCCGAACTGGAAATGGCAGAACTGCTGTGCAAGCTGCTGCCGAGCCTGGAGATGGTGCGGCTGGTCAGCTCCGGTACCGAGGCGACGATGTCGGCAATCCGCTTGGCGCGAGGCTTTACAGGACGCTCGCGCATCGTCAAGTTTGAAGGCTGCTATCACGGCCACTCGGATGGGTTGTTGGTGAAGGCTGGCTCCGGCGCGCTGACTTTCGGCCAACCGAGTTCTTCCGGTGTGCCCGCAGAGATCGCGGCACTGACCACGGTGCTGGACTATAACGATGCCGCTGGACTGGAGAAAGCCTTCGCTGAGATGGGCAAGGAAATCGCGGCGGTGATCGTCGAAGTGGTGGCAGGCAACATGAATCTGGTTACGCCCAAGCGCGAATTCCTTGATGCAATGCGCAATCTATGCACCAAGCATGGCGCGGTGCTGATCCTCGACGAAGTAATGACCGGTTTCCGCGTCGGCTTGCAGGGAGCGCAAGGCCATTACGGCATCAAGCCCGATCTGGTCACACTGGGCAAGGTGATGGGCGGAGGCCTGCCGGCTGCAGCTTTTGGCGGGCGGCGCGACATCATGCAATGCCTGGCCCCGCTCGGTGCGGTGTACCAAGCGGGCACCTTGTCCGGCAATCCCGTCGCGGTGGCAGCCGGGCTGGCGACGCTGAAACTGGTACAGTCTCCTGGTTTTTATGAGAGGCTATCGCAACTGGCGAAGCAACTCACCGAAGGACTGACCGCAGCGGCGAAGAAGCGCGGCATCCCGTTCTGCGCGCAATCGGTGGGCGGCATGTTCGGCCTGTATTTCAGCAAGTCATTACCAACCAGCTACGCCGAGGTGATGAGCTGTGACAAGGAAGCGTTCAACCGCTTCTTCCATGCGATGCTGGATGCTGGCCACTACCTCGCACCGTCTGCATTCGAGGCAGGCTTTGTTTCCGCCGCGCATAGCGATGCGGACATCGCCGCGACCATTGCGGCCGCCGACAAGATTTTCGCAAACTGGTAATGGGGTTGTTTTCGCAGGCGGCGTTTTACACCACCGTCAATCACCTGAAAGATTTACCTCTGCACGGCGGCAGAGAGGTGGCGTTTGTCGGGCGTTCCAATGCGGGCAAGTCGAGCGCGATCAACACATTGGCGAACCATGTGCGGTTGGCCTATACCAGCAAGACGCCGGGTCGCACTCAGCATCTCAATTATTTTTCACTCGGCGACAACAACTTTCTGGTGGACTTGCCTGGCTACGGTTACGCCAAGGTGCCGCCAGATGTGCAACAGCATTGGGAACAGTTGCTGAGCAAGTACCTGCAAACCCGCGAGGAACTGGCAGGGCTGGTGATCATCATGGATTCACGCCATCCGCTGACCGAACTCGACGAGAACATGCTGGACTGGTTCGCGCCGACCGGCAAACCGGTGCATGTACTGCTGACCAAGTCAGACAAGCTCAGCAGGCAGCAAGCTACATTGACCTTGAATCGCGTAAAATCCCATCTGGCCGAACATTTTCCGCAGTGTTCCGTGCAGTTGTTTTCCAGCCTGAAAAAAATCGGCATGGAAGAGGCGGAAAGGGTGATTGCCGGTTGGTTGCAGCAGACTGGTTCACAATCCCAATAGACAAAAAAAAGCCCCTAGCCAAGGGGATTGAAGCTAGGGGCTGAAGTCTTAACAAAGCGTTAAGATACACGTTCAGGGAGGAGAAACGTGGAACGATTCACATCGTTCGCAACGTAAGATAAGGATTTACTGAAATAGTTCCAGAAAATCTAAATTTTTAGGAAATATCATGCAAACACTCGGAAAATACCCCCACACCAGAATGCGCCGTATGCGCCGCGATGCCTTTTCGCGGGACTTGATGCGTGAGCATGCGCTTACTTCGTCGGATTTTATCTATCCCGTTTTTGTGCTGGAAGGCAGCAATAAAATCGAAGATGTGAAGTCCATGCCTGGGGTGCAGCGCAAAACTTTGGACCTGCTGCTCAAGGATGCCGAGCAATGCGTGAAGTTGGGTATCCCTGTCATGGCGATCTTCCCTGTGATCGATGCGCCGCTGAAAAGCCTGGATGCGCGCGAAGCCTACAACTCGGACGGGCTAGTGCCGCGCGTAGTTGCCGCGCTCAAGAAGAGCTTCCCTGAACTCGGTGTGATGACCGACGTGGCGCTCGACCCCTACACCAGTCACGGGCAGGATGGCCTGATCGACGACAGCGGTTACGTCATCAACGACGAGACTGTGGAAGTGCTGGCGCAACAGGCGCAAGTCCATGCGATGGCCGGTGCGGATATCGTGGCTCCATCCGACATGATGGACGGGCGCATCGGTGCGGTGCGCGCCGCCCTGGACCGCAAAGGCTGCATCCACACCCGCATCATGGCCTACTCAGCAAAATACGCTTCCAGTTTCTACGGCCCGTTCCGCGATGCGGTCGGTTCCAGCGGCAACCTGGGTTCAGGGAATAAATACACTTACCAGATGGATCCGGCCAACTCCGACGAAGCGCTGTGGGAAGTCGGCCTCGACTTGCAGGAAGGCGCGGACATGGTAATGGTCAAGCCCGGCATGCCCTACCTCGACATTGTGCGGCGCGTGAAGGACGAATTCAAGGCGCCCACCTTCGTCTATCAGGTCAGCGGAGAATACGCGATGCTCAAAGCCGCCGCGCAGAATGGCTGGCTGAACGAACAGGCATGCGTGCTGGAAGCACTGCTGGCGTTCAAGCGCGCCGGGGCGGACGGGATACTGACCTACTTTGCGTTGGATGCGGCGCGGTGGCTGAAAAAGCAGGATTGAGTATGGGTGACGCTATGCCAAATCAAACAGCAACACCTCAGCATTGCTTCCCGCCGCGAGGCTGACTCGCGCTTCGCCGACATACATCAACGCGTCTCCTGCGCTTAATTCATGGCCGTTGGCATGCAGACTGCCGCGTGCAACATGCAGATAAATCCTGCGTCCGGCGGCAATCAGATAGGCCAGCGTCTCGACACCACCGTCCAGTAGCGCCGCCGACAGCCGTACATCCTGATGGATGCGTAGCGAGCCGTCCGCCGCATCGGGCGATACCAGCAGGCACCAGTACCCACGCTTTGCTTCATCGGGGAACACTTTCTGCCAGTAGCCCGGTGCAAGCCCTTGCTCGTCCGGCATGATCCAGATTTGCAGCAGATGTACCGCTTCGCAGGCCGACGGGTTGAATTCGCTTTGCTGAACGCCGCTGCCGGCGCGCATCAGTTGTATCTCGCTGCTTTGGATGTCCTCGCCGTTGCCCATGCTGTCGCGGTGGCGCAGCCTGCCGGACAGGATATAGGTGACGATTTCCATATCGCGGTGACCATGCGTATCGAAGCCTCCTCCGGGCTGCACAATGTCTTCGTTGATGACGCGTAGCGTGCTGAAGCGTACATGCGCGGGGTCTTGGTAGTCGGCGAAGGAGAAGCTGTGCCAGCTTTCCAGCCAACCGTGGTGCGCGTGTCCTCGTGCTTCTGCCTTACGTAATGTGATCATGACGAACCTCCAGAAATCTGCCTATGTTAAAGGGGGCGGATCGTTTTGCGGGTTGCTTCGTAATCAAACCACCAGCAATGCCTCCAACGCAGCAATATCCGCATGCGTATCCGGGTGGCGGCTGCCGCTATGGTGGGCGTTTTCTGGAAGGACGATGATGTGTATCTGCACGCCGGATTCGCCAGTCAGCGTATAGCTCGGCACAGCCTCTAGGCGTCCGTTGATATGCACTTTCCATTCTCCGTCCTCGAAGTCGATCTTGTGCTTAAGCAAGAACAGCAGCACGGCTTTTGCGTCATCGCTGAACAGCATCAAATTGATGTCCGACTGTTCGCCCGCCGTGCCGCTCAACACCGAGCCAGTCAGGTAGGGGTGAAACTCTGCCAGTAGTCGCATTGATGAGAGCGCATCTTCGCGCAGCTGGCGCAGGACGCCGGGGTGGGTGTCGTGCTGGTAGAGCGCGCGGTAGCTGTGCAGCGCCTCATCCACTTCCTGATTGCTGGGCAAGTGTTGGGTGTCCGCCGCACCCAGTTGCCGTGCGGCCTTGCGCTTGGCGAAGGCATGGTCGGTAATGCCGTCTTCAGCCATCAGTTTGGCGGCCTGATGCGCCAGTTGCTCGCGCATCAGGTCACGCTTTTGTTGTAGGCGTTCTTTAGCCATATGGGCGGTTAGAGCAGCTGGTCCTTGATGGTGTCTGCGGGTTTGATTTCTTCGCCTGGTGCGGGTATGGCCTGCTCTGCCGGAGCGTTCTCCTGGTAAAAATATTCGACCCTCGAGCTGTTGTCATCGCGATAGCCTTCCTCGTTGATACGCAATGCAACCATGTTGTCCGGCATGGTGTAAACAGCCTGCGGCACATCCTTGAGGATTTTTTCCATATAGTTCATCCAGATCGGCAAGGCAGCTCCCCCGCCCGTTTCCTTGTCGCCCAAGCTGCGAGGCTGATCGTAGCCGATCCAGGATATGCCGGCTACGGTCGGATGGAAGCCGCAAAACCACGCATCGACAGAGTCATTGGTGGTTCCGGTTTTGCCAGCCAGATCCTGTCGGCCGAGCTGCATTGCGCGAATGGCTGTGCCGTGCTTGACCACATCCTGTAGCATGTTGACCATGGTAAAGGCATTGCGCACATCGATAACCTGCTGTGCACCTTCACCAGCTGCGACCGGATTGGTTTTGCTTAGCACATTGCCGCCCGCATCCTCAATGCGCTGGATGAAATACGGGGAAACTAGAAAGCCCCCGTTTGCAAATACAGAATAAGCAGCCAACATTTGCATGGGTGTCACAGATCCCGCGCCCAGAGCCATGGTCAGGTAGGCCGGATACTTGGTTGCATCAAAGCCGAACTTGGCGGTGTAGTCATGCGCATACTGAGGTGTGATAGATTGCAAGATTCGTATTGAAACCAGATTCTTGGATTTGAGTAATGCTTGGCGCATACGCATTGGGCCTTCGAATTTCTCATCATAATTTTTTGGTTGCCAAGGCTCGTTACCTGTTTGTTCGGCATCAAAGATCAAGGGCGCATCATTGATCACAGTGGCTGGTGTGAAGCCCTTTTCCAGTGCGGCTGAATACACGAAAGGCTTAAAGCTCGAACCCGGTTGACGCCACGCCTGGGTGATATGGTTAAACTGGCTGCGGTTGAAATCGAAGCCGCCAATCAGAGCATAGATGGCCCCTTCGCGTGGATTGCCAGAAACAAACGCGGCCTCGACTTCCGGAAGCTGGCTTATCTGCCAAATTCCTTTATTATCTTTTTGCAATCGAATCAGTGAGCCGATATTAATACGCTGGTTCAGTGCTGCTTTTTTTGTTAAAGCAGGTTGTACGAAAAGCAAAGCGTCACCGCTGATTTCGGCTATTTCCCCGCCCTTGCAATATGCACGGACTAATTTGGGCGAAGCTTCCAGAACTACGGCAGGAATCAAATCGTCGCTGTCAGAAACATCTTGCAGTGATTCTTCCAGTTGCTCGGCGCTATATTTGGCACTGGGGGTGTCTTTGGGTAAAGCAATGAAACCTTCCGGGCCACGATAACCATGACGACGGTCATAATCCAGCACCCCGGCGCGAACGGCATGGTATGCAGCGAGCTGGTCTTGATACCGAATAGTTGTGTAAACCTTGAAGCCTTGCGTGTAGGTGTCTTCCTTGAATTTTTCATAAACAGCCTGGCGAACCATTTCCGAAAGGTAATCAGATTTTGTACCGAATTCATGATTGCCTCGCTTGGCTACAACAGGTTGCTGTTGGGCGAGTTGTAGTTGATCGTCATTGAGAAAATGCAGTTCATGCATGCGTCGCAGAACGTAAAGCTGACGCTGCTTTGCAAATTGTGGATTGACTACCGGGTTATAAAGAGAGGGCGCTGTAGGTAATCCTGCAAGCATGGCCGCTTCGGCAACAGTAACCTGGCTAAGTGGCTTGCCGAAGTAAATTTGCGATGCTGCGGCAAATCCATATGCTCGTTGACCAAGGTAAATCTGGTTTATATACAACTGCAATATCTCGTCTTTACTCAAACTATGTTCAATTTTAAAGGTTAGCAGCACCTCGTTAAACTTGCGCGTATAGGTTTTTTCCTTGGAAAGAAAAAAATTGCGCGCTACCTGCATGGTGATGGTACTGGCCCCTTGCTTCACATGACCGGAGGTGAAATTGGATATTGCCGCACGGATTACCCCCTTGTAATCCACGCCGCCATGCTCGTAGAATCGATCATCTTCTGCGGCCAGAATGGCTTGTTTCATGACCTCTGGCACTTCAGAGATAGCGACCAGCGCTCGGCGTTCTTCTCCGAATTCACCAAGCAGTTCACCCTCCGCGCTGTAAATACGAAGAGGTATTTTCGGCCGATAGTCGGTAAGCACCTCAAGTGAAGGCAATGTCGGGTAAGCCAAAATAACCGCTAAACCAAGCAATATCGCCGGTAGCAAGAATAGGGTTAAAGCGGCAAGAATAGTGAGAAGCCAGCGGCGGGAATGCATTTGCAGTTGTCCGAAAATTTGATGATATTTGTTAGTATGTTAAATTATATAGTCTCTGCTGATTAAAATAACCCTCAAAAATAGCTTTACACGATTTATAGTTATTGCTAGGATTTAAACCACTTTGTACAAATAAAGCTCTAACCGGTCTATGCTTAAGGTAAATTTTGATATTCCGCTAGATTTTTTGAGTGCCTCGGCACCACCCCTGATAGGTGTAGATATCAGTTCGTCTTCCGTCAAGATGGTCGAGTTGAGTCAGTCTTCCAAAAAAGATAGCTACATTGTCGAGCGTTATGCGATCGAGCTGCTTCCCAAAGACGCCATCACTGATGGCAACATTAATAATCTTGATGCTGTTTCGGAAACTATGCAGCGTGCCTGGAAGCGAATGGGGACGCGCATCAAGAATATAAGCCTTGCTTTACCTGCAGCCGCAGTCATTACCAAAAAAATTCTTTTGCCCGCTGGTATGCGCGAAGAAGATCTTGAGAGTCAAGTCGAATCCGAAGCCAATCAATATATTCCATTTGCGCTGGAAGAAGTGAATCTGGACTTCCAGGTGATCGGCCCCTCACCTGACAATCCCGAAGAATTGGAAGTATTGTTGGCGGCCTCCCGTAAAGCTAACGTCGAGGATCGTGTTGCGGCTGCTCAGTTGTCAGGTCTTAAAACCGTGGTTATGGATGTTGAACCTTACGCGGCCGAGATAGCGTTCGAGCAGATTAGCAATCAGCTGCCTGAAGGTGCGGTGGACAAGTGTGTTGCACTGATCGACATAGGTGCCAGCGTTATGAATGTCAATGTGTTGCGCAACGGGCAATCGGTATATTCGCGGGATCAGCAGGTGGGAGGCAACCAGTTGACCGAGCAGATTCAAAGTGTGTTTGGTTTGTCTGCTGAAGAGGCTGAGTCAGCCAAGCGCACTGGAGGACTGCCGGATAATTACGAGAGCGATGTATTGTCGCCCTTTCGTGAAAATGTAGTTACGGAGATTGCTCGGGCCTTACAATTTTTCTTCACCTCGACGCAATACCATGAGGTTGACTACATTGTTCTTGCGGGTGGATGTGCTGCATTGCCAGGACTGGATGATGCGGTGGCAACCCGAACCCAGGTTAGCACCATGGTGGCAAACCCGTTTGCCCTTATGACATTGTCGAGTCGCATTAAACCGCGGCAATTGCAAGCTGATGCACCATCTTTGATAATCGCTTGCGGTCTTGCAATGCGGAGGTTTGACCCAACATGATGCGCATAAACTTATTGCCGCATCGTGCAGAAAAGCGGCGCGCTCGCCAGGTTCAGTTTATTGCGTTAAGTGTGATTTCAGTGCTGCTGGGCGTACTGCTGATGGGATTAGTGCAGGGGTGGATTAGTACCAAAATATCTTATCAGGAAAGACGCAATGCATTCCTCAAGGAGGAAATAACAAAACTGGACACTCAAATAGCAGAAATCAAAAAACTGCGCGAAGAAACGCAAGCATTGCTGGAACGCAAAAACACGGTAGAAAAATTGCAAAGCGATCGTTCCGATGTGGTGCATTTGCTTGATCAAATGTTGCGCATTCTGCCGGATGGTGTGTACCTCAAATCGCTCAAGCAGACTGAAAACAGAGTTAATCTGGTTGGTTATGCTCAGTCGAATGCGCGCGTCTCTACATTAATGCGTGCGATTGAAGATTCGCCTTGGCTTGAATCTCCAGAGTTGGTTGTAGTAAGTTCCGCCAGAGTGGGCAATGCCAGAATTAGCGAGTTTACCTTGAACTTCAAATTGACCAAACAACAGGCGGCGGTAAATGCTTTACCCGCCAAACCTGTTGGCGCAAAGAATTAGGTGCCACGATGAATCTGGATAACCTGAAAAAATATTTTGCAGACCTGAAGAATTTAAATCCGAAAACTCCCGGTGCTTGGCCTTGGTCGGTAAAAATTCTTGCATTCATATCGATGTTTGCAGTAGTGGTTGCGGCAGGCGCATGGTTTGTCTGGGAACCTCAGTTGGATGCGCTGAGTAAAATCGAACAAGATGAAAAAACCTTAAAGGATGCTTTTCTGGTTAAAAAGAAGCAGGCGATCAACCTTGACCTGATCAAGAAACAGCTTACTGAAACCCAGGAATCATTTGGCGCTTTGCTCAAACAACTGCCGAGCAAATCGGAAATGGATGCGCTGTTGACGGATATTAACCAGGCCGGGTTGGGGCGTGGGCTGCAGTTCGAATTATTCAGGCCCGGCGCTGAATCGAAGAAGGGCGCATTCGCCGAACAACCGATCACGATTAAAGTATCTGGCAATTACGATGATATAGGCAAATTTGCCAGCGATATTGCGATGTTGCCACGTATTGTCACGCTTAATGATATTTCGATAGTCATTTCTGGCGGTGCCCAAGTCACGACTGGAGGCGCTCAGTCTGTTGTTGTCCTGGCTATGGATGCCACAGCGAAAACTTTTCGCTACCTTGATACTGCAGAAGTGGCAGAGCAAAAGAAGAAGGACGCGCCGCCAGTTGTCACACCAGCAGCTCCGGCGAAGCCGGTCGGACATGGGGGAGGGGGTTGATGAAGCTAATAATCTACCTTGTGCTCGCTTCAATGCTGCTGACGGGTTGTGGCGGCGAAGAACTCCGGGATTTGCATGATTTCGTCAAGAATGCAGGTGCGGATATGCGCGGTAAAATAGAGCCTCCTCCAGAGGTGAAGCCATACGAGCCTTTTCCCTACAACAATGAAAAAAATTTGCCCGATCCGTTCAAGCCGCGCAAACTAGAGTCGCATTCTGGAGATGTTGCAGGAATAAATCAGCCGGATGCTGATCGACCGAAGGAGGCTTTGGAGGAATTTCCACTTGAAGGTCTCAAAATGGTTGGGTACCTTTACCAAAATAAAGTTGGTTATGCGGTGATTCGAGCTCCCGATGGCAAGTTGCATCGGGTTAAAGCCGGTAACCATATTGGTTTGAATTTTGGATTGATAAAGGAAGTGAATGATACGTCTGTAATAATTAAAGAAATGGTGCAAGAAAGCACCGGTGACTGGACTGAGCGCATGAGCAGCCTGCAATTACTTGAATAATTTGGGAGCAAAATTATGAGACAGCTTAATAACGTGGTCAAAGGCATGGCTCAATTGCTGGGCATTTTCATTGCATTCGGCACATTATGCGTGGAGGCGCAGGCTGACGTACAGAATAGTATTACCGCGCTGAGTGTTAGCAGTGCAGGTGGCGGAAATACAATTGTAAAGGTCGAATTAGCACAGCCACTGGACAATCCGCCAACAGTGTTTACCATCCTTACACCGCCACGTATCGCGTTTGATTTTCCCAATACTGCAAACGGTTCGGGTAAAGCGGTTCAGAATTTCACCGAAGGAAACTTGCGTAGTGCCAACATCGTTCAGGCTGGTAACCGTACACGCATGGTAGTCAACCTCAATCAAATGACGACCTATGACACCAAAATTGACGGCAATAATCTGCTGATTACTTTGCATGGAAAACCAGCAGATTTGGCAACCGCCAGCACGACCTCCCGTTTTGTAGAAGCCAAAAAGGACGCGCAAAAACATTCATTGCGCGATATTGATTTTCGCCGGGGTAAAAATGGCGAGGGGCGCATTCAAGTTGATCTTTCCGATTCAGGTGTTGGAATTGACATTCGGCAACAAGGCACTACGTTGATAGTTGAATTCCTCAAAACCGATCTGCCCCGTAATTTGCAGCGCAAACTGGACGTGGTCGATTTTTCAACTCCTGTGCAAGGTATTGACACTTTTGTGCAGGGCGACAACGTGCGTATGGTGATTGAGCCAAAGGGGTCGTGGGAACACGCCGCATATCAAACCGACAACAAATTCATCGTCGAGGTGAAGCCGGTCATTGTGAAAGTCGATGAGTCTGGCAAAGCCAAAAAAGCCGGTTATGTAGGCGAGAAACTGACGCTTAATTTCCAACAGATTGATGTTCGTGAAGCATTGAATGTGATTGCCGATTTCACCGAAACGAACATGGTAATCAGTGATACGGTGAAGGGAAATATTACCTTGCGTCTGAAAGATGTGCCTTGGGATCAGGCTTTTGACATTATTTTGCAGAGTCGCGGTTTGGACATGCGCAAAAATGGCAATGTGATTCAAGTCGCTCCACGCGATGAAATAGCAGCCAAGGAAAAAATCGAATTAACCTCGCATCAGGAAATTGCCGAGTTGGAAGAAATGCACACCGAGAGCTTTATGATAAGTTATCAGAAAGCCGATGCAGTTGCTACGCTCCTGTCCAGTGACAAACAACGTATTCTTTCCAAACGCGGCAGCGCGGTGGTGGACATGCGCACTAACACCTTGTTTGTTCAAGATACACCCTCGCATCTTGAAGAGGCTCGCAAGCTGATCAAGCAAATTGATGTGCCAATTCGCCAAGTGATGATTGAAGCGCGCGTGGTTGAGGCATCGGACAAGTTCGGCAAGAATTTGGGCGTAAGGCTCGGATACAATGCAAACAACGTATGGCAAGTGTCAAAGAATTATGGAGTAAATGGAAATATTGGCTCAAATCAAGCAACATTGGCAGGCGACATTGTTCCGACGACCATGCCTGCCAACACACCCAATGTTAACTTGCCATCAGCGGGTACTGCCGGTACATTTTCCATGCTGCTATTCGACAAATCGTTGAGCAAGTTGTTGTCAATTGAGTTAAGTGCTTTAGAGACTGACAGCAAGGGTAAGGTTATCTCAAGCCCGCGCGTTGTGACATCCGACAAGACACAAGCCATGATTGAAGCGGGTACCGAGGTGCCGTATCAACAGGCTTCCAGCAGTGGCGCCACGAATGTGTCCTTTAAAAAGGCGACTCTAAATTTGTCCGTTACACCGCAAATTACCCCGGATGACAATATCATCATGGATATTGCCGTCAATAAAGACTCCGTCGGCACATTGTACGCAGGGGTTCCCAGCATAGACACCAACAAGGTCAAGACGCAGGTGCTGGTGGAAAATGGCGGAACGGTGGTAATCGGCGGGGTATACAGTCAGGTAGAAAGTATGGGTGTGGACAAAGTGCCGTTTTTTGGAGATATCCCAGTGCTGGGCTACCTTTTTAGAAGATCTGCCAAAGTAGAAAACAAGAACGAATTGCTGGTTTTTATTACTCCAAAAATTATGAGCGATACAATGAATCTGCGTTGATTTTGAATTTTTTTACGTAAGGCCCGGCTCAGTCCGGGCTTTTGTTTTTATAGATTACAATGCGAGTTATGCAAAGCAGCATAAAAAACGGTAGTGCAAAACAACACTCGGGCGATAGCCGCAAGTTTCGGTCCGGCAACCTGATGCTGGTGGGCATGATGGGTTCCGGCAAAACCACGATGGGGCGGACACTGGCCAGGCATTTGGGTAAAGTCTTTGTGGACAGCGATGAGGAAATCATCAAACGCACCGGTGTGACGGTTCCGCACATATTCGATATTGAAGGCGAGTCTGGTTTCCGTCTGCGCGAGACCGCTGTCATTCGCGATCTGGTCGGGCGCGATAACATGGTATTGGCAACCGGCGGAGGCGCTGTGCTGGCGGAGGAAAACCGGGCGATGCTGCAACAGAACGGCATCGTCATCTACCTGAAGGCGAATGTGCATGATCTATGGCAACGCACAAGGCATGATCGTAATCGCCCGTTGTTACAGATCAGCGATCCGCATGCCAAGCTCACCGAATTGTTTCAGCAACGTGATCCGCTTTATCAGCAAGTGTCGGATATCGTCGTCCAGAGCGGCAAGCAGAGCGTGCATGTCCTGATGCAGCATCTGGTGGATGAAATAGAGATGTATAAAAAGAATATGTAGGTCGGGTTAGAAAGATTATGCAAACACTCACAGTAGGATTAGGCGAACGCAGCTATCCGATACACATCGGCAGCGGCCTGCTCAATCGCGCAGACCTGCTTTTGCCTCACCTGCCTCACATGCGCGCGGCGATAGTGACCAACAGCACAGTGGCTCCGCTGTATCTTGATTCACTTCGCGCCATGCTGGCAATCTATGATGTGGATACCATTCCCATCATCCTGCCCGATGGCGAGGAATACAAAAACGCAGAAACGCTGGGGTTGATTTACGATGGCCTGTTGACCCATCGCTGCGAGCGCACCACGCCGCTGATTGCACTCGGCGGAGGCGTGATCGGCGACATGACCGGCTATGCCGCCGCAACGTATTTGCGCGGCGTACCGTTCATCCAGATACCGACCACGTTGCTGGCGCAGGTCGATTCCTCGGTGGGTGGCAAGACCGGCATCAACCATCCGCTGGGCAAGAACATGATCGGTGCGTTCTACCAACCCCAAGTGGTTCTGGCCGACATCGCCACGCTGAACACCCTGACGGACGAGCACCTGAGCGGAGGTATTGCGGAAGTCATCAAATATGGACTGATCCGCGATTTGCCGTTCTTCGAGTGGCTGGAGCAGAACATGGAGAAGCTGTTGGCGCGTGATGCGGAAGCGCTGCAATATGCAATTGTGCGCAGCTGCCAGAACAAAGCCGAAGTAGTTGCAGCAGATGAACGAGAAAGCGGCGAACGCGCCCTGCTGAATTTGGGGCACACTTTCGGACATGCCATCGAAACAGGTTCCGGGTATGGGACGTGGCTGCACGGCGAGGCGGTGGCCGCAGGTACCATCATGGCTACCGATCTTTCGCATCGTTTGGGCTGGGTCTGCGCAGAGGATGTTGCGCGCATTCGCCGCCTGTTCAAGCGAGCAGATCTGCAGGTTGATGGGCCGCCCCTGGGCACGGAAATATATCTGCAACTGATGGGACTGGACAAGAAAGTCGAGGGCGGCAAAATGCGTTTCGTGCTGCTCAAGTCCATCGGCCAAGCCGTAGTAACTGGAGATGTGCCGGAGCAGTTGTTGCGGCAAACCCTGAACGCCTGTATCAAACATGACTGAACTCGCACCTTACGCGGTAAGCGAGCACAATTCGCGCGGCAGAAAGATAGCCGAGGACGCGCCGAATAGTCGCAGCGAATTCCAGCGCGACCGCGACCGCATCATCCATTCAGGCGCGTTTCGCCGCCTCGAATACAAGACACAGGTGTTTGTGAATCACGAAGGTGACCTGTTCCGCACTCGCCTTACCCACAGCATCGAAGTGGCACAAATTGCCCGTTCTATCGCGCGTCGCCTTCGCCTGAACGAAGACCTGGCCGAAGCAATTTCCCTGGCGCATGACCTCGGGCATACACCGTTCGGACATGCCGGACAGGAGGCGCTGAATGCCTGCATGAAGGCTTACGGCGGCTTTGAACATAATCTGCAATCGTTGCGCGTGGTGGATTTGCTGGAAGAGCGGTACGCGGCATTCGATGGGCTGAACCTGTGCTTTGAGACACGCGAAGGCATCCTCAAACATTGCTCTGCGGGCAACGCCGCGCAGCTGGGTGATCTGGGCGAGCGATTTCTGCAAAATCGCCGTCCCTCGCTGGAAGCGCAAATCGCCAACCTTGCCGACGAAATTGCCTACAATAATCACGATGTCGATGATGGTCTGCGTTCCGGGTTGATCACGCTTGATCAGTTTTCCTCAGTGCAGCTGGTGGCAACGCATTTGCACGAGGTACGCCATGCTTATCCTGATTTGCAGGAGCGGCGCGTGGTGCATGAAACCGTACGGCGCATGATCAACACGCTGGTTACTGATTTGATACAACAGAGCGAGCGCAATATCAGCGCGCAAGGTATAGCCACGATAGAAGATGTGCGTAACGCTCCGGCGATGATTGCCTACAGCACCGGGATGGACGAGCTGCAGCGCGAGCTGAAAAACTTTTTGCGCACCCATTTGTACCGCCATTACCGCGTGCTGCGCATGAGTGCCAAGGCACAGCGCGTTATCAGCGATTTGTTCGGTGTATTCATGGCTGACAGCCGCTTGCTGCCGCCGCAATTTCAGAGTCCTGCGGAACATGACCGCGCCCGTGCGATTGCCGACTACATTGCCGGGATGACAGACCGTTACGCTATCCGCGAGCATCGTCGTATTTTCGCGATGGAAGAGGTTCCAATTTAACGAACTGGATCACACCGGGTTTCATCGCATTCCGGGCCAAGCTCGATGCCGGAATACAGCAAGTGAGCCGAATAACCTATCGCCCCAACAGCTGGATACTCCAGAAGGCCAGGAACCCGCCAAACAGCACCAAGGTCGAGACCGGCTTTTCTTCGATTTCGTGTGCTTCCATCAGCAGCTCTTCAGTAACCAGATAAAGCAATGCAGCCGCACTGAAGGCCAGCGCTCCGCCGATCACCGCGTGCGATGCACCCGAGAGCAGAGCATTGCCAATCAGCGAGAAAATCAGGACAGTCACGCCCAATGCGCCGGAAATGAAGATAATGCGCCAGCCGGCGGTCGCCTCGGAAGCCAATGCCAAACCGAGGAACAACAGTTCTACCGATAAACCCAGTGCCAGGATTGTGCCTGTTTCGCCTCCAGCGGCGAATCCCGCACCGATGATGAAACCATCTGTGGCCACATCGATGAAGGTGGCCAGCATCAGGCCGGTGTTCAGTCCGGCAGCCGTTCCGGCAACTGATGCTTGATGCTCTAGTTGCATCGTCCACAATTTCAATCCATACATGAACAGACTACCCAGCGCGAAAGAGCCGGCCAGGACCAATCCGGGCGCATGTTCACGTTCGATCTCGGGCAGCAGTTCGACAGCCAATGCCGCCAAAACCACACCGGCAGCAAAGTGCTGGATCAGGCTGCGCATTTGATGGTTGGGCTTCCAGACAGAAGCCATTACTCCACCGCCAAGGGCGACTAGAGCCGGAATTGCCATGATCAAAAGGTTATGCGTGATCATTGTGATGTAAAGTCAAATTGGAATAAGGTCTCACGCAGTGTTAGCTGCATATCTTCCACGAAATAAATTCACCTGCACGCAAAGGCACCAAGCGGTGCTCACCAAATGACAGGCTATCCGGTGCTTGCCAGCTCTCCTTGCGCAGGGCGATCTTGTCTGTGTTGCGCGGCAAGCCATAAAAATCTGCACCGTAAAAACTGGCAAAACCTTCCAGTTTGTCCAGCGCGCCGAGCAGCTCGAACGCTTCGGTATACAGTTCGATGGCGGCGTGCGCGGTGTAGATGCCGGCGCAGCCGCAGGCCGTTTCCTTGGTGTGTTGCGCGTGCGGCGCGCTGTCAGTGCCGAGAAAAAATTTCGGATTGCCGCTGCCGGCCGCCTTGCCCAAGGCCTCGCGATGCGCTTCGCGTTTCAACACCGGCAGGCAAAAATAATGCGGGCGAAGTCCTCCGCTGAATAGCGCGTTGCGGTTGTACAGCAGGTGGTGCGCGGTGATGGTCGCCGCAATGTTGCCCGGCATATCCGTCACGAATTGCACCGCTTCGCGCGTGGTGATGTGCTCGAATACCACGCGCAACTGCGGAAGATCTCGCAGCAACGGAATCATCATGCGCTCGATGAATACCGCCTCGCGGTCGAACATGTCCACTGCCGGATCGGTGACTTCGCCATGTACCAGCAGCGGCATCCCGCAACGCTGCATTTCTTCCAGTGCCGGATAGGCTTTGCGGATGTCCGTCACGCCCGCATCGGAATTGGTGGTCGCACCCGCCGGATACAGCTTGACTGCATGCACCATCCCGCTTTGTTTAGCTCGCCTAATTTCCTGCGCCGAGGTATTGTCGGTGAGATACAGCGTCATCAATGGCTCGAATTTCGAGCCTGAAGGGAGCGCCGCGAGGATGCGCGTTCGGTAAGCCTGCGCCTGTTCGACAGAGGCAACCGGTGGTCTGAGATTGGGCATCACGATGGCGCGGGCAAATTGCCTTGCGGTATCCGGCAGCACGGACTGCATCAGCGCACTATCGCGCAGATGCAGGTGCCAGTCGTCGGGGCGGGTAAGGGTAAGCTGTTGCATCATGGTACTCTGGCCGTGTGATAGAGCAGGATTGTAAATCAAACGCAGCTAGGTTGCCGAATGCTCGGTGGTTGGTAACATGGCTGCACCGTAAACTAATGGATAGTTCCAGTTCAATTTCAGCCTGGAAATTTGCCATGCAATCCTAAAGCCAATTCAATATGCGAAAGGCAAAGCGGCTACTAAAAACGATATAATGTCCGGGACGATATGTCGTGCAACTTGGGAAACTGTTTTGACTAAAGAAAAAATGCACAGCCGCGAATTGGGGCTGGTGCTTACGCAGCAAATATTGGGTGTAGAAGATTTGCATTACGGGCTGTGGGATCCTGATCTTGAATTGAAGCTCGGCAACCTGGATAAGGCGCAGCAGCGTTACACGGATTTTTTGATCTCCGCCTTGCCGCCGCCACAACCCGGCCCGGTGCGCGTTCTGGACATCGGCTGTGGTACCGGGCACGTGCTCGATCAGTTGCTTCAGCGCGGCTACTATGCTGACGGCCTGGTTCCCTCTGCGAGTCTGGCCAAGCTGGTGCGCAAGCATCAGGGGAAGCATCCCGGCAAGCAAAGCCGCCTGTTCGAATGCCGCTTTGAAGACTTTCCCGTTGACGAAAATGCGCATAAATACGATGTGGCTTTGTTCAGCGAGAGCTTTCAATACATCTCGATGGAGGCATCGTTCGCACTGTTGCAGAAGATACTCAAGCCCGGCGGTCATCTGGTGGTTTGCGACTTTTTTAAAACCGCGCACCACGGCGATGGTGGTCCCGGCGATGGTAGCTTCGGCGGGGGACACCCGATGGCAGAGTTTTATCGGAAGATTAAAACGACGCCATTCGAACTGGTTCGCGACGAGGATATTACCGCGCGCGTCAGCCCCAACCTGCAACTGGTCAATGACCTGTTGCTCAATACCATAAAACCGGTCGGTTTGACGCTCGATAAATACCTCAGCAACAACTACCCCAAATTGACTTGGATCGCGAAGAAGCTGTTACGCAAAAAACTCGACAAGGTGAACTACAAGTATTTTGCGGGCAATCGCAGCAAGGAAACGTTCGAGCGTTACAAAACCTACCATCTGCTGGTGTGCCAGTTAAAGGGCTGAACGCAGGTAGATACAGGGTTGGATTGAGGCAGGATTAAGGTAGGTTAGAGTTGATAACCAACCCCCACACCACCAGCACATTCACGATGCTCAGAAATACCGCCGCGCTGGCGATGTCCTTGACGCGCTTGGCGAGCGGGTGGTGATCCAGCGAGATGTAATCCACTGTTGCTTCAAGAGCGGAGTTGAGCAACTCGACGATGAGCACCAGCAAGATGCTGGCGATCATCAATACTTTGCCGAGTGGCGCTACTGGAAGCAGCAGAGCGACGGGAATGGCGACCACTGCGATGATAACTTCCTGCCGGAACGCATCCTCGTGCCGCCAAGCGGCACGCAAGCCTTGCAGCGCGATACCCGCAGCGCGCCAGCCATGCGTTATTCCGGGGCGGTGCTTGTTGGGGTTTTCCATGTCAGGTCCAGTTCACGGGCGGCTTTAACGTCGTCCAGACGCCGCACCGGCATGGTACGAGGCGCGCCTTTCACCAGTTCCGGCGTGGCGTGAGCTTCGTCGCGGATTTCCTTCAGCGCATTGACAAAGCCATCCAGCGTTTCCTTCGATTCGGTTTCGGTCGGTTCGATCAGCATGCATTCCGGCACCAGCATCGGGAAGTAGGTGGTGGGCGGGTGGAAGCCCTTGTCCAGCAGGCGCTTCGCCACGTCCATCGCGGAGATGCCGGTGGCGTCCTTGAGCGGTTTCATCGAGACGATGAATTCGTGGCTGGCGCGGCGTTGCGGGAAGGCGACGGTGAAACCCGCCTTGTGCAGTTCCGCCATCAGGTAATTGGCATTCAGCGTGGCGAATTCCGCGACGCGGTGCATTCCGTCCGCGCCCAGCATGCGCGCGTACACGTAGGCGCGCAGCAGGATGCCGATGTTGCCGGTGAAGGCGGATAGGTGGCCGATGGACTGCGGTAAATCTTTTTCGGTAAGGTAGTGATAACTTTCATCCTGCCTGGTGACCACCGGCAGCGGCAGGAACGGCAGCAGGCGTTGTGCCACGCCGACTGCACCCGCACCCGGTCCGCCGCCGCCATGCGGGGTGGAGAAAGTCTTGTGCAAATTCATATGGATCACGTCGAAGCCCATGTCGCCCGGCTTTACCTTGCCGAGGATCGCGTTCAGGTTGGCGCCATCGTAATACAGCAGGCCGCCCGCGTCGTGGATGATTTTCTGGATCGCCTGTATCTGTTTTTCGAACACGCCCAGCGTGGACGGATTGGTCAGCATCAGCCCGGCGGTCTGCGGGCCGGTGGCGGCACGCAGGGCGTCCAGATCGACGTCGCCGTTCGCATCGGTCGGAATTTCCTTCACAGTGTAGCCGCACATCACCGCTGTCGCCGGGTTGGTGCCGTGCGCCGCATCCGGCACGATGATTTCAGTGCGTGCTGTGTCGCCGCGTGCGTCGTGATAGGCACGAATCATCGCGATGCCGGCAAATTCGCCTTGCGCGCCGGCCATCGGCATCAGGGAAACACCGGCCATGCCGGTGACGTCTTTCAATATTTCCTGCAAGTCATACAGGCAGGCCAGCATGCCTTGCCCGCTGGCTTCCGGTGCGAGCGGATGGCGCGCAAGAAAGTTAGGCAGCATCGCCAATGTGTTGCAGGCACGCGGGTTGTATTTCATCGTGCAGGAGCCGAGCGGGTAGAAGTGCGTGTCGATCGAAAAATTCTTCTGCGACAGCCGGGTGTAATGGCGTACTACATCCATTTCCGAAGCTTCCGGCAATAACGGCTGATCCTTGCGCAACATTGCGGCCGGGATACCGCTTGCGGCGGCGTGATGCGGTGCCTGTGCCGCGTTGCGGCGGCCGGGGTGGGAGCGTTCGAAAATCAGCATACAAATACCTTGTTTAACATGTTTGCAACGCGGCCAGCGCCGCATCGTAATTGGGTTCGTTTTTGATCTCGCTGACCAGCTCGGTATAGCGCACCACATTCTTGCTATCCAGCACGATCACTGCGCGCGCCATCACTCCGGCCAGCGCTCCGTCGGCGATCTTCACGCCATAGTTGCGCATGAACTCGCGGCCGCGCATGACGGAAAGATTGATCACATTGTCCAGCCCTTCGCTGGCGCAAAAACGCGTCATCGCAAACGGCAGGTCGGCGGAGATATTGATTACTACAGCGTTCGTCAGCGTGCTGGCAGCTTGGTTGAAACGGCGTGCGGAAGCCTGGCAGGTCGCCGTGTCCAAGCTCGGGACGATGTTCAGCACTTTGCGCTTGTCACCGAAACTTTCAAGCGTGACATCCTTCAGATCTTTACCCACCAGCGTGAAGGCTGGTGCGGTCTGCCCTGCTTTTGGAAAGTCACCGTACAATTGCACGGGTGAACCGCCGAGTGTCGGACCTTGTTTCTTGTCGTCTTTCTTCATCTTGATCTCCCAGGGTAAATTACGGGTGCCTCTTAACTCTGAAGGGCGTGGCGTAACGCCGCCACATAGCGGTGCAAATCATCTTCGGTTTTGGTTTCGGTGGCGCAAACCAGAATCGCATTGCCCAATTGCGGGTAATGTGGGTGCAGATCGAAGCCGCCCGATATGCCCTGTTCAGTCATTCTGGCCAATACCGCAGCAGGGGATTTGGGCAATCGCAGAACGACCTCGTGAAAATGCGGGGTACTGAACAATCGTTTTACACCCCGCACGCCGCTGGCCAGCGCCGCCAGAGCTTGCGTATTGCCATGCGATGCTGCGGCGGCACGGCGCAGCCCGTCCGCACCGAGCAGTGCCATGTGGATAGTCGCTGCGGTCACCATCAGGCCTTGGTTACTGCAAATATTTGATGTTGCCTTGGCGCGGCGGATATGTTGCTCACGTGCCTGCAGCGTCAACGTGAAACCCGGCTTGCCGTCCAGATCGACGGTGCGGCCGATGATACGCCCCGGCATCTGGCGGATCAGCGCCTGCTTGCAGCACATGAAACCGAAATACGGGCCGCCGCCGGACAGCGGTGCGCCGAGCGGCTGACCATCGCCGACTGCGATATCAGCGCCCTTCGCCCCCCAGTTGCCCGGAGCTCTCAGCAAAGCGAGTGCCAGCGGGTTCACCAGTCCGATGGCCAGCGCATTCTGCGCGTGTGCCCAATCGGTCAATGCGCCGACATCCTCCAGTGCGCCGAAAAAATTCGGGTGAGGGATGACCAGTGCGGCGATGTCGCTGCCCGCATGCTGTTGCAATGCATTGAGGTCGGTAGTGCCGTTCGCGATGTCGAACGGGATCTCAACCAGTTCGATATTTTGCAATTTGACGATGCTGCGCGCCACGTTGCGGTATAGCGGGCTGACAGTGGCGGGCACCAGCACGCGACGCGATGACTTGTGCGCGCGCACCGCCATCAGGATCGCCTCGGCCAATCCCGATGCGCCGTCGTAGAGGCTGGCGTTGGACGCATCCATGCCGGTCAGTGATGCGATCATGGTCTGGTATTCGTAAAGCGTTTGCAGCGTGCCCTGGCTGGCCTCGGCCTGGTATGGCGTGTAGGCGGTGTAATACTCGCCGCGCGTTGCGATCTCCCAGACCGCGGCGGGTATGTGGTGCTCGTAGGCGCCTGCGCCGATGAAATTAAGCGGCTGGCTATCTTGTGCGGCACGCTCGTGCATCAGGCGCGACACCTGCATCTCGTTCAGCCCGTCGCCGATGGCGGTCAGCTTGCCGCTACGCAGCGCGGCGGGAATTTCATCGAAAAGCGCGTCGATATTCGACGCGCCGATGCTGGTCAGCATCGTCTGGATGTCTTGCTCGGTGTGTGGGATGAAAGGCATAAGGCAGTTGGTAGTCGTAAGATGTTAGCTGGTAGTTAAAAGATACAGTGGCTAGTCGTTAGACGTTAGTCGCTAGTTGTCGTTGTTCGCTGTGCGGGGTTAACTAGCGACTAACGACTACCAACTAGCGACTGCTTCTAATGTGCTTCGCTATCCACGACGGCCTGATACGCTGCAGCATCCATAAGCGCCGCTACGTCTGCCGAGTTGTCCGGCCTCATCCTGAACATCCAAGCGGCATAAGGGTCAACGTTGATGGCTTCCGGCGCGCTGTCCAGTTCGCTGTTCACAGCGACTACCTCGCCGCTTACAGGCGCGTACACATCAGCGGCAGCTTTTACCGATTCCACGACTGCGCATTCTTCCTTGGCTTTGAGTTTGCGACCAACCGCAGGGTTTTCGACAAACACCATGTCGCCCAGCAATTCCTGCGCGTGCTGGGTGATGCCGATGCTGATGGTTCCGTCGGCCTCGCTTCTGACCCATTCGTGGGAGGCGGTGTATTTAAAGTTTGCTGGGTTGCTCATGAGATTCTCCAAAAACAGTTGATAGTCGTAAGTCGGTAGTTGGTTTTGTCGCTGCGGTGTTGTTCATTAACCGCTAACGACAGACTTTCCATTGCGTGCGAACGGATATTTCACCACTTTCGCCGCCAGCATTTTATCGCGTATCGTCACCTGCACCTGGTCGCCGATTTGCACGCCGTTCGGCACGCGCGCTAGCGCAATGGATTTCTCAAGCGTTGGCGAGAAACTGCCGCTGGTGATCTCACCCTCGCCGTGTGCGGTATGCACCTTCTGATGACCGCGCAGTACGCCGCGATCGAGTAGTACCAAACCGACAAGCTTGCTTCTTGGCGGATTCGCCAAGAGTGATGTCTTGCCGATGAAATCGCGCTCACTCTTTAAGTCTACTGTCCAGCTAAGGCCGGATTCCAGCGGGCCGACGTTCTCGTCCATGTCCTGACCGTACAGATTCATGCCTGCTTCGAGGCGCAACGTGTCGCGAGCGCCGAGACCGATGGGTGGCACGCCCGCCTTGTTCAGTGCGTACCAGAATTCCTCAACTTTCTCTTTAGGCAGCATCACCTCGAAACCATCTTCGCCGGTATAGCCGGTGCGCGCCACGAAATATTCGCCACAATCCGCAGCCTGGAAGTTCTGCAAGCCTTCAGTGGAGGCTCTGGTTTGCGGTAGTACTTGCCACACCTTGGCGCGCGCATTCGGGCCTTGTACGGCAACCATCGCCAAGTCGTCGCGTGAAGTGATAGTGAGTTGCGGCGCATGAGCCGTGGCCTGCTGTTTCATCCATGCGATGTCTTTGTCTGCAGTACCCGCGTTTACCACGATGCGGAACCACTGCTCACTCATGAAATAAATGATTAGGTCATCGATCACGCCGCCGTCCGGACGCAGCATGGCGGAATAGAGCGCCTTGCCAGGCAACGTCAGCTTGTCGGCGTTGTTTGCCAGCAGGTAGCGCAGGAAAGCGCGTATACCCTCACCCTTCGCATCTACCACACGCATGTGGCACACGTCGAACATGCCGCAGTCGTTGCGCACCTGATGATGTTCGTCGATTTGCGAGCCGTAGTTAACCGGCATGTCCCAGCCGCCGAAATCGACCATCTTTGCACCCATTGCACGGTGCGCTGCGTTGAGCGGGGTTTGTTTTAATGTCATGTCTGCTTTCTAAAAATAAAAAAAGGCGCAGCACGTAATCGCGCTGCGCCCCATCTGTCCCTGATACCTGAGAGATTACGGATAAATCCGTGTGCCCCTTCGGTGGCTGCATAATGCAGCGCTCTCCAGATTTGCCTGTGTCAATAGTTCTTGAGCCTGAGCGATTGCGGGTGTTGCGCCTTCGGCGGTGTCGCAGCCCCTGAAATGATGCAGGCTGGCACGCTCTCCCATTGGTCTTTAACGGCGGGGTGAATTATGCCGGAAATGACCGGGGCTTACAAATTGCAATGCGAATCTGGCAAACCGCTCCATGAATCAAGGACCCGGATAGAATAACACCAGTCGGTACCCAATAGGCTTAAGGTCTTGGGTGTCGAGATGTAACTTGATAGCGAGTTCGCGGCTGGGTGGCAGACCGGCAGCCTGGCTTTCTGACGGCGGTAAATAGTCTGTCGGCCGGAAAACGCGGCGCGCAAGCGGTTTGTCCTGGACATCGTTGAGCGTGAGTTCCAGATTGGGAAATGCCTGTGCGAAGGGGGCGCGGTTGCGCAGCAGTGCATTCAAATTGACCTGATTTTCATGGCTGGAATCTGCCTCGATATCTGATGATTCAATTCCTATCAATTCGGTTTTTTGCGGTAGCGGTACGGTGCATTTCAGTATCAGGCAGTAGCTGATAAGTACAGGTTTCAAGCCGGGTATCCGCGCGGCTAGTTCAGTGCGGAAAAAATAAGCGGACTGCGCAAGAAACAGCAGAGTCAATAGTAATGAAGCAACTGCCCACGGCCATGAGCGGCGCTCTGGCCGATACTCGCTGATGCCCTCGTCCTCGACGATAGCGACTTGTTCGGCCAGCGTCATGGGTTGCAGAACGTGCAGGCTGGAAAGTGATTGCGAGTCTGGCATATCCAGCATCGGCAATTCCAGTTGCGGGTGGGGTTTGTCTGGAACAAAACCGGGTCTTGCGTCGAAGGTTTGCAGGCAATGCCCACAACGCACCATGCCGAAATGCGCTTCTAATTGCGCTTCGGCAATTTTGAAGCGTGTTTTGCAATTTGGGCAAAGTGTCGTTCCGGACATCTTAGCGCTTGCGCCCTGACAGGCACGCCCAGCCATCCTCGAAAATCGGGGGGTTCAGGTCGAACCATTGTTGGTAGATGTTCATCACGTCTTGCGCCTGTTCCTCAAGTATTCCGGACAACACGATTTGCCCGCTGTGGCGAGTCGCCTTGGCCAGTAACGGGGCGAGTATGCGCAGCGGGTTGGTAAGGATGTTCGCCACGACCAGGTCATAGGTTGATGGGGGCGCATCGCTGGGCAGATAGAACAGCGCATTCCCGGTTTTGTTGGTGATGGCGTTATCGCGGCTCGAACTCACCGCCTGTGAGTCTACATCAATGCCGACGGCGTGTGCAGCCCCCAGCTTCAGAGCGGCGATGGCGAGGATGCCTGAACCGCACCCGTAATCCAGCACACTTTCTCCTCCCTTCAGATTATTATCAAGCCAGCGCAGGCAAAGGCGTGTGGTGGGATGGCTGCCGGTGCCGAATGCCAGACCGGGATCGAGCACGATGTTGATTGCATCAGGGTCGCTGGGGGTGTGCCAGGTTGGCACGATCCACAGCCGTGCCGAAATCCGGATCGGGTCGAACTGCGATTGCGTGAGCCGCACCCAGTCGTGGTCGGCCAGCGTTTCAATGCGGAATTCGGGAAGCTGTTTGAGTCCTATGCTGCTGACGGCTTTACGAAGGATTGCCGGAACATCCTGGTCGTCGTTGAACAAGGCGCTGACCCTGTTGTGTTGCCACACGCCAGGCGGCGGCTCGCCGGGCTCGCCGAAAATTGCTTGCTCGTCCGGCGAGTCGGCATCTGCATCCAGCAAGTCGACCGACAGCGCGCCGAGTTCGAGTAAAGCGTCGCTTAGTGCTTCGGCATGTTCAGCGTCGGTGTCAACGACCAGTGTAAGCCACGGCATTACTTACCCTTGGTACGTTCGGCCAGCCGCTCTTCCAGATAATGAATGTTCGTGCCGCCGCGCAAAAAAGCTGCGTCTTGCAGTAACTCGCGATGCAGTGCGATGTTGGTCTCGATGCCTTCTACAGCCATCTCGGATAATGCTGTGCGCATCCGCGCAATGGCCTGCTCGCGCGTATCGCCATAGGCGATGATTTTGCCTATCATCGAGTCGTAATGGGGCGGTACAAAATAGTTGGCATAAACGTGCGAATCTACGCGGATGCCCGGGCCGCCGGGCGGGTGCCAGGTGGTGATACGACCTGGTGATGGGGTGAATTTATACGGATGTTCGGCGTTGATGCGGCATTCGATGGCATGGCCGCGGAATTCAATGTCGCGCTGCTTAAAAGTAAGTTTCTCATTGGCGGCGATACGAATTTGCTGCTGCACGATGTCAATGCCGGTAATCATTTCTGTGACAGGGTGTTCCACCTGGACGCGGGTATTCATCTCGATGAAGAAAAACTCGTCGTTCTCATACAAGAATTCAAACGTGCCTGCGCCGCGATAGCCGATCTTGCGGCATGCCTCGGCACAGCGTTCGCCAATCTTGTTACGCAGGCGCGAATCAAGCAATACAGCGGGAGCTTCCTCGATAATTTTTTGATGGCGGCGCTGCATTGAACAATCGCGCTCACCCAGATAAACCGCGTTTCCGTGCTGGTCGGCCAGTACCTGGAATTCAATATGGCGCGGGTTTTCAAGAAATTTTTCCATGTATACCATGGGATTATTGAACGCAGCCTGCGCCTCGGTCTTCGTCATGGTAACCGCGTTAAGCAAGGCAGCTTCGGTATGCACCACGCGCATCCCGCGTCCGCCGCCTCCCCCGGAGGCTTTGATAATGACCGGGTATCCAATGGTGCGCGCAATCTTGATGATCTCGGCGGGATTATCGGGCAAGGAGCCTTCCACGCCGGGAACGCAGGGTACCCCCGCCTTTTTCATGGCGGCTTTTGCGCTGACCTTGTCACCCATCAGGCGGATGGTTTCGGCGCGCGGGCCGATGAACACGAAGCCGGATTTTTCGGCGCGTTCGGAAAAATCTGCGTTTTCGGACAGGAAGCCGTAACCAGGATGTATGGCCTGCGAATCGGTTACTTCAGCCGCGCTGATGATCGCAGGGATGCTCAGGTAGCTTTGGTTGGAAGGTGCGGGGCCAATGCACACCGACTCATCGGCCAACTTCACGTATTTTGCATCGGCATCCGCCTCAGAATGTACGACGACGGTTTTAATGCCCATTTCGCGGCAAGCGCGCTGAATACGAAGGGCGATCTCCCCTCGATTGGCAATCAGGATTTTTTCAAACATTGGATGCTCCGAACTTTGAGTCTAGATACGGCGGTTGAATCCGCAGATTACACAGATTCACACAGATTTTGAGGCGGCTGCCGATGAGGGCCGCTTCACCAAACAGGTTATCTGATCCGGTTTTTCTGACCATGTTTAATCTTGGTTAATCGGCGTAATCTGTGGGCAAAAGCTTTTCTCAGGTTGAATGTGGCGCGTAATAACCACAGAAACCAGAATTAGCCGATAACGAATAATGGCTGGCCGAACTCCACCGGCTGGCCGTTTTCGACCAAAATTGCCTTGATGACGCCGCTTTGATCCGAGTCGATTTCATTCAACAGCTTCATTGCTTCGATGATGCACAGCGTGTCGCCGCTGTTCACGGATTGACCGACATCTACAAATGCCTTGGAACCTGGCGAAGCCGAGCGGTAGAATGTGCCGACCATCGGTGATTTCACCACGTGGCCTTCAGCTACTGCAGGTTTGGCGGGTTCCGCAGTCGAAGCGGCAGCTTGTGGTGCAGCAGCAGTGATGGGTTGCTGCGGGGCAGGCGCATAGGTTTGCAGCACGGATGCTGCGGTGCGTGTGATGCGGACGCGTTCTTCGCCCTCGCTGATTTCCAGTTCGGCAATGCCGGAGCTTTCTACCAACTCAATCAGTGTCTTGAGTTTGCGTAAATCCATGATGCCCTCCTTAAGCTTGGTTTTTATGGTTTAGTGCGAATTGCACGGCAAATTCGTAGCCTGCTGCGCCCAGGCCGCTGATTACGCCAATGGCAATATCTGAAAAGAAAGATTCCTTGCGGAACGCCTCACGAGAAAATACGTTAGAAAGATGCACCTCAATAAACGGGAGCGCAACTGCTGCCAGCGCGTCGCGCAATGACACACTTGTGTGGGTGAACGCAGCAGGGTTGATGACGATGAATTGCGTGCCATCAGCCCTTGCCTGTTGAATGCGCTCGACCAGCGTTGCTTCCGCATTGCTCTGGAAACAGGTCACGCTTGCACCTTGCGTTTCCGCTAATTTCTTCAAACGTGCGTTAATTTCATCTAACGTGATGCGGCCATAAACATCCGGCTCGCGGCTGCCGAGCAGATTCAGATTAGGCCCATGCAACACAAGGATGTTTTTCATGTGCGCAGTTTGCCGTAAATTAGGGTGAGTTGTCTAGAGTTTTACGAAGATAAATAATAAATGCTACAGCCCAACCTGTTGCAGTGTTTTCAAAAACTGGGCCGCATCCTGATAACCAATCACGCGAAAATCGCCCATCTCTTTCCCTTCTTTGTCGAAGAATAAGATCACTGGTGGGCCATACAAGCCAAAACGCTTGAGCAGTGCCTGGTCGGATTCGTTGTTGGCGGTGACATCTGCCTGCAGCAACATGGTCGACTTGAGTTTGGCCTGAACGGTGGCATCGGCAAAGGTGAAGCGTTCCATTTCCTTGCATGAGACACACCAGTCGGCGTAAAAATCCAGCATCACAGTCTGCCCGCTCGCTTGGGCGAGGCGCTGATCGAGCTCCGCAACATCCTTGACGCGGGGAAAATGCGCAGCGGCAGGCGCTGGCGTTCCTGCGCGCCCGATGTTGCCGAGCGGCCGCAGGATGTCGTGCGCGCCGGATAGCGCACCGACCAAATAAGCCACTCCCAACAGGAGGGTGAACACACCAATACCTTTAACCAGCTTATGGCGCGCGATGGCATTGTGCGGCAAGCTATCAAGCGCGTGCAAATATATTCCCGAAAAGATCAGCAGGGCCGCCCACAACAGCATCTGCACGCCGACTGGCAGCAGCGGCTGGATAATCCAGATCGCCAGTGCCAGCAGCATCAAACCGAAAAAACGCTTGACGGCTTCCATCCATGCACCGGCCTTGGGCAGCAGCATGCCCGCCGAGGAGCCGATCAGCAGCAGTGGCACACCCATGCCCAGAGCCAGCGCGAACAGAGCGACCCCACCCAAAACAGCATCATGCGTCTGTCCAATATACAGCAGCGCCCCTGCCAGAGGCGCTGCCACACACGGCCCCACGATAATGGCGGACAAAGCGCCCATCATGAATACGCCGGACAAGTGTCCTCCGTGCAGATGGTTGCTGGTGTCGGTCAGCTTGCTCTGCCAGGAACTGGGCAGCTGCAGCTCATATAATCCGAACATGGATAGCGATAACAGTACAAACAGCGCGGAGAAACTACCCAGCACCCAGGGTGTTTGCAGCGCATTAGAGATCAGGTGGCCGGAAAACCCTGCTACCACACCGACTACGGAATAGGTAATTGCCATGCCCAGCACATAGGCCAGCGACAGAATGAAGGCATGCATGTGGGTGATCTTGTGGCCGCGCCCGACGATGATGCCGGACAGAATCGGGATCATCGGGAACACACAAGGGGTAAGAGCGAGTAAAAGCCCTGCTCCGAAAAAAAAGGAAATGATCAGCCAGAAACTCCCTCTCTTGAAGAGTTTGGCTATTTGTGAGCCTTCAGATAATGGAGCCTGGGCTGTCGGTGGTGGTGCTTCAGTCATAACGGGCGATGCAGGGAGACCGGTATTTGCGTCCGGCAGGCTGATTCGCAGGACCGGGGTGATCGGCGGGTAGCACAACCCCTGCTCGCTGCAACCCATGTAATGGGCGTTCAGCGTAATGTATTCAGCGCTGGTGGCTCCTCGTTCCAGTGTTATTTCTGCTTGAAATGGCTGATGAAAAACCTCAATGTTGCCGAAGTTGGGGTCATGTTTCATTTCCCCCCTGGGTAATTTAACCGCTGTAATTTTGATTGCTTTGTCATTTGTCTTGAAGCTGATTTTGTCGCGATATAAATAGTATCCCTGGGTGATCATGAAATTTGCCTGTAAGGTGTGCGCATCACGCACACTTACATCTAAAGCAAAAGCCTTATCCGGAGGCAAAAATACGGGCTGCTTTGCGCCGCCCAGGCGATCAAGAAAACCTTCCGCATTTGAAGCCGGAGCGATAAAACATAGAAGCAACAAAAAGACAGAACGCATGGTAATTCCTCAGCTAATTTTAGTTTCGTCGCTTACCCAGTCAAGATAAGCGGGCAAACCATTATATATAGAGACAGAAATGATTTCGGGAAGTTCGTAAGGATGCTCCTCGTGTATCAATTTTTCGAGGTGCGGATAAGCAGCCTTTGTGGTTTTGATCAGCAGCGGCACTTCAGTGGCGGTTTCGATGTTGCCTTGCCAGCGGTATGTCGAAGTACAGGGCGCAAGCTGGTTCACGCAAGCGGCAGCACGCGCTTCGATAATCAGTTGAGCAAGTTTTTCTGCAGATTGCGCATCCGGCATATTGGTGATGACTAATAATACTTCGTTCATTTGGCGAAGCGCAGACCAAGTTGCAGCAATTCGTCCCACACATCGCCTTGGCGCAAGCCCTTAATGGTCTTGTCCAGCCGCGCAGCCTGTTGCATGGCACGTTCGATGAACGGAAATTTCAAGCGTCGCGCCGCATTTTCTATCAACCCCTGCCTGTCCCTGCGCACCCGCATGTCGCGCAGGGCATTGCTAATGTCACTGCCGCGTTGCATTGCTTGCAGAACCTTGCCCAGCGTGCGGATATCTTCGCTGATCGCCCAGAGTACCAGCACGGTGGCGGTTCCCTCGGCGCGCAGCCCGTCGAGAATGCGCGAGAAACGCGCCGCGTTGCCGCTCAGCATGGCTTCGGAAAGTTTGAAAATATCGTAGCGCGCCACATCCATCACCGCATCCTTGACTTGCTCGAAAGACAATTCACCATCCGGGAACAGCAGCTCGAGCTTCTGGATCTCCTGAAATGCCGCTAGCAGGTTGCCTTCGCAGCGGTCGGCGAGAAATTCCAACGTGGCTTCGTCGGCGGTCTGTTTTTGCCGTTTCAGTCTGGTGGCAATCCAGCGCGGTAGCGCATTGCGCGGAATATCGTCGGCTGAAATCATCACGCCATGCCGCTCCAGTGCGCCAAACCACTGGCTTTTCTGCGCGGCCCAATCCATCTTGGGCAGGGAAATCAGTGTCAGTATATCCCCGCTCAGATTGGCGACATAATTCTGCAACGCCTGCCCACCCTCCACGCCGGGCTTGCCGGACGGGATGCGCAGGTCGATGATCTTGCGCTCGGCAAACAGGGAAAGGCTTTGAGTGCTATTGCGTAACTCATCCCACTTGAAATGCTGCTCAGCGATAAAGGTCTCGCGCTCGCTATATCCGGCTGCGCGCGCCGCCGCCCGTATGCTGTCCGCTGCCTCGATTGCCAGCAGCAGCGCATCGCCATACACCACATACAGCGGCTTGAGGCCGGAGGCAAGGTGGCGCGGGAGCTCTTCGCTGGTGATAATCATGTCGTCGCTCTATGCTTTATTTCGTTTGTGGCTTAGCGCTGCTTAGGCGTCGCACGATTTGCTGCACCATGTCCGAGCGCATGCTTTGATAAAGCAGGGTTTCCTCGGCTTCCTTGGCAAGGATCTTGGTATCATCAAATGAATAGTCGCGGCGCAACTCGATTTCCTCGGCAGGTATCCAGTCCTGTTGCTTAAGGTCATAAGCGCGCAGGGAAACGCGATAGCTCAAGCGGAACTCGTTTACGCGTCCGCTGCCGCCCAGCGTTAAAATCTGCTTATCCGAAAATTCAGAAACGACGTTGAGCACAACATCGGCCTGATCGGCGGTATTTACCAGCTTTACCTTGTTGGATTTCAGACTGCGGCGCAGGTCGGAGATGAAGGGCGTGCCGGGGTTGGAAGCATCCAGATATAACGTGCTAAACGGCATTCCCGCATGCCCGCGCAAATGAAAGCCGCATGCGGTTAGCATCAGGGCAGTCAGTAACAGTGCGGTCATTTGCAACACTGGGCGCATCTTGCTCATCCTAGATGACGACGTTGATCAGGCGGCCCGGCACAACAACGACTTTCTTGGCCATGCCGCCCGCAAGTTGTTTCTGCACGGCCTCATGCGCCAGCGCAAGTTGCTCAAGCGTCGCTTTGTTGGCGCCTTTTGCCACACGCAGGTTGCCGCGCAGCTTGCCATTTACCTGGAGCACCATTTCAATCTCGTCCTGTTCCAATGCTTCAGCCAGTGGCTCCGGCCATGCGGCGGTGAGGATGTCATCGCCATAATTCAGCTCGCGCCACAACGCATGGGTGATGTGTGGGCAGATCGGCGACAGCAGGCGTAGCAGGATAGAGAAGCCCTCCAGCGCAACCGCCACACTTCCCTCGCCTTCTTCTTTCAAAGTTTTTTCAAGCGCGTTGAGCATCTTCATTCCGGCAGAGGCCACCGTGTTGAACTGATGCTTGGCGAGGTCGTAATTGGCCTGCTTCAATGTCAGATGCACTTCGCGGCGGATGTCCGCCAAAGCTGCTGGTAAAATGCCCGGTATGGCCGTCGTTGTTTCGGTGGACAGCGCATTGCCGAACGCCCACACGCGCTTCAAAAAGCGGTGCGCGCCTTCCACACCGGAATCGGCCCACTCTAAAGTCTGCTCTGGTGGCGATGCGAACATCATGAACAGACGCGCGGTATCCGCACCGTATTGTTCGATCAACGACTGAGGGTCGACGCCGTTACGCTTGGACTTGGACATGGTGCCCATGCCCTGATAGTCCACCGCAGAGCCGTCCTTGAGCAGTGTGAAACCGAGCTCTTTGCCCTGCGCGTCCTTATTTAATTGCGTCTCTTCCGGCGCAAAGTATTCGATGCCGCCCTTGTCGGTGCGGCGAGAAAAAATATGGTTGAGTACCATGCCCTGCGTCAGCAGGTTGGCGAACGGTTCGTCGTGCTTGACCAGGCCGAGATCGCGCATCACCTTGGTCCAGAAGCGCGAGTAGAGCAGATGCAGGATGGCGTGCTCGATGCCGCCGATGTATTGATCTACCGGCATCCAGTAGCTGGTCTCCTCGTCCACCATCGCATCCGGCTTGAAGCCGCTTGCATAGCGCGCGTAATACCAGCTCGAGTCGACGAAGGTGTCCATCGTGTCGGTCTCGCGCCGGGCAGGCTTGCCGCATTGCGGGCAGGTGCAGTTGAGGAAATCCTCGCGCCTGTTCAGCGGATTGCCGGAGCCGTCCGGCACACAGTCGGTCGGCAGCACTACCGGAAGCTGCTCGTCCGGCACCGGCACCGAGCCGCAGCAGTCGCAATGGATAATGGGGATCGGGCAGCCCCAGTAGCGCTGGCGCGAAATGCCCCAGTCGCGCAAGCGCCACTGCACTTTTTTCTCGCCCAAGCCTTTGGCGGCAAGGTCGGCGGCAATGGCATCAACTGCTTGTTCGTAGTTGAGGCCGTTGTATTTGTCGGAGTTGACACATACACCTTGCTTACTGGCGTACCACTCTTGCCAAAAGTCATCTGTGAAAGTGTTGTCTGAAGAAGCGACTACCTCTGCAATCTGTTCATCTGTCACGTTTGGGGTGGCAGCTCTAAGAACTTCTGTTTTAACCGCAGCTAAAGTATCTTTGGATTTGTGAGCGTAAATTACCTGCTTAATCGGCAAATGGTATTTTTTCGCAAACCCAAAATCCCTCTCATCATGCGCAGGCACCGCCATCACCGCACCATCGCCGTAGCTCATCAGTACATAATTGCCGACCCACACCGGCACCTGTTCGCCGGTGAGCGGATGCACCACCTTGAGGCCGGTATCCATTCCTTCTTTTTCCATGGTTGCCATGTCGGCCTCCATCACCGAGCCGTGCTTGCACTTGTCGATGAATGCCGCCAGCGCAGGATTGTTTTGCGCGGCATGTGCGGCCAGCGGATGCTCGGCGGCCACGGCGCAGAAGGTCACGCCCATGATGGTGTCGGCGCGGGTGGTGAAAACCCACAGCTTGCCATCGTTGATCGGCGCACCTGACGCATCGCGGATGTCGTGCGTGAAGGCGAAGCGCACGCCGACACTTTTGCCGATCCAGTTGGCCTGCATGGTCTTCACCCGCTCCGGCCAGCCCGGCAGCTTGTCGAGATCGGCCAGCAGCTCTTCGGCGAGCTGGGTGATGCCAAGATAGTAACCGGGTATTTCGCGCTTTTCCACGATGGCGCCGGTGCGCCAGCCGCGCCCGTCGATCACCTGCTCATTGGCCAACACGGTCTGGTCCACCGGATCCCAGTTCACCACCTGCGTTTTCTTGTAGGCGATACCCTTCTCGAGCATGCGCAGAAACAGCCACTGGTTCCACTTGTAGTAGTCCGGCTTGCAGGTCGCCAGTTCGCGGCTCCAGTCAATGGCAAAGCCCAGCGACTTTAACTGCTTCTTCATGTAGGCGATGTTGTCGTCAGTCCATGCGGCGGGTGGTACGTTGTTGGCTATCGCGGCGTTCTCGGCTGGCAGGCCGAACGCATCCCAGCCCATCGGTTGCAGCACGTTGTAGCCGCGCATCTTGTGCCAGCGCGCCAGCACGTCGCCGATGGTGTAGTTGCGCACATGGCCCATGTGCAGCTTGCCGGAAGGGTAGGGGAACATCGACAAACAATAATACTTGGGCTTGCCGGATTGTCTGGTGGCGCGGAATGCCTGGCGGCTGTCCCAGTGTTGTTGCGCCTGTTGTTCGATGGATGCCGGCTGGTAACTAGGTTGCATGATTTCGCGAGTTAAGGTCAGTTTTTTGAATGCGGCATTATAGCGGCATCGCCTTTTTCGCGCGCAAAGCCGATTCAATTCTTCGACTAACCCAGCAAGCGCAGTGGCTGGGTAAGGGGCTTTGCTATAGAATTACACTCAATATAACTATATTCATAATCTCCAGGAGAATCATCATGTCGAGCAAGAACCCAGTAATCGCGGTCACCGGTTCATCAGGTGCGGGAACCACAACGGTCAAACTGGCCTTTGAGAATATTTTCCGGCGCGAAGGAATCAAAGCAGCAGTCGTCGAAGGCGACAGCCTGCACAGCCTGGATCGCATGGCATTCCGCGCTGCCGCAGCCGAAGCAGCCAAAGCCGGCAACAATTCTTTCAGCCACTTTGGTCCGGGTTCTAACCACTTCGACAAGATCGAGGAAATGTTCAAGAAGTATGGCGATACCGGCATGTGCAAGCGCCGGTACTACGTTCACAGCGAGGAAGAAGCCGAGAAACACAATATCCATTTCAAGCTGACCGACCTGAAGCCGGGCACATTCACCCCATGGGAAGACATCGAGACGAATACCGACCTGTTGTTTTATGAGGGCCTGCATGGTCTGGTCGCCGATGGCAAGATCGATGCCGGCAAGTACGTCGATTTGGGTATCGGTGTAGTGCCGGTGGTCAACCTCGAATGGATACAAAAGATACACCGCGATGCTGCCGAACGCGGCTATTCTGCAGAAGCGACGGTGGATACCATCCTGCGCCGCATGCCCGACTACATCAAATACGTCACTCCGCAGTTCTCGCGAACCCACATCAATTTCCAGCGCATAGCCACAGTGGACACCTCCAACCCGTTCATCGCGCGCGACATCCCGACACTGGATGAAAGCTTCGTGGTGATTCGTTTCAGCAAACCCAAGGGCGTGGACTTCCCTTACATGCTGACCATGATTCCCAACTCCTTCATGTCGCGCGCCAACACGCTGGTCGTACCCGGCGGAAAGATGAGCTATGCGATGGAAATCATCCTCGCGCCGATCATTAACAAATTGATTGAGAGCAAGAAGAAGTAAGCTTATGTATTTGCGATAGCGGGGAACCGGGCAAACCGGTTCCCCGTTTTCATTTGCTGCCGCGCCTGAACAGAAACCAGCACAGCATCATCGGGAATTTGAATTTGGGTATGAAGATACACCGCATCGCTCCAACCGAAACAGCACA
The DNA here is from genome assembly GCA_023259055.1 of Nitrosomonadales bacterium. Lineage (GTDB taxonomy): Bacteria > Pseudomonadota > Gammaproteobacteria > Burkholderiales > Gallionellaceae > Gallionella. The sequence continues at coordinate 273,450 of JAHFQZ010000002.1, forward strand.
CGACTTTGACGCCGCTATCAAGCGCGCTTCAACGGTCGCTGACGAACTGATCGGCGAAAACATGCTGCTGTCCTGGTATGACCGCGACCGTGATCTGGAATCGCCTGCGCATGTCAGCGAGTGCCACGAAGGCTGCCCCACCAGAAGGTATTGGGATTACGCGTTGAACCGGGACGGGGCGCTGGCGGTGGATTTCGACGATTGCCGCTTTGCGTTTTGTTTCCGGTCATTGGGTGAATTCGCTCTGCCAAAGTAACTGGCGCCAGTCCACGAATATTGTTCGAGAAAAGCCTCGATTCACCGCGAGGCTTTTGTATTTCTTCAGTTGCGTCGATCGCATTGCGTGGATCGACACGCCATGCTGCCATCCTGTGGGATAATTGACCGATGAATTCCTCCCTGCTTTCCGGCCTCAATCCCGAACAACGTCAAGCCGTCACCCTGCCGCACCAGTCCGCGCTGATCCTCGCAGGGGCAGGCAGCGGCAAGACGCGCGTGCTGACCACGCGCATCGCCTATCTGATCAGCACCGGGGCAGTCAGCCCGCAAGGCATTCTCGCGGTGACGTTCACCAACAAGGCGGCGAAGGAGATGGTGACGCGATTGTCAGCGATGCTGCCGATCAACACGCGCGGCATGTGGTTCGGCACCTTCCACGGGCTGTGCAACCGCATGTTGCGCGCGCATCACCGCGATGCGAATCTGCCGCAGTCGTTCCAGATTCTCGACAGCGGCGACCAGTTGTCCGCGATCAAGCGGCTGATGAAGGCGATGAATGTCGATGACGAAAAATACCCGCCGCGCGAGGTGCAGAACTTCATCAGCAGCAGCAAGGAGCAGGGACTGCGCGCGAACGAGGTGGAAGCCTTCGATCCATACACGCGACGCAAAGTGGAAATCTTCGCCGAGTACGATGCGCAGTGCCAGCGCGAAGGCGTAGTGGATTTTTCCGAGTTGCTGCTGCGCTGCTATGAACTGCTGTCGCGCAATGCTGCTATTCGCGAGCATTACCAGGAGCGCTTTAAGCATATTCTGGTGGACGAGTTTCAGGACACCAACAAACTGCAATACCAATGGCTTAAATTGCTGGCGGGCGACAAGAACGCACTGTTTGCGGTGGGCGACGACGACCAGTCGATTTATGCGTTTCGCGGCGCGAATGTAGGCAACATGCAGCAATTGACGCGCGATTTTCATGTAGAGAACGTCATCAAGCTGGAGCAGAACTACCGTTCGCACGGCAACATCCTCGACGCGGCCAATGCACTGATCCAGAACAACCGCAACCGTCTCGGCAAGAACCTGTGGACAGCTGAGAACGGAGGAGAGCAACTGCGCGTGTACGAGGCGGCGACCGATGTGGACGAGGCGGCGTTCATCGTCGACGAAATCAAGCAGTTGCATTCCGAGGGGGTCAATCTCAAGGAGATCGCGCTGCTGTACCGTTCCAACGCGCAGTCGCGGGTGCTGGAGCACGCGCTGGTTTCCGCCGGGTTGTCGTATCGCGTGTATGGCGGGCTGCGTTTTTTTGAGCGGCAGGAAATCAAACACGCGCTGGCCTACCTGCGCCTGATGGAAAATACCGACGACGACAATGCGCTGCTGCGCATCATCAATTTCCCGACGCGCGGCATCGGCACGCGCAGCATCGAGCAGTTGCAGGAAGCGGCGAAACAAAACAACACAACGTTATTCGATGCGGCGGCGCGCGCTGGCGGCAAGGTCTCGGCATTCGTCGCGCTGATCGAATCGTTGCGCAGCGCAACGCGCGAACTGCCGCTCCCTGAGATTATTGATCACGTGCTGCAGCGCAGCGGGCTGATTGCGCATTACCAGAACGAGACTGGCGTGAAGAAACGCGAGGCCGAGGAGCGGCTGGAGAACCTCAACGAGTTGATCAACGCGGCGGCGCTGTTCGTTCATGAGAACGAGGACGACAGCCTGACCTCTTTCCTGACTCACGCCTCGCTGGAGGCGGGCGAGCATCAAGCGGGCGATCAGGATGACGCGCTGCACCTGATGACGGTGCACTCCTCCAAGGGGCTGGAGTTTCACACGGTGTTCATCACCGGGCTTGAAGAAGGATTGTTTCCGCACCAGAACAGCCAACGCGAAGACGGCGGGCTGGATGAGGAACGCCGCCTGATGTATGTGGCGATTACCCGCGCCCGGCGCAGGCTTTACCTGAGCTTCGCGCAAAGCCGCATGCTGCACGGGCAGGTGAGCTACGGCATGGTGTCGAGTTTTTTGCGCGAACTGCCGGAAGGGTTGCTGCATTGGATTACGCCGAGAGTGACGGCGCGCAATTCGTTTGCTTCTTCAAAATCAACCCCCGTCAGTCCCCTCTTGTCAGGGGGGGTGTTAGCCCCCTCCCCTGAAAATGGGAGGGCTGGGGAGGAGTTGGGGTGGCGCATCGGCCAGCGCGTATTCCACCAGAAATTCGGCGAGGGAGTCATTACCGGAGTTGAGGGCAGCGGAGCGGATGCGCGCGTGCAGGTTAATTTCAAACGCGCGGGCAGCAAATGGCTGGCGCTGGAATACGCGAAGCTGACGGCGATGTAGTTGAGTAGCTTGGCAATTGCACACGCGGTGCTCCGCGCAGAAAGCCGAGAAACCATATTGAAATACACCTGCTCGCTGCGGCGTCAGTCGAGCGGAGTTAGTCTGGCTGTGTGGGCGGAATCTCTCCAGCAAAGGGGAAAATGTTGCGGTAGCTGACGTAGAGCGAAGTAAGGCCAAGCGGCAACAACACGATCAAACCGATGCCGAACGGCAGCATGCCGAGTGCCAGCGCGACCACTTGCATGATGAGGCTGTACACGGTGTACGGGATGAAGTTGCGCAAGGAGCCGGAAAGGCTGGCGCGCAGCGCGGCGAATGGCCTCATGCTGCTGAAAAGCACCAGCATTGGTGCGTACTGCAACGCCAGCATCAGCATAAATGCCAGCGAAAAGCCGACCATCAGGCTGAACGCCACTCCCGAACCGGACGTCAACATGGCATCCGCCAGAATCTGCGGGTCATCTGTGGACTTGACGCTTTCCAGCAGGGTGGTGAGCGCATCTCCGCCGATGATGATCATCGCGATCGCGATGATCATCATCCCTAGCAGGGTGTAACCGCCCAGCGCGACCAGAGGTATCAAATGTTTCTGGAAGCCTTCGAACAGACGCGCCAACTCAATTTCCTCTTCTTCTTCCAGCGCGCGGCAGATGCGCATATAGCCTGCTATCAACACCGGAATAAGCAACACGACGATTAGCGGGCCGACCTGCGGAACATTGAGCGCCCCGAACATGACCAACCCGCAAAGCAGCGCAAACGTGATCGACATAAGCGGGTTGTGCATAATGAGCTGGTAGCCATGTTTAATCCAGAGCCAGCCGCGTGCGGCGTTCAATTTGCGTATCTCCATGTTGTTCTCGCTTATAGCCAAACGGCGTTCTTCAATGTAATGTAATTATTCAGTATCTGCTCGAAGTGGCGCGGGTCGTGCGCGTGGATCAACTCACCGTCACGAGGCATATACTTGTCGTGCAGACGCGACAGCCAGAAGCGCAACGCGGCGGCACGTAACATCAGCAGCCAGGCATCGCGTTCACTATCGAACAGTGGTCGAGCCGCATTATAGGCACGCAAAAAAGCCTGTGCGCGGTTTTCATCCAGTGAGCAATCATCATTCATGCACCAGTCGTTAACGGTAATCGCCACGTCATACAGCAACGCATCGCTGCATGCAAAATAAAAATCGATCAGGCCGCTGACGCGGTTTTCATCCAGCAGCACATTGTCGCGAAACAGGTCAGCGTGGATCACACCTTGAGGCAAGTGTGTCCAATCCTGCTTAGCATGCAGCGCGACTTCGTTGCCCAGCAATGCCTTCTGTGCCGCATCCAGGAATGGCCGTACCTGCGGAGCAGTTTCAGTTCGCCATGCGCTACCTCGCAGGTTGGGCATGACTTGCGAGAAGCTCTGTCCGGCGATATGCATCTGTCCGAGCATCGCACCAATCACGGCACACTGCGCGTTGCTCGGTTTGGTGATGGATTTGCCGCTCAGTCGGCTGACGATGCAAGCTGGTTTTCCTTTGAGTGTTCCCAGGAATTGATTGAAGCGATTCGCCACCGGGTTGGGGCAGGGAATACCGTGGCGTGCCAGATGCGCCATCAGATTCAAATAAAATGGCAACTCGTCTGCGCTGAGTTTTTCGAACAGCGTGAGAACGAAACGCCCATTGCTGGTGGTGACAAAGTAATTGGTATTCTCGATGCCGGATGCGATGCCCTGCAATTCCAGCAATTGGCCCAGCGAGTAATCGCCCAGCCAGACAGCGAGTTCCGCCTCGGTGACCGTCGTAAAAACCGCCATGCTAAAAGCGGCGGATAACCCAGCGCGGCACACGCAGGCCGGAGTCGAGGCTTTCCTGGCGCACGAACTTGCCATCGCCCCTGTCGTCCACCAGATAGTATGGCTTCCCGTGTTTCGGCGTGATCTTGATCATGTATAGCTTGCCACCGGAACGGTATTCTTCCACGGTCTGCTCGGTTTGTCTGATGATGGTCACCTCCGGCTCATCGCCGGCAGGTTCATCTGGCCCGGCAGAAAATACTGGCGGTGGTGGCAGCGGTTCGAGCTTGTCAGGAACCGGCTTTGCGGCAAAGGCGGTGATGCTGAAACCGCCCAATAGCAAAAAAGTCAGGAAGCGTATCGGAGTGGTCGCCATGAATTTGGAATGGAGAATTGGAATGGGTGCATTTTAGCCGATGTGCGGCTGGATTGCGCGGGTCGTGGCACAGGTTCAAGGCGATCCAATCTCTGCCCAAACGGACTGGATGTTGAAGTCGCGTTCTGCTAGCCGGTACTCCAGCCGCGAGGACGCTTCATCCCGGCGATCTTGCATGCCTGTTTTACATAACCGTAGGGAAACATTTCGAACAGCGCGTTGCGCGAACCGGGTCCCATGCGTTCCGCAAGATGCTTCATCACGTGGCGGGCATCGGGTGCGATTTGATGATCCGCGTAATACGCGCGCATGAAACGAATTGCATCCCAATGGTCTTCCGTGAGCTGTATGTTCTCTTTAAGAGCAAACTCCCTGGCGACATCCTCGTTCCATTCAATTGGATCGACTAGGTAGCCTTCGTCGTCAGTTTTTGGCATTTAAAATTTCTCCAAGTGTTTAACCAGCAAAAATGAATATCTTCGGCCCACGCACCATTACAAATAAAGCTGCCGCTCGCGTTCTGCCTCCGATGGCTCGAAGCCGCGTGTTTCGTAATGCTTGAAAATCGCGCTGACCACTTCCTTGGGTTCGTCGATGAGCTGTATCAAATCCATGTCTTCCGGGCTGATGACTTTTTCTTCCAGCAATGCTGTCTTGAACCACTCGATCAGGCCGCGCCAGAAGACGCTGCCGACCAGAATGATAGGCATCTTGCGGGTCTTGCCGGTCTGTACCAGCGTCAATGCTTCCATCAGCTCGTCCAGCGTGCCGAAGCCGCCGGGCATTACTACATACGCGCTGGCAAATTTTACAAACATGACTTTGCGCGCAAAAAAATGCTGAAAAGTCTGGCTGATATTTTGGTAGTGGTTGCCGACCTGCTCGTGCGGCAACTGGATGTTCAGCCCGACGCTGGGCGACTTGCCGTAGTAGGCGCCCTTGTTGGCGGCCTCCATGATGCCGGGTCCTCCGCCGGAGATAACCGAAAATCCTGCGTCGGAAAGCAACCGTGCAATTTCCTCGGTAAGCTTGTAATAGGGCTGTCCGGGTTTGGTACGCGCGCTGCCGAAGATGCTGACAGCGGGATGTATCTTGTTTAGACGGTCGGTGGCCGAAACAAATTCTGACATAATGCCGAACACGCGCCACGCCTCTTTGGAGTTCCACGCTTCGGGGATTACAGGGATAGGCACTTTGGATGGTGTGTTCATGCAATTTCCTCTGGTCAAAATGAAAACGAACGAAGTGAGTTTCGAAAAAACATTACCGTCAGCAGACGGGAAAACATTGCCGTTGTCAGACGGTGCAACATTGCCGTCTGCAGACGGTAAAACGTTACTGTTAGTTGACGGCTCGTCATTCTTGTACCGCGCGTTTCATGCCATGCCGGATTTGCGCAACCGCGAAGGCTTTCCGACCGGCGCGATCTACGGCGTGCTCAATATGTTGCGCCGCCTTCGCCACGACTACCCAGCGGATTATAGCCTGTGCGTATTCGACGCAAAAGGTAAAACCTTTCGTGACGACTGGTATCCACAGTATAAGGCGCACCGCCCCTCTATGCCGGACGACTTGGTGCGGCAGATAGAGCCGCTTCACCAGGCCATCGCCGCATCCGGCTGGAATATTCTGATGCAGGAAGGCGTGGAGGCGGACGACGTGATTGGCACGCTGACGCAACAAGCCGCGCAGGACGGTGTGTGCTGTATTGTTGCGACGGGGGATAAGGACCTCGCGCAATTGGTGAATGAGCATGTGAAGCTGGTCAACACGATGAACAATGAGATATTGGATGTGCCGGGTGTGAACGCTAAATTCGGCGTGCCGCCTGAACGCATCCTGGATTATTTGACGCTGACCGGCGATGCGGTGGACAACGTGCCGGGCGTGGAAAAGGTCGGCCCCAAGACTGCGGTAAAGTGGCTCACCCAATACGGCGCGCTGGACAATCTGATGCAGCATGCCGACGAGGTTGGTGGAGTGGTTGGCGAAAATTTGCGCAAGGCGCTGGACTGGCTGCCGCAAGCGCGCCGCCTGCTCACGGTGAAATGCGACGTGGAACTGCCACAGTCATACAGCGACTTGGTTCCTCCTCCGCCTGACACAGAGCAACTGAGCAGCCTGTATGAGCGCTTCGAATTCAAAAACTGGCTGCGCGAGTTGAACTCGCTGCAACAAACGCCCTCTCCCTTGCAGGAAGAGGGTAAAAATTTTCTCAGTAGCGACTTGTCCAGCACCGCTCCCACTCGCACCGACAGCGCGCACTACGAAACTATCCTCACCGAATCACAACTCGCTGCATGGCTGGAAAAACTGCTTGCCGCCGAACTGGTCTGCGTGGATACCGAAACCACCGGCCTCGACGTGATGAACGCGCAACTGGTCGGCATTTCGTTCGCTATTCAACCGTACCACGCCGCCTACCTGCCGCTGGCGCACCGCTACCCCGGCGCGCCGGACCAGCTCAAGCGAGATCACGCATTGCACAAACTCAAACAATGGCTGGAAAGCGCGCAGCACATGAAGCTCGGGCAGAACCTCAAATACGACCGGCATATTTTTGCCAACCACGGCATCGCACTCGCGGGTATCCACGACGACACGCTGCTGCAATCCTACGTGCTGGAGAGCCACAAGCCGCACGACATGGATAATCTCGCATTGCGCCATCTCAATGTGAAGACCATCAGCTATGCCGAGGTAGTCGGCAAGGGCGCGAAGCAGATTTGTTTCGACCAAGTTGATCTCGACACCGCCACGCGCTATGCCGCTGAGGATGCCGACATCACGCTGCAACTGCATCGCAAGCTCGCACCGCAGATCGAGGTGCAAACAGGTTTGCAGCATGTGTACCGTGACATTGAGTTGCCGAGTATGCATGTGCTCTACACGATGGAACGCAACGGTGTGTTGCTCGACAGCGATCTGCTGAAAATCCAGAGCCGCGAGTTGGGCGAAAAGCTCCTTGCGCTGGAAGCCAGGGCGCATGAGGCTGCCGGGCAGCCGTTCAACTTGAATTCGCCGAAGCAGATCCAGGAAATCCTGTTCGACAAACTGCAATTGCCGGTGAAGAAAAAGACGCCGAGCGGCACGCCGTCCACCGACGAAGAAGTGTTGCAGGAACTCGCACTCGATTATCCGCTGCCGAAAATCCTGCTCGACTATCGCGGCATGGCGAAGCTCAAATCCACCTACACCGACAAGCTGCCGCAGATGGTGGATCGCCAAACCGGGCGCGTACACACCAGCTACTCGCAGGCGGTGGCGGTCACCGGGCGGCTGGCCTCAAGCGATCCCAACCTGCAGAACATCCCGGTGCGCACTGCAGAAGGCCGCCGTATCCGCGAGGCATTCATCGCCCCGCCCGGCAGCCGCATCGTTTCGGCGGATTACTCGCAGATCGAATTACGCATCATGGCGCATCTGTCCGGCGATGCGGGCTTGTTACAGGCCTTCGCCAACAACGAAGACATCCACCGCGCCACCGCCTCCGAAATTTTCATGGTCGCGCCGGCCGAGGTATCCAGCGAGCAGCGCCGTTACGCCAAGGTGATCAACTTCGGCCTGATCTACGGCATGTCCGCGTTCGGCCTCGCCAAGCAACTTGGCATCGAACGTAGCGCGGCGCAGGCTTACATCGACCGCTACTTCGCGCGCTACCCCGGTGTCGCGGACTATATGCAGCGCACCCGCGACCAAGCCAAGCAGCAGGGCTACGTCGAGACCGTCTTCGGTCGCAGGCTATGGCTGCCGGAAATCAACGCCAGCAACGGCATGAAACGCCAAGGCGCCGAACGCGCTGCGATCAACGCGCCGATGCAGGGTACCGCGGCGGATTTAATCAAGCTTGCGATGATCAAGGTGCAGCACTGGCTGGAAAAGGAAAAATTGCAAACCCGTTTGATCATGCAGGTGCACGACGAACTGGTGCTGGAAGTGCCGGAAGCGGAATTACATCTGGTCAAGGAAATGCTGCCCAAGCTGATGTGCGGCGTCGCCGAGCTGAAAGTGCCGCTGCTGGTGGAGTTGGGGGAGGGCATGAATTGGGATGAGGCACATTGAAACGAATTGGTAGCGCTCACAAGGTTCATTCGGCACCTGCAGGAGTGGTGATGTCGTCATTCTGCCAGTGGGAAGGAGATACTTTGGTGTTGAATATCCTGGGGCGTCCACGCGCCAAGAAAACCAAAATCGGCAAGGTTATAGGCAAGCAATTGGAAATTCATGTCGCCGAGAATCCGGTGCGCGGGAGGGCCACAACGCACTTGGTGGATTTCCTGGCGGAGGAGTTTCAGGTTGCCAAAAGCGCGATAACGGTGGTGTTTGGGATGTATAACGTCAACAAACAACTACGCATCGCCGCACCCAAACAACTGCCTTCCGTTATTCCGCCGCCATAAGGGGATGCCATGGTCAAACAAGTCTTCGCTTTTATCCTGCTCATGGCCGCGAGCCTGGCCGCCTGCGCCCGCGAGCTCCCGCTGGACAAGATCAAGCTGCCGCCAGGTTTCAAAATCACCCTGTATGCCGACAACGTGCCGGGCGCCCGTTCGCTGGCGCTGAGTCCGGATGGGACGCTGTTCGTCGGCACACGCGGCAACAAGGTCTACGCGCTACCCAACCGCGGCCACGGCAAGCGCGCGGACGAGGTGATCGTGATCACCGACAAGCTCGATACGCCGAACGGTGTGGCGTTCCGCGACGGCGCGCTGTACGTGGCGGAAGTCAACCGCATCCTGCGCTTCGACGGCATCGAGTCGCGGTTGCGCAATCCGCCCAAGCCGGTGGTTGTGAACAGCAGCTTTCCCACCGACACCCACCACGGCTGGAAATTTATCCGCTTCGGCCCGGACGGCATGCTATATGTGCCGGTAGGCGCGCCGTGCAACATCTGCGAGCCAGACCCGGCGCGCTATGCCGCAATCTTCCGCATGAAGCCGGACGGCGGCGGTCTGGAACAATATGCACGCGGCGTGCGCAACACAGTGGGTTTCGACTGGAACCCAGATACCAATGAGCTGTGGTTCACCGACAACGGACGCGACTGGCTGGGCAACAATGCGCCGCCGGACGAGCTGAACCACGCGCCGCGTCCCGGCATGAACTTCGGCTATCCCTATTGCCACTGCCGGACGCTTGCCGACGACGAATTCGGCGGTAAGCGCGCCTGCAGCGAATTCACGCCGCCTGCGATAGAACTCGGCCCGCATGTAGCTTCATTGGGAATGCGCTTTTACACCGGCGCGATGTTCCCGGAATCTTACCGCAAGCAAATCTTCATCGCCGAACACGGTTCCTGGAACCGCTTCCCGCCCATCGGTTACCGCATAACGCTGGTGCGCCTGCATAACGGGCAGGCGGCGAGCTACGAGGTGTTCGCGGAAGGCTGGCTGCAGGGACTGGTCGCATGGGGCCGCCCGGTTGATGTGCAGGTGACGCCGGATGACGCGCTGCTGGTGTCGGACGACAAGGCGGGTGTAATTTACCGGATCAGCTACGGCGAATAATTCATATTCCACCACCTGCATGCCAACTTTCAGAATCTATTGCTTCAGTTTTTCCGCAACGTGGTTTAGGTTAATAGTAAAAGTGCCAGTGCCGAACTGTTGTGGCGAGTCATAAGGCAACACATCCTGCATTGTTTTTTCAATTACATCTGTGATTATTAGCACAGACAGCAGAACGTAATATTTCTATCCTGTATTCTCCATAACCAACGCAAGGATTTTAAAATGAAGCCAAGCAAGCTTGCTCAAATCGCACTGCTCCTCTGGTTAGCCACTGCTGCAGTGTTTGCATGGTTCTTCATACGCGGCAACACCACTGCGGGAGCCGATGGCAGAACCGCAGTAGTGCTGCAAGCTGGCGAGCGTGATCTGATATTGTCCGAAATGCGCGGACTACTGGCTTCAACACAAGGGATTTTAGAGGGCGCTAATCAGGGCGATATGCAGCGCATCATCAAAGCTGCAAGCAGCGCGGGCATGGCCTCGGCAGCTGATGTCAATCCGGCTCTAATGGCAAAACTACCTATTGAGTTCAAACAGCTGGGCTTGAGTGTTCACCGTGACATGGACGAAATCGCCAAGGCAGCGGAAGGCGGCAAACCTGTACCGGAACTGCTGAAAATGTCATCCAATGTTCTGACTAAATGCGTTGGATGTCACGCAGCGTGGCAGATTAAAGCTGGGAATTAATTCGGGCAAGCTGCGCCCGCCGGATTGTAATGTCAGGCAGAGCCCGACGATTAAAAGCTATGATTTGCTCTTGGCGGCTTTCTTTGCAGGAGCCTTTTTTGCAACCGGCTTCTCTGACTTCGCCGCAGTCTTCTTGGTTGTTGCGGTCTTTGCCTTTGGCGTTGCGGATTTTGTCTTGGCCGTTTTCGCCGCCTTGGGCTTAGCGGTTTTGGCAGATGTCTTTTTGGCAGCCGGTTTCTTGGCCTTTCCGCCGCCCTTCGCCGCCTTGGCTGCAATCAATTCCAGCGCTTCTTCCAGCGTGATGTCATCCGGCGAAACGCCCTTGGGCAAGGTGGCGTTGACCTTGCCGTGCCGGGCATATGGGCCGTAGCGACCGCTGCAAATTTCCACGCTGGTTTTATCGTCCGGGTGATCGCCTAACACGCGCAACACGGTGTTGCCATCGCGGGCTTGCGCCAGCAATTCCACTGCGCGATCCAGGCTGACGTCGAAAATGCTGTCGCTACGTGGAATGGATTTGAACTTGCCGTCGTGACCGATATAGGGGCCGAAGCGCCCGATATTGACGATGACTTTTTTGCCTGTTTCGGGGTGTGTGCCGAGCTCGCGCGGCAGCGACAGAAGCTTCAGCGCACTCGCCAGATCGGCCTGTTCGATCGGCATTTCCTTAGGCCAAGAGACACGCTTGGGTTTGGCTTTTTCTTCTTTCACCACTTCGCCAAGTTGCACGTAGTGACCGTACGGACCGCGCAACAAAAGCACAATTTGACTGGTGTCGGGATGCGCGCCCAATTCCACCCTTGCCGATGCATCATCCTGCGATTCGCCGCTGAGGCTGCGTTTGTATTTACACTCCGGATAATTGGTGCAGCTGATGAAGCTGCCGTATTTGCTGAGTTTTTTGGCGAGTGGTTTGCCGCACTCCGGACACGCCTCGTTGATCAGCTCGACCGGTCGGTCGATGCTGGCTTTTTCCTTGATCAGTTTGGAAAAATCTTTCCAGAATCCTTCCATCACACCGATCCAGTCGCGCTTGCCTTCGGACACCTCGTCGAGTTCGTCTTCGAGGTGTGCGGTGAAGCCGTAATCCACATAGCGGGTGAAATGGTCGGTGAGGAAGCGCGTGACGACGCGTCCTACATCGGTCGGCATGAAGCGCTTCTTGTCGAGAATGGCGTATTCACGGGCTTGCAGCGTGGAGATGATGGTAGCGTAGGTTGAGGGGCGGCCAATGCCATACTCTTCCAGCGACTTGACCAAGCTGGCTTCTGAGTAGCGCGGCGGTGGCTGGGTGAAATGCTGCTCGCCATACAGCTTGTCGATGGGTAGCACATCACCCTCTACCAGCGGCGGCAGCTTGCCGCCCTCTTCTTCGGTCGCGTCGTCCACGTCTTCCATGTACACGCCGATGAAGCCGGGGAATACTAGTACCTGGCCGTTGGCGCGGAACAGCGTGGTGTCGCCGCCCAAGCGGATATCCACGCTCACCGTATCGAAACGCGCCGGTGCCATCTGGCATGCCAAGGTGCGTTTCCATATCATCTCGTAGAGGCGCGACTGATCGGCGGTCAGGTGGTCGCGAAGGCTGTCCGGGGTGCGCAGGATCGAGGTCGGGCGGATCGCTTCGTGCGACTCCTGCGCGTTCTTGGTCTTGCTCTTGTAGGTTGGTTGTGTCGACGGCAGATATTCCGCCGAAAAATTATCCTTGATGTAATCGCGAATCTCCTGCACCGCTTCTTTCGCCAGCGATACCGAGTCGGTACGCATGTAGGAAATCAGGCCTACGGTCTGGCCGCCGATGTCCACACCTTCATACAGCGATTGCGCGGTGCGCATCGTGCGGTCGGCAGTCATGCCCAGCTTGCGCACGGCTTCCTGTTGCAGCGTGGAAGTGGTGAACGGCGCAGCGGCATAGCGCTGCTTGGCTTTTTTCTCGACTCGCACCACCTTGGGAGGCAGCTTGGCATCGTTGAGCTTGGCTTGAATCGCGTCATATTCGGCTTGGCTGCCGATGCTGAGCTGCTCCAGCTTCTTGCCCTGATACTGGAACAGTTTGGCGGTGAATGGCAGGTGATCCTTGTTCGTATCGAGATGCACAGACCAGTATTCCTGGCTCTTGAACGCTTCAATCTCCAGTTCGCGTTCGACGATCATGCGCAGCGCGGGGCTTTGTACGCGCCCCGCCGACAAGCCGGTGCGAATCTTGCGCCACAGCAGCGGCGACAAATTGAAGCCGACCAGATAGTCCAGCGCGCGCCGCGCCTGTTGCGCATTCACCAGCGGCATTGATATTTCCCTTGGGTGAGCGACCGCTTCGCGTACCGCCGACTGGGTTATTTCGTAGAACACCACGCGCTGCATGTTTTTGTTCTTCAGACCGCGCTTGGCTTTGAGCAGCTCGGAAATGTGCCAGGCAATGGCCTCTCCTTCGCGATCCGGATCGGGTGCCAGATAGATATGATCAGCATCCGCAGCGGCTTTGGCAATTGCATCAACATGCTTGCTGTTGCGCGCAATGGTTTCGTATTGCATTGCAAAATTGTTTTCGGTATCGACCGCGCCAGTCTTGGGAATCAAATCGCGCACGTGCCCATACGAAGCGAGCACTTCAAAATCCTTACCCAAGTATTTTTTAAGCGTTTTTGCCTTGGCCGGAGACTCAACGATCAGGAGGTTGGTTGCCATGCGTTATGGTTCAGTGTAGTTGCGCGGAATGCAGAGGGGTAAGCAATTCTTCAATCAGCAGAGGATCAATGTCTTGATGGCGATTCCACAATACCATCAGCATGATCAACTTGAGCTTGTCCAGAGCGAGATTTTCCTGCTGCAGAGCGACAGCTCGGTCAATAATCATTTCACGCTCAACTGCAGAGATCAGGTGTTGCTGTTCGGCGAACATCAGGAATTGTCGAGCTTCATAGCTGACACGTTTTAGCTCCAGCTCAGCAAAATGCCGCTGCCCGGTGTGCAAAAGACTGTCCGGATAGTTTTCGGGGTTTTGCAGTTGCAAAGCGGATAGCCATGTCAATGCTTCGGTGATTTCTTCGCCCTCGAAACCGGCGGCGGAAAGTTTGCGCGACAACTTATCCGGTTCTGGATAACTGCCCGCATCGAAGTAACTTTCAAACAGGTACATCAGGATTTCAAACATATTTGTGCGGTATTTAATGGATTCGTTGGTACAAACCGCCGGGTATCGTATTGATGTGCCCGCTCAGTTCGAGCGTCAACAGCATGGCGGATAGCTCGGCTATCGTCAAGCCGCTGCGATTTCTGAGCGTGTCCAAATCCACCGGATCGAAGCCGACATGATCAAGAAGCGCGAAACCTGTGTCTTGTATATCAAGACCTTGAGCCAATGAGTTTAGAGCCGGTGCGATAAGCGGGGCACCCAACTCTTCAAGAATATCCTGCGCCGTCTCGACCAGTTTCGCGCCCTGTTTGAGCAGCGCGTGACAACCCTTGCTTTGTGGCGCATGTATCGAACCAGGAACGGCGAACACGTCCCGTCCCTGTTCAAGGGCCAGCCGCGCGGTAATCAGCGAGCCGCTTTGCAGCGAAGCTTCTACCACCAGGCAACCAAGGCTCATGCCGCTGATAATGCGATTGCGTCGCGGAAAATTTGCGGGTAGCGGTGGCGTGCCCAGTGGGAATTCCGAGATCAACGCGCCTTGTTGTGCGAGCGCGTGCGCCAGATCACGATTGGCAGCCGGATAGATTTTATCCAAACCGGTGCCTACCACGGCAATGCTGCTTCCCTGATTGTTGCCTTGGCCGCGCAATGCACCGCGATGGGCGGCTGCATCGATGCCGTGCGCCATGCCGCTGATGATGCACAGCCCGGCATCACTCAATGATTTGGCAAAGGCTTCGGCGTTGCCGATGCCCTGCGGTGTTGCGTTGCGGCTGCCGACCACGGCCAGCGCAGGGTGGTTGAGCAGTTCGAGCCGCCCTTTCACATACAGCAACAGCGGCGGGTCTGTAATATTCAGCAGGGCTTGGGGATAGTCGCTATCAGCGAGGGTGACGATATGGTTATTGATGTCTTGCAGCCAGGCCAAAGTTGGCGCAATGACATCGCTATCGATGCCTTTGCTGATTTCAGCGGCAACATCGGCTTTGACGACAGACTTGAGCGAACTCACGGATGCGGCAAAAACCGCTTCCGGTGAGCCGAATTCCTTCAACAGCCGACGCGCTCCCTCACCGCCCAAACCCCGAGTCAGGCTTAGTGCCAGCCATGCTTCGAGCGAAACATCAACTTTCATTGTTTAAGGGGTTTGTGCGCGATCCAGCAACTGCACTGGCAGTTTTGTCTGCATTACCAGTGCGTACGATACCTTGTTGAACACGCGGAACACGAATACTAATCCATAGCGCTCGTCCGGCAGCGTATAAACTTTATCACGGCTAAAAATGAACCGGCCGCTTTCCCTGAGAACTTCCCCTTTTTGATAAAGGGCCAACACATGGCCAACCTCCAGCCCGTCGCGTGCGCCCTTATTTAAAACAATGGGGGTGTTTTGTCCTGCCTGTGATACCCCGCCATAAACTGAAATTACACGTGCGGAAATGTTGATTTCTGGCGCACGCGGCAGGTAAGTGCCGGCCGTATCGATGGAGGGGGTAACCAGTAGGTCGCCTTTGTAAACTTCTTGTACGGAATGAGTGATCGAAACGGTACTGACCTCTGCAAAAGCCTTTACCTCGGCATCGCCAAGGTAAACCGCTTCAATACCCAACATCTCGCCTGTTTCCGGGTCGACAAATTTCTTACCAGGGCGATAAATTTGCCATTTATCACCTTTGTCCGCAGTCAGCCCTTTGGCAAAACCGGTGTCAAATTTGCCAAGCACCACCCGGCCTTCGCGCGCACCGATCAGCGATGGCGCATCCTTCAACGCGCCTTCTTCAATTACCAACGGCTGACTCAAAAATGGCCCGATTACGCTGGCGGGAATGCTCGGGATGGCATCGTGAGTACTTTGCACTACATGCGCCTTGGGGGAAAGCCTGACGATGTTGCGTGTATCGCTTGAGTCATCCGTATCCTGCGTGAAGGCCGTGCCGCCTGTAACACTCGGCTGGCTTGTATCAGCTTGTCCGATGCGCAATGTGCCGTTGGTGCGATCCAGATTGACCACATCCCCAGGGTATATCCAGTGAGGATCTTTAATGGTGTCTTTGTTCAGACCCCAGATATGCGGCCATTTCCACGGGTCTTTGAAGAATTTGCCGGATATGTCCCACAGAGTGTCTCCTTTTACAACGACGTAACGATCCGGGGCGTCTGGTCGAACATCTGGGCGAATTTGAAGCTGATCGGCGAACGCCACGATAGGTACTAAAAAACAAATCAGCGATATAATCTTGCGCATGGAAAACTCCGGCAGAATCAATATAAAAGGCACGCAATATTGCTGCGTTGCATTAAATTCTGCATCTAGTCATCTAAATTAGCAAGCATTTATGGGAATCTTTAAAATCTACTGTGGTGCAATAGCGGCATGGCAATCCTGAAAATTTTGCAGTATCCCGATGAGCGGCTTCACAAGATTGCAAGAAAAGTTGAGCGAGTCGATGAAGCTACCCGCAAACTGGTGAAAGACATGGCGGAGACCATGTATGCCGCGCCTGGTGTGGGATTGGCGGCAACGCAAGTTGACATTCATGAGCAAGTCATCGTGGTGGACGCTTCCGAGGTGCGTGACAAACTAATGGTTTTCATCAATCCGGAAATCATCGCCAGTAGCGGCGAGGAGGAAAGCGAGGAAGGCTGCCTGTCGGTGCCCGGCATTTACGAAAAGGTCTGCCGCGCTGAAAAAGTGACGGTACATGCACTCGATGGGAAAGGCAAACCGTTCACGCTGGAAGCGGAAGGATTTCTCGCTGTCTGCATCCAGCATGAAATGGATCACTTGCGCGGCAAGGTGTTCGTCGAATACTTGTCGCAACTCAAGCAAGCCAGAATTCGCGCCAAGCTGAAGAAGCGTCAGCGCGAAATAATGTAGGAGTGCGCCGTGCCCTCACTCTGATAACCCGTTAGGTGAGGAAGCTATCATCAACATCCGCCTGAAAATCTGTGCGAATCTGTGTAATCTGCGGATTCAATCGCCGTTAGAATAAACCATTATGAAAATCATCTTTGCCGGAACGCCGCAATTTGCGGCCAGCTCGCTGGCGGCATTGCTCAGAGAACATCAAGTTACCGCGGTGCTGACCCAGCCGGATCGTCCTGCCGGACGGGGTATGCAGCTTGCTGCCAGCCCGGTGAAGCAGCTCGCATTGCAACACGGTTTGCCTGTATTGCAGCCAGCCACATTGAGAACCGAAGAGGCGCAACGTTCGATTGCTGCGCTGGATGCAGATGTAATGGTGGTGGCAGCTTACGGGCTGATTCTGCCGAAGGCCGTCTTGCAACTACCGCGCTACGGTTGCCTGAATATTCATGCTTCATTGCTGCCGCGCTGGCGCGGGGCCGCGCCGATTCCACGCGCTATTCTGGCGGGCGACAGCGAAACGGGAATCACCATCATGCAGATGGACGAAGGACTGGATACTGGTGACATGCTGATGCGCCGGTCTTGCCCGATTGCACAAAACGACACCGCACAAACTTTGCACGACAAGCTGGCCGTGGTGGGCGCAAGCTGCATTCTTGAAGCGTTGTACCTGTTGCAGGAACCGGGGTTGGCAGGGATGTCGCCAACAGGCGGCAACTGGCAAAACCGCCTGACACCTGTAAAGCAAGACAATGAGGCGGCGTGCTACGCCGCCAAGCTGCTAAAGAGCGAGGCGCAGATCGACTGGCGCCAGGATGCGCAACAGATAGAACGCGCGGTGCGCGCATTCAACCCCTTTCCGGTGTGCCACGCCAGCCTCAATGGCGCGGCGATAAAAATCTGGCAGGCTGCGCTGCAGGAGGGCGCACAAGGCGAGGCGGGCAAGGTGTTGGCGGTGAACAAACACGGCATCACTGTAGCTTGCGGCAAGGGCGCGCTACGGCTGGAAGTCTTGCAACGCCCAGGTGGCAAGGCGCAACCGGCCGCACAGTTCCTGCAAGCCGTGCCTGTCAAGGCTGGCGATAATTTCTCGATTAACTAAATGCACAACATACAACTCGCCGCAGGCCAAATCGTTCAACAGGTGCTTGCAGACGGGCGCAACCTGAATCAGGTGCTGGATGAGTCGCTGCGCAAAAAAGCGGTATGGACTCCGTCGCAACGCGCGGCCCTGCAGGATCTGAGCTATGGCACCTTGCGTTTTTACGGCCAATTGCGCGCGCTGTTAGGTCTGTTGCTGCATAAGCCGATGCTGGATCAGCGTATCTACTATGTGCTACTGGTGGCGCTGTACCAATTGCAATACAGCAAAGCAGCTCAACACGCCGTGGTCGATCATGCGGTGCGCTCCGCACAAATGCTGAATGTGAAAGTGAGCGGTCTGGTAAACGCGATCCTGCGCAATTTCCTGCGCAGCCGCGAAGCATTGCTTGAACAAGCTGCACAGCACGCGGAAGGGAAGTACAGTTATCCGCAATGGTGGATCGATGAGTTGCAAGCGCAGTATGGCGAGCGTAGCGCGGCAATGCTGACAGCGGGCAATATGCATCCGCCGATGACGTTGCGCGTCAATCAGCGACGTGGCACGACAGCAGATTATTTGGCGCTGCTATCTCAACAAGATAGGGATCAACAAAATTTCCGCGCCCGTCTGATCGAACCGGATGCGCTGCAACTGGATAAGCCGGTTCCGGTGGACCAGCTGCCGGGATTCTTTGCCGGACTGATTTCGGTGCAGGATGCTGGCGCGCAATACGCCGCGCGTTTGCTGGATGTTCATGATGGCATGCGCGTGCTGGATGCCTGCGCCGCACCGGGTGGCAAGACCGCGCATATTCTGGAATGCGCACAAGTAGAAATGGTGGCGGTAGACAAAGACGAGAAGCGTTTGCAGCGCGTTGCGGAAAATTTGCAGCGTCTGGGATTGACCGCGCAACTGCTGGTCGGTGATGCCGCCGAACCGGAAAAGTGGTGGGATGGAAAAACCTTTCAGCGTATTCTCGCCGATTTACCCTGCTCGGCTTCCGGCGTGGTGCGCCGTCACCCCGACATCAAGTGGTTGCGCCGCCGCACGGATATTGCCGGTTTCGCCGCGCAACAACTCGATATTCTGCGCGCGTTGTGGCGGCTGCTGGCGCAAGATGGTAAATTGCTCTATGCAACCTGCTCGGTTTTCCGGCAGGAAAATGAACAGGTCATCGCGGCGTTTCTGGCGCAACAGATGGATGCGCAGCTGTTGCCGATAGTATTGCCAGAAAGTAGCAATGGACAAATATTGCCGAACGATCAGCATGACGGATTCTTCTATGCTTTGCTGCAAAAAAATTAAGTTGCCTGGTATATTGCAGCGTAGCTTGGGACTATTGCTGCATAGTACGTTGCTTGTCTTGTTGTTCATTACAACGGTTCAGGCGGAGGGTATTTCCGTCAACAAGGCGGAAATGCGTCTGAACGAAGATGGCTATCAACTCACTGCCAGCTACGATATCAAGCTTACTTTCGCAGCTCAGCAGGCCTTGACGCGCGGCGTGACGCTGTATTTCGTGGGCGATTTTTTACTGACTCGCTCACGCTGGTATTGGCTGGACGAAAAGATATTTCAAGGCGAGCAAACCGTCAAGCTTTCCTACAATGTATTGACGCGCCAGTATCGCCTTTCACGCGGCACACTGTTCCAGAGCTTTGCCAGTTTCGAAGACGCGTTAAACATACTGGCAAGACAAAGCTCCGCGATTATTCCTGCAGAATTGATAAAAAGGGATAGTAGCTATATTGTCGAAACGCGCCTGCGCCTGGATGTAACGCACTTGCCTTTACCGCTGCAGGTCAATGCGATGACCGGCAAGGATTGGACTCTCGATTCCGAATGGTATCGCTGGATGGTCCGACCGGCTGAAATTACCTTGCGCGGTGATAGCAAAGTGGAGTGACAGACATTGAAATACTTTAATTTCATCAGCGCCATTGTCGGCATATTGTTGCTTTATTTGCTGTCCAGCAGCAGCGCGAACACCGAGGTGTTTTCCATCAACTATTATGTGCTTCTCGGGTTAACCGGCTTGTTTGCGCTGATTTTGACGGGCTTGGTTGGTTTTCAACTGATGAGATTGCGTAATAAGATAAAAAACAAAGTTTTTGGCGCCAAGCTTACGTTGAGACTAGTGGTTTTTTTCACATTGATAGCCGTTCTGCCCGGATTGCTGGTGTACGTGGTATCAGTAAATTTCTTGAGCAAAAGCATTGAATCGTGGTTCGACGTGCGTGTCGAAAATGCTTTGGAGGGCGGCCTCAATCTCGGCAGAAGCGGCCTAGACAATAGCTTGAAAGAACTTACCAAAAAAACCCAGTTCATTGCAATATTGTTAACTGAAAAGCATCCAAACGAATTTCAGCGAGCGCTAGAGCAGGTGTTGGATAAAAAAGTTGAGCAGGAAGCAACACTATTTACACCTAAAGGAAATGTGATTGCGTTTTCTTCTGGCGGTAACACTATATTGCCGGAAATACCCGATGGCAGTTTGCTGCAATTTACCATTGATACTGGCGAATATTCAGTGATTGATACCCTGCCAAATAAAGGGTTGACGCTGCGCTCGATGGTGAGGGTGAACTCCAATACGCAGGCTGGGGGGCAATACGTGCTGCAATTCACCCAGCCGGTGTCAAAACAAGTAGAGGCGGATGCGGAGACCGTGCAGGCAGTGTATCGCGATTACCAGAAATTGACGCTTTCACGCCTCGGATTGAAACGGCTGTATGGGATTACCTTGACACTGTCGCTATTGGTGGTGCTTTTGACAGCGGTGTCAACAGCGTTTTTTATCAGCGAGCGCCTGGGTTCCTCGCTGGAAGCGCTTGCGGAAGGCACGCGAGCGGTAGCGCAAGGCGACTTTACCGGCCAATATCCTGTGCAAAGCAGCGATGAGTTGGGCGCGCTGACCGGACTGTTTAACCAGATGACACAGCAGCTTTTTGAGGCAAAGCGGGTCAGCGAACAGCAACAGCGCGAAGTGGAAAGCGCCAAGGGTCATCTGGAGAGCGTGCTTACCCACTTGTCTTCTGGTGTGCTTGCTCTGGATGATGATTTCCGATTGCGTTCTGTGAATACCAGCGCGGCGCAAATCCTTGCTGCACCCTTACAGGAAATGCTACGCATGCCGATAAGTAAAATAGCTGAAAAACATAGTCTGCTGAGATTGTTCTGCAACACCATCATAGAGGCTTTCAGTGATGCAACCAACAGCGAATGGCAACGGCAGATAGAGCGGATGAGCAGGAATGGTAACCAGATATTGCTGATGCGCGGCACGCGTTTGCCGCATGGTGGTGACGCCGGCTATGTGGTAGTGTTCGATGATATCAGTCACCTGCTAAGCGCAGAGCGGCAGGCGGCCTGGGGCGAGGTGGCACGCCGTCTCGCGCATGAAATCAAAAACCCGCTAACACCGATACAGCTTTCAGCAGAACGATTGCAGCACAAACTTAGTGGCAAGCTTGATGAAAGTGACGCGCAACTGCTACAGCGTGCCACGCAAACCATCGTCAGTCAGGTTGGTGCGATGAAAAACATGGTGGGCGATTTCGCTAATTATGCACGCGGCCCGGCGCTGAAACTATCGCGTTTGGATTTGCATCAATTGATCAAGGAGGTGCTGGGTTTGTATGAAGCGAATGCTATTCCTATTGTGCTTAATCTGGATGCGCCGCGAAGCGAAGTCAACGGAGACGCAACCCGCTTGCGCCAAGTCATTCACAACCTGCTGCAAAATGCTCAGGATGCGTTGCATGATGTTGCGCAGCCACAAATAACGCTAAGCACGGAAACACACGGCGCGAAATTTTATTTGCGTGTGGAGGATAGAGGCAGGGGCTTTCCCGAAAGCGTCCTGTCGCGAGCATTTGAGCCTTACATGACCACCAAGGCCAAAGGAACAGGCTTGGGTTTGGCTATTGTAAAAAAAATCGTCGAGGAGCAAGGTGGTCATATCACTATAGAAAATAGATTAGACGGCGGAGCGCAGGTCAGTATAATTTTGCCACTGGCTGAGGAGGCCTAATGGGAAGCAAACAAATTTTGGTGGTGGATGATGAAATTGGAATCCGCGAACTGCTTTCGGAAATCCTGCTTGACGAAGGTTATCAGGTACATCTCGCGGAAAATGCCGACCAGGCGCGCGCTTTCAGAAATGAACGTGAGCCGGATCTGGTATTGCTCGATATCTGGATGCCCGACACTGATGGCGTGGCTTTGCTCAAGGAGTGGGTCGATCAGGATTTGCTGACTATGCCTGTCGTAATGATGTCAGGTCATGGCACCATTGAAACGGCGGTCGAAGCGACACGTATCGGCGCAATAGATTTTCTGGAAAAGCCCATTGCGCTGCAGAAGCTGCTCAGCACTATTGCCAAGGCAATCATGGAGGGTGCGCCCAAGCTTCAGATACGGGATGAAGAGGTTCAAAACCAGAAATTAACCCTGAATATTGACGGGCGGACACAGCTTTTTTCTTTGCCGCTGGATTTGCCATTGCGCGAAGCACGCGATCATTTTGATGCGCTTTATTTTGATTATCATTTGCGTAAAGAAGTAGGCAATGTCATGCGTGTAGCCGAAAAGGTTGGACTGGAGCGTACCCATCTTTATCGCAAGCTCAAGCAATTGGGCATCAAATTTACAAAAAAAAAGGGAGAAGGCGAATGATAGTAGGAAGCCATATCGGTTCATTGCCTTCTAAATAGTTGCAATCAAAGCTTTTTGTATACCATACCATAATAGTATGGTATTATTTTATAGCAATTAAGCTTCAGGTTCACTCGTAAGGAGATAAATATCTTTGCCCAATGGAAAAAATTTATCGCAATTTTGTCTACAGCTGCACTGTTAAGCATGGGCGCAAAAAACGCGCTGGCTTAAAAGCGCAATTATTAGCACGATGAGAGAGAATTGGCACACCTCACCCTCAATAACGGCAAGAATGGGTAACTGATGACAACCTGCGTCAGAGCATGAGCCGTAGTTACGGTATAATCATCGACCCGAACGGATTTAAATAACCAACCAACAGAATATTCCGGAGGTAACAGAAAATGGCCGCGACACGTAACATCATCCCTCCAAAGTTCAATGACATCACCGGTGCGATCCGGATGCTGGCAGTGGATGCCGTGCAGAAAGCAAACTCCGGCCACCCCGGCGCACCGATGGGTATGGCGGAAATCGCAGACGTGCTGTGGAACCGCCACCTGCGCCACAACCCGGCCAATCCAAAGTGGCCTGACCGAGACCGTTTCGTTCTGTCCAACGGCCACGGCTCGATGCTGATTTACGCGTTGCTGCATTTGTCTGGATACGATTTGCCGATCGAGGAGCTTAAGCGCTTCCGCCAAATGCATTCCAGGACGCCGGGACACCCCGAATACGGTTATACGCCCGGAATCGAAACGACCGGCGGCCCGCTCGGCCAAGGCATCACCAATGCGGTGGGCATGGCGATGGCGGAAAAATTGCTGGCTGCGGAATTCAACAAGCCCGGCCACGAAATCGTCAACCACCGCACCTATGTGTTCATGGGAGATGGCTGCATGATGGAGGGGATTTCCCACGAGGCGTGCGCGCTGGCCGGTACATGGGGCCTGGGCAAGCTGACCGCATTCTGGGACGACAACAACATCTCGATTGACGGCCATGTTGACGGATGGTTCACCGACGACACACCGAAGCGTTTTGAGGCCTACGGTTGGCATGTCGTTGAAGTGCAGGGACATGACCCTGAAGCGATAGATGCGGCCATCAAGGCGGGTAATGCAGTCACCGACAAGCCCACGCTGATTTGCTGCAAGACCATCATCGGCGCTGGTTCGCCTAACAAAGCCGACACCCATGATGTGCATGGTGCCGCGCTCGGCGATGCCGAAGTGGCTGCCACGCGCGAACATATTGGCTGGAAATATCCACCGTTCGAGATTCCCAAACATGTATATGAGGCATGGGATGCGCGGACCAAGGGCGAAGGCCTGGAAAAGCTGTGGAACAACAAATTCGCCGAATACAAGGCTGCCTACCCAAAAGAAGCAGCTGAATTCACGCGCCGTATCAAGGGTGAACTGCCTGCCAACTGGACTGCGCATGCCGCCGAAGCAATCGCCAAGACCAATGAAAAAGCCGAAACCATTGCTACCCGCAAGGCTTCACAGAATGCCATTAACGCCTTGGTGCCGGCACTGCCCGAATTTCTCGGCGGATCGGCTGACCTGACCGGATCCAATCTGACCAACTGGACGGGATGTAAACACCTTCGCGGCAAGGGTACTGGCAATTACATCAGTTACGGCGTGCGCGAATTCGGCATGGCACACATCATGAATGGCATGGCTTTGCACGGCGGTTTCCTGCCGTTCGGCGGCACATTCCTGATGTTCTCCGAGTATGCGCGCAATGCGATTCGCATGTCGGCGCTGATGAAACAGCGCGTGATATATGTGTTTACTCATGATTCCATCGGCCTGGGCGAAGACGGCCCGACCCATCAGCCGGTCGAACAAACCGCGACCTTGCGTTTGATCCCCAACATGCAGGTGTGGCGACCATGCGACACGGTGGAATCGGCCGTGGCCTGGGTGGCAGCCGTTGAACGCAGTGACGGGCCAAGCAGTCTGGTTTTCAGCCGCCAGAACCTCACCTTCCAGAAACGCGACGCGGCCACCATTGCCAGCATCGCCAAAGGCGGCTATGTACTGGCCGATGCCGCATCGCCCAGGCTGGTACTCATTGCCACCGGTTCGGAAGTGCAACTCGCTATGGATGCCAAGAAGGCGCTGGGCGAACAGGGCATCGCAACCCGCGTAGTGTCGATGCCCTCCACCAATGTGTTCGACAAGCAGGATCAGGCATACAAGGACAGCGTTCTGTTGCCTGGCGTGCACAAAGTCGCCATCGAGGCGGGTGTCACTGGCGGCTGGTATAAATATGTCGGCTTGGACGGCGCAGTGATTGGCATGGACAGTTTTGGAGAATCAGCACCTGCACCGGAGTTGTTCAAACACTTCGGTTTTACCACTGAGAACATAGTTAAAACGGCGAAAAGCGTGCTGTAAATCGTACAAATTTTAATTACTAAACAGGAGAATAAAATGACGATTCGTGTTGGTATTAACGGCTTTGGCCGCATAGGGCGTATGGTGTTGCGCGCCGCAGTAAAAGACTTCCCAGACATTGAAATCGTCGGCATCAACGATCTGCTTGAACCGAATTATCTGGCTTACATGCTGAGTTACGACTCAGTGCATGGACGCTTCAAGGGCGAGGTTTCAGTCGAGGGCAACACTTTGGTTGTTAATGGCAAGAAAATTCGCCTGACCGCCGTCAAGGATCCCGCCGAACTGAAATGGAACGAAATTAAAGCCGATATTGTTATCGAGTCTACCGGCCTTTTCCTTACCAAGGAAACCGCCGAAAAGCACATTACCGCCGGTGCCAGGAAGGTTATTATGTCTGCGCCGTCCAAGGATGACACGCCGATGTTTGTGTACGGCGTGAATGACAAGACATACGCCGGACAAACCATTATTTCCAACGCTTCATGCACTACCAATTGCCTCGCACCGATAGCCAAGGTGCTGAACGACAACTGGGGTATCAAGCGCGGCCTGATGACCACAGTGCATGCCACTACCGCCACACAGAAGACCGTCGATGGCCCTTCCAACAAGGATTGGCGCGGTGGTCGCGGCATTCTTGAAAATATCATTCCGTCCTCGACCGGTGCTGCCAAGGCCGTCGGAAAAGTCATCCCCGAGCTGAACAAGAAGCTTACTGGAATGTCTTTCCGCGTGCCGACCTCGGACGTGTCTGTTGTTGACCTGACTGTTGAACTGAATAAGGAAACAACTTATGCCGACATCTGCGCCGCGATGAAGGCCTCGTCTCAGGGAGCGATGAAGGGCGTGCTCGGCTACACCGAAGAAAAAGTGGTCTCCACCGACTTCCGCGGCGAGAGTTGCACCTCGGTATTCGATGCTGATGCAGGCATAGCTCTGGACGGGACTTTCATCAAGGTTGTAGCCTGGTACGACAACGAGTGGGGCTATTCCTGCAAGGTGCTGGAGATGGCTCGCGTCATCGCAAAATAAAAACCAAAGAGGCTGGAGGTTAGGGGCTAGGCGGTTTTATAGTCTCCGGCCTCTGGCCCCAAGTATGGAAGATATACCATGAACGTAATTAGAATGACTGATCTGGATCTCAAGGGTAAACATGTCCTGATCCGCTCCGATCTCAATGTCCCAGTCAAAGACGGCAAAGTAACATCCGATGCACGCATCACAGCTTCAATGGCGACGATAAATTTTGCGCTGAAGGCCGGAGCGCGTGTGATGGTAACTTCCCATTTGGGCCGCCCGGAAGAAGGAGTTTATTCCGAAGAAAATTCGCTCAAACCAGTTGCAAATGTTATCGCCAACAAACTGGGCAAACCCGTGCGTCTTATCAGGGATTGGATAGACGGCGGCTTCGATGTTGCCGAAGGTGAATTGGTATTGCTGGAAAATTGCCGCTTCAACAAAGGCGAAAAAAAGAGCCTGGATGACATTTCAAAAAAATATGCTGCGCTGTGCGACGTGTTCGTGATGGACGCATTCGGCACGGCGCACCGTGCTGAAGCCTCGACTCACGGCGTGGCGAAGTTTGCGCATGTGGCTGCTGCGGGCATTTTGCTGACCGAAGAGTTGGACGCATTGACCAAAGCCCTGCTCAGCCCGGCGCGACCGATGGTTGCCATCGTCGGCGGCAGCAAAGTATCAACGAAGCTGACCGTGCTGGAAAGCCTGTCGGAAAAAGTGGATCAACTGGTGGTTGGCGGCGGTATTGCCAACACTTTTCTCAAGGCCACCGGACACCAGGTCGGCAAGTCGTTGTGTGAAGACGATCTGATACCCACCGCCCAGGCATTGCTGGAAAAAATGGCTGCTCGCGGCGCAAGCATCCCCATTGCCAAGGATGTTGTCGTCGGCAAGGAAGCTCCTTTTGTGGCTGGCAACGAAAATACCCCGGCTATCCTCAAAGATGCCGGGGATGTGGCAGACGATGAGATGATTTTCGACATCGGCCCGCAGTCCGCACAGGAATTGGTCGACATCATCATGAAGGCAGGCACAGTTGTCTGGAACGGCCCGGTCGGCGTGTTCGAGTTCGATCAATTCGGCGCGGGCACCAAAGCAATTGCCATGGCAATTGCCGAAACCAAAGCCTTTACGCTCGCAGGAGGCGGCGACACCATAGCCGCGATTCAGAAGTACGGCATCTATGACAAGGTGTCTTACATTTCAACTGCAGGCGGAGCGTTTCTGGAATTTCTTGAAGGCAAAAAATTGCCTGCAGTGGAAATTCTCGAACAACGAGCAGGTTCATAATAAGCGCGAAGAATCTCATGCAGGCTGGCAACTACCCAAGCTTGCATACCACGATAGCTCAGGGCTGTTAATTATTAAACAGGTAACACATGCTGCGTAGAACCAAAATAGTTGCAACGCTAGGACCAGCTTCAAGTGACCAAAAGGTGTTGGAGCAGATGATTCGTGCCGGTGTGGATCTGGTGCGCATGAATTTTTCCCACGGCACCGCGCAGGACCATGTGAGCCGCGCCGAAACGGTTCGCGCCGCGGCCAAGGCATGTGGCCGCACGGTGGGTATTCTGGCCGACCTGCAAGGGCCGAAAATTCGCGTGAAAAAATTCGCGAACGACAAGATCGTATTGAACAACGGCGATACCTTTATCCTCGATGCCTCGCTGGAGGGGCTGGGTAACCAGGAGCGCGTCGGCCTGGATTATAAAGAGCTGCCCAACGATGTCAGTGTGGGCACAGTATTGCTACTCAACGATGGCATGCTGGAATTTCATGTAACCGGAGTAAAAGGCACCCAGGTCATTTGCAAGGTAGTGCGCGGCGGCGTGTTGTCCAACAACAAGGGCATTAACCGCAAAGGCGGCGGACTGACGGCACCCGCACTGACCGACAAGGACAAGGAAGACATCAAGACCGCCGCATTGATCAAAGCCGATTATCTGGCGGTCTCTTTTCCGCGCAGTGGCGACGATATGCGCCATGCACGCGAACTGATGCACGCAGCAGGCGGCAAAAGCCTGCTGATGGCCAAGATCGAGCGCGCCGAAGCTATACCGGCATTGGGAGACATTATCGATGCGTCAGATGCCATCATGGTGGCGCGCGGCGATTTGAGCGTGGAAGTGGGCGATGCCGCTGTGCCAGGTTTGCAGAAGCGCATGATCACAATGGCGCGAGCAAAGAACCGTCTGGTGATTACCGCAACCCAAATGATGGAATCGATGATCACCAATCCGATCCCAACCCGTGCGGAAGTATCCGATGTGGCGAATGCCGTACTGGATGGCACCGATGCTGTCATGTTATCGGCGGAAACAGCAGTGGGCGACTATCCGGTGGAAACCATCGAAGCGATGGCGCGAATTTGCCTTAGCGCGGAACGCGAGGATCACGAGCGCCCGATGGACCCTCGTGACGCCAAGCATAAATTCACCCGTATTGATCAGTCCATTGCCATGTCCGCTTTGTTTGCCGCCTCGCATTTCAAGGTGAAGGCCATCGTAGCGTTAACCCAGTCCGGATCGACCCCGTTGTGGATGTCGCGCATTAGTGTCGGCGTGCCAATTTTCGCACTAACACCGTTGCGCGAAACATTGAGCAAAGTGACTTTGTTCAGCGGCGTGCATCCCATCGAGTTTCATTCCAAATCAAGAGGCCAGGCGGAGGAATGGCATCAAATTGAGGGGACACTCCTGGATCTGGGGTTGGTTGAAGAAGGCGACATGGTGGTAATGACGATAGGCGAGGCAGTAGGCAAAGCCGGACACACCAACACGATGAAGATCATGCGCGTTGGCGATCATCACAAAAGTTAAAGGCAGTCGTTAGTTGGCGTTGTCCGTTACGCGGTATTTTTTACTAACGAATAACGACTGAAGTAATCTTTTAATTTAGCTAAGAGGAAAAGAAAATGGCACTCGTATCTTTACGACAACTACTCGACCATGCGGCAGAAAACGGCTACGGCTTGCCCGCATTCAACGTGAACAACCTCGAACAGGTCAAGGCGATCATGGAAGCGGCTGATGAAACCAACAGCCCAGTGATCATGCAAGGCTCTGCCGGTGCGCGCAAGTATGCAGGGGAAGCATTCCTGCGACACCTCATCGAAGCGGCCGTGGAAGCATACCCGCATATCCCGGTAGTGATGCATCAGGACCATGGCGCATCACCGGCGGTTTGCATTCAGGCAATCCGTTCCGGATTCTCCAGTGTAATGATGGACGGTTCGCTGATGACTGATGGCAAGACTCCATCCAGTTTTGAATACAACGTCAATGTCACACGTAGTGTTGTGGAAATGTCCCATGCGGTGGGCGTTTCCGTCGAAGGAGAGCTCGGCTGCCTGGGTTCGCTGGAATCCGGCCACGGCGAGAAAGAGGACGGTCACGGTGCAGAAGGCGCGCTGCGCCACGATCAACTGCTGACCGACCCGAATGAAGCCGCCGAATTCGTCAAGGTCACCGGTGTGGATGCGCTGGCGATTGCGATTGGCACTTCGCACGGCGCATACAAGTTCACCCGGCCACCAACCGGCGACACGCTGGCAATCAGCCGCATCAAGGAAATTCACGCACGCATTCCCAATACTCACCTGGTGATGCACGGCTCATCATCAGTGCCACAGGAATGGTTGAAAATTATCAACGAATTCGGCGGTCAAATGGGGCAGACATACGGCGTACCGGTGGAAGAGATTGTCGAGGGCATCAGACATGGTGTGCGCAAGGTGAATATCGATACCGACCTGCGCATGGCCTCCACCGGCGCGACCCGACGCTACCTCGCGCAAAACCCCAAGGACTTCGACCCGCGCAAGTTCCTTGCTGCCACTACCAATGCGATGAAGGAAATCTGCAAGGCGCGGTATGAAGCCTTCGGCGCCGCCGGACAAGCCGGCAAGATCAAACCGATTTCGCTGGATGCAATGGCAGGCCGCTACGCCAAGGGTGAATTGAAAGCAATCGTTAAGTAGGCGACCCGGGATTTGCCTTCGGATGCCGAGAAGAAAAAAAGCGACCGGAAGGTCGCTTTTTTGTTTGGCAAAGTTAATCGGGCCGATTAATACTCCTTCCCGTTTTCGCTCAAGTCTTCTTTAGCGATTGGGCTAGTAGCGGGCGTTCCTTCCTGTATTGTTGTGAAGACCGCCAAAACTTGCAGTGCTGCGAAATCAATCACTTTCCATATACCAGTAGGATCTGTACCTGCTGCCGGTAGGGTTGATCACAACTTCGGAGCCCTGCAATGCAGATGAGTTGGCCGATGTTGTATCGATGCAGCCGATGCAGAACGGATACTTGGTTCCACCCACATCCACGACCCCTGCTACCGGTGACGGCGGCATACCGCCACCGACATAGATGGCGGAACGATTGCCGCCGCTCGTACTAGTCGCATTGCCGGTCAGGTATTCCACCGCGTATCCACGTGCAGTTCCCAGATTCGCCACACAGGATGTGCCGCCTGGGCTGGGGGTGTTGGTGCCGAAATTGGTTATGCCGCCAATGGTAAGTCCTGTGTTGACCGATTGCTCGCATGTGCCAAAATTGAATCGCCAGCCTTGGGTCGATGTCGTTGTCACCCCGCCTGTGACGTTGGTAATCGTGGTTATCCCTGACGCCGTCACAGTAGTGGTCGTGCCTGATGTGACATCGACCAGGCTGCTTGTTGTCGGAGTCGGGCTGGGATAGCCGGTCGGCTGATCCATCAACATATAGAATTGATTGGTAACAAAGCTCCCCAGCGGCGAAGTTGCCATGTAGTTGCAAGCATAACTATTCACCAGCGGATGCTCGCGATCACCTGATCCGATCAGCACTGCGTTGAATCCCGGAGAGGGCACAACGGTCGGACCCTCAAGGAACTTCCGTGCATTGTTGGAATCGCTCAGGCTGGCGATAAGGGTATCAGCTGCTGCCGTATTGGCAGTCCAGAAGCCGAACGTGGCTCCATCGTAGGAACCGACATTGATGCGATAGACATAGCCGCCGGAGTCAGACGCGTACACCGAGGTCATATAACCATCAACATCCTTCAGTATAGACAAATCACCGGGGACGCTGTAATTGGTGGGGTAAGTGCGGATAATAGCGCCGGTATCCGCATCAACAAACCAGATATTGGCACCCTTGCGCGGCGTGGTTGTGCAGCGTGTCTTGCTGTCGGTGTCCTCACATTGGTCATAGCCGCCACCGAAGACCAGAACCGGCTTCGGAAGCCCGCCACTCATATACCCGCTGATATAGGCAACCATGGGATGTGACCATGTTTGGCCGATGCCGGACCAGCCTGCCGAACACATCGTGTCGTTGGTGGTGTCGCTGGTGAAACAGCCTTTGCGCCATTTGAGCACCGGGTTGAAAGGGTCAGATACATCAAATGCGTAAACTGCCCGTCCGCCGCGGCGCATGCTCGAATAAATCCAGACCGTCCCCAATCTCTGAAAGACCCCGATGGATCCATCGAAGAAGTAATCCTTGGGAAGCGGTGCCGGCGAACCCGTGATGCTGGGGAAGGCGATCAGCGCAGAAGTGATGCCATCGCCGTCGCTGTCGCTGCCGTTGTCGCGCAGGCGATATAACTTGCCAAAGCCCTCGGGTGGGATAAAGCCCCATAGCTCGATGCCCTCGGTGTCGGTTTGCCCGCCATCCACCGCATGGAACACGCCATCGTCTGCGCCATAAAATGCGATCGTTCCGGTGGTACCTCCATAATCGATTACCGCAGGTTGCGAATGGACCACACCGCCATGCACCGAAGGACGCATCTCATTAAGAATGGGCGCCAAGCCGGCATCCAGATTGGCATTCTCGTTATCGACATCCTTTCCCCGTGTCCACCAGATCAGGTTGGTGCTCAACGCGCCGGTGACGCTGGCGTTGGAAGTATCGAAGTTGGTAAAAGAAGTGCATGAAGTTGCGGAAGAGCCATCGCAAGTCAACAGCTTGCGGCACGATGCCGTTGAAGGCGTTGCGGCGCCACAAACATTATAATTAGTGCTGGTGGTTACCGCGCCGCTGACGCCGCGCAAACGCTGCGCTGCGCCGCCCTTTTCAACCACCTCGCCGTCGGGTGCGTCCGAATAAACAGAAGTTGACCCAGCGACCGGGTAGGCGGACGCCTGCGCCGAGCAATCGCCCAAGGCAAGTGCCGTGCCGAAATTCCAATATTGGCCGGTATCCGTAGTCCAGAAACTGTCGGAACAAGGCGTAACGAAACCCGTGACGGTGCTGATCGCTGCATCCCCGTACTTGTCCGCCAGTTGCAACTTGCCATTGAGCACGGCGAACTGGAATTGCTTCAGGTTTCCGGGCCAGCGCGGCGCGGCATTTGCTTCGGGCCGGAACATGCCCATGAACACCTGATTGAGGTAGGTTCCCTGGGTGTTCACGCTTACCGGCAGGCTGGACGAAGCGAACACGCTGTTGACTGACTGGATTTCCGAAAAAATCTTGCGCAGCGCGTTGGTGATGGCGGTTTCATCGGAGGCCTTGAAGTACTTGCCCCCCCCGGTAGAAGCTGCGCTGATTAGCAGGGAACTCTCGTTCGTGTCTTGCTGGTCCTTGAAGACATCTATCGTAAAGGTGGAGATGTTTTGCTGGCCTACGGCGGGGCTGACATCCGTCCGGTGGAGGAATCTCGCCCATTCGTCGAAATAGTTGATCTTGGCGGCGGCCGGGGCGGAGAATGTCCCGTTGGGTGTCGCGGCAGTCGTGGTGTAGGTGCCGGTGATGTTTTGGCTGTACGATGAGCCGGTCACCGTCGTTGTGGAGATGCCGTTCATGCTGTAGGTGTTTCCGCTGGTTATCAAAGTCGTGGCGTCGATCCGCCATTGCTTTGAGCCACCCACATTCGGGCTACAATTAGAGCCAGTGCAGCTAAATCCGCTGTAGGAAGGATAATGAGCCGCGCCGTAAGCAGTGCAATTCGTTGCATTAGAAAGATTGTCCGTAATACAACCGGTGCTTGCCGTGAGGGGATTGGTCGGGTTGCTGGAAGTGGAAGTGCAGGCAGTCTGGTTGGTGCAGGTGGTGCTGGTGTAGCCGGGATGAGCGACCGCGACCGCCGCTTGGCAAGCCGCCGCGCTGGCATAGACACCGCAGGCAGAGGTGCCGATTACCGTGGTCGTGGTGGTCGTCGAACCGGCAGTGCAAGTGCTGTTGTAAGTGCATGCATAGCTGCTGTAGCCGGGATACGTTGTACTAAAAGTGGTAACAGCGTTACAGGCGGCAGTAGAAGTCGTTATGTCAGCACCCGGGTAGGTGCCGCATGCGGGCGTGGCCAGCAACACGGATTGAGTCGTGGAGGTGGTGGACAGGTTAGCCAGCGGCAATTGCGTGACATCGCCGCCCACACCCTGTGCGGGCAACAGGCTGGGGGGGCCGAGCAGCGTCGAGGGAGAATCCTGCGAAGGGAAGCCGTTGCCGATGAAAATAACGTAATTCTTGGCGCAACTGTTAGTCGAGGATAGCGGCGAATTGTAATTGGTCTTGAGCGCGTCGGTGTAGGCGGCAGCGTCGAACATGCCGATATTGGCGGCACCGAAATCGCCGGCATAACGCAAGGTGCCGAACTGGCTGGAATTTACATTCGCGCCGGCCACATCGTCCTGCGCGTGCGCGGGATGGGTGTAGCCGCCGAAGTATTTGAATACTTCCAGCATGGAGGCGCTGTAGTCGGTCTTGGCGGAGGCCGTCTTCTCCGACCCGTTGAAGTTCTTTTGTATGCAATTAGGCGTGCCATTGAGGCTATTCGGGCCATCGGTACAGCCCGACGGGAACCCGACCAATTCGGAGAACGCTGATTTATTGGTTGGTGTCATTTGACGGACATGGAAGCGAATATAACCGCCATTCTTGTTGGTCCCGGTTCCCTCGGTAAACATCATAAGGCCGACATTGGTTCTGTCAGTTAACTCGCCAATGACGGTGCGCAGGGCGTTCAGTTCGGATTCGCCCTGCTTGATGCCCCCCGGCCAGTGCTGGGCCGCAGATGCCCAGTTGGCGCTGTTATCGATGACGATCAGAACATTCGGGTTCAGGGCGGCGTTGGGAGACGTATCGGGCGGCCTGGCATAAATATCGATGTCTTCGGCAAACCCTTGTGGAGCCGACAAAACAAGGCCGATGCACAAGAAAATCTGTGAAATATTTTTGATAATGCTCATGATAATCTCCTGTCAAACATCAAATGCCACAAGATGTGACGCCTGCATTTAATCCCGCTATCGTTCTTATTCCCTGGTGAATCACGACGCCGGCGCCGGTAACCGGATCAGCGACCCTCGCAGTGATGTCCCACACGGTCCAGAAGCAGACTGCACCGATGGAGCTGGCGCATTCAGACGGAGTCGTTGGATCTGTTGGATCAACCGGTTTAAATGAAACACAGGCTGGCGCAGGCGAGAAGGTCACGGTGTAATTTGCAACCCCATTGACATTGACCGTTTGCGGCAAGGGCGCGACCGTTCGGAAAGTGCCGGTACTGATCACGTTTTCAATCGCTTTTTGAGCGGCTGCGGTGGCTTCCTCGCGGAATTGCGCATTACCCACCATCTGGACGCTGGTTGTGGTGCTGTTGATGGCCGATACCGCAACCAAGGTCAGCAGCACCAGCATGATGAGTCCTACCAGCAAAGTGCTGCCGCGCTGCTGTTTGATTCCTGCCCTGATTCCTTCGGCAGGCGCTGGGTAAACACCGGGATGCGGTTTGGGAGAGAATGTCATGGTACTTCCCTCCGGCCGGCCGTATTAACCAAACGGATAAACTGAGTAAAGACATGGCGCTTGTAGTTATCATTGCGCGGTCCTACCGTCTGGGCATTCCCGGCGGAATCCTTCCCGAGCGTATAGATTTTCGTATCCGTATAACCCTTGGACTGTTCGGTGTTTCTCGCCAGGATGGTTATCTTTACCGAGACAACGTTTGACCAATCTGCGGGCGATGGCGCAGCAGTGAATACGTCCGCAACGCCATCGCCCGCTATGGCTTTTGGGCTGATCACTATTGCGGGAATATTCAACGGCACTAATGGACAGGGTGACAATGGGTTAGTAGAGTCACATTGAGTGGCATTTTTGGTGAGAGTGATGGTTGTAGTGGTTAAACCCGCAATGGTAGTGCCGGCAGGTATTCCGGCAGCACATATTTCATTCCCTTCCCTTACCAGCGCCAGTTTGGGGTCGGCAGACAAGCCGGTCAGAACGGAGCTGTTTGGAGTAACGGTCGCAGTCAAATAGGGTATTGTCAAAGGCACCAGTTCCATCGGTACCAATGTGCTAGTCACAATAGGACCAGAGCCTGCTGCTTTCAGGGTGGTTATTGTTCCGGGAGCGGCTGGGCTGAGAGTTGGTGAGGTCATGGTATTAACGGTATATCCTGCCGGAATTCTTTGGTTTGAGGTTGTGTCATGATAAACGCCCATGCCTGGCTTTATTCTTGCCAAAACGGGGTCGACTGATAAATTATTCAGCACGAGGCTGCCTGCAGTCGTCGTCGCAGTAATCTTAAAGCTGGAATTGTTATCGACTCCATATTCAATCTGCATGTATTCGATCCCTTCTACCAGTGGCGTGATCACGGGAAGTCCGGACATCTGATCGGTTTCCAGCACCTTTAGTGTGGGAATGCCATCTCCAGCCGTGTTTTCGGGTGATATGAAATATACGTGCTCCAGCATGCGGCGCAAATCGGCATAGGGAGTGCTGCTGGTTGGCGAGCAGTTTTTCTTCCGCAGCGTAAAGTCTGCAGGGGTTGTGCTGATGACATAACTCCGCGCGTCATATTGGCAAAGTGAAACCTGCATGTACTTCACTCCGGCAACCGCAGCCGATTGTGCGGTGGGTGTTCCAGTGCTGACTCGGCGTATCACTAATATGTCGCTGCCTGTCCTGAGCTGGCTTGAGGTAATACCCGCAGGAGGAGTTGGTATGCTATTTATCCCGGCATCGTAGCCCCAGATACCGACGGGAACGTATGAGCAGGTGCTAGCCGCAGGGACATATTCTCCAAAATACCCTGCCAGTTTCACGTCGCTAACGAGTATATCCATCGCATAGCGTCCGTTATCGATCATACGATTGGATTTGTCCAGCTCTACCCTCGTTTTGGTCTGGTTAACGAACAGCGTGGATAAGGAGGCCAGGATAATTAATCCCAAGGTAATGGAAATCATCAGCTCGACCAGCGACAGACCGCGCTGGAATGGCACATTCCCTCCGGCTACCGTGCTCAGGACAGGGATGTTTACATTTTGGCTTATTGAGGATTTCATGTCAGTTCAGTAGATTCGCCATGTTGATGGGTAATGAGACCACGCGGTGCAAGGCTTCGTTGACGTTACCGTCTTTATCCAAGTATGTACCTGCTCCGCACTTTCCTGGGGAAGTGGCAGTGAGGTTTTCAGGTGCGGAGGTGATGTTAATTCCCTGCCATGCCACTACGACCACATACTGCCCAGCCACGCCGGTGGCCGGTGCCGAAATTTGATATATGCAGCCGCGCGCGCCTATCATCGCGCCGGCATTATTGGCGCCTTGTTTTTCGGCGGTGCCTTTGAGCGCATTGCTCCATTCGCAAAAGTCCAATAGCTGCTGATTAGTCAGCGCCGCGCAACTTGCGGGTTGCGTGTCACCCGTTCCAAGGTAGGCAGGAGGAGGAGTCAGATAGAAAGCGATATTTTTGCGATTGGCATTGATCCGGGCTGCCATGTCTTTCAGCAGGATCAGAGCCTGTGCGCGCTGATAGGATTCCATCTGCGATGTGAGCGCACGCGCTTGCAATCCGGCCAAACCTAATAAGCCGATCATCAGGATCACGATGGTCACCAGCACTTCGATCATGCTGAAGCCATTGATGTTTTGCTTGGTCATGGACATACCCCATTGCGCGTGCGAGGCATTCCGCTTAATTCGATCGTGATGCAGAGAACCTTCGCGGTTGGCGTTGTTGCGCCTGCCACGTCAATCTGAAAGGTAATTGGGGCGGCTGTTACCGTTGTTCTGCCGTTGCGCGTGTAGGAAATTCCTGCGGTAGCAGAAACTGAAGGCGTAATAGTCACGCCCTTCGGCGCCGGCCTGGAGTCGATTATTACACCGCTGGCTGCAACATCCATGCTGGTAAGCACGCCTCCGGAAAGCGTGGGCGTAACCGTGACAGGATTCAAGGCACCACTGTTGCGCTTGATCGCTTCACTCCTTGCCAAACTCAGGATGGAAAACAATTCAAAGCTCGCGTTATTCACCCGCTGGCTTTCCATCAGCGATTTGAAGCTGGGCATAGCGATGGACGCCAAAATACCCGCAATGGCGATAACGATCATCAGCTCGATCAGCGTAAATCCGGAATCAGGGGGTCGGGAGGTTTTCATTTTGAGTGGCTACCACTTGCCAGCCGGTCCTTTAACGCCAGTATCAGTCAGAGTCAAATTGCCGTCATTTGCATTTGCCTGCTGGCTGTTCGGAACAGGGGTCGCAGTGATAGTGAAAGTAGGAGGGATCGCTGCCGGTACGTTAATCGTAAAGGTATAGTTCCTCGAAACATCTGTCGGGGGGGTTATCGCTAAGGTGGTCAAGTCTGGTGCATAAGAGCGCGCATCCAGCAAATACTGTTTTTCACGATTTGCCACATCCATCATGAATGCTTCTGCTGCAGTCCGGTTGCCTCTGACTACATACTGCGAATATTGCGGGATGGCGACCGCAGCAAGAATCCCAACTATGGCTACAACAAGCATTAGCTCGATTAGGTTAAACCCCTTTTCGTATTTCATGGTGCGCTCCTTTAAGTTTCGATGTGGATAGTAAGTATTTGATTCTAGTATTTCTACCCCTAGCTGACCAGAGGAACAGAAGTTCGGATAAACGGCATGATTATGGCTGCCAGACAGATAGAGTCAGGTCGGACTGAACGTGCGGGATGGATTCAAGTGTCCTGACTTTTGGCACGAAGGCCGGCGAATTCAACGGCTAAACCGTTAATGAAGTGTTAAAAAGACTAAATAAACGATTGCACATAATGCTACCGACTATAAATAGCCGTGGAGAGCTAGGAGGAAAAGCGGTAAAATCGCGATGGTTTAATAATGATGCGGGGAAAGTATGAGTAAGAGTTTGATCCAGTTCATCATAGAGGAACAGCGCGCAATTCCAGGCGCGACTGGCGATTTCACCGGTCTGGTCAGCGACATCGTGATCGCATGCAAGCAGATCGCGCATGATGTCAACAAGGGCGCGCTGATCGGTGTGCTGGGCAGTGCGGGCAGCGAAAACGTGCAGGGCGAGACGCAAAAAAAACTGGACATTATCACCAATGAAATTTTCATCAAGTCTACTGAATGGGCAGGCCATCTTGCCGCGATGGCTTCCGAGGAAATGGATGATGTTTATCCTATTCCAGCCAAGTATCCGAAGGGCAAGTATTTGCTGGTGTTCGATCCGCTCGACGGTTCTTCCAACATCGATGTAAATATTTCCGTAGGCACGATTTTTTCGATTCTTCGCGCCCCCAAAGGCATTGAAAACCCGACTGCTGCGGACTTTCTGCAACCCGGCACCACGCAGGCTTGCGCCGGTTACGCGCTGTATGGCCCGTCGACGATGCTGGTGATTACCAGCGGGCAAGGCGTGAACGGCTTTACGCTGGACAGCGACATTGGCGAATTCATGCTGACCCATCCGAACATGAAAATTTCCGAAGATACTCGTGAGTTTGCAATCAACGCGTCCAACGAGCGCCACTGGGAAAAACCGGTGCAGCGTTACGTTGAAGAATGTGTTGCCGGCACCAACGGTCCCCGTGGTGAGAATTTCAACATGCGCTGGGTCGCCTCGATGGTTGCCGAGGTGCACCGTATCCTGATTCGCGGCGGCGTTTTCATGTACCCAAAGGATACCAAAGATCCTGCCAAGGCCGGCAAGCTGCGCCTGCTGTATGAAGCGAACCCGATGTCTTTTATCGTGGAACAGGCGGGCGGTATGGCTTCCACCGGCTATGAGCGCATCATGGGCATCAAGCCATCCGGTCTGCATCAACGCGTGCCGGTGATTCTCGGCTCGAAGAATGAGGTCGAGCGCATTGTCCGTTACCACAAGGAGAGCTAGCCATGGGAAAGCCGCTGGTTTCCATCGTAATGGGCAGCGCCAATGACTGGGAAATCATGCAGCAGGCCGCGCGGCAGTTGCAGGATTTCGGGGTGGCTTATGATGCGCGGGTGATTTCTGCGCACCGTTCCCCCGACCTGCTGTTCGATTACATCAAGGAAGTCAGCGCCCAAGGCGTGCAGTGTTTTGTTGCCGGCGCCGGTGGCGCCGCGCATCTGGCAGGTGTAATTGCCGGCAAGACCACCCTGCCGGTGCTGGGTGTGCCAATCCCGTCCAAGTATCTGAAGGGGATGGACTCGCTGTTGTCTATCGTGCAAATGCCCAAGGGCATACCGGTTGCGACATTCGCGATTGGTGAGGCAGGCGCGGCAAATGCCGGGTTGTTTGCTGTGGCGATGCTGGCATTGCACGATGCGCAACTTGCGCAGAAACTGGCCGAATATCGCAAGAAGCAAGCTGAGCAGATTGCTGCAACCACGTTACCCACTTTGTAAGCCGAGGTTCCAATGTCAGTTTTGCACGAGTCCAATCTTACCAGCCTGAAATTTCTGCATCGCGGCAAGGTGCGCGACCTGTACGAAGTGGATGCCGATCATCTGCTTATCGTGCAAACCGACCGGCTCTCCGCGTTCGATGTAATTTTACCAGACCCGATTCCGGGCAAGGGCGAAGTGTTGACCAGCGTGTCGAATTTCTGGTTCAACAAACTGCGGCATGTCATCCCGAATCACCTGACCGGCATCGCGCCGGAATCGGTGGTCAAGGGTGATGAGGAACAGGCTCAGGTGAGGGGCCGTGCTTTCGTCACCAGGAAGCTCAAACCGTTGCCAATCGAGGCAATTGTGCGCGGCTATCTGGCCGGTTCCGGCTGGAAGGATTATCAAAAGACCGGTGCGGTATGCGGGATTAAATTGCCTGCCGGATTGCGCGAAGCGGAAAAATTGCCGCAGCCTTTGTTTACTCCATCTACCAAGGCGGCAATGGGTGAGCACGACGAGAATATTTCCTTTGCGCGGGCCGTCGAATTGCTCGGTGAAGCCCGCGCCACGGAAGTGCGCGATGCGACACTGGCGCTCTATATCGAAGCGGCAAATTATGCGGCAAGCAAGGGCATCATCATTGCCGACACCAAATTCGAATTCGGTGTGGATGAAGCGGGCAAGCTGTACCTGATCGACGAAGCACTCACCCCGGACTCTTCGCGTTTCTGGCCGGCCGACCAGTATCGCGTCGGCAGCAATCCGCCCAGCTTCGATAAGCAGTTCGTGCGCGACTGGCTGGAATCATCCGGCTGGAACAAGCAGCCGCCCGCACCGCATATCCCGCAGGATGTGTTGCATAAAACCGCCGGCAAATATAGCGAAGCCGCACAACGCCTGACCGGCGCATGAGTTCGCCAAAACAGCTCATCGAAGGGTTTTCACGCTTTCGCGAAATGCATTTCGCCAAGGACGATGCGCTTTATCGTGATCTGGTCGAACAGGGGCAGGCGCCCAAAATCCTGGTGGTCGCTTGCTGCGATGCGCGCGTCGACCCTGCTTTGATACTAGACTGCGCGCCAGGCGACTTGTTCGTAATTCGCAATGTAGCCAATCTCGTTCCCCCCGCGGAAAACCAGGGGCACTATCACGGCACCAGCGCGGCGCTGGAGTTCGGCGTGCGCAAGCTGAATGTTGGGCACATTATCGTGCTGGGACATGCGCATTGCGGCGGCATCCATACTCTGCTGGAAGGTGATATGCAAAAAGAAGAAGCGTTCATTTCAGAATGGATGGGGATAGTAGACGCCGCACGGCAACAGGTAAACCGGGAATTTCCTGATGCCGATAATATGGCGCGCCATCGTGCATGCGAGCAGCAGGCGATACTGGTTTCACTGGATAATTTGATGTCTTTTCACTGGATACGCGATCGTGTCGAACAGGGCGCACTCGCGTTGCATGGCTGGTATTTCGATATTGAGCGTGGCGAGCTGCTGGGATATAACACGGCTGCCCATCAGTTTGAAGTGCTGTAATTACTTGCCGGTCAGCTCCTTGTAGCGCGCCTTGTCGGCATCGTAACGAGCGTCCATCGCCGCTTTTTCAGCTTGGGATTTTTCCAAATCTTTTTGTAGCTTGTCTAACCTTGTCTGCGCTTCCTGCAAGTCATCTTGCAAGTCTTTTGGGATTGTCTTGTTCGCTTTTGTGTACGCATCAGCTTCTTTTTGCAAGCCTTGCAAATTATCGTTGGCCATTTTTATATTCGCATTAACGCCATTAATGCGTTGTTCTATCTGTTGCAGATTGCGTTTTCGCGCCAGATCAATTTCATCTGGGCTGCTGTAAGTTTCAACTAGTGCCCTGTCACGGCGTTTCTTCTCTAGTGCTGCCTTGTCATCCGCCAGTTTTTTATCATCTGCTTGTTCCTGGGCACTACGCGCTGCTCGAAGCTCCTCGGGAGTAAGTACTTCTTGTTTCTTTATTACGCGCCCAGCTTTGTTCAGTTCGGAGCGATTTTTGTCGGCATATTCCGGTGGGATGGTTTCGCCGTAGTGTGTCGTGCCATTTTCATCCACCCATTTGTACAGTTTTGCGGTAGCGGGTAAGGTGAAGGAAATTCCAAGGATAAGTGCAACAAACAATTTATTTTTATTCATAATGTCACTCCATATTTGTCCCGATACAGCTGTGTGGCGTGAAGATTCTGTACCAGCTCTTCCTCGTCCTGCAAATAGCCGAGCAGATCCTCCAATGTGGCGATAGATACCACCGGGATATTATAATTATGCTGTACTTCCTGCACAGCAGAAAGTTCACCTTGACCGCGCTCCATACGGTCCAGCGCGATAACCACGCCGCACGGTTCGGCACCAGCCGAGCTAATCAGTTCGATGGATTCGCGTACCGACGTGCCAGCGGAAATTACATCATCAATGATCAATACCTTACCCTGCAGCTTTGCTCCCACCGTCGTTCCGCCCTCGCCATGGTCTTTCGCTTCCTTGCGGTTATAGCAGTAGGGTACGTTGCGTCCCTGTTCAGCCAGAGCGATGGCAGTCCCTGCAACCAGCGGGATGCCTTTGTAGGCTGGGCCGAACAGCATATCGAAGGAAATTCCAGAGGCAAGAATTGCCTGGGCGTAAAACTGCGACAGACTTCTCAATGAAGCGCCGTCGTTAAATAATCCCGCATTAAAAAAATACGGTGACAAGCGTCCTGCCTTGGTTTGAAATTCGCCAAAACACAATACTTTTTGTTGTACGGCAAAGCGGATGAAGTCTTGTCTGAATTTGAACATGGTCAATGCAATCGGCAAAGCTGAAGTGACATCATTATAATGGCGCAGGATAAATCCCGGTTGCCGATATTTTGATGCGCATAATTTCGTTTAACTTGAATGGTATCCGCTCTGCAGTCAGCAAGGGATTTTTTGAATGGCTCTTGCATCAGGAGGCTGATATCGTTTGTCTACAGGAGCTCAGGGCTCAGGCATCGGACATGGCCGGGCAAATACTTGCGCCACCTGGCTATCATGGTTACTTTCATTATGCGGAAAAGAAAGGTTACAGCGGTGTGGGTATTTATTGCCGTGAACAACCGCAACAGATTGTCGCCGGTTTGGGTATTACCGAGTTCGATGCAGAAGGACGTTATCTACGCGCAGATTTTGCAAATTTCAGCGTAGTGTCGCTGTATCTGCCTTCCGGCTCAAGTGGCGAGGAACGCCAGGAAGTAAAGTTCAGGTTTATGGCGGCTTTCCTGCCGCGCTTGCGCGAATTGCGGGCAAGCGGACGCGAGGTGTTGATATGCGGTGACTGGAACATCGCGCACAAAGAGATTGATTTGAAGAATTGGCGGGGTAACCAGAAGAATTCCGGCTTTCTGCCGGAGGAACGCGCCTGGTTAAGCGAATTATTCGACGAGGTTGGTTTTGTAGATGTATTCCGCCTTATGCATCCGGAACAGGTTGCCTATACGTGGTGGTCTAATCGCGGTCAGGCGTGGGCCAATAATGTAGGATGGCGCATCGATTATCAGATCGCTACTCCCGGTTTCGCTGCACGAGCACGGGCAGCGGATATTTACAAGTCGCAACGCTTCTCGGATCACGCGCCTCTGATCGTGGACTATGTCTAGTAAGGTTAACCCTGTTCCCATGGCAGCCCCGCCGCCCGCCATCCGCCCAGGGTATTACGGTGATTATCGCTGTTTTTGTCGCCTTCAAAGCCTTCCAAGACATTGTAGCAGTCGGAGTAACCGGCTTGCGTAGCAGTAATTGCCGCAGAATGAGATCGTACGGCGCTGCGGCAGATAAACATCACCAGTGCCTCTTTATCCACTAGTTGCTCCAGCAGTGCCATAAAATTCGGATTAAGGCGCATGCCGGGATATATTGCCCACTCGACATGTGCTGCGCCGGGAATTTTGCCTACCCAATCGATTTCGGCTCGAGTGCGTACGTCAACCAACTTTGCGCTTGGTGCAGATCGCATAATTTCGTAAGCTTCTCCGGGTAAGAGTGCGCCTTCATAAGGCAGGTTCATATCTTTGGCGCGCTGTTGGGC
This sequence comes from Nitrosomonadales bacterium, assembly GCA_023259055.1. GTDB lineage: Bacteria > Pseudomonadota > Gammaproteobacteria > Burkholderiales > Gallionellaceae > Gallionella. The sequence goes on from JAHFQZ010000002.1 coordinate 317,195, forward strand.
GGTTTGCAGAATGGCGGTAATTTTTCCCATGTTGATTCTTTCTCAAAATATATCGATGTTTAACGAATCTGGCGCAGATGTTATGCTGCGCGGCACGAACGCATATTAGCGCAACCGACATGAAAAATCACACGCAACCGAACCAATTTCAAGACCCTATCGGAGTTTTTGAACCGATACATCCAGAGCGTTTTGCAGCCGCGCAAAAAAGCACTTGGGTAAGTATCGCTATCAATTTGCTGCTGACGTTTTTTCAGGTCGTCGGAGGATTCTTTGCACACTCGCAAGCATTGATGGCGGACGGTTTGCATTCATTGTCGGATTTGCTATCCGACATATTGGTGCTTTATGCGAATCGTCATGGCAATCGTCATGCGGATGCCAATCATCCCTATGGGCATGCGCGTGTGGAAACTGCCGCAACGCTTATTCTTGGGGCATTTCTGGCGGTGCTGGGTGTGGTGTTATTGGTTTCTGCCGCTATGCGCCTGCAGCATCCGGAAGCATTGCAGGCGGTAAGTCCTCTGGCTCTCGCCATAGCGGTTATCGCGTTGGTCGCCAAGGAAGGCATGTTCCGCTATATGTTGGCGGTGGCAATGCGAGTGCGCTCGCAGATGCTGGTGGCCAATGCATGGCATGCGCGTTCGGATGCTGCTTCTTCATTGGTGGTTATCATCGGCGTGATCGGTAATTTGTTCGGTTATACTTTTTTCGACCTGTTGGCTGCTGCGGTGGTGGGCGTGATGATCGCGCATATGGGCGGCAAGCTGGCTTTGGAAGCGATGGCAGAACTTATCGATACCGGACTGGATGAGGAAGAAGTTGAAGCAATCCGTGCCACCTTGCTCAATACGCACGGCGTGCTTGGACTGCATGAGTTGCGCACACGCAAGATGGCAGACAATGCGCTGGTTGACGCGCATATCGTGGTCGATCCCAAGATCAGCGTGTCGGAAGGTCACTACATCGCCGAACTGGCGCGACATGCAGTACTCCAAAACCATCATGTCCTGGATGTAATGGTGCATATCGATCCGGAAGACGATCTGCAAGCCAAGCCTAACTCACATCTGCCCAGCCGTCCCGAACTGCTGGAACATCTAGCTGGCCGCCTGGGGGGGGTCAATCTAAAAGAGAATCGCGTGGTGCTTCACTATCTGGATGGCAAAGTCGAAGCAGAGATATATCTGCCCGCCGACCATTATCAAGCCGAGCAAACTGATTCCTTACAGGCGCGTTGTGATGAGCTGATGCGGGATGATGAATTTTTTCGTAGCATTCATATACACCGTAAACTCGCACAAAATTAGTGCGTGACGGGTTTGAATACGCCCAACATTGGTGCAAATGTTTTGTGTGCCGTATGGCATGCTTATGGCACAATGACACCTGCCGCGTTTATAGGAATTGGCACGATTTCTGCGTTTGAATTACTTTGGTTTTTTGTTGATTGCTCAATTTTATGTTTTAGGAGAGATTTATGTCGATGTCGGCAAATGATGTATTGAAGATGATTAAAGACCGCGATGTTAAATTCGTGGATTTCCGTTTCACCGACACGCGCGGCAAAGAGCAGCACGTTAGCGTGCCCGCCAAATATGTGGAAATGGAAAAATTTGAAGACGGCCACGCGTTCGATGGATCATCCATTGCTGGCTGGAAGGGTATCCAGGCTTCTGACATGCTGTTGATGCCGGATCCAGCCACCGCTTACCTTGATCCGTTCATGGACGAAAACACGCTGGTGATCACCTGTGACGTGGTGGAACCGACCGATGGCAAAGGCTATGACCGTGATCCGCGCTCCATCGCGAAACGCGCCGAAGCCTACCTGAAGTCCAGCGGCATCGGTGATACCGCCTACTTTGGTCCTGAACCTGAATTTTTCATTTTTGATTCGGTGAACTGGCAAATTGACATGTCAGGTTGCTTCTGCAAAATCAATTCTGAAGAGGCTGCATGGTCTTCCGGAGAAAAGTTTGAAGGCGGCAACATCGGCCACCGCCCCGTGGTCAAAGGCGGTTACTTCCCGGTTCCGCCAGTCGACAGCCTGAACGACATTCGTGCTGCAATGTGCCTGGCGCTGGAGGACATTGGCATCGAAGTCGAAGTGCACCACCACGAAGTTGCTACTGCAGGCCAATGCGAGATCGGCACCAAATTCAACACCCTGGTGCGTCGCGCCGACCAGACTCAGGCTTTGAAATATGTGGTGCACAATGTTGCGCATCAGTACGGCAAGACTGCAACCTTTATGCCAAAGCCTATCGTCGGTGACAATGGTTCGGGTATGCATGTGCACCAATCTATCTGGAAAGGTGGCAAAAACCTGTTCGCGGGTAACGGCTATGCCGGTTTGTCTGAAACTGCGTTGTACTACATCGGCGGCATTATCAAGCACGCCAAGGCGCTGAACGCGATTACCAATCCCGGCACCAATTCATACAAGCGCCTGGTTCCGCACTACGAAGCCCCGACCAAACTGGCTTATTCTGCTAAAAACCGTTCAGCCTCAATTCGGATTCCGCACGTGGCCAGCGACAAGGCTCGCCGTATCGAGACCCGTTTCCCCGATCCGACCGCTAATCCATATTTGTGCTTTGCGGCCTTGATGATGGCCGGTCTGGACGGCATCCAGAACAAGATTCACCCAGGCGATCCTGCTGACAAGAACTTGTATGATCTGCCACCGGAAGAGGATGCAAAAATCCCGACGGTATGCAGCTCGCTGGACGAAGCATTGGCGAACTTGGACAAGGATCGTGAATTCCTGACACGCGGCGGTGTATTCTCCAATGACTTCATCGATGCATTTATCGCCTTGAAGATGGATGAAGTCACACGTTTGCGCATGACTACACATCCGGTTGAATTTGAAATGTATTACAGTATCTAATCGGTCTTTGATGCAACAAAACAAAACGGGGCATTCGCCCCGTTTTGTTTTGAGCCGAGATGGTTTGTCTGTATACAATGCTTGCCCTATACTTGCCACGTTACTTCGAGGAATGCAAATATGAAGTCCCAATACTTGTTTGCCATGATGTGTGCCTGGCCGTTGTTGGTGCAAGCGGATATATACAAGGCTGTCGACGCGGACGGGCACGTCACTTATTCCAGCACGCCTATCCAAGGCGGTAAAAAAATATATCTGGAACCTCTGCCCACGATGCTTCCGCCCGGCAAAGCGCGCTCACCCGCCGATTTTCCAAAGGTGGATGCAGAAAAGCAAAAAGAGCGTGACGAAACGCGCCGCAAAATTTTGCAGGACGAATTAAATGCCGAGGAGAAATTGCTCGAAGAATCGCAGCAGAACCTGAACGATGCAAGCCCTGAGGTTTTCAAAGGAGCGGACGGCAAAACTTATCGCAATGTCGCCAAATATGAAGAGAATATCAAGTCACTTACTGAACAAGTCGAGCTGCACCAGAAAAATGTCGCTGCGCTCAAAGCAGAGCTGTCCAAATTGAAATAATCATTGTTTTATCCGGCACGTTTTCTGCTAATTAGCATGTATGCCTGATTTCCCCTCTCTCACGCCGGAGCACCTGGCTACCGCCGTTATCCTGCTGGACGACGAGTTGCGTATTGCATACATCAACCCGGCTGCCGAACATTTGTTCGATGTGAGCGGCAAAAATCTGTTCGGGCACCCGGTGCTGCAGGCATTTACTGATACCGGGCAATTATCCAATGCGATGCAGCATGCAATCCGGGACAGCGCCAGTTATATCGAGCATGATCTGACGCTGGGTACGCATGCACACGGCAAGCTGCATCTGCGTTGCGCAGCGACCCCGATACAGCTTGAGAAACGCTGTTTGCTTCTGGAATTCCACCCGATAGATCGACCGCTTAAGCTGGCGCGCGAGGAGCAGATGCTGGACCAGACGCAGGCCAATCGTCTGCTGTTACGCAACCTCGCACACGAGATCAAAAACCCGCTCGGCGGCATACGTGGCGCGGCGCAATTGCTCGAGCAGGAGCTGGAAAAACCGGCCTTGCGCGAATACACCCAGGTCATCGTGCAGGAGGCGGATCGGCTGCGCTCGCTGATGGAGAAATTGCTTTTACCGCAAAATGCTTCGCACTACAGTGCGCTCAATATTCACGAAGTGCTGGAGCGCGTGCGCAGCGTGGTGCTGGCGGAAATGCCGGCAAGATTGACGATCCAGAGAGATTACGACATCAGCCTTCCAGCACTGATCGGCGACAAGGAGCAGTTGATCCAGGCGATGCTCAACATCGTGCGCAACGCCGCGCAGGCGATGCAGGGCAACGGCAACATCATCCTGCGCACCCGCATTGCACGGCAGGTGACGCTGGTCAAGCGCCGCCACCGGCTGGCGGTGATGGTGCAGATTATCGACAATGGCCCCGGCATCCCGCTGGAACTGCAGGACAAGATTTTTTACCCGCTGGTGTCGGGGCGCGCCGATGGCCACGGGCTAGGGCTGACACTGGCGCAGGACTACGTCAATCAGCATCACGGCGCGATAGAATTCGACAGCGAGCCGGGGCGCACCTGTTTTACCGTGATGCTTCCCTTACCTTAGGTGACAAACATGAAACCTGTCTGGATCATAGATGACGACCGTTCGATACGCTGGGTGCTGGAAAAAGCCCTGACCCGCGAAGGCATCGATTTCAAAAGCTTCACGACAGCGGACGATGCGTTGCGCGCGCTGGATGACAGCTTGCCGCAAGTTGTGGTCAGCGATATCCGCATGCCGGGCAGTTCCGGGCTGGATTTTTTGCAGGCGCTGCATCAGCGCCATCCGCTCATACCGGCCATCATCATGACCGCCTACTCCGACTTGGAAAGCGCCGTTTCCGCGTTTCAGGGCGGCGCGTTCGAGTACCTGCCCAAACCGTTCGACATCAATCACGCGGTCGAACTTATCCGGCGCGCCATGGAGCAGAGCCAGCGCAAATCGGGCGAGGCGCAGGAGATTGAAGCTGCCGCCGACATTCTAGGCCATGCTCCCGCGATGCAGGAGGTGTTCCGTGCCATTGGCAAGCTATCGCAATCGCATGCGACCGTGCTGATCAATGGCGAATCCGGCACCGGAAAGGAACTGGTGGCGCGCGCGCTGTACCGCCACAGCCCGCGCGCCGGCAAGCCGTTCATCGCTATCAACACGGCCGCGATACCCAAGGACTTGCTCGAATCGGAATTGTTCGGCCACGAGCGCGGCGCGTTTACCGGCGCGGCGGCGACACGGCAGGGCCGCTTCGAGCAGGCGGAAGGCGGCACGCTGTTCCTGGACGAGATCGGCGACATGCCCGCCGACTTGCAAACCCGCCTGCTGCGTGTACTGTCGGACGGTAACTTCTACCGCGTCGGCGGGCAACAGCCGATCAAGGCTAATGTGCGCATCATCACTGCGACGCACCAGAATCTCGACGAGCGCGTCAGGCAGGGGCTGTTCCGCGAAGATCTGTTTCACCGGCTTAACGTGATCCGGCTGCGTCTGCCGCCGTTGCGCGAGCGGCGCGAAGACATCCCGTTGCTGGCGAAATATTTCCTGCAGAAAAGCGCGCGCGAACTGGGCGTGGAGCAAAAACAGTTGAGCGAAGAAGCGTTACGCTTCCTCGCTGCACAGGACTTTCCCGGCAACGTGCGGCAATTGGAAAATCTCTGCCACTGGCTGGTGGTGATGACGCCCTCGCAACGGATCGAGATCGCCGATCTGCCGCCCGAGTGGCGCAATGAGGCAGAGGAGGAGGCGGTACCAATCGGGGATTGGAGCACCGCGCTGGCACTGCAAGCAGGACTTGCCTTGCAGCGCGGCGAGGATCACCTCATGGGCAAACTTACGGCGCAATTCGAGCGCACTCTGATCCTGCAAGCCCTGCACCACACCGGTGGGCGCCGTATTGAGGCGGCCACCCTGCTCGGCATCGGGCGCAACACCCTGACGCGCAAGATACAGGAACTGGGTCTGGAGAATGAGGAGCCGTAGAGGCGGGTTAAAACGCTACCTGCGCCAGTCGTTTCAGCAGCTTCTCGTGTATTCCGCCGAATCCGCCGTTGCTCATCACCAGCACATGGTCGCCTGATCTTGCGGCGGCAGCGATGGCTTCGATCAGATCGTTGAGATCGTCCTTCACCACGGCTTTTTCACCCAGCGGCGCCAATGCGCCGTGCGCATCCCAGCCGAGGTTGCCTGCGTAACAGAACACGAGGTCGGCATCCTTCAGGCTGCCGGGGAGCGCGTCCTTCATTACGCCGAGCCTCATCGTATTAGAGCGCGGCTCCAGCACTGCGAGGATGCGTGCCTTGCCGACCTTGCTGCGCAGCCCGGCGATAGTGGTATCGATCGCGGTGGGGTGGTGTGCAAAGTCGTCGTAAACGGTGATGCCGTTGACTGTGCCGCGCACTTCCATGCGGCGCTTCACGTTCTTGAATTCGGCGAGGGCTGCCAAACCTTGCGCGACAGGCACGCCGACATGGCGTGCAGCGGCGAGCGCGGAGAGGGCGTTCATGCGGTTGTGTTCACCCATCAGTTCCCATTGCAACGTGCCTTGGGCGACGCCATTCAAACTCACGCGCTCGTTCGCCTCGATGTTCCAGCCGTCGTCGCAGCCGAACTTCTCCACCGGTGTCCAGCAGCCGCGCTGGAGCACGCGTCGCAATGATTCCTCGCGTCCATTGCACACCACCAGCCCGTTGCCGGGGACGGTGCGCACCAGATGGTGGAACTGCGTCTCGATGCTTGCCAGGTCGGGGAAGATATCGGCGTGGTCGAATTCGAGGTTGTTGAGAATTGCGGTGCGCGGATGGTAGTGCACGAACTTGGAGCGCTTGTCGAAGAAAGCTGTGTCGTATTCGTCGGCCTCGATAGCAAAAAACGGCGACTCGGTGATGCGAGCCGACACACCGAAATTCTGCGGAACACCGCCGATCAGGAAACCGGGATTCAGTCCGGCATATTCCAGTATCCACGCCAGCATCGACGTGGTGGTGGTTTTGCCGTGCGTGCCCGCCACGCCCAGCACCCACTTGTCGCGCAGCAGCGTGTCCGCCAGCCATTGCGGGCCGGAAACATAAGCCAGGTTGCGGTTGAGTATCTCTTCCATCAGCGGGTTGCCGCGCGACACCACGTTGCCGATGACAAACACATCCGGTTTGAGAGCGAGCTGCCCGACGCCAAAACCTTCGATCAGCTCGATACCCTGCGCCTCCAGTTGCGTACTCATCGGCGGATAGACATTGGCGTCGCAGCCGGTCACACGGTATCCCGCCTGCTTGGCGATGGCCGCGATGCCGCCCATGAAGGTGCCGCAAATGCCGAGGATGTGGATGTGTTGTGGTTTACTCATGGTTACTCACAGTGTCCACGAAAAACACGAAAGAAATGCCTGATCTCCATTCCTTGTTTCGTGCTTTTCGTGAATTTCGTGGATGAATTTTTACGCCCGAAAAATAAAATACACCGCGCCCATCAGGCACAGCCCAGCATACAGATAATCCCATTTCAACGGCTGGTTCATATACAGCACCGCGAACGGCACGAATACCGACAGCGTGATAATCTCTTGCAGTATTTTCAGCTGCCCCAAGTTCATCGCGGTATAGCCGATGCGGTTCGCCGGCACCTGGAGCAGATACTCGAACAGCGCGATGCCCCAGCTGACCAGCGCCGCAATATACCATGGCGACGTCGCCAGATTCTTCAGGTGGCCGTACCAAGCGAACGTCATGAACAGGTTGGAGACGGCGAGCATCAGCGCCGTGACCAACAACGGGTTCGATATCAGGTTCATTGAAAATCCAAAGTCGCCAACCGCACAACCAGCGACTTAGCTGACGTTGTTTGGCAGCTTAATCGAATGGCTAGTAGTTGCATCAGATTACACAGATTTGCGCAGATTAAGCCAACTTTTTGGAGTAGCGTTTGAATCTGTATCATCTGCGTAATCTGCGGAAAAGGTTTTAACGAACACCCACCAACTCGACTTCAAACACCAGCGACGCATCCGGTGGAATCGCCCCTGGTGCCCCTTGAGCGCCGTAGCCGAGATGCGGCGGAATGATCAGTGTACGTTGTCCACCCACCTTCATGCCCTGAAGACCCTGATCCCATCCGTCGATAACCATCCCCGCACCGAGCTGGAATTCAATCGGCTTGCCGCGGTCAAGCGAGCTGTCGAATTTTTTGCCCTTATGACCGGCAGCGGTCGCATCGTACAGCCAGCCGGTGTAATACACGGACACTTCGTGCCCTGCCGTGGCTTTTGCGCCCTTACCCAACTTTTTGTCTTTTACGATCAGCTCGGTCACGTTGCCGGTTTCCTTTTTAGCTGCGGGCTGTTCGGCATATGCCATCGTTGAACAAATGCCCGCCGTCAACAGCAGAGCCAGCGGTAAAAACAAAGTGCGCTTCATCATATTTACGTTTCTCCGATATAACATTAGTCGTTGCAGAATATGCGGTGTGCGCTGGCTTATCGTACAGCCAGCAGCTCCACGTCGAATACCAGCGTCGCATTTGGCGGAATCACCCCGCCCGCGCCGCGAGCGCCATAACCAAGGTGAGCCGGAATGACCAGCGTGCGTTGTCCTCCCACCTTCATGCCTTCCACGCCCTGATCCCACCCCTTGATAACGCGTCCTGCGCCGAGCGGAAAATCGAACGGTTCGTTGCGGTCGCGCGAACTGTCGAACTTCTTTCCCTTGTTACCGGGAGCCGCTTCGTCGTACAACCAGCCGGTGTAATGCACCGACACCTGCTTGCCGCTGGTCGCCAGCACCCCTTCGCCCAGCTTGTTGTCGGTTTTAATCAGTTCAGTCATGACACTTGCCTCCTTTTGTGATGTGGCCTGTTCGGAGCAAGCCGTGGTTAAAAAAATGCCGGTAGTCAGCAGCAAAGCCAGCGGTAAGAAAGTGATGCGTTTCATTTTATGTTTCCTTGCGGTCTTCGTAACGTGAAATAACTAGTAACTCAATACGGGCGCAAGCCACCGCTCCGCCTCTTCCATGCTCCAGCCCTTGCGCCGCGCGTAATCTTCTACTTGGTCCTTATCCACTTTGCCGGTGGCGAAGTATTGCGCTTGCGGATGCGAGAAATAGAAGCCGCTTACCGCCGCGGTGGGCATCATCGCGAAACTTTCAGTCAGAGTGATGCCTGCGTTTAACGGTGCTTGCAACAGATCGAACAGCGGGCCTTTTTCGCTGTGCTCGGGGCAGGCTGGATAGCCGGGCGCGGGGCGGATGCCGCGATATTTTTCGGCGATCAGCGCATCGTTATCCAGAGCCTCATCTGCCGCATATCCCCAGAATTCGCGGCGCACGCGCAGATGCAGAAGCTCTGCGAATGCCTCTGCAAGACGATCCGCGAGCGCCTTCAACAGGATGGCGTTGTAGTCGTCATTGTGTTTCTCGAATTCGGCAACGCGTTCATCGATGCCGATGCCGGTGGTGACGGCGAATGCGCCGATGTAGTCCTTGACCTTCGTTTCCTTAGGCGCGATGAAATCGGCCAGGCAATAGTTCGGGATATCGTCAGGTTTCTTGGTCTGCTGGCGCAGGTTATGCCAGATCATCGCCACCCTGATGCGCGTCTCATCCGTGTATATCTCGATGTCGTCACTATTGACGCTGTTCGCCGGGAGCAGGCCGAACACCGCGTTCGCAGTGAGCCATTTTTCCGCAATGATTTTCTTTAGCATTGCCTGCGCATCGGCGAACAGCTTGCGCGCTTCTTCGCCCACGACCGCATCCTGCAATATTTTCGGATAGCGACCCGAGAGTTCCCAGGCCTGAAAGAACGGTGACCAGTCGATGTGTTCGGCTATCTTGTCCAGCGGGTAGGCTTCGAATTTATGCACACCTGCCAGCCATGGTTTGGGTGGCGTGTAATTCTTCCAATCGGTCTTTAGCCCGTGCGCCCGCGCCACTGCCAGCGTGACATGCGCGGCCTTGCCCTTCTTTCCCTCATGCTGTTCGCGCGCTGATGAGTAATCCGTTTTGATGCCCGCGATGTATTCATCACGCAGTGTGCCGGAGAGCAGGTTGCTGCACACGCCCACCGCTCGCGAGGCGTCGGTCACATATACCGTCGCGCCGTCTGGGTAGTTCGGCTCGATCTTCACCGCCGTGTGCACGCGCGAAGTGGTCGCGCCGCCGATCATCAGCGGGATGGTGAAACCTTGGCGCTGCATTTCTTTCGCCACATGCGCCATTTCCTCCAGCGACGGAGTGATCAGTCCGGACAGGCCGATGATGTCGGCCTTGTGCTCGCGCGCGGTGTCGAGGATCTGCTGGCACGGCACCATCACGCCCATGTTCACCACTTCGAAGTTGTTGCATTGCAACACCACGGTGACGATGTTCTTGCCGATGTCGTGTACGTCGCCCTTGACCGTGGCCATGACGATCTTGCCCTTGGCGCTGGTGTTGCCGGTGCGCAGCTTTTCCGCTTCGATGTAGGGCACCAGATGCGCGACCGCCTGCTTCATCACGCGCGCCGATTTCACCACCTGCGGCAGGAACATCTTGCCGGCGCCGAACAGGTCGCCGACCACGTTCATGCCGGTCATCAGCGGACCTTCGATCACCTCGACCGGGAATTCCGCCTGCCGGCGCGCTTCTTCGGTGTCTTCGACGATGTAAGTGGTGATGCCCCGCACCAGCGCATGGGTGAGCCGTTCCTGCACCGTGCCCTTGCGCCATTCCAGATCCTCGACTTGCGCCTTGCCGCCGCCCTTCACCGTCTCGGCCAGCGTCACCAAGCGCTCACCCGCATCGGGCCGGTGGTTCAGCACCACATCTTCCACCGCGTCGCGCAGCGAGATTGGAATTTCCTCGTACACGCCGAGCTGCCCTGCATTGACGATGCCCATGGTCAGGCCAGCTTTGATTGTATGGTACAGGAACACGGTATGGATCGCCTCGCGCACCGCCTCGTTGCCGCGGAATGAGAACGACACATTCGATACGCCGCCGCTGACCTTGGCGTAGGGCAGGTGCTGCTTGATCCAGCGCGTGGCCTCGATGAAATCCACCGCGTAGTTGTTGTGCTCCTCGATGCCGGTGGCGATCGCGAAAATATTCGGATCGAAAATGATGTCTTCCGGCGGGAAACCGACCTTGTTCACCAGGATGTCGTAGCTGCGCTGGCAGATTTCCGTCTTGCGTTTATAGGTGTCGGCCTGCCCCTGCTCGTCGAACGCCATCACCACCGCCGCCGCGCCGTAGCGGCGCACCAGTGTCGCGTATTTGATGAAATTTGCTTCGCCCTCTTTCAGCGAAATCGAATTGACGATGGCCTTGCCCTGCACGCATTTCAGCCCGGCCTCGATCACTTCCCACTTGGATGAGTCGATCATCAGCGGCACTTTGGAAATGTCCGGCTCCGACGCGATCAGGTTGAGGAACTTCACCATTGCGGCCTGCGAATCCAGCATCGCCTCGTCCATGTTGATGTCGATGATCTGCGCGCCGTTCTCCACCTGGTTGCGCGCCACGTCCAGCGCCTGCGCGTAATCGCCGCTCAGGATCAGGCGCGCAAACATCTTCGAGCCGGTGACATTGGTGCGCTCGCCGACATTGACGAACAGCGAGTCGTCGCCGACGTTGAACGGTTCCAGCCCAGACAGGCGCAGCTTCTTTTCGATGTACGGAATGCGGCGTGGCGGCACGTCGCGCAAAGCATCTGCAATCGCCTTGATATGCGCGGGCGACGTGCCGCAGCAGCCCCCGGCGATGTTGAGGAAGCCACTGGTGGCAAACTCCTTCACCAGCCTGGCGGTTTTTTCCGGCAGCTCATCGTAGCCGGTATCCGACAATGGATTGGGCAGCCCGGCGTTGGGGTGTGCGCTGACATAACAGCTTGCCACAACCGACAGCTCTTCCACATACGGGCGCATCATTTCCGCGCCCAGCGCGCAGTTAAGTCCAATGGATAGTGGTCTTGCGTGTGACAGGGAATTCCAAAATGCCTCGGTCGTTTGCCCTGAAAGAGTCCTGCCCGAAGCGTCGGTGATCGTGCCCGAAATCATTATTGGAACGCGTACCTTGTGTTGCTCGAAATATTGCTCGATCACGAACAGCGCGGCCTTGGCGTTGAGCGTGTCGAATATCGTCTCGACCATCAGCAGATCCGCACCGCCGTCGAGCAGGCCGCGCACCGATTCGGTGTAGCTCTCCACCAGTTCGTCGAAGGTAACGTTGCGCGCGCCGGGGTCGTGCACGTCAGGCGAGATCGAGGCCGTGCGTCCGGTCGGCCCCAGCACTCCCGCGACGAAGCGCGGCTTGTCTGGTGTGGAGAATTCATCGCACAACCCGCGTGCCAGCTTCGCTCCGGCGACGTTCAACTCATACACCAGATGTTGCATCCCGTAATCCGCCATTGAAATGGAGTTGGAATTGAAGGTGCAGGTCTCGAGAATGTCCGCGCCCGCTTCGAGGTATTCGCGGTGAATGCCGCCGATGATATGTGGCTGGGTCAGGAGCAACAGATCGTTGTTTCCCTTTAAGTCAATTTTATGGCCGGCAAAGATTTTGCGTGCGCCGCTGTAATCGCCATACAGCGTGATACCGCGATAGTGTTCCTCGGACAGCTTGTAACGCTGGATCATTGTGCCCATTGCTCCGTCGAGGATCAGGATGCGTTTCTGCAGAAGCTGCTCAATTGGGTGGGTGTTGCCGGTCATGATGTATAGCCTGAAATATAAGCGCGGATTTTAACATGTAGAAAGACAGATAGCCGTGTGGCTCGCCATTTTGTGGCATGCCTTTAATTCGCAATATAGATAGGCTGCACGTTGCGGCGGCTTGTTATTTCACTTATGATGGTTTTGTCGCATGTCCCTGCATCTCTCCGCAGTATCAGCTTTCAAGCTTTTTCCCTTTCATTTATTAGGAGAAAATCATGCAAATATTCCATTCCATTGCAAAACTCTTTTCGATGTTGCTGTTTGCAGTTGCCATCTCGGGCTGCTCCAGTACTACCCAAGTGGAAAGCGACCTGGGCCTCAAGGGTGCTCCAGACTGGGTCAACAAAGGAACCAATATCCTCAATGATAAGGATGGACGCCTGTTTCACGGCGTGGGTTCAGCCTCTCCGATGGGGGATATGGCGTTGCAAAAATCCGTCGCCGATGACCGGGCACGTGCCGAAGTGGCGCGGATCTTGTCGTCCTACATGGACGTGGTTTCCAGTGACTACTTATCTTCTGCCAAGTCTGGGTCTTCCGCCAAGCCTGGCGACGTAAGTGTTACCGAGGAGTCTGTCTCACGCCAGATCAAGTCCCTTACCAAGGTCAACCTGGCCGGTGCCAGGATCATTGGCAATTGGCGCGACCCTAAATCAAACATCATTTATTCAATAGCCGAACTGGACATGAAACAGGTTAAAAGCACGCTGGCCGGCACTCGAGACATGAACGACGATTTGAGGCGATATATCGAAACCAGCGCGGACAACATTTTTGACCGCGTCGCAAAGGAGAAAAAATAATGAGCTGGACACTACCTAAAAACAGACTGGCCGTATTGATGGCCTTGATGTTGGCTTTTGTCGGTTGTTCCACTGCCGTGACACGTATGGATGCTGGTGAAGTAAAAGACTTGAGCGGTGCCTGGAACGATACCGACTCCCAGCAGGTGTCTGAAGAGATGATCAAGGATGTGCTGAACCGCACCTGGCTTGGCGAGTTCACACGCACGCAAAACCGCCAGCCGGCGGTGATCGTTGGTGAAGTGGTCAACTTGAGCCACGAGCACATCAACGTCAACACCTTTGTCGCCGACATGGAGCGAGCCTTGATCAATTCCGATAAGGTGCAATTCGTTGCCTCTTCCACAGAGCGCCAGGAAATCCGTGGAGAACGCAAGGATCAGGATCTTCATGCCAGTGAGGCCACCCGTAAGCCGATGGGGCAGGAGAAAGGCGCCGACTTCATGTTGAAGGGAACCATCAACACCATCATTGATGCCTCCGGCAAAACGCAATTGCGTTTCTATCAGGTGGATCTGACACTGATCAGCCTGGCGGACAATCGCAAGGTCTGGGTTGGCCAGAAAAAGATCAAGAAACTGGTGGAGCGCAGCAACCTGAGGTTCTAGGTAATTGAAAGCTGGGCAATTGATGGCGGGATGCCTGGCGGCGTGCCGCATTGCGCTGTTGCTTGGAACTTTCGCCTTGGCGGGATGCGCCACCTATAGCGATTCCTTCGGCGCCATCGAGCGCAATATTTCTGCACGGCGATACGATGCCGCTTTGCAAGAAATTGAGAAACAGGCCGGTACCAAACCCGACCTGGTGTTGTATCTTCTCAACAAGGGCATGGTGCTGCGCATGAAGCGCGATTTTGCCGGTTCCAACCAGGCACTGGAAGCGGCCAAGACGGAAATGGAGCGGCTCTACGCCGCCAGTGTCAGCGAGAATGCGCTGTCATTCGTTGTTAACGACGCGACCACCAGTTATGCCGGGGATGACTATGAGCAGGTTCTGGTGCACCTCTACATGGCGCTCAATTACCTTGAGCTAGGGCAACTTAACGAAGCGCGTGTTGAAGCATTGCAGGTGGACACCAAGCTGCGTGAGATCGGGGAAAAAATTCCAGGAAGCAAGTTCACTGAAGACGCGCTGTCCCGTTATATCACCGGCATGATCTACGAGGAACTGGGTGAATGGAGTGATGCCATGATCGCCTACCGTAAGACCTATGATGCCTACAAGAAATACCAGGTCAATTATGGGCTGGCCATGCCGGAAATGCTCAAGCATGACCTTCTTCGGCTTGCTCAGCGGCAAGGGCTGGCGGACGAGGTCGCACAATACAGGGAGGAATTCGGCATTGAGCCTCAGCGGGAAGGGAGCAGCGCACCGGAGCGGGAAGGCGAACTGGTCTTCGTCCTGAATAACGGCCTGGCTCCCATCAAGCGCGAAAAAATCGTTGGTGCTTCAACGCCGCCGCACTCGGTCATGACAGATACACCCGCAACATATATGCAAGCCTCGCCCGCTCTGCCCGTGTTCGTTAATATCGCGCTGCCTTACCTCGAGTCACGCCACAACAAGGTGTCGAGCGCTCGTGTCAGAGTCTCTGGCAAACAGACATACACCCAAATTATGGAAGACATAGATGCCATTGCCAAGTCGAGCCTGGATTCCCGCATGCCGGCCATTACTGCACGATCAATCGCCCGTGCGGTATCCAAGGTTGCCATCCAGCAGTCAGTGGATCGCGCCGGAAGAAACAGGAACAATGACCTTGCGGTAGAATTGCTTGGATCCCTCCTTGTTCGTGTGGCAGCTGTGGCCACCGAGCGGGCCGATACTCGCAGCTGGCTGACACTGCCCGCAAACGTCCAGATGGCGAGACTTTCTCTGTCGCCAGGAAATTATACGATTGCAGTTGATTTGCTGGGGGCCGACGAAAAAGTTGTCTCAACTCAGGAATATCCCGGAATAGTCATAAGCAGGAAACGCAAGACGTATCTGATCCAGCATTGGATGTCCGATTAGAACTAACCACAAGGAGAAGAAAATGAAACGTTCTGCCTTTGCCATTATTGCACTCATGCTCTTACTCCTGTCAGGCTGCGCCAGCCAGCCCACATCCGCACCTGACTGGATCGCCGGGGATAGTGCTCAGTACAAAAGTTCGCAGTACCTGATCGGACGCGGGCAGGCGGCTACACAGGAAGAGGCCAAGGATCGCGCCCGCGCTGACCTGTCCAAAATATTCCAGGTGGCAGTGGCGGTGGACAGCGAAGATGTCCAGAAATTCAAGACTGATACCGCCGGCACGGGACAGTATGAGAGCCAGGCTTCCAGGCGCATCACCACGCATACCAGCCAGATTATCCGCGGGATACAGATTGCTGAGTTGTGGCAAGAACCCACCACTAAAAACTATCACGCGCTGGCAATTCTGCCGCGATTACAGACTGCTGCCAGCTTGCGCCAGCAGATCGGTCAACTGGATGAGGCCACCGGCAACCATATCGAACAGTCCCGCAAAAACAGCGACCTGTTCCTGAAAATTGCCGCAGCCAGCCATGCCGTAGATTCACAACAGGAACGCGAGTCATTGCAGAAGTCCCTGCAAGTGGTTGATACCACCGGGCGCGGTACTGAATCGCAATGGAACCTCGCGAAGCTCAATAGCGATCTGGATGGGCTGCTGAAACGGGTGCGGATAGCATCACAAGTAGCAGCCGGTTCAACCCCGGGCTTGGCAGAGGTGGTATCAGGGGCGCTGGCAAAGGGCGGATTCATGATCGAAACCGGGCAGAATCCGGATTTTGTATTGCAGGCGGGGATGGAACTGGCAGACCTTGGTTTTCAGGAAGGCTGGTATTGGCAGCGCGGTGTCCTGGAAATTACCCTGTCGGAAACGGGTACAGGCCGCGTGCGCGGCACCAGGCGCTGGACCATCAAGAGCAACGCACCTGACAAAGAAAGTACGTCCAAGCGCGCTCTGAGCCAGGCAGACTTAGTCCTGAAGCAGGAGCTGAGGGCAGCGATTATTGATATGGCTAGTAGCCGCTGACATCAAGCGGGACGAGCGGCCGTCAAACCCCAATTAGAGATTAGAGTTGTAAAAAGGGACTCGATTATCCGAGTCCCTTTCATTCGTTAGTATTGCGGCAATCAGGCACGATTTATAATTTTTGCGTCCTTAAAAGCTTAATCGCCGATACTGTATCGCTTCGGCAATATGCCTTGTAGCAATTGCATCAATCCCTTCCAGATCGGCGATGCTGCGCGCCACTTTGAGTACGCGGTGATAGGCGCGAGCGGAGAGATTGAGGCGACTGATCGCCTGTTGCAGCAGCGCGACGCCTTGCGCATCTGGAGAGCACAACGCATCGATTTCGGTCACTGAAAGCAGCGCGTTGGCCTTGTCCTGGCGCGCTAATTGGCGCTGCCGCGCGATTTCCACGCGCGCCTGCAAATCGGCACTGGTTTCGCCGTCAGCCTTGTTGAGCAGGTCGTCCTGCGCCACGGCAGGCACTTCGATCTGGATGTCAATGCGATCCAGCAGAGGGCCGGAAATCTTGCTGCGGTAGCGTGAAATCTGATCCGGCGTGCAGCGGCATTTGCCGTTGTAGTGGCCGTGATATCCGCACGGGCATGGATTCATCGCGGCGATGAGTTGGAATTGCGCCGGAAAATCGGCACGTTTTGCGGCACGCGAAATGGTGATGCGCCCCGATTCCATAGGTTCGCGCAACACTTCCAGGACGCTGCGCTCGAATTCTGGCAGCTCATCGAGAAACAGTACGCCGTGTAGCGCCATCGAGATTTCGCCGGGGCGCGGATTGCTGCCGCCGCCGACCAGCGCCACGCCCGATGCGGTGTGATGCGGCGACCGGTACGGCCGCGTTTTCCATTTTGCTACGTCGAAGTGGCCATCCAGCGATTGCAGTGCCGCGCTCTGCAATGCCTCGGTCTCGGTCATCTGAGGCAGGATGCCGGGGAAGCGGGCCGCAAGCATGGATTTGCCTGTGCCTGGCGGCCCCATCATCAGCACACTGTGCCCGCCCGCTGCGGCGATTTCCAGCGCGCGCTTGACCTGCGTCTGTCCTTTCACTTCGCTTATGTCCGGGTAGTGCGGACGGAAAGTTTGCGGCTGGCTGATATATGGCGCAATGCTTTCCCTGCCTGCGAAATGCGCTGCCACTTGTAACAGTGTCTGCGCCGGATACACCGTAGCATCTTCCACCAGCGCGGCTTCGGCGGCATTGGCTTGTGGCAGGATGAAAGCCCGCCCGCTGCTGACTGCGCGGTACGTCATCGCCAGCGCGCCGCGTATCGGGCGCAGCTCGCCGGTCAGCGCAAGCTCACCGGCGAATTCGTAATCAGCAAGTTTGTCAGAGGGGATTTGCCCGGTGGCGGCTAGAATGCCCAAGGCGATGGGCAGATCAAATCGGCCGCTCTCTTTGGGCAGGTCGGCGGGCGCGAGGTTGACGGTGATGCGTCGCGCCGGAAAATCGAACTGGCAATTTTGCAGTGCGGCACGCACGCGGTCCTTGCTTTCCTTAACTTCTGTTTCCGGCAAGCCCACGATCGTAAAGTTAGGCAAGCCGTTGGCGATGTGCACCTCAACGGTGACGAGAGCCGCTTCCATTCCTGAAAGCGCGCGGCTGTAGAGAACCGCGAGGCGCATACTTATGAAGAAGTCTTGTTATGTTGCGCTTCCAATTCCGTAACACGCGCTTCCAGCGCGGTCAGATGTTCACGGGTGCGCGCCAGCACCTTGGCTTGCACGTCGAACTCTTCGTGCGTAACAAGATTGAGTTTGGCGAACCCTTGCATGAGCAGGGCACGCATATTTTTTTCAATGTCTTTGGCGGGGCTGCTATTTACCGCCTCGTTTAACTTTGCCGAAAGTTCATCAAAAAATTTTTGATTGAGCATGTCGAGACTCCGGGGTGATTGCGATGCGGTTTGGTTGCGATATCTGGCAGTGTAGCAAAATTTGACAAGTACGGAGGCGTGTCCTTGATAAACCCGAGATACTGAATCCAGAATATTCATTGGGCAGTTCGTGGTTAAGTAGTGACTTTGCGCAGGGTTAACGTGCATAGTCAAAACTTGGTTGTTCCATCAGGGTTTGTCCGGAATCAAGCCACACACGACAAATCCCATACAAAATTGACAGTTTTGATCGTACATCAAGCACTACGCTATAGTAGTATGTTGTAATTGATATTAACGCCGCGTTGAGACTGCTGTGACGTGTTGTTATACTGTCAAAAAACAATGCCTGATTAACTTATTCAAGGGGGAAGAAGATGCTGAATGTGGAGCAAGCGCGCTTTAATATGATAGAACAACAAATTCGCCCATGCGAAGTGTTTGAGGGTCGGGTTCTGGACTTGCTTAAGCACGTCCGCCGCGAGCATTTCGTGCCGAAGGGCATGAAGGAAATGGCTTTCGCTGATATGGAAATCCCTTTGGGTTATGGAGTATCCATGTGGCAGCCAAAACTGGAAGCGCGCACCCTTCAGGAATTACATCTCACTCGTAACGACCATGTGTTGGAAGTGGGCACTGGGAGTGGCTATATGACCGCGCTGCTGTCCGTGCTGGCGGGGCATGTCACTTCTGTTGAGATCGTTCCGCAGTTGAGTGCCACAGCCAAGCAAAACCTGTCTGCCGCTCGACGCGATAACATTACTCTTGAGATTGGCGACGCTTCACATGGTTGGGGCGGCGGTGCAAGTTATGATGCCATAGTACTGACAGGCTCAACACCGGTGTTACCCGAAGAGTTTCAGAACAGACTGAATGTCGGCGGCCGATTGTTCGCTGTTGTCGGCGACGCGCCTGTGATGCGGGCCAAGATGATTACTTGTATTGCTCCTGAAACCTTTGAAACCGTCAATATTATGGAAGCCTGCGTCGCTCCGCTGCAACATGCTCAACAGCCTGTACGGTTTATGTTCTGAATATTAACGTTGGTTTGCACAATTGCACGATCGGTTGTAGTATTAGAGATATCTAATATACTGATTTTGCGAAAACCTTATGAATCAAATACCGCATCGATTTCTTTTTGCAGTTCTGTTCTCCGCGAGTAGCGGCGCACTGGCTGCCGACCTGCTGGAAACCTTCCACGCCGCCCAGGCAAACGATCCGGTATTTGCCTCGGCGCGCGCCACGCTGCAGGCCGGACAGGAAAAACTGCCACAGGGCCGCTCTGCTTTGATGCCGTCGGTCAATCTCAGCGCCAACACCACCTATAACGATCAGACGGTGCAATACAACCCGACCATGCCTCCCCTGTTTACAGGCGGCGAAAGCCGTTACAACAGCCATGGTTACGGAGTAAACCTGGTGCAGCCGCTGTTTCGCCAGCAGAACTGGCTGGCCTACAGCGAATCCGAATTGCAGGTTACCCAGGCCGAAGCACAATTCAAGATTGCCGAGCAGGATTTGATGCTGCGGGTCGCACAAGCCTACTTCGATGTGCTGATCGCGCAGGACAGCGTCCAGCTGGTAGAAGCGCAAAAGACCGCCATCGCCGAACAACTCGAACAGGCCAGACGCAATTTCGAGGTCGGCAGCGCCACCATCACCGACACCCTTGAGGCGCAAGCACGCCATGACCTGACCGGCGCGCAGGAAATCGCCGCCAGGAACAACCTGGAAATCAAGCGCAGCGCCCTGCAGCAGCTGATCAATGCCGTGCCCAAGGACCTCAAGCCGCTCGGCAAGGACTTCCGGCTGGAGGCCCCGCAACCCGCCGACATGGAAAAATGGGTGGACAATGCGCAGTTAAACAGTTTGCAGCTGGCCATCGCGCAGGCGGGCGCCACGATTGCCGAGAAAGAAGTGGCGCGCAACCGGGGCGGGCACTACCCGACGGTGGATCTTGTGGCCAATTTCTCCAAAAGCGTTGCCAATGGCGGCAGCTTCGGCGTGGGCACCGACAGTACCAACAAGAGCATCGGCATGCAATTGAACATGCCGCTGTTCCAGGGGGGCGGCGTCAATTCCAGATTGCGCGAGGCGGAAGCCAACCGCGAGCGCGCCAGTCAGGAGCTGGAGAATGCCCGTCGCAACGTCGCGCAGCAAACCAGACAAGCTTATCTTGGCGTGGTCAGCGGCATCGCCCAGGTCAAGGCGCTGCAGCAAGCGCTAGCCTCCAGCGAAAGCGTCCTAGAGGCCAGCAAGCTCGGCCATGAAGTCGGGGTGCGCACCAATCTCGATGTGCTGAACGCGCAGCAGCAGTTGTTTTCCACCCGGCGTGACCTGTTTCAGGCGCAATACAATTATTTGACCAGCCAATTGCGTCTCAAGGCTGCGGTGAGCTCGCTGGGTGAGGAAGATATGGGTAAGGTCAATCAGGCGCTGTACTGATTGAGCTGATTAGCAGATGTTTTAACTGCCTGCGCTAAACATCCTTTTCTGTTGTAAAGATTTATATCGTCTGTGATAGAGAGCCAGTTTTTGCTGTGCAATATAACTGAGGCGCTTAAAAAACCTGAGCGCCTCCTAGGGAATAAACATGATTTTAGTTACCGGCGGTGCGGGCTTCATTGGCGCAAATTTTGTACTGGCTTGGCTCAAGCAACATGACGAAACCATTGTCAATTTGGACAAGCTGACTTACGCAGGAAATCTGGAGAACCTCGCATCTCTCAAAAATGATTCGCGCCATACCTTCGTGCAGGGCGACATCGGCGATGCGATATTGGTGGGCAAGTTGCTCGTGGAAAATCATCCGCGCGCAGTAATCAACTTCGCGGCAGAAAGCCATGTGGATCGCTCTATCCACGGTCCCGAAGATTTCATTCAAACCAATATCGTCGGCACCTTCCACTTGCTGGAAGCGGTGCGTGCTTACTGGTCTGCTTTGCCTGATGGTGAGAAGACCGGATTCCGTTTTCTGCATGTTTCCACCGATGAGGTATATGGCTCGCTTGCGAAGGGCGAGCCGGCGTTCAGCGAGACCCGTCGCTACGAGCCGAACAGCCCATACTCCGCCAGCAAGGCGGCCAGTGATCATCTGGTGCGTGCTTATCATCACACCTACGGTCTGCCGGTGTTAACTACCAATTGCTCGAACAATTACGGCCCGTACCACTTTCCTGAAAAACTCATCCCGCTGATCATCGTCAACGCGCTCGCCGGGAAACCACTGCCAGTCTACGGAGATGGACAACAGATCCGCGACTGGCTGTACGTCAAGGATCATTGCAGTGCGATCCGCTGTGTGCTGGAGAAGGGCAGGCTGGGCGAGGTGTATAACGTCGGCGGCTGGAACGAAAAGGCCAACATCGATATCGTGCATTCCATCTGTGCCCTTCTCGACGAACTACGCCCGCGCACAGACGGCAAGTCATACCGCGAGCAGATCACATTTGTCACAGACCGTCCGGGCCATGACCGCCGCTATGCGATAGACGCGCGCAAAATCGAACGTGAACTGGGCTGGAAGCCCGTCGAAACATTTGAGACAGGCATACGCAAGACCGTGCAATGGTATCTCGACAATCAGCGCTGGGTAAACAATGTGCAGTCAGGAGCTTACCGGCAGTGGCTCGAAAAGAACTACGCGGAACGCGATCAGTGAAAATTCTTCTGTTCGGCAAAAACGGCCAGGTTGGCTGGGAACTGCAGCGCAGCCTTGCGCCGCTGGGCGAAATTGTTGCGCTGGATTCTGATAGCTCAGAGTTGTGCGGCGATTTTACCGATCTGGAAGGTATCGCCCAAACGGTCCAAGCAGTCGCACCGGACGTGATCATCAATGCCGCCGCCCACACCGCAGTAGATAAGGCCGAGAGAGAGCCGGAGCTGGTGCGCACTATCAATGCACTCGCACCCGGTGTGCTGGCTCAGGAAGCCAAGCGCACCAACGCTTGGCTGGTTCATTACTCGACTGACTATGTGTTTGACGGAAGCGGCGATAAGCCATGGCTGGAAACAGACGCGACGGCTCCGCTCAGCGTATACGGCGCGACCAAGCTGGAAGGCGAGCAGCTCATTCGGCAAGCAGGTTGCTTGCACCTCATATTTCGCACCAGCTGGGTGTATGGCGCACGCGGCGGAAACTTTGCGAAAACCATGCTGCGCTTGGCTCAGGAGCGCGACAATCTCAATGTCATTAATGACCAGATCGGTGCGCCCACCGGCGCGGATTTGCTGGCCGATATAACGGCACATGCCATCCGCACCGCTCTACAACGACCGGAAGTGTCCGGACTGTACCATCTGGTTGCAGGGGGGGAAACCTCGTGGCATGGCTATGCAAGCTTCGTCATCGACTTTGCCCGACGAGCAGGCATTCCGCTGAAAGTCACTCCAGAGGGCATCAAGTCCGTGCCCACCAGTGCCTTCCCCACCCCGGCAAAACGCCCGCACAACTCACGTATGGATACTTCGAAACTGCAAAACACATTTGACCTGAATCTGCCGATGTGGCCAGCGGGTGTAGCGCGCATGTTGAGCGAAGTGCTGGAAAGATCATCGTAGGGGCACGTACACCAATCACTTGCCGATCCGGTTTGCGCTTTGTCTATCCCTCCACGACTTGCATACTCACACCCAGCGTTTTCCACTGCTTTACTTCTTCCTGCAATGCGGTTTCTGTGAGCAAATTTCCTGACAGCCAGTCCGCTTCAATTGTGATGTGAAACCTGGTGCCGCTGAAATGGCCGTGCAAGACAGGCAGTGCGATATCGCCGCGATTGCGATAGAACAGCACGGCCAGCCGCAGGCTTATCGCCAGCACATAGTCCTCGACATTTTTCAATTGCCCTTGCAGTTTGTCCAGGCTGCCGCGTTGCGCCAGCGAAAGCAAGCTCAGGCGCGCTTGTTCCTTCCTGGAGAAGCCCGGCATGTCAGCATTAGCAAGGATATAGGCAGTGTGTTTGTGAAATCCGCTATGTGCCACGCTGATGCCAATTTCGTGCAGACTGGCCACCCAGTTGAGCATGTGCAGCGCTGATTCGGTGGCTTCAATGCCAAGAAATTGCTGAGCAAATAGTTTCGCCAGCTTTGCCACGCGCCCTGCCTGTTTTCCATCGACGTGATAGCGTTGCATGAATTGCCGTACCGTGACGTCGCGCATGTCGCTTTTGTGAAAACGTCCCCACAAGTCGAACAGCACACCCTCGCGAAGCGCGCCTAAAGCAGGACTCATATATGTTATGTCCAGCTCGCAAAATGCCGCGTACATGATTGCAAAACCGCCTGCAAACGCAGGCGTCCGATCCGGGCGCAATCCTTGCAGGCCAAGCTGTTGAACATCGCCTGCCTTGAGCAGATGGACGCGCAGCTTTTCGAGACCATCGCGGGTGATACCGCTCTCGCTGAAACCGTTCAACTCTAATATATCCGATATGGCTTTTGCTGTTCCCGACGAACCAAGCGCTTGCTGCCACTGCCCTTTGTAGTCGGCGACGATAGTTTGTAATTCAAGGCGAGCTGCAAGTTCAGCCTGTTTCAGATTATGTTTGGATATTTTCCCATCCGGAAAAAAACGGCAGCTGAAGCTGACGCAGCCCATGTACAGGCTTTCCAGTTTGATCGGCGAAAGGCCGTTACCGATGATAAATTCGGTTGATCCTCCACCAATATCTATTACCAGGCGATTGTCTTTTGACTGCGGCAAGCCATGCGCTACTCCCAGATATATCAGGCGCGCTTCCTCGCGCCCTGCGATAACCTCAATGGGAAACCCCAGGGTATGTTCAGCTTGAGGTATGAAATCCCCGGCATTTTTCGCCACGCGAAACGAGTTGGTGCCAACCACGCGCACGGCCGCACGAGGCAGGTCGCGCAAGCGTTCGGCAAATCGTCCCAGTGCGGCCAATGCGCGCTGCTGTGCCGCTGCATCAAGGTGTTTATCGGCAGTGAGTCCTGCGGCAAGCCGTACCGGGTCGCGCAGGCCGTCCAGCATGTAAAGCTGATCGTTCTCCACCCGAGCGATCTGTAGCCGAAAACTGTTCGACCCAAGGTCAACGGCGGCGAGGATAGGTTGCTGCTGCACTACTCTTGAATTTCGCGGTCGATTTCGTCCACGTCGATGTGGCGCACGTCGCGTCCCTTGACCATGTAGATGACGTATTCGGACATGTTTTTGGCATGATCGCCGATACGTTCGATCGCCTTTGCCACAAACAAAATTTCAAGTGAGGTTGATATGGTGCGCGGGTCTTCCATCATAAATGTGATGAGGTAACGCATGATTGCGCGAAACTCCTCGTCTACAAGGTCATCCTGCCGCACCACTTGTGCAGCCATCATTACATCCAGCCGTGCGAAGGCATCAAGCGATTTGCGCAGCATATCCAGAGCTATTTCTGCGGCATGTTTGATCTCGTGATAACGCGGAATAGCCAACCCCTGTTTTTGCGATAGCAGCTTTGCCATGCGTGCGATTTTTTCGGCCTCGTCACCGATGCGTTCCAGATCGGTAATGGTCTTGATCACTGCCATTACAAGCCGCAAGTCGCCTGCCGCGGGCTGGCGGCGCGCTATCACCTGGCTGCATGCTTCATCTATCTTGACCTCAAGGGCGTTGACTCGATGGTCGTCATCAATCACCCTGGTCATCAGGTTCACGTCGCCACTGACAAGTGACTCGACGGCACTTTTGATCTGGCTTTCCACCAATCCTCCCATCTGCAGCACGTTGGCGCGGATGGCTTCGAGATCGGCATCGAACTGGCGGGAAATATGGTCACTGCTGGGCATGTTGAATCCCTTTCAAATAATGCAACGGTGTAGCATAAGTGATAAATGTTAAGGGCAGATGACGGCGTTCAGGCTGTCATGGTTTTTACGCCTTCAGATGTGCCAAGCAATAGCACATCGGCAGCACGGCGTGCAAACAATCCGTTGGTAACCACTCCCGCGATGTGATCCAGCGTGGATTCCAGTTCCACAGGATTCATGATTTTCAGACCAAGGACGTCGAGAATGACGTTGCCATTGTCGGTGGTAAATCCCTCGCGCAATTTGGGTTGTCCGCCCAACGCGACCAGTTGCCGCGCCACAAAACTGCGCGCCATCGGAATCACTTCAATTGGTAAAGGAAACTTGCCCAGCATATCCACCAGCTTGCTTGAATCGCACACACAGATAAATTTTTTGCTTGCCGCTGCCACAATCTTTTCGCGTGTCAACGCACCGCCGCCTCCCTTGATCATGTGCATATGTTGCGTAATCTCATCAGCGCCATCAACATACACCGGCAGGCTGCCTGCGTCATTCAGCGACAACACCTCGATGCCGTGCTGCTTCAAGCGTGTTGCCGAAGCTTCCGAGCTGGCGACAGCGCCGCGTATTTCATGTTTTATCTTGGCTAGCTCATCTATAAAATAATTGGCAGTGGAGCCCGTGCCCACGCCAACAATACAATCGGCCGGTATATATGCGATTGCAGCCTTGGCGACCGCACGTTTCAACTCGTCTTGACCCATCATTTGGCTTGCCTGCTTTCAGTATTATTGATATTTTTGCTGATTATTGCAGGAATTGAAAAATTTGGGGAGATTTGCGCGCCTTTGAATTTCTAATCATTTCAAATAAGCAAAAAAAGGGGCGGGATAGCCCGCCCTTTGTTACGTATATACAGCGCTCCTAAAGTTTTTATACGGCGTTTTTGCACCTACCACTGATAGGTTAAACCCATTGATATAACCGGCCATTTCCTGAAGCTGTTGTTCAGGTCGGTCTGTTGCTTGGTTTGTTCTGCTGCAACGTCGGCCTGCAATTGTGCGCATCCTGCAAAACCAGCGGCACATGTTACAGACAGGCTGTACTTGGGTGCACCCTGGAAGATCACGCCAATATCAGAAACCATGCCCCAACCCTTGCCTTTTGCCACTGGATTGCCCCAGCCAATTCCGAGATACGGCGCAGTGGGGTTGAATGAAATTCTGCCTTGCAGGCTATTGACAGCCGTAGTAGCTGGGTATGTCTGACCGTTAATCGTGTAGTTTGAACCCGCACCAGGTACCGCAGTCATTTCGATCTTGCTCTTGTTGTTATATATACCACCGCTGATCCGGAATTTGCCTTCAAATGGATACCAGTCCCCCAAAGCACTGACCGATTTCAATTTCAATTTGAAGTTGAAGTCCATTGAACTGGCGTTACCAGTTTTATTGTAATTGTAATTATTGTAACCAAGGCGGCCGCTAAGATTATTGCCGCCCATGATTAACTCGACACCATAACCCGTTGTAATACCAAGCTTGCCAGCCAAAGCCATGCCTTCCGCATTGGAAATGGCGGGAAATACGGCAAGTGCTGCAAAAACAATTGCAATTCTTTTCATTTTCATTCACCAAAATAATAATAGTTGTAAAGGACTGAATCTGCTGCAAGTATAACTTTAAACTTACCATTGGAAAAACGTCAATATAATTAGATGCCTTTGTAATGCTTACAAAGGCAGGATTTGAGGTTTGCGGTTAAATAATGTCAAATCGCTGGTGGTAACATGCCAAAATTAACCACCGCTAACTGCAGGAGAATGTATGCAAGCCGGTACAGTTGTCACAACTCCATACCAAGATCAAAAGCCCGGAACTTCAGGGCTGCGCAAACGTGTGCCTATATTTCAGCAGACTCACTATCTGGAAAATTTTGTTCAATCCATTTTCGACACCATAGCGGTGCCGCCGAATTCGACGCTGGTGCTGGGCGGAGATGGTCGCTATTACAACCGAGAAGCGATCCAGGTTATTTTAAAAATGGCTGCGGCCAATGGATTCTGGCGTGTAATGGTAGGCAGGGGCGGCATACTTTCAACGCCGGCTGCGTCCTGCCTTATCCGCAAATACCGTACATGCGGCGGCATTATCTTATCTGCCAGCCACAATCCCGGCGGGCCGGAGGGTGATTTCGGCATCAAGTACAACACCGCCAACGGCGGCCCGGCACCAGAGAAGATCACCGAGGCAATCTTTGCCGCGTGTAAACAGATTGCGCAGTACCGCATCGCCGACATGCCGGATGTAGAATTGGACAGACTGGGTGATTACGAAATCGGCGACATGACCGTGACGGTGATCGACCCAGTTGAAGCCTACGCCGAGCTGATGGAGTCGCTGTTCGACTTTGCGTCTATTCGCTCACTGCTTGTCAGCGGTTTCCGCATCAAGTTCGATGCGATGCACGCGGTGACCGGCCCGTATGCGCGAGAGATTCTGGTGAATCGCCTGGGCGCACCGGCGGACAGCGTGATTAACGCAGTGCCGCTGCCTGATTTCGGCGGTGGACATCCCGATCCCAACCTTACTTATGCGCATGATCTGGTGGAAATATTGTATGGCGAAAACGCGCCGGATTTTGGCGCGGCATCTGACGGAGACGGCGACCGCAACATGATTCTCGGCAAGCACTTCTTCGTTACGCCCTCAGACAGCCTCGCGATCCTCGCCGCGAATGCGTATCTCGTGCCGGGCTATCAGCAAGGCCTGGCTGGCATTGCGCGCTCGATGCCAACCAGCGCCGCTGCGGATCGCGTCGCCAAGGCGCTCGGCATACCCTGTTTCGAAACACCGACAGGCTGGAAATTCTTCGGCAACCTGATGGATGCTGGCAAGGTGACGCTGTGCGGAGAGGAGAGCTTCGGCACTGGCTCCGATCACATCCGGGAAAAAGACGGGCTGTGGGCGGTGTTGTTCTGGCTCAACATGCTCGCAGCGCGCAAACAATCATTGGAAACCATCGTGCGCGAACACTGGGCGCGCTTCGGGCGCAACGTTTACTCACGCCACGATTACGAGGGCATCCCGGCCGAGGCGGCCAACAGCGTGATGAAACTGTTGCACGGCAGCTTTGAATCGCTCAAGGGTGTGCAGTTCGGCGATTTGCAGGTCAAGCTGTGCGACGATTTCAGCTACACCGATCCTGTCGACGGCAGCGTCAGCACTGGGCAGGGAGTGCGCATCCTCTTCACAGACGGCTCGCGCATTGTATTTCGTTTGTCCGGTACCGGCACCGAGGGCGCGACGCTGCGCATTTACCTGGAAAGCTTCGAGCCGGATGTCGGCAAGCATCATCTCGACGCACAGGAATCGCTCTCCACTCTGATCAGCATTGCGTCGCAAATATCCGAATTGCACAAGCGTACCGGACGCATACAGCCGACAGTGATCACCTGAACGGCTATAATCATCCAATGCAATAATCTGTAAAGATTTCGACCCACGCGCCGCTCTGGCGCGGATTCATTTGAAGGAGCGCGCCTTGATCAACAAGAAAATTATTCAAACCCCTGATGCACCCGCCGCAATAGGCACCTACTCCCAGGCAGTACGCGTCGGCGACACGGTGTACCTGTCCGGCCAGATCGGGCTCGATCCTTCCACGATGCAGATGGTGGAAGGCATCGATGCGCAGATTCACCGTGTGTTCCAGAACCTGCGTGCGGTATCAAGCGCAGCTGACAGCAGCTTTGACGATCTTGTTAAGCTGAACGTGTATCTCACCGACCTTGCGCACTTTGCCAAGGTGAACGAAATCATGGCGAGTTATTTCCGCCAGCCTTATCCGGCGCGCGCCGCAGTGGGCGTTGCCTCGTTACCGCGTGGCGCGCTGGTCGAGATGGACGGCGTGTTGGTGGTTCAGTATTAAAGGCACATTGCTTTTGGATTGCGTCAACCCGGGCAACACTTTTCTCTATCCCATCTCCCGGTTGAGGGAGATGAAGGAGCGTAGCGCGGGGAGAGGGTCGTTGGGCAATGCCGCGAAGAATGCGAATTGAACGCCCCCGCAAAAATCTCCCCTGTCACTCTGGCAAAACTTGCCAAGCTTGGCATCCACCATCGCACCGACCTGCTTTTGCACCTGCCGTTGCGTTACGAGGATGAGACCCATCTCGCGCCGATCGCCACTGTGCAACCGGGAGAGACCGTGCAGGTGCAGGGTGTCATCACACACAGCGAAATCGCATTCCGTCCGCGCCGCACCCTGGTTTGCCGCCTGGAGGACGGCGGCGGCGAGTTATATCTGCGTTTCCTGAATTTTTATCCCAGCCAGCAGAAACAGCTAGCGGCCGGCAAGCAGATTCGCGCGGTCGGCGAGGTGCGCATGGGCTACTACGGCCGGGAGATGGTGCATCCAAAATGCCGCGCGGTGGATGAAGATACGCCGCTGCAGCAGAGCCTTACGCCGGTCTACCCGACTACGGCAGGGCTGTCGCAACCCATCCTGCGCAAGCTGATAGTCAACGCGCTTGAGACGCTGCCATTGAACGATACGCTGCCGGCTGAACTGCTGAAAAAATTAAAACTGGCCAGCTTTGCCGATTGCATTCGGCTGTTGCACAACCCGACGCCGGACATTGCCGCCAGCGCGTTGGAACAGCGCAGTCATCCCGCTTGGCGGCGCATCAAGTTCGATGAGCTGCTGGCGCAGCAGCTGTCGATGCGTGTGCATCACCGCCAGCGCAGCAAGCGCACCGCACCACGCCTTGCACCACACCAACAACTGACAGCACGCCTGATAAATGATCTGCCCTTCGCACTGACCAATGCGCAGCAGCGCACTTTCGCCGAAATCAGCCGCGATCTCGCCCAGCCGCATCCGATGCAGAGATTGCTGCTTGGCGATGTCGGCAGCGGCAAGACCATCGTCGCGGCACTGGCCGCTTTGCAGGCAATCGAAAACGGCTATCAGGTCGCGCTGATGGCGCCGACTGAAATCCTTGCCGAGCAAAATTACCTCAAGCTGCGCGACTGGCTTGAACCGCTTGGCATCGTCCCGGTGTGGCTGTCCGGTAGCCTGAAGAAGAAGGACAAACAAATCGCCGCCGAGCATATCGCTTCCGGCGAAACATTGCTTGCGATCGGAACGCATGCGCTGTTCCAGGAACAAGTCAGCTTTCACAAACTCGGACTGGCGATCGTCGACGAGCAGCACAAGTTCGGCGTGCAGCAGCGCCTCGCGTTGCGCAAGAAGGGTACGGAAGCGAGTTCCGTTTCCAAGTTCAATCAGACCAGTCCTGAGCTCAGCCGAATGGGCGAGGAAGATAATGCAGTTTCACCGTTGAAACTGAATTCTAATGAGCCGCATCAGCTGATGATGAGCGCCACGCCGATACCTAGAACTTTGGCGATGAGCTATTACGCCGATCTCGATGTGTCGATAATCGACGAGCTGCCGCCGGGGCGCACGCCGGTGATCACCAAGCTGGTCAGCGATGAGCGTCGCGACGAGGTGATCGACCGGGTGCGTACCGCTTGCATGGCAGGACTGCAAGCGTATTGGGTGTGCCCACTGATCGATGAATCAGATACTCTTCAATTGAAAACTGCGCTGGAGACTTATCAACTTCTTAAAGATACATTTCCCGATCTGCGCATCGGCTTGGTGCATGGCAATCTTGACAGTGCCGAGAAGTTGCGCGTTATGAAGGCGTTCAAGGCTGGCGAGTTGCAACTGCTGGTCGCCACCACCGTCATCGAAGTCGGTGTTGATGTCCCAAACGCTAACCTGATGGTAATCGATCACGCCGAGCGTATGGGGCTGGCACAACTTCACCAGCTGCGCGGCAGGGTAGGGCGCGGTGCGGCGCAGAGTCTGTGCATATTATTATTCCAGCAACCTCTTTCCGAACTTGCACGAGCGCGATTAAAGATTATTTTCGAGAGCGCCGACGGCTTTACCATCGCTCAACATGATTTGCAATTGCGAGGTCCCGGCGAACTCCTCGGCGCTCGCCAAAGCGGTGTTGCGATGCTGCGCTTTGCAGACATCAACGCAGATGAAGATTTGCTGTATCAAGCGCGGCATATCGCCGACGAATTACTGCATGAATTTCCTGATGCGGCGCGTGCCCACCTGCGTCGATGGATGGCAAATAAGCATGATTATCTGTATGTCTGACAATTTTCTTAATGGCGCAAAATGTTCTGCAGTACGGTGTCAAGTCAATTGAACCGACTGAGCGAGAGCGGTAATTAGTCGTGGCACATCCAGGCACAGCAATCAAACCTTCATTATCAAAATGCAGACTGCTTGATACGGTTTCGCACGAGAACAGCTGAAGGCTACGGTGTAAGTGATTACTTTACCCATATCGAACGCTGGCGATTTGTCACGTTATTCTCACAATTTGTAAGGCAAACACTGGCAGCAAAATTTCCCAGCCCCTTACATCAAAATCAGGCAAACACCGATAGTCTCCTTGGCAAGCAAGGCAATATCATTTGCCATGCTTAAACAATTAACTAAACACGCAACAGGCCACAAAACAATAGAGCATATGAGTTTACGGTTTGCTTATTCCTTTTGGCAGGCATTAATTTATTGCAGTAGCCGTGGAGCATTTGATTGACATGGTTGTAATTGATTTTCTCTTGGCATTTGCGGATATTATTTTTCACCTGAGTAAAGATATGCAACATTTCGAATTGTTACAATCAATCTAATTGATCCCTTCCTAGGCGCAATGCCTGGGTTTTATCGGGGCAGGTAACTGCCCCGATTTTTTATTTAAAAGATATGCATGGACGAAGACATCACTTGCATGCTTGATTTGGACCTGCGGCTGGATTCTGGGGATTACGTTTGTGTCTAATTGTCGCTAATTGTGAAATTGTTGGTATTTAAGCATGGCCACATTCAACTTTCAGCATGTCTGATGGCTATTATGGCAAAATGGAATTCGGTATCCAAATCGATAAAAGAAATGTCTCTTACCGAATACATATCGCTCTACATTCAGCTCACCAGATTGCATCGTCCAATAGGAATTCTGCTGCTGCTATGGCCTACGCTGTGGGGATTGTGGATTGCGGGTAATGGGAATCCAGCTTGGCATATTGTGCTGATCTTTGCGCTGGGTACAGTGCTGATGCGCTCCGCTGGATGTGCTATCAACGACTATGCGGATCGCCACATCGACATACACGTCAATCGCACACAGGATCGTCCAATTCCCAGAGGTAGCATCGCACCCAGAGAGGCGCTTTGGCTGGCTGCTGCACTTATGTTGGCCGCTTTTCTGCTTATTCTTCCGCTCAACACGCTGACGCTGCTGCTTTCCGTTCCGGCTGTGCTGCTCGCTGCCAGCTATCCGTTTACCAAACGATTTTTCTTTATTCCGCAAGCCTATCTTGGCATTGCGTTCGGTTTTGGAATACCGATGGCGTTTGCTGCGCAACTTGGTAATGTGCCGCCGATTGCATGGCTATTGCTCATAGCCAATGTATTTTGGGCGATTGCCTATGATACCGAATACGCAATGGTGGACAGAGATGATGACATCCATCTAGGTATCCACTCGTCCGCATTGTTATTTGGCAAACACGATGTGGCGGCAGTAATGGCTTGCTATGGCATTGCTTTGGTGTTACTCGCGGCGGTTGGGCAGATTGCAGGTCTGGGTAGGATTTATTATGCGGGGCTACTGTTAGCAGCTTGCATTGCGATTTACCACTACACGCTGATCAAACACCGTATTCGTGAAACTTGTTTCGCAGCATTCCTGCATAACAACTGGTTCGGCGCGGCAGTTTTTGCTGGCATCGCATTTGATTATCTACTTTCATGAATAATCACTTACGGCCTTACCGCGAAAACCCGTTGCTCAGATTAAGCTATAGTCTGATCGCACCGTTCTATGATTTGGCAATATCGCTTCCGCTAATGAAGGCGCGCACCAAATCGTTACAATCCTTGCCGGCAGATTTTCCGGAAAAGGTGTTGTTAAGCGGCGTCGGGACAGGGCTTGACCTGCCCTTGCTGCCAAATCTGCACCAATACACAGCTCTCGATTTCAATATCGACATGCTTGCTCGCGCTAAGTCGCGTTGTAACGGGTTGCAAATGGATTGGGTGTTGGGTGATTGCATGGAGCTGCCCTTCGCCGATGCGCAATTCGACCACGTAGTGCTGCATCTCATTATCGCGGTCGTGCCCCAGCCTGCACAATGTCTGAGCGAAGCTGCGCGCGTGCTCAAGACAGGCGGAACCGTTATTGTCCTCGACAAATTTCTGCGACCACACCAGCACGCGTGGCTGCGTCGCGCACTTAATCCTCTGTCACGTCGTCTGGCCACGCGGCTGGACGTGGTGTTCGAAAGCGTGCTGGATAAAGTTCCTCAACTTAGAGTACTCAGCGATGAACCAATGCTTGCCAAAGGCTGGTTTCGCAAAATTGTGTTGCAGAAATTTTAATTTTGGCCTGACAAAAGTATTCATGGTTGTTTCCGGTTTTTGCATTTCCAACTCGTTTGATAACCGGTCACCACGAATCCTTCTATAATCAGTTCGTCTGAGTGTGCTAGAATTTTATTGCTACAAGTTCTAAAAACTATTTCATTAGGTAGCCATGACTTTCATACGCGGAATTTTTGATCGAATCGTGTTGGTGGCGGGTATTGTCGCGGCGGGTTGTATTCCGAGCTTCATTTCTCAGTATCGGCAACGCGTTGGTGGTCGGCTCGATCAAGTTCTTAAGGATATAGAGCCATTCCAGCAAATTGCCAACTTGTACCATCATGGCAGTCTTAAGGAGCTGATTCAACATCATCTTAACAGCACTGACACCACATTTCACGATGAAGGTGCGGCATTGCAGGCTATGGTAAGTTCTGCCGAGCAATTAAGACGTGCCCTTCAGTCACTCAATACCGACGTGTTTCATCAGTTGAGTTATCTTCTTACTGGTGGAATGGATCCGCTCATTGCACAATCGACATGGGAAATATATTCACCCTCTTTTAACTTAACAGTAGAAAGTGTTGTATTTGGCTCTATCGTTGGCGTCTTGATTTGGCTTGTATTTCTTTCTGTATGGTACGCATTCGCCTGGTTTATAAATATCCTTACCGCACGATAATTGCTTTTAACGCCAGAGAATCCGTCAGATATTGGGGCAATTAATTAACAGATTGAATTTTACTTGGGCAGATACCAAACAAAAAAGCAGCCGAAGCTGCTTTTTGTATTTGATGCTCAGGCTTAATGCCCTGAACGTTTGCGCAATTTCTCGATCGCGTGCAACTGGGCAATTGCCTCTGCCAATTCGGCTTGAGCCTGGGCGTAGTCAATATCAGAAGCGCGGCTCTTGATTGCGTCTTCTGCTGACCGTTTCGCCTCCAATGCACGCGCCTCATCTAGATCCCCTCCGCGTATTGCTGTATCAGCGAGGATAGTTATCACGCTGGGCTGCACTTCAAGCATGCCCCCAGAAACATAGATGAGCTCTTCCTGTTCCTGATTCGGACGCTTGATCCTGACCGAGCCCGGTTTGATACGCGTCATCAATGGGGTGTGGCGTGGATAAATGCCAAGTTCACCCATTTCACCCGGAACCACTACCATTTCAGCCAGCCCCGAGAAGAGCGCCTCTTCTGCACTTACCACATCGACATGTACAGTCCCGGGGAAGAGTGCATCTTTCTTGCTATCCACATCGACTGGTGCATTCGTTACCATGCTTGTCCCCTTTGCTGCTACAGTGTTTTGGCTTTTTCAACAGCTTCTTCGATACCGCCGACCATGTAGAACGCCTGTTCTGGCAAGTGATCGTATTCGCCCTCGACGATGCCCTTGAAGCCTTTGATTGTATCTTTCAAAGTGACGTATTTTCCTGGGCTGCCGGTGAACACTTCTGCCACATGGAAAGGCTGCGACAGGAAGCGCTGTATCTTGCGGGCACGTGCTACGGCCAGTTTGTCTTCCGGCGCCAATTCATCCATACCCAGAATCGCGATAATGTCACGCAATTCCTTGTAGCGTTGCAGAGTTTGCTGCACACCGCGCGCCACGTTGTAATGTTCTTCGCCCACCACCAGCGGATCAAGTTGGCGGGAAGTAGAATCCAGCGGATCAACCGCAGGGTATATACCCAGCGAGGCGATGTCGCGAGACAACACCACGGTGGAATCAAGGTGTAGGAAGGTGGTCGCCGGAGATGGGTCAGTCAAGTCATCCGCTGGCACGTACACAGCCTGGATGGAAGTGATCGAGCCTACTTTGGTGGAAGTAATCCGCTCTTGCAAGCGTCCCATTTCTTCAGCCAGTGTAGGCTGGTATCCCACAGCTGAAGGCATACGACCCAGCAGCGCGGACACTTCGGTGCCGGCCAGTGTAAAGCGATAGATGTTGTCGACGAAGAACAGGATGTCACGGCCTTCATCGCGGAAATATTCGGCCATAGTCAGGCCGGACAACGCCACGCGCAGACGGTTACCAGGTGGTTCGTTCATCTGGCCGAATACCATGGCAACTTTGGACTCGGGTAGATTGTCCAGCTTGATAACGCCCGCTTCCGACATTTCATGGTAGAAGTCATTTCCTTCACGGGTACGTTCACCCACGCCGGCGAACACCGAAAGACCGCTGTGCTGTCTGGCGATGTTGTTGATCAGCTCCAGCATGTTTACGGTCTTGCCCACACCCGCTCCACCGAACAGCCCCACTTTGCCGCCCTTGGCGAATGGGCAAACCAAGTCGATCACCTTGATGCCGGTTTCCAACAAATCAACCGATGGAGACAATTCGTCGAACTTCGGTGCCTTCTGGTGAATCTCGCGACGTTCTTTGCATTGAATGTCGCCAGCATCGTCGATCGGGCGGCCCAGCACGTCCATGATTCGGCCCAGTGTGCCGCTGCCGACTGGAACGGAAATTCCCTTGCCGTTGGCATTTACAAGCATACCGCGACGCAAGCCATCGGAAGACCCCATCGCGATGGTGCGCACTACGCCGTCACCGAGTTGCTGCTCCACTTCAAATGTCAAACCCGCTTCGGCAGTTGAAGATCCTACGTCTGCCAATTGCAGCGCTTCATACACCTTGGGCATCTGATCGCGCGGAAACTCGATGTCAACCACCGCACCGATACACTGAACAATCTTTCCTTGACTCATTTTTAGGATTCCCCGTCTAAATTAATTTTGTAATTTGCTGAAGCACTCAATTTACCAGCTATCTATTAGCCAACTGCCGCTGCACCACTGACGATTTCCGAAATTTCGCGGGTGATAGCTGCTTGGCGCGCCTTGTTGTATACCAACTTGAGCTCACCAATTACACTCTTTGCGTTATCCGAGGCGGCTTTCATCGCCACCATCCGCGCGCTTTGTTCGGAAGCCATGTTCTCCACGACGGCCTGATAAACCAGAGACTCGATATAACGCACCAGCAACTCATCAATCACCTGCTTAGGCTCTGGCTCGTAGATATAGTCCCAATTGCCCTTGGCGGTGCCCAACTGCTCACCGCTCAGCGGCAGCAATTGCTCCATGCACGGCTCCTGTTTCATTGTGTTAACGAAGTCGTTGTAGCACAGGTAGATGGCATCTATTTCCCCAGCCGCATAAGCATCCAGCATCACTTTTACGACGCCGATCAGCTTTTCAATATGCGGTGTATCACCCAAGCCGGTCATGTTTGATTTGATCTTGGCACCGATGCGCGACATAAAACCCAGACCCTTGTTGCCGATCGCGCAAACTGAAATACCCTTTCCTTCGGCTTCCCATGCCTTCATGCGGTTTACAGCAAGCCGCAGAATGTTGGTGTTCAAACCGCCACACAAGCCCTTGTCGGAAGTTACTATAATCA
Organism: Nitrosomonadales bacterium; assembly: GCA_023259055.1. Taxonomy (GTDB): domain Bacteria; phylum Pseudomonadota; class Gammaproteobacteria; order Burkholderiales; family Gallionellaceae; genus Gallionella. Next base: position 354,202 of record JAHFQZ010000002.1, read on the forward strand.
GCCCAACATTTTTAATGCTTTCGCGTTTTTCCAGAAATGAGTGTTCGTATTCCGGGTTGGCGCGAGACAGGTGCGCCGCGACGTTGCGAATCTTTTCGGCATAGGGGCGCGAGGCACGCATACGTTCCTGTGCTTTACGCATCTTGGCCGCTGCAACCATTTCCATGGCGCGCGTGATCTTGCGCGTGTTTTCCACACTCTTGATTTTTGCGCGTATCTCTTTTCCGCCAGCCATTTTTTATCCCGCCCTAATAAGCTGCCGTTGCCTTGAATGTTTCAATGGCTGTTGACAATAGTTTTTCATTATCGGGAGTCAGATCCTTGCTGGACTCGATCGTGTCCAACAAACTTTTGTTGCTGGATTTCAGGTAGGAATGCAGTGCGGACTCAAATGCCAAAGCTTTTGGCACTAATACATCATCGAAGTAGCCTTTGTTAACGGCAAATAGCGAAACAGCCATTTCAGCAACCGACAGCGGACAGTACTGCAACTGCTTCATCAATTCTGTCACCAGTCGTCCGCGCTCCAACTGCTTGCGTGTGGCCTCATCCAGATCGGATGCGAACTGTGCAAAAGCAGCCAACTCGCGGAACTGAGCCAGTGCCAGACGTACGCCGCCCCCCAGTTTTTTGATGACCTTGGTTTGAGCTGCGCCGCCCACGCGAGACACCGAAACACCTGCGTTAATCGCAGGACGGATACCGGCGTTAAATAGGTCGGTTTCCAGGAATATTTGGCCGTCGGTAATGGAAATCACGTTGGTTGGCACAAATGCAGACACGTCGCCTGCTTGCGTTTCGATGATTGGCAACGCTGTCAGTGAACCAGTCTTACCTTTAACTTCGCCCTTGGTAAACGCCTCCACATAATCGGCATTCACGCGCGCCGCGCGTTCCAGCAGGCGCGAGTGCAAATAGAACACGTCGCCAGGATATGCCTCGCGGCCTGGCGGACGGCGCAGCAGCAGGGAAATTTGACGGTATGCCCAAGCTTGCTTGGTCAAGTCATCGTAAACAATCAGCGCATCCTGTCCGCGATCGCGGAAATATTCTCCCATCGTGCAACCGGCGTAGGGCGCCAGGAATTGCATCGCGGCGGAATCTGAAGCAGTTGCAGCCACTACAATAGTATATCCAAGCGCTCCATGCTCTTCGAGCTTGCGCACCACGTTGGCGATGGTCGAAGCTTTTTGACCGATAGCCACATATACACAGGTCATGTTCTGACCCTTCTGGTTGATGATGGCATCCACTGCAACGGCTGTCTTGCCCGTTTGACGGTCGCCAATAATCAGTTCACGCTGGCCGCGACCTATCGGAACCATTGAGTCGATCGATTTCAAGCCGGTTTGTACAGGTTGGTCAACCGATTTACGCGAAATTACGCCTGGAGCAACTTTTTCAATCTTATCGGTTATTTTGGCGTTGATAGGACCCTTGCCGTCAATCGGCTGGCCCAACGCGTTCACCACGCGGCCGCACAATTCCGGGCCAACCGGCACTTCCAGAATGCGGCCGGTACACTTAACAGTGTCGCCTTCAGTGATGTGTTCATATTCACCCAGCACCACAGCACCTACAGAATCGCGCTCCAGATTCAGCGCCAAACCGAAAGTGTTGCCGGGAAACTCCAGCATTTCACCTTGCATTACATCGGAGAGTCCGTGTACACGAACGATACCGTCAGTCACGCTGACTACTGTTCCTTCGGTGCGTTCTTGTGTCAGCGCCTCGAAATTTTCGATGCGGCTGCGAATCAAACTGCTGATTTCAGAAGGGTTGAGCTTCATCTGGATTTCCTTATCTTGATAAATCTATTTTCAGGCAAAAGCTTTTGCCATTTCGCCGAGGCGGGTGCGTGCTGAACCGTCGATCACCTTGTCGCCAGCACGTATCACTATTCCACCTAGTAATTCTTTGTTGACTTTACAGACCAGCTTGATTTCCCGGCCCATCCGCGCTTTCAACGATTTAACGATTTTTTCCTGTTGAGCGGCAGACAGCTCAAACGCAGAGTCCACTGAGACATGCACAGTTTTTTCCGCCTCTGCCCGCAGAATTTCAAAGATTGCAGCAATTTCCGGGAGTACCAGCAGACGTTGATTGCGCACCAGAATCCGAATGAAATTGCGCTGCTGGGCACTTGCTTTACTGCCCAACAAACCCTCCATCAGGCTTTCGAGTTGCGGTTTGGCAACCCGTTGGCTGGCTATTACTGTGCGGACTTCTGGATAACAGACTGCCTCGGCAAGAGAAAGCAATGCCTCAGACCAGCCTTTCAAATCCGCAAGTTTTTGCGCTTCTTCAAATGCCGCCTGAGCGTATGGACGAGCAATGGTGATGGCTTCAGACATGGCGTTTAGATTTCCGCAACCAATTTATCGAGCAAGTCGTTGTGCGCCTTGGCATCAATTTCTCGACCGAGAATTTTACCCGCGCCGGCAAGTGCGATCGCCGATACATGGGTACGCAATTGTTCTCTGGCGCGAAACACTTCCTGATCAATTTCAGCCTTGGCGCCCGCGATGATGCGATCACCTTCTATTTTGGCCTGCGACTTTGCTTCTTCGATAATTTCGCTGGCGCGCTTTTCGCCATGGTTAATAATTTCGCCAGCTTTTTCTTTTGCTTCACGCAAAATGTCCGCAGAACGTTTTGCGGCCAGCTCAAGGTCGTGCTTAGACCGCTCTGCAAAGGCCAAACCATCGGCAATAGTCTTTTGACGCGACTCAACCGCCGCCAACAAGGGCGGCCAGACGAACTTCACGGTGAACCATATCAAAATGGCGAACGTCAGTGCCTGCGAGAACAGTGTCAGGTTAATGTTCATTTCGATTCCTTACGCTGGATTGTGATACCCGCAATGGTCAATTATTTGATTACAGCGAGCAGCGGGTTAGCGAACGCAAACATCATTGCCAGACCAACGCCGATAATGAAAGGCGCGTCGATCAGACCCATCAGCAGGAATACTTTGCCCTGCAGCGTAGGAATTAATTCGGGCTGGCGTGCCGCACCATTCAAAAAGCTGCAGCACATAAGGCTGATACCGATACAAGCGGCTACAGCGCCCAAACCAATGATCAGGCTGATACCAATGATTGTGTAGGATTGAACTAATGCGAGATATTGAACTGTGTTTCCCATTTTTACTTCCTTTCGATTTACAAGGTTGATTAAAGTTAATTAGTGACAAAAAAGTTTAGTGGCTTTCGTGCGCCATTCCGATGTAAACGACCGTCAGCATCATGAAGATGTATGCCTGCAGCGTCACGATCAGGATATGAAATATCGCCCAAACCCCACCGAGCAGCGCTCCAAAGATCGTTCCAGCCAAGCCGGTCGCAGCCCACATTCCGATCAACAGAAAGATGACTTCGCCAGCGTACATGTTGCCAAACAAACGCATCGAATGGGATAGCGGCTTGGAGACGTATTCGACCAGATTGAACAGGAGGTTAAACGGCCAAACCAAGGGATTGGCACCGAAAGGCGCGCAGAACAATTCATGTATAAATCCACCCAGTCCTTTGACCTTGATGCTAAAGGAGATCATCAACACCCATACAGATAGCGCAAGAGCGAACGTGACGTTGATGTCAGAAGTGGGAACGGCGCGAAACTTTTCTTGGCCGAATACGTGGTGAAATATCCATGCCATGATATCGATAGGCAAGAAGTCCATCGCGTTCATGGCAAACACAAATACGAAAACGGTCAGCGCTGCCGGAGATACGAATTTATGTCGATCGCCGCCGTGGAAGGTGCCTTTGACCTGATTGTCAATGAATTCGAACAGAAGTTCTATGATAGCTTGGCGCTTCCCGGGAACGCCTGCTGTCGCGCCACGCACGACCCACCAAAGAAGCCCAAAGATCATCAAACCAAGAAACAGGGACACGGCCAGCGAGTCGAAATTCACAGTCCAGAAGTCGCCCTCGGCAACCTGTTTAACGTTGAAGCTTAAATGATGCCCGATGTAACTGGATGGCGTCAGTTCGTGTTCAATGGACATCGCAGACCCTACTCGTCATTCTTATTGTTTACGGTTCGCAAGCCCGCGCCAGATGCCAGCGCAGAACCTGCTAACCCCCCTATCAGGGGCAAAGGAACCAGCCCCCGGAAATACTTAAAGGCCACCAGCAATAAAACTGCTATCACTAATAACCTCATCACTTCTGCCTTAAGCAATGAAAACAGGACCAATCCCGGCGCCCCGCCGTTCGATCTCCGCGCCATCACCATTCCGGCAAAACCGCCGACAATAACGATTGCGCCTCCGGCAATAGCTGAAATAGCTGCGTTAATACCCGCAACCATCAGCGAAACGCTCGAGATGAGAACCGTTATGATGACTTGCCAGCGCGCCGCTTTAATGAAATCGCGGCTTATTATTATTTTTGCTACATTATTCATAGTGCGCCCTTGGGCGTTACTTGTTGGACAAGGGCAACAAAAAGCACGCGCATTCTCTATCATTAGATTATGGCAAGTCAAGGGAAACACAAAAAATTGTCAACGCATATTAGAAACGCCTGCTTTTTTGTTCCCAACGACGTTGTGAGCGGAGGAGAACCCCGGAAGAGCTATTGCAGAGGGGGCGCTCACACATCATTCTAACCACCACTGGTGCCATCCAGTAGCCCGCCTTAAGTACGTAGCAATCATGACGAAACATCCCGTTTGCAGGGCCTTTCCTTTTGATGAATGCATGAAGGACAAGTTGCTTGCTCTCTCCAGAACTGCCAGAAAGTTGCCCATCATCGCCAGACAAGGTAAAATTCCCGCCCTTTCGCTTTTGTACTTGTTGTGGCGGCGCATGTCGCCATTTTTTTGGCTTTAATGAATAGATTTAAGGAACGCCGTGAGCAACTCTTCTTTTCCCATACAGCAAGGATTGTACGATCCGCGCCATGAGCGCGATGCCTGTGGGGTGGGGTTTGTCGCCCATATTAAGGGTAAACAAAGCCATGACATGGTTCGTCAGGGGTTGCAGATTCTGGAGAACCTGACTCATCGCGGCGCGGTGGGCGCCGACCCGCTGGCCGGTGACGGTGCGGGCATTCTGTTGCAGATTCCGGATGCGTTTTTGCGTGCGCAATGCTCAGCTCAGGGAATAAAGTTGCCAGAAGCAGGCAGCTACGGAGTGGGCATGTTGTTTATGCCACGCGATGCGGCAGCACGTGCTGCTTGTGAACAAATCATCGCCGACAAAGTTGCTGCCGAAAACCAGCATTTATTGGGGTGGCGCGATGTTCCGGTGGATAACCGCATCTTGGGCGAAGGAGTGAAGGCGGTGGAGCCGGTGATGCGCCAAGTGTTCATCGGGCGCGGCAAGAAGTGCGCTGATGCCGACTATTTCGAGCGCAAGCTATTTGTCATCCGCAAGACTGCTGAACACGCCGTGCGGGCTTTGCCGGATGAGCAGAAACACGGCTTCTATATTCCCTCGTTGTCGTCGCGCACCATTGTCTATAAGGGGATGTTGCTAGCCGATCAAGTCGGCAAGTACTATCTCGACTTGCAGGATGAAAGCCTGGTCAGCGCATTGGCGCTGGTGCACCAGCGTTTCTCCACCAACACTTTTCCAACCTGGGATCGGGCGCATCCGTACCGCATGATTGCGCACAACGGCGAGATCAACACCTTGCGTGGCAACGTGAACTGGATGGCGGCGCGCCATGCCACGATGTCGTCCGGGCTGCTCGGTGAGGATTTGGAAAAGCTCTGGCCGCTGATCGTTGAAGGCCAATCCGACTCCGCCTGTTTGGACAATGCGTTGGAACTGCTGGTGGCGGGTGGCTACTCGCTGGCGCACGCGATGATGTTGCTGATACCGGAAGCGTGGGTGGGCAGCCCCCTATTAAACGAGGAACGCCAGGCTTTTTACGAATACCACGCTATCCTGATGGAACCATGGGACGGCCCCGCCGCAGTGGCTTTTACCGATGGCCGTCAGATCGGTGTGACGCTGGATCGCAACGGCCTGCGCCCGGCGCGTTATCTGATTACCGACGACGACATGGTAATAATGGCATCCGAAATGGGTGTGCTGGATATTCCGCAACACAAGATTGTGAAAAAATGGCGGATACAGCCCGGCAAAATGTTTCTGGTTGATTTGCAGGAAGGTAGGGTTGTTGATGTTATCAAAATGAAGCAACAGCTTGCCACCGCCAAGCCTTATCGCAAATGGATAGACAAGTCGCGCTACTTCCTGAATGACCTGCCGGTTGTGCCCGGCAAGACCAAACTCAAGGAAAGCCTGCTCGACACCCAGCAGGCATTCGGTTACTCACAGGAAGATTTCAAGTTCATCCTCGCCCCCATGGCTTCCGCGGGCGAAGAAGCGACGGGCTCGATGGGCAACGATGCCGCGCTGCCGGTTTTGTCGAACAAGAATCGCTCGATCTACGATTACTTTCAGCAGTTATTCGCGCAGGTGACCAACCCGCCGATAGACCCGATCCGCGAAGAGATCGTGATGTCGCTCACTTCATTTATCGGTCCCAGACCCAATTTGCTCGGAATTGACGAGACCGACCCGCCGCTGCGCCTTGAGGTGCACCAACCGGTGCTGTCCAGTGAGGATTTTGCCAAGCTGCGCGACATCGGCAAGATGACGCAGGGGCGCTACAAGTCGCTGGTACTGGATATCACCTATCCCGTCACCCATGGCGCCGAGGGCTGCGAGGCCGCCATCAAATTGCTGTGCGCCGCTACCGACAAAGCCGTGGCGGATGGCTACAACGTGCTGATACTGTCCGACCGCGCGGTATCGAGCAAGCGCGTGGCCATTCCCGCGCTGCTGGCCTGTGCGGGTGTGCATCATCATCTGATCCGCGAAGGCAAGCGTACCAGCGCCGGTCTGGTGGTGGATACCGGTTCCGCGCGCGAAGTGCATCATTTTGCCCTGCTCGCCGGTTACGGTGCCGAGGCGGTATGCCCGTGGCTGGCGTTTGAAACCGTTGCCAACATGCCTGGCTATTTGCCCGAAGGTCTGACCGGCAAGGAAGCCAACAAACGTTTCATCAAGGCAATCAACAAGGGGTTGCTCAAGGTGATGTCCAAGATGGGCATCTCCACTTACCAGTCCTATTGTGGCGCGCAGATATTCGAAGCCATCGGCCTGAATGCCGAATTCATCGAAAAATATTTTACCGGCACGGCCACCCAGATTGAGGGAGCCGGCCTGTATCAGGTGGCCGAAGAATCGGTGCGTACCCACCAGTCCGCCTTCGGCAACGATCCGGTGTTGGCGAACGCGCTCGAAGCGGGTGGCGAATATGCCTGGCGCGTGCGCGGCGAAGAGCACATGTGGACGCCCGATTCCATCGCAAAATTGCAGAACGCAACGCGCACCAATAACTTTGCAACCTATAAAGAATACGCCAGGCTGATCAACGATCAGGGGCAGCGCATGAAAACCCTGCGCGGGCTGTTTGAATTCAAACCTACGGGCGCACCGGTGCCGCTGGCGGAAGTCGAGTCGGCAAAGGAAATCGTCAAGCGTTTTGTCACCGGCGCGATGTCGCTCGGCTCGATTTCCACCGAGGCGCATACCACGCTGGCGATTGCGATGAACCGCATCGGCAGCAAGTCCAACACCGGCGAGGGCGGCGAGGATCCGGCGCGTTACAAGACCATCAAGGGCGGCGAAATGCTTTCCGAGATCATCGGCAAGAATCGTGTCGCATGCGACCGCGAACTCAAAGCCGGCGATTCGCTGCGTTCGAGCATCAAGCAGGTGGCCGCAGGGCGCTTCGGCGTCACCGCAGAATACCTCTCCAGCGCCGACCAGATTCAGATCAAGATGGCGCAGGGCGCCAAGCCCGGCGAAGGCGGGCAGTTGCCCGGCCACAAGGTGTCCGAGTACATCGCCAAGCTGCGCTACTCGGTGCCGGGCGTGGGGCTGATTTCCCCGCCGCCGCACCATGATATTTATTCGATCGAAGACCTGGCGCAACTGATTCATGACATGAAGAATGCCAACCCGTCTGCATCGATTTCGGTGAAGCTGGTGTCCGAGGTCGGCGTCGGCACCGTGGCGGCAGGCGTGGCCAAGACCAAGGCCGACCACATCGTGATTTCCGGTTTCGACGGCGGCACCGGCGCATCGCCGCTGTCATCGATCAAGCACACCGGCACGTCATGGGAACTGGGGCTGGCGGAAGCGCAACAGACGCTGGTGCTGAACCGGCTGCGCGGACGCGTTGCCTTGCAAGTGGACGGACAACTCAAGACCGGGCGCGATGTGCTGATCGGCGCGTTGCTCGGCGCAGACGAATTCGGCTTTGCCACCGCACCGCTGGTGGTTGAAGGCTGCATCATGATGCGCAAATGCCATCTCAACACCTGTCCGGTGGGCGTGGCCACACAAGACCCCGAGCTGCGCAAGAAATTTACCGGCCAGCCGGAACATGTGGTGAACTATTTCTTCTTCGTCGCCGAAGAGCTGCGCGAATACATGGCGCAGATGGGCATCCGCAAGGTTGTTGATCTGATCGGACGCAGCGATCTGCTCGATATGAAGCAAGGCATTACACACTGGAAGGCACGGGGTCTGGATTTTTCCAGAATTTTCCATCAGCCCGATATGCCCGCCGACGTGGCGCGTCGCCATGCCGAGAAGCAGGATCACGGACTGGAAAAGGCGTTGGATAACCAGCTGATCGTGCAAGCCAAGGCCGCGCTGGACCATAAAAAACCGGTGGTCATCGAGAGCGCCATCAGAAATGTGAATCGCACTGTCGGCACCATGCTATCGCATGAAGTGGTAAAGCGTTTTGGTCAAGCAGGGCTGCCGGCCAACACCATCACGGTAAAGTTGAAAGGTTCAGCGGGGCAGAGCTTTGGTGCATTCCTCGCGCATGGCATTACGCTGGAGCTGTCTGGCGAAAGCAATGACTATGTCGGCAAGGGTTTGTGCGGTGGCCGCATCGTGGTGCTGCCACCCAAGGAATGCAAAATTGTGGCGGCAGACAATATCATCGTCGGCAACACTGCGCTGTACGGCGCGACCAGCGGCGAGGGTTACTTCTGCGGTGTAGCGGGCGAGCGGTTTGCCGTGCGTAATTCCGGCGCGGTCGCGGTGGTGGAAGGCGTGGGTGACCACGGCTGCGAATACATGACCGGCGGCATGGTGGTGGTGCTGGGCCAGACCGGGCGCAATTTTGCGGCGGGCATGTCCGGCGGCGTGGCTTACGTGCTGGATGAGGATGACACATTTGCCAAGCGCTGCAACATGTCCATGGTGCAACTGGAGGCGATCCCCGAAGAGGTGGCAGCAAGCGAGACAGGAGAAGTGGAGTCGTCTGGCCGTGTGCATCTCAATCATCTTGGCAAGTTTGATGCAGCGGCGCTGCGCGGCAAGATCGAGAAACACTTGCGTTACACCGGCAGTGTGCGCGCCAAACATATTCTCGATAACTGGGCGCGCTACCTGCCGAAATTCGTCAAGGTAATGCCGACCGAATATCGCCGCGCCTTGCAGGAAATCGTGGAGCTACAAGCCAGACAAAGGGAGGCCGAGTAAATGGGCAAGCTTACCGGGTTTATGGAATTCAGCCGCCAGAGCGAAGAGCATTTGCCGGTTGCGGAACGCCTGAAGAATTATCGTGAGTTTGTGCTGCACCTGACCGACGGGCAGGCACAGACGCAAGGCGCGCGCTGCATGGATTGCGGCATCCCGTTTTGCAGCAGCGGCTGCCCGGTCAACAACATCATCCCGGACTGGAACGATCTGGTATATCACGGCAACTGGAAGCAGGCGCTGGAGGTGTTGCACTCCACCAACAATTTCCCGGAAGTTACCGGGCGCATCTGCCCCGCGCCGTGCGAGGCGGCCTGCACGCTGAACATCAATAACGACGCGGTGGGTATCAAGTCCATCGAGCACGCCATCATCGATAAGGGCGGCGAAAACGGCTGGGTGCTGCCGCAACCGGCGGCAAACAAGACCGGAAAAAAAGTTGCGATAGTCGGCTCCGGCCCCGCCGGACTGGCGGCGGCACAGCAGCTGGCGCGTGTCGGACATGACGTGACGGTGTTCGAAAAGAACAGCCGCATCGGCGGCTTGCTGCGCTACGGTATCCCCGATTTCAAGCTGGACAAGCGCCTGATCGACTGGCGCATGGCACAGTTGCAAGCCGAGGGAGTGACCTTTCAAACCTCTGTGTTTATCGGCAAGGATGCTGAACAGAGTGTGGCCAATGATGCGAAAAAAACCATCTCACCAAAAGAATTGCTGAAAAAATTCGATGCAGTGATCCTGGCGGGCGGCGCGGAAGTGCCGCGCGATTTACCCGTGCCGGGGCGCGAGTTGCAGGGTGTGCACTATGCGCTGGATTTCCTGATTCCGCAGAACAAGGAAGTGGCAGGCGATGGCAAAAATCCGATTAGCGCCAAGGGCAAACACGTGGTGGTAATCGGCGGCGGCGACACCGGCTCCGATTGTGTTGGCACTTCGAATCGTCACGGCGCGTTGTCGGTCACGCAATTCGAAGTGATGCCGCGCCCGCCGGAAATGGAAAACAAACCGCTGGTGTGGCCGAACTGGCCGATGAAGCTGCGCACTTCCAGTTCGCATGAGGAAGGTGCGCAACGCGATTGGTCTATCGCCACCAAGGACTTTACCGGCAACAACGGCAAAGTTGAAAAACTGCGCGCGGTTCGCGTCGAGTGGAAAGACGGCAAAATGAGTGAAATCGCGGGTAGCGAGTTTGAGATCAAGGCCGATCTGGTGCTGCTGGCGATGGGTTTTGTTAGCCCGGCGCAAAAAGTGCTGGATGCGTTCGGGATGGAAAAAGATGCGCGCGGCAATGCCAAGGCCACGACCGATGGGGTGGGTTGTTACAAGACCAGCGTGGACAAGGTGTTCGCCGCCGGCGACATACGCCGTGGCCAATCGCTGGTGGTATGGGCAATCCGTGAAGGCCGCCAAGCTGCGCGTGCGGTGGACGAGTATCTGATGGGCTCGTCGGTGCTGCCGCGTTGATTGTGCTGCTAAACAACACCAATAAGCATCCGCAGATTACACAGATTCACGCAGATTCGAATCTGTTTAATCTGCGAAATCTGCGGATAGATTTTTTTGATATAGGTTAACCATGAACTTCAAACTGAAAAACGACACCTTTCTGCGCGCCCTGCTGCGCCAGCCAACCGACTACACACCAATATGGATGATGCGCCAAGCCGGCCGCTACCTTCCGGAATACCGCGAAACGCGTAAGCGCGCTGGCAGTTTCCTCGGCCTGTGCAAGAGCCCCGACTACGCTACCGAAGTGACACTGCAGCCGCTGGATCGCTTTCCGCTGGATGCCGCGATTCTGTTCTCCGATATTCTCACCGTGCCGGACGCGATGGGTTTGGGATTGTATTTCTCAGAAGGCGAAGGCCCGAAGTTCGAGCGCCCATTGAATGACGAAGCGGCGATCAAGGCGCTGCGCGTGCCGGACATCGGCAAGGATCTGAAATATGTCACCGATGCCGTGACGCAGATACGCAAGGCGCTGGATGGCCGCGTGCCGCTGATAGGCTTCTCCGGCAGCCCGTTCACGCTGTCGTGCTACATGGTCGAAGGCGGCGGCAGCGACGATTACGCCAAGGTGAAAACCCTGATGTACAACGACCCTAAACTGATGCACCACATTCTCGAAGTGACCACCCAGTCGGTGATCGCGTATCTGAATGCACAGATCGAAGCAGGCGCGCAGGCCGTGATGATTTTCGACTCGTGGGGCGGTGTCTTGTCGCATGCTGCGTTCCACGAATTTTCGCTGGCGTACACGCATCGAATTGTGGATGGCTTGATCAAGGAGAAGGATGGTGTTCGTATCCCGTCTATCGTATTTACCAAGGGCGGAGGCTTGTGGCTGGAAAGTATCGCCAATACCGGTTGCGACGCAGTCGGCCTGGACTGGACTATAGACATCGGCATCGCGCGGCAGCGCGTTGGCCACAATGTCGCGTTGCAGGGCAACATGGATCCTGCGGTGCTGTTCGCCTCGCCGGATGCGATCCACACGGAAGTGGAGCATATCCTCGGCAGCTACGGCTACGGCAGCGGACATGTGTTCAACCTGGGTCACGGCATCTCGCAGCATTCCAACCCGGAACACGCGGCGGCACTGGTTAAGGCGGTGCATGAACTGAGCCGAAAGTATCACTAAAAACCTCTGCACAACTACTGCGCTCGCTGATACGGCGTTAAAAAATAGCTCAAAATCCTCATGTGCTAAATGCACATTCCGGTTTTTCACTATTTTTTGCCTTGTCTCAGCTTCGCTCGCTACGTTGTGCAAAGGTTTTGAGACTGGTTGTATAGCTTAAGAGAAAAGCCGCAGGTATCTCCTGCGGCTTTTGCATTTCTGCGACAATCCTAACTTATGCCAATAGTCCGCGTTGCTCTCGATGTCCCGCTGCACACCCTGTTCGATTACACGGTGACGGATGGTGCTGCGGCTGCAATCGGACAGCGCGTGAACGTGCCATTCGGAAGCAGACATCTGGCCGGGGTGGTAATGGAGTGCGCTGCCGCGACGGATATGGCACCGGAGCGGGTCAAGCCGGTGACGCAGGTGCTGCACGACAGCATGCCGCTGTCAGCGGAATTGCTCGATCTGCTGCGCTTTTGCAGCGATTACTACCGCTACCCCATCGGGCAGACGGTGCTGTCGGCGTTGCCGGCCCGGTTGCGTTCTAACAAGCCGATCATTAGCAAACCGATCTTGAGTTACCGCCTGAGTGCCAGTGGTGCGGCGCTCGATCTTGAAGTATTTCCGAAACGTAAGGTGGTGCAGCGGCGCATTCTGGCAAAGCTGGCGGAGCAGCCGTGCAATCTGGCGCAGCTCAAGGCGCTGTCGGCGACGGCAGGAGCACAGTTGAAAACGCTGGAGGCAGAGGGGTGGGTTGAGAGTTTTTCGAATGCTCTCCTTCCTTTGACAGGCTCAGGGCGAACGGTTAATAATATTCAAAAACATATTTTCGACAACGCGCACACGCTGACCGGTGAACAGCAGCAAGCGGTGGATGCGGTCACCATATCTCAGGGTTATGCATGTTTCCTGCTGCACGGCATCACCGGCAGCGGCAAGACCGAGGTATACGTGCATCTGCTGCACGATGTATTACAGCGCGGTGGGCAGGTGTTGCTGCTGGTACCTGAGATCAATCTGACACCGCAACTGGAGCAGTATTTTCGCAGCCGTTTTCCAGATGTAAATCTGATCAGCTTGCATAGCGGCCTGAGCGAAGGAGAGCGGTTGCATAACTGGCAGCAGGCGCAAGCCGGTGCGGCGCAGATCGTGCTTGGCACCCGGCTGGCGGTGTTCGCCGAGATGCCAAGGCTCGCGCTGATTATTGTGGACGAGGAGCACGACAGTTCGTTCAAGCAGCAGGATGGGCTGCGCTACTCGGCGCGCGATGTGGCGATTTTTCGCGCCAGTCAACGCAGTGTACCGATCTTGCTGGGCTCGGCTACGCCTTCGCTGGAGAGTTACTACAACGCGCAAAGCGGGCGTTACAGGATGCTCAAGTTGACTGGGCGTGCGCTCGCCGAGGCGCGTCTGCCTGCGGTGCGCTGCATCAATATCAACCAGACTGTGATGCATCACGGCATCAGCGAAAATCTGCTGCGCGAGATCGGGTTGCGCATCGCGCGCAAGGAGCAGAGCCTGTTGTTCATCAACCGGCGCGGATATGCGCCGGTGCTGATGTGCACCGGATGCGGCTGGCTGTCCGGCTGCAAGCATTGCGCGGGTAAGATGGTGCTGCATCTGAACGACAAGCGGTTGCGCTGCCACCACTGCGGTTATCAATTGCATGTGCCACACGCCTGCCCGAGCTGTGGCAATGCCGATTTGCACCCGGTCGGCAGCGGCACGCAGCGCGTGGAAAGTGTGCTGCAGGAACGTTTTCCGGACGCGCGCATTCTGCGGGTGGATCGCGACAGCACGCGCAACAAGCGCGCTTGGCAAGCCATGCGTGAGCAGATCCACGCCAATGAAGTGGATATTCTGGTCGGCACGCAGATGCTCGCGAAGGGACACGATTTTCCCGCGCTGACGCTGGTGGGTGTGCTCAATCCGGACAGCGCGTTATACAGCAGCGACTTCCGCGCACCGGAGAAGCTTTTCGCGCAACTTGTGCAGGTGGCGGGGCGCGCCGGACGCGCCGACAAGCCCGGTGAGGTAATAATTCAAACCGCCTTCCCCGATCATCCGCTGTTCCGCGCGTTACAGACCCATGACTTCGAGGGTTGGGCGGCATCGCAGCTTGCCGAACGGCAGATGGCCGGCTTTCCGCCGTTTATGTATCAGGCGATGCTGCGCGCCGAGGGCAAACAGGAAAAAGAAGTGTACCGTTTTTTGAATGATGCGCGAACGGCCGGTATTGCGCTACAGCTTAAGGTGGAAATTTTCGGCGTAGTGCCTGCCGCACTGCCGCGCCGCGCCAATCATGTCCGCGCGCAGTTGTTGATACAAAGCGCCAGGCGCAAAGACTTGCAGCAGTTTCTGCGCGCATGGCAACCGAAGCTGGACGAGTTGTCCTCGCAGAAGCTGCGCTGCTCTTTGGATATCGATCCGCTGGAATTTTAGGGAACGCCCCGGAGTTTTAGCGAACGACCAGCACCGGATTTCAGTACTGGATATCCACCACACTGTTGGGTTTCAACTTCGCATAGAAAGGCATTGCCATGCCGACCGATGCCCCGATATATGTTGGATCGGCAATGACGAAGCGGGAGCCCTTGTAATCCACTGTGGAGAAACCCGGTTTTACCTGCTTGAGCGCCACGCCTGTCGTCATGTGTCCAGGATAGAGCAAGCCGACCATTTTTGCTCCGACCAGTTCATGCACCAGCCAGGCGAACAGCACCGAGCGGTCCTCGCAGTCTGAATAGGGGAAAAAAAACGACTCTTCGACGAAGAAATATTTTTCGTAACCGAACTGTTCTTCATCGGTCTTGTAGGCAAAGGCCTTCTGGACAAAGGTGAGCAGGAAGTTAACGGCTTCTTCCTCGTTCATCGTTGCAGTGTGTTTTTTCAATTCGGCGAGCAGCGAACGGCGCACCAATTGGCTGCCGTCGGTGTCGTAATAAATTGCGAACTCGGACTGCGGGAAGGAGCCCATGTACTGCACCAGACGGCGGTCATAGGGCACGTTAATTTTGATCGTCTCGCCCTTGTACTCAAAGGTCAGTGCACGTTGCGCTGACACAGGCTTGGTGAAGCTGGTCGATGCAGACGCTATGTCGAGCGGATTGAGTTTGACCGGATAGCTGGCCTCATAGGTATAGAAAGAGCCGATGCTGTCGCCGCGGTCAGCGGCCAGCACAGCGTAGTAAGTCTGTGGGCCAACCCTGGTGAACTTGGTCGAGAATACCTGTTGTTTGATGGCAACAAAAAGATGCACATCCGATCCGGCGTAACCCAACCGTACATCATAGCCAGACTTGACGAGAAAATACCAAAGCAACAGGTTTTGTTCCGCCTTGCGCTCCGGCTGGAGCGCCTGTACGACATCACGCCAAAGGGACACGTAACCCCAATCATCCAGCTTGAGTTCACGGCGCGCCGCATTAACCGACTCTAGAGCCGGCTCATATTTGCTGCCACTCATCATCGTCCAGAAGGCGCTCATCGCCGCAGGTTTGTCGCCATTTGGCAAACGATATTTCTTCCACTGCGGGTCAAAATGGAAGTTTACCGTGTTGCCGTAAAAGGAAAGCTCCATCGTGTCCGCATCCACTGGCACCGGCTTGGGTTGCGGCGGAGGCGGCGGTGAAATGACCGGCGCCACCACAACAGGCGCGATGACAGGCGCCGGGGAGGGTGCTATGGGTGCCGGTTTGACTGTTACATCGGGAACCGGCTTTGAAACGATAGGTTCCGGCGCCGGAACAGGCTTCGCCGGGACGGGCACTACAACTGGAATCTGTTTTGGCTTTGGCTCCTTGATGCGAACATTGCCCTTGAAAGTATCGAATTCGCGCCACTGGCTTTTCAGGAAGTTGGAAAAGTCGCGATCCTGATTTTCCTTGTACTCCTGGAATTCCGCCTTGATCTTTTGCGCGCCTTGCTGCTGCTGCAGACGATAAGCCTCGAAACCGTCTGACGCAGCAAAAGAAGCCGGGGCAATGGCCGCCAATGTGGAAACTACTGCAATTGCTACCAGCCTGCAGGGCGATGGTGCGTCAAACGGCTTCATTTCAGTCCTTTCATTGTGAACTTGGTACCAACCATATCCATAACACATCGGAACTTGGATCACGCCATTTGGCTTTGACCTCGGCCTTGACATCAACTTGCTTGAGTTCCTCGTGTGAAACCTGGGAGCCCACTGTGTTGGCCCGGCCGCTTGCCACTGTTGTACTCATCGTTTGTGCTGATTCAATTTTCACCCCGAAGCGCTTGGCATACTCCTCGCGGGCGCGAAGAATGGCCATCTCTTCCTGCGCGGCCCTGCCGCGGATATGCATTCCCGCTGAAGCGGAAACGCCGTTGCCTGGATTGTCGATCCAGGCGGGCCGGGCACTATTGTCGTTGACGTTGCTGACGGTATTGCATGATGCAAGAAAAATACAGCACAGCAGTGCAAGCAGGACGGGGCGAAGGTAGTTCATGATAGGGGATCGAAAGCGTTTCAGTAAAGGTTAAGGGCTTGTTATGCAATGCGGCTTACCGCAATGATGGCTTAGATTGTAACTTTTAAGCGATATTTTGGTAAGAGCATTTGGATTGCGTTATGCGTCCTATGTCG
Source organism: Nitrosomonadales bacterium (assembly GCA_023259055.1). GTDB lineage: Bacteria > Pseudomonadota > Gammaproteobacteria > Burkholderiales > Gallionellaceae > Gallionella. The sequence goes on from JAHFQZ010000002.1 coordinate 370,966, forward strand.
TAGTCGATGAAAATTCCAGCGGCTGGCTTGGTGCCTGCAACGTTGATTAAACAGGCAACCATCGGTATGCTGGACAAACAGAGTGGGCATTCAATTGCTCGAGGGGGAGAGCGGTTATGAATTTGTTTGAAAAAATACTGGGTCCAAAATCAAAATATGACAAGAGCATTCCCTATACTTACGAAGCCAGAATCCGCATTATTGAGGGGAGCGATGAATACAATTCCTACTTCTCGGATACGATTTGCGGCTTGGTGGAATATCTGCACCAGAATGGCATAAAGCCGGATGAGGTGCAGATTATCGAGGTTTATCAGAATCGGGAAATCCCGATAGATGTGAAGCTTTTTACTACGCCCGACCATCAGTGGCTTTTCAAGCCGGATATATGCCGCTCGTTTGAGGAACATTACAAGGGCCATATACAAAAAAACACCTGCACATTCAATGACAGGGATTGCAAAGGGATCGGTCCTTGATTTGCAGCCATCCATGGCCTGACAGGAATAAATATTTCAATTTGAGTTCACGTTATATCCCTTATCGTATGCGCGGTTGAATCGGCCTAAAAATCGGTGGATAATCGCCGCCTGATTTCAAAGGCACACAAGAACACAATTATGGTTAGCGTTTTTTCGTAAGACATCCTTGGTAAGTTGCAGAAACCTGTTATTCCTTTCCCTGTCTATCAATATTTAATTCGATGCAAAACTCAGTCATGTCCAATCCAATGTTGTTTGCCCCCCTTCGTTCTCAGGAGGCAGTTGAGGTTGTTCCGAAAACCTCTCCCATCGTCGGCAACCGCGTGGAACTGCAACTGCTCACCACCCTGACATGCAACTTGAAATGTACTTATTGCTCGCTTGGAGTCGGTGATATGGTCGGCTCGCAAGGCAAGGTTTCCTACACCTCGGAGGTGCTGGATGCGTTCATTGCGAAGCACTTGGCGGGGCACGAAATTTATGTCACTTTTTATGGGGGCGAGCCGACGCTGAACCTCAAATTCATCCAGGACGTCATGGCGCGTTATCCAACCTTTCGTTTCCAGCTCCAGACCAACGGTACGCTGCTGGACGGTCTGCCGGATAGCGTTCTGGCAAATCTTTCCAATATCCTGCTTTCCATAGACGGCGGCGAGGCAATCACCGACGGTTTTCGCGGGCGCGGCGTATTCCGGCAGGTGGTCAAGAATACCCAGGCGGTACGCGAACGGATGGCGGGAACCTTTACCGCGCGCGTGACTTGGAGCAGCGAGGAAACTTCATTCGAGGAACTGGACGAGCTGGCGAATACTTTCGACTATGTGTATTTCCAGTTTGTCGCCGGAGAGGGCACTTATTCTCCCGCCGCGATGGAAAAGAAAAAAGCCGTCATCGCACAACTGGTGGACAAATTTTTCTCCAGCGAAGAGTTGTACCCGATCATTCCGATCATGGGAATCGTGCGCAACAAGGTGTTGCCGACAAGGGCGACCGAGCTATGCCATGGAAAAACCCAATGCCGCGTGTCCACGCATATCCTCAATGTAATGCCGGACGGCAAGATATATCCCTGCCCCGACATGATGTACGTGCCGGAAATGCTGCAAGGCGATTTGAAAGAAAACTGGCTAAAGCCCAGCCCGTTGCAGCCACATCCCAACATGCCGTGCGACAAGTGCGAAGCGCAGCCGTGGTGCCGTGGCAATTGCCTGAAAAACCTTTATCTTGCTTATGTAAAGGGAGACCAGAACTATCGCCGTAATGTTGTCGAGCCAATCTGCGAGCTGGTCAGGTTTTTGGGAAGGGAAATTGACCGCCACGATCCTCTCGCCTGGTACGCAAAAGCTCCGCTGGATGTGCGCAAGACCCTGCGCGATTGCGAAGTCTACGAGTATGTGGAGATCATGCCCTGACGGGCAAGAAACGCAGATTAAATCGTCCTTGCGAGGAGCGTAGCGACGTGGCAATCCAGAAGTCCGTTCCAGATCAAGAGTGCGTTTTTGTAGGGCAGGCTCTGCCCGCCGGATCAAGTTTCTCCTGAGTCCTTCGATAAACTCAGGAGAAACTTGTCGTAGGTTTGTCGGGTGGAGCCCGACCTACAAAATCCTTTCCAGCACCGCCGCAAAGAATCCGTCCGTACCATGCAGGTGCGGGCGCAACTCCAGATAATCGCCCATATCCAGCGCAATCTTTTGCTGCTGCAATATCTCACTGGCCGGGCGCAGCACGAAGTCGGGGTGTGCGGCAAGGAAGGCTTGCACGATGTGCTGATTTTCCTCCGGCAGGAAGCTGCAAGTCGCGTACACCAGGCGCCCGCCTTTTTTTAGCAGGCGGCTGGCGGAGAGGAGGATCGCGGCCTGTTTTTGTGCAAGCTCTTCAATGCTGCCGGGCGATTGGCGGAATTTCAAGTCCGGGTTGCGGCGCAACGTGCCAAGACCACTGCAAGGCGCATCCACCAGCACTCGGTCGATCTTGCCTGCCAGACGTTTTACCTTGAGGTCGTTCTCATGCGAAATCAGCATCGGCTGTATGTTGCTCGCGCCGGAACGCTTCAGGCGCGGCTTGAGATTGGCGAGGCGTTTTTCCGACACGTCCATTGCGTACAAACGGCCCTGCGAATTCATCAGCGCAGATAGCATCAGTGTCTTGCCACCCGCCCCGGCGCAGAAATCCACTACCATGTCATTGCGCTTCGGCGAGAGCATAAAGCCGAGCAACTGGCTGCCCTCGTCCTGCACTTCTATCTTGCCTTCGGTAAACAGCGCGTCTTTATTCAGCGGGATTTTTTCCTTGAGGCGGATGCCGATGGGCGAGTAGGGCGTGGCGGAAGCCCCGATATTTTTTTCATGCAGTTGCTGCAAAATATCCTCGCGCTTGGCGAGCAGCGTGTTGACGCGGATATCCAGCGGCGCGCCTTGCTGCATGGACAGGCCGATGGTGAGAATATCGGCTTCGGAATACGACGCGCGCATCTTCTCCACCAGCCATTCGGGCAATTCGGCTTGCACCGCTAATGGCAACTCCTCGACCTTCACCCCTTTCACGGTGGCGAGCCATTCCTTCTCATCGCGCTGTAATACCGGTTCGAGTTCACGCAGGTTATAGCCGCCGAACCTGAGCAGATGGGCGAGCGCCATGCGTCGCGGAGTCGCGTTTTTGGCACAGCATTGTTCCAGCAGCAGGCGGTGGCGCAACACGCCAAACACCGTCTCGGCGACCAGTTCGCGTTCATTCGAGCCGATGCGCTCGTTCTTGAAAAAATAGCGCAACGTGGTATCGGCCGGATGAGCCAGTGGCAGGATGGCGCGCAGCGCCTGGATGACGAGGTCTAAACGGTATTCGGTAATAAGCATGGCAAAGTCGGTCTCGCAAATTCAGGCGCGCAGTTTAGCAGGGTTGCGGGGCAATATCAGATGTGTAACGCTGTTGATGCAGGAGCGTAGAGGACTGGGGCGAGCCGGGAATAACGCTGTGCGCGAAGCAACTAGTCCGTTTATCGTATTGACGAAGCACGGGCAGGCGGATAGGGTGCGTCCCTGAAACTTGTTAAGGGGAACGGCATGAAAGCGAGCGTAGCGAGTTTTGATAAAAAAGTTATGGGAAGTGCTGCGGCCCCGCTGGGCGTATAGGCATTGTGGCGGATGTAGCGGCTATGCCGAAAAAATTTGAACTTGGCCCCTTTAGACAACATTTTAGGGCTGCGATTAAGCGTTATAGAATGCAGTGAGCCGAAAAGTGAAGTTGTCTACCTCACAATTCAAAACAGGGAGAAAACATGGCATCGATACCAAAGAAAGTTGCTGAGAGAGTGGTCGCGGGGGTTAAGAGGTATCAACCGATTCTCGCATCAGCAAAAGCACGAGATGTGGGGGAGGCTGATACAGTAACAATCATAAAGGATATGCTCGCCGACGTATTTGGATATGACAAATACTCAGAGGTCACTTCCGAGTTCTCGATTCGTGGAACATATTGCGATCTAGCGATAAAAACAGATGGGACTCTGCAAACCCTAATTGAAGTTAAAGCCATTGGACTTGAATTAAAGGATGCGCACGTAAAACAAGCAATCGACTATGCAGCGAACCAAGGTGTTGATTGGGTCTTGCTTACTAACGGCATGTGTTGGCGTGTTTACCACCTGACATTCTCGAAGCCTATCGAGCAAGAACTGGTAGTTAGTATCGATTTTTCCGTACTAAATACACGATCTGAAAACGATATCGAATTGCTTTATCTTTGGTGCAAAGAAGGCTGGCAACGTTCTGTTCTTGATGAATACAATACTCAAAAACAAGCGCTGTCCAAATTCTTTGTTGGAGCTATGCTTCAAACCGAACCTGTTCTTGATGTTATACGACGCGAATTAAGACGTATATCTCCTGACGTACGCATCGACATCGGGCAAATCAAAGAGGTTCTTTCCAACGAAGTAATCAAGCGGGACGTCCTGGAAGGGGAGAAGGCAGAAGATGCTCGCAAGAAAATTGCACGCGCTGCATCGAAGGCACTTCGCGCAACAAATAATCGCGATGCTCCAAAAGATATCCCCGTCGGCGATGTTACGGAAAAAGCCGAGTCAGAATAAATTAAGGAGGTCAGCTCAGCTTCGCATTGCGGAGATTCGCCTGCTGCGTGATGTCTTTGAAACTCCGCCGATGTGAACAACGCAGTCACGGCGTTATGCTGAGTTTGCTCAATACTTGTGTGAGTTGGTCGCCGTCAGCGTCGGTGATGATCATTTTGCACGGCAGGTTATGGTGCTCCGTGGCCAGCCATATTTCGGTCCTGCTCTCACCTTTCTTGGGCTGGTTATCGAGGTACAGGGTATCGAACTTTCCGGCTGGCGTCTGGAGTTGTTGCTTGAGAGAGATTGCATACTGGTAGTTATCCAGTTTGCTGCCGTTGGTCATCGGGAAGTCCAGCATTGTGGCGGGTTGCAGCGACAGGAACATGAATTGATACATCGCGCTCAGGCGGTCCTGCGCGCCATCGGGTAGCGCGACTACGGTGCGCTGTTTCTGGCGGATCAGGGTGAGTTGCCTCTTGTCCCAGTCGAATTCGGCGCTTCGATCCCTGCTTTCCTCGCCCTCGCGATGATCGCTGAAGCGCAGGGGTTGCAGCCCTTTCGGGCCTACCAATCCGCTGCTGCTGATAAGAATCTTTCCCGGTTTGAATACCGCCAGCAAACCGACCGCGCGAGTGGCGCTGGATAGCGTGTAGTGATCCTTGTCGCGCGTATAGGTTTCTTCGATCTGGCCGATGTTAAGGCTGCCCTTGTAAATGTCGTATGTGAGCTGCACACTGTCCGGCGCGGCGGCGAAGGCGGAGGACAGAAGGCACAGGGCCGAAGACAGAAGTGTCGCTGCGGCTATGCAGCGTTTTTGGATCGTCTTCTGTATTTTTTCAGTCATCTGACTATTCCAGGCCTGGTGAAAACAATGTAAAGCCGGACTGTTTGATGCGCCGGAAGACGACCTGACCTTTTTCATTCAGTTCGATTTGATCCGTGCTCAGCCAGCGTATGGCTTGCGGATAAATCCGATGTTCCTCTTGCAGCACCCTTGCCGCAAGCGTTTGCTCGGTGTCATCTTGCAATACCGGCACGGCAGCCTGAACGATGATGGGGCCGTGGTCGAGATCGGAAGAAACAAAATGCACTGTGCATCCGTGAATCTTTACACCATCGTGCAGGGCGCGCGCATGGGTGTTGAGGCCGCTATAGGCTGGCAATAGCGATGGGTGGATGTTGAGCATTTTGCCGCGATACCGCGCCACAAAGCCTGGGGTGAGGATGCGCATGAATCCGGCAAGTGCCACATAGTCAGGTTTAAAAGTGTCTATCGTTCGAGCAAGCGCGGCATCGAAGCTGTCGCGATCTGCGTAGTCGCGATGATTGACCACAGCGGTCGTGATGCCGCGCGCTCTTGCAATGTTCAGGCCTTCGGCATCTGCGCGATTGCTGATTACAGCCGCAACCTGGCAAGGAAGTTTTGCTTCCAGCAGGGCTTGCATGTTGCTGCCGCGACCGGAAATCAGGATGACGATATTTTTCATTTATTCGTAGGGGCGGGTCTCAGACCCGCCCGTGTTCGGTTGAATATTCATTGAAGGGCGGGTCTGAGACCCGCCCCTACGCGCCGACTTGCGTTTGCGCCTCGTTGTTTTCGCGAGCACGTATCACGCCGATAACAGTCGCTGTCTCACCGGCTGCGTTGAGTTGTTTCAACGCGGCATCCGCATCGTTCCTGTCCACGATCACCACCATGCCGATGCCGCAATTGAAGGTGCGGTACATTTCCTGTGGCGCGACGTTGCCCATTTCGCGCAGCCAGTCGAACAAAACGGGGGTGTGCCATGCCTTGCCGTCCAGTTGCGCAACGACGTTGTCCGGCAATACGCGCGGCACGTTTTCCAGCAGGCCGCCACCGGTGATATGCGCCATGCCTTTCACGGTAAGCGATTTCATCAGCGCCAGCAGCGGCTTCACGTAGATGCGCGTGGGAGCCATGATCAGATCGGCCAGCGGCTTGCCATCGAGCTTCTGCGTGAGATCAGCCTTGTGCGTGCTGATGATTTTGCGCACCAAAGAATATCCGTTGGAATGCGCGCCGTTCGAGGCGAGGCCGATTACCGTGTCTCCCGCCTTGATATTAGCGCCGCTGATGATGTCGGCTTTTTCAACCACGCCGACTGCAAACCCTGCGAGGTCATATTCTCCGGTCGGGTACATGCCGGGCATCTCGGCGGTCTCGCCGCCGATCAGCGCGCAACCGGCCTGTTCGCAACCGAAGGCGATGCCCTTGATGACCTCGGTGGCCGCTTCCACGTCAAGCTTGCCGCAGGCGAAATAATCGAGGAAGAACAGTGGCTCCGCGCCCTGGACCAGTATGTCGTTGACGCTCATGCCGACGAGGTCGATGCCTACCGTATCGTGGCGGTTCAGTTCGAACGCAAGCTTGAGTTTGGTGCCGACGCCGTCGGTGCCGGATACCAGCACCGGCTCGCGATATTTTTTGGAAATCTCCACCAGAGCGCCGAAGCCGCCGATGCCGTTGAGCACCTCGGGGCGCATGGTGCGCCTGGCGAATGGCTTGATGTTCTCGACCAGCCGGTCGCCTGCGTCGATATCTACACCGGCATCGCGGTAGGTAAGGTTTCCGCTTTTAACGGAAGAGGGGGTATCAGAGGGATTTTTCAAGTTGAGTTTTCGCCTTCGTCGGGATAAAGTGACACACGATTTTCTGCGAATTTTACCCGAAATGAACCTGTCTCGCATTGCCGCCGTGCAATGGCTATCCTTCGCCGTGGCGGTTGCCGCGCTGCTGTATTTGCTCAGTCCGATACTCACGCCGTTCGTCGCGGCTGGCATCTTTGCCTATATCTGCAATCCGCTGGTGCAGCGGCTCAGCGCACGGAAAATGCCACGCACGCTGGCGGTGGCGCTGGTGATGAGCGGGTTTCTGCTGCTGTTTGCCTTGTTGTTAATGATTATGCTGCCGCTGCTGGAAAAGGAAATCAGCCTGTTCGTGACGCGCCTGCCGGACTGGATTGAGGCGGCGCGCACGCATCTGTTGCCGCGGTTGCAGCAATGGTTTGGCGACAGCATTGAGTGGGATAGTCATGCGCTAAAGAACCTGCTGCTCAGTCACTGGCAAAGTGCAGGCGGGGTCACCGGAAAACTGCTGGCGTGGCTCGGTAGCGGCGGCGGTGTAATCATCGGCGTTCTGGTCAATCTGCTGCTGATACCGGTGGCAATGTTCTATTTGCTGCGCGACTGGAATGGGCTGGTGGCGCGTGTGGATCATCTTGTTCCGCGCCACTGGCACAGCAAGATCAGGGAAATTGCCGTAGAAGTGGATCGCGTACTGGCGGAATTTTTGCGCGGGCAAATTGCAGTGATGCTGTTGATGAGCGTGTATTACGTTCTGGTGCTGTGGCTGGCCGGGCTGGAGTTTGCGCTGCCCATCGGCATCGTCGCCGGCATGCTGGTGTTCGTGCCTTATCTGGGCATGATTACCGGTTTGTCGCTTGCGACGCTGGCGGCAGTAATGCAATTCCCCTCCTTCAGCGGCGTGCTGTGGGTGTGGGGGGTGTTCGGTGCAGGGCAACTGATCGAGGGTATGGTGGTTACCCCCTGGCTGGTCGGCGAGCGCGTCGGCCTGCATCCGCTGGCGGTGATTTTTGCGCTGCTTGCCTTTGGGCAGCTGTTCGGCTTCTTCGGCCTGCTGCTGGCTTTGCCGCTTTCAGCAATATTGCTGGTCACGTTGCGGCATGGCAAGGCATGGTATTTATCCAGCAGCATGTATCGCCAACCATGAAAATCTATGGGGCCTCGTTTTGAGACAGCTGCTGCTCAACATTTCACCTGACTGGCGACCGGCACTGGAAAATTTCGTGGTGGGGCGAAACCCGGAATTAATTTCGGTGCTGAGGCATGCCTTGGCTGGCGACACGGGTGAGCGGTGTTTTTTTGTATGGGGCGAAACCGGCAGCGGCAAAAGCCATTTGCTGCAAGCCTGTGTTCGTGCGTCGCTGGAAATGCACCAAAGCGCGATCTATGCGCAGGGTAGCGTCCCGGATAGCGCGTCAGTGGTAGCGGTGGATGATGTTGATCAGCTTGATGATGCCGCGCAAATCAGGCTGTTCGATCTCTACAACCGGATGCGCGACAGCGGGGCAATGTTGCTGGTCAGCGGCAAGGAGTCCCCGCTGCATCTCAAGTTGCGCGACGATCTGCGTACCCGATTGGGGTGGGGTTTGGTGTACCAGTTGTATGGTCTGAGCGATGAGGAAAAAGCCGAGGCCCTGGCGCAACATGCTCAATCGCGCGGTTTTGCGCTGCCGTCAGAAGTTACGCAATATTTGTTGCGTCATGGACGACGCGATCTACCAAGTCTGATGGCAGTGCTGGAAGCGCTGGATGAATATTCGTTACGAATGCATCGCGCGCCATCGGTGCCATTGCTCAAAGAGGTTTTGCATCATGAGTTGGGGGTGGGTTCGGGCGAAACAGCCCCATGATTTATTACTCAAAATTAGCTTGGTATGAAGACTATCACCATAGGGTAAAAAACTGGTAGCATGAACTTCACCATTGGGAGACAAAAACCATTGGAACGGGTGAAAAATTAAAACAAATTCTTATTTCAGGGGATGCAAATGAACAACACCAAAAACATAGCGATTTATGCAACATTGGCCGTGCTGATGGCCGCCACCCGATTCAATCATTTCGGTTCGGCCGTTTCCTTGCCCGATGCCTCTTTCGCAATATTCTTTCTGGGTGGTTTATATCTGGCACTGTTTGCTCGTGCGTCAATCGCCGCCTTCATTATGCTGATCCTTGAGGCGGGTTTGATCGATTACTATGCGACTTCCATTCAAGGAGTCAGCGACTGGTGCATGACTCCTGCCTATTGGTTACTCGTCCCGACATATGGCAGCTTGTGGCTGGTCGGACGCTGGTTTGCGCTGCGGCATACCATGGAAGGCAGGGGGCTGGTTGTGTTAGCTTTTACTGCATGGGTAGCGAGCAGTTTTGCCTTCATGTTTTCCAATGCTGCTTTTTATATGTTTTCCGAGCATTTCGCTGTCATGAGCGCTGCTGAATACATATCGCGCGTCACTCAATACTATGGTTCGTATGTTTCGGTGGCCATGTTATATATCTACTGTGCCGTAGGTATTCAGATGGTATTCGGAATCATGGGCAAACAGGGGATGCATCCGCGAAGGATGTAGTCTGAACGCCATTTTCAAGAATGAGCGCGTAAGCATTCAGGTTGGTGTCGGGAACGCACCCGCACTTGTTAAGGATTAGGGAGACGTAGTCTGTGTCGAGTTGGATATCAGGGGACGGATTTGCGCCGCCCCCTGATGGAAAGACAAGAGTCAAAGTTTTTAGAAATTAAGGCCCGCGCTCAAGTTCAACATGGCACCACCCATATTGGTGATTGCGCTGGTACCGGTAAGTGCTGGTTTTGCTATGCGGTAACCAAGCTCAACGCCAATGAAAGAGGCAACTTTGCCCTTGGACGTGAGAAGTTTTATGCCGCCGAACACGTCAGCCATGGTCGAGGCTCCGACCGAACCAGCAGCTCCCAGAACGTTAATGTTACCCAGGTCGAGACCGACATAAACCGGCGAGGTACCGGCAGTCAAAATGTTCTTGGAGATTCTGATTGCGGTCACATCGTAGCCCGTGACAGCAGGCGCGACAGATTTATCCTTCAGGTTTACGGTTTCGTTCAAAATGCCGACCTCGGTTTCCTGGTCCAGAAAAAAGGATAATAAAATGGACTGCCCGTTAACATTTCCTACGTTCTTATCGGCTGTGGCCTGAAAAGGAACACGGAACTGAAAGCCGATGGTGCTATCAGCTGCAAAAACCGCGGAAGCGAATGAAGCTAGTACGGCCAAGCTTGTTACCAAACCTATTTTTTTCAGCATGAAGAATTCTCCTTGAGATTGTTCAATTCTATTGGCAAGCCAATAGAAAAAAGTTGTAAAAATTAATACGACATTCATTGTTGAATGCTCATAAATTGTAAGTTATTTTCTGCCATTCGCGCATCATCCAAATGAACTAGATACGCAAATGATATTTGCATGACTCTTTGAAACTACTTGTTTTGCGGCCTGAGCAAGGCGCACCTGCAAGAGCGACAACAAGCGAAGCCTGGTGCTATAGCAGGCCATCGCTGTCAGGTTATTACTGCGCTTGACCAAACCAGTGATCCTTGGCTGCCCTGCGAAAATCAAACCCGCAGTCGACAGAAGATTGACGCGGCAGCGGCAAAAGCCTAAATTGTGCTACCCAACACAACCATTTAGGAGATAAACATGGCTGTACTCGTCGGCAGGTCCGCACCCGATTTTAATGCTGTTGCTGTTATGGGCAACAACGACTTCAACGAAACTTTTAACCTGAAGAAACATATTTTCGGCAAATATGCGGTGGTGTTTTTCTATCCGCTGGATTTCACTTTTGTCTGTCCTTCAGAACTGATCGCTTTCGATCATCGCCTGGATGAGTTCAAGAAGCGCAATGTGGAGGTAATCGGCGTTTCGATTGATTCGCAATTTTCCCATTTCGCATGGAAGAATACTCCGGTAAACAGCGGCGGCATCGGTCAGGTGCGTTACCCGCTGGTGGCCGACGTCAAACACGAGATCTGCAAGGCCTACGATGTGGAAGCGGATGGCGGTGTGGCATACCGCGGCTCGTTCCTGATCGACCGTGCAGGGATTGTGCGCCATCAGGTGGTGAACGACCTGCCGCTGGGACGCAACATCGACGAAATGCTGCGCATGGTGGACGCGCTGCAATTCACCGAAGAGCACGGCGAGGTCTGCCCGGCTGGCTGGAGCAAAGGAAAAGCCGGCATGAAAGCTTCGACTGAAGGCGTAGCGAAGTATCTGGCTACGCACTCCAAAGAGTTGTAGGCAGATAACCTTACTACACGCACTTGGGCGGGGGGACGTATGCACGAGTTTCTGGTTGAACTGGTTGCGAAAATCGTTCCCTGGACTGAGGCAGTCGGTATCGTTATTGTGATGTGGGGCGCGGCTGAAGGAATCATCAAGCTGCTGGGGCGGTTCAGGTCGTTGCTGGATAGCGCGGTGCCGCTTATTCCCATCAGCCGCATCCGGTTGGCCATTGGCGAAAAAATCGCTTTGGGGCTAGATTTCTTTCTGGCCGGCGACATCATTCAGACCATTATTATTCCTAGCTGGGAATCGCTTGCCATTCTTGGCGGCATCGTGATCATCCGTACCATCATCGCGTTTTTCCTCAACCGGGATATCAAGGAATTTGCCGAAAAGTAGCGCAGTACTCCCCGTTATTTTGGCTGCGAACTTTCTCGCCGCCATTTATATGGCTGTTAAAATTCTTACCACTCCGTAAATGATTTGCATGCGGTTGTTTAGACTGACTGCCGTTGTTGCAGAGACAGGCTTATTTGTAGTTTCTTATGTTCGTGATGATGACCTCGATGGTGTTACTTGAACGAACAATCAAGCTTAGCGGATTGTGGCCCACGGGGATTTTGTTATGCTTGAAGCAGTAAAATTGTGCAGGTAAAATAAACAAAAAGCCTTGAATTCATTGTCCTGTTTGGTTTGCAGCCCTGAAAATGAGCGGGCGGCTGCTGGGTGCAAATCAACAGAATGAATTCATAATTCCAATTCGTTTAGTATTTTTACTTATTTTCCTCATCATAACTACCATGTCACAACCACAGCAACTTGCAAAAAATTCTCTTGGACTCACTGAGTCAATTATCATGGGCATTGCCGGAACTGCGCCGGCTTACAGCATCGAGATTACGACTTCAACCATCATAGCGACAGCTGGAGTTCTTTCTCCAGCGAGCGTTCTTGTTTGCGGGCTTATCATGTTTGGGATTGCCTTTGCTTTTATCAATCTCAATAAGGCGGTTTCACATGCGGGATCATCGTATGCATGGGTGAGTATGGTTTTCGGAAAAACGGCAGGATTTTTCGCCGGATGGGCACTCCTTGTTCTTTGTTGCGTATTCATGGTTTCCGCGATGGTTCCGGCTGCAAATGCCACGCTTCTTATATTCAAACCGGAACTCATGAATAATGTCCATTGGGTAACCGGGATTGCAGCACTGTGGCTGACGGTGATAAGCGCGATTGTCGTGAAAGGAGTCAAGCTGACCAGCTATGTGCAGGTTATTATGACTATCATAGAAGGCATCATTCTTTTGGCGATTATCGTGATGAGCTTCATCGAATTTCCAGGTATTGCAGCTCATCCCTTTTCGTGGTCGTGGTTTTCCCCTTTCGGTTTTTCACCCACGCTCTTTGCTAATGGAGCGCTGATAGCGATATTTTTTTACTATGGGTGGGACGTTACGATGAACCTCAGTGAGGAAACGAAAGACCCCAATCTAACTCCCGGACGAGCGGCGTTTTGGACGATGATATTTCTTATAATTTTCTTTCTTATCTTTATCACAATAACGCTGCTGGCTCTTTCTGACGCGGAAATACAACATTACAACACCAATATCATCTTTGGCATTGCCGAGAAACTTTTCGGAAAAACCTGGGGATATGTTGCTATTGTCGCAGTGCTGCTTTCCACCATCGGAACGGTTGAGACCCAGATACTGCAATTTACCCGAACGCTTTTTGCGAAGGGGCGGGATAAGGCGCTTCATCCTCGATATTCACGCCTTCATCCCGAGTGGAAGACCCCGCATATTGCCATCTTTCTGATCTGGATTTTTGGGCTGGTTCTTCTTTTTATTTCATCGTATCTCCCAACCATCAATGTCATCCTCCAGGATTCCATCATGGCACTCGGGTTTCAGATCTGTTTCTATCTCGGACTCACAGGATTCGCCTGTGCCTGGCACTACAGAGATATGATTACAGGGAATATTTGGCAATCTATCACCCATATTGTCTGGCCGGCTTTCAGTGGACTATTTCTGTTCTTTATTGCTCTTTACAGCGTCCCGAATTTTGACCTGGTTACCAATCTCGTAGGGATCGGTGGGATTCTGATTGGGGTGGTTCCACTTTTGTTGAACCGTACAAGACAATCAACTTGATACCAGTGCCACATACCCTTGCATTTAGCGCTGCGTTGGAAACAGGTGAAAAATGCTCATTTACCACGTGTAAACTCCGCTTTTTTACCTGCTTCCGCCTTGCCTGATTACCTCTCGTTACGTTTTTCAACACCCTGTTAACACATGTCATCTTCCTGTCATAAATTCTTCATATCCTTGCAATCTCCAAACCGGAGATAAAGGGCAGGTGATGAGTGCAACCATTTTAATTGTGGAAGATGAACCGGCGATCCAGGAGTTGCTGGCATTTAATGTGGTGCAGGCGGGGTTTCAGGCGATGCGAGCCGAAGACGCGGAAGGCGCATGGCGGCATATACACAGCCATTTGCCGGATTTGATTTTGCTGGACTGGATGTTGCCGGGTATCAGCGGTGTGGCACTGGCAAAGCAGTTGCGTGCTGATGCACGCACCAAGGACGTTCCGATCATCATGCTGACCGCACGCAGCGATGAGCGCGACAAAATATCAGGTTTGGAATCCGGTGCGGACGATTACATAACCAAGCCGTTTTCTCCGCGCGAGTTGATGGCTCGCATACGTGCCGTTTTGCGCCGCCACGTTCCGCAAATGTCGGATGAAACTGTGGCGTCTGGCGGGCTGGAGCTGTCGCCATCAAAACACCGCGCTAGCGCAAAGGGCATAATTATAGAGATGGGACCGACGGAGTTCAGGCTGCTGCATTTTTTCATGACCCATGCCGAGCGCGTGCATAGCCGCTCGCAACTTCTCGATCAGGTCTGGGGCACACAAGCGTTCGTTGAAGAACGAACAGTGGATGTGCATATCCGCCGTTTACGTGCGGCACTTGAGCCGACTGGAATGGATAGTCTGATCCAAACCGTGCGCGGCAGCGGTTACCGTTTTTCGGCTATTAACCAGCGGTTTGACTGAGGTTTACTTGCGGCCTATAGCCTGTCATTGCTTCAGGATTTCTCGATGGAATGGCTATAACCAATGACTTGCCCAGCGTCTTTTGCCGGGCGAGAATTGCACGTAGTCGCATCAGCGGGTACCCAACGCCCTTCCAGTGGTTATTTCAGCCGTTATTATTGAGGAGTATTGTTTTGCAGGATTTTTTGTTTCGGCTAAGTATCCCTGTCGTACTCACTACGCTGCTTGCGTTGATGCTGTGGGGAGCGTTTTCCGCCACCTTCGCTCTGCTGTTCATGCTGTTCGCCCTGCTGATTGTGATAGCGCGGCATGGGAGGCAGCTTTACAAGCTGGGGCAATGGCTAAATGATCCCCGGTTTGAAACCATGCCGGAAGCATCTGGTATCTGGGGTGAGGTGTTTTCCCGGCTATACAAGATGGTCAAGCAGCATAACCAGACAAAACAGGCTTTGGCTGCCGAGTTGCAACATATCGAACAAGCTACTGCCGCATTGCCGGAGGGCGTGGTGATTCTTAACGAAGCAAACCATATCGAGTGGTTCAACACGCTTGCACGGCAGCATTTCAATCTTGATGCCGAGCACGACATTTTACAGGACATCACCTATCTGGTGCGCCAGCCCGAGTTTATTGATTATCTGCATGACGGGGATTTCAGCGAACCGTTGCTGATGGTTCCGGCACGCCACGATGAAATGACACTGTCCATAAAATTCATTCCTTACGGGGATGAGAAACGGCTAATGATTAGCCGGGATATCACTCAATTCAAACGCATCGAAACCATGCGCCGCGACTTTGTCGCAAATGTTTCGCACGAATTGCGCACGCCATTGACGGTGGTAAACGGTTTCGTTGAAAACCTGCTGGACATGCCGGATCTCAGCAAGGAAAGCGCGCGCCGTGCCTTGCAGCTGATGGCAGAGCAAACGCGGCGCATGGACAATTTGGTGGCTGATCTATTGACCTTGTCGCGCCTGGAAAATGAGCAAAGTCCGGTGCATGAGGAGCCGGTTGATATGGGTTTGCTGATCAACGAAGTTTACCGGGACGGTGAATCGCTAAGCGGCGGGCGACACTCGTTACGCCTGGAAATCACAAGTGCATCTGGTTTGCTTGGAAACCGGGATGAGCTGCGCAGCGCGTTCGGCAATCTCCTCAGCAATGCTATCCGCTACACGCCTGAAGGGGGCGATATCCAGTTACGCTGGTTTGAGCGCGACGGACAGTTGGTTTATTCGGTGCAGGACAGCGGCATCGGTATAGCACCGAAGCATATTCCTCGCCTGACTGAACGTTTCTACCGGGTAGACCGCAGCCGTTCGCGCGAAACAGGAGGGACCGGCCTGGGTCTGGCGATCGTCAAATATATCGCGATGCGTCATCAGGCCAAGCTTGAGGTGCTGAGCGAAGAAGGGAAGGGCAGTACCTTTTCTTTGGTGTTTGCGAGAAAACGTTCATCAAGCCAATAAGATGCAGATGCGTTCTCAATCAAACTCTGATGTAACTACTATCCATTCGACTTGACTATCAAAAGACGATAGCCAGGTAGCTGGTTATCCCAGCCTCCATTTGTCAGGTGAGGAGCCGCTTTGTTTTCACCCCGATAAGGGTGAGGTTAGAGGGGATGCCTTGCACTTCTCACAACAGCACTCGTTCTATCCCGCCGTTATTGGCTTTGGCAACATAGTCCTGCAACCAGTTCTCGCCGAGCAGATGCCTGGCCATTTCGATGACGATGTAGTCGGACGTGGTGCCGCTGTCATCGTTATAGCGTGACAAACCTTGATGGCAGGCCGGGCAGGAAGTGAGAATCTTGACTTCGCCCACGTATCCATCGGCACGCAGTGCGGCCGCACCCTTGCGCATTTCTTCTTCCTTGCGGAAACGCACCTGTGTGGCTATGTGCGGAAGTGCAACGCCAAAGCTGCCGGCTTCGCCGCAGCAACGATCGTTAAGCGGCACGTCAACCCCCATCAATTCACTCGCCACCTTGAGCGGCTGGTAAGTCTTCATCGGCGAATGGCACGGGTCATGGTACATGTAGCGAACCCCGGTGGGTTTTTCCAGCTTTACTCCTTTCTCAAGCAGGTATTCGTGAATGTCGAGCAGGCGGCATCCGGGGAAAATTTTATCGAACTGGTACTTAAGTAATTGATCCATGCAGGTACCGCACGACACGATCACCGTCTTGATGTTGAGATAGTTCAGCGTGTTTGCCACGCGATGGAACAGCACGCGGTTGTCGGTGGTGATCTGGTTGGCCTTGTCAGCTTGCCCCGTGGCATTCTGAGGATAGCCGCAGCACAGGTAACCGGGCGGCAGCACCGTGATCGCGCCGGTTTCATACAGCATCGCCTGCGTCGCCAGGCCTACCTGGCCGAACAGCCGTTCCGATCCGCATCCGGGGAAGTAAAACACTGCCTCGGAGTCTTCGTTCAATTTATGCGGGTTGCGGATGATCGGCACGATGCTGTTGTCCTCGATGTCGAGCAGCGCGCGCGAGGTCTTCTTGGGCAGGTCACCAGGCATCGGCTTGTTGAAGAAGTGGATCACCTGGGCGTGGCCAAGCGGGAAAACAAGCGGCGCACCTCCGACTGTGGCTGGTGGGCGTTTGAGCTGGCCGTTTAGCAAACCAAGGCGTTTTGCCATGCTGTGGCCGGTACGCTGTGCCTTGTAGCCCCATTCGATCATCACCTTGCGTATCAGCTTGATGGTAGTCGGATCGGTTACGTTGAGAAACAGCATTGAAGCTGCACTTACCGGGTTGAATTTCTTCTTGCCCTGTTTGCGCAGGAAATTGCGCATCGCGACTGACACGTCGCCGAAATCGATATCCACCGGGCACGGGCTCTTGCACTTGTGGCATATCGTGCAGTGGTCGGCGACATCACCGAACTCGGCGAAATGCTGGATGGATACGCCGCGCCGCGTCTGCTCCTCATATAAAAAAGCTTCGATCAGCAGCGAAGCGGCGAGAATCTTGTTGCGCGGAGAATAAAGCAGGTTCGCGCGCGGTACGTGGGTATTGCACGCCGGCTTGCATTTGCCGCAACGCAAACAGTCCTTGATCGAATCGGCGATTCCGCCAAGTTCGCTTTTTTCCAGGATCAGGCTTTCCAGTTCCATCAGGTTGAAGCTGGGCGTGTAGGCGTGATCCAGATTGCCGCCCTTGAGCAGCTTGCCCCGGTTGAAGCGCCCTTCCGGATCGATCCGTTGCTTGTAGTCGGCGAATGCAGCGATCTCCTGCGGTTCGAGATAATCGATTTTTGTGATGCCGATGCCATGCTCGCCGGAAATCACGCCGCCCATATCCTTCGCCAGCCGCATGATGCGATCCACCGCTGCATAGGCCTGCTGCAGCATTTCGTAATCGTCCGAGTTTACCGGGATGTTGGTATGTACGTTGCCGTCGCCGGCGTGCATGTGCAACGCGACGAATACGCGGCTTTTCAACACGCTCTGATGTACGGCGATGCACTGGTCGAGAATCGGCTGGTATGTGGCGCCGCTGAAAATCTGGCGTAGCGGATCGCGCACTTCGCGTTTCCACGAGGCGCGCAGCAGGTGGCGTTGCACCGCATCGAACACCGTGACTGCGTCCTGCCTGTCTTGAGGCATGTACAGGCCCTCGCCAAGCGGCGCATCCAGATTGTCGCTCAACCACTGCCAACGGCTGCGCACATCAGCCAGCAACTGCATGGCATCCTGCGCGCGGTTGCCGAGCAGCTCCGTATCACCGAGTTGCGCATCATCCTGATAATGCAAAGGCAGGTCGCCTGCAAAAAACTCATCAAGCGCGTCCAGCAGTTTGAGCTTGTTATGCAGCGACAGCTCGATGTTGATGCGCTCGATGCCATCGCAATAATCGCCCATGCGCGGCAACGGGATCACCACGTCCTCGTTGACCTTGAACGCGTTGGTATGTTTGGCGATCGCGGCAGTGCGCGCGCGGTCCAGCCAGAACTTCTTGCGCGCTTCGGAGGATACCGCGATGAAGCCTTCGCCGCTGCGCAGGTTGGCCAGCCGCACGATTTCAGAGGCGGCAGAGGCCGCCGCATCTGCGTCGTCGCTCACCACGTCGGCTATCAGCACCATCTTCGGCCGGGTACCACGCTTGGCCTTGGTGGCATAGCCCACCGCCTTGAGGTAGCGTTCGTCGAGGTGCTCCAGCCCCGCTAGCAGCGCGGCCGGGTGCGCGTCCATATAGTTCTTGATCTCGACGATTGCGGGCACCGCCTCACGCACTTGCCCGAAAAATTCCAGACATACCGTGCGGGTGTTTGCATGGGCGCGGTGAAGAATAAAGCGCGCCGAAGTGATGATACCGTCGCAGCCTTCCTTCTGGATGCCGGGCAGGCCGGACAGGAATTTATCGGTGACATCCTTGCCCAATCCCGCCTTGCGGAATGCGCTGCCGGGAATAGAGAGGGTTTCCGGCGCGCCGTGCGGCGTTATGCCGTCTGCCTCAAAGCGGCTGATGCGAAAGCTGGCAACGTCGGCATCATGAATCTTGCCGAGGTTGTGGCCGATGCGTTCGACTTCCATCCACAAGCCGTCCGGCGTAACCATGCGCCAGGAGGCGAGGTTATCCAGCGCCGTACCCCACAACACAGCCTTTTTGCCGCCTGCATTCATCGATACGTTTCCGCCGATGCATGACGCATCCGCCGAGGTAGGGTCGACAGCGAACACCAGATTGTTGCTGTCTGCCGCTTCCATCACCCGTCGCGTCACTACACCCGCGCCGCAATGAATGGTGGCATAAGTCTCTTTCAGGCCGGGCAGGACAAGATGCTCAACTGCTGAAATCGAGTCGAGTTTTTCGGTGTTGATCACCGCAGAAAATTTATCCAACGGCACTGCACCGCCGGTGTAGCCGGTGCCGCCGCCGCGCGGGATGATGGTCAGCTTGAGTTCGATGCATGCGCGCACCAGGGCGGCAACTTCGGCTTCCGTATCGGGATGCAGCACCACGAAAGGATATTCCACGCGCCAGTCGGTGGCGTCGGTCACATGCGAGACGCGCGCTAGGCCGTCGAACTGGATGTTGTCGCGGCGGGTGACGCGGCTCAATACACGCAGGGCGCGCTTGCGCAATTCCAGAGTCTGCTCGAATTCGGAAGAGAAATGATCAACCGCATCGGTAGCGAGTTCGAGCAGGCGTTTTACTTTCGGGTTGTCCTGGCGGCGCTCGTTGATTGCATTCAAACGATGATGCAGCGCACCGATCAGCGCTTCCCGGCGTTTGCGGTTACTTAGCAAATCATCCTGCAAATACGGATTGCGCATCAGCACCCAGATGTCACCCAGCACTTCATAAAGCATTTGCGCCGAGCGTCCCGTGCGCCGTTCTTCGCGCAACGTATTAATGATGCCCCACGCCTCGTCGCCGAGAATGCGAAGAACGATCTCCCGGTCTGAAAACGAGGTGTAGTTATATGGAATTTCGCGCAAACGTACCGTCATGGTGTTCTCTGGCTTAACGAGGCGCACATTTTACCTTACGTGCCGCTCATGCGGATAAAATGCCGCTATATGAACCATCCAACCGAGAACCCGACCGCGCGGGTATTTTTTGCAGTATGGCCGACAGCTGCCGAGAGCGCAGCATTGGCCGCGTGGCAGGAACCGCTGAAACATTTATGCGGGGGACGGGCCATGCGCGGCGAAACGTTGCATGCCACGCTGGTGTTCATCGGAGAGATAGAGCAACCCAGGCTTGAAGCATTGCAGCTTGCCGCGCAGGAAGTCGGAACGGAGGGATTTGAGTTGTGTTTTGATGTGGCGCGCTACTGGGGGCACAACCATATCGTATATGCCGCGCCCAATCACGTGCCGCAACAAATGGTGCAACTGGTCGGCGCGCTGGAACAGCGTCTGGCCAGGCATCGTTTCAAGTTCGATCAGCGTGAACATAAGCCGCACATCACACTGTTGCGCAATGCCCGCTGGAACGATACCTCATTGCCCGCGATGAAGCCGGTGTGCTGGCAGATCAGGGATTTCGCGCTGGTGCAATCCTCTCATCATGACGGGCTGGCAGATTATCGAGTGCTTGCTCGTATCCCTTTAATCTCATCTGTTGGATAATCGCGTCGTCAAACAACAGGAACATATGCATGTTCAATATTTATACGCTGGAAAAGGGGCGGTTGGTCAAGATACGTCCCGATGAAATCGCTACGCGCAAGCCGATTTGGGTGGATGCCATCGCCCCGAGCACTGAGGAGCGTGAATGGGTGGTCAATACTTTCGCAATTACCCTGCCGCACCCCGAGCATTTGCGCGACATCGAAGCGAGCGCGCGGTTCTACGAGGAGAACGAAGAGCTGCATTTGCGTTCGGATTTTTTGCTTGGCAAGGAAAGCGATTCGCGCAGCGTGATCGTAGCCTTTGTGCTGGCCGATAATGTGTTGTTCAGCGTGCATGATGAAGACTTGCCGGTGTTCCAGCACTTTCGCCTGCATTCGCATGTGCAGCCCGATCTTGTTGAGAATTGCCTCGATGTGCTGATCGATTTATACGGCTCGGATGTGGAATTTTCCGCCGATGCCCTGGAAGAGGCATACGCCGATCTTGGCGGTATCAGCGGCACGGTGCTCAACAGCACGCTCAGCGACAAGCAGGCCGGAGTGGCACTGGCGAACATTGCCTTTGCGGAACACCTGAACGGGCGCATCCGCCGCAACTTGATGGATACCCGCCGCGCGGTTTCGTTCCTGATGCGCAGCAAATTGCTTGCGCCGGATCAGATGGCGGAGGCGCGACAGATCATGCAGGACATCGATTCGCTGGACGGGCATACCTCTTTTTTGTTCGACAAGATCAACTTCCTGATGAATACCACTGTTGGTTTCATCAACATCAACCAGAACAAAATCGTGCGGCTGTTCTCGGTAGCCGCGGTGGCGCTGCTGCCGCCCACGCTGATCGCTTCCATATACGGGATGAACTTCAAGCACATGCCTGAGCTGGAATGGGCGAACGGCTATCCATTCGCTTTGGTGCTGATGGCGTTGTCTGTCGCGGCACCGTTCTGGATATTCCACCGCAAGGGATGGCTGAAATAGAGCACCGTTGTGTGTAGAGTGTGCTCTGTTGCGCCAGAATAAATAAATTTGAAAGCAGGGTTTTTATAAGTGCTCCTGAAAATTAGCGTAACAAAACACATCAATAATTGCTCGATGCGCAACGCAGCATTATGCGTAGTGTTGTGCCTCTCAATTGTCCCAACGGCCCATGCCGGCATTGAGACGTTTTTGCAGTGCGCGCAGCAATACCCCGATAGTGAGATCGAACGCCTGAAATGCTACGATCAACAGGTGGTTTCCGAGCCTGCCATAACACCGATAATTACGAAAAGCACTACCCCGGATGAAAAGGTTAAGGCAAGTTCAACACCCGCCATTTCCTCCGATGCCGCAACAAAAGGCAGCGCCGAGCGCACGTACTTTACCAGGGCATGGAATCTGGATGATCTGTCCAATCTTGACCCGAGCAAGCTGGGAAGGCTGCAACCACATCGGCAAAACTATCTGATCATAAGGAAGACCAACAATCCAAACTCTAGCCCCAGTTCGCCGCTCGCCGACCATAACACGCTTACGCCTTATGATCTGGATGCGGGAGAGACCAAGTTTCAACTGAGTTTCAAGGCGGACATCGGCAGTCAGCAGCATATTAATTTTCTGGGCATCAAAACTTTTCGTCTGTGGGCGGCATACACACAGCAATCCAGCTGGCAGATATTCAATACTCGAAGCTCATCACCGTTCCGTGAAACGAATTATGAGCCGGAACTGATCGCAACCTTGGGTACAGTCAACACATCCGGATTGAAACTTGTCAATTTCGGTTTAATACACCAATCGAATGGCCGCCCCCTTCCGGAATCACGCAGCTGGAACCGGATTTATCTGCAAGGAGGCTGGGAATGGAACAACAATACGTCCTTCATGGCGCGGGGCTGGTGGCGAATACCCGAGAGCCCGGCAAAAGACGACAATCCGGATATTACCGATTATGTCGGAAGAGCCGATCTTGTGGCGCGCTGGGAGCCTATGGATAAATCGCAGGCAGTGGCCTTGTTATGGCGTAACAATTTGAGAGGGACGCATAACCGCAGCTTCGTTCAGCTGGACTGGGCGACGCCGGCAAAATTCGGCAACGCTGCGCGTGTGCATGTTCAAATCACTTCCGGTTATGGCGAGAGCCTGATCGACTATAACCACTCTCAAACGACGCTCGGGTTAGGCTTTTCTTTCCGCGAATGGTAAAGGGTCGGCGAATCAGCTTATCGTCAATATGATTTTCCCGGATACGCCGCCTTTTTCGATAAGGCGGTGGGCTTCGGCCGCCTTTTCCAGCGGCAGCGCATACGAGACCAGCACGCCGAGCTCGCCTGCCTCGATGAGTTTCGCACCCTGCTCGAGTATTTTGCGCTGGCGGATACGCTCGTCGTGAAGCTTCATCAGCTGCGGTGTAAGCATCAGCTCATAACACAGCGTCAGATTGCGCATCCGCGCCACTTGCACGTCTTCGACAGTTAGCGGGGTGGCGAGCAGGCTGACAATTTTTCCGCCGATGCGCGCGGCATTCAATGAACGTTTGAAAACTTCTCCGCCTATCGTGTCGAGCACCACGTCAACACCTTTGCCGCCCGACCATTCCACCACGTCCTGCACGAACTCTTCTTCCTTGTAGCGGATGATTTTCTCCGCTTCGAGCCCTTGCGCCAGCCCTTCTTTTTTGTCGTCGCTGACCGTGACGGCAACCCGTGCGCCCAGATGCCTGGCAAGCTGCACCGCAATATGCCCCACGCCGCCGGCGCCGCCATGAATCAAAATGGTTTGCCCGGCCTGCAAATTGGCACGCTCGATCAGGGCTTCCCACGCCGTGATCAGCACCAGCGGCATTGCTGCGCTGTCCTGCAAACCAAGACTGGGCGGGCTTGCAGCGCAGTAATCTTCATGCACCGTTGTGTATTCGGCGTAGCACCCCGGCTCGTCGCCGATGCCGCCATTGCAGAAATATACTGCATCACCCTCCTTGAAGCGCGTCACCGCGCTGCCGACCCGCTCCACGATGCCTGCACCGTCGCAGCCGAGAATCGCGGGCAGCTTGTTGGGATAATAAATCGGCTTGGCGCGCAGTTTGGTATCGATCGGGTTCACCCCGGCAGCAGTGAGTTTGACGCGCAGATAGTGCGGCGAAGCCAATTCCGGTTTATCAATAGTGTACATGGCCAGCATATCGGGGCTGCCGGCGGCGGTCATCAGAATGGCTTTCATGGTGCTCTCTCTAGCATAGTGGGAGGGGTCGGTGCGCTATGTTAAACTCTACACATCGTTTTTGCGAGACAACATTATGTCTGGAAATACCCTGGGTACACTATTCACGGTGACTTCATTCGGCGAATCGCACGGCGCGGCAATCGGCTGTATCGTCGATGGCTGTCCGCCGGGCATGGCATTGTGCGAAGCCGACATCCAGCATGACCTCGACCGGCGCAAGCCCGGCACCTCGCGCCACGTCACGCAAAGGCGCGAATCGGACACCGTGGAAATCCTCTCGGGCGTGTTCGAAGGCAAGACCACCGGTACGCCGATTGCGCTGCTGATCCGCAACGAAGACCAGCGCAGCAAGGACTACGGCAGCATCGCCGAAACCTTCCGCCCCGGCCACGCCGACTACACGTACTGGCAGAAATATGGTATCCGCGACCATCGCGGCGGCGGGCGCGCGTCGGCGCGCGAAACGGCGGGACGCGTCGCCGCGGGCGCCATCGCGAAGAAATGGCTGAAAGAAAAACACGGCGTGACCGTGCGCGGCTACCTTGCGCAGCTCGGCGAGATTTCAATTCCGTTCAAGAACTGGGACGACGTGGACAACAACCCGTTCTTCGCGCCGGACGCCGGCGTGGTGCAGTCGCTGGAAGACTACATGGACGCGTTACGTAAGTCCGGCGACTCCATCGGCGCAAGGCTGACGGTCGTTGCGCACAACGTCCCGGTCGGCTGGGGCGAGCCGGTGTTCGACCGCCTCGATGCCGAGATCGCCTACGCGCTGATGAGCATCAACGCGGTCAAGGCCGTGGAGATCGGCGCAGGTTTCAATTGTGTTACGCAGAAGGGCAGCGAGCATGGCGACGAAATGACACCGAAAGGTTTTTTATCGAACAATGCGGGTGGCATTCTCGGGGGCATTTCCACCGGGCAGGATATTGTCGCGCACTACGCCGTGAAGCCTACCTCGAGCATCCGCATCCCGCGCCGCTCGATCAATAAGGCGGGCGAGGCGGTAGAGGTGTCCACCGAAGGCCGCCACGATCCGTGCGTTGGTATTCGCGCTACGCCGATTGCGGAGGCGATGGTGGCGCTGGTGCTGATTGACCATGCGTTAAGGCATCGTGGGCAGAATGGGGATGTGGTTTGTGGGACGCCGAAGTTGCGTTGAAGCCTGTGGCTGAGATTGATGAGCTTTTTCTGCGGTGGCAAGCATCTCTGCGCAGCAATATCAGCTACGCTGGCCTTTTTGCAAAAAATCCAATTGCATATAAATGGAAAGCCAACTCTCGCAGCTTGCTGCTACGAGAATGCGTGCACTGGAGAACTTTTGATCTTTTGAAGCAGGCACATACCTTGTTTGCACAAAATCACGTACTTGGTAGCCGCATACTCTTGCGGAGCGCTTTGGAGTCAGTTGCAATCCTGATCTACCTTAACCAAATGACGAAATGTGTTTTGGACGGGACGCTTGATTTTTATACCTTCTCTGATAAAACCAGCCAACTTCTACTAGGTTCGCGGAATAAAACTACAAAGCATGACTCAATCAGTATAGTCACTGTCCTGACGCAGAGCGATAAGAGGTACAAAGGCATTTTGGATGTTTACGAGGATTTGTGTGAAAGCGCACATCCAAATTTCGAGGGTGTGTGTTTTGGCTATGCTCGTGTTGATTTTGACCAGCATGAAACGAATTTTTCAAATAATTGGGCTGAGATGTGGAGCGATAGGCACCTACCTTTGGTCAAGCTAATAGCTACAGTTTTTGAGCATGAATACAAGGAAGTCTGGCCACAGCAATTTGAAAAACTCGAGACCTGGCTTGAAGAGCATGATGCTGAGCTTGAGGCTACTAAAGAGGCAAATTCAGCAAGGTGATGTGTGGCTGAATGGCTTAAAATTAATAAGGGAGGAAATACATGCAACTCGACGACCGCAGCCTGGACATCATCTTCCGCGAAGCGCACACCCACAGCAACTGGCTGGACAAGCCGGTCAGCGACGAGCTGCTGCACCAGATTTATGACCTGATGAAATGGGCGCCGACCAGCGCCAATAGTTGTCCGGGGCGTTTCGTGTTCGTGCGTAGCGCGGAGGCGAAGCAGCGTTTGCTTCCCGCGATGGCGCCGGGCAACGTGGAAAAGACACGTGCTGCGCCGGTGACTGTCATCGTCGGCTACGACCTCGAGTTTTACGAAAAGCTGCCGAAGCTGTATCCGCCAGCCGATGCGCGTTCGTGGTACGTTGGTAACCAGCCGCTGATCGACAAGACCGCTTTCCGCAACGGCACGCTGCAGGGTGCTTATCTGCTGATTGCCGCGCGTGCGCTCGGGCTCGACGCGGGGCCGATGTCCGGCTTTGACAATGAAAAAGTGGACAAGGAGTTTTTTGCGGGCACCAGGGTCAAGTCAAACTTCGTGATCAACCTCGGCTACGGCGACAGCAGCAAACTGTTCTCGCGCAATCCGCGACTGCCGTTCGAGGAAGCGGCGCAAATTTTATAGGTAACTACCGAATCCGCCGGTATAGCCGATAGTGTTCTTTCTGGTCGTCCTTGCGGCTGCCCTCCCAGATTTTTTTCCAGCGCGACTCGTCGAGCAGCGGCTTGGATAATTTGTTGCCCTGGATCAGGTGCAAATCGCAACGATTTTCGAGGTCAGTTTGCGTAATGATGTTGCCGAAATAATGCAGCATGGCGAGCTGATTTTCGTCCAGTTGCGTGCGCTTGATGCACAGGTATTGCTGCGGCATGGCATGTTTCAGCGATGCGACCATGCTCCGGTAGCTCTTGCCGCTGTCCAGCCAAGGAAGCCAGAGCGTCATCGCAAGCATCCAGATCAGCGTGATACCGGCCGCCCAATTTACTACCGAGCGGCGCATCGAGCGGCCGACTCGCCACACCACAACCAGCCACAGTACGGTGGCGATGATGGCGATGACAAAGGGCGCAGTTTGTACCTCGGGATCGAATCCGGGCTGAAAATCTCTCAGCAAACGCGTGATTTTGGCGTTGTTATTCAGCAGCAAGCCTCCCCAGCCCCACCACAGCATGATGGTGAGCAGCGCGAAAGTCATTATCCCGAACCAGTCCAGCGCATTGGCCGCGCCGCGTTTCAGTGTGGATAGCGAGGCAGCCGCCAGTAATGTTATCGGCAGCAACATAGGCAGCGCGAACACTTCCCTGATGTTGGGGACGAAGCTGAGTGTTACGAGCATTACCGCCAAACTGACCAGCGGTAATTGCAAGTCGTCGCGCTGGGACAACCGATTGCGCGATTGCCACACAACCCAGGCCGCCAGCGGCAGGGCAGGCCATGCCAGCCAAGGCAGGTTCTTCAGGTAATAGAATGATTCAAGGTTCGGCCCATGTTTTGCATAGTCCAGCCAGTTGCCGATATTGTTTGACCATGCCCAGTCGGAGAACAGCTGCGGTGAGCGCAGATACAGCAGCAACGGCCAGATAGTCAGCCACGGCAGGGCAATCAGGGCTGCAACTGCAATACTGAAAAAGTAATTTTTCAGCCGCCATTTTTCAAACAGCGCGGGCAACAGCGCGGCTGTCAGCGTGAACAATATTGGCGAGATAAATCCCTTGGCCATGAAACCAATGCCGACGCCCGTGCCGATCAGCAAGCCGGCGCGAGTGTAACGTTCCTGGCTATGTGCAAAGCCATGCAGCATCATTGCGCAACCGGTCAGCAGCGCGAGGTCGGTAATCATCTCATGTGAGCGCACCAGCATTCCGATGCAGCCGATCAGGATGATGGCCGCAGCCCAACCGCGATTTTCGCCATACAGTTTGCGGCCCGCGAGGCCGATGAACAGCAGGGTCATCGAGGTGAAGAAACCGCTGGCAAGTCGCGCGCCGTCATGCAGCGGCAGCAGCGGCGAAAATAGTCTGGCGAACAGCGCGCCGGTCCAATAGAACAGCGGCGGCTTGTCCATAAAAGGCTCGCCCGCAATGGCTGGCACCAGCCAATCGCCGCTTTGCAGGATCGAATAAATCAGCCCGAAGCTATAAGTCTCGTCCGGTTTCCAGGGGTCGTGCCCGACCAGTCCTGTGCCCAACCAGACCAGGCACAGCATCCCGAGCATCATCGCTTTGGCGGGCGTGATCGGGTTGGGGTCGGTGGGTTTAATGAAGTACATGCGTATCCTAAATCCGATGCCGGATTGTCAGGGTGAAATTGTCGCCGCAAATAAAAAAGGCAGCAAACGCTGCCTTTTGATGGAACGGCTGCGCGAAGTTCCGTTACGCTGCAGTCTTGGTGCCGTATTTCTGGCGGAATTTATCGATGCGGCCTGCGGTGTCCACAATTTTTTGCGTGCCGGTATAGAACGGGTGGCATTCGGAACAAACTTCGACGTTCAGGGCCGGTTTGCCTATCACGGACTTGGTCTTGAAGCTGTTGCCGCAACTGCACGTTACGGTGAGTTCTGTGTAATTAGGGTGGATATCTGCTTTCATTTTCTTTCCTTGCGAGTAGTTTGGTGCGGCGGGTGTACGCACTCTGGTGTTGCATAAGGGCGCGCATTATCCATAAAAATAGGGGGTTGCGCAAATATTTAATATGAAGCTCGCGTAGCGAATCCGCATCCCTCTCTCCCGCAAGCGGGAGAGAGCCAGGAGAGAGGGAAACGGGCATGGCGGATTTCATTATCAGACGCGGCTTTATTGTTTGCCATGCCCGTTAACAACAGCG
This sequence comes from Nitrosomonadales bacterium, assembly GCA_023259055.1. Lineage (GTDB taxonomy): Bacteria > Pseudomonadota > Gammaproteobacteria > Burkholderiales > Gallionellaceae > Gallionella. Next base: position 399,445 of record JAHFQZ010000002.1, read on the forward strand.
TTTCACCCCCGCCCATTTTTGCTGCTGCTGGTGCGCAAACCATACCTCGCGATCGAGCGGGCGGATGCCGGGATGCGCGGCGGTGTGGTGCGCCAGATAACGCTCGTAACCGTCATCGCCGCTGAGTTCGCGGATGGCCTTCCATCCTTTTTTACACAATTCAGGGGCCGTAGCGAGCGGCTTGAGTGCAAGGCGCACGGAGCGCAGCCACCGGAATGTATAGGTGAATACATGAGGATGGCGAGCACCGCGCAACGCGGCAATCGAGTCGCGCAGTAGGTCCATCAGTCTCTTTGCCACGATTCCTCCAGCCGGGTCGGATAATGCGGCACTTCGGAAAGCGGCGGTACCGGTTTGCCGCGCAGATGACGATAACAGACGCGCAGCATGTCGCCAACGATCAGCCATAGCAGGACGACAAAGAACAATACCAGCACGGCATCGAGTTGCTGGTTGAAAATCAGTTGCGGCGCGACAGCGGCCTTGTCAGGCGGCAGTATGCCTGCGGCAAGCTTGTCGGACAGGCCGTTTGCGGCGGCGAGAAAGCCGATGCGCGGGTCGCTGCTGGCGAGCTTTTGCCAGGATGCCGTAGTGGTAACGATTACCAGCCAAACCAGCGGCAGGGCGGTTATCCAGGCATATTTGAGCTTGCCGGACTTGACCAGGATGCCGGTTGCCACACACAGCGCGATCGCGGCAAGGATCTGGTTGGAGATGCCGAATAGTGGCCACAGAATATTGACTCCGCCGTTTGGATCGATCACGCCGATATACAAGAAATACCCCCATGCCGACACCACGATGCCGCTGCTGAGCAATACCGAGGGATACCAGGAGGTGCGCCCCATTGCCGGCCAGATGTTTCCCAGCATGTCCTGCAGCATGAAGCGTCCAACGCGCGTGCCAGCGTCCAGCGTGGTGAGGATGAAAATTGCCTCGAACATGATGGCAAAGTGGTACCACAGCGCGAGCATTCCCTTGCCGAAGGCGTTGCCAAAGATGCTGGCCATGCCGACTGCCAGCGAGGGCGCGCCGCCGGTGCGCGCGAACAGGGTTGCTTCGCCCATCTGCTGCGCGAGCATATTCATTTGTTCGACGGTGACCGGGAATCCCCATGCGGAAATGGTTGCGACTGCCTCAGCTGCAGTCTTGCCTACGACTCCTGCCGGGGAGTTGATGGCGAAATATACGCCCGGGTCGAGCACCGTTGCGGCAATCATCGCCATGATTGCGACCAGCGATTCGAGCGCCATGCCGCCATAGCCGATCATGCGGATATCGCGCTCGTTGGACAACAATTTAGGAGTCGTTCCGGAAGCGATCAATGAGTGGAAGCCGGAAATCGCACCGCAGGCAATGGTGATGAACACAAACGGAAATAATGCTCCGCCGAAGATCGGCCCGCTGCCGTCAACGAACTGCGTGAGCGCGGGCATCCTGATGTCGGGACGCAGCCAGATGATCGACAGCGACAGCAGGATTACTGTGCCGAGCTTGATGAAGGTCGACAGGTAATCGCGCGGCGCCAGCAACAGCCATACCGGAAGTATCGCGGCAGCAAAGCCATAGCCGATTACGGCGAAAGCCAGAGGCAGGCCGGGCTGATCGAATAGTTCGCGCAATCCTGCTTGCCCATCCAGCCAGCCACCCCCGGCAACGGCCAGTAGCAACAGAATCACCCCGAGTGCCGAGCCTTCCAGCACTTGGCCTGGGCGCAGCTTGTACATGTACAAGCCGACCAGCATCGCAATCGGAATCGTCGCGGATACCGTTGAGGTCGCCCACGGGCTGTGTTTCATCGCATTGACCACTACCAGCCCGAGCACGGCGATCAGGATGATCATGATCAGGAACGTGGCGATCAGCGCGGCGGCTCCGCCGATGGCGCCGAGTTCATCGCGCGCCATTTGCCCCAGGCTTTTTCCATCGCGTCGCATGGAAAAAAACAATATCAGCATGTCCTGCACGCAACCGCCGAGTACCGCGCCAAACAATATCCAGAGTGTGCCGGGCAGGTAGCCGAACTGTGCAGCCAGCGTCGGTCCGACCAATGGGCCGGGGCCTGCGATGGCGGCAAAATGGTGGCCGAACACGATCCAACGGTGCGTGGGTATATAGTCTCGCCCATTGTTAAGTCGCTCGGCAGGCGTGGCGCGGGTCGGGTCGGTAGTCAGCACGATTGCGGCGATCCATGCCGCATAAAAGCGATAGGCAAGCGCGTAAACACACAGCGCTGCGGCGACGAACCACAGCGCGTTGACGGGTTCGCCGCGATGCAACGCAATTCCGCCGAGGGCGGAAGCACCCAGCAGTGTGATGATCGTCCAAATCAAAATGGAAGAACCAGAAGTTTTCATGGGAGCATAGTTCGGCAGAAGAAATATTTGTGCGACAATGCTAACCCAAATCTATTGGATGCGCATGTGTCGGTGATCATGCGTACTCCGCAGCTCATTTTAAATATCGGGAAGAAAAGTGTTTTTGGAAAACCTCAAGCAATTGCTCGCGGCGGATATGGCTGCGGTAGATCAAGTGATACGCAAGCGGCTGCACTCGGAAGTGCTGCTGATCAATCAGGTAGGTGAATACATCATCAACAGCGGCGGCAAACGTCTGCGCCCAGCGCTGGTAATGCTGTCTGCCTTCTCCTTCGATTATCGCGGGAAACACCATCATGACCTGGCTGCGGTGGTGGAGTTTATCCACACTGCCACCTTGTTGCACGATGATGTGGTGGACGAATCCGCATTGCGCCGCGGGCGCGAGACGGCCAATGCGTTGTTCGGCAATTCCGCCAGCGTGCTGGTAGGCGACTTCCTGTATTCGCGAGCCTTCCAGATGATGGTCGAAGTGGGCGAGATGCGCGTGATGCAAACACTGGCCGACGCAACCAACACCATCGCCGAAGGCGAGGTCTTGCAACTGCTTAACTGCCACGATGCGGATGTGGATGCTGCCAACTACATGCGCGTGATTCATTGCAAGACATCCAAGCTGTTCGAAGCGGCGATGCGTCTTGGCGCAATCCTGGGCAAAGCTTCTGCCACGGATGAAGAGGCAGTTTCCAGCTATGGCATGCACCTCGGCACTGCGTTTCAACTGGTGGATGACGTGCTCGACTATTCGGCGGACGAACTGCAAACTGGCAAGCACCTCGGGGATGATCTCGCCGAAGGCAAACCTACTCTGCCGCTGATCTATGCCATGCAGCACGGCTCGGTCGAACAGGCCGCCGTGGTGCGCGGTGCGATCGAGCAGGGCGATGTGGGAAAATTCGTCGAAGTGCTGCAAATTATTCGTGCCACCGGCGCGCTGGACTTTACCCGTCAGCAAGCCCTGCGCGAAGCCGAGTTGGCGTGCGCCGCCATTGCCACACTGACTGATTCAAAATACAAACAATGTTTGCTAAAATTGGCGCACTTTGCCGCGACACGGCAATTTTAAGACTGCTTATTCGGCAAACGGGGTGTAGCTCAGCCTGGTAGAGTACTGCGTTCGGGACGCAGGAGTCGGAGGTTCGAATCCTCTCACCCCGACCAGATAGCTGACTTAACAGTAAATGACCATATCCGACGTATCCACAAGCTTCTCAAGCACGAGACGAACCTTATCGGACATGCCGCAGGGTGAAGCTCTGTCCATCACAGACATCCTTCAGAGACCCATGCTTGACCTGCGTATTTCCGTCACTGACCGCTGCAATCTGCGTTGTGCCTATTGCATGCCGCGCGAATCTTTCAGCGAAGATCACGTTTTTCTGCCACGCGCCGAGTTGCTCAGCTTTGAAGAGATCGAGCGGCTGGCAAAATTGTTTATCCTGCTGGGTGTGAAAAAAATCCGGCTGACGGGAGGCGAGCCGCTTTTGCGTCGCCGCATCGAGCAACTTGTCGAAATGCTCGCTGCGTTGCGCACCACCCAAGGCCAGCCCGTCGAGATCGCGATGACCACCAATGGCGTGCTGCTTGCCGGAAAAGCGCAATCGCTCAAGGACGCAGGCTTGTCGCGCCTCACCGTCAGCCTGGACGGCCTGAGTGATGAGACCTTCCGGCGCATGAGCGACTCGGATGTGCCGGCCCAAACCGTGCTGGACGGCATCGCTGCCGCGCAGCGTGCCGGGTTCTCCCCGATCAAGGTGAACATGGTGGTTCAGCGCGGCGTGAATGACCACGAGATCATGCCGATGGCCGAACATTTTCGCAACGGCGGCATCGTGCTGCGTTTCATCGAATACATGGATGCAGGCAGCAGCAACGGCTGGCGTTTCGACGAAGTGGTCACCGCACAGCAAATACTGGAACAGGTTGCCAGCCATCACCCGATCCTCCCGGTCGATCCCGGTTACTCAGGAGAGGTGGCGGAACGCTGGCGCTACGCGGATGGCGGCGGCGAGATTGGAGTAATTGCCGCCATCACCCGGGCGTTCTGCCAAACATGCAGCCGCGCCAGGCTATCCACCGACGGCAAGCTCTATACCTGTTTGTTCGCCACTCAGGGCAAGGATTTGCGCACCCCATTGCGGCAAGGTACGCCGGATCAGGCATTGACCGGACTGATCACCAACTACTGGGGGCAGCGCAACGACCGTTACTCGCAACTGCGCCATGATGTGGCGGAATTCGCCACCGCCAAAAAAATCGAGATGTCTTATATAGGGGGATAGGCTACGCGCACATACAATCCCTCATTCCTGCGCTGGCGAAAATGATGATGTATGGGTGTTGCAAAAAAACAACATCAGGTTGCCTAAATCGTGCGGTAAAGCTTGCAACCCCCAAGGTGTCATGGATAATGCATCGCTGAATCCCCAAAGTTTTGGGGTTTTTGAGGGGCCCGCTGGCTTCGGCTACCGGTTAAACCCGAAAACTTATTAAGGAGTTTCAATATGCAAAAGAAAATTATCGTTCTGGCAATTGCCGCAGCACTGATTACACCTGCATTGGCTATGGCTGATACAGCCAACGTAAATGTATACGGCGTAGCAGACCTGTCTCTCGACTATGTCAACACTGGCGACGGTGTGCCTGCATCGGCAGCAACGGCTGGGGCAAAAAACCTTCGAGTGTCGAGCAACGTGTCGCGCCTAGGTTTGAAAGGTTCTGAAGATATTGGCGTCGGTCTGACCGCAATATGGCAAATGGAAGGCATCGTTGACATGGATATTGGCACCAGCGGCCTGTTTAACCGTAACACTTTCATTGGCGTGGCCGGCGGTTTTGGAACTGTCGTTTTGGGTCGTCATGACACACCATACAAGATAGCTACCCGCAGTCTGGATGTATTCGCTGACAGCATCGCCGACAACCGCAATTTGATGGGCGGCGGCCCGGGCCTGACTTCTGCAAACCTGGCTACTGTTCTGGCTGGCGGTGCGCCAGCAGCCCAAACAGGTTACAGCTCGGCGGTTTCTTTCGATGGACGTCAATCCAATGTGCTGGCTTATATCAGCCCAACGATAGGCGGGGTGACCGGCGCGATCGGACATGTCAATCTTTCCGAACAAAACACGCTTAACACTCAGACTAAAGTTACCGCTACATCGCTGGCCGTTATGTTCAGTCAAGGCCCGATCTACGCTTCCTTGGCTTATGAGACTCACAACATCGCCCCTAACGTCGGTGCATCCAGCTCGGAAAAGGCGACCAAGCTGGGCTTCGGTTACAAAATAGATGCTTTCTCCGTTAGTGCTGTCGTCGAGAAGACTAGCGATGACCTCGGTGGTCCTGGTAATGCATTTGGACACACTGCGATGACCGTGAACGGCAAGTTCAACATCAGCGCGACCGATGCGGTCAAAGCAGCTTACGTCAAAGCAGGCAAACTGGGCTCCCCGGCTGCGGTTGACACTGCTGCCAAGCAGATCTCCGTGGGCTACGACCACAGCATGAGCAAGCGCACCACGGTATATGTGATATATACCAAGTTGACCAACGACAAGAACACGAATTACGGCCTGTTCGGTGGTGGCGGTGGCTATAATATTAATGCAGGTGCATCCCCTTCCGCGCTGTCATTAGGCGTGAAGCACACGTTCTAATAAGTGACCGCGATCTTCTGGTCGCAGCTGCGTAATGCAACCTCAAACGGGCATCTTCGGATGCCCGTTTTTATTGTGGACGTGATTCATCACGCCCCTGCGTGCTATTCTTGCCAGCATGAACGATCACCAACTGCTGCGCTACGGACGCCACATCCTGCTGAATGAGATCGGCATCGAGGGGCAGCAACGCCTGCTCGCTGCAAGAGTACTTATCATCGGGCTGGGCGGGCTGGGCTCGCCCGCCGCGCTATACCTGGCTGCCAGCGGGGTTGGCCAACTTATCTTATGCGACCATGACACGGTGGATTTCAGCAATCTGCAACGCCAAATCATCCACCGCACCTCCACCGTGAACCAGCCAAAAGTTGTTTCGGCGCAGGCTGCGCTGCACGACATCAATCCCGAAGTCGAGTGCATCGCGCTGGCCGTTCGCGCCGATGAGGCGCAATTGCTTGAGTTGGTCGCCAAGGCTGATGTGGTGCTGGATTGCAGCGATAATTTCGCCACGCGTTATGCCGTCAATCATGCCTGCTTGATTCAGCGTAAACCGCTCGTCTCGGGCGCGGCGATTCAGTTCGACGGGCAGGTTGCGGTGTTCGACTTTCGCAGCGATGACGCGGCCTGTTACAACTGCCTGTTTCCCGAAGACAGCCTGGCTGCCGAGTTGCGCTGCGCGACCACCGGCGTGTTCGCGCCGCTGACAGGTATCATTGGCACATTACAGGCTGCTGAAGCGCTCAAGTTACTTATCGGGATAAAGCGCGGCTTGAGTGGCAAGCTGTTGACACTCAATGCGCTGGACATGAACGTTACGCGCAGCAACCTGAGCAAGGATATGGCTTGCAGCGCTTGCGGGGGCTTGCTTTCATAGATAGGAAAGGTATTCAAATGGACGAGTTGCCCCATTTTTCCGATGCGGGCCGGGCACGCATGGTGGATGTCACGGAAAAACCTGGCGCTCGGCGTGTTGCGGTTGCCAGCGGGATATTACGCATGCAGCCTGAGACTTTGGCGCGGATTCGGGCCGGCAAAACCGCCAAGGGCGACGTGCTGACAGTGGCGGATGTCGGTGCGGTGATGGCGGCGAAACGCACCTCTGACATCATCCCGATGTGCCATTCTCTGGCGCTCACCGGTGTGGAGGTCAAGTTCGGCGACATCCTGGAACCCGATAACAGCGGTTGCGTGGGTATCAAGGTGGTCGCGTCGGCCAGCTGTGTCGGACAGACTGGGGTCGAGATGGAGGCGTTGTGCGCCGCCAGCGTGGCGCTGCTCACCATCTACGACATGTGCAAGGCGATCGACCGAGGCATGCGCATCGAGTATATCCAGCTGGAAGAAAAGCGCGGCGGCAAGAGCGGGGTCTGGCTTCGAGGCAACACAGAGAGGTGAAATGATCAAGGTATTGTTCTTCGGCCCCGTCGCCGAACGCATCGGCAATAATTCTCTGCAAGTCGAGCACCGTCCCGGCATCCGCCTGCAGGATGTGCGCGACGAACTGGCGGCGCAATACCCGCAGGCATTCGAAATTGTCTGCTTCGCCGCGGCCAACGGCGAGCATGTGCGCGATATGTCGCTGCCGCTTGCGGACAGCAGCGAAGTGGCCTTCATGGCCAGGTTTTCGGGCGGTTGAATAACAGTTGGAGATAAAATGAAGGACGCAGTCAGAATCCAGCAGGAAGATTTTTCCCAGGACGAGGAAATCAGGCTGCTGCAAGCCAGCTCAAAACGCATGGGCGGTATCGCTACTTTCCTCGGCTGCGCACGCGACTTTTCGGAAGGGCGCGAAGTGTCGGAAATCACCTTCGATGCATACGGCAGTATGGCTCTGTCAGAGCTGAACAGGTTGCGCAGTGATGCGATCGAAAAGTACGGCTTGCTGGACGCACGCATTGTGCATCGCATCGGCACGGTCAAGGGAGGCGAAAACATCGTGTTCATCGCGGCGGGCGCGGAGCATCGCGTGGCCGCACTGGAAGCCTGCCGCTGGATGATAGACGAGCTGAAGCAGCGCGTGCCGATCTGGAAAAAAGAAATCACGCCTCAGGGGGATGCCTGGGTGACACCGCATCCATGAGTCCGCCCGTATTTATCTTTGTAGGGCATTCGGGTTCTGGCAAAACTATGCTGATCGAAAAGTTGCTGCGCGAACTAAGCAGCAGGGGGTTGCGCGTGGCGACCATCAAACACGCGCATCACAAGGTGGCGCTGGATACCTCCGGCAAGGACAGTTGGCGCTACAAACAGGCGGGTGCTGTGATGAGTATGCTGGTCACGTCCGATGAGCTGCAACTGGTCGCCGACGCGGTTGACCGGCGCGAACCGGAGCAGTTGGCGCAACGTTTTTTGGGCGAGGCTGATCTGGTGCTGGCGGAAGGTTTTTCCCATGCAGCCGGCGATAAAATCGAAGTGTTGCGCTGTGAATGTTCTGCGACTCCGCGCTGCGTTGTTGAGGATGGTCTGATCGCGGTGGTCACGGATGTCGAAGAGGTATATCCGCAGTTACCGCATTTTGCGCTCGACGATATAAACGGGATCATCCGGTTCCTGCTGGATCGCTTGACGGGATGATAGCCGATTGCACCGCGATCATTCTGGCTGGAGGCGACTCGCAACGCATGGGGCGCGACAAGGCGAATCTGTTATTGGGTGATCAAACACTGTTGCAGCGGGTGATCGCGACCATGCAACAAGTATTTCCGCATGTTATCGTCAGCGTCCGTTATCCGCGTCCCGAAATAAATATTCCTCAAGTATGCGACGAATATACTGATGGTGGGCCATTGGCAGGGTTTTCAACAGCATTGAATCAAATCACTACACCATGGGCTTTTGTGGTGGCCTGCGACATGCCTTTCGTCATACCGGCCGTAATCGAACGATTGGCGCAACGACGTGGAGAGTGCAAGGCGGTAGTGCCGGTTGTGATTGGGCAGCCGCAGCCGCTGGCGGCATTTTATGCGTATGGTTGTTCAACTGTGATACAGGAGATTCTGGCTGGCAACGGCAAGCATAGCCTGCGTGCGCTGCTAGAGCGGCTGGATGTTTGCTATGTGGACGAAACGAATTTGTCTGATGCCGATCCGCATCTGCGCAGTTTTTTTGATCTGGATACGCCACAAGATGTGGCGCAGGCTTTGAAAATTGGCACATTGACAGGTTAAAACAATGGAATATTTATCTGTAACAGATGCGCAGAAATGCATTCTGGAATCCGTAAATACACTTGATGCTGAGACAGCACGGCTGGAGCAATCGCTGGGCCGCGTGCTGGCCGAGGAGGTGTGCGCCAACCGCGACCAGCCGCCCTATGACATTTCGGCGATGGACGGCTATGCGTTGCGTAGCGCTGATCTTGCTAGTGTTCCTGCCACGCTGGAAATTATCGAAGATATCAAGGCCGGCGATATGCCCTCCAAAACACTGGCAGCCGGCCAATGCGCGCGCATCATGACCGGCGCGCCGATGCCGCAGGGCGCCGATGCGGTGATTCGCGTCGAGGATACGCAGGCAGTATCGGCGGAAGCCCTCTCTCCTAACTCTGATGAAACAACTAGCCATTCGACTAAGCCCGCAAGCGGGCAAGTCGCTGGTTATCTCCCGCAAGCGGGCGAGAGGGACTTGGTCTCGCTGCGCGAGAATTTGTTCGGCCGCGTGCAGATCAACCAGACGGTCAAGCCGGGCAACGACATTCGCCGGTTCGGCGAAAGCATGTTCAACGGCGAGGTGGTGCTGACCCACGGCACTGAAATTACACCGGGAGTGATCGGAGTGCTGGCGACGGTGAAGCGCGCGCAGGTGCAGGTGCACCGGCGGCCGAGCGTGGCGATCCTGTCCACCGGCAACGAACTGGAAGGTCTCGATGAACCCTTCGATCCGAACAAGATACCCGATGCCAACAGCTACGCGCTGATGGCACAGACACGGGCGCTGGGCATCGAACCGGTGCTGCTTGGCATAGCGCGCGACGATCCCGATGAACTGGCGAGCTATCTCAAGCGCGGGCTGGAATACGACGTGCTGCTGGTTTCCGGCGGCACCTCGGTCGGGGTGCACGATTACGTCCGTCCGACGATTGAGGCGCTAGGCGCGCAGATGCTGTTCTGGCGCGTCGCGATGAAGCCGGGGCATCCGGTCGCATTCGGCAAGGTTGGCGAAAAAATAATCTTTGGTTTACCGGGAAATCCGGTATCGAGTATGGTGTGTTTTGAAGAGTTCGTCGCACCGGCGCTGCGCCGCATGATGGGACATGCGCGCATCTACCGCCGCACCATCGAGGCGCGGCTGACGCATGACGTGAAGCACCAAGCCGGGCGTACCGAATTCATCCGCGTGATGTTGGCGAAAGAACAGGACGGCTATGCTGCAACCTCCACTGGCGCGCAGGGTAGTGGCATGCTGTTGTCGATGGCCAAAGCGGATGGGTTGGCGGTGTTGCCGGCCAATAGCGCGGGACTGGTGGCGGGCAGCACAGTGACGGTGCAGTTGCTCGACGGTACGGTTTTTCAGGATGACGCAGGTTTCAGGGAATGATCTTGGCTTTTGTAGGGTGGGCAAACGGTTTTTTTGTTTGCCCACGCGGAAGAACGGTGGGCACAAAAACGTGCCCACCCTACAACCTCCTTTTTAAATACGAATCAAAATAAAGGAGTAATCATGAGTATTGCACGCATCGGTATTTTAACTATCTCCGACCGCGCTAGCCGTGGCGAATACGAAGACAAGGGCGGCCCGGCGATCCACGCGTGGTTCACGCGCGTGCTGACATCGCCGTGGGAGGCGGTTGCGAGAATAATCCCCGACGAGCAGCCGGAAATCGAAGCCGCGTTGCGTCAACTCAGCGATATAGAGAACTGCTGCCTGATCGTCACTACCGGCGGCACCGGCCCGGCGCTACGCGACGTCACGCCTGAAGCCACCGAAGCGGTATGCGAGAAGATGATGCCGGGCTTCGGCGAACTGATGCGCGCCGCATCGCTGAAGTTCGTGCCCACCGCAATCCTGTCGCGCCAGACCGCCGGGATACGCGGCAAGAGCCTGATCGTCAACCTGCCCGGCAAGCCCTCCGCGATCGATGACTGCCTGAGCGCCGTGTTCCCGGCCATCCCGTACTGCATCGACCTGATAGCAGGCGCGTACCTGGAATCCGATCCGGAGCAGTGCAAGGCGTTTCGCCCGGCGCACGCGAAGCCAAGATAAATGGCTGCTAAGTGCCATGAAAAAATAAATCGAAGCGTGCCCCTCTGGTTCGAATAATTGCTGGGAATATTAGAGCCATGACACTGGTTGTAACCACCGCATCTGCAAAAGGCATCACCGTGGTCGGTGACCGTGCCGTCACGCGGCAGTCTAATTCTGGTGTCGAGATTATTGAAGCCAGAAAAGTTTGGTATTCGCCGAAAGCAAATGTGGCCCTTGCCTTTTGGGGTAACGCAAACCTTCCCAATGGCGAATCCCTCGAAGACTGGGCGTGTCGTTTTGTGGCAAATATAAAGAATACTGATACTGTTTCCACAATATCAGATCGCTTGGTTAGTACCCTCAATCCAGAATTGGAGTTGCTTGGAAGACCATGGTCACATCTCCGGAGAGGTATCCACGTCTCAGGGTTCGAAAACGGCTTGCCGGTTATCTTTCACGTTCATACCGGTGATCCCCGTGCGTTTCATCATGCGCTTGAAGTTCATCGCGATTATCCTGACATATATGGAGGTGGCCTTGAGTGTTACCGTCAGCACCTTGAAATTGGCGGTTTTGTGCAGCTTCGCAATGGTTACTACGAGCTCTTTGCGACGCTCGCTCGGATGGTCTTTGAATCGCAAAAGGACCTTTCCTCCCTTTTGGGTGTTCCTGTTCCAGCTTCCACGCTTCTTGGTCAGGCTGCATTTGACGAGGCGCTAGTTCGGTTAGCAGGTGGCCTACTAAAGTCCGCTCAGTTAACGCAAAGTGTTAGTACTGAACCTGATGTCATCGTATTCACCCCGCAAGGCGAGGTGTCTCAGTGACAAAGGGATTTCATTTTGAACACCGAATTCGGATGCACTCAATTAGTTGGTTTACAGTAAGGCTGCTGATTTTTATTTGTCTATCTGTCGCAGTGCAAACGGCGCACGCGGGCGAAAAAATCACCATTGCCGCCGCCGCCGATCTCAAGTTCGCTCTGGATGAGATCGTAGTGCTGTTCAATAAGGTGCATCCTGTCGACCGGGTAGAAACCATCTACGGATCGTCCGGAAAATTCCACACGCAGATCCGGCAGGGCGCGCCTTTCGACCTGTATTTTTCCGCCGACATCGCCTATCCGCGCGCGCTCAAGAAGGAAGGCTTTGCCGCCTCCGAAGTGCAGCCTTATGCGGTGGGGCGCATCGTGCTGTGGAGTCCATCGCGCGATGCGGTCAGGATGACCCTTGCCGATCTTGCCGACCCGGCCATGCGCAAGATCGCCATCGCCAACCCGAAGCATGCACCCTACGGCAAGCGCGCCGAAGAGGCGTTGAAAGCATCAGGCATGTGGGAGAAAGTGGAAGCCAAGCTGGTCTATGGAGAAAACGTCGCGCAGGCCGCGCAGTTCGTGCAGACCGGCAATGCGCAGGTCGGCATCATCGCGCTGTCGCTGGCGCTTAGCCCTGAACTGGCGAAGCAGGGCGGTTATGCGCTGATTTCCGACGGGTTGCACCAGCCGCTGGAGCAGGGTTTCATCGTTACTAAACGCGCCATGGACAATCCGCTGGCGCAGGCATTTGCGCGTTTTATGGTGGGCAAGGAAGCGCGCGCGGTCATGACGCGTTACGGATTCGGGTTGTCGGGCGAAGTAAAATGAGCTGGATTGCTTAGTGGAGCTGACACAGCCTCTACCCTCTCCCTACCCCTCTCCCTGCAAGGGAGAGGGGACGCGGACTTTTTGGAATATTTGAAATAACAAAATGGAATCCGCCTTCTCCTCTGCCGACCTGTCCGCGATCTGGCTTACCTTCAAGCTGGCGGCGGTGGTGACCGTCATCCTGCTGCTGCTCGGTACACCGATCGCGTGGTGGTTAGCGCGCACCCACTCTTGGTGGAAGGGGCCGGTCGGCGCGGTGGTGGCGCTGCCCATTGTGCTGCCTCCGACTGTGATCGGTTTTTATCTGCTGGTGGCGATGGGGCCAGGCGGCCCGTTCGGCCATCTCACCCAAGCTTTGGGGATCGGTCTGCTGCCGTTTACTTTCGCCGGGCTGGTGATTGCCTCGGTGTTTTATTCGTTACCGTTTGTGGTGCAGCCGCTGCAAAACGCCTTCGAGGTCATTCCCGAACGTGCGCTGGAAACCGCCGCGACGCTGCGCGCGTCCGCGCTGGATACTTTCTTCAGCGTGGCGCTGCCGCTGGCCAAGCCCGGCTTGCTCACCGCGTCGGTGCTTGGCTTCGCGCACACCGTCGGCGAATTCGGCGTGGTGCTGATGATTGGCGGCAACATCCCGGACAAGACGCGCGTAGTATCGGTGCAGATTTACGACCATGTCGAGGCGATGGAATATGCGGCGGCGCATTGGCTGTCGGCGGGGATGGTGGTGTTCGCATTTGTTGCGCTGCTAACTTTATATACGCTTAATCCGAGCGGGCGACGCAAATGATTCACGCCCGTTTCGATCTCTCATACCCCGGTTTTGCATTACACGCAGAGTTGCAGTTGCCTGCGCGTGGCATCACCGCTTTGTTTGGACCGTCCGGTTCGGGCAAGACCACTTTGCTGCGCTGCATCGCGGGGCTGGAACGGACAGCCCACGGAATGCTGCAAGTGAAGGATGAGGTGTGGCAGGACAACGAAAATTTCCTGCCGGTGCATCAACGCCAGCTGGGCTATGTGTTTCAGGAGGCCAGTCTGTTCCCGCATCTGTCAGTGCGGCGCAATCTGGAATATGGCCTGAAGCGTATTCCGCCTGAACAGCGCAGGGTGCAACTGGAACAGGTGGTAGAGTGGCTCGGGCTGAATAAATTGATCGGGCGCGATAGTACGGCGGGGTTGTCGGGTGGCGAACTGCAGCGCATCGCCATCGCCCGCGCGCTGCTCACCAGCCCGCGCCTGCTGCTGATGGACGAGCCGCTGTCGGCGCTGGATGCCGCCAGCAAGCGGGAAATCCTGCCGTATCTGGAGCGGCTGCACGGCGAATTGGATACCCCGGTGATCTACGTCAGCCATGCGCTGGATGAAGTGGCGCGGCTGGCCGACCATCTGGTGCTGATGGAACAGGGGCGCATCATCGCCAGCGGCGCGCTCAACGAAATTCTGGCACGGCTGGATTTGCCCACTGCACATCTGGACGACGCGGGCCCGGTGCTCGAAACCAGCGTGGCTATCCACGACGAAAAATATCATCTCACCCGGCTGGATTTTTCCGGCGGAAGCCTGTGGGTGAGCAAGGTGGAGCGCGCCATCGGCAGCATGGTGCGCGTCCGTGTGTTGGCGCGCGACGTGAGTATCGCGACCATTGCACCGCAAGGCTCCAGCATCAACAATGTCCTGTCGGCGCGCATCGACGGAATTCAGGATGAGGGGCCGGATCGCGTGAATTTGCGCCTGACGGTCGGCGAATCGCATATGCTGCTGTCGCGCATAACCCGCCGTTCGTGCGACCATCTCAATCTCGTTTTAGGGATGGAAGTATTCGCACAGGTCAAGAGCGTGGCGCTGATTGCGTAAGATACATAGCGACATAAATCTACTGCGCGACTCTGGGGCGGGGTCGGGCGATGCTCGCGCTCCTCACATACTGACGTGTATGCTCCGGGCGCTGCGCTTCGGCCTCCCCCGCCCCAAAGCCGCTCGCTACGATTTCTGACGCTATGTATATAATGCGGCTCAATAGTGCATGGAGCGCACTTTACAGCGGTTTTTTGAATTTCGTCACATGGAGATAAGTTAATATGGGTCGCCTGCTATTTTTGATCGCCATTGTGGCCGTCGTTTACCTGATCATCAGGTCTTATCAAAAAAATACGCCACACCAGAACAAGCCAGTCGTCGAAGATATGGTGCGATGCGCTCACTGCGGCGTGCATTTGCCCAAGGGGGAAAGCGTTCAGGCTGATGGGCAGTTCTTTTGCGGTAACGAGCATCGCAATGCATATCGAAAGTAGGCAATGTGGTGAAGGTAATTCCACGAGAGGCGAACATTGAGTGTGAAGACGGACAATCTTACTGAAAAGATTTCCACGGTCGACTTCTGGCGTTCTCTGCGCTATTTCAATTGGTATCGGCTGACGCTGGCCAGCCTGTTTATGTTTCTCGCCGGAGTATTCGGCACTTCTCTATCGTTGGGCGCGCGCAACTGGACAGTATTTTTTGCTGTCAGCGCGATCTATGCGGTAGTGGTGATGCTTTCCTTTATTCCACTTCGGCTGCACTGGCCGCGTTTTAACTGGCAATTGGCCGTGCTAATTGTTAGCGACATTGCCGTCTTGTCAGTTCTGTCTCATGCCAGCGGAGGGATACAGAGCAATATCGGACTCCTGCTTCTGGTTTCGCTGGCGGCGGCCGGTTTGACCAGTCGCGGCAAAATTACTTTGTTCTTCGCCGCATTGGCCAGCATTGCCGCGCTGCTGGAGCATTCATATGCCGTGCTTTATAACGATGCTGATGTGGCGCATTACGTTCAGGTCGCATTGCTGTGCGTGTCCTATTTTGCGGTTGCATGGCTTGCTCACACATTGGCGAAATATGCCGTGGACAGCCAAGAGCTGGCGCAACGTCGCGGGCGCGATCTGGTCAACTTGTCCGAGGCGAACCGTCTTGTGATGCGCGATATGCAGGATGGCGTGCTGGTGGTGGATGGGCAGGGCGTGATCCTGCAGATGAACCCAGGCGCGGCGCGCCTGCTGCGCCATAGCGCAATATCGGGAAGTTCGCTGGCGGAAAGTTTTCCTATTCTGTTTGGGGAATATGCATTGTGGAAGCAAACCGGAAGCGCACCCCGGGGTATCTTGGAGTTGGATGTGGGGGTGCAGGCCAGATTGCGCTTTGTTGCAATTGAGCGCGATACGGCTCGCGGCACGGTGATTTTTCTGGAAGATATGCAACGCGTGCGGGCCGAGGCACAACAGATCAAGCTGGCTGCGCTTGGACGTTTGACAGCCAACATCGCTCATGAAGTGCGCAATCCGTTGTCGGCGATAAGTTATGCAACTGAGTTGCTGCAAGAAGAACAGGGCGATGCCAATCAGCAGCGGCTACTGCAAATCGTGCTGGACAACACGCGGCGTATCAACCAGATCGTGCAGGACGTAATGCAGTTGAACAGGCGCGACCGGGCGCAGCCAGAAGTGGTTGAACTGGATGCGATGCTGCGCACTTTTGTGGACGAGTTTAACCTGGCGGAACGGCTTGAGCCGGGAGTGATGGCACTGATTGGCGTGCAGGGCGCAGAGGTTTCTTTTGATCGCGGCCACTTGCGCCAGGTGCTGTGGAATTTATGTCGCAACGGTTTGCGTTATGGTCGCAAGTTGCCCGGCAGCCTGACATTGACAATGCGTGTGGCAGATGGGCGGACGATGCTGGAAGTACAAGATGACGGACCGGGCATCTCCGCCGAACACCAGGGTAAATTGTTCGAGCCGTTCTTCACCACCGCATCCGATGGCACCGGCCTGGGGTTGTATATCGCCAAGGAATTGTGTGAGGCAAATGGCGCACAGCTGGAATATCATGCGCGCAAGGACCAGGCAGGTGCCTGCTTCCGTATAACGTTCGGGGAGTTGCATGGAGACGGCGAGGGGGCAAAGCATGACGGGTAAACATCGGGCGAAAAGTGCCACAGTGCTGCTGGTGGATGATGAGCCGGACATTCTTGAGTTGTTGGAACTGGCGTTAACCAAGATGGGATTGGGGGTGGATAAGGCACTCAATGTGCGCGAGGCGCTGACGAAGCTGGCGGCGCGCCGCTATGACTTATGCCTGACCGATATGCGGATGCCCGATGGCGACGGCATGCAAATCGTGCAGCACATCATGCAAAATAGCCTGGATGTGCCGGTGGCGGTGATTACCGCGCATGGCAACATGGAAAATGCCATTATCGCGCTCAAGGCGGGTGCATTTGATTATCTGGCCAAACCTGTTTCGCTGGATCAGTTGCGCGCCTTGGTAAAATCCGCGTTAAAGCTGCCGCAAACAGGCCCATCTGGCGATAAAGCGCTGCTCGGTCATTCGCCTGCGATGCAGAAAGTGCGCGATTTAATCAAGCGTGTGGCGCGCAGCCAGGCTCCGGTGCATATCAGCGGCGAGTCGGGCAGCGGCAAGGAATTGGCGGCGCGCCTGATCGTGCAAAGTGGTGCGCGGCATGATCAGCCGTTTATCGCGGTGAATTGCGGGGCAATCCCGACCAACCTGATGGAAAGCGAATTTTTCGGCTACAAAAAAGGTGCGTTCACCGGAGCGGACAAGGATCGGGACGGGTTTTTCCAGGCAGCACACGGCGGGACTTTGTTTTTCGACGAAGTGGCCGATCTGCCGCTGGACATGCAGGTCAAGTTATTGCGCGTGATACAGGAGAAGTGCGTGCGTAAAATCGGCGGGGCTGGCGAAGAAGCGGTGGATGTGCGCATCATCAGCGCGACGCACCACGATTTGGCCGAATGCGTGCGGCAGGGTAAATTCCGCCAGGATCTTTATTACCGCCTGAATGTGATTCCGATCCAGATGCCAGCACTGCGCGAGATGCGTGAGGATATACCGGAAATCGCTCAACGGATACTGGAGCGCTTACGAGGCGCAGAGAATGTGCGATTTTCTGAAAAGGCATTGCATGCGCTGCAAAACTACGGTTTTCCGGGTAATGTGCGCGAATTGGAAAACGTTATTGAAAGGTCATTGGCTCTGTGCATGGAAGGGGTGATTGAGGAGCATGATTTATTGCTGGTGCCTGTGGAACATAGCCAGCCCGATAATGCAGCCCTCAGCAGCAAATACCCTTTGCCACAATACCTGGATCGTATTGAGAAGCAGGCCTTGCTGGAAGCGCTGGAGCAGACCGGATTTAATCGCACAGCCGCCGCCAAATTGCTGGGATTGACGTTCCGCACAATGCGTTACCGGATGGAGCGGCTGGGTATCAAAGACCCGAACGGTGCGGACGATGCGGATTGATGAGCAAGGGTTGCTGGTTGGAGGCGAATATATCCCGTCGCCGAATTGCGATAACCGCCCGGTGGGCACAATCGAATTATTAGTGATACACAACATCAGCTTGCCACCGGGAGAGTTTGGCGGCGATGGCGTACAACGGTTTTTCACCAACACTCTGGATGTGACAGATCATCCTTATTACGCAACCATTTCCGAACTGAAGGTGTCAGCGCACTTCTTTGTGCGTCGCGATGGGCGGATTATTCAGTTTGTTCCTTGTTTGAAGCGCGCATGGCATGCGGGAGAATCCTGCTGGCAGGGCAAATTTCGCTGCAACGATTTTTCCGTTGGCATAGAGTTGGAAGGTAGCGATGCTGTGCCGTTTACCGATGAGCAATATGTCGCGCTTGATCGTTTGACAATAGCTTTGCGCGAAACATATCCAATACGCGGAATTGCCGGCCACAGTGATATTGCACCGCAGCGCAAGACCGATCCCGGCCTGTATTTCGAGTGGGTGCGCTATCTGGCAGGATTGTGCAGGTTATAAAATTTGATCATGTCGCCAGTAACAATAAATGTTGTTTTTTATCATTTTTTGCTTGCAATATTTTTGTTAACTACTACAATTAGCCCCGTTGCCGAAAAAAAATACTAGATATAGTGGTTTTGTAAATTTTCGGCGTAAACGGAATTTTCAGGAGGGAGGAAGTCAGTACATGCAGCATGCCGCTTCAGACAGCATTTCAAGCCCCCCAAAAGCTTACTGGCACCACTTTCTCCGCAGTTTCTCCTCCTTCCAATTCACCCAATCAATTCCAAAAAATACCACACCTGGCTGTTCGCTTGGTCAGGGTTTTAGCGTGTTCAGAGGATATTTGCGTGTTATCGCCAACCGTCGTTGCCGACAATCCGGCGCGAACATGCCGTGTCTGGGCGCGAGCAATGCTTCTTGTCGGGTGGCAGAGGCGGCAAACATTCTGAATAAAAAATTTCATTTAACCTGCGCCGCCGAAAATCAGCCCGGTGGTGCGTTGCCCGGGGATTTGCGGAGCATTGGGGAAAGGCTTTGGCTCATGCTTGAATTTAAGCGCGGGCTGGGGGTGTAGGTGCAGTAATCGCAGTTGTTGTATTTTTTAACTTTCATTCTTGCAAGGAGAAATAAAATGGCAGAAAAAAAGAAAGCTAAACCAGCAGCAAAGAAGGCTACGGCAGCTAAAAAACCAGCAGCTAAAAAAGCAGTAGCGGCGAAGAAGCCGGCAGCAAAGAAAGCCGCTGCCAAGAAGCCAGCTGCAAAGAAAGTAGCGGCGAAGAAACCGGCAGCAAAGAAAGCCGCTGCCAAGAAGCCAGCTGCAAAGAAAGTAGCGGCGAAGAAGCCGGCAGCAAAGAAAGCCGCTGCCAAGAAGCCAGCTGCAAAGAAAGTAGCGGCGAAGAAGCCGGCAGCAAAGAAAGCCGCTGCCAAGAAGCCAGCTGCAAAGAAAGTAGCGGCGAAGAAACCGGCAGCAAAGAAAGCCGCTGCCAAGAAGCCAGCTGCAAAGAAAGTAGCGGCGAAGAAACCAGCTGCAAAGAAAGCGGTATCAAAACCGGCAGCTCCAGCGGTAGCCAGGCCAGCAGCACCAGCCCCTTCCGCTCCAGCACCAGTGCGTCCGGCTGCAACATGGCCTTTTCCTACACCAGGAATCGGCAAGCCGAATTAATCGGGGCACCGCTGTGGAGGCAGCCCCTGATGTTTCGGCAGTAAGGGGCTTTCCGCAGTAGAACCGGTTTTTTGGGCGCACAAATTTGTGCGTGCGCCTTTTTATTTCACTGACGCGATGTTAGTGAGTTCTTTTTTCTTATGTCCAACCACTTGGTTGGCTATTGGTTTTGTGTCCCTCCAATTTTGATGCTGCTATAAGCAAATTGCACGTAGCGATCTATTCTTAAATTCGAATTATCCCGAACGAGTTGCCCAAAATTTATTCAAATACTTCGGGCATTATGTAAATTCAGGAAATATCGCAGCATCGGCTTTCAGTGATGGTATAAGGCTTGATCCAAAATGCTCAAACGCTTCTTCCTTGAGGTTGGGAGGTGTTTTCTATTTAATCCTGCATTAGTTTAAAAAATTTCTTTAAAGTAAAAACTTGCTGTTAATTCGCATGTTCAGTATCTTGCCGAGCAGTTACGTTAACACGATGGGCTGCGCATGCAGCTTGCGCCATTATAATAATCGCTAACATGCAGAATTCTGTCGTGAGATGCATTCATATGGGAAGACAGACCTCTGTTGCCAAGGTGATTCTATGTGTTAGGGGCGGCTGTAACGACCCCACCTGTTACTAATGGCGGCTATAGCGACCTTGGATGCGTCCCAAGTATTTTGAAATGCTGATGTTCCAGATTATGCGATGAGCTTCTATTGTACCGAACTACCCTATCAATCCGATGCTGCGCGATACTATGCCGCTATTGCTGACCTTCCTTGGGCAATTTGGTTGGATAGTTGCGGGATGTCGCGCTACGATATTCTTTCCGCTGCCCCACAGCGCACTCTTTCATTGGATGAAGCATCCAAGAATAATGATCCGTTTGCATTAGTGCGTTATGTATTGGGCGAACAAATCGCACCAATTGCGGATGTGCCTTTTGCCGGTGGTGCGTTAGGTTATTGGAGCTATGACTTGGCGCGGAGGATGTATGCATTACCAAATATTGCCCAGAATGGCGAGCATGTACCAGACATGGCTATTGGCATTTACGATTGGGCAATGGTACTGGATCATTATCAGAAAACCGCGCGCTTGGTTTCACATCAGCGCTTTACTGAAACAGCGGTGCTGCTACCACAGGTATTGGAACGCCTGCAAAGCAATTTGCAGCTCCCCCCTGACACTTTCTGTGTGCAGGGAAATATTTCAACCAACTTTACGCCTGAAAGCTACGCCGCAGCATTCGAGGTGATACAGGATTATTTAAAGTCTGGCGACTGCTACCAGATCAACCTTGCACAACGCTTCAGCGCAGCCGCCATGGGGGAAGCCTTTGGTGCGTATCTCACGCTGCGCCACTTAAGCCCCGCGCCGTATTCCGCATTTCTCAATCTGCCGCAAGCCCAGATTCTATGTGCTTCGCCGGAACGCTTCCTGCGCGTGCAGAACGGCTGTGTGGAAACCAAACCGATCAAAGGCACACGACCGCGTAGTAGCGATGCGCAACAGGATAACCGGCTTGCCGAAGAGCTTCGCAGTCACCCCAAAGACCGCGCTGAGAATCTGATGATCGTGGACTTGCTACGAAGCGATCTTGGCAAAAGCTGCGCACCGGGTTCGGTGCACGTGGCCAAACTGTTCGAAGTGGAAAGTTTCGCCAGCGTGCATCATCTGGTCAGCACGGTAGAGGGTACGCTGGAGGAAGGGCGCGATGCACTGAACGTGCTGCGTGACTGTTTTCCCGGCGGCTCTGTCACCGGGGTGCCCAAACAGCGCGCCATGCAAATTATCGAGCAACTGGAGCCGCACCGTCGCGGAATTTACTGTGGCGCGATAGGTTATATCGGCTTCGACGGCAACATGGACACCAACATTGTCATCCGCACGCTGGTCTATTCTGACAATGAGATCCACTGCTGGGCCGGCGGTGGCATCGTGGCAGATTCCGATGTTGCGGCGGAGTATCAGGAAACGTTGGACAAAGCTTCTGCCATGCTCAAATTAATTCAAAGATATATAAAAAAAACGTGATTTTCTTACGCAAACCTCTGAGCGGGGATATGCGCACCTCGGATGGCTGGAAAGCAGGCACAGTTTCCATCTGCCGATTAATACGATCCGGCGCATCGGTGGTGGCGCTGGTTTCGATATGCACGGATATCGCAATACGGAAATCCTGATTTATGTGCTGAGCGGCACGTTGCCCCACCATGACAGAATGGGGCATGGCGATGGTAGCAATTCAGAGGCATTGCCATTCGATCTGATTTGATCATGGTGTACCGTGTAATATTGTTGGATCGGTGACATTTAATATGTTGTTGTTGTAGATTATGGACGAAACTTTCAGTAGCCATAAGGCAGGTTGAAAAGAGGTTATGTTATAATTAAAAAAGAAAAAGTATATATAAAACGATGGGATATTACGAAATCACGCCGTAACACAAGCGCAGGCGATGCTGTTTGATATTCTTGGCAGAGTATGGATGCGGCCCGATCATCTGCCGGTCATCTTAATAAGCCGCATTATCTGCAGTTATATAGTCGAATAGTGGCTTGAGACGGCTCAGGTTTCGTTTTTGGGCTCTCAGAGCCAAACATCAAATTGAATCTATAACGATTAATCAGGGAAGTTGCTTGCTAGACGACTGCACTATGGGGAAATTTAATATTCATATAAACAAAACCGTAACGCTTAAGTACCTTGCGTCGGACGAAATCGATACTTATCTGAAGCAATGCGGTGATCGGGTTGCGTGCGTAGTTGGCTTTGGAAGTGGTCGTCGTATAGCCTTGAAATCCGGCTTTCCGGTGCTTTGGGTTGATACTCCGGTATCAGGTGGCGATGCTGTTTATGAAGTGTGGACCAGTGATAAACCTGTAAATCAATATCGTGATGAGTTAATTGCCGGTGCAGGAAACGAAGACATCTTTTTTGGATGTATATCAATTCAGTTTGATTCTGCAAAAGATTTGAGCGAAACAACACAATATATTTACTCAGGAATATTTGATTTTATTCAACGTAGCATTTATCCAAACTTGCTAAGAGTTTGGAACTACTTCCCTGATATTAATGCTATCGAAGGCGGAATTGAGCGTTATCGCAGTTTTAGCGTAGGTCGACATGAGGCTTTTGTTCGCTATAACAGAAGAGTTGACGACTCGCCATCTGCCTGCGCGGTAGGCAGCCATGGCGGACCTCTGGTAGTTTACTTTCTTGCATCGCGTTTTCCTGGGGTGCAAATCGAAAATCCGCGACAGACCAGTGCATACAATTACCCAAAACAATATGGGCCGCGAAGCCCGACTTTTTCAAGAGCTACGCTGGCTTTTCAAGGTGGCTCTCAAACACTTTTTATTTCAGGTACGGCTAGTATTCTGGGCCATGCTACAGTGCATCCAAGCTCGGTGAGTTTGCAGACGCGTGAGACTCTGGCCAATATTCGTGCCGTGATCGATCAGTCTACCCGAGAGGGCTTTAAGTTCGCGGGTTTCGAAAGTGGTATGGCCCTCAAGGTATATGTGCGCCACACAGAACACATGGGTGTTGTGCAAGATATTATCCGCGAAGAGTGGGGCGTTATGCAGGAACTGGTTGTTTTGCAGGCTGACATTTGTCGCACGGATTTGCTGCTGGAAATCGAGGCGGTTTGCTGGGGCTGAGCTAGCCGGAACATTGCATGGTGCCGGTAACCTTTATGAGATTCATCTACAATTTTTTATGCGCGGTTGTGGTTGCGCTGTCGCTTGTTTCGCCAGCATCTGCAGATCAGGTTCCGCTTTGGGAGGTGGGCGCGGGTGTGGCGGCCATCGACTTTCCGGACTACCGAGGCTCGAATGAGCGAAAGAGTTATCTTCTCCCGGTGCCTTATGTAATTTATCACGGCGACTTCCTCAAGATTGACCGTCAGCGGGTGCGAGGGCAGCTTTTCCATAGTGATAAAGTCGAGATGGACATCAGTGTGAATGGTTCGGTGCCAGTCAGGAACAACGAGGCGCGCCTTGGCATGCCCAATCTTGATCCAACGTTTGAAATTGGCCCATCGATGAATATCACGCTTTATCAAACAGAATCCAATCAGGCACAAGTGGAATTGCGCTTACCTGTGCGAGCAGTCATTGGCAGTGATTTTTCATATTTGCGGAGCGTTGGCTGGATATTTCAGCCATTGCTAAATTTGGATGTGCAGAACGCTTTTGATCAAACGGGATGGAACTTGGGTACGGCTATTGGGCCGGTCTTTACCGATCGCCGCTATAACCAGTATTTTTATGGTATTGATGCCCAATATTCTCTTGCAGATCGCCCCGCTTATTCTGCACATGGCGGTTACGCGGGAGCACAATTTGTCATTGCTATGACCAGACGATCACCAACGTATTGGACGACTGGGTTTATGAAGTTGGATACCCTTCGCGGCGCAGCATTTGAGCAAAGCCCACTGGTAAAGACCAAACAGTATGCTACCGTAGGCTTTGCCATCACCTGGATATTTGCGGAATCCTCGACTAAAGTGGAAGAGGAAAAGTAAATGATTGCATGCTTGAAGTTTGATTGGGATATTAATGATTAACCCCGCCACACGCAGCTTGGGTTGGCTGGCAACCGTGTTGCGATCCCTCTATGAATATGTCGTGCTGTATGGTTCACTCGCTCTTTTTGGCGCGGCTGGCTTGACGTATACCCTCATCGGTGCGGTGTTGTACCCGTTGTTGCCGCGTCGTTTCGGTGCGCGTGTGGGGCGGCTCATTATGACCGGCATATTCAGGCCATACATTGCCATCATCAAAGCAAGTGGTCTGGTGCGGTGCGAACTCTCCGCCCTGGATGCGCTTGCCGACGGCGAATCCGTTATCGTAGCGCCCAACCATCCCAGTCTCATAGATGTGGTTTTGATCGGTTCGCGTCTGACAAATATCGTCTGTATCATGAAGGCGAACATACAAGACAACATTTTATTCGGTGGCGGCGCGCGACTGGCGGGTTATATCCGCAACGATTCCACCGGCAACATGGTGCGCACCTCAGTTGCGGAGTTAAAAGATGGCAGTCAGTTGTTGATTTTTCCTGAAGGCACTCGCACGACGGCGCATCCGGTTAATAAATTTAAAAGTGCCTTCGCGCTGATCGCTCGCAGGTCGGGCGTGCCGGTGCAAACGGTATTCATCGAATCCAATACACAGTTCCTCGGCAAAGGTTGGCCGCTGCTGAAAAAACCACAATTCCCGCTGATTTATAAAGTGACGCTGGGAAAAAGATTCGAAGTATCCGGCGATACAAAAACCTTTGTCGATGATTTGGAAAAATATTATAGAGAACATTTTGCAGAGAAAAATAGTAATTAGTTCTTTTCAAAATACCAGCAGACTGGAACATCATGCTTTCTTCAACACACCTTATACTCATTCCGTCCTATAACTCCGGCACAAAAGTTATTGAGACCGTGCGCAATGCGCTGGCCGTCTGGCAGCCTGTATGGGTAGTGATCGATGGCAGTTCCGACGGGACTGCAGAGGCACTGCAAATCCTTGCAGTAGGCCACCCGACACTGAAAGTATTCACTCTGCCATGCAATCAAGGCAAAGGATCTGCTGTGATGCACGGTTTGCGTGAGGCTGCAGCAGCGGGCTACACACATGTGCTCACGATGGATGCAGACGGGCAGCATCCGGCTGAAAAAATTCCGGAGTTCATGGCAATGTCGATCGCCAACCCAGACGCCGTTGTGCTGGGCAAACCGGTGTTCGATGCTAGTGCACCTGCTATACGTGTGGGCGGACGCAAGATATCCAATTGGTGGGCCAATCTGGAAACGTTGGGTGCCGGGATTGGAGATTCGCTGTTTGGTTTTCGTGTTTATCCGATTAAACCGTTATATCAGATTATGCAAAGCAGCCGATGGATGCGCCGTTTTGATTTCGATCCAGAGGCGGCAGTGCGCTTGTGCTGGCATGGCGTGCGCCCTATTAATCTACAGGCGCCTGTTCGTTATTTTGGCCCGGAGGAAGGCGGGGTGTCGCACTTCAGCTATTTGCGCGATAACACGCTTTTGACCTGGATGCATATGCGACTTGTATTCGGTTTTTTATTGCGTCTGCCGGTGCTGCTCTGGAGGCGTTCGAGCAAATTTATCAGGTAACCAACCTGCTTTAATTTGTACGATCAAAATCATAAAAAATATTTTCAAGAGTATTTCTAGAATTCGATCGAAGGTCTAAGCAAGAGTGTCAGCAAACTCTTGTTGCGGTTCCGCAGTGCGCCGATGTATTCATCAGGGCTTTCCCAAACGAAACCGACATCCAGAGTGGCGCTGTAACTCTTCCCGCCTACTGGATATTTCTTGCCGATAATAAATTCCTCGCGCACAATTTGACCACCATGCTGAGAGAATTGCACCTTTATGTCGACAGAGCTGTTCTTGAGCCACTGTAGAAACGGGGCGCGGTGGTCTAGATTGCTGCGGTGGATACTTAAGTAAAACACGTCGGTTATGTCCGGGTTGGAGTTGAATTTCCCGCCCAAGCGGAAACTCCAGCTCATTTTCTCATCCGGGTAATCGAGCTTGCCCTTGATCTTCCATTCCAGTTCATACCATTTGTCGTCGATGAGTACGTTGTTTTTGATGTGTTTTATGCCGGCGCTGATGAGATATCCGGTATACCCCATGTTGCTGCCTGCGCGTGTTTCTCCAGGCCGCACCAGTTTCGCAATGTTGCCGAAGAACATCGATACGGCCCATGGCTCCTGGAACCCTGCGGTGATGGAATCGAAAATATTGATACCGCCGTTGCCTATTTGTCCTTGGCTGTAAAAGCCTGGCGTGTGCTTTTTGAGATAGGTGCCTAGAACAGGCATCGGATAGATGCTTGCTTCCAGTGTCATGTAGCGCGGAATCGCTGAGCCTTCGATCAGGTTGCGGTAGATCGCCGTTTCGCTATCCGAAGTGATTGTCGGGATCGGTTTGCTTGTAAGGGGGATGTTAATACCTAGGTCGGTGTAATAAGGATCCCACTCCCACACCACTTCAGCTTCGCTATTCTCATCGCTGCGAGGAGAGGCAGGCGTAGTTTGCGGCGCTGGTTCGGTGGCTTGGGGGGGGGGCGAAACAGCCGTTTGAGCGGGGTTAGCCTGCCCGGCTGCATCGTGGCTCTTCGTATCAGCTTGCGCTGCATTCGCAAAGACAAGCAGAAACCATATGAAAAAAATTGGGTGCGAAATAAACTTCATTGCGTTCCCTTGGAATCTGCTAAAGCAATAAAGTTGTGAGGCAAATCCTGCATGTCAAATTTCTGGGATTAAGCCTGAATTTGCTGAGTGTTTCTCAAGCCATCGCACCGTTGATTGAAATAATTTGCCCGGAAATATAAGCGGCGCGATCAGAAGCGAGAAAAGAGATGAGATCGGCTACTTCTTCGGGGCGTCCGGCGCGTTTCATCGGCACAATGGCATTGATGGTTTCCTTGGGGAAGCTGGACTCGGTCATGGGCGAAACAATAATTCCCGGTGCAACCGCATTGACTGTGATGCCGCGGCTGGCGAGCTCCAGCGCAAGAGATTTGGTTGCCCCATGCAGACCGGCTTTGGCTGCCGAGTAGTTGACTTGTCCTCGATTGCCCATTACAGCTGCCAATGAAGAAAGGTTAATGATGCGTCCCCAGCGCTTGCTAATCATAGGCATAAGCAGCGGTTGGGTGACATTGAAGAAACCATTCAACGATACGTCAATTACCCTTGTCCATTGTTCAGGACGCATCCCGGGCATTACCGCATCATCATGAATGCCGGCGTTATTTACCACGATCTGAATCGCTCCATCGGTAAGCAGTTGCTTGATTGCAGCTTTTGTTCTCTGTGCATCGGTGATGTCGAAGGAAACAGCTGTGGATGTCCCGCCGTTGGCAGTGATTTCAGCGACGATCTGCTGGGCATGTTCGAGGTTGCTGTTGGCGTGCACGATCACCTGATAGCCATCTGCCGCCAGCTGTCGACAAACTGCTGCCCCGATAGCACCACTGCCGCCAGTAACCAGTGCCCGCCTCATGTCGTGACCCTGTCGGCATCCAGCACGACAATGGCGCGGCCTCGCAGCAATTCCACTTCGCCTGCATGAAGCGTGAAGTTGTAGCAGACACTACTTTGCTCAGACATCAGTTGCTCAGCATCAATTAGCATGTCTTCGGTGTAATCGCTCAGGTATTCAACCTTAGCAACCACATCGCGCACGCTCACCAGCAGGCCGGCGCGTGGACGCTGGCCGACCACACCGGTGAGACCGCCATGCACCGCCATGGCCTGTGCGGCAAATTCGATCCCGCACAAAGCACCCACCTTGCCGTTGCGCGCCAAGGGGTTGTTGATATCCCGATGGCTTTGAGCAATGCAGGTGATCTGAGTCGTGTCCCACCGCGTTACTCCTGCCAGCAGGCACATGGCGCCCGCATGAGGAATCAGCGCCCGAATTTGGGTTTGGCCGATTAGCATGGTTGAACCACAATATTTACCTGGTTGCCAGCAACATAGTTAATACGGACTTGCTTCTGGGTATGAGCAGCAAGAGCAGCCAGCAGCGGCAGGCCGCGCGCGGCTGGGATGCCAAGCCGTAAGGATTCCAGCTGCGCGTTTGCGATAGGTGTGCTGGCGCCATTATTGCGGCTGATGCTGATTTCCAGTCCGGCCAAGCTGCGGTTCGTTTTGTTGCCAGTCAGCACTAGGCCAATGCCAAAGCCGGCGCTAATTGGTCGAGCATCATGAACGGGATGAGTGTAGGGAGTGTCGTAGGACATCAGTACCACAGTATCCTCGCCTGTATAAGCTTGCACACCGGCTTCAATGAGTCCGGCTACAAAGCTATCATCGTAACAAGCCAGGCTGATGGAAGGCGCCATGGATCTTGTCGCAATAGACCAGTAGCCGGATGGCGCATTGTGTACCGAGTTATGGAAGCGAGTCGGTGATATCTCACGTCCTTCAGCAGCGAGCGCTTCGAAAATTGCCTGCATATTTTCTCCTTCTCCTGCAGAAGAGGCAAAAACAGAAGGCAATTCTGAAGCATTGCGCTGAGCGTGGGCAACAGCTTCGCAACCCACAGCCAGCGCGATTTTGACTGCGGGCCCGGTGCGGCGGCGCTCGGCTGACGGCAGCAAATCGTTGGGTGGAATAACAAGTGCCGCATCGATGTAAGCAGCGGTTCCTGCCAGAATAGCCTTGCTAGCCTGCCAACCGCAAAGCCCGGGGCCGAGGACTCCCACTCCTTCAACAAAAATCTTCATCAGATTCCCCTTCCAATCACCAGGCTGCAATTGCTGCCGCCAAACCCAAGTGAATTGGATAGCACGCGGTTCACCTTTTGCAGCCTGTTTTGAGTCAGGTAATTGCTTCTTAGCGCGGGGTCTAGAGTTTTGGTATTCAAGCCGCCGGGCATGAATCCGTGCTGTATGCATAGCGCAGAAATTATGGCTTCGGTCACGCCTGCAGCACCCAACAGGTGACCGGTCGCACCTTTGGTTGAGCTGCATGGCGTATTGTTGCCGAATACACTGAATACAGCCTGATCTTCTGCTGCATCGTTTGATTTAGTACCAGTGCCATGCAGATTGACGTAATCGATGTCGCTGGCTGACAGCCCAGCTGCTTGCAGGGCGGCCTGAATCGCTTTTTGTGCACCCAGGCCCTCAGGGTGAGGCGTGGACATGTGATAGGCATCGCTGCTTTCGCCAACGCCGAGCAGCATGACGGAGTCCGGGCTGGAATGCGCAGTGGCTTTCTCCAGCAACACAAAGCCCGCAGCCTCGCCGATGGAAATCCCGTTGCGATCTGCGTCAAACGGGCAGCACGGGCGATTGGATACCAGCCCTAAAGAGTTGAATCCGTATAACGTGGTTAAGCACAGCGAGTCCACGCCGCCCACTATCGCAGCATCGCACAGCCCTGCCTGAATCATCCGCGAAGCGCTGCCGAACACCTTGGCAGAAGATGAGCATGCGGTTGATACGACCATGGCTGGCCCAGCAAGATCAAGAACATGTTGCACGAAGTCAGCTACCGAATAGCAACTATGAGAGCCAAAATAATTTAAACCTGCAGGCAGGGCGCCGGTTACCGGGTCGCGTTGGCGATAGGCAAGCTCGGTTTCGAGGATGCCGGAGGTGCTGGTGCCCAAAAACAAGCCGATGCGTTCGCGCCCATAACGTTCACGAGCGGATTCAATCGCTTCTGCAAAATTATCCTGTTCCAGACCAAGCTGTGCGAGGCGGTTGTTGCGGCAATCGTAAACGGCGAGGTCGGGACGCACCGGGCGATCTTCGAGGCCGTTGATTCGTCCGATATAAGTATCCAGATCGACATCAATGAAATCACAGTGAGCTAGGCCGGATTTCCCGGCAAGCAATGCGTTAAGCGTAGCATTGGTTCCTGCGCCTAGAGGTGTAACAAGAGTGAATGCTTTAAATTGGAGGGGGTGCAAAAGAAGCTTTCTAAAGATATTTGGGACGCAACATTATAAATTTTATCAGAAAAACATTAGTTAATGGGCCGAAATGCCGCGCCATGGTGAACAACATGGTGAAAACAAATGCGCTGAAAAATGGCACATTTATAATTTAGCGGCTTAAAAATTAAAAACAGATGCTTCCAATTATTATGAATAAAAATTATTTCATTGTGGAACAATTTAAGCAGATTCTGGTTTTACGCTTAATCAATTCATGCTGGTAATGCCGCTTTCGATTCTTTTGATCAGGAAACAATGTTCGGATTAATATAAAATAACAGCTATAGGCTTAACAAGTAAATTAAATAGAAAGTTCGCATATGACCCCCTTTAGCAACCATGATCTTTTGCCAGTCAAAGCACCGCATCTTCCACTGACAGAGTACTACCAGACAGAGCAAGAACGTCAGGCATATTTGAAAAAAATATTTGATGATACTGCGCCTGACTATGACCGTATAGAACGGTTGATGGCGTTTAATACCGGGTCTAGCTACCGGCGTCATGCGCTTGTTCGTGCAGGCCTGCAAGCAAACATGAAGGTTCTCGACGTTGGAGTGGGCACAGGTCTGGTTGCAGCGCAGGCCTGTATATTGACAGGTGATCCTTCTTGCGTGATTGGTGTGGATCCAAGCACCGGCATGATGGCGGCCAGCAATGTCCCCGAGGGTATGGTGTTAATGGAGGGACGTGCCGAGGCGTTGCCTTTTCCCGATAATCATTTCGATTTTCTGAGTATGGGCTATGCACTGCGTCATATCAGCGATTTGAGTGTGGCATTTGCAGAATTTGAGCGTGTCCTGAAACCGGGCGGACGATTGTGTATTCTGGAAATGACCAAGCCGCAAAGTAGTATCGGCACATGGATGCTAAAAACTTATATGCGCGGTGTAATACCGCTGCTTACTCGAATCGTTTCCAAGCAAAAGACTAGCGAAACCATCTGGCGCTATTTTTGGGACAGCATCGAAGCCTGCGTACCGCCCGAGCGAGTGATGGCGACACTGCGTTCCGCAGGACTGGTGCAGGTTAAAAGGCACGTGGAAATTGGCATATTTTCCGAATATCAGGCAGTTAAGGCTGATCCAAAAATTGCAAATTCGTCTGCCATTTGAGATGACCATGCAGGATAACAACAGGGGCAGGATCACTGGTTCTGCCCTTTGTCTTTTGTGCGCTCCCTGCATTGGTTTTGCAAGCCTGGCTGTCCGCCTCAGCTTTTGTAATCAACCGGATAAGCATGAATTAATTTCTCAAAATGTTAGTGAAGGGTAGCGTGCATGAAGAAAATCCTCCTTATTAACCCGGCATACAAGGGAAGCCTGCATTCCAACATCAAGGTGCTGGCGATCCCGCCAATGAATCTTGCCATCATTGCGCGCTATACGCCCGACCACTATGATGTGCAGATTGTTGATGAATCGATGGAAGATCTGGATTTTGATGCGCCGGTGGATCTGGTCGGCATTACCTGCATGACTCCCCTCGCGCCTCGCGCTTATGAAATTGCCGCCGCTTTCCGCAAACGTGGAGTTCCTGTGGTAATGGGTGGAATACATGTCTCATACATGACGGATGAGGCCTTGCGCTACGCAGATGCGGTCGTGGTCGGCGAGGGCGAAAACATCTGGCCGAAGCTGCTGGAAGATTTCGAGCGGGGGCAAATGCAGAAAGTATATCGGGCGGGCGAGCCGCCCGACATCGAAAACCTGCTGGCGCCGCGCCGCGATTTGATCAAAGGAAAATATTTTGTGGAGACCGTTCAGACCGGGCGCGGCTGCCCGATCAACTGCAATTTCTGTTCGGTCACGGCGTTTAACGGTTCGCGTTACCGGGTGCGCAATATCGACAGCGTGATCGATGAGATCAACACCATCAAGTCCAAGCGCATCTTCATCGTGGACGACAATATCGTCGGGCAAGGACCCAGATATATCAAGCGGGCCAAGGATTTCTTCGACCGGCTGCAGGACTGCAACAAGGAATGGGGCGGGCAAACCTGCCTCAATATTGTGGAGCACGACGACGTGCTGAAAGCCGCCCAGCGCAGCGGTTGCAAGGGCTTTTTGATCGGCTTCGAATCGCTGGATTCCGCTACGATTAATTCGATGCACAAGTCCGTCAACCTGCGGCCAAATACCCGCAATTTCCGCGACTCGATCAAGAAAATTCACGATCATGGTATCGCCATTGTGGGCTGTTTTATTTTCGGAACGGAGGGGCAGACCAAGGATGCGTTCCGGCGCACCATCGATTTTGTGCTGGAGAATGAAATTGACGCCGTGCAACTGTCCCTGGAGACGCCGTTGCCGGGCACCGCGTTTTACAAGCAGATGGCCGAGGAAAACCGCCTGCTGCTGACCAATTACCCGAATGACTGGCGGCACTACACGATCTTTGAACCGGTATTCAGGATGAACGGCATGTCGCCACGCGAGGCTTACGAAGGGCTGCTGGAGGCCTATGCCGAGGTGTCTTCGCTCAAGTCGTCGTTGGTGCGCGGACTGAAAACCTTCCGCAACACCCGCAGCCTGTTCAGCACCGGCATTTCCTTTTCATGGAACTATCAAGCCTACAAGACCATACGCAACACGTCGACGCCGTTAGCGGAGACGGATTGATTGCCTGATGACCTTGGTGATTTTTCTGTTCGAAAACGAGTCCTGATCGAAGGCCTGTGAATATGAGTACTGAGCCTTGTTCTGACGCAGTTGGCTTTAAATCTCAGAGGCCTGATTACAGGCGGTTGTGAGCGAAACGGATTTCAGGTCAAGCGTCTGGAGATGTTTAAGCAGGCGAGGTAAAGCTTCCAGAATTACCTTTGCGTTTTTGTTTGGCCGGTTCGGGCGGCCATCGTGCAAAAGTAAAATATCCCCAGCGGCAAGGTTGCGCAGAAGTTGCCGCAATACCGGTTCCGGATGCCTTGCAAAGGTATCGAACCCGCGCCGCGTCCAAGAGGCGCAACACAAGTTGGCGCGCTCGACAGCTGGGGCGAGGAAGGGGGGGCGAAATCCCATTGGCGCGCGAAAGAACCTTGGCGTGACACCGGTAACGGCGCTAATAGTTGCCTGAGCTGACTCGATTTCACGCAGTATGCCACTTGGTCCGAAAAAAGCGAATGCGTAAGGGTGGCTGTTCGTATGGTTTTCCAGGCTATGCCCTCGCTTGATGATTTCGCGGGCCAGTTCCGGGTAGGCGGAGACTTTGTTGGCGATACAGAAAAAACTTGCCTTGGCGCCATATTGGTCGAGCAGGTCGAGAACCAAAGGGGTGATTTCAGGATCCGGGCCATCGTCAAAGGTGATCGTTATTTCTCGTCGGCGTGCTGCAATTGCAGGCAGGTGTGTCATGTTTGGTCCGAGCAGCCGGCTTTTGGGCAGCATGACTCCCGCTGTAAGAATCAGGAGGTTGAACAATATGGCACCAAGCGCCCAATGCCAGATGCCGGGATTCAGTACGACCAGCAGCACACTGCCAGTATGCACCACCGCGCTTATTTTCAGCGCCGGAGTGGTGAGCCAATGACGCGCTGCGGTTGGTTTTTCCTTGTTGGGAGCGATAGAGGGTTGCAGGCAATTTTTCATTGTGAGATTTTACGGCCCATCAAAACTGCCGAGAACAACAGGCTGAGGAAGGCGCCGATGGCCACGGTTTCGCCAATCGCAGTGAGCACCGGAACGCCGGAAAAGGACAGCATGCCGAAACCAAATATGGTTGCAATATTTGCAACCAGCAGTGAGACCATGGTGCGTTTGCTGTCCGATTCCTGCATTTCGGCATTGCTTTCACGATCGAAGAACAGCGAGTAGTTAGAGCCGACCGCAACCGCCAACAACAATCCGACCAGATGAAAAATCAGCAGCTTCTGCCCGCTTGCCAGCACAATTGCGGTGGCAATGATGACTGCGGCCGCCAATGGCAATAACACCGCAGCCACGCGGCGTACAGAGCGCAGGCTGATAAACAGCAGCAATGTAATCGCCAGCGCGCCGAAAGCGGACAGCGTGATCGCTTCGCGCACATAGGACTGATAAAGCGAGTCACTTTCCTGCTTCAGATCCAGCAACACGATGCTGCCATCCGACCGGGCAAGTGCCTTGCGGATGGAAGATGCGTCAGTTACTCCACGCAGCGGCAACATGGCTTTCCAGCCTTTGTCGTAGTGAGCCAACAAGCTCTCGGTTTGCAGTCCCAGATTTGTTCCATGCAAGCTGTCGGGCGTGAGCAGTGGCTGGCTGCGTGCCGCCGCAACTTCTTTAAGAAATGGCTCAAACAAATCGCTGCGGAATGGCAGTCCGGCAAGCGCCTGTTTCAGATAGGCGCGCAGTTGCTCCTCGTCGGGCAACGCTGCTTGGCGCGCTTGCTGGGTTTTCTGGCTGGGCAGGTAACGGACAGGCGAATCGTAGCCCACCAGAATTTGTTTGTAAGTCAAAATGTCAAGCTGAGAACCGACAGCTTCGCTGCGTTCAAGAACCTCTTCCCGGTCATTGCCGCTGATTGCAATCAGGTAACGCACATCAGGCGCGCCAAGGTCGTTGCGCAGCGTCTGGTCAAGCTGCTGTTTGGCTTCCGAAATTGGAAAAAGGCTTGAAAGGCTGTCGCTCCAGACTGGATCGCGGTGCAATGCAATGGAAAGCACGGCAGCGATTACCGCAATCAGCACGAGTGGCCGTAATCGTGGGGCCTGTTTGATCAACTTCATTATCAAGGCAGTCAGACGAACTGGTGTGTTGGGTGAAAAATTCGCAGGCACGAGGCTGGGCAGCACCCAGCGGGTGACGAGTACCGCCACGATAAGTCCGACAGCCGAGAATAGACCCAGTTGCGCCAGCCCCGGGAAATCCGCCAGGAACATCGGGCTGAAACCGCATATCGTAGTCAACACTCCCAGGCGCAATGTTGGCCAGATATTTTCCAGGGCCTTGCTCGGCGGTTTTTCAGGGGAAAGGTGAGTGAAAAAATAAATGGCGTAGTCCACCGCCTCTCCTATCAATGTGATGCCGAATCCCAGGGTCACGCCGAAAACCACACCGTAACCCATGCTCACTGCAGCAATGCCGGCCAGTGCACCGCTGATTACAGGAAGCAGAGATATGGCGAGCACTCGCCATGAGCGATAGACCAGCAATAGCAGGATGCTGACAAGTATCGCCGTGATGATGGAAAAATTGAACGCGACATTTTCTACATGGTTGCGCGATTCCACTGAAAACACGCCGGGCCCGGTGAGCTGAATATGCAAGCCGGAAAATTCCGGGCCTTGCGTGCTTTCCGCAAAGCATTTAAGTATCAGTTGAATGGCTTGTTGCTGGGCATCGATGTTATAGCCTGCCGCTGCGGTTTGCAGGACCAGCAGTGCTCGTTTGCCGTCGCGAGACATCCACACGCCTTCCTGCATCGGGGGGCGGCTTTGTCCGGTGAATCCTTCCAGAAGATGCAGCAATTCGCCGCTGGGGTCACGCGGGATAATGTTCTTGATCATTACTCCGGCGGGGGAGCCGAGCAGCTGTAACGCGCGTTCGAGCGAGCCATGCAGGACTTCCGGGGTGAAGTGTCCGAGTGTAACTGCAGAGCTTAAAAGGTAGCGATTGTCGAAGA
Organism: Nitrosomonadales bacterium; assembly: GCA_023259055.1. Classification (GTDB taxonomy): domain Bacteria; phylum Pseudomonadota; class Gammaproteobacteria; order Burkholderiales; family Gallionellaceae; genus Gallionella. The sequence goes on from JAHFQZ010000002.1 coordinate 435,358, forward strand.
TATACGCCTGATCCTTGTCCAGACTGCTTTCTTCACCGTTGTTGGCCATTGAAAATGCTGGCTCATTGTGTAGCCGATGCGCCAGATTCTTGCTGGCTTTGGCCAAAGTTTCGGGCGTCCCTCCATCTATCCCAGCCAGAATCAGGCGGGAAACAATGCCATCTCGTAATTGTTCGGTCAGTAACCGCTGGGCGGGAGTGGGTGAACTTGGCAGAAAAGCGTTGATGTCGGCGCCAATTTGTATCCGCGAAACGAGGAAGACGCAAAATGCGAGAAAAATCAGCCAAGCTGCAATTGGCCAGCGCTGGTTGATCCGTTTCATGAATCGTCCCTGCTGATGCTCATTACAGAGTAATCGCCTCCCGCTTCACGGATTTCAATAGTGTTGATTTGATCAAAGCTGCCTTTGATGAGAATTTCGTTCACCAGGTTTTTTATCTTTGAGTCTACCGGGCGCAATTTCAACAGCCATTGTTTCTGGTGCCCTTCCAGGGAAACATTGTAAAAGCGGTTAAGTGTCTCGATATCGCCGGCCAGAGTTGAGCGGATGCTTTCGACAAAAGCCCATATGGCGGGGTATTCCTGCAGGGATAAAGTGCGTGATCCACTTGCGTCGCCGCTCTGTACAACCAGCTTATCCTGGTTCAGTGTCAGCTTTTCGGATTTGGGGAGGAGCGTATGTTTTACGAGCCGGTCTGGAGCAGTGTATTCGAGCGTTCCCGAAAACGACAGGGGTGTCGTTAACATACTGAGATGCTTGCGCTCAACAAACGTGGCTTTGGAATTTTTTACTTGCGCCAGGCCATGCATGAGCTCCGTCAACGACCAGGGCGCTTCATCCTGTTCAGGTTCAGTAGCGGAAGCGGGTGTGATGCTCAGGCTGACACATAACATGAGCAGCCAAAAGACCAAACGGGAGATAACCGTCATATTAATCATTTCCAGACATCATAAAAATTAAACCAGTTGTAAGGTGCCTCCCGGCAATAATGTTCCAGCCGCGTGGCAAACTGTTGCGCAGCCTGTTTGATGGCGAGTTCGCGATCCCATTGCGCTGGTTGCTGTGAAGCGACGAGATGTTCAAAGTTTACATCGTAGCGGTTGCCGCCTTGGTAAATTCCGAGCATAAATACGACGGGGCAGTTAAGTATAACGGCAAGGCGAAATGGCGTGATGGGCAAATTTATCTGGCCGCCCAGAAAATCACAGGCTAGCGTTTTTTTGCCGGATATGGTGCGGTCAGCAAGTATGCCTATGTACTCGCCGCGTTGCAGAGCCTCTTGAATCATGAGCATAGAGTCAATTTGTCCGAGCGGAATCACCGGCCGGTTGTGCTGCGGATTGATGCTGTTAAGCACGGTGTTAAGCTTGCGGGCATTTTCTTCGTACATCACCAGGCTGGTTCGCGGATGTCCATGGTCGCGGCTTAGCGCATGTATCACCTCGAAGCTGCCCATGTGTGCACCGATCAGCAGGCAGCCACGTCCGTTCGCTTCAATTTCCTTGAATATCTCTTCGCCATGTGCCTGCACGTCAAACAACGAAATTTGGTTGTTAAGCAGAAAAACCCGGTCCAGAATTGTCGAAGCGAAAAAAAAACAGTGTCGAAAACCATCTGCCAGGGTTGAAGGGCGCCCCAGCGCGCGATCCAGATACTTGTGCGAGGCGGCGCGTGCTTTCGCCGAAAAAACAATGAAATAGAGGCTGATCGGGTAAAGCAGGATGCGCGAAGCGCGCCGGCCAAAAGTGAGTGCAAACCAGACAATGAAACGGATGGTCCACACATTGCTGCGTTCGGGACGCGCCACCCACTCCTGGATCATGACGTTAATCCTGCGCCGGCTGCTGGCTGGCTGCGCGCCATTCCCGACAGCACTTTTTTGCCTGACACGGCGCATTCAAAACGTATTTCTCCGTCGGATGATAATGTGTATTTGGTGAATATCTCGTCCCCAGGCCTCGCAGATTGCGGAAATTTGGCGGATTTTACGTGCCAGACTGCATCATGTATGGACAGATCGGCGGCTATGCAGGCAAGCGCCTCGTCAAGAAGTAACGCGCCAGGGATGATCGGATTGCCCGGGAAATGCCCTGCTCCACAAGGGTGGTTTGCAGGAAACTGAAACTTTAGTTCAGTCACTTGATTTGCCCCTTGTTGCATTGCTGAAAAAGTTTCTCCAAGCTGTCGCGGGTCAGTTTTCCGGTCGAATTACGCGGCAAAGTATCTACTATATGCAATGGCCTGGGGAGAAAGATCGCGTCCATGCGCTGGCGTAATGCGCTCAATATTTCGCTGCCGGAAAGTTCAGCAGCGACAACAAAAGCTGTCAACCGGGACGTCTCGCCTGCTTTTTCTTCCGGCATAAAAAAAACGCCATCCTTGACCCCCTCGATCGAATTGAGTTGGTGATTCAGGCTGGCGAGAGACGTGCGCTTGCCGGCAATATTGATGAGGTCGGCAGTTCTGCCGTGCAGGAGAAAAGTGGTTTCGCTATGCAGCTCGGTGATGTCGTTCAAAGGAAGCTCGCCAACCACATGCCCGCCCGATACATAAGCGGTCTCGCCCTTCTGGTGCAGCGCTAATCCTTCGAGAGTATGCCATTCGTCCGTGATAGCAGTGCGGCGGCTGGCAATCTGGCCGGCTTCAGTGAAACCATAGATTTCCTGTAACGGTGAGCCGAATAACTCCTCGGCTTGCACGGCCAGTTCGCGCGACAACGGTGCGGTGGCGCAAACGATCAGCTCAAGTTTCGGCAGCGCCGTTTTGTTTGTGATCAGGGCGCGCAGATGTACCGGTGTGGTGACCAGCGCACGCGGACCTGGAATTTCCTGTAGCGATTCGCTGATATCTGCAGGAAAAAATGGCTTGGCAGCATGCAGTCGCACACCGCCTTGCATCGCAATCAGGACGGTAGACTCGAAGCCATACATGTGCTGTGCAGGGACTGTGCCCAGCAACGTCAGGTCGCCACGATCAAATATACCCAACCGCATAGCCTCAACGGTGACACTTCGCGAAATGGCGCCCCAGGTTTTCTCATTGGGCATGGGGTCGCCCGTAGATCCGGATGTAAAAACGATGGCTGCAACTTGCGAGGCAGGTATTTCGGGCATCGCAGACTTTGGCAGGTTTATGCCTGACAAATCCGGATAGATAATTGTTTGCAGGGCGGCAGGGCCATTCGCACCGTCTGTCACGCAGTACAAGCCGTGGTAGCACTGTTTAAGCCGGTTGATCAGGTCCGGCGTATGGTTGGGAGGCAGCAAGCTGATTTGTCCGCGCAGCATTGCCGCAGAAAAAACCACTGCAAAACGATAGCGGTCAGCGCAAAGATTGAGCACATAGGGATTAGCAGGCAATTTTTCTGCAAGCGACAGCACATCCGTCAAAAAACGCTGCGCAGAAATGGCTTTCCCGCCCTGCCAGGCAAAAATACTGTCTGGATGGCGGCGGTGCAATAGCGGGACGGCTTGCATGGTCTGAGCCACCGGCATCAGTGATCCTTGATGGACTTCGATGCCGATGAGTCGCTGGAGAAAATTTTCAGGCCATCAAACGGAGAGCTGCGATGGTTGCGAAACCGCAATACCCGGTAGGTGTATTCACAAATAAACATCAATACGATCAGCGGCGTGCCAAGGATGTTAATGAACGTTGACCAGGTTTCCAGCGAAGCGAAGAAAAACAGCAATACCGAACCGGCTATTTGCGAGGCGAAAAACAGACTCCATGCAAAAGTGACTTGGCGTGTATAAATTTCAAGATCAGGCGTCAGAGACCCGTGGACGCGGCGTGCCATCATGGTAATCAGCGGCTCTCGTTTATTTATCAAAGTGCGCGCAAAAAACCACATTAAAAATGAATTGGTCACCAGGTGGGGCATACCGAAAATCATTGCAGGAGGGGGCGGGCCGAATATTTTTACTGCGGTCAGCCCCAACAATATGAGGGAGGCTGTTATCGCCAGAGCACGACGAATTCCCAGCTCAGAAGCAGTAAACCATGTCAATACTGCAACAAAAGGTACCAGGACAAGCGCTTCAGAAACGGCAGTGAGATGGCCGGAAATCGATACTTTATGAATCAGGAGCTGGTATCCAAAGAAAGCCGAAGCGATGGCAATTGCAACAGCCAATTTGCCGCGAGACTGCATTTATTTCGTCCGGTGTTGTTGGATATGGTTGGCGAGATTACGCAGCGAAGCGAATATCTCAGCATTATTCTCGTCGTCCGAACGCAATTGAACACCATACTGCTTGGTCAGCATGAGGGAGATTTCAAGCACATCGATAGAGTCTATCCCGAGACCTTCGTCTCCATAGAGCGGAGCAAGCGGATTGATCTCCGCGCTGCTGATATCCAGATTCAGCGCAGTTATGATGTGCTGTGCGAGTTCTTGCTCTAACCCTGTTTTATTAATGTCAGCTTTGGTGTTCATAATGATTGAAAATATGCAAAATTGATTTCGAAGGGAAAGCGCCAGCGGTGACTTTGTAAAACACTTTTTTAAGAATACTTAACTTTCCGCAGGGTGTCCATGAATTGATTGCATGACACATTACAGTATCAAGCATGGTTGCCTCAGCCCCCATAAGCAAAAATTATCGAAAGACCGAGTGAGAATTATAATAGCAGCTAACAGCAGCAGGTTGAGAGCGTAATGCATTTGCTATACAATTCAGAAAACGTCACTGCACTCACTAGTGCTTCATTAAACCAAGCTCACAGTGATTATGGTGTAATTATAAACTAAAGCAATTTTATTGCATCACTGGATTTGTGTGACTACTCCCATTCGGCCCAAGCGAGTTCTGGCAATTTGTTACTCACAAACTGGGCAACTTGCCAGGATTGCAGCACAGATTCTTGCTCCGTTGCAGAAAGATCCCGGTGTTGAAGTGCATTTGGAGGTTCTTCGTCCAAAGCAGGCTTATCCTTTTCCCTGGCCATTTTTTCAGTTTTTTGATGCATTCCCCGAAGCGGCGCATTTAAAAGCCCCCGTGCTTGAGCCGCTTTCACTATCTGGCGATGAGGATTTTGACCTTGTTCTTTTGTTTTATCAGGTTTGGTTTTTGGCACCGTCTTTGCCGGTTACGGCATTTTTGCAGCATCCATTGGCGAGTAGGCTGCTTAAAGGCAAGCCAGTCGTCACAGTGATTGCTTGCCGCAATATGTGGCTGATGGCTCAAGAGAAGATGAAAAGCATGCTTGCCAATCTGGGCGCGAAGTTGATTGACAATGTGGTTCTCTATGACCATGGGAATGTTTTCGCTACTCTTATTACTACTCCCCGCTGGTTTTTGAGCGGAAAACAAACGGGATTTTTAGGTTTGCCATCTGCAGGGATTGCGCCAGATGAAATTTTGCGCTCACGGCGTTTTGGATTAGCCTTGCAAGATGCTTTGGCTGCTGACGCCGAAAAGCAGGGCTTGCCGCTGCTGACTGGCCTTGGTGCGGTTGACGCCAATCCAAGGCTGTATGTCAGTGAAAAAGCGGCGACTCGAAGTTTTTATTTGTGGGGTAAACTGCTGCTTGCCGTTGGTAAGCCGGGGCAAAAGCGCCGTTGGCCGATTCTTTTTTTGTATGTGTTATTTTTGATTACTTTGATTTTGACTGTGATTCCGTTAAGCCTGCTTGTACAGACAATGTTGCGGCCGCTGACGCTCAGGCGGTTTGAGGCGCTGAAACAGCAGTTCGATGCGCCTTCGGGTTCGGGTATGGAGAGGATGAGTTTGTATGGCGGTTGATGTATTTCTGACCAGGACGGCGTCCTTTTTGCCGCTGGAGCCGGTAGGCAACGATGAGATTGAACAAGTGCTGGGTATGGTCGGCGGACGCCCTTCCAAAGCGCGCCGTATCGTCTTGCGCAGCAATGGTATTCAGCACCGCCACTATGCGCTGGATCGCGCTACTGGGCATCTGGTGATGTCCAATGCCGAGATGGCCGCACAGGCTGTGCGCGCATTGGGCAATACGGGACGGGTAGATTGTCTGGCTGCGGGCACTTCGCGCCCCGATCAACTTATGCCCGGGCATGGTGTAATGGTGCATGGCGCGCTGGGCTGGCCGCGCCTGGAAGTGGTGTCGCTGGCGGGTATCTGCGTCGCGGGGGCAGCAGCATTCAAACATGCCTGGCTGGCAGTGCGCGCCGGCGACGCCGGCCGTGCCGTGGCGGTTGCTTCCGAACTGGCTTCGCTGGGTTTGCATGCGCGCAACTTCGAGGCCGAAGTTGAACATAGGGTGAAGGAGCTGGAGCGCAACCCGGAAATCGCCTTCGAAAAAGATTTCTTGCGCTGGATGCTGTCTGACGGCGCAGGTGCAGTGCTGCTGGAGAACCAACCGAATGGGCCGCTCAGCCTCAGGGTGGATTGGGTTGAGTTATCCTCCGCTGCTCATGAATTGCCTGCCTGCATGTATTCCGGCGCGGAAAAAAATGCAGATGGCTCTCTGACCGGGTGGCAACAGTTCTCGCCGCAGGAATGGGCAACACGTTCCACCTTCACCGTGAAGCAGGATGTGAAGTTGCTCAACGAGCATGTCATCCGCGCAACGCTGACCGAGCCATTGCGGATACTGGTGGAGAAACACAACCTTAAGGCGCAGCACATAGACTGGTTCCTGCCGCATTATTCATCAAAGTATTTTGCCGGGCCGGTGGCTGCCGGGGTAGCCGAAGCAGGGCTGGATATTCCACTTGAACGCTGGTTCACCAACCTGACCGAGAAGGGCAATACCGGTTCGGCTTCGCCCTACATTATGCTGGACGAGTTGTTCCGTTCCGGGCGCATAAAGAAGGGCCACAAACTGTTGATGTACATTCCCGAGAGCGGGCGCTTTTCTACCGGTTTCATATTCATGGAAGCAGTCTGATGGATGTGGATGCTGTTCCACAGGAAGGCAACCGCACGATGGGCGGGCACCGCCGGGTGATGTATGCGCGGGGCAAGGACGGGCGAATGGTGATTGTGCCGTCGCGCGGCGGCGAGGTGGATGAGACCGTCACTTTGCAGGCCCTGGAGAGAATATACGACATGACCGAAGAAGCCAGAGCGCGCGTGCAGGCTGGCAAGACTTCTCCGCTGGAATACTGGATGTACGCGCAGCGCCTGGATCTGCCGCAACTATCCCAGGTCACCGGCTTCTGGAAATGGCGCATCCGCCGCCACTTCCGCCCGGAAATATTTTCCAAACTGAACACAGAAATCCTGCAACGCTATGCAGCGGTTATGGGTATCACGGTCGAGCAGTTGAGGCGACTGCCGTGAACCTGAAAAACAGTTTGTCCACGAAAAACACGAACAAAACCGAAAGATGCAAACCTGTAGATCACTGCCAAATGTGTGAAAGCTTAAATATGTCCAACCTGTTTTATTTCGTGTCTTTCGTGGACATATCGCCGTTTTTAAGATGAACATAGTCAACGAAAAATTCCAGCACCGTCATGCAGCGCACTGCGAAAGCGGTGTGGCCGCTTCGATGCTGACTCATCACGGCGCGGCGACCACCGAAGCGATGGCCTTCGGTCTGTCGTCGGCGATGACTTTCGCCTACCTGCCCTTTATCAAATTCGCCGGCTTCCCGCTGATCGCCTACCGGATGCCGCCCAAAGCGATTCTCAGGGGTATAGTCAAGCCGTTCGACATGAATTTCCATTTCGAGACATTCCGCGACCCCGAAAAAGGGATGCGGCGGCTGGATGAGTTGCTGGCGCAAGGCAAAGTGGTCGGCTTGCAAACCTCGGCGTTCTGGCTGCCCTATTTTCCAGAGGACATGCGTTTCCACTTCAATGCGCACAACTTGATAGTGTATGGCAAGGAAGGGAATGATTACCTCATCAGCGACCCGGTGGCTGAACTGCCGCAGCGATGCCCCGCCGATGCCTTGCAGCGCGCACGCTTTGCCAAAGGCCTGATGGCGCCCAAGGGGCTGCTGTACTACCCCGATACCATAGGCCGCACCGTGGTGACTGAGGAAGCAGTCCGCCGCGCGATCAAAAAAACCGTGCGTAACATGCTGGGGCCCGTCCCGATCATTGGCGTGCGTGGAATCCGCATGTTGGCCAACAAGGTGGCGAAATTGAACACTGCCGATAAACTCAGCCTCAACTATGTCGGTCACATCGTGCGTATGCAGGAAGAGATTGGCACCGGCGGCGCGGGCTTTCGTTTTCTGTATGCGACCTTTTTGCAGGAAGCGGCCGCACTGCCCGGCTTGGCAATGTTGGCTGAATTTGCCGAGCGCCTCGTCGTCATTGGCGATGGCTGGCGTGAATTTGCTCTTGCGACCGTGCGCATGGTCAAGAAGCGTGATGAATTGAATCCCGGCAAATTGGCGGATTTATTGCGCGCGCTGGCCGATCAGGAAGAGGTTTTTTTTCGCGACCTGAAAAAAGCGATGGCTTGATGCTGGCAATCGAGAACCTCGCGTTTTGCTACCCGCAAACCGAAAAACCGGCGCTGTCGGGCGTATCACTAGAAGCGGCGCGCGGACAGGTTCTGGGGCTGTTGGGTCCCAATGGCGCGGGCAAGACCACGATCATTTCACATCTGTCCGGCGCGTTGCAGGTCCAGCAGGGCAGCATCTCCATCGACGGTTTGCCGCTGGCCGAAGTGCGTCGCAAAACACCCACCCGCATCGCCGTAGCCCCGCAGGAATACGCCTTTTACCCGATGTTGACGGTGAGCGAAAATCTGGAATGCTTCGCGTCGGCTGGCGGGTTGGGCGGCGCGCGCAAACAGCAGCGCATCAAAGAATGTCTGGCCTTCGCGCAGTTGGAGCGGTTTGCCGCGACCCGTGGAGAACGGCTTTCCGGCGGTTTGAAGCGCAGGCTGAATCTGGCGATTGCGTTGCTGCCCGAGCCGGAACTCATTTTGCTGGACGAGCCGACCGTCGGGGTCGATCCGCAATCGCGCGCTTTTTTGCTGGAGGCGGTGAAGACATTGGCGAACAACGGCGCGGCAGTAATTTACACCTCGCACTACATGGAAGAAATCGAGGCGATTGCCGACCGCGTGGTCATCATCGACGATGGCAAAGTGCTGTGTGATGGCACGCTGGCCGAATTGCTGGGCGGCGGCGAGACGCAAGTGCGCATGGCGGTAGACGGCGTGGACGAAACCCGGCTGCGCGCGTTGCTGGAAGGTTTTGGCAAGGTCGATTCGCTCAAAGCGGAATGGCGCGTGTCGCTTGTTCAAGACAAAACCGCGTCCGCGTTGCTGGCGGCCGTAGAAGCGGCAGGGGGCGAGATCCGTTATGCGGAGTTCGGGCGCAATAATCTGGAGCATCTATTCATGGCGCTGACGCTGCGGTCGCTTAGGGATTGATATGCTATTCGCCCTCATCAAAAAAGAACTGCTGGCGCTGATCCGCGATGTGCATGGATTGGCCGCGCTGTTCCTGTTGCCGACGGTGTTCATCATCATCATGTCGCTGGCGCTGAAAGACGTGTACAGCCCGCCGGTCAAATCTCTGCCGTATGCCGTGGAAAATCGCGACAACGGAAAACTGGCAGTCACGCTGGTCGAAGAATGGGAAAAGCGCCACGGCAAACCCCAAAAATATTCCGCAGACGGGAAACCCCCGGACAATTGGAAAGCGGCGGTGCAGAGCGGCAAGCTGAGCTACGCGCTGGTCATCGAAAAAGATTTTTCCAATGTTATCGTCGATGAAAAATTGGCGGACGGCATCCGCGTCAGGCTGATTACCGACCCCGGTCTGGATGGTAGCGCGTTTGCGGCTAACAAGGCGGAGCTGGTGATGATCGCCAGCGAAATGCGCGCGCAAGCGTTGCTGGCGATGTCCAGAACGCAACTGGCGCAGCAATCGCAAATGATCCAGCAGGCACAGCAGGCCAGAAGGCAACCAGCCGTGCAGCCAAGCCAGCCTCCTTCACCCAAAGCATCCGATGTGCCCGTCACAGTCACGGCGCAAGCACTGGTGGATTCGGAGCGCCTTGCCGCCGGTTCGCGCCCTACCGCCGTGCAGCAAAACGTCCCTGCCTGGCTGGTGTTCGGCATGTTCTTCGTGGTGGCTTCGCTGTCCAATCTTTTCATTCAGGAAAGACAATGCGGCGCATTGGCCAGACTCGCCAGCCTGGGCGTGCCGATCCATGTAATGATCTGGTCCAAAGCCATTCCCTATCTCTGGATCAACGGCCTGCAAGCCGCTCTGATGCTGGCTGTCGGGGTGTGGATGATGCCGCTGCTGGGCGGCGACGCACTGTCGTTGCAGGGCATCAACTGGGGCGCGCTGGCGCTGGTGTTGCTGGGCGTGAGCATGGCGGCGATCAGCATGGCGCTGGCGTTGGCGAGCCTAGTGCGCACTAGCGCGCAAGCAGCGACGATAGGCCCGGTGGTGAACATCCTGATGGCCGCGCTGGGCGGCGTGATGGTGCCAAAATTCGTGATGCCCGATTTCATGCAAAAGATTTCCGAATTCTCGCCGATGAACTGGGGCCTGGAAGGGATGCTCGACGTGCTGTTGCGCGGCAGCGATATGGCGGGCGTAGTGCAGCCCGTGTCCAGGTTGATGGGCTTCGCCGCGCTGATGGTTGTGGCAACCGCAATCCTATTTAGACGCAGGGTAAACTGATGGGCACGGCCACCCCGGAAATTATAATGGCAGAGTTCAAGAACGAACTGAAGGCCATGATTCTCTACGCGGCCGAGAAAGACCAGCCGGAAGGAGGCATCAGCGACGATGAAATTCTGTTCGGCCCGGAATCCAGGCTTATGCTCGACTCGCTCGACGCACTGCAGATTTCCATGGAAATCCAGAAACGCTATGGCGTACGCCTGCCCGATAGCAAGGAAACACGCCGCGCAATGAGCAGCATTTCCAATCTCGCCGAATACATCACGACACGTCGTAAATGAAGCCGGTTTACCTGCATGGGCGTAGTCTGGTCTCTGCGCTTGGCGCGAATCTTCAACAAGCATTAGCCGCGATTTCTGACGGAGAAAAAGAGCAGCAACAGGTAAGTTTGCCGGGAGGAACGGACTGGCCATATTTCGGTATCGGGCAACCCGACACAAACTGGCGCGCCCGCGCTCAACATCTTGTCTGCGCAGCTATCAGCGAAGCCGGGCTCGAATCCAGCCGGGGTGCGCCGCTCTTTGTCGCGACTTCTTCATTCGATATCGGCGCGATAGAAGCCGGGCAGGGGAGATTGAGAGACTGTGACAGTTTTGCGGAAGAAGTGGCCGTCTGGCTGGGCTGGAGTGGGCCGGTTTACCTGGTTTCCAGTGCATGCGTTTCATCTCTGCAAGCAGTTCTGGCCGCGCATAAACTGATCGGTGCGGGATATGCAAACGATGCTGTGGTGCTGGGTGTGGAGCTGTTTAACCGGTTTTCCATTTCCGGCTTTGCGGCCATGCAACTGCTGACACCGGGAAAACCAAAGCCGCTCGGGTCAGACCGTGACGGTATCGCGCTGGGAGAAGCGGTAGCGGCGCTGCATCTGTCCAGCCAACCGGCGCGCTGGCATTTGTGTGGTGGAAGCAACATAGTGGATGGCCGTGACCCGACCGGCGCAATTCCGCAAACGGTCACCCAAATGTGCAACCATGCCCTTGCTTCCTGCGGACTGGCGGCATCCGACATCGGCCTGATTAAACTTCAGGCTGCCGGCAGTCCGGCAAATGATGTTAACGAATTGACCGGATTGGCTGCGGCATTCGATCCATTGCCTCCGCTTGTTACACTGAAAGCTGCGATAGGACACACACTGGGCGCATCCGGCGCGGCAGAAATAGCCCTGCTGACGGCATGCCTTGAAGCCAATGTCTGGCCTCACACAGACTATCCTCTTGACCCGGCGCTGCGTGCCGGATTGGCACATTCAAAACCGGAATCGGTGCGATACATATTGGCGGACATACTTGGATTTGGCGGAGGGCATACAGCCGTAATACTTGAGGACACTTATGCTCGTTCAAGTTAAAAGACAGGATTTTGCGGATGCAAAATAAATGAACAGTTTTACCTGGAAAATTACTGGCCGTACCTCAGCCGAACCACCTCCGGAAGGCTGGCGCGACCAATTGACTATCCGCCTGGGATATCGTCCACGACGCATTGGCATTCTGGCAGAGTTGGCGCTTTATGGCGCTCTTGGTTGTCTTGATAATGCGCAGGAAAAAGAGTTGCCCAAGGACGTATTGGTGCGGGTATCCAGTTCGCGCGGCCCGGTTTCGGCAATATCGCAAGTGCTGGAACAAAACCGCGAAGACCTTCCTCTGCCTTTCAGCTTCCTGCAAAGCCAGACCAGCCAGATATTGCCAGCCCTCGCGGGGGCATTGAACTGGCAGGGGGACGCCAGTGTTGTTATGGCGCGAAATCCGATGAATTTAGCAATGCTGGCCTGTCAGCAGGCTGGGCGATGCGGGATGTTGCTCGGCTGGGTCGAGGAAGGAAGCCCGTGCCTGAGCCATTGGATTCGCCTTGCGCCATACACTTCTCTACCGGCAGGTTTTATGGTCGCTACAAGTTTTGAGGAAATGACTTCGCCAAGCACAAATCACTGGCGGTTGGGTCGGACAGGGATGGAAATCGCAGCTTTATGAGACCGCTTCTGAAGTTGGGAAAGCTCAAAGTCCTCAGTTGATTTTGCGCATATCCAAACCTGAAAATAACATGTGTTTTTCAGTTTTATCTTTGTACAAGCGAACGGTTTCTCCTCGGCTGGAACCCAAGCCTGAAATCAGCGCTTCGGTGTCAGAGATAGGGTTGATACCAACACGGAACACAATGTTCGGCAATTGAGCGAAGGTGCATTCCGCGATGTACATGCCATCTTCGTAATGTAATGCAAGACTGGTTGGCGTCACTCCCATATCCTGATTAACCAATTCGTAATTGCCGACGTAATCAATCAGAACCTCACGTGCTGAAGATGGCTGCAATTTTTCGCCCAGCAACGTAGTTTCATTGCCCATGCTGCCTACCAAGACGTCACGGCCCCCGATCCTGGTCATGGCCAGTCGGATGTCATCCAAAGGACTGAAGCTGATCGGGAACAGACCTAACAGGTAGTATTTGACCCCGAACCAACCATCACTTTGCGGTGCAAGCAGAAAGCTGTATCCCATCAATTCGGCCTTGAGATTGCCAAATTGGCTTCCAACCTTGATCAGCCCCACCACGGTATCGAAATAACCAGTGTTAATGGCATCTGCTGTTACGACGCCAGAAGCGGAGGCTTTATGCTTTTCAGGTTGTACGATACCGGTTTTGGTTTCCAGCAATAACTTCAGAGCTTCTGCGGCTATTTTATTAACGACACCATGTGCGCTGGCGGAATTGGCCGCTACCACCACACCCAGCTTGTGCTCGGGAAGTATCCTTAACTCGCTGTGAAAGTTCAGCAAAGAGCCGCCGTGGCTTGCAACGACACCTCCGCCCTCAATTTCCGAGCTATCAAGCATCCACCCCAATCCTATGCGTTTATTGATATCCAGAGGTACTTGGTCATTCTGGGGGCGAAACATCTCTGCAAGTGTTTCCGGCTTGATTAATTGCTGATTGCCTATGCGGCCACCGGCGAATACCATTTTCATGAAACTGCTTAAATCATCCACGTTGGACACCAGCCCGCCTGAAGGCAAGTCGCGTAACGGCAGAAATTCCGATACCTTGCCATCGCTATAGCCTTTGAGTTGAGGCTGGGAAGAAAAATAGGAGTTGCGCATTCCCAACGGTTCGAACAAAGATTGTTGAATATGATGGTTGTAGTCATGGCTACTGGTACGCTCGATGGCGGCACCCAGCAAGGTCATGCCAAGATTGGAATAGGCAAACACAAAATTGGGCGGATAGGCAACGTATTCACCCTGCACATCATTGACCAGTGTCGTGAAATACTTAGAATTTTTGCTCAGCATGCCCTTGAGAAAGTTGGCCGGTAGTCCTGAATGGTGGGACATGATGTTGCGTGGAGTGATTGGCTCCGCGCTGTGAAATCGCGACTTGATTGAAAATTCCGGCAAGTAGCGTGACAGAGGTTGGTCAATATCCATCTGCCCGCGTTCTGCCATTTGCATAGTGGCTGTTGCAGTCATCAGTTTGGCGATGGATCCCATGCGGTAAGCGGTATGGGGCGTGGCAGGCACTTTATTTTCCAAGTCGCTATACCCAAAACCCGATGACCACACCAGCTTTTGGTCATCAACTAGCGCAATACTTAAACCTGTTACTTTGTTGTCGGCCATTTCCTTTTCGATCAGCCAGGTCAGGTAACGTTTTGCGTAAGCGTAATTTTCGCGGGGTAAATTTACCGGCTTGACAGGGGTGGGCGTAGAACAAGCCGCGAGGAGCAAAGCAGCCAGAGAAAACACTAACAGTGGAAATGCCAAGATGCGTGGAAACATAAACGATTACTGAAGCAAAGAGAAATATCTGGAGTACAACCTGTTTTGAAACGTGCCCAGCCTCGTTACAGAAAGGCGGTTCACAACAATTGGAGTCGGGTAAGCGACCCCAATTGCCGCTTTGAGATGTACACAAAATTAAAGCCACCCGGTTTTGCCGGGGGGGATATATTATTCAGCAACCGTAACGGGAGTCTGGTTCGCTGAAAATAAGCAGCTGGAATCACACCGCAAGAGCAAAACGAGACACTTACTCTGCTGTATTGACAACAATGCCGGTTAATATCTGATCCCCGCCATAGTTGAAGGTCAACTTGCCTTCTTTCTTGTAAGAATATTCCAGTACCCATCTATCGTCGCCGAAATAAAACGGAATATGCGCCTTTCCTGTGGGGCGTTGCCATTGGTTATCCGGTGGGCCAATCTTGGCAACTGCTTCCTTCAATGTCATGCCAAGTTTCAGTTTGGCAAACTTGCTGCCACGCGCAGGAGTGCCTACTATTTCGCCGGCAGGGGCCTCCCCTCCCTTGTCAGCTTTTTCGGCTTTCTCTTGTTTCTCCGGCTTCTGAGGTGCAGCAGCAGTATCATTCTTCGCCTGCTTATGCGCGCAGCCCGCAAGCACTGCAAGAGAAATAACAAAAAGCAGCTTGTTGATTCGCATGGTCTGTCTCCTGAATAATAGTTTAAGTCGAATTACTGCGTGGTGGTCTTTTAGGTCTGAGCCTGCCAGTCACATCGGAACCTATACTCACTCCGTTTTTATATCATAACTGATAAGCCTGCCCGCAACAATCCACTGCTGCGCTACCAACCGCTCAACCAAAGCCCTTAGGCAAGGTCAGGGAGAACTCTGAGTTTTTAATGTGCCCGTTAGTGAACATCGTTGTGCTTAGCCCAGCACACATAAGTGGCGGGTGAGCCACCCGAAATTGTTGTAGGGGTATTGTTACCATGAACTAGGGCAGTAGTATGCTTGGCAAGCCACAAACCAACTGACTCGAATTAGCTTGGCGCGTTCTTTACCCGAATGATTCGCTCTACTTCCGTTATCTTGCGCAGATTGCGTATTACATTGGCGAGGTGCAGGCGGTTATTTACTTCAAGCGTGAAATGCAGGCCGGAGTAATCGCCTTCATGGGTAAAATTGATATTTTCGATGTTGGCTTCCGCCTCAGCAATCGCGGCAGCAACTTTTGCCAATACGCCGCGCCGGTTAGCAACCAGCAGTTTGATGCTGACATCAAAGGGGCGGTTGATATCCTTGTCCCAAACCACATCCAGCCATTGTTCCGCACCACTGCGCCCTTTGCGCAAAGTTGGACAGTCGTGGGTATGTACTATCAGCCCCTGCCCGCTTTTAATCACCCCAATGATCGGATCGCCAGGAATTGGGCGGCAACACTGGGCGAACTGAACTGCCATGCCTTCAGTACCTTGAATCGTGACCACAGCGTTGCTTGCTGCGTCTCCGGGTGCTGCATCGCCGATGCGTGCCAGTTGCCGTGCTACCACCATGTTGAGGCGTCGTCCCAAACCGATGTCGGCAAGAATATCCTGGCGTGTTTTTACGCCGGTGTCTTTGAGTAACCTGTTCCAGTGCGCTTCATCCATATCTTGCGGTTTAACACCCAGGGCGTTCAATGCCTGGTTGAGCATGCGTTCCCCGAGTTGCGCGGATTCGCCGGACTGCATGGTTTTAAGGAAATGACGGATGTTGCTGCGCGCCTTGCTGGTTGTTACATAGCTTAGCCAGGCTGGATTGGGTTTGGCATTTGGCGCGGTTATGACTTCCACGCGGTCACCATTTCTGAGTTCGGTTCGTAACGGAACCAGTTCATGATTAACCTTGACTGCAATGCAGCGATTACCGATGTCGGTGTGTACACTGTAAGCAAAATCCACCGCAGTAGCGCCTCGCGGAAGCGAAAGTATCTTGCCCTTAGGGGTGAACACATAAACTTCATCGGGGAAAAGATCCACTTTGAGGTGCTCAAGAAATTCCGAAGAATCGCTGCTCTGGCTCAGGCTTTCCAATAACTCCTGTAACCATTGGTGAGTTTTCTTGTGCAGGTCGTTGATTGAATCATGACCGGTCTTGTATAACCAATGCGAAGCGACACCCGCCTCGGCGATTTTGTGCATATCATGGGTTCGAATCTGGATTTCTATGGGTGTGCCGAAAGGTCCGAATAACGTGGTGTGCAATGATTGGTACCCGTTCATTTTGGGAATGGCGATGTAATCCTTGAATTTACCCGGAATCGGTTTGTATAGGCCATGCAGCACTCCTAACGCCACGTAGCAGGAAGCAAAATCATTTACGAGTACGCGAAAGCCATAGATATCCAATACTTCGGCAAAGGCGAGCGACTTGCTCTGCATTTTCTGGTAGATGCTGTATATATCCTTTTCCCTGCCTGTTACGTCAGCTTGAATATTGAATTCGGCAAGTTTTTGCCGAATTGCATCAAGTATTTTGCTGACGACTTCGCGACGATTGCCACGAGCCACTTTGAGCGCCTTGGACAACACAGAGTAGCGATTTGGATGCAGGTGTTTAAAGCTTAAATCTTGCAGCTCGTGGCGGATGTCATTCAGGCCGAGACGATTGGCAATAGGTGCATAGATTTCCATGGTCTCGCGGGCGATACGCTCACGCTTGTCAGGCGTCATGGACTCTAGCGTGCGCATGTTGTGCAGGCGGTCGGCCAGCTTGATGAGAATGACACGCACATCGCGTGCCATTGCCAGAAGCATTTTGCGGAAATTTTCCGCCTGTGCATCTTCGCGGGTTTCAAACTGGATCCTGTCCAGCTTGCTCAGCCCATCGACCAATTCTGCAACCGGTTTGCCGAACTTCTCGGCGACCTGCTCGGAGGTGACGTCGGTGTCCTCCACCACATCATGCAGCAGCGCGGCGATAATGGCTTGCGCATCGATGTGCAGCGGGGTTAATACGCGCGCTACGGCAATCGGGTGGGAAACGTATGGGTCACCAGACTGGCGCATCTGGCCTTGATGTGCGGCTCGGCTGAATTCAATCGCCACGCGGACGTGATCGATATCCTTCGGTTTAAGATAGGTAGAAAGTTCCTCGATCAGCAGATCTGCGTCGGCCATTTAAAATCACGTCAATTATGCCTGGTGTGGATTAGGCTTGGCCGCGATTAAGAATTTCCTTGCCTACCTTGCCTTCGCTGATTTCACGCAGCGCGACAACTGTAGGTTTGTCCTTGGTGTTTTCTACCAGATGGGCCGCTCCATTGGCTAGCTGCCGCGCGCGATAAGCGGCGACCAGCGTCAGTTCAAAACGATTCGGAATTATTGTGAGACATTCTTCAACGGTAATGCGTGCCATGATTTACTCCGGGTTCTGTAATTGGTTGATTAAGGCCTGATGACGGATTAATTGCCTGTCGCGACAAACTCTGGTGGCAAGCACTACAGCATTAAGTTCGCGCAACGCTTCATTCAGATTATCGTTGATAATAACATAATCGAACTCTGCGACATGGGCGACATCCTCACGCACCGCTGCCATGCGCTTCGAAATTACCTCATTATTGTCTTTGCCACGTCCCTTCAGGCGTTGCTCCAGAGCCTCTCTGGAAGGAGGAAGGATGAAAACGGTGATGCACTCCGGAAACAGGCGCCGAACTTGCGCCGCGCCCTGCCAGTCTATTTCCAGAAGAATATCGCGCCCCTTGTCGATTTCGCTGCCTAGCCATGTTTGCGAAGTCCCGTAAAGATTGCCATAAACTTCCGCGCTCTCAAGGAACTCGCCGCGTGCCGTCATGGCAAGAAAAGCTTCGCGGCTGACAAAATGATAATCCTTGCCATCATGCTCCCCCGGACGAGGTTTGCGCGTGGTGTAGGAAACCGATAAATCGATCTGCGGATTGATGTTGAGCAGGGCGTGAACCAAGCTGGTTTTGCCTGCCCCTGAAGGCGCGCTGACAATAAAAAGGTTTCCCTGCATGGGTTACTCCAGATTTTGAATTTGTTCGCGCATCTGCTCGATGAGGATCTTCATCTCCATTGCGCTGCGCGACACTTCCGCATCCACCGATTTGGAGCCGAGTGTGTTGGCTTCACGGTTCAGTTCCTGCATTAAAAAGTCCAGGCGCTTGCCAACGGCTCCGCCCTGCGTGAGGATGCGGCGCATTTCAGTGAGATGGCTGGCCAACCGCGACAGTTCCTCATCCACGTCAATCTTGCCGGCGAACAGCGTGATTTCCTGTCGGATGCGCTCGTCGCTGATACCCAGTGTCCCGGCATCCTGTACCGGGGCATTCTGCATCGCCTCGCGCAGTCGGGTAATCAGCTTTTGCTCGTAAGCGGCGATCGCGGCGGGAACATGCGGCATTACGCCGCTACGTAGCGCCTCGATTTTGTCCACACGCTGCAGCAGAAAATCCTTGAGTTTCTCGCCTTCCCGCGCGCGTGAAGCGGAAAACTCCTGTAATGCAGTTTGCATCAAATTGAGCAGGGCGGCGCGCAATTCATCCGCCGAAGCACTTGGTGTTTCCAGTACACCGTTCCATCGCAGCACATCGGCAACGCTTAATGATCGCGCATCCGGCATGGCATCCTGCACATGCCTGTTCCACGCGGCGAGCTGTTGCAGCAGGTCTTGATTCAGCGAGGCACCGCTTTGTGCGCTACGTGCCGCATAGTTGATGCGGCACTCCACCTTGCCGCGCTGCAGTTGTGTAGTAATCGCTTCACGTAGCCCGTTTTCAAAACTGCGCAACTCATCCGGCATGCGAAGCTGGATATCGAGATAGCGATGGTTGACGGCGCGCAGCTCCAGCGTTAGCGAACCGCTGTCGAGTTCCGCGCTTGCGGTGGCGTAACCGGTCATACTGAGAATCATGTCAAGGGCTTCCAAAAAAGACTGTGCTGAATTGAGCCATTATATTACGATTGCACCCTGTGAAATTTTCTAATCTCCTATGAACTTCTCGATACACCAAGCTAGCCATATCGGAAATCGCAAATACAATCAGGACCGTGTTGCATATGCCTACAGTAACGAAGCGCTGCTATTGGTATTGGCCGACGGCATGGGCGGGCATTTGCATGGCGAGCTGGCTGCGAGCCTGACTATCGAGACATTTGTCGAAACATTTGGTCGGCTTGCGCATTCGCATATTGCCGATCCGGATGGGTTCATCTCTAACACCATGCGCCATGCCCACGAGCGTATCATGAAGCTTCCGCACGACAGGGATATGGGCGGTTTCCCCGGGACAACCTGCGTTGCGGTATTGGTGCAGGATGACATGATGTATTGGGGGCATGCCGGAGACTCTCGCCTTTACTTGCTTCGCGATGGCGCGGTCATGGTCAGGTCGCGCGATCACTCGATAGTTCAGCACTGGTTTGAGCAGGGCATGATTTCAGCAGAACAGGCGCGCAGTCACCCGCAGCGCAATCAGATCACCCATTGCCTCGGCGGTATCGGGGAAGACTTCCGGATGGAGCTCGGCAAACCTGTCGCGATGCAACCCGGTGATGTTTTGTTGCTAGGCAGCGATGGCCTGTGGGGGCCGTTCAGCGATCAGGAGATTGTAGAGTCTTTTATCTCGCGTCCAGTATCGGAAGTGCTGGATGGGTTGATCGAGCGCGCACTGAAGCGCGGAACCGGGCATTCCGATAACGTCACCGGGGTTGCGGTGCGTTGGGGCGGTGGTGAAACTGCCCACAATACCGCCGAACCGGTTAGTCATGTGCTTGATATCGCTTAGCTGATCACTTTTCAGTTTTAACCCGTGTTTACATATTATTTAACATAGAGAAATTATCATGCGCCCCAGTCAGAGATCTCCCAGACAATTGCGTTCAATACGCATCACCCGCCATTACACAAAACACGCTGAGGGATCGGTGCTGATCGAGTGCGGCGACACCAAAGTCATCTGCACAGCCACAGTGGATGAAAAAGTGCCGCCGCACAAGAAGGGCAGCGGCGAAGGGTGGGTGACGGCGGAATACGGCATGCTGCCGCGCTCAACCAACGAGCGCATGGGGCGAGAAGCCGCCAAAGGCAAGCAATCCGGACGCACTCAGGAAATTCAGCGGCTGATCGGGCGCAGCCTGCGCGCCGTGGTGGATTTGCAGAAACTGGGAGAGCGCACCATCCTGATCGATTGCGACGTCATTCAAGCCGACGGCGGTACTCGCACCGCCAGCATTACCGGAGCATTCGTCGCGCTTTATGACGCGGTGAGGGACTTGCTCGGCAAAGGCCTGATAAAAGAATCACCGCTCAAGGATTTCATTGCAGCAGTTTCCGTCGGCATCTATCAGGGCGTACCGGTGCTCGATCTGGATTATGCCGAAGACTCCGCCTGCGACACCGACATGAACGTGGTGATGCTTGGCAATGGACACTTTGTCGAAGTGCAAGGCACGGCGGAAGGTCACGCCTTCAGCCCTGCCGAGATGGACGCGATGCTGGCTTTGGCACAAAGCGGCATTACCGAGTTGATTGCAATACAGCGCAAGACGCTGGAAAGCTGAACATTACCGGCATTTCGCTGCAATAGTAGCCCGGATGGAGCTTGCGGAATCCGGGAGGTCATGAGCCGCGAATCAACCCCGCTTTTTAAAAGCGAGCCATCCGCAGATTACGCAGATTTCACAGGTTATTGGATATAGTCGCGCTCCCATTGGTGTGAATATATCCAATCCGAATTGATGTTTTAAATCTGCGACAATCTGTGTAATCTGATGTAACTACTAGCCTTCGACTTGGCTGATAAAAGACATCAGCCAAGTCACTGGTTACGCGGACAAAAGATTTTTCGGGTTATTTATTTTATTATAAAACCATGCAAAAACTCGTCATCGCCTCCAACAACCCCGGCAAGCTGCGCGAATTCCAGTTCCTGTTGAAGCCGTTCGGCATCGAGGTGTTGACGCAGGCGCAACTCGGGATCGAAGAAGCCGAAGAACCGCACATCACCTTCATCGAGAACGCCCTCGCCAAGGCGCGCCATGTCAGCCGCCTGAGCGGCCTGCCCGCGCTGGCGGACGATTCAGGCATCTGCGTTAAAGCACTTGGCGGCATACCCGGAGTGTTCTCTGCGCGCTATGCCGGAAATGATCCAAAGTCCGATCGTCGCAACAACGAAAAACTGCTGCAAGTCATGAGCGGTGTAACGGATCGCAGCGCACATTACTACTGCGTGCTGGTGCTGCTGCACCACGCCGACGACCCGCAGCCGCTGATCGCCGAAGGCGAATGGCATGGCGAGATCGCCCATGAAGAGCGGGGCGACGGAGGGTTCGGCTACGATCCGCTGTTCTGGCTGCCGGAACTTGGCAAGATGAGCGCGGAACTGTCGCGTGACGAGAAACACGCAATCAGTCATCGCGGCAAGGCGCTAAGGGTGTTGCTGGAAAAGTTGAAAGTGATGTAGCTTGTATGTAACGCCCTTAAGTTAACGCGGCACCTGCATTTGAAAGTGGCTCCTGCATCCACGGAGGGAATCCAGATGAACGCATCAGCAGCCAGCCGCCTTTGCCTGATGATTTTTTTGCTGCTATCCAGCCTGCCGGTTTTTGCGCAAGCGAATGTGAAGCCGGTTGTGAGTGTTGAGCGAAAAGATTCACTTTTCAAGGTCTATGCTTCAATCGTTCTGCCGGTAACGCCCTGCATCGCTTATCGTTTATTGACGGACTATAAAAGCCTGCCTGGCTACATTCCGGGGATGCTGCAGATTCGATCTAAACGAATTTCCGATAACCGCGTCAATGTCTGGCAGGAGGGTGAGGTGGAAGTGTTATTTTTCCACGTCAAGCTGGTGGCATCGCTGGAAATGGAAGAAATTCCCGACCGAAGAATTATCTTCAAACAAAGCGAAGGCGACCTGGAATCCTATAGCGGAGAATGGAATTTATTGAAAACGCTGGAAGGAACAATAGTCAGCTATAACGCGGCAATTACATTAAAACCGGAACAATTCATCCCTGCGTTCCTTGCCAAATCGGTGCTTGAGAATGAGGTGGAAAAACGGTTCGAAGCTATCGCAAAAGAATCGGCAAAAAGGAAAAACAAAGTCGTGCCAGAATGTGTCTCAAACGAATAGAGCCTGTTGCGCTACGCAACATACCAGACGCCATGACCACCCGCCCCATCATCTTTGATTCGCAAGCAATAAATTTCCAGGCCTTGCCGCCGTTGTCGTTGTACATCCACATTCCGTGGTGTGTACGCAAATGCCCGTATTGCGACTTTAATTCTCACGAGGTGCGCGGTGCATTTCCTGAAAAAGAATATGTCGCGGCGTTGATCCGTGACTTGGAGCTGTCCCTGCCGTTGATCTGGGGACGCAAGGTTTATACGGTGTTTTTCGGCGGCGGTACGCCCAGCATGTTGAGCGGCGAGAGTGTCGCTGAGATTCTGCGCAGCGTGCACATGCTGCTGCCGCTCGATCTCCGCGCAGAGATCACGCTGGAGGCCAACCCCGGCACTGTAGAAGCCGAGCGCTTTGCGGTTTATCGCGATGCGGGTGTGAATCGTTTGTCACTGGGCATCCAGAGTTTCAACGACGTGCACCTGCAAGCGCTGGGGCGCATCCACACGGCCGATGAAGCCAGGCATGCGATTGAGGTTGCGCAGCGGCATTTCGACAACATCAATCTCGACCTGATGTACGCGTTGCCCGGTAGAAATCAGGATCCAACTCTTGGACAAACGCCGGAGCAAGCTTTGCAGGATGTACAAACCGCGCTGTCGTTCGCGCCGCAACATCTGTCTTGCTATCACCTGACGCTGGAGCCGAACACGCTGTTCCATCGCAATCCTCCTCCATTGCCGGACGATGATGTTAGCAGCGATATGCAGCAGGGCATTGAGGAATTGCTGGCGGCGCATGGTTACCAGCACTACGAGACTTCCGCTTTCGCGCAGCCGAAAAGACAATCGCGCCACAATCTCAACTACTGGCAGTTCGGCGATTACCTGGGCATCGGCGCGGGCGCGCACAGCAAGCTGAGTTTTCACGACAAGGTGATACGCCAGGCGCGCTACAAGCAGCCGCAGTCCTATCTGCAGCAAGTAGCGCAAGACGCGCCGATTCAAACCGAACATGAGGTTGCTCGCGATGAGCTGGCGTTCGAGTTCATGATGAATGCGCTGCGTCTGAACGAAGGCTTCGATAGCGCGTTGTTCAGCGAACGCACCAGCCTGCCGTTGCTCAGTATCCGGCGTGAACTGGAGGAGGCAGAGCGGCGCGGGTTATTGTTCAGGGATCATCAGCGTATCGCCCCGACGCTGCTCGGGCAACGGTTTCTCAACGATCTGCTGGAGATATTTCTAAGGGAGAGCACATAGGGGCGCGGCGCGCTGTGCCCCCTACGAATTGATCTGTGCCCCATCGAACCCGCATTGCCGCCACGCTTCAAACACCGTCACCGCCACCGTATTGGATAAATTCAGGCTGCGGTTGTCGGGTAGCATCGGCAGTCGCACGCGTTGTCCTGCGCCGAATCGGGCCAGCACTTCCGCGGGCAAGCCGCGACTCTCAGGACCGAACAGGAACGCGTCCCCTGCTTGATAGCGCACTTGATGGAAGGCTTGCGAGCCCTTGGTAGTGAGCGCGAACACGCGCGCAAGTTCGAATGCAGCCAAACAGTCATCCAATGTTTCGTGCACTTTTAATGTCGCGAATTCGTGATAATCCAGCCCTGCGCGGACGAGCTGTTTGTCTTCCAGCGTGAAGCCGAGCGGCTTGACCAAATGTAACTGGCAGCCTGTATTAGCGCACAGGCGGATGATGTTGCCGGTGTTTGGCGGAATCTCGGGCTGGAACAGAATCACATGGAACATAAGAAATGCTTGGTAAGTCCTTGTCAGTATCGGTAAAAACGGCTAACTTACCCGATCTGTAATTGGTTAATGTGCAAAAAATACTCCGGGGGGAGAAATTATGTCGCGTCCTGAAAAAATTCGCTTGGGCGATTTGCTGGTTCGGGAGAAGATCATAACGCATGATCAACTTGATTTTGCGCTTGAGCAGCAAAAGAGCAACGGACGCAAGTTGGGGCGCGTACTGGTGGAAAATGGCTTCGTCACGGAAGAGCATATTTCCGAGGCGCTCGCGATGCAGTTCAGCATCCCCTACGTTAACCTTGATAACTACAATATCAACCTCGAGCTGGTAAGGCTGCTGCCGGAAAGCCAGGCGCGGCGTTTCCGTGCCGTCGTGCTTGAAGAGCACAATGGCAAGCTGTTGGTAGGCATGTCAGACCCGACGGATTTTGTCGCAATGGACGAAATTACACGACTCGTCAAACGCGCTATTGATGTGGCGGTGGTTACCGAAGGACAACTCCTGCAAAATATCGACCGCGGTTATCTTCGTACCGAGGAAATCACCGGTATGGCACGCGGGGGGGGCAAAAGCACGGGGGATGACACCAATGCCAATTTTGCAACTTTGGTCGATAGCTTTGGAATCGAAGACGCATCTGTAGCCAATCTGTTGAAGAGCATGTTTGATGACGCCATGCGGATCCGTGCCTCCGATATCCACATCGAGCCGCAAGAAGGGCGCCTGAAAATACGCTTCCGCGTTGATGGTGTGTTGCATCTGCAAACCGAAGCAGATAACAAGATTGCACCCGCACTGGTATCGCGTCTCAAACTGATGGCAGGTCTGGATATTTCCGAAAACCGTTTCCCGCAAACCGGACGGCTGCATGCGCGTGCGGGCGATCAGGCGGTGGATGTGCGCATCTCAACCATGCCCACCCAATACGGTGAATCTGCATTGATGCGTTTGCTGCGTCAGGACAGAATTTTGCTTGGCTTGGACAAGCTGGGCATGTCCCCGGAGATGCTGAAACGCTTTCGCGAAATCATTCAGGGCAGCAAGGGTATGGTGCTGGCCACCGGCCCTGCTGACAGCGGCAAAAGCGCCATGTTGTATTCGTCCCTCGCCGAGATTAACACCGTGGAGCAAAAAATAATCACCATCGAGGACCCGGTGGAATACCTTATGCCAGGCATCAATCAGGTGCAGGTGGATGAAAAGATCAAGCTGACTTTTTCGCAGGCGCTGCACTTTTCGCTGCTGCAAGACCCGGACGTGATCATGATTAGCGAAATGCGCGATGGGGATACTGCGCAAATTGCCTTGCGCGCGGCGATGACCGGGCATCTGGTGTTTTCTGCCATTTATGCCAACGATGCTGCCAGTGCATTGTTCCGCCTGGTGGAAATGGGCGTGCCGCGCTTCATGGTGGCTTCCTCGGTCCAGGCTGTGATTGCGCAGCGATTATTGCGCCGGGTCTGTGAAAGCTGCAGCGAACCTCAAGTTCCCACCCCGCAGGAAGGCGAATGGTTAAAGGCCAAAGGCTTGCCGTCCGGGCAGTGGGAAGGTTTGTTGCGCGGACGCGGTTGCACGCAATGCAACGGCACCGGATACCATGGCCGCCTGGGTGTGTATGAAATGCTGGAAATGGGGAACGAAATGACCGAAGCGGCCGCGCACGACGATGCCACGCATTTTATGCAGGCGGCACGCCAGCAGATGCGCGGCAAGACCATTGTCGACCACGCGCTGGAACAAATGAAACATGGGCACACTACAATAGCCGAGGTGATGCGCATCAGTATTCAGACAGATTATTAACTTACATTCAGTTTTACTTGTTGCGGTATATTACCTTGATCACATCCAGGCCGCCCTGATGAACACTGTCCACGCGCAGACAGCCGGGGTGGTCGTTAGAAAAGGGTTTGCGCCGTAACCCGAAAACCCCAATCTACTTGACGTTCATCTGGACTCATTTGCCATTGGACAAGCTTAATAAGCCCTTGTCAGTATCGTAAAAAACGGCTAACTTCCAACTCTACGAAAGTTGCGTCTCGAAAAAATCAATTCAGGGGAGAATCATGGCGCGTCCGGAGAAAGTTCGCTTGGGCGAATTGCTTATACAGCAGAAACTTATTTCGCAGGACCAACTCAAGTTCGCGCTTGACCAGCAGAAGCGCAACGGGCGCAAATTGGGGCGTGTGCTGGTAGATAATGCTTTCGTCACCGAAGAGCATATTTCCGAAGCTCTTGCCAAACAACTCCATGTTCCCTTTATCAATCTCAAGCACTACAACATCAATATTGAGCAGATTCGCCGGCTGTCGGAGAGCCAGGCGCGGCGGTTCCGTGCAATCGTACTGGAAGAGCGCAACGAAATGCTATTGGTTGGCATGGCCGATCCAACCGATTTGTCTGCATTCGATGAAATCTCCCGTATTTTAAAACGCGACATTGATGTGGCAGTGGTCACCGAAGGCCAGTTGCTGGAAAGTATAGATCGCGGATACCGGCGCACCGAAGAGATCACCGGCTTGGCGCGCGAGCTCAGCGAAGACATTGGCGACTCCTATGTGGACTTCGGTGCGATGAGCGCTTCCGTTGGCATGGAAGAAGCACCGGTGGTCAAATTGCTGCAGACCCTTTTCGACGACGCCACGCAGATCCGCGCCTCCGACATCCATATCGAGCCGCAGGAAAACCGTTTGCAGGTTCGTTTCCGGATAGATGGGTTGCTGCATTTACAAACTGAAGCAGATAGCAAAATCGCACCCGCGCTGGTGTTGCGCCTCAAACTGATGTCCGGCCTGGATATTTCCGAAAAACGGCTGCCGCAAGACGGTCGTTTCAATGTGCGGGTGCGCGACCAGGGCGTGGACGTGCGTATCGCCACTTGCCCCACGCAAAACGGCGAAACGGTGGTGATGCGTTTGCTGCGCCAGGACGGAGGAATGACGACTCTGGACAAGCTGGGTATGAAACCCGATATGCTGAAACGCTTTCGTGAAATCATCCGGCGCAGCAATGGCATGGTGCTGGTCACCGGGCCTACCGGCAGCGGCAAGACCACCACCCTGTATGCCGCACTGGCCGAGATCAACACCCTCGAACAAAAAATCATCACCGTTGAAGACCCTATCGAATACCGCATGGCCGGCATCAACCAGGTGCAGGTAAACGAAAAGATCGACCTGACATTTTCGCGCGTGCTGCGCTCTGCCTTGCGCCAGGATCCGGACGTGATTCTTATCGGCGAAATGCGCGATGCGGAAACTGCGCAAATCGGGTTGCGTGCGGCGATGACCGGGCATCTGGTGTTTTCCACGTTGCACACCCGCGATGCGGCAGGCACTCTGTTCCGCTTGGTGGACATGGGCACGCCGCGCTTCATGGTGGCTTCTTCGGTG
Organism: Nitrosomonadales bacterium; assembly: GCA_023259055.1. Classification (GTDB taxonomy): domain Bacteria; phylum Pseudomonadota; class Gammaproteobacteria; order Burkholderiales; family Gallionellaceae; genus Gallionella. Next base: position 462,959 of record JAHFQZ010000002.1, read on the forward strand.
CAAGCGGTGGTCGCACAGCGATTGTTGCGGCGTGTCTGCGACAGCTGCGGCGAACCGCATATCCCCACGCCGCAAGAAAGCGAATGGTTGAAGACCGAAAAGGTGCCGCCCGAGCAGTGGAGCGGTTTGATGCACGGGCGCGGTTGCTCGCATTGCAACGGTACCGGCTATCGCGGTCGTATGGGCGTGTATGAAATGCTGGAAATGGGACGTGAAATGGCCGAAGCTGCCTCACACGATAGCGTCAATCACTTCATGGAAATTGCACGCCAACATCTGAGCGGCAAGACCATTCTCGACCATGCGATTGAGCAAATGAAGGAAGGCCATACCACCGTGGGCGAAGTGATGCGTATCAGCAATCAGGTAGAGGATTAATGGGGATCTCTCAAAATCCACATTTCATCTTGTACGGGCGATTCATGAATCGCCCCTACTGCGTTGCAAAAATATTTCTTGCTTGCATATACCCCATATGCGGCGCGGCGAAATTTTCTCCGCGCCTTGCATTTTGGCGAAATCTGAATTTTTAGAGGCTCCCAAAAATGGCTGTCTTTTCCTACAAGGGGCGCAACGGGCGCAATGAGCTGGTGGAAGGGACGCTGGACGGCGTTGATAGCGGCGCCATTGCCGATCAGTTGATGAATACCGGCATCACACCCATCGACATTAAACCGTTCCGTGGCATATCGGGCGGTACGGCGAGCAAACCGGACTGGTTCAAACGGCTGTTCACCGAAAAACCTGTCACTCCAATGGATGTGCTGTTGTTCAGCCGCCAGATGTACACCCTGCTCAAAGCCGGCGTCCCCATCATGCGCGCGCTGGCCGGTTTGCAGGAATCCACACAGAGCCCGGCCTTCTCGCTGACGCTTCATGACTTGCGCGAGAGCCTGGATAGCGGTCGCGAACTCAGCTCCGCGATGCGCCGCCACCCCAAGGTGTTTTCGCCGTTCTATACCAGCATGGTGCAGGTGGGTGAAATGACCGGCATGCTGGATGAAACCTTCATCCGCCTGTATGACCATCTGGAATTCGAGAGTGACATGCGCGATCGCATCAAGGCTGCGATGCGCTATCCCAGTTTCGTGTTATTGGCGATGGCGATTGCCATCGTCATCATCAACCTGTTCGTGATTCCCTCCTTTGCCAAAGTGTATGCTGGCTTTCATGCCGAATTGCCGATGGTCACCAAAATGCTGATAGGCTTTTCCGGCTTCATGGTGGCTTACTGGCTGCTGATGCTGGCCATGCTGATTGGCGCGGTCATGGGCTTTCGCTTCTACATCAATACCAAAGATGGACGCTACAAATGGGATAAGCTTAAATTCAAATTACCGATTGCCGGGGACATTATCCTCAAGGCCACCCTGGCCCGATTTGCGCGCAGCATGGCGCTCTCGTTTAAAAGCGGCATGCCGATCCTGCAAGGGATGAACGTGGTCGCCATGGTGGTGGACAATGAATTCATGCGCAGCCGCATCGAACAGATGCGCGATGGCGTGGAGCGCGGCGAAAGCATCCTGCGAACTGCGGTCACTGCCGGTGTGTTCACCCCCGTGGTGCTGCAAATGATCGCTGTGGGTGAAGAAAGCGGCGACATGGACGGGCTGATGTTTGAGATCGCCGGAATGTACGAACGCGAAGTGGAATATGAAATCAAAACCCTGAGCACGAATATCGAGCCGGTTCTGATCGTGGCTCTCGGTATCATGGTGTTGATCCTCGCCCTCGGGGTGTTCCTGCCAATGTGGGATATCGGCAAAGCGGCGATGCACTAATGAGAATACAAGAGACAGGACTGAGGTTCGAGGTTCGAGGGAAACCCTCTGACCTGCCTTTGCCTTTACTCAGTCCTGATGGAACTACTGGTGAACCAACTAGCCATCTGACTAGGCTGTCCAACAACGACAGCCAAGTCATTGGTTATAGCCATTCGACTAGGCGAGCAAACAACGCGCGCCAAGTCGCTGGTTATCAGTCCTCAGTTCTCAGCCCCTTGTCCTCCGGACGCGGTTTCACCCTCATTGAACTGATCGTCGTTATTACCATCATCGTGATCCTGATGGGGTTGTTCTTGAACCGCGCGCTGTTCTACCAGGAGCTGGCCGAAAAGACCGCGATGGAAGAGGTGGCGGGCGCGATACAAAGCTCATTGACTATGCAATACATGCAGATTCTGACGCGTGGGAGGACATCCGATGTGGCTGCATTGGTTCAGGATAATCCGATGAACTGGCTGCAAAAAAAGCCGCGCAACTATGCCGGTGAATTTTACGATCCCACCCCGCTGACCGTGGAATCCGGCAATTGGATATTCGACCTCAGGTCACGTGACCTGATTTATGTCGTGCGCAATGCCAATTACTTCAAGCCGGGCAAGGACGGCAAGAAATGGATACGTTTTCACGTTACCGCAAGCTATGAAGACTCGCGCCTGCCCTCATTGCATAATGCCCCCCCCGCTTTGACTGGCATACTTTTCGAGCCAGCCGAGCCGTATTCGTGGTTTTAACGTGCATCTCTGTGGAGTGGCTGCGCACATCATCCTGAAAACGGCGATTGAGCCCGCAGATTAAACAGATTCACACAGATTTTGAAGCAGTTACCGATAACTGATGACCCACCCGAATGGCTATCCAGTTCATCTCGATAATTTTTTGTTTAATCATGCGTAATCTGCGGACAGCTTTTTCAGGATGAAACAACTGATTGGCTGGTTATGCTGAAACCCCTTGTTCACAGATGTGCTATGGTGACTATCTGCCCGTTATTTCTGAGGTGATATAACATGCTGACTGATCCGGTTTATATGTTCTTATGGCGCGGCTTGGCGATTTTCCTGCTGATCAGCGCGTTGCTGGGTGTGGCACTGGGGCTGCTGCTGATTATCAGACCGCAGTTGCTGAAGCGTATCAATAGCATGGCGAATTGCTGGATTTCCACGCGCCATATCAGCAGGTTGATGGATCGCAGTATCAGCATCGAACACTGGCTCTACCATCGCCACCGCCCGTTGGGCATATTGATCATCCTCGGGGCGAGCTACATTCTCGTGTATTTTGGTTTGCTGTTCGACAAGGCCGTCGCCCTGCAGCAACTGACCCGTTATATGCCGGCCGTGCTGCCGGAAATATTGCTGGGTACTTTTGTGCCCGCCTCGCTGCTCGGGGGCGCGGTCGCGCTGTTTGCCGGTTTTATTATCTGGTTGCGGCCCGGTCTGCTGCGCGGTGTCGAGAAAGAGGCCAATCTATGGGTAACCTCGCGCAAAGCCACCAAAGTGCTGGATGTGCAGCATGGTGAAGTGGATATTTTCGTCGCACAGCATGCGCGACAGGTTGGCTGGCTGTTGTTGCTGGGCAGCATTTATCTGTTTTTTGCCATGCTCCGTTCGTTGTTGGCATAATGCGCTGGCCGCATTTGTGATTGCTTTCCTGTCAAACTTCGCTTAAAGTGCACTTTGACCTGGGCAAAATCTCGCTGCGGCAATGACTTACAGGCAAATAAAATTCTCAAATCAGTTATAGAGAATGGTGGGGCTGAGGCCCTTCTGAAGAGGCACAGGACATGCTTCAAAACTTAGGAGAATAAAACATGAAACAACAATCTGGTTTTACCTTGATCGAATTGATCATGGTGATCGTAATTCTGGGTATTTTGGCGGCCGTTGCGTTGCCGAAGTTTGCTGACTTGTCAACAGATGCACGCAAGGCATCCGTTGCGGGTGTTTTTGGTGGATTCAGCTCAGCGTCATCTATCGTACATGCGACCTGGATGGCAAAGGGGTCAGCAGCTGGGACGGCTGTATTGGGCACCACGATTACCTTGGAAACGACGACGGTTGGTGTGGGTTCAACTGGTTATGCCGCTGATAACGTAGCCCCCACACAAGTTGGCAACGTCCCTACTATGACGGCAACAACCTGTATGAATGTATGGAACGCGATATTAGGCTCGGGTGCGCCGGTTGTTGCTGTAGCTTCAGCCGCGGGAGTCGATTATGTTTCATCAGCAGCGTCTCCAGTTTGCACATACACTTATCAAACCAATGGTGCAGCGGCGAGTCCAGCCCGGTCTTTCACTTATAACGCTACTACCGGCGCAATGGCATTGACTAACCCGTAATAACAGGGGGCACGGTTTTCTTGTCATTTAGAACGTACCGGTAAACAAAACATGGGGAGGCTTCGGCCTCCCTTGTTTTTTAGTCAGTTGTTTGCGCTTTTTGCTACACTGCGTTTCGTCTCAATTCCGCTCCTGAAGGGCTATAGGACATGCGTTTGAGTTCCAGCCAAATCGTAGCAATCAGGCAAAATGCCGGAAAATTTTACGGCGTTGCGCAAGTGCGGCTATCGGGTGGGCCTGAGGAAAACAAACAAGGCGGTTTCACCCTGATCGAGCTGATCATGACGATGATCATCGTCGGCATCCTGGCAGTAGTTGTCGCGCCGCGATTTTTTGCTAGGAACGTGTTTCAGGAACGCGGCGCAGCCAACCAGGTGCAAGCCTCGCTGCGTTACGCGCAGAAGGTGGCAATCGCGCAGCGCCGCAATGTTAGTGTTACCGTTTCTTCGGCTGCTGTTTCGGACTGCGGAACGGCGCTGGTGGGCGGCAACATCAATTGTGTGATCTCAAACAGCGTGACGGTTGCGCCTGCGCTCCCCTTAACGGTTACGTTCAATGCATTGGGACAGCCAGGTGCGGCTGTTTCGGTAACCGTTGGCACAATTACGATAAATGTTGAAGCAGAGACCGGCTATGTACACTCGCCATAACCAGCGCGGCATCAGCCTGGTCGAGCTGATCATGTTTATCGTTATCGTCAGCGTCGCGCTGGCGGGGATTCTGCTGGTGATGAATGTTACGGCCCGAGGCAGTGCCGACCCGCTGATACGCAAACAGGCATTGGCGATTGCCGAGTCAGTGTTGGAAGAGGTGGAGTTGATGCCGTTTACTTTTTGCGATCCGGATGACGCGAATGCGACCACTGCGGCTGCGCCTGCAGGTGCATGTGCGGTGGCGGCGAATGAAGAAAGTACCGTGATCGGCCCGGAAGCGGGCGAAACGCGCTATTCGGCCGTTACCCCTTTTGATAACGTCAGCGACTATAACGGCTTCAGTATGGCTGCCGGCTCACTCCTGGATATTACCGGTGCTGCAGTCGGCCCGGCTGGCTACACAGTAACGGTAGCTGTGGCAAATAATGGCATGCCTGCTGCGGGTGCGTACCCGCTTATCGCAAATACCGAGGCACTGCTCATTACCGTGACGGTGACCGGCCCGGGCAATGTGCCTGTGCCGGTGGTGGTCGAAGGCATCCGCACCCGTTATTCGCCAAGGGCGGTGCCATGATGCGCCAGCAATCACAACAAGGTTTCACGCTGGTCGAGATGATCATGGTGATCGTCATCACCGGCGTCATCGGCGGCATGGTGGCGGTGTTCCTCAGGATCCCGGTGCTACAGTACATCGACGTCGCGCGCCGTGCCGATATGACCGACATCGCTGATACCGCGTTGCGCCGCATCGGGCGCGATTTGCGGCTGGCTTTGCCGAACAGCGTGCGGGTAACGGGTACGTGTGGCGGCGCAGGAACGACATGCTTCATCGAATTTTTGCCGACAACTGGAGGTGGGCGTTATCGCGCTGATGCAGCAACGGCCGGCGCATCTGCAGGTTGCGGCAGTCTGGATGCCGATGTGCTTGACTTCTCCGCAGCCGATACTTGCTTCGAGGTGTTGGGTGCGATGCCGCCGGTCAATATAGGCGACCAGATTGTGGTGTATAACCTCGGCATCCCTGGCGCGGACGCATACGCGGGTAATACGCTGGCAACGCACAATCGGCGCGCAGTCAGTGCGGTGGGTGCCAATAATATCAGCATCACATCGGCAAATGCGCTGTCGTTTGATTCGCCCAGCCATCGCTTCCAGGTTGTCTCTTCGCCGGTCAGTTATGTGTGCGACGGAGCGGGGGCGCTGTGGAGATATTGGGGTTATGTGATACAGGATGTGCAAACCAAGACGGATTCAATCGCTGAACTGGATGCGCTGGTTTTGCCATTTACTGCCACGAGGGGAAGAGCGCAAATGGCGAACAATGTCAGCATTTGCAACTTTTCCTATAATGCCAATGTGGTGGCGCAACGCTCCGGCCTGGTGACGATGAATCTGGCGATTACCAGAGACGGCGAAACAGTCACGCTTTACAGTGCCACTCATGTGAGTAACCAGCCGTGAAAATTATGCGAAAAGCGCAAAGCGGCTTCAGCCTGGTATCGGCCATATTCCTGCTGGTGGTGATTGCCGCGCTGGGTACATTCGCAGTCACGCTTTCCACCACCCAGCAACAAAGCGCCGCGCTGGATGTGATGGGTTCGCGCGCTTATCAGGCTTCCCGTGCTGGGATAGAATGGGGTGCGTATCAGGTGTTGCGGAATCCAGGTGCGGGATTTGAACTTGCCTGCAATCCTGGGGGGGGCGGGGGGGCGGCAGCTCAGGTGATTGCACCCTTGCCGAATACTTTGTCAGTCTTTAACGTGAACGTGGTTTGCAATTCCTTTGCTAACAACGAAGCCGGGGTAATAGTCACCCTGTATCGGCTGACTTCGACTGCACAACAGGGTGTAGCAGGCACACCGGATTTCGTGGAGCGCCAGATTAGCGTATCGATTGCGCGGTAGGCTTCGGAGGAAGGAAAATGAAACGAGCTAACTGTGACAAAGTCAGGCAATCCGCATCCAGCCAAAGGTTGGATCAAAGGCGCGCAATCCACTGCTCTGCAAGCAGAACGTGGAATTGGCGCGGCGGGATGGGTGCCTGGATGGTGGTGTTGCTGCTGGCATTGGCTTGGTCTGGCGGAGCGATGGCGGCAATCTGTACCAGCCAGGCAACGGGAAACTGGGGCACGATAGCTACCTGGTCGTGCGGCCATGTTCCACTCTCAACCGACACGGTGATCCTTGCTTCTCCCTACACGGTCACGCTCGATGCCAGCTACACGGCAGCCTCGCTCACCATCAATAGCGGTGCGACCTTGTCTGATACGGGGGGCAGAACCCTGACCATCACCGGCAACATCGCCAACAACGGCACGTTCACCAGCACCACTACCGGAAAAATCGCCTCCACCGGCGCGGCTGCCGTCATTTCGGGAAGCGGGACATTTTCGGGCAGTGCGCGTTTGCATACATCAGGCGCAACCGTTTCCATTGCGGCAGGCTCGACGTTGACTTTTGCAGGCACGGCGACGATACGCGCCGGGGTCAACGCGGCAGGCACCACGGTGGCAGCTTCGGTGCTGACCATTAATGGTACGATCACTTCGACACAGGCTGCGGGTACCAACATGCTCCGACTCTCTGCCAACAGCACGGTCATCGGCGCCACCGGGGTTATCAATGCCGCGAACTCGACCATCACCTATAACGTTGCAGCCGCAACATTGACCAACAACGGCAGCGTCAATATCCAGAAAGTCACCCAGAATGCAGGCACCAACTCGTGGACGCAGGGCGTTAATTCCAGCCTGACGGTTTCCACAGTTTCGACCGTGGGCACGCTTAACGCTTCAGCCAACGGCAATACGGTTACCTACAATGGCACCTCGACGGTGATCGCGCCGAGCGCGGCGGGATACTGGAATCTGGCAGGCACGATTTTCCCGGCGGCGTGTCCCGTCGCTTACACAATCAGCGGAACCAGTCCCTGTCCGGCGGGCGGCCCCGTTTCGGTGACAATGAACCCCGGTAGTTGTGTGAACACCGCCGGAATCGGCACGGTAGCCTGGGCTCCGACGCCCACGACCAATGTGAATCTGAACGATGCCCTGTATGCCACGGCCACGGTGAACGGCACCACCAATTTTTTGAAATGCACCGGATACAACTTCGCCATTCCGGCGACCGCCACTATTCTGGGGGTGACCGTCAATGTGGTGCGCAAGTCATCCGGTAATAGCACCACGGACGGTGCGATGCGCCTGGTCAAGGCCGGAGTGATCGGCGCAGTTGATCGCTCCACCGCGACGGTCTATACCACGGCCGATGTGTCTCAGGCGCACGGCGGTTCGGCAGATTTGTGGGGTGCGGCATGGACACCGGCGGATATCAATCTGGCCACTTTCGGCGCGGCCTTTGCGGCAAGATCTACCAAGAACCGCACGATATCGGTGAATCACATGCCGATCACCGTGACCTATCAGCCGGCGGTGGCGATAGATCATATCCGCATCGAACACAATGGCCTGGCATGCAGTGGCGCGGGCGCACCGGCGCAGATTACGATCAAGGCATGCACCGATGCGGCTTGCACGGTATTTTACACAGCCGGCAACGTCACGGGCATCAACATGTCGGCAACGGGCGGGGGGTCAACTTACACCTGGTCGCCACCCAATCCGCAAACCATAACGTCGGTGGGGAGCGGGATCAACAGCGGTATCACCCTGACCAGTACCCTCCTCGCCACCGCTGCCCTCTCGATTACCGGTACGCCCAGCCCGGCACCCACCAACGCCTATGATTGTTATAACGCCAATGCAGGCATCAGCGGCGTTGCGGGCAGCGCCGCTTGCAATCTGGTGTTTTCAACGGATACCTTTACCTACGATGTGCTTGATCACACATCCGGCACGCGTCAGGTGGTTACACTGACTTCCTGCAAAGGGACATTCAAAAACAAAACCCGTGATTTGAAGTTCTGGTCAACCTATATCAATCCGGCGACGGGTACGCTGCAGGGTAACGTGGTAACAGGAACGGGCAATGTCAATTGCGTGACCGGCTATTCTGCGCTGGGCACGACACCGGCCGGCGCTACTACGCTTAGTCTGGTTTTTAGCAACACTATACCCCCTGTAGCGACTTTCAGCCTTTGCTATTCCGACGTGGGAAATGTGAGGGTGGATACGCGTTACGACGGCACTGTAGCCAACGGTGATCTTGGCACGGTGATTCTCGGCAATGACACCTTCACCGCCAAGCCGGATCACTTCGCGATTTCCAATATCAAACGCACCAGCGACAACTTCGCCAATCCGGCCATTACCCCGACTTCAGCCAATCCCGAGAATGATACAAAATTCCTGGCGGCAGGTGACTCCACCAGCGCAGCAACACGATTCACCGCCACAGTGACGGCGAAGAATGCGCTGAACACAACTACGCCGAATTACGGTCTGGAAAGCGCTCCGGAAGGGGTCGCGCTGACAGCGGTATTGGTTGCACCTGCGGGTGGCAATACGGGTATCCTGACGTGCAATAATTCCACTACCAACTGCATCGCGCCCGGCGGTGCGGCCAACTTTACCAGCGGCGCAACGACCATTACCGATCTGGCCTGGAGCGAAGTGGGTATTTTGCAAATATTACCAAAAGTGGGTGATGCAGCTTATCTCACTATGGGTGATGTCACTACACCGACCAACAGCGTCAATATAGGCCGTTTTTATCCGCATCATTTTGGTGTCACCCAAGCCGCTTTCGATAACCGTGCGGATTGGTGCGACCAAGGTATATTAGTCTCGGATGGGGTGACACCCTGCACATCGCCCGCCTTCACCTATATGGGCGAGCTTATGAATGCCAATTTCACGCTGCTCGCACAAAGCGCTGTCAACACCACGACGCAAAATTACACCGGTGCATTCGTCAAACTCAACCCGATCGCGACAAACGCTACTCTGGCATTTGCGGCGGTGGATGGAGCGGCGCCAACCAATTTGACAACGCGGCTGGACACCTCTTTGGTTGCCGCAAATGGATCGGGTAGCTTTAGCAGTGGTGCTGCCCTCATTTCCGTGCCGATAGGCATTAATAAATGCACTGCGATTACCTGTCCAGCCAATACGAATCCCAATCGCGAAGACGGCCCCTATACCTTGGTGGACGTGGGTATTGCACCCGTGGATAGTGATGGCATAACAACGGTATTTGATCTGGACACAAATAACGACGCAGTCAGTGACAGTACGCAAGTGGACAGTGGCAGCACGGAGGTGCGTTATGGGCGTCTTCAGATATCCAATGCTCACGGTTCGGAATTGTTGTCGTTGCCCATCACTGCGACGGCGCAATATTTCGATGGCACGAGTGCTACTTGTTGCTATGTAACCAGCGCTACGGATAATGAGACCCAATTCAATACGAACCTGAGTACGGCAGCGGGCAACGTGCAGGCGACCATTGTGAAAGGACCGCTCGCGCTTGCCAATGTCAATGTCGTTACTCCGGGCCTGGTTACATTCGCAAACGGTATAAATACTTTCAAGCTGGCTGCGCCAAGTCTGGCGGGCAGCGTGGATTTGAAGATTATCACCGCGCCTGACTATCTGTTGCCCAGCACCACAGGGCGCGCCACCTTCGGCGTGTACAAAGGTGCGAGCGAATTTATTTACCTGCGTGAAAATTATTAAAGCGGCAAAAGCCGCTTTAATAATTTCAGTGAAGACTAATGCGCGTAGCGCGGAGAAACGTCCTGTGATTTGAAGTAAAAAATTAATTGACAACAATGGGTTATTGAATTAAGTTCGTGTTAATTATGGAAATCTCATTCATTTCTTCGTTTTTCAAGGCCCAAAACCACGCTGATGGCTGGTTTGCCATCGGCACTGGCACGCACGGGGTTTACCTGGCGCAAGTCCAGCTAGCCGGAGCGATGCCGTGCGTGCTGCGCTGCGAATACCATGAGACCGGCGAAGTGTCAGCAGCACAGCTGGATAAGGTTCGTCACAGTGCGGACATCGGAAAACATAATTTCACCACGCTGCTGCTTCCTGGCGAATATCAATTGTTGTTGGTGGATGCGCCCAATGTTCCTGTCAATGAATTGAAGACGGCGATACGCTGGAAGATCAAAGACAGCCTGAATTACCACATCGACGATGCCACCGTGGATGTGCTGCAGATACCCGCCAGCAAGTACGGTTCTGATCGCGTCCAGTCGTTGTATGCGATCGCCGCGTCCAATGAGACCATCCAGAAACGCACCGCGCTGTTCGAACAGGCGAAGATCGAACTGAACGTGATCGATATCCCGGAAATGGCGCAACGTAACATTGCGGCGTTGTTCGAACAGGACGATCAAGTGCTGGTGTTGCTGGCGTTCGATGATAACGGCGGGCTGATGACTTTCACGTCCAAAGGCGAGTTGCTGTTGGCGCGGCGTATCGAGATCACCGCCGGCCAGTTGCAGGATGCCAATGATCAATTGCGTCAGCAGTATCGGGATCGTGTCGAATTGGAGCTGCAGCGTTCGCTGGATTATTTTGGCCGGCAATATAATCATCTGCCGCTCAGCCGCTTGCTGGTTTGCGCGCCTGAAGATGCCGGTCTGGTGAAATTTCTGGCAGCGGCGGTGGAGGTCAAAGTGGAGGGGCTGGAGTTGTCGCAGGTGATGGACATCAGCAAAGTTCCGGCACTGGCCGACAGCGAGTTCGTCGCGCACGTATTGCCGACACTGGGGGCAGCTCTACGTCAGGAAAGCCGCACTTTATGAGGGCACCCCTAAAAATCCAGATTTCATCCCAACTGCTGCGTTGCGGGAAAATATTTCTTGCTTACATATCAATCTATATGCGGCGCGGCGAAAATTTTCCCGCGCCTTGCATTTGGGCGAACTCTAAATTTTTTGGGGCACCCTCATGAGCCAGCAGATCAACCTGTTCAACCCGATTTTTCTGAAGCAGCGCAAGTATTTTTCGCTGCTGACGATGTTGCAGGCATTGGGTTTGATCGTTTTGGGTTCGCTGTTTCTTTACGGGTATGCGCTATATCAGGTGAAGCAGCTTGAGCAGCAGTCCGAAGAATCCAGCAGGCGTTTCAGAGCCGAGCAGATTCGCCTCGTTCGTTATACTGATGAATTCTCTCCGCAGCAGGCAAATATGGCATTGCAAGCCGAGGTTCGGCAATTGGAGAAAGCGCTGGCCGAGCAGACCTTGATGGTCGATACCCTGAAGTCCGGCTCGGTGGGCAACACCACCGGTTACTCGCAGTACATGCGTGCATTTTCGCGCCAGGTGGTACAGGGGTTGTGGTTGACCAGTTTTAAAGTGACCGGCGATGCTGCACAGATCAGCCTGAGCGGCGGTGTGCTGGATCCGGAGTTGCTGCCTGTCTACATTCAACGATTGGGCAAAGAGCAGGTAATGCAGGGCAAGTCATTCTCCACCTTGCAAATGCAGCAACCAAAAGCCGAGCCGGGCAAGGAGAGTAAATCTGCGGTGCGCTATGTTGAATTCACGATACATTCGACGTCTGATACCGATGTCCGCGCCACCGAGGTTAAAAAATGAAACGCTACTGGGAACTGGCGCGCACTTGGATAGACGAACTGTCGTTGCGCGAACGCGCGATGATTTTCGCTGCTGCTGCGTTTGTGTTAGTGGCGCTGATCAATTCAATGCTGCTGGATCCTCTTTTGGCAAAGCAGAAAGTTTTGTCCGCGCAAGTGATACAACAACAGGAAAAGATGAGGGAGCTGCAGGCGGCGATACAATCGCAATTGCAGGCCAGGAACGACAATGAGTCTTCGCCGCTGCGGATGCGTTCCGCGCAACTCAAGCAGCAATTGCAGGAGCTGGACAGTTACTTGCAGAACCGGCGCAACCGTTTGGTTGAACCGGACAAGATGGCTGATCTGTTGAAACATGTGCTGAATAAAAATGGCGGGCTGCAACTGGTTGCGCTGAAGACCCTGCCGATAAGTCTGCTGATCGAGAAACCACAGGCTGCGAGTGGCGCAGATCAATCTGCGGTAACGGTACATGCCAATGATGGGCAAAAGCAGACTGGCTCACAAAAGCAGATATTCAAGCATGGCGTACAAATCAGCGTGCGCGGCGGATACCTGGATTTGCTGCGCTATGTCAGCGCGCTGGAAAAGATGCCCGCGCAAATATTCTGGGGAGAGGTGAGCCTGAACGTGGAACAATATCCCCATTCGGTGTTGACTCTGACCTTGTACACTTTGAGTCTGGACAAGACATGGCTGACGGTTTGAACAGAAGACAGAAGACTCAGCCAGCGACAAGGTCAGCGATGTTTGCGCAGGCCACGGTTTTCTGTTTTCTATCCGCAGTCCACAGTCCTCTGATAGCTGAAGAACTTCCTGATCCGACCCGGCCCCCTGCCAGCCTTTCAGCGCCCGGCGCTGCGCACGGGCAATCGGCAACCGAGAGCCGGTCATCGGGTTTGCAATCAACCATCATTTCCAAATCGCGCCGCGCCGCGATCATCGACGGTAAAACTGTCGAGCTGGGAGCGAAGCATGGCAATGCCCGGTTGACCGAAGTGAACGAAGGTAGCGTGGTGTTACGGAGCGCGCGGACTAGGCGGGTGTTGACGCTATTCCCGGATGTAAAGATGACACAGAGAGAAGCCAAAACCAAAAGTGCAACACCCGAAAGCAGGGTACAGCCTGAAGAAATCAGCACTGTGCCAGCCGCACAGAAGGAGGAGAAATGAGGATCGCGTTATATTTAATCGCAATACTGCTGTTGGCAGGTTGTTCCACACCGAGCAGTCGCAGCGGAACGGCTGATACCATCCAGCGGGAAATGGATTCTGCGGCGCAAGCCAGTTCGAAGCCGGGCAAGGCCGATGCGGTGAACAATGCGTTATTGCCGCCCCTGGCTGTGACGATGCCCAATGTGGGAAACAAGTCACTCGATACCAGGTTCGATCTGGCGGTGAGCAACACCTCTGTCAAACAGGTGTTCACGGCTATTGTCTCAGGCACACGCTACAGCGTACTGTTGCACCCTGAAGTCGGCGGCAGCATTACGCTGAATCTGAAAGATGTAACGATGTTCGAGGCGCTGGAAGCGATACACGAAATGTATGGCTACGATTACAAGGTTGATGGCACACGCATTTATATACTTCCGCTGACAATGCAAACGAGGATTTTCCAGGTGAATTACCTGACCGGGTTGCGGGCGGGCACGTCCTCATTGCGAGTCACATCCGGCTCGGTATCGGATGCCCCGGCTGGCGTAACGCCAGGCACGACCACCACGACTACCAGCACACCCTCGCGCGGCTTGGACAGCAGCAAGGTTAGCATGACCAGCAGCGCGGACTTTTGGGATGAATTGGGTAAATCTCTGCAAGCAATCGTTGGCAATGAAAAAGGACGCAGCGTGGTGGTCAGCCCGATGTCCGGCGTGATCGTGGTGCGCGCGATGCCGGATGAGTTGAAGAATGTCACCGCTTATCTCAAGGCCTCGCAGATTTCCATCGAGCGGCAGGTGATACTGGAGGCCAAGATAGTCGAAGTGCAATTGAGTGAGGGTTTTCAGTCTGGTGTGAATTGGGGTGCATTCAAGAATAATCCGAACAGCCATACATCTGCCGGGCAGCTATCACCCGGTGTCTCGCTCGCTACAACGGGGGCGATCACCAACGGCGCGATTACTGCCACTCCCGGCACAAGTATGACTTTGGCTGGTGCCGCAGGACAGGCTGCCGGATCTTTGTTTGGTTTGGCTTTTCAGACTAGTAATTTTGCAGCGCTGCTGAGCTTCCTGGAGTCGCAGGGCGATGTGCATGTGCTGTCCAGCCCGCGCATAGCCACACTGAACAATCAGAAGGCGGTGCTCAAGGTCGGGACGGATGAATTTTTTGTGACTAATATATCTTCAACCACAATTGCCACTGGTGGTATTGGTGCTGTTACTACGCCAAGCGTAACGATGCAACCGTTCTTTTCCGGCATCGCATTGGATGTGACGCCGCGCATAGACGAAAACAATGACATTATTTTGCACATACACCCTTCGGTGAGCCTGGTCACCACGGTCAACAAAACGGTAGATACGGGTTCGGGCGGCACACTTAATTTGCCGCTGGCTTCTAGTTCCATTTCCGAAACCGACAGCATCGTGCGTGCCAAGGATGGGCAGATCGTGGCGATAGGCGGGTTGATGCGCCAGGCTACCTATGATGACCGCTCAGGCTTGCCGGGTTTACCCAAATCGATATTTGGGCAAATCAGCCAGCGCAGCGAAAAACGCGAGTTGGTGATTCTTTTGAAGCCAACCGTCATCAATAACGACAAAGACTGGTCGCAAGACATCACGCAAAGCCGTGATCGCATTGGTAACATGAACGGGCAGGGAACAAAGCCTTGATATGTACCTCCACCACTTTGGCCTGCGCGAACTACCCTTCGGTCTGACTCCTGATACCAGCTTTTTCTTCGCCTGCTCAAGTTATCAGGAGGCGCTCAATACTTTGCTGGTGGCGGCACGCAACGGTGAAGGTTTCATCAAGATTACCGGCGAAGTGGGCAATGGCAAAACCTTGCTGTGCCGCAAATTTCTAGCCACGCTGAATCAGGGGCGGCAACTCGGTAATCTGATCGGCACGCAGGATCAGCGTGCTGGTGTGCCTTCAGAGCAGCGTTTCATCACCGCTTACATTCCCAATCCCTATCTTGAGCCACGCAGCTTGTTGCTGGCGCTGGCGGAAGAATTTCGCGTGCCGCTGGAAAAAGATGTCGATCAGCACATGATGCTGAAGGGCTTGACGCATGCGCTGCTGGACTGTGCGCGAAACGGCCAGCGCGCGCTGGTATGCCTGGACGAGGCACAGGCGATGCCGCTGGAAAGCATGGAGGTGCTGCGCCTGCTGACCAATCTGGAGACCGAAAAACGCAAGTTGTTGCAAGTGGTGTTGTTCGGCCAGCCGGAATTGGATGAACGTCTGCGGCATAACTCGATCCGCCAATTGCGCCAGCGCATCAGCTTTCAATACGACCTGCAAGGACTGCGCAAAGATGAACTGGATCGCTATCTGCGCCACCGTCTGGGAGTAGCGGGATTTGCCGGCGAAACATTGTTCAGCAATGGAGCGGTGAGCAAGCTGCACCGCATTACCGGCGGCACGCCGAGGTTGGTCAACATCGTGGCGCACAAGGCCTTGATGCTGGCATTTGGCGAGGGCAGGCAACAGGTGATGTCCAGGCATATCCGCGATGCGGCATCTGATACGCCGGAAGTGCGCCGCGACTGGTTGCCATGGACGCTGGTATTGGCCGGCGCAGCGGTTATCGCCTCTTTGGTAATCTTGTGGATGGCACTGCAATGAGCGTCATCAACCAGGTGCTCAACCAGCTTGAACAGCGTGGTGTGCATACCGCTGCGAATCAGCCTATGGTGCGCGCGGTGCAACACACCAGGCGTAATTTAACCGTGCCGTTGCTTGTGGTCGGATTGGTGTTGATTGGCGGAATCGCCGCATGGCAATGGTTGTCGCCACACAAGCCTGTCCTGAGCTTAGCCGAAGGGCCGGCTGTCGTGGCTGGGAACGTTGCACCAAAGGCAGTCAGTTCCCCGAGTCCTTCCGAGCTTGATAAATTGACACCGCAGAAGCAATCTGTCGCGACAACTGCTGCGCCTGCGTCGAGCGTATTGGCAAGTGCTCTGCCCCCCGAACCTCTCGCACCAGCCTCGCGACTGAGTTTTGAATTGAGTTTGCAGCCACTCCCTTCACAGGACTCAGGGCAGGCTGCTTCGACAGGCTCAGAACAGGCCACTTCGACAAGCTCAGGACAGGCATTGAGGGGCGGCAACCATGCAGCAAATTCTGCACCTGTCTCCAAGCTCAGAACAGGCAGGCCGGTGTCGCCATCCCACACAATCCCGGCAACTACAGCAAAAGTTGCAGCTCAAGCTCCAGCCGATGCTTTGCCGATGAAGCAAGTTAGTTCTGCGCAACGGGCCGATGCGGAATTTCGCAGAGCTGCCAGTTTGATGCAGCAGGGGCGCATCGCCGATGCGATGGCGGGGTATGAGGAGGCATTGCGTCTGGATGCCGGCCATGAGGCGGCGCGGCAGGCATTGGTCGCATTGCTGCTGGAGGGCAAGCGCAACGCGGATGCCGAAAAGGTGTTACTGGAGGGTTTGAACAGCAAACCCGAAAATACCGGATTTACCATGCTGCTGGCGCGCTTGCAGGTGGAACGCGGCGCGCTTGAGCAGGCAACTGCAACACTGGAAAAATCTCTGCCGTTTGCCGAGACGCAAGCCGACTATCGGGCATTTTTGGCGGCACTGTTGCAACGCCAGAATCGCAACGAGGAGGCGATCTCGCATTATCAGGCCGCGTTGCAGCACGCTCCTGGCAACGGCGTCTGGCTGATGGGTTATGGCATTTCCTTGCAGGCCGTGCAGCGCAATGCAGATGCAAAAGATGCGTTCAAGCGCGCTCTCAATACACAAACGCTCAGCCCGGAATTGCAGGCGTTCATTCAGCAGAGACTCAAAGATCTTTGAAGCAGGATTGAGGAGCGAGCAAAAACCGCAGCCTTGTTTTTTCATTCAATCCTCAGTACTCGCTCCTCAATGCGGCAACGTCCTGGCCACGACCCATGAATTGCTTTCAACCGAGCCGCGTTTATTCACCGCCTCGGCAAGCGCGTTCAGGCTGGCTCCGGTAGTCAGCACATCATCCACCAGCGCTACCCGTTTGCCAGACATATCCATATCGCAGCGAAATGCGTTCCGCACGTTCTTCTTACGTTCTTTCCACGGCAAGGCCGATTGGGGCAGTGTGTCACGTACGCGATGACAGGCGCCGGGCAGCAATTCGATGTCCAGTTTGCGGGCTAAAGTTGCTGCGAGCAACAAGGATTGATTGAAACCGCGTTCGCGAAGTTTGGCGGGATGCAATGGCATGGGAATAATGCAATCCGGCAAATCGCTTTGATCGATTCGTAGCGCCAGCTTTTCGGCAAACGCATTTGCCAAGGCGAGTTGTTCACCAAACTTCATCGCCTGAACCAGCTTGTCGAGCGGAAAGGAGTAACTGAACGCGGCGGTGGTGCGGGTAAACAACGGCGGGTCTTTGAGGCAGTGTCCGCATACTTCGCCTGAGGGTGTCGGCAATGCACAAACCCGGCAATGCGGCGCGTCGAAATAGGGCAGGGCAGCGTCACAGGCTGCGCACCACATGCCGTCATGGCTCATGCTGCCACACAGGACGCAGGGTTGCGCTGGCAAAAACCGCTTAATTATTGCGCTGATGTTCAGAAAATTATTGCCGATAATTGACAAGTGAACGCCCTTTCCGGGATGATGCGCGCTGTCTTTACGATCATACCCGGTTAAATTCCCATGAGCACCCAAACTCTCAAATTCATGCGCCACGCAAAACGGCCAGCCATCCAGCGACACTGGAGTGTGGACGAAGTCGAGGCGTTGTTCAAATTGCCGTTCGCCGATTTGCTATATCAAGCGCAGCAAGTGCATCGCGAGCATTTCGATCCCAATGCGGTGCAGCTCTCCACCCTGATTTCGATCAAGACCGGCGGCTGCTCCGAGGACTGCAATTATTGTCCTCAATCATCATTTCATTCGACCGGTGTGGAAGACAAGAAAATGCTTGGCGTGGAAGCGGTAGTCGCTGCCGCGCGTTATGCCAAGCAGAATGGCGCGGACCGTTTCTGCATGGGTGCGGCTTGGCGCGAACCGAGCGAAGCGGATCTGGCAAAGGTCGTGGAAATGGTCAAGGCGGTGCGCGCGATGGGCTTGGAAACCTGCGCGACGCTGGGCATGCTGAGTGACGAGCAGACCGAACAATTGCGCGCGGCCGGGCTGGATTATTACAACCACAACCTCGATACCTCGCCGGAATTTTACGGAGATATCATCAGCACCCGCGATTACCAGGATCGCCTCGACACGCTGGAACGGGTGCGCAAAGCGGGCATGCATGTTTGCAGCGGCGGCATCGTCGGCATGGGCGAGAACCTGACCCAGCGCGCTGGACTGGTCGCGCAACTGGCCAACATGGAGCCTTACCCGGACAGTGTGCCGATTAACAATCTGGTGAAAGTAGAAGGCACACCGCTGGCGCAAACCGCAGAACTCGACCCGCTGGATTTTGTGCGCACTGTCGCCGTGGCGCGCATCACGATGCCGACTGCGCGCGTGCGCCTTTCAGCGGGACGGCAGCAGATGTCCGATGCAGTACAGGCGTTGTGCTTCCTTGCGGGAGCAAATTCCATCTTCTATGGTGACCAGTTGCTGACCACGGGCAATCCCGATGTCGAGCGCGACCGCAAGCTGCTGGACAAACTCGGTATGTATTCGCTGGCCGACAAGCATTGAAACCTGTCCGCAGATTTTGCAGATTAACTGGATTGCGTGAATCTGTGTAATCTGCGAAAAAAATGACAATGCCTTTCCTGGTACTGCAACAAGAGCTTGATCAACATGCTGCGCATGGATTGCTACGCCAGCGGCGCACGCTGCAAAGCCCGCAGTCGCCGCACATTCTGGTAGGCGGAAAACAATATTTGTCGTTCTGCAGCAACGATTATCTCGGTCTTGCCAATCACTCACGGCTTGTCGCCGCGATGCAGCAGGGTGCCGCGCAATATGGCGCGGGTGCGGGTGCGGCGCATCTGGTGAGCGGTCACACCCAAGCGCATCATGAGCTTGAAATTGCGCTCGCGGCCTTCGTCAAAAAAACCGCCGCGCTATTGTTCTCCACAGGTTATATGGCGAATCTCGGCGTCGTGCAGGCATTGGTCGGCAAGGGCGATACGGTGTTCGCCGACAAGCTCAATCACGCCTCGCTGAACGATGCGATGCAGTTGTCACGCGCCGATATACAGCGTTACCGCCACAACGACATCGCGCAGCTTGCGCAGTTGCTGGAAAAAACAAATAGCGGGCGCAAGCTTATCATCACCGACGCGGTGTTCAGCATGGATGGCGATATCGCTCCGTTGCCGGAATTGCTCGCGTTATGCGAACAGCACGATGCGTGGCTGCTGGTCGACGACGCGCACGGTTTCGGTGTGCTCGGCGAGCAGGGGCGCGGCTCGTTGGCGCATTGCGGCATCGCTTCGCCGCGCATTATTTACATGGCTACATTGGGAAAAGCAGCCGGAGTGTTCGGCGCATTTGTCGCGGCGGAGCAGGTGGTGATCGATACGCTTATCAACCACGCTCGCAGTTATGTTTACACTACGGCCACGCCGCCCGCGCTGGCGAGCGCGGTACTGGAGAGTCTGCAACTGATAGGGCAAGGCCGGGAATTGCGCGCGCACCTGCAGCGATTAATCGCGCAACTGCGCAGCGGTTTGCATGGTTTGCCTTGGAGGCTGATGCACTCGACTACCGCGATCCAGCCGCTGCTGATCGGCGATAACCAGGCGGCGCTGGATTTGAGCGCTGCCTTACGCGAGCGCGGCATCTGGGTCGCAGCTATCCGCCCACCCACCGTACCCCAGGGGACGGCGCGGCTGCGCATAACCCTGTCTGCCGCTCACAGTGCGGCAGACGTAACACATTTGATCGAAGCGCTGCATGAACTTGCACTTTGACCACTATGAATCTGCGGGCAGCGGCTCCCCGCTGTTGCTTATCCACGGCTGGGGCATGCACGGCGGGATGTGGAAAAATGTCGCGGACAGACTCGCGCAGCATTTCAATGTGTATGCAGTGGATTTACCCGGCCATGGTTATAGCTCGCGTGAGAGAGAATTGAATCGTGAATTTACTCTCGACTCCATCGTTGACCAACTATCAGAGCAATTCGATGAACCTCTCACCGTGTGCGGCTGGTCGCTGGGCGGGCAGGTGGCTCTGCGCTGGGCGCTGCGGCATCCGCAACAGGTGGAGCGGCTGGTGATGGTGGCGAGCACGCCATGTTTTGTGCGGATCGACGGCTGGAGGTATGCGTTGAGCGTGGAGATACTGGAGGAGTTCGCGGCCAGTTTGCAGCACCATTATGCGCTGACCCTGAAACGCTTCCTGTCTTTGCAGCTGCGTGGCAGCGAGCAGGAACGTGAAGTACTGGCGATATTGCGCGACGGTTTGTTCAGCCGTGGCGAGCCGGAACTGAGTGCATTGCAGTCCGGCCTGGAGATTCTGCGGGACAGCGATTTGCGCAGCGCATTGCCGGAAGTCGGGCAACCCACACTGGTGCTCGCGGGCGAGCGCGATACGCTGATACCGCTCCAGGCCTCGCAATACCTCGCCACCCAGATACCTGCGGGGCGTCTGGCGACGATCGAGGGTGCAGCGCACGCGCCGTTTTTGTCGCATCCGGATGAGTTTGTCAGGCTGCTGCGAAATTTTATGGAAGGATGATATGCAGATTACACAGATTAATCGGATTCATGAAACATGTGAGTGCCGATTCTAATCTGCGCCAATCTGTGTAATCTGCGGACAGAAAAGTATGAACGACTGCGAAATAGACAAGAAACAAATGCGCCACGCATTCAGCCGCGCAGCGGCAGACTACGACGCTGCGGCGGTGTTGCAGCGCGAAGTGTGCACGCGCATGCTGGAACGGCTCGATTACGTCAAGCTGCAACCGGCTCGCATCCTGGATGTCGGCAGCGGCACCGGCTGGGGTACGCGCCAGTTGGCGCAACGTTACCCTTCGGCGCAGATAATAGAACTGGACATCGCCATCGGCATGCTGCAGACCGCGAGAGGCCATTCCGGCTGGTGGCAGAAATTGTTCGGCGGCGCAAAACAAATCCAGCTGTGCGCCGACGTGGAAGCCATGCCGCTGGCGGCGAACAGCGTCGAGATGGTGTGGTCGAATCTGGCGGTGCAGTGGTGCAATGATTTGCCTGCGGCGTTCGCCGAAATACACCGCGTACTGAAAACGGATGGTTTGCTGATGTTCAGCACCTTCGGCCCGGATACGCTGAAAGAATTGCGCCAGGCTTTCAAGGGAGTGAACCAGCACAACCACCTGAACCGCTTCGCCGACATGCACGACATCGGCGACATGCTGATACACAGCGGGTTTGCCGAGCCGGTGATGGACATGGAGCTGATCACGCTGACTTATGACGACGTGCGCGGCGTGCTGCAGGACCTCAAGGCGATAGGCGCGCACAATGCTACCGCCGGGCGTGGACAAGGATTGATGGGAAAAAACGCCTGGGCTCGTCTGCTGGAAAACTATGAGCGGCTGCGGAACAATGGCAAACTGCCCGCCACCTTCGAGATGGTGTACGGACACGCGTGGAAGCCGCAACCGCGCATGACCGGGGATGGCGCTGCAATCGTTCGGACAACATTCAAGCTATGAGCTACTTCATCACCGGGACAGACACCAATGTTGGCAAGACGCTGATCAGCTGCGCGTTGATGCACGGCTTTGCTGCTATGGGCAAGCGGGTGGCCGGCATGAAGCCAGTGGCGGCGGGATGCAATGACGATGGGAATTATGACGACGTATTGCAGTTGCGCGCTGCGAGCAACGTTTCAGCCAGCGGCGAACAGATCAATCCCTATTGTTTTACTCCAGCCGTTGCCCCGCATCTGGCAGCGCAGCTTGCGGGAGTCATTATCAACATCGCTCGCATCTCAGAAACGTTTTTGGAGTTGGCTGCACAGGCGGATGAGGTGGTTGTGGAAGGTGCGGGCGGCCTGCTTGTTCCACTGAATGCTGTGCAGGATAGCTCGGAACTGATGCGCAAGCTTGGCTTGCCGGTTATTCTGGTGGTCGGGATGCGCTTGGGTTGCCTGAACCACGCGCTGCTCACGGTGGAGGCGATAGCCGCACGCGGCTTGACGCTGGCGGGCTGGGTGGCAAATGTAGTGGATGCTGACATGGAAATGCTGGATCAAAACATCACTGCGCTAGAGCTCCGCATCAATGCGCCTTTGCTGGGTGTGGTGCCATTTCAGCTACAACCGGATGCGAGGGATGTTGCAACACTGCTGAATTTGCATTTGCTGGAGCCGATAAAACAGCATGACTGAATTCAGCATCATCGCGGTGTTTTTTGTTGGGCTGCTCGGCGGCGTGCATTGTCTCGGCATGTGCGGCAGCATCGTCGGAATCTTCTCGGCGCAGATACCAAAAAATGCAGTGCGCTGGCCGTTTCATCTGGCTTATAACAGCGGGCGGCTGGCAAGCTACGCGGTGGCGGGCGTGCTGGTCGGCGCCATCGGACAAGCCGGGCTGCTGCTGCGTAACGTTGTGCCAGTGCAGCACCTGCTGTTTGCACTGTCGAGCTTGATGCTGATAGTGCTGGGCTTGTATCTGGCTGGAATCTGGGGCATGGTGCGGCGCATCGAGCAGATCGGCGGAATATTGTGGAAGAACATCCAGCCACTGACGCGACATATTCTTCCGATCAGTTCGCCATTTCGGGCGCTATTGCTTGGCTTGCTGCTGGGGTGGTTGCCATGCGGCCTGGTATACAGTGTGCTGGTCACTGCGCTGGCCAGCGGCTCAGCACAAAGCGGCGCGTTGATCATGCTGGCGTTCGGACTGGGAACCCTGCCGAACTTGCTGGCGATAGGCATGTTTTGGGAGAGCTGCAAACGCTGGGTGCAGGCGCCGCGCGTGAGGATGATCGCAGGGCTACTGGTAGCCGGATTCGGAGCGTATGGCTTGTTCAAGGTGGCCTATACCCTTTATTCATACGGCTGGACGGGAAGCTGCCATGTGGCTGCGTAAATTGTTTTTTCTGTTACTAATCGTGTTCCTGACTGGATGCGAAAAACCCACGCTGCCGTCGCCGTTTCATGCCAGCGATATTGGCGCAATGTTCACTCAGGCTGATTTTCGTTTAACCGACCACAATGGCAAACCGCGCACGCTGGCCGATTTTCGCGGCAAGGTTGTGGTGTTGTTCTTCGGCTACACTCACTGCCCGGATATATGCCCCACCACGCTGGCAGATCTGGCGCGGATGATGCGCAAGCTTGAAAAAGATGCGGATAAGGTGCAGGTGCTGTTTATTACGGTTGATCCGGAACGCGACAAACCGGAGTTGATGGCGGAATATGTCCCCGCTTTTTATTCTTCGTTCCTTGGCCTGTATGGGGACGAACAAGCTACGGCGCAGGCAGCCAAGGCATTTTATGTGGCGTATATGAAGCAGCCGGCCAAATCCGGCTACAACATGGATCACAGTGTCGGAACGTTTCTTGTCGATCCCCAAGGTAAGGTGCGGCTGCGTGCACCTCAAGACCAAAGCGCCGACTGGCTGGCGGAGGATATTCGCTTGTTGCTTGCCGGGGTATGATTCACAATACACATATTGTTGGGCCAGGCACCGTGGTTGTGCTGAACGCCATGCGCCGCTGAACAAGGATATTTGGAACGGAGATGTTTGTGATCAAATTTTTTCCAGTGCTATTGATCGGGTTAAACCCTGCCGCCTGCCATGTTTGAAGCAAGCGACGATTCCTCTACCAGCAAGCTGTTGGTGATATTGCGCGAATCGCGCTGGATATTGCTGACTACCGGTGCGTTGTATATCGCGCTGGCGTTGTATGGCTACAGCTCCGCCGACCCCGCCTGGTCGCATAGCGCCAGCGGTGCGCACACCAGCAATCCCGGCGGGGTGCTGGGCGCGTATCTTTCTGACCTGCTGTTCTACCTGTTTGGTTTTTCCGCCTGGTGGCTGGTTCTGTACATACTGCAACGCGTTTGGGTGGAGTACCGGAATTTACGAGCAGACAGCATTTTTTGCAAACGGGCGATGTGGGTATCTATTGCTGGGATAGCCGTGCTGCTGCTTTCCAGCAGTTCGCTTGAAGCGATACGCATGTATACACTGAAGGTAGCGCTGCCGTTGGCGCCGGGTGGAATGCTTGGTTCGGTATTAGGCAAGGCGCTGACGGGGTTGTTTGGCTTTACCGGCGCGACGCTTTTGTTGCTGGCCCTGGTTGCAACCAGCTTTAGCGTGTTCAGCGGAATGTCATGGTTGCGTTTTGTGGATTGGTTGGGTGAGCTGCTCGAAACCGCATACCAATGGGCGTACCTTGCCTGGCAAACGCGTCAGGACAGGCGTATCGGGGCGCAGGCGATGAGCGGGCGTATCGCGGTCGTTGAGGAAGAAAAAAAGAGGCGCGTTGAAGAACATCAGCCTATACACATTGAAATGCCGGAGATGGAAGTTACCAAATCGGCGAGGGCCACCCAGGAAAAGCAGGCACCGCTGTTCGCCGACCTGCAGGACTCGTCACTGCCGCCGTTGCATCTGCTTGACCCGGCTACCAGGCAGATCGAAGTTGTTTCTGCCGACACCCTGGAATTCACCTCGCGCCTGATCGAACGCAAGCTGAAAGATTTCGGCGTGGAAGTCAAAGTGGTCGCAGCCTATCCGGGCCCGGTGATTACCCGCTATGAGATCGATCCGGCCACTGGCGTGAAGGGCAGCCAAATCACCAATCTGGTGAAGGATCTTGCGCGTGCCCTCTCGGTGGTGAGCATTCGCATGGTCGAGACCATTCCCGGCAAAGCCTACATGGCACTTGAATTGCCCAACCCGAAACGCCAGATCGTGCATCTCTCGGAAATTCTCGGCTCGCAGGTTTACGCCGACATGGGTTCCGCGCTGACCATAGCGATGGGCAAGGATATTTCCGGCAAGCCGGTGGTCGCGGATCTGGCCAAAATGCCGCACGTGCTGGTGGCGGGCACCACCGGCTCCGGCAAGTCGGTGGCGATCAACGCGATGATCTTGAGCCTGCTCTACAAGTCTACGCCGCAACAAGTCCGCCTGATGCTGATTGACCCCAAGATGCTTGAGCTGTCGGTGTATGAAGGCATCCCCCATCTGCTTGCGCCGGTGGTAACAGACATGCGCCAAGCTGCATCCGGGCTTAACTGGTGCGTGCAGGAAATGGACCGGCGTTACCGCCTGATGTCCACACTGGGTGTGCGCAACATTGCCGGCTACAACCAAAGGATACGCGATGCAATTAAAGACGGACAGCCGCTCACTAACCCGTTTACGCTCACACCAGACTTGCCGGAGCCGCTCGAAGAATTGCCGCTGATCGTGGTGTTCATCGACGAGCTCGCCGACCTGATGATGGTGGTCGGCAAAAAAATCGAAGAACTGATCGCACGGCTGGCACAGAAGGCGCGCGCATCCGGGATACACCTGGTGCTGGCGACGCAGCGTCCCTCGGTGGACGTGATCACCGGACTGATCAAGGCCAATGTGCCGACGCGCGTGGCGTTCCAGGTGTCGAGCAAAATCGACTCGCGCACCATCCTCGACCAGATGGGCGCGGAAGCATTGCTCGGACAAGGTGACATGCTGTACCTGCCGCCCGGTAGCGGCTATCCGCAACGCGTGCATGGCGCGTTCGTGTCCGACCAGGAAGTGCACCGCGTCGCCGAACACCTCAAGGCGCAAGGCGAGCCGCAGTACATCGAAGGTGTGCTCAATTCTCTGGATGAATCGCCGGAAGAGGGTGGAGAAGGTGGCCCAAGCCTGGATGCGGAAGCCGATCCCTTATACGACCAGGCGGTGGAAATCGTCCTTAAAAACCGCCGCGCCTCGATCTCGCTGGTACAACGGCATTTGCGTATCGGCTATAACCGCGCCGCGCGGCTGGTCGAGCAAATGGAAGCGGCAGGAATTGTTTCCGCGATGCAGAGCAATGGTAACCGCGAAGTGATCGCACCTGCGCGATCCGAGTAACAACCTTTATCCGCAGATTACGCAGATTTACACAGATTGTTTAGCTCTAAATCTGCGGAAATCTGTGTAATCTGGTGAAGCTACTAGCCATTCGACTAGGTTGGCAAAAACCGCCAGCCAAGTCGCTGGTTATGCGGACAGTTATTTTTCTGGTGAGCAAAATGCAAAAGTTTTTCATCATGTTGTTCTTGACGTTGCCGCTTTCCGCCCATGCCGGCGGCATCGGCAAGCTGAAGGAATTCATCGCCGCGACGCGTTCCGCGCAGGCGAATTTCACGCAGGAAGTGATGGATCAGAACGGAAAGCGCATCCAGAGCGCGTCCGGTGTCATGCAGTTCCAGCGCCCCGGGAAATTCCGCTGGACCTACCAGAAGCCCTACGAGCAGCTCATCGTCGGCGACGGTGTGAAATTCTGGCTGTACGATGTGGACCTGAACCAGGTGACGGTCAAAAAGCTGGATGCGGCTCTGGGCAGCAGCCCCGCCGCGCTGCTTTCCGGCAACAACGAAATCGAGCGCGATTTTATCCTCAAGGAAAGCGGCAACCGGGATGGGCTTGAATGGTTGCAAGCCACACCGAAGGGGCAGGACAGCAGCTTTAATGGAATACTTATGGCATTTAACGTTCAATCCGAATTGGTCGTCATGGAGCTGAATGACATGTATGGACACAAGACCGTATTGCGCTTTTCTGCGATGCAGCGTAACCCGAAGTTATCAGAACAGCAGTTCAAATTCACGCCTCCAAAGGGCGCTGATGTGCTGGGCGAATAACATCGCGGCGCATCATGTCGACCGACAGCCTGTTTGATTCGCCTTCTCCCGCTGCTCCGCTGGCGGAACGCCTCCGCCCAAAACATATCGACGAAGTCATCGGGCAATCACACTTATTGGGTGAAGGCAGGCCGCTGCGCCTTGCGTTCCAGTCAGGCAAGCTGCACTCGATGATTCTGTGGGGACCGCCGGGGGTCGGCAAGACCACGCTGGCGCGGTTGATGGCGCAGGCATTCGATGCCGAATTCGTGCCGCTGTCGGCAGTATTGTCCGGCGTGAAAGACATCCGCGAAGCCATCGCGCAGGCTCAGCAGGTGTTGCAACAGCGCGGTCGCCACACCATCCTGTTTGTCGATGAAGTCCATCGCTTCAACAAGTCGCAGCAGGATGCATTCCTGCCGTTCGTCGAGCAGGGGCTGGTGACGTTCATCGGCGCGACCACCGAGAATCCCTCCTTCGAGGTAAACAACGCGCTGCTGTCACGCGCTCAGGTGTATGTGCTGCATGCGCTGTCTGCCGAAGAGCTGGCGCTGTTGTTCGAACGTGCGCGGCAGGTTGCATTGGAAAATTTGCAGTTTGATGACGATGCGCGCGAACGTATCATCGGCTACGCCGACGGCGATGCGCGACGCCTGCTCAACGCATTGGAACAGTTGCAAACTGCCGCGCAAACTTCCGGCGCGAGCCACATCGACGCCAAGTTTCTCGACAACACGCTGGCGCAAAGTCTGCGCCGCTTCGACAAGGGCGGGGAAGCGTTCTACGACCAGATTTCCGCATTGCACAAGTCGGTGCGCGGTTCCAATCCCGATGCTGCGCTGTACTGGTTGGTGCGCATGCTGGATGGCGGCGCCGATCCGCGCTATCTGGCGCGGCGCATCGTGCGCATGTCGTGGGAAGACATCGGCCTGGCCGACCCGCGCGCGATCCAGCTGACGCAGGATGCCGCACAGACCTATGAGCGTTTGGGGTCACCGGAAGGCGAACTGGCTCTGGCGCAGGCGGTGCTGTATATGGCCTGCGCACCGAAGTCGAACGCCGGCTACGTCGCGTATAATGCCGCCCGCGCCTGGGTGGCGAAGGATGGCTCGCGCGAAGTGCCGCTGCATCTGCGCAACGCGCCGACTAAACTGATGAAGCAACTCGATTACGGCAAGGACTACCGTTATGCGCACGACGAGACGGACGGTTATGCGGCGGGTGAAAAATATTTTCCCGACGGCATGCCGGAGGTGAGTTTCTATCAGCCCACCGAGCGCGGGCTGGAAGCAAAAATTGCCGAGAAGCTGACGCGGCTTCATGAATTAGATGAGGCTGCAAAAAATAAAAAAGGATAGAACAGCATGTTGGATATTCAAGCATTACGCAATGATTTGGCAGGTGTAGCGGAACGACTTGCAACACGCGGTTTTGTGTTGGATGCGGCACGTTTTCAGGAGTTGGAGGCACAGCGCAAAAGTATCCAGACGCGCACCCAGGAATCGCAGGCCAAGCGCAATAGTTCGTCCAAGCTGATCGGCCAAGCCAAGGCAAAGGGTGAGGATGTGTCGGCCATCATGGCAGAAGTGGCGAATCTCGGCGACGAGCTCAAGCAACTCGAAACGCGCTTGAGCGAAGTGCAGCATGAGTTAAATGCCTTTCTTGCGGTGATCCCCAATACCCCGCATGGTGGCGTGCCGATAGGAAAATCCGAGGCCGACAATCTGGAAGTGCGCAAGGTCGGCAACATTCCGAAATTCGCTTTCGAGGTGAAAGATCACGTCAGCATCGGCGAAGGGCTGGACGGGCTGGATTTCGATACCGCCGCGAAGATCAGCGGCGCGCGCTTTTCGTTGCTTAAAGGCCCGATGGCAAGACTGCATAGAGCACTGGCGCAGTTCATGCTGGATACGCATGCCGACCAGCACGGTTATACCGAAGTGTACGTGCCGTACATCGTGAATGCCGATTCGATGCGCGGCACCGGGCAGTTACCGAAGTTCGAGGAAGATTTGTTCCGCGTTCCGCGCGTGATGGGAGAAGATGGGGAGCAGAATTTTTATCTGATCCCCACCGCCGAAGTTCCCGTGACCAACATCGTGCGCGACGAGATCGTGCCTTTGGAAAAACTTCCAATGAAGTTCGTTGCGCACACGCCGTGCTTCCGTTCCGAGGCGGGTTCCTACGGGCGTGACACGCGTGGCATGATTCGCCAGCACCAGTTCGACAAGGTAGAGCTGGTGCAGATCGTGCATCCGGAAAAATCCTATGAGGGGCTGGAAGAATTACTCGGCCATGCCGAAGTCATCTTGCAAAAACTCGGCTTGCCATACCGTGTGGTGAAGCTGTGCACCGGCGACATGGGTTTTTCCGCCGCACTGACCTATGACATCGAGGTGTGGCTGCCTGCGCAGAACACCTACCGCGAGATTTCCTCATGCAGCAACTTCGAGGCGTTCCAGGCTCGCAGGATGCAAGCGCGTTTCCGCAACGCGCAGGGCAAGCCTGAACTGCTGCACACGTTGAACGGCTCCGGTTTGGCGGTCGGGCGCACGTTGGTCGCCGTATTGGAGAACTATCAGCAAGCCGACGGCAGCGTGATGATTCCCGAAGTATTGCGCCCTTACATGGGCGGCATGGAGAAACTCTCCCTCTAAATGAAAATCATCCATCTGATCGGCATCGCCGGGGTAGAGTCGCATGAGCAGCCAGTTGCAAGGCTGTGGGCGAAGCGGCTGGAGTGGCCGATGGTGCTGGTCGTGATGTGGATTCCGTTCCAGTGGTATCTGGAGGAGACGCAGGCGATTGTGCCTATGCTTGCGCGCATCGCCGACTGGCTGGTGTGGCTGGCATTCCTGACTGAAACCGCGCTGCTGAGCGCATTGGTCAGGAACAAACGCGAATATCTGCTGCGCAACTGGATGAATCTGGCCATAATCTTTGGCGGATTTCCGTTGTTATGGCAGTTCTCTCCACTGGTTGGGCTATTGCGCAGTTTTCGTTTAGTGCTGGTAGCAATGTTGTTGGTGCGCCTGTCCAAGCCCGCGCGCAAACTGCTTTCCCAACATCAGCTCGGCAATACTCTGGCTGTAGCTTTCATCACAATGCTGCTGTCAGGCGTAATCATTTCGCGCATCGACCCTTCCATCGGCACCATCTGGGACGGAATGTGGTGGGCGTGGGTGACGATGGCCACGGTGGGTTATGGCGACGTGGTGCCGCACAGCGGAGCCGGGAGACTATTCGGCTCACTGCTGATCCTGTTCGGCGTGGTGCTGCTTTCGCTGCTCACCGCCAATCTGGCGGCTTTCTTCATCGGCAGCGATGTCGAAAAAATGGAGCAGGAGGAGAAGGTGGCCGATCGCCACCTCAAGGAAATATCTGCACGCCTGGATCGTATTGAGCGTCTGCTCGAACAGCGCAGTGAAAAAGGCAGTTAGTGCAGTAAACGTTGCAGCGGCCCGATCAGCCGATATGAAATTTCGTGGAAATATGAATGGGGTACCGTCGCTGAGTACGCCGCGACGATTGCAACATTCTGCACGAGATTAAAAGTTGTTGGTAGAATGCGCGCCGCTGCTTATTGATCCATTCGGGAGAGGTGTCAGAGTGGTCGAATGTACCGGACTCGAAATCCGGTGTGGCGTTATGCGTCACCGTGGGTTCGAATCCCACCCTCTCCGCCATAAGCAAGCCCTGCTTCTTCCAGCGACGTACTCGAAACCAGCTAAATCACAACGATCTGGCTGTTTTTTTGTTTCATACCTTTTTCCCCCGTCTAGTGCAATTGCGGTGGGAATTGCGGGACAGGCTCAAAAATATGGTCTAGATAATTTGGCGCATTGACCTTTGAGCGGAAAAAGCTCAAGATTAAGGTGGTAAATAGATGTGCCACAAATGAGGGAGTTCATCGAACATCTGGATGAGCATATATAATGACGTTACAATTTTATCAACGGAACTTGTAAAATGAATCAACGAATTTTGCTGTCAGGTGTAGCGGTTATTGGTGCGTTACTCTTTTCAAGTTATGGCAATGCCGAATCTCAGGCACAGACTAAGAGTAGTCCTTCGGTGGAACCGTCGTCGCAAAAGCAACTCTTCAATAAGACAAATCAGCTGATTTCCTTTAAAGGTATTCCTCTTGGCAAGCCAGGAGTAAACGATGCCTTGAAGAAAATGTGTATAGGAAAAAAATTCAACACCATAAATGACAGATGTTCATTCACGGATGAAAAAAGCTTGATATTGATCGATTATGAAACCCTGGTTAACGCTTTTGCATTGGTTACCTTGGGTAGCGACAAAGCTCTCATCAAGGTCGTGATAGACGGCTCCACGCAAGAAATGCTGGCGCTTGCTAAGGCCTTAGAGAAAAAGTATGGAAAGCCACTGAAAAAAAATACGATAGTAAAAAAAGCAATAGGAACCCAACTTGATCAGGGGACTTTCGGATTAAAAGAAGTGGAAGGAGCTCAACTCGATAAGGAGACTTTTATCTGGGTGGATGACCAAGGCTCTCGCATAACTGTCGAGTCTATTTATTCTGATTATGACAAAGGGGGGGTTGTTATCGAACCCTCTTCTTCGGTTGCTGCACAAGATGCTGCTGGGAAGAAGGCAAAATAGCTAGGAAAATCGAAGCATTGTTCATACCCACCTCGAATAAAAGAGCCAAGTAGTCCTGTTGGTTCTTGACCCTGCCCAGACATTAGCGAAATGATATGTCTGGCGGTGTGACTACCAGTACTTTCACCTAGCCTTGCGCCTCTTCCTATTTATTAGATAAGCTAATAAATAGTGTCATGAATTTTACTGATTTGCTCTTTTTCGGAACCGATAAAAACAGATGCCGCTTTGCTCCCTACCCCTTCACGCATAGCATCCAGCAGGAATGCCTATACATCGGCCAAGCTGTTAAGCGAAGCCAGACCATCCTTTAAAAAATCTGTATCCACCAGGCGGTGCGGTTTTTCTGCGCATATCCGGGTTGAATTAAAGTTGAATCAGGCATCCGCCGTTCGCTATTTGTTTTTATGAAAACATTTTTAGTTTCGGGTATGTCCCGGCGGCACGAGCAGCCATACAATTATCACAAGGATTCCAAATGCCGTGTATGCAACTGAAAAAACCCAAGGGGCAAAATCATAGAACAGAATTTCATGCAACCAGTGCTGGATAAAGGAACTTGAATAGGCGCTGCCGCCCGCTGCCTCTTTTGAACGGTTTTCCAATTCGGTAAGCGGGCATATCAGGCCCATCCATGATTCCGCTATTACGGTTCCAATTGCAAGAAGGTGGGCAAGCCTGAACCACCAGTTCCTGACCCAGCCCCAACGCCAATACTTCCCGGGCAAAATCGCAACCAGCCCGAGAATGACAAACGCCACGAACAATGCGTGTATGACGAGAATGAAATTGGCAAGGAGTAGTTGCATGCCCAGTCAATAAGTTCCATCAAAAACTGGTTCCTGTTTCTCTGTTTGAAGATCAGCAGGAAAGTTGGCTTTCAAGGTGATTATTTACTCGTCGTTTGACGGGAATTTAACCTGAGAGGGGAATGGGAACCTTCATTTCTTTTAGAAGGCTTCCAGGGTTATCCGGTCTTAAACCACCGCACATGAAGCGCCGTGAGGCCGGAAAGAATTTTCTTGCCAACCGATGAGTTGCGCACCAGCCCGGATTCCTGCACACGATGCTGGTGCAGTAACTGCGGCGCTTTTTGAAAGGCCAGGTACTGGGTAAGTGCGGCATGCAGGTGGTTCTTGAGGAATTTGATTTTTACCGGCTTGTTGAGGAAGCGAAAGATTTGCGCCTTGTTGATGAGTTCGATCATCAGATCCGAGTCTGATGCGGCGGTAAGGACGACGGTCAGGATTTGCGGGTTTTCCTGTTTGAGCAACTTGATCATTGCGGCCACATCCTCGTTGCCTGCCCCGACATCGGCGAGAACCACCGCAACTTCCTGCTCCTGCATTACGGCGATCGCGGCATCCAGGTCAGGCGCATAAAGCACCGGGCACAGGCCGTCAATCACTCCCTTGGTGACACGGTATATTTCTTCGTCCTCGTCAATGACCAGAATGCCAGCATTCATTTTCTGCGGCAGCGCCACTGGAGTGGACTGGGTGTCGGCGAGTTCCATCGCAATAGTCACAGCTTCCGCAACGATTTGCTGCAATTCCTGATTGTTCCAAGGCTTGCTGATGAAGCGGTAAACCTCGCCATCGTTGATTGAGCCGACTATGGACGCCAGGTCGGAATAGCCGGTGAGCAGAATGCGGACGCTGGAGGGGGAGATGTCGCGCGCCTGGCGCAGCAGCTCGACCCCCGGCATTATCGGCATGCGCTGGTCGCTGATGATAACGTGGACTTTTTGCTGCTTGAGGAAGTCGAGCGCCTGATACCCGTCGGTGGTGGCGAAAACCTGGTATTGCATGCGGAACAGTGACTTAAGCGCAGTCAGGATACGCTCTTCATCGTCCACCACCAGAATGCGCGCCTGTTTCACGCTCTTGTCCAGGACGAACTGGCTGTCTTTGCTTTCCGGCAATGCTTCTTCCGGCTTGAACTTCGGCAGTTTTGTGGTGATTTGGCCGAGGTCCAGGTCGAGGGCAGGCTGTACAGAGGGCCAGGATGAAGGTTGTACGGCAGCCCGGGAGTTAAGCATACGCGCGGCATTAAGCAGTCCTGCAGGGGGTGTCTGCGGAACGGGTGCGCTGGAACCGCTGCAGGCCGCGATTGCCTGGATGAAGGCATCGGAAAACTCGCGCGCGCTCTGGTAGCGATCAGCGCTTTTCTTGGCAAGCGCTTTTTGTATTACCTGGTCTATCAGCGGGGAAAGCCTGGGATTGATGCTCGATGGATCGGCCGGGCGCTGGTTGATTACCTGCTGCATGACAGCAGCGCTATTGCCGGTGAACGGCTTTTTGCCGGTCAGGAGCTCATAGGCAACCACGCCGACAGAGTAGATATCGGTGCGGCTATCTATCGGTTGCCCGAGGAATTGTTCCGGTGACATGTAGTGCAGCGAACCAAGTACGTCGCCGACCTGCGTCAGCTCGGAAGATTCGGTATGTGCGATGCCAAAATCGCAAACCTTGATGCGGCCATCGCTGTTAATCATGATGTTCGACGGCTTGAGGTCGCGGTGCACGACGCCCTCCGAGTGCACGTAGCCGAGGCCATCGAGCAGCGGCCTGATAATTTCGCTGATTTCCTGAAGGCTGTAGTTCGCGCCTTTCGAAAGGTGTTCCTGCAGCGATTTGCCGTTCACCAGCTCCATCACGATGTAAGCGAGCTTATCATCCTCGCCATAGTCGTATATCTGCACGATGCGCGGGTGGATGAGCCGTCCGACCGCTCTTGCTTCGTGGCGGAAGCGGCTGACCATGTGTTGCAGATCGACCGGGTCGAGCGATGCCTTGACGATGGCCTTGATCGCGACCCAGCGCGAGATCAATGGGTCGAAACCTTTGTAGACGGTTCCCACAGCACCCTTGCCGAGCTCGCCCTGGATTTCGTATTTGCCGATTTTAAACTGTTGCGTCATAGGGTGAGGCTAGGCGGAAAGTTTGGTTTCGGACGGGGACTTGAGGGGTACCCAGACAGTAAATTTCGTGCCGCGTCCAGGCTGCGATTCGACATTTATGCGTCCGCCGTGATCCTTGATGATCTGGTATGAAATGGAAAGGCCAAGTCCGGTGCCTTTACCGATCTCCTTGGTGGTGAAGAAGGGATCAAAAATTTTCGGTAGCACATCAGGAGGTATCCCGGTTCCGTTGTCCGCAACCTCGACTGTAACGCCATCGTTTTCGCTGCGCGTGGAAAGGGTAATTTCCCCGTTTTGCGGGGGGAGCGCCTGCGCCGCGTTGGTAATCAAATTCAGGAATACCTGGTTGATTTGCGATGGCGCACAGGTAATCGCTGGTATACCTCCGAAGTTTTTGGTTACCTTGATGGATTTGAGCAGGTGACGCGCAAGTCCCAGCGTGCTGTTGAGGCCGTCGTTCAGGTTAAAGCTGCTTACTTTGCTGCGATCGAGGCGGCTGAAATCCTTCAGATTGCTGACGATCTCCGCCACCTGGCCGGCCCCGTATATGCCATCCTTAACCAGCGCCGCAAGCTCGGTGAGCACCTCGTGCTGTTTGATTCGATCAAGTTGCGCGGCTGCTTGCGCAAATTGCCGGTTCAAGTCATCCGGCTGGACGTTCGGATCGTGGAGTAATGCAAGCAGTTTCTCGCAATCGCCTACTGCGCTCGTGATGTCCGGCAGACGATCATTTACGGCTGTGAGACTGTTGCTAACATAAGCAAGCGGCGTGTTTATCTCATGCGCTACGCCTGCGACCATTTGTCCGAGCGAGGACATTTTTTCGGACTGGATCAGTTGCGCTTCGGATTCCTTGAGGTGCCGCAACGCATCTGAAAGTTCGCGCGTGCGATCTGTGACCCGGTGCTCCAATGTTTCATTCGCGGCCACGATCCGGACACCGAGGTAACCGATGCCGATCAGGAGCGCTGCGGCATAAGCGATCATGTAAACACGGAAGCGCTCCTTCTCACCCAGCGTCGCTTCGAGTTCACGGTTAAATGAGAGCGCAAGCCCATTGAGCCTGGGGCCTGAGGTCAGGAGCGCAACTTTGGAGGATAACTCCTGCTCAATGGGTTTGGCTTTGAGTAGAACCTGAGCTGCGTCACTCATTGCGCTGGCCTTATCATGCGCAGCCGCATCCATGGACAAGGCTAATCCAAGCACTTGCGACGCTGCGGTTTCGAGGGTTTTGCGCTGTGCATCCTGTTCAAGCCAATAATATCCTGATGCGGCGGCGGCAAGCTGATTGAGCGCCTGGGTAAATTCCTTTTGACGAGTATCAATTTTGCCTGATCTTTCTTCTGGAGCGCTAGGCACGTCTGCAAATGACATCATCTTGAGCAACGCTTCCTTGGAATTGCCATTCGCGACCTTGAATTTTTCGATCAGCTCCGCTTTCTCGGTGATCGCCTTTGAGATTGCTCCGAGATTTTCACTTAATGAAGGGCTGTTGATGTGAGGTACAGCATTTGCTAGTGCCTTGAGCGCATTTTGTGCCGCAGTGGTGCGGTTTGGCGCGGTCATCTGGCTGGAATCCATATCCATGCGCATCCGCAGCACATCAATATCCCAGCGCCCTTCGATCTCCTGCAATTCACGCAACAGCGAAACAATCTCGTTGCGTTCACTCAAGTCAACAGCCTCGGTCTTGTTGTACAGGAACACCAGCGCCGCGATTAGCCCGAACGTGGCGATGGTGATCAGCAGGTGGCGTGGTGAAATCATATTATGTTTAGGTCCGGTTCGGATCAGGGAACATGGTTCGCGTAGCGGTACATTCAACAGGCATGCAGACGAACGCTAACAAGAAAATTGCCAAACCGCAATACGCCAAATGACGTAGGCTGCTGTGCCCAAAGCTGGATTTTAGCGGAGGTTCATTTGATGCCGCCCTCTGCAATAGGGTATAATCTACTATAAATCAGAGCGGGATGAACACGTTGTTCGTCCCGCTTCTTTATGTCATCTAAGCCGGCAGGCTGTTATCTTTGGGAGTATTTCCGGTGTCGCAAACGAACCACGCCATTCTTGTGCTTGCCGATGGGACGGTGTTTCGGGGCATTGCCATCGGGGCTCACGGCAGTAGCGTCGGAGAAGTGGTGTTCAACACCTCGATGACCGGCTATCAGGAAATTCTGACCGACCCTTCTTACTGCAAACAAATCGTTACGCTGACCTGCCCGCATATCGGCAACGTCGGGGTGAATGCCGAAGATGTGGAATCTCGGCAGGTGTTTGCCAGCGGTCTGGTCATTCGTGATCTTTCGATGACGGTAAGCAATTGGCGCAATACGCAATCGCTGCCGGATTATCTCAAGGCCAACAACGTGGTGGCAATTGCCGGGATCGATACGCGCAAACTGACGCGCATTCTGCGCGAAAAAGGTGCTCAGAACGGCTGTATTGCGACCGGCACGGATGATGTGGCGGCACTCGCGGCGGCGCGCGGTTTTGGCGGATTGGCCGGCATGGATCTGGCCAAGGAGGTTTCATGCGCCAAATCCTACTCATGGACTCAGCGCGAGTGGGAGCTGGGCGTGGGCTATCCCGAGTCGACGCATTCCAGATTTCATGTGGTAGCTTACGACTTCGGAGTGAAGCGCAATATCCTGCGCAAGCTGGCCGAGCGCGGCTGCCGAATTACCGTAGTGCCTGCAAAGACCACGGCGAAGGAAGTGCTGGCGATGGAGCCGGATGGCGTATTCCTGTCAAACGGCCCCGGCGACCCGGAACCATGCGATTACGCGATTGCGGCAACACGGCAATTTTTGGCGGCAGGTGTGCCGTTGTTCGGCATCTGTCTCGGACACCAGTTGATGGGGCTGGCGGTGGGTGCGAAGACGATGAAAATGAAGTTCGGCCATCGCGGCGCGAATCATCCGGTGCAGGACATGCAGAGCAAGCGCGTGATGATCACCAGCCAGAATCACGGTTTTGCAGTGGATTTGACTACGCTGCCTGCGAATGCACGTGTTACCCATGTCTCGCTGTTCGACGGTACGTTGCAGGGTTTCGAGTTGACCGACAAACCGGCGTTCTGCTTCCAGGGTCATCCCGAAGCGAGTCCCGGCCCTCATGATCTGGATTATCTGTTTGATCGCTTCGTTGCGATGATGGGCAAATAAATGGCAAAGCGTACCGACATTAAATCCATCCTGATCATCGGCGCGGGTCCCATCGTCATCGGGCAGGCGTGCGAGTTCGATTATTCCGGTGCACAGGCCTGCAAGGCGCTGCGCGAAGAGGGCTATCGCGTCATTCTGGTGAACTCTAACCCGGCCACCATCATGACCGACCCGGAGATGGCGGATGCGACCTACATCGAGCCAATCACCTGGAAGATGGTTGAGAAGATCATCGCCAGGGAAAAGCCCGATGCGATCCTGCCGACCATGGGCGGGCAGACCGCGTTGAATTGCGCGCTGGATCTGGCTAAGCACGGCGTACTGGAAAAATACAACGTCGAAATGATCGGCGCGTCGCGCGAAGCGATCGACAAGGCGGAAGACCGTGAAAAGTTCAAGCAGGCGATGACCAGGATCGGCCTGGCCTCGGCCCGTTCCGCGATCGCGCACAGCATGGAAGAAGCATTGCAGGTTCAGCAGGTGATGGGTTTCCCGACGGTGATCCGCCCTTCTTTCACGATGGGCGGCAGCGGCGGCGGCATCGCCTACAACCGCGAGGAGTTCGTCGAGATCTGCGAGCGCGGGCTGGAAGCATCTCCGACACGCGAGCTGCTGATCGAGGAATCGCTGCTCGGCTGGAAAGAATTCGAGATGGAAGTGGTGCGCGACCGCAATGACAATTGCATCATTATCTGTTCCATCGAAAACCTCGACCCTATGGGTGTGCATACCGGCGATTCGATCACCGTGGCACCGGCACAGACGCTGACCGACAAGGAATACCAGATCATGCGCGATGCCAGCATTGCGGTGTTGCGTGAGATCGGCGTGGATACAGGCGGCTCCAATGTGCAGTTCGCGATCAATCCGGAAGACGGGCGCATGGTGGTGATCGAGATGAACCCGCGCGTTTCGCGTTCATCCGCACTGGCTTCCAAGGCGACCGGCTTCCCGATTGCAAAGGTCGCCGCCAAGCTGGCGGTGGGCTACACACTGGATGAATTGAAGAACGACATTACCGGCGGTGCAACGCCTGCTTCGTTCGAGCCGAGCATCGATTATGTGGTGACCAAGATCCCGCGTTTCGCCTTTGAAAAATTTCCTCAGGCCAACGACCGTCTGACCACACAAATGAAATCGGTGGGCGAAGTGATGGCGATCGGGCGCACCTTCCAGGAGTCGTTCCACAAAGCATTGCGCGGTCTGGAAGTCGGCGTAAACGGACTGGACAGCAAATTTACCGAGCGCGAAGCCATCGTGTCCGAACTCGGCAGTCCGGGGCCGGAGCGCATCTGGGCTGTGAGCGACGCGTTCCGCCTCGGCATGGGCGTGGAAGAAGTATTCGGCATCAGCAAGATCGACCCGTGGTTTTTGGTACAGATTGAAGACCTGATCCGCCAGGAAAAAGCACTGGCTGACCGCACGCTGGAAAGCCTGGGCGCGGACGATTTGCGGACCTTGAAGCGCAGCGGTTTCGCGGATGCGCGTCTGGCGGTATTGCTGGATACCGATGCGGCGGCGGTGCGCGCCTACCGCCATGCGTTGGGCGTGCGTCCGGTATTCAAGCGTGTGGATACCTGTGCCGCCGAGTTTGCCACCAACACCGCCTACATGTATTCGACTTACGAGGAAGAGTGCGAAGCGCAGCCGACCGCTAACAAGAAAATCATGGTGCTGGGCGGCGGGCCGAACCGCATCGGTCAGGGCATCGAGTTTGACTACTGCTGTGTGCATGCCGCGCTGGCGATGCGCGAGGACGGCTACGAAACCATCATGGTCAACTGTAATCCGGAAACTGTCTCTACCGACTATGACACTTCAGACCGGCTGTATTTCGAGCCGCTGACGCTGGAAGATGTGCTGGAAATCGTGGCGGTGGAGAAGCCTGTCGGCGTGATCGTGCAGTTTGGCGGGCAGACGCCGCTCAAGCTGGCGCATGGGCTGGAGAAGAACGGCGTGCCGATCATCGGCACCACGCCGGACATGATCGACTGCGCGGAAGACCGCGCGCGTTTCCAGCAGATGCTGCACCAACTGAATTTGAAGCAGCCGCCCAACCGCACCGCGAGCAATGTCCAGGACGCTCTCGCCGGGGCTGTCGAAATCGGCTACCCCTTGGTGGTGCGCCCATCCAATGTTTTAGGTGGTCGCGCGATGGAAATCATCCATGCCCAAACCGATTTGGAACGCTACATGCGTGCTGCCGAGGAGATGTCGAAAACTTATCCCGAGCGTATGCCTATATTGCTGGATCGTTTTTTGAATGACGCGATTGAAGTGGATGTGGATGCGGTATCCGATGGCAATCAAGTGATTATCGGCGGCATCATGGAACACGTCGAGGAGGCAGGCGTGCATTCCGGCGACTCGGCTTGCTCGTTGCCGCCGTTCAGTTTGTCGGCCAGCATGCAAAACGCATTGCGCCTCCAGACAGTGGCGATGGCCAAGGCGCTCAATGTGGTCGGGCTGATGAACGTGCAGTTCGCCATCCAGGGTGACACCGTGTATGTGCTGGAAGTGAATCCGCGCGCCTCGCGTACCGTGCCATTCGTCTCCAAGGCGACCGGCGTGCCCTTGGCGAAAATCGCGGCGCGCTGCATGGCCGGACAGACGCTGGCGCAACAGGGCATAACCAAGGAAGTGATTCCGCCATATTACTCGGTGAAAGAAGCGGTATTCCCTTTCATCAAATTCCCGGGCGTGGACA
Source organism: Nitrosomonadales bacterium (assembly GCA_023259055.1). Lineage (GTDB taxonomy): Bacteria > Pseudomonadota > Gammaproteobacteria > Burkholderiales > Gallionellaceae > Gallionella. Next base: position 503,566 of record JAHFQZ010000002.1, read on the forward strand.
CGATACTGGGCCCGGAAATGAAATCTACCGGTGAGGTGATGGGTGTCGGCGAAACTTTTGCCGAGGCGTTTGTGAAATCACAGCTGGCTGCCAGCGTCAAATTGCCCAAGGACGGCAGGGTGTTCATCAGCGTGCGCGAAGCGGACAAACCGGGCGTGGTGGAAACCGCACGTTCGCTGGAGCAGCTTGGTTTTACTTTGTTGGCTTCACGCGGAACAGCTGCCGTGATCAGTGCGGCAGGAGTTGCCGTGACGGTGGTCAACAAAGTGGCGGAAGGGCGCCCGCACATCGTGGATATGATCAAGAACGGCGAAGTTAGTCTCATCATCAATACCGTGGATAGCAAACCTTCCGTGATGCGCGATTCTTATTCCATCCGCCATGCTGCGTTACAGGGACGGGTGACGTATTACACTACGCTGGCTGGCGCGCGCGCTGCTTGCGTCGGGATGCAGCATCTAGCTGAGCTGCGGGTTTATGATTTGCAGGGTCAACACCAACGGCTAATCGCTTCCAACTAACGACTAATAACTAAAGACTAAAAAGGTTCTGATATGAGCACAATTCCTTTGACTGTAGAGGGCGCGGAGAAATTGCGCCAAGAGCTTCATAACCTCAAGACTGTAGAGCGTCCGGCGGTGATTAACGCCATTTCCGAGGCTCGTGCTCAGGGCGATCTGTCGGAGAACGCCGAATATGAAGCTGCCAAAGAGCGTCAGTCGTTTGTCGAGGGGCGCATTGTCGAACTGGAAGGCAAGCTGGGAAGCGCACAAATTATCGATCCCAAGACGATTAAAGCCGATGGGCGCTGTGTGTTCGGCGCAACCGTGGTACTGGAAGATGTGAACAACGGCGACGTGGTTACCTACCAGATCGTCGGTGATGACGAGGCAAATATCAGGCAGCGGAAAATTTCAATCAGCTCCCCGATTGCACGTGCCCTGATTGGCAAATACAGCGGTGATGTCGCCGAAGTGCAGGCGCCGGGCGGAGTGCGGGAATATGAGGTTGTTGACGTTCAGTATATCTAAATCTAACTGCGGCTACCCAACTGCTTTTTGGTCAGCGGTTTACCCTTGTGGCGCGGCATTTTCTTGATCTCGATCTTGTGGGCATCCGGGTTGGGCTGATAAACGACCAGCATCTTGCCGATATGCTGTACAGGAGCCGCGTTTAATTGGGTGCAGATGGATTCCAGCATTGCTTCACGTTGCGCGCGGTCATCGCCCAACACGCGAATCTTGATAAGTTCGTGAATTTTCAGGGTCTGCGCGATTTCTTTTAATACGGATTCAGTCAAGCCGGCATTGCCGATCATCACTGTGGGTTTCAATGCCTGTGCGCGGCTTTTCAGGGCGAGGCGTTCGGATACGGTAAGGGATAACATATAGGCCTTTCTAAACAAGGCCGGATTCTAAACGATGAAGCCATCCAAAACCAGTAAACAATGGATGCGAGAGCATGTAAATGACCCTTTTGTGCAGCAGGCTAAAAAGGAGGGTTATCGCTCCCGTGCCGCTTACAAGTTGCTCGAGATCGATGCCAAGGACCATCTGCTCAAGCCTGGTACAGTGGTGGTGGATTTGGGCGCGACCCCCGGAGGCTGGTCGCAGGTGGCGGCTGCCAAGTTAGGCCGTGGCGGGAAGGTGATCGCGCTGGATTTGTTGCCGCTGGACCCTTTGCCCGGAGTGGATTTCATCCAGGGCGATTTTCGCGACGATGCGGTGCTTAAACAATTGGAAGATATGCTGCAAGGCAAGCCGGTAGGGCTTGTAATTTCGGATATGGCCCCCAATATTTGCGGTGTAGCGTCTGCCGATCAGGCGCGCGCGATGCATCTTGCGGAACTAGCGATGGAATTCGCGCTCGAACACCTGAAGCCGGAAGGTAGCTTCCTCGTCAAAGTCTTTCAGGGCGAGGGGTTTGAGGATTTTTACAAGCTGATGCGCAGCCGTTTTGCCAAGGTTGTTACGCGCAAGCCCAAGGCTTCGCGCGACCGAAGCAGCGAACTGTATCTTTTGGGTAGCGAAAAGAAGTAAACCATAGTCTAATAGCCTGTCTTGTTGGGTGTTGGCGTCGTTTAAAGGAGTGATTTTGAACAATTTTAAAAATATTGCAATTTGGATGGTCGTCGCTTTGGTGTTGATGACTGTATTCAATCAGTTTAATACCCGCCAGCAGCAATCTGCGCAGACGCAACTCGACTATTCGCAATTTCTTAATGAAGTCAAGCAGGGGCATATTACCAAGGTGACCATAGAGGGCCGCACGCTGAAGGCGACCAATACCGAGGGCAAGCGTATTACCAGCTATGCGCCGAGTGACATCTGGCTAGTTTCCGATTTATTGAAAAATGGCGTTAGCGTTGAAGCCAAGCCCGAAGAAGAGCAGTCTTTCCTGATGAATATCTTCGTATCATGGTTTCCGATGTTGCTGCTGATCGGCGTCTGGATATTCTTCATGCGCCAGATGCAAGGGGGCGGTAAGGGCGGCGCGTTCTCCTTCGGCAAGTCCCGCGCGCGCATGCTGGATGAGAACAAGGAGCGTTTCACGTTTGCCGACGTGGCCGGTTGCGATGAGGCCAAGGAAGAAGTATCCGAACTGGTGGACTTTTTGCGCGATCCGTCCAAGTTCCAGAATCTCGGCGGGCGCATTCCGCGCGGCGTACTGCTGGTCGGTAGCCCCGGCACCGGCAAGACTCTGCTGGCGAAAGCGATTGCCGGCGAAGCCAAGGTGCCGTTCTTTTCGATTTCCGGATCAGATTTTGTGGAAATGTTTGTCGGCGTCGGCGCGGCGCGGGTGCGCGACATGTTCGACCAAGCCAAGAAACATTCCCCATGCATCGTGTTCATCGATGAAATCGACGCGGTAGGCAGGCAGCGCGGCGCAGGACTGGGCGGCGGCAATGACGAACGCGAGCAGACCTTGAATGCGTTGCTGGTGGAAATGGACGGCTTCGAAGGTGCCAGCGGCGTGATCGTTATCGCCGCGACCAACCGTCCCGACGTGCTTGACCCAGCGCTGTTGCGCCCCGGGCGTTTCGATCGCCAAGTGGTGGTGCCGTTGCCGGACATTCGCGGGCGCGAACAAATACTGATGGTGCATATGCGCAAGGTGCCGGTTGCCTCGGACGTGAAGGCCGATATTCTGGCGCGAGGCACGCCGGGTATGTCCGGTGCCGACTTGGCGAATCTGGTTAACGAGGCAGCGTTGTTTGCAGCACGGCGCGGCAAGCGCTTCGTCGACATGAATGATTTTGAGGCGGCCAAGGACAAGATCATGATGGGCGCGGAACGCCGCTCAATGGTGATGCCTGAGGAGGAGCGTCGTAACACTGCCTATCACGAGTCAGGCCATGCGGTGGTCGCCAAGCTGCTGCCCAAGACCGACCCGGTGCACAAGGTGACCATCATTCCGCGTGGACGCGCGCTGGGCTTGACTATGCAGCTGCCGACAGAAGACCGCTACAGTATGGACAAGGTACGCATCCTCGATACCATCGCCGTGCTGTTCGGCGGACGTATCGCCGAAGAGATTTTCATGCATCAGATGACGACCGGCGCTTCAAACGATTTCGAACGTGCCACCGACATGGCGCGGCGCATGGTGACCCAGTGGGGCATGTCGGACGCGCTCGGGACTATGGTGTATGGAGAAAACGAGGGCGAGGTGTTTCTGGGACGCTCGGTTACCACACACAAAAATATTTCCGAAGCGACCATGCAGCAGGTAGATGCCGAAATTCGCCGCATCATCGACCAGCAGTATGCGCTGGCACGCCGTCTGATCGAAGAGAATCGCGACAAGATCGAAGCCATGGCCAAGGCATTGCTGGAATGGGAAACGCTTGATGCCGACCAGCTCAACGACATCATGGCCGGCAATCCGCCGCGCCCACCCAAGCCAAGCCAAAGCACACAGGCGCCGCAGCCGCCACAGGATGCAGCGCCGACCGCGCCAGCCACTACTCCTACTCAGCCTGCCGAGGGCGTTTAACCGAAACCACGGGGGCATTCGCCCCCGTTTTCTTATGCTGCAACTCGGAAAATTCCAACTCGATCTCTCCCGACCTCTGGTCATGGGCATCGTCAATGTTACGCCCGATTCATTCTCCGACGGCGGGCAGCACATGCAGCGCGAAGCCGCGATTGCGCATGCGCATCAACTGATTACCGATGGGGCAGACGTAATCGATATCGGCGGCGAATCGACCCGCCCTGGCGCGCGACCGGTCAGTCTTCAGGAAGAATTGGATCGAGTGCTGCCAGTCATAGAAGGCTTGCGTGGGGCATCAGTCCCGATCTCGATTGATACCTGCAAGCCGCAGGTAATGCAGGCTGCTATTGCATCCGGTGTGCAAATGGTCAATGACATTAACGCATTGCAAGATGCTGCCGCGATGAATGCAGTCGCTGCCAGCGATGTTGTAGTGTGCCTGATGCACAAGCAGGGCAGCCCGCAAACCATGCAGACGCAACCCCAATACCAGAATGTAGTGTCTGAAGTCTGTGAATTTCTGCGCGGGCGCATCGCCGCTGCCAAAGCCGCCGGTATTTCACGAGAGCGTATCGTGATTGATCCGGGTTTTGGCTTTGGCAAGACGTTGGAGCATAATCTCACATTGCTGCGCGAATTGAGAAAGCTGGCTGAGCTTGGCGTGCCTGTATTGGCTGGGCTTTCGCGAAAGTCGATGCTCGGCGTGTTGACCGGGCGCGAGACAGGTGATCGCGTTGTAGCAAGCGTGGTTGCCGCCCTGATAGCGGTGCAGCATGGTGCCAACATTGTGCGCGTGCACGATGTGCGCGAGACGGTGGATGTATTGAAGATATGGAATGCAGTAAACAGAGCGATGTAGGGTGGCTCAGCCCACCATGCCTGTCCTGAGCCTGTCGAAGCGGTCGGGCAGAGTCCGACATGCCGTTCGCCCGGTTAATGGTGAATAACGAAATGGAGTAATCGCGTGAGCAGAAAATATTTCGGAACCGATGGAATACGTGGATGCGTGGGCGAACACCCCATCACACCGCAATTCGTGATGCATCTGGGCTATGCGGCAGGCAAGGTGCTGGCAGGCTCCAGCGATATGCGCGGCGAGCGCATTGGCGTGCTGATCGGCAAGGACACGCGCATCTCCGGCTATATGCTGGAGTCTGCGCTGGAAGCGGGCTTGATCGCGGCAGGTGTGGATGTGTACCTTGCTGGGCCGGTGCCGACCCCGGCGGTTGCTTACCTGACGCGTGCGTTGCGTCTGCAAACGGGTATTGTGATCTCCGCCTCGCACAACCCGTTCGAGGACAACGGTATTAAATTCTTCTCCAGCAGCGGCGCAAAATTGCCCGATGAGACCGAGCGCGCCATAGAAGCGGAGCTGGATAATCCGATGCAGACCAACTCGTCAGATGGCCTGGGCAAGGCTAAACGCATCGACGATGCGGGAGGCCGTTATATCGAATTCTGCAAGAGCACCTTCCCGGCGGAAATGAATCTACGCGGCATGAAGATCGTCGTGGATAGCGCGCATGGCGCGACCTATCACATCGCGCGCCACGTGTTCCACGAACTCGGCGCGGACGTGATCGCCATCGGCGCGCAGCCGGATGGCAAGAACATCAACGATGGCTACGGCGCAACTGCACCTGCAAATTTGCAAAAGGCCGTGATTGAACATAAAGCGGACATTGGCATCGCGCTGGACGGTGACGGTGATCGTTTGATAATGGTGGATAGTTCCGGTCAACTTTATGATGGCGACCAGTTACTGTACGTGATCGCCAGGCATCGCCAGTTGCAGGGCAAACTGAACGGCGGCGTAGTCGGCACGCTGATGACCAACCTGGCATTTGAACATGCCATGCAGCGGTTCGGCATTTCTTTCCTGCGCGCTAAAGTGGGAGACCGCTACGTGATGGAATTGCTGCAGCAGCAAGGCTGGCAACTCGGCGGCGAGAATTCCGGCCACATCATCTGTCTCGACAAGCACAGCACCGGGGACGGCATCGTCTCGGCATTGCAGGTGTTGCACGCGTTGCGTGCCAATGGGCAAAGCCTCGCGGAAGCAGCGGGGGATCTGCACATGTATCCGCAGGTGCTGATCAATGTGCGCGTCACAGGTAAGGCAGCAGGGCTATTGGATATTCAGGCGGTCAAGGACGCGGTGATTGAAGCTGAACGCAAACTGGATGGCAAAGGCCGCGTGCTGTTGCGACCGTCAGGCACCGAGCCGTTGTTGCGGGTGATGGTAGAGGGGGAGGACGGGGAGTTGGTGAGGAAGTGTGCGGATGGGATTGCGGGAGTGGTGAGGGGAGTTGTTTAATGCTTGATCTATGGTGTAGAGCGGGTATTTTCATTCACCCGATTTGGAGTGTACAAGCCTCGACAAAACTCTTCCCAAGAAGTGTTGGATTCACCCGCTCAAAGGTTTCTCCACCACCCCATGATTTCCCTGTAACAATGCAACCTAGGCGGGCTAGGTTTGCTAGCGCAAGCTTCACGTGCTCTGTAGGTTCTGGGCGGTTGATTCCATCATCCTTCCCCACTTCAACCGAATCTGGCAAGCTGCTAACCACAACACCATCATGGCGTGTCTGATCATATGGGAGCGAATATATTTTTTGGAGGATTATTGCTTCAAATGATGTGAGCTGCTCTAAGACAGCGATGTATGCTCTTTGAAGGTTTACATGACTTTTTTCATTGGCCGCGTTAACAAGCAATCGAGCCCACAAATCTTGTAGATAATCATCGTCCTCTAAAGAAGCAGCCTCAAGTAGTGGTACGGCAAACTTAAGAGGAATTGCTCTAGTTGGTTCACGCAATCCGGCTTCCTGCAAGAGTTGATCTGCGCGCTGCATTAGCCGAACCTGACGCTCCCATCGCATGTACTTGAGCTTGTCTTCAAATATCCCCATTCCTTGCTCGATAGAGCCCGCAACGTAACGTGAGATGAAGCCACCAAATTTTTGACCGGCATCAATGGCTTTCCCTGTAGTTTTGGCAACTTCTTGAACAGCCTTGGCCGTCTCGGATATTGGATCTTCGCTATTCATATAGGCTCCGGCGATTTAGAAGTAATGAAGGTAGGAATCCTAGCATGGCGCTTGCAGGTGCGGATAGATGCCGGGGGTAGCCCGGCGGCTAGTCACTTTTTCTTGCTTCGCCAAAGAATAAGTAACCAAAAAGAAGGCGACCCCGGTTTGCCGCCCCTGCGGGGTTCCCTCGATAGTTCGCAAACAAGCGGGGCTGCGCAACTCGCCCTAGCGGGGCACACAAAACGTGCCCCACCGCGGAACTCGGACAGTGCTCGCCGGAACCTCCGCTTGTTTGCGAACTATCGAGGCGGCGCTCAGGGGATGAAAAGCAAAAGCGGTCAATAGTTGGCGGGCTATTGCCCGCCAACTATCGAATTGCCAACGGCACTGTAGGATGGGTTGAGCGACGCGATACCCATCGATTGCGGTAATTGTTGGGTATCGCTACGCTCAACTCAACCTACGATGCCTAAGTGATCGGCCGTTGTCGGCGACCTTTCAACCTCTCTGGTTGCCAATGCGCAACTGCCCACTCCAACACTTCCGTAACGTTGCCTTGCCTTAACTCGGTTGGTGGTTGCTGCTGCAGAAATTCCAACACCGCGATCAGCGTCGCTACAACGTCATCGGTTGTTATTGCGGGTGCGAGTGTCTGCTTGCTGAGTTTTTCGCCCTGCGCGTTCACTGCGATGGGCAGGTGCATGTAGGCTGGGGTGGTATAACCCAGCAGGCGTTGCAGGTGAATCTGGCGCGCGGTGGATAGGAGCAGGTCGGCACCGCGCACGATATGGGTGATGCCCTGGAACGCATCGTCCACCACTACTGCGAGTTGGTAAGCGAACAGGTCATCGGCGCGCTTTACGACGAAATCGCCGATCTCGGTTTCGAGGTGCTGGGTGAGGTGACCTTGCAGGGCATCGTCAAATTCGATAATTCCGTCGCTGCTCAAAGCACCGTCATTCCCGCGAAGGCGGGAATCCAGTGAGTTTGAAGAAAAGGCATCTTTAATTGCTGGATTCCCGCCTTCGCGGGAATGACGGAATAGAAACTGATTCGTCCGTACCCGCCATGCGCGCCCTTCGCGTCCGGCTGGAACGCCGTTGCGGCAGGTGCCGGGATACACCGGCCCTTCGATGCCATGCAATGCAGAATCAGAAATTTCCTTGCGCGTGCAGGCGCAGGGGTACACCGCGTCGATGGTCTGTAAGTGCAGCAATGCCTCCTCGTAAGCGTCGGTACGCTGGCTCTGGTAGATGACTGATTCATCCCAATACAGGCCGAACACTTCAAGCGTGCGCAGGATGCCATCAGCAGCGCCGGATACGCAGCGCGGCGCATCGAGGTCTTCCATGCGTACCAGCCAAGTGCCGTTGTGTTTTTTTGCGTCGAGATAGCTGCCGAGGGCGGCAGCGAGAGAGCCGAAGTGCAGGGGGCCAGTCGGTGAGGGGGCGAAACGCCCCCTATATTGATTACGATTGAAAGGCTTTTGCACAACGTAGCGAGCGCAGATCAGGCAAGGAAAAAAGGGGCGAAAAACCGGAATGTATGTGGCAATACATGAGGATTTTGAGCCTCTTTTCGACGCGGCATCACCAAGCGCAGTAGTTGTGCAAAGGCCTTTTAGGCAGGGACTGCTTCTTCCGCAAACTCCAGTTTGACTTTGCCGTCCTTCACGTCCACGGTGACCTTGCCGCCGTGAGCCAGCCTGCCGAACAGCAGTTCGTCGGCCAGTGCAGAGCGTATCGTGTCTTGGATAAGTCGCGCCATCGGGCGTGCGCCCATCAACGGATCGAAGCCGTCCTCAGCCAGATGGTCCTTGAGCGCGTCGGTGAATATGGCTTCCACTTTCTTCTCGTGAAGTTGCTCCTCGAGCTGCATCAGGAATTTGTCTACCACGCGCAGGATGACTTCGTGATCCAGCGGCGCGAAGGAAATGACAGCATCGAGTCGGTTGCGGAATTCCGGCGTGAACAGGCGCTTTATGTCGGCCAACTCGTCGCCTGTTGTCGCTGTTTTTGTGAAGCCGATCTGGGTCTTGTTCAATGCTTCCGCACCTGCATTGGTGGTCATCACGATCACCACGTTGCGGAAATCAGCCTTGCGCCCGTTGTTGTCGGTCAGCGTACCGTGATCCATCACCTGCAACAGGATGTTATAAATATCCGGGTGCGCTTTTTCGATTTCGTCGAGCAGCAGCACGGCATGCGGTTGTTTGCTGATGGCTTCGGTTAGCAGTCCGCCCTGATCAAAACCCACGTAACCTGGCGGCGCGCCGATCAGGCGCGACACGGCATGGCGTTCCATGTATTCGGACATGTCGAAACGGTGCAGCGGCATCCCCATCGCATAAGCCAACTGACGCGCGACTTCGGTCTTGCCGACGCCGGTCGGGCCGGAGAACAGGAAGCTGCCGATCGGTTTTTGCGGATTGCCGAGACCGCTACGCGACATCTTGATGGCGGTGGCAAGCGCGTCGATCGCCTTGTTCTGGCCGAACACCACTGCCTTCAAGTCGCGATCAAGCGTCTTCAGCGCGTTGCGGTCATCGGAAGAAACGCTGCGCGGCGGTATGCGCGCAATCTTGGAAATAATCTCCTCTATTTCATGCTTGCCAATAATTTTTTTCTGCCGCGATTTCGGCAGGATGCGTTGTGCGGCACCCGCCTCGTCGAGCACGTCGATGGCTTTGTCCGGCAGGTGGCGATCATTGATGAAGCGCGCGGAAAGCTCCGCTGCGCTGGTCAATGCCGCAGCGCTGTATTTGACGCTGTGGTGATCTTCAAATCGCGATCTCAGGCCGCGCAGGATCGCAATTGTCTGCTCCACGGAGGGTTCCGGGACATCGATTTTCTGGAAGCGACGTGACAACGCGTGGTCTTTTTCGAATACACCGCGATATTCCTGATAAGTTGTTGCGCCGATGCATTTCAACTGTCCGTTTGACAATGCGGGTTTGAGCAGATTGGAGGCATCCATCGTTCCGCCGGAAGCTGCACCTGCGCCTATCATTGTGTGGATCTCATCAATAAATAAAATTGCATTCTGCGCATCGTCAAGTTCTTTCAATACTGCCTTCAGACGCTGCTCAAAGTCACCGCGATACTTGGTGCCTGCAAGCAGCGAACCCATATCAAGTGCATACACATGCGCATCTTTAAGGATTTCCGGTACATTGTTTTCGACAATACGCCGCGCCAAGCCCTCGGCAATTGCAGTTTTACCTACTCCTGCTTCGCCTACCAGCAGGGGATTATTTTTGCGGCGGCGGCAAAGTGTCTGGATGACTCGCTCCAACTCTATTTCGCGCCCGATAAGCGGGTCGATCTTGCCCGCCAGTGCCAGTGCGTTTAAATCCTGCGTGTAGCTCTTCAGTGCGCCACCGGCACTTTGTTCCTGTTCAGTTTCAGTTTCGTTCTGCGGTTTGGCGGGCGCACCCAACAGGTTTTTATCGGCACTTTGGGTGATCTGGTTTACCACATCAAGGCGGGTGATATTGCGCTGGGTAAGAAAATGCACCGCATGTGAATCCTTCTCGCCAAACAGTGCAACCAGAATATTTGCGCCGGTTACTTCTTTTTTGCTGGTGGATTGCACATGCAGAATTGCGCGTTGAATGACGCGCTGAAAACCGATTGTAGGCTGGGTATCCACTTCGCGGTCAGCCGGCGTGACCGGAGTGTGAGTAGCGATGAACTCGGTCAGCACCTGACGCAATTCGTCGATGTCTGCCCCGCAGGCTCGCAACACCTGTGCAGCGGAGGAATTGTCCAGCATCGTGAGCAGCAGATGTTCGACCGTGATGAATTCATGGCGCTTCTGGCGAGCCTCGACAAAGGCCAAATGCAAACTGACTTCCAATTCTTGCGCAATCATTTTAATCTTCCTCCATGCCACATCGTAGCGGATGCCCGTGCTGTTTTGCAAACTCTGTTACATGAACCACTTTTGTTTCGGCAACATCCCGAGAATATATCCCGCACACCGCAGAACCCTCATTATGCACTTTGAGCATGATTTGCAGCGCACGTTCACGGTTTATTGAAAAAAAACGCTGCAACACCTCAATTACAAAGTCCATCGTCGTGTAATCGTCATTGAACAAAATAACCTTATACAAGCGCGGGAGCTTTGTTTTCGCGCGTTCCGGTGCCAGTACCGTGCCATTATGATGTTTGGTTTCCTTGCTCATAGGCGAAATATCTCTAATACGTTTCCTATTTATATACTTGATGATTAACGCAGCTTTTTCAAGCCCATTCAAAAAATATTTTTATAAACCACTTGACGTTATCAACTAAACGGGAGTAAAAAGCGCGCTGGTGTTTGATTCAAAGTATCTGCAGTACTGGTTTTGCCGTGTGCGATCTTATGACTCAAACAGTTTCGCGGGGGATTCCCCGTTTTTTAGTAAGGAAGCAAACACATGGCAACTGGTACAGTTAAATGGTTCAACGACGCAAAGGGTTTCGGTTTTATCACTCCCGATGATGGCAGCGAAGATTTGTTCGCACACTTTTCAGCAATCAATATGAGCGGTTTCAAGTCACTCAAAGAAGGCCAGAAGGTAACCTTTGAAGTAGTTCAAGGTCCAAAAGGCAAGCAAGCATCCAATATTCAGGCACCTTAATCGGTTCTTGAGTTGGTAAAAAGCCCGGCACGAAAGTGCCGGGCTTTTTATTTGGCCAACGCAGCCTGGCGGATGGATGGAGTGTTGCGTGGAATGTGGCGGCTATAATGGCATCATTTGTTCGCGTTGACAAAAAATGCACGGGCTTTTAGCGTGTTCGGGATCAACAATTTCGCGAGGTCATCATGTTTTTAAAACGCCGGTTTTTGTTGTTAGCTACGCTTTTGTTTTTTGGTTCATCCCTTATAGGTTTCTCAGGCAAAGGTTATGCTGCAGAGCAATCCCGTGTGCGTTCAGGTCAACCATCGGCATTGATAAAAGGTACATGGCACAGTGCGAAGGAAACTCTTACATTCAATGCAAACGGCACCGTTATCTACAAGGGGAAAAGATACTACTACGCCGTATCCAGTGGCGGCACGATACAGCTGACCGGGAAACGCGGTTCCTTGACTATTCCTTATCAGCTTACCGGCGGCAAACTTACCCTGACCGTAGATGGCAAGGCGACGGTTTATGCCCGCAGGCGATGAGAGGGCGATAAACCGCCGCTGCCGGTTTGTTTTGAATTAACGGCCCCGGCGTACTGCAGGACGCGGCGAAAACAAAGCCGGTTGCGGCATGGACTGATGACGCGCCGCTTCGGAAAGGTGCTTCTGATCGTCTGACTTTTGCGGCTCGCGCGGTTTGGCCGGTTGTTGGCTAGAACGCGCTTGCGGGTCACGCTGTTGTGGATTGCGGGGTTGCTGGTCGCGTTTTTGGCGCGGATTCTGGCCTTGGCCGTCACGCGGAGGCTGGTTGCGATTGCCGCCTGCTGTCGTGTTGCTATGACGTCTTTGCCCATGCTGTGAGCGCGGTGGGCGAGGGGCTTCAGCGGGAAGATTGGCGGGCGGCACGAAACTGTCCACCGCCACTTTCGGAATTTCGCGTTTGATCAGCCGCTCGATGCTCTTGAGGAATGGCAACTCTTCGCTGTCCACCAGCGAGATCGCCGCACCGCTGCTGCCTGCGCGCCCGGTGCGGCCGATCCGGTGCACGTAATCTTCCGGTATGTTCGGCAATTCGAAATTCACCACATGCGGCAACTGGTCAATATCCAGTCCGCGTGCGGCGATATCGGTGGCGACCAATACCGGCAGCGAGCCGTCCTTGAACTGCGCCAGCGCCTTGGTGCGCGCCGGCTGGCTCTTGTTGCCGTGGATCGCTGCGGCGGGAATGCCGTCCGCATTCAGTTTTTCCGCCAGCCGGTTCGCGCCATGTTTGGTGCGGGTGAACACCAGAACCTGCTTCCAGTCGTGGTGTTTGATCAGGTGGGCGAGCAGGTAGCTCTTCAGCTTCTGCGGCACCATGTGGACGCTCTGTTCGATCAATTCCACCGTGGAATTGCGCCGCGCCACTTCGACATAACCGGGGTTGTGCAGCAGGCCGTCGGCAAGGGTCTTGATCTCATCGGAGAATGTCGCCGAGAACAGCAGGTTCTGGCGCTGTTTGGGCAGCAGCGCGAGGATTTTCTTGATGTCGCGGATGAAGCCCATGTCCAGCATCCGGTCGGCCTCGTCCAGCACCAGGATTTCGACGCCGGACAGGTCGAGCGTCTTCTGCCCGACATGGTCGAGCAGACGCCCCGGCGTGGCGACGAGGATGTCCATCTGCCCGCGTAACGCCTTGATCTGCGGGTTGATGTTCACGCCGCCGAACATTACCATCGATTTCAGCGAGAGGTATTTGCCGTAGGTTTGCACCGATTCCTCGACCTGCGCGGCGAGTTCGCGCGTCGGGACGAGAATCAAACAGCGCGGCCGGCCGGGGCGCTGGTTCGCAACCGGTTTTGCGGTGAGAAGGTGCAGGATTGGCAGCGTGAAACCGGCGGTCTTACCGGTGCCGGTCTGCGCTCCGGCCAGCAGATCGCCGCCGGCCAGCACCAGCGGAATCGCCTGTGCCTGCACCGGGGTTGGGCGTTCGTAGCCGGCATCGGCAACCGCACGCATCAGGGGTTGCGCCAGTTTCAAATCGGCGAAAGAAATTTCAGTAGATAAAGGGATAGCAGTATTTGACAAAGTTTGGCTCCTGCGACGGCCTGCCGCGCAATTTGAGCGACACCAATCGAGGCAGACGAATCAAGGGATCAGAAAGATCGGGGGTGGATTAAGAGACCGCTACGCTGATTGGTTTGGCGCAGGGTGGTGTGCATTATACAGATTCTTGAATTTTCGGCTAGACATGTTATTGGTTGACAGAACAAACCTATAGAAAAACACTGGATTTTAACCTGTGCTGTAATGGCAAAACGGGACTTTGCAGACCCCCTAATGTATAATGCGCGCCTTTGAAAATTACCCGATAGGAGGAAGCCATGCCTATTTACGCTTACGGTTGTTCCAGTTGCGGCTTGCAAAAAGATGTGATGCAAAAAATGAGCGATGCGCTGCTCGTTACTTGTCCTGAATGCGGCAAGGAGACTTTCGTCAAGCAATTGACTGCTGCTGGTTTTCAGTTGAAGGGAAGCGGCTATTACGCTACCGACTTCAAGAACGGCCCCCAGCCCAAGGCTGCACCAAAGACTGAACCTGCTTGTGCGCCTTGCGCCAATGCCAGTTCATGCCCGATGGCCAGCAGCAACGCGGCCTGATATGTGGTTGGGGTGATGAAAAAATACCTCATAACCGGTCTGCTGGTCTGGGTTCCGCTCGGCATCACTATCTGGGTGCTGAGCCTGACCATAAGAACGATGGACCAGACGCTGTTGCTGCTGCCGGAGCAGTGGCATCCTGACAGGGTGCTGGGCATCCATATTCCCGGCTTGGGGATTATCCTGACGCTGGTGGTGGTGGGGCTGACCGGGCTGCTGATGCGCAACATGTTCGGCCAGTATCTGTGGGTGCAATGGGAAAAGGCGATGTTGCATGTTCCTTTAGTCGGCAGCATCTACAAGGGCGTCAAGCAGGTCAGCGATACCTTGCTGTCCGGCAGCGGCAAGTCGTTTCGCAAGGTGCTGCTGGTGCGCTATCCTCACTCGCAAGCATGGTCGCTGGCGTTTCAGACCAGCGTGCCTGGCGAGGTGACCGATCAGTTCAACGAAGAATATGTTGCGGTGTTCATACCCACCACGCCAAGCCCGGTAAACGGCTTTTATTTCTATGTGCGCAAGGCCGATACCATCGAGCTGGATATGACGGTGGACGTGGCGTTGCGCACCATCGTTTCGATGGGGGTGGTAGCAGATACCGAAGCCGGAAAACACCGCAACCATATTCAAAATCCCTGATCGAATTATCCTGTCTTTTAAATTAGAAACCGAAACATGCGAACTCATTATTGCGGACTGCTCAACACCGACCAACTCGACCAGACTGTCAGCCTGTGCGGCTGGGCGCATCGCCGCCGCGACCACGGCGGGGTGATCTTCATCGACCTGCGCGACCGCGAAGGCTTGGCGCAAATCGTTTGCGATCCTGACCGTGCCGAGATGTTCAGGATCGCCGAATCGGTGCGCAACGAATTCGTGCTGCGCGTCACCGGCAAGGTGCGCCACCGTCCGTCAGGCACTACCAATGCCAACATCGGCAGCGGCGAGATCGAGGTGCTGTGCCACGAGATCGAGGTGCTGAATACCTCGGTCACGCCGCCATTCCAGCTGGACGACGAGAACCTTTCCGAGAACGTGCGCCTGACCCATCGGGTGATCGACCTGCGCCGCCCGCAGATGCAGAAGAACCTGATGCTGCGCTACAAGGTGGCGATGGCGTTCCGCCGCTTCCTCGACAGCCGCGGTTTTATCGACATCGAAACGCCGATGCTGACCAAGTCCACGCCGGAAGGCGCGCGCGACTACCTGGTGCCGTCTCGCGTGCATCCGGGCGAGTTTTTTGCATTGCCGCAGTCGCCGCAGCTGTTCAAGCAGTTGCTGATGGTGGCGGGTTTTGACCGCTATTACCAGATCACCAAATGTTTCCGCGACGAAGATTTGCGCGCCGACCGCCAGCCGGAATTCACCCAGGTGGATATCGAGACTTCGTTCCTGAACGAGACACAGATCACCGCGCTGATGGAAGAGCTGATCCGCACGGTGTTCAAGGAAGCGCTGGATGCCGACCTGCCCAACCCGTTCCCGCGCATGACATATTCCGAGGCGATGGCGCGTTTCGGTTCGGACAAGCCTGATCTGCGCGTGACGCTGGAGCTGACCGAAGTGACCGATGCGGTGAAGGATGTCGCGTTCAAAGTGTTTGCAGGCGTGGCGAATTCCGAAAACGGTCGCGTGGCCGCATTGCGCGTGCCGGGCGGCGCCGCGTTCACCCGTGGCGAGACCGACGACTACACCAAATTTGTCGGTATCTACGGCGCGAAGGGGCTGGCTTACATCAAGGTCAATGACGTGACCCAGCTCAACGAGACCGGCCTGCAATCGCCGATCGTGAAGAACCTTCACCCGGTCGCTTTGAAGACCATCATCGAACGCACCGGCGCCGCGAACGGCGACCTCATCTTCTTCGGCGCGGACAAGGAAAAGATCGTCAATGACGCGCTCGGCGCATTGCGCAGCAAGATCGGCCATGAGAAGGGCTATACCAACGGCAAGGCATGGGAACCGCTGTGGGTGGTGGACTTTCCGATGTTCGAATACGACGACGAAGCCAAGCGCTGGAACGCCTGTCATCACCCGTTCACCGCGCCCAAGGATGAGCACCTCGCGCTGCTGGAAAGCGATCCGGGCAAGTGTCTGGCCAAGGCTTACGACCTCGCGTTGAACGGCTCGGAACTCGGCGGCGGCTCGGTGCGTATCCACAAGGAAGCGGTGCAATCGCAGGTATTCCGCGCACTCAACATCGGCGCGGAAGAAGCGCAACTCAAGTTCGGCTTCCTGCTCGACGCGCTGCAATACGGCGCACCGCCGCACGGCGGCCTGGCATTCGGGCTGGATCGCATCGTCACGATGATGACCGGCTCGGAATCGATCCGCGACGTGATCGCCTTCCCCAAGACGCAGCGCGCGCAATGCCTGTTGACCCAGGCGCCGAGCGCCGTGGATGAGCGGCAGTTGCGCGATCTGCATATCCGCCTGCGCCAGCAAACACAAACCACTGCGGAAGTCATCGCGGAATCTCCCAAGGCATGATCACGTCGCGGATGATGCGTTTATGCTGGATCATACTGGCGCTGATGCTGTGGTTCCCTGCGCAAGCGCAGGTTGCACACGCAGCTCAAGGCAGACAGACCGGCCTGCCGGCAATAACGCTAGCCGAGTTGACGGCCGAAGCGCATGTCACGTTGCGCGCTATCAAGCAGGGTGGGCCGTTTACTTATGAACGCGACGGCGCAGTGTTCGGGAACTACGAGCGGAAATTGCCTAAACAAACGCGCGGCTATTATCACGAATACACCGTTAAAACGCCTGGCTCAAGGGATCGCGGTGCTAGGCGTATTATCAGCGGCGAAGTGAACGAGTATTATTACACCACCGATCATTACCAAACCTTTAAACGAATTCGGGAGTAGCCATGGATGCACTGGCGCAACAACTGGGCAATCTGGAATCTGCGGGCAGCTATACGCTGGGATGCAGCGTGGAAGAATTGCTCAATGCGAGCAAAGAAGCCAGCTTCGCATTGTTTGATGCCGACCTTAAGGGCATCAAAGGCAAGCAGAATTTGCTCAATGCACTTGCGCAAGCAGCCAGCTTCCCGCCCGAGTTCGGTGCGAACTGGGATGCGCTGGCCGACGCATTGTGTGATTTGTCATGGCATGACGCTTCCGGATATGTGCTGCTGTTGCGCAACGCCAGCGACACGCTCGGGCTTTCTGCCAATGACAGAGAAATTGCGCTGGATCTGTTTGCCGACACAGTGGTGTATTGGCGGCAGCGCAAGAAACCGTTCTGGGTGTTTTTTGCCTAGCATATGACACGTTATAAGCAGCCGGTCTCGGTGCTGGTGGTGATCTACACTGCCAACCTGGACGTGCTGTTGCTGGAGCGTTCTGACCATTCCGGCTATTGGCAATCTGTGACAGGAAGCTGTGAAGCAGGCGAAGCATTGCGCGATACGGCAATACGTGAAGTGCGCGAAGAAACAGGCTTGGATGCCCGTCAATACCCGCTGACCGACTGGCAGTCGCAAAATATCTATGAAATATACCCGCATTGGCGGTATCGCTACCCGCCTGATATCACCCACAACACCGAGCATGTATTCGGTTTGCAACTGCCGCAACCTGTTGCTGTCAAATTGGATTCGCGCGAGCATTTGAATTTTCAGTGGCTGGCGTGGCAGGCGGCGGCGGATAAGGTTTTCTCACCGAGTAATCGGGCCGCAATTTTGCAGTTGGCAAGTCGTGGTTGTTGCCACATGGAGGCAGGAGGATGAACAAAACAACAGTTTTTATAGTAACCAGTCTGGGTAAAGCGCTGCTTGATAAACCGCAGGGCAGGATCACCGGCGATGCGAGGCTGTTGGTTGGGCTGATCGATGGCAAAGCCAGTGTCGCGGAAATCGCTGAAAAAATTCCGCCCAGCGTGAGAGTTAAATTGGTCGAAATTTTTACGCGTTTGCAGACTTATGGGGTCATTGAAGAAAAGGGCGGTGCTGGAACCGGAGCCGCATTAAAAAAACCAAAACAGGCTGTCAACAGGGAAATCCAGCAGGCCATGCGGGATGATGTGAGCCGCAACGAGGAAAGCATGGCGTCGAAAGATGCCGAGGATAAGGATAAACGGCGTATCGAACTTGAAATGGAGTTGTTGGAAGTGCGCTCGAAACTGGAAGCGACGATGGCGCGACAGAAAAAAGTCGAAGAAGATTATCTCAAGCTGACACAGCAAGTTTCCGCCTATACCCAAGGCGACCAGGCAAAGACAACCGAAAAGAAACAAGAGCCTCCCGCACAGGCAAATACCGGAAATGACATGCATGCTTCGCTGGATAGCATCAATCAGTTAAACAAGGCGTTGATCGAGCAGCAGGAAATTCTCGGCAATACGCTCAAGATGCGCGCCTATCAAGCGCAATTAAGCGCCGAACAGCATCTTAAGGAGCACGAAGCCGACGAAACCAAAATGGCGCTTACGCACCCGAACTATAAATCGCTGCGGGGTTTGGAGTTTTTCAGGGGTTTCTCCAATGCGGATCTGCTTCATTTCATAAAAATTGCAAAATGGCAGGGAGTGGAGGCTGGCGATACGATCCTGAGTGAAGGGGATTTTGGTATGTCCTTCTATATAATCGTATCGGGTTCGGTCAATATTTTCAGGAAAGGTAATCTGCTGACAACTCTGGATCGGGGTGATTTTTTTGGCGAATTCGCATATTTGTCCGGTGAGGAGCCGGTACGTTCCGCACACGCCGTGGCAGCAACAGCTGGCGAGTTGCTGGCGGTTGACCCATTGGATATAGAATTTTCCACGGTTCAATTGCGTTTGCGCGTTGTCGAGGCATTGCTGCGCGGTCAGGTAAGAAGAGCGCTGCTTTCCGATCAGCGCGTTGACAGCTTGTCGAGCAAATTGGAAAGCAAACCCTCTTGAGCCACGCTGACATCATTCAAGTCGATTACGAACACCCCGGTTGTGCCACATCGGCTGGCGCTACATCAGCTGCGTGGGCAAGAGTGCCGCGCGAGCCTAATGCTTTGGAAAAACCCGAGCTGATCGCGCGCATCAAGCGCATGCTCAAGGAGCAGAATGCGGTGCTGGTTTCGCATTATTACGTGCACCCGGATTTGCAGGATCTTGCGGAGGAGACTGGCGGCATCGTCTCCGATTCGCTGGATATGGCGAATTTCGGCCATCAGCATCCGGCCAGGACCATCGTCGTGGCGGGGGTGCGATTCATGGGCGAGACAGCAAAAATCCTGAACCCGGAAAAGCGTGTGCTGATGCTGGACATGGATGCTAACTGTTCGCTGGATCTGGGCTGCCCGGCGGACGAGTTCAGTGCGTTCTGCGACGCGCATCCCGACCGCTCTGTGGTGGTGTATGCCAATACCAGCGCGGCAGTGAAGGCTCGCGCCGACTGGATGGTGACCAGCTCCATTGCCTTGCCCATCGTCAGGCATCTCAAGGAGCAAGGCAAGAAAATTCTCTGGGCTCCAGATCGCCACTTGGGCAGCTATATCCAGGAACAGACCGGCGCCGACATGCTGTTGTGGCAAGGCTCATGCATGGTGCATGACGAGTTCAAGGCCAGCGAATTGGCCGACCTCAAGGCGCAGCACCCCAATGCAAAGGTGCTGGTGCACCCCGAATCGTCAGCCGCGGTAATTGCGCTGGCCGATGTGGTCGGCTCCACCACGCAAATCATCAAGGCGTCGCAACAACTGGATGCAAACGAATATATCGTGGCGACCGACAACGGCATCCTGCACAAAATGCGCACCCTGTCGCCTCACAAAGTGTTCATCGAAGCGCCGACGGCAGGCAGGGGCGCATCCTGCAAGAGCTGCGCGCATTGCCCGTGGATGGCGATGAATGGCTTGTTCAATCTTGCCGAAGTACTGGAAACCGGATGCAACGAGATACATGTTGACCCTGAGATTGGAAGGCGCGCCGTGCTGCCGATACAGCGCATGCTGGATTTCGCCAAGCTGATCAACCTGCCCACGCGGGGCATCGGCAACGCCTGATTACCGGTGGTACAGGCTTTAATGCAGGTCGCATGATGGGTGAAACTTAACGATCCTCATCGTCGCAGTAACCCCATCCCTGAAAAGCAGCTTGCCACATATCCAGTCTGCGTGTGTTGTTGGGGGCTATAAGCCTCTTACAGCTGCAGCGTACCCCATCATTCTTGCTTTGAACAGCTCACGCCATTCTTTTGGCAATAGCCAACTGCTGAAACCTCGCACGATTGCTTCTATCCATCGCTAAAACCACTGGTTTGGCAATATTCCTTGTCGTGTTTCCCTCGGTCGCTGTTGCCGAATGGACAGCCCCAAGCTTCTGCGCTTTACCATTGCCCGTATTCAATTTGAATACGCTTGCTGCCGACATCAGTACGTTCGCTTGTTCCTGCATAGACTCTGCGGCGGAAGCCGCTTCTTCCACCATAGCAGCGTTTTGCTGGGTAAAGTCGTCAACCTGAATGATTGCCTGGTTCACTTGCCCGATACCCTCGCTTTGTTCGTTCGAGGCGGCTGCGATCTCGGCCATGATGTCGGTGACCCGTTTTACCGCCTGAACAATTTCTGACATGGTCGCGCCAGCCTGATCCACTTGCCTGGAGCCGCTGTCCACCTTGTTTACCGAGTCGTCGATCAAGATCTTGATTTCCTTGGCGGCGTTTGCCGAGCGTTGCGCAAGATTGCGCACTTCTCCGGCCACGACCGCAAATCCGCGGCCCTGCTCGCCGGCACGGGCTGCTTCCACGGCAGCGTTCAGGGCAAGAATATTGGTCTGGAAGGCAATGCTATCGATGACGCTGATGATGTCGGCGATTTTTTTCGAGCTTTCGCTGATCGAGGCCATGGTTTGCACTACTTCACCCACTGCCTGCCCACCCTTGACCGCAATGTCCGATGCACTGCTAGCCAACTGGTTGGCTTGCCTGGCGCTATCCGCATTCTGCTTCACTGTCGATGTCAGCTCTTGCATGCTGGAAGACGCTTCTTCAAGGCTGGAGGCTTGTTCTTCAGTACGCTGCGACAAGTCGGCATTGCCTTGGGCGATTTCCTGCGAGGCAGTAGTGATGGTTTCGGCTGAACCGCGAACCTCGCTGATCAGCCCGGACAACTTGGCAACCATGCCGTGCAATGCGGACAACAGGCTGCTCGTATCACCTGAACGGATTTGGACCTGAACCGAAAGATCGCCTTCAGCCACCTTGCGCACAATATCTGCCGCATAGTCGGGTTCGCCGCCTAGTTGCTTCATCATGCCGCGCACGATCATAATGCCAATGAGCACGGCCAACAGGAGCGCAGTCAACGCGACCGCAAAGATCATACTCAACGCCATTTGCACCCGATTATTGGCGGCATCGCCGATTCTTCCCGATTCGCCGGCTTGATAAGCTGTCATCTCGTTTAATACTGCAATATAGTTGTCCAGAAGCACCATGGCGTCTTCCACCAGATATTTTTTGGCGGCTTCCTGTTTGCTCTCATGCATCAATTTTATGAAGACCTCCTGCGCGTCAATGTACTTGAGGCGTGCTTCCGTGACTTTAGCCAGAAGGGTCTTGTCTTCAGCAGAACCTCTGGCGGAAATTACAGCCTGCAACTTCTCCAGATTGTTTTTAATGGCTTCACGCTCTCCGAGAATGCCATCAAGTTCCTTTTGGATATTTTCCTTGCCGGTCACCAGAAGCGAGTCGCGCATATATATGCTGATGGCATTGACGCCTTTCAACATATTATTCGCCCAAAGCATTTTGGGTAATTGTTGATTAACGACGCCATCAAGATCGCCTTGAATGTGGGTGATATTATTGATGCCGAGCATGGCAATGATCATCAACAAAGCAATCACCGAGCCGAAACCCAAACTCAAACGTGTCTTTACTTTCATGTTGGCCATTTCAATTTTCCTCCAGTTTGCAAATCAAATTTAATCAAGCGTCGCTCCATTACTGCTTTGCCGGTCGAACCGGGACCCGCCATCACATGAAGCATCTTCGCCGCTGGGCTCGCATCAGGAGCCCTGTCTTTTGGAATTGTTTATAGCCTGGCTATGAATCGCGGTTGCTGGATCGTTAACTGTCGCTGTATATATCCCGCCGCCTGATATCTGCGCGACATTTATACAAGGACCTGATTGCCCGGCTTTTCGCGGGCATGCAGGAAGAAACGACACACCCGTTACAGTCTCGACCATTGCCGCCCCGGACATTTTTACAGCGCTATTGTCTCCACCTGTATACACCAGCGTAACTGGTGGGGCGATACTGGAACTGGACACCACAATCAGGGTTGCGCCATCAGGATAGTTGGACGAATCTGTCGAAAAAGGCAACCAGTTGCCGTAGCTGGATGCGCCAGATGAAAGGGTGTACATATTTGCGTTTGTGCCCTTTTCCGCTTTCGCTCCGGACGTTTCGCGCTGACTGTCTGCCATCTGCCAATTCCCTGTTGTCGCATTCTTGACGAACTCCAGAGGACCTTCACGGGAAATAATGTATCCCCCCACCGCGATATGCTTGAAGAACACCCATTTCCGGGTTCTGGCCGGCGTGTTCTGATTTGAATCCAGCTCATCGGCTATTGCCAGCCCGAATTGAGTTAACAGTGGAACCATCTGAGTTTGTACTTTCGCGGCTGCAGCAGTTAACCTGGTAGCCGTAAAGGTTGCCGGGGTGCAGGCAGTAATAGCGCAATCCTGGCCCGCTGCATTGGCAACCACCAGGCTGGACAGCGGTGAAATATTCACCTTGCCGTTACTGGCAGCGCTTGCCGAAAAAATATCAACTGCTCTGGAGCCAACCTTCCCCTGCGCATGAAACAGGAATGGCGCAACACCACTATCCGTATCAACGGAATAGGAGCCGTCTGCCTGTACCCTTGCAGTGAAGGTCTTGGCCGGTATGCTGCTATCCGTTACAGTCAGCGTGCTACCCGCCAGAGGTGCATCTGCAGAAGCGCTGCCTGTAAATATCGTGGATGACGCGTTACTTGAAGCGCCAACGCTACACCCCGCTAACAATCCCGCTACCGATAACACCAACATTGCTTCAATGTGTTTCATTAACATTGCACGACCCTGGTAAAATTTTATGTGTTACAAAACGACCGAATGCTACAGCCAGAACAATCAACCGAGAATGCGACAAATTGCCGCGCCCTCGAAAAGGTTCGGGCTCTGTATGTTCCTTAAGTGTAAAAAAACCCGGTTTGCTTGGTCTGAACTGCGCGACGATCAACTTCAAGAAACAAGGGAGCCGCAGCAATCAGTTTGGCATTCGATTTTCAGTTCAGCATCATCCATATGGACTAACTCAAAAAGACTAGGCGCAGAAAGAACTCTGTAGGTGTTCGTCTGACAGAGGGAAGTTAAGCAATGTTTTGAATGTGCGGCAGCTTGTGTCTAGTGGCAGTATTAGCGAGTCACAGGTTGCGGGTTATTGCCCTTAGCCTCAGAATGTTCCACGACAACATGATTATTCTTCCCTCCATTCGTTGCGACCGCCCAGCTTGCATAAGCTATAGCGGAACAATATTCAATTGCGGGTAAAAGAGAAATCGGTGTTTACGTTACTTTGATGTAAGTATTAAAGGAATTTATTGTCAGTGTTTGTCTGACAGGGTGTGAGGCGCGGCGACAATGATTTGCGGGGATACTGAAGATGTTTCTGCATTTATGGCAGTCTGTGAATCTGCCGGGTTCAGGTTTGCTACTTGAGATTTGTTACATGAGATTCTTGCTGATTGCGTAGCGCATCAGCTCGGCGTTGTTTTGCAGCTTCATTTTATCCAGGATACGGGTGCGGTAAGTGCTGACAGTTTTTACGCTTAACTTCAGGATGTCGGCAATTTCCGCAACAGTTTTTGCTGAGGCGAGTAACAGGAAAATCTGGTGTTCGCGATTCGACAAGGATTCATGAGGTAGTCTTCCGTCAGGTAAGCTGAGTTCGTTGGCGAGCATTTCGACAACAGCGTGACTGATATGCCTTTTGCCGTCCAGCACGTTGCGAACCGCAGTCACCACTTCATCCGGAGCACATTCCTTGTTCAGATAGCCAGCCGCGCCTGCCTTGATGAGGCGCACGGCATATTGATCTTCAGGGTAGGCGCTGATGATCAGCACCGGCAATTTTGGATAGTCCTTACGCAGCCGCATAAGCAAATCGATGCCGTTAATGCCGGGCATCGCAATATCGACAAGCGCCACATCGCAGTCATTTTTGTGAAGCCAGTCCCTGGCCTCGATACCGTTGGCGCAGCTCGCCACGACTTTCATGTCATGGTTATTTTCCAGGATAAGCTTCAATCCCTGGCGCACTATATTGTGGTCGTCGGCGATCAGGATTCGGATCATATTGTCTCCTCGTTGACAGGTAGCGGCAATATTACTGTCACGCTAAATCCGCCGCCGGGCGGGGTGTCGAAGCTGATTCTGCCTTTGAGTTGGTCGACGCGCTCGCGCATACCGAGTAAGCCAAAGTGCTTAGAAGTATCTGAGCGCGAATCAGTCATGCCGCGCCCATTATCGATGATAGACATGACAACTTCTTCGTCATTGTGGTGAAATTCGATTTCTAAATGGGATGCGCCTGAATGCCGCGCCACATTGGAGAGTGCTTCCTGGGAAATGCGGAACATCGCAATCGAACGCGTTTTATCCAGATCGCCTTTACTCCCGATGCAGTTTACCAGACACCTGATTCCGGTGCGTTTCTGGAAATGTTCGGCTTGCCACTCGAGCGCCGCCAACAGGCCGAGGTCGTCGAGTATGGTCGGGCGCAGCCCGGTGATGATGTTACGCATGACGCCTGTCGCATTGTCGATTAATTTTGACAATTCCTGGGCGTGATCGATAAGCGTCATTGTTGCCTTGTCGCTCGCAGACAGTTCAGTTCTCAACCAATAGGATTCAATTTTCATGGCAGTCAGCATGCCGCCCAGGTCGTCGTGGATTTCACGGGCAATGCTGGCCTTTTCCTCCTCGCGCACAGACTGCAGATAGGAGGTGAGGCTGCGCAGCTGCTGTTCGATGTGCACGCGATCAGTGATATCCTGAGTTATACCTATTCCAACCTGGAATTTCCCGTTCTCATCCCGCATTGCTGAAGCGGTAAGGTCACCATGCAGAATACTGCCGTTCTTGCGGATATATTTTTTTTGAATATTGAAGTAGCTAATTTCACCTTCAAAAAGCTTTTTCGCTAAAGTCATGTTCAGCTCGGTACTGTCGGGGTGGGTTATTCCCTGGATATCCAGTGCAAGCAATTCATCTTCCGAGTATCCGGTCATTTCGCAGAAAGCCCGGTTGAATTTTACGTACCTGTAATCCGGTCCGACAATGGTTATTCCCACTTTGGAGTAGTCGAAAACATACCTGAATCTTGCCTCGGCTTCGCGTAACGACTGCTCTGCCTGCAGGCGCTCAGCCATCTCCTGTTTATTTGCACTGGATGCTTGCATGGCGCGTTTACGGCCCAAGACCAGCAGCCAGATGAACAGTGCAAGGAAGAGGCTAGTCGATATACCGTAAAAGGCAATGATTCTTGGCTTTTCGACATCCAGCAGTTCCTCAAAGCCGGACAAGGAGTGAACTGCTACTGTCCATGTGTGGCCGGCGATCTTGAGTTGCCGGGTAGTCCTGAAGCGGGGGTGTTGGTGCAGGGTGTTGGGGTGTGAGTCATACATTACCGTCTTGGCCGAAACTTCTTCGCCATCGTAGATTTCGATGTCAATTTCGCTGCCGCGCTCGCCCAGAATGCCGTCCATCAGATCGTTTGCGAGGAATGTCGAACATATCCAGCCGATGATGTTGGCGCGACGCTCGGCGATGGTCCCATGAGGAGTGCCGTGTCTGTAGACGGGCAGAAACATTACAAAACCGTCCTGCCAGTCCGGATCGGATTCAAACAGCATCCTTTTTATCTTGCCGGAGAGGGTGAAGTTGCCGGAATCGCGCGCCTGTTCCATGGCGGTGCGGCGAATCCCTGCGGGTTCTTCGGGAAGCGGATAATCACGGTCGGAGAGCATGTCATAGCCAAAGACACGTTGATTCCTCACATCCAAAGGCTCGACATAGGTGATGGGGGCGTAAAAATCGCGCTGGCCATCCGGCCATATGGTATATGCGGTGAGGCCTTGCCTGCGAACGGCGGCAATGTGCCGGTCTTTTTCCGCCTTTCGCACGAGCGGCACAAAACGGATGCCCTGAATACCTGGGTAGCTTTCCTTCAGCTTCAGACTGGCGACGTACTCATGAAATTCGCTGCGAGCAATGATACGGGCATGGGAAAAGAAACCATCCACTCCGCGCATTACCTGCTCGTAAGTGCTCATGCGCTTGTTGACATCGTCAATGGTATCGCGCACCCGGTAATCGAATTGGGTTTGCAGCGCATGCTCGGCAACATTCTGCGCGGACGCCCATAACTCGTAGGTAACTGCCAGCGAAGCGGCCAGCGTCAACCAGGGCAAGATTCCGAGAAGCGTCCAATCCTGCCGCTTCGCGCGGAGCGATCCGGTAATGCCCGCGAGATTGGAGATTGCAGTCATTGCTGTTTGCTCGAAAGCCAATTTTACATTGTAGCCGGAATTAAAATGCTGCGGCGCTGGTCGCGTTATCCCGCTGATTGGGTAGAATGGAGACCATGCACACATTGAAAATTGCCACTTACAATATCCACAAGGGTTTCTCGCAGTTTAATCGCCGCGTGGTGCTGCACGAGTTGCGCGAACGGCTGCGTGAGCTGAATGCCGATATCGTATTTCTGCAAGAGGCGCAGGGAGAACATGCGCATCATCCCGATCGCCATCATAACTATCCTGAAGGGGCGCAGCACGAGTTTATTGCGGAGGAAGTCTGGCCGCATTGTGCCTATGGCAAGAACGCGGTGTATGAGGCGGGGCATCATGGTAACGCGATCCTCAGTCGATTCCCGATTTTGCAATCCTTGAACACGGATATTTCAGCGCATCGTTTTGAAAGCCGCGGGCTGCTGCATTGTGAGATCGACCTCGCAGATCGGCAGAGTGTGCATTGCCTCTGCGTTCATTTCGGCTTGTTTGCCAAGGGCAAGCGCGAGCAGGCGCGTGCGCTGATTGAGTATGTCCAGCACGAAATCCCTCCCCAGGCGCCGCTGATTATTGCCGGCGATTTCAATGATTGGCGTAATCAGATGAGCCGCATGCTTGCCAGCGAGCTGGATGTGCATGACGTGTTTCATATTCGCAGCGGGAAACTGGCGCGCAGCTATCCGGCAGGCATGCCGCTGCTGCGTCTGGACCGTATCTATGTTCGCGGATTCAGCGTGCTGCAAAGCGAAGTGCATGTCGGCGGGAATTGGCAACGCCTGTCCGATCATGCGGCACTTTCGGCCAACTTGAAGCAGCATGGATGGGATGAAGCGTGATGACTGGCAGCCATCAGGTCGCCGGAAATCAAATCACGCTGTTGCGGAACGGCACGGAATATTTTCCGCAATTGTGTGCCGATATCGATGCGGCACAGCAGGCGATTTATCTGGAAACATATATATTTGCAGCTGATGAAGCCGGCCGCATGATTGCTGATGCATTGCGACGCGCAGCTGCTCGCGGCGTGAAGGTGCAAATGGTGCTCGATGGATACGGCTCGGCAGAGTTGCCGCAGCATTGGGTGGATGATCTGCGCGCAGCGGACGTAGGGGTGCAATGGTTCCGGCGCGAAATTTCCCCGTTTACGCTGCGCCGTAACAGGCATCGACGGTTGCGCCGGATGCATCGCAAGATGGCTGTGATTGACGGCAAGGTGGCTTTTGTCGGCGGTATCAATATCATCAACGATATTTCCACATATAGCGATCTGTCCTCGTCACATCTGGATTATGCCGTGCGAGTGCAAGGTATCGTGGCTGAAGAGATTCAAGCGACTATGCGGCATTTGTGGGGGGTGGTGACCTGGGCAAACTTTCGCCGGCGTGCCAGCAAGTTAAAATGGCCGGATCTCGTTGCGAAGAGGCATTCAACCACGCCAGACATCACGCTTGTCCTGCGCGACAATGTGCGCCACCGGCGTGAAATCGAGCGGGCATATCTAAAGGCTATTGTCGGCGCGCAGCGCGAGATTATAATTGCCAATGCTTACTTTCTGCCCGGGAGAGTTTTTCGGCGAGCCTTGATTCACGCTGCGAAGCGTGGTGTGCGTGTGGTGCTGCTGCTGCAAGGCAAGGTTGAATACTGGATTCAGCATTACGCAACGCATGCGTTGTACGGCGAATTGATGGGCTCCGGTATCGAGATATACGAATATCAGGCCAGTTATCTGCACGCCAAGGTTGCCGTGGTGGATGGGCAGTGGGCGACGGTCGGCTCATCCAATATCGATCCGTACAGTCTGTTGCTGGCGCGCGAAGCGAATCTCGTGATACGGGATGCCGGATTTGCCGGAGAGTTGCGCGCGAGTTTGCTGGTTGCGATCAGTAACGAAGCAGTCCGCATCGGTGACGAATACGGCAGGACACGCAACCTGTTTGGACGACTGATCGCGCACCTCAGTTACGGCTTGGTGCGCTTGCTGATCGGCGTGTCGGGGTATCGCAAGCGAGGTTCTTGATGTTGCTTTCAAGCGCCGGAAAAAGCTCTCGTTCCTCGAACCGCACGTGAGCCGATAAACATTTGCCAAAGCTGCCTAATGCATCTGCATCGTTCTGCTGCAAATCCCTGAGCAGTGCGCGCAACTGAAGATGGTCTGCCAATGTGCGCTGAACCAGTAGCAGTGACTCAGCGCCTTTCAACAGCGGCAACAGCGACTGCTCCTCGATCTGAAAATGCGGCTCCAGTTCATTCTTGAATGACTGGATTGCGCGCTTGCATACTGCACCCACTTGCTCCGCATCACCCGAATGGGCGGCACGCTCGCAAGCCTTTGCCAGAGTCAAAGCGGTGTGATGTTCCCGCGACAGCGGTTGAAGGGCTGCGCTTCGTTTCATTCGGCGCTCAACCCGGCGTTAATACAAAGACAGCAGGATCATCGCCATGCTCCAGCAGGATGCGGCGCACCCGTTCCTGCCACAGCTGCCTGAATTCGGCGACTTCTTCCCGGCTTGCGGTATTCCTGATGCAGCTTGCAATAAGGCCGGACACGCGCGGCGAAGAAGGAACATGTTGCAGGTTTGATTCCACCAACGCCGATTGATGGGTGTCGAGCCGGGTGAAGCGCATTTCGCCAGGTATTCCCGCCGAGAAGAACAGGTGTTCACGCCTGTCGAAATGCCCGCCAATGCCCTTGAAGCCATTTTCAGACATGGCCCCGGTCAACATGCTGACCACATTTGCAATCACGCCAGTAACACCGGTAGTGATGTCCTCGCTGAATTCCACCTTGATCTCACCGCGCACCGGGATCATATCGGGATAGAGAAAGGCCAGCGCCTTGCAGGTAGACCAATAGGCAGAAGCAACCGTCGGGCAGGAGTGTCCGGCAAGTTTTACTGCATCTATATAGCCGTATTGCAGAATGCCCTTTTCGGTGGCGCCGAGGAATTCGGCCAGAGGATCATACAAATCGATCTTGGGGACTGCGTCAAAAAAATCCGGGTATTTCATTTGGAAACCTTTAAAAAATTATTGCTAGCATAGCAGGCATATTCGGTGCAGCGTACATGGCCGGTCAGCAGTGAATGAAAACAGCCTTTCCTGAGAATTGCGGATTAAATGCTTCCTCTAATAAAAAATCGGCCAAGTCATCACGTGCGATTGATGACAGTAAACTGACCCGCACATCCGGCCCCGCACGCCATTTCCCGTTTGCTTTTCCATTGGTAAGCCTGGAAGGTTTTACTATGGTCCAGTCAAGCGAAGCTTGCTTGACGGCATTTTCCTGGCCGGTGCGGTCGCTGGCTACAAGAGGGCGGCTCCGGTTGAACATGGCCACCATTAGTTTGAAGGGAAGCGTCCTGTTGGCAGGATAATCTCCGATCATTCCACCGGTTTGGCAAACCAGGCGTTTTACCCCGAGCTTCTGCATCGACTCGACGATGGTTCTGGTTGCGGCCTCGCAAAAGATGTCGGTAAAAGGCGGACGGTGGCCGAATACGCAAATAGCCGCATCGCAGCCCTTCAGGCAAAAATCCACGTGGTCGGCGTTCGACAGCGATCCTTCTATTACTTCGACCAGTCCCGATTTGATGCCCATGGAGCTCGCGTTTCTCACCAATGCCCGTACTTTGATTCCTCTTATCAAGGCATGATATATCAGTACCTTCCCGGTTGCGCCGCTGCCGCCGAATATTGCGACGGTATGAATTCCTGCGGGTACTCTATTCATGGCTCTTCTCCTTTGCGTATTTTGTTGACATGTGGACATCGATGTCCGGCCGGCAATTACCTCAGTTTGATTTCGGTCCATATGCGCGACAGTACCCGGCGCTGGTGGCGATCAAGGTCGCGCAGCATTTCCAGCCGTGCTTGTTGCGCCCTGTCGGGAAATACCGCGGGGTTTTGCGCGACTTCGGGCTTGATATATTGCAGCGCGTCGCGGTTAGGATTGCCGGAACCGATCAGGTTGGTAAGTTCGGCCCCATTGCGCCCGTCCAGCATGAAGTCGATGAAGCGGTGCGCGAGATCGGGGCGCGGCCCGCTTTTGTGCAGCACCATCGAGTCCAGCGACAGCACCGCGCCTTCCCTGGGAATGGAGGAGAGGATGCGGAAGCTGCGCCCGGCCTTTTGAGCATCAAGGTCGGCCTGGAAGATGTCGTTGGAATAGCCGTGCACCAGCCAGATGTTGCCGACGGTCAGTTCCTTGATGTAGCTCGATGCGTTGAACGCAGCCCAGTACGGCTTGGCGCGGATGATCAGGTCGCGCGCCTGTTTCCAGTGTGCCTCAGCTGTATCGTTGGCCGAGTAACCGAGATACTTCAACGCCGCTGCAATCAGCTCGCGCTGGCTGTCGAGCACGGTGACGTGGCCATTGAGTTTCTCAAGAAAGCGCGGCTCGAAGATCACTGCCCAAGTGTCTGTAGGCAAATCCAGTTCGCGGATTTTTTCGAGGTTATAGCCGATCAGCGTAAGGGTATAGGCATACGGCACCGAGTAGCGGTTGCCGGGGTCGAAAGCGGTGTTGAGGTAGGCCGGGTCGATGTTTTTCAAGTGGGGCAGCAGGCTCTTGTCGAGCGGGCGCAAGGCATTCTGCCGGATCAGCGATTCCATCGCATTGCCGGTCGGCACGATCAGGTCATAGCCGGTCGCGCCTGCGGCCAGCTTGGCGAGCATCTCCTCATTGTCCGAGTAATAGTCCTGCACCACGTGGCAGGCACACTGCGCCTCGAAGCGCGCGACCGTCTCGTCCGAGATGTAGTTGTTCCAGTTATAGAGATGCAGCACGTCATCAGCTTTTGCAAAAGAGAGGCCAAAAGCAAACCATATGCCACAGAGAACACAGAGACCACAGAGAGAGAGCCGGTTTTCTCTGTGTGCTCTGTGGCTTAAGCTTTTCATTCTTTGCCTTTCAGTACATCAGGCGCAAATCTTGAGGCGAGCACGATCATCGTCAGCGTGAGCAGCATCAACAGCGTGGACATCGCATTCACTTCCGGCGTCACCGCGATCTTGATCATCGAGTAGATATGCAGCGGCAACGTGGACACGCCCACGCCGGCGGTAAAGAATGTAATCACGAAATCGTCTATCGATAGCGTGA
The DNA here is from genome assembly GCA_023259055.1 of Nitrosomonadales bacterium. GTDB lineage: Bacteria > Pseudomonadota > Gammaproteobacteria > Burkholderiales > Gallionellaceae > Gallionella. Next base: position 535,496 of record JAHFQZ010000002.1, read on the forward strand.
ACGCCATCAGCCCGCCCGCAACGACGCCGGGCAGGATCAGCGGGAAGGTGACATAACGGAACGTCTCCCACGGCGATGCGCCCAGGTCTCGTGCCGCCTCGAAGATGCTTTCGTCCATGCCGGCCAGCCGCGCCCGCACGATCACCGCAACGAAACCAATGGAAAACGTGATGTGCGCCAGTATGATGGACAGCATGCCGAGAGTGAGATTAAGCGCCTGGATAAAAAATAGTAGCAGTGATACACCGAGCAGGATTTCCGGCATCGCCACCGGGGTCAGCACCATGAAGGTCAGCAGCCTTAATTTATAGTGGTGCATCGCGATGCCGGCCATCGTGCCAAGCGCTGTCGCCACAAGGCTCGACACCAGCGCGATGAACAGCGAGTTGCCGGCTGCGCCGAGCATCGCCTCGTCATGCAGCAGCGTGTCGTACCAGTGCCAGGTGAAGCCTACCCATTCTGCATTGAGGCGCGAATCGTTGAAGGAATAAATAACAACGATGAGCAACGGCAGGTAAAGAAAAGCATACACCGCCAGCGACGTTGCCCATAGCCACGGCCCCCTACGCATAGCTGCCTCTGTGTCCGGCCACTCTTGCGGTAAACCAGGCGATCAGCAGCACCGCGATGGTCAGCATGATCGACAGCGTGGAGCCGAATGGCCAATCGCGCGTGCCGAGAAACTGCTCCTTGATCAGGTTGCCGATCAGCATGTCGCCGGTGCCGCCGAGGATGTCTGGAATGGCGAACATGCCGAGCACCGGGATGAACACCAGTGCGGAGCCGGAAAATATTCCCGGCAGCGAAAGCGGAAAGGTAACGCGCCAGAAGCGTTGCCAGGCGTTCGCCCCCAGGTCTTGCGCGGCATCGAGCAGGGACGGGTCATGCTTTTCCAGATTGGTATATAACGGCAACACCATGAACGGCAGGTGCACATACACCATCGCGATCAGCACTGCGAACGGCGAAAACAGCAGGTGCACCGGCGCTATACCGAACCATTGCAGGAAACCGTTGACCATTTGACTCAATGCCGATTGCGGGCCGAGCACGATCATCCAGGCATAGACGCGGATCAGGAAGTTGCTGGCAAACGGCAGGATCACCAGCAGCACCATCAGGTCGCGGCTTTTTTTCGGGCTGCGCGCGATCAGCAACGCCAGCGGATAGGCCATCGTCAGGCAGATCAGCGTGGTGGACAGTGCCATGAAAATCGATTTGACGAAAACCTGTCCGTAAATCGGGTCGCTGAAAAAAAACTGGTAGGTTTCCAGCGTGACACCCTGCAGCACGCCAGGGTCGGTTGCGGCAAGCGGTGCCAGACCGCCGAATTCGCCGGGGTAACGGAACGAGGCCAGCACCATGATAACGCTGGGCATCACGAAAAATAGCAGCAGGAACAGGAACGGCGGGCCGCTCACCAGCCATTTGGTCAGGCGCGCGGCGGGAACGAGTCTGTGAACGGATTCAGTCACGCAAGAACATCCCGGCATCGTGGCGCCAGCCCAGCTTGACCGCATCGCCGACCTTGAACAGCTCGGCTCTGCCCGGCGCGGAATTGGGCAACAGCGCTTCGATTATCGCGCCGTTGGCTAGTTCGACCTTGTACACACTGACTTCACCGCGATACAGCAGGTTGTGCACCACACCCGAAAAGTGATTCTTCAATTCTTCCATTTCGCCATGCACGCCGATGCGCACCTGCTCGGGACGTATCGCAAACACCCCCTTGGTGCCGACCGCTGCATCTTTCAGTGGCGGCGCGATGATTTCGCCCAGCCCGTCGACCGCGAGGCGCAAGTGGCCGTGCGCGGATTCCACCACCTGCGCTTCAAGCTGGTTGATATGGCCGATGAAGTCGGCGACGAAACGAGTTTTCGGAAGGCCGTACAACTTGGCAGGCTCGTCCACCTGCTCAACTTTGCCCTGATCCATGACGGCAATGCGGTGCGACAGAGCCAGCGCCTCCACTTGCGCATGTGTGACAAACACAAACGTAACCCCGACGTCGCGCTGCAGATTGATCAGGTCGATTTGCATTTCCTCGCGCAGCTTGGCATCCAGCGCACCCAGCGGTTCGTCGAGCAGTAACAGGCGCGGACGGTTGACCAGCCCGCGCGCCAGTGCCACGCGCTGCTTCTGCCCGCCGGAAAGTTCGTGCGGATAGGCGCTGGCCTTGTCGGTCAGGTATACCTGCTCCAGAATTTCGCGCGTCATATTTTCAATTTCGGTCGCCGGGCGGCGCGCCATCCTGAGCGGAAATGCAATGTTCTGCGCCACCGTCATGTGCGGAAAAAGCGCATAGCTCTGGAACACCGTATGGATCGGGCGCTTTTCCGCGGGGGTATCGGCGAGATCCTTGCCGTCGAGCAATATCTGCCCGGCATCGGGCAAATCGAACCCGGCGATCATGCGCAGGATGGTGGTCTTGCCGCAGCCTGAAGGGCCGAGCAGCGTGAAAAATTCGCCCGCCTCAATGCTGAGACTGACGTCGTTCACCGCAACGAAATCACCGAAGCGGCGCGTGACATTCCTGATTTCGAGTTGAGCCATATTTAGGACTACCCGCAATAGTCAGCACAGGTGTTACTTTAACCGGTATTGCCCGGCAAGATTTGGGGCGTGCTTATAAAAACGGCGACTGGAATCAGTGACTGGTTTGTCTGGGAATACAAATAGCCATCAACCGTTTTTGATTCAATCAGCGCGAACTAGCAGAACAGGAACCGACGCACCGCGCACCACGTTTTCCGCAACACTTCCCATCAGCAGACGGCCTATACCAGAACGCCCATGCGTGCCGATCACGATCAGGTTGGCCTTCCAGCTCAGCGCATCGTTATCGATCACGCTGGAGGTGTGCTTACCGGGCACATCAAGCACTGCGGTTTCAGCTGTCATGCCTGACTTCCGCACAATATCCGCAGCCTGCGCGAGAGCGCGCTCACCAGTCTTGCGAAACGCTTCCTGCAAGGTGGCATAATCGATAAAGGCGTAACCCTCGGCATCCAGCGGGTAGCCTTCCTCGATCACATAAATCAAACGTAATTGGGCTTTGCCAGCCGCCAGTTTGATCGCCTCCTGCAACGCACGCTCCGAAGTTGCGCTGCCGTCAATTGGAACCAGAATACGTTGATACATAATCCCCTCCCGTTTTTCCTGCTAGGTGTGCAGGCCTGATGCAATTCTATGCCTCTTTTGAAGTCGTGTGGGCTATACGGTTTGCGGGTTTATTTTCAAGCTGTGGAGTTATTGATGGCATAGGCCAGAAGCGGTGGCTCGAACCGGCTCGCAAGAGTTATTCGCGATCAAATCTAATGCGTGGCAGCGTGGTATGGAGGATCAAAAAAATAATAGCGAAGTCGACCGCAATAGCTCTCTTAGGGCAAAAACAATTTGACTCGGTAGCCTTTGGTATTGCTGATTCCGACTTTTGCTCTCGTTACTTCGATACGATAACCAGCCCCCGCGCCTTATTGCTGGTGGTATCGATGGTGGCAATTGCTTGCCGCAGGGTATTGATACCGACCCATACCGGGGCATATTTGTACTTGGCCACATCCAGAATCAGGACTTTGTCGGACTGTGTATCATAGGCCGCGAGGACTGACCAATGCCCGCCGCCTACTTGCCCCAGATTCGCACGAAAATAATTGGCCAGCACGAATTTCCCGTCATCCCCCAGCGTCTTTTGCAACAGGGTGCGCAGCCCCTCGTCGTTCAGGGTGTCGCCGGCGATGGTTGCCGCTTTGACGCCGTGGTGAGTCAGCGTTTCGGCCATTTGCTCCCGTGTCATTCCCATCGACAGTACGGTCTGCGGGCTGATGATTTTTATGACATCGGGGGTGAAATAGTTGTTCTGGGTGAAGTAGGCGTAGGGAGCATATGCAGGGTCTACGGGTTTCTTGACAGGCATGGCGTTGAGCACGGTGATGGCGCTGGCTACGGAACAATATGTCTGGGTGTTCTGCACGGCAAACGTCGTGCTCAGTTGCCAGTAGTCCGCATCAGCCGGGATGCGGGCGCGCAATGCCTTGCCTGCCTCCGAATCCCAATAGATCACGTCTGGTTCTTCGCCGGCAAAGCCGGAAGTCGCCGATATCAAGGCAAACAGCGCGATTAAAAACACATACCTGTTCATAAGTTACCTTCCTGATGGCTGACTGGATAAACAGTTTAAAGGGCCAGGTTAGAAATTATTTTTCTGCTGCAACAGTATAACGCCCTTGATCCATTTTGCTTCCAAGCCATCCATGCCAATTCCGGCTGATATAATATTAAAAAGGGCAGAAGTATGTTTTTCTGATCGAATGAGATCGAAGCAAAAAAATTATTCGGGAGAGGTTTGTCGTGGAACAACAAGAGAAGTTGCAGTACCAGGCCATTGTGCACAAGATGCTTGCCACGATGGTGGCGATGAAGGGATCAGACCTGTTTATCACGGTGGGTTTCCCGCCATCCGTCAAGCTGAATGGCAAACTCACCAAGCTGAATGAAACGCCGCTCACAGCTGATCAGGCACGCAAGATGGCACACTCCATTTCGTCGGAGAAACAGTGGCACCATTATAACGAAACCAAGGGCGCCAACTTTGCCATTGCACCGGAAGGCATCGGTCGTTTTCGTATCAACATATTCACGCAGCAACAGCGCACCGGAATGGTGATCCGCGTCATTACGACCGAGATACCGGATTTCGACAAGATGTGCCTGCCGCCAATCCTGAAGACCGTCGTCATGGAGAAACGCGGCCTGGTCTTGCTGGTGGGCGGCACCGGGTCGGGCAAATCGACCACGCTGGCCGCGATGCTGGGTGTGCGCAATCGCGAATCGCACGGTCACATCATCAGCATCGAAGACCCGGTCGAATACGTGCATACCCACATAAATTGCATTGTCACCCATCGCGAGGTGGGCATCGACACGGTGGGATGGTTTGACGCGCTGAAAGATACCCTGCGTCAGGCGCCGGACGTCATCCTGATCGGCGAAATTCGCGATCATGAGACGATGGAATATGCGCTGAATTTTGCCGAGACCGGCCACCTGTGCATGGCAACGCTGCACGCAAACAGCGCCAACCAGGCGATCGACCGCATCGTGAATTTCTTCCCCATCGAAAAACGTGAACAGGTGCTGAACGACCTGTCGCTCAACATGCGCGCCATCATCTCGCAACGGCTAGTGCGCAAGATCGCAGGAGGGCGTGCCGCCGCAATCGAGATACTGCTGAGCACGGGAACATCAAGGGATGCAATCGCCAAGGGTGAAGTCGGGGGATTGAAAGAAATCATGAAGAAGTCTGTCGAACAGGGGATGAAAACGTTCGACCAGTGCTTGTTTGAACTGTACGACGCCGGCGATATTTCAGTGCAGGAGCTACAAGTTAATGCGGATGCAAAGGGCGACCTGATGCTGCGCCTGAAGCTGCAAAGCGCGCGATTCAGGAAGGAAGAGTTGGGTGGCGAGGCGGGCAGCCAAACATCCGGATTGTCTTTTGACGGGCAACACGAGGCGGAAGAGGCAAAGAATAAAGCTGCTGAAGAAGCGGCTGTAACCGTTGCCCCGGTTGCGCGGGTTGCTCCAGTTGCCCCTGTCGCCCGGGTTGCGATGGCCGCTCCGAAGAGTTAAAGAGGAGGTTCAGTTTTAACCCATCGCTTGTTTTACCTTCATGAAGGATAGCTTGATGAAGCCTGTGCTGGTGTAAACTCTTTACGGATCGCTTCGGCAAGCAGTATTGTTGTTCCATACAAGGAGGCAATATGAAACACGTTTACGATTACGCGATTGTCGGCGGGGGGCTGGCGGGTGCATCGGCTATACAGGGCATTCGCGAGCTGGACGCAACAGGAAAGATACTGCTGGTCAGCGAGGAAAAACACTTGCCCTATGACCGCCCGCCGTTATCCAAGAAGCTGTGGTTCGGCAAACAAAAGGTGGAGGAAATATTCCTCCATGACCGCGCGTTTTACGACAAGCATGCCGTTACTTTGGTGCTGGGTGCAAAGGCGGTGCGGCTTGATCCCGATGCAAAAACGCTGACCACCACCCAGGGCGAAACTTATGGCTACGACAAGCTGCTGCTGGCGACGGGCTGCAAGCCGCGGACGCTGACCATTCCCGGCAGCGATCTCGATGGCATCTGCTATTTCCGCGGTCTGGACGATTACCTGCGCACCCGGGATGTGGCTGCGGAGGGAAAGTCCGCAGTGGTAATCGGCGGCGGCTTCATCGGCTCGGAACTGGCCGCTGCGCTGAATATTTGCAAGCTGCATGTCACCATGATCTTCCCCGGCGAACTTCTGTGTGACCGCGTGTTTCCGGACTATCTGGGGCGAGCCGTGCAGCAACGCTATGCAGAGAAGGGCGTCAGGGTACTGGCGTCGGACAAGCCGGTTTCTTTCAGCAAAAATGGCAGCAAATTCATCACCCGCACCGGGAAGGGCGAGACGATCGAATCGGATATCGTGATCGTCGGCGTGGGCGTCATCCCGGAGATGGAGTTGGCCAAGTGTGGCGGCCTGGAGGTGGACAACGGCATCGTAGTGAATGAATATCTCGAGACTTCCCATCCCGATGTTTACGCCGCCGGCGACAACGCTTTTTTCCCTTACCGGATACTGGGGAAGCCGATGCGCATCGAGCACTGGGATCATGCCCTCAACCAGGGAAAGTGGGCGGGGCGCAACATGGCAGGCGCGCATGAACCTTATACCCATCAGCCGTATTTTTTCTCGGATCTGTTCGAGTTTGGCTACGAGGCGACCGGCGAGGTCGATTCGCGGCTGGAGACTTTCGCCGACTGGCAGAAGGAAAACGACACCGGCGTCATCTACTATCTGCGCGAGGGAAAAGTCAGGGGTGTGATGATGTGCAACGTGTGGGACAAGGTCGAGACTGCGCGCGAACTGATCCGCAAAGGAGAGATGATGTCGCCGGAGAAACTGCGCGGCCTCATCCGCTAGTTCGCACCACAGCCAACCCGATAAAAATCTGGAAAGGACGTTATGGACCGAATCCGTATTTGTGACCTTCTTGTCCGCTGCATTTTGGGTATCAACGAGAATGAGCGTTGCGCAAAGCAGGACGTATTGATCAACCTGACCCTCCACACCGATCTGCACAAGGCAGGCAAAAGCGACCGTATCGAGGATACCGTCGATTACCGCGCGCTTAAAAAACGCGTCCTCTCGATGGTGGAAAACTCGCAATATTTATTGGTGGAAGCGCTGGCGGAAGCCGTTGCCGAATTGTGTCTCGGCCAGCATGGTGTGCAACAGGTCGATGTGTGCGTGGAGAAGCCGCATGCGTTGCGCTTTGCCAGAAGCGTGGCGGTGGAAATTACCCGGAAGATCTGAAAGCCTATGACGTGCGCCTTTGTCGGCATCGGCTCGAACATCGAACCGGAGAAAAATGTAAGGGCTGCGATCCGCAACCTTGCGCAACAAACGCGCGTGACCGGCATCTCCACGGTCTATTGCACCGGCGCGCTCGACCGCCCGGAGCAGCCGCATTATTTCAACTGTGTGGTGGAGATCGAAACTGAAGCGCCTCCCGCGGAAGTGAAGCACGGCATCTTGCGCCCTATCGAGAACAGCCTTGGACGCAAGCGGAGTGAGGACAAATATGCGCCGCGGACGATCGACCTCGATTTGATCCTTTACGGCGACTTGGCAATGGATGCGGAAGATATCAGGCTTCCCGACCCGGAAATTCTGGAACGTCCATTTCTTGCCATCCCGCTCTTCGAATTGGCACCTGACCTGGTGCTGGCAGGATATAACTTGCGAATCAGCGAAATTGCGGCAAGGCTGCCGCAGGACGGAATGAGGCCGCTGGAGGATTACACTAGGCTGTTGAGGAAAGAAAACGAACCGTAAATAATCAAAGCGCCCTTGAAATGCGGGTCAGCTCAGCTTCGCAGTAAGTTTTGTTCGTTTTGAATTTGATGCGCAGGCGATGTGGCATGGCATCAAAAAACAATAGCGAAACTGATCTCTTTAGCAGATAAAAACAGGTCAGAGGGTGCAAGCAATAAGTGAATCACGGCACGTTTAATACCGCGCTGGCAGCTACTGTGCCTGACGTGGCGGTAATGGTCGTCGAACCAATCGCCACTGCTGTAGCCAATCCGCTATCAGAGATGGTGGCCACAGCAGGGCTGCTGGATGCCCATATTTTCATCCTTGAGATGTCGAACGCTGGATTGTTTGAACATGTGGCAGTGGCCGTATATCCAAGTGATCCAGCCACTGCGAGCGATGCGACGGCCGGCGTGATGGTGATGGCATTCAAACTGCCACTGGTAATATTCAATACCGCACTGGCAGCAATTCCCTGCCCAGTCCAGGCATTAACCGTTGCGCTGCCTGGTTTAATGCCTACAACTTGCCCGTTCATCGTATTGGCGATGGCGACACCGCTGCTTGCCGGATCGATTTCCCAGTACACGCCATTAGTCACATTTAATGAGGTATTGTCGGAATAATTCCCCGTTGCGGTGAATTGAACTGTACTGCACGCTACCGCGGATGAGGCCGCTGGAGTAATTGTCAATGACTGCAGCAGGCCTGTAGTGGCAGGCAGAGTCGCACCGGCGCCTTCATTCGAATCACTTCCACCCCCACAAGCGACTAATAGCACGCTAGCGCACATTATTAACCCTGAATAAAAGGTGATGCGAAATTTATCCATAAATGATATTTCCTCTGTTGTTCTTCATCCAATAAGCAGATTTCATGCTGCCACATTTTCAATGTTTTGTGCGTTGATCCAGTCCGCCAGCTTCATCCCTATCACTAAAATTCAGAGCGATTGCTAACGTCCCCACCCATTTACAGTGTGGCAGTTGTCGCATGGCGTTGAGTTATTGTGCTTCGCGTGGCAACTGTTGCATGTGTGCCTTCCTTGCTGTAGCGCGTGATTAAAAGCCCACCTCGAACCAATTGAATGGCATGTATCACAAGAGCCGGTATACCCGCGCGCAGTATGGCTTGTTGGCCGTTGCGCTGCGTGGCAGGTTAAGCACATCCCTGGGGCAATGCCAATATGATTGTATCCGGCGGGCAACCATGCAGTATTGTTATGGCAACTATCACAAGACATCGACGCTTTCGCTCCCGAGTGATTTGCCGGTCTTCCGGTAGCAGACGAGCCATTGTGACAAGTAGTGCAAGTGCCCGGAGCGGTGCCAATATGATTGTATCTCGCGGGTATCCAACCCATGGTGTTATGACATTGATCGCATGACAAGGATGCTTTCAACCCTGTATGGCTTGACGGCTTACTCGTGGCGGTTGCACCGTTGTGGCAGGTCTGGCATGAACCGGGAGCAACTGATGTGTGGTTATAGAAAGTTGGAAACCATGCAGAAAATCGGTGACATGTATCGCAGGTTGATGTCGATTTCAGGACGGTTGTATGGCTGCCAGGTTTCCCCGTCGCCAAGATGCCGTTGTGGCATTGTGTCGCGCAAGTTCCAGGCGCGATCCCTGTGTGATTGAAGCGAGCTGGAATCCAGGCGGTCGTTCTATGACACCTTTCGCAAGAATTAGTCATACTCAGCCCGCCACTATGACTCGACGGTTTTCCGGATGTTATTTGTCCGTTATGGCAGGTTGTGCATGAACCTGGTTGTGCATTGCCGTGATTAAACTTCGCGCCAATAAAAGTAACTGTGTTGGTATGGCAGTTTTCGCACGGATCGTTGGTTACAAGGTGATTGGGGGTCATGGTAGTAGCAACTATCCGCATCCCTTTTGCGTGGCATCCGGAACAGTTGCGAGGCGTGCCTTTAAACACCGCACCCACATGGCACGAACTACATTCGGTATTAAGGTGAGCTCCAGTTAGCGGAAAGCCTGTTGCATAGTGGGTAAATTTTTCAGGAAGAGGTGGCGTTGTTGACCCAGTTATATCGGCAAGAACATGCATCGAAAATAATGAGAGTGACAGTGCCAAAGCAAACATTAACAATTTAGACCATGGCGTCATACTCAATGCGGACTGCTTCGCTTTCATTCTTCATTCTTTCTAATATTTGTTGGGCATTGCCAAGTTGAGTTGTTTTGTTACTTGCGGAAGACTATTTAATATTTTTTAGAGATTATCAAAGGCAGAACAAGTGCGGGGAATCAGGTTAATACGATTTGTATCAATAGGATATCTAACAATAGGTAAAAGTGGCTCTGCTTGGCCTACTTGGGGTCATTACATCTTCCATCAACACTGGAGCGACTACGACACTGGCAGACGAACAAAGTTTTAGAATTTCGAAAAAAATCGAGTACATCCTGAACTATTGTGCAACCTGCTACATCGACCCCGATGCATCCGCCTTGAACTCACTAATTACAGGGCGCTTCTAAAAAATCAAAGTTCTGGTGAAACTTCTAGCCATTCCACTAGGCTGCCAAACAACCTCAGCCAAGTGGCTGGTTATAAGCAAGACAAGGCGCGAGCAGAAAATTGAGACGCAGCATATAGTTAATATGTAAGGAGCAATTTTTTGTGAGCAACGCAGTATTGCGACGAAATTTGGATTTTTAGAAGTGCCCTACAGGCAAGAGCGTTGCAAGCGTCATGACAATTGGTAATACAGGGAACCCATCATTACATCCGGCCTGCGCAAAAGTACAAGACGACCCCACGCCGTTCTTTTGCCGATTATGTGGAAAAGTATTTCGAACAGACACCAATTGTTTGGTACTCATGATGCAAGGCATCGAATCAAAGGGGCTGCCCGTAGAGAAACATGGCATACTGTAGCGCTAATGTGCTACAGTATGCGTGTACCTTTAACCCTTGGAGACAGCCATGTCCACAACTACCATACGCTTGCCGGAAGACCTGAAAGCTCGCGTCGCAGCGGCGGCGAAGCGTGCAGGCACGAGCACGCACGGTTTCATTCTTGAGGCTATTGCGGAAAAAACGGCGCAGGAGGGGCGGCGTGCCGATTTCGATGCGGTTGCCGAGGAGCGCTATGCTCGTATCGTTGCTTCCGGCAAGACAATTCCGTGGCAGGATATGCGCGGTTATCTCGAAGAGCATCTCGCCGGTAAAAAAGTAAAGCGCCCGGTAGCCCGCAAACTGGCGCGCTAACTATGTCGCGCATCGAATTGGCGCCGGAGGTGCGGGATGATTTTGATCGCATCTTCGATCACCTTGACCAATATCAGGTTGAAAATTCGGTGTTGCGCACCCAGGAGATCATCGAGGCGCTAAACGTATTGGAGCACAATCCCATGATTGGTCGCCCCGCGAATAACGACAAGCGAGAGCTGTTGATCGGGCGTAGTTCGCACGGCTATGTGGCTTTGTACCGTTACATCGCTGAAATCGACACCGTTTTTGTCCTTGCCGTGCGCAGCCAGAAGGAAGCGGGCTATGCGGGGTTTTAATGAACCTGAAAACCTTCGCCAGCAAAGGGAATCGATGTGGACGTAAAGTACTTGCAGAAGTAGTGAAAAAACTGAAACATCGTCCCCGCAAATGCCTCGGCTACCTGACTCCTCATAATGTCTTCATGGAAGCTAGCCGTGGTGCGGTTGCAATGTGAATCCACAGGCTATAAAGGGGGTGTTAAAGATACCGCCTCGTCACATTTCAGTACATTTTCTTTACCCTCATCCTCGGAAACGTGCACAAGATAGGAAGATGGCTTAAATGGGAGCCCGGGCCTCATAAGGACGCGAAAAAAATAATTCTTTCCGCCCTTAGCAATAAACTTTTCGTTGTTGTCACCGACTGCCCCCTCGGTTGATACAGTGTGTTCTCCTGAGCGTACTTCCTTGTGAAAAAATACTCCATCAACTGTCTCACCAAGTTGAACACCATCAATTAGAACGCGCCTAGCCTGGCTACCTGAACCAAAACCTCCATGTCTATATATGTAGATTCCAGCCTTGCTAGGTGAGGATACCTTAAAATTTTTGCTGACAGCTTCTTGCGTTTTAGCCGCCAATGGAACCTTTGTGCCACAGCCAGAAAATGCAAGCAGGGCCAACAGACAACATAATATTTTCAAAACACTACGACTTTTATACATATCTCTCTCGACATTTAATTGTCGTTTAAGGATAGTAAATTCAACTGCATTAGTCAAAAAAACTTCGGTCCAAACAGCTAGGGTCAGAGTGATTTATCGCTAGCCTTCAAACAACAGGCGACCACGAATACAAGAGGCGACCATCGGCCCCTGCCAGTTGCCGCACGCTAGACCAGACGTACCTCTAAGCGCTTGGAAATACTGCGGCATGTTTTCGCGGGGTGCTCAGACTGCGCACGTAAACAAGCGGTGATGTTTCAGAGGTACGGTTTGTCATTTGAATGCCTCCTTGTCAGGTTTGTTCTCATGTGCCACGGTGATGACGATCTTCCCTTTTGCATGTCCTTCGCCGAAATAACGTAATGCTTCGGCTGCCTCGCTCAAGGGGTAACGCCTGTCTATATTCGGCGCAACTTTTCCGGATTCAAAAAGCGTTTTCATATCACCCAGGCCCTTGTTGGCTTTATGCAGCAGCAGCCCCGCTTTTTTGCCGCCGGTGATCGAGAGCCATACGCCCACTAGCAGTGTCTGGAGAATTCGAGCCGTGGCGCCGCCGACCACGACATAATTGCCCTTGGGAGTTAAAGCGGGCAAGCAATCGAATACGGAACGATGAAGCGCAAAGTCCAGAATCAGGTCGTAGGTCTTTCCGGTTTTGGTGTAGTCATCCCGGGTGTAATCCATGACATGGTCTGCACCCATCGCGCGCATCGCATCCAGTTTCTCGGTGCTGTCCACGCCAGTCACTTCAGCCCCGTATGCTTTGGCGATCTGCACCGCAAACGACCCCGCGCCACCACCTGCACCATTGATCAAGACTTTTTGTCCCGGCTGTATCTGCCCCTTGTCGCGCAGACCCTGCAGGGCGAGCAGTGCCGCCTGGGGGATGGCTGCGGCTTGTTCGAACGTCATGCTGTCCGGCTTTGATACCAGGGCATTTTCACGCGCACACACACACTCGGCAAAACCGCCAAAGCCGCAACCGGACAGGTCCCCGTACACCGCATCACCCGGCCGAAACCGCGTTACGTTTTTGCCAACGGCTTCGACGGTCCCGGCGATGTCGCACCCCTGTACCGGTATTTTTGTTGGCTTGAACAGACCGGCCATGATGCGGTTTGCGAACGGCGTGCCCATCAGCATTTCCCAGTCCCACGAGTTGATGGATGCCGCGTGAACGTTGACGAGGACTTCGTTATCTCCGGGCGCAGGTTTCGCTACCTCTTGCAGTTCAAGAAAATCAGGGGAACCGTATCTGGAAAGTACCATCGCTTTCATGAGTTGCCTCCATGAGAATTAAAGCGAATCTGACGTGCTCAGAACCTCGTGGGCATGACCTTGCGTTTTATTTCAGCGGGGTCAAACCCGGGACATCGACCTGCACCCATGCGGACATGATATGCCTGGTCTCCGGTGTATGCTATCAACCAAGGAAATATAAAGTGGAGTCGAATTGTTTCTGCATACTATCCAGACGCTATCTCTGTCAGAATGAACCATGCATACGTTTATCCCCGTCACGCTTCGAATCTGCTTCCGGCTTGGTCTGTTCGTTTTGGTTTTTCCTCTGGTTGCACATGCCAGTCTCCCCCGGTCTTCCAGCGTGCCCGGCGGTGTTGCGGTTGTTCCGCTCGGCAGCGTTTCAACCCGTGCCGCTATGCCGCAATCATGGTTGGGCGATCAGCCTGTTCTCGTGACATCCGATCACGGTCAATGGTACGCGGTGGTCGGGCTGTCGCTTGACATGACGCCGGGTTCACATGAGCTGCGCGCAAAGTTTGGCGACGTGACGAATACACAGGACTTTGTGGTAAACCCTAAAGATTACCCCGAGCAGCACATCACCCTTGAAGACAAGGACAAGGTGCAATTATCGGAAGAAAATCTGGCGCGCGCTGAGCGCGAAATCGCTATCATCATGGAATTGAAACATCACTGGCGGGCTGTGCCTGATACCGATCTGGCTCTTGCCCTTCCTGCCAAAGGCAGGCTATCCGGGAATTTCGGCCTGCGTCGCACCTTCAACGGGGAACCGCGCTTACCCCATGCCGGCATTGATGTGGCGTTAGCGCGCGGCACACCGGTCAGGGCGAGCGCACAGGGCCGGGTGCTGGCGGTCGGCGATTATTTTTTTAACGGTAAAACGATTTTTATCGACCATGGCAACGGGTTGATTACCATGTACTGCCACCTTGACCGGATCGGCGTGAATGCCGGCGCAACGGTTCGCAAAGGCCAGCGCATCGGGCTTTCCGGAAATACAGGGCGCGCCACCGGCCCGCATCTTCACTGGAGCGTCATACTTAACGGTGCCATGGTCGATCCTGAATTATTCATTCCGGCAAAACTGAACCGATAGGGCCAGCCTCCGCCGCAATCACAGGGAATCATGAAGATTAAAAATAAACAGTTGAAAAAAGCTGCCAACGGAATTCAGCAACAGATTGAAAAGATGCTTGGGTGGATGGCAGAAACTCAAACGCATGTTGAGGCGGGTAAACCTTATCTGAAAGAGCGCGACGGGATTCTCGCGTTGCATTTCGATACGTTGTCGATACAGAGCGAGATGTCTATTGATCTGCCGGACGAGCTGGTCATTGGTTATACCAGGGCGATGATGAGTTTTTTGCTGTTTGCGCCAGCGCCGCAGCGCATTGCCATGATAGGGTTGGGCGGTGGTTCGCTGGCCAAATATTGCTACCGGCATTTACCGCAGGCTGAGATTACCGTTGTCGAAATTAACGGCGATGTGATCGCGCTGCGCAATGAATTCGCAGTGCCCGCCGACGATGAGCGCTTTGAGGTGTTGCTGGGCGACGGGGCGGAGTTTGTGGCCGACGCTGCCGGGCAGTTCGATGCGCTGATCGTGGATGGATTTGATGCGGACGGTTTACCCGCCCAATTGAGCAGCCAGCAGTTTTACGACGACTGCTTTGCGTCGTTGGCTGACAACGGCGTCATGGTGGCCAACTTGTGGGGAGGCTACCCGCACTTCGACGAATACCTGGCAAGAATCGGCAACAGTTTTTCCGGTCGCGTGGTGATTGTCGATGCGGATGACAGCGTCAATAAAATTGTCCTCGCCACGAAAAACGCCGATTTCCCCTTCTCTGCATCCACAATACGGCACCAGGCCAATTTGCTGGGCTTGTCGCACCCGCTGAATTTCCAGGCTAAATCAAACAAGCTGATTCGAGCCTTGCTTGCTCATGCTGTCTGATTTACCTCTCCAGCTAAGCACCTTTATGGGGCGACAACCTGACGATACGGGCGACGGCACAGTCATATCGTGCGCCACGTGCAAAGCTTGCTGCTGCCGGTTAGAGGTGATGCTGATGGGTGACGACGATATTCCGCCCGAATTGACGGAACAGGATCGGTGGGGGGGATGGATCATGGCGCGTCTCGTCGACGGCTGGTGCTCAGCCCTGGACAGGAACACCTTGCTGTGCACGATTTACGACCGCCGTCCGATGATCTGCCATGACTATCAGGTGGGAGACAGCGACTGTATCAAGGAACGACTCCTGCACATTCCTTCGTGAATCGCAGCATGATGCAGAGTGATTTGTTTTCAGCTAATGGGTAACCCCTTTTGTCCACAGTGAAAACCCGCTTTCTCAGTACAGCCTCAGCGGCGCTTCCACCAATCTGCAATGATGCTCCCCACAGCGGGATTGACCAGGTAGCCATAGGAACGATGGCAATTCAGGCCTTCGGCGCTGCGAAAGAAGTTGTAGATGCCGTGGCTGTGATCTTCAATAGACTCGACCAATCCCTGTTCCAGCATGGCATGAAAACTCTCATGCAAATTTCGGTTGAGCGCTGCGACGTCTCCCTCGGCTGATAGATTTATCCAGCGACGGATTTGGTCAGGATAACTTTTTACCCCGTTCCCGCTTATTCCCAGCAAACGACGTTGCACGTAGAGCATTCCCAGCGGGCTGCCGAGAGTCAAGAAATCTATTTTGCCTTTCGCCCCTTCCTCGCGAGAAAGTTCCCACAAGGTATCGTAGGCAATGACGGAGCCGAGACTGTGTCCGATCAACAGTACGTCTTCTTGTTTCTCAAGCATGGGGCGTAGTGCCTGCGCTAATAATCCGCGAATTTCGCTGGCAACATGATGGGTGTTCTCGAAGTAACGGCTGATCTCATTGGCGGTGCTTCGCGCTTCTTCGGGTAACAGCCGTATCAGGAATGGAAGATGATCCCCCAGTGTCAACATGAGGCGTTGCAGCCGTATGTTCCATGATTTGGCGTCCTGTATGTCCTGTTCAGTTGGCCCGTGTTTGTTGATGAGGGCGTCGATCCATGGAATATCCATGGTGACGTCCTTGTATTGATGGTAGTAAAGGTAGTTCCAGCTAATAAGGTGAAATTGCGAATAGCTGGCTTGCAGTGTGGCAGCCGTTGCGCGATCGGCGCGGCGAACGCCTTCGACCAGCGTGCGCCAGAGTAATTCGCGGTGCTGCGCTTGTTCAGGCTTGGGGTTTTTTCCCGGAACAAAGATTATGTGTTTGGTCGTCATAGTATGCCCGCCATGAATTTTTCATGGCCGATACGCTGGGATCCCGATTGGAAGTCTCCGGCAGCATAGCGCGTCCGAATCGCGGGAGATGACATCGTTTCTTTAGAACGAGGATCCGGGAGTTTTCAGGAAATCGATTTCTTCCTGGCTGGAAGTTCGCCCGAGCGCCGTGTTGCGGTGCGGATAGCGACCGAAACGGTCGATGATGGCCTTGTGCCTGAGCTCGAAATCAAGATACGGCTCCAGTCCCTTTTCAGAAAATAGCTCAGCCGCAGTCACGTGAATTTGCCGTGATTCGCTGTGCATGTAAGGCATATAGAGGAATGCCCTTTGGTGGGGATCGAGCGCCATTGCGGCTTGCGCCGCAACGGCCTCCTGCGCCAGCGCCAAAGCCAGCGGGTCGGCCACAAAAGCCAGCGCTGTGCCGCGATAGATGTTACGTGAGAACTGGTCGAGTACGATGATTTCGGCAAGCCGTCCGAGCGGTTGACGGCGCCACGCGGACAACTCGCATTGCACCGCCTGTGCATGCACGTCGCCAAAGCGTTCGGCAATTCTGAGATCAAAGTTTCCGTCTTGACGCCACCATTGCTTTGGTTCGATTTCGACAAACCAGAAGTCGATGATCTGTTGATGGTTCATGATTCAGTGTGTCCCCATTCCTTGTTTTATCGGCTTCCCGGCTCAGTCCGCAAGATACCCTCCTGCAACTTGATGGTAAAGCCATTCAGGGCGTGCCCCTTTTCAAATCTAACAGTTATAGACTGTCCCGGCGAAAGTCGGAATTACGATTTTCGCTGGCCCCTTGCGGAGTGCATGGATTTATCCAGTTGCAAGCGCGCTAGCTTTGCGGCCATTTCAATTTTTATTGTCAGCGCCTTTTGCACCAATGCGAAAAAATCGACCAGGTCCTGTTTGGGATAATCATCCTGCACGCCACAGTCCTGAAAGAATTCCGCAACCCAGACTGAACCCAGTTCATCTTTACCCGTTTCCTGCAAATATTCCGTCGCTGCCATCTCAACGTAATCAGTCAGTTTGCGCATCGATCCTCCCGACCAACGGCATTCATGAAGCTTTCTTCGGTTTTTCCAGGAAAGGAGCTATAAGATCCATTGGCAAGGGAAAAACGATAGTCGTATTCTTGTCAGCGCCGATAACCGTTAGCGTTTCCAGATAACGCAACTGGATTGCCTGCGGCTCCTGTGCAAGTATCTTGGCAGCCTGGAACAACTTTTCTGAAGCCTGCAATTCTCCCTCGGCGTGAATCACTTTTGCGCGCCGTTCGCGTTCCGCCTCGGCCTGTCTGGCGATTGCACGTATCATGGATTCAGTCAGGTCGACCTGTTTGATCTCGACGTTGGCGACCTTGATTCCCCATGAGTCAGTCTGCGCATCCAGCGCTTCCTGAATGTCCTTGTTCAGTTTCTCCCGCTCAGCCAGCATGTCATCCAGTTGATGCTTGCCCAGCACCGACCGCAACATGGTTTGCGCCAATTGGCTGGTGGCATTGAGGTAATCCTCAACCTGGATGATCGCCCTTTGGGGATCTATGACACGTAGATAAACCACGGCGCTGACTTTCACAGATACGTTGTCGCGCGAGATCACATCCTGGGTGGGCACCTCCAGTACCACAGTGCGAAGATCCACTCTGACCACCTGCTGGATACCGGGGATGATGATAACCAGGCCTGGACCCTTTACCTTCCAGAACCTCCCCAGGGTAAAGACAACGCCTCGCTCATATTCGCGAAAAATCCTGAAGCTTGAGACCGCCAGTGAGACGAGCAGTAACAAAAATAAGCTGAAACTTAGTCCCCATTCCATGTCATTCTCCTTATCAAAGTATTCAACGAGCAAAACTATTTTTTCATTTGCGCTTCTTCCGGCTCCACGTCAAGGATCAAACCGTCCATACGAACGACTCTGACTCTTTGTCCCCGTCGCATCGGCTGCTTGCTTTTGATGCGCCAGGTTTCGCCGTGCACCCGCGCCCAGCCTTCCTTGCCGTCGAAGTCTTCCTGCACTTCGCCGATGTCTCCGATCAATTCCTCGCGGCCACTCACCACGGGACGGCTCCGCGCCTTCAGAGCCATGCCAACTGCGAAGAAGATAAACAGTGCGCTGGCGAAGGCCGCCGGTACGATGACCGACCACGGAACTCCATATCCCGGTATGTCGGTATGGATCAGCATCACGGAACCGATCACGAAAGCGGCGATACCGCCGATGCCGAGCACCCCGAAGCCGGGCGCGATGAACACCTCACCGGCCATAAAGATAATTCCAAGAATGATGAGCCCCAGTCCGGCGTAGCTGATCGGCAGCACCTGAAACGCGAACAGCGCGAGAAGCAGCGAGATTGCCCCGGCAACTCCCGGTAATACGAATCCCGGGTTGGAGAATTCGAAAAATATGCCGAAGGTTCCGGCGAGCATCAGGAGGTATGCAATACTTGGATCAGCAATGACTGACAAGAGCCGGCTCCGCCAATCCGGTTCCATTGTCACGATGCGTGCTCCCGTAATATTCAACGTGCGCTCCACCCCCAGTACGTTCACTTTGCGCCCATCAAGTTGCCGAAGCAGATCCGGTACGTCCTTGGCGACCACATCGATGACCTTGAGCTTCAGGGCCTCGGCGGCGGTCAGGCTTACCGCTTCCCGCACCGCCTGTTCTGCCCATTCGACATTACGGCCTCGCATCTGCGCCAAACTGCGGATGTATGCAGCGGCATCATTGACTTGTTTGTGTTCCATCGCGCTGATAGGTGCGGTCATTCCGCCGGGAGTCGGGTTTACACCGCCATTTTTTTGATGACCGCTATCTTTATCTTCCTTTTGTGGTTGATCGCCCGACCCCGGCAAGCCGCCTATACCGATCATGATGGGAGTTGCCGCTCCCAGATTGGTGGCCGGAGCCATCGTGGCAATGTGGCTGGCATAGAGGATATAGGTTCCCGCACTCGCGGCTCTCGCGCCATCGGGTGCGACGAAAGCGGCAACAGGAACCGGCGAAGCAATGATCTGTTTGATGATCTGGCGCATGGACGTGTCCAGCCCACCCGGCGTGTCTATCTTCAGCACAACCAGCTGAGCCGGTACCTCGGCATCGGTGGCGGACTTCAGGCCGCGGACTACATAGTCCGCCGTCCCCGGGCTGATTGCCCCGTTAACATCAAGTACGATGACCTCAGGCGCAGGCGCAGCCACGCTGCATGTCCATGCAATCAGGAGCAGGCCGGGAAACAGAACACGTATGATGGAATGACGAGTCATGGTTTTTTCGCGGCGGGGCGAACTACATCGGCGGCTTCATGCCGTTCTTCCCGACACTGATGCGCTGCGCCGTCAGACTGCCGTCGGCAGCCTGCTGGGTGACGCAGAAAATCTGCGCATCAGCCTTTAGTAGTGATTTGTCGGCGGGGTAGAAGGCGACGATTGGCACGCCCTTCGGTACGATAATCTTCTGGTTGCCGCCCTTGTAGCTGAGCGTCAGTTTCTTGCCGTCGTTGGTGTTTACGATTGCGTCAACGTTGGCATTGGTCATGCTGGAACCGGGTTCAAGATCCCATTCGCGATGGCCTTCGCCGGTGCCCCGTTGCGCCTCTGCGAACAGGTGCACTTCGCGTGCCTGCAGCGGTCCTCCGGGGCCACGCGGGACCGCTGTTACGCCGACGAAGCTGCCCGGTTTGATGTCGCTCATCTTGACCAAGTACAGAACGCTGATTCTGGTGTTCTCGGTGATGTTTACCTTCAAGTCCTTGCCTTCGCGCGTCTTCACTTGAAGCTCGTGGCCTTTGAAGCCTGTGATGGCGCCTCGTACCCTCATGGCGGGCTGTGATTGTGCCTGCGCATTCGCCAGGCCAAACAAGATTGAACCAACTAACAGCAGTGCATTAAGCTTGTTCATGATGCACCCCTCTTTTTTTTGATGAACGTAAAGCGTGCAGCAGCGAAGCAGGACTTTCATTACAAAATCCCAGGTTCGAAAGCGAGAAGAACCGAAAGCAGCAGCGCAGGCCACCGCTTCGGCTTGCGCCTGGCGAACGGCCTTATGCGCGTCTCCAGTTCGACCGTGGGGCAACATGATGTGTATCGCTGCGCCCAGCACAAATTATTCGGACGCCTGGATTCCCGGAAATGTTGCTACTTTTTTTCTTCGTCTTTGCAGCTATTGAGTCCTAAAAGCGCATTGGCTGGGCAGAAGCGCACAGTTGCGGTTACCAGCGCGATGGCCGCAATGACCAGCGCCACTATCCGCCATGTCATTTCGATGGGCGCCGCCAGCCCGACAACGAGCAACACTACGCCAAGAACGATACGACCGGTACGATCAATTCCGCCGACATTGCATTTCATGATGACCTCCTGTTAAAAATTGATAAGTAAAAAACATGGTACGCGATGTTCATGCTGCACTTTGTGAATCAATATAACCAGATCAGGGTGCTACTGAGTTTCACTCCACAGTGACTTGAGGCGCGTGTCGCGGCCGCAATTCGTCCGGTAGAATTTATAACGGATGGGGTTTTTCTTGTAGTAATCCTGATGATAGTCCTCTGCGGGATAGAACGCGCCGGCGGCAACGACCTCGGTATAAATGTGCGGAAAGCGGCCGCTTTTTTCCAGCGCGAGTTTGCTGGAGAGCGCTAATTTTTGCTCGGTATCGTTTTGATAAAAGATCGCGCTGCGATATTGCGAACCGATGTCGCAGAATTGCCTGTCCTTCACGGTCGGGTCAATATTCCGCCAGAAGTGGTCGAGGAGCTTTTCATAACTGACGCGTTGCGGATCGTAAAGAACCCGTATCGCTTCAGCATGTCCGGTACTGCCTTGACTGACCTGATGATAAGTCGGGTTGTTCACTGATCCTCCTGTATAACCGGATTCCACCGCGATCACGCCGTCCAGCTTTTCAAAGTCTGCTTCCATGCACCAGAAACAGCCTCCCGCAAAGATTGCTGTGGAGCTTTGCGGAGAGGGCATATCGGCCGCCATGAGCAAGTTGGCAAACATTGCGGAGCAGCAAGCGAGTATCAGTTTGTTCAATGCGTTCATGTGCGCAATCCTGGCAACGTCGCACCTTCAGGCACGAACTCCAGTGCCAGCCCATTGTTGCAATAGCGCAGGCCGGTGGGTGGCGGACCATCGTTGAACACATGCCCCTGATGTCCGCCGCAACGCGCACAGTGGTATTCGGTGCGCGGCAAAATCAGCTTGAAATCCTTTTTGGTATCTATTGCGTCCGGTAGCGCCTGCCAAAAGCTCGGCCAGCCGGTTCCACTGTCATACTTTTGTCTGGATGAAAACAAGGGCAGAAAACAGGCAGCGCACACGAATGTGCCGCTGCGCTTTTCAGCGTTAAGGGCGCTGCTTTGCGGCGGCTCCGTGCCCCCTTCGAACATCACCGCATAACGTTCTGCTGGCAACAGCGCGCGCCACGCTTCCTTGCTTTTGATCAATGGTTTCATGGCAGCGAACACCTCACTAGCAATAGCCGATATAGTGACAAGCAGCGACAGCACGGCCAGGTTTTTGAAAAAATCTCTACGGTTCACGATAGCCTCCAGATTGAGGCCTCCTTGCTGTTAAACAGGAAACCTTCTTTGGATTCTTTACGATGCTGAGACAGTAACCTGCCTTGCTGAATAAATTTTCGTACAACACTCAATATGCGCAAATAGTGCTTCATTCCGCGCGGTCGGTATATAGGTGTTTTTCTGATTATGGTGTACGGGACTGGGAAATCTTGCTGTCAGTGTTTGCCTGACAAAATGAGGAAGAAGGTCAAATGGGGCCAGCCTATTTGGTATGAGGCTGACCCCATTTTATTTCTTGCCTTGGCCTGCGCCAGGATACGGCCATACATCAGGCCAGGGGGTGCATAGGCTTATCGAACCATAAGCGTTTGCGTTCGAGCCCATAGATGCCGATCAACTTCCATTCGCCGGCTTCCTTGATCAGTATGTGATCTTGCTTGTTCCAGTTATCGATAGTAACGGGCCATTTTTCATCGCCTGATACACCTACAAGCAGGCCGCTGGACTGTAAAACAACCATGTTCCTGTCTGCCGATATGCTGACAAGCTTCATATTGTTGAGAGTTGCCATGCTATCGACTCTGGCGAAAATTTTCCGCCAAGCCTGCTCTACAGATTTTTTATCAAGATCTCCGTCGCGATAGTTTCCGGAATATTGCGCCATCAGTGCATCCATGTTTTTTGTTTCAATGGCCTTTTGCGTTGTCTGGAAAAACATCGCCACTTCATTGAAGGTCTGTTCTCCCAACTGCTGTTTCGCGGCAGGGTCGATATTCATGGTATATCTAACCGAGCTTTGATAGGCATTGACCTGGCTGGATAGGGCAAACATGCCGTTATTTTCACCGCTGCTGAAGCTGTCGAAGCTTTTGTCAGTTTGGACGGCAGGCCTTGTCAAGCCAAGTGCCAAACCGGCAGCGGCTATAATCAGCAAGCCAGATGGATTAAATCTTAATTTCGATGTCATGATTATTCTCCTTAATTGAACTATCTGGTAAGCAGAATACAGAGATAAACTTAAGAAACGCTTAAGCGCGGAACCAGCGACAGTATGACGGTCAATACCCCGACAAACGCTATTACTCGCAAGCTTGGGTGCATATAGAGGGTGAATTTGTCAGCCTCAATTGCAAGCGCGGTAATGATTATGCCGATTACTGTGTAAGTCATTTCATTGCCCTCCTGTGTTGTGATGCGGCGCTATCATGAAATTACGTCACGCAATGGTCAACGTATCCCGGACGGAAGGAGGCGTGAATTGATAATTGGAAAAAATGGAGCGATGAACGGTCGCGTTTTGGTGATGAACGATCTTGGTTAAAAAGCCAGCTTCCATTAATTTCAGCGCAAAAAGGCCAGATTGAGCGCAATCGCCAAGCCAAATGCCAGCCCGGGCGCCCTATCAGTCAAACACCGATAGAGAAACTTTCCTTCCCCCTACACCAGAATCAGACAAACGCCGATAGCGTTTTATATGTATCAGCCGCAAAATTTCAACGTTTGCAGCACCTCTAGGTTTGCTCGAACCTGATACTTCATCGAAAGGAAACAATATTATGAACACAAACAAAGTCGAAGAATGTTGCCCACGATTCAATCCTGATCCATGGAACGACAAGGTAATTACATGGGAAAACAAGCGGTTTGTGCGGGATCATGTGACCAGCTTATTTCACATTCCGCTGAATTATGGCGCTGTCATGGAACGGACCGACAGGAAAATCCGTGCCGCCGGCGCAGGCGCCGACACTAGGATTGTACTTACGGATGAAAATTCTCTTTGGGGGGCGGATGTGTATATCGAAGCCACCAAAGACGTTCCGAACGCGAAAATGATTACAATATCCGGGATGTTCTTGACCCGGGTATTCGAAGGCCCCTATCGGAACATGCGAGTGTGGATTGATGACATGAAAGCTTATGTTGCGGCGAATGGCAGGCAAATCCGCAAGATGTATTTTTACTACACGACCTGTCCCAAGTGTGCGAAGAAATACGGGAAGAATTATGTTGTCATTCTGGCTGAAGTAGCTGCCTGATGAGCAACGAAAACAATGAAAACTAGACAGCACCCAAATGATTTGCATTTATAAGGTGTGGGTCCGAAAGCAAATATTACTGGTGATGCAGGCTTGGCGGAACTTGATTTGCATCAAGTGACAGAGGGTTTCTTTATTACACAATACAAACTGGCTGAAAATAGGCAACTTTATTAACTTAATGTTGTCGAATTTTCCTTATTATCAGGTTGTAACCTTGCGAGAAAATAAAATGAAATGGGTTTTGATTATTGCGGGAATTACCGCTAGCTGCCTCAGCACATCGGCGCTTGCCGATGGATTGGAAAACGCAAAAAAGGCCGGTTGTTTGAGCTGCCACGCCGTGGACAGGAAGGTCGTCGGGCCTGCCTACAAGGATGTGGCCGCAAAATATAAAGGCGATCCCGGTGCTGAAGCCAAACTGATCAAAAAAGTGAAGGGTGGCGGTTCCGGTGTATGGGGTAAAGTAATGATGCCGGCAAATCTTGGCAAGATGACAGATGAGGAATATAAAACAACTGTGGCTTGGATACTTTCTCTGAAATAATTGGCGGCCAATTTTTCACAGCTGCAGGGTTCTGCATGATTTGTTTCAAGAGCCCTGCATCCATCTTCAATTTTCTGTCGATCAGGCAAAACTCTTCAGGGCAGCACAAGCTACACCGTAGATCAGCACCGCCAGCAAAATCACCGTAGCAAAACCCAGATGAATCGCCAGCAGCGTGGCGAAGACAGCGCCCACAACCGACGCGAAACCGTTGATCGCCCACGCCCAGGGAATGGCTTCCTCGGCTGTGCCCGCCAACCGCATCATGCCGGTGGGGAAAGGCACTCCCATGCACATTGCCAGCGGTGCAATCAGTGCGGCGGAGATGATTATTTTTGCAGTGTCGGGAAAATGGATCAACGAGTGGAACAGCTGCGGCAGGGCGGCTAAATAGAACAGCGCCAGGGCACCCATCGCGATCACCGCGAAGGTGACTTTGTTCGCCGCTTGCCAGCGTGCGCTTTGACAATGTCCGGCAAGCCAGCTTCCCGCTGAGGCGAACACCAGGAAGGCGCACAGTACGACCGCTACGGCGTATAGCGGGTGTGACAGGAACAGCACGAATTTCTGGATGAAGGCGATCTCCATGAACATGAAGGCAAAGCCGATCGCGAGAAAATACAGCGCCACCGGCGCAGCAGGCAATGTGCGCCGGCAGCGCGACAGGGCCAGCGGCGCGAGGATCAGCAGGACGCTTGCCGCAATCGCCTGCACCAGCGTCGCGACCAGCAGCGGGTAGCTCCAGTCGAACAGCGACATGCCGCCATGTTCGCGCAGCGAGAATATTTCTGCGGCGGCATTCCACTTGAAGAAGCGGAAAAAATGCGGACGGTTGTCGGTCGCAGGTTCGATATAAAATTTGTACTGGTCGGTAAAATCCTGTCGCTGCGGGCTCAGCAGCGCAACGGCGCCCTCAAAAAAATAGGGCTGCGGCAAAATATTGAATCGGTTCGCCTCATCGGCGCGCATGCCGGGGTACCAGGCCAGATCGAAGGAACGCGCGCGGCAGAATTCCTTGGTTGCCGCAATGTCGCTCGCGGTGAAATCGCTGTTCTTCACCAGCAGCGTGACGGTTTTCCATCCCCGTATCATCGCCAGACGCGTAGCAGGATTGGCCACGCCGTTCTGTTCCAGCGCGGATACTGCCGTGGCGAACAATTTCAGCGTGTCGCGCGGCGGCAGCGAGAGCCAGCGGGTGACGGCCAGCATGCCGCCCGGCGTGAGGCGGCCCAGGTAAGCTTGGAGCGCCTCGACCGTGTACAGATAGTTCTCGCTCAGGCCGTACAGCCCGGCCGAGGCGGTGCCGAATGAATCCAGCAGTGCCACCTGGATCAGGTCGTAGCGCTTATCGGTGGCGTTGACGAAACCGCGCGCCTCGAGTTCGTACACATGCACCCCCGGTCGGCTGTAAAGATTGCCTGCGTAGTCGCGAAAACGTTGCCGCACCAGGCCGGTGACGTTGCGATCCAGTTCCACCGCATCGACCGCTGCGCTGTGGTGGTAAAGCGCCTGCAATACATCGCTGCCGGGACCGGCACCCAGCACCAGCACGCGAGGCCCATGTTGTTCATGAGAGCCAAGGATGTGGTAGGGCAGCGCCGAGGTGAGCTGGTCGAGATAAGCCAGCGGTGCGAGATTGCCATCGAATTGTGTCAGCGCAGACGGCCCGTCGCCATCGACGAACACGCCCAACTGCGGCGGCGGTTCGCTCGTGGCGTTAAGGCTCATTCCCGGCGCATGACGCAACGGAACGCGGGTGTTTTCCACCACCGTGATCTGCCCCAAGGGGCTGGTGCGTTCCTCGATCACCCGCGCCCCGGCGATGTTCATGGCCTGGCTAAAATCCTTGTAATCCGATGATTGCACCGGTATGCCGGGCAGCGCCACAGCCGCCAGCACGGCCAGCCCGAAGAATAATTCCATTAGCCATTTTGGCCGCAGTTTCAGTTCGACGACGGCGATGGCGGCAGCCGCAAACGTCAGTGCTGCGAGAACCGATAGCACTTGCTGGGGCGGCACAAGGAACAACACACCGATGACGCCCAGGCTTCCCGCCCCCGCGCCGAGGATGTCGAAGGCGTAAACGCGCGGTGCCTGTTTGCCGAAGTGCGAAAAAACGAGGCCGATGCCCAACCCGCCGCAGAAAAACGGTAGCATCATCAGCAGATAAACAGCAAGCAGTTTGACTGGCTGGGTTTTATCCCACAGCAGTTCTAGCGGGTTGAATGGAATCTGTTGCGCCAGCAGGAACGAGGCGGGCATCAGCACAGCCAATGCCGCAGCGGCCATCACGTACACCGCCCCGAAGTGCGAGGCGATTTTTTCCTTCAGCAACGTCAGCGCCGTGCCGCTTGCCCCGTAGCCCAGCATTGCCGCGCTGATGATCATATAAGCGAAGTGATGCCACAGCACGATGCTGAACAGGCGCGTCAACAGCACTTCGTAGGCCAGCACACAGGCGGAGAGCAGGCCGATCGCAATGAACGGCGGCCGTGACATGGCTAATGCTCGCCGGTAAGCGGGACGAAAGCTACCGGCAATATCTGGCGGTTGGTCACCGAGCCATCCTGCTTTTTCTCCACCAGCATCAAATACTGGGTCATGAATTGCGTGCCGAGCGGAATCACCATGCGTCCGCCCGGCTTTAGTTGTTTGAGCAGGGGAGGTGGAACATGGCTGGCTGCAGCTGTCACGATGATCGCGTCGAACGGCGCCGCTTCAGACCAGCCATAGTAGCCGTCGCCCACCCTGGTTTGCACGTTGCGGTAACCGAGTGTCTTTAACCGCGTGTCCGCTTCTTTTCCAAGCGGCTCTATGATCTCTATGCTGTAAACCGCCCCGGCTATTTCCGCCAGTATCGCAGCCTGGTAGCCGGAACCGGTGCCGATTTCAAGCACCCTGTCGCCCGCCTTGATCTTCATCAGGTCGGTCATCAGCGCCACAACGAAAGGCTGCGAAATCGTCTGCCCATGGCCGATCGGAAGAGGGCGGTTGAGATAAGCTAGCGCAGACAGCGCGGTAGGCACGAAACGGTGCCGTTCCACTTTGCCCATCGCCTTTATGACGCTGGGACTGAGCGCGGGAATGCCGCTGTATGAGGATGTGGCGCCAGTATCGGCCAGCACTTCTTCCACCATTTTGTGGCGCGCTGCATCGAATCCTTCGCTATGCAACGGGAAGGAAAAACCAAAAAAAAGAAGTACTCCCAAGGCGAAATGGCGTTTCATGAATTGCTCCCGGCATCTACCAGTGCTTTCCCGCACGATCACTTCCATATTTTCGAGAAATGTCCATCTTGCTTGCCGCCGATGTCGCGCAGCCGTTCGTACAGTGCGAGTTCTTCGCGGGAAAGCTTTTCCGGCACACGCACTTCGATGCGCAGATATAGTTCGCCATGACGCCCGCTTCCGAATTCCGGTAGGCCTTTTTCCTTGAGGCGCAGCACTGCACCGGGCTGGGTACCGGGCGGTATAGTCACGCTGGCCGAGCCGTCCAAGGTCGGTACTTGCAGTGTGGCGCCGAGTACAGCATCGGTCAGCGGGATGGTCTCCTGCCTCAACAGGTCTGCTCCGTCCCGCTCGAAGCGAGGGTCGGGTTTCGAGCGCACTACTACGAACATATCTCCGGTGATGCCGCCCGACTCGGGACTTGGCATACCCTTGCCGGGAATACGCAGTGCCATGCCTTCCTCGACCCCTTTCGGAATCTTCACCGTCAGGTCTTCTTCCTGTTCCACTTCGCCGCTGCCATGGCATTTCGGGCAGGGGTGCTCGATGATGCTGCCCCGCCCATGGCAGGCTGGGCAAATACTGATCTGCTGGATCAGGATATGCTCCCTTTCCTTGCGGCTGCTGCGGGTGATGCGCCCGGTGCCTTTGCATGTGTCGCATGTCTTCGGCGCAGCGCCGCCTTCAGCACCGGTGCCGTGACAGGCAGGACAGGCGGACGGGCGGCTCAAGCGGACTTTCTCCTCGCCACCGCTCGCCACCCGATCAAGCGTGATGGACAGTTCCACCTCGATATTCGCACCGCGCGCCGGTCCTCTGCGGCGACGGTGGAAGAATCCCTCAAATGGGCTGCCACCACCGAAGTCGAAATTGAGTCCGCCAAAAATATCTTCGAAATTGATGCCGCCGAACAAGTCCTCCTGGCTAAAGCCTTCCACGCCGGCAAATCCGCGGGCATCATATTCGGCGCGTTTTTTCGGGTCAGACAAAACAGCATAAGCCTCGGCGATTTCCTTGAAGTGCTCCTCGGCTCCCGGCTCCTTGTTGCGGTCGGGGTGATATTTCAGGGCGAGGTTGCGGAAAGCGTCCTTGATCGCTTTCTGGTCGGCATTCTTGGCAACGCCAAGCACCTCGTAGTAATCGCGCTGGGCGGTTTCAGGAATTTTTATTCTCCCGGCCTACACAGGATTACTTGTTCTCTTTGAATTCGGCATCCACCACCTTGCCGCGTGGGCCCGAACCGCTGGCACGCGCTTCTCCTGTGGCTGCGCCCATATTGGGTTTGGGCTCAGTACCCTCCCAGCGTGTTTCCGAATAAGGTTCGCCTTTGCTTGCCTGTCCCGATTGCGAATAGAGCACCGCCCCGGCTTCCTGTAATATTTTTTTCAACGCTTCGGCGCGCTCGGTGGCGAGGGCGACATCTTTCTTGAGCAATGCATCCTTGGTCTCGCGCAACGCGGTCTCGATGCGCTTTTTTAAATCGTCGGTTAGCTTGCTGGCATAGTTGGCGAGCATCTTCTCGGCTTCGTAGCAGCCCGCATCTGCGGCGTTGAGTTTTTCCGCATCCTCGCGCCGTTTCTTGTCCGCATCGGCATAGAGCTCGGCATCTTCCACCATGCGCTTCTTGGTGTCTTCCGAAAGCCGCGTGGAACCGGTGATGTTGATCGACTGCGACTTGCCGCTGGCCATGTCCTTAGCGGAAACGCTGAGGATGCCGTTGGAGTCGATATCGAAGCTCACTTCGACCTTGGGGATACCGCGCGGCGCAGGCGGAAGCCCAGTCAGGTTGAATTCGCCGAGGCTGGTGTTGTCACCTGACATTGGTCGCTCGCCCTGAAAGACGTGAATCGTGACGCTGGTCTGCATGTCGGCGGCTGTGGTGAAAGTCTCGCTGCGCTTGACCGGGATCGGCGTGTTGCGCGCGATCAGCGGCGTGGCGATTCCTCCCAGAGTCTCGACGCCGAGCGTCAGCGGTGTCACATCCACCAGCACAATGCCGCTGACTTCTCCGCCAAGCACACCGGCCTGGATCGCAGCGCCGGCGGCGACGCATTCCATCGGGTCGACGCCCATCTCGGCCTTGCGCCCGAACAGCTCCTCGAAATAACTGCGTACTACAGGCATGCGGGTCGGGCCGCCGACGAACACGATTCTGCCGACATCTTTGGCGGCGATGCCTGCATCGTGCAACGCCTGCTCGACCGGGCCGCGGCAGCGCTCGATCACCGGGCGCACCAGACGTTCCAGTTCGGTGCGGTTCAGATCCAGTTCGAGATGACGCGGCTCGCCGTTGACGGCGGCGAGATAGGGCAGGCTGAGGTGTGTCGTGACGCTGGTGGTGAGTTCGATCTTGGCGTTTTCTGCCGCCTCGATCAGGCGTGCGGCGGCCTTGGGATCTTTGCGCACATCGACGCCGGTGGACATCTGGAAACGCTCGGCGAGATGCTCGTAGATGCGCTGGTTCATGTCGGTGCCGCCGAGCTGGGTGTCGCCGCTGGTGGCCTTGACTTCGAACACGCCCTTGCCGAATTCCATGATCGTGACGTCCAGCGTGCCGCCACCAAGGTCGATCACGACGATGCGCAGCTCCTCGGCCAGCCGGTCCAGCCCGTAAGCCAGCGAAGCGGCGGTGGGTTCGTTGACCAGGCGCACCACTTCCAGTCCGGCGATGCGGCAGGCATCCTTGGTGGCGGCGCGCTGGTTGTCGTCGAAATAGGCAGGCACGGTCACTACGGCTTTTTCAACCGGCTCGCCGAGAAACGCTTCGGCATCGCGCTTGATCTTTTGCAGCAGGAAAGCCGAGAGCTGCTCCGGCGAATAGTCCTTGTCCCTCAGACGGATGTTTTCGCGCTTGCCCATTTTGCGCTTGAACGCGCTGGCCGTGCCCTCTGGGTTTGAAGCTGCCTGGCGCCGCGCGGGTTCACCCACCAGCATCTGGCCGTCGGCTGTGAGTGCGACGTAGCTGGGAAATGCTTTGCCGCCGATGCTGATGCCTTCGGCGCTTGGGATTATGACAGGCCGACCGCCGCGCAGCACTGCGGCGGCAGAATTGGACGTGCCGAGATCGATACCGATGATGTTCATGAGTTCTCCTAAATTTTTTTATATTTATTGTCGCTGGTACAACCCGATCAGTTCGGAGTGTGCAAGCACATGACCTTTCATGGCCTTTTCCAAGGCGGATTTGGCGGGTTGTTTCAGATCCGGCAATACGGTATCCAGTGCATATAGCTTGAAAAAATATCGGTGATTGCCTATTGGTGGGCACGGTCCTTCATAGCCGGTATGGAGCCAGTCGTTCAGTCCCTGCAAGGCTCCCGGCGGGAGGCCTTCGGCAGAAGTTGTTTCTGGCAAACCAATGGTATCTGGTGGGATGTTATAGACCACCCAGTGTACCCATGTCATTTTGGGCGCATCAGGGTTTGGGGCATCAGGATCATCGACGATCAAGGCCAGGCTTTTTGTGCCAGTCGGCACGCCAGTCCATTTAAGCAGGGGAGAAATATTCAGGCCGTCGCAAGTGTGGCGCACGGGGATCGCGCGATTATGCATAAATGATGGCGATGTGATGATCATGGGCATAACTATCTTCTCCTTATCGTCAGATAGCAATCCGGGCATGGCTACCACAGCAGAGATGCAGAAGAGGGCTGGTCCCAGAACGGCGGCCCATGTCCAGTAGGTGCGGAAGATCGGGGTATTCATTGCTCAGGACACCTTAATAGTTCTGTCGTTTTCGCCAGCTACCTTGGGCAGGCGAATGCTCATTACACCATTTTTGTAACTCGCTTCCGCCTTGTCCACATCGACATTGCGAGGCAACGGAATGGTGCGCTGAAATGCCCCGTAGGCGCGCTCCATGACATGGTAAGTGCTGTCGTCGGTTTCGCGCTTGAAGTGTTTTTCACCGCTCAGGTAGAGCACGTTTTCCTCGATTGTGATGCGGCAGTCTTCCTTTTCCATGCCGGGTGCCTCAACCCGAACCACGATCTCTTTATCGGTTTCCTCCACTTCTCCCGCCAGCAAACCCCAACGCGGAAAGGTTGCGAGCGCGCTGCTTTCCGGCTGCGTCCCATTCTTGTTGTTAAGGGAGAAATGAGTGAGCGCCTCACTGCTGCGGCTGAGTAGTTCGCGCCATCCTACAGATAGATTTTCCCAAGTGCGACCGAGTTCATGCCCGATATTTTTTCCCGCTTGTTTCAACGAATCCAGCATAATCATGCACCTCGTTTCCCGGTTGAAAAATTCTCAGGGGCGCGTTCTATCGTCCCATTATTGCTCGTCAGCCTCATCGGTGCTTGTTTTCGGGCTCTTCGGCTGGTGTGCCTTGACATCGCCGCGAATTTTGCGCACATAGTCCTCAAGCCGGCGTTTGGCTGCATCGAAGGCATCGCGCAAGGCCACATAAACATCTTCGGCATGGTCGCGGTTAACCACGATCTC
Organism: Nitrosomonadales bacterium; assembly: GCA_023259055.1. Classification (GTDB taxonomy): domain Bacteria; phylum Pseudomonadota; class Gammaproteobacteria; order Burkholderiales; family Gallionellaceae; genus Gallionella. Next base: position 567,871 of record JAHFQZ010000002.1, read on the forward strand.
GCTGCCCGGCACGCCGATGTCGATGCGAACATTGAACTGCTTGCCCTGATGATGGTGCTTGTGCGGTACCTCAACTACTACACGGCAAGACGTAATGTGATTGAAGAATTCATCGAGTTTTTTTACTTTGTCGCGAATGTGCGTTTCCAGCGCTTCTGAATGTTCAACATCACGGATGGTAATTTGCAATGGGATCTGCATGAGTTTCTCCTTAAAATTCGAGCCGCATTAACGGCGGTTCGTTGTTTCTTTTTTCTGTTCGTGTTTCACCAGCTTGGAGAGCGCCAGCAATTCTTCCGCCAGAAGCTCCAGCAGGTCATCCAGGGTAAGAATGCCGACCAGCCCGCCTCTGTCATTCACCACCGGCAAGCGTCGTACACCCTTGGTGCGCATATACTCGATGGCTTCGAACATGCCGGTATTTTCCTTCACTGTTACAAGCTCGGGGGCCATGATGTCGCCCACTGTGATGACCGCATGATCGAGCTCGGGCGCCATGATTTCCACCACGAGATCGCGGTCGGTGACGATGCCGACCGGAACCCTCACACCGCCGCGGTCTTCAACCACCAGCACATCGCCAACGTGATGCTGGCGCATGAGCCTGGCCGCTTCCAGGGCGGTGTCATTGGGCTGCACAATGACGACTTCGCGGTTGCAAATTTCACTGATCGGCATGACGAACTCCCTGGTTGTCGGTTACAAGCTGCGGATTACAATCGGCCTTACTGTCTTGAGCTGTATTACTTTTGTCGCAATGCCTGATTGGGTTTTCCCTCCTGTAAATATCCCTTCTGGTCAGTGACCGGAAAACCATAATAGGCTGCATTCAGGTAGTGCGTGACCTCGGTAATTTCCTCTTCGCTCCAAACCAGCCCGATACTGTTTTGCCAGCGGCGTACCTGGGCTTTAAGGCTACTCCAGTTAGTCGCAAGCTTCTGCTCGCGCCAATGAACTTCCGAGGTATGGCATGCGTTGCAATGTATCGAATAAAGTAATCCGCCCCTTGATTCGCTGTTCTTCAGTTGGTCGTGCGCCGAGGCATGCCCGCCCCAGAATAGGCACAGTGCAAAAACCAGTTTATTTGATTTAGTCATGGTTGTCTTCATGGTCTCAGGCGTTTTGCATGGCCGATTGGTGGGTGTGCAGGAACCAGCGGTTCAGCACCACATGGCGGGTAAACCATTTGTTTCCAAGTAATTTTCCCGCAAGGAAGTTGCGCAGAAACGCGGGCCCGACGCCGCCTGGTGCTGCCGCAGCGCCAAAGCGCGCAGTCAAACGGCTGGCGTAAGGCTGCAACCGTTGGCGGCGGTAGTCTCCCCTGGCCTCTATGATGGTGGCTGCGGCCATGAGAGCAGACTCCACTGCCGGTCGTATTCCTTCGCCGCTTTGCGGGTAGGCCAAGCCGGCTGCATCGCCGACGAGCAGCATTCCATCATCGATCTGTTTGCGGACCGAGTGTCCGTACAGCAGATAAGCATGGCCGTGGAACTTGTCCGGAATGTCATTTGGAATCCTGCCGCGCTGCTTGAGGAATTCGCAGAAATTTTGCAGATGCTGAGGAAGACGCTGGCTGCCTTCGCGGCCCAGCCCGATATTCAGAAAATTGCCTTTGCGAAAGCACCAGCCATATCCTTTCATATCCCGGCAGAAATAGAGTTCCGGCGTGTCCGACCGCACCCTGCAAGCATCGCGTTGCGCCGGGCTCATCTCGAACTCGATTTCTTTTGCCGTTACTGCGGGTTCGCTGGCGCCAATATTTGCCCCCATAAAACGCGCAACCGGGCAAAAATGCCCCCCCGCGCCGATGATCAATGGTGTGGTGATGGCATCGTTAACCAGCCAACCGCTGCCGCGTCTTTCCACGGAATCGAGCGATTGTTCCTGCAACAGGCGTGCTCCCGAACGTTGCAGCAGGTAATCGTCGAACTCGCAGCGGCGTATGCCATAACTGACCGTGGCCGGGTAGTGGGTTTCCTGCTCGTCTCCATCGATCATGCCGGTACGGAAGGCTGTGATCGGCTGCAGCACATTCTTCTGCCTATAATCTTCGGTATCCAGCCGCAGCGCTTCCACTACCGGCGGGGTGATCCAGCCGGCGCAGACCTTGTCACGGGGAAAGCTCGCCTTGTCCATTATCATCACATCCAGACCGTGCCGGCGCAGTTCCCGTGCGCAGCTTGAACCTGCGGGGCCTCCTCCGATGATGAGCGCGTCACAGGTTTCCACTGGATTCTCCTGACGGTGCATGCTGCGGTTTGTACAGGTATTGCCGGGTCAATGGAATCTGGTTATGGCCCGCACGGGCGAAGCTCACCTGAAACAGCTGCATGCCTCCGGTCTTGAAGGCGGTGAGAGATCCGGCGAGGTACAAGCGCCATGCTCGCGCAAATTTTCCATCGAACATATCTGTCACGCGCTCGATATTATTTTCATACCGCTGCAGCCAGTGCTCCAGGGTCTTGGCATAGTGCAGCCGTAAATTCTCCACATCCAGAACCGAAAAATCGAAAGGCTCGAATATCTGCATCATCTGCGCCAGGCTCGGCGGGCAGGCGCCAGGAAAAATGTTGCGCTCGGTCCATGCGTCCATGGGCCGGGGATAATTCAGCCCTATGGTGTGGATCAATCCGCGGCCGCCATCTTTCAGGCTGCGGTCGATGACTCCCCCCAGTTCCTGATAATTATCCGTTCCCACATGTTCGAGCATGCCGACTGAGACAAAAGCGTCGAACTTGCCGCGCACGTTGCGGTAGTCGTCTTCGATGAACTCGACCTGCCCGTCCAGCCCCTCGGCGTGGGCGCGTTGCCGGGCGAAGGCGATCTGCTCACTGGATATGTTGTAGGCAGCCACCGACACACCGTAGTGTTTGGCCATGTGCAATGCCAAAGCCCCCCAGCCGCAGCCCGCTTCCACCACTTTTTCGCCCGGCTGCAAGCGCAGTTTGCGGCATACATGATCCAGCTTTGCGATTTGGGCGTCTTCAAGACTGGTGTCGGAGCTGGGGAAATATGCGCAGGTGTATACCATCCGTTCATCTAGCCAGAGCTTGTAGAAATCGTTGCCGATATCGTAGTGGTGATGGATGTTGCGGCGCGATCCGGGTAGTGTGTTGCGTCGTGCGTCGAAGAACGGGGACAGCAGCTTTTTTCCAATCTTGCCATGGCTGGTCAGCGGCCACACCCGATAGACAGTCTCGAGAAAATCAAGAAAATTTCCCTGCACCTCTATGCGCTCTGCCGAGTAAAGCTCGCCGAAGTAAAGCTCGGGATCGGTGATCAGTTTCAATAATGCACCACGGTCGCGAATGATTACCTGCGCAACTGCTTTTCCCCCATGATTCGAAATTTTCTGCCCATTCCACAGCACAATTTGCACAGGCGGATCGCCTATGGCTCGCAACATTCTCGACAACAGCATCTTTTCCGGCGCAAAGACCACATTACCGGAAAGCTGTCGCTGTTCTCCTGACATCGACAGGTAATTGAAGCTGCCGCTTAGGGATTCGCTTGAAGGCTCGGTTTGCTCTTGTCTCATGTTTTTGCTCCTCACATTTTTGCTGCTCTGTTGTCATCTGATTCGCAGGAAGGAGTCCATGATGCCGGCTCATTCTTTCTGGAACTTAAGCGGTAAGAAAATCGTGTTGCCTTCACGTTGCACCAGTATGGCTGCACGTTTGCCGGCTTTATCCAGCACTGCACGAAGCTGCCTGGTGGTGGAGACGCGTTGACTGTTGACGGCGATGATGATGTCGCCCGGCTGTATGCCCGATTCCGCAGCCACTCCGGTTACCGCCTCGACAACCAGGTGTCCATCGGTATGCAACTCAAGCTGTTCATCGCGCGTAAGTTCATGTACAGCGATGCCGAGATGGCCGGGCTCGGTTGCCTTGCCTTGCGGTTCCTGCTTCTGCGCCATGCTTTCGGCCTTCGTTTCACCCAGGCTGACGGTGATTTCCTTTGAGGCGCCATTACGCCATATCTGAAGTTTTGCGCTTGATCCGGGCGCGGCATTGGCGACGGCACGCACCAGGTCATCGGTACTGGCCATATCCTTGCCATTGAATTTCAGGACGATGTCACCGATTTGAAGGCCGGCACGATCGGCCGGGCCATCTTTCTCCAAAGAAGTGATCAGCGCACCGCTGGCCTTGGCCAGATCGAATGACTTGGCATGTTCCGGGCTAACGCTCTGGATGGTGATGCCAAGCCGACCCCGCCTGACCGTGCCATGTTTCAACAACTCGTCCTTCACCTTCATCGCGAGGTCGATCGGGATCGCGAAGGACAGGCCCATATAGCCGCCGCTACGGCTATATATCTGGGAGTTGACACCGATTACTTCACCGTTCATGTTGAACAATGGGCCGCCGGAATTACCCGGATTGATCGGGACGTCAGTTTGAATAAACGGAACGATGTCTTCTCCCGGCAGGCTGCGCCCCATGGCGCTCACAATGCCTTGGGAAACCGAGTTGGTAAAGCCAAACGGCGAACCGATTGCAACGACCCATTCACCCACCTCGAGTTTCGATGAGTCGCCGATGTTTACGACAGGAAGATCCCTGGCGGGAATCTTGAGCAGCGCAATATCGCTACGTCTGTCCGATCCGATGACTTTCACCTTGAATTCCCGTTGGTCTGTCAGTCGCACTGTTACCTCATCTGCGTCCTCGACAACGTGGGCATTGGTGAGAACATAGCCGTCCGTGCTGACAATGAAACCGGAGCCGAGCGAATGGCTGCGGAACTCACGCGGAGCCTCGTCGCCGGGCGCAAACCGGCGGAAAAATTCGTTGAAAGGATCGTCCGGCGAAATGCCAGGGAATGAGGGAGATGGAAAAGCTCCGCGTACCTTTCTGGTGGAACTGATGTTGATTACGGCGGGGCCTTCCTTCTTGACCAGCGCCGTGAAATTGGGAAGCGCTACAGACACCGGTGCGCCCGATGCGGCGCCGGTTATGGTGTCGGCATTGGCCGACGATACTGCTGATTGTTGATTGCCGGCAACCGCCAGCACGATCATTAATGCAATCGTAGGCAGAAAAGTTCCGGGCGCGAATCGTTTCAAGGGGCGCACTGCTTTCCTCCTTCAATGTGTCCAGCTCACTCGCAACAGATTTTGTTCAGGGTTGTAGTGAAATTCCAGCTCGCCCTGATAGGCATGATGCAGCGCTTCTCCTATGCCTCGGGCAAGATGAATATCTGTCGTAGTGACCAGCGTGGCTCCGTCTTTTTCTTCCACCTCCATAATGCGTTTTAGAGGGTGTTCTGCGCGTTCGTGTTTTTCATGGTTGCGCACGAGGTGCATGATTTCTGCGCGGTGGGATTTGAAGAACTCACCCTGCATCGTGAGGAAGCCGGCTGGGTAATGGTCGTGGATGCGATGACATGCCGGGCAGGTCTCCTGATGTGCGTTTGCAGGGGCTTGGAGCCACTGCCAGCGGCCTTCATGAAATACCGCACCGCATTGCGAACAGACGGTCGGTTCCGGCAGCTTGGCTTTTGCTTTGTAGGCATCGTGAACGCGTTCCTTGAAAATACCGTCGTGGCGCTGGATTTGGCGGAAGCCGCCAGGAATTGATGGGTGATTCATGATGATTCCTCCTTTGTTTGGTGGCATCACTGCCACAAATTTTTTAATTTCACAGACGTTTTCTACATTCCCATTTCACTTAAAGTTTCAGTTTGTGCCTCGTCATTCGGCAGATCTGCGACCATTGCGTCCGTAGTGAGAATCAGGCTGGCAATCGACGCGGCATTCTGCAATGCATAGCGTGTCACCTTGGTGGGGTCGAGAATGCCCATTTCGATCAGATCGCCGTATTCCTCGGTGGCGGCGTTGTAGCCATAGCTGCCCTGGTTCTCCAGCACCTTGTTCAGCACCACCGAAGGTTCGCCGCCTGCGTTGGCAACGATCTGGCGCAGTGGTTCTTCCAGCGCGCGCAGCACGATCCTGATGCCGGCATCCTGCTCGCTATTGTCGCCACGCAGCGCCGTAATTGCCGTCCTGGCACGCAGCAGCGCCACTCCGCCGCCTGGCAGGATGCCCTCTTCGACGGCGGCACGGGTCGCGTGCATCGCGTCTTCGATGCGGGATTTCTTTTCTTTCATCCCGGACTCGGTGGCGGAGCCGACCTTGATGACCGCGACGCCTCCGGAAAGTTTTGCGGCGCGCTCCTGCAATTTTTCCTTGTCGTATTTGCTGGTTGTTTCTTCGATCTGCTTGCGGATTTGCCTGATGCGGTTCTGGATTATTTCCGGGTCGCCTGCGCCGCTGATCAGCGTGGTGTCATCCTTGCCCACTTCGATGCGCTTGGCCATGCCGAGCTGCTTAAGCATGGCTTTCTCAAGGGAAAGACCGGCTTCCTCCGCAATCACCGCACCGCCGGTCAGGATGGCAATGTCTGCGAGTATGTCTTTGCGGCTTTCGCCGAAACCAGGGGCCTTGACGGCGACGGTCCTCAGGGTTCCACGGATGCTGTTGATCACCAGAGTTGCCAGCGCCTCGCCCTCGATATCCTCGGCAATGATTAGCAATGGTTTTCCAGCATTGGCGACCTGTTCCAGCACCGGCAGCAAATGTTGAATGTTGCTGATTTTTTTGTCGTGAATGAGGATGTAAGGCTCATCCATGGCTACAATCAGCTTGTCTGGATTGTTGATGAAGTAAGGCGACAGATAGCCGCGGTCGAACTGCATTCCTTCCACAATTTCCAGTTCGTTTTGCAGGCCCTTGCCGTCTTCGATGGTGATTGCGCCTTCCTTGCCGACCTTTTCCATGGCTTGTGCAATGATCTCGCCGACGGCGGTGTCGGCATTGGCGGAGATGGCGCCGACCTGGGATATTTCCTTGTTCGTCGCACACGGACGGGAAATCTTGCGCAGTTCATCAATGGTCGCGGCAACAGCCTTATCGATGCCGCGCTTCAAGTCCATCGGGTTCATTCCCGCAGCAACGTACTTCATGCCCTCGAGCACGATAGCTTGCGCCAGCACCGTGGCTGTAGTCGTGCCGTCACCGGCCACATCGGAGGTTTTGCTGGAGACCTCCCTGACCATCTGTGCGCCCATGTTTTCGAACTTGTCCTTAAGTTCGATCTCCTTTGCGACAACGACGCCGGAATTGGCCACCAGAGGCGGGCCATAGGTACGGTTCAGGATTACGTTGCGGCCTCGCGGTCCAAGCGTTACCTTGACCGCGTCTGCCAGAATATTTACACCATCGATGATCCTGGCGCGGGCAGCATCCTTGAATAAAACCTGTTTAGCCGGCATGAGACTCTCCAGAACTTGGGTTGCGCATGCTGGCAACGATGCATTGCATCTGTTGCCAGCCGCTCACCGCCGCTCCAAGCAAACGGCCTGGACAAGTAACCGGCGGCACACCATTTTTTATGAAATGGAGATTTCCTTGCGAGCCGATCCTGGTTTCTTGGGTAACGTGAGCTCGAGCACGCCGTTGTTGTATTTGGCCTGTACCTTGCTTTGGTCAACCTCGTCGGCAAGGGTGAAACTGCGTGATGCCATGCCATAACTGCGCTCGCAGCGGATTACCCGTTCTCCTTCTTTTGTTTCCTTTTCCTGCTTGACTTCGGCGCTGATGGAAACCCGGTTGCCTTCTACGGTCACATGGATGTCATCCTTGCTCACGCCGGGGATTTCCGCATTGACCACATACTTTCCATCCGCCTCCTTCACGTCCATTTTGATCTGCGGTTCGATCTCCATGCCTTCGCGCAAAATTGGACGCATCATGAATTTGTTGAAAATATCGTCGACGTCCCAGAATGGGTCGAAACGCGCGAGATCGCTGCCGAATGGTTTTAAACGAGTGATGCTGTTCATGATAATTCTCCTTGTGATCCAGCTAATAGCGAGTTGCAAAACGCTATTAATACAACCAGTTAATTTGTTTTCAGCTCAACATCCTTAAGCGCTTTTGATGTTGGATGCCTGTTTTCCCTTGGCGCCTTGTGTCACTTCAAAGCTGACCTTTTGGCCTTCCTTGAGCGTCTTGAAACCGCCCATGTTGATAGCGGAAAAATGCGCAAACAAATCATCGCTGCCATCATCGGGGGTAACAAAACCAAAGCCTTTTGCTTCGTTAAACCATTTAACTGTACCAGTTGCCATTTGATTCTCTCCTTGCTGATAAAACAGGGAACCCCCCTGCAGGTTTTTTGCGACACTAAAATATTGATTGCCTTGATTTGGTCTTTTCCTTCAGTCTGGAGAGGCCTCAAAGCAGTCCTCGCGCCAAAGACAGTTCACCTGGTCGCACTCACCGCTGAGTGCGGTGCCATAGCAATTGAAGTTTCCCTCTTCGGATTGAATCGTTTTAATTAGCTCGGCTTTTGACAGTTTGCCGGGCTTGATGCTGAACGACTTGGCAATGGTGCGAACCGCTTCGATTTTCATGACGACTCCTTAAATTCGGTTGGCGTTCAGCTTCGTGTGCAAACACGGAATGCCCGCTTAAGTCTGTAATATCCGACTACGAATATTGCTCTCTTGCGCACGGTGGCTGTATAGGTGTTTGCCTGATTTTTGTGTAAGGCACTGAGAGATTTTCATGTCAGTGTTTGACTGACTGCTGCTTGTAGGGTGCGTTTTGCTTGGATGACGCGCAGTTGGCGAAGCGGGAGAATGATCAATATTTAATGCGGAACCATCAACAAGTACACGCCCAGCCCCACCATAACCATGCCGCTGGCCAACTTGAGCCAGCGCCCTTCCTTTTCCTGAAGCCGGTGCTGGCTTAGCGTGATGATGCCGATGGCCAGAACGATCACGTCATCGAACATGTAGGCCAGATCATATAGCAGCAAATATCCGTAATAGCTCAGGCTATCAAGTTGCTTCAGCGTCAGAATCCGCGTAAACAGCGCCGGAAAACCCGATGTGCACATGAATTCGACGATCTGCACCAGGACAGCCAGTATCACTGCGCCGAGTATTGCACCGGCAAGGTTTTCGGCCTGAAGGATGCGCCGTATGCGTGCGTAGATGCCGGGCTTGGCGGCAGCAGGTATCGAGAGCGAAACACCCCACCCGAAAGCCCAGAAGTCCTTGAGGTTGATCGCCCCCGCCAGCAGCGCAAGGGTAGCAATGATAATTTCCGAGGCGCGCGAGATACCGATCAGCAGAAAAAGATTGAGCCATGCCGACATGAAAACGAAATAGGCAAGTCCTTCAACGGCGACGAATGTGCCGGCGATAGCGAACATTCGGGGGCGGTTGTTCATGGGAGCCAGCAGCGAGATCATCAGGATCAATACCCACATGGAGCAGGGATTGAAACCGTCCAGCAGGCCCATCGCCAGTGTGAAAAGGGGCAGGCCAACCTGATCGAGCGATACGCTGTGGCCGAAAAAATCGACAGCGAATGTTTCCGGTTTGGTTGCAGGAATGGGCGCACTCGCCTCGCAGGGTGGGCTCTCTCCGGCTTTGCAGTTGCCGGAAGCCTTGTTTGATTCCGTGCTTTGGTTGTGTGCACGTGCCAGGCTGGCTCGAATGAGTTGGCCTGTCGCCGCCTCTTCTGAAAATCCGAAGATCACCTGCCCGTCCACTCTGAACGCTGGCACACTTACTGTAGCCACACCCTGGCTTTTGGCAATGCGTATTAATTGTTCCAGGGCTGCAGGCTCCTTGAACACATCTCGAATCACAATCCTCAACCCGGGTTGTTCCTGCTTGAGTGCTTCCAGAAACGTTTTGGCTTTGGCGCAGTGCGGGCATCCCTCGCGGACGAAAACTTCAATATCGGCTGGTTGAACAGAGGCTTCCCCGTCGAGCTTTTGCCAAGGAGCCTCCGTGGCAAAAGCAGTTGCTGTCCATCCCAAAGTCGAAGCCAGAAAAATTAAACTACATTTGGCAACAAACATCCTGGTTGTCGTCTTAAAAAAATCTCCAGTATTCATGCAATCAGGACTTCATTTGGCGGTTAAATTTCAGCCTCATTCAGGTGAAAAATATAGAAAGTTAGGCATTACTCCAAGGTGACCAGAGCCAGCGAAGCCTGCATCCTACCCATCGCCTTCTGCTCGATCTGGCGGATGCGCTCAGCCGACACCTTGAACTCGGCGGCCAGTTCATGCAGCGTCGCGGCAGCACCCTCATCGTACAACCAGCGTGCCTCGACGATGCGGCGGCTGCGCTCGTCCAGCTCACCCAGGGCATTTGCCAAGCCGGAGGTTTGCAGGCGCTCACGTTCCGCCGTTTCCAGTATGCGTGAAGGCTCATGCGCCTCATCGTCGGCCAGATAATAAACCGGCGCGAAACTCTCGTCGTCGCCATTGCCCGGCTCCAGCGCGACCTCATGGCCGGCGAAGCGCGCTTCCATATCCACCACATCGTGCTCGCTGACATTGAGCTGCTGCGCGATCTCGCTGACCTGTTGCGGCTTGAGCGGCTCCAGCCCCTTCTTCATGCTGCGCAGATTGAAGAACAGCTTGCGCTGCGACTTGGTGGTGGCAATCTTCACCAGCCGCCAGTTGCGCACCACGAACTCATGGATCTCGGCGCGTATCCAGTGCAGCGCGAACGACACCAGGCGCACCCCGCGATCCGGGTCATAGCGCTTCACTGCCTTCATCAGGCCGATGTTGCCTTCCTGGATCAGGTCGGCCTGCGGCAAACCGTAACCGGCATAGCCGCGCGCCACACTGACTACCACGCGCAGGTGAGAAAGCACTAACTGGCGCGCCGCATCCAGATCATTCCCGGTCTGGAAGCGCGTCGCCAGCGCAAACTCTTCCTGCTGCGATAGGATGGGGAAGCGGTTGACCGACTGGACATAAGCTTCCAGGCTGCCAACGGCATAACCAGCCTGTATGTGTTCTTGTGGCTTTAGCCCCTTGATAATCATGGCGCTTCCCTGATCGTTATATCAAACAGTGCGGAGAACCTGAACCTGGAATTCATAACGTTTTCTCCTTGATGGCAAGAGGTTGTGCATGCGCAGCCTGAGAGCCATCTTGCTAAACCAGCCAAGCTGCTTCCTCTGTGCAGCTCTAGGGAGCCTTATTTGCCTTGTGCGCCAGCGCGATGCCAACCAGTTCCAGAACTACCCCCAGAATAAGCAGCAGCAAGCCCGCCCATATTGCTGGCGCGATGAGCATCAAGATTGCGCCCAGTACCACCATGATGGTTGCGCTTGTGCGCCGGGTACGTAAATTCTTTATCATTTTATGCTCTTGTTTTATGTTCTTTGCGACACTGGGACGCCGATCGCTTTGGCCTTATCAAGCTTTAACTTACTGAGGCCTCGAAACAGTCGTTCCGCCAAAGGCAGTTCACCTGATCGCACTCGCCGCTGTAGGCAGTGGCATAACAATCGAAGTTGCCCTCACCTGTTTGAATCATTTTAATCAGCGCGGTTTTTGAAAAATTTCCGGGTTTGATTTTGTGCGATTTGGCAATGGTGCGAATTTCTTCCATTTTCATGATTGGCCTCATTAAGTTAGCTCCTGAAAAATAATGGGATTAATAGCCAGCTGTACCTGCACCGGATTCTGCACATCTTGCCCCGACGAATCCCGCTCCACAATCTTGTGCCTGGACATATCCGGAAAGCAACGCGTTCTTCTTTGGATTCCAGAGAGGCTGTTCATAGCGTGTTTCTCGCCATATTCCACGCCCTGGCGTGATTGTGTTTGTGTCTCCGGTAGTAGATGTAATTACTGATGAATTTGCGAGTTTCATCAACCAGCTTATTTAAGCGGTTAAGTCTGCGTGGTATACCAATATAAAAGTGCATGGCCAATCACCTCCGAAAGACTATCGATTGGCAATTCGCGCATACCGTATAAAAATTTGCGGCGTGTCGAAGGCAATCGAAGAGTTGTACTCGAATAATGTTCTCCGGCACGCAAAGTGTGCATAGGTGTTTGCCTGATTATGGCGTAAGGAAAAAGGAGAGTTTGCTGTCAGTGTTTGCCTGACAGATGGCAAGGAAGATGGGGTGTATCACTCGTGCCAGCTGTGGAACAGGGCAATCATGCAATGTGGGTTGCTGGGGTAGTTGGCTATTTTTGTGTTTATTGCTCTTGATCTTCAAATAAAAAATCTTGCCGTGATATTGGCAAGATTTTCTGTCAGAAGCTACTTAGCCAAGTTGCTGGCCATGCTCGCGGGTAGCGTGGAACTGCACTTTAGGCCAGCGTTCCATCGTGAGGCGCAGGTTTACGCTGTTGTCGGCAAGATAGGCATAGTTGCCGTCCACATCGCGCGCCAGGCGGGCCTGGTTGGCCTTTACGAATTCATTCAGGTGCGCGGCATCGGGGCAGGTCACCCAGCGTGCGGTGTGAATGCCGGCACGCTCGAACACGGCATCCACGCCGTATTCCGATTTCAGGCGATGCTCGACTACCTCGAATTGCAACTGTCCCACCGCGCCGATCAGCGGCGTGTTGTCCACCAGCGGCGAGAATACCTGCACCGCGCCTTCTTCGCCCAGCTGGCGCAAGCCCTTTTCCAGTTGCTTCGCCTTCATCGGGTCGCGCAGGCGCGCGCGGCTGAACAGCTCCGGCGCGAAGTAGGGGATACCCTTGAAGGTGAGCGCCTCGCCCTCGGTAAGCACATCGCCGATCTGCAACTGGCCGTGGTTGTGTATGCCGATGATATCGCCCGCAAAAGCTTCGTCCATGCGCGAGCGTTCGTTAGCCATGAAGGTCACCGCATTGGCGAGCTTCATATCCTTGCCGGTGCGGCGATGCTTGACCTTCATGCCCGAAGTGTACTTGCCGGAGCATACGCGCAGAAACGCGATGCGGTCGCGGTGATTCGGATCCATGTTGGCCTGGATTTTGAAAACAAAACCGGTAAAGGCAGGCTCGGTCGGTTGCACCATGCGCACATCGGTGGCGCGCGGCAACGGCGGAGGTGCCCAGTCCACCAGCGCGCGTAGCACTTCACGCACGCCAAAATTATTCACGCCGGAACCGAAAAATACCGGCGATTGCTGACCCCGCAGAAATTCCTGCAGGTCGAACGATGCGCCCGCACCCATAACCAGCTCGGTCTCGTCGCGCATGGTCTGCATTTCGCTCGGGCATTGCTGCGCGAGCTGCTCGATTTGAGCGCCTTTTAATACTTCCACTTCCTGGCCGGCCTTAGCCTCTCCGGGGATGAAGCGCAGCACTTCGTCATTCAGCAGGTGATACACGCCATGGAAGCGTTTGCCCATACCGATAGGCCAGGTAACTGGCGCACATTTGATCTTCAGCACCGACTCGATTTCGTCCAGCACTTCCAGCGGGTCGCGCACTTCGCGATCCATCTTGTTGATGAAGGTGATGATCGGCGTGTTGCGCAGGCGGCACACTTCGAGCAGCTTGATGGTCTGCTCTTCCACTCCTTTGGCCGCATCGACCACCATTACCGCGGCATCCACTGCGGTCAGCACACGGTATGTGTCTTCGGAAAAATCCTGGTGGCCGGGGGTGTCGAGCAGGTTGATCACGCAATCGTCGTAGGTGAACTGCATTACCGAGCTGGCTACCGAGATGCCGCGCTGCTTTTCGATTTCCAGCCAATCGGATGTTGCATGGCGGCCGCTCTTGCGCGCCTTCACCGTGCCCGCCATCTGGATCGCGCCGCCGAACAGCAGCAGCTTTTCGGTGAGCGTGGTCTTGCCCGCATCGGGGTGGGAGATAATCGCAAAGGTACGGCGGCGTTTGACCTCTCGAATAACATCACTCTCTCTCGCGATATCCCCGGAGCTCGCCGCAGTGCTGATGTTTTCTGCTGATAATTGATTCATATGTTTTTACACGGTAAAACATAAAGGCTCGCTAGAGTTTAGCAAGCCTTCGTAAATTAGTTGGGGCGGGCAAAGCTGAACAACCGGCATAAGGATTCATGGTTCAACCGAGCATTTCAGGTTGATATTTTGCTCTTAATGCAACGAGGCGGCATATTATCAGAAATCATCATATTACGCTTTTTTGATGCATCAACTTCATTCCGGTTGAAGCACTGAGTATGAAACTCGTAAGGGGGTATGCAGGTTCTGGCGGATGGCCGCAGCGTTTATCTCCCGCCATTCAGCAGCGTGAGCTGGGAAGACATCCCGCTTCATATTACCGACATCGAACGTATAGAGGTCGTTCGCGGTCCCGTAGCAGCCTCATATGGAGCAAACTCAGTGCAAGGGGTGATCAACATCATCACACGGGATGCGTCGAACGTAGATGGAACCCGTGTTTCGGCTACAAAAGGGAACGGTGGAATTTCGGATGTGTCCGCGCATCTGGGAAAAGTCGGAACAGAACTGGATTACCAGTTTACGCTGGGCTACCGCGCCGACAATGGATTTGACACAAATATGAAAGTAATGTTACCCGCATGGCTAATCTGCGTGCCCACCCTACGCCCTAACCAAAACCAAACACCGCCATCACGCTGCCGTTCAAATCCTGTCAGCGTGATGAAATGTCCCCGCTAGTTCAGCAAGGCATATTGTTTTTGCAGCATACAATAGGTCCAACCGGTGTCGGACAATGCGTCAGTATGCACCCGGTGGGGCAACTTAAAATACTCTTGTTAGTTGCGGCGCTCTTGGCCTTTTTCTTTTTCTTCTTGGTTTTCTTAGGCGTTTCTTTGCCCGACTGGGCGGCGGGCGCCGTCTGCGCCGAACTTTCCGAAGCAGGCGGGTTGGCAGGTGCGCCCGCTGTATCGGCCGCCCAGATAGGCGCGGCAAAGATCAAGGATAACAAAAACAACAGCAGGTTTTTCATGGCTACACTCCTTTTGTGGTTAAAAATATATACGGCTCTGGCTCCCTCACCAAGCCATTTTGAGTTTGGCATACACCAGCCGCCCCTTGCTGAAGCGCGGATTGAGCGGGTCAATCTCCGTGTATTGAAAGCGCGTATCGGTGGCATTGCGCACACCGGCGGTCAACGAGCCTGTTCGGTTGAACTGCCAACTCAGGTCGGCATCCAGTTGATTGAAGCCATCCTGATGAGCGACCAGTATGGGTGTAAATAAGATTGGATCAGGTGATTGTTGTGTACCAGCGACCTGGTTATGGCTCCATGCCCAATTCATCGTCCATTGCTCATTGGCGAACCAGCGCAGGTTCAATTGTTGCGAGCGCAAGCGCTGCTCATTGACAGAATCGGGCGCGTAGAATAGAGGATCGTTCTGGATACGCTCATCATCATAGGCCAGACTCACGACCCATGGCTTCCCCTGCGGTTGCCAGTGCAAGGCTAATCTGGATTCATCAACTTGCTGCCAGAGCAAAATTTGCTCCGGTGGGACAGGAGCGGCCGGTATGTCAGTCTTGCGCCGCTGTGTTTGTGCGGCCAGCAACCAGTCGTGGCTCAGTTGCTTATCCCCGCCCAAAGCAACTGCATGCACCCATTGGCCGTTATCGCCGGGGCGGGTCAGCAAGATGCCCGCGAGGCTAACCGGCGCAAGCGTGGCGTCGCCCACCGCGTGAGCATCCATGCCTTGCCATGCCGCGAGGCGCACATGCGCCCCGCTATCCGGCGTGTAAACCAGGCCAAATTTGGGCAACCAATGTTGCATGTATGTTTTGCTGAGCTGATCGTCTATTTTTCCAAAGCCCAATCCCGCATCCAGTTGCCAATTCGGATTCAGCGTCTGCTGCCAGGCCGCATACAATTGTTGCGAATTTTGTGTGCCCCCGAAGGCGAAGGAATATAAGGGGATCAAATAATTTGCTTGCCCGCGAGTCTGCTGCACACCCCATTGCGTGGCATAGGTCGTCCCACTGCGGCGATATTGCAATTCCTCGCTGTGCGCGTTGCTGCTGCCATTCACTGTATAGAGATATATTGGCGGCACAGAGAAATCGTTATAGTTGATTGCCAGATCGGTCTGCTGCTGGCTCCATAAAGCACGCAACTCGCTGTCGTCCGTCAGGCCATGGCGCAAGCCCAGGCGCGTTATCCGGCTGTTGTCCTCAGTCGTAATATGCCACCCCGCCGGATCCGCCGGATTCATTGTCTCGCCACGTTGCGAATTAAAAGCCTGGGATGACACAAACGCCTGCGTAGATAGTGTCGGACGCCATTGCACGGTTGCCTGCCATAGGCGGTTATCGAGACCCTCGAAAGGCGCAAATCCGTCGGTTTTGAACTGGCGCTGCGCGATGCCCAGCTCCAGCGTGTCGTTGCCCACTCCCAGACGGATTTGTTCACCGTTGGTATTCTGGCTGCCGCCAACGGCATCGGCTTCCAGCATGGTGCTCCCGCCGAACAGCTCGTCATAATTGTTGTAGCTTGTTTGCTGCGCACTGAGTCCGCTGACTGCGCCATGCTGCGGGGTCGTTGCGCCGGTCTGTCCCGCGCCGTCGCCATAGATATCCAATGCGGCAGGCAGGTTGCCCGGCCTTTCATTGAACAGGCTTTGCAGCAGCAGGCTGCGCCGCGCCGATTCGCCGAAGCGCTGCCCTTGCAGAAGATCGGCCTGATTTCTCAAATTGGCCGAATTTTTTTCGCCGGACGAGTCGGTCAGGGTGTGGAACGCGAGGCTTTCCAGTCCCAAGCGCCGCTGTATCTCGGCGAGATTGGCCTGCAATAATTGCTCGTCTTCCCTGAGCAAACGTTCGCCGCGATAAACCGAGCGATATGCCGTCCGCGCCTGTGCCTGACGCAAACTTTCGTGGGCGTCCAGCGGACGGTTGGCCTGCAATTCCGCCTGCGCCTGATACAGCCAGGGGGTGGGGTCTTTGGGGTCGGCTTGTTGCGCGCTGCGCCAGCTTGCCCTTGCGGCTTCGGTTTGGCCGGATTGCTGTTGCGCGCGCCCCAGATAAGTGAGGATCAGCGCGTTGCCGGGATCGGCTTCGTTCGCCGCCTGCAATTTTTGCAGCCCGGCCTGGAAGTTGCCCAGCTTTATTTCGGCCAACCCCAGGCCCAGTAATGCCTTGGCGTCTTTGGGGGCGCGCTGCAAGGCGGCTTCAAACGCGGCTTTGGCTTCTTTCGCATGGCCCTCGATCAGCGAGGTCAGGCCGCTCACGGCGAAGACATAGGGGTGCGCGCCATTCGCCTCCTGCGCCCGGTTCACCAGCGTCCTGGCAGCTTGAGTCTGGCCTAGGGTCAGCGCGAGTTCAGCCTCGCGCGCCAGGGTGATTGCTGATGGCGGTGTGCCGGTATTCGATGTGCTGGTATTCGAAGCCTGGGTATTAAAGCCGTGCACCACTTCGCGTGCTTCCGCCAAACGCCCCACACTCTGCAAAGCATAGGACAGAGCCAGATGCGGCAAAAGACCGCCCCGCATACCGCCCCCAAGGCCTTGCGCATGTCGCGCCTCATCCAGTGCTTGCTGCATTTGCCCCTGTTGCAGATGCGCCATGGCGGTGAGCGCGTAGGCATCCGCAGCAAATGGAGTTTTGCCAAGCAAAGGTGCCAGTGTTTCCACCACCTGCTGAGGCTGATTACCTTGCAGCAAAAAGCTGGCGCGCAACAAATTCATCTCGGCCTTTGCATCCTCACCAGCCTGCCCGCTTTTGCCCGCTTCGTCGAGCAGGATCATGGCGTCGAGAAAGCGTCCTTCCTGCTGCGCCTGCAAGGCAGCTTGCATCGCGGGAGTGGGCTGCAACGGCTGGTATTGAGTTGCCACATCAGGCAAAGTCCAGAGCGCGCTTCGGTCTCGCCCCATGGTTTGCTCCGACGGAGGCTGGATGTCCCCCAGAAATGCATCTCCATCGGCGGCCTGCGCGACTACGGTCACCAGGCTTGATGCTGCGATGCATAAAAACGGCAAAATAAAAATACGTATATTTTTCATGGTCCCCCCTAGTCTTTTCTGCTTATATCAAATTAAAACGGTTGCCAGTATAGTCAGGCGGCCAGTTTTTTACAGGAAAATAATATTCATGGAACATTTGTGCGTCCCAGCGCCCTAACTATTATGCGCAGGCTGGATTTGAGAGCTGCAAAGGCATTTGGCAAGCCGCATGAAAGCGGCGGAGGAGAAGTGGCGCTGGTGGTCCAGAATGCATTCCGTGATAACTGCACGGAATACGCTGCTGCACCTCAGACGAGCGGCAAAATAATTTTTAACCGGAGCGCCTTCCTTACGGCGACCATGGGCTTCTAGGACTGACACCAATGTTCCGCCAGATAGCCATCCTGTTATTGTCAGGCACTGCCGTGCTGATGGCAGGTGCTGCTTGGCCAGGAACATTGAATGTCAGTTTGATCCTGAGCGACAGCAGTCCTCCCTACCGGCAATTTTCAGAGTCGTTCAACAAGGCGCTTGCCGCAAATAAAGCCGATGTGACTGTTGTCGAATCACCGTTGACCGGTAGTGCCGCTCATGCCGATTTGATCGTCGCTGTCGGCATGAAAGCCACGGAAATTGCCTTTGCCCAAAACGGAACGCCGGTGTTGGCCGTGATGGTTCCCGAGACCGGTTACCAGGAGATGCTGGCACGCGCTTCCCGGCAACCGCCTGTTCATAAGATTTCGGTAATTTACCTGAACCAGCCATGGGATCGGCAGATCGATTTATTGCATGCCGCGCTTCCTGAACGGCGCAGGATAGGTTTGCTTTATTCGCCGGACTCGCACATTGACGTTGAAGGTTTGCGAGAGCGTATTGCCAAGCGGGGCGGGCTGCTGGTTGCGCAGCCAGTAAGCTCCGAAGACAGGTTGTACTCAATCCTTGAAAACGTCCTGGCAAAAAGCGATGTGCTGCTTGCGATACCGGATAACGCGATTTACAACAGCAGCAATATTCGCAACACCCTGCTGACCAGTTATCGTCTTGGCGTTCCCCTTATCGGCCTGTCCCAATCCTATGTCAATGCCGGCGCGCTATGCGCAGTTTTTTCCACGCCTGAACAGATTGCTGATCAGGCCGGCGCCACGGTGATTTCCTTTTCGCAGAACGCGCGGTTACCGGCCCCCCAATATCTCGCCGATTTCACTATAGCGGTGAATCAGCAAGTAGCTCGATCCCTGGGTATTGAATTACCCTCCCCGGAACAAATCCATAGCCAAATGGACAAGGCCCAAATGGGCAGGGCTGGGAGGCAGGGAAAATGAGGCAATACAGCATCCGTCAGCATGTCGCATGGTTGACGCTTTTCCCGCTGCTGATACTGGCGGTCAGCCTGGAGTCGTTTTTCCTGCATGACCGTTTTTCCGATTTGGATCGTGACCTTATAGAGCGCGGCCAGCTCATTGCGCGACAGCTCGCATCCAGCAGCGAGTACGGAGTGTTTTCCAATAATCGGTTTTACTTGCAGAACATCGCGCAGGGCGCTTTGCAGCAATCGGACGTGCGCGGTGTGGCCATCCTGAATGCGGCTTCCGTGAGCATGTTTGAAGAGGGGGAGTTTTCCAGTGTATCGGCCAGTGCGCCGGAATATCCGGCCGCATATGCAAACTCGTCTATGCCAGAGAGGACAACGCCAGAAAGGACAACGACAGAGCGCCACGGTCAAGCCAGACTGACGCAAGTAGACAAAGTCAAAGGAATCGTCAATCTGCAGACACCAATTCAAAGCAGCAGCGAAAGTTTGTGGGTGTATCAGCCTATCGTTGCGGCGCAAGTAGCGCTGGATGAGCTTGAAGATAAGCCTGGGGTAAAGCACACAGTTCAGCCGGTGGGCGCAGTCATTTTGGAATTGAGCCGTGTGCGAACCGTGCAACTCAAATCGCGGATGATCTGGTTGACGATAGGCGCGACGCTGTTGTTTTTAGCGCTTCCCTGTTGTTTGATATTGCTCATCAGCACGAGCATCACTTCTCCAATTCGCAAGTTGAGCGATGCCGTTCATGAGATAGGCAGCGGCAAGCTGGAGACGCGTGTCTCTTTGTCCAGCCATGTGAGCGAACTGAGCGCCATGGAACGCGGAATAAATGATATGGCCGCACAGTTGCAGCATGAGAATGCGGTTTTGCGTCGACGCGAGCGAGAGGCGACACGCATCGCCGCAATCGCCTTCGAGTCGCATGAGGGAATGATGGTTACCGATGCCAATGGAGTAATTATCCGGGTCAACGATGCGTTCACTAAAATTACCGGCTACACGTCTGAAGAGGCGGTTGGCCAGACGCCAAAATTGCTCAAATCTGTTGTTCAGAATGCGGATTTTTATGCCGCGATGTGGGACAGGATCAATTGCACCGGGGCATGGCAGGGAGAAATCTGGAACCGGCGCAAGAGCGGTGAAATTTTTCCTGCTTGGGCCGCCATCACTGCGGTGGAAAAAGAAGAAGGTGACGTTGCCTATTACGTTGCCACCTATACAGATATCACGATTCGCAAGGCAGCCGAGCATGAAATCAATAATATGGCTTACTTTGACGCATTGACCCAATTGCCGAATCGTCGCATGTTTGTCGACCGGTTTACCAAGGTGATGGCGGCAAGCAAACGAAGCGGACGATATGGCGCGCTGATGTTCATTGATCTGGACAACTTCAAGCCGCTTAACGACCAATACGGGCATGCGGCAGGCGATTTGCTTCTGGTCGAAGTGTCTCGCAGGCTTGTCAGCTGCATACGAGAGGTGGATACCGTCGCACGATTTGGCGGAGATGAATTTGTGGTGATGTTGAGCGAGCTGGATACCGATCAAGCAGAATCCACCGCGCAAGCAGGCATCGTTGCGGAAAAAATCCGGGATACTCTGTCAGGGCCGTATACGTTGACGATAAATCCGAGCGGCCAAGCGAGCTGTACTGTGGAGCACTGCTGCACCTCGAGTATCGGCGTGGTGCTGTTTGCAGGCCATGAAACCAGCGAGGAAGAGCTGATCAGGCATGCCGACCGGGCGATGTATCATGCGAAGGAAGGCGGGCGCAATACAGTCCGTTTTCATGGGCTGTATATGTAAATTCCAGAAAAAGTTGTCCACGAAAAACACGAAAGGCACGAAAAATTCATAAGGTTTCATACTGTAAATTGATACAAATAATGGGTGAGCTGTTGTGCCTGTGCAATTTATTTATTTCGTGTTTTTCGTGACCAATAGTCGTTTTCAGGTTTAAGCCTTGAAGCTGTTGCTCAGCGCGATGAGCTGATCCAGTCTGGTTTTTGCAGCTCCGCTGGCGATTACCTGATCCGCCTTGGCAACACCTTCCTGCAGGCTGTTTGCCAACCCCGCCACATAGATCGCAGCACCGGCATTCATCTGCACGATGTCGCGCGGCGCGCCGGTTTCGTTGTTCAGCACGCCCAATAATTTTTCGCACGCTTCGTCGGCGTTCGCCACGCGCAGCATGCCGATGGGTGAGGTGGACAGGCCGAACAGGCCGGGATGCACGGTGTATTCGCTGACTTCGCCATCTTTCAGTTCGGCTACGTAAGTGGCTTCGCTGATGGAGATTTCGTCCATCCCGTCCGCGCCGTGCACCACCAGAACATGGCGGCTGCCGAGGCGTTGCAGTACCCGCGCCTGGATGCCAACCAGGTCGGGATGGAACACGCCCATCACCTGGTTGTCAGCCCCGGCGGGATTGGTAAGCGGCCCCAGCACGTTGAACATGGTGCGTACACCCAGTTCGCGGCGCACCGGCGCCGCGTACTTCATCGCGCCGTGGAAGTTGGGCGCGAACATGAAGCCGATGCCGATTTCGTCGATACATTGGCCGACCTGCTCCGGGGACAGGTGGAGATTGACGCCGAGCTTTTCCAGCACGTCCGCCGAGCCGCAGGTCGAGGATACCGAGCGTCCGCCGTGCTTCGCTACATGCGCTCCCGCCGCCGCTGCTACCAGCGCGCTGGCCGTGGAAATGTTGAAGGTATGTGCCGCATCGCCCCCGGTGCCGCAGGTGTCGACCAGATGCGCGCGCTTGGCTACCGGCACCTTGACGGCGAACTCGCGCATCACGAATGCGGCAGCGGAAATTTCTCCTATGGTTTCTTTCTTGACCCGCAGGCCGACGAGGATGCCCGCGATCTGCGCAGGCGTGACCTCGCCGCTCATGATCTGGCGCATCAGCGACAGCATTTCGTCGTAAAAAATTTCGCGCTGATCGATCAGCCGGACGAGGGCCTGTTGCGGTGTCATCATATGGGAACCTCTAGAAATTTGTTTTGCGGGATGAAGCGTAAGGAGCCGCGCAGCGAACGACGAGACATATCGCGTTGATAGGCGAGGAGTGAGCGAGCACGCGACGCCGCGATTCGCCCGGAAAACGGATTTATAGAGGGTCCCATGGTTATTTCTTCCCTTTCAGAAAATTGTCCAGCATGTCATGCCCATGCTCGGTGAGTATCGACTCGGGGTGGAACTGCACGCCATGCACCGCCAGCGTCTTGTGGCGCACCCCCATGATCTCGTTGTCGTCGGTCCATGCGGTGATCTCAAGACAGTCCGGCAAGCTTTCGCGCTCAATCACCAGCGAGTGATAGCGCGTTGCGGTGAACGGGTTCGGCAGGCCGGTGAACACGCTGTTGCTGTTGTGATGGATCGCAGAGGTCTTGCCGTGCATCAACTGTTTGGCGTGGACGATCTTTCCGCCGAATGCCTGGCCGATGCTCTGGTGGCCGAGGCATACACCGAGGATGGGTATTTTTCCGGAAAAGTTTTGTATCGCTGCTACCGAAACGCCCGCCTCGTTAGGTGTGCACGGGCCGGGCGATATCACGATGTGCTGCGGATTCATTTTCTCGATCTGTTCGACTGAGACCTCATCGTTACGGCGCACCACCACATCCGCGCCGAGCTCGGCGAAATACTGCACCAGGTTGTAGGTGAAGGAGTCGTAATTGTCGATCATCAAAAGCATGGGTTTCTCGTCTCGATATTTAGTGCTCCAACATAAAGGCCGTTCGTGCTGAGCCTGTCGAAGCATGAACGTTCGACCCTTCGACAAGCTCAGGGCGAACGGTGTTTTTTATAATCCTATCCTGCCATGATACTCAAAGCCACCGCTTCGGCAACCTCAATCCCGTCCACCGCCGCCGAGAGTATCCCGCCCGCATAGCCTGCGCCCTCGCCGGCGGGATACAGCCCTCTGGTGTTGACGCTCTGATAATCGTCTTTGTTGCGCTTGATGCGTATCGGTGAGGAGGTACGCGTCTCCACGCCGGTCAGCACCGCATCGGGCAGGTCGAACCCCTTGATCTGTTTCGCGAACGCGGGCAACGCCTCGCGGATCGCGGCAATCACGTAGTCCGGTAGCGCAGTGCTCAGGTCAGTCAGGTGTACGCCGGGTGTATAGGACGGCAACACTTCGCCGAATTTCGTCGAAGGCCGGCCCGCGAGAAAATCACCGACCAGCTGTCCGGGCGCCTGATAGTTGCCGCCGCCCAGCTCGAACGCGCGCGACTCCCAGCGGCGCTGAAATTCCACTCCGGCCAGCGCATCGCCGGGGTAATCCTGCTCAGGGGTGATACCCACGACAATACCGCTGTTGGCGTTGCGCTCGTTGCGTGAATACTGGCTCATGCCGTTGGTGACCACTCGCCCCATTTCCGAGGTCGCGGCAACCACCGTGCCGCCGGGACACATGCAGAAGCTGTACACCGAGCGCCCGTTGCTGGCGTGGTGCACCAGCTTGTAATCCGCCGCGCCCAATAGCGCGTTGCCCGCGTTCTTGCCGTAGCGGGCGCGGTCGATCAGCGACTGCGGGTGTTCGATGCGGAAGCCGATCGAGAACGGCTTGGCCTCGATGTAGATGCCGCGCTTGTGCAACATCTCGAAGGTGTCGCGAGCGCTGTGCCCGACCGCCAGCACCAGGTGGTTCGTGGCGATGCGTTCGCCGCTGGAGAGCACAATGCCGCACACATTACCGTTCTCGATCTCGATGTCGTCCACGCGGCTCTGGAAACGGATTTCGCCATCCAGCGACTGGATGGTCTCGCGCATCTTCTCCACCATGCCAACGAGGCGGAAGGTGCCGATGTGTGGCTTGCCCACATACAATATTTCTTCCGGCGCGCCTGCTTTGACGAATTCCTCCAGCACTTTTCTTCCGAGGTGCCTGGGATCCTTGATCTGGCTGTGCAGCTTGCCGTCGGAGAATGTGCCCGCGCCGCCCTCGCCGAATTGCACGTTCGATTCCGGGTTCAGCACCCCTTGCCGCCACAGGCCGAAGGTGTCCTTGGTGCGCTCGCGTACCGCCTTGCCGCGCTCCAGGATCAGCGGGCGAAAGCCCATCTGCGCGAGGATCAATCCGGCGAACAGGCCGGCGGGTCCCATACCGATCACGATTGGTCGAGAGGTTGGATTCTTTGGAGCCTGTGCGACGAAATGGTAGCTGGTGTCCGGTGCGATGCTGACATGAAGATCACCCCTGAATCGCTCCAGAATTGCCGCCTCATCGCGCACTTCGACATTAAGCGTATAGGTGTACAGGATCGCGTGCGATTTGCGCGCATCCACGCCGCGTTTGAAAACGGCGTAACCGATCAGCTCATCGCCGGCGATTGCCAGGCGCCTGAGGATCGCAGCTCTGATTTCGTCTTCGGCATGAGCCAGCGGCAGTTTGATTTCGGTTAAGCGCAACATAAATTATTTTGCAGGGCGGAAAAGCGTAGCGCTTTCATCCCTACCGTTGCACTTCCGCGTCCAGCCCTTCGAGCACCATCTCCGCCGCGCGCAGCACGGCGCGCGCCTTGTTCTGCGTCTCCATCCATTCGCTTTCCGGCACCGAATCGGCGACGATGCCTGCGCCCGCCTGTACGTACAGCATGTTGTCTTTCACCACGGCGGTGCGCAGCGCGATGGCCATATCCATGTCGCCGTTGAAACCGAGGTAGCCGACCGCGCCCGCGTAAATGCCGCGTTTGCTGGGTTCCAGCTCGTCGATGATTTCCATCGCGCGCACCTTTGCCGCACCGCTGACCGTGCCGGCGGGAAACGTAGCTTTTAGCACGTCTATCGCGTTGTGGCCGGGCTTGAGCGTGGCCTCGACGTTGGAGACGATGTGCATCACGTGCGAGTAACGTTCGATGATCATTTTTTCTGTGAGTTTTACCGTGCCGTTCTGCGCGACGCGCCCGATGTCGTTGCGGCCAAGGTCGATCAGCATCAGGTGCTCGGCCAGCTCCTTCGGGTCGGCCAGCAGCTCCTGTGCGAGTTCGGTATCCTGTTGCTGCGTCTTGCCGCGCGGGCGCGTTCCGGCAATCGGGCGTACCGTGACCGCATCGCCTTCCAGCCGTACCAGTATCTCCGGCGAGGCACCGACCACATGATGGTCGCCCATGTCGTAATAGAACATGTATGGCGAAGGATTGACGCTGCGCAAAGCGCGGTACAGCGATAGCGGCGATGCGGGAAACGGTTGCACCATGCGCTGTGATAACACTACCTGCATGATGTCGCCGTCGAAAATGTATTGCTTGGCTTTTACTACCGCATTCTTGAAAGCAACTTCGCCGAATTCGGATTTGGCTTCCCCGCCGTGCATCGGCGGCGCATGCGGGATATTTACCGGCAGGCGCAACATGCCGATCAGTTCGCGCAGCCGTTCGCGTGCCAGCGCATAAGCATCATCCTGAACCGGATTGGCATACACGATCAGGATGAGCTTGCCGGACAGATTGTCCACCACTGCCAGTTGTTCGGTGAGCATCAGCAGGATGTCCGGTGTGCCCAGAGTGTCTGGTTTGCTCGTTTTGGCCAGTCGGGGCTCGATATGGCGGATCGTGTCGTAGCCGAAATAACCCGCCAGCCCGCCGCAGAAGCGCGGCAGGCCGGGCAGCGGCGCAACCTTGAAGCGCGTCTGGTATTCGCGGATGAAGTCCAGCGGGTTTTCGACTTCGAGCGTCGTTTCGGAGCGCGTGTTGTCAGCCTCCTGATGCGTCAAAGTTACCCGCTTGCCGTGCACCGTGATGCGCGTGTCGGCGGGCAGGCCGATGAACGAATAACGACCGAAGCGTTCGCCGCCTTGCACCGATTCCAGAAGGTAGGAATACGGGCGATTGGCAAGCTTGAGGTACAGCGACAACGGCGTATCAAGATCGGCAAAAGTTTCCGCAACCAGCGGAATGCGGTTGTAGCCTTGCGCGGCCAGTGCGCTGAATTCTTGCTCGGTGATGGGGTGCAACATAAAAACCTCCGTGATTTTGTAGGGTGGGCACCGTGTGCCCACGCGGATGAATTGCTGAAATGGTGGGCAACGAGTTGCCCACCCTACAGATTCACCATCGCCAGGCGGCTTCTTTCAGGCAGCGGAGGTTGTTTGGTTTCATAATCAAGAGCGTTTGATTAGCGGCAATGCGTCGGAAAGTCTGTTTATCACTGCGTCCTTGTCCAGTGTTTCAACCGGTTCGCCGCGATTGTAGCCGTAGGGCACACAGAATACCGGGCACCCGGCAGCTCTTGCAGCCAGTGTGTCGTTCAGCGAATCGCCGATCAGCAGCAATTTTTCTACCGGAACTCCGAAAAATTTTGCTACGTGCTGCAGCGGCAGCGGATGCGGTTTTTTCTCCGGCAACGTGTCGCCCGACACGACGATCTCGAAATACTTCGCCAGGCCGGTGCCTTCCAGCAGGGGTCCTGTGAAGCGAGCCGCCTTGTTGGTAATGCAACTCAGCGGGAAGCCCGCCGCACGCATCGCTTCCATGTCTTCGATTACGCCGTCATAGGGTTTGCTGTCCATCAACAATTCCGCGTAATGTTTCTCGAAAATCGGCATCGCATGTTCAAACAGGGCGGCATCCGGAGTTGCGTGCATCTCTCCGGTCAGAGCCCGCTTTACCAGCCAGCCGATGCCGTTGCCGATATAACTTGAAAGCAATTCCTGCGACACCGGCGTGTAATCCATCTCGCGCAACATCCGGTTGGCCGCCTCGGCCAATTGTGGTGCTGAGTGCAACAGCGTGCCGTCAAGATCGAGAACGATGGCCGAAACGCCGATCGGAAATTGTATCGGCTGCATTATTACTTCTTCGCTTTGGCGAGTTCGGCGCGCATTTCACCTATGATGGTGTCGTAACGGTTCTTGTCTTTCTCGTTGCGCTTGCCGAACACGGCGGAGCCGGCCACGAAAGTATCCACGCCCGCCTCGGCCACTTCGCGGATGTTCGCCGGGCCCACGCCGCCGTCGATCTCCAGGCGGCAGTTATAACCGCCCGCGGCTATCATCTTGCGCACTTTGCGCGCCTTGTCCAGCACGTGCGGAATGAATTTCTGCCCTCCGAAGCCGGGGTTCACCGACATCAGCAGCACCATGTCCAGTTTCGGCAATGTGTATTCCAGTATTTCCAGCGGCGTGGCCGGATTGAACACCAGCCCGGCCTTGCAGCCGCTTTCCTTGATCAGCCCGATGGTACGGTCGATGTGCTCGGAAGTCTCGGGGTGAAAAGTGATGTAAGTTGCGCCGGCCTTGGCGAAATCGGGGATGATGCGATCAACCGGCTTGACCATCAGGTGCACGTCAATCGGCGCGGTCACGCCGTGCTTGCGCAACGCCTCGCACACCAGCGGGCCGATGGTCAGGTTCGGGACGTAGTGGTTGTCCATCACGTCGAAGTGGACGATGTCCGCGCCGGAGGCGAGAACGTTATCGACCTCCTCGCCCAGCCGTGCGAAGTTGGCGGAAAGAATGCTCGGGGCGATTAGATACATGAGTTGTCCTTCAATATAAGCAGATATCTGAGACGCGTATTCTATCCGAATCATTGGATGGATGGCGTGCCCGCGATTCTCGGCAACGGCGATGCGCATAAAATGCGAAAATAGCGCATCTCCCGCTGAGCCACTGCGTGGATGCCCCGGCCTGTTGGCTCTTGTTCTATTCTTCAAAGGTTATCCGATGTACCCAGTCCACGATGTTGATGCAATCCTTTTGCTGGCAATGTCGCTCGCATCCAAGCGCCGTCCGGCAGAGCTGGCCGAGATCATCGCTGCGGCCGAACTGACGCAGGACGCTATTCCGCCCGAAACCAAATTATCCGATTCGTTTTACCGGCTCTCCGAATACGGCTTGATCCGCGAGCAGGATGGCGGCTACGCCCTCACGCCGGATGCACAGCAGATCGTGTCCGGTCATGCGAGAAAAGCCAAAAGTCAGGAGCGCATCCACGACATCAAAGAGAAGCTCGCTGATTTTCACCTTAGCGGCGAACACGAGATCATCCTGTTGACGGTGGAACAGATCGCTGCGGCCATTGCTGCACATCAGACCACCAAAAAAAGCGCGGGCAAAAACCTGCTGATGCCCAAACCAAAACCGGTTGTGGAACCCTATAAACATCCGGGGCAGCGCAAGCCTTTCAAGTCTTTCGCAACACGCAGGCGCAAGGAAGGATGAATTAAAGAAACTGCTTGCCCAACCAATACTCATCGTTCCCATGCTCCGCGTGGGAACGATAAAACCCCTTCCCTCTTACAGGGGGAGGGGACGCTAAAATTTCCGCTATTTGAATAATCACATGACCAAAACAATTCCACACTCTCACGCCGCATGCGCTACCAATCGCTCCTTCAACGAGCTGCCTTTGTCGCCCGGCATGCTGGCGACTTTGCAGCAGCTCGGCTATGTGACGATGACGCCGATACAGGCGGCCAGTTTGCCGATCGCTCTAGCGGGCCAAGACCTGATCGCGCAGGCGAAAACCGGCAGCGGCAAGACCGCAGCGTTCGCATTGCCGCTGCTCACCAATCTGAACCCGCGCCGCTTTGCGGTTCAGGCGATGGTGCTGTGCCCGACGCGCGAGCTGGCGGATCAGGTGACGCAGGAGATCCGCCGTCTGGCGCGCTCCGCGGACAACATCAAGATTCTGACGCTGTGCGGCGGCAGCATCATGCGCACGCAGACCAGCAGCCTAGAGCACGGCGCGCACATCGTCGTCGGCACGCCGGGGCGCATCATGGATCACATGGAGCGCGGCACACTGAACCTGGAGGCACTCAACACGCTGGTACTCGACGAGGCGGACCGGATGCTGGACATGGGCTTTGTTGATGACATCGCCTATGTCGCGAAGCGTTGCCCGGCAGAGCGCCAGACGCTGCTGTTTTCGGCAACCTATCCCGAAGGCATCGCGCGGCTGGCGCGCCAGTTCATGCGCACTCCACAGGAAGTGAAGCTGCTGGAACAGCACGAGGAAAGCAAGATACGCCAGCGCTTCTACAAGGTGGAGGACGAAAACCGGTTGCAGGCGGTCGCCACGCTGCTCAAACATTACCGCCCGGTCAGCACGCTGGCCTTTTGCAACACCAAGCAACAATGCCGTTCGCTGCTGGAAGTGCTGCACGCGCAAGGAATCAAGGCGCTGACGCTGAATGGCGACATGGAGCAGCGCGAGCGCGACCAGGTGCTGATCCAGTTCGCCAATCGCAGTTGCTCGGTGCTGGTGGCGACCGATGTTGCGGCGCGCGGCCTGGATATCGCGCAACTCGAGGCGGTGATCAATGTTGATGTCACGCCCGACCCGGAAGTGCATATCCACCGCATCGGGCGCACCGGCCGCGCTGACGAGAACGGTTGGGCGCTGAGCCTGTGCAGCCCGGGCGAGCGCAATCGCATCATCGGCATCGCCAAAATGATGCGCATCGAACCGGAGTGGCATGAGCTGGGCGAACTGCCAAGCGCCGATGAAGCACCGCTGGTGCCGCCGATGGTCGCGCTGCTGATTCTTGGCGGGCGCAAGGAGAAGATCCGTCCCGGCGACGTGCTGGGGGCGCTCACCGGCGAAGCGGGATTTACCCGCGAACAGGTCGGCAAGATCACCGTCACCGACCAGACCACCTATGTCGCCGTCGCTCGCAACATCGCCCACGAAGCCGTGCGCAAATTGTCGGCAGGCAAATTGAAAGGCAAGACCGTGAAGGTGCGCGCGCTGTAGGATTTAATCGCCTTCAACCCGCGCAGGGCGGATACAAGCTACGCATATTATTTCGGGTTGTGTTTTCCGGAAATTGGGCGTATAAAATATTTGTGGCTGTCGAATACGGGTTAGGATAAAACTAACCACTAACGGAGGCGCCTATCGACCCCTCAGCAACGAACTCTCTGTAGCTGCAACCCAAGTCAGGACTCGATGACTGACCCGGTTGGCTTCTCGATAGCCGACACATAACGCCGCATTTATGCGGCGTTATCAATTTCCCCGGCCGTCGTTGTTGCCTGATGTTTGTAATGCAGCCGCTACAGCAGAAAAACCCCAGTGGTCAAAATTCGGGGGCGCACTCTGCTACTGAGCAATAGTGCTCGAACCGGGGCCTCTCACCGGCCTGATCAGGCAATTACCGCAATTATCCATATCCCGTTCCGGCAAGCGTGTAAAATCGCGGCCTCACAGGAGGCACCCGTTGGAAAATCCCTATAATATCCTTGGCATTTCGCCGACCGCGACGGCTGAGGAGATCAAGAAGGCGTATCGGTCGCTTGCGATGCGCCACCACCCGGACAGAAGCACACATTCGAATTCCGAGACCAGATTCAACGCGATCAAGTCGGCGTATGAGCTGCTTTCGGACCCGAAAAAACGTGCCGAATACAACCATAGCCTGAACGCTCGCATCATCATCGATCCGGAAAACGAGGCGCGCGCCTTATGGCATTCGCTGTTCGATCGCTGCGGCGTTGTTTTGCCGCGCGACAGTCATTAAACAATTCACTTACGAAATCTTATGAATAAAAATATCCATCACGAATTTGCCTATCAATCGCGCGAACTGGGCGTCCAGATCGAAGACACGCTGGGCGAGCCGCCCGACCGGAAGAACTATGCGAGTGTCATCAAGTCGCTGCTCGGCGAATACGCGAAGGGCGCGGAGATCGACGATGTGAATCTGCTGAGCTTTGCGCTGGCCGACTACCTGAGCTTTGATAATCCAGCCGGGCTGCTGGCGCAGTGCAAGCAATATGACAAGGGCGATGCCGCGAAAGTAGTTGCGATGGTGTCATGTGCGGATGCCGAGGCGGCCGGGGCTTTGGCCACCGTTGCAGCCAACAATCCTGAACTGGCGCGCAAGGCCATCCTCACGTCATTTTTATTCAAAAATACCCACCGCTGGGCGAATGCGGACAATTCGCCTGAAGCCTCGCAGGAAGATGAGGACAGCGAGCAGAATTTCGATGATGGCGATGGCGATGAGCGGGGCGTTCCGGGGCAGGATGTGATTGATCTGTTCGATACACGCGAGGACGGGAATGGCTGATAAATCCAATTTTCCGGCAATCAGCCGTCAGGTGACCGAACTTGTGTTGTCCGGTTCTTCCGCACATGCGGAGGAGGCGATCAACGACACGGCGGAGCAATTCGGCGATCTGGCAGTAGTAGCGGTGCTGGATACGCTGGAGCCGCAGGTGGCCGCGATGCATCTTTCTGCTTTCGATGGCGGCAAGTTGTCGCTGGCCACGATGCTGATCTCGCCGAAGGCCTGGGCCGAGAGTCTGGCTTTTTTCGCCGCGACCTGGAGCGAGGATATGATCGAGGACGAGCCGGAGGTGCTGACCGAGTCTCTGTTCGCGCATATCCACGGTATTGTTTTCTCCACCGATGATGCGGCGCGGCGCGTTGCGCTGATCAACGCGGCGTTAGCCACCGATTGGGGGACGACGGCTTTTGCCGTGCTGTTCTCGACTGCCACCGGCGAAATCATCGAGCTCGCGAATGACATCCACGCCCGCGGTGCGCACAGCAGCGGACAGACGACTTCCGATCACGATGTGATTCCTCTCGCGGTGGAAATTGCGCGGACCGACGCGGATGCGTGGGATCGGGTGCTATTCGAGATGTTTCCCGACTGGGTGCCCGGCGAGAACCAGTTGCGCGCACGCTCCGAAGAGGGCGATGACGACGAACATCATCATGAGTTCGCACTCGCCAGAACCACCCACGATTTGCTGTTGCGCCTGCGCAGGCAAGTGCCGGGCAAGGCGGCCAGCACACCGAAAAAAGGTGCGCGCCCGAGCCTGGGCGAGGATATTTTTGCTTGATACGCAATTGTTAACAGCAGCACGTTGCCGAAAAATCAGCCATGAAACTAGCCCGCATCACCACCCGCCCCCCGCATCTGGTGCCAGCGCTCGAAGCGTTGGCCCGGCGCGCGGATCATCAGTCGGCGGCGCAGACCCTGCTGGATGAGCTCAGCGGTATCACCGTACTCGTCGCCAGAAAATTTACCAATGAGCGGACGGCAGATGGCATGCTCGATGCGTTTCACCTGACGGTGGGATGCATCTCGCTGGGAATCAGTCAGGCGGATATTCCTCAAGACGGAAATGCGCAATTGACCTTCCTGCTGCACCACGGTGCGGAATATGTTTTTCAGATGGGCTTCCGGCATGTCAAGGAGTTGGCCTCCCTGCCTTATACGGCATTCATTTCGGGGTTCGATAACGACCCGTTTGTGCAGCAGCGCGACATCAAAGTGCTGTTCATGGAGATTTGCCGCGCAGACCCCCTCGCGGCATGGACGGGAGATGAAATCTACAAACGCGGATTGCTGGAACGCCAGAACAACCAGAGGATGGTGTCGTGCGCAAAATTGCTGCGCCAGAAGCATTACGCCGGGCCGGTCAATGACCCCGATATGGATGCCCATGCGGTGATCGCAATTGCGGTTATTTTCGCGATTGCCGGTGACGGACCCATCGTCGCGCGGGTCAGGCAAAAAGATCTCGAAACCCTGATCCACGGTGTTCGGAAAACCCCGCCGGATATCGATGCAGGGTGGAGCGCATTGCTGAAAAAAGTCCCGTCTACCTATCATCCCATCCTGCAAGAATGCATGAATGAGTTCAGAAACACGATAGTGAGAAAGATCCTGTCGAAAACCGGAATCAAAACAATCCTCACCGAGCTGCAGAATTCATACGCCGGTGGCGAGCTGGACGTCGACTATGACTGACAGGTCACCGCACCTTTCTGCTGCGCGGGTGCGCAGGCTTTAAAAACGCTCCTGCGGCATCAGGTAGCTCCATTGCCCTGCCGGCAATTTGCCCATGGACACGCGACCGATGCGGATGCGTTTCATCGCGAGCACTTTTAGTCCGACGCTTTTGCACATGTGCGCGATCTGGCCGGGTTGCGCGCCTTTGAGTGCGAAGCGCAGCCGGGTTTCGTTTTGCCAGCTCACTTTGGCCGGTGGCAGTGCGCGCCCGTTATACGTAAGCCCGTGCCTGAGCAGCTTGAGGCCTTCCGGGGGCAGCTCGCCGGCAACCTCGACGATATATTCCTGTTCGAGTGTGGCGGCATCTTCGCTGAGTTTGCGCGCCGCGCGCCAGTCCTGGGTGAATATCACCATGCCGCTGGCATTGCGCTCCAGCGGGATGTGCTGGGTGAGCCTGAGGAAGTGCTGCTTGAGCATGCGGATACCGGAGGGATCGTTTGCTACGCGCGTTTCGGGGCGGATCAGTTGCAGCGCGGCGCTGGGGTTTACGCCTGTATCAGCCGGCTGGTGCAGCAGGATAGTGACGGGCTCTGCCGCTGTAAGGCTGGCTTCGGGGTGCAGCTCGATCCTTTGCTCCGACACCATCAATTGCGGCTCCTCCACCACCAGGCCATCAACCATCACCCAACCGCCCGCGATGTAAAGTTCGGCCTCACGCCGGGAGCATGGGAGTATTTCGGCCAGGCGTTTTGCGAGACGAACTGGTGCTCTCATGAAAAGTGCCTAATGGAAACGTGGGGCGGCATTGTAATCGCCCGGTGGTGAAAACCTGCAACGATCATGCAAGGTCTGTTGTGCTGAAGTAGAAAAAATTCGAAGGCAGGCGATTGCTGGTGGAGGTGATCAGGATCGAACTGACGACCTTCTGATTGCGAACCAGACGCTCTCCCAACTGAGCTACACCCCCACGGTCAGCAAGATGCTAAACAGAAATCTGCCGTTTGGGAAGTGGCAATCCGGCTATACGGTAGAAATTGCGAAGATCAGTCAGGTCGTCGAATACCGCCGCTGCGCCCGAAAAATCCTGGTTGCGTGTGTAGCGGTTGGTGATAACGAAAGTCTTAATGCCTGCCGCAAGGCTGGAGCGCAGGCCGTTTTCGGAATCTTCCAGTGCGATGCAATCGGCAGCATGTAGCCCCAGTTTTTCCAGCACCCAGAAATATATATCCGGCGCGGGCTTCTTGTGCGGCACGATGTCGCCGCAGCCGATCACCTCGAACCAGCTTTCTCCGTCCGCCCCCAGACCTTGCTGCAGCAGCGTGGCTACGTTTTCCGGTGAAGTGGTGGTGGCGACGGCAAGGCGGATGCCGCCGTTGCGCGCATCCGTCAGGAGTTGCCTGATACCGGGGCGAAACGGGATCAGGCCTTCGCGCAGCATCGTGTTGTAGTGTGAGGTTTTTACCTTGTGCAGATGTTTTACGAATTCTTCAAAATCTTCGGGCCTGGTAAAGCCGGCCAGAAAGCTTTCAACGAAATATTTGATGCGTTCCTTGCCGCCGGTTACCTTGAGCAGCTTGTCGTACAGCTCAGCGTCCCAGCTCCAGTCGAGTCCGTTTTCGGCAAAGGCCTTGTTGAACGATAGTCGGTGTCCGTCCTCGGTATCAGCGAGCGTGCCGTCCACGTCGAAAATGATGGCTTTGATTGTCATGTCGAGCCGTTTTGAAAAAACATTGTCCGCTGATTAAACAGATTGCTTTACATTAATCTGTTTCATCTGCGTAATCTGCGGATGAACCCTTAGCGCATGCCCGGCATCATGCCCTTCATGCCGCGCATCATCTTCGCCATGCCACCGCCCTTGCCGAACATTTTCATCATCTTCTGGGTTTGTTCGAACTGGTTGAGCAACTGGTTGACATGCATTACCTGCACTCCAGCCCCGGCGGCGATGCGCCGTTTGCGCGAGGCCTTGATGAGTTCCGGCTTGCTTCGTTCCAGCGGCGTCATCGAGTTGATGATGCCTTCCAGGCGATTGATGGACTTGTCATCCACCTTGGAGCCTGCCGCGGCCTGGCTGAGTTGCGCGGGCAGCTTGTCCATCAGCGCAGCCATGCCGCCCATCTTGCGCATCTGCACAATCTGCATCTTGAAATCGTTGAGGTCGAAGCCTTCGCCCTTCTTGACCTTTTTGGCGAGCTTTTCCGCCTCTGCGATGTCTACGCCGCGATGTGCTTCTTCGATCAGCGACAGCACATCGCCCATGCCGAGCACTCGCGAGGCCATGCGTTCGGGATGGAAGGCTTCAAGGCCGCCGGGCTTCTCGCTTACGCCGACGAACTTGATCGGCTTGCCGGTGATCTGTCGCACCGACAGGGCCGCACCGCCGCGCGCATCACCGTCCAGCTTGGTGAGGATTACTCCGGTCAGCGGTAGCGCGTCGCCGAACGCCTTGGCGGTGTTCACTGCGTCCTGTCCGGTCATCGCATCGACTACGAACAACGTCTCGATCGGTTTGAGCGCGGCGTGCAACTGCCGGATTTCCTCCATCATCGCGGCATCGATAGCCAATCGTCCGGCGGTATCGACGATCAGAACATCGTGGTAATGCCTGCGCGCATAGTCCAGCGCAGCCAGCGCGATGTCCTGCGGTTTCTGGCTGATGTCCGAGGCGAAGAAATCGATCTCCAGTTGCTGCGCCAGCGTGCGTAATTGCTCGATCGCCGCCGGGCGATAGACGTCGCAACTGACCAGCAGTACTTTCTTTTTCTGCTGGTCGCGCAGCAGCTTCGCGAGCTTGCCGCAGGTGGTGGTTTTACCGGCACCCTGCAAGCCGGCCATCAGGATCACGGCGGGCGGGGTGATAGCCAGATTGAGCGCGTCGTTGTGCTCGCCCATCAGTTTGGTGAGTTCGCGGTGCACCACGCCGATCAGTGCCTGGCCCGGATTCAGGTTGCCGATGACTTCCTGCCCGAGCGCGGCTTCCTTGACCTGAGCGATGAAATCCTTGACGACCGGCAGCGCAACGTCGGCTTCGAGCAGCGCCATGCGCACTTCGCGCAAGGTATCCTGGATGTTGCTTTCGGTAAGACGCGCCTGCCCGCGCAGCGTTTTGATGACGCCGGAAAGGCGGTTGGTAAGGTTGTCCAGCATATGGGTATGGTGTTGCTTATGGTGTAGAATTCGCGAAGTCTAAAACATCCTGATAAAAAATGTCTAATCTTCTCCTGTCGCTGATCGCTTCTGCCGCCTATGGCGTGCTGGCCGCCTATTTCTGGCGGGCGCAGGGACGCGGCGAGGAAGATGTGGTGAGCCGCGGGGCAATGGGGCACCTGGTGTTGATACCATTGGCTTTACACGGTTACCTGCTTTCCCATGATGTGTTTGCCAATGGCGGATTCAATCTGAGCCTGCTTAACGCGCTGTCGATGATTTTCTGGTTGACGCTGTTGGTGTATTGGCTGGCGCGTTTTTTCTATCCCATAGGCGGATTGCAGGCGCTGGTGCTGCCTCTGGCTGCGTTGGCCGTATTGTTGCCGGAGCTTTTCCCGTCAGCGCACCAGCTTGAAAATACCGGTTTGTTTGCCTTCAGGGCGCACATCACCGCTGCGATGCTGGCCTATAGTTTGTTTACCATCGCCATGCTGCACGCGGTGCTGATCTCGCAGGTGGAGAAACGTTTGCATCACGCGAACATGCCGCGCGTCCTGAGAAGCCTGCCGCCGCTGTTGACCATGGAAACCCTGCTGTTCCGCATGATAGCCATCGGTTTTGTGTTACTGACGCTGACGCTGGCATCCGGCGCGGTATTTTCCGAGGAAATATTCGGCAAGGCCTGGCAGTTCAACCACAAGGTGCTGTTCGGATTTATATCCTGGGGAGTGTTCGCCGTGCTGCTGCGGGGGCATTATTCCTATGGTTGGCGCGGGCGTACTGCGGTGCGCTGGACAGTGAGCGGATTTGTGTTTTTGCTGTTGGCTTACCTGGGTACCAGGTTTGTTCTGGAAGTGCTGCTGCACCGATGAAAACCCATTGATTTTCTATGGGTTGCAAGAAGTGCCTCAAATGTCGTAGAATTCGCGCCCTTTTGCTGGGCCAACTAACTTGAATAGGTTTTTTATATGGTA
Organism: Nitrosomonadales bacterium; assembly: GCA_023259055.1. Lineage (GTDB taxonomy): Bacteria > Pseudomonadota > Gammaproteobacteria > Burkholderiales > Gallionellaceae > Gallionella. Next base: position 604,720 of record JAHFQZ010000002.1, read on the forward strand.
ATCATTCGTCTTTCCCGTGGCGGTTCCAAGAATCGTCCGTTTTTCAATGTGGTGGTAGCCGATTCGCGCAACCGCCGCGACGGCCGTTTCATCGAGCGCGTCGGTTTCTACAATCCGCTCGTTGCGGAAGGCCAGGAAGCGTTGCGCCTGCAACTGGAGCGCGTGAGCCATTGGCAAAGCAAGGGTGCTCAATTGAGCGACACCGTTGCCAAGCTGGTCAAGCGCGCCGGAGCTGTGGCAGCCTGATTTAAAGAGTGTCGCTGTCCAAGCCTGACGAAGCATGTTCCATGGTAATCATGGGGCGTATTGCAGCCGCACATGGCATTCGCGGTTTGGTCAAGATCCAGCCGTTCACCGAGCATCTTGATAGCCTGCTGGATTATCGGACGTGGTGGATCGGCCATGAGCACGGCCCGTGGCGCGAGGTTGAAGCCGTGCAGTGCGAGGTGCATGCTAAAACGCTGGTTGCACAATTGCCGGATTGCCCGGACCGCACTGCCGCCGAGAAACTGAAAGGTTTGCTGATCGCCGTGCCGCGCAGCAGCTTGCCTAGGCAGGACGAAGGCGAATACTACTGGTCTGATCTGGTTGGACTAGCAGTGGTGAATGAAGCGGGCGTGCCGCTGGGCACAGTAACCAACCTGCTGGAAACCGGCGCGAACGAGGTGTTGAGCGTGCAGGGTGACGGCGGCGAAATTTTGATCCCGTTTGTGGCTTCGGTCATCAAGCAGGTGGATTTGAAAAACAGGACCATCCGGGTGGATTGGGCTTTGGATTATTATGCGGATTACCTGAGATGATTTTTGATGTCATCACTTTGTTTCCGCAGATGTTCGATGCGCTGACGCAATATGGCATCACGCGGCGCGCGGCAGAACAGGGAAGTTATGTTTTAAAGACGTGGAATCCGCGCGATTTCACCACGGATAATTACCGCACCATCGATGACCGCCCCTACGGTGGCGGCCCCGGAATGGTGATGCTGGCAGAGCCGCTGGCAGGCGCGATCAACGCGGCCAGACAGCGGCAGGCGGCCAGCGGGGTAGCAAAGAGCCGCGTGGTGTATATGTCGCCGCAAGGCAGGTTGCTGACCCATGCGCTGGTCAAAGAATTGGTGGCGCAGCCTGATGAAGGTTTGATCCTGCTGGCGGGGCGTTACGAAGGCATAGATGAACGCCTGCTGCGCCAGTATGTGGATGAAGAAATTTCCATCGGCGATTATGTGTTGTCCGGTGGCGAGTTGGCGGCGATGGTGTTGATGGATAGTCTGGTACGACAATTGCCCGGTGTGTTGGGCGATGCCGAATCGGCCGAGCAGGATTCGTTTGTGCAGGGCTTGCTGGATTGCCCGCACTACACCCGCCCGGAGCAGTTTAATGCGGAAGCCGTGCCCCCGGTGTTGTTGTCCGGCAATCATGCGGACATACAGCGTTGGCGGCTTCAGCAGTCGTTGGGCAGGACATGGTTGCGCAGGCCGGATCTATTGGCCAAGCGTGATTTGACAAAAGAGGAGTCTCGGCTTCTGGCGGCATTTCAGGATGCCTATCAGAAGGAACAAGGTCCGATAACTAAAGGAGCAGTAAAGTGAATTTGATCGAAACATTGGAACAAGAGGAAATCGCCCGTCTGGGTAAAACGATTCCTCATTTTTCGCCCGGCGATACCGTTATCGTCAACGTGAATGTGGTCGAAGGCGAACGCAAGCGCGTTCAGGCTTTCGAAGGTATCGTGATTGCCAAGCGCAATCGCGGCCTGAATTCCGGCTTCATCGTGCGCAAGATTTCCGCCGGTGAAGGTGTGGAACGCACCTTCCAGACTTACTCGCCGATCATCGCCAGCATCGAAGTGAAGCGTCGCGGTTCAGTACGCCGCGCCAAGCTCTACTTCCTGCGTGATCGTTCCGGCAAGTCGGCACGTATCAAAGAAAAACTGGCAATACGCGCCTAAACGCGAGCAGGTTTTTCGGCATGAAAAAAACGGGAGCTCATCGCTCCCGTTTTTTATTTGTGCGCTATTATCACGGCATGGACTATCAGGCAAAACTATCCGTACCTTTTGGAGTGCTCGGCATCCGCTGCACCGGGGATACGCTGACCGGCATCGACTTTCTGCCGACAAGCGAAAAGCAACAGCGCGCCACCAGTGCATTCGCGAAAACCGTTTGCGAACAGTTACAACGTTACCTGGAAAACCCCGACGCGCAATTTTCCGTGCCGCTTAAATTGAATGGAACCCCTCACCAGCAAAAAGTCTGGCAAGCCATGCTGGATATCCCGCGAGGGCAAACTCGCAGCTACGGCGAGTTGGCTTCCGAACTGAAATCATGCGCGCAAGCCGTTGGCCAAGCCTGTGGCGCAAATCCGATTCCCGTCATCGTTCCCTGTCATCGCATCGTGGGCAAGGCCGGTCTGGGTGGCTTTGCCCGCCACACGAGCGGCACGCATCTGGACATCAAGCGCTGGCTACTGGCGCATGAGGGTGCGTTATGAACTTGGATATAACAACCGATCCACGAAATTCACGCAAACCACGAAAGAAACCAATGAAAAACTCAAGTGCAGCCATACACCTTTTCTTGCTCAATTCTTTGTGTAGCTAAAGTTCGTGAATTTCGTGTTTTTCGTGGACAAAAAAGGTTTTTAGAGTGCATAACGCCGACCTCCTTGACGAATTCAGCGACAACCTGTGGCTGGAAGACGGCCTGTCACGCAACACGCTGGACAGTTACCGGCGCGACCTGACCAAGTTCGCCGCATGGCTGGAGAAGCAGCGCGACGCATCCATCCTGCAAGCCACGCACGGCGACATCCAGGGCTACCTCGCCTACCTGGTCGCGAAGCAAAAAGCCAAACCCAGCAGCACCGGGCGCAATATCTCCAGCCTGAAGCGGCTGTTCAGATATTTGCTGCGGCAAGGCAAGATCGCTACCGATCCCACGCTGCAGATCGACACGCCCAAGCTGCCGCGCAATCTGCCCAAGAGCCTCACCGAGCAGGACGTCGAGCAACTGCTCGATGCGCCGGACAACCAGACACCGCTGGGCCTGCGCGACCGAACGATGTTCGAGGTGTTGTACGCCACCGGCCTGCGCGTGTCGGAGCTGGTGACGCTGCGCACCACGCAGGTAAGCATGGATATGGGCGTGGTGCGCGTGATGGGCAAGGGCAGCAAGGAGCGCCTTGTGCCGCTCGGTGAAGAAGCGCTGGACTGGCTGCGCCGCTATCTGGCCGATGGACGCGGTGTGTTGCTGGGCAGGCAGATGAGCGATTCGCTGTTCGTCACCTCACGCGGCGAAGGCATGACGCGCCAGATGTTCTGGTACCTGATCAAGAAGCACGCAAAAACGGGTGGGCTGAACAAATCGCTGTCGCCGCACACGTTGCGCCACGCCTTCGCCACACACCTGCTGAATCACGGTGCGGATTTGCGCGTGGTGCAGATGTTATTGGGTCATGCGGATATTTCCACCACTCAGATTTATACGCATGTGGCGCGGGAACGGTTGAAGCAGTTGCATGCGATGCATCATCCGAGGGGGTAGCTCTGTAATAAAGAACGTTCATGCTTCGAATCTCAGGGCGAACGGCCCTCTTAACTATTTAACCTGTCCCCGCTCAATACTAACCCCAACCATCTTGCAATTCCGTATTGCCTGCAATTTTGCAACGCTGACCTTGACCCACGGTGCGTTGAAGTCCTTGAGGATGATTTGCGCGATGTGTTCGGCCAAGGTTTCCAGCAGGGAGAAATGTCCTTCGCTCAGAACAGTCTGGATGTGCTGTGCAACTTCTGCGTAATTTAGCGCGTCACCGATGTTGTCTGTTTGGCAGGCGCGGCTGTCGGGCAGGGCAATGTCGAGGTCGAGTTGCAGGGTCTGCGGCACACGCTTTTCCCATTCGTAGATGCCGATCAGGGTGGTGACCTTGAGTTCGCGTAAAAAGATGATATCCATATGTGCCTAAATAACTTTAAGACCTTTGCACAACGTTACGAGCGCAGCAGGTGTGTTGAGGTCTTGTTAGATTCGCGTAAAATCCGCGCTTCTTCAATTCTAAGGCATTCCCGATGTTGACCATAGTTTTTGTAATCGCGGCCTATCTGGTGGGCTCGATCTCTTTCGCTGTGATCTCCAGCAAGCTGTTCTCCTTGCCCGATCCGCGCAGTTACGGTTCAGGCAATCCCGGCGCGACCAATGTGCTGCGCAGTGGCAAGAAGGCGGCAGCAGCATTGACGTTGTTCGGCGATGCGACGAAGGGCTGGCTGGCGGTGTTTGTGGCGATACAGCTTGCCTTGTCCGAGGTACAAGTCGCGCTGGTTGTGCTGGCGGTATTTCTCGGGCATATTTTTCCGGTCTTCCTGCGTTTCAAGGGCGGTAAGGGGGTGGCGACGGCTTTGGGCGTACTGCTCGGGATGAATGTCTGGCTGGGATTGAGCGCGTTGGCAACCTGGTTGGTTATGGCGCTATTGTTCCGCTACTCGTCGTTGGCAGCTTTGACTGCTGCCGCTTGTGCGCCGATCTTTGCGTTTTTGCTTGGGTTGCCGCGTGAGTGGGTGCTGGCATCCGGCATCATGCTGCTGCTGCTGATCTGGAGGCACAAGAAAAATATTCAGAATCTGCTGGCGGGGAAAGAAGCAAGGATAGGCAAGCGCAGCGATGCATGAGCGGAATGCAGCGCAAAAAAATGCCCCTGAACCTAAGATCAGGGGCAAACGTCTTAACCTACTTGGGAGGAGATAAGACACCCACTCAGGGAAGAGAAGCGGGTGAAAGCTTGCGCTATTCGCATACTAAGGCAGGCGAACTCTAAAATAGTTCCATTGAAAAGCTGTTTATTGTAGCCGTGTCAGCTTGCGGCGCTTTCCGCCAGATTCCAGCGCGGCTTGACGTTGAAGCGATAATCTTTTTTTCCTGGTTGTTGAGCGAGCCGCAACGCTCCGGCGAAGGCGATCATCGCGCCGTTGTCGGTGCAGAATTCCAGATCGGGATAAAACACTTTGCCGCCGCGCTTGCCGATGTCTTTGTTCAGGCGCTCGCGCAATAGTTTGTTCGCGCCCACGCCACCTGCCACCACCAGTTGATCCAGGCCAGTCTGCGCCAGCGCGGCGCGCGATTTGTTTGCCAGCACGTCGACAATGGCTTCCTGTACGGCGCAGGCGATGTCGGCACGGGTTTGTTCATCCATAATCTTCTGCTCATCGTTGCTGCTTTGCTTTACCAGTGTCAGAACTGCTGTTTTTAATCCGCTGAAGCTGAATTCCAGATCGCCGCTGTGCAACATCGGGCGCGGCAACTTGTATAAACCGGGGCGGCCGCGCGCGGCGAGTTTTGCCAGTTCCGGGCCGCCCGGATAACCCAGCCCCAGCAGCTTCGCGCTTTTGTCGAAGGCTTCTCCGGCTGCATCATCCAGCGTTTCGCCGAGCAGGGTGTATTGACCGATGCCGTCCACGCGCATCAATTGCGTATGCCCGCCGGAAACCAGTAAGGCGACGAAGGGAAACTCCGGTGCGGGGTCGGATAATAATGGGGAGAGCAGGTGGCCTTCCAAATGATGGATGCCGATGCTGGGAATATCGAGTGCATAGGCCAGCGCATTCGCAACACTGGCACCGACAAGTAGTGCGCCGCCCAAACCCGGTCCCTGGGTGTAAGCAATCGCGCTGATTTGGGCTAGCGATACATCGGCTTCACGCATGACTTGGCGTACCAGCGGGATGACGCGCCGCACATGATCGCGTGAAGCGAGTTCGGGAACGACGCCACCATATTCGCTGTGCATGGCGACTTGTGTGTGCAGCGTGTGTGCCAGTAACCCGCGCCCCATCTGGTAGAGCGCGATACCGGTCTCATCGCAGGATGATTCAATTCCAAGTGTGATCAGTGACATTTTTTAGTTTTTCCGGTGAGGCAGCATTGTAGTAAAGAACTCGATCAAACACGCTATTCGGAATTATTATCAAATTATCTCAAAAAGGTGTTGACGGGAACTTTCCCATCTCTATAATGCGCACCTCTTCGCTGCCACGGCAGCCGTTCTTTAAAAGTTAAAACAAACAACCGACGAGTGTAGGTGCTTGGTTTTTGGGAAGTTTCTGTATTTTTCGGAATATGGAAACGACTTTAAAAATATAGCAGTAACCTACACGAAGTCGAAAAAAATCATGCAAGTGATTTACTTTGAGTAGGACCAGGTTCTTAGATGAACCAAAACAGGTATTGAACTGAAGAGTTTGATCCTGGCTCAGATTGAACGCTGGCGGTATGCTTTACACATGCAAGTCGAACGGCAGCACGGGGCAACCTGGTGGCGAGTGGCGAACGGGTGAGTAACATATCGGAACATGTCCGGAAGTGGGGGATAACGTACCGAAAGGTACGCTAATACCGCATATGCCCTGAGGGGGAAAGGGGGGGATCGCAAGACCTCTCGCTTTCGGAGTGGCCGATATCGGATTAGCTAGATGGTGAGGTAAAGGCTCACCATGGCGACGATCCGTAGCTGGTCTGAGAGGACGACCAGCCACACTGGAACTGAGACACGGTCCAGACTCCTACGGGAGGCAGCAGTGGGGAATTTTGGACAATGGGCGCAAGCCTGATCCAGCCATACCGCGTGAGTGAAGAAGGCCTTCGGGTTGTAAAGCTCTTTCAGCCGGAAAGAAATCGCACTGGTTAATACCTTGTGTGGATGACGGTACCGGAAGAAGAAGCACCGGCTAACTACGTGCCAGCAGCCGCGGTAATACGTAGGGTGCGAGCGTTAATCGGAATTACTGGGCGTAAAGCGTGCGCAGGCGGTTTTGTAAGACAGACGTGAAATCCCCGGGCTTAACCTGGGAACTGCGTTTGTGACTGCAAGGCTAGAGTGTAGCAGAGGGGGGTAGAATTCCACGTGTAGCAGTGAAATGCGTAGATATGTGGAGGAATACCGATGGCGAAGGCAGCCCCCTGGGCTAACACTGACGCTCATGCACGAAAGCGTGGGGAGCAAACAGGATTAGATACCCTGGTAGTCCACGCCCTAAACGATGTCAACTAGGTGTTGGGGAAGGAGACTTCTTTAGTACCGCAGCTAACGCGTGAAGTTGACCGCCTGGGGAGTACGGTCGCAAGATTAAAACTCAAAGGAATTGACGGGGACCCGCACAAGCGGTGGATTATGTGGATTAATTCGATGCAACGCGAAAAACCTTACCTACCCTTGACATGTCAGGAAGATTCCAGAGATGGGATTGTGCCCGAAAGGGAACCTGAACACAGGTGCTGCATGGCTGTCGTCAGCTCGTGTCGTGAGATGTTGGGTTAAGTCCCGCAACGAGCGCAACCCTTGTCATTAATTGCCATCATTCAGTTGGGCACTTTAATGAGACTGCCGGTGATAAACCGGAGGAAGGTGGGGATGACGTCAAGTCCTCATGGCCCTTATGGGTAGGGCTTCACACGTAATACAATGGTCGGTACAGAGGGTTGCCAACCCGCGAGGGGGAGCCAATCTCAGAAAGCCGATCGTAGTCCGGATCGGAGTCTGCAACTCGACTCCGTGAAGTCGGAATCGCTAGTAATCGCGGATCAGCATGTCGCGGTGAATACGTTCCCGGGTCTTGTACACACCGCCCGTCACACCATGGGAGTGGAATCTGCCAGAAGTAGGTAGCCTAACCGCAAGGAGGGCGCTTACCACGGTGGGTTTCATGACTGGGGTGAAGTCGTAACAAGGTAGCCGTATCGGAAGGTGCGGCTGGATCACCTCCTTTCTAGAGAATCCAGAGGCTGAGTGCCTACACTCATCGGTTGTTTGAAAGCAGGACTGAGGAACGAGGACTAAGTGCTGAGTTAAAGCGGTGGCGTAGCCACGCGGAACACTCAGTCCTGAATTTCTCGGTTCGCAGTCCTGAAGTTATGGGTCTGTAGCTCAGCTGGTTAGAGCATTGTGTTGATAACGCAGGGGTCGTTGGTTCGAGTCCAACCAGACCCACCAGAGTAGAAAAATGGGGGGTTTAGCTCAGCTGGGAGAGCACCTGCTTTGCAAGCAGGGGGTCGTCGGTTCGATCCCGTCAACCTCCACCAATACCTGGTTCGCAGTCGCAAGTCGTAAGTTTTTAGTTGAAGGTATTGCCTTGGCTAATGATTTACGACTTACGTCTTAATGATATAAGTTTGATCTTTAAAAATTTGGAAGAAGTAAAGAAAGTGATTCTCGCTGAAACGGGGATGGGTAACCGTCTTTGTGGAAGCGGAAAAACTAAATGGGTTTTGATTGTATCAAGCCGATTCATGATTAGTCATTGTGAGTTGGTCACAAACCTTTGCGAAAGCCGGATCCTTAAATCAATCCGGTGGAAGTAAAAGTTAGAAAATGCGAAACACGATAACGCCTTGGCCGAAAGGTTGAGGGCTTAACGTTATAGGGTCAAGCGAATAAGTGCATGTGGTGGATGCCTTGGCGATTACAGGCGATGAAAGACGTGATAGCCTGCGAAAAGCTACGGGGAGCTGGCAAATAAGCATTGATCCGTAGATATCTGAATGGGGAAACCCGGCCCTTTTGGGTCATTCCCTGCTGAATACATAGGCAGGGTAAAGCGAACTCAGGGAACTGAAACATCTAAGTACCTGAAGGAAAAGAAATCAACCGAGATTCCGTAAGTAGTGGCGAGCGAACGCGGAAGAGCCTGCAATTTTTAGCATTATTGTTAACCAAACAGTCTGGAAAGTCTGACCATAGTGGGTGATAGTCCCGTAGGTGAAAACAGTAGTGTGGAACTAGGATTGCGACAAGTAGGGCGGGGCACGAGAAACCTTGTCTGAACATGGGGGGACCATCCTCCAAGGCTAAATACTCGTAATCGACCGATAGTGAACTAGTACCGTGAGGGAAAGGTGAAAAGAACCCCGGAAGGGGAGTGAAATAGACCTGAAACCGCATGCATACAAACAGTGGGAGCGGACTTGTTCCGTGACTGCGTACCTTTTGTATAATGGGTCAGCGACTTACATTCAGTAGCAAGCTTAACCGAATAGGGGAGGCGCAGCGAAAGCGAGTCTGATAAGGGCGATAGTTGCTGGGTGTAGACCCGAAACCAAGTGATCTATCCATGGCCAGGATGAAGGTTGGGTAAAACCAACTGGAGGTCCGAACCCACTAACGTTGAAAAGTTAGGGGATGAGCTGTGGATAGGGGTGAAAGGCTAAACAAACTTGGAAATAGCTGGTTCTCTCCGAAAACTATTTAGGTAGTGCCTCATGTATCACTCTCGGGGGTAGAGCACTGTTATGGCTAGGGGTCTATTGCTGACTACCAAACCATTGCAAACTCCGAATACCGAGAAGTGCGAGCATGGGAGACAGACATCGGGTGCTAACGTCCGGTGTCAAGAGGGAAACAACCCAGACCGCCGATTAAGGTCCCCAAGACATAGTTAAGTGGAAAACGAAGTGGGAAGGCTAAAACAGTCAGGATGTTGGCTTAGAAGCAGCCATCATTTAAAGAAAGCGTAATAGCTCACTGATCGAGTCGTCCTGCGCGGAAGATGTAACGGGGCTCAAACTATGCACCGAAATCGCGGATATGTACTTGTACATATGGTAGGAGAGCGTTCTGTAGGCCTGCGAAGGCGTCTGGTGACGGATGCTGGAGGTATCAGAAGTGCGAATGCTGACATGAGTAGCGATAAAGGGAGTGAAAGGCTCCCTCGCCGAAAGCCCAAGGTTTCCTGTTCAACGTTCATCGGAACAGGGTGAGTCGGCCCCTAAGGCGAGGCAGAAATGCGTAGTCGATGGGAAACAGGTTAATATTCCTGTACCTCAATGCAATGCGATGTGGGGACGGAGAAGGTTAAGCAAGCCATCTGTTGGATTAGGTGGTTCAAGCGTGTAGGGAGATCTCTTAGGCAAATCCGGGAGGTCAATTCTGAGGCGTGATAACGAGTGCCCTTGTGGCGCGAAGTTGCTGATACCAAGCTTCCAAGAAAAGCCACTAAGCTTCAGTTGTATTGAGACCGTACCGCAAACCGACACAGGTGGGCAGGATGAGAATTCTAAGGCGCTTGAGAGAACTCGGGTGAAGGAACTCGGCAAATTTGCACCGTAACTTCGGGAGAAGGTGCGCCCCGGTAGAGTGTAGGACTTCGCGTCTGAAGCTCGATGGGGTTGCAGTGAAATGGTGGCTGCGACTGTTTAATAAAAACACAGCACTCTGCAAACACGAAAGTGGACGTATAGAGTGTGACGCCTGCCCGGTGCTGGAAGATTAAATGATGGGGTGCAAGCTCTTGATTGAAGTCCCAGTAAACGGCGGCCGTAACTATAACGGTCCTAAGGTAGCGAAATTCCTTGTCGGGTAAGTTCCGACCTGCACGAATGGCGTAACGATGGCCACACTGTCTCCACCCGAGACTCAGCGAAGTTGAAATGTTTGTGAAGATGCAATCTACCCGAGGCTAGACGGAAAGACCCCATGAACCTTTACTGTAGCTTTGCATTGGACTTTGATGAAATCTGTGTAGGATAGCTGGGAGGCTATGAAGCGGGAACGCCAGTTCTCGTGGAGCCAACCTTGAAATACCAGCCTGATGTCATTGAGGTTCTAACCTAGACCCCTTATCGGGGTTGGGGACCGTGCATGGTAGGCAGTTTGACTGGGGCGGTCTCCTCCCAAATTGTAACGGAGGAGTACGAAGGTATCCTAGGTACGGTCGGACATCGTACTGATAGTGCAATGGCAAAAGGATGCTTAACTGCGAGACTGACAAGTCGAGCAGATACGAAAGTAGGTCATAGTGATCCGGTGGTTCTGTATGGAAGGGCCATCGCTCAACGGATAAAAGGTACTCTGGGGATAACAGGCTGATTCCTCCCAAGAGTTCATATCGACGGGGGAGTTTGGCACCTCGATGTCGGCTCATCACATCCTGGGGCTGTAGCCGGTCCCAAGGGTATGGCTGTTCGCCATTTAAAGTGGTACGTGAGCTGGGTTTAAAACGTCGTGAGACAGTTTGGTCCCTATCTGCCTTGGGCGTTGGAAATTTGAAGGGACCTGCTCCTAGTACGAGAGGACCGGAGTGGACCGATCTCTGGTGTACCGGTTATCACGCCAGTGGTATTGCCGGGTAGCTAAATCGGGAAGAGATAACCGCTGAAAGCATCTAAGCGGGAAACTCGCCTTGAGATAAGATTTCCCTGGGGGTTTAACCCCCCTAAAGAGTCGTTCGAGACTAGGACGTTGATAGGTCAGGTGTGGAAGCGCAGTAATGCGTTAAGCTAACTGATACTAATTGCTCGTGAGGCTTGATCCTATAACATTAAGTTGTTTAAAGTGTGACGCAGTACAATCAAAACACATTAAAACTTTACTTCTTCCAGATACGGTTCGTTGATTGAACGTTAAATTTTAATCAGCGAACCACAAACAGGGCAGACGACAGAATACCGTCGGATGCCGAACAGTTTGTCTGACGACCATAGCGAGTTGGTCCCACTCCTTCCCATCCCGAACAGGACAGTGAAACGACTCCGCGCCGATGATAGTGTGGATTACCCATGTGAAAGTAGGTCATCGTCAGACTCCTTACAA
>JAHFQZ010000006.1 GCA_023259055.1 Nitrosomonadales bacterium
CTTTGAGCTGAAGAACGTCCGGTGGCCCGTATTTTGTGTATACAACCGCTTTCATGAGTCTCCTCCGAATTTAATTGGACCAGGTCACTTTACGAGTGATTCACCTCAATCTAGCTAGTGCTACCTTTGCCACGATTGACTACAACTCACCCCATGCCTGTTGCAGCGCCTCGGCAAATGCTTCAACCGGCTGTGCGCCGGAGATGCCGGTCTTTTCATTAATCAGGAAGAACGGTACGCCGGTGATTTCAAGTTTCGCCGCGCGCGCTTCGTCTGCACGCACCTCCTTGGAATAGGCATCGCTTTCCAGCATTGCCAGTGCCTCGTTTTCGGCAATGCCGAATTCCGGGGCCAGACGTGCCAGCGCGGCGCGGTCGCCTACCGCCAATCCTTCGCAGAAGTAGGCGTGCATGATGCGCTCGGTGGCGCGGTCGCCCAGTTGCTGTGTGGCGGTGAAGTGCAGCAGGCGGTGCGCATCGAAGGTGTTGCCGGGGTGTGCGTTGTTCAGACGATATTCCAGCCCGACTTCCCTGGCGATCCCCGTCACGCGCTCGTTCATCGCCGCCGCCTGTTGCGGACTGACGCCGTATTTGTGCGCCAGCATTTCGTCCAGCGTGCCCGGATGCTTGCGCGGCGCTTTGGGGTCGAGTTCGAAGCTGCGCCAGATCACGCGCACGCTTTCCCGCTGCGCGAAGTTCGCGAGCGCCGTTTCAAAGCGCCGCTTGCCGATGTAGCACCAGGGGCAGATCATGTCCGACCAGATTTCGACTTGCATGGATGCCTGCTTTCCTAGGTGAGCAATTTGAAGGCGTGAGCCCATTCGTTGCGCAGGAAGCCGGGGATGCACCAGAGAATGCACAGCGGCTCAATGGCGCGGGCTCCTTCGGCCTTGCCCATGTCCGCTGTTTCCCAGCCGAACTGGTCGAGGATCCCGCTTACGATTTTCTTCGCAGCATCGTCGTTGCCGCAGATAAACATCGTAGGTTTGCCGCCCTTGAACTGCGGATTCACCATGAACGCATTGCCGACGGAATTGAAGCATTTGACGAAGCGTGCGCTGCCGAATTCGCGCTGCAGGCGTTCCATCTGGGATTCGTCGAGACTGGTGTAGTACTTCAATACGCCGTTGACAGGAGGAGCATCGGCAATGGGATTGGTTACGTCAATGAGGGGCTTCCCCGAGAAATTTGCGGCACCCGCGAGGCGCAGCACATCCATCGCCGCCGTGCCTTTAACCGCCAGCACGACCAGTTCGCCGAACTTTGCCGTATCGGCAAAGCTGGCGATGCGGCCTTTGGGGTTCTTCGCCGACCATTCAGCGAGCTTGGCGGGCGTGCGAGTGCCCATCGTCACATCGTGGCCGTGTTTGAGAAAGCCGCCAGCCAATGCTTTTGCTACATCACCCGATCCAAGGATTCCGACTTTCATGATGTACTCCTTTCAAAAGAATGTTGAATGACATGTGACAGAATTATGGTTCTAACAGAAGTTGGCTCTGGCGGCAGTTTTCCGCCGCTTGATGCGCTGTCATTCTCTGCCACTCCACAGTGTTTGGCAATCCGGTGTTTACCGTACAATAGCGGCCGCCATGATTGCCTATCTCATCCGCCGCATCCTGTACGCCATCCCGATCCTGATCGGGGTGAACCTGCTCACCTTCGCACTGTTCTTCGTGGTGAATACGCCGGACGACATGGCGCGCATGCAGCTCGGCATCAAGCGTGTGACACCCGATGCCATCGAGAAGTGGAAGCAGCAACGCGGTTATGACAAGCCGCTGCTGGTCAATAGCGCAGCCAGAGGTGCAGGCAAAATTACCGACACGATTTTCTGGCAGAAGTCCGCCAGTATGTTCGTGCTGGATTTCGGTTACTCCGACGACGGGCGCAGCATCGGGCGCGAGATTACGCAACGCATGGCGCCGAGCCTGGCGATTGCGCTGCCTACTTTCCTGATCGGGCTGGTGGTGTATGTCAGCTTCGCGCTGCTGATGACGCTGTTTCGCGCCACCGCCTTGGACATTGCCGGTGTGGCGTTGTGCGTGCTGTTGATGTCGGTGTCCGGCTTGTTTTACATCATCGGCGGGCAGTTCGTCGTCAGCAAGCTGTGGCATCTGGTTCCCATTTCTGGCTACGACGGCGGCATGGGCGGCTTCAAGTTTGTGGTGTTGCCCATCGTGATCGGTGTGGTCGGTAGCGTCGGTTCCAGCAGCCGCTGGTATCGCACCATCTTCCTTGAGGAAATCGGCAAGGACTATGTGCGCACCGCGCGTGCCAAGGGGTTGTCGGAATTGCGCGTGCTATTCAGCCATGTGCTGAAGAACGCGATGATCCCTATCCTCACCGGCGTGGTGGTGGTGATTCCGCTGCTGTTCATGGGTAGTTTGCTCACCGAGTCGTTCTTCGGCATTCCCGGCCTGGGCAGCTACACCATTGACGCGATCAACGCGCAGGATTTCAGCGTGGTGCGCGCGATGGTTTTCCTCGGCTCACTGCTGTACATCGTCGGGTTGATCCTCACCGATATTTCATACACTGTGGTTGATCCGAGAGTGAGACTGCAATGAACTTCATGCCGGTCATCTTATGGAGCGACGCGCTGGTGTTTCTGTTGCTGGCTGCAGGCGTTTTCGGCGCATGGTATGTGCGCAGGCGTGAGTATCTGCTGTTGCCCTGGCGGCGCGTTGGGCAGAGCGCGACGGCGATGGTGTCGCTGCTGGTGTTGTCGCTGTTCTTTGTGGTGGGGTTGCTGGATACGCTGCATTACCGCGCGGCACTGCCGGAAAAAAACGGCGGCGAAAAAATGTATTCTCCTGAAGTGCTGAGCGTGTTCGACAAGCTGGTTACGCCGCTGAGAACACAAACCGAAAAAACATATTCCGCGCCGCTGGCCGTGACGCTGTATGCCAAGGAAAGTACCAGCGATGCCCAGGGCAGGGTGCTGCGCGATTACCCGCGCTTGCGCTATGGTGGCGCGCATCTCGTGGATGCGACGCAACGCGATGAAAATGTGTTGTGGCGTGCGATCAAAGGGGCGATAGGCGGACTGGTGGTGGGGATGTTGCTGCTTGTTGCTATTTCGTCATTCCGGCGCAGGCTTGTAGGGTGGGCACGTAGCGTGCCCACGCGGGCAGGATCAAAGGCAAATGGTGGGCACGTTACATGCCAACCCTACACGCTACGCGCTTTGTTAATTACCACGCTCATCATCGCCGCCCTGATCGGCGCCATCGCAAACCTTGCTCCCGCCTATCACGTACTTGGCACCGACAAGGTCGGGCAGGACGTGCTGTACCTGTCGTTGAAAAGTATCCGCACCGGCTTGATCATCGGCACGGTGACGACGCTGGTTACATTGCCATTAGCGTTGCTGCTCGGTATCGCGGCCGGTTATTTGCGCGGCTGGGTGGATGATGTGATCCAGTACATTTACACCGTGCTGAGTTCCATACCCAGCGTGCTGCTGATCGCGGCGGCGGTGCTGATGATGCAGGTGACTATCGAGACGCATCCGCAATGGTTCGATACCTCCGCGTCACGTGCCGATTTGCGGCTGGTGTTTCTTTGTCTGATCCTCGGCATGACCAGCTGGACCGGGCTGTGCCGCCTGTTGCGCGGCGAAACGCTGAAGTTGCGCGAGCAGGAATACATCCAGGCGGCGCAGGCATTCGGCGTGTCTTCCTTGCGTATTCTGACGCGCCACATCGTGCCGAACGTGATGCACATCATCCTGATCTCGCTGGTGATGGATTTCAGCGCGCTGGTGCTGGCCGAGGCGGTGCTGTCTTATGTGGGCGTGGGCGTCGATCCGTCGATGATCAGCTTCGGCACGATGATCAACGCGGCGCGGCTGGAGATGGGGCGCGAGCCGATGGTGTGGTGGGCGTTGGCGGCTGCGTTCGGTTTCATGCTGGTGCTGGTTCTGGCGGCAAATCTGTTTGCCGATGCAGTGCGCGATGCGTTCGATCCACGATTGAATCGCACTGAAGGGACGGCGTGATGGGCGACATCCTCGACGTCTCCAATCTGGTTACGCAGTTGCGCAACGGCGCGCGTATCGTGGACGACATTTCCTTCAGCATTGCAACGGGTGAGACTTTTGCGCTGCTCGGCGAATCCGGCTGCGGCAAATCCATGACCGCGTTGTCGCTGCTACGTTTGTTGCCGGATGGTGTGGTTAAGGTGGGAGGCACGGCGCAACTGGGTGGCGTCAATTTGTTCGATTTGCGCGAGCGCGACATGCGCGACGTGCGCGGAGGCACTGCCGCGATGATTTTTCAGGAGCCATCGCTGAGCCTGAATCCGGTAATGACAGTCGGCCAGCAAATCGTCGAAGTGCTGGCGTTGCATCAGGAACTGCGTGGAACGGTAGCGCAACAGCGCGGCGTCGAATTGCTCGATCAGGTCGGCATTCCCGATGCGGCAAGGCGCGTGATGGAATATCCGTTTCAGCTTTCCGGCGGCATGAAGCAGCGCGTGATGATTGCGATGGCGCTTGCCGGGCAACCAAAATTATTGATCGCCGACGAGCCGACCACCGCGCTGGACGTGACGATACAGGCGCAAGTGCTGCAGCTGTTGCGCGATACCCAGGCCGCCAGCGGCATGTCGTTATTGCTGATCACCCACGATCTCGGTGTGGTGGCAGAAATGGCTCACCAAGTCGGTGTGATGTATGCCGGGCATATCGTCGAGCAGGCCAGCCGCGCGCAATTGTTTGCCAAACCACTGCATCCCTACACGCAAAAATTGTTTGCCGCGCTGCCTGGTGCGGCGCGGCGCAACCAGCCGCTGGCCGCCATTCCCGGCAGCGTGCCACCACTTGGCAGCATCACGCAGGGTTGCCGTTTTACGCCGCGATGCGACAGGGCGTGGGCGCTATGCAGCGAACAGACGCCTGAATGGACGGTGTTGGAGGAGGGTCGGGGGGTGAGGTGTCATCTTTACGGCAGGACTGAGGAACGAGGACTGAGGACTGAGGACTTAGCCCACAGCCCGCAGCCCACAGTCCACAGTCCACAGTCCTCAGTCCTGAGTTCTAAGTCCTCAGCTCTCTTGCAGGTTGGAAACTTGCAAGTCCATTTCCCGATCCGCAAAGGTTTGTTACAGCGCGTGACAGGCCAAGTCAAAGCGGTGGACGGGGTGTCGCTGGAAATCCCGCATGGGCGCACGCTGGCATTGGTCGGCGAATCAGGCTGCGGCAAGACCACGCTGGGCAAGGCGTTGCTGCAATTGATCCCGCCCACGGCGGGCAGTGTGAAGCTTGACGGGCACGAGTTGACCGGGCTTGCAGCGAGCGAATTGCGCATTCGGCGTGCGGGGATGCAGATGGTGTTTCAGGATCCTTACGCTTCGCTCAATCCAAAAATGCGCGTCGCGGAAATTCTCGAAGAAGGCATGGCGGCGCTCAATATCGGGGGCAACAGTGAAGCTCGCCAGGCACGCATCGACATTCTGCTCGATCAGGTTGGCCTGGAGCGCATCGTCAAATGGCGTTACCCGCATGAATTTTCCGGAGGGCAGCGGCAACGTATTGCGATTGCGCGAACTCTTGCAGTTTCACCGCGGCTGTTAATTTGCGACGAACCGACCAGCGCGCTGGATGTATCGGTGCAGGCGCAAATTTTGAATCTTCTGAAATCGCTGCAACAGGAATTGAATCTGAGCTATTTGTTCATTACCCACAATCTCGCGGTAGTGGAATACCTCGCGCACGAGGTGTGCGTAATGTATCTCGGGCGCATCGTCGAGAGAGGTACGGCAGAGGAAGTGTTGCGGTCGCCCAAACATCCCTATACGCAGGCCCTGCTGTCCGCCGTGCCGCGCATTGACGGCTCAGGAGTTGAGCGCATCAAGCTGGAAGGCGACATGCCTTCGCCCGCCAATCCGCCACAAGGCTGCCCTTTCGCACCGCGTTGCGCACATACCATGGAATCATGCCGAGCCAGTTATCCGCCAGCCACAAGCCATTCGGCAACACACATCGTGCACTGCTTTTTATATGGACGCGATTTGGGTTGACGACCGGGGGTTTTAAGATTAAAAAGATAATATTGAAATCCGATGAGTCATCGGGAGGTTGAGTAGCACTTGATTGAAGGTATTTTTATAAGGAGAAAATCATGAGCACAAAATCAACAGGCGTACCGGGTGAAGTTGGCACAGAGAAACTCATGCATGATTTTCGTATGGTGGTAGCAGACGCTGAGGAGCTGTTACGCGCAACAGCGGGACAAGCCGGCGAGAAGGCGGCCGCTGCACGCGAACGTATCCAGGAGAATTTGGCTACAGCGAAGGCTCGTCTGGCTGCCGCAGAAGATGCACTGGTCGCCAAAACCAAACAGGCGGCAGACGCAACCGACGAATACGTGCATGAGAATCCATGGAAGGCGGTTGGAGTCGGAGTCGGGGTTGGGCTGATTGTCGGAATGCTGATTTCGCGCAGTCGTTAAACCATGCCGGAGACAGGTTCGGGGCTGATGGCCTCGGTCAAACGGTTGTTGTCCACGCTGGTTTCCATTGCGTCGACACGGCTTGAATTACTGGCGAACGAGTTGCAAGAGGAGCGGCTGCGTTTAACGCAGATGCTCCTTTTTGCATTGTTCGCGCTGTTCTGCTTCGGTCTCGGCATATTGCTGCTTACGGTATTTATCGTGGTGCTGTTTTGGGACGATCATCGTCTTGCAGTCGTCGGTGCGCTGACTGTTGTTTTTTTCGCATTGGGACTGTTGATGGTGCTGTTGCTTCGCAGCAAGACGAAGGCAAAATCCAGGCTGTTTTCTGCAAGTCTTGCCGAGTTGGCCAGGGACAAGGGGCATCTGGAAGTCAGCCGGGACAAGACTGCCAATCGTGAATGATCATGCCATGAATAGCCAATTGTCTGCGGTGATGCAACGTCGCGGCGAACTGGTGGTCAGGGTCGCCTCGCAGCGCGAGCAGTTAGCCGAGATCGGTGCGTGTCTTCAAGCGCCCTTGGCGTTGGCCGATAAGAGTGTTGTTGCAGCGCGTTTCCTGCGTTCCCATCCTGTCTTGGTAGCTGGAGTAATTGCTGTTTTGGTGATACGCCGTCGCGGCGTGGCCGGCATGGCGAGAGTTATCTGGAAGGCATGGAAGGGATACCGTAATTTCGCCGCACTTAAGGCAAAAATATCGTCTTGACGCCGAGTGTCTAGCGGGAAGTAATTCCGTTTTTTATTCGGGCGGCAAACTCGCTCAGGCGGGTCTGACCCGGATGGTCTGACCAATCCTGATTATTTTCAATGGCCCGTTCCACTGTTTGAGTTTGGTGATGCTGACATGATAACGGCGCGCCAAACCGCCAAGCGTATCTCCACTGCGCACTCTGTGTTTGATGCCGAGTGATCGATCATCGGCGGCAAGGTTCATGTTGAAAGTTTCAAATTCGGTTTCGGTTTCTTCGCCATTAAGCGGCACTAGCAGGGTTTGTCCTGTGCTGATATTGCCGCGTGAAGTGAGTCCATTCACGGATTTTAAATTTTCCACCGATAAGCCGAAACGAGGGGCCAATTTATCGAGCCGTTCGCCTTTTTTCGGCTGGTAAGACTGCCAGGAGACCAGCGGCTTATTGTAGTTTTCCAGATTGGCGCGGAAGGTTTCCATCTTTTCTATCGGAAGCAAAACCAAATCGTTGCTATCATGCAAAATCACCGGGCGGTTGTGCGCGGGATTGAGCGCTGTGAATTCCTCTATTGAGATATCGGCCAGTTCTGCGGCCAACTTTACGTCAATGTGCTTGGTGGTCGTGACAGCGGCGAAGTAGGGTTTGTTGGGGATGTCCGGCAGCATCAGCTCAAATCTTGCTGGATTGGCAATGATGTTTTTGATGGCTAACAATTTAGGCACGTAATTGCGCGTTTCTTTCGGCAACTTCAGGCTGGTGTAATTTACCGGTAAGCCGCGTCTGCGATTGCGTGCCTGTGCGCGTTTTACACCGCCTTCACCGCAATTATAGGCAGCCAGAGCTAATTCCCAATCACCGAACATATCGTGCAGGTTTTGCAGGTAGTCGAGTGCGCCATTGGTTGCGCTGATGACATTGCGACGACCGTCATACCACCAGTTTTGCTGCATGCCAAATAGTTTGCCGGTGGATGGCATAAATTGCCATATGCCGGAAGCGCGGCTGGTTGAATATGCGCCGGGATTGAAGGCGCTTTCGATCATAGGCAGCAGCGCAATTTCGCTGGGCATGCCGCGCCGTTCTACTTCCTCGGTAATGAAATACAGGTAGCGGCGCGCGCGGTCGGTCATGCGCGCGACATAATCGGGGCGGCTTGCATACCATTTTTCATGCTTCGCGACCAGTTTGGAATCCACATCACGCATTGCGAAACCGTTGCGTATCCGTGGCCACAGGTCAGGGGCAACCAGATTAGCTTCCGGCATGAGTTCGGATTCCGGGATGAGCTCGATTCTGACATCTTGTGCAGATGGCAGAAATGCCGGTGCAATTTCGTCAGCCAGTGGAGTGTTGAGAGCGAGCGTTTCTTCTGCGTTAACGAGTGCCGGAAAGGTGAGTGCGCCTATGGCGAGCAGTGCAATAAAAATCTGTCGAATCAATGGCACGTGTATTCTTCCTGGAAGGTTGCAGCCATCGCGATAATATCCGAGGTGTTGCGGCCAGGTCAATGCTGATGGCTTGGCATGTTGCAGGGAAACAACATCTCCCTGCCGTATTTCAGCCCAGCCGCTACGACCTGCATACATGTTGCGCTGGTCACCGAACAGCGTTCTTTAATTGTTCGAGTATCGCCGGATTCTCGAGCGTAGAAATATCCTGCGTAATATCCTCGCCATTGGCGATGGCGCGCAGCAGGCGGCGCATGATCTTGCCCGAGCGCGTCTTGGGAAGGTTGTCGCCGAAACGAATTTCATCCGGTTTTGCGATCGGTCCGATAGACTTACTCACCCAGGTGCGCAGGATTTCGGCAATTTCTTTTGCTTTAGCCGCATCATCCGGGCGTGTACCTTTCAGTACGACGAAGGCGACGATTGCCTCGCCCTTGATGTCATGCGGTTTGCCGACCACGGCGGCTTCCGCTACCAGCGGATTGGCGGATAAGGCGGATTCGATTTCCATCGTGCCGAGGCGGTGGCCGGATACTTTCAGCACATCGTCAATGCGCCCCATGATCCAGAAATAACCATCTTCATCGCGGTGAGAAGAATCCCCCGCCAGATAATAGCCGTGCATTTCTTCGGGGAAGTAGGCTCTCTTGTAGCGTTCCGGATCGCCCCAGATGGTGCGGATTTGCGCGGGGAACGGGCGTTTGATGACGAGGAAGCCGCCGTGCTGATCATGTACTTCATTACCTGCCTCGTTGACGATGGATGCAATGATGCCGGGCAATGGCAGTGTGCAGGAGCCGGGCTTAAGCGGCATTGCGCCGGGCAGCGGGGCAATCATATGGTGTCCGGTTTCGGTCTGCCACCAGGTATCCACGATCGGGCAGCGCGCCTGTCCGACGGTGTTGTAGTACCACATCCATGCTTCCGGATTGATCGGTTCGCCGACCGAGCCGAGCAGGCGCAGGCTGGACAGATCGTATTGCTTCGGCAAGTCGCCCCCCAGTTTGATCAGCGAGCGAATTGCCGTCGGTGCGGTGTAGAAGGTTGTTACCTTGTGGTTCTGGATCATCTTCCAAAAGCGTCCGGCATCGGGGTAGGTCGGAATGCCTTCAAACACTACCTGCGTTGCGCCCATCGCCAGCGGACCGTATGTCACATAGCTGTGTCCAGTTACCCAGCCCACGTCGGCGGTGCACCAGAAAACATCCGTCGGTTTGTAATCGAACACCCACTGCATCGTCAGCATTGTGCCGAGCAGGTAGCCGCCGCTGGAGTGCTGTACGCCCTTGGGTTTGCCGGTAGAGCCCGAGGTGTAGAGTATGAATAGCGGGTGTTCCGAACTGACCCATTCGGGCTCGCATACAGAGCTTTGTCCTGCCACCAGGTCATGCCACCAGATGTTGTTCTGCGCATTCCACGCGGTTTCGCTGGCAGCGCGACGGTATACGATAACGCTGTGCACCTTCTCGCAACCGCCCGTGGACAACGCCTCATCCACCACAGATTTCAACGGCATCACCTTGCCGCCGCGCATTTGCGCATCGGCGGTGATCACCGCGCTGGCCTGCGCGTCCACGATGCGCTCATGCAGGCTCTTGGATGAAAAGCCGCCGAACACTACCGAATGGATCGCGCCGATGCGCGCGCAGGCTTGCATGGCGACCACGACCTCGATGCTCATCGGCATATAGATGACGACGCGGTCGCCATTTTTAATGCCGCGCGACTTCAGGCCGTTGGCGAATTGGCACACTCGAGTGTGCAAATCGCGGTAATTGATCTTCGTTACCTTGCCATCATCAGCCTCGAAAATGATTGCAGTCTTTTCCGCTTGGGTGGCGAGGTGAACATCCAGGCAGTTGTATGAGACATTCAACACACCATCCTCGAACCATTTGAAAAACGGCGCGTTGCTTTCATCCAGTGTCTTGGTGAACGGTTTCTTCCAGTGCAAGGTCTCGCGCGCCAGGTTGGCCCAAAAACCCGCGTAATCCTGTTCTGCCGCCTTGCATAAGGCTTGATAACCTGCCATCCCGGAGACATTGGCTTGCTTGACGAATTTTTCTGAAGGATTGAAAACACGTTTTTCATTCAAGACTGATTCGATATTGGACATGCAACCTCCCGAGTGGATATTGTGGTGGCGATATTTGCCATTTGTTAGATGTAAATTTGTACGAAGCTAATGTAGTTTTATTTGGCATCTCCTGTCAATAAAAGCGACGCAATCCGGGACGAGGAGCGGTTTGCCAATAATTGTTTTGGAAAGGGTGTGCAGCAGGGCGCAATCGTTAATTGCGCCGAATGAAACAGCCGGTGTAATGAGCTTCGCCCTTCGACTGCGCTCAGGACAGGCTTATTGACCTCTACATTACGCCTTACGCTAGTTGACAATGGGTTGCACGATAGGTTGCGTTGGGCAAAAGTAAACCCTGCCATTCCGATCCCTTCGGCTTTGTTCAGGACGTGCTCCGGGAGGAATCTTGCTTTTCATACTTTGCTAAAAACACCAGGATTTCTCCCTTGGGTCGAAATGACAGGTTCCTGGTTGGTTCCAGCTCGACCGGCTTAGGGATTTGGGTGGTTTGTTTGAATGGCCCTAAGACATTGACAATTTACATTATCAAGTGCCCAATACGATTGGTTCGGTGGTAATTATGGTCATTAATAATATAAATAATCGCGAAACAGATCGCAAGGCAAGCTACTACTCCAAGATACCTAGATATTTCTTTAACTGAGGTGATTCATGGTAGCGTATTCACTACGATGGGCTGATGTCCTTTCCCACCGAATATGACCGTTAGGTAGTGATATGACTTCAAGACTATTAAGTTAATTAGGCGGGGTATAAAGGCAGTGTTGGAGGGGTAATCTTAAGTATCTAAACATTTTATAATAAATTATTTTAAACTAGAAAAGGGGAGCAGATTTATGCAAACTTTAAAAAAGTGGAGTATGAATTGGGTCGTGCTCTGTGTGTTTGCAATGCTATTCGCGGGATGCGGTGGCGGAGGTAGCAGCGCACCAGCGCCAACTACAGGAAGTCTTAAGGTTGATAATAGCTTTTCTACATTCTGGATAGATGAAGTAAATGTAGCTCTGTCGACCAGTAGCAGCTGGGGTACTAAACGGAATACAAGTGTTATTGCGGCAGGTTCATCATGGACTCTCTCGGGACTTGCAGCCGGGACCTATGATGCACGTGGTGTTTCAATTGGAGCAATAAGCACCTACTATGCTTATAGTTATGGCTTTCCGATTACCGTCGGCACTACGTATTCCCTGACCGCTACTGATTCCAGTTACACCGGGTCGTTGATTGTTTATAACACTAATCTAACTTTTCCGATTACCGCATTGTATATATCTGCTACTTCCTTGGGCGGAGGATCGAATGTGCTTTCAACCAGCATAGCTCCAGGAGCAACACGACAGATTGTCAATATTCCAAGCGGAAGCTATTACGTGAGGGCCATTCAGAACGGCCTCAATCGTGATAATTCCAGCGTTCCCATAATATCGCATGGCTACACTAATATCACTTACAACTGATACGGAGGTTTAATATGCTGAAAAAAAATGTCAGGATAATTTGTTTTTCTCTCGTTACTACGGGAGCGATTTTTTTTGTTGGTAATGTTTACAGTATCGAGAGCGGCGCGATCGTCGGACAACCGCAGTCTGATGGCACGGCAACAGCGGCAAGTGCGGGAATCGGCAATGCGGCCAAGGCGGTGAACGTGCCAGCCGAGCAGTCTGCGCAAATGAACGCAAGCAGTTCTGGCGCCGCCAAGAATATGCCAACATCCGAAAACGGCCCAAAAGTTGAGCGCGATTTCTTTCGTGATGAGGGAAAGGCGGCTAAGTAGTGTAGTCCCAGAAGTAGGTAGATAATACTGGTCTTCACAATAAGGCTCTCATACGGGAGCCTTATTTTTCTTACGAACTCTTCAGACATCAGTGTCGGGTTTGCAGCAGACCATAGGCTCAGGTTCGGATTAATTTGCTCCAGAAAGTGCGGAAGGTGGGTTGCTTTAGCGGTTACTGGTTAGACCGCCGTCGCCACCAGCATCACGCTAATGAATGGCGTGCCCTTATGCATCGGCAGCGGAGCAGCCTCGAATCCGTTGCGTTTCAATACCTCCAGCCACTCGTTTAGTGTGCGGCAATACACCTTGTATGAGCGATGCCCGCGCAGCAGGAATGCAGCGTGATCCACCCAGTTGCTGAAATAAAATGGCATGCCGCCTGCGGCATCGCCGATGCGGGTGATGAATATGCCGCCAGTGGGCAGTGCGGCGCGCACCCGGCGCAGCACGTCTTCCTGTGCGTCATAGCCAATGTAATGGAGTACGTCGAGAATGATCGCCGTATCTGTCTGGCCGAGGTCAGCGGTGCGTATGTCGCCGAGTTCGAATTGTGCACGATCGCCGAGAGCGGCGCGGGCGCGATTTACGTCCTTGGGCATCAGCTCCAGCCCCCAGATGTTTTCCACCTTTGGCGCAGCGGGCCAATGCTCAGGCCACAAACCGGATTCGTACAAAGCGCGCGCTTCCAGCAGCCATGAAGCAAGCAAGCCTTGCCCGCAACCCAGATCGATCAGGCGCGCGCAGTCGGGGATCAGGCCATGTTCGAGCAGGCCGAAGAATACGGGGTCTCCCCTCAGTTTTCCTTTGGCGAAGTGCCAGGCGAAATGGCCTGCCGAGCTGTATGGTTGGGTAGCGCGATCGATCAAGGTGCGGCGGAAATTTGCGGTCATGGGATGGAGCGGTTCAAGGTTTCCTGGCGGAGTTTGGGTTGCGCAAGATTATCCAGCAGACGCAGCAGGATGTCGAGAATGGCCGAGGCAGAATTGCAGTCTGGACTTCATTGGTGCGAGCGGCGCCGCTATTCTCACTGGGGTCGGATATATGTTGAGTCATGCAGCAAACGAATAACAGGCAAAGACGGCCAAGCGTGTGTCCATGCTGATAAAATAATCCCGGGCAAATTGCATGCACTACAAAAACAGGAACAGATATGGATTTGAAGGAAACACGCATTGATACCACACTGATGTATGACGGTAATTTTATCCAGGTGCGCAAGGATAACGTGCGCTTGCCCGATGGCAGAGTGAGTACCCGCGAATACATCACGCATCCCGGTGCGGTGGCGGTGCTGGCGATGCTGGATAACGGCAATCTGGTGATGGAACGCCAATTCCGCTATGCGCCGCAGCGCGAGTTCATCGAGCTGCCCGCCGGCAAGATCGATAACGACGAAGATATTCTGCTATGCGCGCAGCGTGAACTGCTGGAAGAGACGGGCTATGTGGCGAGTGAGTGGACGCACCTCACCAAGGTTTGGTCGTGCATTGGCTATGCCGACGAGCGCATCGAATATTTTATCGCGCGCGGCCTGACCTTTCAGGGGCGCAATCTGGACGACGGGGAATTTCTGGAGGTGTTTGAGCTGTCTTTGCCGGAGGCAATGGAATGGATACGACTGGGCAAGATCAATGAAAGCAAAACCATCGTTGGTCTGTTCTTGCTGGAAAAAACGCTGGCAAACTGGGATGCGTGAGCGTGTTGCACCACAATGGCGCGAGATGTTTTGAAGTGCACCAAACTGGCGCGTGTACCCCTAATGTTCTTGCCCCCGGAAATTTCAAAACCTATATGAATCAACGCTCCTTGTTTTGATGGAATAGAAGTTGCGTACAGTATCCCGATGTGATTTCACAATAGGGATAGGGCATGGAAAACCTGAAAACAGGCAGCGACACGTTATTTATTCTGCTCGGCGGCATCATGGTGTTGGCAATGCACGCCGGCTTTGCTTTTTTGGAACTGGGAACGGTGCGCAAAAAAAACCAGGTGAATGCTCTGGTGAAAATTCTCACTGACTTCGCGGTCTCCACACTGGCGTATTTTTTTATCGGCTACTGTATCGCTTATGGCGTCAATTTTTTTAGCGGTGCTGAAGAGTTGGCGCAAAAAAATGGCTATGATCTGGTCAAATTTTTCTTTCTGCTGACTTTTGCTGCCGCCATTCCCGCCATCGTTTCCGGCGGCGTAGCCGAACGTGCACGATTTAACCCGATGCTTGCCGCCACCTTCGTGCTGGTCGGCTTTATTTATCCTTTCTTCGAGGGTATCGCATGGAACCACAGATACGGCATTCAGGATTGGCTGCATTCTACATTCGGCGCCGAGTTCCACGACTTCGCCGGTTCGGTGGTGGTGCATGCGATGGGCGGCTGGATAGGGTTGGCGGCAGTACTGTTGCTTGGTGCCAGACGGGGCCGTTACAACAAGGAAGGACGCCTCTCGGCTCATCCGCCTTCCAGCATCCCGTTTCTGGCGCTCGGCGCATGGATACTCACGGTGGGCTGGTTCGGCTTCAACGTGATGTCGGCGCAAACCATCAGCAACATCAGCGGGCTGGTTGCAGTGAACTCGCTGATGGCAATGGTGGGCGGCACGCTTGCTGCGCTGTTGATTGGCAAGAACGACCCGGGATTTGTGCATAACGGCCCGCTGGCCGGGCTGGTGGCGGTGTGCGCCGGCTCCGATTTGATGCACCCGATGGGTGCTCTGCTGACTGGCGGCGTGGCCGGCGGCTTGTTTGTGTGGATGTTCACGCTGACGCAAAATCGCTGGAAGATCGACGATGTGCTCGGTGTGTGGCCGCTGCATGGCCTGTGCGGCGCATGGGGCGGCGTTGCAGCCGGCATCTTCGGCCTTAAGGCGTTCGGCGGCATCGGCGGCGTAAGCTTCATGTCACAACTATGCGGCACGCTGCTCGGTGTGGTGATCGCTTTCGCGGGCGGCTATACAGTGTATGGTGTGGTGAAGAAACTGGTCGGCATCCGGCTGGATGCGGAAGAAGAATTCAACGGCGCCGACTTGAGCATCCACAAAATTTCTGCGACGCCGGAAAGAGAATCGGGCTGGTAGTCCACAAAGCCTGCAAACTCAAAGGGCAAGCCTTCCGGTTTGCCCTTTTTTCTTTGAGTGATCTGGAGAACGTCAGTCTTTAATTGCCTCTATCGGAGACGAGATCTTTACCTCGTCGCTTACGGCCGGGACGAATTTGGTCATACCGAATTCCGAACGTTTCAGGGTGGCGCTGATTTCCGCACCGCAGGTTTGTTTCTTGTTCATTGGGTGCGGCGCGCAACGGAAGTTGCTTATGGTGAGCGTCAGCGGTTTGGTTACGCCAAGAAGGGTAAAGTGTCCCTCGGCGGCTACGACCTTGTCACCTTCGAATACCAGGTTGTCCGAGGTGAAGCGCATCATGGGGAAAAATTTGACATTGAAAAAGTCCGCTGATTTCAAATGTTCGTCCCACTTGTCAAAGCCCATGTCGAGCGAGTCTGTTCCAACGACCAGGTCTACACTGCCTTTTTTGGCTGTGGTGTCGAGGGTGATTTTGCCGCTGGTTTTGTTGAACCGGCCGCGTTGGGTCGAGAAGCCCAGATGGTTCACTTCGAACATCGGCCATGTGTGGGTTTGATCAATGGTGTAGCTTTCTGCAGCGTATGCAGGCACAGCGATCACGCTGGCCAGGGCGATTGCGATGATGCTGGAGATGTTCTTGTTCATTGTTTCCTCCTTCAGTGGTTGTTGAAAAAATGCGTTTATTTCTTTGCTGCAACGGCAAGACCGAAGCGTATTTGCACCTCATCGGCGACCACGCTGGTGTCTCCCCAGATGCCAGAGCCGATGTTGAAATCGAGACGCTTGAGCGGGAACGTGCCTTCGATAAGCAGCACTCCGCCAGCTTGCTTTAAAGTAAAAGGAGCCCTGGTATCCAGCGTCTTGCCCTTGATGGTCAACTTGCCGCTAACCTGATACTGTCCCTTGCCTATATTGTTGATGCTTTCGGAAGTGAAACTGGCAGCGGGATTGTTTTTGGTGTCAAACCAGGCTTTGCCAGCCACTTCTTCATCGGCATCGGTGTTGCCGGTATCGATGCTGGCAAGGTCGATCTCGATACTTGCCTTGCCGGTTTCCGGCTTTGCGGGATCAACCGAAATCTGCGCAGTAAATTTCCTGAAACTGCCTTCAACCGGAACATTCATTTGCTTCGAGACAAAGGTGATGCTGCTTTGCTGCGGGAGCAGTGTGGAAAACTCTGCGCCGGCTGCCAGAGATGCAACGAACAGCAACGGAACGGCCAGTAAACGAATCATGATTTGTTCCCGAGAAATGGCAGCATCTGCGCCAGCGTCTCGTCGTGGTCGATGAATTGATGTTTGAGCGCGGCTCCGACATGGGCTATTACCAGTCCGAACATCAGGAAATTGAGGCTTTCATGCACTGCCTTGAGAGAATCGCCCAGTTCCTTGTTCTTGGATACCAGATCGGGCAGGGGCAGTACGCCGAACCATACTGTCTGAACGCCCTTTGCCGAACTCATCAGCCAGCCGCTCAGTGGTATGGCGAGTATCAGCACGTACAGCAGGTAATGCACGGCGTGCGCCGCGAATTTTTCCCATTGCGGCATCGAGGCGAGCAGCGGCGGTGGACGGTGCGTGCTGCGCCAGGAAACGCGCAACAGGGCCAGCAGGAAAATCGTGACGCCGGTCCATTTGTGCCAGCTATACAGCCTGAGCTTGTCCGGGGAGAGCGGCAGGTCGTGCATGTACACACCCAGCGGGAAGGCCGTGAAAATCAGCAAGGCAATGATCCAGTGCAGCGTGACGGCGGTGCGGGTGTAGCGATCGGTCATGGTGTTTTCCCGGTTGCGATTAGACTGCCCTGCCATTCCAATTAATTAAGCCTAGCGGTATTTTGGGCGCATGACAAGGGGGAAACTTATCGCGGGATACTATGTCGTAATGCAGCTTGAAAAATTGGAGAGCCGCCCCATGTAATAAAACAATGGTGCACGGTGTTAATAATTGCGCCGCATTTTTGAATAATGGAGACAACTGTATGAAACGGATTTTCTTGTTCATTTTGACCAACCTCGCAGTGGTGTTCGTGATCAACATCACGCTGCGCATACTTGGCGTGGATCGCTGGCTGACGCAGGCGGGCGGCATTAATTTCAATGCGCTGCTGGTGATGTCGCTGGTGATTGGTTTCTCCGGATCGCTGATCTCGCTGGCGATGTCCAAGTGGTCGGCAAAGCGCATGGTCGGTGCGCAGGTAATTGAAACCCCGATTGACCCAACCGAGCGCTGGCTGGTGGATACCGTGCGCAAACAGGCACAAGCGGCGGGCATCGGCATGCCGGAAGTGGCGATTTACGATGCGCCCGACGTGAACGCGTTCGCCACCGGATGGAATCGCAACGACGCGCTGGTGGCAGTGAGCACCGGGCTGCTGCACAGCATGAGCCGCGATGAAGCCGAGGCGGTGCTGGCGCATGAAATCAGCCACGTCGCCAACGGCGATATGGTGACGCTTGCGCTGATCCAGGGCGTGGTAAATACCTTCGTGATATTTTTTTCCAAGCTGTTCGGCTATTTCGTGGATCGCGTGCTGCTCAAGAACGAGCGCGGTCCGGGCATCGGCGCGTTTGCTGCGGAAATCGCCGCGCAACTGGTTCTGGGCGTGCTGGCAAGCATGATTGTGATGTGGTTTTCGCGCCAGCGTGAATTCCGCGCCGATGCGGGTGGCGCCAATTTGGCTGGGCGGCAGAAGATGATCTCCGCGCTGGAACGGTTGAAAGTCAATCACGAGCAGACTGCCTTGCCGGAAAAAATCGCCGCATTCGGGATTTCCGGCGGCCACGGATTCACAAAATTATTCATGACTCATCCGCCGCTGGATGAGCGTATCGAAGCGCTGCGTAGCGGGACTTAACATCTGACACCGAAGCTGCAGAAACATCAAGGCCTGCGATTGCAGGCCTTGATGTTTTGAGTGGGCGGCTCATCCCATTACGTAGGGCCGCGCCGTGCCCCTACTCGTCATCGTACCTTTCGCGCGGCGGATTGCCGTCGTAGACCAGGCTTCTTCGATGCAGCAAGTAAGTGTCGCGGATGAATTCGTAGCGGTCTATCACGGCTTCATCCAGTACCTTTTCCTGGTCCAGCAGGGCTGCGCGACGGTGAATGCCGCTGGCCAGATAATACTGGTTGCGGGTGGGTATGTGCTTTACTTGGCTCGGCACACTAGGTCCGGTGTCCACATAGATTCCCACTGCATCTCGCACCGAGCTTGGTCCGAGGAAGGGCAGTACCAGATACGGGCCGTTGCCTACGCCCCAGAAGCCGAGGGTCTGACCGAAGTCTTCATGGTGTTTTTCCAGCTTTGATGCGATATCGAACAGGCCGAAAATGCCGAAGGTGCTGTTGAATATAAAGCGTGAGCCATCGGATGCAGCTTGGACAAATTTGAATTGCAGCAAATCGTTGGCTGTGACAACGGCATCATCCAGATTTGAGATGAAATTGCCTGCCATGGTTTTGACTGGCGCCGGCATTACGGCGTCATAGGCTTGTGCGACAGGTTTGACCACAGCCTTATCCACGGTGTCGTTGATCAGATATACGCTACGGTTGAAATGCTCAAACGGGTCGCTCGGATTGCGTGCACCGGCACAGCCGGTCAGGAGTAGAAAGAGGGTCAGCTGGGCTGTACTCAGTAAGGTGTGGCGAACTCTATGCATTGATATTGTACAGGTCAGAGTGACACGCTTAATTATAGGGGAAATGATGGCCGAAGCAAGGTGTCTAGCCTGTTCGCACGGGCGGCTGGAGGTCGCCGATGTGGAGCCGGAAAGCACCGGCCTTGCGATCTGCAAAGTAGTGTTGCAGCGTGTAATGCACAGGACGAAATGCCATGGTGTCCCATGGAATATCCTGCTCGGAAAACAGTTGTACTTCCAGGCTTTCCACGCCGGGCGAGAAATCGAGATTCAGCAGTTTGGCGCGGAACAGCAGGTGCACCTGATTGATGTATGGCAAGTTGTACAGAGAATACAGCTCGCCAATGTCTACTTGCGCATTGGCTTCTTCAAGCGTTTCGCGCGCAGCCGCTTCGATGGTGGTTTCACCGTTTTCCATAAAACCGGCAGGCAAAGTCCATAGCCCAAGACGAGGTTCGATGGCGCGACGGCACAGCAGGACTTTGTCCTGCCATACAGGAATGGCGCCGACGATCAGTTTGGGGTTCTGGTAATGCACTTCTCCGCAAGCAGTGCACACATAGCGTGTGCGGTTGTCATTTGGTAGCTGGCGCAACTCAACCGGGGCTCCGCATAGGCTGCAATATTTCATTTTGGGAGGCTGTTGCGAAATATAATCATTCTGTGGGCAGCTACCTTGATAGTCCGTGGTTCTTATCCACGGCAGCGGTTCGGGGGAAGTTTTTGTCGAGAACACGCTGTGCATCGTCGCGCAGCTCTTTCATGCCCAAGGCATCATATCCTTTCACCAGGATCAGCAGGGCATCGTGAATTGCGGGCGTATTTGGATACTGCGTCAGTACTTCCTTGGCGCGGTTCACCGCTGCAATATGAGCGCCGCGCCGCAGGTAGTAGCTGGCGACATGGATTTCATATTTCGCCAGCGCATTGATCAGATATTGCATGCGCACTCTGGAATCAGGCGCGTATTTACTGGTGGGAAATCGTGTCACCAGGTCTTTAAAGGCGGCAAACGAATCTTGTGCTGCCCTCGGGTCGCGCTCGGTGGGGTCTTGTCTGCCCAGCGAATCCAGCAGGCCTCTTTCGCCATGGAAATTGGCCAAGCCCTTTACGTAGTAGGCATAGTCCACATGCGGGTTATTCGGATACTGCTTGATGAAGCGCTCGGCTGCGGAAATGGCGGATTCCGGCTCATTTTGTCGGTAATATGCATAAGCGACTTCGAGCAGCGCCTGCTGAGCGTAGCGCCCGTAGGGGAAACGTGATTGCAGCGATTCGAACTTCTTGATGGCCGTCTCATAGCTTTCCTTGTCGAGGCTTTCCTTGGCAGCTTTATACAATTCTTCTGCGGAAAGCGATTTGTCCAGATTGTCGGCATCCGGCAGAGAGCTGCAAGCGGTTAACGTAAGCAGCAGGAATACGGCTAAACTATGGCGCATGGCAAATCCAAATAATAATTTTGAGAATTATAACACCCACTGGGTGCGAGAACTTCTGAGAAGCAAAGACGATCATGAAAAGCTCACAGAAATCTGAAAAACCGCCGGCATTTTGTGAACCCGCTGCTTCTCCCGCGCAGAATGTGCTGAAGTTTAACGTTCCCGATGATCATGCGGGGCTGCGCCTCGACCAGGCCCTCGCAAAATTGTTGCCAGAGTATTCGCGCAGCCGTCTGCAAGAGTGGATCGCGCAGCAACTGGTCAAAGTGGATGGCGAATTTGCCACGGCTAAACAAAAAATCTGGGGTGGCGAAAAACTGGAAGTGCTGCCGCAAGCGCATCCCGCTGAGCAACCTTATCAGGCTGAGGATATCGGGCTCGATATAGTCTATGAGGACGATGCCTTGATGGTGATCAACAAACCTGTCGGGTTGGTGGTGCATCCTGGCAGTGGTAACTGGGAAGGGACGTTACTCAACGCGCTGCTGCACCACGCGCCGCAGCTTGAAAGCGTGCCGCGCGCCGGAATTGTGCACCGCCTCGATAAGGACACCAGCGGTCTGCTGGTGGTGGCCAAAACGATTACTGTACAAACTGCGCTGGTTCGTCAATTGCAGGCGCGCAGCGTGCAGCGCGAATACTTGGCCCTGGTGCACGGCGAAGTGACGCGCGCCGGCAAGGTGGACGCGCTGATCGGCCGCCATCCCGCCCAGCGAATCAAAATGGCCGTGGTGGAAAGCGGCAAACCGGCGGTCACGCACTTTCAAATTGAAGAGAAATTTCCGAGCTGTACGCTACTTCGTTGTCGCCTTGAAACCGGCCGCACCCACCAGATCCGCGTGCATCTGGCGCACATCGGCCATCCGCTGGTGGGTGATCGCGTATATCTGAAAGGCCCGCAAAAATGCGTTCCGCAACTGCGCGAATTGCTGAACGGCTTTCCCCGTCAGGCGCTGCATGCCACGCGTCTGGCATTGGAGCACCCGGTCAGCGGAGAGATGATGGAATGGCAGGCGGCGCTGCCGCAGGATATGGATCTGCTGCTGCAACAGATACGCGAAATAATATTCCCACGCCCGCAGGCGGGAGAGGGTCTATGAATATCCGCAATCACTGCATCACCCCGGACTGGCCTGCACCGCCCAACGTCAGGGCATTGCAGACCACCCGCCAGGGCGGCGTAAGCGACGCACCCTACGATAGCCTGAATCTTGGCGACCATGTTGGTGATAAACCGTTGACGGTGGCGCGCAACCGCGTGTTGCTCAATCATCTGCTGCCCAGCGAACCCGTATGGCTGGAACAGACACACGGCACGGTGGTTGCCAACGCCGATAATGCAGGTTGCCTGCCACAGGCCGATGCCTGCATTGCACGGCATAGTGAATCGGTGTGCGTAGTGATGACTGCCGACTGTCTGCCGGTGTTGCTTTGCGATGCGCAGGGTAGCGTGGTAGGTGCGGCACATGCAGGTTGGAAAGGCATGGTTGCGGGTGTTATTGAATCCACGGTGCTGTCGATGAATGTCCCAACGCAAAATTTAATGGTGTGGCTCGGCCCGGCGATCAGTCAGGATGCATTTGAAGTCGGTGAGGAAGTACGAGCCGCTTTCGTTGCCGCACAGCCACAGGCTGCATCCGCGTTTACGACCGGACAACCCGGCAAATGGCTAGCCGACATTTACGCATTGGCGCGCATACGTCTCAATGCGTTGGGCATTACGCAAATTTACGGCGGGAACCACTGTACTTACCGCGAAAGCGAGGAATTTTTTTCCTACCGCCGCGACGGTGCGACAGGACGTATGGGCACGTTTATCTGGCTGGAATAACCACTGGATGTTTTTCCTCGTGATACCGTCACCAAGCATGCTTATGGACGTACCAGGCATACTGGTGGAAGTAGTGGCGATTATTTGTGCTGGGACTTTGGCGCTAAAAAGTGGTGCACAATGCCCGCTGATTATTGCCATGCGTGAGTATCGATAAGTGTAAAATGAAACTTGTGGAGATCATATAAGGGGGGTGGTATGCGTTTCTTTAAATTGTGTCTGGTCATGATTGCTTATATTGCTGGAACAGCTTCGTCTGGCAATTGTCTTGCCGCCGAGTCAATCGAGGTCGTAAAAGTAAGCGGCAGTGTCGTAGTCAAGCAGAATGACCAGCAAAAAGGTCAGCCTGTTGCCTCCAAGAGCCTTCTCCCCGCGAGTAATATTCTGGTCACCGGCCCCAATGGTCGTGCGGTGGTTCGAGTTGGTGAGGCTGGCTACATTGTGGTTGAGAAAAATAGCACAGTTGAAATGAGTCGTGAGAAAGACCATGCGCAGTTTTTGCGTCAGATTACCGGAATGATTTATTACGCTGTGAACTTCGTAAAGGGATCTCAGCAACCCATGGAAATCCGCACAGCGTCCGCGACTATAGGCATACGCGGGACACGTTTTCTGGTCGCGGATTTACCTGAGCGAAAGGAGATCGGCGTGCGTAAGGGGTTGGTCAGCGTAACCAGCCCGGGGGGTGACTTCGAAATACACAAGAAGGCGCAAGAAGATGAATTTGAGGCGTTCAAACGAGAGGCGCAGGAAGCTATCGCTGAAGAAAAGCGTAAATTTTCGGAATATAAGGCTAATACCGAACGCGAGTTCATTGAATACAAGCGCGAATTTGGCTTGGGGGCCAACCGGATGGCAACATTTGACGGAAACCGCGTGGAGGATCGCCCGTTAAGTGACGAGTCCAAAAAGGATATGGAAACCCTTGAAGCCTATGGGAAGGATTGGATCGCAGAGGTGCGCGATTAATTATTTTTATCAATACTACCCTGTTTGAATGATGCCGAAACCATTCATGCATGGCACAATGAAATCTGGTTGGTATGTCTGTTCTTTGAATTGCTTGCGCCACCAAGCTAGTGATGGCTTAAAGTTGCTTCATGAAGGTGGTTTGTGCTAGCCTGACCTCAGTACAAAGTATGGTTTTGTTTGACTGCATGCTAATTGTAATTATCTTAAGTGCTTTACCGGGTTTGTTTTATATTATTAACTAAAGGGATGGAGGTTTTTCATGCGTAACTTTACTTGTTTGCTGCTTTCTGCTGTTACTTTGATCGGCTTCACTGGTTGCTCGAGTGCGCCTGCCAAGGTAGCTCCAATAGCGGAATGCACATTTCCGAATTCCGATAAGCCAGCCCCTCTCTGGGTTTGCGATGCCCCTGTAGAAGGCATGGCAGTTGGTGCAGTCGGTTCTGCCGCCAAGTCGGATGCCGGTATCGGATTCATGAAACAAATGGCGACAACCGATGCGCGCGTACATCTTGCGCAAAGTATGAAAGTGCAAGTGCAAAACATGATCAAGCAATATGTTGAGACCACAGGCGCAGCGAGCAAGGAGACGGTTGACCGCGTAAATACATCGGTCACCAAGCAGATTACCGATCAATCGCTGACGGGTACCAAGGTATTCAGAAGTATCACCGGCCCGGATGGGACGATGTATGTGCTCGTTGGTCTGGATGAAGCCTCAACGCAGAAACTGACTGAGGCCGCAGTCAAGACCAGTATGGGAAACGATCAGGCTGCCTGGCAGCAGTTCCGTGCTCAAAAAGGCCAGGACGAACTTGCGGCAGAGATAGCCAAGCAGAAGGTTGATTTCGACAAGCAGAAACACTAACGAGAGCCTTGTATGCGGCCACGCTGACGCGTGGCCTTTTGCCCATGCCTGAATATTGGGCTTGGGACTTGGTGGGAATAATGACAATGAAATTTTTGTTGGAAATGCACATGGTATTTCGCCGCACCTTGATAATTCTGATTGCAATGGCGCTTTCTTTTGGATATGCCTATGCCAGTTCCATTGTAATTGTGCCCGAACAGCAACGCGACTTGAAAGAACAGCGCAATCAATTGGGAGCGCAAATCAAGAAGTTGGACAATATCAGCAAGCAAATCGCCGCCGTGCAAGCCGAAAAAAGTGCTGAAAAGGCTTCGATCAAGCGGCTAGAGGCGGAAAGTAATGATGCTCGGATCAGCCTCGAAAAAATGCAGAATTTTGACCGGGAAAGTCCGGGTTCGATTTCGCCAGCAAAACTGAATGCAGCTGCGGACCGGAACAGGCAGGCATTCAGTGCGGTGAAAGAGGCAAAAGAACATGTAACCAATGCCGACGCGAAGATCAATTCACTCAATAGCGAGGCGAGCGTTCAATATGCCGAGTTCCTGAGGCTGCAAACATCCTTTGAAAGAGACGTGAGCCGCGTGGTGGATGTGAACGTCGGTGAACAAGTTCGTGCTCTGCAAGTAAGCAAGGAAGTGGAGGTTACCGAGCGGGTGCCTTGCGGGGATGATTCTGTTCCGGTGTGCAAGGAGCGGTCCAAAAAGGCGGCTGAGCTGAAGGCGACAGAACGCGGTTCGGCGGTGCTTGTTAATTCCTTTACGGAAGTCAAGAATTTCAAGCTTAGCAAGGAGGAACTGCGCAGCGAAGTGCAGGCCACACTGACAAACAAGGTGTTTTCCAACCAGCATTTTGTGAATGACTCCGAGTACGAAACCACCATCAAGGCCACGGTTGTGCCGGCAATCAGCAATGCGATGCGCGAGCAAATGGCCAGCGCGATACGGTCCGAGGTTTACGCCATTGTCGGAGGTAAAATCGACTACTCGCAGGTACAGAATCCGTCGCAGCTTGCCGGTGGTATCCAACCAGACAATCAAGCCGAGGATGAAGCGCCACCATATGTAAAGCCAGCCAAGGGCAAGAAGAAAATTGAACCGCAGCAAGAAGCGCCGGTTGTGCAAGAAGAACCACCACCGCCGCAGCGAGCCCCACGAAAGCTGGAGAAGCCAACGTTTTCTTTCTGACCTTTCATTAAGTGGTGTCCATTTTTGAGTCGTGGCAATTTGATTTTAGTAAGTTTTTATATATAACTTTAAAACACAAGGAGAAAGCAAAATGAAAAAAATACTTTTAATATCCGGTTTATGTGCCGTGGCTGCGCTTGTTTCACAGTCAGCTCAGGCTGAAGTAAAAGTGCGCGCCGGTGTCGCCAGCAGCACTTACACGCTGGGGGGCGATTACATCAATGGGAAGTCCAGCTATAACCCCGTGAACCTCGGCTTGACCTTTTCCGGGGATAGTGGTGCGTATATCGACTTGGCCTATTCGAGTGGTACAGGCAAACACGACGGATGGGCAGCGTTGGGAGCGCCTGCAGAGAATTTCAAACGTTCAGATTTGGCGCTGATCGTGGGTGCCAGCAAGCTCAACCCCAACAATGGCATCGCGGGTACCTTTTACGTAGGTTTAAAGACCGGCAGTACCACTCTGGGCGCTCAGAACACACCCTTGGCTTGGACTGAGGAAACCTTTGATTCATCAGGGATTGTGTTCGGCGGCGGTGCCAGCTTTCCGATTGCGTCAGGCAGGGCCGGCTCGGTCGGCGTGAACGCCGGCTTGGGTATCATGGGCGCAACGTGGAAGGATACTACCGGCTTCAACATAAAAGCCAAGACAGCAGTCGGTTTTAGTTTTGGGGTGAACTACACATATCCGATCACTTCTAATCTGGGTGTGGTCGTAGACTACAAAGGCAACTCGTACAGCTATAATTTTGGCGATACTGCTAATCCATTTACAATAAAAGAAACGGTCAGTGCCTTTGGCGCAACAGTGTATGCAAAGTTTTAATGCGTGACAGCGGCCTATGATGCGGATATTAGTTATTTATCTGGCCGCTGCCTTGCTGTTGCTGGGCTGCGCCGGTTCCGGTTCGAAGCCGGGCAGCCCGAATGTTGGTGCCGGTTCCCCGGCATGGATACTCAATCCCGACAAACCCGGATATCAGGGAGTGGTGGGTTCGGCGCCGAAACAGGATTGGGGTGGCCGTGAGGCACAGCGCCGTGTTGCACTGATGAAGGCGCGTCAGGAGTTGGCGCAGATGGTACGCGTTCAGGTGGAATCTACTACACGATCTCAGGTTGAAGAACACGCTGGCAAGGTCAGTCGCGATTCGGATATCGAGACCAGATTGCAGAGCAGCGTGGCCCTCAGCCTTGACCAGGCGCGCGTCATTGAAGAATGGGTAGATCCTCAAAGCGGCGAACTCTATCTTTGGCTGGTGACCCCCAAGTAGAAATGCTTGCTGAAGCGATTAAATTTACCCTGGGCAGCTTAGCTGCCCATTTTTTTTACGCCGATCAATTTATTGACTTGTTGTTCCAGAACGCGGCATTACTCGTGCCGGATGGTATGATTAGCGGCTCATAATAAGCTTGATTAATAATATTTTGCATTGCGATGGTGAACAGATGAAAAGCAGTGAAATCCGCCAGAAATTCCTGGATTACTTCGCCTCAAAAGGCCATACCGTGGTGCCGTCAAGTTCGCTGGTGCCGCACGAAGACCCGACGCTGTTGTTCACCAATGCGGGGATGAACCAGTTCAAGGATGTATTCCTCGGTTTCGACAAGCGGCCTTATACGCGTGCCGCGTCGTCGCAGAAATGCGTGCGCGCCGGCGGCAAGCACAATGACCTGGAGAATGTCGGCTATACCGCGCGCCATCACACTTTCTTTGAGATGCTTGGCAACTTCAGTTTCGGCGATTACTTCAAACGCGATGCGATCAAATATGCGTGGGAATTGTTGGTCGACGTATACAAATTGCCCGTAGAAAAATTGTGGGTGACGGTGTATGCCGAGGACGATGAGGCTTATGGCATCTGGACCAAGGAAATCGGCGTGCCTGCCGAGCGGGTGATACGCATCGGAGATAACAAGGGCGCGCGCTATGCTTCGGATAATTTCTGGATGATGGGCGACACTGGCCCGTGCGGCCCATGCACCGAGATTTTCTACGACCACGGCGAGCATATCTGGGGCGGCCCGCCCGGTTCGCCCGAGGAAAATGGCGACCGCTACATCGAAATCTGGAACAACGTATTCATGCAGTTTAACCGCGACGAGGCAGGCGTGATGCATCCGCTGCCCAAGCCATCGGTGGATACCGGCATGGGGCTGGAACGCATCTCGGCGGTGCTGCAGGGCGTGCATGCCAACTACGAGATCGACCTGTTCCAGGTGTTGATCAAGGCGGCGGCGCGCGAGACGCACTGTACCGATCTGGATTCGCCGTCGCTGAAAGTGTTGGCCGATCACATCCGCGCGTGTTCGTTTCTGATCGCCGATGGCGTGATTCCCGGCAACGAAGGGCGAGGCTATGTGCTGCGCCGCATCATTCGCCGCGCGATACGTCATGGTTACAAGTTGGGTGCGCGCGATGCGTTCTTCTACAGGATGGTACCCGATCTGGTCGGCGAAATGGGCGTGGCATTCCCCGAGCTGGCGGCAGCACAAGTGCGCGTGAAGGGAATTCTCAAGCTGGAAGAGGAGCGCTTCTTCGCCACGATCGAATATGGCATGGCGATCCTCGAGGCCGATCTGGCAGCGATGGCGCAGCAGGGCAGCACGGTGTTCAACGGTGAGACTGCCTTTAAGCTGCACGACACTTACGGTTTTCCGCTCGATCTGACGCAGGACGTGTGTCGCGAGCATGGCGTAACTGTTGATGTCGCGGCGTTCGACAAGGCAATGGCGCATCAGAAGGAACAGGCGCGCGCGGCGGGCAAGTTCAAGATGGCGGCGAACCTGGAATACGACGGACCGGCGACCCAGTTCCGTGGTTATGACATGCTGGAACACAAGAGCAACATCCTTGCGCTGTACAAGGAAGGGGTACCGGTGAATGAGCTGAGCGAGGGCGAGATCGGTGTGGCGGTACTGGACGGAACGCCGTTTTATGCCGAATCCGGCGGCCAGGCTGGCGACAGAGGCGAATTGCGTAGCGTGCATGGCATCTTCACCGTCGAGGATACGCAGAAGATTCAGGCTAATGTGTTCGGCCACCACGGGACGGTGACGACTGGCAAGCTGACTGCCGGTAATGGCGTGACCGCGCGCGTGGATGCTGCCGCACGTTTTCGTACAATGCGCAACCACTCGGCGACGCACCTGATGCACAAGGCGCTGCGCGAAGTGCTTGGCAACCATGTACAGCAGAAGGGTTCGCAGGTTGACCAAGACAAGACGCGCTTTGACTTCGCGCATACCAAGCCGATGACCGATGCGGAAATTATCAGGGTGGAAGGTATCGTGAATACCGAAATACTCGCCAATGCGGAGTGCCAGGCACGCGTGATGTCCATCGAGGAAGCGCAGAAAACCGGCGCGATGATGCTGTTCGGCGAGAAGTACGGCGATGAGGTGCGCGTGCTGGATATCGGCTCGTCGCGCGAGCTGTGTGGCGGTACCCATGTGAAACGCACCGGTGACATAGGCATGTTCAAGATCGTAGCTGAGAGCGGCGTGGCGGCAGGCGTGCGGCGTGTCGAGGCGGTGACAGGCGAGGGCGCGCTGGCGCTGGTGCAGCAGCAGGAAATGCAATTGCGGCAGGTGGCGGACGCGGTCAAGGTGCAGCCGCACGAGGCGGCGGCGCGCGTCACGCAAATCCTCGACAACGTGAAGAATCTGGAAAAGGAACTGGCGCGGCTGAAATCGAAACTGGCCAGCGCGCAGGGCGATGATCTCGTCAACCAGGCGGTGGAGATCAACGGCGTCAAGGTGCTGGCCGCCCAGCTGGAAGGCGCTGATGCCACAGGGTTGCGTGAAACGCTCGACAAGCTAAAGGATAAGCTCAAATCGGCCGCTATTGTGCTGTCCACGGTGGACGGTGATAAGATCAGTCTGATTGCAGGTGTTACTCCCAATCTGATTTCGAAAATCAAGGCCGGGGAACTGGTGAACATGGTCGCGCAACAGGTCGGCGGCAAAGGCGGTGGAAGGCCGGACATGGCGATGGCAGGTGGCACGCAACCCGAACACTTGGCAGCGGCACTACTCTCTGTTTCAAATTGGGTAAGGGCAAAGTTATAGTTGGGTGAGTCCGGTCTTACTTGCTGCTCCCGCAAACGGCTGGTTTTGCCAAAACCAGCGACTCAGTAAGTATAGTTTGCTCGCCTAGCCGAATGGCTATAACCAATGACTTGGCTGTTGTTTTTGGACAGCCTGGTCAGGTGGCTAGTAGTTCCACCAGTGGTTTTATCAGTAACGTGTCACAGCGGCACCGGACATGCGATGGCAGACAGCACGCAACCTGAGCATTTACAAGCTGCACTTGGCTCAGTTCATATTGGGTAAAGACTCGTAACTAAGGAGCGATGCAGATGAAATTGTATAGCGCATTGTTGGTCGAGGATGATCCGCTGGTAATAGATATTGCGCGAAGTGCCGCTGCAGAATTCTGTCACGAATTGGATTTGACTTTCCAGGGAGGTGTTGATGCGGCACTGGGTTGGTTGAGCGGCCGCGTTGCGAAAAATGAACAAATGCCGCATATTATTTTGATGGATATGAATTTGCCGAAACTGGACGGTTTGGCGGCACTGCGCACGATGCGCATGTATCCCGCCATGCGGGATATCCCAATAGTGGTGTTTTCCACTGAATACACTCAGGATGAAGTGTTGATGAGTTATCAGGCTGGCGCAAATAGCTTTGTGGCCAAACCGACTGACCATGTGCAGTTCGGCGAGCTATTCCGCGAGCAGCTGGCGTACTGGACACGCACGTACCAGCGCAAAATACCTATCGCTGCGAAGGGTGATGCTGCGGGACGAATTTGATTGCTGCCCCTTTTTGAGCGCTGCTCAATTCGCGATTGTTTGAGTTAGAACGGCAGTTGCAAATGTGGTGCAGACTGCTGAAATAATCTGCGGAAGTCGTTCTGGATGCGCTGCAATGCGTCCGTAGTATCCGCCTCAAAGCGCAACACGATCACCGGTGTGGTGTTGCTGGGGCGCGCAAGTCCAAATCCATCTTCATATTCCACACGCAGCCCATCCAGCGTGATTATTTCTTTCGCATCGGCAAATTTCGCAGTGCGTTGCAATTGAGCCAGCAGCGTGTGGTTCTCTCCTTCGGCAGTATTAATGTGCAACTCCGGTGTGCAGATCGCGTCCGGCAAAGCGTTCAATGTGGACCCCGGATTCTTTACCTTGCTCAAAATTTCCAGCAGGCGTGCTCCGCTGTAAAGCCCGTCGTCGAAGCCATACCAGCGTTCCTTGAAAAACATGTGACCGCTCATCTCTCCGGCCAGCAGCGCGCCGGTTTCACGCATTTTGGCCTTGACCAGCGAATGCCCGGTCTTCCATAACGTCGGTTTGCCCCCGTGCGAGCGTATCCAGCCGAACAGGTTACGCGTGGATTTGACGTCGAAAATAATTTCCGCGCCGGGGTTGCGGCTCAGCACATCGGCGGCGAACAGCATTAACTGGCGATCCGGGTAGATGATCTTGCCGTCCTTGGTGACCACGCCGAGCCGGTCGCCATCGCCGTCGAACGCCAGCCCCAGTTCGCTGTCGTTAACGCGTAATGCGGCGATCAGGTCTTCGAGGTTGTGCGGGTCGGACGGGTCGGGATGGTGGTTGGGAAAATGCCCGTCCACGTCGCAGTACATTTCCTCGACCTGGCAGCCTAGCTGGCGGTACAAGTTTGCGACGTAAGCACCCGCCACGCCGTTGCCGCAATCCACGGTGATCTTCATTGGGCGCGCCAGCTTGACATCGGAGACGATGCGAGCGATGTAATCCGAGCTGATGTCGCGCTGGACATAACTGCCGGAACCGTGTGTAAGGTCGTCCTGTTCGATGCGTGCGCGCAGCTTCTGTATCGTCTCGCCGGACAGCGTTTCTCCGGCCAGCACCATTTTCAGGCCGTTGTAATCCGGCGGGTTGTGGCTGCC
This sequence comes from Nitrosomonadales bacterium, assembly GCA_023259055.1. GTDB lineage: Bacteria > Pseudomonadota > Gammaproteobacteria > Burkholderiales > Gallionellaceae > Gallionella. The sequence continues at coordinate 31,408 of JAHFQZ010000006.1, forward strand.
GGTGAGCATCACCGCACAATGGGTCTGTAACTGGTAAGCGGCGAAATACACCATCGGCGTGGCGACGAGCCCTACGTCGATCACGTTGATGCCGCTTTTCTGGATGCCGCGCGCCAGCGCGGCGATCAGTTCCGGGCCGGACAATCTTCCGTCGCGGCCAATCGCAATTGTGTGTTGACCGCGTGCCGCAGCTTCCGAACCAAGGGCATGGCCGATGGCCTCCACCACTTCGGCAGTCAGCGACTTGCCGACGATGCCGCGTATGTCATAGGCCTTGAAGATTTCCCTGGGTAAATTATTTAACATGATTCGTTTTGTTTTTAAAGGAGAGGGATTAATCTGTCCCAGACCATGTCCGGGGTAAGTTGCATCATGCAGTTGAAATGTACGAGCGGGCATTCTCGTTCGAAGCAAGGGCTGCACTCGATGTCGAGTTTGATGACCTGTGCATGTGCGGACAGCGGCGGGGTGAACTGCGGGCTGCTGGAGCCGAACAATGCCAGCATCGGCCTATCCAGTGCGGCGGCCAGATGCATCAGGCCCGAGTCGTTGCTGATGACTAGCCGCGCGCTGGACAACAGCGCGAGGGCGTCGCCCAGATCAGTGCTGCCGCACAGGTTGGTACATTGCTCGCCGGCAAGTTGTTTGATTTCTTCAGCGGCATGCTTATCCTTGCCGGAACCGATCAACCATACCGCGTAACCGCGTTGATGCAGGCGTTGTGCGATGTTTGCATAATAGGCCGCCGGCCAGCGCTTGGCGGGGCCGTATTCGGCGCCGGGGCAAAATACCGCGACGGGTTTGTCCAACGTCAGGCGGGTGCCCGGACATAAGTTTTTCGTATTCAGCTTGTGCAGTGCAGCATTGCGCTGCGCTTCGCTAACTGCCAGTTTTGGATTTGCCAGAGGGCGCGGTATTTCGCCTTGCGCATCCTCGGCGAGTTGTGCGAAGCGTTCCACCATCAGCGGCAGTTTCTGTTTGTCGAGCTTGCGCGCATCGTTGAGCAGGATGTAACGTGACTCGCCGACAAAGCCGGTACGCTGTGGTATGCGCGCAAAAAATGGTACGAGCGCTGACTTCCATGAGTTGGGCAGCACGATGGCCTGGTCGTAGCGAGTGGCGCGCAGTTGTTTGCCGAGCCGGTAGCGCGCCGCCAATTGCAGTGCGCCGTGCGGGAACGGGTTGATGATGACTTCATGCACTTCCGGCATCTGACGCAACAATTTCTCCGTCCACGGCGGGGCGAGCACGTCGATGCGGCAACCGGGATGGCGTTGCCCGAGGCGCGTCAGCATCGGCTGCATCAACATGCAGTCGCCTACCCAACTGGGGCCGACAATCAATATTTTGTATGCGGTATTAGACATCTGCAGTGTGCGTTTCACGCACCATACGTGAACCGGAGCTTGCATCGAGCTAGTGATGCGCCTTGGGCAATTCACCCTTGAATTTATACAAGGTGCTGCAATACGGGCAACGTGCTTCGCCGCCATGATCAAGTGGAATGGACACTCTCGGGTGGGCACTCCACAAACTCATGTTCGGCATTGGGCAGGACAACGGCAAATCGTCAGCGGTTACCTCGATATAACGCTGATTGATGTCTTGCCGGTGCCGGGACAAAAGTTTTTCGTCTTCGCTCACGAGATTCTCCTAAATATGGCTCAGCCAGCCGCTATGCTGCGGGTGTTTGCCCGCTACGCAATCAAAAAAAGCCTGTTGCAATTTGGTGGTAACCGGTCCGCGCGAACCGCTGCCGATGGTACGGCGATCGAGTTCGCGGATCGGAGTAACTTCTGCAGCAGTACCGGTGAAAAAGGCTTCCTCGGCACAATAAATTTCGTCGCGGGTGATACGCTTCTCGATAACTTCGATGCCCATTTCCCTGGCGAGCGTGATGACGGAATCGCGTGTGATGCCTTCCAGACAGGAAGTCAGATCGGGCGTATACAGCTTGTCTTTTTTGACGATAAAAATATTTTCCCCTGCACCTTCCGCGACGTAGCCGTCCACGTCAAGCAACAGCGCTTCGTCGTAGTTGTCGTTAGCGGCTTCATGATGCGCCAATATCGAGTTGGTGTAAGTCGTCACCGATTTGGCGCGGCACATGTTTATGTTGACGTGATGGCGAGTAAAGCTGGAAGTCTTGACGCGGATGCCTTTTTGCATGCCATCGTCACCCAGATATGCACCCCATGGCCAAGCGGCAATGGCGACATGAGTGGAAAGCGTTGTGGCGGCGATGCCCATCGCTTCCGAGCCGTAAAACACAATCGGGCGGATATAGCAGGATTCCAGTTTGTTGACGCGCACCACTTCACGGTGCGCCTCGATGATGGTCGCTTTGTCCCAGGGCATTTTCATCTGGAAGATATGCGCGGAATTGAACAGCCTGTCGGTGTGTTCCTGCAAACGGAAAATTGCCGTGCCCTTGGCGGTCTTGTAAGCGCGCAGGCCTTCAAACACGCCCATACCGTAATGCAAAGTGTGGGTCAGTACATGGGTAGTGGCATCGCGCCAGGGAACAAGCTTGCCGTCATACCAGATAAAGCCGTCGCGGTCGGACATCGACATAATGGGATTCCTTTGAAGGTGGGTCAATTGCAAAGCGCGAATTCTAACGCTTTCCAGCCGACTTATGAAGAAGCAGTGTTAAATTACCCGGGCTGTTCGGCGCATTTCATTTATGGCTAATTTTTACGACTAATTCGGGTATGATAACAGCCTAAGTAAAATCAATAGTTAAGGGATTAATTCTTAACGATACTTGTTGAAAAATCAAAATGATAAATCTTCCCGAAGAGACAACATATAAACAAGAGGACAAATTACGTAGGGATTTGTTGATTTTTGCCTGCGCCTTCATGAATCTGGCGGTGGTGTTGTGGCTTGCTATTTACTGGATTATGGGATTGCATTTTTCAGCCAATGTCCCCTTGATTTACCAGTTGGTTTCGGTCGCATCGCTGGTGCACTTTCTTAAAACCAGGAAATTTGAAGTATTCCGTTTCGTGCAGCTGAGTTTATTCCTGTTTGTTCCGTTCATCATGCAATGGAGCATCGGTAGTGCGGTCACTTCCAGCGGCGTGATGCTTTGGGCGTTGCTCGCACCTATAGGTGCGCTGGTTGTTTCAGGCTGGCGCGACTCCATTCCCTGGTTTATCGCTTACATCGTGATGACGGTGGTATCAGGATTCTTCGATTTCTATCTGGGTTCTGGTGGCGATACCGGATTGTCGATGAAAACCATCGGCTTCTTTTTTGCGCTCAATTTTGCCGCAATGTCTTCTATCCTGTATTTTTTGGTGCGCTACTTCGTCGTGGAGATGGATAACATCAAAAACCAACTCGATCAGCAGCATCAGCTATTGGCCGAGGAGCAAAAAAAATCCGAGCGAGTGTTGCTAAACGTGTTACCGAACAGCATTGCGCAACGCCTGAAAAATAATGCTGGATTAATCGCAGATGGACATGCGGATGTGACGGTAATGTTTGCTGATCTGGTGAATTTCACTCAGCTGACTGAATCGCTATCACCGGAGCAAATGGTAGGTTTGTTGAATACCATCTTTTCCAGTTTCGATGATTTATGTGAAAAATATGGCGTGGAAAAGATCAAGACAATAGGGGATGCCTATATGGTGGTGGGAGGGTTAAATCGCGAGAATGCCAATTACACCAGTGATATTGCAGACTTGGCTTTGGAAATGCGCCAGACTGTGAATACGCATCCAGATTTGTCCAGGTTCAAGTTGGGTATACACACCGGTATTGCCACCGGACCAGTGGTCGCCGGTGTGATTGGCACCAAACGTTTCATCTACGATTTGTGGGGTGACACGGTGAACGTTGCCAGTCGTTTAACCGATGAGGCGGTGCAGGATGTGATTCAGGTGGACAGGATGACCTACAACCGGATCCGGCATGAATATGTCTTCGAGCCGCCCGCCACTGTACACGTCAAAGGCAAAGGAGAGATGGTTATGTACCGCCTCACCGCGCGACTGGGTGATGACAAACATCAATCCAGCTTTTCAGGAAGTCCTGGCTCCAATCCTTACCAAAGCGTTTCCGGGCAGCTATCCTCATAATTTCCTTCAGGTCGTTCCCTCCAGAGCTTCCATTAAGCCACGGTACAGCTGGCTAGGCGAGACGGGTTTGTGCAGTAAAGGTATGCCGCTGGCCTGCGCTTCGCGTAGCCGTTCAGGGGCCGTGTCACCGGTAATCAGCAGGGCCGGTAAAGCATTTCCCAACAATGTGCGCAAGGCGGCAATGGCTTCCGCCCCGGTACGCTGCTCACGCAGACGGTAATCGCTGACTACCACGTCCGGCGTATGAGAGAGCGCCAATGCCAATGCCTCTTCAATGGATTCAACTGCCTCACATTCACAGCCCCAATTACGCAGCAAATGGAGCATGGCCGCGCGCACGGTTTCATCATCGTCAATCACCAGTACGCGTATGTTGAGTGTATCTGAATTGCCGCGCATAACGGCAGGTCCCTTGATAGGCAAGGCCGCAGCAGCGATTGGTAATGTCAGCCGGAAAACGCTGCCACGTAGCGGTTTGGAAACCAATGACAAGCCATGATTCAGCGTACGAGCCAATCCGTCTGAGATCGCCAGTCCCAAGCCCAAGCCTTTGCGTGAATCCCGTTCAGGATTACCCAGTTGGTGAAATTCCCGAAACACTTCCTGCTGGTGTGCAGGCTCAATGCCGATGCCGGTGTCCCATACCTCCAGTACAGCCTGGTTGCCGCGCCGCCGGCAGGCTACCAGCACGCCACCGAGTTCGGTGTAGCGAATCGCGTTTGATAGCAGGTTGCGCAGGATCAATTCTACCAACATCGGGTCGGACTGCGCCGCCAGATCGGTCTCTCGCGAACGGTATACCAAGCCCTTCGCATCGGCCTGTGGCGCGAATTCGTTTTCAATCTTGTTAAACAAGGGCTGCAATAAAAACGGTTGTATTTGCGGCTTGACTACGCCTGCTTCGATGCGCGAAAAATCGAGCAGCGTATTGAGCATCTCCCCCGAAGCGTCCAAAGCGGTGCGCGCGCTGGAGAGCAGAACGCGCTGGTAGGGGGTAAGTTCAGTGCGCGAAAGCACACCCAAAAACAAGCCTTGTGCGTGAATCGGCTGGCGCAAATCATGACTGGCAGCAGCAAGAAATCTGGATTTGGCGATATTGGCATGCTCAGCTTTGTGCTGTGCTACCTCAGCGAGCTGCTTGGCCTGTATCACTTGGGAAGTGCGTTCTTCTACCAGATACTGCAGGTTGGTGCTTTCTTTTTGCAGTTCTGCCGTCATTTCGTTAATGCCGTGCGCCAGAATATCCAGTTCGGCTATACGGCTGGACTCCGCAACGCGAGTTTCAAGGCTGCCTTGCCCAATTTTCTGTACGGCATTACTCAGCAAGCTGACTGGATTAGTGATATGGCGGCTGGTTAAATGAACGAGATAAAGGATCAATACCAAAAATATCGTAGTTGCGGCAATTGTGTACCAAAGCAACTCCGACTTGAGCATTTCTGTGCGTGCCCTGCTCATTTCTATAATGACTGTACCCGCCGTCTTTACAGGAAGCACGGATATGTATTCATCCAGTAACACATTTTCCGGAACGATTTGCTGGTATATCAATAGGCTTTCACCGATGTTCTGGATTGTGGGAGGTGAATTGCCACGCTCGCTGGTTTGAACCGCTTCCGCTTGGCTGTCCTGATTGGCTGGCGTTAACGCGGTTTGGCTCAGGTCGACTGATGGCGCCAATTTTATGTTGGCGAGCATATTTCTCGCTGTATCGGAAAATTCACCTTCCTCGATCAAGTTTTGTGATGCCGCATTCAGAATCATTAACCCGCGCACATCTGGCTGCTGGAGGGCGGCATCCGCAATTTTTCTTATGAACAATTGATTATTGGAGATCACGCCGTATTCGCTGCTGGTTGCAAGCTGCCGGGAAATGAATTGGCCGCGCTCTATCAGGTCATGATCAAAATCGGAAAAACGATCAAGCAGGAAATACGATTCCAGACTGATAGCCAAAACGATTAATGGAAAGAGTGTAATCCATGAAACATATTGGCGAATGCTATAACGCTTCATGGAGCCTCATTCTTCGCGCTATTCATTTGGGAACCTCTCAATCCATATTTTCGAGCATCTGCTACAAGGTATGCTTGCTAGCTTCTCCCGGTGCCTTGCTGACGATTCCGCACAAGCAGCATTTGCCCGAAGCGGATCGGCGTTCCTTTGTGGGGCATTTGGGCGAACTCTGAATTTTTAGAGGCCCTCATTTGTTATGAATCATGTTGATTGGGATCAGTTTGATACCCGGTAATCCGGCCGCTATTTAATTTACGGCGACAGCGGAATTAACAGAATAGCAAGTCTCATACAACAGCAAAGTCCGGGCAAAAGATAGAATCGTCAAAACAATTTGACAGGACATTGACGAATGTTCGCAAGTATCTAATGTTCTGCCGGATAAAGAACCCATCATGCTGTTCGCGTATCTCAGCTAATCAAACCACGGCTACGCGCCACAAATATCGCCTCCGAGCGGCTCGATACCTGCAGAAAACCCAGAACCGCCTGTACATGCACACGTACGGTATTTTCCGTGAGCAATAACCGCCGCGCGATCAATTTATTCGACATGCCCTGGCATAGCAGATCGAGTACCTCGCACTGGCGCGGGGTCAGGCGCGGCAGTGTCGTTTCGCATTCTGGCAGTGGCGCAGTGAATTTTCCGTGCAAAATATGTTTTATTGAAGCGACGATTTTGTCCGCTGCATCGCCCTTTGATATGAAGCCCGCTGCGCCCCGCTCAAAGGCCAAGTCTATGATTTCCGGATCACTCTGTGAAGATAGTATCAATACAGGAACTAGCGGCCATTTTTTCTTTAACAGTGTGATCCCTTCCACCCCGTTCAGGCCTGGCAGCCTGTTGTCCAGCACTATTGCGTCAATCTTATCCGTTATTCTGCGCATCGCATCGTCTATCGAGCCGGCCTCAAAAATCCCTGCGGCCGGCATGTTTGCGATTATTGCCGCGCGCAGCCCGGAACGGTACAAGTCATGGTCGTCAATTATCAATATGTGCGTGGGTATCATGGCGCATATTAAATACGTTTAGTGATGGTTGCGCAAGCACTTGCGCCCACCGAGTCCAAATCAGCGAACCTCATTCTGAGCCGTCGCGATATGCGCGGTAGCGTGCTTCATCGTTTTTACGCTCCGCGTGGGAACGATGAGGCAACACCGATGTTGGAGCGGCTTCTAGCCGCGACTCGCACGCAGGGCGTGCTCCTACAAGAGCAATCGCCCGACAAGCATGTCGGGTTTTTTGTCGAAGTGCTCGGGCTCCCACTCAGTAATGTTGAGCTTTGAAAGCCTGATGGATATGGGATTAAAGACAAGGCGGGGCAGGGACATTCCATTATGCAATCCTTCCAAATAATTCTGCCCACAACTGTTGGCTTGCATGGATGTCGAATTCTCCAGTCGGTACGCGGCATGGAGACTGGCTGTTGAGTCGCATTCGATGTTGCGTCTGGCGTAGCGTGCGATATAGTTTGCAGGTCTGTTCTGCAATTTCGTCAGGGATAAGACCAAGTTTCCCAGCCAGTTTGAGCAATGCCAGATTGCCAATGTTTGCAGCCAATTGCGGGTGTTGATGGGCATAAGCCAGCACGATGAATTGCACGATGAACTCGATGTCTACCATGCCACCCCGGCTATGCTTGATGTCGAAAAGCCCGCTATCATCGGGGTGCCCGTCAAGCATCTTCTGGCGCATTGCGAGGATTTCCTTGCGTAAAGATGTCAGATCACGCGACTGGCAAAGCACTTTCAGGCGGATTTCTTCGAATTTTGCGCCAATTTGCGCATCGCCGGCGCTGAAGCGGGCGCGTGTCAGTGCCTGATGCTCCCATACCCAGGCGTGTTGCTGCTGGTATTCGGCAAAAGCCGCAACCGAGCTTACCAGCAAGCCGCTCGCGCCATTCGGGCGCAGGCGCAAATCGGTTTCATATAAACGCCCCGATGAGGTATAGCTGCTGAGCAGCGCGTTGATGCGCTGTCCCAACCGTGAGTAGATTTCCTGCGCATCGGGATGGTCGTCGTCAAAAAGAAAAATCAAATCCAGATCGGAAGCGTAGCCGAGTTCTTTACCACCAAGCTTGCCATAAGCGATGACGGCAAATTTTGCGTCATCGCGATGCCGTTTTCGCGTGGTCATCCAGCCTAGCGTCAGCACATGGCGTAGCAACAAATCGGCCAGGTCGCTCAGATGGTCGCTGAGTTTTTCCAGCGGCAGCAAGCCTTGCAGATCCATCGCCAGCAGGCGAAATGTTTGCTCCTGTTGGGCATGATGCAACACATCCAGTTGCCGCTCGGTATCCCCGTCACAGTCATTGAGGCGGCTGTGCAAATCGCTGTCGATTTGCTGCCACTGCGGTGGTTGGTATATCTCGCGTGCCTCCAGCAATTCGTCGAGCAACGCCGGGTGTTGCGCCAGATATTCGCTCGCCCAGCTGCTGGCGGAGACCACTTGGACCAATCGCTGCAAGGCCAGCGGATATTCGGACAGAAAGGCGAGGTAGGCCGCGCGGCGGCTGATGGCTTCGAGTATGGTAAGCAATCTGGACAGGGTTGCATCCGGGTCGGCGTGCTGCGCGCTCAGGGTGATAAATTGCGGGATCAGCTTGTCCAGCCGCTGCCGGCTAAGTTCAGGTAATTGCAAATAGCGATTGCTTATGCGCAATTGCGTCAAGAGTTGTGCGCTGTCCGATGCGTCGCGATAGCCCAGCTTTTCGAGGGGCAGGATCAATTCCTCGGCTGTAATCTCATCCCGCCATAGTTGCGTGTCGTTGGGCTCATCTTTCTGTTCGCCAAATATTTGCTCGAATTGTTGGCTGACCAAGGCGCGATGCACGTCAAGTTCTTTCAACAGCGCGGCATAATCAGGAAAATTCATGGCTTGCGCGATGATTTGCTGGTCTTCTGGCTTTTCAGGTAACTCCTGAGTTTGCTGGTCATCCAGATATTGGAGACGATGCTCAAGGTTGCGCAAAAACACGTAAGCTGCATCAAGACTGGCAACGGCGATGGTGGATAGTTGCCCGTTAGTCGCGAGCAGTTGCAGAACCTGCTGAGTGGGGCGGATGCGCAAAGCGGCATCGCGTCCTCCGCGTATCAGCTGGAAAACCTGCGCGGTGAATTCTATTTCGCGTATTCCACCTGGGCCTAGTTTGATGTTGTTGAGCCGGTCGCGGCGCTGCACTTCCTGGCGGATTTGCGAGTGCAGCTTGCGCATCGAATCGATTGCGCCGAAGTCGAGGTATTTGCGGAATACGAACGGCTGCACAAGCCGCATCAGTTCGTTGGCGTAAAAATCGCGTAGCGATTCGTTTGTCCTTTCTCCCGCTTGCGGGAGAGAGTTAGAGAGAGGGGCTTCATGCGGGATAACCAGCGACTTGGCTGCGGTCTTTTGCAGCTTAGTCGAATGGCTAGTAGTTCCATCAGGGGAGTGGGCAGGCGCGACAACACGTGCCTTGATCCAGGCATAGCGTTCCCATTCACGGCCCTGGCTGACCAGATATTCTTCCAGCGCCGCAAAGCTTGTCACCAACGGGCCGCTGTCGCCGTATGGGCGCAACCTCATATCGACGCGGAACACATAACCGTCGGCTGTGAGTTCATTGATGATGCTGATCAGGCGTCGGCCCAAGCGGGTAAAAAACTCGTGATTACTTAATTTCCTGGGGCCATTGGTTTCGCCGTCTTCCGGGTAAACGAAAATCAGATCTATATCGGATGAGGCATTCAGTTCGCTGCCGCCCAGTTTCCCCATGCCGACAATAAGTAATTCCTGCGGTGTTGCGTTCGTTTCGCCCAGCGGTATCCCGAATTGGGCCTGCAAGGTTTGCATCAGGCAGTTTTGCGCTTGTTGGATACAAATTTCCGCCAGTGCAGTCATCGCCTGCATCACTTCGTTCAAGTCGGCCAGTCCGTTCAGGTCGCGCAGAATCAGCTTGACCATGACCCGTTTGCGCAATTTGCGTACGGCTCGCGCCAAACCGGTTTCGTCGTCCGGAAGGAGATTGGATTGCTGTAATAAAGCCTGCATTTCCGCGCGGTTGCAAGGCGCTGAGTAATTCTCATGCAACCAATCCAGGAGAGTTTGGTCTATCTCCAGCGCGCGTTTAGCATAACGGCTGCTGTCCATCGTCTTTTTCAGCAGGTCGTTGAAGGCTGTGGGTGGTGAGTTTGCGGTATTCATAGGTGGAGCTTCAAGTTAGAATGCACATCGTAATACGATTATAAGCCCCAGTTAAAAACCTTGGCGCGTTTGCGCACCCTACAACTGATGCTGAACTCTCTTCCCGTCCGCATAATCTGGCACAGCTTGAGCTGGTTGACGCGGCTTACCGTTATCGTTTCAGCAGCCATAGCTGTGCTGATTGCGCTCGCCATCATCTTGCTGCGCTATTGGCTATTGCCCGATATCGAGCAGTACCACGACATGATCACCACTTCTTTTTCGGAAGCGATAGGCAATACAGTCACCATAGGCAAAATCGAAGGAGAGTGGCAGGGACTTCAGCCGCGCCTGAATTTAACCGATGTGCGTATTCTGGATGAACAACGGCAACCGGCATTGGTGCTGAACCGCATTGACAGTAGCGTATCGTGGATGTCGTTGTTTTCTGCGGAGTTGCGGCTGGACAGTCTGGAAATCAATCGACCGGAGTTGCTGATACGTCGCGATTCGCAAGGTGAATTATTTATCGGCAATGTGGCACTGTCCAAAAAAGGTGGCGATAATAATTTGGCCGATTGGCTTTTGCATCAGGCACACATGGTGGTGCGAGACGCTCTTATCGTCTGGGTGGACGAGCAGCGCGATGCGGCGCCTTTGGTGCTGCGGCAGGTCAATTTGCACATTATCAATTCAATTAGCCAACACCGTTTCGCCTTACGTGCCTTGTCGCCCGAAGATATGGCGACACCGCTGGATGTTCGCGGTGATTTTCACGGGGTAAGTTTTGATGACTTGGGTAAATGGCACGGTCAAATCTTTACGCAACTTGAATTTACTGATGTGACAGTTTGGCGACATTGGTTGGACTTACCCAAAGAAATTGGTCGCGGTCGCGGTGCGGTGCGTTCCTGGTTGGGTGTGGAAGCGGGTAAGGTGAAGGAAATCACTGCAGATTTGGCATTGTATAACGTGGTGGCCAAGCTGGCCGAGGATGCTCCAGAAATGTTGTTGTCCAGCCTGCGAGGTCGCGCGATATGGAAAGATGTGGCGGGCGGCTTCGATGTTTCTGCAAAAAATTTGGCAATGCGATTCCAGGATGGAGCAGAGATGCAGTCCTCAGATTTATTTTTTCGCATTAAGGAGGCCATCAATAATCAACCCGCAACTGGGGAAGTACGCGCTAACTTGCTGCAACTGGAATGGCTTACCAGACTGGTCAGCTATTTACCGCTGGAGGCTGGTCTTCGTGCTCAATTGGAAGCATATTCACCAAGAGGAAAAGTGGCTAATCTGAATGTGAAATGGCAGGGCAGGTTTGAAAAGCCGGATGGTTACAAAATCAAGGGTCAGTTCGAAGATATTGCGTTACACCAGGTTGGCGCAATGCCCGGTTTTTCCGGTTTGTCGCTGGATGTGGATGGCAGCGATACGAGTGGCAGGTTGAATATCAATTCTCACCAGTTGGTGGTGAATGCGCCGGGCGTAATGCGTGAACCACTTTCTTTCGCTATCCTGATAGGGCAGGCCGGATGGCAACGTGAGAGTAATGAACTCAAGATCACGCTGGATAACGTCTCCGTCGTCAATGATGACTTGGCAGGCGGTCTGTATGGCAGTTATCAGACACAGGCCGGCACCTTGGGGGTATTGGATTTGAATGCCAGCTTGACGCGTGGTGATGTAAGGCAAGCTGCCCGTTATATCCCGCTGATCGCACTGAACAAGGAAGGTAGTGATTGGCTGAACGGCGCGCTACTGGCGGGGCATACCGAGGATCTTCGTATACGAATCAAGGGCAACCTGAGCGAGTTTCCTCGGGGCGTAACGAAAAATGCGCTGCTTGAAATCGGGGGGCATGCGCGGAATGTTGTAATGGAATTCGACAAGAATTGGCCACGCATAGAGAACATCGCCGGTGAATTTTCGATACGCGGCAACAAGCTGGAAGTGAAGTCACCATCTGCGACCATGTTGGGCGCGGTTTTGCGAAACGTTACCGTCGCCTTGCCGGATATGTTGAGCGATGATTTACCGCTTGAAATAAATGGCGAAGCATCAGCCGAGAACAGTACATTTCTGCAATTCATCCAGCAGAGTCCGGTGCGCGGCTACATAGATGGCTTCACCGACGGTATGCGCGTTAGCGGCAATGGACATCTGGACCTGTTTGCGCGTATCCCGTTGCTGGGCAATAAACCAGTGAAGGTGTCCGGCGCCTTTCGTGTGCAGGATAGCGAAATTCATCTGGGTAAAGGAGTGCCGCTGCTGCGCAAGACGCACGGCGAGATGTTGTTCACCGAGTCTGGTATGCAGGCCAAAAGTGTGTCGGCAGAAATACTGGGCGGAGCGGCCAGCCTCAATGTGCAGACTATTGAAAACGGCGCGGTGCATGCCACCGTGCGGGGGCACAGCAGCGTTGATGCTTTGCGCAAATTCAATCCGCACCCTCTGCTGAATTATTTGCAAGGCAGTACGGCGTGGCATGCTGACATTGTGGTGACGAAAAAATCGGCACAACTGGCCATCAATTCAAGTCTGCAGGGCATCAGCTCCAGCCTGCCACAACCCTTTACCAAGGGCGCTGACGAGGAGATGTCATTGCGGGTAGAAAAGAAGGATATCGCAGATGGACAGGACACTATTACAGCTCAATTGGGCAGCCTGCTTAATGCTCGTCTGGAGCGGCGTGATAAAAACGGTGCGATGGCCATCAAACGCGGCACGGTCATATTCGGTGGAATGGACAAGTTGGCGAACTTCTCTAAGACGAAAAAACATCCTTCGAGAGCCAAGCTACAATCGATTCCTCTAAGAAGCAAGAACGGCATTTGGCTGGCGGGCAGTTTGCCGGAGTTGTCGATACAAGGCTGGGATAGCCTGATAAGCGGCACGACAAAAACCAGCCCGGCATTGCCCATTGCCGGAATAGACCTGCACATCGAAAAACTTACCGGCTATGGGCAAATCATTAGGTCGCTGCAGATCGACTCCTCCAGGCGTGGCGACGGAATGACTGTGAAACTGGCCAGTGATGCGTTGAACGGCGAAGTAATATGGCTGCCTCACGGATATGAAAAGGGCAGCAAGTTAAGTGCGCATCTGAGCAATATGTATTTGGTGAAAGACGAACAGCCAGAACAATCTTCGGCACCGGCTAAAACCGACATGCCCGCACCCCCGGACAAAACCGGACAGACAGACATCTCTCACCCCAACAAATTGCCCGCTCTGGAGGTTGTGATTGAAAACCTGCAAGTAAAGGACAAGCAATTCGGCCGCTTCGAATTAGTCGGGCATCCTGATGGCAAGGACTGGCGGCTGCGCCGTTTATATATCACCAATCCTGACGGCAGCCTGTCTGGGGATGGTGTCTGGAGTTCTGTGCAAGAGAATACTCAAACCCAGTTGAATCTGCAGCTAAAGCTCAGTGATGTGGGCAAAACACTGGCGCGTTACAGCTATCCCAATACTGTCAAAGGGGGGAGTGGTAAATTGGCGGCAAACTTGTCATGGGCCGGTACGCCGAACGAATTCAACTATGCTTCCTTGAGCGGTTGGCTTAAGCTTGATACTGGCAAAGGGCGATTTCTTAAAATGGATCCGGGCGCCGGAAAATTGCTCAGCATCCTCAGCCTGCAAGCTTTGCCCAGTCATATCTCGCTGGATTTTAACGATGTGTTCAGCGAAGGTTTTCAGTTCGACAATATCAATGGCAACGCGGTAATCAAAGACGGGGTAATCAATACCCAGGATTTTCATATGGATGGTTCGGCTGCCAAAGTGACCTTGAAAGGCAATGTGGACATGAATAGCGGAACTCAGGATTTGCGCGTCAAGGTGTTTCCCACGCTGGGGGATAGCGTATCGCTGATCAGTGCTTTTGCCGCCGGGCCTGCGGTAGGTATCGGCACGCTCATCGTCAACAAGGCATTGGGTAATCCACTCGATAAGTTGGTGTCGTTTGAATACAATGTCACCGGAACATGGAGTGAACCCAATGTGGTAAAAGTAGTAAAAGTACCAGTTCCGGTTCCATACAAATAACCCAGATAAGGAAAAGCATCATGTCAGACGGAAATTCCACGCAAAAACGCATCGCCGCGCAGGCCAACGCATTCAAGGTCGCCGCCATTCAGATGGCTTCCGGCCCGAATGTTGCGGGCAATCTCAGCGAGGCGCGCCGGCTTATTGCGATGGCTGCGGAGCAAGGTGCGCGACTGGTGGTGCTGCCGGAATTCTTCGCCATAATGGGTATGACCGACCAGGACAAGATCGCGGTACGCGAGCAAGCCGGACAAGGGCAAATTCAGGCTTTCCTGAGTGATACCGCCCGTCAATTCAAAATCTGGCTGGTGGGCGGATCAATCCCCCTGGCGGCCAGTGTGCCGGACAAAGTAAGGAGCACCTGCCTGGTGTTTGATGAACAAGGCGAACAAGTGGCGCGTTACGACAAGATACATTTGTTCAATCTCGAATTGGGCAATGAAAAATATCACGAAGCGAAAACGATAGAGCCGGGAAATCAGGTTGTGGTGGTGGATAGCCCGTTCGGGCGTATCGGTCTTGCGGTTTGCTACGACCTGCGTTTTCCGGAGCTTTTCCGCGCGATGAAAAATGTGGACATCATCGTGCTGCCGTCCGCGTTTACCGAGACCACCGGCAGGATGCACTGGGAGGTTCTGGTGCGCGCACGCGCCATAGAAAACCTTGCTTACATGATTGCCGCCGCGCAGGGCGGATACCATATCAACGGGCGCGAAACGCATGGCAACAGCATGATCGTTGATCCCTGGGGGCGCGTGTTGGACCGCTTGCCGCGCGGCTCCGGAGTGGTGGTTGCCGAGGTGAATCCATCTTACCAGGCCAGTTTGCGCGCCAGCTTGCCCGCGCTGACGCACCGCGTTTTATTCAGATGTGATTGAGAAAGAAGAAACCTTGATGAATGCCGTGCAGCAAAACGAACCTCCAATTAAATCATTCGACACGCTTTTCGCCACTGCACAGCAATCGCTGCTCCTGCCGAATTCCATCGAAGCGCGCCAGATCGAACAAGTGTTCGCCAGCATGATGGCGCACCAGCTCGACTATGCGGATTTGTACTTCCAGTACAGCCGAGCCGAAAGCTGGTCGCTGGAAGAGGGCATCGTCAAATCCGGAAGTTTCAATATTGATCAGGGCGTGGGCGTGCGTGCGGTGAGCGGCGAGAAAACTGCCTTCGCCTATTCCGACGACATCAGCATGGAAGCCCTGGAAAGCGCGGCGCAGGCCACGCGAGCGATCTCCAAACAGGGCGGCACCCAGACAGTTCCTGTAATTCGCCATGGCTCACGGCGCGAAATATATTTGCCCCACGACCCGATTGCCAGCCTCAAGGATGCCGACAAAGTCGCATTGCTGGAACGCATCGAAAGATATGCGCGCGCGCTTGATCCGCGCGTGGTGCAGGTGATGGCGGGGCTGGCGGGCGAATATGAAGTGGTAATGGTGGCGCGCAACGACGGCCTGATGAACGCCGATATCCGGCCGCTGGTGCGCCTGTCGGTCACGGTCATCATCGAGAGCAACGGCAAACGCGAGCAAGGCTCGGCGGGCGGCGGCGGGCGCTTCGATTACGATTATTTCGATGATTCGATGCTGCGCAAATATGCAGCGCTGGCGGTTCATCAGGCGGTGATCAATCTGGACGCTGCACCCGCTCCGGCGGGCAACATGACCGTGGTGCTGGGCAACGGTTGGCCGGGCATCCTGCTGCATGAAGCGATCGGGCACGGACTGGAAGGCGATTTCAACCGCAAAGGCAGCTCGGCGTTTTCCGGACGCGTCGGCGAGCGCGTCGCTGCAAAGGGCGTCACCGTCGTGGACGACGGCACGCTGGCACGGCGGCGCGGCTCATTGCAGATGGACGATGAGGGCAACCCCACGCAATGCACCACGCTGATTGAGGACGGCATTCTCAAGGGATATTTGCAGGACACACTCAACGCACGGCTGATGGGCGTGCCGGTCACAGGCAATGCACGGCGCGAATCTTTCGCGCACCTGCCGATGCCGCGCATGACCAACACCTACATGCTCAATGGCGACAAAGACCCGAAGGAAATCATCGCCTCCGTTAAACACGGTTTGTATGCGGTGAACTTTGGCGGCGGACAGGTGGACATCACCAGCGGCAAATTCGTGTTCTCCACCGCCGAAGCCTACATGATCGAGGACGGCAAGATTACCCATCCGGTAAAAGGCGCGACGCTTATCGGCAACGGCCCTGACGTGTTGACACGCATCTCGATGATCGGTAACGACATGGCGCTTGACTCCGGCGTTGGCACCTGCGGCAAGGAAGGCCAGAGCGTGCCGGTGGGCGTGGGGCAACCGACGGTGAGGATAGACGGGTTGACGGTGGGTGGGACGGCGTAATCATATCCTTTAAGGACGGAACTGGGTGATGGAAAAACTACCAGAGCTAACCTATCCCTACTATCCCGGCGACCGTACCTACTGCGTGAGCGACGAACGGCTGCGCGCATTCCGGCAGCTCTCCGCGGAGCAGAAATTGCGCTGGGTGGAAGAGTTGGCGACGTTTTTGCGGATGGCGAAAATCGGCAGAGAGAAGTCGCAGGAGATTTTGAAGCAGGGGTGAAACTAGACACCTGCGGCAAAGAAGAGCAAAGTGTGCTGGTTGGGGTGCTGCCTGCTGTGCGGATCGATGGTCTGACGGTGGTGGGACTGCGTAGGAATATTGCGATGCCGACCCTCGGCTTTGGGGTAGCACTTTCAGTACCTATAAATATAATTTTTGGTATCCAATTTTCCAAAAGGGAGACTGCGCATGAACTTTTATAGAATAGTGGCTTTGCTGAACATCTTGATGCTTACTGGTTGCGCAAACGTCTCTGCAATATTTACAGATACCGTCATTGATTACGAAACAACAGTGAAGATGGGCACTAAAGATGCAGTTGCTACGCTGGAAGAATTAACAATGACGCAACATCCTAATTGGAGACCAGAACGTTTTGAAATTAAGGATGATTATGCTTATTGGAGTTACGGAAGTGTTATAGAAAACGATATGTATGGTCGCGCAGAAAAAATTGTAGGTTCTAGCGAACGCATTTATTACAGAACCATAAATAAAGTTAGGCTAATGAAATGGCAAAGAAAGTTTAAGGATTGGTATGTTGTTTCTCTGATTAATTCGGATGGTGGTGTAATAAAACACGTGTTTTACAGTCGAGATATTAATCTTGCCAAACGATATGTAGATGCAGCCAACTCGGCGTTAGTTGCGTATAAAAAAATCGACAAGCTCTAGCGATCGTAGCCCGGAATGAATTCTCCTTCTTATTAACCTCTCGCTCCTGAGCTTGAACATTAGCATCTGAACTATATGACCCAAGGAACTTGTGCGTACTGCGGCACATCTGCTCCCTTGACGAAGGAGCACATCTGGCCGCAGTGCATCATCACAAGAGCGCCGTCCTACGTTATGCGCTTCTCTTCACAGGCAAAGAAAGTTTTCGGAGCAGACCTTATCGTCAAAGACGTCTGTGTACGTTGCAACAACGGGCCTTTGAGCACCTTGGACACCTACGCATGCAACCTATACGACGGATACTTCTCAAGAATCGTTGATAAAAACGAGCGTGTTGTTTTTCGGTACAACCATGACCAACTGCTTCGTTGGCTTCTCAAGGTCTCATACAACTCGTCTCGTACAACACATATAGATGCAGACTTTCATCGTACACTCAAGAAGTACATGCTTGGCGAAGCCGAGAAGCCTGACTTCGTGTCTGTAATGCTCGACATTGTTGTTCCTTCTGTCGTCAATGGCATTACCCTTGAACCCCGCGCTACGCGTTGTGCCCGCATCTTTGTAGGACACAGCCGCTCGTGGGTTTGCGTGAGGCTCGTCGCGGTAAACTCGTACTACTTCTATCTCGTCATCACTGGCGAGAAATCAGCCCCAGTACCCGAAGGCGAGTTGTTAGAGTTCAGGCAAGGAATCAAGGGAACCCTGCTTCCGACCAGCGGGAAATTAGAGCTTCAGGATCATGAATCTGACTTCTTCGAAATGCACGCGCCACATCTACTCGAAAGCAGGGAGCTATATGAAGAGTTCATGGCGATCTACCGTCGGCCTCACTGATCCACCGTGACTAATCCGGCAACCAGCGTAAAGGGAAACCGGGCCGAAGCATCAGGGGCCAGAGTAGGACAATCAGGGACAGACCACGGTTTATTGTTTATCCCATAAAACCGCGCCCCAGATACCAGAATAAAGCCGCGACCAGACCCGATGCGGGAATGGTCAGCACCCAAGCCCAGACGATGCGCGAAGCAAGTCCCCAGCGCACTGCGGAAACGCGGCGCGATAGGCCGACGCCGACGATAGCACCGGTGATGGTGTGCGTCGTCGAGACGGGGATGCCCATCCACGTCGCCAGAAACAGTGCAATCGCCCCTGACGTCTGTGCGCAGAAACCGCCTGTGGGCCTGATCCGGGTGATACCCATGCCCATCGTTTTAACGATGCGCCAGCCGCCGAACAGCGTGCCGAGAGCCATGGCAATCTGACAGGACATCACGACCCAGAACGGGACATGGAACTCGCCCTGCAGGTAGCCGTTGGCATACAACAGGGCGGTGATGATACCCATGGTTTTTTGAGCGTCATTTCCGCCGTGGCCGAGGCTGTAGAGCGAAGAGGAGATGAATTGAAGTTTGTTGAACTTTCGTTCGGTCGGATAAGGCAACGACTTCTCGAATACCCAGAGCAGGGCGATGGCCAGTGTAAATGCCAGCACTAGCCCGAAAAGCGGGGACAGGATGATTGCCACCGATGTTTTGATCAGGCCTTGTGCAATGATGGCGCTCCAGCCGGCCTTGGCTAATGTTGCCCCAACCAATCCCCCGACCAGCGCATGCGATGATGAGGATGGAATGCCGAACCACCAGGTTACGATGTTCCATGAGATGGCGCCGCATAGCGCGCCAAAGACCACAGCATTGTCGATGACCGCCGGCGAAACGATGCCTGATCCGACTGTTTTGGCTACAGTCAGCCCGAAAATCAGGAAGGCAATGAAGTTGAAAAATGCGGCCCAGATGACCGCTGCCTGCGGCGTCAATAGCCGTGTCGAAACCATTAGTGCGATTGAGTTTGCAGCGTCGTGAAAACCGTTCATGAAATCGAACAGCAGCGCCACGACGACCAGAATCGCCATGATCAGGAACATCTTTTCGTTCATATGCGTTCCAGCACTACCCCGTGAATGACGTCGGCCGCATCTTCGCAGCGGTCAACTGCCTCCTCGAAAAGTTCGTAGAGCTCCTTGGCGCGGATCAGCGCGCGGGCATCCGAGACCTCGACAAAAAGCCGCGTTACCCCGGCTCGCATGATACGGTCGGCCTCGCTTTCGATCTCGCCGATTTCCTGGCAGATTTTCAGGATGCGCTCGGCATTATTCATATCCGACAACAATGCGACGGCTTCCTGAACCTTCTCCGTAGCACGCACAGCGATCTGGCCGAGAGTCGACATTTCCGGGGTGAATTCGCCGGGGCCATATAGCTCGGCTCGTTGCGGGATGTCTTCCATGTAGTCGATCATGTCGTCGAGTGCCATGGCCAGATCCTTGATTTCCGACCGGTCGAAGGGTGTGATGAACGTTTTGTGCAATGACAGCAGGATGGTTTTCGTGACTTCGTCAGCTTCGCCTTCGATCTTCCTGATTTCTTGAAAGTGCTGATCGAAGGCTACCGGATCATGTACCGAACTCATCTTCGCGAGAACCTTGGCGCCACGTACTGTACAGTCCGCCAGATTATTGAAGAGTGCAAAATAATTATCGCTATTTGGTGACACTTTGGCTATCAACCTGCCAAATAATACAATTGCCATATTACTCCCCTGTTTATAAATTCAAGACTTGACTGCTTACAGCCTGGATTAAATATCATGCGTACCCATGATTCGAGGCCGTTGATGCCAGGCACCAAGCATGTCTACGCTCATTTGATTGTTGGGCGCTTGTTTTTTTAACTGCGTATTTTAACTCTAAACGATCGCAAAAGTCGGGTGCCCGATTATTATTGCGATACCAGCTCTCTCAGCACATACGGCAATATCCCGCCGTGCCGGTAGTAATCAACCTCAATTGGCGTGTCGATGCGTAGCAGCAGAGGCACTTTTTGCGTGTTGCCGTCCTTGCGGCGGATGGTCAGCGTCACGTCCTGCTGCGGCTTCAGGTTTTCATCGATGCCGATGATGTCGAAAGTTTCTTCCCCGGTCAGATGCAGAGCGGCGACATTGGCATCGCCCTTGAACTGCAACGGCAGCACGCCCATGCCGACCAGGTTGCTGCGGTGGATGCGCTCGTAGGATTTCGCGATCACCGCCTTCACACCGAGCAGTTGCGTGCCTTTCGCCGCCCAGTCGCGGCTGGAGCCGGTGCCGTATTCCTCGCCCGCAAAAATGACTGTCGGTGTGCCGTCCGCAATGTGCTTCATCGCCGCGTCGTAGATCGCCATCTGCTCGCCGTGGTATAGCGTGTAACCGCCCTCGACGCGGCTGCCGTCGGTCTTCGCGGGCAGCATCAGGTTCCGGATGCGCACGTTGGCGAAGGTGCCGCGCATCATCACCTCGTGGTTGCCGCGCCGCGCGCCGTAGCTGTTGAAATCCTTCACCGCCACCCCCTTGTCTTGCAGGTATTTGCCTGCGGGCGTGGCGGCCTTGAAACTGCCCGCCGGACTGATATGGTCGGTGGTGACTGAGTCGCCGAATATTGCCAGCGGTTTTGCGTTGCGGATATTGCCGATCTGTCCGACCTGCATACTGAATTGCTCGAAGAACGGCGGGCGCGCGATATAGGTGGAATCGTCCCACTGGTACAGGTTGCCGGTGGGCGCTGGAATCGCATTCCACAGCGGCAGATCACGTGTGAGGTCGCTATACAGCCTGCGGTAGGTTGCCGGGTCGGCGGCATATTTCATCATCGTCTGTACTTCGGCGCTGTTCGGCCAGATGTCTCTCAGGTATACCGGCTGACCGTCCTTGCCAATACCGAGCGGCTCGCTGTCCAGATTGATGTTGACCCGGCCCGCAATGGCGTAAGCTACCACCAGCGGCGGCGAAGCCAGGAAGTTGGCCTTGATGCTTGCGTGGATGCGCGCCTCGAAGTTGCGGTTGCCGGACAGCACGGCGGCGGCAATCAGGTCATGGGCGGCAATTGCTTCTTCCAGCCGCGAATCCAGCGGGCCGGAATTGCCGATGCAGGTGGTGCAGCCGTAGGCCGCAAGGCTGAAGCCGAGTTGCGCCAATGGCTCCAGCAGCCCGGCCTTGGTCAGGTATTCGGTCACGACGCGCGAGCCGGGAGCGAGCGAAGTCTTGATGTGCGGTGCCACACGCAAACCTTTCGCCACGGCCTTTTTCGCCAGCAGGCCGGCAGCCAGCAGCACGCTCGGGTTTGAGGTGTTGGTGCAGGAGGTGATCGCAGCGATCAGCACATCGCCGTGGCCTACCCCGACCACCGTATTTGTTTCTTCCGCGCATTGGCTGTGTATTGTCGGGGTAGGGTGGCTGTCCATCATTTCGATTTCGCTCGCCGCGCTGCTGCTGTGGCTGCCCATAGCGGGTTTGCCCGCAGGCCCGCCATCGGTCAGGCCGCCGCCAGCCATCGGAATGCACACTTCTCCGCTGTACATGTGCAGTTTTGTGGCATAGCGCCTGCCCAGTTCGGCAGCAGGTTTGTTGAAACCGTTTTCTGCTACCGGTTTGCTGAACAGGGTATTGAAAGTTTCGCGCATTGCGGACAGCGCCACGCGATCCTGCGGGCGCTTCGGCCCCGCCAGCGATGGCTCGATGCTGGCGAGATCCAGTTCTACCACGCTGCTGTAATCGATACTGCCCGCCTGCGGAGTGCCATACAGGTTCTGTGCCCTGAAATAGGACTGGAAGGCATCCACTTCTTCGTCCGTACGTCCGGTATAGCGCAGGTAGTCCACCGTTGCGTCGTCCACCGGAAAGAAGCCCATCGTTGCGCCGTATTCCGGCGCCATATTTGCGATGGTGGCGCGGTCGGGCACGGTGAGCGCGGCAGTTCCTGCGCCGAAAAATTCCACAAACTTGCCCACCACTTTCTGCTTGCGCAACAGTTCGGTGACAGTCAGCACCAGGTCGGTCGCGGTGACGCCTTCGCGCAGTTTGCCCTTGAGATGTACGCCCACCACGTCCGGCGTGAGGAAGTACACCGGCTGGCCGAGCATGCCGGCTTCCGCCTCGATGCCGCCCACGCCCCAGCCGACCACGCCGATGCCATTGATCATGGTCGTGTGGCTGTCGGTTCCCACCAGCGTGTCCGGGTAGAACATTTTTCCTTCTGGCCCATCCTTGTGCTGCACACCGCGCGCAAGATATTCCAGATTGACCTGGTGCACGATGCCGACGCCGGGCGGCACAACTTTAAAAGTATCGAACGCCTGCATACCCCATTTCATGAACTTGTAGCGCTCGTTGTTGCGCTCGAATTCCATTTCCATGTTGAGCTGCAGCGCGTCCGGGCGGTTGTAGTAATCCACCTGCACCGAGTGGTCAACCACCAGGTTCACCGGCACGAGCGGTTCGATGATTTTCGGGTCCTTGCCTAGTTTGGCGGCGGCATCGCGCATCGCGGCGAGGTCGACGAGCAGCGGCACGCCGGTGAAATCCTGCAACACGATGCGCGCCACCACGAACGGAATCTCCTCGGTGCGCGGCGCATTCGGTTGCCAGTTCGCCAGCTGGCGGATGTGCGCCTCGGAAATTTTCTTGCCGTCGTAGTTGCGCAGCACCGCTTCCAGCACGATGCGGATGGAAACCGGCAAACGAGAAATTTTTCCAACAGCAGCGGCTTCCAGCGCGGGCAGCGAATACAGCGTGCCCTGTTTGCCGTTGGAGAGTTTGAATGACTGGCGAGTGTTGTGCAAATTGTGCGTCATGGCAGAGGCTCCTTATTCGCTGGACAACATGGAAGAGTAATTATAAGAGGTTTGGGCTTCATCGGTTCTAGAAGATACCGGTGGGCAACCTCTGCCTCAAAAGATATGCCAAAAGCATGTATACGCAATTTGAACTATTGACTGCGGAGTGTAATGGCATGATAGAGTAGAGGCTCTTGTGCAGGATGTTGCTTAATCCTGAATAGGTGAGTGATTTGGGGCGGACAAGCTGCCAAAGCGATCAATGGCCTAAATATGCTGGCTTGGCTGTAGCCAACATTAAACGAACACAATAGAGACAAGGAGCTTTGAAATGATGAATAAAAAATATATGGTTGCCGCGATTCTGGCTATCGGTATTTCTTCAAACGCATGTGCCGAGGAAAAACAGCAGGAAATAAGTGTCAGTGGCAACTTTACCAGCCAGTTGAACCCTTCAGGCGGCACCGATACGCTGTTCCTGTTGGGACATTATGGTCGTTACTTCAAGCCGCAAATTTTGGGCACAGTTAATGTTATGGCCATGAAGAGCGGGTCCAGCTACAACATGTTCGGCGCCGGAGTGGGTGGGAAATACTATTTTAAAGTTGGGCAAAAAGGTGATTTCGTTCCTTTCGTCGATGCAGATGTAATGGTAATCAGTATGAAAGTCGCTGGTACCTCGACGACCCCGTTCCAGATATCGGCGGGTGGCGGCGCATCTTACTTCCTGACCGAAACTGCATCCGCCGATGTCCGTGCATCGCTACAGTTCCAATCTGCAAGTGGGAGTACCAGCACACTGTTTAACCTCACCGTAGGTCTTACACAACGTTTCTGATTTCCAGATTTTATGCTTTATTGTTGGGATAAAAGAGCCGCCGTCCAGGCGGTTCTTTTATGGTGCAGTCCAACTGATGCGAGGGTGGGTTGGTAATGAATATTCGTGCCATAGTGGCGGGAATCTGTTTGTTGGGCTCGTGGGGATATCCTTTATCCAGTCTCGCCCAATGTTCCGGGGGAGGAGCCAGGCCCGCGTGGGTGGACAGCCCGGAATCGGTCACTAACGAGTACTTCTTTGCGGCTGGTGTGTCGGACGATACCAAAGCGGCCTTGGCGGACCGAATCTCATCCGCCAAACAAAATGCATTGAAGAACATATCCGAAGTGATTGAGGTTTCCGTCAAAAACTCGTTGATACTGGAGCAATCGAGACAGGAGAAGTCCGGAAAGGCCATAACCGATTCCAACCTGCGTTCCATCACGCAAACATCCACCAATGCCTCCCTGAAAAACGTCGAGGTCATCGACACATGGGAAGATCCGAAGACCTGCGCGATCTGGCTGCGCGCGAGAGTATCCAAACTGCAAGTCGAGCAGGGTAAGCGCGTGGGCCTGGCGAAGACTTTGTTCGGCGATCTGAATGACCAATTGGCTGTTGCGCAAAATGAGGCTGCCCCGCTGAATGCAAGATTGTCCGCCGTGGATGCGGCATTGGATGTGTTGCCGCGCATCGCGCTGGATCTCATTCCAGAAGCCAGCTCAGCAGCTTACTACAGCCAGCTTTTGAATCGCATCCAGCAAAAGCTGGGACTGTCTCGTAATGAACTTGATCAGGCGAAAAAAGCACTGGGTGATGCCGACTCGCTCATCAACAAGGCCGCCGCACAGACCGATGAAAGCGAGAAATCGAAAATGCTTGGCTCCGCTGCAAGCAGTTATAAAGATTTGCTTGCGAAGCACAGTAATGGCTTGCCCCCTCTGTTTGGCCCGGGAGATATTCTGTTCAAACTGGGCGAGGTCGAGGAGACCAGGGGAAATTCCTGCGGAGCCAAGAGCTATTATCAGCAGTCCGCTGATGCCAGGCATCTTGATGACCGGCAGGCAATCGCGAAGAAACGGGGCGATGCGCTTGCCTGCTCGGCAGAGGATATGGAAAGAACACTGTGGCGGCAGCATTTCGAAGGGCGTCCTGCAGTGATCGTGTGTTATTTTCAATCTAATGCGGATCAAGGTGTCTGGCATAAGGCCTGTGACGGTCTAAACAATATTATCAGGCCGCTGGGTGCCGATACGGCCACCAGAATGCAAAAATTATCTCCGGCGCAACTGAAAGTGCTTCAGGAAGGGGGCATACCTGGCAGTCTGGTTGAAAAGGGGAAATTATTGCTGGTCGTTTTTGCGTCAGGGAAAATGAACAATCGCATCGACAAGGAGTCACCCGGAAAAAACCGTGAGTACCAGTTTGAGGGAGGAATGGCGACCTTCCTGGTTGAAGATGGTAAAACAATATTCTCTGATCGTTTCCAGGGCAAAACGGGGTGGAATCCGGTTTCCCCGCAGATGGTGCTGGACGTCCTGGCTATTAACGTAGTCAAACGCTGGCGGGAAAAATTCTCCCGGTTTCTTCGGCATGAGCCTGACCAGTAAACTAGAGCAATCAGTCGAACGTACTTTTGGAGCTACATATGAATCTGCCTGGCCGCGCACTTAAACTTGTTCTTCTGCATCTGTTTTTTACGCTCATATTTTCCAGCGAACTGATGGCCGCGCCGAAAAATGTGGCCGTGATTGTGTATACGCAGACTTCCATGGCGAAGCAGTATGCGCGAATTGCCCAGGCACGCATGGAGCAGGTATTGACTGATAATGGCTTCACGGTGCTCGACCAGAAGAAGGCCGAGGAGTTGAAGAAGGGGTGGAAAAAACTGGAGGATCCGGGAGCACTGATCACCGCAGAAGAGTTCGTTAAGAGTGCCGGAAAGTATGATATTGAGGGTGTTTATCGTGTCTACCTGGACGTTGCCTTGGCAAAAGGATTGGCGGGAATCTTTACCGCAACGTCTCTGACGGACATCCGGTTTATTGGCGAAGATGCCCAGATACGTTCTTCCGCATCGCCCGCGATGGGGGTAAAGGGAATGCCGCCTTCTGACGGGTTAACCGATAGTGCGGCAATCAGCAATGCCATACAGCGTGCAATCGACTCCACCGTTCAGGCCATGGGCATTAAGGTGCAGGATTTCACGAACCCGCGATTGTTCAATGTAACCCTCAAGCCGGTACCAGCTTCTGAATCCCTTGTAGCGGAAAAGCGCCCGGTGCCGGTATCCGAAGATGATCCGATTATCAAATTAGCCAACCTGAAAGACAGTTTCGCGTTAAGCGAGGAGGTGACATGTGCCAACAAGTCGCCGGACGACAAGATGGTTGTGATCGGCGGATATTTGCGCAAGACACAGGGCGGGCGCCTGTATGGCTCCATGATACATGTGCTGGACAGGGAGGCAAACAAGGAGGTTATTACTTTTGAGACTGCGCCGGTTGCAACAAGAAAGGCCGAAGAAAAGGGGGGAGCCAAGATTCTGGACTGCATGTTCATATCGAATTGGCGCTACCTGGCTGCAGTCACGAACAGCAAGCTATTCTTGTGGGACATAGAGCGTGGTGCTGTCATGAATGCCATATTTTTTGATGAGGCAATTGATCAAGCCAAACTTGAATATGGCAAATTGGGTAATAATGACTTGCTGGCAGTTGTAAGCAATAACGGCAGAAAAACTTTCCAGATTTCACGGGAATAGGAAACCATGTTCCAAGCACTAATGGGTATCAATTTTTTGCTGCAACGCGGCAGAAATTGAAAATCCATTTTTTAAATCCAATCAGTGACTGCTAACCTCCGATAATCACCCGCCCCTACGGTATAATCCGCGTCCATGAAAATATTACGCGGACTTTATCCCCCAGGCGTTCAGTTGCTCGCTAACCAGCCTGTCGCGCTCACCATCGGAAATTTCGATGGTGTGCATCTGGGCCATCAGGCGTTGCTGAACGAATTGCGTTCAGCAGCGCAAGCGCGTGGATTGCTAACTGCGGTGGTGATCTTCGAGCCACATCCACGCGAATTTTTTGCGCCGCAACAGGCTCCGACACGCCTGACCAGTTTGCGCGAGAAGCTGGAGCTGTTCGATTCCATGGGCATCGACCGCGTGCATGTGTGCCACTTCAATGCCCGTTTTGCGCAGATAAGCGCTGCAGGATTCATTCATGCGCTGCATGAAAAATTGTCCGCAAAATTTGTGCTGATTGGCGATGATTTCCGCTTCGGCAGCGGGCGCGCTGGTGATTTCGCGCTGATGGAAAAAATCGGTTCGCAGCACGGTTTTGCGGTGCAGGCAGTGCATACTGTGCTGCATAATGGGGTGCGCATTTCCAGCACGGCGGTGCGTGCCGCGCTGGCTGAAGGCAACATGCGTATGGCGCAAACCTACCTCGGGCGCCACTACAGCATCAGCGGGCGTGTGGAGCATGGCGACGGTCTGGGCAAGAAGCTTGGTTTTCCGACCGCCAACATCCAGTTGAAACATAACCGTCCGCCGCTGTCTGGAATCTTTGTGGTGCAGGCACATGCCGAGGGCATGGGGGTGTTGCAGGGGGTGGCGAGCCTCGGCGTGCGCCCGACGGTGCGACAGGATGGCAAGCCGGTACTGGAAGTGCACCTGTTCGAATTTGCGCAACAGATTTACAACAAGCACGTGCGTCTTGATTTTCTGCACAAACTGCGCGACGAGGAAAAATATCCCGATATGGAAACGCTGACGCGGCAAATTGCGTTGGATGTGGAAAAGGCAAAGCAATGGTTTACTCAACATGACTGACTACCAATGACTGATTACCCGAAATGACTGACTACAAAGCCACCCTGAATCTTCCCGATACTCCGTTCCCGATGCGCGGCGACCTCGCCAAGCGCGAGCCGCAGATGGTGGCGCGCTGGCAGGCGCAGCAACGCTATCAGAAAATCCGCGCAGCCAGGCAGGGCAAGCCGAAATTCATTCTGCACGACGGCCCGCCGTATGCGAACGGCGACATTCACATCGGCCATGCTGTGAACAAGATACTCAAGGACATCATCGTCAAGAGCAAGACGCTGGCGGGTTATGACGCGCCCTATGTGCCGGGCTGGGATTGCCACGGCCTGCCGATCGAGTTGCAGGTGGAGAAGAAACACGGCAAGGCGATTCCGCCGTCGCAGTTCCGCGAACTGTGCCGCGCCTATGCAAAGGAACAGATCGAGCGGCAGAAGAAGGACTTCATCCGCCTCGGCGTGCTGGGCGACTGGGAGCATCCCTACCTGACGATGGACTTCAAGACCGAGGCCGACATCATGCGCGCGCTCGGCAGCATCTACGAGCGCGGCTACCTGTATCAGGGGCGCAAGCCGGTGAACTGGTGCCTGGATTGCCAGTCGGCGCTGGCCGAGGCCGAGGTGGAATACGAGGACAAGACTTCACCCGCGATTGATGTGGGTTTCGAGGTGAAGGACAAGGGTGCTTTGGCTAAAGCGTTTGGGGTGTCGCTCCCTGGCGATGCCAAGGTTTATGCGGTGATCTGGACCACCACGCCCTGGACATTGCCCGCCAATCAGGCAGTCTGCGTACACCCGGAAATGCAATACGACCTGATCAAAACTCCCAAGGGCTATTTGATACTTGCATTTGATCTGGCCTCTCAATGCCTGGCTCGCTATCAATTGGGCGGAACCAATGACCGGGGTGATGGCATGGCGGCGACCTGCAAGGGGGCAGCACTGGAAATGCTGCCGCTGCAACATCCGTTCTACGAACACACAGTGCCGATCATCTGCGGCGAGCATGTCACGCTGGAAGCGGGTACCGGCCTGGTACATACCGCACCGGCGCACGGTCTGGACGACTACTTTATCGGCCAGAAATACGATCTGCCGACTGACAATCCGGTTGGCGACGACGGTAAATTTGTTGCCAACCTGCCATTGGTCGGCGGGCTGTTTGTGTGGAAAGCCAATGATGTGGTGATTGATGCACTGCAAGCCAGCGGCCATTTATTGCACCTGGAAAAAGTGCAGCACAGCTATCCGCATTGCTGGCGGCACAAGACCCCGATCATTTTCCGCTCCACGCCGCAATGGTTCATCGGTATGGATAACACTGGTTCTGGCGGGATGACCGATACTGAAAATCTGGTACAGGAAAAACGTTCGCACACCGGCAAGCCAGAAAAACATGATGGCGTAGCCTTGCGCGATTTGGCGATCAATGCGGTGGAACAAACCGAATTTTTCCCGGGCTGGGGACGCGCCCGCCTCGAAGCGATGATCAAAAACCGCCCCGACTGGTGCGTGTCGCGCCAGCGCAACTGGGGTGTGCCAATGCCGTTATTTGTACACAAGGAAACCAGCCAGTTGCATCCGCGCACGCCTGAATTGCTGGAGCAGGTCGCCAAGCTGGTCGAGAGAGATGGTATCGAGGCGTGGTTCAGCCTGAATTCAGTGGACTTGCTGGGCGAAGAAGCGGCGCACTACAGGAAGCTTACCGACACGCTGGATGTCTGGTTTGATTCGGGTGTCACCCACGCATCCGTGTTGCAGCGCCGAGAGGAACTGCGTTCACCAGCCGACCTGTATCTGGAAGGTTCTGACCAGCATCGCGGCTGGTTCCAGTCATCGTTGCTGACCGGCTGCGCGATCAACGGTATAGCACCTTTCAAGGCCCTGCTGACGCACGGTTTTGTTGTGGATGGCAGCGGCCACAAGATGTCGAAGTCAAAGGGCAACGTGATCGCCCCGCAGAAAATTTTCGACACCCTCGGCGCCGACATCCTGCGCCTGTGGGCAGCGTTGACCGACTATTCCGGCGAACTGACTATTTCGGACGAAATCCTCAAGCGAGTGGTAGAAAGCTACCGGCGTATCCGCAACACGTTGCGTTTCCTGCTGGCCAATATTTCGGATTTCGATCCGCAGCGGCATACCCTGCCGGTTGAGCAGTGGCTGGAAATCGACCGCTTTGCGCTGGCGATGGTCAAGCGGTTACAGGATGAAATCACCGCAGATTACGCGCGCTACGAATTCCATCTGATCGCGCAAAAATTGCAGACTTTCTGTTCCGAGGATTTGGGCGGCTTCTACCTGGATATTCTGAAGGATCGGTTATACACCGCCGGAGAAAATTCCGCCGCGCGCCGCTCCTCGCAGAATGCGCTGTATCACATCACTCACAGCCTTGTGCGGTTGATCGCACCGATACTCAGCTTTACGGCAGAAGAGGCGTGGGAGGTGTTGGGAGGCAGGGACGATTGCAGTGTGTTTGTCGAAGAGTGGCATGGCTTGCCCGATGCGCTGCTGGATAATAAGGCCACTGCCGCATGGCTAAAGATCGGAGCCTGGCGCGCCAAAGTGAACAAGCAACTGGAAGAAGCGCGAACCGCCGGGCTGATCGGGTCGGCACTCGCAGCCGAAGTGGATGTGTATGTCGCGGGTCCTGATTACGAAGTGCTGGCGCGTCTCGGTGTCGACTTGCGTTTCGTGTTCATCACTTCGCGTGCCAAGGTGCATCGCGTTGCGACAGAAGCCGAACAGCACATTGATGTTTCCGCAAGCTTGCACGACAAGTGCGAACGTTGCTGGCACTACCGTGAAGACGTCGGTGCAGATGCGCAGCATCCGAAGTTGTGCGGACGATGCGTGAGCAACATGTTCGGAAACGGCGAGGCACGGAAGTATGCTTAGTCGCTGGCTCGGCTTGAGTGCGCTGGTCATTGTTCTCGATCAAATCAGCAAGATGTGGATCACCAGCCATTTCGTATACGGCGAAAACCTTTTCATCCTCAGCGTATTCGATCTGGTGCTGGCGCACAACACCGGCGCTGCGTTCAGCTTCCTCAGCGGTGCGGGCGGGATGCAGCGCTGGTTGTTCAGTATCGTCGCCATTGTTGCCTCTGTCTGGATAGTCAGGCTGTTGCAAAAATTCTCTGCTCAAACGCTGTTTGCATTGGCGCTGAGCCTGATCCTCGGCGGAGCGCTTGGCAATCTTATTGATCGCATTGCGTATGGCTATGTGGTGGATTTTTTGTCTTTCCATTGGGATAAGCATTATTTCCCGGCCTTCAACATCGCCGATTCCGCCATTACATGCGGCGCATTTGTATTAATTTTCGACAGTTTCAGGGAGGTCAAGCATGGAACTGCTGCTGGCTAATCCACGCGGCTTCTGCGCCGGCGTGGATCGCGCTATTACCATCGTCGAGCGCGCTTTGGCCCTGCATGGCGCGCCGGTTTATGTGCGCCACGAGGTGGTGCACAACAAATTCGTCGTGGATGGTTTGCGCCAGAAAGGCGCGATTTTTATAGAGGATTTGAAGGATGTGCCGCCCGGCAGCATCCTGATTTTCAGTGCGCATGGCGTGTCGCAAGCGGTACGCCGCGAGGCAGAGGCGCGCGGCCTGACGGTGTTCGATGCGACCTGCCCGCTGGTAACCAAAGTTCATATCGAGGTGTCGCGATTGCGCGAACAGGGCAAGGAAATCATCATGATCGGTCACGCCGGACACCCTGAAGTGGAAGGCACCATGGGGCAGTGCAATAGCGGCATGTACCTGGTGGAATCGCCGGAACAAGTCGCAGATCTTGAAGTGACCGACGAGCAAAATCTTGCTTACGTCACGCAAACCACGTTGTCTGTGGATGATGCCGGCACGATCATTGCCGCACTGAAGACGCGCTTCCCGTTAATCATTGGCCCGAAGAAAGACGATATTTGTTACGCCACGCAAAACCGCCAGGATGCTGTAAAAATGCTGGTCAGGCAGTGCGACGTGGTAGTCGTGGTGGGTTCGCCGAACAGCTCCAATTCAAACCGCTTGCGCGAAGTCGCGGCGAACGTCGGAGTACCCGCATATCTGGTGAACGATGCGAGCGAATTGAAGCCGGAATGGTTTAAAGGCAAGGAGCGTGTGGGTATCAGCGCAGGTGCCTCTGCGCCGGAAGTGCTGGTGCAGGGAGTGATCGAACAATTGAAACAACTTGGCGCGCAACACGTCATTGAGTTGCAGGGCATCCGGGAGAACGTTGTGTTCCCTTTACCCAGAGAGTTGCAACCCTGAACGGCCTTGAAAAACCCTTAATGTTCCCTTGTTGTAGCGCGTCCTCTATAATCACCACGTTTATGCTGGAGTAGCTCAGTTGGTAGAGCAACGCACTCGTAACGCGTAGGTCGGAGGTTCGATTCCTCTCTCCAGCACCATCAAAAGTCGGTGACGGCCGCAGATTACATCGTCAGCATGGCTGACGTAGAATTTTGAGGAGTTCATATGATTTCTTCCCCGCATCGCGAACAAAATCTCCTCTTGAAATACCTCCCTTATCTTGCGGTACTGTTATTGCTGGCAGTTGCGGCCTGGTACTTTGCGCGCCCCGCGCCGCTGCTCGTTCAGTTGGCCAAGGCCGAGCGGGGGATGGTTGAAGCGACGGCCAGCAATACCCGTGCCGGTACGGTCAAGGCGTGCCGCCGCGCCAAGCTGGCTCCCCCGGCGGGCGGACAAATAGCGCATCTGCTGGTGAAGAAGGGGCAGCGCGTAAAAGCCAATCAGGTTCTACTGGAATTATGGAACGACGATTTGGCTGCACAGGAGCGGTTGGCGCGTGAGCAGCTTTCCACAGCGCAAACACAGGAACAACAGGCATGTGTGCAGGCAGACCTGGCAGAAAAGGAAGCAAACCGCGCGCGCCAATTGAAGGAGAAGGGGTTCATTTCCACCGAGGCTGCGGACCAAAGAATTTCCTCCGCAAAGGTGAGCCGAGCAGGGTGCGAAGTCGCCCGCAGCCAGGTTGACCAAAGCCGTTCGCGCATTGCAGTGGCCAAGGCCAGCCTGGAACGCATGGTACTGCGCGCACCGTTTGACGGCGTCGTGGCGGATATCAGCGGCGAGCTGGGCGAATACGCCACGCCATCGCCGCCCGGTATTCTGACGCTGCCCGCAATCGACCTGATCGATGACCGCTGCATGTTCGTCAGCGCGCCGATTGATGAGGCGGACGCGGCGAACATCAAGGTCGGGCAGGTAGCCCGCATCACGCTGGATGCGATCAAGGGCAAATCTTTCGCGGGCAAGGTCAAGCGCATTGCGCCTTATGTGCTGGAGTTGGAAAAGCAGGCACGCACCGTCGAAGTCGAGGTGGAGTTCGTCGAGCCGCCAAATGACGAGAATCTATTGGTCGGTTATAGCGCCGATGTCGAAATCGTCCATAATTCACGCGCAAACGTATTGCGCATTCCCACGCAAACCCTGCTGGAAGGCAAGCGGGTTTTGTATTATCGCGCCGATGGCGTGCTCGAAGAGCGCACCGTGACGTCAGGCTTGGCCAACTGGGAACAGACCGAGATCACTGCCGGGCTGAACGAAGGCGACCAGGTCGTGATGTCGCTTGACCGTGCCGGGGTAAAGGCGGGGGTGCGGGTGCAGCCTGAAATCGGAAAGCCTGTTAAATGAACCTGCTTTTCCGCCCTACGAGCTAACCCCTTTGGCCTGGCCCCTTTTAACTCTGCACACGGAAGCAGACTAATGGCAAATCACTACGCGCATAACCACTTACACGACCACGATCACGGCGATCGGGACAATCATGGCCGCGCCTTTGTTATCGCCATTGCACTGAACATGTTTTTTGTTGTGGTCGAGTTTACCTATGGTTTCATTGCCAATTCAACGGCGCTGATGGCCGATGCCGGGCACAACTTGTCCGATGTCCTGGGCTTGCTGCTGGCATGGGGTGCAGCGATCCTCACCCGCCAGGCACCGAACAAACGCTATACCTATGGTCTGCGTAGCACCTCGATTTTGGCCGCGCTGGCAAACGCCATGCTTCTTCTGGTTGCGTGCGGAGCTATTGCGTGGGAGGCCATCCAGCGCTTCTCGCAATCGCCCGTGGTGGCCGGGTTGACGGTTACACTGGTTGCGGGTATCGGCATTGTCATCAACGGGTTGTCGGCCTGGCTATTTGTAAAAGGAAGCAAGGGTGACTTGAATATTCGCGGTGCTTACCTGCACATGGCAGCCGATGCGGCCGTTTCGCTGGGTGTAGTCATTGCTGGTATAGCGATGATGGTTACCGGCTGGTACTGGCTTGATCCGGTTGTAAGTCTGATGATCGTGGCAGTTATCGTGATCGGTACTTGGGGCTTGCTACGCGAGTCGGTGCAACTGGCATTGAGCGCAGTCCCGGCACACATCGACGTATCGGCGGTGGAAACCTATTTACGCCAATGTCCCGGTGTCGTCGATATTCACGATCTGCACATCTGGGGGATGAGTACGACCGAGAGCGCCTTGACTGTACATTTGGTAATGCCGGAAGGCCACCCCAGTGACGCTTTCATGGATGACATCATGTGTACGTTGAAAGAGCTTTTCTCCGTCCAGCACAGCACGCTGCAAGTGGAGCAAGGAACGACCAATCATGTCTGCGCGTTGCATGCAGGCGCAGCGGCAAACTAAAGCCAAACACTGCAGGGGCAGTTTCGCATTGCTTTTGCTCCTCTTAACCAATGAATTCCAACGGAGCTATGTTTGAATGATAGAGTTTAGCCAAGTCAGCCGCAGCTTCACGGTGGGCGATCAGCAGGTCGCCGCGTTGCGCGGCATCGACCTGAACATCGCGGCGGGCGATTATGTTTCAATCATGGGGCCATCCGGTTCCGGTAAATCCACGTTGCTCAATTTGATCGGCCTGCTGGATCGCCCGAGTTCCGGCACCTACAAGCTGGACGGCGGCAACGTCACCGCGCTGACCGACGAACAACAGGCCAGGGTGCGCAGCGAAAAGATCGGTTTTGTGTTCCAGTCATTCCATCTGGTGCCGCGCCTGACTGCCGCGATGAACATCGAGTTGCCGCTGATTTTGGCAGGAATTTCTCCAACCGAACGCAAGTTGCGCGTGGCGAAGTTGCTGGAAAATTATGGGTTGACGGATCGAGCCGATCATCGCCCCGACCAGCTTTCCGGCGGGCAGCGGCAGCGCGTTGCCATTGCCCGCGCCACCAGCATGCATCCTGCCGTGCTGCTGGCCGACGAGCCGACCGGCAATCTCGATCAAGCCACCGGCAAGGAAGTGTTGAATCTGCTCGAACAGCTGGTCGAACAAAAAGTCGCCTTGATACTCGTCACCCACGATCCGGTTCTTGGCGGGCGCGCGAAGCGGCAGATACACATGGTGGATGGGCAGATCATTTCGGAAACGCGAGGCGGTTCCTCATGAATCTGGATTATCAAATAGCTTCAAACCCGTTCGCCCTGACCCTTCGGCTGCGCTCAGGACTAAAGGCCAAGTCGAAGGGCGAACGTTCATGCTTCGACAAGCTCAGCACGAACGGTTACATATGAGGCTCATGGACATCGCGCAATTCGCCTCCGGCAGTTTGCGCGGCAGCCCGACGCGCACGTTGTTGATGATGCTGGCGATGTCCATCGGTGTCGCGGCGGTGGTGGTGCTCACCGCGCTGGGCGAGGGTGCGCGCCGCTATGTGGTCGATCAATTCGCATCGCTTGGCACCAACCTGGTGATTTTATTGCCGGGGCGCACCGAGACGGCGGGCATCGGCCCCGGCATGTTGATCGGGCAGGTGCCGCGCGAAATTTCGCTGGACGACGCGGAAGCGATCCTGCGCAGCCGCGCCGTCAAACGCATCGCGCCGCTGACTCTCGGTTCCGCCACGCTTTCGCGCGATGCGCTGAACCGCGAAGTGGTGGTGCTCGGATCGACCGCCGATTTGCTGGAAATACGCCACATGAGTATCGGCATCGGCAAATTCCTGCCGGCGGGCGACATTCACGGGAGCGCTTCGGTGTGCGTGCTGGGCAACATGATCAAGCGCGAAATGTTCGGCAATGAACAGGCCGTGGGGCAATGGGTGCGGCTCGGCGACCGGCGGTTCCGCGTCATCGGCGTGCTGGCGTCGCAAGGAGAATCGATGGGGATGCGCACCGATGAACTGGTGATCGTGCCGGTCGTGTCCGCGCATCAGCTGTTCAACACGTCAGGGCTGTTTCGCGTCCTGATCGAAGCGAAGAGCCGCGAAGCAATCGAACAGGCCAGGCACGATGCCGAAGAGATCATGTTTCAGCGCCACAACGGCGAGAAGGATGTGACGGTGATCACACAGGATGCTGTGGTCGCCACCTTCGACCGGATACTGACCGCGCTGACGATGGCGATTGGCGGTATCGCCGCGATCAGCCTGGCCGTGGCCGGCGTGCTGATCATGAATGTGATGCTGATCGCCGTAGCGCAACGCGTCAAGGAGATCGGGTTGCTCAAGGCTTTGGGCGCACCGGGCAAACAGATACGCGCATTGTTTTTCGCAGAGGCGGCCCTGCTCTCCAGTATTGGCAGTGCGGCAGGACTGGTGCTGGGCTATACCGGCAGTGCCATCATCGGGCAGATATATCCCAGCCTGCCGGTTTCGCCGCCGTGGTGGGCGGTGCTCGCGGCCTGCGCCACGGCGCTGGGCACGGGCATCCTGTTCAGCGTGTGGCCGGCACGGCGCGCGGCGCGGCTTGATCCGGTCGCAGCGTTGGCTGGACGATGATCATGGAAAAATTGTCCACGAAAGACACGAAAACCACGAAAAACGGGAGCCGGTTTGTTTCGTGTCTTTGCGAGCTTTCGCCTTGCGGCGAAATGCCTGCTTACCCCACTTCGTGGATAAATTGAAGCGTTCAGGATAATTGCAGATGTTATTTCCCGACCTTGTCAAACTGACCACTTCCAGTTTCCTGTCCTACCGGATGCGCAGCTTCTTGACCGGCTTGGGCATCGCCATCGGCATCACGGCGGTGATCCTGCTGACATCCATCGGCGAAGGGTTGCATCAGTTTGTGCTGGCGGAGTTTAGCCAGTTCGGCACCAACATCATCACCATCCAGCCGGGCAAGACGCAGACCCATGGCGGTAATGTTGGTGTGTTCGGTTCGGTCAGGCCGCTCTCGCTGGAGGATGCGGACGCGCTGCGCCACTTGCCTTATGTCGAAAATGTTAACCCAAGCCTGATGGGCAACGCCGAGGTGCGCGCCAATGGCAAGACGCGGCGCACCACGGTGTTGGGCGAAGGACGCGATTTTGCCAAGGCGTTCACGATGAAAGTGCAGAGCGGCAGCTTCTGGCAA
Source organism: Nitrosomonadales bacterium (assembly GCA_023259055.1). Lineage (GTDB taxonomy): Bacteria > Pseudomonadota > Gammaproteobacteria > Burkholderiales > Gallionellaceae > Gallionella. The sequence goes on from JAHFQZ010000006.1 coordinate 68,617, forward strand.
GATGAGGACAACGAGCAGGCGCGCGCGTTTGTCGTGCTTGGCGCGAAGGTGAGCCAGGAACTTTTTGCCGGGCAGAGTCCGCTCGGCAGTTATCTGCACGTCGGTGGGCAACGCTACCGCGTGATCGGCGTGATGGAACCCAAGGGTCAGATACTCGGTTTTGATATGGACGATATCGTGATTATCCCGGCAGCGCGCGCGATGGAGTTGCTCAACCGCCCGGGGCTGATAGAGATGCAGGTGAGCTATCGCGCCAGCGCCGATGTGAATGCGGTGATACGCACCATCACCCAACGTCTCAAGGACAGGCACGGGAGCGAGGACTTCACGATCATTTCGCAGGAGCAGGCGCTAGAAGTGCTGAGCTCGGTGCTCGACGTTATCACCTTCGCCGTCGGTGCGCTGGGCGGCATCTCGCTGCTGGTCGGTGCGGTGGGCATCCTCACCATCATGACCATGGCGGTTACCGAACGTACCTCCGAGATCGGTTTGCTGCGCGCGCTGGGGGCGCAAGAGCGGCAGGTGCTGACTCTGTTCTTGGGCGAGGCGATGCTGCTGTCCGCGCTGGGCGGCTTGGCGGGGCTGGCTCTTGGGGTCGGTATAGCACAAGCGCTGCACCTGCTGTTTCCGGCGCTGCCGGTGCACACGCCCTGGCTGTTTGCCGTGCTCGCCGAACTAACCGCAGTCAGCATCGGCCTTGCGGCAGGTGTCACGCCGGCCATGCGTGCCGCGCGGCTCGATCCGGTGGAGGCTTTGCATGCGGAATGATATTGCAGGTTGGGTTAGCGTACTTTTCGTAACCCTACATTGCATACATTGGGTTACGTCCGTCGGTGGTGAGCTTGTAGAACCATGAAACCGCTAGCCAAACCTACGACTACAATTTCTGCTGCGTTGAGTTGTGACATCTTCTGCAACGTCATCGACAATTACGGCGACATTGGCGTGTGCTGGCGGTTGGCGCGGCAACTGGCGAACGAGCATGGTTTGCAGGTGAGGCTGTGGGTGGATGATCTGGACAGCTTTGCCAAACTGTGCCCGGAAGCGGATGCTGCACTGGAAACCCAGCATTGCCGTGGCGTGGAAGTGCGGCGGTGGCAGCATGATTTTCCGGCCGTTCAACCCGCCGATCTGGTAATCGAAGCCTTTGCCTGCAAGTTGCCGCAAAGCTACATCGAAGCGATGGCGACGCGGGAAATAAAACCGGTGTGGGTGAATCTCGAATATCTTTCTGCAGAGGACTGGGTGCGCGGCTGTCACGGCCTGCCATCGCCGCATCCGAACTTGCCGCTGGTGAAATATTTTTTCTTCCCTGGCTTCACCAGACAGACCGGAGGTTTATTGCTGGAGCGTGATTTGCTGGTGCGGCGCGATGCGTTCCAGAACGATGCCGCGCAGCAGCAGGCGTTCTGGCGATCCATCGGTATGCAGATGCCTGCGGCGGATACGCTGAAAGTCTCGCTGTTCAGTTATGAAAACGCCGCGCTGGGCGGCTTGTTCGATGCCTGGTCGGGAGGTGTTCAGCCTGTACTGTGTCTGGTGCCGGAAGGGCGTATTTTGCCGCAGGCTGGGCAATATTTCGGCGATGCCGCGCCGTGCGCAGGCAAGACTTATTCGCGTGGAAATCTGCAGGTACGCGTGCTGCCGTTCGTAGAGCAGGAGCGTTACGATGAACTTTTGTGGGCTTGTGATGTCAATTACGTTCGTGGAGAGGATTCATGTGTGCGGGCGCAGTGGGCGGGGAAACCGTTCATCTGGCAAATCTACCCGCAGCATGACTCAGTGCATTGGGACAAGCTTCAAGCCTTTTTGAATCTGTACAACGTGACGCTAGGTGCGGCAGCGAGCAGGGCGTTGCAAGAATTATGGAAGGCCTGGAATAAGGAAAGCGGGGCAGGGCAGGCGTGGCCTGGCTTTGCAGAGGTGCGTGGCGAGCTTGAAAGCCATGCGCAACATTGGGTGCGACAACTGGCTGGTAACAATCTTGCGTTGAATTTGCTGGATTTTTACCGGGAAATCGGTAGAATGCGCGCCATCAAAATTGAAGGGCAGTAAACATGAAAACAGCACAGGAAGTACGCGTAGGCAACGTCATTATGGTGGGCTCTGACCCTATGGTCGTGCTCAAGGCTGAGTACAGCCGCTCCGGCCGCAACGGCTCGGTGGTCAAGATGAAGATGAAAAACCTGCTGACCGAATCCGCAAAAGAAACCGTGTATAGCGCCGATGACAAGTTCGAACAGATCATGCTGGATCGCAAGGAAGTGAACTACTCGTACTTCGCCGACCCGATGTATGTGTTCATGGATGGCGAATACAACCAGTATGAGATCGAGGCCGAAAGCATGGGCGACGCGATCAATTACATCGAAGACAACATGGCTTGCGAAGTCGTGTTCTACAACGAGAAGGCTATTTCGGTTGAATTGCCCAATACCATTGTTCGCGAAGTCGTTTACACCGAACCGGCGGTGCGCGGCGACACTTCCGGCAAGGTGATGAAGCCGGCCAAGATCAACACCGGTTTTGAATTGCCCGTGGCGGCATTCATCGAGATCGGCGACAAGATCGAGATCGACACACGCACCAACGAGTTCAAGAAACGCGCTTAATTTCTGGCGTATGTTTCAATAAAAGGCCAACCGCGAGGTTGGCCTTTTTGTTTGCGGTATTCCGGCAAACCCAAGTGATTAAGCACGGTGCGCTTTTCAAGCGAGATCCTCGGGTGCAATCAGGGGCCCTGATTTCTCTACGATTCCGCCACGCTTCAGCATGGAAAGCTGCTGGGTTTTGTTGAGTTCTGTTACCTGGGACAAGTAAGCGATATTTTTTTCGATCGACTCCAGGTAGTAATTGTTTTCGATGCCATACCAATCCTTGAAGTGGAACGCCAAATAGTGGTAGATGCCACCAAGGCCGGTATCGAGTCTTTCTCGGGTGAACTCATAGAAATCGCGAGTCTTGCACAGCAGATCGTATATATTCTGGTAGCTCCCGAACTGCGCTTCCTTGAACTCCAAATAAAGAAACAGCAATTTTTCAAGATAAGTGCGGTCGGCCATTTGCCCTGTCAAATCGGCTGTGCCGACAATTTGACCGAGCAGGCGGGTGCGCTCATCGGGAAATTTTATTTCAGAAATTGCTACCGCCGGATCGGTGCAAAGCAGAATGAATTTCATTGGCGCTGCCAAAGCGGGCGAAAAGCCTTGGGCAGCTATGTAGTGCCTCGCAAATTCAATGCCCCGGAGGACATGGATTTTTGTGTGCTGCGCGCCTGTGCCTGTGTCCTCACCGAGTGGTTGCGCGTAGCCAATATCATGCATCAGGGCGGCGATCATGGCGATGGTCATTTCTTCATCCGTCAAGCGGTTGCCTGAAACATGCATACCATGCATCAACCTTACGGCGCACAGGAAGACATCCAGAGTGTGGCGCAGGTCATGGTACAGTGTTTTAATCGGGGCATAACCGGGATATTCGCCACGGAACATGCGCACCATGTCATCGAAAGAAGTTCGGACGACGGAAAAATCATATCCGTGGTTAATGCGCCTGACAATGTCGGATGCGCTGAGCCATACCTCATCCGGATCGCTGTTGGCGAAGAGGCTATTGATTTCAGCGAATGTTGCAGCATTCTTTATGGTCATGATTTAACACCAAATTAGGCAACTGATGAGGATAATACTGGAATTTGGTGTTTATGCAATTTTCTGGAAATTAACCCTTCGCACTCAGAAGTTCATAGTCAAGCGTGGAGCATTATTTCGGGCGCATCGGTAGTGGTTCAGTTTGAAATTTAGCCTGATAGAACTATAGCCATGCTTATGCTATCTTATCCCGCATGACTAACCATAAATAGAGAAATGGCTTTGTTTGATAGTTGTTGGAGAAGAGCATATTGATTTATGCAGTTAACGTAGTATTCTGTTCAGGGATACTTTAATCGCGCTAAACACCAAGGGAGATCATCATGCAATCCAGCCAGGAACAAACCACAACCGGCACAAGCCGCGAACTGCTGACCTTCACACTGGGCAGTGAGGAATACGGCATCGAAATCCTCAAGGTGCAGGAGATCCGCGGCTATGAAGCCGTCACCACGATCGCCAACGCGCCCGAATTCATCAAGGGAGTGATCAACCTGCGCGGCGTCATCGTGCCCATCGTCGACATGCGCATCAAATTCAAGCTGGGCAGCGTTACCTACGACGAAACCACCGTCGTGATCATCCTTAACGTCGCCAACCGTGTCGTGGGTATGGTGGTGGACGGCGTTTCTGATGTGACCACCCTGAAGGCGGACGAGATCAAGCCTGCGCCGGAATTCGGTTCCGGCCTGGATGTTAAATACCTGCAAGGGCTGGGCACCGTGGACGAACGCATGATCATCCTGGTGGACATCGAAAAACTGATGACCAGCCGCGATATGGAATTGATTGAAACGGTAGAAGGGGCAGCAGCTTAAAGTGAAGTGCCACTAATCCAGTAATCTGGCAGATAAACAAAAAATATATATTCGGGGGAGTAATCATGTCATTGGCAAATTTGAGGGTGGGTGCGCGTCTGGGGCTGGGCTTCGGCGCGGTGATTACGATGATGATTGTCATTACTATTCTTGGCATCACAAATATGCGCAGCATTCAAGGCAGGCTTGACGATGTCGTCAATAAAGAATTTACCAAGACGGCTTTGGCCAATGACATGCTGGAAGGCGTATGCGCCATCGGCATACATATGCGCGACTCCCTCCTGGAGACCGGTAAGGCCAAGATACAGACAGAGCTGGATGGCATTACCACAAAGCGCAAAGCCGTCAGAGAAAATCTGGACAAGCTGCAGGCTGCGATGACTTCTGACGCAGACAAGGCTGCGCTGGCCAAAGTCATTGATGTACGCACCAAGTACATTGCTTCACAGGATAAATTCATAAAACTGGTGGAGGAAGGAAAACAGGAAGAAGCTAAAGCTCACTTGATGCTGGAGGCGATGGAGCTTCAGGATAACTATATCGAAAAATTAAACGGACTGGTTGAGTATCAAACAGGTGCAATGAAAATAATCGGTGACGAAGCCAACAAGCAAGTGCAAACGGCCTTATCTCTGATTATCACGATTGCGCTGGTCGCTTTTGTGTTGGCTGTGGCTATAGGCTTTCTGATCGCCCGCTCCATCACCCGTCCCCTGGAGGATGCGGTGGACTTGGCAGGTGCGGTAGCAAAGGGCGACCTGACGCAACGCATCGAGGTTAAATCCAGCGATGAAGTCGGACAGTTGCTGCAAGCCTTGAAGGACATGAACGACAGCCTGGTCGGCATCGTCGGAGAGGTGCGCGGCACCACCGAATCGATTACCACCGCCTCACAGGAAATTGCGCAAGGCAATGCCGATTTGTCGCAACGCACCGAAGAACAGGCCTCCAGCCTGGAGGAAACAGCAAGCAGCATGGAAGAACTCACCTCCACCGTCCGGCAAAATGCCGAAAACGCCAGACAGGCCAACCAGCTGGCCACCAACGCCTCCGACATCGCCGTCAAGGGCGGCAAAGTGGTGGGCGACGTGGTGCACACCATGGCCTCGATCAGCGACAGTTCCAAAAAGATCGTCGACATCATCAGCGTCATCGAAGGCATCGCCTTCCAGACCAACATCCTGGCCTTAAACGCCGCCGTCGAAGCAGCCCGCGCCGGAGAACAAGGCAGGGGTTTCGCGGTCGTGGCCGGCGAAGTGCGCAACCTGGCGCAACGTTCCGCCGCCGCCGCCAAGGAAATCAAGACCCTGATCGACGACTCGGTGAACAAAGTGGATGTCGGCTCCAAACAAGTTGACCAGGCCGGTACGACCATGACTGAAATCGTCCAGGCGGTGAAACGCGTCACCGACATCATGGCCGAGATCGCGGCTGCTTCCAACGAACAGAGCGCGGGCATCGAGCAGGTAAACCAGGCGATCACCCAGATGGACGAAGTGACCCAGCAGAACGCCGCGCTGGTGGAAGAAGCTGCGGCGGCAGCTGAGTCGATGCAGGAGCAGGCAGGGGTCCTGATGGAAGCAGTGAGCATCTTCAAGCTTGATGGAAACAAGGCAGGTGTGCGGACTGCCGCTAAACCCGCCGCCCAACGCACAACTAACAGACCTGCCGTCGCACATCACGCTGCAGCAATACCAGTCAGGAGAGGGCGCCAGTTGGCCAAGGCCAAAGAAGACAAGGACGGAGACTGGAAAGAGTTTTAAATGCCCTGATTAAATCGAAGTAACATAAACAAATAACATCTCGCAAACCCCCTGTCAAAAGGGGGTTTTTCTTTGGTCGATAGTGATAATATAGTTTGTGAGACGGAATAGAGCAGTCTTGCTTGCTAGATTTCAGCGCCACTCAAAAGTATCTAACGCTAAACACCAAGGGAGATCATCATGCAATCCAGCCAGGAACAAACCACAACCGGCACAAGCCGCGAACTGCTGACCTTCACACTGGGCAGTGAGGAATACGGCATCGACATCCTCAAGGTTCAGGAAATCCGCGGTTACGAAGCCGTCACCACGATTGCCAACGCGCCGGAATTCATCAAGGGAGTGATCAACCTGCGCGGCGTCATCGTCCCCATTGTCGACATGCGCATCAAATTCAAGCTGGGCAGCGTCACCTACGACGAAACCACCGTCGTGATCATCCTCAACGTCGCCAACCGGGTAGTGGGCATGGTCGTGGACGGTGTCTCCGACGTGACCACCCTTAAGGCGGACGAGATCAAGCCGGCACCGGAATTCGGTTCCGGCCTGGATACCAAATACCTGCAAGGACTGGGCACCGTGGACGAACGCATGATCATCCTGGTGGACATCGAAAAACTGATGACCAGCCGCGATATGGAATTGATTGAAACGGTAGAAGGAGCAGCAGCTTAAAGTGAAGTGCCACTAATCTAGTAATCTGGCAGATAAACCAAAAATAGGGGAGAGCAATCATGTCATTGGCAAATTTGAGGGTGGGTGCGCGTCTGGGGTTGGGTTTCGGTGTGGTGCTGGTTATGCTATCAGCCATTGCTTTAATCGGTATTTCCAAACTCTCCGGGGTCAACGATATCACCCACAAGATAGCAACCAAAGATTGGATGAAGGCTGTCATTGCCAATGACATTATTGATCTGGCGAACGACAATGGACGCGCCAGCTACGAATTATTTTTGGTTACCGACAAAGCAGCCGTCGCCAAAATTCATGAACGCATTGCCAAAAATAAAAAAACCATCACCGATAAGCTGGAACAACTCGATGGACTGCTTTACAAGCCGGAAGGCAAGGCGAAACTAGCTACTGTCAGGGAGAAGCGCGGGCCTTATGTTGCAGCGTTCTCAAAAACATCACAATTGCTGGACGAGGGCAAGCGTGAAGAAGCAACGCGCGTCATGACGGATGAAACCATGCGCGCACTCGATACTTTCCTTGATGCTATCAATGACCTCATCGCGTTTCAGGGCCAGATTATGGATGAGTCCGGCAAGGAAGCCGAAGCCAGCTATCAATCCGGACGTACCATGATGAGCGTTCTCGGTGTGTTTGCGGCGCTCTTCGGCATCACCATCGCCTGGTTAATTACCCGCTCCATTACCCGCCCCTTGAAACTGGCTGTGGATATGGCCGGTTCGGTAGCCAAGGGCGATCTTACTCAGCATATCGAAGTGAAATCCAGCGATGAACTTGGGCAATTGTCGCAAGCCTTAATAGACATGAACGAAAATCTCGCAAATATTGTCGGCGAAGTGCGCAGCTCCACCGAAGCTATCACCATTGCTACGCAGGAAATCGCACAGGGCAACAGCGATTTGTCGCAGCGCACCGAAGAACAAGCTTCGAGCCTTGAACAAACTGCTTCCAGTATGGAAGAGCTCACCACAACCGTCCGGCAGAACTCCCAGAGCGCCAAACAAGCCAACCATTTGTCCTCCGATGCCTCAAACATTGCCGTAAAAGGCGGACAAGTTGTGGGCGATGTGGTGCATACGATGGCTTCAATCAGTGAAAGCTCAAAGAAAATTGTCGATATCATCAGTGTCATCGAAGGCATCGCCTTCCAGACCAATATTCTGGCTTTGAATGCAGCAGTGGAAGCTGCACGTGCCGGAGAACAGGGGCGCGGCTTCGCTGTCGTAGCTGGAGAAGTACGCATCCTGGCGCAACGTTCCGCCGCTGCCGCCAAGGAAATCAAGACCCTGATCGACGATTCGGTGAACAAAGTAGATGTTGGCTCCAAACAAGTGGATCAGGCCGGCGCGACGATGGCCGAAATCGTCCAGGCGGTCAAACGCGTCACCGATATCATGGCCGAGATCACCGCCGCCTCCAACGAACAGAATGATGGCATCGAGCAAGTGAACAAGGCGATCATCCAGATAGATGATGTGACCCAGCAGAACGCCGCGCTGGTGGAAGAAGCCGCTGCGGCAGCTGAAGCGTTGCAGGAACAATCGGAAGTGCTGATGGATGCAGTGAGTATTTTCAAGCTCGACGGAGCCAAGGCAGGTGTGCGGACAGCCGCTAATCCCGCTGCACAACACCCTGACAGAAACTCAACCGCGCATCACGCTGCTACGCCGGTCAGAAAGGTTCGTCAGCTGGCAACAACCAAAGAAAATAAGGATGGCGACTGGAAGGAGTTTTAAGTGCTGATTTATTCGGTGTTGCTGCAAGTCAGTCTGTAGTTATATTCGGCAATCAATATCCTATAACTTTAAATGCCTATTTAAACAATATGTTGAACAAAAACAAAAAAGTGGGCGGTTATGCATAAACACAACATAAGTTATATTTATACAACTTATGTTATTGACAAATGTCATTCTTGCGGTTAAGTTGCGTAGCATAGTTGTCTTTAATTAGTCGTTGACGAAAATTATTTGAGAGGTCGCTATGCGTATTAACTTGCCAGTTACAAACAACGAGTATGAGTTGAAAGATGGCTTTTCTATCGTTTCTGAAACGAACGTCAAAGGAATCATCAAATACGCCAACCCCTACTTTGTTGAGGTCAGCGGCTTTTCCGAGGCCGAGCTGATCGGCGCACCACAGAACATCCTGCGTCACCCGGACATGCCCGTTGAGGCGTTTGCCGATATGTGGGATACGATAAAGTCAGGAGTGCCTTGGACTGCCATGGTCAAGAATCGCCGCAAAAATGGCGATTACTACTGGGTTTTTGCAAATGTCACGCCCATTTACGAGAACGGCCAAGTGGTCGGTTACATGTCGGTACGCAACAAGGGAACCCGCGAGCAAATCAATGAAGCGGAAAATTTTTATCGCCTGATCAGGGAAGGCAAGGCGAAAGGACTAACCATCCGGCGTGGCCGAATCGTCAGAACTGGATTGATCGGAAAGCTCGCGTCTTTGCGCGATGTGAGCCTGGGGCTGCGGATTGGCCTGAGCATGAACCTCATGGGTATGTTGATACTGGGGCTGGGTATAGCTGGATTTTTGCAGCATACCGGCGCTGAACCACCGTATTGGATTGTGGGTATGACGGCATTTGGCGTGCTGATGTGTCTGTCATTGTGGGCCATGCTGCATATAACGTTGGTGCAACCATTTAAGGACGCGGTGCATGCCGCCCGCGTGCTAGCTGGCGGAGATTTGTCCGGAAAATTCGAATCCAGCCGCAATGATGATATGGGGCAAATCATGCGCGCATTGCAGCAGATGAATGTCAATCTGCGCTCCATCATTGGCGATGTGCGCACCAACGTTGAATCCATCACGCACGCCACCAAGGAAATTGCTGCTGGAAATATGGATCTTTCCGGCCGCACTGAACAGCAAGCATCCAGCCTGGAAGAGACCGCCTCCAGCATGGAAGAGCTTACCTCGACTGTGAAGCAGAACGCCGAGAATGCAAAACAGGCAAACCAACTGGCCAACAACGCCTCCAATATTGCCGTCAAGGGCGGGCAAGCCGTGGGAGATGTGGTCCACACCATGGCCTCGATCAGCACCAGCTCCAGGAAGATCGTCGACATCATCAGCGTTATCGAAGGCATCGCCTTCCAGACCAACATCCTCGCCCTGAACGCTGCCGTCGAAGCGGCACGCGCGGGAGAACAGGGACGCGGTTTTGCGGTCGTTGCGGGAGAAGTTCGCAGCCTGGCGCAGCGCTCGGCAGACGCCGCCAAAGAAATCAAGGCCCTGATCGGCGATTCGGTAGATAAGGTGGATACCGGCTCCAGGCAAGTGGATCAGGCAGGCGCGACGATGACAGAAATCGTCCAGGCAGTGAAACGCGTCACCGACATCATGGCCGAGATAGCAGCCGCTTCCAGTGAGCAGAGCGCGGGCATCGAGCAGGTGAACCAGGCGATCACCCAGATGGACGAAGTAACCCAGCAAAACGCCGCGCTGGTGGAAGAGGCGGCTGCAGCCGCTGCCAGCCTGGAAGACCAGACGGTGTACCTGTCACAGGCAGTGTCCGTATTCAAATTCACACAGAGTACTGCGAAATCGGTTATACGTGCTCCCATTGTTAAATCTTCAACCAGACATCACATTCCTGCGCCGTCCAGGAGCGCACGCAAACTTGCCAAACCAAAAGAAAACTCGGATGGCGATTGGAAAGAGTTTTAGTCCTATTAACATTTCACGGTTTTTCAGATGGAGTTCATACCCGTTGCAAGCAAGGCTTAGCGGGTTAATTGGAGGCCAACCGAAAGGTTGGTCTTTTCACTATTGAATTTCCATTACTTTGTCATTGCATGGGCGATGTGGTTTAATCTCAACCATGAAATTCCCCTTCCAGAACGTCGCGTTGATCGGCAAACACAAGGCCCCGGAAATCGCCGAGCCATTGTTGCTTTTGGCCGGGTTTTTGACATCCAGAGGATTGAGCGTAGTGGTGGACAGCCTGACCGCCGAGCATCTCAAGAGCAGCCCTTATCCGGCGATGAATCTGGATGAAATTGGCCGTGTGGTTGATTTGGCCATTGTGCTGGGTGGCGATGGCACCATGCTGAACATTGCGCGCACTTTGTCACCGTGCCATGTGCCTCTGGTCGGTGTGAATCAGGGAAGGCTCGGTTTTCTCACTGATCTTACGCTGGACAATATGCAGGATAGTATCGCGGCAATGCTGGATGGCAAGTTCGTCACCGAGCAGCGCCTGCTGCTTTCTGCGCAGGTGTTGCGCGACAATGTCGAGGTGTTCAGCGGCCTGGCTTTCAACGAAGTGGTGGTACATCGCGATCATATCAGCAGCATGATCGAATTTGAGGTGCGTATAGACGGCGAATATCTCTATAATCAGCGCGCCGATGGGCTGATTGTCTCGACACCAACCGGCTCGACTGCTTATGCGATGTCCGCGGGCGGTCCGATATTGCATCCCAGCCTGGATGTTATTGAGCTGGTCCCGGTATGTCCGCACACATTGAGCAACCGGCCTATCGTGGTGAAGGGCTCCTCGATACTGGAAATTCTGACGCACCGCACCGGTGATTTGCGCGTGCGATTCGACAGCCACACGAGTTACAACATGCAGTTGCACGACAAGATTATCGTTGCACGGTGTCCAGAGACGGCTTGTTTGCTGCATCCAGTGGGGCACAGCTACTATCATACGCTGCGCGAAAAACTGCTCTGGAATCAGACGCTATAAATGCTGAAGTAAATGCTGAAATTTCTGTCCATCCGCGATTTCGTCATAGTCTCCTCACTTGAGTTGGATTTTTCCTCTGGCTTTACTGCGCTGACCGGAGAGACCGGCGCGGGTAAATCAATTCTGATCGACGCGCTGTCGCTGGCGCTCGGTGAACGCGGCGATGCGTCCATGGTGCGCAACGGTTGCGAGCGCGCTGAAATTGCTGCCGAGTTTGATGTGAGTGCGTTGCCGAAATTGCAGGCATGGCTGCTTGAACAGGAACTGGCGGGCGATGAGGGTATCTGCCTGTTGCGCCGCGTGCTCGATGCCGGGGGGCGTTCGCGCGGCTTTATCAACGGGCGTAGCGCGACCTTGCAACAGCTGCGCGATGCAGGTGAGCAGTTGCTGGATATATATGGACAGCACGCTCACCAATCGTTGCTGCGTCCTGACGTACAACGTTCCTTGCTTGACGGTTATGCTTGTGCGGCATCTGAAGCGGAGAAAGTAGCATCCTTGTATCGAGATTGGCAGATGTTGCGCCGTCGCCGTGTCAGCCTGAGCGAGAATGCCGAAGCGGTAGCTGCCGAGCGAGAGCTGCTGCAGTTTCAGCGCAACGAACTGGAAGGGCTGGGCTTTGATGTGGCAGAGTGGAATACTTTGCAGGAGGATTATGCGCGCTTGGCGCATGCGGCGGGTTTGCTTGAAACCGCAGCGTTTGGCATCGAAACTCTGAGCGAGGCTGATAACGCCTGTCTTGCGCAGCTGAACGCGCTGACGGCACGTTTGCGTGATGGGATGCAACATGACGCCAGTCTGGGCGAGACACTGCGGATGCTGGAAAGCGCGCAGGCAGAATTGCAGGAGGTGGTCTACGCGCTGCGTCATTATCAGCAACGCCTGGACACCGATCCGCAGCGCCTGCGCGATCAGGAGTTGCGCATCCAAAGCGTGATGGATGCCGCACGAAAATATCGCGTTGCTCCAGAACAACTGGATCAGGCACTGCAGCGCATTGTGGAGCGCCTGGCGGAGCTGGGCGGTGATGCCGATCTGGCCGAATTGGAGCAGCAGGAAAGAGCTCTGCAGCAAAGTTATCAAGCTACCGCGCAGAAATTAAGCTATGCGCGCAAAAAATCAGCCGAAAAACTGGCACACGAAATTACAGCGGCGATGCAAACCTTGGCGATGCCAGGCGGCAGTTTTGCGGTGGCCTTGTTTCCGTTGGCCGAGGGCAACGCTTATGGATTGGAAACGATAGAGTTTCAGGTTGCTGCCAATACCGGTGTGCCGCCGCGCAGCCTGGCCAAGGTCGCTTCGGGCGGCGAGTTGTCGCGCATCAGCCTGGCGATACAAGTCGCCACCACGCAAGTCGCCAGTGTGCCGACTTTGATATTTGACGAGGTGGATAGCGGTATCGGCGGGCGCGTCGCAGAAATTGTAGGGAATTTGCTTAAAAAGCTGGGCAAGGATTATCAGGTGTTGTGTGTTACACACTTGCCGCAAGTCGCAGCGGCGGCTGACCAGCAGTGGCAAGTTAGTAAGGCAGTGGAAAACGGTATCACATTAAGCCACATCGACGTGCTGGAGGGCGTGCAACGCGTCGAGGAAATTGCGCGCATGTTGGGTGGAGTCAAGATTACCGAAACGACCCGCAAACATGCCGCTGAAATGCTTGCGGTCTCGGCTTGAGGTATCATGCGGCGGCTCTGACACGGTGTTGCGAAGCATCCAGTGCGGGAAGAGCCGCCTCGCGCCCGTTCCCGCAACCGGCTGGCTGGGCCGGTAACGTGTCGCGGGATGCGGCGGCTTTTACTTTAATGACTGATTAGGACTGTTATGCGAATCAAACTAATTTTACTTTCCCTGATGCTGGCTTCGTGTAGCGGTTGTATGACCCCATACAAGATGGATGTCCGCCAAGGCAACTATGTGACACCGGAGATGCGCGAGAAACTGAAGATCGGAATGACCAAGCCGCAGGTGCGATATGTGCTGGGCTCACCCACGATCAACGATGCTTTTCACGGCAACCGATGGGATTATGTGTACAGCCTAGAGCGTGGTGGTAAAGTGGTCGAGAAGCAGAATCTGACACTATATTTTGAAGGCGACAATCTGGTGCGCATGAATGATAGCCAAGCGGGACAATGACTGGGTGATTGGCGAAGAGCGTGCAGGCAAGCAAGGGAAGAGACATGAAAAAAATTAAAATCGCCATCGCGGGTAGCGGCGGACGCATGGGCCGCGCCTTGCTGGAGGCTGTAATGCAAACTGGCGATATGGTGTTGCACGCTGCGCTGGAGCACAGCGGCAGTGCACTATTGAAGCGTGATGCAGGAGAACTGATCGGCGCGGCCTGCGGTGTAAAAATCAGTGCGGATTTGGCAGCAGCATTGCAGGGCGCGGATGTGCTTATCGATTTCACCCGCCCCGAAGGCACATTGCATCACCTCAACATCTGCCGCAAATTGGGTGTGAGTATGGTGATCGGTACGACAGGCTTTAATGCTCAGCAAAAGGCGCAGCTCGGTGCGGCGGCACAGGACATCGGCATCGTATTCGCACCCAATATGAGCGTGGGCGTGAATCTGGTATTCAAATTATTGGAAACCGCGTCGCGCGTGCTGGCGCAAGGCTACGACATCGAGATCATCGAAGCGCATCATCGCCATAAAGTGGATGCACCCTCCGGCACGGCGCTGGGGATGGGCGAAGTGATTGCGAAAACACTGGGGCGGGATCTCGCACAATGCGCCGTGTATGGCCGCGAGGGTGTTACCGGCGAACGCGATCCCTCTACCATTGGATTTGCCACCGTGCGTGGCGGCGACATCGTGGGCGATCACACTGTACTGTTTGCCGGTACCGGCGAGCGCATCGAGATTACTCACAAAGCCAGCAGCCGTGCCACGTTTGCACTGGGTGCACTTCGTGCAGCGCGTTTCCTGAAAGAAAATCAGTCAGGCTTGTATGACATGCAGGATGTTCTTGGGTTGAAATAGAACACGTTGATTCCGGCGTTTGCCGGAATGAACGCAATTATTTGGGGTTTGTTATGGACTGGAAAATACTTGCTACGGTTTTTATTTCTGTCTTTATCGCCGAAATGGGCGACAAGACTCAGCTCGCCACCATGCTGTTCGCCTCTGATAAAGAGGTCAGCAAGTTGACTATTTTCTTCGGTGCTTCGCTGGCGCTGGTAGCTGCTTCAGGCATCGGTGTACTGGTTGGCGGCGCACTGTCTGAATACGTCAACGAAAAATACTTGCATTATGCTGCCGGAGCAGGTTTCATCATTATCGGCGTATGGACGTTGTGGAAGGCATGAAGAGACAAGGATAAAGGCGCCATGAAGATCTTTTTTGTGCAAATCATTCATACATGAAAAAACTTCTTCCCCTGTTTTTCATTTTTTATCTACCAGTCTGCACCGCTATTACTGACCCGTCATTTTCCTGGATGACGCTGACTTCCCCGCATTTTCTGGTCCACTATCATCAGGGCGAAGAGGCTCTGGCAAAGCGCGCTGTCGTGCTCGCAGAAGATGTGCACAGCCTGCTTGTGCCTCGCATGAAGTCTCAGCCACGTAATCGTACCAATATCGTTCTCGTCGATGCGATGGACGACGCAAATGGCTGGGCGACGCCGATGCCCTATAATCTGATCACGCTCTATATTACCCCGCCGCTCGGCGAGCCCGGTTTTGGCGCGCATCCCCATGATGACTGGATGCGGATGTTGATTACACACGAATATACTCACATCGTTCAGTTTGATATGTTGCATGGCGCTCCGCAGGTATTGAATAATATTTTCGGGAACTTGTATTTTCCAAACATGTGGCAGCCAGTCTGGTTGATAGAGGGTTTGGCGGTGTACGAGGAAACGGAATTGACTGGCGGTGGCCGAAATCGATCGCCTGCTGCCGACATGGTATTGCGCATGGCATTACTGGAAGACAACTTTCCGTCCATCAGCCATGCTGCTAACTTCACCGAAAAATGGCCGGCTGGTGATGTGCCCTATTTGTTCGGGGGCAGTTTTACCCGGTTTATCGCCGAAAAATTCGGGCGCGAAAAACTTGCCGATATTTCAATTGAGTACAGCGGGCGCAGCTGGCCATTTCTGGTGAGCAGCACGGCATACCGCGCGATTGGAAACGACTATCCCGAGTTATGGGACGAATGGAAAAGCCGATTAGCCAGGCGTTATGAAGTTTCCAAACAGAAAGTGCTTGATAGTGGCCTGAGCAGTTCGCGCGCCTTGACACGGCGCGGATACAGGAATCTCGCACCGTCTGTTTCTCCGGACGGCAAGCAGATAGCCTATTCTGTTTTCAATGCCGATGAGCATCCCTCGATACACCTGATCAATATTGATGGTGGCAATGACCGCAGGATTTTCAACAATAATACTTTGTCCGGGCAGAGCATTGCGTGGGGGCAGGACGGCAAAGGCTTGTATTACACCAAATCCGAGATGGTGCATAACACCAATCTCTACAACGACATCTACTATTACGATCTCGAACGGCACAAGGAAATTCGCCTCACCAGGCATCTGCGCGCTCGCGATGCTTCCCCTTCGCCGGACGGTACAAAGCTGGTGTTTGTGGCTAACCGGCTGGGCAGAACGCGGCTTGGGATGCTGCCGCTAATGCAAAAAAAGATTGCGAACGAGCAGGATATCAACTGGCTCAGCGAAGACAGCGCGAACCAGTTTGAAACACCGCGATTCAGCCCTGACGGGCAGAAAATTGCGGTGGGAATCAGGCAGCCGGATGGCTGCAAGGACATCTGGATACTCGGCAGCCAAGGGAACAAGCTCGAGGAGCTAATGCATGACCATGCCATCGACGGGGGCGCAGTGTGGAGCGCCGATGGCCGCAGCCTGTACTTTTCATCCGATCGCAGCGGCATTTTCAATCTCTACGTTTACGATCTCGCCAGCAAACAAATATCTCAGCTCAGCAATGTGATTGGAGGCGCTTTTACGCCATCGGTCACGCCCGATGGAAACGATATTGCATTTTCGAATTACAGCTCGCTTGGCTTTGACATTCATGTTCTGGAAAACAAGCCAGCCACATGGAAAGCGGTTGGCGAATACCGCGATCCGTACCCGGCGATGAGCTATATCGATAAGGAGGTCATTACCGAGCAGAGCTCATACAATCCTTTGCCGACTTTGTACCCTCGTTTCTGGCTGCCATATCTGGGCTACAGTGCATATAGTGGCACGCTGGGTGGTTTCATAACTTTCGGTTCTGATGCGGTCCAACGCCACAGTTATGTTTTAAGCGCTTTGTATGGGCCGTCGAAAAATCGCGCTTGGTACGACCTAAATTATCGTTACGATGGTTCGTTTCCCAGCTTGCGCTTGATTGCGCAGGATATGGACATGACCTATTCCAGCCTTCTTGAACAGAAGTCGGGTTTTATTGCTCAGGAGAATTACGTTGAGCGTGCCCGAGTGCTTGATGCCGCAATGGTTTTTCCCCTCCTCGAGCTTGATCAGCAGCACGAATTGAGTTTGGGTTACCGTCGTAAAATTATGGGTGGTCTCTCCCAAGTGCCGCCTTGGACAGGATATGACGGGGTGATTCCGGCACAAGGCGTCTTAGCCTCCGGCAGGACTAGTTACTATTTCAATAGCGCGAAAAAATATGGTTATTCGATCAGCCTTGAAAATGGCCGAAGCCTTGAGCTTGGTTATGAGCAGCTCAGTAAAAATATCGGCAGTGATTTCAATCTGAAAAAGTACAGTGTCGACTGGCATGAATATATTGATTTCCCATTTGACCATCATGTTCTGTTGCTGCGCGCCTATGCTGGGAAATCTATAGGAGATGTTATTCCGCAGCGCGCCTTTCAGCTGGGTGGAGACAATCCCGGCGACCTGACAGTCAATGTTATTGAACAAAATATCTACCTGCGCGGTTACCCGGTCAATAAATACCGCGGACAAAAAGTCGGACTGATGTCAGCGGAATACCGTTTCCCGGTCGAAAATATTGAAAAGGGCTTCAGCAATACACCCTTCTTCTTCAAGCGGGTACACGGCGCCGTTTTTGCTGAAGCAGGCAATGCCTGGGATGCAGCATATTCCAGAAGTGATTTGAAGAGAGCTGTAGGTCTCGAAGCAAGGCTGGACATGTCATTGGCTTATGCACTGCCGGTCACCGTTCGACTGGGTATCGCCAAGGCACTCGACGACAAACGCGATGCAATGGTGATCGCCAATGCCTGGTTTGCGCTCTTTTAGGGTATTGAATAACTATTTCCTGCTTTCCATACACCGCATAACCAAATTGGTTTTTTCTTCCCCCAGCATTTCCAAGCGGCTGCTCAACCTCTTGGCCTCCTCTAATGCCAACCGGACTCAACGTGCTACAAAGCCACAATTAGCTGCTGCACATTGAGCTTGAATCTGCGCCGTTTCTGCCACGATCTCAACAAGCTTTGGCGACTTTTCGTCTTGGGCACCATTTGTCGGTGAATTGCACAATCCAGATAGCAGGCCAGACCGTGATCCATCTATTTGTTTTGTCTTTAATGTTCGGCAATAACGATCTTATTGGCATGACATCTGCTATACATAGACTGAGATGGGAAAAAACTGTGGAACGCATAATGAAATTTGCATGGATAAAGAAGCTGAATTCAGCAAGGCAGTATAGGTGGCTAAGATGATCGCTATATGGACAAACCATTTAAGCCTCGGAAATAGAACTATCGATTCCGCACACGAACATATCCTCAGCATAATAAACAGAGTGGGCGATTTAATTGAAGCAAGGGATGGAGCTGCACTGACAGAAACGTTCAAATTACTCGAAAATAGTTTATGCGCATATTTTGAAGTCGAGCAAAAAATTGCTCAAGTAATTAAAGTTGACTTTACCCAGCACAATCTTGCACATCAACATTTATTGAATGACTTACAGTGCATGAGGAATACTCTCGAAGAAAAAAATGGCATGGGGTCTGACAGAGAAGTGAAATCTTTTATTATTCCTTGGGCGAAGCGTTTTATACAACACATCAAGGTTGAAGGGGAATCGTTGAAGGTTGTGCTGGGCACACAATTTTATGATTTCAAACCTGATTGAGCGCAGTTTTCCAAACGCACCATTCAAATTCAGTTCGTGGCGAACCAATCTAACGATGTGCTAGCATTCGTTACATGAAGATGCCAGTCCTCTTCGTTTCTCATGGCGCGCCCACTCTGTCTCTGGAGCCGGGTGAGACTGGCGCTGCATGGCAGCAACTCGGTGCGCGGTTGCCGAAGCCGTCCGCCATTCTGGTAATCTCGGCACATTGGGAGACGCTTATCCCGACGGTCAGCTGCACAGCAAAGCCGGAAACCATTCACGACTTCAGCGGCTTTCCAGAAGAATTATACAAGTTGAAATATCCCGCATCCGGCGCGCCGCAGATGGCAAAGGCCGTAGCGCTTGCGCTGCAGCAGACGGATATCCCTATGCAACTGGATGACACACGTGGCCTTGACCACGGAGCATGGGTTCCGCTGAGTTTTTTGTATCCGAACGCGGATATTCCGGTCGCGCAACTCTCGATTCAGCCGGATAAAGATCCGGTCTGGCACATCGCCTTAGGCCGCGCACTACGCACGTTGCGCCAACAGGGAGTATTGATTATCGGCAGTGGCTCGATTTCGCATAATTTGCATGCCATATTCAAACATCCACAGGGGGAGCCCGCGCCGGAATGGGTGGCAGAATTTTGCGATTGGGTGGCGGCAAAGATCAAGGCCGGCGATCTGGAAGCGCTTAGCGCATATCGTACACTTGCGCCGCACGCAGTGCAGAATCATCCTACTGACGAACATTTATTGCCGTTGTTTGTGGCCTTGGGAGCAGCGGATAAAATCGACAGTGCAGTTCATTTCAATCGCGTGATGACCTACGGAATGCTGGCGATGGATGCATGGCTGTTCGACCCTGTATAGGAGCTACCATACCGGTCCTGAGTCTGTCGAAGCTGCACGCTACTTCCATTATTCGCGGGTATGGTCCGCTTCCGCAATGCCCTTTGCAATTTTCATCATTGCATCCTGAGACAAGCTGGTCAGCGGGATGCGCCATGCCTTGTCGAGTCGCACAAAGTGCTGGGACGTAGCGCGGAAGTAGCTCGGGTCGTAGTGCAGGGTGAGCAGCTCCGCAACCATGGTGGCGAATTCTCCGGCATGAATCAGTGAGTTCCAGTGTTCCAGTTGCTTAGTTCCATGAAAGCGGTGCAGCGATTGCAGGCGAGTAATAAATATTTCCGGATTGTCGAGGTAATGGCGGTAGTCTTCCAGCAGTCCGGCTACGCGTGTTTGTTGCGGCGTTTCCAGCACCAGACATTCGCTCGCGTGCATGGCTGCGATGATGGCAGGAGGGATCGTGATGTTGCCGATCTTGTTGCTCTCCGCTTCCACAAACACAGGTCTGGCAGGATCAAGTTTTTGCATGGCTTCCAGCAGCGCACTGTCGAACCATTTTTGCGATGGTTGAGATTTTCCCGGTATTTTGCCCAACACCGAGCCGCGATGCCCTGCCAGCATTTCCAAGTCGAGGATTTGTTGTCCATTGTCCGCTAGTGCCGTGAGCAGGCGACTTTTACCCGAGCCGGTGGGACCGCAAATCACACGAAACGTCAGGCTTTGCGGCAGCACTTCCAGTTTTTCCAATACTTCGCGACGATAAGCCTTGTAACCGCCTTCAAGTTTTTGTGCTGCCCAACCCACCTGTGCGAGGATAATGCACATCGCGCTGCTGCGCTGTCCGCCGCGCCAGCAGTAAATAAGCGGATGCCACGATTTGGGACGGTCGTGAAAATGCGTTTGCAGATGGTGTGCAATGTTTCTGGCGACCAAAGCCGCGCCAACTTTACGCGCCTCGAATGGCGAAACTTGTTTGTATAATACGCCGACAGTGATGCGCTCCTCATCGGACAGCACCGGGCAATTGATTGCCCCGGGAATGTGATCCTCGGCGAATTCAGCTGGGGTGCGCACGTCGATAATTTCGTCAAATTCGCCGAGCTGTGATAGGGTCGCGGTTCTGAAAAGCATTATAGAAAAAGGAATAGATGTGTCTGAAGTTAAGCTGACTCGATTATCTCACGGCGGTGGCTGCGGCTGCAAAATTGCTCCGGCGCTGCTGCGGCAGATTTTGGGTGAGGCAAAAGAAAAATTGCCCTATGCCAACCTGCTGGTCGGTGCGGAGACCAGCGATGATGCGGCGGTGTATCGCATTAACGACCAGCAGGCAATTATCGCGACTACCGATTTTTTCATGCCGATAGTCGATGACCCGTTCGACTTCGGTCGCATTGCTGCCACCAATGCGCTGTCCGATGTGTATGCAATGGGCGGCACGCCAATCATGGCGCTGGCAATCGTCGGAATGCCGATCAACGAACTGCCGGTCGAGACAATACGCGCGATTCTGCAAGGCGGAGAGTCGGTGTGTCAGGCGGCTGGGATTCCGTTGGCGGGCGGGCATTCAATTGATTCGACCGAACCGTTCTACGGGCTGGTTGCAATCGGCATTGTGCATCCCGACCGGCTCAAGAAAAACAGCGAAGCACAGGCGGGTGATGTACTGATACTCGGCAAAGGACTGGGAGTGGGTGTGCTGGCGCAGGCGTTGAAGAAAGGAGAGCTGTCTGCCAATGGCTATGCGCAACTGATCGCAAACACCACACAACTCAATACGGTGGGCAGTGCGCTGTCCGGGTTGAACGGTGTGCATGCACTGACCGACGTGACGGGCTTCGGCCTTCTAGGACATCTGCTGGAAATGTGTCGAGGTTCAGGCTTGGCAGCCGGGCTACGGTTCGATCATGTGCCGATTCTGTCCGAGGCCTTGCCGTTGGCACAAAAAGGAGTTGGCCCCGGCGCGACAGGCCAAAACCTTTCGAGCTATGGGCATGAAGTGGATTTTGCAGCACGTCTGGAAGACTGGCAGCGCCGCCTGCTGGCGGATTCGCAAACCAGCGGTGGATTGCTGGTATCTGTCGCACCCGATGCCGTCGATGCGGTTCTCTCCTGTTTTCACCGCGCAGGTTTTGCGGAAGCTGCTGCGATTGGCACGATGATGCGGGGTGAGCCTCGAGTGGTGGTGAATTAATCGGGATTGTTCATCAGGAATGCCAAGCCTGCTAAGTACCAAGCAGGACTTGCCTGCTTCAGTGCGGGGAAATTATTTTCAGGGGTAAATCCAAAAAAAATAACTGGACACCGCCAAGGTGTCCAGTTATTTAGCGCAACAATTTGCCTAGTGTGCTGCGGGCTCTGCCCTGGGCTCAAACATAAATTAGCATTCGGATTTCCCCGACAGCGAACAAAAGCCCGTCTCGACCCTGCTTCTGGAGCGTTAAGGCAAGGTCGTGCTGCTGCAACCGGCCGATAGCGCGAACTACAGCTTGGCGGTAATCCCGAGTATCACAAAATAACTCTAAAACTTGATAGCCGCGCGACCATAGGCTCGCGCGGCTGAGCATTTTTTGCTGATTGATTCAGGGCTCCTTGGGAGTGGTATAGGGCACTTCCTTCTGGATCGGTTCCCAGGTGGTTTCATAGCCCACAAAGACTTGCCCAAGTACGATTTCCTTCTGACGGGTAGTTACGCGGAATGCGTGGCCATCCGGAACCTTGGGGCGGCAAAACTGTTTCTTGTCATCACTCATGATCCTATCTCCTTGGGTTGATAAAAGTGGTGGTTAAAAACGGGAAGTATGTAAACAGGCATATCGATCTCTCCAATTTTGCCGCTGAAATTTCACTATTCAGCGTGTGTAATATGCCTTCTTTGGTATCACATGCCGCACACCCCCTTGGGGATTTTCAACGTCCCCTTTGTAGCGGGGGATGACGTGAATATGGACATGTAAAATGCTTTGCCCGGCCGCTGGCCCGACGTTGACGCCGATGTTGTAGCCATCCGGTTTGAATTCCTCGTCAATGAGTTTTTTCTCCTCCTTAATGAGGCTCATGCATGCAGAGACTTCTTCCGGCGTCAGATCAAAAAAGCTGGCGACATGTCGACGCGGGATGACCAGGGTGTGTCCCTGACTCGTCGGGTAGGAGTCACGTGCACTGAAAGCAAGTTCATGCTCTATCGACACTCCGCGCGGATCTTTGCAAAACAGGCAGGGATCGTTGGGGTCCTTCTTCTTTACTTGTGCTGTTTCAGTCGACAACCGCACACCTCTTTCTGTACGTTATACTCGGACAAACAAATTTATTAACGAGGAAACTATCTTGGCATCGAATAAAGGTCGGGCTTACTTTGCACTGCTTGGTTATCATTTCAACCCCGACGACATCACCCGCCTGCTCGGGATAGAACCCACTACTGTCAATGCTGCTGGCGCATACAGCAGTCTGGATAAGCCGGTGATAAGTTCATGGGAGTTATCCACGGAGACCCTCTCTGGAGAGCTCGACGTATTTGCCTTGACGGATATGCTGGTCAAGCAGCTGGAACCCATCAAGGAAAAAATCGTTGAAGTCTGCAAAAGTCACAATCTGTCTCCAAGGTTAGGTGTGGTGCTGACTTTGTCCATCGATAAAACGGAATCAAGCCCGGAAGTCGGTGTTGGCGTCAGAGCGGTCCGTTTCCTGGCGGATACCGGTTCATTCATCAACGTGGAATACAAACTTTCCGAGCGGGTCTGACCTCAGTCCTCTCTCGACGATCTAGCTGTTAGTTACTTGCAGCTGAGCCTGTGCCTTTTTCAGCTGTTCCTCGCAATGCCTCAAGCAGAGTGGTTGTAGCGCGTGAGAAAAACATTCCTTGATCACTTCAAATTCATCTGCGATCTCTTCTGCCAGCACAACGTCATTTGTTAATTGAGCCAGTGCATTTTGTGCCGTCGCCTTGTTCACCCGGCAGATGACTGCCACGTGGATGGGCAACTGCTGCTCCATGCTGACCGTCAATGCCTTTTCGTAGGAACCGATCGCTTCTTTCAAGCGATCAGGGTTTTCTTCCGACTCCCCGAGATGATGCAAAACGGCGGCCCGATTGTTGTGTGTGGCAGTTAGCTCCAATGCGTAATTGTCTGCGTCGAGTGCGGCCAGGGCATTCTTATAGGCAACAACGGACTTCTGAAATTGACGGTTGCCTCTAAGCAGTTTGCCGAACGTATGCAAGGTGGCCCCCAGTTGATGCAGGGTGTACATCCAATCTTCCGGAGACTTTTCCCGTGTCCAGACCAGCAAAGCATTGGTGTAAGCATCTACCGCGTTCTTTAATGGCTGTGTGGCTTCAAGCAGCCGACCGAGCGCCTGGTTGGCTGTGCCCAGGTTATATTGCGTAGCCGCCCATTCCTGGGGAGAGCCTTCCTGAGTGAACTCCTCCAATGCCCTGCTAAAACACAGGATGGCCCGTTCAAACAGTGTTGCATCTCTGCGCTGCTGCCCCAGTGCGGCAAGAATGTTGCCGAGATTGTTCTGCGTCTCTGCCCAGGCTAGTGGCTCCCGTGCTCGACTGATCTTTGCAGCAAGACCGCCTGTATCGTCAGTGTCCGCCAGCGATGCCTCAAGTGCCTCGCGCAAGCTCTCATAGATCCTGGCGCTGAAACGGTACTGCTCATAATTTCCCCGTGTGTGGCGGAAGTTGTCCGCTACTGCGACTTGGGTATCCGGAGCAGCCGCTGCGCCTGCCTCAGCGCTCAGCATGCTGATGGAATCGGCTATCGCGCTCTCCAGAGCCCTGTTCGGCGGGTAAAGGATGTAAGTGGTCGAGAAATTCATTTTGCCCGTTCGAGTATCTCGTTCAGGTCGGGATCGGCGCCGACCGGGCCACCCAGTTCGATCTCTTCTTCCGTGGCATCGCGGATGGACAGCACTTGCAGCACGAAAGTGACCTCTCTGCCGCACAGGGGGTTGTTGCCGTCGACAGTCAACGTCTTGTCGTCAAATCGGGTAACGATGAAGTTTCTGGGCTCACCCTTTTCATTTTCCATGGTGATGGTCATGCCGATCTCACGATATTCTTCCGGGACATTTTCTATGCGATCGGTAAATACCAGTGATTCATCTCTCTCGCCGTACAACTTTGCAGTGTCTATCGGCACTTCGATGATGTCGCCGACCTTTTTGCCATACAGTTCCCTGGTCACATCTTCGGACATCACATCATTCGCGCCGTGAACATAGCCCAGCGGGTAATCCACCGTGACCAGGACGTCGCTAGTTTTGTTATCGATGACCCTGTAACTCAGTTCGACGAATTTTTCGTCTGCTATCGTATCTGACATGTTTAGTATTTTATTAACCTTGTCCTAGAATAAGGTGGCGCCAAAGATCCTTACCTTGTCCTTCTCATAACCCAGTACCAGCCTTCCCAGCCATTCACCAGCTTTTTTCGAACTTCTCTGCTTGTATAGCACTGTGACATGTTCACCGCGACGAATAATGCCAAGATACTCATAGTCCGGTGACAGGTTTTTTGCCAGTTCGCTTCTTGCAAACTGTTTGCCCATCTCGACCTCGTTCGCGCCCGCGATGAAAGAGCTCGAGAAATTACGCGTGAAAGCACCGTAGTTGCCTTCGTTCGAGTATTTGATCAAATCCGCCCACATGGGATTTGCGATCTCCAATATCTCTTCGTCTGTCTTTTCAATGATATTCATCAACCAAGCTCCATTCCTGAGAAAGAGATAAAAAGAGGACCAACATGAAATATGCCGGTCCTCTTCAATATACTACCAAGCTATCGCCAATACATGTGCGCAGGCCTGATTAGTACAGAGCCGGTAGATCAAGCCTGCATTTTCCTAATGGTGATCTTCCGGCGGCGCTTTCTCCACATCGCCTACCAGGTGGTAGAGCGGTGCTTTTTCCATGGTGTACTCGCCTGTCTTGGGATCGCGACGAGACACCGTCAGTACGTGCCAGTTCTTGTCATCCAGTTTCATTGCATCACCACGATAGTAGTAACCCGGCCAACGCGTCTCCTTGCGGAACAGCGTATGTTGGAACACGCTTTCAGAAGTCAGGAAGCGATGCTTCAGTTCCCATGCGCGCAGCAGTTCATGGATGTCGGACGCGGCAACCTTCTCCAAGTCCTCCCCCAAGATCGCTATCTTCTTCAGACCGATGTTGAGCAGCTTGTCGTTTGTCATGTAGTTGACGCCAAAACCCCCGCAGTACTCGTCCATCAGCTTCTGCAGACGATCCAGGCCCTGTCTCGGGTTGATGAAGTTGGGATTGACGGAACCGGCGACCACTTCGTTGCTGTAGACGCGGTAGGTTTCCAGTGGCTTGTAGATCTGCTCCCTGCGACGGGCGATCTGGGCGTCGGAGACGCGGATGCCCTCAGCTTTGCCGTCATCAATATATTTGCAGGCAGCCTTGGCAGCCAGACGGCCCTCAGTGAAGGAGCCCGATGAGAAGGCGTGAGGTGTACCACCAGCCGCATCACCCGCACCGAACAGACCTTCGACGGTCGTCATGCGGTTGTATCCCCAGAAGTATTCGGGTGGAGACAAGTCTTCAGGACCTGAAACCCAGGCACCGCAACCCGTTGCATGTGAACCCATTACGTATGGCTCGGAAGTCGTCAGTTCAGGGTTCTCGTATTTGGGATCGACGTCATTTGCAGCCCAAAGTACCGCCTGACCAACGGTCATGCCCAGGAAGTTGTGCCAGCCGATCTCTTCCAGATGAGGATCCTGGAAGGCTTCCATGGTTACCATGTGAATAGGTCCACGGCCGGCATTCACCTCGGAGATGATAGCGTGGTTGCGCAGACAGGTCGGAATGGGTCTGTGCGTTCTGTGTGAGACTTCCGGGTCCAGGTATTCCTTGCCGACCATCTTCTGCAGTTCCGGGAACCATTTGGACTCGTACTCTTCACCGTAGGCATTCTGGGTATAGGTCTTGAGATGCAGGAAGTAGGCGCCGACAGGACCGTAACCATCCTTGAAGCGAGCCAGCACAATACGGTTTTCCATCTGGGTCATCTTGGCACCAGCCTCGATCATCAGGCCATACGCAGAACCCGACGACCATGGCGCGTACCAGACACGGCCCGCACCTTCACCGACTGAGCGCGGCTTGAAGATGTTGGAGGCGCCACCGGCACCACAGATCACGGTCTTGGACTTGAATACGTGGTAGTTGCCTGTGCGGACATTGAAGCCCACGGCACCGGCAACACGGTTCTCTTTGGATTCATCCATCAGCAGGTGGGTCAGGCAGACACGGTTGAATACCTTGTCCGCTGACTTCTTGGCCGCCTCGGCAACGATAGGCTTGTAGGATTCACCGTGGATCATGATCTGCCAACGCCCCTCACGCAAATATGAACCCTTCTTCTCGTTGCGCATGATGGGAAGCCCCCACTCTTCAAAGTTGTGCACAGTGGAGTCAACGTGACGCGCCATATCAAAAGCCAGATCTTCACGCACCATCCCCATCAGGTCGATACGTGCATAGCGCACGTGATCTTCGGGATTGTTCTCGCCGAAGCGTGTACCCATGTAACAGTTGATCGCATACAGGCCCTGGGCTACCGCACCGGAACGCATGATGTTCGCCTTTTCGGCGATGACGATCTTTTTGTTCTGCCCCCAATATCTTGCCTCGAATGCCGCACCCGTACCGCCCAGGCCCGCACCGGCAACCAGGATGTCGATATTGTCTTCAATGATTGTCTGGTAGCTCATCAGTATTGCACTCCCTTTTTGATTTCCAGGCCATTGGATTGCAGTGTGTGCAATCCACCGTCATCCATACGAATGTACTTGGGCTCATTGAACAGGAGTTGGCTGTCGCGCATCTCCTTGCTTGGAGCAGGCACGTCTGCGAGTTTTGGTGTCGCCGAGCCCCAGGGCTTGGTCGTGATAGGTGCCAACAGCTCCATGTCTTTCTTGCCGTTGCGGAACTTGATGCGCCACGCAATCGTGCCTTTCTCTTCATCGCGGATCACGCGGACACTGTGTCCCAGCGGTGCAAAGTCGGCATAACCGCGTACATCGATCGCCTGATGCGGACATGCCTTTACACAGGAATAGCATTCCCAGCACATATTGGGTTCGATGTTGTAAGCACGACGCAGCTTCTTGTCGATGTGCATGATGTCGGACGGACAGATGTCAACGCATTCTCCACAACCATCACAACGCGTCATATATACAAAGGTTGGCATACGATACTCCTCTATTTCTTATCGAAAATTGGTCAGGACAGCATTAGTAGTGGTTGGCTCGTTCAGCCTTGATGCAAAGCCCCATGTTGGGCGGATTCTTGCCCATGTACATAGGCACATCAGGAAACTTCCTCTGCACTTCAGGATCAGTCAGGTCATAGTCGGGAGGCAGATTCTCGCGAGAACCATCGGCCATGATGATTCTTTTCTGGTAGGCCGCAGCAGGCTTGAAGAACATGTGGGCAAACTTGGACCAATACACGCCGCCAAAGAGCACCGTGCTGGACAGGACGAACAAGGCAAAGTACACGGTCAATCCACCGCCGGTGAACGACCAGATCAATGCGAAGGTCGCGGTGGCCAGCAGCGAGAGGATGAATAAATCCGCACGCTCGAGCCGGAACCATGAAAGGCCTTCTGCAGCCACATCAACGCGGATGGCAAACCAGAACCAGTATCCACCCCCAGCCAGCATCAGCGCGCCGATGTGCCAGAGCTGAGGCAGCAGGGTAGAGGTGGACGAGGGCGAGAAGACCATGATCGCGGTAGTTACGATGAAAATAACGGTTCCCCACATGGTCAACAGATGGGAAAGCCTGCGTCTTGGATTGCTGAATTCGCCAGAAGTTAATACTTCTTTTACCAGCACTGAAGTGGCAAGCGCTACCTTTTCACCACCACCTACCGATCGTTTTGCGCTCTTCTGCGCTTTCTTCGCATTTTCGAAAAAGTACTGCGCGCTTTTCTTGTGAAGCATGTCGAGTATCGTCCCGCCCAAGACCAGCAGGATCATCACGACGACATACCCCTGCATGTAGGCGGTTGGAATCGACGCCGAAAGTTCGGCAAAGGGATTGATCGTGAACATTAGTTTCTCCTCAATAATTGCAGACGAATGACCATCCTGAATGACCGGAATATCCGCTGGGCCTTACTTCGCGGAATGCCCCGTAAGTTTTACTTCTACCTTCTCATGCTCTTGCAGTCCCGCGTAGTACTTGCGCAGCACCTCCAGTACTTCCGGACGGCTGAATTCCGGCGGAACGTCGGAACCTTCCGAAAGCAGCTTGCGCAACTTGGTGCCGGACAGCAGCAGGCGGTCGTTGTCGCCGTGCGGACAGGTGCGTGCCGAGGCCATGCCACCGCACCTGAAGCACCAGAATGTCCAGTCGATCTTCAGCGGCTGCGTCTCCAGCGAACTCTTCTGAATCTCGTCGAAAATGTGATGTGCGTCGAACGGGCCGTAATAGCTGCCGACACCAGCGTGGTCGCGACCGACAATCAGATGTGAGCAGCCGTAATTCTGGCGGAACAGAGCGTGCAGCAAAGCCTCGCGCGGCCCTGCGTAACGCATGTCGAGCGGATAGCCTGCTTGTACCACCGTGTTCTTGACGAAATAATTTTCGGTAAGTGTCGCAATGGCTTGAGTGCGAACTTCTGCGGGAATATCGCCCGGTTTGAGGTGCCCAAGCAGCGAGTGGATCAGCACACCATCGCAGATTTCAATGGCAATCTTTGCCAGGTACTCGTGCGAGCGGTGCATCGGGTTGCGTGTTTGGAACGCCGCAATTTTGCTCCAGCCCATGGCTTCGAACAGATCGCGCGTCTCGTTTGGCGTCATGAACAGCGCGCCGTATTTTCGGTCAAACCCGCCCTGCGATAGTACTTTGACCGGACCTGCGAGGTTGATATCGCCCTGTGCCATGACCATTTTCACGCCGGGATGTTCGAGGTCGACCGTGCGGAACACGGTCGCGCATTCATGCGCCTTGTCGATAGCATACTTTTCGGTGATGCGCATCGTTGCCAGAATGCTGTTGTCGTCCGGGTCAAGCAAGGCGATTTCGCTGCCGGTCCTGATGGAATTAGCGGTGGTGTTATCTGTGGAAAGCGTAATGGGAATGGGCCAGAACAGGCCGTTGGACATCTTCATGCCGTCGCACACACCCTGCCAGTCGGAATAGGGCATGAAGCCGTCAAGCGGCGAGAAACCGCCGATGCCCAGCATCACCAGATCGCCCTTCTCGCGCGAACTGACCTTGAGTTGCGGCAAGGTGCGCGCCCGCTCCAACTCGTCCGTAAGAGCGCTGCCTTTGAGCAACAGGGGGCGGAGGTCGCCGCCACCGTGAGGCCTTACGAGTGCCATGAATATATATCTCCTTTTTGCCAATACACTTGGATTGACAGCGGGACAATGCTAAGACTTTAGGCGCTAGTCCACGATACCCCTAACGGGTTATGCCCTAATAGCTCATCACGGCTATGGATAATGAGGCTTCATTGCGCAAACCGGCGCACCTTTATGGGTGAATGCTGCTTCGCCGGAAATGGCCGCGTTTGGGCACTAATTGACCAGTAAAATTATTGAATATATGTTTGGTTTTGTTGAAGCGAAAATATGCAGATATTCGCAGAGCGGCAAGGCCGTTTGCTGCATCCAACCGGTCAGCAGGCTGGCCTTAAATGGGCGCTCAAAACTCTTCGTTGATCATGTTTTTATAGATATGCAAATGGCCGTTCGCATGTGGGCTGCTCGCCTGACTGACAGAGAAAATGAACTTGCTGTTCACCCCCTTGACGGCAGCCTGGCTTCCTTTCAAGTGAACACCGGCAAGATCGAGCTTGCTGTTTACAGCATTGATCGCGATCACCCCGGAAATATCACCATTGGTGACGGTGATGTCGGAATTATCTGCGTTCAGCCCCACATCTTTTCCAGGGATATTGGTATCGATCAAGCTCAGCCTTGAATTGAGCACACTTAATTGACCTACTCGCGCGTTGCGGATGATGATATTGCTGCAGTCACGCAGTTCTATGGATAGATAATCACCTTTGAATATCTTGCCGGACTCGCCAGAACAGACGCCCACACGCTCACTGTTTAACGCGGGAAGGGGTTTGGCATGCTGATAATGCTCTGCCATAACATCATCACTTTCCAGCAGATGTTTTCTTACCAGGGTATTTAATTGCTCTGTCTGATCCAGCATGGGCTCATGGCCGGAGTCGGAAATAATTTCCAGCCGCGCATGCTGCATGCGCGCGGCAAGCACCTTTCCGGTGCGCAGCGGAGCAACAAAATCGTTGTCCCCCCAGAGAACCAGAGTGGGTTCGGTCACCGATGAAATGGCATAGCTAAAATCCTCTCCTGCCAGATCAAGCGCAGCAATTCTTTCCGGGCCACCCTGAAGTACTACATCGCGCCCCAGCGCGGTGTTAACAATATCGGTAGGCGAGATCGGCATCCGTTCCACCTGCGCCAGTATCTTGCCGGACAAGCGCTCGGCAAATCCTCGCGTTTGCTGCACACCACTGGCACGCTCCATCATGGAACCGACCTGAAATTTGGAGATAACCTGGGGATGAAGAATGCCGGCAGCATCGATCAAAACCAGCCGCTGGAATCGCAACGGGCGCTGTGATGCAAAGCGCAGCGCAATGGCTCCTCCCATCGAGTGGCCCACCACATGATAAGGCTTGTCTTTAAAATAATGATCGGCCAAAAAATGCGCCAGACGTGCGTAACGGGTAGGAGAATAGTGTTGACTGCCTTTGTCGGATTTGCCAAATCCGGGCAGATCAAAGGCGACAACATGAAAATCCGCTGCCAGGGCAGGAATGGTGTGAAGCCAGTCGTCGACAGACCCGCCGAGCCCATGGATCAAAATCACCCCGACCTTGGCATCACGGTTGGCCTGCACGGTGCAGACCTTGCCCTCGAATATCGGTTCCTCGAAACACTCTTCAAAGGTTCCAGGGATCGCATCACTACCCCATACCGGCTGTAGCCACATGAATGCCAACAGGACGAGGAATAATCGCACTGCATTATTCATATCTTGATTTTCTTTCCGACAAGTGGAATCGATTTGGATGGGAGTTTACACGATGTGAAGGTTTTTTCCATGTGGGCGCCATCAGCACTATCCAGCATCAAAGTTGCTTAAACGTCAGTCGAGTTAGCAATTACAGGGGGTGTAGTAATTACGCTCCGATCTGGCAGTTGCTGATCTTTAGATGTGCGGCAAATTTCAGAATATTGGCAGCAACCCTGTCACAACGAGTCGCCACACTGTGTAGCGTATAAATAACTGCCCACGCCTCAATCCGGTTTAAAGTTGTAGGGATAGGTTTGCAGCACCGGCTTCATTTGCATATCTTTTTTAATTATATGATCTAACAGCCAGTCACTCAGAAAACCAGAATACTTATTTACCAGATCATCTGCCCAGATGCCATTCTTGGGCTCCAAATATTTTATCAAATGCATCAATTGCCGATCCTCCTGCTTATTTTGAGTAAAAGGAAACTTGACCGCCTCAGCAATTTTTTCTTCATTTTTTAAATGGATGTGCATATAGGCAGCAAACAACTCAAACGCCTTTAACAGTGCGGCGTGGTCTCTTCTCTCGATCGCATGTTCCATGCTGTTGATCAAAACGATCAAATTTTTGTGGTCTGAATCGATCATTTCATTTCCGACGCTCAGATGTTCCGCCCAATTTAATCCCATGACAACCTCCTGCTGTGTAACCGTGTATTGCAAATAATCAGTCGTGTGTTGTCCATTAACTGTTGTAACCCGGGTTTGAAGATGCAGGCATTTCAATAGCTTTTCGAACTCATCGGCTGGTAACGGCCTGGTAAACCAATATTTCTGCCTGTAGTCGCATCCCCGCAGTGGCAAGCAGTGTGCGCCTCTCCATCCCAATAACTACAAGCAGATAAGATCATTACCGGTGCTTCTCTCAATCGCCGTGTTTTAACCGCTGTTGTCCAAAGCTCGGAGTCAATTTTTGCGTCCCTCAATTGCCTGCTTTCAGCTTGAACAAGCTCACTGAACCATCAATACTCCCGCCTGTTTTTGCACCGCTTCGGCTGCGTCTGCCAGAACACCGGTAAAAATTATTTTCCGTTTGCTGCTGACGGCTGTGCTGGAAATCGACTGGGTGGTCGCGTTTGTTTTCCCTGCGTGACCACCAGCAATTCAGCGAATGCCGTGCGGATTTTCTTGCCAGTTCCTTTGATTGATTTGTTGATCCCTCGATAGCCGCGACTGGCGTCTTCATTTCAATAGCCTTTTTAATCGCCGCGCGATGAGTGTCGATTTCTTCATTGTTCAGATGCAATGCCGTCTTGCGCGCTCGGCAGGAAACTCTAGCTATTTTCTGAAGGAATCCTCTTTGCGCTTATGCCACGCCTTTAGGCCATTTTTTCAGTTTAAACCTATTGGTTGACAATAGCAACCACGTGGTTTTCTATTGGGGTGAGTTTTATCCCAAACTAAAAAATATCCCGCAATTTCCAAAGCACTGATTAACCATTCTGCGGCGTATAAAAATTTCAAATGACGGCATAACCAGACGAACAGAATTTAGCGTTTCTATCGGTACCTGGAAGCAACTTATTTCAGCAAAGATATAAAGAGAGCGATGTGCATCTAAGTAAGGCAGGGCATGTCACTGGCTTATGTGCCGCCACTATCTCGACAGACTTTGACGACTTTTCGTCCAGGACATCATTGATCGATAGATGGCGCAATCCACACAACATGTTCCAATCGCGTCCATCTATTTGATTTGCCTGTTAATGGTTAGAAACCCCGATCTTGTTGGCATGGTTCCTGCGGGTTACCGCTTGAGACTAGGATGCTGTGGAATGCGCAATGAAATTAGCATTGATCGAGAATCCGAGTGTATGTAATGAGTATTGGGGGGCATGATGATCGCTAAATTGACACCCATGCAAACAGATGAAAAATTTGATTTCTCCAAGCGGCT
This sequence comes from Nitrosomonadales bacterium, assembly GCA_023259055.1. Classification (GTDB taxonomy): domain Bacteria; phylum Pseudomonadota; class Gammaproteobacteria; order Burkholderiales; family Gallionellaceae; genus Gallionella. Next base: position 102,194 of record JAHFQZ010000006.1, read on the forward strand.
TAAGCTCGCCCTTAAGCGCAGCCCTAGACCGATTGATAGTGCTACGGAACTTGCCTTGCAATTCAATCTTCGCCATCCGAATGATTCGATTACTGCTCAGGCAGCCCATAAATGGTTGGCGGGAAAGGCCAAGCCGACGGCTGACAAAATTGAAACGCTAGCAAGCTGGTTAAATGTCTCGGCGCATTGGCTGCGCTACGGGTCGTCAAATGATGTTAAGCCGAAGCAGGCGGCAGGCGCGCGGCGAATAAAATTACATGCAGAGAAAGATTCCTCGTTTAACGAGGCTGAAATACAGCTGGTTGCGCAATTTAGGCGGCTGACAACGCATCAACGTCATTTGATAGCCGAATTGACCGAGCAACTCGCGATTGAACAGGAACTCTGGCCTGAATAAACCTGACTCGCTGTGATAAAACACTGGACACCTGGTCAAGCCTGAAATGACAAACGGGGTTAAATAAACCTCAGTGCTATGTCCTTCGACAGTTCGAAGCTCATGTGTCAGCATACGATGCCTACCGCTTGACGCTATGTTGAGCGATCTTCCTTCAAGACTGTGCATCTCGGTAAGTTCGATGAAGCGGATGCATAAGGGGGATTTCAAATTTGTCGCCTACTTGAAGCAGTTCTTCACGCCGATTTCGGCCATTCCATTGGCCCAACGGACGATGCCGCCGGTATATTGCTGGAGAGAACTTAAATGCTTCGCATTGTTTTTGGAGTATCCATACCACGGCAAACATTATTTATTGTAGTTCACCGACTCAATCCAGGCAGTCAACAATTGCAGAAAGATGGGGGTGTCATCAAATATGGTTTTATTCTGAACTGATACCCCTTATGGGTTATGCTTAAATAGCTCGTTACGGCTATGGATAGTTTGACCATCATTTGCGCATACTCGCGAACCTGCGAAGCATGACCAATGCTCCGCCCGGGATGGTCGCAATTCGGCGCTATATTTCCAATTAAGGTTTTAATGAAAACTCGTAATTTCGGCGACTCGCAGAGCACGATATCCCCGCTGCACGATCCGCTGGCATCGCCTGTGCCGGATGCGAAAAACGAGGTGCGCAACACGACCTGCTATATGTGCGCGTGCCGCTGCGGCATCCGTGTCCACCTGCGCAACGGCGAGGTGCGTTATATAGACGGCAACCCGGATCATCCGCTCAACCATGGCGTGATTTGCGCCAAGGGCAGCGCCGGCATCATGAAACAATATTCTCCGGCGCGGCTGACCAAGCCGTTGCGGCGCAAGCCGGGCTCGGAGCGCGGCGCGGGTGAATTCGAGGAAATCAGTTGGGAAGAAACTTTTAGCATTCTTGCCGAACGGCTGGGAAAAATACGCGCCACCGATCCGAAGAAATTCGCACTGTTTACCGGGCGCGACCAGATGCAGGCGCTGACCGGATTGTTCGCGCGCCAGTTCGGCACGCCCAACTACGCGGCGCATGGCGGCTTCTGCTCGGTGAACATGGCGGCCGGGATGATCTATACCATCGGCGGCTCGTTCTGGGAATTCGGTGGGCCGGATCTGGAACGTGCCAAGCTGTTCGTGATGATCGGGACGGCCGAGGATCATCACTCCAATCCGATGAAGATCGCAATCTCGAAATTCAAGCGCGAGGGCGGACGTTTCATTTCCATCAACCCGATACGCACCGGCTACTCGGCGATCGCCGACGAGTGGGTGGGGATTCGTCCCGGCACCGACGGCGCGCTGCTGCTTGCGCTGATCCACGAAATCATCGCGCTCGGTCTCTACGACCGCGATTTCCTGGTGCGCTATACCAACTCCGGGCAATTGGTGAATCTCGACGACAAGCATGATGAGTTCGGCATGTTCGTGCGCACCGAGGTGCCAGAAGAGGAGGGCTGTTATGACCCGCAAAACAAGCTGTGGTGGGATCGCAACAGTAACAAACCGGTGGTCACGCACGCGGAAGGAGCCGACCCGTTTCTGTTCGGCGAATTCAAGCTGCCCGACGGCACGCCGGTCAAGCCCGCGTTCCAGTTGTTGCAGGAACGGGTAAAGGATTACACCCCGGAATGGGCGAGCCAGGTCACCGGCATCCCGTTCGAGACCATCCGCCGCCTCGCCTACGAGATGGGCATCACGGCGCGCGACCAGAAGATCGAGTTACCGATCGCGTGGACGGATTCCTGGGGCAAGGAACACGACAGCGTGACCGGCAATCCGGTGGCTTTTCATGCGATGCGCGGCTTGGCGGCGCATTCCAACGGTTTCCAGACGATACGCTCGTTGGCTATTTTGATGAGCTTGCTCGGCACCATCGACCGCCCCGGCGGCTTCCGCCACAAGACACCGTTCCCGCGTCCTATCCCGCCTTGCGCGCGCACACCGAATACGCCGCTGGCAGTCAAGCCGAACACGCCGCTGGATGGCATGGCGCTGGGTTGGCCGTCCGATCCGGACGATCTGTTCGTCGATACGGACGGCAGCCCGGTGCGCATCGACAAGGCTTTCTCGTGGGAATATCCGCTGTCGGTGCACGGCATGATGCATAACGTCATTACCAATGCCTGGCGCGGCGACCCATACAAGATAGACACCTTGTTATTGTTCATGGCCAACATGGGCTGGAACTCGACGATGAATACCGTCGAAGTCAGGAAGATGCTCAATGACAAAGAGGAGAACGGCGAATATAAAATTCCGTTCATCGTGGTTTGCGATGCGTTCCATTCCGAGACGACTGCATTCGCCGATTTGATTCTGCCTGACACCACCTATCTGGAGCGCCATGATGTGATGTCGATGCTGGACCGGCCGATTTCGGAGTTCGATGGCCCGGTGGATTCGGTGCGCATTCCGGTGCTGCCGCCGACAGGCGAATGCAAACCGTTCCAGGAGGTGCTGATCGAGCTGGGTTCACGCCTGAAGATGCCCGCCTTCGTCACCAAGGAAGGCAAGCGCAAGTACCGCGACTACCCCGATTTTATTGTGAACTGGGAGACCGAGCCTGGCTCCGGCATCGGCTTTCTGGCAGGCTGGCGTGGCAAGGGCGGCGAGAAATCCCTGCTCGGCGAGCCCAATCCGAAGCAGTGGGAAATGTACGCAAAAAACAATTGCGTGTTTCATTACGAGTTGCCGCGCTCCTACCAGTACATGCGCAACTGGAACAAGGGCTATCTGGAATGGTCGCAGCGCAACCGCATCACGCGTTATGGCGAGCCTATCCTGATCCACCTGTATTCCGAAGTGCTGCAGAAATTCCGCCTCGCCGCCCAAGGCCGGGGCATCACGCGCAAACCGCCACCTCATCTGGCCAAGCGCATCGAAACCTATTTTGATCCGCTGCCGTTCTTCTATGAACCGCTGGAGACACAGCTCAGCGACAAGAACAAATATCCGCTTGCGGCAGTGACCCAGCGGCCGATGGCCATGTACCACTCCTGGGATTCGCAGAATGCCTGGTTGCGCCAGATCCACGCGCACAATTATCTGTACGTTAATCCGCGCACCGCACAGGACGCAGGCATCGCGGACGGTGGCTGGATGTGGGTGGAATCGCAGTGGGGCAAGGTGCGCTGCATGGCGAGATATTCCGAGGCGGTCGAGCCGGGCACGGTGTGGACATGGAATGCCATCGGCAAGGCGGCGGGCGCCTGGAATTTGTCACCCGATGCGAACGAGTCGCAGAAGGGTTTTCTGCTTAATCACCTGATCTCCGAGGAGCTGCCGGCCAATCCTGACGGCACGCGCTATTCCAATTCCGACCCGATCACCGGGCAGGCTGCCTGGTACGACGTGCGGGTGCGCATCTATCCTGCCGGAGCCGATGAACCGCAGCAGACCTCGCCGCAGTTTGAAGTTGTGAAGAAATATCCCGGCATGAAGGAACCGCCAAGGTGGCTGGCTTATTTTGGCGGTGGCAAGAAGGGTGGCAAATGACCCAACTTGCTCTGGTTATCGATCTCAATGTCTGCGTGGGCTGCCATGCCTGCGTGACCAGTTGCAAGGAATGGAACACCTCCGGTTCCGCCGGGCCGCTGTACGACGAGAATCCTTATGGTGCCGACCCGACCGGCACGTTCTTCAACCGGGTGCAGACCTTTGAGGTCGGACAGTATCCATACACCGAGACGGTGCACTTCCCCAAGTCCTGCCTGCATTGCGAAGACCCGCCGTGCGTGCCGGTGTGCCCGACGGGCGCTTCATACAAGCGCAAGCAAGATGGCATCGTGCTGGTGGATTACGACAAATGTATCGGCTGCAAGTATTGCTCCTGGGCCTGTCCATACGGTGCGCGCGAAATTGATGAAAAGCAGAAAGTGATGAAGAAATGCACGCTGTGCGTGGATCGCATTTACGATTTGTCGCTGGCGGAAATTGACCGCAAGCCGTCCTGCGTCAAGGCCTGCCCGACCAGCGCGCGGTTGTTCGGTGACATTCACGATCCCGAATCGGCAGTGTCGAAAGCAATCCGCGAGAACGGCGGTTATGCGCTGATGCCGGAATGGGGCACGCATCCTTCCAACCATTATCTGCCGCGCCGCAAGACCAATCTCAAGATACACGAAGATGAACTGGAACGAGTCGATAATCCGCTCAAGGTTGACGGGCAACTACCCAAGCCTGGCAAGAACGAGCCGACGCTCGATGATTTCTCCTAGAAAATATTTTCGGGAATATTTATGAAACCGGTCTTCTCAGTCATTTTTCTCACCACCTTGATCGGCGTCGGCCAGGGTTTATTTCTGGCTTTGTTCACCCAGCAGTCTTATGCGCTGTTTGATTTGTTGCCGTATCAGGATGCGCACTTTTACGGATGGGGCAGCCTGTTGGCGCTGCTCTTCACGATGGCAGGGTTGGCCGCTTCTTTTTTTCATTTAGGACGCCCGGAGCGAGCCTGGCGTTCGGCGGCGCAGTGGCGTACTTCGTGGCTTTCCCGCGAAGTCATTGTTTTGCCCGCGTTCATGGGAATGTTGTTTCTGTACGGAGCGGCTCATTTGAGCGGGCTCGATCCGGTGCTGGTGACGCTGCCCAGCGGACTGGGTATCCATGCCACGGTCATTCTGGGTGGCATTGCCACAATACTGTCCTTTGCACTGTTTGTGAGTACCGGCATGATTTACGCATGCCTGCGTTTTTTGCAGGAGTGGAATTCTCCGCTGACGGTAATTAATTTCATACTGCTAGGCGGCGCTTCCGGCTTCACGCTGGCGACACTTTACGCTGCCATGTTTGCGCCCACGCAAATCGGCTTCCTCGGCTGGTGGGCGATCATCATTACCCTGCTGGGTTTGCTCGGTCGCGGTTCGTCTTTGTGGCGCAATGCGCGGCTAAGGCCAAAATCTACAATGCAAACGGCGATAGGCATCAAGCATCCGCGCATCGTGCAGACAGCCCAGGGCGCGATGGGCGGGTCATTCAACACGCGGGAGTTTTTTCATGGCAGGAGCGAGTTGTTCCTGAGCAGGATGAAAGTGAGCTTCCTGCTGCTGGCGTTTGCGCTGCCGTTGCTGCTGCTCACCGCCGGACTGTCCCAGCCGGGGGCAGGGGTTCTGGGTATGGCGTTCATTCTGCAATATACTGGGCTAGTAGCCGAGCGTTGGTTCTTCTTTGCCGAAGCAAACCATCCGCAAAATTATTATTATCAAAAAATTTCATAATGTTTGGAACGATCAATAACAATAGGATCTCCACTACATGAGCAAGACTTCTCCGAGAGATTCCATGCAATCCATCCATGGATATCTCATCCGTATTTTTCCTTTTCTCAGCTGGCCGCGATTGTCGGCACAAACAATCAGGTTAGACGTGATTGCCGGGATCACCGTTTCGCTGGTAGCCATTCCGCAAGCGCTTGCTTACGCGCAACTGGCGGGAGTGCCGCCTTATTATGGTTTGTATGCGGCATTCATTCCGACTATCGTAGGTGTGCTCTTCGGCTCTTCGGCAATCCTTTCAACCGGCCCAGTGGCCATGACATCGTTGCTTACTGCAGCGAGCATTGCCCCCATGGCCGCCGCAGGGTCCGAGCAGTTTTATGCTTATGCTATTTTGCTGGCGCTACTTTCGGGGCTGATCCAGATCGGATTCGGCCTGGCGAGAATGGGCGTTTTGCTCAATTTTCTTTCGCATCCCGTGCTGATGGGATTCATCAATGCTGCGGCGCTCATCATCGCAGCCTCCCAGATTCCGGCATTTCTCGGCATCTCGATAAAACAGAGCAAACACCTGCTGCTTGACACATGGCATGTCCTGACAAATTTTGATGCGCTGCACGGCATGTCCCTGGCTTTTGGCCTGGGTGCATTCGCGTTGCTTTACTTCTTCAAGAAATTCTTCCCCAAGCTTCCGGGCGTGCTGATCACCGTCGGAGTCCTAACCTGGATCAGCTATATGGTGGGATTTGCAGGACAAGGTGGCAGGGTGGTGGGAGAAATCCCATCCGGCTTGCCCAGCCTGACAGTACCATCCTTCCAATGGGCGGCGATCCGGGATATGCTGCCGGCGGCGTTCGTGCTGGCATTGATCAGCTTCGTGGAAGCCATGTCGAGTTGCAAGGTAATTGCATTCAAAACCCGCACCCGATGGGACGAGAATCAGGAATTGATTGGGCAGGGGCTGGCGAAAGTTGCCGCCGCATTTTGCCAATCCATGCCGGTAAGCGGATCGTTCTCCCGCTCGGCGCTCAATCTCGCTTCCGATGCCAGAACCGGCCTGTCGTCCCTGATCAGCGCGGGTTTCGTTCTGCTCACACTCGTATTTTTTACCGGCTCCTTGTATCACCTGCCCAAGCCGGTGCTGGCCGCGATGATCATGATGGCAGTGGCAAACCTGGTGAACTTCAAGAGCATTCGACATGCATGGCAGGCGAGCAGGGATGACGGCATCGCCGCCATTGCCACTTTTTTCGCCACCCTGATGTTCGCCCCCTACATCCAGAACGGCATCCTCACCGGCATCATCCTGTCTCTGGCCTTGTTCTTTTACCGGCGCATGCGCCCGAGGATCATCATCGCGCTCGGACTGCATCCTGACGGCACCCTGCGGGACGCGGCGCGCTTTGATCTGCCATTGCTGCCCCCCCAGATCGGTGCACTGCGTTTTGATTCGTCGCTGCTGTTTTTCAACGTTGCCTATTTTGAAGATGCGGTATTGAAACTAATACAGCGCAAACCGGATGCAAAATATATTCTGATTGCCGGAAGTGGTATCAATCACCTTGACGGATCGGGTGTCGAAATAATTTACAGCCTGTCCAAACATCTCCACGATAGCGGGATAACATTGGTATTCAGCGGCCTTAAAATGCAGGTACAGGAAGTCATGGAGCGCACAGGGTTGATAGAAGCCATTGGCAATGACAACATTTACAGTACCGACAGGATTGCCATTGAAGCCCTGGAAACGTGTATCCAGTCCGCATCAGCAAAATGACAGTACCAGCGCCCGCCTGAGCTTCACATCGGCGGTGAAGATGGGGCGGCAATCTGGTTATAATGGATACAATTAAAATTGCTGGAGGCCCCTCGTGACATTAGTTTCAACCATGTTGCCGATTGACGTTGTGCTGGGGGTCATCGTGTACTGGTTGCTGCTGGGTTTGGCAGGATTGCTGTTGCAAAACGGCCGCTTCATTACGCAGTTTATTTTTCCTGCGGGCGCGCTGGGCGCTTTGGTTCTTGCGGCAGCCGCACTGTCTGGCCTGGGGGGCGCTGTCAATGTGACCGTTCTGCAGCTCGGACTTCCCGATTTGCCATTCCATCTGCGCATGGATTCCCTGTCCTCATTCTTTGTGCTGCTGCTTGGTTCCGCCAGCGTCGGCATCTCGCTTTATTCAGCGGGGTATTTCCGTGCAATGGAGGGCGGCACGTTAGGGTTGCTGTGTTTCGAATATCATGTGTTTCTCGCCAGCATGGTCATGGTATTGCTGTCCGACGATGCATATATGTTCATGGTGGCATGGGAAACCATGGCGCTGTCCTCTTATTTTCTGGTGGCTACCGATCATCATGTTCCCGACATCCGCAAGGCAGGCTATCTCTATCTGCTGGTTGCGCATATCGGGGCGATTGCGATTCTGCTCAGCTTTGGCGTGATGCAAGGCGGGCACGGAATCGGCGCGTACACTTTTGACGCAATGCGCGGGGCGCATTTATCCACGTTCTGGTCGTCAATAGCGTTTTTGCTGGCGTTACTTGGTTTCGGTGCCAAGGCCGGTGTGTTGCCGATGCACGTCTGGTTACCCGAGGCATACCCCGCCGCGCCCTCGCCGGTTTCCGCATTGCTGAGCGGTGTGCTGTTGAAGACAGCGATCTACGGCATCCTGCGCGTCACTTTCGATTTGCTGGAAACGCACCAGTGGTGGTGGGGTATGATTGCGTTAGCGCTGGGGCTGATTACCGCAGTTTTTGGCGTGATGTTTGCCGCCGTGCAAGGCGATATGAAACGGTTGCTGGCCTATTCTTCAATTGAGAACGCCGGGCTGCTGTTGGCAGGTATCGGCCTGACCATCATTTTCCACGTATATGGCAAGGACGCGCTGGCGGCTTTATCGCTTACCGCGACGTTGTACCACTGCCTGAATCACGCCTTCTTCAAGAGCCTGCTGTTTATCGGCACAGGCTCGATCCTGCACGCGACTGGTGAGCGCAACATGGGAAGGCTGGGCGGGCTGATCCGCAAGATGCCGTGGGCTGCGGCGCTGATGCTGGTCGGTGTGCTGTCCATATCCGGCCTTCCACCATTCAATGGTTTTGTCTCGGAATGGCTTTTGTTGCAAGCCTTCCTGCTGTCCCCCGGCCTGCCGAATAATTACATCAATATGCTGATCCCGGTGGCCGCTGCCGTGATTGCGCTTGCTGCGGCGTTAGCAGCCTATGTGATGGTGAAATTCTATGGGATTATTTTCCTGGGGCAGCACCGCGAAAAGGCACTGGAGCATGCCCACGATGCGGGTATCTGGGAACGTATCGGGTTAACTTGGTTGGCTATTGGCTGTGTGGCACTGGGCTTGGCGCCCGTTTTTGTGGTGCAACAACTCGATCAGGTCACTCGCGTATTGATTGGCCACGGCCTTGGTAATGCGGCGGCTGGCTGGTTATTCCTCGCACCGGTGGACATCGAGCGTGCCAGTTACAGTCCGGTTATATTCCTGTTGGCGGTGGTGGGAGTGATGCTGGCGACCACTTTGATGGTGCGTCATTTCTACCATGGCCGGCTGCGCCGCGGCCCGGCATGGGACTGTGGTTTTCCGGCGCAAAATGCGCGAATGCAGGATACTGCCGAAGGATTCGGGCAACCGATCCGGCGTATCTTCGAACCATTCTTCAAAATTGAAAGCGAGTTGCCAAGCGCGTTCGATACGCATCCGCGCTATCACGGCCGCAGCGATGATCGTATCTGGTTTGCCCTCTATCTGCCGATCAAGCGCATTACCGAAAAACTCTCGTCTTTGGTATCGTTGTTGCAGCATGGGCGCATCCATCTATATCTGGCCTATACCTTCGTGACGCTGATCGTTCTGCTGATTTTTGTGTGATGGACAACCCGGAACAAATACTGGCCATTCTGTTTCAGCTCACCCAGTTGATGCTGGTGGTTTTGCTGGCGCCCTTGCTCACGGGTTGGGTGAACCAGTGTCAGGCATGGCTGCAAAACCGCAGCGGCGCGGGGATACTGCAACCCTACCGCGTGTTGCACAAGCTGTTTCTCAAGGATGCCGTGATGGCCTACAACGCTTCCTGGCTATTCAATGTCACCCCATACATCGTGTTCGGCTGCATGTGGCTGGCAGCGGCCATTATTCCCATCATCGCCGTCGATCTGCCGTTTTCTCAGGCAGCGGACGTGATCGCGCTGGTCGGCGTGTTCGCGCTGGCAAGGGTGTTCATCGCACTGGCCGCGATGGACATCGGCACTTCTTTTGGCACAATGGGGGCTCGGCGCGAGATGCTGGTGTCATTCCTTGCCGAACCGGCGCTGTTGATGGTGCTGTTTACCTCGTCAATGATCAGCCATTCCACGCAATTGCCGCGCATCGTCGAGGCGCTGGCGCATCATGAGTTTGTGCTCTACCCCAGCCTCGCTTTTGCTGCGCTGGCGTTCCTGATCGTATTGCTGGCCGAGAATGCGCGTATTCCGGTGGACAATCCCGGTACGCATCTGGAATTGACCATGATCCATGAAGCGATGATCCTGGAATACTCGGCGCGGCATCTGGCGCTCATCGAGTGGGCCAGCAGTTTAAAACTGTTTGCCTACATTTCCATCGGCATTGCGCTATTTTTTCCGCACGGCATTGTCGAAGTGGGCAACTGGGCAGGATTGCCGCTGGCCATCTTTTTGCTGCTGCTGAAACTTCTGACTGCAGGTGCAGGGCTGGCCGTATTGGAATCCTTGATGGCCAAGATGCGCATCTTCCGCGCGCCGGAGTTTTTGGGGACGGCATTCTTGCTGGCGGTGCTGGGCTTGTTGATCCATTTCCTGTTGGGTGCGTGACATGCCGATGAGCTACACCCTGCAATTCATCAACCTGTTGGCCGCCTTGCTGCTGCTGATCGTGTTCGCCATGCTTTCGCAGCGCCGTATCCTGTCGCTCATCAATCTGTTCGCCTGGCAGGGTTTTGTGTTGGCTCTCAGCACCTTCGTGGTGGCCTACACCACGGCGCAACATCATTTGTATTACTCTGCCGCGCTCACCTTGTTGTTGAAGGTGTTGGTGTTACCCTGGTTGCTGCATCGTTTGATCCGCAAATTGAACGTGAAGTGGGATGTGGAGACGCTGATCAACATTCCCACCACCATGCTGGTCGGCATCGCGCTGGTGATCTTTGCCTTTAATTTGGCTGACCCGATCACGCAGTTGGCGCAAGGTATTACACGCGGCCTGATCGGTATCGCGCTGGCGAGCGTATTGTTGTCGCTGCTGATGATGCTGACGCGGCGCAAGGCGATTTCGCAAGTTGTGGCCTTCCTGTCACTGGAGAATGGCTTGTTCTTTGCTGCCACCAGTGCCACTCAGGGGATGCCGCTGGTGGTGGAGTTGGGTATCGCACTGGACGTGCTGGTGGCCACTTTCATTTTCGGTATCTTCTTCTTCCAGATCCGCGAGACTTTCGATAGTCTGGACCTCACCCATATGGAAAAGCTCAAAGATGATTGACCTGCAACTGCTGGCGTTATTGCTCACGCCGCTTTTCGGCGGCGGTTTACTGGCCGTGTTCGGTTCACGCCGCTGGGCGGCCGAGCTGAATTCGCTGATGAGCGGTTTTACCTTTCTCGCCTCGGTGTTACTCACGATGCGCGTGATCGACTCGGGGCCGCAAGTCGCCTTCAGCGAGCAATTTTTCATCGATCAATTCAACGTGTTCCTGGTCGCACTTACCGCATTCGTGGCGTTCACCACCTCGCTGTTTTCCCGCCCGTACATGCGCATCGAGCAGCACCACGGCAAACTCAGCACGCCGATGCTGCATCTCTACTACAGCATGTATCAGTTGTTCACCTTCACGATGCTGGTGGCGCTGACCACCAACAATATGGGCATCATCTGGGTGGCGATGGAAGCGGCAACACTAACCACGGTGTTGCTGGTCAGCCTGTATCGCACCCCGGCAAGCCTCGAGGCGGCCTGGAAATATTTCATCCTGTGCGGCGTGGGCATCGCGCTGGCACTGTTCGGCACTATCCTGTTGTATTTCGCCGCCGAGCGCGTATTGGGCGAGGGCGGTAATGCGCTGTTGTGGACGCATTTGAACCAGGTCAAGGCTGATCTGGAACCTACCGTGCTCAAGCTTGCCTTCGTATTTCTGCTGGTCGGTTATGGCACCAAGATTGGCTTGGTGCCGCTGCATAGCTGGTTGCCGGATGCCCATGCGGAAGGCCCCACGCCAGTCTCAGCCGTGCTTTCCGGTTTGCTATTGAATGTCGCGTTGTGCGCGGTGATGCGCAGCAAGGTATTGGTAGATGGATCGCTGGGCACACACTTCGCGGGCAATCTGATGATGGGCTTCGGGTTGCTGTCGGTGGTGGTGGCGGCGCTGTTCCTGTCGCGGCAAAAAGACATCAAGCGCATGTTTGCCTATTCCTCCATCGAGCACATGGGGTTGATCACGTTCGCTTTCGGCATGGGCGGTCCGGTGGCAACTTTCGCCGGCATGTTGCATATGACCATGCACTCGCTGACCAAATCGGCGATCTTCTTCGCGGTCGGACACGCCGTGCAGAAAACCGGCACGCAGCAGATGGAGCACATCCGTGGTTTGCTGCAAGTCAGTCCGACGGTCGGTTGGGGGTTGATACTCAGCACGTTTGCTATCCTGGGCATGCCACCGTTCGGCGTGTTCGCCAGCGAGTTCCTTATCATCACCACTGCCATGCACGAATATCCATGGTCCACGCCGATTCTGTTGACCGCGCTGGGTATCGCCTTCGCCGCGATCTTCGGCAAGATACAGCCGATCGTGTTTGGCGAAACCACCGCGAAACCACTGCCGCATCCACCCGCGCTGATTCCGGTGTTCGTACATTTGTTGCTGGTATTGATCCTCGGTTTGTATATGCCGCCGTATTTGGCTAATTGGTATCGCCAGGCAGCGGCTCTGCTAGGATAAAACTATGCCAATCAAACATCCTAATTTGCATCTCGAGCCCATGAACGGTGCGATCCCGGCCTGGCATGGCGAGATCGCCGACAGTGATTTGCTGCCAATTTGCCAGAACGTGCGCGATGGCGGCGGTCGCTTGGTCGCACTGTGGGGCAGTGATGAGCACGCGCAAGGCAACGGATTCGCGCTGCATGTAGTGCTGGTCAACGAAACGGGGCTGGTGTGTTTGAGCATGGCATTGCCCGCCGAACAGCCGAGCCATCCCGACATCAGCCAGATATTTCCGGCGGCGAATCGCATGCAACGTACCGTATATGACCTGCTCGGCATTTACGCGCACGAAGGTCATGACCATCGCAAATGGCTGCGCCATGCCGCGTGGCGCAGCGGCAGCTTTCCGCTGCGCAAGGATTTTGATGCCGCACAAAGCCGCAGCGATGATTCGGACAGTTATCCTTTCGTGCAAGTCGAAGGTCAGGGCGTGCATGAGATCCCGGTGGGACCGGTGCATGCGGGTGTCATCGAGCCGGGGCATTTCCGTTTTTCCATCGTTGGCGAAAAGGTGCTGCGTCTGGAACAGCGTTTCGGCTACACCCACAAAGGCATTGAGAAACGCTTTGAGAGCTTGAGCCTGCAACAAGGTGCGAAGCTTGCAGGCCGGGTGAGTGGCGACAGTAGCGTGGCTTACGCGTGGGCCTACGCGATGGCTGCCGAGAGTATCGCCAATGTGACGCCGCCGGATCGTGCCTTGTGGTTGCGTGCATTGTTGCTGGAGCGCGAACGTGTCGCCAACCATCTCGGCGATCTCGGCTATCTTGGCAACGATGTTGCGCTGTCGTTCGGCTTCGTGCAGTTCGGGATTTTGAAGGAACAGCTGCTGCGCAACAATGCTGCCCTGTTCGGGCATCGCTATTTGATGGATAGAATTATTCCGGGCGGCGTGACCGCCGATCTTTCCGCCGAAGGCAAGCGCGTGATCGAAGCAGAGCTTGCGATGCTGGAGCGCGAAGTGCGCTTGTTGCGCGGCATCTACGATGAGCATGCCGGAGTGCAGGATCGCTTCATCGGCGCCGGGCGCGTTGAGCCGAAACTCGCCGCGCAGCTGGGGTTATGTGGCCTGGCCGGGCGCGCCAGCGCCCAGGCATGGGATACGCGCGTGCAGTTTCCCTGCGCACCTTACGACAAACTGGATGTGCAAATGGCAACTTATCGCAACGGCGACGTCGCCGCGCGCGTGATCGTACGTTTCGATGAGCTGTTCGAATCGTTGCGCTTGCAGCGCGAAATTCTGGTTAACCTGGTGCAGGGCGACGGGCTGGCGATACCGCTGGCAAAACTCCCGGCCAACGGCTTGGGTATCGGGATGGTCGAGGGTTGGCGCGGTGAAGTGATGGTGGCGATCCATACCGATGCGCGGGGCAATCTCACGCGCGTGCATCCGCATGATCCATCGTGGCAAAACTGGCCGGCGCTGGAACACGCCGCATTGGGCAACATCGTGCCGGATTTTCCGCTGATCAACAAATCGTTCAATCTCAGCTATTCCGGTCACGACTTGTAGAGGCTCCCATATGTATCGGATCATCAAACAGATTATTAAAACAGGCATTAAGACCGAAGCCTCTCCACAGCCAGATGAAGCGATGCGCGTTATACCTCAGCGCCTGCAGCAACAAATTCTCGAGGTGTTCGGGCGCGCGCTGACCATACGCCACGTGGATGCAGGCTCATGCAACGGCTGCGAACTGGAGATACACGCAATCAACAATGCCTATTACAATATCAATGGGCTGGGCATCAAGTTCGTCGCCAGCCCGCGCCATGCCGACTTGTTGCTTGTCACCGGCCCGGTGTCGCGTCACATGGAGGTCGCATTGAAACGCACTTACGATGCTATGCCCGAACCCAAACTGGTGGTCGCCGTTGGCGACTGCGGCTGCAACGGCGGCATCTTTTCACCGGAAAATTCTCTCGGGGGCGAAAGCTATGCCAGCTGCGGCAAAATTGCCAACGTGATCCCGGTCGATGTCGCGATACCCGGCTGCCCACCTACACCTGTGGCACTTATGCAGGGCATACTTGCAGCAACCTCTGTCTGCAAAAAATCAGAAGAAACCTGAAATTGGCGCCATTCGAAGGGGCAGGAACAGATCAAAATTTGCCACTTCAGATCATTCACGAATTTTAATGCGCCATCAGTAACCAACTGCAACAACTTGAGGAACTTCTTTGGATTCGGCTTAGTCGTATGGATTCATTTATAATGCGTCCTTGCAGCGCGGTTTTGATGCGATCATTTTAATATGATAAATGCGCTGCGTATTTGCTCTCTCCAATTGCGATCATCAAGGATAGTGCGTTTCACATCAAGGAATATTTGAGCAGTGGCTTATAAGCGTTTAATTAACCGACACCCTACTTTTTTGGCGATGGTCTTGTTTCTGACTTTTGTTGTG
Source organism: Nitrosomonadales bacterium (assembly GCA_023259055.1). Classification (GTDB taxonomy): domain Bacteria; phylum Pseudomonadota; class Gammaproteobacteria; order Burkholderiales; family Gallionellaceae; genus Gallionella. Next base: position 117,238 of record JAHFQZ010000006.1, read on the forward strand.
CTTATCAGCACGGCAGGTTATTTATTGATTGATAATTTCAGGGGGCTCGAAAAAACACACGCGTTTGAAAATTTGCACAGTGTCGGCAACCTCAAGGTTGGCCAGATTCAGCAATATCTTCAGACGCGCAAGGGTGATGCGGTTATCGTCTCGGAATTATTGAGTAATTCTGAAGTTCAACACTGGCTGAAGAGCCCAGGCAGCGAGGTGCCCGATGCAGTGCGGCAGTCGTTGGATATCATATGCGCAATCTATCAATTGGGCGGGTTGCAACTTCTGGACGACAAAGCGAATATTCGTTACAGCAACGGGCAGTATGTAAAGTTGTCCGAAACGGGGAGTATCCTGGCATCGCAGGCGATTCATAAAAATATTCTCAGCCTTTCCCCCATCTATTTTGGCGATCCGTCCTCGCCGGACAAGCCGGTGATGGATGTATTTGTTCCCCTGACAAACACGAATAACACAGCAGTCATGGGGGTGTTGGTGCTGCGCGACGATTTGTCTTTCCTGTTTTCCCTGCTCCAATCCTGGCCGGTGGAAAGCAAATCCGGTGAAACATTGCTGGTCACCAGGGATGGTGATGATGTGCTGTTTCTGAATGAATTGCGCTACAAAAAAAATACCGCGCTCAAATTTAGAATACCGATAAAGGATCAAGCCGAACATATTATTCCGACAATTGAAATGTTGGGCAAGGGCTATTATGGCGCATTGGAGGGTTTCGACTACCTCGATCACCCTACATTAGCCTATAACATTGCTGTGCCGGATACCTCATGGGGTATGGTGGTCAAGATGGATACTGCGGAGGTTCAAGAGCACACTGACCGGCTGCAAACAATCGTCTGGATGGTCACCTTATTCTTCATTGCCGGCTCGGGAATTGTCCTGTGGTTATGGTGGAAAAAACAAAGAGTCGAGCAAATTGCGCAAGAGGAATTAAAAAAATCAGCGGATGATTTGCGCATTGCTGCGATTGCCTTTGAAACTCAGGCGGCGATTGTGATTACCGATCTCAGCCCGAAAATAATCCGTGTCAATCAGGTGTTTCAGGAAATGACCGGCTATACGGCTGAGGAAGTCATCGGCCGCAATCCCAATGTACTGAAGACGCCGAGCATAAGTAAAAGCAAAGCATTCTATGAGGAAATGTGGGCGGAAATCCTCAGTAAAGGCAGGTGGAGCGGAGAGGTGCTGGACCAGCGCAAGAACGGTGAAATTTATCCGAAGTGGCTGACCATCACCGCCGTAAAAACGCCGGACGGTACAGTCACAAATTATGTCGGTTCATTTTACGATATTACGGAACGCAAGCAGGCGGAGAATGCATTGCGTGATTCTCGCGAGAAATTGCATCTCCTGCTTAATTCGATCGCCGAGGGTGCATATGGGGTGGATAACAATGGCGACTGTACCTTCGTCAACCGATCATATCTTCGAATACTGGGTTATCAGAACGAAAACGAAGTGCTTGGCAAAAACATGCACAACCTCATTCATCATACTCGAACCGATGGCAGTTCATACCCGGAAAGAGAATGTAAAATATATTCCGCTTTTCGGACCCATCAATCAGCCAATGTTTCCGATGAGGTGTTCTGGCGCAAGGATGGAGTCAGTGTCCCGGTTGAATACTGGTCGCATCCGATCGAAGCTGACGGGGAGGTGATAGGTGCAATAGTCACCTTTGTTGACATCACACAGCGCAAGACGGCGGAAAATGAAATTCATCGGCTGGCTTTCTTCGATCCGCTGACCGGCCTGCCCAATCGCCGCCTGTTGCTTGACCGTCTGCAGCATGCATTGGCAACCAGCGCGCGTAGCAGCAGGCATGGCGCGATCATGTTCATCGACCTGGATAACTTCAAGGTAATCAACGACACCAAGGGTCACGATAGCGGTGACCAGATATTGATTGAAACAGCGCGACGCTTGCAGTCATGTGTGCGTGAAGGCGATACGGTGGCGCGGCTCGGCGGCGATGAGTTTGTGGTGATGCTGGAAGATTTGGGAAGCCAGACGAAACAGGCAGCAACGCAAGCCGAGGAGGTAGGCGAAAAAATACGCGACAAACTCAATCAACCTTATATGCTGGATGAAAATGATTATCGCAGTACAGCCAGTATCGGAATCAGCCTGTTCGTCGATCGTTCGACCACCGCAGATACTTTGCTTAAAAATGCGGATATTGCGATGTATCAGGCAAAGGGCGCGGGGCGAAATTCCGTGCGGTTTTTCAATCCTGACATGCAAGCCGTTCTGGAAGCGCGCACAGCCATAGAAACGGATTTGCACCGTGCACTCACCGGGCGGCAATTCATACTCTATTACCAGGCGCAGGTTGATGCAGAAGGTCGCATTATTGGCGCCGAAGCGTTGTTGCGCTGGATTCACCCGCTTCGTGGCATGATTCCCCCTGCCTATTTCATTCCCATTGCAGAAGAAAGTTCGCTGATTCTCGAAATAGGGCACTGGGTGCTCGATACAGCTTGCCGGCAAATTGCCATATGGTGCAATGACCAACCAAATTGTGGACTTGTGCTTGCCGTGAATGTCAGTGCACATCAATTCAAATCGCCAGATTTTGTGGATAGCGTGGCGGAAGTTATCAGCAAGCATCGCATCAATCCTGCACGCTTGAAACTGGAATTGACCGAAAGCGTGGTAATGGAAGATTTGGCCGGTATTGTGGCAAAAATGCACATGCTGAAAGCGCTTGGGGTTGGATTGTCAATGGACGACTTCGGAACGGGGTATTCATCGTTGTCCTACTTGAAACAACTTCCGCTCGATCAGCTAAAAATCGACAAGAGTTTTGTAAACGATATTGTGACAAACCCGGACGATGCCATGATGGTGCAAACCATCATCACTATGGCGCACAACTTCCGCCTGAACGTTATTGCCGAAGGCGTGGAAACCAGAGAGCAGTTGGCTTTTCTCAAGCAGCACGGCTGCATGGTTTATCAGGGTTATTTATTCAGTAAAGCTGTGCCCATAGAAGAATTTGAAGCGTTGCTGGGATGGGCGCCTCCATCAGTAGAGGTGCGTTCGCCAAAAATGGCAGATATACAGGATTGGATATCGCCGGAAGGCGTGGCGGAATTAGCATGGACAGACCAGTTGAGCGTCGCAAATGCGAAAATAGATTCGGACCACAAAAAATTGATTACCATGGTCAACGGCATACAGTACATGATTAAAACAAGGGCGGCTGAAGCCCTGCCGGAAGCATTTGAACAGTTTGAAAATTGGTTGCGTATTCATTTTGATAACGAGGAAAACATTGCGAAGGCAGTCAATCATCCATTTGCTAAAAACAAGCTGGAACATGAACAGTTGCTGGAAGAATTCCAAAACATGAAAGGTATGTTTAAAGCCAAAAATGGTATGTGGTCTGACGATGAGGCGGAATATTATTCTGAATATTTGAGTGGTTGGGTCACAAATCACGTCCTTAGCGAGGATATGCTGATGAAGCCGTTGCTGCAAACCTATCCCTACGATTTTATGTCCGACTAAAGCGGGTTTCTCATTCGCGGTGGTCACGTGTTTTCTGCGCCATTAATATTGCGCGAATTCATGCATCACTTGAAGTTCTCGGCGATCAGCGTAACGTCCTTACTTATCGTTTGAAAATAATTCACCTTGGCTTGTTTAATCTATTCAGGGTGTTGCGGCAAGTGTGCGCTACAGCACAGAAGTTTTGGGTCGTAAGCACATAATTGCAGCTAGCCATTTTTGGGCCGTACGACCAAGACCAACGAAATGCATTCCAGATGATATCTATGCTGACCGCCCTGTGCTGGCGGGCAACAACTGGGTGCACGGTTTTGCCCCCTGAACTTACATTTACAACAGGAGATCAAACATGAAACATTTTCTGATTGCAGCGGCGGTAGTCGCTGCCGCCGCTGCTACGCCGGCAATCGCCGACGACGTAGGAGTTTCGGTTAGCATCGGACAACCCGGCTTCTATGGCCGACTCGACATCGGTGGTTTTCCGCAACCACCAGTCATCTTTCCTCAGCCGATGATGATCGAGCGTGGATCGATGAACCGCTCGCCGATCTATCTGCGCGTACCTCCGGGCCACGCTAAGCATTGGAGCAAGCACTGCCGCGAATACAACGCCTGCGGCGAGCGGGTCTTCTTTGTGCAGGACGGCTGGTACAACCGCGAATACGCTCCGCGTTACCATGAACGGCATGGTGTTCGCCAGGATCGTGATCGTCAGGAGGGCAGCCGTAACGAGCGCAGTGGTGATGATCGTGGAAACAATGAGGGCCAGCGTCGCGGCAAAGGCAAGGGAAACGGGGAAGGCCATGGCCGCGATCGCTAAATACACCTCAAATAATTTGTCACACCGCCTTCGATAGGCCTAGCTTCGGTCAGGCCGTTATCCAGTTAATTGCATAAGAGCTGGCGACGCGTGCTCAAATACGCTGACGGATTCGGTTGCTGAAAACAACCCGAATTGTTTTGATTATATGAATCGAAATGCTGTTAATGGCCGCGTTGCGGCCACCTTCACTCTAAGCATCTCCAAATCAAATTGAGCGTAGAGACAGATCATTCAAAACCGCAACGACTTCAGCTTTGTTTCAACCACTTTTCCGGCGCGCGCGCGCTGTCCAAAGTAAGTCTTCAATTCTTTTCCACCAAGCTGCAACTGCTGCACGCGACTGCCCGCTGTGCCGATCAATGTGATCGCCGGTTGATTGACGACTATGCAACCCGTCAGCTCATCGCCTTCCTTCAAGTCGATCAGCATCATTCCTTTGCCGCCGCCTTGCAGTAACTTCAGCTCAGACAACATGAACATCAGCAATCTTGCGTTCTTCGACAGGACAGCAACCAATGAACTATCTGTCGGAGTCAGAATGGCGGGCGGCAGGATGGATTCTTCCTTGACGCTGATGAACTGTTTGCCTGCCTTGGTGCGGCCGACCATGTCGCCGATGAAGCAGGGGAAGCCATAACCGGCGCTGGTCGAGATCAGCACGGGAGTTTCGGCCTTGCCGCACAGGGCGTGCGCAATCTTGGCGCCGGAGGCGAGTTCGATGAAGGTGGCCAGCGGAGCGCCGTCGCCGCGACCGGATGGCAACGAAGATACGGGTATGCTGCACACGCGTCCGTTGGAACAGATCACGATGCACTGGTCTGTCGTGCGGCATTCATACGTGGCCGCCACACTGTCGCCGTCCTTGAATGCGATGCCGGTGGAGTCGATGCCGTGTCCTTGCCGCATGCGCACCCAGAAGCGTTGCGAGATGAAAACTGTCACGGGCTCATCGCTCACTTGCACGGTCAGTTTCGAAATCTGCGCTTCTTCGATCAGCGTGCGGCGCTCGTCGCCGAAGGTCTTGGCATCGGCCTCGATCTCGCTGGTGACCAGCTCGCGCAACGCATCTTCGCTGGAAAGGATTTTGCCCAGTTCCTTGCCTTCTTTTTCCAGCGCCTTGATCTCCTTCTCGATCCTGATGCCTTCCAGACGCGCCAGCTGGCGCAGGCGAATTTCCAGGATGTCTTCCGCCTGTCGTTCGGACAGTTCGAACCGCGCCATCAAATCTTCTTTGGGATTGTCCGAGCCGCGGATCAGCGCGATCACTTCGTCGATGTTCAGATACACCACCATGCGTCCGGCGAGGATGTGCAGGCGGTCGTTGACTTGCACCAGCCGATACTCGCAGCGTCGCGTGACGGTGCGCAGGCGGAATTCGACCCACTCGCGCAGGACCTGCGTCAACGATTTTTGTTGCGGGCGCCCGTCCAGTCCGATCATCGTCAGGTTGACGGAGACCGAGCTCTGCAAGCTGGTGTGGGTGAGCAGCACCGCCATCATGTCGTCTGGATTTTGCTTCGATGTCTTGGGCTGCAATACCAGACGAATCTTCTGCGATTTGTCCGATTCGTCCGCAATCGTATCCAGCACGGAGAGGATCAGTTGCTTGTTCTGCACCTGGTCTTGCGACAGCGATTTCTTGTTGGGTTTGACTTTCGGATTAGTCAGCTCGCCGATCTCTTCCAGCACCTTTTGCGCCGATACGCCGTGCGGGAATTCGGACACCACCACTTGCCACTGGCCGCGCGCCAGTTGTTCGATGGTCCAGCGTGCCCGCATCTTCAGCGAACCTCGTCCGGTCACATAACTGTCGCGGATGTCGGCCGCAGAGGAGATGATCTGGCCGCCGCCGGGGAAGTCCGGACCGCTGATGAAGGACAACAGTTTGTCGTCCTTGATGTTGGGGTTCTTCGCCAGCGCGACTGCGGCTCTGGCGACTTCTTTCAGGTTGTGCGAGGGGATCTCGGTCGCCATGCCGACCGCGATGCCGGACGCGCCGTTGAGCAGCACCATCGGCAGGCGCGAAGGCAACATCGCGGGTTCCTGAAACGCGCCGTCGTAATTGGATACGAAATCCACCGTGCCCATGTCCAGCTCGGACAACAGCAGATCGGCGATCGGCGTGAGCCGCGCCTCGGTGTAGCGCATCGCCGCCGCGTTATCGCCATCGCGGCTGCCGAAGTTGCCCTGACCATCCACCAGCGGATAGCGCATCGCAAAATCCTGCGCCAGCCGCACCATCGCCTCGTACGCGGAAGAGTCGCCGTGCGGATGGTATTTACCCAACACGTCACCGACCACGCGCGCCGACTTTACGTGCTTGTTGCCGTGTGTCAACCCCATCCGCAGCATCGAAAACAGGATGCGCCGCTGCACCGGCTTCTGCCCGTCGCACACCTCCGGCAGCGCGCGCCCTTTGACGACCGAGACCGCGTATTCTAGATAGGCGCGTTCGGCGTAATCGGCAATCAGCACCTCGTCGCTGTCGGGCAGCGTGGCGAGCGGGGCGAATTCGCGCTTGCCGCCGGTGGGTTCGAGAGGGGCGGGTGCAGCAGCTTCGACTTCCTGGTTGTCCTGGGTTGGATCGTTTTCGTTTGTGTTCATTCGTTGTCGTTGCCGTAATAATTAATTGGTGTCGAAGCTTTGGGTTGCTCCCTTCTCCCGCAGGCGGGAGAAGGGCAGGGGATGAGGGTCTGTGCGAAGATCATAATTTTGTTCAGCGCCAAGTCCCTCACCCTCAGTCCCTCTCCCGCCTGCGGGAGAGGGATGCAAAGCCGTTTTCCATCCGGTGGGTGGACTGGAATCAAATATCCGCCGCAACCTCATTGCCGTGATACTCCAGCCAAGCGCGTCGCGTCGATGCCTCCTGCTTACCCATCAGCATATTGAAAATCCCCATCGTTGCTTTGAACGAAGCCAGATCGGCCTTTACGCACAGCGCGCGGCGGGTGTCCGGATTGAGCGTGGTATCCCACAATTGCTCCGGGCTCATTTCGCCCAACCCCTTGAAGCGCGAGATCGACCAGCTGCCTTCGCGCACTTTCTCCTTGCGCAGCCGGTCGAGGATGCCGGTCAGCTCGGCCTCGTTGAGCGCGTAGACCTTGTGCGCCTGCTTCTTGCCGTGCGCGGGCACATCGACGCGGAACAGAGGTGGCTGCGCGACAAATATCTTGCCCGCTTCGACCACCTTGTAGAAATGCCGATAGAACAACGTGAGCAACAGCGTGGAGATGTGCGCGCCGTCCACATCGGCATCGGCCATGATGAGGATGGCGTTGTAGCGCAGGCCGGTCAGATCGACGTTGTCGCCCGGCGCATGCGGATCGACGCCGATGGCCACTGCGATGTCGTGGATTTCGTTGTTGGCGAACAGGCGGTCTTTCTCCACTTCGAAGGTGTTCAGCACCTTGCCGCGCAACGGCAGCACAGCCTGAAACTCCTTGTTGCGCCCCTGCTTGGCCGAGCCGCCCGCCGAGTCGCCCTCGACCAGAAAAAGTTCGGTGCGCGTTGGGTCGCTGGAGCTGCAATCGGTGAGCTTGCCTGGCAGCACTGCGACGCTCGAGCCTTTCTTCTTTTCGACCTTCTGTGCCGAGCGCAAGCGCGCCTGTGCCTGCTGGATCGCCAGTTCGACGATCTTCCTGGCCGGCTCGATGTGTTCGTTCAGCCACAGGTCAAGCGGGTCTTTGATCATTGATGAGATAAGGCGTAGCGCCTCGCGGGAAACCAGCTTTTCCTTGGTTTGCCCCTGGAATTGCGGATCCAGCACTTTGGCGGAGAGCACGAAGCTTAGCCTTGAAAAAATATCTTCCGGCACCAGCTTCACGCCTTTCGGCAACAGCCCATGAATTTCGGCAAATGACTTTACCGAATTGAACACACCGTCGCGCAGTCCCGCCTCATGGGTTCCCCCGGAAGGCGTGGGGATAAGGTTGACGTAGGACTCGCGCACCACGTTGCCTTCGGCCGACCAGGTCAACGCCCAGGATGCGCCTTCGCCTTCGGCAAAACCGCTGCCGTCGTTTTTGCGCGCGAACTTTTCCTGCAACAGGATAGGTGTGGCCAATTCGAATTCGGATAGCGCTTCGGCGAGGTAGCCGCGCAATCCGTCCGGGTACTTCCACGATTTTGTCTCGCCGGTTTTTTCCAGATTCAGCACGATCGTTACACCGGGCAGAAGCACCGCTTTCGAGCGTAGCGAGAATTCAAGCTGGGCGAGGTTGACGTTCGGGCTATCGAAATACTTGGGGTTGGGCCACGCGCGAACCGAGGTACCCGTTCGCTTCTTGGGGCAGCTCCCTGTCTTCGCCAACGGGCTTTCAGCGACACCGTCGATGAACCTCATATCGTACTGGGCGCCATCCCTGAAGACTGTGACCTCGACTTTCTTGGACAGCGCATTGGTCACCGCGACTCCGACACCGTGCAGTCCGCCGGCGAACTGGTACGCGCCGCCGGACTCCTTGTCGAATTTCCCTCCGGAATGCAGCACCGTGAAGGCGACCTCAACCACCGACCTGCCTTCTTCCTTGTGGATGCCGACCGGAATGCCTCGCCCATCGTCCATCACGGACACCGAACCATCCGTGTGAGCAGTGACATGAATGCTCTTGGCGTACCCTGCCAGCGCCTCATCACAGGCGTTATCAATTGCCTCGGCGATGATGTGGTTGGGCGATTCGAGGTTGGTGTACATGCCGGGGCGCTGACGCACCGGATCAAGACCCCGCAGGACTTTGAAACTGGATTCGTTATAAGTAGCCATTGTTTGATTGGTTATCTTGCTGCTGATTGGTTGCTATTGAACTATCTATTTTACCGGACTGCGCCAGCAGAGTGAGTGGAACCTGTCTTTCATCGTCGGTATACATCTTGAAGCCCGCAAATCTTTCTCGTCTTGTCAGGCAAACACTGACAGCAAAACTTCTCTGCCCCCTACACCGCAATCAGGCAAACACCGATAGCACCCATTTATGTGTAGGGAATATTATCCTCATGGTGGTATTGTGCAGAATGTAATGTAATGTATCGAAACGTATTTTGTACTTATTCAGAGGCTCCAGATAAGCGAGTGGATAGTCACATGGCGACGGGTTCGGTTTAGTGGTTTAACAAGGCAAAAGGTATTGGTTCTTGACGCTGCTTATATTTGTTGTGCCTTTCATAGTCTGGTTGGGTAATAGGTTTTATTAATGTTGTTAAATAAAGGGGAGGTGTTCCGTGGATATTAAAGCTATAGCTCTGGGTGTGCTGTTTGGTACGATGGTAGCCGGCTATGTGAATGCCAGTGAACCTCAATCGGCTGGCAAAAGTATGAAAGCTTCTGCGTTCAAGCCGAAAAATGATTACAACATAACAATCAATTATGAATTAGGTATGCATTGCACTGGATTTGATTTTACCTACTGCTGCGTACTTCCACCTTATAACTCGATTCAAAGCCAAGTCGTGAAAACCGCTACGGGCCCACGCAGGTTTCCGGAACTGCTGGAGGCCGACAGCGCAGACCCTGCGGTGCTGGTCGATGGCAAGAAACGCTTTAAACTGGCCTATGGTCATGTTGACAACAGCTACTCGGAAGGAAACAAGCTCAAATATTGGGATGTTCCTTACGACATTAACGGCGACGGTAAATATGATAAAGGCGAAAATGTTGCCAACTCCTATTTCAGTCATCTATATGTTTATAAGGACCTGAAGGGTACCAACCCCAAGGGAACCAGTGCCGACAAGGAAAAACTGTTCGTCGGTATTCAGATCCCGATCCCGCGTGATAACGGCCCTGCCGGTGCGGCGGTGCCCAGCCCGATGAAGGGAGGTAACCTGCACTATACCGGTGATAAAGGAACCATCGTTTATACCAAATCACCTGTTCTGGATAATGTGCCTATCATGCTGACCAATCCAGGTATCTGGGACGCCCTTGGACTGCCCTTGACCCCTTTCAATGATCGTGAAGCAGCGCAGGATATGCTGACCCTGACCGAATCGGATATACAACCTTTTCAGGAAGCATGGGTGAGTATGGTCGATGCAGAAAGCGGTGCGCCGGTCATTGATTCCCATTCGGGCAAGCCGATTCGATTTGTCGGCACCAATCCTATTGATATTCCCAACTGTGCAAATTGCCACAGCAACAAAACTGCCAATGGCGACAAATTCACCCTCTACAAGCAGGAGCATGAGTTCTGGAAGGGCTTGGGCGCCAGTGACTGGATTGCCAACCTGAAGGCGACTTCTATTTCCATTCTGGAAATGCATGACGACCGAACAGGCACAAATTTCCTGAAAAATTACAACCCAGGCGGCCGGTCACTCGATAACCGCCTTGGCCGTGACCCTGTACTGTGCCAGAAGTGCCATGCCGACAATGTCATAGGTGTGCTGCAGTCCAAAACTTTCAAAGATCCAAAAACTGGCAATGATGTTGTGATTCCAGCATTGACCCAAGCCATCCATACCGTCCATCAAACCAAGGCGCCAATGCCAGATTCACAGGGCCGTACTGCTGCCTGTCAGGGTTGCCATCCGGCTCACCGTCAGGATAGAAGCATGGATAATTATCCGATCACACTGGATGGTAAAAACACCTTTGCCCAAGGCGATAATCGCGATGCGGCAGGCGGCTGCTTCGTTGGCCGCGATGTTCATGCCAACCGGAACAAGGACAGGGATGGAGCAGAGACTCCCGAACACCTGAATTCTATTGGCAAATGGATGCAGACCAATGTATCCAATATCGGCGACGGCAAGGGAGGCAAGGGTTTGTGGTGCACCAACTGCCACAGCCAGCTGTCTCGCGAACTTTATCAGCGCGACAACCTGACCAATGCATTCAAACAGGAAGGCACGACCATCCGCAACAAATCGCTGGATGAGATCGCTGCTGCAATCGGCATCACTACCGACGAATTGAAGACCAAATATCTTGATCCGAAGGTTGTGCTCAACAGTAAAGGTGAAGATACCCCAGGCGAGTCCGGTATCCTGAAGACATGGGCGGCTAATCGTCTGGTTCCCGACATTGCCGTCATTGCGCTGCAGGGCAACGGTCCGATGGTGAGCAAGGATGAGGATGGTGATATCAATGTGACGATACTGTCTGCCAATCCTGCGGTTGATATCAAGTCGCTGAAACTGCCGGCAGGTGCAACCGGTGCGACTGCCGTACCATACGATGCCGCAACTCATGGGCGTGACTATTGGCTGTCGCCAGGCTCTCCGCATTGTGCGGATTGCCATGCTGCGCCGTATGTCGAAGGTCAGGGTGGCGCTGCTTTCCCGATCAACCAGCCGGGCAAGTACAGCAACATGCGTTATTCCAAGGGCCATTCAGGATTGTCGTGCCAATCATGTCATCAATCCATTCATGGCCTGTATCCGGTAACACCCAAAACTGACGTCACGACTTACAAGCAGGCAGCCCAGTACAATCCTGATGGATCGCATGGACCGTTCAAGTGTGCCGCCTGCCATGTAACAAACAAAGACGGCGTTCCTGTGATTGCAGACATGAAAGATTACGTGTGGAATGGCAAGCCAATCCTGCACGACTACGATGCTGCGGTAAGCTGGATGCATAGTAGTGCACGTGACCTTGGTGGTGCTATCCCAAGAAGATAGTCAGGTGCGTTATGCTGGCTAGAATAAATCAGAGATGACTTAGCAGACCGGGGGCATCTGCCCCCGATTTGTTTGCATTCCGATACCTTAAGGGCGCCTCTAGAAATTCAGAGTTCGCCCAAATGCAAGGCGCGGAAAAAATTTTGCCGCGCCGCATATGTATGATATGTAAGCAAGAAATTTTTTCCGCAACGCAGCAGTTGGGATGAAATCTGGATTTTTAGAGATGCCCTTAATGAAGATAGGAAAGTGCGCGATGAAAATTGGTACACATCTGTTTAAGATTATGGTCCTTGCCTCTTTTTTCGCAACCTCATCACTCTCGGCAAATGCCGGGCCACAGGTACTGGTCACGATTGGTTCCCTGCAGGTCAGCTCCGACGAACTGAATGTTGCTATGGCCAGCTCACCTTTCGCCACACAGGCTGCGTCGATGGATGAGGATGATCAGGCCGGTTTGCGTGGAGATATGTTGCGGCGATTGGTTGCCGCACGGTTATTGGCTCTTGATGCACAAAGGCTGGGCCTGGATAAAACGAACGCATATCAACAGGATCTAGAAAATTTTCGCTTGGGACTGCTGTATCGTTTCTACATGGATAAACTGCGTGAACGCATCGTAATTCCGGCAGATACCCTGGCTGCAATGAAGCAGCAGTTTAAGGGGGACTGGGAAGGTATGGCTGCGGCAAAGGCGGCATATGTGGCTAATCAGTTTCGAACCCTTAAACTGACCACCCTGCAAAACCTGCTGCAACAAGACAACACCAAGTTAAATGAGGATCGTATAAAAGCGGGGATCAAAGCGGATACCGTTCTGATGGAAGGGAAAAGTTTTCAGATCAAATACGCTGATATTGTCGATCTCAAAGAACATGCTGCACTGCCGAATCCTGAATGGGTGAAGGAGCAGCTCTACAACCGAGGCGAATTGCTATTGGTTGCAAAAGCTGCTGACAAGGAAGGCGTTGATGTCTCCGACAAGTTAAAACAATACCAGAGCGAACATCTTCCCGCTTTTCTGCTGGAAACCAAAACAAAGGAATGGATCCCAAGTGAAAGGACCTTGCGTGAATGGTTTGGCAAACACCCCGAAGTCGCCATGGTTCCGGAGCGTCGTCATGTCGGCCAGTTAGTGGTTGGCACGCGTAAAGAAGCCGAAGCCCTGCGGGCACGGATCATTAAAGGTGAAAGTCTTTTTACGCTGGCCGGCGAACTCAGTATCGACCCTGTTGGGCGTAAACAGAATGGCGACATGGGCTGGTTTGTCGAAGGACGTGGAATGCCCGAACTTGATAAAGCCCTGTCCAGGCTGGAAGATGACAAGCTCAGCGAGGTGATCGAAACAAAGGCGGGGTTTCATCTGTTGACCATTCTTGAGAGAAAACCTGGAGAACAAAAAACATACGCGGAGGTGCGCAACCGTGTCAGGCAGATGATAATCAACGAAAAGCTGCCGCCCTATCTGGGTGAACTGGAGCGACGCTATAAGGTGTCATGGAAGGTGATCCAGACACCCGCTGAGAAGGATCCCAAACAACCAACAAAGCAACTGCTGTGATAATTTTCAAAAACGTTCTTTTCATGCTTGTAGCTGCTGTAATGGCGGAAACGGTTTTTGCCGGAGAACATTTTCAGGGCGGCACGGACAGCGCGGTTGCTGCTGCGCCTAAAGATGTCTCGGCAGCGATTCCTGTGAATGCGGCGCCACCCAAGGCAAATAATGAACGGGAAATGAAACCCTTCTCTTTGACGGGACTGGACGGGGTCAGGCACAGCTTGTCAGACTGGAAGGGTAAGGTGGTCATACTCAATTTCTGGGCCACTTGGTGTGCGCCGTGCCTGTACGAAATTCGTGATTTTGTTGTCTTTCAGGAGCGATACAAAGCGCGGGGGCTGCAAATAATCGGGTTGGGGCTGGATGATGAAAAGAAACTACGCAATGTGCAGCGCACGCTGGAAATAAATTATCCCGTGCTGGTTGCCGACCCGGTCGACAATAGTGGCCTGATGAAACTATGGGGCAACAGTAGCGGCGTTGTTCCCTACACTGTCGTGATCGATCGGGATGGCCGAGTGGCATATGTCCATCTCGGACTGATGAACAGTGAGGTATTTGATGAGTATGTCCTGCCACTCCTTGATAAGGTCTAAGGGAGCCTCTAAAAATCCATATTTCATTCCACTGAGGCAAGCTGGAAAAGAGGGAGTCCACCTTGTTGGCAATCGCCGCCGCAACATCAACCACAGTTAGCAGATTTGTCAGAACCGTCGAGCTAACCACAACTCAAAAGCTGGGGCAACATTGCAGGCGGTGCAGCATTGCCCACTAAACGCAAGGTTGCCACTCGTCTGAAGAAAGCGAATTAAGGCAAGGCTAACGGCCTTGCTTAAACTGACCACCGAGTCAGCTGTAAAGGATTTCTTTACAACTTCCGTCGAATGGACGATGAGTTCCCGAAGCTACAAAGAAAAACGCCGTCTCTAGGACGGCGTTAGATGTTGCTGTACTACTTATTGGTGGGACGGCGTCTACTGAATACATCGCGCTAACCAGCGAAAATGCTGCTTATCTTTCGTTGGCGAGACACTAGTTACCCCATAAGTTACCTCACTCAATAGCATGCTATTGGCGAAAGTTACCCCATTAAATATTTTGCTATTCATATAACAATATGTCGGCTTCCATATTTTTGGCGTTTCAATGCCCGTCTGCATATTTGTCAAGCCCCCGGCCTCTCTAACTTCCAATAAATTTCTATCCAAATTAATTATTACTCATCTTGATTAGCTGTAAGTTATAAGTGCGCACTCAAAGTATGCAACTATCAATATAGGCATCAACTATTGGTAAGTATTCCTATCTAACTTCTATTATAGATTTTTTGGGGGATAGAAAATCCGAGCGAATGGTGAGACACTGATTTCCAATCAATGCCGGGCAAGACCTCACGCCCTCAAAATTGATTGTTCTCAAGTCCGCAGCAGAATACATTTAAGATGTTAACTGAGCCACCGCTATATGCGGCTTTTTTGCTGTCTCTCTTAACTAAATTGAAGTCTATGGCGATACGTAAATTATCGCCATTTTTTATTGAACAGAGAAAGAGGTATCAATATGAACCAACATCATTTGCTTCCTGATAATGAATATTCGAAATCAACTGATAGGTATTTACCTAAAAAGGAAGTTATACATATTACTGGACTTAGTAAAAGCACTATCTATTCGCTTATCAAGCAAGGGATATTTCCCGCTCAAATCAAGCTAGGAATGCGGCGTGTTGGTTGGCTTCAGTCAGAGGTTACGGATTGGCTCGAAAATAGAAAGACTCACAGCAGGGTAGGTGCCAGCAAGTGCTAATCAATACAAAAACTAATAGGAGGGGGGTGTAGCCCCTTTTTATTATCGCTCATGGCGTATACCTATTGCGGGACATCAAATTTTCTAAACTTTTCAAGTTGAATTTTTTCAATGGTTAACTGGCACGCTTATATTTGGAAAATGTAGACAACCGAAATACAAGAATGTGCAATAACCTTCAATTCGTTAGTTGCCCAAACAATTTCATGAGCTGTGGGATAGATTATTAGATAGTGACTAGTCTTTTTGAACTATATCAATTTTACTGATAATGGCGTAGTTTGCGCTCAAGGCTTTAGAGACTATATCTGTGAATAATGGAAATGAATAAGTTGCCAAAAAAGATACTGTTAGTTGGTTTGTGCTTTCTTGCTTTAAGCGGACAAGCTAAGTCTGATTCACTATCAGATGCTGAAAGCGTATACGGCACTGGTGATTATGTAAACGCAGCCAAGTTATATCGACTGGCAGCGGAACAAGGTAATGCTTACGCACAAGCTGTACTTGGATCATTGTATGAAAATGGTAAAGGTGTTCCTCAAGAATACGAAGAAGCGATAAGGTGGTATAGATTGGCGGCGGAACAAGGTAATTTTGGTGCGCAATTACTTCTAGGGATAATGTACTTAGATGGGCATGGCGTTCAAAAAAATATTGTCTTGTCTCATATGTGGATAAACATTTCGGCTGTTAATACTACTGATGATAAGACTTTAAAAAACACTACAACGCTGCGAAATAGTGTGGCAAAGCTAATGAATGCCCAGCAAATTGCTGAAGCGCAAGAACTTGCCAGAAAATGCTACGCAAGTAAATACAAGGGCTGTTAAAGAGTTGCGTTCACCTCATATGCAGCACACGCTGACTACTGCTAAAACAACAGAATAACAAACCTAAATTGATGGCAATGATGCATAGAGTTGTTTTGATTATGCTACTGGTTGTTGTGAGCAGTGGTGCAAAGGCTGAGTGGCTTGCTGTTGACGAGAATGATGTTGCGGTTGCATATATCGACCTCGCCACCATTATCAAGAATGGAAATATATTGAATATGTGGTCTATGGCTGACTTAAAGACCGCAAAATTAGATTCAATTGGCCCTTACAAGTCGATTAAGTCTCAAGTGGAAATCGACTGCAAGGAATATAAATCACAAATGCATACTGCATTTTTTTACTCTGGACATATGTCTGGAGGTAACGAGATATTGTCGGCAGATTTAACATCACCTGAATGGAAACCAATCGAACCAAAAACTTTTTTTGACGCACTGTGGAAAGTTGCTTGTAAGAATCAATGGAGCTTTTAATTTCTCATAGTCTTTCGAGCTGTCGACATAGTTACCTTTTACCCTAATCCTCTTCCTTCCTATTCGCTTTAGAAACGAATTGGGGTGGGTAAGAGTTTTTTGATTATGACTCTTACCCGTTACCTACTGATGCCTAGATAATTTTCCATATATTTTCGGCTGTCCTGTCTGAACGGCTAATTCAATAGACCTGACTTGAGTAACATTTCATTTGAATCAGCTTCATACTGTAATATTTCCTCTGGATTCATCATTCCATTTATATACCTATAATCTCGAACAAATTCTAATTCATCAACATTGCATGAGTCAGGATTTTGAAACCATTTATCATAAGCCCGTTTTCTTTTCTCATTAGGAGAGAGGCTTGATTTGAACTCATTATTACCAAGACCGAGTGAGTCGATTAGTGACTTCTTTTCCCCTTCTGAGTAGGACCATGAAATACAGTTGTTTTCGATCTTAGCCTTGAAAGGAACTAATACACTTATCACTGATAATGATCTGTCAGAAAGTTCTTTTTTGCATAACGATAAAATATGAGTGATTTGTTCACTAGTTAAACACGGTCTAAACTTTTCAGTTCTCATTTTGATGGCTCCTGTCTTTTCATTCCAAGGTAATGGCTCTGAAATATCTCTTTTTCTTGCGGGGTTAATTTTGGAATCATTTCCAGGTAATCAACTTTTGATAAAGCTGGAAATAGTGTCAAAAATACTGATGTTGATTCTTCGGTTTGCTCCTTTCTGCATAGAAATAAAACATGCAAATATTGTTTTAAAGTTAAACCGGTGTTAATTTTTAATTGAGACATTTGTTTAAACTCCTTTAGATTGATTAAGCTCTGGCAATGCAGAGCAAATAGTGACAATGTGACATTGTGCCAACCCCCCCCATAGCATTCCCTATACCCATGTATCTTGAAACCTTAGTAACTATCTTCCATGCAACATAGGTTGTAAGTTGTTTGTAGCCACATAGTTGATTGATGTATGCCCATACCCCACAAAAAAAACATAAAAATAGATGGAGGAGGGGTAACTAACAGCTAAGATGGATAGCAATAACTAACTACTCGTGAGAGGTGGCATCTAAGTTGTAAGGTAGTACAGATAAAGCGGGATACCATGAGGGGCGGGGCTGTATGTCACTTTGTCATTCTGTCAAAGAGTGGAATGGAATGCCAGACGGGGTACAGACGGGGATTTGAAAAATAGTTTATTGCTAATATTTCTTTAATTTAACCTCTGCGGGTTCAATTCCCCGCTCCTTTGGGTGAAGGCTGGTTGAAAACTAGCGGGTTAAAGAGCGCAGTTAATACCCCGTAACTTGCTGCGGGGTGCTTTATTTACGCTATTTTGTGCAGAGGAATTACCTCTGCCCCCACCTTTAACTTATCCAGGTAATCTGCCCATTGTTGCATCATCTTCCTGCGTTCTGGGAGGTGTGCAGTACGATTGTATGCGCGTCCATTCGGGTCTCTTACCGCATGTGCAAGTTGGTGTTCTATTAGGTCTGGTCGCACTCCTAGCACTTCATCAAGTATGGTGCGCGCCATTGCGCGGAAGCCGTGGCCGCTCATTTCATCTTTACTTATCTCTAATCGCCGCATGGCAGCAAGAATGGCATTGTCGCTCATTGGCCTCCCGTTGCTGCGCGCACCCGGAAACACATATTGCCCAGAGCCGGTTAGTGCGTGAAGATTTCTAAGTATTGTCACTGCTTGTGTTGCTAGGGGGACAATGTGGTCTGAATCTGTTTTTGTAACGTGGTAGCACCATTCCGCATCATCAAGATTAATATCTTCCCACACAGCATTGCGAAGTTCTCCGGGGCGCACGAACACTAAAGGTGCAAGTCGAAGTGCACTGGCTACAGTTAGAGTGCCTTGATAGCTGTCAAGTGTTCGAAGTAATTCAGCAACCTTGTTAGGTTCTGTCACGGCTGCAAAGTGTTCACCCTTTACTGGTGAGAGAGCTCCACGCAAGTCGCCTGTTGGATCACGGGCAGCACGCCCGGTTGCAACAGCATAGCGGAACACTTGTCCGCAATTCGCGAGCGCCCGGTGTGCTGTTTCTACCGCGCCACGACTTTCAATTTTGCGTATAACAGTTAGCAGCTCTGGAGCAGTTACATCTGCTATCGGGCGTCCGCCAATCCAAGGAAATATATCACGCTCGAATCGGCGAATAATTCGGTCGCCGTGATGCGCTGCCCAATTGGGGGCGTTTTTGCTATACCACTCACGAGTAACAACTTCAAAGCTATTTGCTGCTCGCTCCTGTTTTACTGCTTTTTGAGCCTTGCGATTTACGCCGGGGTCTATACCGTTAACTAGCAATTTTCGGGCAGCCTCGCGGCGTTCGCGAGCATCTTTTAGGCCAACGTCAGGATAAACCCCGAGTGATAAGAGTTTTTCTTTATTGTCGAATTTGTAGCGGAAGCGCCACCACTTACCTCCGGCAGGGCTAACAAGTAGGTATAGGCCGCGCTCGTCAAATAGCTTTGTTGGTTTGGCAGTTGGTTTGGCGTTGCGAATTGCGGTATCGGTCAAAGGCATTTTGGGTAACTCCTTTTTGAATTCTGGGGTTACCCCTAAGAGTTACCCCTGTCAAAAGCTGGATGCTGCTGGACAATGTTACCCCAAGCTGGACAGTAAAGTCAATAAAAAACCCGCACTTAGGCGGGTTTAAGGATGTTGCTGGACATCTTGATACTACTTATTGGTGGAGACGGCGGGAATTGAACCCGCGTCCGCAAGCCCTCTACAGATAGTTCTACATACTTAGCCATGTTATTTAATTTGATCCCGTACACGCCAACCGGCGGGCTGGTAAAGGACGAGTCACCTTGTTTTTAGCTCCGGTCAAAGTGACCCTGACCGGCACGATTCCGTGTAATTTACCTCACTCATCTCCGCCTTGCGGCTTTGAGCCCCTCCATGGACAGCAGGGTGTGAGGTTTAGCCGACTAAGCGGCTAAAGCGTAGTTTTCGTCGTTTGCGACTAGTTTTTTCCAGCTGATTTACGAGGTGGCGGGTCCTCGGTATGCCCTACGCTGCTTTGTAGCCCACGTCGAAGCCAAGTCGTCCCCGGTGGTTTGATACAAAACGGTGTGGATTGTAGCAGATTCAGAGTGCGATCAGGCCGAGAAGTTCCGTTGGTTTGTCGACGCTGCCTTGCGCGTTCCAGTTTTTTACCGATACGTCATCGCTGACATAACCGTAGTTGGCGATGATGCCGCGCATGCCGCTGGCGTTGGCGGCTTGCATGTCGCGCAGGTCATCGCCCAGATACAGGCATTGCTCCGGCGCAACCCCTAAGAGCTCACAAGCTTTGAGCATCGGTTCGGGATGCGGTTTGGCGTGCGCGCAGGTGTCGCCGCTGATCAGGCAGGCGGCGCGGGAGGCCATGCCCAGCGCCTGCATTAGCGGCAGGGTGAATCGGTGCGGTTTGTTGGTGATGATGCCCCACTTGATGTTGCGCTGTTCGAGTTCGGCAACCAGCTCAGCCATGTCGCTGAACAGCCGCGTGTGCACACAGATATTGCGTTCGTAGTAGTCGAGGAAGATGTCGCGCAGGGCGTTGTAATCGGGGTGCTCCGGCTCGATGCCAAAGCCTAGCTTGAGCAGACCGCGCGAGCCGTGCGAGGCTTGCGGACGGATGACATCCAGCGGCAGCGGTGACAGATTGCGCGAGGCGCGGGTATGGTTGAGCGCGGCGGCAAGGTCTGGCGCGGTGTCGGCGAAGGTGCCGTCGAGGTCGAACAGGACTGCTTTGATCACTGTCAGTCCCTGCGGCAGGCGATCATGTAGTTCACATCGGTATCCCTGCCCAATGAATAAACCTGGTTAAGCGGGTTATAGCTCAGGCCGGTGATTTCTTCGATATTCAGGCCCGCATTGCGGCATGCTTGCGCCAGTTCGGATGGCTTGATGAACTTGATGTAGTCATGCGTGCCGCGCGGCAGCAGGTTCAGCACATATTCAGCTCCGATCACCGCAAACAGATAGGACTTCAGGTTGCGGTTGAGCGTGGAAAAAAACACCCAGCCGCCCGGTTTGACCAGCTTTGCGCAAGCCGCGACCACACTTTGCGGATCGGGTACGTGTTCGAGCATTTCCAGGCAGGTAACGATATCGTAATGGCCGGGCTGCTCTTCGGCGAGATCTTCTACGGCGATTTTGCGATAGTTGATTTGCCTGCCGCTTTCCAGCAGATGCAGCTTGGCGACTTGCAGGGCTTTGTCGGAAAGGTCTATGCCGCTGACATTTGCATTTAACCCGGCCATGCTTTCCGACAGGATGCCGCCGCCGCAGCCGACATCCAGCACGATTTTTCCGGCAAGGCCAGCATGACGGTCAATGTAGCCCAAGCGCAGCGGGTTAATGTCATGCAACGGTTTGAATTCACTGTTCTGATCCCACCATTTGTGGGCCAGTTGCGAAAATTTCTCCAGTTCGATGGGGTCAACGTTGGTCATGGTGATATTTCAATTAGTTAACTGCATTGTCCACGAAAGACACGAAAAGCACGAAATTAAAAACAGATAAAGAGCCGATGTTTTGTGATTGACCTGGCACTGGTAAAAGTTTAATGGTTTTTGTAGCCTTTTTTCGTGGCTTTCGTGTTTTTCGTGGACAGCGTTTTTTATAAAACAGGCGGGCGACTGTACCAAAACTCAAAGCATTAGCCAAATATATCGATCCATCAAGCGGGTGGCTCAGGGTGGTGCCGCTGTGCTAAAATATGCGCTTTGAAATTGCTTCACTTGCCTTGGGTCTGAGTATATTCATGGAACAACAATTCGCCAAAGAAACACTCCCTGTCAGCCTCGAAGAAGAAATGCGCAAGTCCTATCTGGACTATGCGATGAGCGTCATTATCGGGCGCGCGCTGCCGGATGTGCGCGACGGCCTGAAGCCGGTGCACCGCCGCGTGCTGTTCGCGATGCACGAGCTGTCCAACGACTGGAATCGCGCCTACAAGAAGTCGGCGCGTATCGTCGGCGACGTGATCGGTAAGTACCATCCGCACGGCGACACGGCGGTGTACGACACCATTGTGCGCATGGCGCAGGATTTTTCGTTGCGCTATCCGCTGGTGGACGGACAGGGTAACTTCGGTTCGGTGGACGGCGACAACGCGGCTGCGATGCGTTATACCGAGATCCGCATGGCGAAGATTGCGCACGAGTTGCTGGCCGATCTGGACAAGGAAACCGTGAATTTCGGGCCGAACTACGACGGCTCCGAGCACGAGCCGCTGGTGTTCCCATCGCGCTTTCCCAACCTGCTGGTTAACGGCTCGTCCGGTATCGCGGTGGGCATGGCGACCAATATCCCGCCGCACAATTTGAACGAGGTGGTGGACGCCTGTCTCGCGCTGCTGAAGAATCCCGATCTGGATATCGAGCAACTGATCGAATATGTGCCCGCGCCGGATTTCCCAACCGCAGGCTTTATCTATGGCCTGGCTGGCGTGAAGGAAGGCTACCGCACCGGGCGTGGTCGCGTGATTATGCGCGGGCGCACCCATTTCGAGGATATCGGCAAGGGTGAACGCCAAGCCATCATCATCGACGAGTTGCCCTACCAGGTGAACAAGGCCAACCTGCTGATCAAGATCGGCGAGCTGGTGCGCGAGAAACGCCTGGAAGGCATTTCCGAAATCCGCGACGAATCAGACAAGTCCGGGATGCGTGCGGTGATCGAGCTGAAGCGCGGCGAGAACGCCGACGTGATCCTCAACAAGCTGTACAAAGACACCCAGTTGCAGGACAGCTTCGGTATCAACATGGTCGCCATCATCGACGGCCAGCCCAAACTGCTCAACCTCAAACAGGTGATCGATGCGTTCCTGCGCCATCGACGCGAAGTCGTCACGCGCCGCACGATATTCGAATTGCGCAAGGCACGTGACCGCGGCCATATCCTCGAAGGCCTGGCGGTGGCATTGTCCAATGTGGATGAGATCATCGCATTGATCAAGGCTGCGCCGACTCCCTCCGATGCCAAGCGCGAACTGATGGCACGAAGTTGGCGTTCATCGCTGGTGGAAGACATGCTCAGCCGCGTCAGCGGTGCATCGCGCCCCGAAGGCTTGCTGCCAGAGTTTGGTTTGGTCGGTGAAGGCAAGACGCGCGGTTATCATCTTTCCGATGCGCAGGCGCAGGCGATTCTGGAATTGCGCCTGCAACGCCTTACCGGACTGGAGCAGGACAAGATCGTCGGCGAGTACCGCGAAGTGATGGACAAAATCACCGACCTGCTCGACATCCTCGCCAAGCCGGCACGCGTGACGCAAATCATCCACGATGAGTTGGTCGCAGTGAAAGCGCAGTTTGGCGACAAGCGCCGCAGCGAGATCATCACGCACACGCAAGACATGAGCATGGAAGACCTGATCGCGGCTGAAGACGTCGTGGTCACACTGTCGCACGGCGGCTACATGAAGTCGCAGCCTCTCGACGAATATAAAGCGCAGAAGCGCGGTGGGCGCGGGAAGCAGGCTACGGCTACCAAGGAAGACGATTTCATCGACAACCTTTTTATCGCAAATACCCACAATTACATCTTGTGTTTCTCCAATCGCGGCCGGGTTTACTGGCTCAAGGTCTACGAAGTCCCGCAAGGCAGCCGCATTTCGCGCGGCAAGCCGATCGTGAACCTGTTGCCGCTGGAAGAGGGCGAGAAAATCAACGCGGTGTTGCCGGTGAGCGAGTTTGTTGAAGATAAATATGTGTTCTTTGCCACGGCAAGCGGTATCGTGAAGAAAACACCATTGAATGATTTCTCGCGCCCGATGAAGCGCGGCATCATTGCGATCAATCTGGATGATGATGATCGTCTGATCGGGGTTGCTTTGACTGACGGCAAACATGACGTGATGATGTTCTCGAACGGCGGCAAAGCGGTGCGTTTTGACGAGGACGATGTGCGCCCGACCGGGCGCGCGTCGCGTGGCGTGATTGGCATGAAGCTGGCAGCCAAGCAAGAAGTGATTTCATTGTTGGTGGCTGAGAACGAGCAGCAAAGCGTGCTGACTGCCACAGAAAACGGCTATGGCAAACGCTCCCCTATCGTCGAGTACACTCGTCACGGGCGCGGCACACAAGGCATGATCGCGATACAGACTTCCGAACGCAACGGCAAGGTGGTCGCTGCGACGCTGGTGAATGTCGATGACGAAATCATGCTGATCGGTACGAGCGGTGTGTTGATCCGTACCCGCGTCAAGGAAATCCGCGAAATGGGGCGCGCCACTCAGGGCGTGACATTAATGAATGTCGAGAAGGGCGAGAAGCTGGCTGGTTTGAGCCGCATCGCCGAGCCGGAAGAAGAGCAGGGCTGAAAGGCAGGTCTGAGGAGCGAGGACTGAGAAAAACCTCAACCCCGCTTTTCACTTAGTCCTTAGTCCTCGATCCTAAATTTTATTTGTTAAATTTGAATTTAAAATGACCATTTATAACTTCAGCGCTGGCCCGGCAGTATTGCCGAAAGAAGTTTTGCAGCAGGCGCAGGCGGAATTGCTTGACTGGCATGGCAGCGGCATGTCGGTGATGGAAATGTCGCATCGCGGCAAGGAATTCATGGGCATCCATGCACAAGCCGTAGCCGACCTGCGCGAACTGATGAGTATTCCAGCCAACTACAAGGTGCTGTTCCTGCAGGGCGGCGGGCACCTGCAATTTTCAATGATCCCGTTGAATCTATTGCGCGGCAAGCTTTCGGCTGATTACGTGAACACTGGCGAGTGGTCGAGGAAGGCCATCAGTGAGGCGAAGAAGTTCAGCTATGTGAACGTGGCGGCGGATAACGCCGACAGGAACTGCAGTTATGTTCCGGCATTCGATACATGGAAGCTGGATAAGAATGCGGCATACCTGCATTACACGCCTAATGAAACCATCGGCGGGGTCGAGTTCAACTGGATGCCGCAGACAGGTGATGTGCCGCTGGTAGCGGACATGTCGTCCAACATCTTGTCTCGTCCCTATGATGTGTCCAAGTTTGGTTTGATCTATGCCGGTGCGCAGAAGAACATCGGCCCTGCTGGGCTGGTTGTCGTCATCGTGCGCGAAGATCTGGTGGGTCATGCGCCATCCGGATTGCCGACCATGCTGGACTACAAGATTCATGCCGACAACGATTCCATGTACAACACGCCGCCTACTTACAGTATTTACATTGCCGGGCTGGTGTTTCAGTGGCTGAAGAAAAATGGCGGCGTGGCGGCGATGGAGAAGATCAACATCGCCAAGGCAAAATTGCTGTATGACACAATAGACGCCAGCAACGGTTTCTACAACTGTCCGGTTGCTCTGCCGGATCGCTCGCGAATGAATGTCCCGTTTACACTGAAAGACGCCAACCTGGATGGCGATTTCCTGAAACAGGCTGATGCGCGCGGATTGCTGCAATTGAAGGGACACCGTTCAGTGGGCGGGATGCGCGCCTCGATTTACAATGCCATGCCATTGTCAGGCGTGCAGGCGTTGGTGAACTTCATGAATGAGTTCGCCAAAAAACATCACTGAAAATAAATAATCTAACAGCAAATTAACCAACAGAGAACGGCTGGCGGAAAATGGCAAGTCCATATCGCATCCTTACGCTAAACAAAATTTCTACCCAAGGGCTGAAACGTTTTCCTGTGTCTGCTTATCTGATCGGCAATGACATCACTGAGCCGGATGCAATTCTGGTGCGTTCGCAAGCGATGCATGATATGGATATTCCCGCCAGTGTAAAAGCGATTGCGCGCGCTGGTGCAGGAACCAACAATATTCCTGTTGCCAAAATGAATGCGCGCGGCGTGCCGGTGTTTAATGCGGCTGGAGCGAATGCTAACGCGGTTAAGGAGTTGGTGATTGCAGGAATGTTGTTGGCTGCGCGCAACATCGTCCCCGCGCTGCAATTTACAGCAGGATTGCATGGCGACGATGCGGCCCGGCAAAAGCTGGCAGAGGACGGCAAAAAGGATTTTGCGGGTATCGAGCTGAGAGGCCGCACACTTGGTATTATCGGATTGGGCGCGATCGGTCGCCTGGTCGCGGAAGCCGCGCTGGCTTTGGGAATGCGCGTTTATGGCTATGATCCTGGAATTACGGTAGATGCTGCATGGAGCTTGTCATCGCAGGTAAAGAAGGCAAATAGTATCGAGGAGCTGCTAAAGAACAGCGACTTCGTCACGCTTCATGTGCCCTTGCTGGATGCAACGCGCGGATTGATAAATGCGCAGCGTGTGCAACAGATGAAGCGGGGTGGCGTGCTGCTGAATTTTTCGCGCGATATGATTGTGGATAATGATGCGGTGCTGGTGGGCCTGGAGAGCAAGCATTTGCACGGTTATGTGTGTGATTTCCCTTCGCAGACGTTGCAGGGGCAGGCTAACGTGGCTGCATTGCCGCATCTTGGCGCATCCACCGAAGAGGCTGAAGAAAACTGTGCGGTGATGGTGGCTGATAAGTTGCGCGAGTATCTGGAACACGGCAACTTGACCAGTTCGGTGAATTTTCCATCTGTGGCGATGCCGCGAGAATCGCCTTATCGCCTGGCGATTTCCAATAGCAACGTGCCCAACATGCTGGGGCAGATTTCCACCAAACTGGCGCAGGCGGGCATCAACATCCACAACATGATGAACAAGTCGCGTGGTGAAGTGGCCTACACTTTGGTAGACACTGACAGCACAATACCGGCTGATGTGATTGCGCAAATTGCTGCCATTCCGGGTGTGCTTCTGGTGCGCGATTTGCCTGTGCAAGAGGCAGTATGACTAACAAGTTAATATACGATGCAATACGAAAAATATATGCTCGGGCAACCGTATGACCGATAAGTTAAAACAACTCCGCGAACAGATCGACCGACTGGATGACGAATTGCTGAAGCTCGTCAATCAGCGCGCTGCACTGGCTCAGAAGATCGGGCATCTGAAACTTAACCATGCGGTATTGCGCCCCGAGCGCGAGGCGCAGGTGCTGCGGCGCGTGCAGGACAACAATACCGGGCCGCTGAGCAACCGTGCAGTGGCGCAATTGTTCACTGAAATCATGTCACAGTGCCGCGCGCTTGAGGCTCCGTTGATGGTCGCCTATCTGGGTCCTGAAGGAACCTTTACCGAGGCAGCGGCGTTAAAGCGTTTTGGCAACGCAATAGAAGAGCAGTCATGCTCAACCATAGACGATGTGTTCCGCGCGGTTGAAAGCGGCGCTGCCCATTACGGCATGGTGCCGGTGGAAAATTCCACAGAAGGCGCGATCGGGCGCACGCTGGATTTGCTGATGCAAAGCCCGCTGCAGGTTTGCGGCGAAGTGATGCTGCCCATTCACCAATGCTTGCTTGCGCAAAATTGCGAATTGAGTGCGATCAGGATTGTGTACTCGCACCCGCAATCGCTTGGTCAATGCCAAGGCTGGTTGAATGCAAATTTGCCGCACGCGGCGCGTATTCCTGTTGCCAGCAACGCCGAGGCCGCGCGGTTGGCAGCAGAAAATTTGCACAGCGCGGCAATCGCGGGAAGCCAGGCCGCAGCGCATTTTGGCTTGAAAGTATGTATGGAAAACATTGAGGACGATGCCAACAACACCACTCGCTTTTTGGTGCTGGGCAATCAGCAGGTTGCTCCTTCCGGCAATGACAAAACATCGCTGGTGATGTCTGCCGCCAACCGTCCCGGCGCGGTGCACGATTTGCTCGTCCCATTGGCCAGACACGGAGTCAGCATGACCAAACTGGAGTCGCGCCCGGCACGTTCCGGCTTGTGGGAATACGTGTTCTACATGGATATTGAAGGCCACCAGGCAGATGTCAAGGTGGCGGCGGCGATGGCAGAGCTTAAGCAAGTCGCGGCCTTCGTCAAGGTGCTGGGCTCGTATCCGGTGGCAGTTTAGCGGGCGTAGGGCCATGCACCATGGTGCGCGGTGCGCACCCTACCTTTTTGTGTGGAAAAATAGTTTCTCATTATTGGTTCCGGCTCGTCCGGCTTAGGTTTCAAATGAATTATTCTGATCTGGCACCTCCTTATATCCGCGCCATTGCTCCCTACCAGCCCGGCAAGCCGATCTCCGAACTGGAGCGCGAACTGGGCATCACCGGTATTGTCAAACTGGCTTCGAACGAGAACCCGCTGGGTTGCAGCTTACTGGCCATGGCGGCGATGCAGGAAGCGCTCAAGACCATCGCGCTGTACCCGGACGGCAACGGCTTCGACTTGAAGGATGCGTTGTTCAAACGCTACGGTGTCGAA
The DNA here is from genome assembly GCA_023259055.1 of Nitrosomonadales bacterium. Lineage (GTDB taxonomy): Bacteria > Pseudomonadota > Gammaproteobacteria > Burkholderiales > Gallionellaceae > Gallionella. Next base: position 145,131 of record JAHFQZ010000006.1, read on the forward strand.
CATGCGCGCATCGTGCTGGGCAACGGCTCCAACGATATGCTGGAATTGGCGGCGCGTGCCTTCCTCACGGTGGGCGACAAGGCGGTATACTCGGCGCATGCTTTCGCCGTGTATCCGCTGGCGACGCAGGCGGTGGGCGCGACCGGTGTCAGCGTGCCCGCCATCAATTTTGGCCATGACCTGAAGGCGATGCTGCAAGCTGCCGTGGGGCAAAAGGCCAAGCTGGTGTTTATTGCCAATCCGAACAACCCGACCGGCACTTTCCTGAGTGCAGCTGCACTGCTGGATTTTCTGCGTGCGCTGCCGCCGAATATTCTGGTGGTGCTGGACGAAGCCTATAACGAATACCTGCCGGAAGAATGCCGTTACGATTCGGTGGCGTGGCTGAAAGAATTTCCCAACCTCATCATCTCGCGTACCTTCTCCAAGGCTTATGGCTTGGCCGGTCTGCGCGTGGGTTATGCGTTCGCCCATGCGCAGGTTGCCGACATGATGAATCGCGTGCGCCAGCCGTTCAACGTCAACAGTGTGGCGCAGGCTGCCGCGGTGGCGGCGTTGCAGGACGAGGGTTTCGTGCGGCGTACCAACGAACTGAACCGGCGCGGCATGGGACAGATCACCGCAGGTCTACGCAAGCTGGGGCTGGAGTTCATTCCGTCATATGGCAACTTCATCAGCTTTAAAATAGGCGACGGAATGAAGATGTACCGCCGCCTGCTGGAACTCGGCGTGATTGTGCGGCCTATCGCCAGCTACGACATGCCGGATTACTTGCGCGTGAGCATAGGCACGGAAAACGAAAACGGAAAATTTTTATTTGTATTGGCGCAAGCCTTGGGAGAAACAGCGTGATTATTGTAATGGGAAAAGATGTCACTGACGATCAGATAGGCGCAGTGGTCAAGAGGTTGGAAACAGCAGGTTTGAAAGCGAATATTTCTCGTGGCATCGAGCGAACCGTGATTGGCGCAATCGGTGACGAAAGCCCGCTGACCGAGGAAATGTTCACGCCGCTGCCCGGTGTCGAGTCGGCGATGCACATCGCCAAACAGTACAAGATCGTGTCGCGCGAATCGCACCGCGCCAACACCGTGATCGACATCGGCGGTATCACGCTCGGCGGCAACCAGATTCAGGTGATCGCCGGACCGTGTTCGGTGGAAACACAGGAACAGATGGACTTGTCGGCCAAATATACGCATGAGGCGGGCTGCCGTTTGATGCGCGGCGGCGCATTCAAGCCGCGCACCAGCCCATACGCATTTCAGGGCAAGGGCAAAGAGGGCCTGGACATGTTCCGCAAGGCAGCCAGTCCGTACAAATTACCTATCGTCACCGAGCTGATGGACGTGCGCCAGATCGATATGTTCATGGAATATGACGTGGACGTGATCCAGATCGGCACGCGCAACATGCAGAATTTCGACCTGCTCAAGGAAGTCGGACGCATCAACAAGCCGGTGATCCTCAAGCGCGGTATGTCGGCGACCATTTCCGAATGGCTGATGTCGGCGGAATACATCGCGGCAGGCGGCAATCACAACATCATCTTCTGCGAGCGCGGTATCCGTACTTTCGAAACTGCCTACCGCAATGTGCTGGACGTGACTGCGATTCCGGTGCTGAAGAAGGAAACCCATCTGCCGGTGATCGTCGACCCTTCCCACGCGGGCGGCAAGGCGTGGATGGTTCCGGCGCTGTCGCAGGCGGCCCTCGCCGCAGGCGCGGACGGCCTGCTGGTTGAGATGCACCCCAGCCCGTGCGACGCCTGGTGCGACGCAGATCAGGCGCTGACGCCGCAAGAGTTGAAGAAGTTGATGGGCACGCTGGGCGCGATTGCCGGGGCGGTTGGGCGCACGTTGTAAGGGCGGGTTTGAAACCCGCCCCTACGGGGGATTCATGACTGAACCACAATTCAAGAAAGTCGTCATCTTCGGCAGCGGCCTGATCGGCGGTTCATTCGCGCTGGCGTTGCGCAAGGCGAATGCCGTCGGCGAGGTGGTCGGCTTCGGGCGCAGTGAGGCAACGCTGCAACAGGCCCAACAGCTTGGCATTCTTGATCGCATCGGGCGGGGTGTGGAAGCAGAAGTCGGCGATGCCGACTTGGTGATGCTGGCTACCCCGGTCGGGCAGATGGCGGAATTGATGGCACGCATCGCGCCGCATCTCGGCGCACACACTCTGGTGACCGATGGAGGTAGCACCAAAAGCGATGTGGTGGCCGCGGCCCGCGCGAACCTGGGTATCAGGATTGCACAGTTCATTCCCGCCCATCCCATCGCGGGCGCGGAGAAGAGCGGTGCGAGTGCGGCGCAAGCCGATCTGTACCAAGGCAAAAAAGTGGTTTTGACCCCGCTGCCGGAAAATTCGAAAGATGCCGTAACGCGAGTGCGCAAGGCATGGGAGCTTTGCGGCGCGGTGGTGAGCGAACTGACGCCGCAACAGCACGATGCAGTGTTCGCGGCGGTGAGCCATCTGCCGCATCTGCTGTCATTCGCTCTGGTGCATGATTTGGCGCAACGCAATAACCGCGACCAGCTGCTTTCATTTGCTGCCAGCGGCTTCCGCGATTTTACCCGCATCGCGGCAAGTTCTCCGGAAATGTGGCGAGACATTTGCCTGGCCAATCGCGAGGCGTTGCTGCAGGAATTGCAAATCTACATTGCCGAGCTGAACCAGATGAGCAAGGCGCTGGCATCGGGTGATGCGGTGCAACTCGAGCAGACATTCCGCACCGCGCGCGAATTGCGCGCCGGCTGGACGGAAAAATAAAGGCCAAGATGGATCGTATATCGAACAAACAAATCTGGTTGCTGGCCATTGTCTTTGCAGTGATCTGGTTCTCCAATCTCGAATACCGCAAGCTGATCAAACCGGATGAAGGCCGTTATGCCGAGATTCCACGCGAGATGGTGGCGAGCGGAGATTGGGTGACACCGCGCCTGAACGAACTCAAATATTTTGAAAAACCGCCGCTGCAATATTGGGCGACAGCCGCAGCCTACACCGTGTTCGGCGAGCATCAGTGGACATCGCGCCTGTGGACCGGGTTGACTGGCTTTGTCGGCATCCTGCTGGTGTGGTTCGCGGGAATGCGTTTGTTCGGGCGAGAGGCGGCGGGCTATGCCGCGATGTTGCTGGGCAGCAGTTTTCTGTATGTTGGCATGAGTCACATCAATACGCTGGATATGGGCGTGACGTTTTTCATCACGCTGGGCATTCTTGCTTTATTGCTGGCCCAGACACAGACGGATAACAAAATACAGCGCAACTGGATGTTGCTGGCATGGGCGGGAATGGCGCTGGCCGTGTTGAGCAAGGGTTTGATGGGGCTTGTGTTGCCCGGTGCCGCGTTGTTCATTTATACGGTTGTGCAGCGTGATCTTTCCGTGCTCAGGCGCATGCATTGGTTGCCCGGATTGGCGGTGTTCTTTCTGATTACCGCACCTTGGTTCTATCTGGTGATGAAAGCCAATCCGGAATTCTTCGAACGCTTTTTCATTTACGAGCATTACACCCGATTCACCACCAAGCAGCATGGACGCTATCAGCCATGGTATTACTTCATTCCGATCCTGCTGCTCGGCATGTTGCCGTGGGCCGGGTTAATGCTGGATACACTGTGGAAGTCCGCTTTCGGCAAGAAGCCGGAGCGCGACAGTAAATTGGCCGGCAATGCTTTCAATGCAGAACGCTTCCTGCTCATCTGGATTGTATTCGTCTACGTGTTCTTTTCAATATCCGGTTCCAAGCTGCCATCCTATCTGCTGCCGATGTTTCCATCGCTGGCTCTATTAATGGGCAAGCATCTGGTTAAAATGCATCCGCGCAGGCTGTTCTGGGCCATCAGCCCGATCTTGCCTTTGGCTTTGCTGGCATTGGCTTTCGCGCCTTTTACCGCGCGGCTGGCAGACACGCCGTTGCAGACGCAGATATATGGCGAATATGCCTATTGGCTGGTAGCCGCCACCCTGTTTTGGGTACTGGGCGTGATCGGCGCAATGATTTTGCTGCGCCGCCCGGATGTTGTCAAAGCGCCCAAGCTGGCGGCCGTGCTGATGCTGGCCTTCAGCTTTTTGATTGCCGCCCAGCTCGGCACATCCGGTTATAACACCATCGCCAAAGAGCGCTCCTCATACTTCATCGCAGATGCAATACGCCCATACGTCAAGGCGGACGTGCCGTTTTATTCGGTTTCAACCTACGAACAGACCTTGCCGTTTTACTTGAAGCACACCTTCATTCTGGTGCAATACCAGGACGAGATGGATTTCGGCATCAGGCAGGAGCCTGAGCGCTGGATACCGGACATCGCTACTTTCGCGAAGATTTGGCAGGCTCAGCCGGTTGCGCTGGCGATCACGCCAGTGGATATTTTTCCGCAACTGAAGCAGTTGAATTTAGACATGAAGATCATTTATCAAGATAGTCTACATGTTGTGGTGAGCAAACCATGAAGGGCACCTCTAAAAATCCAGATTTCATCCCAACTGCGGTGTTGCGTAAAAAATTTCTTGCTTGCATATTGCACATATGCGGCGCAGCGAAATTTTTTTCGCGCCTTGCATTTGGGCGAACTCTGAATTTTTAGAGGCACCCTTAGGTTAAAAATGCACATGAAATTTCTCAGGGGGCTCAAATGAACTTGATCAGCTTCGGCCTGATTTTCACCGGCGTGATGCTCAACGCCGCCGCACAGATACTGATGAAGGCGGGTACCAACAGCATCGGATTTTTCGAGTTCAGCATGGAGAACATCCTGCCTATAGGATGGAAGCTGGCCACCGAATGGCACATCATCGCCGCGCTGTGTTGTTATGCGCTGAGCGTGGTGATCTGGATACTTGCGTTGTCGCGTGTGCCGGTCAGCATTGCCTTTCCGATGCTGTCCATGGCTTATGTGGTGAATGCCCTGGCAGCGTGGTATCTGCTTGGAGAAGCCTTCAACCCGACCAAGCTGGTCGGCATGGGGGTGATTATCTTGGGTGTTATCATTATTTCGCGGGCATAAAGCCAATGCTAATCACTGAACCGTTCGTGCTGAGCTTGTCGAAGCATCAGCCAGAATGGATGTAGGAATTCTTTAACGGATATATCCATGAATACTTTTTTACCCTTCTCCAAACCCACCATAGATGAAGCCACCATCGCCTCGGTGGGGGATGTGCTGCGTTCGGGCTGGATTACCAGCGGCCCCAAGGTGCAGGAATTCGAAAAGCAGTTATCAGCATACTTCGGCGGTCGTCCGGTACGCACCTTCAACTCCGGCACCTGCACGATGGAGATTGCCCTGCGTATCGCGGGCATCGGGCCGGGCGACGAAGTTGTCACCACGCCTATTTCCTGGGTGGCGACCGCCAATGTGATACTTGAAGTCGGCGCGACGCCGGTGTTCGCCGATGTCGATCCGGTCACGCGCAACATCGACTTGGACAAGGTCGAAGCGGCGATCACGCCTAAGACCAAGGCCATCATCCCGGTGTATCTGGCAGGCAAGCCGGTGGATATGGACAGGCTGTATGCGATTGCTGCCAAGCACAAACTGCGTGTGGTCGAAGATGCCGCACAAGCCATCGGCTCGACCTGGAAGGGCAAGGCCATCGGTTCGTTCGGCGATTTCGTTTCATTCAGCTTTCAGGCCAACAAAAACATTACCACCTCCGAAGGCGGCTGTCTGGTGCTGAACAACGCCAAGGAAGCCACGCTCGCTGAAAAGTACCGGCTGCAAGGCGTCACGCGCAACGGCTGGGACGGCATTGAAGTGGATGTTCTGGGCGGTAAATACAACATGACCGACATCGCCGCCGCGATCGGCCTGGGCCAGTTTTCAAAACTGAATGACATCACCGCGCAGCGGCGCAAACTGGCAAAGCATTATTTCGCGACGCTGGGCAAGGATTTCGAGGCGCTGTCAGGCGCTCAACTGCCGCCCGCCGATTTTGAGTCCACCAACTGGCACCTGTTCCAGATCGTGCTGCCGGAGCGCATCACCCGCGCCGACTTCATGGCGAAGATGAAGGACAGGAATATCGGCATCGGCTACCACTACGCACCGATCCACCTGTTCAAACTGTATCGCGCACTGGGGTTCAGGGAAGGCATGTTCCCAGTCGCCGAGCGCGTCGGCAAGCAGATTGTTTCGCTGCCGATGTTCTATGCGATGAACGAGGCGGATGTCGAGCGCACCTGTGCGGCGATGCGCGAGGTGTTGGGGTAGGGCGCGGAGTCGGGTAGATCTGGTTAGCGCAGCGTATCCCGACAAATTATTGGGATAAGCGTGCCGCTAACCCAACCAGCAAAACCGGATTCATAACGGGAGTGACAAATCATCATGTTCATTATTCCGGTAGGCGATAGAGTAGATTGGAAGCGGCCACCCGTTGTTACACTGCTGCTTATTCTGGTAAATTGTTTTGTGTTCTTCTTCCTTCAGGCGGGAGATGAACGCAGCAATGAAAAAGCGATGCAATACTACTTCTCTTCAGACTTGCCGAAGTGGGAACTGAATCGCTATTCGGAGTATCTTGAAAAAAAGGGCGCTCAAGCAGAGTCGCAGCGATTCAGTGCCATGCTAGGCAAACGAGATCGCCATACTCTCATGGTCATGGAGCGCGATGCGAAGTTCATGCGTGAATTGCATGCGGGATATGTCATTACACCACAAGCGACAGAGTACGTTACCTGGGCTGCGCAGCGCAGCAAATACGAGCCACTGCGCTCATTCACCAGCCGTTACGTCTACTATGTAGACGACCCCAGCCCGGTCAATGCATTCACTTCCGCGTTTATGCATGGCGGTTTTGACCATTTGTTCGGCAATATGGTGGTGTTGTTCCTGATCGGATTTCTGGTCGAATCGGTGATCGGCAAAGCATTATTCCTGCTGGGATATATCGTCTCTGCCTATGCAGCGGTCTTTACATTTGGCCTGACTGCACACGGTCATAGTCTATTGGGAGCTTCCGGCGCTATCGCGGGCGTCATGGGTTTGTACACGGTCATTTTCGGGCTGAGAAAGATCGATTTTTTCTATTCGCTGGGATTTTATTTCGACTATGTTCGCGCCCCGGCGATTGTGTTATTGCCGCTGTGGTTGGGCAACGAGCTGTATCAATTCTTCAGCGAGCAAGGCGCGCATATTGCCTACATGGCTCACTTCGGCGGCTTGGTCAGCGGCGCAACTATCGGAGTGCTGTATCGTTGGTGGCGGCCTGCTCTGATCGAGAGCCACCACGAAGCAGCCGAAAGCAAAGAGATGGACGGCAAGGCGTTCCAGCGCGGGATGGATTATCTTGGTGCGATGGATTTCCAGAAGGCGCTTGGCGTATTCAAAACGCTGGAAGAAAAACACCCGCACGACACAAATTTGACACGACTCACCTATCGTGCGGCGAAGTCAAACCCTTCCAGTGAAGATTATCATCGCGCTGCACTAAGGTTGCTGGCTTTGCCTGAAATGGATGCGGCCACGTCCGACCAGACACACACAATTTTTCATGAGTACATGAGTTGTGCAAAGCCGTCTCCCAGATTTGGGCACGACCTGATCGCAAAGTTGGCGAAGCGCTTTGCAGGTTCCAATCACTGTGATGATGCGGAGAAATTGGCGAGCTTCCTGCATCGCGCCGCGCCGCATCATGGCGAAATGCCTGCCGTGCTTCTTGCCTTGGCACGCGGATATTATCGTGAACAGCGTAAAGACAAGTTCGAGACGATTCTGCAATCCTTGATTAGCCAATTTCCACAGTCGAAAGAGGCAGAGGCCGCCGCAGGCATGTTGCGCGTGGCTTAACCCGCTAGCCGCCGGCAGCGAGCTTGTTTAGAGCTTCCAAGTGTCGGCGCGCCTCGCTGGCAAGTGCGTGATCGGGGAATTTCACCTGCAATGCGTGCAATATCTGCATCGCTTCCTTGTTCATCCGAAAGTGTCCACTGAGTATCTGCGCCGAGAGCAGATAGACCGACGGAATATGCGGGTGGCCGGGATAACGTTTATCAAAGCGGCGCATCAAACCAATGGCGAGATTTTGCCGTTTTCCGATGTGCGCCGCTTTGGCCAGCTCATGCACATGGTAAGAGTCTTGCTGCTGGAATTCAGGATCGATCTTCAGGCACTGTTCGCACAAATCAAGCGCCTGGAACAAGCGCTTCTCAGTCACCAGCTTGTTGATGAATTCGCGCGCATGATGCAATGCATCGGTCTGCTTGCCCGCAGCCACCAGAAGTTTCTGATATCGCTCATGCAGCTCATTATTTTCCCAACGGGTGCGCAGTTCCTCGCGCAACAGATCGATCGCTTCCTCCTGCTGGCCGAAGGCGATCAATGAATTCAGTTTCGCCAATACAGGATCAGCAGCCTTGCCCGGCGAAAGCTTGGCCTCTGCTTCCTCAAAACTCACCGCCGCATGCACGCCAAGATCCTCGTGATATTGATAGATCGCGTATCCCATCATGTGGTATGTGATGAGCGCGAAGTAGAATTCCACAAAGCTAAGCAGCGGCAACACCAGCCAAGAATCCATATACGCGTATAAAAAGCCCTGCAGCCACTCCCCGCTGCCGGTCAAACTTAACAGGACAAAGCAAAGTGCCAAATATGGCGTACCGATGGTTTTGATAAAAAACAGGATTTGTGAGGGATTGAGTGCCTGCCAGAAGCTGCGAGTCACCGCAATGATCATGATCCCTGCCGGCGGCACCACGTTCATCAGCACCCAGCCCAGTCCATATCCAACTCTGCCGAACATATAAGAGAGCAGCTCGAGGAGCAGCCCGATAGCAAAGAGCAGACCGAACTGCCGCATGACCTGTGCCGCATCCCCCTCTTCGCTATTCAAATTACTCGGTTCATCGAATTGGCCGTTGGCGGTGCGCTCCATTACCAGGAAGGCGTACTTGAGAAATATGATCCAGAGAATGAAGCGAAGCAACCCACCAAACATGTCCGGGAGTAACGTTGAAATGCTACCGAGAATAGAATACCCGGCGATACGCATCATTGATCCGGTCTGCATCGGATAGAGGAAAAAGCTCGGCAACCTGTGCCAGAAAGGCGTGAACGTAGTACCGGGTTCAGCTGAGAAACGATCGTGTTCAGACATGGTGGAAAGGCCCGAGGCGCGTATTTTGTAGATACTACCAGAATCGATACGCTACAAGTTCGAACAGCTCAGGGCGATGTAAAGGATAAATGGTTGCCAGTCTTTGGCTATGTTCGAAAGACTATAAATGCATGGCAAATCAGTAACGATTCAACTTGCCGATGATTCTCGATTTCGCTTACCGCGTCTCATGCGGTAAAATGCCGTCCCATGACTAATCCCCAACTTTCCGTCGTCATTCCCGTCTATAACGAAGAGCAGGGCCTGCAGGCGCTGTTTGACCGGCTGTACCCGGCGTTGGACAAGCTCGGCATTTCGTATGAGGTGCTGTTCGTCAACGATGGCAGCCGCGACCGCTCTGCCGCGATCCTGCGAGAGCAGTTCCAGAAACGCCCGGATGTGACGCGGGTGATTCTTTTCAACGGCAATTTTGGGCAGCACATGGCGATCATGGCGGCTTTCGAGCAGAGCCGTGGGCAGCGCGTCGTGACGCTGGATGCCGATTTGCAGAATCCTCCGGAAGACACCCATTTACTGCTGGCCAAGATGGATGAAGGGCATGATTACGTCGGCTCGATCCGCCGCCAGCGCAGCGATAGCTGGTGGCGTCATGTTGCATCGCGGGCGATGAACGGGCTGCGCGAGCGCATCACGCGCATCAAGATGACCGACCAGGGCTGCATGTTCCGCGCCTATGACAGAGGCATCATCGACGCGATCAATAGTTGCAAAGAGGTGAGCACTTTCATTCCGGCGCTGGCCTATACCTTCGCGCGCAATCCTGCCGAGGTGGTGGTAGGGCATGACGAACGCACGGCGGGGGAATCGAAGTATTCGCTGTACAGCCTGATCCGCCTCAACTTCGACCTGATGACCAGTTTTTCGCTGGTGCCGTTGCAGATGTTTTCCATGCTGGGCATTGCGATTTCCCTGCTGTCCGCCTTCTTCGTGGTATTCCTGTTCGTGCGCCGGTTGATGATCGGCCCGGAAGCGGAAGGCCTGTTCACGCTGTTCGCCATCGCTTTTTTCCTGATCGGCATCACGCTGTTCGGCATCGGCCTGCTGGGCGAATACATTGGCCGCATTTACCAGCAGGTGCGCCATCGCCCGCGCTATCTTGTCGAGGCGATTCTGGAACAGCGTAATGAGTAGCGCAGCCGTCTTGCCACGGTGGGCGCAGCCTCGGTGCGGGAATGGCGCACGTACCCCGTTTAGATGTGCAGCGTTTGCAGTGAGTGCCTGGTCATGAGCAAAGCGGTGGTCTTTGCATATCATAACGTCGGGGTGCGTTGTTTGTCCGTTCTGCTGGCGCATGGCGTGGATGTCAAACTGGTCGTCACACACCGCGACAACCCGAAGGAAACCATCTGGTTCGACAGCGTCGCAGAGTTGGCTGCGCTGCACGGCATCCCGGTGATTACGCCGGACAACCCGAATACGCCGGAAATCATCGAGCAAATACGCGCGTTGCAGCCGGATTTCTTCTTTTCGTTTTATTACCGCGAGATGCTCAAGCGTGAGTTACTTGAGATACCCAAGCGCGGTGCGTTGAACATGCACGGTTCGCTGCTGCCAAAATACCGTGGCCGCGTGCCGGTGAATTGGGCGATAATCCACGGCGAGACGGAAACGGGCAGCACCCTGCATTACATGACCGAGAAGCCGGACAACGGCGACATCGTGGCGAAGCAGGCCGTGCCGATTCTGCCCAACGATACTGCGCTGCAGGTGTTCCAGAAAGTGACGGTGGCGGCAGAGATGGCGTTGAATGCCTGCCTGCCGGATTTGCTGGCCGGGCGTGCAAAAGCGGTGAAGCAGGATTTGACCAAGGGCGCGTATTTCGGCGGGCGCAAGGCGGAAGACGGAGTGATCGACTGGTCGCAATCTGCGCAGGCAATACACAATCTGGTGCGCGCCGTTGCTCCCCCTTACCCTGGTGCGACTACCCGGTTGATGGGCAAACCGATGCGTATTTTGCAGACGCTGGTAACGGGATGCTCGGTATCGGAAGAGAAGCCCGCTTTCTACGTCAAGGAAGGCAAGGCTTACGCGATCTGCGGGAATGGCGTGTTGCAGGTGGTGCAATTTGAACTGGATGAAATGGCAATGAGCGCTGCGGAATTCGCGAAGCGTTTTGGCACACAAAAATTTGAATTTAATTGTTAAGGAAACTGTAATGAAAAAAGTATTGATCCTCGGCGTGAACGGTTTTATCGGCCACCATCTTTCCAACCGTATTCTCGCTACGACCGACTGGGAAGTGTACGGCATGGACATGAGCACTGACCGTATCAGTGATCTGATCGGACATGAGCGCTTTCATTTTTTCGAGGGCGACATCACGATCAACAGGGAATGGGTCGAATATCACGTCAAGAAGTGCGATGTGATCCTGCCGCTGGTTGCGATTGCCACGCCATCTACATACGTCAAGCAGCCGTTGCGCGTGTTCGAACTGGATTTTGAAGCCAACTTGCCGATCGTTCGCGCATCGGTGAAGTACGGCAAACATCTGGTATTTCCTTCCACTTCGGAAGTTTACGGCATGTGCCACGACGAGGAATTCGATCCGGAAGAATCCGAGTTGATCTGCGGCCCGATCAACAAGCCGCGCTGGATATATTCCTGCTCCAAACAGCTGATGGATCGCGTGATCTGGGGCTATGGCATGGAGGGGCTGAATTTCACGTTGTTCCGCCCATTTAACTGGATAGGTGCAGGTCTGGATTCGATCCATACGGCGAAGGAAGGCAGTTCACGCGTGGTCACGCAATTCCTCGGCCACATCGTGCGCGGCGAGAACATCAGTCTGGTGGATGGCGGAATGCAGAAACGCGCATTTACTTACATCGACGATGGCATAGATGCGCTGATGAAAATCATCGCCAACAAGGATGGCATCGCTACCGGCAAAATTTACAATATTGGCAATCCGGCCAACAACTACGCGATTCGCGACCTTGCCGACATGATGCTCAAGCTGGCGAAGGAATATGCCGAATACCGCGATTCAGCGCAAAAAGTGAAAATCGTCGAAACCACTTCCGCAGCCTATTACGGCAAAGGATATCAAGACGTGCAGAATCGCGTGCCGAAAATCACCAACACCTGCAAGGATCTGAACTGGAAGCCTACTATCAATATGGCCGACACGCTGCGAAATATATTTGATGCGTATCGCGGCCAGGTTGCTGAAGCGCGCGGTCTGGTGGATTAATTCTTACAGATCAACCAATCTAAAAACTGAAGTTCCATCCGCAGATTACGCAGATTACGCAGATTAACGCAGATTTTCAGATGGTTGCGGTTAAGTGCCACATCACCCAAAAGGTAAAGGTGGGGCGGCAATCCAAAACTTACTTGCTGTTTAATCGGCGAAAATCTGCGTAATCTGCGGACTACTGTTTTTAAGATCAATATGAAACTCGCCCTGAAAATAGACGTCGACACCTATCGCGGCACACGCGAAGGCGTGCCGCGCCTGGTTGAAACACTGCAACGCCATAACGCGCAGGCGACTTTCTTTTTCTCGCTTGGTCCCGACCACACCGGGCGTGCCATCAAACGCGTGTTCCGCCCCGGCTTTCTGGGCAAGGTGTCGCGCACTTCGGTGGTGGAGCACTACGGCATCAAGACGCTGCTGTATGGCACGTTGCTACCCGCACCCGACATTGGCAGGAAATGCGCCGACATCATGCGCGGCGTGCGTGATGCGGGATTTGAAACAGGTATCCACTGCTACGACCATATTCGCTGGCAGGATTATGTGGTCAACAAGGATGCCGAATGGACGCGGCGCGAGCTGCAACGCGCGGTGGATCGTTACAGCGAAATCTTTGGCGAAGCGCCGCATTGCCACGCTGCTGCCGGTTGGCAGACGAACCGCCATGCGCTGCGGCTGATGCAGCGCTTCGGTTTTGAATACAGCTCGGACACGCGCGGCACACAACCTTTCATTCCCACCTGGCAAGCAGAGATCATCGCGTGCCCGCAACTGCCGACCACTTTGCCGACACTGGACGAACTGATGAATCGCGATGGCATCACTCTGGACAACATCGCGCAGCATATTCTGCAACTCACCGAAAAACCGCTCATAACTGGTCACGTTTTCACGCTTCACGCCGAACTGGAGGGCGGCAAGTGGATGCCGGTATTCGAGCGGTTAATGCAAGGCTGGCAAGCGCAGGGTTATGAGCTGGTGTCGATGCGGCAATATCTGCAAGGGCTGAACATCGGCTCGCTGCCGCGCCATGAAGTCGTGATGCAAGAGGTGGAAGGGCGGGTAGGCAAACTGGCAAGTCAGGGCGAGAAAAGCTGATTCCAATTCTCTTTCGAAACTGCAACAATATGTAGGGTGCATGGAATGCACCCTACAAGAGCTGGATTCCGGCCTTCGCCGGAAGGACGGGCTTTTTAGTCCTTACCAAACAAATCACGACTGTAAATCTTGTCAGCCACGTCCCGGATGTCGTCAGTAATGCGGTTGGCGACGATGATGTCGGACTCTTTTTTGAATTGAGCCAAATCATTCACCACTCTGGAGTGGAAAAATTCCGGCTCCTTAAGCGCAGGTTCATAAACAATGACCTCGATACCCTTGGCTTTGATGCGTTTCATGATGCCCTGGATGCTGGAAGAACGGAAGTTGTCAGACCCGCTCTTCATGACCAGACGGTGGATGCCGACTATCCTCGGGTTGCGCTTGACGATGCTTTCTGCAATAAAATCCTTGCGCGTGGTATTGGACTCGACGATGGCATGGATCAGGTTTTGCGGGACATCCTGATAGTTGGCGAGCATTTGTTTCGTGTCTTTGGGCAGGCAATAGCCGCCGTAACCAAATGAAGGGTTGTTGTAGTGATCTCCGATGCGCGGGTCGAGGCTTACCCCCTGGATGATCTGCTTTGTATCAAGCTCGTGAGTGGCCGCATAAGTGTCGAGTTCGTTGAAGTAGGCCACGCGCATCGCAAGGTAGGTGTTGGCGAAGAGTTTAATCGCCTCGGCCTCGGTCGAGTCGGTAAACAGCGTGGGTATGTCTTGCTTGATCGCACCTTGCTTGAGCAGATTGGCAAAGGTCTCGGCGCGTTTTGAGCGTTCGCCGACGATGATGCGCGACGGATGCAGGTTGTCGTACAGCGCACGGCCTTCGCGCAAAAATTCCGGCGAGAAAATCAGATTGCTGCAATTGAATTTGGCTCGTGCTTTGGCGGTATAGCCCACGGGAACGGTGGATTTGATTACCATCACTGCATGTGGGTTGATGCTCAAGACATCCTGAATGACTGACTCGATTGAGCGGGTGTTAAAGTAGTTGGTCTCCGGGTCGTAGTCTGTCGGCGTGGCGATGATGACATAGTCCGCCCCGGTATAGGCTTCGCGTTTGTCCAAGGTTGCTTTAAGGTTGAGGATCCGGTGACTCAGGTAATCCTCGATCTCGGCATCTTCAATGGTCGACTGCTTGCGGTTGAGCATTTCGACCTTTTCAGGAACGATGTCGATTGCAACCACTTCGTTGTGTTGGGCAAGCAGGACGGCGTTGGAGAGGCCTACATAACCGGTACCGGCAATGGCAATTTTCATGGGTTGAACGCTAGTGTGCTATAAAAATGAGGCGCACATTATGCCGCAGAAAGCACTTCGCGTCAGCCTCCTACGCGTTGGCCAGCGCTCGTTCGATCTTTGTATCGGCCTCGCGCGCCAGATTGGTGAGCTTGGTGTCACCGAGCATCTGCATCATCGCAGTCGGCTTGACGAATTCCATCGAAATCTTCCCCGGTGCAATCTCACGGATAACCGCGTTGCATGGCAGCAGGCTGGCCACATCGCTGTTCGCGGCGTAGCCCTCATAGGCCAGGTTCGGGTTGCAAGCGCCGAGGATCACTGTCGGGATGATCTCCTTGCCGGTTTTTTCCTTGATCTTGCTGTGCATGTCGATGCGCGTGAGGACGCCGAAGCCCTCTGCACCCAGAGCCTTGGTTGCACGCTCGATGGCATGTTCAAAGGTGTCGGCAATCTCTCGCTTGAAATTGATGGTGGCCATGGTTGTGTTCCGAAATGAATAGGTTGCCAATCATAGCGCAAATGACCATGAGGCAGTACCGCAGAAGGCGTGCAGTCGAGCAGGGTGAGCAGGTGTTCCCTGCCCACCCGATACTATTTGTTGCGCAACGTCTTCATCGCGCCGCCCCATGCAATAACCTGATCGAGCATCGTGTTGACAGATTTCTCGTGCATGGTTGCCGGCTTGAAGGTGGTGAAGTTCTCGAAGTCGGTGAACAGGGAGAGCATGACTTGAGCGCGCACGTCGGCTACTTGCAGCTCACCCATGACCAGCCGCAAACTCTCCACCGCACGTGCTCCACCAGCGCTGCCGTAGGATACGAACCCCGCCACTTTGTTGTTCCATTCCGCATATAGATAATCGATTGCGTTCTTGAGCGCGCCTGAGGTGCCGTGGTTATATTCGGGCGTCACGAAGACGAAGGCGTCGAAGGGGGCGATCTTGGCGGCCCAGGTCTTGGTATGCGGCTGGCTGTATTGCGCCATTGAAGGTGGCACTGGCTCGTCGAGGAGTGGCAGGTTGTAATTTTTGATATCAACGATTTCAAATGCAGCGTCGCTTCGCTTCTTCGCAATTTCGAACACCCACTTGGCGACTGAATCAGCTTTGCGGCCGGGACGTGTACTTCCGATGATGATGGCTATCTTGATCATGGCTCATTCCTCCGTAAGAAGTTGATGGCATGCTGTGCAGATTGGGCTCGGCATGAACAATAACTGCAACTGGAACCCAATCATTTTATTACCTTAGCACAAACCGGCTCAGTTCGTGGAGTACAATTTTATTTAAATTGGGCGCGAGGCAATCCACTTCGATATTCTCCGGCATGGAACGCAGCCAGGTGAGCTGGCGTTTCGCCAACTGCCGTGTGGCGGCGATACCTTTATCCAGCAGTTCAACTTCGCTGATCTCGCCTTCGAGATATTGCCACGCCTGGCGGTAACCGACGCAGCGCATCGAGGTCATG
This sequence comes from Nitrosomonadales bacterium, assembly GCA_023259055.1. GTDB lineage: Bacteria > Pseudomonadota > Gammaproteobacteria > Burkholderiales > Gallionellaceae > Gallionella. The sequence goes on from JAHFQZ010000006.1 coordinate 161,260, forward strand.
TTTGCGTGCAGCGGATATTTTTTGCGGAGCGCGCGCAATTCATTCACCAGGCCGAATTCGAGCATAGTCTTGAAGCGTGCGGCGATGCGGCCGTGGAGTTGGGCGCGGTCGGAAGGAATGAGAGCGATGGAGAGGATGCGGTAGGGCAACTCGTGCTGCGTTTGCAGTTTGAGTAACACGGACATCGGTTGGCCGGTGATGCGGTAGATTTCCATGGCGCGCTGGACGCGTTGCGTGTCGGTCGGTTTCAGGCGCGCGGCGGTTTCCGCATCGATTTCGGCGAGTTGCCGGTGCAGATATTCGATACCGTGTTGCGCAATCTCGGCATCGAGCGCGGCGCGGACTCCGGGATCAGCTTGCGGCAGGGCACTCAATCCCTCGCGCAGCGCCTTGAAGTACAGCATGGTGCCGCCGACCAGCAAGGGAATCTTGCCGCGTTGCGTGATGTCATGCATCAGGCGTAAGGCATCGTGACGGAAGGCGGCGGCGGAGTAGGCTTCGGTCGGGCCGATGATGTCGATCAGATAATGCGGTGCGCGGGCAAGGGTGGCTGCATCCGGCTTGGCGGTGCCGATGTCCATGTCGCGATACACCAGCGCGGAATCCACGCTGATAAGCTCCACCGGCAGGCGCTGCGCCAGTTCCACCGCGACGCCGGTCTTGCCGCTGGCGGTGGGGCCCATCAGGAAAATGGCGGGGGGTAAAGTGTTCATGTTAAAGCACCGTCATTCCCGCGCAGACGGGAATCCAGCGATAAAAAAATTCCCCGCAAAGCGGGACAATATCCATGTCTTGTCCGCTTCGCGGGGTGTATGTCCTTGCTGGATTCCCGCCTGCGCGGGAATGACGGGCTTGGCTCATGCCAGCTCCCTGTCGCGCGTCTCGCGCATTAAAAACACCGCCAGCACGCTGATCGCGGCTGCAGCGGAAACATAGCCGCCCACCCAGGCCAGTCCGCCGTGCAGCACCAGTTGCTGGGCAAGGTAGGGCGCCAGCGAAGCGCCGAGGATGCCGCCGAGATTGTAGGCCGCGCCCGCCCCGGTGTAGCGCACCGCGGTTGGAAACAGCTCCGGTAGCAACGCCCCCATCGGCGCAAATGTCGCGCCCATCAGGAACAGTTCGATGGAAAGGAACGCGGTAATTTGAAACGGCGAGCCGCTGCCCAGCATCGGTGCCAGCAGGAAGCCGGACAGCAATGCCGCACTGCCCGCGACGAGCAACACCGGGCGGCGTCCGTAGCGGTCGCCAGCAATGGCGGCAAGCGGTGTCGCGGCGGCCATGAAGACGACGGCGACGCACAGCATCGACAGGAATTGCGGGCGCGGGATGCCGAGCGTGGTGACGCCGTAGCTCAGCGAAAACACCGTGGAGATATAGAACAGCGCGTAGCACACCACCATCGCCAGCGCGCCCAGCAGCAGCGGCGCGGCATGGTGTTTGAATAGTTCTGCCAGCGGCAGTTTCACTGGTTGGTGTGTTGCGATGGCCTTAGCGAATACCGGCGTCTCGGTAAGTTTGAGCCGCACGTACAGGCCGACGATCACTAGCGCCGCGCTGGCAAGGAACGGGATGCGCCACCCCCATGCGCGGAACTGCGCATCATCTAGCCATTGCGACAGCAGCAGGAAACTACCTGTGGCCAGCAGAAAACCGACCGGCGGCCCGAGTTGCGGGAACATGCCGAACCAGCCGCGCCTGCCCTTCGGCGCATACTCCGCCGCCAGCAACGCCGCGCCGCCCCATTCGCCGCCGAGGCCGATGCCCTGGCCGAAGCGCAGCAGGCACAGCAGCGCGGGCGCGGCCCAGCCGATCAGGTCATGGCCGGGCAGCACGCCGATCAGCGTCGTGGATATACCCATCACCAGCAGCGAAGCAACCAGGGTGGTTTTTCTTCCGACCCGGTCTCCGAAATGCCCGAACAGCAACGCGCCGAGCGGGCGCGCGAGGAACGCGATGCCGAACGTGAGGAACGCATTCAGCGCCTGCGCCGCCGGGTCGCTGCCGGGGAAAAACACCGGCCCGATCACCATCGCGACGGCGAGGCTGTAGATGTAGAAATCGTAGAACTCGATGGCGGTGCCGATGAAACTGGCGAAGGCGATGCGCTTAGTAGAGGGCGTCATGCGATTGGCTATTTTCCGCGCATGAACATCTTGTCCAGTTCGCTCATACTCAACTGAAACCATGTTGGTCGCCCATGATTGCACTGGCCGGAGCGCTCGGTCTGTTCCATCTCACGCAGCAGCGCGTTCATTTCCATAAGGCTCAGGATGCGGTTGGCGCGCACCGCGCCGTGGCAGGCGAGGGTGGCGAGCAGCTCGTCACGCCGTTCGGTCAGTACGCGGCTCGCGCCGAATTCGCCCAGTTCGTCGATCACGTCGCGCGCGGCGGCTTCAGCTTCGGACTGCTTGAGCATCACCGGCATCGCGCGCACTGCGAGCGTGTTGGGCGACAGCGGTGCGATGTCGAAACCCAGCGTGTTGAGCGCGTCCTGTTCGGCTTCGACGGTGGCGACTTCGAGCGCGCTGGCGTGGAAGCTTACCGGGATCAACAGCGGCTGGGTGGCGAGCTGTTCGGTGTCCAATGAGGTCTTGAGTCTTTCGTACACGATGCGTTCGTGCGCGGCGTGCATGTCTACGACGATCAGGCCCTGTGTGTTCTGCGCGAGGATGTAGGTGCCGGAGAGCTGGGCGAGGGCGTAGCCTAGGGGGTGTTCAGATTCTTGTAGGATGGGTTGAGCGTAGCGATACCCATCGTTTTCCGGCGTCGAAGGGTGATGGGTATCGCTACGCTCCACCCATCCTACGCCGTTGTTCGTTTGCATTTCCCACAGCCGATAAGCAGCTTCCCTCTCTGCAACACCCAGCCGCATGTTTTGTTGCGTCGGAATAAACGATGCAGGTTGCTGTGCCGTTGGAGCGCGGGCATCCTGCCCGCTTGCCGGAACTGCGAGTGCTTGTTGCAGCGTGTGAAAAATGAATTGATGCACTCCCTGACTCTCGCGGAAGCGCACCTCGCTCTTGGCCGGATGCACGTTCACGTCCACCTGTTGAGGCGGCATTTCGAGGAACAGCACGAAGGCAGGGTGGCGCTGGTGGTGCAGGATGTCCTGATACGCCTGGCGCAGCGCGTGGCTGGCGACCTTGTCGCGCACGAAGCGGCCGTTGACGAAGAAATATTGAGCATCACGGCTGGAGCGGGAATAGGCGGGCAGTGCGGCAAGGCCTTGCAGTGACAGGCCGGCAGCCTGGCGTTCTATTGTTACGGCAGCGTGGCCGAATTCTTCGCCGAGGATTGCGGAGATGCGCTGCCATGCGGAGACCTTCTCCCCCGGGCCCTCTCCCGCTTGCGGGAGAGGGGAGGAAGGGAGTTGCCAGATAATCTTGCCGTTGTGTTGCAGCGAGAAGGCGACGTCGGGGCGCGACAAGGCGATGCGTTTGAATGCTTCTTCGCACCAGGCGAATTCGGTGGCTTCCGATTTCAGGAATTTGCGGCGCGCCGGGGTGTTGAAATACAAATCGCGCATCTCCACGGTGGTGCCCGGTGCATGGCTGGCCGGCACAGGTTCGCCGACGAGGCCGTTCAGCGCATCTACTTTCCAGCCGTGCGTCTCATGCATGGTACGGCTGGTTAGAGACAGATGCGCCACTGCCGCCATGCTGGCCAGCGCCTCGCCGCGAAAGCCCATACTGGCGACTTGCTGCAAATCGTCCAGCGAGGCGATCTTGCTGGTGGCGTGGCGCATCAGCGCCAGTTGCAGTTCATCCTTCGCGATGCCCTTGCCATTGTCTCGGACCCGCAATAACTTGACGCCGCCGCCTTCCAGTTGTACCGCAATGTCGGTCGCGCCCGCATCCAGGCTGTTTTCCAGCAGCTCTTTGAGCGCCGAGGCGGGGCGCTCGATCACCTCGCCGGCGGCGATTTGATTGATAAGCAGGTCGGGTAGCAACCGGATGGCAGACATGATGGACGGACGTATGAAGAGTTCAAAACTGCAAGGGATTATAGCGGAAACGCGGTGACAGACCTGTTGACTGCTGGGCTATAATCTCCAGCAATGTGTCCAGCTTAAAATTCTGGAGTGCCGGATCAATAGCAAGTCTTAACTCAAGGAGAAGGCATGTCCCTGTCACCCGTTTGGGCCGAACAAGCAAAATATCTGATTGGTATTTTTGCCATTCTGAATCCGTTCGGCGCCATTCCCATTTACCTCAGCCTGATGGAGGATCGTCGCCCCGATGAGATGCATCGCACCGCACTCAAGGCTTCCATTGCCGTGGCGGTGATTTTGACGCTTGCGGTGTGGGCGGGTGATGCTTTGCTGTCGTTTTTTGGCATTGGCGTCCCGTCGTTCCGCATTGGTGGAGGGCTGCTATTGCTGACCATCGCCATTGCCATGTTTGATGCAAGAATCAGCCCGGCCAGGCATACCGATGCTGAGCAAATCGAGGCCGAAGCCAAGAACGATATCGCCGTTGTGCCGCTGGCGATTCCCCTGCTGGCTGGACCGGGAGCGATCAGCCTGACTATCGTTGATGCACACCAGGCAAACAGCTTGGCGGACAAGCTCGTGCTCTGTGCAGGGATTGTGGTCGTGTCTGCGATCGTCTGGATCGTGCTGCGGCTGGCCGAGCCTATCGGCGAGCGTCTTGGCACGGGCGGCCTCAACATTGCCACCAGGGTCATGGGACTGATACTTGCTGCCATGGCAGTTCAATTCATGGCAGACGGGATGCTGGAGCTGTTTCCCGGGCTTTCTCGCTAAAGGGCACCTCTAAAAATCCAGATTTCATCCCAACTGCGGCGTTGCGTAAAAAATTTCTTGCTTACATATCATACATATGCGGCGCGGCGAAATTTTTTACGCGCCTTGCATTTGGGCGAACTTTGAATTTTTAGAGGTGCCCTGAACAATAATGATCTCATCAGGGATTACTGCTTCAGGAGGCAGGAGTGAATTGCTCCTATCTGCTCCTGGTCTCGATCTTCTTCTTTTCGGTCTGATTGTGCGGTGCTGTCGCTGGTGCTGATACAGCCGCCGGGGTAGTTGCTGGTGCAGCAACTGTCGCTGGTACTGGTATAGCGGCTGGTGTCATCGCAGGTGCAACCGCTGGCACCGTTACTGTGGCGGAGGCTGTGGTCTGGTTGCCGGAAGCATCGGTGGCCGAATAGATTACAGTGTAAATTCGATCTGTATCGCCATTGTGTTTGGCGCGGAGTCTTAAATACCGGTCATCCAGACCATAGCTTGCATCGCGGATATCGTCCGGTTCCAAAGCCTCGTTAGCAGTGATGGACTCGAGTTTTATCTCAGGCAGGTTGTCGAAATTATCTTCTTTTTTCGCGAAGGTCACATTGACGGGAATGTGCTTGTTGTCCGGCGACCAGATCGTATTGGGGGTAAGGGTGACTGTCAGGGTCGGCGGGATGGTGTCGAGGAGTTCGATGGGAACGGTAATATTCAAAGGCGGACTCTTGGTAACAGCTGTCGGAGAGTCCTTGGTTACGGCCGCTGGAGTACCCCTGGAGACAGCCGCAAGCGAGTCATCAGAAAAAGTCACAAGCGCGTGTCCGGTCAAATAGTTGATGTCGACTTTATCAAGTGAAATGCTCATTTTTGCCGTGGTTTGCCCACTTGCAAGAACGGGCGATTTGTTGTTGACAATTTCCCAGGTGATAGCGTGAGTCTTGCTCTCTTCTCCGGGAGTAGGCATGTTCCCGAGTGTAGGAATGTTCCCGGGTGTGGTCATGCTGACGCGCCAGCCAGTGGGCGAATTGGAGTTTGCCGCAGGGATACCAAGCTTGGGATTCCATCCCGACGGTAATTCGGTGAGCTCCCAGACATCGTTGACGGGATCCTCATCGTTCATGGTGTTGTATCCGATAGAAACGGCAGTAATATCATGCTGGCTATTATTGAATACGCGATAGTGATACACGATCTTGTTGCCGACGTGTTTGGCATACACGCCGACCTTGACGGAGGAAGCAGGGACGGCAGGCTCTGCCCCCATGCTGGTGCCGGCAGACGCAAATGTCAGCCCAAGTACCAGCCAAAATGATTGCCCAAATATTTTCCTGGTCAGGCCGGTTAATCTGAGCATTAGTATTGCCATACTTTGTTTCATGTTCGCCTTTTTCCTTTTTTATATTTGTGAATGATATGGGCAGCGTGTGTCGCAGTCCATACCAATCTTGCGTGCAAGTGTTTCAGCATTCATGCCTATGGTCAATAGACCATACCGGACCGGCAATTTGCCTGACCCTGCTACCATTTTTATCATCAATGTCGCGAAGCATGAGTCCAATAGCGCATTTGCGTCTTGCGGTAGCGTTCTACCTGCAAGCCGTGCGCATCCATTTCGACCAGAATCGCGCCATCCTCATCCGAACGAAGCAATTCGCTCCCCGCCTCACGATAACGTTCGACCACTTCTTCCTTTGGGTGGCCGAAGCGGTTGAGGTAGCCCACGGTGAACACGGCATAGCGCGGATGCACCGCTTTCACGAAAGGTTGCACAGACGAGGTCATGCTGCCGTGGTGAGGCACCACCAGCAGCGTAGCGGGAAGTTTATCGGCGTGCTCATTGAGCAGCCGCTGTTCGGATTCCTGTTCAATATCTGTTGCCAGCAAAATGTGATGGTCGCCAGTGCCGATGCGCAGCACACAGCCGCGATTATTTTTGCGGATTTTTTCCTGGTCATAGCTTTCAGGAGAAGGATGCAGCAGTTCGAAATGCACACCATCCCAATCCCAGTGCTGACCATCAGCGCAACGCTGCTGGTTATGTGCCTGTTGCAGAATCGGGCTCTGCTCGGGAAGCGAAGAAGACAGCCAGTCAATCGGCATGGCTTGCATCACGGAAAGTGCGCCTCCGGTGTGATCGGTATCGTCGTGGGTGAGAATCAATCCGTCCAGTTTGGCGATGCCGAGTGCGCGCAGCACGGGAATCAGGATGCGGTTGCCGCTGTCTGCGCCATCGCTGAAATCCGGGCCGGTGTCGTAGAGCAGCGCGTGATGCCGGGTTTGCGCAACGACTGCCAGACCTTGACCGACATCGAAAATTAACAACTGTACTGAGCCTTGTGCGGGAGGTTCGGGCGTATTCAAAAACATCGGCAACATCAAAACAAAACCCAGCCAACGCGCAGGAAAACCGCGCGGCAGCAATATCAGCAACACGCCAAACATGCCGGCGACAATGCTCCATGCGGGGGGAGCATGTTGCGTCCAAACTGCTTGCGGCAGGTTGTTCAGCCATTCCAGCAACTTCATCGTCCAGCTCATCACGCCGTGTGCCAGCCGCAGTGGCGCGTCCCCATAGCTCAAAGAGTGCGGCAGCACAACGCCCAGCAGGGCGAGCGGCACCACGATCAGGCTCACCAGCGGAATTGCGAAAGTATTGGCGATGGGCGAGACCAGCGAGACTTGCTGGAACAGCGCGAGCAGCATCGGAACCAAACCGATGGTCATTGCCCATTGCACGTTGGCGTATTCCACTAACCAATGAGCGCGCCCGATTCGATGCGCAGTAACGTAAAGGATGAGCACCACCGCGCCGAACGACAGCCAGAAGCCTGGCGACATTACTGCCCACGGATCGGGTATCAATACGCCGAGCAGCGCGATGCTGAGTATCTGTCCGATTGAAAAATTGCGGTTCAGCCACAATGCTGCGGCGACAGCGCCGACCATGTACACGGTGCGTTGCGCGGGAACGGCAAAGCCGGACAGCAGCGCATATCCCAACGCAACCAGCAACGCGGCCAACGCGGCGGCCTTGCGTGCTGGCAAGCGCAGTGTCAGGCGCGTACTTCGCCGCCACAACCAATAGGTAAGAGCGAATCCTGCACTAGCGAGCATGGTGATATGCAGGCCGGAGATACTCATCAGGTGATTTACGCCGGTGCGTGTAAATACCTGCCATTGGCTTTGCGGTATACCGCTCTGATCGCCAATGGTCAGGGCGGCCAGTACGCCTGAATAGGGCGCGCCAGCCAGCGTGGCATTGAGCTTGTCGCGTACCGCTTCACGCCATGTTTCGATGCGATAGAAGACGCCCTCTGCCCGTGCTGCGAGGCGCACGTTATTCGCTTTGTTGTATACGTGACCTACCGCCCTAACATTGTTTTCCAACGCCCATACTTCGAAATCAAAACCGTGCGGGTTGCTGCTGCCGTGTGGCTGCTTGAGGCGCAGAGTGAGTTGCCAGCGCTCCGCTGCGCGCAATACAAGCGGCGTGATTTGCTTTTCAAAATAGGTGCCGAGATAAACATGTTTTGGCACACTGGCTCCCGGCACATTGGCTTGGGGCGTGAGAACTTGTTCGACATCAAAACTAAAACGTTGTCCGTGTTCGTGGTTGCGCGGCAATTCCGCAACCACGCCGATTACTTCGATGTCGCGACCTTGCCATTCGTCCGGAAGGCTGATGGCGAGGCGTTGCTCGGCTTGCCATGCGGCGTGATAGAAGCCCAGTCCGCAGGCGAGGGCGGCTATCATCAGAGTGTGGATGGCACGTGGAAGCAGGCCGTTGCTGCGAAGGCGTAACGCGAGAAAAATAATAAGAACAAACGGCAGCAGCCATGCCCAGGCAAAATCCGGCAGTTCGGACTGCTGTTGCAGCAGCCATACGCCAAGGGTAAAACAGACGGTGAAGATAACCATGCGCATAGATTAGCGCATAGGGATAGAATTAAGCCATGCGTAAATTATTTCGTAAGTACCTGCCGCACCATGAAACGGTAGTCAGTCATCCCTGGCTCAAACCTTATGGGCCTTGGTTGCAACATCCAAACCTGTGGCACTTGCATCGCCGTTCGGTGGCAGGCGGTGTGGCAATCGGATTGTTTTGCGGGCTGATTCCGGGTCCGTTGCAAATGATTTCTGCCGCGATCCTGGCGATTTTATTCCGGGTTAACTTGCCGGTGGCGGCGTTTACTACCCTTTATACCAATCCGCTGACTATCGTGCCGCTGTATGCGCTGGCATACGAGTTCGGCAAGTGGGTAAGCGGTGCGCATAAAGGCGTGGTAATAGTGCAACCGTCATTTTCGGAATTGCATTGGCATAACCTGATGAGCGAATTGTGGGGCTGGCTGGAGAAGCTGGGCGAACCATTCCTGATCGGCTTGCCTTTGCTTGCCTTGAGCCTTGCCTTTGCCGGATATATTGCGGTGCGCGTGACTTGGCGGGCTGTGGTGATATGGAAGTGGCATAGAAGAAAACATAGGCATACGGCTGCATAATTTTCGTATATTGTGGCGAAACTTGTTCGCGTGGGGAATCATGCATGGCATATACAAGAGCGACATTTAGTTTGCGGGAGCTGCTGGAAGCGGTGCAAGTGCTGCGCGATACAGTGAAAGAAACCCAGCAGACATTGCTTCACAAGTGGCGACCACACTTGAAAAATCGCACCTTCATTCCCAGCGCGACCAATCTGGCCGCGTATGTCGGCTTGCGGCGCAATGACTTGCGCGCTTTGCAACAGCAGCTAGCCACGCTCGGCCTGTCGTCGCTGGGGCGTTGCGAGGCTCATGTGCTGTTGACGCTGGATTCGGTAATCAGCGCATTGCAGCATATGGTAGGTGATGTCCGTCCAGCGCGGCAAATACCCAAGTCGGCGCAGGCTATCGGGCGCGATGAGGCGCTGCTTAAGCGGCACACCACCAGGTTGCTGGGCAATGCCCCGCAAAAGCGCTGGACGCGCTTCATGGTGACCATGCCGAGCGAGGCAGCCGAGGAATACCTGTATGTGCGCGACTTGCTGGTGCGCGGCATGGATTGCGCCCGGATCAATTCTGCACATGATGGCGATGTGGCGTGGCGCAAGATGGCCGAGCATGTGCGCCGCGCGGAGCGGGAAACGGGACGATCATGCAAGATCATCATGGATCTGGCCGGCCCCAAATTGCGCACATCGCGGGTGGCTCCCGGCCCTGCAGTGTTGCACCTTGGCGTCAAGCGCGATGAACGCGGAGTTATGGTGCAGCCCGGCTATGTGATCCTTGACGCTTCCGGCGCGCCCGGTTGCGGTGCGACTGTCAACAAAATCGGCCAGCGAGTGCCAGCGCGCCTCAGCGTTCCTGCCGCATGGCTGGAAAAAATCAAGGTTGGCGACAGCATCCTGTTTGAGGATTTGCGCAAGCGAGAGCGCGAACTGATTGTGGTCGAGCGGTTGTCGCCCGGCGAAGTTCTGGCTTCCTGCGAGGCAAGCGCGTATATCGGTATCGGGACGACCTTGCGGCACCAAGCCAAACGCAACAAGGATGACCATGCCACTGCATTGAGCGGCGATTTCATTCCGCCGCCGGCGAAGATTCGCGTGTTTGAGGACGACCTGCTGCTGCTGACGCGCGAGGATGTCGCGGGCAAACCGGAGAAGCGCGATGACGCAGGAAAGGTGATTAAACCGGCGCATATCGCATGCAGCGAGACGGAAGTATTCAAGTTTCTCAAGACTGGGCAAAAGGTTTGGATCGACGACGGTCGTATCGGCGCGATCATCGAAAAGCTCGATAAGAAGGGAGCATGGCTGCGCATCACGCGTGCGCGCCAACAGGGGGAAATCATCGGCGCCGAGAAAGGGCTTAATTTTCCCGACAGCAAAATCGTGCTGCCTATCCTGAATGACGACGATCTGAACGCGCTGGATTGCGCCGTGGAGATTGCCGACATTGTCGGGCTTTCCTTCGTGCAAAGTGCGGATGATATTGTCAGGCTGAGTGCTGAGCTGCTAGCGCGCGGCAAACCGGACATGGGTATTGTCGCAAAAATCGAAACGCCCGCCGGGGTGAAAAACCTGCCGGAAATCATCATTCACGGCGCCGGGCGGCATCCGTTCGGCGTCATGATCGCTCGCGGGGACCTTGCGGTGGAAATCGGTTATGACCGGCTTGCGGAAATCCAGGAGGAGATTTTGTGGTTATGCGAAGCGGCGCATGTGCCGGTGATCTGGGCGACGCAGGTGCTGGAGAGTATGGTCAAGCAGGACATCCCGTCGCGCGCCGAAATTACCGATGCCGCTATGGCGGAACGCGCAGAATGCGTGATGCTCAACAAAGGGCCATATATCTTTAACGCGCTGGACGTGCTGGACAGCGTGGTGAGCCGCATGCAGCATCATCAGCTGAAAAAGACCGCGCAATTCCGTGCGCTGCATTGGTGATGCGGATGTTCGCAGGCAGCGAAATAAAAAACACCCAAGTCGGAAAACCTGGGTGTTGATGGAAACCAAAGATTTTCAGTGCATCGGATGGTCGTGCATCGGGTGCTCGTGCATCGAATCTTGAACCGGCGCTCCGCCGTGACTCATATTTTTCAGTTGAGCGCGCTGATCGGGTGTCAATAACTCCTCAATGCGATTCTGGGAAGTGATCGTTGCTTCTATCATCTGGCGCTGCAAGTCAAAAATCTTCTGGTATTCCTTGCCGATTGCCGAAGGATCACGCTTGTCTGCCGCATAAAGATCGCGAAGCTTTGCAGATTCGTCCATGATCAAGCCCTTCGTAGCCCAATTATTGTGTTTTAGTTCATCGGACAATTTGTTGATTTTGGCGCGTTGCTCGTCACTGAGGTCAAGTGACGTGATCATGTTCATGCGTGGCGATTCCATCATCATTCCGGAGCCATGGCCTCCCATCATGCCACCCTTGTGGTCGCACATCTTGCCACTCATCTGGCTGCCCATCATGCCGCCTTTGTGGTCGCACATCTTTCCGTCCTTATGGTCGCAACACATCTTGCCGCCCATATGGCCTCCCTCCATACCGCCCATCATGCCGCCTTTGTGATCGCACATCATGCCGTCCATCTTGCCGCAACATCCTCCGCCGCCTTTCTGTTCTTCACCCTGAACCATCATATCGTGAGCCGTCATGTCATGGGTATCCGGCTTGGCAACTGGCTGCGATGCAGCAGGTTTCTTAGCGGTTGAATCTGCCGCGTAGGAAGGGAAAGAAAGCGTTGCAACTCCGATGATCAGACAGGATGCTGAAAAAAATGCAATTTTTTTTATGTTCATGATTATCTCCAAAAATTAATAGGTGCAACTAAAAGGTATAGATCGGAACGAATGTCTTGAATGATTTCCTTATCGGAAAGATGGGATGCGAAATGCAATTCAATTGTTATATATCATATTAAATAGTTTAATAACTTATGTATGTGACATAAATCACATTGGTTCAATCGGCCGGTTAAACCCCCGTCTGTGAGAAACCAGAATTAAACTACTTGAAATAGGCTATGAGTTGGGTGATTTAGTTCCCTGGGGCCTTATAGATCGCCAAGAACTGCCGGGGCGCTTTGAATGTATAATTCACCGAAGACCCGATATCCATTCAATAATTGGCTAATGACTGGAAAAAAGTGTCTGTTCTGACGCCATTATTTGAAGGAAATTGGCTGTTCCCTCTCCAAGTTTACAATTACGCGGCGGCAAAAAAGCTTTATGAATGACAAGCAAAACGACCAAAGCTCATTGCGGACTGGAATCGGGCGCAATGAATCGGGGGCGGCTATTCCGGATAGCGACCGCTTCTTTTTGGCATTGTCACAGGCCAGCACGATGGGAATCTTCCGAACCGACGTGCATGGCAATTATCTTTATGTCAATGAGCTCTGGTGCAAAATTGTCGGCATGAAGCCGGGTGAGGCGCTTATAGGGGGATGGGCGCGAGCCATTCATCCGGATGATCGCGAACGGGTAGCAAAAGCCTGGTATACATCGAATCATGCACACCTGAATTTCATTCTGGAATACCGTATCAAACGGCCGGATGGCCAGGTGCGCTGGGTGCTGGGGCAGGCTGCAGCCGAACGGGGGGCGGACGGCAAGGTGATGGGCTATGTTGGCACCATCACTGATGTCACCCAGATCAAGCAGTCGGAGGAGGTAAGGCAGGAAGCCTTGCAGCGTCTCCAGAAAATCGCTTCCCAAGTACCCGGAGTTGTTTATCAATTCCGGTTGCGCCCCGATGGCAGCATCTGCGTTCCCTATGCCAGTGAAGCCGCCCGCGAAATATACCGGCTTGATCCGGAGGAGGTCCACGAGGATGCGTCTAGGATATTTGCTAATGTCCATCCGGATGATCTGGAAAACTTGAAGGAATCCATCGAGGTATCAGCACGAGATTTGACGCCGTGGGAGCATGAGTATCGGCTGAAATTTGAAGACGGCACGGTGCGCTGGCTATTGGGCAACAGCATTCCGCAGCGCGAAGCAGACGGTTCCACGCTCTGGCACGGCTTTATCACCGATATCACAACCCGCAAGCGAGTAGAGGCTGAAATATTCGCAGTGCAAAGCCGATTGAAAGCCACGCTTGAAGCCATTCCAGACCTGTTGTTTGAGATGGGGCTGGATGGACGTTACTACGACTGCCATGCTACGCATCCTGAATTGCTGGCCGCTCCCCCCGAAGAATTGATTGGCAAAACCGTGAGCGATGTCCTTCCTCCCGAGGCGGCTGACGCGGTCATGCTGGCATTGCGCGAGGCTTATGAAAAAGGGAGCTCCTATGGCAGGCAGATTGAGCTGACACTTTCTCAAGGCACGTTCTGGTTCGAGCTTTCTGTTGCCCGCAAGCACAGCATTACCAGAGAGGAACCTCGCTTCATTGTGCTGTCGCGCGATATTACCGGGCGCAAGAAGAGCGAAGAGCAACTTAAACACAGCGAGGAAATGCTAAGAGCTTATCTGGACAACGTCTCCGATACCATCTGGCTGATCGATGCGAACATGAACATGGCCTACGTGTCGCCCAGTGTCACCAGCCTGCTGGGTGTCTTACCCGAGGAGCTGATCGGACGTCCCAGCGCTCTGGTTATTCACTCGGACGACATGAGCATTATAGATAACGCCATGCGTTATGTTATGGAGCATCCCGGCGAACCCCATACGATCCAGTACCGGGTCAGCCACAAGGATGGCCGCTGGATTTCTGTGGAGAGCACCGGCACAAACATGCTGGGCAATCCGGTAATCAACGGCGTGCTCGTTGCCATGCGGGATATTACCCAGCGCAAGCTTGCCGAAGATGCATTGCGCGAAAGCGAACACCGTTACCGGCTTCTTGTCGAATTCTCCCCGATCTGCATTCATGAAATTGACCTGGAAGGCCGTCTGCAATCCATGAACAGGGCGGGGCTTGACATGCTCGGCCTGGATGATGTCAAGAAAATCTGCGGCATGCCATACCTTGGTGCGGTAAGCCAGCAAGATGCCGGGCGCGTTGGGGCACTGTTGCAGGATGCTATTACCAACGGGATCACAAGCAATTTTGAATTTGCTTCTGCCGGGGATGTGCAGCGTTATTTCAAATCATGCTTCGTTCCGATCAAGGACGCCAGCGGCAAGGTGCTAAAGCTGATGGGCATAACCGAAGACATCACCGAGCGCAAACAAATCGAAGATGCCCTGCGCGAGAGCGAAGCAAGCCAAAGCGCCATCCTGAATAACGCTCCCTATCTGGTCTGGTTGAAAGATACTGAAGGCCGTTATCTCAAGGTAAACAAGACTTATGCCGATTATGCACGGTTGAAAGAAGCCCGGCAGGTTATCGGCAAAACCGATTTTGATCTCTGGCCGAGAGAACTCGCGGAAAAATACCGCGCCGACGATGCCGAGGTCATGTCCTTGCGCCAGCAAAAACGAGTCGAGGAGCCATCGTTTGACGGTGACAAAATGCACTGGACAGAAACCTTCAAGACTCCGGTCATCGACGATAACGGCCATATACTTGGCACGACCGGCTTTGCGCGCGACATCACCGAACGCAAACAGGCCGAGCTGGCGCTGGCCGAGAGTGAGAACCGCTTCCGCGAGATATTCAACACCGTCAGTGACGCGATTTTCATTCACGATGCGGAAACTGGCCGCATCCTCGATGTCAATCGCCGCATGCTCGAGATGTACGGCTTTACCCGGGAACAAGCGCTTGCATGCGGTCCCGACGACCTGAGCGCCGGCACGCCACCCTATTCGGCCGCCGAGGCCGCCGAAAAAATTCGCATGGCACGCGTTGTGGGCCCGCAGACCTTCGTCTGGCTGGCGCGTGCCCGCGATGGGCATCTTTTCTGGGTAGAGGTAAGCCTTCAATTCGCGTTCATTGGCAGCCAACAGCGGATTCTGGCTACGGTACGCGATATTACCGAACGCAAAAATGCGGAGGCTGCTTTGCAGGAGAGCGAATATCGCTGGAAATTCGCCCTTGAAGGCTCAGGCGATGGCCTCTGGGATTGGAACGTGGCAGACAACACCGTGTTTTACTCCAAACGCTGGAAGGAAATGTTGGGCTATTCAGAAGACGAGATCGGCAACGGTCTGGATGAATGGGAGAAACGCCTGCACCCTGATGACAAGGCGGAAACCCTTGCCACGGTGCAAGCATATCTTGACGGCAAGACGCAGGTGTACCAATGGGAGCACCGCGTAAGCTGCAAGGATGGCAGCTGGAAGTGGATACTCGACCGGGGCATGGTGGTCAGCCGCGACGAACAAGGCAAGCCCTTGCGCATGATTGGTACATATGCCGATATTACCGAGCGCAAACAGGCGGAAGAACAAATTCACAACTTGGCTTTTTACGACACCTTGACGCAACTTCCCAACCGCCGCATGTTGAACGACCGTATGAATCAGGCAATGGCCTCCAGCAAGCGCAGCAGCCGATACGGCGCACTGCTGTTCCTCGATCTGGATAACTTCAAGCCGCTCAATGATACGTATGGGCACGTGGTTGGCGATTTGCTGTTGAAGGAAGTTGCGCGCCGCATCAGCAGTTGTGTGCGCGAAATGGACACGGTCGCGCGTTTTGGGGGCGATGAGTTTGTGGTCATGTTAACCGAGCTGGATACCGATAAAGTGGAATCGACCGCACAAGCCGGAGTCGTTGCCGAAAAAATCCGCATCTCTCTTGCCGAGCCTTATGTGTTGAAAGTTCAGCAACGAGACAAAGCGGAAACCACCGTTGAGCACCATTGCACATCGAGTATCGGCGTGGTGTTGTTCATTAACCACGAAGACAGTCCGGAAGACATCCTCAAGTGGGCTGATATGGCGATGTATCAGGCAAAAGATGATGGCCGCAATTTGATTCGCTTCTATCATTCCAAGGGTTGAATGAGCGGTTTGTATCGGTAGAGGTCTTTCACTATCAACTGCCCTTGCCAGCAGAACTCCATAAATATATTTAGCCAAAACTACTGGCTTACTTTCGTTTCGCAAAGGTTCACCTCACTTTAGGAAAATACTTGCCGCACCTTGGCAGTGCATCAGGTCGTTATCGCGCGTGTAATTGGTGCCCAGACTTAGCACGACAATCTTTGGCGTTTTCTAGTTTATTGTTTTTCCTGAACAAACTACTTTGGCACACTTCCTGCGGTAGCAGTAAGGCAGGAGGTTTTTAACCCTGTGTCAATTTATGTAAAGGAAATGCAATGATGAAAAGCAAATTTTTTACCCCGTTGATCCTTGCGGCCTTGGCGGTGCCGGGCGCGGCAATGGCGGCGGACGCAGAAACCATGCCGATGCCCGAGAAGCCTGGTGCGGCACCGGGCGGGTTGCCCTTCGACCATTCAGGCCATATTGACATCGGTTATACCAACCTCACCGGCTCCGGGCGGTTCATCAACAACATCAACAACCGGGTCTTCGATTTCGACAGGAATGCCGTCAATCTGCAGGCCATTGACCTCACACTCTCAAAGCTCCCGGAAAACGGCTTCGGCGGCCTGGTAAACTTCACCGCGGGTAAGGACGCAGACACTATCGCGGCCTATGGCACCATCGACAAGAGCCGGGGTCCGGCCAACGGTGCCAACAAGAAATTCGATGTGACCCAGGCATACGCCCACTATGCCAACGGGCCGTTGATGGTAATCGCCGGCAAATACGTCACCCTCGCGGGGGCGGAGGTGATCAAGAGTCCGAGCGATGTCAATTACTCGCGCTCGATCCTGTTCGGCTACGCGATTCCTTTCACCCATACCGGCGTTCGCGGCACGTATAAGCTCAGCGATACGTTTAGTCTGACCGCAGGTGTCAACAACGGTTGGGACGATTTCCGGGACACCAACGGCGACAAGACTATTGAACTGGGATTGTCCTGGGCACCTGATAAATCTTTCGCACTTGCGGCACAGGGATACTCCGGCAAGGAGCAAGTCAGTAATTACGCCTTTGCTCCAGCAGCTGCTGGAGTGAGCACTCTGAAGGGAGCGCGTAATCTGGTTGATTTGGTCGCCACTTACACCGCCACCGACCAGCTAACCTTGGTACTGAACTACGACTATGGCTCACAGGGTAACGCTATCCCCACCGGCACCGCGAAATGGGAAGGCTGGGCGGGCTATGCGAATTACCAGATCAACGATGTGTGGCGATTGTCATTACGGGGTGAATATTTTAATGACCATGACGGGTATCGCACAGCCGGCATCGGCCAGAAATGGAAAGAAGCCACAGTTACCGTGGCTTACCTGCCCACCAAAAAAGTCGAGTTGCGCGGTGAGATTCGGGGTGATCGATCCGATCAGGCAGTGTTCCTCGCTACCGATGGCATTACCCCGAAGAGCAGCCAAAGTTCATTGGGGCTCGAAGCGATTTATAAATTTTAAGGAGAACTGAAATGAAAATGGTCACTGCTATCATCAAACCGTTCAAGCTGGAAGAAGTGCGCGAAGCTCTTTCCATGATCGGCGTGCAAGGCATCACCGTTACCGAAGTCAAGGGTTTCGGGCGGCAAAAGGGGCACACCGAGTTGTATCGCGGTGCTGAATATGTGGTGGATTTTCTGCCGAAAGTAAAAGTGGAAGCCGCCATTAAAAGCGACCTGCTCGATCAGGTGCTGGAGGCGATCGAGAAGGCGGCTAATACCGGCAAGATCGGCGACGGCAAGATATTCGTCCACGACCTCGAACAAGTGATCCGCATCCGCACCGGCGAGTCCGGCGCGGATGCTTTGTAAGGAGGATGCCATGAAGAAAATGTTAGAACTCCTTACGCTGGTAGTGGTGCTGTGCGGCGCATCCGCAGCGGCCTTCGCCGAACAGGCCGCCAGTGCGGCAGTACCTGTTCCCAACAAGGGCGACACCGCATGGATGCTGGTCGCAACGATACTCGTCATCCTGATGTCGTTGCCAGGTCTGGCGTTGTTTTACGGCGGTCTGGTGCGCGTCAAGAACATGCTGTCGGTGCTGGCGCAAGTGTTCGCCATCTTCTGCCTGATCTCGATCCTGTGGGTGGTGTATGGCTACAGCCTGGCATTCACGTCAGGCGGCGGCATGAATAACATCATCGGCGGATTCTCCAAGGCGTTCCTCGCCGGGGTGAATACCGATGCGGTAGTGGAAACTTTCAGCAAGGGGGTGGTGATTCCCGAGATGTTGTTCATGGTGTTCCAGCTTACCTTCGCGGCGATCACCGTGGCGCTGACCGTGGGCGGATTTGCGGAGCGCATCAAGTTCTCCGCCGTGCTGGTGTTCGCCGCGTTGTGGTTCACCTTCTCCTACCTGCCGATGGCGCACATGGTGTGGTTCTGGGGCGGCCCTTCGGCTTACGCCGATCCATCCGGTTTCATCTTCGGCAAGGGTGCGCTGGACTTCGCGGGCGGCACAGTGGTGCATATCAACGCGGCAATGGCCGCATTAATGGGCGCCATCGTGCTGGGCAAGCGCATCGGTTATGGCAGAGAGCACATGGCCCCGCATAGCCTGACCATGACCATGATCGGCGCATCGCTGCTGTGGGTGGGCTGGTTCGGTTTCAACGCCGGTTCCAACCTCGAAGCCACCGGCACGGCAGTATTGGCGATGGTGAATACCCTGGTTGCAACGGCCGCCGCCGCCTTCTCATGGATGCTTGCGGAATGGCTGCTGAAGGGCAAACCCAGCATGTTGGGCCTGGCATCAGGCGCGGTCGCCGGCATGGTCGCCGTTACCCCGGCATGCGGCTTCATCGGCCCGATGGGCGCCATCGTGCTGGGCTTGCTGGCTGGTGTTGTATGTTTCTGGGGTGTCAACGGCCTGAAGAAATTGCTCGGCATTGATGATTCGCTGGATGTGTTCGGCGTCCACGGCGTAGGCGGCATCCTGGGTGCTTTAAGCACTGGTGTACTGGCGGCCCCCAGCCTCGGCGGCACAGGCGTGTATGACTACGCTACAGGCAAAGTGGCGGAATATTCCATCATCGGCCAAGTGACCAGCCAAGCCTGGGGTGTAGGCGTGACGATCCTGTGGTCGGGTGTCGTCAGCTTCGTGCTGTTCAAGCTGATCGACATGGTAATGGGGCTGCGTGTAGCGGAAGATGAGGAACGCGAAGGCCTGGATACTACTTCTCATGGTGAGCGTGCTTACAGTCTGTAGGTGTTACAGAGGCGCGTTCATCGTGCCCCTGCAATGTTGCTTGCTTGATGGAAAAATGGAATCAGATAGCCCCTTACTAATTCAGTATTTTGTTTGCCAGCGGGTTTGCCGGCTTGATCGTTGCATCCTTTGAAACATCAGCGCCTGAACCATCATTCCTGGGAGTATTGTTCCTGAAAATATCATTGTCCTCTCCATGACCCTTGCCGGGTTTTTCCGGCGAATCCTTCTGGGGTTTGGGAAGGATAGGTACTACAGTCACCGCATCTTTAATCGGGCCGGCGGAGCTCAGACCCGTTTTCTCGCATGGTTCGGTCGTATACGTGATCTGCTTTCCGTCCGTGCATTTATTCAGGCTGGCTTCCGCATTGGGCATTGAATGACAGAAAAGCAATGCGATGGACAAACCAAGGTGTGCTGGTTTTAACATTTGCATATCCTCCTTATTTGATATTGTAGGGTGCAGACACCCTATCCACTCAATATCACCCCATCCACCAGATGTAATTGGCGCTGCATACGCCCTGCCAGCTCATGATCGTGGGTGACTACGATGAAGCTGGTGTTGAGTTTTTCATTGAGTTGCTGCATCAGTACAAACAGGGCTTGCGCGCTGCTGCGGTCGAGGTTGCCGGTGGGTTCGTCGGCCAGCACGCATGCCGGTTCGGTCACCAGCGCACGCGCCACCGCGACGCGCTGACGTTCGCCGCCTGACAGTTCGGAGGGGTGGTGCTGGAGGCGATGCGCCAGTCCAACTTGTTCCAGCATCGCGGCGGCGCGCGGTTCGGCTTCGCTGCGTTTCATTCTGCGGATCAACAACGGCATCGCGACGTTTTCCAGAGCGGTGAACTCGGGCAACAAGTGATGGAACTGATACACGAAGCCAAGTGAGCGATTGCGCAATTCGCCTCGCTGTGCCTCGTTCATTTGCTGCATTTCCTGCCCGAGTATCTGCGCGCTGCCGCTGCTGGCGTTATCCAGTCCGCCGAGCAGATGCAGCAGCGTGCTCTTGCCGGAGCCGGATGCGCCGACGATGGCGATACGCTCACCGCGCTGCAAGTCGAGATTGACGCCCTTGAGCACCGGCACGTCCTCCTTGCCGATGACAAAGGTCTTGCGCAGGTCGCGGCAGGAAATCACGGCTTCTGTCCTCTGGTCACTCATAGCGCAATGCCTCCGCAGGCTGGGTCTGCGACGCGCGATAGCTCGGGTACAGTGTCGCCAGCAAACTGATCAGGAAGGATATGCCCGAGACCAGCAGGACTTCGTCGTAGCGCAAATCGGATGGCAGTTCGCTTATGTAGTACACGTCCTTGGCGAGGAATTGAACGCCGAACAGGTGCTCGATGAACGGCACGACCACATCCAGGTTGAGCGCCAGCACGATGCCGCCGCCGCTGCCAAGCAGCATGCCGATGACGCCGATTACCACCCCCTGCACGATGAAAATTTTCATGATGCTGCGTGGCGATGCGCCCAGGGTGCGCAGAATCGCGATGTCGGCCTGTTTGTCGGTGACGGCCATCACCAGCGTGGAGACGATGTTGAACGCGGCCACCGCGACGATCAGCGACAGAATGATGAACATCATTTTCTTTTCCATCTGCACCGCGCGGAAGTAGTTGCTGTTCTGGTGCGTCCAGTCGTTGGCGTACAGGTCGGGCGGCAATTTGCTTTGCAGCTCTTTTGCGACAAGCGGGGCGAGGTCGATGTTGCGCAGCTTGGCGCTGATGCCGGTTACCGCATCACCAAGTTGAAATAATTTCTGCGCGTCGTTAATGTGTATCAGCGCGAGGTTGTTGTCATAAGGAGCCATGCCAATTTCGAAGATGCCCGCCACGCGAAATTGCTTGAGGCGCGGCATCATGCCGGCGGGTGTGATCTGTCCTTGCGGGGTAATCAGCATGACCTTGTCGCCAACCAGCACGCCCAACGCGCGCGCCAGATCGGAGCCGAGCGCGATGGCGAATTCCCCGCCGCGCAAATCACTCAATGCACCCGCTTTCATCTTGCTCGAGAGTTCGGTAATGGCGGTTTCCTGTTGCGGGTTGATGCCGCGCACCATCACGCCCTGCACGCTCTGCCCGAACGACAGCATGCCTTGTCCGGCGACATACGGCGCTACGGCGAACACCTGAGGATGCTGCGCGACCTTATTTGAAATGGTTTGCCAGTCGTGTAACCTCCCGCCATCCGCAACCACTTCCAGATGCGGCGACGCGCCCAGCATGCGCGCGCGGATTTCCTTCTGGAAGCCGTTCATCACCGACAGCACCACGATCAACGCCATCACGCCCAAAGCCATCCCCAGTATGGAGATCAGCGAGATAAACGAGATGAAATGGTTGCGCCGCTTGGCGCGGGTATAACGCAGACCGATGAACAGTTCGAATGGTAGCAAGGTAAAGTAGCCGATGTAATGGAACAGGCGTAAGTGTGCCACAAGGCGGCAGTCGAGACATCTTTTTGCTGAACCGCGCGAAGCGCGACGCTTAAGTGAGGCCCCCTTGCGGGGCGGCACTTAAGTGTCATGTTCCGGTCAGAGCGCAAATCCCAATCTGCTAAACTAATAGCGCGCTCGACGTGGCCAGTGTTTTTGTTCCGGTCAGAGCGCAAATCCCAATCTGCTAAACTAGCACCTGCTATATATAGCTGTTAGTTAGTGTTCCGGTCAGAGCGCAAATCCCAATCTGCTAAACTGCAACATAGCAGCGCATTGCGGCGATTAGTGTTCCGGTCAGAGCGCAAATCCCAATCTGCTAAACTTTCCTTGTGAGTGGAGTTGATTTTCAGTGTGTTCCGGTCAGAGCGCAAATCCCAATCTGCTAAACTCAATCCCGGCGTGTTGCTCACGCTCACCATGTTCCGGTCAGAGCGCAAATCCCAATCTGCTAAACTCCCCAACCTGCTATCCAGAGATAGTCCTACGTTCCGGTCAGAGCGCAAATCCCAATCTGCTAAACTCCAGTCACTCTGCATAATGCAGGTGAGTTCGTTCCGGTCAGAGCGCAAATCCCAATCTGCTAAACTCTAGCCGAACAAGAGCATGGTGGCGATCAAGTTCCGGTCAGAGCGCAAATCCCAATCTGCTAAACTGAACTTTGTTTGCGGATAATGGCACAAACAGTTCCGGTCAGAGCGCAAATCCCAATCTGCTAAACTTACCA
>JAHFQZ010000009.1 GCA_023259055.1 Nitrosomonadales bacterium
GACGACCATAGCGAGTTGGTCCCACTCCTTCCCATCCCGAACAGGACAGTGAAACGACTCCGCGCCGATGATAGTGTGGATTACCCATGTGAAAGTAGGTCATCGTCAGACTCCTTACAAACAAAAAACCCGGCCTTGTGCCGGGTTTTTTGTTTGTGGGGATTATATCGCCTGACCTACTTCCACTTGTGAAGCAAGTTACGTGGAAGTCCAAAATAGATTATACCTTAGACAAGCTCGGGATAGGCGTCAGACCCATTACAAAGTAAAACACCCCGTCTTTTGCGGGGTGTCTTACTTGTCTGGTTTGAATCAGGCCTGCCAGAATACTGCGACAAGCAATGTTTCTGCGTACCTTCTTATTTGCCTTTTAGTATCTGCATTCCCTTGAGAAGATTGACTGCCTGAGTAAGCTGATAGTCGTTCTTGGTGCCGAATTCGGTTGGAGCTGATTTCGCGGTATCTCCATTGGTAACGGGAGAAGAAAGCTTGCTCTTGCCTACATTGTCTGGCTTTTCGTCCGCTGGTTTGGTGTTGATCAGGTGTTTATCCAAGTCTGCTTCACGCAAGCGGAAGGTGTTGTCCTGCCCGGCGGATGCAGGATCCTCCACCAGAATGTCAGGCACGATGCCCTTGGCTTGTATTGATCGCCCCCCCGGTGTGTAATAGCGCGCAGTGGTAAGCTTAATCGCGGTGTTGTTGCCCAATGGCAGGATGGTTTGAACGGAACCTTTTCCGAAAGTTTGCGTGCCCATGATGACCGCACGCTTGTGATCTTGCAGTGCGCCAGCTACGATTTCAGAAGCAGACGCGGAGCCGGCATTTACCAGTACGACCAGCGGCACACTTTTGATCGAATCGGGAATTTTTTTGAGGTAATCGTCCTTGCTGTTGCCGCGCAAATAATTTTCTGGGCTGGCGGTCAGGCGCATTTTGGCATCCTCGGTACGACCTTCGGTATAAACAACTAGCACGTCCTTGTCCAGAAAGGCTGCTGAGACGCCGACTGCCCCAGTTAGAAGTCCGCCCGGATCATTGCGCAAATCAAGCACCAATCCTTTTAGCGAGCCCTCGTTTTGTTTGACGAGATTTTCAAGTGCGGTAGCGAGATTTTCGCTGGTTTGTTCCTGAAATTGAGTGATACGGACAAAACCATAGCCAGACTCCAAAAGCTTGGATTTCACGCTCTGCACTTTGATTACTGCGCGAACCAGTGTAATCGTAAGCGGTTTAGGCTCATCCTTGCGAAGTATGGTCAGAACGATCTTGCTTCCAGGTTTGCCGCGCATCCGTTTAACCGCTTCGTTTAGTGACATGCCTTTGATCAGAATGTCATCCAGCTTGATGATCAGGTCGCCGGTCTTGATGCCAGCGTGGTAGGCAGGAGTGTCCTCTATCGGCGAGATGACTTTCACAACACCGTCTTCCATTCCGACTTCAATGCCGAGTCCGCCGAATTCACCATGTGTACCTACCTGCAGCTCTTTGAAGGCTTCCGCATCAAGGTAGGCGGAATGCGGGTCCAAACCGTTCAACATGCCGGTGATAGCTTCAGTAATCAGTTTCTTGTCGGTGACCGGTTCGACATAATCACTTTTGATGCGTCCAAACACTTCGGAGAATGTGCGCAACTCTTCAATGGGCAGCGGCGTAGCAAGGTTGTCCTTGTTGGCAGACGCTGCAAAATGCAGGCTGATCGAGAAGCCCGCGACCAAACCCAATCCAATCAGACTTGTTTTTTCCAGAAGACGCATAATTCCCTCAAAGTTATTTTGTTGCCATCCATTTTATTGGATCGAGCGGCTTGCTCTCATGTCGCAATTCGAAGTATAAACCGAAAACCTCATTGCCGCCGCTGTTCCCAACAGCCGCAATAACATCTCCACCCTTTAGCACATCGCCGACCTGTTTGTAGAGCGTTTCGTTGTTTCCATACAAGCTCATATAGCCCTTGCCATGGTCAACAATAAGCAAGTTGCCGAAGCCGCGCAGCCAGTCTGCAAACACCACTTGGCCGGCTGCAACTGCTTTGACAGCTTGCCCACTGGAAGTTCTAAGAAACAATCCTTTCCACAAAACAGTACTATCCGGTCGCGGTGTATTGAAGCGATTGGTGATCTCGCCTCTAACTGGCAGTGTCAACTTGCCTTTGAGTTGGCTGAACGGTTTGCCGTCAAAGCGATTGTCCGGCAGGTTGTCATGGCTGGACAGCGAATTAGCTTTCGGTTGAGCGAGCATTTTGGTCAATTTTTCAACCAGTTGTGCGAGGCGACTCTCGTCACGTTGAAGACGGTTGATTTCACGGCGTTGTAGTCTTAGCTGATTCGAAATTTTGCCCAGCATCCTTTTACGAGATTGTTGTTCTTTCTCTAATATTCTTTTCTGTTCTGCTTGTTCGCTTCGTAGCGATACCAATTCTGCATGCTGTTCGTGTGTGGCCTTACTGGCCACGCTCAGCGCTGCAAGATCGCCGCGCAATGTGGAAAGGCTGGTGGCGCGGTAGCGGGCGATATATTGGTAATAATGCAAATCACGTGTGACTTGATTGGGATCCTGGTTGCTCAGTAAAAGCTTAAGATATTCCTGTTTGCCCCCGAGATATTGCTGATGTAGCAGCTTGCCGAGCAAAGCCTGTTGCCCCGACAGATTGTTGCTTAATTTTCGTTCTTGCTCTTGCAGTTTGGTGAGTTTGATATCCGCCAAGTGTTGTAGATTGGAAAGCTCGGCGAGTTTGCGGTTGCTGTCGCTGATTGCGCGTTCTGATTCGCGTAGCGCGTCGGCAGCTTCAGATTTTGATACGCTGGTTTTGTCCATTTCGCGCTGCATCTTGATGATGCGTTCGCGCAGATTATTCAGTTCATCCTGCTCATCGGCATAAGCAATGCAGGCCAGGGCCAGGCTGCACAAAATCAGCGATAGTAAGCGGGTGAATAAAATCACTCTATCTGAATCAGGCTGTGCCCGGTCATTTCCGCTGGTTGCGGCAAACCCATTATGGTCAGCAAACTAGGGGCGATGTCGCGCAATGCGCCATTGTCAGTCAGCCTGGCTTTGCGCCCGACGAACAGGAAAGGCACGGGATTGAGGGTGTGTGCGGTATGAGCCTGTCGAGAGGTGCGATCCAGCATTTGTTCCGCATTGCCGTGATCAGCGGTGATGATGATTTCGCCGCCGATGGACAGCATCGCCTTGACTACGCGCCCGATGCAAGTATCCAGCGTCTCGATGGCTTGGGTGGCGGCCTCCATGTTGCCGCTGTGCCCAACCATGTCACCGTTGGCATAGTTGCAGATGATAGCGTGATATCGGCGGCTCAGAATCGCTGATTCGAGTTTGTCGGTTACTTCAAATGCGCTCATTTCCGGTTTAAGGTCATAAGTTGAGACTTTTGGCGATGGAACGAGGATGCGGTCTTCGCCAGGGAAGGGCAATTCCCTGCCACAGCTGAAAAAGTAGGTGACATGTGCATATTTTTCGGTTTCGGCGATGCGAAGTTGCTTTAGACCCAGATTTGAAATGTATTCGCCAAAACCATTGTGTATGGCCTCCTGGGTGTAGGCGCAGGGTAAATTGAATTCATCGCCATAGCTGCTCAACGTAATGAAACCGGCAAGTTTAGGATAATAAGCGCGTTCGAAGCTGCTGAATGATGCATCCGTCAGAGCGCGTGTGATTTCGCGGGCGCGGTCGGCACGGAAGTTCATGAATACCACCACATCGCTATCCTGCATCGCTATAGGCGGTGCGTTTTCGGGACAAATGGCGGTAGCCTTGACGAACTCATCCGATTCTCCGCGTGCATAAGCCAGCTCCAAACCGCTTAAGGCATCTGCTGCAGAGTATTCGGATCGGCCCTGGGTGAGCAATTTAAAAGCAGGTTGAACGCGCTCCCAGCGGTTGTCCCGATCCATTGCATAATAACGCCCGATGATGCTGGCAATTTGCCCAACACCCAAGGCTTCGCATTTTTTCTGCAACAGTTGCAGCGAATGTGACGCACTTTTGGGTGGGGTGTCGCGGCCATCCAGAAACGCATGCAGATAGATTTTTTCTATTCCGCCGCGAGCCGCCATTTCCAGCATGGCGAAGATGTGATTTTCGTGGCTATGCACTCCACCCGGGGAAAGCAAACCCATGATGTGCAGCGCGCTATGGTTTTGCTTGGCTAGTTCAATTGCTTTGCTCAAAGCGGGATTGCTGAAAAAACTGCCGTCCTCGATAGCTAAGTCAACACGGCTCAAGTCCTGATACACCACCCGCCCGGCACCGATGTTGAGATGGCCTACTTCGGAGTTGCCCATTTGATGGGATGGCAAGCCGACAAATTTTTCCGAAGCATTGATCAGGGTATGGGGGTAATTTTGCCAGAGCGCGTCCCAATTCGGCTTGTGGGCGGCAAGAATGGCGTTGTAATCAGTATCTTCACGGTAACCAAAACCGTCCAGAATGAGCAGCAAAACAGGGGTGACGTTCATTGAGGTAGAATATAAGCGTATAGTTAATTTATAGCAGCATTTTAGCCGAATTCGCTCCGCCAGGTGCGTAGCTCGGCGTGGTAAACAGGGATATGGATATGGCAAATAAGCTGATTGACAGAGACGAAGACATTCAACAGGCTGCACAGGCTATCAAGGCGATCGCACATCCGTTGCGCCTGAAAATTTTGTGCGTGCTCGGCGATCAGGAAATCAGCGTGCAGGACATCGTGGAACAAGTCGGCACATCCCAAAGCAATATTTCTCAGCATCTGGCGATATTGCGAGACAAGGGCGTATTGGCGACGCGCAAGGATGCAAACCGGGTTTATTATCGAATCGGTGATTTGCGCACACTGAAGCTCGTTGGAATGATGCGCGATGTATTTTGCAGTATTTAGAAATTGAGTTCACTGATTCTCAGGTGAATGTTTTAGGAGATCGGCCTCGGCTAATGCTCAGAGCATAAGTGGGCATTGACTCCATCGCCGCATATCTGCCCATAAGTAGGGGTAGTAGTCTGTAACTGTGCAGTTATGGGGGCGTTGTAGGCTCATTCACAATGCATATCCGCGCGAATTTTCTAGAGGGGGTTGCTTTACACATATAATATAAGTATATTCTTATATAGTGAAGTTATGGATAGGGAGGGTGCGATGAAAAAATACTGGTTTTTTTGGGCGTGGGGTATTTTGGGCCTGATGTTGCAGAGTGTGGTGAATGCTAACAACGCCACCGAGCAGCTAGCGGTCGTTGCTGTACAGTATCGCGAGGTAGCGCAGAGCTATGCTGTTGAAGGACTGGTCGAGGCTACGCGACAATCCACGGTGTCTGCGCAAATCAGCGGGCGCATCAAGGAAATCAACTTTGATGTCGGAAGCCGCGTCAACAAGGGGCAGGTGATCCTGCGAATTGACGAGCGCGAAACCGGGCAAGCCTTGGCAGGCAGCAATGCGCAGGTGCTGCAGGCGCAAGCCACCTTGCAGAACTCCAAAGCGACATACGAACGTTCCAGGCAATTATTCGAGCAAAAGTTCATCAGCCAATCCGCACTGGACAAGGCGCAGGCCGATTACCAAGTGGCCAGGGCGCAAGCAGCAGCCAGCGAAGCGGGGGCAGGGCAAGCGGGCTTGGCGCATGGCTATAGCACGGTTATCGCACCTTACAGCGGCGTAGTGGCGGTACGTCTGGTGGAAGTGGGTGAAATGGTGATGCCGGGCAAGCCGTTGATGACCGGTTTTGATCCGGCAGGGATGCGCGTGGTGGTAAGCGTACCCCAGTACAAGTTGCCGGAGATCGGCTCAAATCCGAAAGTGAAGGTTGAAGTGCCATCATTGAATCGCTGGATCAACGCGGCTTCCAGTTCGGTGCAGCCAATGGCCGATATGCGCACGCACAGCACACAAGTGCGCGTGTATTTGCCTGCCAATGAAGAGGGCGTTTACCCGGGCATGTTCGTGCGTGCCCATTTTGTGGTTGGTAAGGCGAATAAACTGGTGATTCCTGCGAGCGCAGTGTTGCGCCGCAGCGAAGTGGTTGCTGTTTACGTGGTGGATGATAAAGGCGGGGTGAAATTACGCCAAGTGCGGCTTGGGGATGCAACTGCAGATGGCGCGGTGGAAGTGCTGGCAGGTCTGAATCCGGGTGAGCATGTGGCTCTGGAGCCGGTCAAGGCCGGCATAGCGCGGCAGCCCAAATAATGGGGGCTTCAAAAAAACCGACATTTATGAAACTTTAGAGGCTTCCAAATGGGAATTTCTGGACGTATTGCAAAATATTTTCTGCACTCGCAGATGACACCGTTGCTGGCGCTGGTTGCCGTGCTGCTGGGCGCGTTCGCCGTGCTGGTTACCCCGCGTGAAGAAGAGCCGCAGATCAACGTGACGATGGCGAATGTGCTGATCGCCTATCCGGGCGCATCCGCCAGGGATGTGGCGCAGACTGTGGCGACTCCTGCCGAACAGGTGTTGTCACAAATCGCCGGGGTAGATCATGTCTACTCTGTAGCGCAGCCGGGCATGGCGATTATCACTGTCCAATTCAAGGTCGGCGAAGAGCATGTGCCTTCGCTGGTGAAGCTCTACGATGTCGTGAATTCACACGCCGACTGGCTGCCTGCCACGCTGGGCGTTGCGCAACCGATCATCAAGGCTAAAGGCATTGATGATGTGCCGGTTGTCGCGTTGACTTTGTGGCGCGAGCAGGCGCTGGGTGGCGGCATCGAATTAACCCAGATTGCGCATGCTATCGAGGCCGAGCTGAAGCGTGTGCCGGGTACGCGTGAAGTGAGTACGCTCGGCGCGACGCAACGCGTGGTGAGGGTGCTGCTCAACCCGGAAAGTCTGAATGCCTACCAGCTTTCCATACAGGATGTGCGCGCGGCTTTGCGATC
The DNA here is from genome assembly GCA_023259055.1 of Nitrosomonadales bacterium. GTDB lineage: Bacteria > Pseudomonadota > Gammaproteobacteria > Burkholderiales > Gallionellaceae > Gallionella. The sequence goes on from JAHFQZ010000009.1 coordinate 6,868, forward strand.
TGCCAACGTGTCGCAGAATGCGGGCAATCTGGTGCAAAACAATCGTGAAGTGCTGGTGCAAACCGGCAGTTTTTTGAGTAATGCTAATGAGGTCAAGCAGTTGGTCGTTGGCGTGTCTGATGGCAAGCCTGTGTTTTTGCGTGATATTGCCGAAGTGCAGGATGGTGCGGATCAGCCGGGCAGCTATGTATGGCTTGGTACTGGTCCTGCGGCAGAAGACAAACAGATCAAGGCCAAGGGCGAATTCGCGGCAGTGACAATGGCGATCACCAAGAAGCCGGGTGCAAATGCGGTGGAGATTGCCAAACAATTGCTGGCGCGAGTGGATGAACTCAAGGGTAGCGTGATTCCTTCCGATGTGCAGGTCAGCACTACGCGCAACTACGGCGCAACCGCCAATGACAAGGCAATGAAGCTGATTCAGAAACTATTTTTTGCAACCTTTGCCGTGGTTGCGCTGGTGTGGTTCGCGATGGGGCGGCGTGAGGCACTGGTGGTAGGCATTGCGGTGCTGCTGACGCTTTCGGCAACCCTGTTCGCTTCGTGGGCGTGGGGATTCACGCTGAATCGCGTATCTTTGTTTGCGTTGATATTTTCTATCGGTATTCTGGTAGATGATGCGATTGTGGTGGTAGAAAATATCCACCGCCGCCGCGTGCTGGCATCGCATCAGCCTCTTTCGGAAATCATACCCGAAGCAGTAGACGAAGTAGGCAGCCCGACCATACTGGCGACGTTCACGGTGATTGCCGCTTTGCTGCCGATGGCTTTCGTCAGCGGACTGATGGGGCCGTACATGAGCCCAATTCCTATCAATGCCAGCATGGGCATGCTGATCTCGCTGGCGGTGGCGATCATCATCACACCGTGGCTGGTGCTGCGTTTTGCGGGCGGTCATCATGATGCAGTGGCAGATGAACGCGATACTGCGACCACCCGTTTCTTTCGCAAGCGTCTGGGCCCGTTCCTGAACGGCGAACATGGCAAGCCTGCACGGCGCAAACTATGGCTGGTGATTTTTGGCGGCCTGCTGCTGGCAGTGTCACTGGGGGCGGTGAAACTGGTAATTCTGAAAATGTTGCCATTCGACAACAAATCGGAGTTCCAAATCGTGGTGGATATGCCCACTGGTACGGCATTGGAGCAGACCAGTGCGGTGCTGCATGAAATCAGCGGTTATCTGGCGACCGTGCCGGAAGTGACCGATTACGAAGTTTACGCGGGCACGGCTGCGCCAATCAATTTCAACGGATTGGTGCGGCAGTATTATTTGCGCAACGCTGCCGAACTGGGCGATATCCAGGTAAACCTGCGCGACAAGCATCATCGCAGCCGCAGCAGCCATGAGATTGCTACTGCCGCACTGGAACCAATCCGGAAAATTGCCGGTGCATGGGGCGCAAAAATTAAAATCGTCGAGGTTCCGCCCGGTCCGCCGGTGATGTCGCCCATCGTGGCAGAAATCTATGGGCCGGATTATGAGGGTGCGCGAAAAGTGGCCGGCAAGGTGCGCGAGCAATTCGGCAAGACCGAGGGCATCGTGTCAATTGACGATAGCGTGACAGAAGAAGCACCCAAACTAATGATGCATGTGCTGCAGAGCAAAGCGGCACTGCTTGGGGTTACATCCAGCAATATTGTGGATGTGATCAGCGTAGCCTTATCTGGCCAGGATGTTGCATCATTGCATGACGTCAATGCGAAATACGCGCCACCGTTACGCATCGGCCTGCCTCCGGAACGGCGCAGCAACATTGATGAAGTGCTGAAACTCAAGGTTCGAGCGCGCGACGGTGTACTGGTTCCGCTTTCAGAGGTGGTACAAGTCATTCCGGTGCAACGAGACTACCCGATCTATCACAAAGACCTGTTGCCGGTCGTTTATGTATTCGGCGACATGGCGGGCAAGATGGATAGCCCGCTGTATGGCATGTTCGGCATCAATGGGAAAACCAGCGGCATGGCATTGGAACAGGGCGGTAACCTGGAAAGTTATTACTTCAATCAGCCAAGCAACCAATACGCAGGGTACACGCTAAAGTGGGACGGTGAATGGCAGGTAACGTTCGAGACCTTTCGAGACATGGGAATCGCCTACGGAATTGGTTTGTTGCTGATTTACCTGCTGGTGGTAGCGCAGTTCAAATCGTATCTCGTGCCGTTGGTCATCATGGCGCCGATCCCCCTTACTATCATCGGTGTAATGCCGGGGCATGCGCTGCTCGGTGCGCAATTTACCGCTACGTCAATGATAGGTATGATCGCTTTGGCCGGAATCATAGTTCGCAATTCGATCCTGCTAGTCGACTTCGTCAATCTGCAATTACGTGACGGAATGGACTTGCAGCACGCAGTGATTGCCGCAGCGGGCGCACGTGCCAAGCCGATCATACTGACCGGGCTGGCGGCAATGTTGGGCGCACTGTTTATTCTGGACGACCCGATTTTCAATGGCTTGGCCATATCCCTGATTTTCGGCATCCTCGTTTCCACCATGTTGACGCTGGTGGTGATTCCGGTTTTGTATTACGCAACCATGTATAAAAAAATCCAGTAATATCCATAAACCAAGTTCAGGAGTTTAACCATGAATATTGAACGCATTGTACGCATCGTCGCCGGTACTTTCATTTTGTTGTCGCTGTCGCTGGGTATAGAAGCCAGCCCGTTGTTCGTCAGCAACTACTTTTTGGGGTTCACCGCCTTTGTTGGCTTGAATCTGTTTCAGAGCGGATTTACCAAAATATGCCCGCTGAGCAATATTCTTGCGAAATTAGGAATCAAAGCCAGTTCGTGTTGAAGATTACGCTGCAGCCTATAAGGCTTGCAGACATTAAGTTGGCCCATATCAGCCTGGCCTTGGTCGGGCTGATGTGGGTCTTGCCTTTTCTGCACTACCGCCACAGACTTCCGTTGACCACATTTGACCAGGAATGGTGGAGCGCTCTGCTCGGTGTGCTTGCACTCACCCTTTTGGTCGCACGCGACTTTTGGCAGCATCTGGAATTCCCCCGCATCGCGCAGCTGCCAGCCGCGCTAATCGTCGTGGTATGGCTGCAATGGGGCTTGGGTAAAATTGTCAATTCCGACCAAGCCATGCTGTATGTCCTGTACCTGCTGTTCGCGGCGTTGTTGATGATGCTCGGCGCCAGATTGCGAGCCAGTTTCGGCATGGCAAGGCTGGCGCAGGTGCTGGCAATTTTCCTTCTGATCGGCGCGGAGCTCAGTGCGTTTATCGGCATAACGCAGCATTACCTCTGGCACACGATTCTGGACAATGTAATCGTCGCCAAAGTTTCTTCTGCTGTGTACGGTAATCTCGCTCAACCCAATCATTTTGCCAATTACATTGCGCTGGGCCTGATCTCGCTCGGTTTGCTGCACCAGCAGAGGCTGCTTAAGGCGGGTTACGTAGCTGTGCTTGCGGCGCCGCTGCTGTTGGTGATGACCCTGAGCGGCTCGCGCAGCTCCTGGCTTTATTTGCTGATGGTGTGCGGGCTGGCATGGGCGTGGGCGCGACGTGATGCCGCGCAGAGGCCGCTGTTGCACTATAGCCTCTTGCTAATTGCCGGATTCGGTGCGATGCATCTGGTTGTGCAATTGCCGTTCATGGCCGGCACGGGCGGCGGCATCGATACAATGCAGCGCTTGTTTGGCGACGACGCGAGCGGCGGCATTCGGCTATATCTGTGGCGCGAAGCAGGGCTAATGTTTACTCAGTCGCCTTGGCTGGGTGTTGGGTTTGGACAATTTGCATGGCATCATTTCCAGTTGTTGCCGGTGTTGCAGCAGGGCAACATCATGGGTCTTTACAACAACGCGCACAACCTGATTTTTCAGTTGGCTGCCGAAACTGGCATCGCCGGGTTGCTGGTGTTATTCGCCTCGATGGGCGTTTGGCTGTACGGATTGCACCAAAGGAACGTAATTTCCATTCGGGCAGGATTGATGGAGGATGGCCAGCACAGCGCAACACTAGATGCGGCCCACTGGTGGGGCTACGCCGCACTGGGTGTACTGGCTATTCACAGCATGCTCGAATATCCGCTGTGGTACATCTATTTTGTGGCGGTCGCGGCGATTTTGTTGGGCGCACTGGATGAAACCAGCTACAGGTTGAAATTGCACATCACTGGACGCCTGTCCGTGGCGGCTGTCTTGTTGTCGGGTCTTGTGGTACTGATTCAATTGAATCATGGATATCGTGACTTGCAGCAGACACTGGCTATATATCCGAAATCAAGAAATGATTATGATGCAATAGCGCGCACCCGCGACGGATTGGTTAAGGTGCAACACCGCATGCTGCTATCCCCTTATGCCGAACTTCCCTTGAGTAGCCAGATTGCGGTGAATGGCGAACAACCCAAGGAAAAATTGGCGCTGAATACCCGTGTGATGCAGTTTATGCCGACTGACACGGTGGTGTATCGCCAGGCAATGCTCCTGGCGCAGGATAACCAGCAGGAACAAGCCAAATCCATACTGGAGCAGGCTATCTGGTCGTACCCAGATGGTTTTGCCAATGCGCGCCACCAAATGGCCGAATTGGCGGAGAAAGATTCCGAACATTTTTCAGCTCTGCTAGAATTCGCCCTCCGAAAAGAACAGGAGCACCGGCGTGCAATTCATCATCAGTAATATTCTTCCGATTTCCATTGCGTTGTTCAGCGGCGCCATGCTGTTCTGGTCGCTAATCGGCAAAAGCATTCGCGGCATCAAGGAAGTTGATTGTACTGCGGCCTTGCAGCTCATCAACCATAAGAATGCGCTGGTGCTGGACGTGCGTGAAAATGGCGAATACGAGCTCGGGCATATTTTGAATTCCAGGCACATTCCACTCGGCAAACTTAACGAGCATAGTGATGAGCTGGAAAAATTCAAGGACCAGCCCATTGTGGTTGTGTGCCGTACCTCCAATCGTTCAGGCATGGCTTGCGCTACGCTGGTCAAGCGTGGCTTTACCCAAGCCTATGTTTTGGCAGGCGGGGTAACGGCATGGCAGAAGGCCAATTTGCCATTGGAAAAATGATGGGGAAGGTTGTGATGTACTGTACTGCAGTCTGCCCATACTGCGTCCGGGCCGAACAGTTGTTGCAGCGCAAGGGTGTGCGGGAGATTGAAAAAATCCGTGTCGATTTGCATCCGGAATTACGTGTAAAAATGATGGAAATAACCGGGCGGCGCACCGTGCCACAGATATATATCGGCGACGAACATGTAGGCGGTTATGACGAGCTTGCATCTCTCGATCATGACGGTGAATTGGATAAACTTTTAGCAAAACAATAACAAAGGAAAAAGCATGGCTGGAGCAGCTCAGGAAAGCAATCAACCCGTATTCAACATAGAGAAAATCTATGTGAAGGATCTTTCGCTGGAAATTCCGCATGCGCCGACTATTTTTCTGGAGCGCGAAAGCCCGCAAATCGATGTGCAATTGAACACCCAGGCCGCGCCGATTGAGGGGGATATATACGAGGTGATGATCACCAACACAGTTACGGCAAAGATCGGTGAAAAGGTGATGTTCCTGATCGAGGCAAAGCAGGCAGGCATTTTTCGCCTGAGCAACCTACCCAAAGACGATGTTGAGCCGGTTCTGGCGGTAATGTGCCCGAACATTCTGTTCCCGTATTTGCGCGAACTTGTTTCCAATATTGCAGTGCGTGCCGGTTTCGCGCCGGTGATGCTGAATCCGGTTAACTTCGATATGCTCTACCAGCAGCATAAGCAGGAGCAGGCGCAGGCTGCGGTGGCTACCACTCACTGATGAATCTACTCAATCCTTTGCGTTTTGTTGTGTTGTATGCGCTGCTTTATGGCGCGAGTGCAGCCTACGCGGTGGATTATGTGTCAGTCAGCGACGGCAGCGCGATACTCTACGACGCGCCTTCGACCAAGGCAAAAAAAATGTTCGTGGTGAATCGTTATATGCCTTTCGAGCAAGTTGTCACGCTGGATAATTGGGTCAAGGTGCGAGACCGCTCCGGCGCGTTGTACTGGGTGGAAAAGCGCGTATTGAGCAACAAGCGCTATGTGTTCGTGCTGTCGCCTTTGCTGGATGTGTTTGCAGAGCCGGATTTTGGAGCGGTACGATTGTTTAAGGTGCGCCAGCAAATAGCATTGGAATTTCTTGAGTCAACCGGAACGGGTTGGATCAAGGTGCGTCATCAAGACGGAGAAGTCGGTTTTGTGCATCGCACTGAGGTGTGGGGCGACTGATAATCCATGAATATTACCGTCATCGGCGCGGGCGCCTGGGGAACCGCACTTGCCATTAGTCTCGCAGCCAACCATCGAGTTACGCTTTGGGCACGCGATGCCGCACAAATCGAAGAGATGCGCGCCACCCGGTGCAATCAACGCTATCTGCCCGATATTTCTCTGCCCGACAAACTGGAACTGAGTAAAGATTTTGTTGCTGCTTTGGCGGCTGCCGATTTGGCAATCATCGCTGCACCAACCGCTGCATTGCGTTCGATTTTGCAGCAGATTGCACTGTTGTCGGATCACAAATCAGGCGGGCTCAAGACAGGCTTTGGGGTAGTATGGGCATGCAAAGGTTTTGAGGCAGAGACCTCACAATTGCCGCACCAAGTAGCTGCCGAAGTGTTGCCTGAAAGCATGCATTACGGCGTGTTGTCCGGGCCTAGTTTTGCGCTGGAAGTTGCAAGAGGCTTGCCCACCGCCTTGGTGCTTGCTTCTGCTAACGCGGAGTTTGCCCGTAGCGCGGCGCAGGCTCTCCATCATGCGCATTTGCGCATCTACGCCAGCAGCGATGTGATAGGCGTGGAAGTGGGCGGCGCGGTAAAAAATGTGATGGCGATTGCTGCCGGCATTTGCGATGGCATGGGACTGGGACATAATGCGCGAGCCGCCGTGCTGACGCGCGGTCTAACCGAAATTACCCGGTTGGGATTGAAGCTGGGCGGGCGTCCCGATACGCTTGGCGGCTTGTCCGGCGCAGGCGATTTGATTCTCACCTGCACCGGTGATTTATCGCGCAATCGGCAGGTCGGGCTGCTGCTGGCGCAACAGCACGATTTGCCGGGGATATTGCGCAAGCTTGGTCACGTTGCCGAAGGCGTATACACAGTACGAGAAGTACATCAACTTGCGAAACGCCAGGGCGTGGCAATGCCCATCAGTGAAGCGGTATATCGCATACTCTACGAGCATGTTCCTGCCGTAGATATGGTTGCCGAATTATTGAACCGCGCGCCAAATATGGAGTTCAACGGCGAATAGTTATTGTTTGCGGCGAAACACCAAATCCCATACGCCATGCCCCAAACGAATGCCGCGCTGCTCGAATTTGGTGAGCGGGCGGTAAGCGGGGCGGGGAGCGTAATCTGCCGCCGTGTTCTCCAGCAACGGCTCCGCGCTTAATACTGACAATACCTGCTCGGCATAATCCTGCCAATCGGTGGCGACATGAATGTAGCCGCCGGGCTTGAGTTTCTGCATCAGATGCGCGATGAATGGAACCTGGATCAGGCGGCGTTTGTTGTGGCGCGCCTTGTGCCACGGGTCGGGAAAGAAAATATGAATACCGTCAAGCGTGGCATTGCCGATCATGTCGCGCAGCACTTCAACGGCATCGTGCTGGATGATGCGGATGTTGGGGATTTGCTGCGCGTCGATCAGCTTGAGCAGATTACCCACCCCCGGTGTGTGAACCTCCAGCGCTAGATAATCGTTCGCGGGATGGGCGAGTGCGATGGTTGCGGTGCTGTCGCCCATGCCAAAGCCGATCTCCAGTATCTTGGGCGCCTCGCGGCCAAAGGCCAGATTCAAGTCGAGCGGCTGCGCGGTGTAGGGGATACCGAAGCGCGGCAGCAATGTGTCGCAAGCGCGCTGCTGCGCGGGTGAGACGCGACCCTGCCTTAATACATAACTGCGGATATGTCGTTTGCTGAGATCGGTGTCGGTCATGGAATGCAGAGGCGAATTTGTCCGCAGATTACACAGATTTACGCAGTCTCAAGCTCCTGAAATCTGTTTAATCTGTGTAATCTGCGGAAAAAAGATTTAGCTGCGGGGCGAGCCGATGATACCTGCCGTCGGCGAACTCGGGCTGGCGCTGTAAAGTTTTTTCGGCATCCTTCCTGCGCGATAAGCCTCGCGTCCGGCCTCAACAGCTTTCTTCATCGCGCCTGCCATCAGCACCGGTTGCTGCGCGGCAGCAATCGCGGTGTTCATCAGCACGCCGTCGCAACCCAGCTCCATCGCGATTGCGGCATCCGACGCGGTGCCCACGCCTGCATCGACTATTACAGGTACCTGCACGCGCTCAATGAGCAGTTGCAGGTTCCACGGATTGAGGATGCCCATGCCGGAGCCGATCAGCGAAGCCAGCGGCATGATCGCGACGCAGCCGATATCTTCCAGTTGCTTGGCGACGATCGGGTCATCCGAGGTGTACACCATCACTTGAAAGCCTTCGGCTATCAGCGTCTTCGCGGCAGCGATGGTTTCGATTACGTTCGGGTAAAGCGACTGCGGGTCGCCCAGCACCTCGAGCTTGACCAGGGTGTGGCCATCCAGCAATTCGCGCGCCAGCCGCAGGGTGCGCACCGCATCCTCGGCGGTGTAGCAGCCGGCAGTGTTGGGCAGCAGCGTGTATTTCGACGGCGGCAATATTTCCAGCAGGCTCGGCTCATTCGGGTTCTGCCCGATGTTGCTGCGGCGGATGGCGATCGTAATGATCTCAGCGCCGCTGGCTTCCACGGCTGCCTTGGTCTCGGCGAAATCCTTGTATTTGCCCGTCCCGACAAGCAGCCGGGATGAGTAGCTTTTTCCTGCAATGACTAGTTTGTCGCTCATTTCAATGTTCCTGATAAATTGTTTAGCCGGGTTAGCCGCCGCCTACCGCGACAACCACCTCCAGCCTGTCGCCATCAGATAATTGCTGTGTGGCAAACTTGCTGCGCGGCACAATCTCGCCGTTGCGTTCCAACGCGATGCGTTTGCCGCTGAAACCCAGTTCTTCGATGAGGGCGGCGACGCTAATGGAATCTGGTAGCTGGCGCGGTGCGCCGTTGATGCTGACGGTAATCACTTTCAATCTGTCGCCTGGTTGCGGTAAAATGCAATGCTATCACGCGGGTGTAGTTCAATGGTAGAACGGCAGCTTCCCAAGCTGCATACGAGGGTTCGATCCCCTTCACCCGCTCCATTTAATCTGTTCCTGGTTTGCCAGAACACTCTCTATATCGGCGCAGCGCCCGGCGTACTGGCACGCTGATCATGCATCACGATGCGCGCGACGAACATGATCGCCAGCACATTCGCTGTCATCGCCACATAACCCGCTTTTTCATACCCGACGATTTGCCCCGCGCTGTTCTGCGTGATGATGAAGCCTGTCAGCGTGGTAGCCAAGCCCATGGCGAACGATTGCATCGTGGCGTTCAACGACATGAAGGTGCCGCGCAGTCTCGGCTGGGCAGCCGAGGTGACGATGGCCATCGCCGGAATCATGCGTCCCGACACCAATATGAAAAAAGTCGTGGTGAAAATCAGCCACAGCCATAACGGCGCAATCTTGATCTGGGTTACTACAAACAGCGGCAGCAACGCGGCGGAGGCGACCAATCGGTAGACCCTGACCTTGCCGCGCAGATCAGCCCAATGACCGATCCGCCGCGCGGTAATCAAAGTTGCAGCGCCACCTGCCAGGTAAATGAAGGGAATGTCGTGCAGCGGAATTGCCACGTTGCCCACTGCGTAAAGGGTGAGGTAGGGAATCACCGTGAAGCCGGAAAAGATCAGCAGTGCGGAAAGCAGCAAGGCACGAAGATGGTTGGCGTCGCGCAACACGGCGAACATCGCCACAAAAGGGTGGGCGCGTTTATCGCCGCTGATATGCTGGCGCAATTCCGGCAGGATGCGCAGGCCGATGATGACGAACAGCACGACCATCCCTGCAATCAGCATGAAAGGCGCGCGCCAGCCAAAGTGATTGGCCAGCCACAACGACAGCGGTACGCCGGCAACGGTGGAAAGCGAAAACGCGGTTGATACCACGCCGCTGGCCCGCGCGCGGCGCTCGAATGGAATCACATCGCCGACGATGGTCTGCACCATCGCGCCCATGATGCCGCCGAACACTCCCGCCATGCCGCGCGCAACCAGCAGCGTGGCATAACCCGGAGCCAGGCCGCATGCCAGCGTCGCCAGGCCGAATAAAGCAAAGACGGTCAGCAGCAGCCGTTTTCGCTCAAAGCGATCGACGAATGTCGCAGCCAGCAATCCAGACAAGGCGGCGCTGAAACTGTAAGACGCGACCAGCAGCCCGAACTCATGCGTGCCCATGCCGAACGAACTCATCAAGATCGGCCCGAGCGGCATCATGATCATGAAGTCGAGGATGTGGCTGAACTGGATGCCCGCGAGAGTCAGCAGCAGGTAGTTTTCGCGTTTTGCGGTGAGCGGGGATTGCATGATTTAAAAGGTTGATCGAGCAGGGCATGATTGTATCTGCTTAATGCCCTCCGGTTAGACGTAGAATATGGCTGACGAACATTTTCGCCTATGTGAACTCAGATTGTTTATCAGGTTTGATACACTGTTGCAGGAGCGCAGCTTGCTGCGCGATGACCAAACTATCGCCCGATAGCTCTGCATAGCCATTCCACTTGGTTGTCAAAAAACGACAACCAAGTGTCGGGTTAATCAGGCTACTACAAGTTGCGCCAACATTGACCGGGAGCAAGCAAACTCATGGATCAAACCAGCGGCAAACGTATAGCGGCGAACGGAGCAACGGGAGGCTCGCTGCCCAACGGCCTGAGCTCGGCAGAGGCACAACAACGGCTCGCAGAATCTGGTTATAACGAGCTGGTACCGCCGCGTTCGCGCCGCCTGATCCATATTGTGATCGACGTGCTGCGCGAGCCGATGTTCCTGCTGCTGATCGGCGCGGGCGTCATCTATTTGCTGCTGGGCAGCGTCGAAGATGCGCTGATGCTGCTGTTCTTTGTGCTGCTCACTATCCTGCTTACCGTAACGCAGCATCGCAAGAGCGAGCGCGTACTCGAGGCATTGCGCGACCTGTCCAGCCCGCGAGCGCATGTGCTGCGCGATGGCAGGGAACAGCGCATTCCGGGGCGCGAAGTGGTGCCGGGAGACGTGTTGCTGCTGACCGAAGGCGATCGCGTTCCGGCGGATGCTCTGCTGCTTTCCTGCAACGACCTGCTGGCCGATGAATCCCTGCTTACCGGAGAATCCGCGCCTGTGCGCAAGCGCGCGGGCGGCAGCGACGAGCCGTTGCGTGAACCGGGCGGCGATGACCAGCCGTATGTTTATGCCAGCACGATATTGGTACAGGGCAGCGGTATCGCGCTGGCCACGGCAACCGGCGCTGCCAGCGCCGTCGGCAAGATAGGCAAGTCGCTGGCAACCGCCATTCCCGGAGATTCCCCGCTGAAGCTGCAAACCGCCCGCCTTGTGCGCCGTCTGGCGGCGTTGGCGGCAACGCTGTGTCTGTTGCTGGTGCTGATCTACGGCATGACTCATGGACGCTGGCTGGACGCATTTCTGGCGGGTATCAGCCTGGCAATGGCCTCGCTGCCGGAGGAATTCCCGGTGATCCTGTCGGTGTTCATGGCGCTGGGAGCGTGGCGCATTTCTAAACACAGTGTGCTGACGCGGCGACAGGATGCAATCGAAACGCTGGGCGCGACCACGGTATTGTGCACCGACAAGACCGGAACCTTGACCGAAAACCGTATGCGGGTGCGCATGCTATATAGCGGCGGCGACATGCTGGATGTTGCCGATGCGGACGAATTGCCTGAATCGTGGCACGAACTGGTAGAGATCGGCGTGCTTGCCAGCGAGCGCACTCCGTTTGACCCGATGGAATACGCACTGCACGAACTCGGAAAGCGCACCTTAAGCGGCACCGAACATCTGCATACAACCTGGGAATTGGTGCATGAATACAGCCTTTCGCCGGAACTGCTGGCGATGTCGCATGTCTGGCGCGGACAGGGCGAGGCACGCCACACGGTAGCCACGAAAGGCGCGCCGGAAGCGGTTATCGACCTGTGCCATTTGCCTGCAGCGGAAGCGGAAAAAATTGTGCGCGCTGCCGGCGAGATGGCGGATCACGGGCTGCGGGTGCTTGGCGTGGCGCGCGCCGAGCTGAAGCAGGGCCAGTGGCCGGATCATCAGCATGACATCGATTTTACCTTTGTCGGACTGGTGGGGTTGCAAGACCCGCTGCGCAGCGAAGTGCCGCAAGCAGTCGCGATGTGCCGCCAAGCCGGCATACGCGTGGTGATGATCAGCGGTGATTATGCGCGCACCGCCCAGGCCATCGCGCGCGAGCTGGGCTTGCCCGAAGCCGTGCTGACCGGAACAGAGCTGGATGCATTATCCGATAATGAATTGCGCCTTCGCGTGCGCGACATACAGGTGTTCGCCCGCATCACTCCGCAGCAGAAATTGCGGCTGGTCGAAGCTTTCAAGGCCAATGGCGAAGTCGTGGCGATGACCGGCGACGGCGTCAACGATGCCCCCGCGCTCAAGGCTGCGCATATCGGTGTGGCGATGGGCGCGCGCGGCACCGACGTGGCGCGCGAAGCCGCCGGGCTGGTGCTGCTCAAGGATGATTTTTCCTCGCTGGTCGCCACGGTCAGGCTGGGGCGGCGCATCTACGACAATTTGCGCAAGGCCATGAGCTATACGCTCGCCGTTCATATTCCCATCGTCGGCATGGCGCTGCTGCCGGTGTTGCTGGGCGAACCGCTGATGCTGATGCCGGCTCATATCCTGTTTTTGCAAATGATCATCGATCCGGCCTGTTCGATATTCTTCGAAGCGGAACCCGAAGAACCGGATGTCATGCTGCGCCCGCCCAGAAATCCGGCGGAGCAATTATTCGGCGGGCGCGTGATGCTGTTCAGCATCCTTCAGGGATTGTCCGCATTTGCGGTTGCGGCGATGATATATATTTGGGCGACAGCGGCCGGCTTGGGCGAAAACCAGTCGCGGGCGCTGGTATTTTCCGCAATGGTGGCCGGGAATGTTGCGCTGGTGATGGTTAACCGAGCGCAGGGACGGCTATGGCAAAGCAAGGCCGGGCAGAATCCTGTCTTCCAGTGGGTCGTGCTGGGCGCAATCGCGGGGCTGCTGTTGGTATTCAGTGTGCCGCTGTTGCGCGAAGTGTTCCATTTCGACGGAGGCGTCCTGCATTTGATGGAAACCGCGCTGCTGGCGGCGGGCGCGGTATTGCTGCTGAATATGCTTATCAGGCGATTTCTCTGGAAAAACCCGTTAACAGCACCGGGATAAGCTGCAAGGCAGGCGCCGCACATTCTTATTGTGTTGAGTTGCTCCAAAACAGATATTAAGCGCAGCGCGATGGTAAAATTGCATCAAGCTTTTTCACCGTCCCATCATGCCGCAACCTTCCTTCATCCATCTCCGGCTGCACAGCGAATATTCCATCTCGGATGGCATGGTGCGCGTGGACGAAGCGGTTGCCGCCGCCCAGGGGGATACGATGCCTGCCTTGGCATTGACCGACCTGAACAATTTTTTCGGGCTGATCAAATTCTACAAAGCGGCGCGCGGCGCGGGCATCAAGCCGATTGCTGGTTGCGATGTGTTTATCAGCAACGATGCGGATCGCGAACGCCCCTATCGTTTGCTGCTGTTGTGCCAGTCGCGCGTGGGGTATTTGCTGTTGTGCCGATTGCTATCGCGCGCCTATCTGGAGAACCAGCATCGCGGGCGGGCCGAGTTGCGGCGCGAATGGTTGCATCAGGATACCAATGGCCTGATCGCCTTGTCTGGCGCGCATCTTGGCGATGTCGGTGGCGCGCTGTTGTCCGGCAATGCCGCGCAGGCTAAACAATTTGCGCAGGAATGGGCGGCGTTGTTCAACAATCGCTATTACGTTGAAGTTCAGCGCGCCGGATTTGCCGACGAAGAACATTATCTCCATGCCGCCACACAACTTGCCGCCGAGTTAGGGTTGCCGGTAGTTGCCACGCACCCGGTGCAGTTTCTCGCCGCAGCCGACTTCAAGGCGCACGAGGCGCGCGTGTGCATTTCCGAAGGCTATGTGCTCAACGACAAGCGCCGCGTGAAGGCTTTTACCGCGCAGCAATATTTCAAGACGCAGGCAGAGATGGCAGAGCTGTTTGCCGATCTTCCCGAGGCGCTGCAAAACAGCGTGGAGATCGCGCGGCGCTGCAACCTTTCCCTGGTGCTGGGCAAGCCCAGCTTGCCGGATTTCCCGACGCCGAACGGTCAGGGGCTGGACGAATATTTGCGCGAGCAATCCGAGCTCGGTTTGCAGCAGCGCATGAAGTTGCTGTATCCCGATGAGGCCGAGCGCGCCGCCAAGCTGCCGGAGTACCAGGCGCGACTGGTTTTCGAGAACGACACGATCATCAAGATGGGCTTCCCCGGCTACTTTCTGATCGTGGCCGACTTTATTCTCTGGGCGAAAAATAACGGCGTGCCGGTCGGCCCGGGCCGCGGTTCCGGCGCGGGCTCGCTGGTGGCGTATAGCCTCGGCATCACCGATCTCGACCCGCTGCGCTACGAGTTGCTGTTCGAACGGTTCCTGAACCCGGAGCGTGTTTCCATGCCCGACTTCGACGTGGACTTCTGCCAGGATGGGCGTGAGCGCGTCATCGAATACGTGAAGCATAAATACGGCGCGGCCAGCGTGTCGCAGATCGCGACCTTCGGCACGATGGCTTCTAAGGCGGTGATCCGCGACGTCGGGCGCGTGATGGATTTTCCGTATGGCCTGTGTGACACCCTGTCCAAGGCGATTCCGCTCGAGGGAGTGAAGCCGGTGTCGCTGAAAAAAGCGCGCGAGATGGAGCCGGAGATCAACGCCATCGCCGAGCGCGAAGAGGGCGTGCCGGAACTGCTGGAGCTGGCCGGGCGGCTCGAAGACCTGACGCGCAACGTCGGCATGCACGCCGGCGGCGTGTTGATCGCGCCGGGCCAGCTCACTGATTTCTGTCCGCTGTATTGCGCCGACAGCGGCACCAGCGTGGTCAGCCAGTTCGACAAGGACGATGTCGAAGCCATCGGGCTGGTGAAGTTCGACTTTCTGGGCTTGCGCACGCTGACGATCCTGGACTGGGCGATGAAGCATGTGGCGCGGCTGAATGGAGGGACTGCGCCATTCACACTTGAGACCATGCCGCTGGACGATATCGGAACTTACGATCTGCTGAAGGCCTGCAATACCACTGCCGTGTTCCAGCTCGAATCGCGCGGCATGAAGGATTTGATCAAACGTCTTCAACCCAGCACATTTGAAGATATCGTCGCGCTGGTCGCGCTGTTCCGACCGGGGCCGCTTGAATCGGGCATGGTGGAAGACTTCATCAACCGCAAGCATGGCCGCGCCAAGGCGGAATATTTCCATCCAGAACTGGAAGTGTCGCTCAAGCCGACTTACGGCGTGATCGTGTATCAGGAACAGGTGATGACGATTTCGCAGATCATCGGTGGTTACACGCTGGGCGGCGCGGACATGCTGCGCCGCGCGATGGGCAAGAAAAATCCGGAGGAAATGGCAAAGCATCGCGATGTCTTCGTCAATGGCGCGGTGGCGCGCAACATCGACAAGAGCCTCGCCACGCACCTGTTCGACTTGATGGAAAAGTTTGCCGGTTACGGCTTCAACAAGTCGCACTCGGCGGCTTACGCGCTGATCGCATACCAGACCGCTTATCTCAAGGCGCATCACCCGGCTGCATTCATGGCGGCGACGCTGTCGGGCGACCTGGATAACACCGAAAAGGTGCACACCTTTTATGCCGATACGCTGCAACAGGATATCCGCGTGCTGCTGCCGGACGTGAACAGCTCCGGCTATGTTTTTTCCCCGGTGGACGAAAAAACCATCGCCTACGGTTTGGGCGCGATCAAGGGAACCGGCGAGGCGGCCATCGGCAGTATCGTCAAGGCGCGCGAGCAGGGGCCGTTCAAGGACCTGTTCGATTTCTGCAGGCGCGTGGACAAACGCACCGTCAACCGGCGCACTGTCGAAGCGCTGATCCGCGCCGGCGCGTTCGACTGCATCAACGATCACCGCGCCAGCCTGATGGCCAGCGTGGATGCGGCCTTGGCGAGCGCCGACCAGCATGCGCGCGCTGCCAACCAGAACAGTTTGTTTGGCACTGATGAAGCTGATGCGGTGCTGATCGTCAAGACAGCTGACGTGCCGCGCTGGCGTTTGCGCGAGCAGTTGTCCAACGAGAAAGCAAGCCTGGGGATTTATCTTGGTGGGCATCCGTTCCAGGAATTTGCCACCGAATTAACCAGCTTCATCAAGGTTAAATTGGCCGACCTGACGCCGCAATTTGTCGGCCAAACGAATGGCACTAGCCAAACCTCGCGGCGCAGTGTTCCTGTCGTATTGGCAGGCATCGTGTCCGGGGTGCGCATCCAGCAGACGCGGCGCGGGCGCATGGCGATCATCACGCTGGATGACGGCGGCGCACAGGTGGAAACGACTGTGTTCAATGAAGAATACGAGCGCAGCCGCCCGTGGATAAGGGAAGACGAATTGTTGGTAGTGCGCGGCAAAGCCAGTCTGGACGAGTATTCCGGCAATATCCGCGTGAGCGCCGAAGAGCTATTCGACTTCGCCTCGGCGCGCTCACACTATGCGAAACAACTGGAATTACGCTGCAACGGCAGCGCCAGCGTTGCGCAACTAAAGAAGATAATTACACCATGGCGCGATGGCAAGTGCCCGGTGCTGATCCACTATACCAACGACCAGGCAAGTTGCCAGCTACGCCTTGGGGAAGCATGGCAGGTGACCCTGCATGACGATATGCTGCGCGACTTGCGAGAGTTACTGAAGCCGGAAAACGTTAAAGTGGTTTACGGGTAGGCAATGAGTGGTTGGATGCCCTGCTACGACATATAGCAGATGCTGAAGAATTGTTGGTTACAATTCTGACCAGAAATTCGTGTTTCCCGAGCGGAACTTGGTGATGTGCGGCTAACGACACATACCGGTCATCCGACTTTCCGGAAAGCAGACCTTCAACGTGAAGTTGAAGGTTACCGTCCCGTTTGAGCGTAAGGTTAGCGCGCACAGTTGTAGACCACATATTCACGTCACATCTGTAGCCATCCTGGCGCGCCGGGTCAATTCTTTCTCGCTTGGCTCGCCCTGGATAAATGAGCCAAGCGGAATATCTCCGGCTGGAACATAAGTGCTCATCACAACGCCGGCTGTTGAAACTTTCGAGGCCACGAGCCGCAGTGCACATGGCCTTGCACCATTTTCGAACAATCGCTTTCCGCGGCCAAGAACTACCGGGTACGTCCATACGTTGTATTCGTCAATGAGCGATGCGGCGTGCAGCGTCTGAATCAGATTGCCGCTGCCAATGATTTGAAGGTTGAGTCCGGGCTGAGCCTTGAGCACGGTGATGGCTGAAACGATATCAGCGCCAAGTAGCGACGAATTGTTCCATTGCAATGACTTCAAAGTGCGGGACGCCACATGCTTTTTTGCCGCATTGAGCGTCCTCGCAATCGGATCATCCTCTGGTTGGTAAGGCCAATATGCCTCGAATATTTCGTAGGTTTTGCGACCGAGTACAAGCTCTCGATCTTTACCATCGAAACCTGCCGCAGATAGATCAGATAGGCCCATCCCTACGTCCCCGAAAGCGAACTGCCAACCACCTAACGTAAAATTTCCGGTTGGATCTTCGTCCGGCCCTCCTGGTGCCTGCATGACACCGTCCAGTGACATAAATGTGGACGCAATGAGTTTTCTCATATAACTCTCCTACGATTGCATGACATTGTGTGCTTCGGGAAACATTCTCAAAGGACTGCAATTGGCACCGAGCGAACCATGGCCCCTTGAATTGACCTTCTCTAAAGCTGCCCGCAAGTAAATCACAAGAGACTATCGCTTTACACAGGCGGTTTTCCACAGAATTTCATTTGTAGAGCCGGGAGTGATGGTCTCCAATTTGTCAGGATCAGGGTTGGCATAAATTGTTTTGCCTTTACCCATGTTTTCAGAATACCCATCCTCATAAATTGTTCTCGATGCCATATTCTCGCAGTCGTATTCATCAAGCCTCTCAATCGACTTTTTCTCTGCATTGGGTATGTTGTAGTCAAACAAAACCCACATTTCAACCAGGTTGCCCTTCTTGCTAATATTAGAAAGATTGGCATAGACGGTAGATTCATTAGTGGTGCTGCTGGCAACTTTAACCCAAACCCACTTTGTCTTCGCACTGCCTGAAATGAATTCAGGCTTTCCGCACGCGGGTAGTATGAATAAGCAAAAACTGACTATAAGTAAATGTTTCATATTTTTGTTACATGGAATTAAGGATGGCGTGCGAAAGTTACCCGATAGCCATTCACCAAAGGCAGTAATTGGCGCTGAGCGGGCTATCGTGAGTCGGACCGGCACCGTTAGCCATGTTCAGCTTACTGCTGCATCATCACCCGTGCCGGCAGTTATTTGATCCGCATCCCCGGCTGCGCCCCGTCATCCGGGTTGAGGATGAACAGGCCGGGCGCATCGCCGGAGGCCGCCAGCACCATACCTTCCGACATGCCGAACTTCATTTTGCGGGGCGCGAGATTGGCGACCATCACGGTCATGCGACCTTTCAGTTTTTCAGGGTCGTACGCCGATTTGATGCCCGCGAACACCGTGCGTGGTTTTTCCTCACCGATATCCAGCGTCAGCTTCAGCAATTTTTCTGCACCTTCCACATGTTCCGCATTGACGATCCTCGCCACGCGCAAATCAATTTTGCTGAAGTCGTCGATGCCGATGAAAGGCTCGAAATCCTTCTCTGCACGGGCGACCTCCTTGTTTGCAGTGTGCTGCTGGTGCGCGGCATGGCGCTGCTCGGACTGCACCGGCGGTTGCAGGCTTTCCTGGTTGGCAGCGACCATGGATTCGATCAGTTTGGGGTCAAGGCGGGTCGCCAAGTGTTGATACGTATTGATGGTGTGCCCAGCGGGCATGGCTTTCCAGGTGCCATTCCAGGCCAATGGAGGGATGTTGAGGAACGTTTCGACTTGCCCAGCTAGCACTGGAAGGATAGGTTTCAAATAAAGAGTCAGGTCGCGAAACAGGGTTATTGCGGTCGAGCATGCTTCATGCAGCTCGGCATCTTTGCCTTCCTGTTTGGTCAGCTCCCACGGTTTCTTTTCGGCGATGTACTGATTCGCCACATCGGCCAGGCGCATGATTTCGCGCAGGGCACGGCTGAAGTCACGTTGCTCGTAACAGTGCGCGATTTCACCGTTCTTGAAGGCTGATTGGAATTCTGCGGTGGCAGCCGAATCAATATTGCCTAGCTTGCCATCGAAGCGCTTGCTGATGAAACCCGCGCAGCGGCTGGCGATGTTGATGTACTTGCCGATCAGGTCGCTGTTCACCTTCGCGACAAAATCATCAAGGTTAAGGTCGAGGTCTTCCATCGTGCCGTTCAGTTTTGCGGCGTAGTAGTAGCGCAGGTATTCGGTGTTCTTGATGTGGTCAGTGTAGCTCTTCGCGGTGATGAAAGTGCCGCGCGACTTGCTCATCTTCTCGCCGTTGACGGTGAGGAAGCCGTGTGCAAACAGTTTGGTCGGGGTGCGGAAGCCTGCGTGTTGCAGCATCGCGGGCCAGAACAGCGCGTGGAAATACAGGATATCCTTGCCGATGAAATGATACAGCTCGGTATCGGAACCCTGCTTCCAGTAAGCATCGAAATCGATGCCTTTTGAGTTGCACAGTTGCTTGAAGCTGCCCATGTAACCCACCGGCGCGTCCAGCCACACATAAAAGTATTTGTCCGGCGCGTCGGGAATTTCGAAGCCGAAGTAGGGCGCATCGCGCGAGATGTCCCAATCGGTCAGTTTGTTCTCTCCCTCCGCGCCTAGCCATTCCTGCATCTTGTTGGCCGCTTCGGGTTGCAGCGTGCCGCTGCGTGTCCATTCTCGCAGAAACTGCTGGCAGGTGTCGGCGGAAAGTTTGAAAAAATAGTGGTTGGAGTTGCGCAATTCCGGTTTTGCGCCGGACACGGCGGAGTAGGGGTTTTTCACCTCGGCGGGGGTGTAGGCCGCGCCGCATACTTCGCAGTTGTCACCGTATTGGTCTTTTGCGCCGCACTTGGGGCACTCGCCCTTGATGAAGCGATCCGGCAGGAACATCTGTTTGATCGGGTCGTAATATTGTTCGATGGTGCGTTGTTCGATCAGACCGGCATCCTTGAGTTTCTTGTATATTCTTTCGGCAAACTCCCTCGTCTCACTCGAATTGGTCGAGCCGTAATGGTCGAACTCGACATGGAACGCCTTGAAGTCGTCATAGTGCTCCTGCCACACGCGGTTTATCAATTGTTCAGGCGTGATGCCTTCCTTCTCGGCGCGAAGCATGATCGGCGTGCCGTGGGTGTCGTCGGCGCACACGTAGTGGCATGTATTGCCCTGCATTTTCTGGAAGCGCACCCAGATATCGGTCTGGATGTATTCGACAAGGTGACCGAGGTGAATGCTGCCGTTAGCGTAGGGCAGTGCGGAAGTAACGAGAATTTTGCGAGTAGACATTAAAAGTTGCCGGAATGCAGTAGAGGCGCGGATTTTAGCAAATCGCGCGCAATCGCGGCGAATTTGGTTAAAATCGCGTCCTTGTAAATTGCGATGCTACTTTTTTAATAAGGAATAGTGATGAGCATTAAGTCAGACAAATGGATACGCCGCATGGCGGAGCAGCACGGCATGATCGACCCGTTCGAACCGGGACAGGTGAAAGAGGCGAATGGCAAGCGCATCGTGTCTTACGGCACTTCCAGCTACGGCTACGATATCCGCTGTTCCGACGAATTCAAGCTGTTCACCAATATCAACAGCACCATCGTCGACCCGAAGAATTTCGATCCCAATTCCTTCGTCGAGGTGAAAGCTGATTATTGCATCATTCCGCCCAACTCTTTTGCGCTGGCGCGCACCATCGAATATTTCCGCATCCCGCGTAGCGTGCTGACCATCTGCCTCGGGAAATCCACCTATGCGCGCTGCGGCATCATCGTCAATGTCACGCCGTTCGAGCCGGAATGGGAAGGCTATGTCACGCTTGAGTTTTCTAACACCACTCCGCTGCCTGCCAAGATTTACGCAAACGAAGGCGTAGCCCAGGTATTATTCTTCGAATCGGATGAAATCTGCGAAACTTCATATAAAGATCGCGGCGGCAAATATCAGGGGCAGGTGGGTGTGACGCTACCCAAGATGTGATGCGCCAAATCGTCCACGGATTAACACCGATGAAACGCAGATAGAACCGCCTTGTTCTTAGCCGTGAAAATTCGCGTGTAGCCCGTGGCTGATTTTTTCTTCAATCCCGTTACCCAGCTTGAATAAGTTTACTTCCCCCATCGCTGGAAAAATCTGCGACAATCCGCGCCAATTCGTTATCCCCACCGGGAGCAAGCAATGAAATTCCGTTTTCCTATTGTTATTATCGATGAAGACTTTCGCTCGGAGAACGCCAGCGGCTTGGGCATTCGCGCACTGGCTGATGCGCTGGAAAAGGAGGGCATGGAAGTCCTCGGTGTCACCAGTTACGGTGATCTGACTTCGTTCGCGCAACAGCAAAGCCGTGCTTCGGCGTTTTTGCTGTCCATCGACGACGAGGAATTCGGTGCGGGCAGCAAAGAGGAGACCGAGGTTGCGCTGAAATCGCTACGCGCGTTCGTTCAGGAGATACGCTTCAAGAATGCCGACATCCCGATTTATCTGTACGGCGAGACACGTACTTCGCGGCATATTCCGAACGACGTGCTGCGCGAGCTGCACGGCTTCATTCACATGCACGAGGATACGCCTGAGTTCGTGGCGCGCCATATTATCCGCGAAGCCAAATCCTATCTCGATTCGCTGGCGCCGCCGTTCTTTCGCGCGTTGTTGCACTATGCGCAGGACGGCTCCTATTCCTGGCACTGCCCGGGGCATTCGGGCGGTGTGGCATTTTTGAAGTCGCCGGTCGGACAGATGTTCCACCAGTTTTTCGGCGAGAACATGCTGCGCGCGGACGTGTGCAACTCGGTGGACGAGCTCGGGCAATTGCTCGACCACTCCGGCCCGGTAGCGGCGTCTGAGCGTAACGCGGCACGCATTTTCAATGCCGACCACTTGTTCTTCGTCACCAACGGCACCTCCACTTCGAATAAGATCGTGTGGCATTCCACCGTCGCTCCCGACGACATCGTCGTGGTGGACCGCAACTGCCACAAATCGATCCTGCATGCCATCATGATGACTGGCGCGGTGCCGGTGTTCCTGACGCCGACGCGCAACCACTACGGCATCATCGGGCCGATTCCGAAATCCGAGTTCGAACCGCAGAATATTCAGAAAAAGATTGATGCGAATCCGTTTATCAAGGACAAGACCAGGAAGCCGCGCATCCTGACTATCACGCAGAGCACCTACGACGGCATCGTGTACAACGTGGAAATGCTGAAAGAAATGCTGGACGGACGCATCGACACGCTGCACTTTGATGAAGCCTGGCTGCCGCACGCGGCTTTCCATAAGTTCTACAAGGACATGCACGCCATCGGCAGAAATAGCCCGCGCGCCAAAGAGTCGATGATTTTCGCCACGCAGTCCACCCACAAGCTGCTGGCCGGGCTGTCGCAGGCATCACAAATACTGGTGCGCGAGCCTGAAAGTCACAAGCTCAACAGGCATGTTTTCAATGAGGCGTACCTGATGCACACCTCGACCAGCCCGCAATACGCCATCATCGCCTCGTGCGACGTAGCGGCGGCGATGATGGAGCCGCCGGGCGGTACGGCGCTGGTAGAAGAAAGCATCGCTGAGGCAATGGACTTCCGCCGCGCCATGCGCAAGGTGGACGACGAATTCGGCAAGGATTGGTGGTTCAAGGTGTGGGGGCCTGAGAAGATCGCCGAGGAAGGCATCGGCTCGCGCGAAGACTGGATGCTGAAAACCGGCGACAAATGGCACGGTTTTGGCAAGCAGGTGTCCGGTTTCAACATGCTCGATCCGATCAAGGCGACCATCATCACGCCGGGGCTCAACCTCAACGGCAACTTCGACGAGACGGGCATTCCTGCCGCGATGGTCACCAAATATCTTGCCGAGCATGGCGTGATCGTGGAGAAGTGTGGCCTGTATTCATTCTTCATCATGTTCACCATCGGCATCACCAAGGGCCGCTGGAACACCCTGCTCACTGCATTGCAGCAGTTCAAGGACGACTACGATAAAAACCAGCCGATCTGGCGCATCCTGCCGGAGTTCGCGGTCAAATATCCGCTTTATGAGCGCGTCGGGCTGCGCGATATGTGCCAGCAGATTCACGACACCTACAAGGCGCATAATGTGGCGAAGATGACGACCGAGATGTACCTCTCCGATATGCAGCCCGCGATGAAACCCTCCGATGCTTTCGCCAGGATGGCGCACGACGAAATCGACCGCGTGCCGATTGATGACCTGGAAGGCCGCATCACCGCGGTGCTGCTCACTCCTTACCCGCCGGGTATTCCGCTGTTGATTCCGGGCGAGCGCTTCAACAAGATCATCGTGGACTATCTCAAGTTTGCGCGCGATTTCAACAAGAAATTCCCCGGCTTCGAGAGCGACATCCACGGGCTGGTGGGGGAGGAAAACGGCGAGACGCTGTATTACGTGGACTGCGTACGGCAGGATTGAGCCTGCAAGATTCCGGTAAATAAAAAAGCGGATATGCATCATCCGCTTTTTTCAAAGGCACATTTCAATACTTTATATCACTACACGACAGTCTTGATGTCCGTGCGACCTGCATTACTCCATAACCACAAAGCCGAATAGACCCGCGAGAACTGGAAAGATTTGTCAAAGAAAAGGTCTGCTCCGGCGCGAATGCATTTGTCTTCGTAGACCCTGTTGTCGTCGTTGGTCAAGATGACGACTTTAATTCCCGGATGGTGTTTTTTGATGTCTTCCAGCACATTGATCCCCGCTCCTGATTGCAGGCGAAGGTCAAGTGTTACGACATCGGGCAATAACGTATTGATACGTTCAATCGCATCCAGCTCATTTACCGCATAACCAACCACCGCGATTCCCGGAATGTCGGACAGCATGGATTGCAGTCGCTCTCGCACGACCTCTGAATCTTCCACGATGAATAAATTCATAACTTCTCTCCTCGCTTCGTTGCACATACTTGAAAAGCAATGAACGAAATAACATTTATCAGTAGGCAAATTGTGCTTGGATTTGTCTTGTTGCGGTATAGGAGGAGAGGAGGTTTTGCTGTCGGTGTGTGTCTGACACGGCGCGCAAGCCGGGCAACCTATCCTTGCGCGATGACAGCAGCGGTAGTCGGCGATTATTCCGTGAGATGTTTGTCTACAACGTAGCGCATCAGTTCTGCGTTGTTGCGCAGGTGCATTTTTTCCAGGATACGGCTGCGATAGGTGCTGATGGTTTTTACGCTCAAACCGAGTGATGCGGCGATTTCTGTGGCGGTTTTGGCCGAAGCAAGCAGCAGGAAAATCTGGTACTCGCGATCTGACAGAATTTCATGCGGGAGTTTTTTATTTTGCGCGCCGAATTCATCGGCGAGCATTTCGGCCACTGTTGCATTGATGTACTTTTTGCCGCTCGCCACTTGGCGAACGGCCCCCACAATCACTCCGGGGGCGCTTTCCTTTGTCAGGTACCCGGCAGCTCCGGCCTTGATGAGACGAACGGCGTACTGGTCTTCCGGATAAATGCTGATGACAATTACAGGCAATTTCGGTTTTTCATCATGAAGTTGCTTGAGCACATCGATGCCGCTCTTGCCGGGCATGGAAATATCGAGCAGCACCACATCACAGTTGTTGGTGTGTAGCCAGTTCAGAGCATCGATGCCGTTGCTGTGTTCCGCCACGATCTTCATTTCGCGGTCTTCTTCCAGAATTTGTTTCAATCCGCTGCGCACGATGGCGTGGTCGTCGGCAATCAGGATGCGGATCATGGTGTTTCCTCTTTTTTATCTTCATCGGGCAATGGCAATATTACCGTCACGCTAAATCCACCGCCGGGCAGGCTTACGAAGCTGATATTGCCGCCCAGTTGCTCGACGCGCTCGCGCATGCCGCGTTGTCCAAAGGATGTTGATGAGATGGTGTGATTTTCCGGCAGGCCGCGGCCATTATCGATGATCGACAGAATAACCTCTTTATCATCGCACTGAAATTCGACTTCCACTCTGGATGCGCCGGAATGCCGCGCGATATTGGTAAGCGTTTCCTGAAAAATACGGAACAGAGCAATCGAGCGTTGTTTGTCCAGTGTACCCTTGTCCTCGATGCAGTTCACCCGGCATCTGATGCCGGTGCGTTTGTGGAATTGTGCGGCATGCCATTCAAGCGTCGCCAGCAGGCCGAGATCGTCGAGCATGGCCGGGCGCAGGTCGGTGATGACGCGCCGCGTAACGCTCACCGCGCTATCAAGCAGTTGCGACATCGAATTGACGCGCTTCAGGAGCGGCGCTGCCGTTTTGTACTCAAGTAGTTTTTTTGACAGCCAGAAGACATCCATTTTGAGGGCGGTCAGCGTGCCACCCAGATCGTCGTGAATTTCGCGCGCGATACGGGCTTTCTCTTCTTCGCGTACGGTCTGGAGGTGTGCAGAGAGCTCTTGCAGCTGGCGCTCCGCCCGTTTGCGCTC
The DNA here is from genome assembly GCA_023259055.1 of Nitrosomonadales bacterium. Classification (GTDB taxonomy): domain Bacteria; phylum Pseudomonadota; class Gammaproteobacteria; order Burkholderiales; family Gallionellaceae; genus Gallionella. The sequence goes on from JAHFQZ010000009.1 coordinate 32,575, forward strand.
GGTAATGTCGGTTAACGTTGACCGGCTCATCACAAAATTGCCGCTGGGATCATAAACGGCCGATGCGTTTAAAAGCACGGTAATTGTTGTGCCATCCTTGCGTAATAATTCGGCTTCAATGTCGCGGGCAAATCCCGCCTGCAATAATTGCGGGAAAAATTTCTGGAAAATCTGGAGGCTTTTGGGTGGAAGCAAACTCGGCCACTTGATTTTTCCAATTACCTCGTCTCGCGTATAACCCAGCCACGAAAGCTCGGTATCGTTCATCATGCGGATGTTCCCGTCTTTATCCAGAGAGTGGTATCCGCAGGGGGCGTGGTTGTAAAGGCCTTCAATTTCTTCCGCTGATTTTCGCAGCTGCTCCTCAGTCTGTTTGCGTTCGGTGATGTCGCGCGCGGTGGCATAAAGCATTGTATTGCCAATAGCCGGCGTTGTCTGCCATTCCATCCATTTGTAGCTGCCGTCCTTGCAGCGATAGCGGTTGATAAAGTGTATGGTTGCTTCGCCACCGGCCTGCCGTGCAATTTCTTTCATCGTCGCATCCCTGTCATCGGGATGAATGAAATCCATGAAAGGAGTGGTAAGCAATTCCTGTTCGGTGTATCCGAGCACCGTCTGCCATGCTGAGTTGATTTTCAGGAAGTGCCCATCAGTTGACGCGATGCATGCCAGATCAGGAATGAGATCGAAGAATCTCTGTAACTCTTCTTCAGCGCGCTTGCGCTCGGTGATGTCCCGCACGATGGCCCACATTGCCTCGGGCTGTCCGTTTTTGTCCCGGAGCAGGAAGGCTTTAAATTCCACCGGGAAAACCGTCCCATCCTTGCGGATGTATTCCTTCTCGTACACCTGCGAATAACCATGAGGAATAACCTGCTCCTCGATGATCCGCGCCTCGAATTCATGCCATTTCTCAGGTGTCAGTTCAACGCAGGCCGTGCGCTGCAAATCCTCGGCGGAATACCCGAGCATTTCCCGGTAGGTTTGATTGAACTCAAGTATCCGCCCTGACATATCCACCACGACGTAGGCATCCCTGATGCTTTCATGGAGACGGCGGTATCGGGCTTCGCTTTCCAGTAATGATTTTTCCCGTTGCGACAACTGGGCCAGCATCGCGTTAAGGGCTTTGGAAAGGCTGCCGATTTCGCCGTTACCTGATTGCGGCAACAGGACATCGTGCTTGCCGGCAGCTATCTTGTCGGCTGCGGACGCAATCCGTTCAAGTGGAGCGAAAGTTCGGCGCAAGACAAGCAGGGTAATTCCGCCAACCAGCAGCATGACAATCAATCCGCCACTGATTTCCTGAACCGGGATTGTGGCAATCTGCCTCTCTGCTATGGTTTCGGGTATGGAATGTAACAAGAGCAGAAAACGCGACGGGTCGCTGGAGTCGAAATGGATCCGCATGGCGCAAATCAATGCGTTGCCTGAGCTGGTTGTGACGGCTTGAAATGGCAAATAATCCGGCGTTTGCGGATTGAACATCGTTTTGATGATGGGGAAATCCGTGGTGACTTTATCCTTGCTTTCAGTTCCGGGCGCAAAGGTTTTCTGTGAATCCGGGTGCAGCAGGTATTGTCCGGCCATGTTTGCAATGTAGGCGTCGGTGCCTGTTGGCAAATTTCTTCCAGCGGAATTCAGGAAACCGGACATGTCCAGACTGATCACCACCATGCCGAAGATTTCTCCCGACGGTGTAAATACCGGAGTGGATGCGCGCAATGTGGGGCGGCTGGGTTGCTCAACAACGCTCCATTCCTCAGTGAGATCGAATTCGGAAAGATATATCTGGCCCTTGTGCAGGCCTAATGTGGCTTTGAAATAATCTCGATTGCTTTTGGGTTGAAGCTCCTCAAATGGAGTTGTTTCAATCTTTCCTCCGCGATTTACGACACGCACAAATTCGCGCCCCCCATCGGCTACGCCGATGTAGCGAATCTTGAAGTAGTTCGGATGCGCTTGCGAGAAGGCGGTGAAAATTTGCTCCAGGCGTTCTGCCCATATTTTGTGGGTATTGCCGTAACGCGGATCATATCCGTGGTTCAGGGCGGCGCGAACGATGCCGGGGACGGGCGGGGTATCAGACAGAAACAGCACATCCTGCCGCAAGGCAACGATTGCCTGATTCAGACGCAACTTTTCGGTTTCGAGATCATTTTTCAGGTGCGTGCCCCGCTCGCTTAGGTAGGCATCGCGAATGCGTGCATTTTCAATAAACGCCAGCGAAACCGCACCGGCAGCCACGATTATCAGGGCGCTGACAGTGATCCGTGTTGATAATCGTAGCTCGCGAAGTTTCATGGTGTTGTCATGAATGAAAGATCAGCAGGCCGGTGCCATTGCGCCTGCTCGTCCAATTCTTGCGCTGCTCAAGGTGCTTGAATGTTGGATGCCTGCTTGCCTTTGGGGCCTTGCGTTACTTCAAAGGTGACTTTTTGACCCTCTTTCAGAGACTTGAAGCCACTCATGTTGATTGCGGAAAAATGCGCGAATAAATCTTCGCTGCCATCATCGGGGGTGATAAATCCAAAACCTTTTCCATCGTTAAACCATTTAACTGTTCCGGTTGCCATGTGAATACTTCCTTATAAAAAAACGGGAAACTCCCCGTAACATAACATTAACTCATTGCACGCCAATGTTGTTATAGGTGTTTGTCTGACAGGGATCATTAGAGGCAAATTGGGTGCAATCGAATAAGCGGCAAATTTGAACTGCGCTGGAATCAGCTTTTGCGCCGATATTCGACGAAGTGATATGCCAGGCTTTGCGGCGTTTCCTGATGATGAGCTTCGCGGGATGATTCCAGCCATTCCGACTGGTCGAATTCTGGAAACCATGCATCTCCAGCCACATCCTGTTGAATTTCTGTAATGTAGAGTGTATCCGCCAGCGGCAACGCCTGCGCATAAATATCTGCTCCGCCGATCACGAATGCCCGCGGGTCGGACGCGCAAGCAGCAATAGCTTCGGACAGCGAGTACGCGACAGTGCAGCCATCAATTTTTAAATTGCGGTCTCGCGACACTACTACCGTGGTGCGCCCCGGCAGTGGCTTGCCGATGGATTCGAACGTTTTGCGCCCCATGATCATGTGATGCCCCATCGTGAGTTTTTTGAAACGCTGCAAGTCGGCGGGGATGCGCCACGGCAGGGTGTTGTTGATGCCGATGGTGCGATTCTTCGCCATCGCGACGATGATAGCAAGGCTACTCATACTGCGACGGGCGCTTTTATTGCGGGATGCGGGTCGTATCCTTCGAGCGTGAAATCCTCAAACTTGAAGCCGAAGATGTTCTTCACGCCGGGGTTGATGCGCATCACCGGCAACGGGCGCGGTTCGCGCGATAGTTGCTCGCGCGTTTGTTCCATGTGGTTTGAATAGAGGTGCGCATCGCCGAAGGTGTGCACGAAATCGCCCGGCTCAAGGCCGCACACCTGCGCCATCATCAGCGTGAGCAAGGCGTAGGAGGCAATATTGAACGGCACACCGAGAAAGATGTCGGCGCTACGCTGGTAGAGCTGGCAGGATAATTTGCCGTCAGCAACATAAAATTGGAAAAGCGCATGGCAGGGCGCGAGCGCCATTTTGTTCAGCTCGCCGACGTTCCACGCAGAGACGATCAGGCGGCGCGAATCGGGATTTTTCTTGATCTGCTCCACCACCTCGGCAATCTGATCCACCACGCGGCCATCCGTCGTGGCCCACGAGCGCCATTGCTTGCCATATACCGGGCCGAGGTTACCTTGCTCGTCCGCCCATTCGTTCCAGATCGAAACGCCGTTTTCCTTGAGATACTTGATGTTGGTGTCGCCCTGCAGGAACCACAGCAGCTCGTGGATGATGGACTTCATGTGGCACTTCTTGGTGGTGACCAGAGGGAAGCCCTCTTGCAGGTTGAAGCGCATCTGGTAGCCGAACACGCTGACCGTGCCGGTGCCGGTGCGGTCGGATTTTTTTGTGCCGTGGGTAAGCACATGCTGCATGAGATCGAGATAGGCTCGCATAGAGTCAAAACCTTTTTATCCGCAGATTACACAGATTTACACAGATTAAAAACCACCGGAAATACGGAGAGTTGAGGCAGGAAATTCCGGTTTTAATCTGCGTCAATCTGCGTAATCTGCGGACAAGATGTTTTTACAGGATAATGACGACATCAGTCATTTATCGAGGCCATCATGCTAGCACAACTCACCCTGTCCCAGACTTTGCCCACCGCTTCGTCAACCACGCATCTGCTGGTGCTGCTGCCGAAAGCCAAAGCACTACTCAAAGACTTGCCGCACGGCCCCTTGCTCAAAGCCGTGCTGGCGCGGCGCGACATGAAGGCCGACGAGCTGGCGAAGTCGCCCGTTGCCGCCAATGCCGACAACGGCGCACTGGTGGCGTGGGGCATGCTGGATTTTGAAAAGGACACATTTGCGCAGCAAGTGCAGGTGCGCAAGGCCTTGCAGTTGCTGCTGGGTGAAAACCCCAAGGGCATCGGCATCGTTGTGCTGGGCGACGAGGCGCAGCGCAAGCATACCGCCGAGCTGGCGGTGTACGGCGCATGGGTGAACGGCGCCCTATTGCCGGTGCACAAGAAAAAAGACGAGCGCAAGCCGCTGCAAAAGATCGAGCTGTTTGGATTCACCGACAAAAAAATCTTCGCGCCGCTCAAGGCGCAGGCGGAAGGCAACCTGCTATGCCGCGAGCTGACCGTGTTGCCGCCGAACGAACTGAATCCGGGGCAATACCGCGAGCGGATAAAAAAACTGGCGCAGCAAAATGGCTGGAAGCATGAAGAATTCGACATGAAGAAGCTGCGCAAGATGGGTGCGGGTGCATTCATCGCAGTGGCACAGGGTAGCGATCCGGAAGACGCCGCCATCGTGCACCTCTCGTACCAACATCCCAAGGCGAAACAGACCGTTGCGCTGGTCGGCAAGGGCATCTGCTTCGATACCGGCGGGCATAACCTCAAGCCGTCGCGCTACATGCACAACATGCACGAAGACATGAACGGCTCTGCCGTGGCGCTCGGCATCCTGCTTGCCGCGACGCAGAACAAACTGGCGGTGAACATAGACTGCTGGCTGGCGCTGGCGCAGAACCACATCAGCCCCAAGGCGTACAAGCAGAACGACATCATCAAGGCGCTCAACGGCACCACCATCGAAATCATCCACACCGACGCCGAGGGCAGGATGGTGCTGGCCGACACGCTGACCCTCGCGGCGCGCGCCAAGCCCGACCTGATGATCGATTTCGCCACACTCACCGGCAGCATGGCGACGGCGCTCGGCGCTCGTTATTCAGGGGTGCTGGGCAACCGCGACGAACTGGTACAGCGCGCGGTAAGCGTGAGCAAGCAATGCGGTGAGCGCTTGTGCGCCTTCCCGCTGGACGAGGACTACGAGGCCGGCCTGGAATCCAAAGTCGCCGACATCAAACAATGCTCACAGGCCGGCGAAGCCGACCACATCCTTGCGGCACGCTTTCTGAAACGCTTCGTCGACGATGTGCCGTGGCTGCATATTGACCTGTCATCCAGCCGCTGCGAAGAGGGGCTGGGTATTGTCGCGAGCGACGTGACGGGGTTCGGTGTGGCGTGGGGGCTGGGGATGTTGAGCGACAGTTAGCGGGGAAATGAAAGGAATGGAAACTGATGAAAGCAAACAGCGCTAGTGACGCCTCAAACTCTTCCATCGGCACCGGTTTTCTATACAGATAACCGATAAGGGTCGTGGCTTTTCTTCCCCGCATTTTGCTGCCTGGATTTGCTTTGCAGGAATAGTAGCCCTTAATTTTTACCAGTTATTGAAATACTTTTAGGCATACCAAACATTGGATCACCATGTCATGGTGGGCTCATAAACATGGCGTAGTTGCCAGTTTGCATCCTTGTAGGATCCGCCGGCGTGATTCCCGGTATCCTCGCTGCCGATGTTATAC
>JAHFQZ010000003.1 GCA_023259055.1 Nitrosomonadales bacterium
GACGACCATAGCGAGTTGGTCCCACTCCTTCCCATCCCGAACAGGACAGTGAAACGACTCCGCGCCGATGATAGTGTGGATTACCCATGTGAAAGTAGGTCATCGTCAGACTCCTTACAAGATAACGCCCTCGATATCGAGGGCGTTGTTGTTCCAGTGCATTTTGACAAGCGAATTGTTTTGACAAACTGGCAAGCAATTCCGACAATGCGCTCAGTTTTTGATGTTCGCAGCAGAATGGGTCGTTAGCTCAGTTGGTAGAGCAGTGGACTCTTAATCCATTGGTCGAAAGTTCAAGTCTTTCACGGCCCACCAAAAATCAATGAGTTGCAGAAAATGCGGTGTTTTTGATTTTCTTTCCTTGTTAGCAAGCTGTTAGCCGGTAACCGGTAATATGGATGTCTGTTTGAGACCTGCCTTTTGGCGCGTCCGGAGAGACGAGCTGGACTGCAGATTGACATGCAATAAATTCCAAATATATATAATTCAGGACACTTTCTTGCTGGTTGCTGGCGAGTTATGAGAAATTGCCATCGGGCGTGGATTTTACTAACAGCTTCATCTATGATGTTACGATGTCAAAGCGCAAAAATAAAATGAATCGGAACGTAAAAGTTGTGCATGAGGGTTTTGAGTACCTAAGTAATGATGTTTCAACGGTGCGCAGCAGGCATTAAGCCGCACAAAGAATTGGCGGGCCTCCCCGCATTGCAGGGTAGTGAACCTGGTCAGGTCCGGAAGGAAGCAGCCACAACTAATTACTGCAAGTGCCGGGGGTAAGGCTCGCCTCCTATAAGGAGTATGAGGCTGCTATGAAAAACATGGCTATCAACATTAACCCGGCAGTGCTATTGAAAAATCGACTTGGAGCATTAATTTCAGACCGATTCGTTCCGCACTTCACTTATTACACGGTTTAATCTTGTCGGCCACTTCTGTACTTGCACGCAAATGGCGCCCAAAAACTTTCGCGCAACTGGCAGGGCAGGAGCATGTCGTTCGTGCATTAAGTAACGCGCTCTCGCAAAACCGTCTGCATCATGCTTACCTGTTTACTGGCACACGCGGAGTTGGCAAAACCACCATTGCGCGTATTTTCGCCAAGTCGCTGAATTGTGCGACAGGCATCACAGCTACCCCCTGTGGTGAATGCAGCGCCTGCAAGGAGATAGACAATGGACGTTTTGTCGATCTGATCGAGCTGGATGCAGCGTCCAACACGCAAGTCGACAACATGCGCGAATTACTTGAAAGCGCGCTGTACGCGCCAACCAGCGGACGCTTCAAAGTGTATATCATAGACGAAGTGCATATGCTGTCCAAGTCGGCCTTCAATGCGATGTTGAAGACGCTGGAAGAGCCGCCTGGGCATGTGAAATTCATTCTTGCTACGACCGACCCGCAAAAAATCCCTGTCACAGTATTGTCGCGTTGCCTGCAATTCAACCTGAAGCAATTGCCGCCTGCCTTGATTGCGACACGGTTGCAGTATGTGCTTGAGCAGGAGCAGATATCATTTGAATCAGCGGCAGTTAATCTGGTCGCGCGAGCCGCTCAGGGGAGTATGCGAGATGCATTGAGCCTGATGGATCAGGCGATTGCTTTCTCTGCCGGCAAAGTGGAAGAAGCGGTAGTGCGCGCCATGTTGGGCGCGATAGACCAAGGTTACCTGTTCGACCTGCTTTCGGCTTTGCTTGAGCAAAACGGTGCCAAGCTTATTGAAATTGCCGACAACATGGCTGTACGCAGTGTGGCATTCGGTGCGGCTTTACAGGAGCTGGCGATATTGTTGCATCGCATCGCGCTTGCGCAGACCGTGCCGCAGGCTATTAATGTTGACGAGCCGGAGCGGTTGCGTGTGCTGGAGTTGGCGCAAGCGTTCACGATGGAAGATACGCAATTGCTTTACCAGATCGCCATTCATGGACGCGATGAAATTGAACTGGCACCCGATGAGTATGCAGGTTTTACGATGACGCTGTTGCGAATGTTGGCGTTTTCGCCGGCCAAGAGTGTACAACAACCGACGTTGATTACACTAGGTGGTGCTGCGCAACCGGGTGCGAAACCAGTTGCTACAGCCACAGAAACTGCGCCAGCCAGCAAGCCAGTACATGTCTCGCAGAAGCCTGCTTCAGCAGGCATCGTTTTAAGCAATGTGTCTCTAAACAATGAGCCTGCTCCAGACAATCAGCTGGACTGGGGTGTATTGCTGGCAAGGCTGAATGTGCAGGGTATGGCGCAGCAATTGGCGAAACACTGTGTGCTGCAAGGTTTTTTAGATGGAAAAATCACTCTGTGTTTGTCGCAAGAGCACAAGCATTTGTATAACAACAAGAACGCAATAGAGAAATTACAGGCGGCATTGGGAGATTATTTTGCCAAGCCGGTGAAACTGAATATCGTGCTGGGAAAATCAGAAGCAGCAACGCCCGCGCTGGTTGAGCATCAAGAGAAACAGCTTAAGCAGCAGCTGGCAAGCGATTCGATTGATCAGGATAACTTTGTACGCGATGCTCGGACTGAGCTGGAAGCTAGTTTGATAGAAGAATCTGTAAAGCCAATATAACAAGTTCAGGAGGGTATATAAATGATGAAGGGCGGATTGGGCGGCTTGATGAAGCAGGCTCAGCAAATGCAGCAGAACATGCAAAAGGCGCAGGCTGAATTAGCCGGTGTCGAGGTGGAGGGCCAGGCAGGCTCAGGCATGGTAAAAGTTATCGTGACCTGTGCGCATGAAGTGCGCCGCGTTTCTCTGGATGATAGTGTGTTATCAGATGACAAGGAAATGCTGGAGGATCTGATCGTGTTGGCTCTTAATGACGCGATGAAAAAAGTGGAAGCTACTTCACAGCAGCGCATGAGCGGTTTTACGGCCGGCATGGGTTTGCCGGCCGGAGTGAAGCTGCCGTTCTGATGCCTTCTTCTCCCTTGGTGATGCCTTCCCATTTGGAAGAATTAATTGCTGCATTGCGTTGTTTGCCGGGAGTAGGCCCAAAGTCCGCGCAGCGTATGGCTTATCATTTGTTGCAGCGAGATCGCGCCGGTGCGCTACGTTTGGCCAAATCGCTGGATTTGGCTGCAGGCAATATTCAACATTGCAGCAAGTGCAATAACTTTTCCGAGAATGATGTGTGCGTCTTGTGCGCGTCGCTGAAGCGTGACGCTGATATGTTATGCGTGGTCGAAATGCCAGCTGATTTGTTGATGATGGAACAAACGCAGTGTTATCGCGGTATGTATTTTGTCTTGATGGGGCGGCTTTCACCGTTGGATGGCATTGGCGCCAGGGAATTACATTTTGATCGTTTACTTAAGCGCGTAAAAGAACATATTCGCGAAGTAATATTGGCGACCAACTTTACCGTGGAAGGCGATGCTACTGCGCATTATTTGGCAACCTTGCTGCATTCCCAAGGCATTAAAGTGTCACGTATTGCGCGTGGTTTGCCTGCTGGCGGCGAATTGGAGCAGGTTGACAGCGGCACATTGGCGCAGGCCGTGTTAGAGAGGCGCGAGTTGAAAATATGAATAAGAATGACAAGGAGCTACCCGGGGATCAGTTTTCTGAAGAAAAATTGCCTGGTGAAAAATTGCAGAAGGCACTGGCTCAAGCGGGGCTCGGCTCTCGCCGCTTGATGGAAGAATGGATCGCCGCCGGCCGCGTCAGCGTTAACGGCGAACCGGCAACCTTGGGGATGCGTGTGTTGGAAGGAGATTTGATCAAAGCGGATCGCCGCACTATACGCGTAGGAGAAAGAGATAACGCGGTTCGAGTGCTGCTTTACCACAAACCGGAAGGCGAAATCGTCAGCCGTGATGATCCTGAGAAGCGCGCAAGTGTTTTCGATAAATTGCCCAAGGTGCGAGGGCAGAAATGGATCGCGATAGGGCGTTTGGATTTTAATACCAGTGGCTTGCTGATTTTTACCACTTCTGGTGAATTGGCGAATCATTTGATGCACCCTCGTTTTGAAGTGGAACGCGAGTATGCGGTTCGAGTGCAAGGGATAATGACAGAAGCGCAGATGAGTCAGGCGCTCAAGCAAGGTGTTGAGCTGGAAGATGGTTTGGTCAAGTTTGATAAATTGCAGGATGAAGGAGGAGAAGGTTTTAACCACTGGTATCGCGTGATGCTCAGGGAAGGTCGTAATCGTGTGGTGCGCCGCACTTTTGAGGCTATGGGGCTGCCTGTCAGCCGATTGATGCGAGTGCGCTTCGGTATAATCAAACTGCCGCCACGCTTAAAGCGAGGTATGGTCGCCGAATTGGGTGCGGGCGAGGTTGCGCAAGTGCTGAATTGGGCTGGAATTGCTGTTGAAAACGATGAATCGCCGCACGGCTTGCCCTCTTCTCGCCAAACTGCACCAATGCAATCAGAGAAAACGAAACGCCGCACTGCTGTCTTAGCAAAAGGTGTCAGGCGTGATCGTACAACAAGCAGAAAAAAGTAAAACTGGTGTAAAACGCTGACTACCACTAAAATCTGCTCAATTAAATCTGACCCTTAATGTAGCCGGAATGTATAAATATCGGCAAATGTTGGGATATTGGAAATCTGAATGGAAGAGCGCGATAATAAAACTATAATGTGTAGTGTGCTGTTCTTGGATATTGTGGAATATTCCAAGAAGTCGGTGTCCGGTCAAATTTCGTTGAAGGATAGGTTTAATAGTTATCTTTCTGCTGCCATCCGTGATGTGCCAATTACCGACCGAATTATCCTTGACACGGGAGACGGCGCTGCAATCAATTTTCTCGGCGATGTAGAGGACGCATTAAAGGCTGCGCTCAGCCTGCGTGAAAGCTTGCTAAATGAAGACATTAATGTTGATCCCCCGCTACTTGTGCGTATGGGGGTTAACATTGGTCCAGTTCGCTTGGTAAGAGACATCAACGGACAACCCAACATCGTCGGTGATGGCATTAACGTCGCACAACGGGTAATGGGTTTTGCAGATGCCGCGCAAATACTTGTATCACGTTCTTATTACGATGCGGTCTCACGTCTTTCACCTCAATATGCTGGAATGTTTCACTATCAAGGTTCGCGCACCGACAAGCATGTGCGCGAACATGAGGTTTATGCGATTGGTTATCCCGGTGATAAAACGATTCAACGGGGCAAAACCCAATCGGTATTTGCAAAAAAAGCAGAAAACTCATTTTTGGAGCGCGCTAAAACGATTTGGCGTTTTGCCGCATCAAAGCTGGATGCATTTATAGAACATCCAGTTAACGGTTTTCGTCAGGCCGATCTCAAGCTGCGTGCGTTATATGTTGTCGTTACCGTGGCCCCTCTTGTGCTTATCATTATGCTGTTGATAAGCCAAGTGCGTCATGACAAAATTCCTGCTGTGCCAGCCAGCACGGGTGGGCAGGCGGCAAGTACGATTCAACCTGGTTCAGCGGTTGCGGATGTAAATACAATTCAACCTGGTTCAGCGGTTGCGAAAACAGATACGATTCAACCCGTTTTAGCGGTTGCGCCTGTTCCTGCAGTATCTGACACTAAGACGCATGATGCAATTCCAGAACAAGCCAAGGTCGCACCCAAACCGAAAATGCGGAAGAGTCTCGAAGGTAAAAAACTTAAAGATAAAACCAAGCACAAAGATAGCCAGACAATAACAGAGACAAAGCCAACAGTTATATCAGGGGCAGTGTCGAAAACTAAAAGTGCAGGCACATTTATTTCAGTCAGTTGCATCGGGGCGGAAGTGTTCGTTGATGGCACCCGGAAGGGCAGAATAGGATCCTCGCCATTAACCGCAGAGGTTTCGCCGGGGAAGCACGCAGTGATTGTTAGCCACGTGAAAGGCGTCCATTCGCAAGAAATAGTATTCGATGCGGGAAAGACTGTGCACCTTAGGCCGGACTTCTGTAATTAGTGAATACTATCTCCGAAAGTCATATTTATGCAGATGGCCAAAATATATATTAAATATTTAAGTGGATGCGATGACTAGCCAACTCGGACGTTATGAGGTACTCGGTGAGCTTGGTCATGGCGCGATGGGGATAGTCTATAAGGCTAAAGATCCGTTGATTGATCGCGTCGTTGCTATCAAGACTATCAACCTTGGTCTTGCGCTGGATGAAAAAGAAGAATACGAGGAGCGGTTCTATCAGGAGGCCAAAGCGGCCGGTCGGCTTAGTCACCCGAATATTGTAACCATTTATGATGTGGGCAAGAGCGGTGATGTTGCATACATTGCCATGGAGCTTCTGCAAGGGCGCGAGTTACGAGACATAATGAACGAGGGTGGATTGTTGCCCGTCGATCAGATATTGGACATAGTGGCGCAGGTTGCGCAAGGCTTGGCCTATGCGCACGAGCACGACATTGTGCATCGCGATGTCAAACCATCGAACATCATGGTGGTGCGAGATGGGCATGTAAAAATCACCGATTTTGGCATCGCACGCATGGCTTCCTCGGCCGTGCGCACGCAAACCGGGATGGTGCTCGGTTCTCCTAAATACATGTCACCCGAGCAAGTAATGGGCAAGGCGATAGATATGCGTTCGGATATTTTTTCGTTGGGTGTGATGCTCTATGAGATGTTGACAGGGCAGGCTCCTTTTGTGGGTGAAAATATTAACGCTATCATGTATCAGACTTTGAATGTGGTACCAGCACCGCCCAATAAATTGAACCCCGCCGTGCCGGAAATGCTTAATTTCATTGTGGCTAAGGCATTGGCCAAGAAATTGGAGGACCGCTACCAGAACGCCAAGGATTTTGCTATTGATTTGCGCGCCTGCAGAGATACTTTGCCGCGTTCCGGTCAGAAGATAAACGCATTAAAGCCTGCTGCCGCCGAGAAAGGTAATTTGCCTGATGTCATTAATATGACAGGGAAGATGATGGCTGGCGAGGAAGAAGATATACCAGCTTTACTGGTGGGTCTGTCTCCGGCATTTGATTCAGCTGCTGCAACCATGCGATTGGCAAGTTTGACAGCAGTCAATGAAGATGTTGACGAGTTGTCCAAGGTTCTTAATATGCCTCCCCCGAGCGTGGAATCAATCAGTCGGGCTGAGCCAGTGACCAAGGTTGCTCGCCAAATATCACCAGCTACAACAACTCGTGCTGCAGAACCCCAAAGTCATGCGGAGTCATCGAACCCACCAAGCAGCGGGAACTTGCTGTTGATTATCGTTGTGTTATTGGTTTTATTGGGCATTGTCTCGATCTTTGTTTTTTGATTTTTCTCAACACCCATAACATATGGTAATCAAGCCTTCGCCACGGCTTGCCATGTTGTTGCTGCTATCACATGCAATAGTTTCAACTGTGCTATATGTGACCGTGATGCCGCTGCCAGCCAAACTGGTGATGCTCATTCTTGTTCTACTGAGCCTGTTTTATTATCTGGCACGCGATGCTCTACTGCTTTTTCCTGATTCATGGAGTGAGATTTCTTTTGATCAAGACAGCGTGTATGTGGTCACACGGGACGGTTCGGGCTTTTTCGGCCAGATCGTAAGTAGTTCTACCGTTAGTCCATATTTCGTCGTATTGCGCGTAATGCTGCAGGGACATCGACTGCCGGTTTTCCGGACTATCTTCCCGGATGCTCTGGACACTGGTGCGTTTCGCGAGTTGTGCGTGCACCTGAAATTTACTCAGTAATTTGCGGGTGTCAGGATGGTGGGGCGTGGATCTGCAAGCAACCCTGGATAGTCCTTGCTGAAATGCAACCCTCGGCTCTCATGGCGCAACAAGGCGCTCTGTACAATCAGCTCTGCGTTCATTACCAGGTTACGCAGTTCCAGCAGGTCTGAACTGACATGAAAGTTTGTGTAGTACTCATGGATTTCGTCTTGCAGCAACTGGATGCGGTGCTGCGCGCGCTGCAACCGTTTGTTGGTGCGCACGATGCCCACGTAGTCCCACATGAAGTGGCGTAATTCCGCCCAGTTGTGCGAGATGACGATTTGTTCATCTGCATCCGTCACGCGGCTTTCATCCCAGGCGGGTAGGGTTGGCGGAGTCTGGTGCGGCTTATTCAGAATATCTCGGACCGCGGCATCCGCGAATACCAGACACTCCAGCAGTGAGTTGCTGGCCAGCCGGTTGGCGCCGTGCAATCCGCTGTAGGCGGTTTCCCCTACAGCATACAGGTTCTCCACATCGGTGCGCGCGCGCAAATCGGCGACGACCCCGCCACAGGTGTAGTGTGCCGCAGGAACTACCGGGATCGGTTCTTTGCTGATATTTATGCCCAAACTAAGGCAGCGCGCATAAATAGTCGGGAAATGTTCCTGCAGAAATTCGACCGATTGATGAGAGATGTCCAGATAGACGCAATCCAGCCCGCGTTTTTTCATCTCGAAATCTATTGCTCGTGCCACTATATCGCGAGGGGCGAGTTCGGCGCGCTGATCGTGCCAAGGCATGAAACGTGTTCCGTCGGGCAGTTTCAGGATACCTCCTTCACCGCGCACAGCTTCGCTGATTAAAAAAGATTTTGCGTGCGGGTGGTACAGGCAGGTCGGGTGGAACTGGATGAACTCCATGTTGGCCACGCGGCAACCGGCGCGCCATGCCATCGCGATACCATCACCGGTCGCCGTGTCAGGGTTAGAGGTGTAGAGATACACCTTGCCAGTTCCTCCGGTTGCGAGGACAGTATTCTGGGCAACGATGGTGATGACTTCATCGCTTAAGCTGTTCAGGGCATATGCGCCATAACAGCGTTTGCCCTTCAAACCGAGTTTCCTGCCGGTGATCAGGTCAACCGACAGATGATTTTCCAACACGGTGATGTTTGGGTTTTCCATAATGCGAGCGGCGAGCGTTTTCTGCACCGCGTGACCAGTAGCATCCGCCGCATGGATGATGCGCCGGCGGCTGTGCCCGCCTTCGCGGGTGAGGTGGTAGCCCAGTCTGTTGGAGCTGTCCTTGGTAAACTGCACGCCTTGGTCGATCAGCCAATCAATGGCGGCTTTGCCATGTTCGACAACATACCTCGTAACGGTTTCATCACACAGGCCAGCACCTGCGGTAAGGGTATCCTGAATGTGCGCATCCAGCGAATCGTCTTCAGAAAGAACGGCAGCAATGCCGCCCTGAGCCCAGCCAGTCGCACCGTCCAGTAAGGATTTCTTAGTAATTAGTCCTACCTTTTGACGATCGGCCAGCTTGATGGCTAGCGTCAATCCGGCTAAGCCGCTGCCGATAATCAGTGTGTCAAATTGCAGCAATTGGATCCTCACAGCATTAATTCATTTTGACACTATAGCAAAAGAGCAGTTGGTTACAGTGGATGTTGTACAGTATTAATGGGAACTATCTTTAAAAGCTTAAGTCCTATAAAGCTTGCTGACGCGCCTGAAGCGGAACGGTTATACTGGCTGCCATAAGGAAATTATGCTGAAATAATAGTGGAAAAGTCAGGAATGGCAGACAGGGAAGTCGATCAGCAGTTGGTAGCACGCGTCCAGCGGGGTGATAAGCATGCCTTTGATTTGCTGGTTTCCAAGTACCAGCGCAAGCTTGGGCGGCTTATTTCCCGCTTTGTGCGCGATCCGGCGGAGGCGGAGGATGTCACGCAAGATGCATTTATCAAAGCATACCGCGCTTTGCCCGGATTTCGCGGCGAAAGCGCGTTTTACACTTGGTTATATCGCATCGGCATTAATACGGCGAAAAATCACCTGCTGGCGAACAAGCGGCGTGCGCCGACCACAACTCTGTTTGATTCGGAGGAGGCTGAGTCGTTTGAGGATGCCGGTCTTTTGCGTGAGGTAAATACACCGGAGAATGAACTCATGAGCAAACAGGTTGTCGATGTTGTGCAGGCTTCATTGCAGCAGCTGCCGGAAGATTTGCGTAGCGCGCTGACACTGCGCGAAATCGAAGGATTGAGTTATGAGGAAATCGCCAGTGTGATGAATTGCCCGATCGGCACGGTGAGGTCGAGGATTTTCAGGGCGCGTGAGGCCGTTGCGGAGAATTTACGTCCGTTGTTAGAAACCAGTAAAGGTAATAGGTGGTAGACATGAAACAAGAAATTTCCGTATTGATGGACGGCGAATTATTTGAGGATGAAGCGGAGAGTTTGCTCAATCGAATCGAACGTGGGTCTGATGTACACAGAGATTGGGAAATTTATCATTTGATCGGAGATGTGCTGCGCCAGCCTGATCATATACATTGCGATTTGAGTGCCAAAGTACGCGAACGTATGCGGGATGAGCCTACCGTATTGGCGCCGCGCGGCCATGCAGTAAAACAGAAAATGCGCACGTTTGCGTTATCTGCCGCCGCCTCGCTTTCAGCTGTGGGGGTGGTAGCATGGATGTCGATGCAAATCAGCCCTGAAGTGGCTCCAAAGATGGCGATGCAACAAAACGCGGTACGCTCTGTTAATGTACAAATTCAGCCCAAAGCCAATGATTATCTGATGGCGCACCAGGAATTTTCTCCCAGTACGGACATGAATGGCGGTGCTTCCTACATCCGCACTGTTTCTTACAGGCCAGATGAAAAATAATACAGAGAAAGTATTAGCGATGAGCGTGAGAGCCGCGTTTTGCGGGCTGCTGCTGGTTGCTGCCAATGTGTACGCAGGAGAGCAGCAGGATAGCCTTGATTGGCTAAAGATAGTCGCTTTTGCGGGGCATCAAACTGATTACAGCGGGATATTTGTTTATCAATATGACAATCGCGTTGAGACTTCGCGCATTACTCACGTTGTTGAACCGGATGGAGAGTACGAAAAACTGGAAAGCCTGGATGGTCCCAAGCGCGAGATCATTCGTCATCATGGTCATGTCTGGTGTTACACCAACCACAAGCTGGAGCAAGTAGACGGCCAGAACCAGCAGATGCGGAACAGGTTTACGGATTTGCCGCCCGAACAGTTATCCTTGCTGGGCGCGAACTATCAGGCCAATGTAGTGGGAATAGAACGTGTGGCCGGATACATCACACAAGCCATCCTGTTTCAACCTAAAGACAGTTTGCGTTATGCCCATAAAATTTGGGTGCACGCCGATTCCGGCTTGTTATTAAAGGCGTCCGTGCTGGATGACAAGAACCAGGTGGTCGAACAATATGCCTTTACCCAGATGCAACTTGGCGGAAAAATTGATCGTTCTTGGTTTGAGCAGGGCGCTACAGGTGGCAAGCAAGGAACAGAATCGAACATATCACCAGAAAAAAACAAGGATCGCAAGCAAATAAATAGCGGTTGGACAGTGGATGCGTTGCCGGAAGGCTTCATGAAAGCCATGGAAATTCAGCGTGCGATGCGAGGCAAGCATCGTCCCGTGACGCAGTTGGTGTTCTCGGACGGATTGAGTGCGATATCCATATTCATTGAGTCTAATGACGAAGATGAAGACGATGTAGAGGGAATATCCAGTCGTGGCGCTGTGAATTTGTATCAAAAGGTCATTGATAACCATTTAATCACTGTGGTCGGTGAAGTACCGCCGCGAACGTTGATGCAGGTGTTTTATTCGGTACGTTACAACGGCAAGTGACCTTGCTGGAGGGTTGCCGCAGTTGGCGCGTTGACTTGGGGCGTCCGTACGGGAGTTGAATGGTATATTTTTTCATTATGTGGGGGAATGTATGCTAAAAAAGTTGTTTATGCTGTTTGTGTTGGCAGTTGGAGCCGCTTGCGGTGTAACAGCCCAAGCCAAGGACTTGCCGGACTTTACCGAGCTTGTGGAAAAACAAGGCTCTTCGGTAGTCAATATCAGCACTACGCAAATCATTCGTAATACACAAGGATTGCCTAATGTGCCTGAGGGCGATCCATTTTACGAATTTTTTCGCCGTTTCGCGCCGCAGATGCCGCGCGAGCAGGAATCGCAATCATTAGGTTCGGGTTTTATTATCAGCGCTGATGGCTACATTATGACCAATGCCCATGTAGTTGATAGCGCCGATAAAATTACAGTGCGCCTTACAGACAAGCGAGAGTTTCGCGCCAAAGTTATTGGAGCAGACAAGCGCACTGATGTGGCTTTGCTGAAAATCGAAGCGACAGGTTTGCCAAAAGTAAATGTGGGCGATCCAAATAAACTTAAGGTCGGCGAATGGGTGGTTGCTATTGGCTCGCCTTTCGGTTTTGACAGTAGTGTTACAGCAGGTATCGTCAGCGCCAAGGGGCGATCCTTGCCGCAAGACAATTTTGTTCCGTTCATCCAGACTGATGTAGCCATCAACCCAGGCAACTCAGGAGGGCCGTTGTTTAATATGAATGGCGAAGTGGTCGGTATCAATTCACAAATCTATACTCGTTCCGGTGGTTCAATGGGCCTGTCTTTTGCCATTCCGATCGATGTGGCGACGCAAGTGGTCGAACAGTTGCGTAGCAGTGGCAAGGTGACCCGCGGGCGTATCGGAGTGACGATCCAGGAGCTAACACGCGAGTTGGCTGAATCGTTCGGATTAAGCAAACCAGCCGGTGCGCTGATCAGCAATGTTGAAAAGAGCGGTCCGGCGGACAAGGCGGGTATTGAGGCAAGCGATGTGATTCTAAAGTTCGACGGCAAGCCGGTGAATAGTTCAGGCGATTTGCCGCGCATTGTTGCGGCGACAAAGCCCGGCAGCAAGGTGGTGGTCGAGTTGTGGCGCAGAGGCGAAACCAGAGAAATTACTGTCGAGGTCGCGGAAATGCCGGAAGACGGCAAGTTGGCCCACGCAGCGAAGAAGCTGGCTGACGATATCGGCGAAACAATTTCACGCTTGGGTATTGCTGTCAGCGAGCTGAGTAAAGAGCAACTGCAAGAGATGCAAATCAGCGGTGGGCTGCTGGTGGAGGAGGTCAAAGGCTTGGCCGCGCGTGCAGCCGGATTGCAGCACGGCGATGTTCTGCTGGCAATCGGCAATACGCCAATCCGCTCGTTGAAACAATTTAATGAAATTATCAAACAGATTGCCAAGGGGCGAAATGTTGCTTTGCTGGTGCGGCGCGGCGATGCAGCCTCATATGTGGCAATCAGGCTCGACGACAAGTAATCACAGTCCTGCGTGACCCGCCTAAATCGGCTAGAATTCGCGCTTTGCGAAAAACGCCGCTTTAGGCGGTTGTATTTGGAGCTTCATGCAGCTAATCCGTAATTTTTCCATCATCGCCCATATCGACCACGGTAAATCCACGCTGGCAGACCGAATTATTCAATTATGCGGCGGGCTTTCCGACCGCGAAATGGAGGCGCAGGTACTCGACTCAATGGATCTTGAGCGTGAGCGCGGCATCACCATAAAGGCGCAAACTGCCGCATTGCAATATCAGGCTCGCGATGGACAGGTCTATAATCTCAACCTGATCGATACGCCTGGACATGTGGATTTTTCCTACGAAGTGTCGCGCTCGCTGTCCGCCTGCGAAGGCGCGTTGCTGGTGGTAGATGCCTCGCAGGGCGTGGAAGCGCAGACCGTGGCGAACTGCTACACCGCTCTGGATCTGGGGGTGGAAGTGGTGCCGGTGCTGAACAAGATCGACCTGCCGTCTGCCAATCCGGAAAACGCCATCGAGGAAATCGAGGAAGTGATCGGCATCGACGCGCATGATGCCGTGCGTTGCTCTGCCAAGACTGGCGAGGGTGTGCGGGACGTGATTGAAGCGATGCTCGCGAAGGTGCCTCCGCCCAAAGGCGATCCGAACGCGCCGCTGCAGGCATTGATCATTGACTCCTGGTTCGATAACTACGTCGGCGTGGTAATGCTGGTGCGGGTGGTGAACGGCACACTCAAGCCCAAGGAAAAAATCCTGCTGATGGCCACTGGCGCGCAGCAACTGACCGAACATATTGGTGTGTTCACACCCAAGTCGCAACCGCGCGAAACCCTGAGCGCGGGGCAGGTGGGTTTTGTCATTGCCGGCATCAAGGAACTGAAAGCGGCCAAGGTGGGCGATACCATCACCCACCATGCCAAGCCAGCGCAGCAGCCGCTGCCGGGCTTCAAGGAAATCCAGCCGCAGGTGTTTGCCGGGCTGTTTCCTGTGGAATCGAATCAATATGAAGCGCTGCGCGATTCGCTGGAAAAACTCAAGCTGAACGATGCTGCATTGCGTTACGAACCAGAGGTTTCGCAGGCATTGGGTTTCGGCTTCCGCTGTGGCTTCCTCGGGCTGCTGCATATGGAAATCGTGCAGGAGCGGCTGGAGCGCGAGTTCGACATGGACTTGATCACCACCGCACCTACGGTAATTTACCAGGTGTTGTTGCGCGATGGCACGATACTGACGGTGGATAATCCGTCCAAAATGCCCGACCCCTCTAAAATTGAGGAAATCCGCGAGCCGATTGTCACGGTCAATCTGTACATGCCGAACGAATATGTCGGCTCGGTGATTACGCTGTGCACGCAGAAGCGCGGTGTGCAGATCAACATCAGCTATCACGGCAAGCAGGTGATGCTGGTTTATGAAATGCCGATGGCGGAAATCGTGATGGACTTTTTCGACAAGCTGAAATCGGTATCGCGCGGTTATGCGTCGATGGATTACGAGTTTAAGGAATACCGCGCGGCGGAGGTGGTCAAAGTGGACATGTTGATCAACGGCGAGAAGGTGGACGCACTGGCAGTGATCGTGCACCGCGCCAACAGCCAGTATCGCGGGCGCGAGGTGGCGGCAAAAATGCGCGAATTGATTCCGCGTCAGATGTATGACGTGGCGATACAGGCGACCATCGGCTCAAACATCATCGCACGCGAAAACGTCAAGGCGCTACGCAAGAATGTGCTGGCCAAATGTTATGGCGGCGACATTTCGCGCAAGAAAAAACTGTTGGAGAAACAGAAGGCTGGCAAGAAGCGCATGAAACAGGTAGGAAGCGTGGAAATCCCGCAGGAAGCTTTCCTGGCGATTCTGCGCGTAGATGATTAAGGGGGCTAGGGACTTGGGGTTAGGGGCTGTCTCGCTGCGCGAGTTTTTCCAGCCTCTATCCCCCAGTCTCTAATCCCACAATTTTGAATTAGGGAACAATAATGGATTTTGCACTGATTTTGTTTGTATTGCTGCTGGTCACGGGCGGTATATGGCTGCTGGATCGCTTTGCCTTGGCGGCCAAGCGCGGCAGTGGCGTTACAGACCCATGGTGGGTGGAATATGCCAAGAGCTTTTTCCCGGTCATTCTGGTGGTATTTTTCATCCGCTCCTTTTTTGTTGAACCATTCAAGATACCTTCCGGCTCGATGATTCCGACACTGCAAGTTGGAGACTTCATTTTGGTGAACAAATTCACCTATGGCATTCGCCTTCCCATTGTCAACAGGAAACTGGTGCAACTCAACGATCCGCAACGCGGCGACGTGATGGTGTTCCACTACCCGGAAGATCCCACAAAGGACTATATCAAGCGCGTCGTGGGCACTCCTGGCGATACCGTGGAGTATCGCAACAAGCGTTTGTGGATCAACAACGTGGAACAGACTCAGCAAGCAAATGGTGATTACAACTATGTCGAATCCGGCCTGAACTTCGTGCACACCGAGCAGCGTATGGAAACATTGGGCGCGCATAAACATTCACTGTTGGTTAACCCGGAAAAACCCACGCTGTATGTGGATTCGGTGGCTGAGTTCAAGGGGCGCGAGAATTGCAGCTATGACGATGAAATGGTGAAGTGCAAGGTACCCGACGGGCATTATTTCATGATGGGCGACAATCGCGACAACAGCCGCGACAGCCGCTATTGGGGGTTCGTTCCTGATAACCAGGTCGTTGGCAAGGCGTTTTTCATCTGGATGAATTTTTCTGATTTGAAACGCATAGGTTTATCGATTAACTAAATCAGGAGGAAATGAAAATGAATAAAGTCATGCCAGTGCAGCAACGCGGGATAACTTTCGGTGGATTTGTTTTTGGAGCATTCCTGGTTGTGCTTGTCGGCATCTCTTTGCTTAAAGTTATACCTGCGTATATGGAGGATGCGAAAATAAAAAACGTGTTCACTACGATTTCCAACGATCCGGAAATGCAGAAAGCTTCCCCTCAGGAAATTCGTGTTTCTTTTGAAAAACGAGCTTCTATCGATGGGATCAAATCGATCAAGGCAGCGGATATTGAGGTTACCAGTGGTAATAACGGAAGGACAGTTCTGAGCGCCAGCTACGTTGTCAAGGTGCCGCTGAGTGGCAATGTCAGCCTCCTAATGGAGTTCAACCCGACTAGTGCGCAATAAAGAAATCCTGCTTGCTGCAGGAACATACTGAGAGTGCGCGCAACTATGCCGCCAAAGCAAAGTAGTGACGCGCTGTGCAAACGGTTGGGGTATGTTTTCAAGCAGCCCCAATTACTGCAACGTGCATTGACCCATCGCAGCTATGCGCCGGAACACAATGAACGCCTCGAATTTTTGGGAGACAGCGTGTTGGGTTGTGTAATCGCCAGCTATTTATACGGCAGCTATCCGCAGTTGAGCGAGGGTGAGCTGTCGCGGCTGCGCTCCAACCTGATCAGAGAAGACACGCTGGCGATTCTTGCCCAGCAACTCGAACTGGGCAGCCATTTAAGGCTGGGCGAAGGCGAGCTAAAGAGCGGCGGCTTCCGCCGTCCTTCCATTCTGGCAGATGCGATGGAGGCCTTGTTTGGCGCTGTTCTGCTGGACGCTGGTTTTGCCGCTGCTGAAAAAGTCGTGCTGGGATTGTTCGTGCCTTACCTGGCGAAAGTCGATGTTCAAACGTTGGGCAAGGATGCCAAAACCCTGTTGCAAGAGCACCTGCAAGGCAAGCGTATTCCATTGCCGAGCTACAGCGTAATCGCAACTCAAGGCCAGGCGCACGAGCAATCCTTCGAAGTGGAGTGCGCTATCCCATCATTGAAAATATCAACGCGCGGTACGGGCAGCAGCCGCCGCAATGCCGAGCAGCAGGCGGCACAAGAGGCCTGCCAACAACTATCGATCCATCATGACTGAACAAAAAGATCCAGCGAGCATCTCCCAGGCGGATAGCCTTCCAGAAACGTTTCGCAGCGGCTTCATCGCCATTGTCGGCAGGCCCAACGTGGGCAAGTCCACGCTGCTCAACCACCTGATCGGACAAAAGATCAGCATCACTTCGCGCAAGGCGCAGACCACGCGCCATCGCATCCATGGCATCCTGACCGACGAACACGCGCAATTCGTGTTTGTTGATACGCCCGGATTTCAGACCAAACACCTGAACGCGCTGAATCGCGGCATGAACCGTGTCGTTACCAGCAGCCTGCGCGATGTGCAGGTGGTGGTGTTCGTGCTGGAAGCGCTGCGTTATGACGAACGCGACCAGGAAGTACTCAAGCTGTTGCCGGACAACAGGCCGGTGTTGCTCGTGATCAACAAGATCGACGAGGTGGAGGATAAAGGCCAGCTGTTTTCTTTTGCCGAGCGTGTCGCGCAGGATTTCAAGTTTGCTGAAATCGTGCCGGTCAGCGCCAAGAAGGATACCAAGCTGGATGAGTTGCGCGAGGCATTGCGCCGCCACCTGCCGCCAGGCGATCTGATCTTTGACAAGGACGACATCACCGATCGAAGCGAACGATTTCTGGCTGCCGAAATGCTGCGCGAAAAAGTATTCCGCTTTACCGGAGACGAACTGCCATACTCGACCAGCGTGGTGATCGAGCAATTCAAGATGGAAGGCAAGCTGCGCCGCATCCACGCCGCCATACTGGTGGACAAGGAAGCGCACAAGGCGATGCTGATCGGCAAGAAAGGCGAAAAGCTCAAGGAAATCGCCACACAGGCGCGCCTGGACATGGAAAAGCTGTTCGACGGCAAAGTGTATCTTGAAGTCTTCGTCAAGCTGCGCAGCGGCTGGGCGGATGACGCGCGCGTGCTGCGCTCACTGGGTTACGAATGACCGCTGCGAACCGGAACAAGCAGCAAGACGAACCGGCCTTTGTGCTTCACAGCCACCCGTTTCGCGAGACCAGTCTGATCCTCGATGTGTTCAGCCGCAAGCATGGCAGGCTGGCAATCGTGGCGCGCGGCGCCAGGCGCCCGAAGTCAAGCTTGCGCGGGGTGCTGATGAATTTCCAGCCGCTGTTGCTTTCCTGGTTTGGCAAAGGCGAGGTGCGTACCATGCACAGCGCGGAATGGCAGGGCGGGCAGCCCTATCTGCAAGGCACGGCATTGATGTGCGGCTTTTATATGAACGAAATGCTGCTCAACCTGCTGGCGCGAGACGATCCGCATGAACAATTATTCGATTACTACCGTGCCACCATTTACCGTTTGGCGCACGAAACCGATCATGCCGCCACGTTGCGCTGCTTTGAAAAGCACCTGCTGCAGGAGCTCGGCTATGCACTGGCGTTGGAACGCGAGGCGGGAAACGGTAAGGCGATACAGCCGGAAGTCTGCTATCGTTATGTAGTGGAGCGCGGCCCGTTACCGGATGATAGCGGGCCTGATGATGGCGATGTGCATACCGGTTTGACGGTGTTGGGCAAGACCTTGCTCGACATGGCTGCGGACGATTATGCCGACCCTATTACCGCACAGCAGAGCAAACAACTGATGCGCATGTTGTTGAACCACCATCTCGGCGGCAAGATACTGCATACGCGCGAACTGATTAAGGATTTGCAGAAACTATGACCATATCCCCTCCCCCTTGCAGGGGGAGGGCTAGGGAGAGGGTAGAAGCGCTACCATCTTGTAAAGTTGAGGATGTAAAAATGATGAAACTCGGACTTAACATCGACCACGTCGCCACGCTACGCCAGGCGCGTGGATCGCGCTACCCCAACGTGGTGCGCGCCGCGCTGATCTGCGAGGAGGCCGGCGCTGACGCAATTACCCTGCACCTCCGCGAAGACCGCCGCCATATCCAGGATCGCGATGTCGAGGTGTTGCGCGATATGCTGCAAACGCGCATGAACCTTGAGTGTGCGGTCACCGATGAAATGATCGCTAATGCGCTGCGCATCAAGCCGCACGATTTATGCCTGGTGCCGGAACGCCGCGAAGAGCTGACCACCGAAGGCGGGCTGGATGTGGTGCGCTATTTTGATGCCGTCAAAGCGGCCTGCGAGCGTTGCGCGGCGGCAGGCATCCGCGTGTCCCTGTTCATCGACCCTGATCAGAAGCAGATCGATGCTGCGCACCGCAGCGGCGCGCCGGTGGTGGAATTGCATACCGGAAAATATGCCGACGCGGACAGCGTGCCGGAGCGTGAGCATGAACTGGAGCGCATCCGCGTTGCGGCAGCCCATGCTCATGCGCAAGGGTTGCAGGTGAATGCCGGGCACGGACTGAATTACCACAACGTGCAGCCTATCGTCGCGATCCCCAATATCGTCGAGCTCAACATCGGCCACGCCATTGTCTCCGAAGCGCTGTTCATCGGGCTGGATGCGGCGGTGAGGAAGATGAAGGCATTGCTGGTTCAGGCATGATCTACGGCATCGGCACGGACATCGTCGAATTTGCACGCATTGAAAAGATGTGGGCGCGTTATGGTGTTCGTCTTGCCGAGCGAGTGTTGAGCGAGCGCGAATTGCCGGAATGCCAGCGTAGTGCCAATCCGGCGCGTTTACTGGCGAAACGTTTTGCTGCCAAGGAGGCGTTTGCCAAGGCGGTTGGCAGCGGCTTACGCCACCCGGTCAGTCTGAGTCGCATCAGCGTCACGCATGACGGGCTTGGTAAGCCGGTGTTGCAGTTTGATGAAACGTTGCGCAAGCATCTGGCGCAGTTGGGGATCAGCGGACACCATGTTTCGGTCAGCGATGAGCAGGATTTTATTGTTGCGTTTGTGGTGCTGGAGAGTAATTAAATTTAACCAACCCAGTCCGTTCGTGGTGAGGTATCGAACCATGAATGGTTGAAAGCAAATCAATACCGCCGGGGGTAGCCCGGCAGCTAGTCACTTTCTTTTGCTTCGCCAAAAAGAAAGTAACCAAAGAAAAGGCGGCCCCGGTTTACCGCCCCTGCGGGGTTCCCTGCGTTGCTCGACTGGTCAGGCGGCTGCGGAACTCGCGCTACGCGCTCAGACATAACCAGCGACTTGGCTGGCGTCTTTTGCCAGCTTAGTCGAATGGCTAGTTGTTTCATCTAGTCCTCGCCGAAACCCCCTGACCAGCCTGCGCTACTCGGCGGCGCACAGGGAAAAAATCCAAAACCCAAAACCCAAAAAACATCAAAAAGCCGATGGGTTTCGCGTTGCTCAACCCATCCTATGCGTGCTAAATGCGATGCTGACCCCTTTGAGCTGGCATTCGATTCCATCGAATTCAAGGATAGTATTCATTGGCATTGAATCACCGCTTTATCGTAATCACACTTGGAAGACTATTTTCCAGGGGAAGGTTGTCCATCAAATTGTATGTTTTTGATCTTCTCTAATTTGATCGGAATACCATTCCCAGGCTGGGAGACTGTTTCGGTTTCAACTGTTTGAATAATATTTCCCTGAGCATCTTTGGTCACTGAAATAGATTTTTCAAATCTGGTTTGAACGCATCCAGATATTAAAATAATCAAAATCAATATGCTCGCTAATTTGATAGTTTCCATGATTTCCCTTTAGTCAAAGTTGAATTTCAATTGTATCTGCCAAGTAACCGAAGGTACCGGAGTCGATTCCTTTTCTTTGCACATCACAATTTCCTCCTATTAATTTCATCCGATTTGCACCGGCAACGCAGTGTTTCAGTATTACCTTCGGAGGTCAATACGCTAAACAGACTAGCCTTCAATGAGACCATGATGACAGGCACGTTTTCTCTGCTAAAAGCCTTATAATCCGCCACACTAAAATTCAACCAATCAGGAGCAGATATGGGCTTGGGGCCGGTGATGCTGGATGTTTTGGGGACGCGGTTGACGCCGGAGGACGAGGCGCGGCTGCGGCATCCGCTGGTTGGGGGGGTGATCCTGTTTGCGCGCAACTATGCGTCACCCGGCCAGCTCTCCGAGCTGACTGCGGCGATTCATGCGCTGCGCACGCCGCCGTTGCTGATTGCGGTGGACCACGAAGGCGGGCGGGTGCAGCGGTTCCGCGAAGGGTTTACGAAGATTCCCGCGATGCGCGAGCTCGGCAGGATATGGGATGCGCATCCGCAGCGTGCGCGCCATCTGGCGCAGCAGGTCGGTTATGTGTTGGCGGCGGAGCTGCGCGCCTGCGGCGTGGACTTCAGTTTTACGCCGGTGCTGGATGTGGATTACGGGCAGAGCAGCGTCATCGGCGACCGCGCGTTTCACAGCGATCCGCAGGCGATTGCCGAGCTGGCGCACAGCTTGTTGCTGGGGTTGAGGCAGGGCGGGATGCACACGGTCGGCAAGCATTTCCCCGGCCACGGCTTCGTGCGCGCCGATTCGCATCTGGACATTCCGGTGGACGAGCGCGGGTTTGTCGATATCGAAATGTGCGACTTGGTTCCGTTCCGGCAAATGGTGGATTACGGGCTGGCTGCGGTGATGCCCGCACACGTCATTTATCCCAAGGTGGACAAGCTACCCGCAGGTTTTTCCAGCACCTGGCTGAAGAAAATATTGCGCGAACAACTGGGTTTTGAAGGCTGTGTCTTCAGCGATGATCTGAGCATGGAAGGCGCTACGGTCGCGGGCGGCATCGTACAGCGCGCCGAGGCCGCATTGAACGCGGGCTGCGACATGGTGCTGGTGTGCAACAAGCCGGAATCGGCTGATGAATTGTTGCAGGGGCTGCATTGGGAAATGCCCGCTACAAGCCGTGCGCGGCTCGTCCAGATGCACGGCAGAGCCCATCCTGAATCGCTGGCCCAGTTGCACGAGCAGCATCACTTTCTCAAGGCGCTGGATGAAGTCGCTGTCATCGGCAAGAGCAATGCGGAATTGCCTTTGGCGTGATAAGCGGCGAGTTAATGTAATAGCCATTTTCTATACTGCTTGAGATAATTCGCGTATAAACTCTTCGCTTAACGCGCGCATTTTGGTGTACAAAACATGAGTGAATTACAAGCAGCTTTGCTGGCGATAGGATTAGGAGTGATCGTCGCGGTGTATGCCTTCGGCTGGTGGCAGCAAAGGCGTTACCGGAGAAAGTTTGGCGCGGCATTCAAGGCGAGCCATGCAGACGCGCTGTATCAGGAAAGCGGTGAAAGACCGCAGGGCCAGCAACCTCCCCTGGAATCGATGATTGAAGATGCCCTGGGTGAGGCGATTCCGTCGGGGAGGAATTCGTCCGCGGCTGCCATATCTGCTCTTGACGAATCCTGCGCGTTGCTGGATATGCGCAGCGATTTCATCATCGAATTGCATTTGAATGAAGCCAGCCTGGCCGCCGTGCTGGATGGCTTCTGGCAGCGCAAATTCGATTTTGGCAAGCCGGTACATGTGTGCGGGATGGCGTTGAATTCCTCGCGATGGGAACGTGCCATTGCCGAAAGCCAGGCCCTGTATACCCGTTTCCGTATTGCCCTGCAGCTGGTGGACCGGAGCGGCGCGATCAGCCAGGCGAAATTGGCGGACTTCCGTGACCTGGTTCTGGGAGTTGCCAAACAGATCAAGGCAGATGCCGCCGCCCCGGATATCCATGAAGCGTATCATCGCGCAGCCGAACTGGACGGGTTCTGCGCCGAAGTGGATCAGATGGTCGGGATCAATCTGGTGCCGCGCGGCGAGCGTTTGTTGCTGTGCAGCCAGATTGCACAGGCTGCCGCTTTGTTTGGCATGAAGCTGGAATCGGACGGCGCGTTTCATTTGACGGATACCCGTGGCTGGCAGGGCACAGACCGGCGTCGCGTCACGCTGGCACGGGACAATGACCGGCGCATGGCCGGACGCAGCTTGTTTTCCCTGGTTAATCTGGATGCTGAACCGTTTCATCACAACACGCTTGAAATAACCAGCTCGAAGGGAATGACCTTGTTGCTTGATCTGCCGCGTGTCGAGAATCCTGCGCTGCAGTTCGACCAGATGGTGAGCGTTGCACATGAGTTTGCCGAAGAACTGCAAGTCGATCTTGTGGACGATCATCGTGTGCTGTTGAGCGAAGGCGGACTGGCGCGCATCCGCGAAAAGATCGTCGAGGTGGAAGCAAAAATGCGCAACAACGGGATAGCGCCGGGCAGTGCGCAGGCGCGCAGGCTGTTTTCCTGATGACGAGTCAAGAGGTAGTACGCCGCATTGCACAGTTGCGCAAGCAGATTGCGGAATACGACTATTGGTATTACGTGAAGGATTCCCCTCGCGTTCCCGATGCTGAATACGACAAGCTGTTCCGTGAATTGCAGACACTGGAAGAGCAGCATCCGGAATTGCGCAGTGCAGACTCTCCCTCTCAACGTGTAGGTGGCAAGCCGCTGGATATGTTCCAGCCAGTGCGCCATGCTGTGCCGATGCTGTCAATCCGCACCGAGACCGACATCAGCGACGCAGGTGCGATCGCGTTTGATGCTCGGGTGCGCAAAGAGCTGGGGCTGAGCGAGAGCGATGCGCCGGTCGAGTACGTCTGCGAATTGAAATTCGACGGCCTCGCCATCAACCTGCGCTACGAGCAGGGTGTGCTGGTGCAGGCCGCCACGCGTGGCGATGGCGAGACCGGCGAGGACGTGACGCAAAATATTCGTACCATCCGCCAGATTCCATGGAGATTGGAAGGGGGATGTCCCAGTGTTTTGGAAGTACGCGGCGAGGTGTACATGCGTCGCGACGATTTCGAAAAATACAACGAACGGCAGCGCGAACTGGGATTACCCACACTGGTCAATCCGCGTAACGGAGCGGCAGGCAGCATACGCCAGCTCGATCCGGCATTGGCCGCGCGGCGTCCGCTGAAGTTCTTTGTTTATGGGCTCGGCGAGAAAGTGGAAGGCTGGGAATGGCGCAAGACTCATAAAGAAGAGCTAGACCAGTTGGATGCATGGAGATTCCCGGTAAATCATGAGTGTAGGGTTGTACAAGGAGCGCAAGGGCTGGTGGAATTCCATCGCCGCATTGCGGAAAAACGTGACCAGTTGCCGTTCGACATCGACGGCGTGGTGTACAAAGTCAACAAAATTGAGTTGCAGGAGAAGCTTGGCTTCGTGTCGCGCGAGCCGCGCTGGGCGGTGGCGCACAAATTCCCGGCAGAAGAGCAGATCACCGTGGTGCATGACATCGACATCCAGGTCGGGCGCACCGGCAAGCTGACGCCGGTGGCCAAGCTGGAGCCGGTGTTCGTCGGCGGCACCACAGTCAGCAACGCCACGCTGCATAACGAGGACGAGACACGGCGCAAGGATGTGCGCATCGGCGATACGGTGATCGTGCGCCGCGCGGGTGATGTGATCCCGGAAGTGGTGGGCGTGGTTATCGACCAGCGCCCGGCGAATACTGGTGAGCCATTCGATTTATTCAAGCGCCTGCACGGAAAATGTCCGGTATGCGGCAGCCGCATCGTGCGCGAGGAAGGCGAAGCCGACTGGCGCTGTACCGGCGGGCTGTTCTGCCCGGCGCAGCGCATGCAGGCGCTGCTGCATTTCGCCAGCCGCCGCGCGATGGATATCGAAGGGCTGGGTTACAAGCTGGCCGAACAACTGGTGGACGGCGGCATCGTGAGTACGCCAGCCGATCTTTATAAGCTGGGCATGTCGGTTCTTGCCGATCTGGATCGTATGGGGGAAAAATCCGCTCTCAACCTGCTGGAGGCGATAGAACACAGCAAGAAAACGACGCTGGCTCGCTTCATTTACGCGCTCGGCATCCGCAACGTCGGCGAGGCGACGGCAAAAGACCTGGCACGCCACTTCGGCAAGCTGGAGAGCCTGATGAAAGCGGACGAAGAGAGTTTGCAGCAGGTGCCCGATGTCGGTCCCGTCGTTGCGCAAAGCATCACCGCATTTTTTTCGGAGTCGCATAACATCGAAGTCGTCAAAGCGCTGCGCGCCCACGGTGTGCATTGGGTGGAACATGAAGCACAAGCTGTGCGAGAATCGCAATTCAGCGGCAAAATTTTTGTATTGACCGGCACGCTCGCCACCATGACGCGCGAACAGGCCAAGGAAAAACTGGAGACACTCGGCGCAAAAGTCAGCGGCAGCGTATCGAAGAAGACCGACTATGTGGTAGCGGGAGCCGAGGCAGGCAGCAAGCTGGAAAAGGCTCACGAGCTGGGTGTTGCGGTGCTGGACGAACAACAATTTTTGGCATTATTGGAGAGAGTATGAAAAAAATCACCAAGGCAGTCTTTCCAGTCGCCGGTTTGGGCAGCCGCTTCTTGCCGGCCACCAAAGCCAGCCCGAAGGAAATGATGCCCGTCGTGGACAAGCCGCTGATCCAGTATGCAGTGGAAGAGGCAGTGGCAGCAGGTATCACCGATATGGTGTTTATTACTGGGCGCAACAAGCGTGCGATTGAGGATCATTTTGACAAGGCCTACGAATTGGAGGCAGAACTTGCGGCAAGCAACAAGGACAAATTGTTGTGCCTGGTTCAGGATATTATTCCAAAGCACATTAACTGCATTTATATCCGCCAGTCCGAACCGTTGGGCCTGGGGCATGCCGTGTTGTGCGCACGGCCGGTAATAGATAACGAGCCATTCGCGGTGATATTGGCTGACGACCTGATAGACGGTCAGGTCTCCGTCATCAAACAGATGACGGACGTGTTCCAACAGCACCAGTGCTCGATCCTGGGTGTGCAGAACGTACCGCGCGATCAGACCAGGCAATATGGTATTGTCAACAGCGTGCCGCTGGCAGACGATCTGGAGCAGGTGAATGCCATTGTTGAAAAACCCAAACCGGAAGATGCACCATCAACGCTTGCCGTTGTGGGGCGCTACATTCTCACGCCGCGAATTTTTCATCACCTTGAAAAAGTGCGGGCGGGCGCAGGCGGTGAAATCCAATTGACCGACGGTATTGCCGCATTGATGAAAGAGGAAAAAATGCTCGCCTACCGTTTCAAGGGCACGCGCTATGACTGCGGCGCCAAGTTGGGCTATCTCAAGGCGATGGTGGCGTTGGGACTCAAGCATCCAGAAGTACGCGACGAGTTTGCCGCGTATCTGAACAGCTTGGGGAAAGCGGAAAGCAAACAATAAACCATGACTGCATCCATTCAGCGTGCCCGCGACATCTTGCAACAGGCTGAACTGTTATATTCAGCCGAGCAGGTGCAGTCGGCTTTGCATCGTGTGGCGCAACAAATCAATGCCGCACTGGCGGATAAGTATCCGCTGGTGTTGTCGGTCATGGGTGGTGCGGTGGTGTTCAGCGGGCAGTTGTTGCCGTTGCTCAACTTTCCTCTGGATTTTGATTACGTGCATGTGTCGCGTTACGGCGATGCGCGGCAGGGTGGCGAAATGCACTGGAAGGTCGCGCCATGCGAGAATGTGCGCGGTCGAGTGGTGCTGTTGCTGGATGATATTCTTGACGAAGGCCACACACTAGCGGCGTTGCAAGAACGGGTGTTGGAGCTCGGTGCAGAAAAGTGCTACAGCGCAGTGTTTGCCGACAAACAGCATGGCGGGAAGAAAGCAGCCCATGCGGATTTTGTGGGAGTGGAATTGCCGAATCGTTTTGTGTTCGGCTATGGCATGGATATCGAAGGGGCATGGCGTAACCTGCCAGCCATTTATGCAGCGAAGGAAAAATAGATATGTTGGCAATTATTGGTGGACGTGGCCTGGCGCAATTGGCGAATCTGGAAATAACCCATCGGCAGGTCATGCGCACGCCTTACGGAGAGCCATCCGGCGCATTTCTGTTTGGCACGCTGAATCAGCATGAGGTGATATTTTTGGCCCGCCACGGATACGGACACACTATCCCGCCACATCTGGTGAACTATCGCGCCAATCTTTGGGCGCTACGCGAACAGGGGATCAGCGAAATTATCTCGGTGGCGACCGTGGGTGGCATCCGCGCCGATCTTAAGCCCGGCGTGATCGTCGTGCCGGATCAGATTATTGATTACACTCATGGTCGCGATGCGACTTTTTTTGAGACTCGCGACAAACCATACAGCAACGCCGATTTTACTTTACCCTACTGCGCCAGTCTGCGCAGCCGCATATTGCGCAGCGCGCAAATTGCAGAACAGGCATGTATGGATGGCGGCGTGTATGCGGCCACACAAGGGCCGCGCCTTGACAGCATCGCCGAAATCAATCGTTATGAGCGCGATGGAGCGGATATGGTAGGCATGACCGGCATGCCGGAAGCAGCGCTGGCTAAAGAACTGGAGCTAAGTTATGCGGCTATTGCAGTGGTGGCGAATTATGCGGGGGGGCGCGGCGATAGCGCAACCGGCATCAACATTGAAAAAGTTAATGCTACCACCGGCGCAACGACGGGACGGGTGCGCAGCATTCTCGAATGCGTGGTGAATTGCGATGGCAATTAAGGATGTATTGCGCATGGGGGATGTGCGCCTGTTACATATTGCCAAACCTGTCATCCACTTCGACACGCAGCAATTGCACGAGCTGCTGGTTGATATGCGCGACACCATGCAATCCCTGAACGGCGCGGGATTGGCCGCACCGCAAATTGGCGTTGGATTACGCGTGGTGATCTTTGGCGTCCAGCATAACCCGCGTTATCCCGATGCAGAGGGTGTGCCGGAAACGGTACTTATCAATCCAGTCATTACCCCGCTGGGCGAGGGGATGGAAGAAGATTGGGAAGGTTGTTTGAGCGTCCCCGGACTACGTGGTTTGGTGCCGCGCCATGCGCATATTCGTTATCAGGGCGTGGATGAATACGGCGATCCTGTCGATCGCACTGTCAGCGAATTCCATGCCCGTGTAGTGCAGCACGAGTGCGATCATCTGGACGGGATCTTGTATCCGATGCGCATCAGCGACATGTCAAAATTCGGTTACACGGAAGAACTGTTTCCCGGGAAAGAAATACTGGAAGAATAGTGTTTGCTTTAAACTACGGTCGATTTCAACTAGTAGCTTAACTTGCTATGCCAGGAACTCGATATACATTGGCAAATTTAATATGATTTCTTTTTTTGTTTCTGCCACGCTATTATGCGCACAACCTGACAATACTACTCCGCACCCATGAGTACATTCAAAATCCTGCAATTCAATATGCAGTTCGGCCAAGGCTGGGATGATGCAGATCCCGACCACGCGCCCGTCGATCTCGAACTGACTATCTCGGAAATCCTCAGCCATGACGCTGATGTGGTGATGCTGCAGGAAGTTGAGCATGCCCAGCCTGACGGGGTGCAACTTGATCCGCCGCCCAACTACACACGGCTGAAAGCGGCGCTTAAAGGCTATTTCAGCTATTTTTCCTATCCTAAAGCCGACCCCCGCGAATTGCCATTCGGCATAGGGCTGGCCATCTTTTCCAAAACGCCGTTGCGCGACACCTTCCGTTACGACCTGCCGTCGCCGCCAATCGAGTTTGAATTTCAGGGTGAAGAAAAAACGCCCACTGACCGCCTTCTTATCGGCGCAAAGACCACGCTTGCTGGCCGCGAACTTCAGCTCTTCAATACACACCTTCTGGCGCACTTCATGCTTAATTCATCAAGCGAGCATCACTCCGAACAGCGCCAGCTTGTCGTTAAACAATTGCGCCGCTCGGACGGTCCAACGCTGATTAGTGGAGATTTCAACGTCAGCAAGCACGATGCGCTGGTTAAGCAGTTTGCCAAAGTCGGTTACCAGACCACGCAGACAAAAGAAATTACGTGGCGCCGCCGCCCCTACGTGCTTGACCATATTTTCTACAATCGACACCTCCATCCTGTGCGCTATGCCGTGAAACCGACGATGGCCTCTGACCATCACATACTTGTGGGGGAATTTGAGTTTTTGGACTAGTTGGATAAGCCATTGGCTTTAGCCCGGTCAGCTTAAATTCTCAGGTAGTTTTTGGGTGGGTCATTTCCGCCGCCTGTACCCACTGATCGAATTCATCTTCCGTGACATAACCCAGCGCCAGCGCCGCCCGCTTCAGCGTGCCGCCGTCGCGGTGTGCACGCTTTGCGATCTCGGCGGCGCGGTCGTAGCCGATATGCGGAGTCAGCGCGGTAACCAGCATCAGCGAGCGTTCCAGCAGCTCCGCGATGCGTGCTTGATTGGTCTTGATGCCAAGCACGCAGTATTTTTCGAAACTCGCCATGCCGTCGGAGAGCAAGCGCACGCTTTGTACAACATTGTGCGCGATGAGCGGCTTGAATACATTCAGTTCGAAATTGCCTGAGGCACCGCCGATTGTGATGGCGACGTCGTTGCCAAACACCTGGCAGCACAGCATGGTCAGCGCCTCGCACTGGGTCGGATTCACCTTGCCCGGCATGATCGAGCTGCCCGGCTCGTTTTCCGGGATGCTGATTTCGCCCAACCCGGAACGGGGGCCGGAGGCCAGCCAGCGCACGTCATTGGCGATTTTCATCAGCACTACAGCCAGCGTCTTGAGTGCGCCGTGCGCGGCCACCAGCGCATCATGTGCGGCCAGTGCGGCAAACTTGTTGACGGCGCTCTTGAACGGTGCTCCGCTGCTGCGTGCAAGTTCAGCAGCGACGCGTTCGCCGAATTCGGCATGGGTATTCAGCCCCGTGCCTACTGCCGTGCCGCCTGCCGCCAGCTCGTAAAGCGGAGCAAGCGTGGCGAGTATCGCCGATTCCGCCAGATACAGCTGTGCCACAAAGCCGGAAAATTCCTGTCCCAGTGTAATCGGGGTTGCGTCCTGCAAATGCGTGCGCCCGATTTTGACAATGTCCGCGAATGTGTCGGATTTGTTTTTCAGGGTTGCGCGTAGTGTGCGCAATGACGTGAGCAGATTCTGCCGGATACCGGCGACGGCAGCCACGTGCATCGCAGTGGGAAAAATGTCATTGGTTGACTGGCCGAGATTGACCTCGTCGTTGGGGTGAATCTTGCGTGCTTCGCCGCGCGCGCCTCCAAGTAGCTCCGAGGCGCGATTGGCAAGCACCTCGTTCATGTTCATGTTGCTCTGTGTGCCCGAGCCGGTCTGCCAGACAGACAGTGGAAACTCCTGGGTATGCATGCCCGCCAGCACTTCATCCGCCGCCTGCACGATGGCATCAGCTTTGTATGCATTCAGCAGGCCCAGGTCGCGGTTAACCAGCGCGCAGGCACGTTTGACTTCAGCGAGGGCCATGATGATTTCTTCCGGCATAAGCTCGGTTGAAATGTGAAAATACTCGAGAGAACGCTGCGTTTGCGCGCCCCACAATCGATCGGTGGGAACCTCGATGCTGCCGAACGAATCACGTTCTGCTCTAGTGGACATAATATTTCCTCCTATGAAAATGTACCTCTCCAGCGGGTAAGAGAGGAGTTTAGGCAAGGTGCCTTGAGTATGAATTGTGCTTTCATTATCTTACAACCCTAAGCCCGATATGCCGGAAACAAATATAGATCGGGCATTGCCTGACTGGATGATGGTACACCAGTGTAATACTGTATTTTGAAATTGACGAGCCGCGTCTTCCGCCAATAGACATTGCACTAAAGGTGGCAACTTTCTATCCATTACATGTGTGAAAGATTTTCACCCTGCCTTTGGTATAATCCATGCCCGTGGTTTTCTGAATATATCCCCATGACCGTTTTACTGTGGATCGTCGCGGCCAGCATTGCTGGCGGTGCGTTGAGCGTGGTGTGTGCCGCAGCATTTGCACTCAATTCTCATGCGCAGCGCTACCTGGGTGCGATGGTGAGCTACGCCATCGGCGCGCTGCTCGGCGCGGTGTTCCTCGACATCCTGCCTGAGGCGATCAAGCTTACGCGGAATGTGCCCGCTTTGTTTGGCATGGTGCTGTTCGGCATCCTGCTGTTTTTTGTTCTGGAAAAACTGGTGTTGTGGCGGCACTGCCACCACGAGCATTGCGAGGCGCATGAGCTGTTGAATGCCGAGCGTAACCACGATCATGGGCGCAGCGGCATGATGATCATGGTGGGCGATACCTTTCACAACTTTGTGGATGGCGTCATCATCGCTGCGGCCTTCCTGACCGACATGCATCTCGGTATCGTCACCGCGCTGGCCATCATCGCACACGAGATTCCACAGGAAGTCGGCGATTTCGCCATCCTGTTGCATTCCGGCTACAGTAAAGCCAAAGCTTTTCAATTAAACCTGATTTCCAGTTTTGCCTCTGTGGTCGGCGGCATACTGGGTTACTTCGTTTTGCAGACCATGCAAACGTGGATACCGTCGCTGCTGGCGCTGGCGGCAGCGAGCATGATTTACGTCGCCGTGGCCGACCTGATTCCCGGCCTGCACAAACGTGCGCAGTTGCGCGACACCGCGCAACAGGTTGGGCTGATTGTGCTGGGTGTGGCGACGGTGGGTCTGTTGGGAATGTGGATTGCTGAATGATGCCCAACGAATTGAAGGATTGAAAATCAAAGCATGAGCAAGCAACATACTGTGCCGCGCGTCGGCTTCGTCTCGCTGGGCTGCCCCAAGGCAACTGTGGATTCCGAGCATATCCTTACCCGCCTGCGCGCCGAAGGCTACCTGATTTCCGCCAGCTATCAGGATTCCGATCTGGTGATCGTGAACACCTGCGGCTTCATCGACAGCGCGGTGGAAGAATCGCTGGACGCGATCGGAGAAGCGCTGGCCGAAAGCGGTAAGGTGATTGTCACCGGCTGTCTCGGCGCGAAGGGCGATGTGGTGCGGCAGGCGCATCCCAAAGTGCTCGCTGTGACCGGCCCACATGCCACCGACGAGGTGATGGCGGCGGTGCACGCGCATCTGCCCAAGCCCCATGATCCTCTTTCCGATTTAGTGCCCGCGCAGGGTATCCGCCTGACGCCGAAGCATTATGCCTATGTAAAGATTTCCGAGGGCTGCAACCATCGCTGCACCTTCTGCATCATCCCCAGCCTGCGCGGCGACCTGGTAAGCCGTCCAGTCGGAGATGTGATGCAGGAAGCGCAGAACCTGGTCAACGCGGGCGTGAAGGAATTGCTGGTGATTTCGCAGGACACTTCCGCTTATGGTGTGGATGTGAAATACCGCACCGGCTTCTGGGGCGGCAGGCCGCTCAAGACACGCATGACCGAACTGGCTGCCGCGCTGGGTAAGCTTGGCAAACCGGGCGAAAGGGGAGTGTGGGTGCGCCTGCATTACGTCTACCCATATCCGCACGTGGACGAAGTGATTCCGCTGATGGCCGAGGGCATCATCCTGCCGTACCTGGACATTCCGTTTCAGCACGCCAATCAGCGTATCCTCAAGCTGATGAAACGCCCCGGCAGCAGCGACAACGTGCTGGCGCGCATTAAACAATGGCGCGAGACTTGCCCGGAACTGACGCTGCGCAGCACCTTCATCGTCGGTTTTCCCGGCGAGACTGAAGAGGAATTTAAAGAGCTGCTTGATTTTCTGAAGGAGTCGCAACTGGACCGCGTCGGCGCGTTTGCCTATTCGCCGGTGGAGGGCGCAGCAGCGAACGAATTGCCCGACCACGTGCCGCCCGAAGTGCAGCAGGAACGCCTCGCACGGCTGATGCTGTTGCAGGAGGAAATCAGCGAAGCGCGCTTGAAGCGCAAGGTCGGCAAGACCTTCATTGTGCTGGTGGACGAAGTGGATGAGGAGGGCGCAATCGCGCGCAGCTCCGCCGATGCGCCGGAAATCGACGGCCTGGTTTATATCGAAGATGGCCAGCAGTTAAGCGTGGGCGATTTCGTGGAAGTGAAAATCACCGATTCAGATGAGCATGATCTGTGGGCAGAGATTGTCTGATTTGGAGAGGCTCTGATTAAATCGTCATTGCGAGGAGCGCCTTTAAGCCGCAAGTGAAGCGTGGCGGGACGTGGCAATCCAGAGTTCGTTTTTGATCAATATACTGGATTGTCACGCTACGCTCGCAATGACAGCATCGCAGGTTGGGCATAGCCGCCCAGCCTGCTTCTTCCTGAAAAGAGGGAAGGGACGTTTGATCTAACGGATTATCTGGATTTATAGAAGAGGTTATTTAATGAAATTTTCAGCACATCCGCTCTGGCTGGTCGGCTTCCGGCCGTTCTTCGCACTGGCATGTTTGTCCGGGCTAAGCCTGCCGGTGCTGTGGGTATTGATTTTTACGGGCGCCATTTCGATGCCCGAGAGTTTGTTATCTTCTATCCAATGGCATGCGCATGAGATGTTTTTCGGCTTTGGCTGGGCCGTCCTCGGCGGATTCCTGCTGACCTCGACCAAGAACTGGACCAACATTCGCGGCTATCACGGCAATGCGCTGATGTATCTCGTCGCCACATGGCTGTTCGAACGCGTGGGTATGTGGTTTGGAGGCACCTGGCCGCCCATCCTGTTCAGGATTTCAAACAACCTGTTTCTCGTCTCGATCGTGGCGATGGTGCTGTGGACACTTATCCGCCACCGCAAGACAGATAGCTACCGTGACAATTATTTTTTTCTCATCGCCCTGCCGCTCTTCCTGATTTCCAAAAATTTGATGCTGAGCGCCGAATACTTCCAGAACGGATCGAGCATGGCGATAGGGCTCTTTCGTGTGGCATTTCTGGTGATGCTGGAGCGTACGCTCTCCCAGTTCATGAAGGGCGCGTTCCAGGTTGAAATCCTGCGCAATCCGGTGCTGGACAAGGTGACCAAATTGATCGGTCTGGCGTTGGTCGCCGAGAGCTTTATGCCGCCATGGCTATCCGCCTGGTTGTCGTTGCTGCTTGCCCTGCTGCTGGCCGGAAGGTTCTTTTTCTGGAAGCCGGAGCTGGCGATGCGAAGGCTCGATATCGGTATCGTATATCTTGGCTACCTCGCCATCGTCGTGCAACTGCTGATCGAATTTTTCAAACACAACTTTTTCCCGGAATGGGGCGGCAGCCTGTCGATCCATTTTTTCACCATCGGCGTGATGGGTTTGGTCATTCCATCGATGATAATCAGGATCACGAAGGGGCACACCGGAAGAAAAGTTGTTTTTGACGCGCTCGATAAGTGGGCCTTGCGGATCATGATCCTGGGCTTTGTTTTTCGTGTGATCGCACCTCGTTTTTATCCATCTGCCTTTCCGTACTGGATATCTTTTGCGGCGGCGTGCTGGTTTGCCTGTTTTGCGATAATCGGGTGGCGGTATATCCCGTTTGTTCTGCAAGCGCGAATCGATGGCAAAGAGCATTGATACCGGCACGATGATTTCAGAAACATTCCAACGGAAGGTAATCGAACCCTCGACACCGAGCGCTTATTCGGATTCCTGCCACGTCGGTCCCGATGCCTTGCTGGGCATCAAGCGCCAGCAGACCAATCCAACCCGCTGGAACGGGCAGAGCTGGCAGGAGTTTGCCGCCGCGCTGCGCGATCACGATATCGAGCTGCGCGAAAATATCGCCGCGCGCGGCACCTTTGCCACCGATGCGGGCGGCACGGCATATGGCTTGCCGCATGGTGTGGTGATCGCGCGCAGTGCCGCGCAAGTTTCTGCCTTGCTCAAGGCGGCGCAGCAATTCCGCGTGCCGGTCACGGTGCGCGGCGGCGGGCTGACCACCGAGGGCGAGTCGGTCGCGTTTGGCGGCGTGCTGCTGGACATGACCGGGATGAGCCAGGTATTGCATGTCGATACCGATGCGCTGACGGTGCGCACCGAGGGCGGGATCTTCTGGCACAGCCTCGCCGAGGAACTGCGCCGCCACGGCATGGATTACCTCTCCGCACCGCTCAACCTGACTTCTTCGGTCGGCGGCACGCTGGGCGTCGGCGGCATCGATGTCAATTCGCCGCGCCTTGGTTGCAGCGCCGATCAGGCATTATCAGTTCAGGTGGTTACTCCGCGCGGGAACATTGTCGAGTGTTCGGATACGCAGAATGCTGAATTGTTTCAGCGCGTGATTCTGGGGTACGGTCAGTTCGGCGTAATTACCGAAGCCACACTGAAGATTCGACGCTATACGCCGCTGCGCATGCATTACTTTTATTACGACTCGCTGCGCATCGCGGTCGAAGATATGCAGTTGCTGAACAGGAACGATGCCAGCGATTATTCTGGCATTTTGACGATCATGGATTGCGCGGTGAACCTGCTGGTGGCTTTCGATTCGGATGAGCGCGAAGCGGCGTTTCGCGCAAACTGGCAGTCGCATCTGCGCGGCCATGGCGAGCCGGGATTTGCATTGTGCATGCTGCGGCGATATGTGCTGCGTCCGTGGAAGTTACCGGAGGCGTGGTTCTTGTTCCAGCGCAAGCGTGAACTGTTCCCCGAGTTCCGCCGTTCCGAGTACATGCGCGATGGCCTGATGCACGACCGCACCGTGGTGTTTTCGCGCGCGGTGTGGAAATTCTGGGGCAGCAAGCAGATGGTGATTCCCGATCTCGCGACTTCGGCGGAAAAATTTGTCGAAGCAGTGGAGCGCGGCAATGCGGTATGCCGCAAATATTTCCCGCATTACACGCTGTATTGCGTCGGTATCAAGCTGCGACCGGAACACAAGGCGCATTATGAAATGTCATGCATTCCGCCCGATGCCGAGGGATGGGCCTACGGCTGTGAATTCGAGCCGATGATAGGCGGCCAGGTGTACAGCCGCGATTATTTTCAATCGTTCAAGAATGCGATCTATGACATCGGCGTCGATCTGGGCGGCAGCTATTACCGCTTCGGTGGCATGATGAAAGGCTATATCCGGCGTGTGTTCGGAGACGAAGTGGTGGATCGCCACCTGGCGATGAAACGCGAGGCCGACCCGGCGATGATCTTGAACAGGGATGTGATTTTCTGATGCTTGGTTTTTTCAAAAATGCATTTTCACCGCGCCGCGACCATGCCGACTGCAGCGGTTGCAGCCTGTGCTTGCTGGTTTGCCCTGTGTGGCGGCAGAGCAGAGATATCAGCTTGACCCCCCAAGGGCACTTCAAGGCGATGCAGCATGGGCTCAGCACAGCCGATCCCGCCGCTTCGGTCGAGAATTGCACCCTGTGTATGGCCTGCGAACCGGTGTGTCCGGAAAATATAGACATCACCGGAACAATCCTTGAGTTGCGCCGCCAACTGTCAGCACCACTCTGGCTGCGTGAGTTGCAAACCCGGATAGCCGAAAGGGCGGCAAAGCCGGTTGCATCACCGACAGCCTCATCGATACTGCTGACCGATCAGGCGCTGCTCGCACATCCCGATACTCTGGCGCGCGCCGTCCGGTTATTGGGAGGCGAAGGCGCAATCTCCACCAGCGGCGACTGCTTTGACATCTCGCTGGCACTGGAAGCCGGTGCGACTATTTCAGAGCAACACAGGGAACGATTTTTGACACCGCTGCGCCAAATGAAAAAAATCATCGTCGCCGACGGCCTGCTGCTGCGATACCTGAAGCAATGGCTTCCGTATGCAAGCATCATCGGCCTTGGCGAAGCGCTCAGCGGCCATGCCGGCGTGCGCCGCAACCTGTGTGCAACCGACCTATATGTGATCGAACCACGCGCGTACCACTCGGACTACCAGCGGCTGGTCAAATACTATGACCGCTTGCGCGTTACCCATGGTTGCGCTTTCAACCTCGACCTGCAACGCATTGCCATACCCGCAACCGCGCGAAATCTGTCGCAGCGGCTGGGGCTGACAATGCCGAATGATGAGGGGCAAACGCGCTGGGTTTTGCACGGGCGCAGCATTAACCGCATCGTGGTGGAGAATCTGGAGGAGCGCGCTGCCCTTGAGAAGGCAAGCAGTTTTCCGGTGGTGCATCTGGCGGATTTGGCGGATGTTCATGAAGTCTAATTGCAAAATATTTCCTGCATTTGTGAAAAATTTATTGAAGGTGTAATAATTTAATGCGTACAGTTGATGTCATTATCGTCGGCGCCGGGCTGTCAGCCGCCGCAGCCGCCAAACGCCTGGTCGATGCCGGCTTGGAGACCATCGTGCTGGAACGGCAGAAGCTGCCGCGTCACAAGATTTGCAGCGGCATCCTGTCGCCGCGCGGGCATCGTTTCCTGCTGGAGAATTTCGGTCCTTTGCCGCGAGAAGTGCTGCACGATCCGGTCTCGTGCCGTGGCGTCACTTTCCACTTTCCCAGCATGGTGTCGATGCCGATGGATTTTTTCGGCGGCACGACCCCGCACCTGCACCGCAAGGAGGCCGACTACTGGGCAGTCAAGAGCAGCGGGGCGGAAATCCACGACCAGACTTCGTTCGTCGGGCTGCAGGACAACGGCGATCATGTGATCGTCAAGGCAAGAAGAATGGGCGAGCCGGTCGAGTACCGTGCGCGCCAGGTCATCGGTGCCGACGGTCCCAGTTCGCAGGTGATCCGCGCGATCTACCCGGATTATCCGCAATCCATCCCGTGGTTTTTTGTCGGGCAGAAATTCCACGAAATCATCGAGTGCCCGCTGGATGAACAATATTTTCATTTCTGGTTTCACCCCGGCCTCGGGCACTACACCTGGAGCCACGCGCGCGATGGACGGCAGATCGTCGGGGTGGGTTTCAAGAGCGGCGACAATTTCGCCAAGAAGCATGCGAATGTGGTGAATTATCTTTCCGACAAGCATGGCGTGCGTTTGGGTGAGCCGCTTGACGACGAAGGCTGCGCGGAAAATTTCGGGCCGTCGCTGATCAACCGTTACGTGTTCGGCAAGGGCAATGTGCTGATCACCGGGCAGGCGAGCGGCTTCCTCAACATGATCGGCGAGGGCATGAGTTGCGCGCTGCATTCCGGTGCGATCTGCGGCGAGGCTGTGGTGGAAGCCAGGTTACGCAACCGCCCGATGCAGGAGATGTACCGCAGGATGATCGCCTCTGAAGTGCGCCGTACGACGGATCAGTGGAACCCGTTAAAGATTGCTTTCGACCGTCCGCACGAAGCCGATTTCCCCGCGGCGCTGATGGCGATGGGCTGGCGCGACCGTGCGAAAGTACTGCGCGACTTGTGGAGCTTCATCGTGCTATACAAGGAATTCAAATGGGGCCGGCAAATCTTCAGGGCCGCGATGCAACGGCCGTTGATTGGCGGCTATTCGATGAAGCGCTGGTTATAATTTATTGAATATAAGCCTGCCTCTTAGGCTTCGGGGAAAACTGCTTCGACGTCGGTATCACGCATCCATGCAATATGGATCATTGCCCGATCAGTTGGGCCTAAAGTCGTAATACTGAGCGTCCAGCACTGCCTTAAACGGCTTGCCATCCACTTTGATGTGATTAATCAGGCAATCATTCATGTAGTAGATGAAATCTTCCTCCTCGGATCTAGACCACTGGCCATTTTTAGCCATCAACTCATCTTTAATTCGCTTAAACTTATTCAGTAAGTTTTGATGAGCAAGCTTGTGTTGTTTAAAGTCAAAATTGAGTGCTTGAGCAATACGTTCCTCAACTACAAAATAGGCACATAAACTATTTTCCAACAGGTCAAATGCCTCTGACAGAACATCTACGTTCTTTACTGCAATTGAACGGGCTATCAC
The DNA here is from genome assembly GCA_023259055.1 of Nitrosomonadales bacterium. Lineage (GTDB taxonomy): Bacteria > Pseudomonadota > Gammaproteobacteria > Burkholderiales > Gallionellaceae > Gallionella. Next base: position 38,292 of record JAHFQZ010000003.1, read on the forward strand.
GTTGATCATGTTGAGCAACATTTTGTGTTCGGAATCGATGATTCTATTTCCAACGCATAGATCTTTTGAAAATTGCATGGTGACATCCTCCCAAGGCTTGTTGAGGTTGTACTACCATTTCACTGATATGTATATAATCCAAAAAGACTATCTACCCGTCGATAGAATTTCCCCCAAGCTGTTCTTGCGTAGAAGTCGCAGTACTAAAAAAACCTACCGCTTCCGCTTCCACCCGCGTCCGCTTGAATGGCGGCAAACTCTGCCAGATGCGCTTGCCATAGTGCTTGGTAATGATGCGCGGGTCGCAGATCATCAGCACACCTCGGTCGGTTTCATCGCGGATCAAGCGCCCGGCACCCTGCTTCAGTGTGATGATCGCGCGCGGCAACTGGTATTCCATGAACGCGTTGCGCCCCTGTTTCTTCATCTGTTCGAGGCGTGCTGCCAGCACCGGGTCGTCCGGCGGCGCGAACGGCAGCTTGTCGATGATAACCAGCGACAGCGCCTCGCCGCGCACGTCCACCCCTTCCCAGAACGATTGGCTGCCGAGCAGCACCGCGTTGCCGTGTTCGCGGAAACGCGACAGCATTTCGTTGCGCGAGCCTTCGCCCTGCAGCATCAGCGGGTAGCTCCAGCCGCGACGGTCGAATTCCGCCTGCAAAATTTCATGGGCACGCTGCATCGCGCGCAAGCTGGTGAACAGCAGGAAGGCGCGCCCTTTGCTGGCCTCGATCAGCGGCAGCGCCGCCTGTACCACCGCCTCGGTGTAGCCCTCGGTGTTTGGTTCCGGCAGGCCGGTCGGCACATACAGCAGCGCCTGCTCGGCGTAGTTGAACGGGCTGTCCCAGCACGCGGTCTTCGCGTTGAGCAGCCCCATCTCGCTCTGGTACAGCGAAAAATCCTGCTTCACCGCCAGCGTCGCCGAAGTAAAAATCCACGCGCGCGCGCTGCCGCCGATCTGCTTCTCGAAAATTTCGGCGATCGACAACGGCGTGGTGTTCAGTTGCAGCGAGTGATGGAATATTTCCAGCCAGCGTACAAAACCGTCCCCCTCACCCGGTGGGATAACCAGTGACTTGGCTGCGGTTTTTGGCAGCTTAGTCGAATGGCTAGTTGTTTCATTCAGAGGGGGTGCTTCACCCATCCACTGCTCGAGTAGCCACGCCAACGCCTGCCCCCGCTTCCAGCAATTCTCCAGCCCCTCGCTCCGCTCCGCCTGCTTCTCCAGCAGACCATTCAATTGCGCGATCTTTTCGCTGAGCGTCTTCAGGGCGTTTGGCCACTCCTTGAAACTATCAAGCGCCGTCGCGGGCATCCGCCCTTCTTTCTTGAATACCAGCCGCAAATCGCGCGCGGCCTTGTCCAGTTCGTCACAAGCCTTCGGCAGCGGTGCGAAATCCTTGGCGGCAGCCGCCGTCTCGATGCGCGTGTCGGTGGCGAGTTCAAGCAGCAGAGTGGTGGAAAGGCTCTCGCCGAAAAACAGGCTGGCGGTCTCCGGCAGCTGGTGCGCCTCGTCGAAGATCACCGTGTTGCAGGCCGGCAGCAGCTCCGCCACGCCCTCGTCGCGCAACATCACGTCGGCAAAGAACAGGTGATGGTTCACCACCACGACATCCGCCTTCATCGCCTCAGAGCGCGCCTTGAGCACGAAGCATTCCTTGTGGTTGGGGCATTCCTGTCCGAGGCAGTTGTCGCGTGTCGATGTCACTTGCATCCAGATCGGCGCATTCTCAGGCACGTCGGCCAGGCTGCCCTTGTCACCCGAGTCGCTGACCTTCGCGTATTGTTTGATCTTGCCCAAATGCTTTATGTCCTCGCGCGTCTTGAACATCCCGTCCGATTCCGTGCGTGCCAGATGGTAATGGCACACATAGTTAGAGCGCCCCTTGAGCAGTGCCACCGAAACTGGAGCCTTCAGCGCGTCGCGCACCATCGGCAGGTCTTTCTGGAACAACTGGTCTTGCAGGTTCTTCGTGCCGGTCGAGATGATCACCTTGCCGCCTGCGAGTAGCGCTGGAACCAGATAGGCGAATGTCTTGCCGGTGCCGGTGCCAGCCTCGACCACCAGAATTGAGTTGTCGCGGATCGCCTCGGCCACTGCCAGCGCCATCTCGCGCTGCTGCGTGCGCGGGCGGAACGACGCAACTTCAGCGGCAAGCGGGCTTTGTTCGGAAAAAAAACGTTCGACTTCGGCAGACACGGTGACGGGAGAATTTAGGCTTTAGATGAATGGTTATTTGCTGAGGGCAGCGTTATAGTGCAGAAGCGATTTTACGCGAGGGCGGGGAATGGATGTAGATTTTTGGTATGGATGCATCAAGAAACTAAAACCAAACCAGCCCATCCGATTTGAAATATTATTTTGGGAGATGTTGCCATGATTTTATTTTCACGTTTTTCTGTAATTGTTCTTTCCATAATTTTGGTCAGCGCCTGCGGCTCTGTAAGGATGGGCCGGGATTTTGATGTGAAGGAATTTACATCAAAGTTTGAGCAAGGTGTCACCACCCAAGACACAGTTCGTTTATGGCTAGGCGAGCCGACAAGCGTGGGTGTCAGCATGGCCATCGATGGTGAACGCTTCGACGAGTGGGTCTATTATTTCGCTGAAGGCGATATGGGTGATATGAGCAAAGCCAAAATAAAGATCCTGCAAATCAAGTTTGATAATCAAGGCAAAGTGCGTGGCTATGCCTGGTCAGCATCCAAGCATTAGCAATGCAACGGGCTATCTGTCTGACCATGCTCTAATGCGCATCGCCGCGGCTGGCGACAAACGGCGGTTTGGCCCACCAGATCAGCGTGACGAGTGACAGCATCAGCAGGGCGGATAGGGTCAGAATCCGGTCGGTTGCGAGCGTGTAGGATTGGGTGGTAATCATCCGGTCCAGATAGCCAAGTGCGACATTGTCCGGCATGCCGAGCCGATGCAACCGGTCAAGGTAATCATTCGCCACCGGATTGTAGGGGTGTATGTTTTCCACCAGTCTGGCGTGGTATGCGGAAGCCTCTCTGGTCCACAGCCAGGTGGTGATCGCGGTGCCGAAACTGGCGCCCAGGTTGCGCATGAAGTTGGTGAGGCCGGAGGCTGCTGCGATCCGGCCAGGAGGCAAACCGGACAGGCCGATGGTGACCAGCGGCAGGAAGAAGCAGGCGATGCCGACGCCCATGAACAGGCGGCTTAATGCCACCGACCAATAGTCGATATCCGGAGTGAACTGCGCGCTCCACAGGCCCACCAACGCAAACACAATGAAGCCGAATGTCGCGATGCCGCGCGCATCGACGCGGTTTATGTTGGCGCCGATGATCGGCCCCAGGACGAACGCCAGCACCCCGCCAAAGGCCACGGACTTGCCCGCCCACAGTGACGTGTAGCCCTGGAAAGTTTGCAGCCACAGCGGAACGATAACAACCACGCCGAAGAATGCGATAGAACCGAACAGCAGGCATACCGTTCCCACCAGAAAATTGCGCTCCTTGAACAGGCGCAGATCGACCAGCGGGGATGGATCGTTCAGTTCCCAAACAACAAGCATCGACAGTGCGACGGCTGCCGTTATCGCGAGCGTGACGATGGTGGAGGATTCGAACCAGTCAAGCTCGTTACCCTTGTCGAGCAGGATTTGCAGCGAGCCGATGCCGACGATCAGCAGGGACAATCCGGCCCAATCCATTTTCTGGTCACGTTTGCCGGGTTGATGGGCGTCGCGGTGCCCCAGCATCAGGAACACGGAAATGCCGACCAGCAGGCCGACCGGCAGATTGATCAGGAATATCCAGTGCCACGAAGTATTATCGGTCAGCCATCCGCCCGTCAGTGGGCCGGCGATCGGTGCGATCACCGTGGTCATCGCCCAGATGCCCAGTGCCATGCCGCGTTTGTGCGGCGGGTAAATTGCCGTGAGCAGCGTTTGCGAAAGAGGGATCATGGATGCGCCGAACACCCCTTGCAATACTCGCGCCGCAAGTATCATCGGGAAGCTGAATGACATTGCGCACAACAGCGAAGCCAGCGTGAACAGAAGTGTGGCGGCAACAAAACTGCGCACTGCGCCGAACCGCCCCGCAAGGAATCCCGCCAGCGGCAGCATGATGGCTTCGGCCACCGAATAGGAGGTGATGATCCAGGTGCCCTGCGTCGGGCTGACCGCAAAATCGCCGGCCATCGTGGGTACGGCAACATTGACGATGGTCAGGTCAAGGATGTTCATGAACGAGCCCAGGCCAAGCACCAGCGTTGCCAGGAATAACTTGATGCCGGTGAGCGGGGCGGGCAGTCCGGCTGCGTTGTTATTGGCGGACGGTGAAGCGTTCACTTGCGTCCCAGATTATCGGCGATGATTTGCGCGACGCGCGCGTCGGCGGCCTTGATGTCCTGCGCGTAGATTGAAGTGCTGGCGATTGCTGTGGCATTGGGTAACATTGTCAGTGCCGCGCCCGTGCGGTCATGCGTGTCAATGGTCGCGTCCATGGACAGCCCGATGCGCAATGGATGTTCCTGCAATTCCTTGACATCCAGTGCGATGCGCACCGGCAAGCGCTGCACGATTTTGACCCAGTTGCCGGTGGCATTCTGCGCGGGCAGCAGTGCAAAGGCGGAGCCGGTACCCGGCGCCAGACCAATGACGCGGCCATGAAAAATAACCGAGCCTCCGTAGAAATCGGAAGTTACCGTAACTGCCTGCCCGATGCGCACGTCGCGCAATTGGGTCTCCTTGAAATTGGCATCCAGCCATACCTTCTCTAGCGGTACGAGCGCCATCAGCGAATCGCCGGGCTTGACCCGTTCGCCAATCTGCACCGAGCGTTTTGCCACTTGGCCGCTGACCGGCGCGATCACCCGGGTGCGTGCCAGCGCGAGTGCAGCCTCTCGCACCCGCACTGCGGCGGTGCGCACATTGGGATGGTTTTCCAGGGAGGTATTGTCCACACGCGCGCTGGAAACGCTGGCCTGATCCACGGATTGGTCGATGGCGGCGCTGCTGGCCTGTATCGCGCTCAGCGCCGCATCGCGCTGCGCCCGTGCCGCATCCCGCGTGGTTTGCGCGATCTGCAGGTTTTCCGCCGAAATAAAATTCTCCTTGACCAGCGTTTCGCGGCGCTTGAATTCGGCCTCGGCTTGCGCCAATGCCGCATCGCTGCGGGCCAGCTCGGCCTGGGCGCGCGCCAGATCGGCGCGGCGCTGGGCGATCAGCGGCAAATTGCCACGGTTGATCGCATACAGCCCACGCACCTCGCGCACCGCCGCAGCCAGCGCGGCTTCCGCGCTATCCAGTTGCAGGCGCGCATCGCTGTCGTCCAGTTGCACCAGCAACTGGCCTTCAGTCACCGCTTGTGTGGTATCGGCATTAATGGAAACTACCGAGCCGCCGGTAAGCGGCATCACCGCAACAACATTGCCGCCGATATAAGCATCATCGGTGCTGCTGTGCCAGCGCCCGGAAAAAAACCACCAGACAAATACGGATAGCAGGATAACCAGCACCAGCGCACCAATGCGCAGAAGGATTGTGTTACGTTTGTTGGGATTTGCAGGGCTAGCCGTTGTGTTTTGATCGGTCATGGCTTTATGGGGCTGGACGTAAGAGTATGGTCACGCTTATATTACCATTCGATCTTACCATTCCGGGATAGTACGCTACTGTTAGAAGCAGAAATTGTGGGTTTTGGTATCAGAGTTATGAGTCTCAGCTTCGAATATCTTTGGCGAAAGGATGAACAGCGATGACGAAAAGAACCTTCCCTTTATCTGACGTTTACCGCTTGCTGGAGCCGGGGCCTGTGGTGCTGGTGACCACCGCACACAAGGGCAAGACGAACATCATGACCCAGTCCTGGCACACGATGATGGAGTTCGAGCCGCCGCTGGTGGGTTGCGTGATCAGCGGGCGTAACCACAGTTTCGACGCGCTGCGAATCACCAAGGAATGCGTGCTCAGCATCCCGGCGGCGAATCTGGCGAAGCAGGTGGTGGGCATCGGCAACTGCTCGGGGAGCAAGGTGGACAAGTTCAAGAAGTTCAAGCTGACGCCACTGCCTGCCTCGCAAGTGGCTCCGCCGCTGATCGCCGAATGCTACGCCAATCTCGAATGCCGGGTGGCCGATACCCGGATGGTGAACAAGTACAACTTCTTCGTGCTGGAAGTGGTCAAGGCGTGGATCGACCCAGCAATGAAAAATCCGCGCACATTGCACCATCAAGGCAAGGGCGTCTTCATGGTGGGGGGCGATACGATCAAGCTGCCGTCCAAAATGAAGTAGTCCTATTGATTCGGCAAATAAATACTATCAACGTCATACCGGCGAAGGCCGGTATCCAGTGGCGTGCAGAGCACGCCGATAACACTCATTGCTGGATTCCGGGTCAAGCCCGGAATGACGAAGTTCATAGTTTTTATGTGCCGGATCAATAATAGAAACGCCATGTGTCGCACCGTCCCCTTGAAGAAGAGGGGATTGTTGGCGTTTCTAACGCAAACTGGAATTTGTATTCGCCATGCCCAGTTTCCACCACATCAGCAGCAACCCCAGCAGCGCCGCACCCGCGCTGCATGAATACAGCACGCTGGCGCCGTAGTGTTGCCAGATCGGGCCGCTCGCCAGCCCGCCCACTATGCCGCCGGCGCCGTAGGTGAGGCTGCCGAACATGGCTTGGCCTTTGGATTGATGCCGTCCCTGAAAAAATTCGTGCACCAGCCCCACCGAGGAGGCGTGATACGCACCGAAGGTGACGGCGTGCAGCATTTGCGCGATGAGCAGCAGCAACAGAAAATCCACTCCCCAGCCGATCAGCATGAAGCGCAGTATCGTGCAGCTAAAACTGGCCAGCAGGATGCGGGTATAGCCAAAGCGGCGCGCCAGCCACGGCATCAGGAAGAACACGCCGATCTCGCAGGTCACCCCCAGCGCCCACAACCCGCCCACTGCGCTTTTGGCATAGCCGTGTTCGACCAGATAGATCGAGTAAAAAGTGTAGTAGGGGCCATGCGCAACCGCCATCAGGAAGCATGCGCCGAACAGGGCCAGTACGCGCGGCTGCAGCACGATTTGCCTGATCGGCTGGGTGTCGGTGTGATGCGCCAGCACTTCGGTGGGTGGAATCTGCCGCGAGAAAATCAGGATGCCGATTTCGCACACCAGTCCTGCCCACAGCAGCCAGGCAATCGCGATGTAGTCGAACGCGTAACCCAGTCCTACCACAGAGACGATGAAGCCTATCGAACCCCACGAGCGGATGCGCCCGTAACGTGCCGTATGCTTGCCCAGATAAGAAAGCGTAGTTGCCTCCACCAGCGGCATCGAGGCGCTCCAGAAGAAATTCATCAGCCCCAGCACCAGGAACATTTCCCAGAAACTGGTGGCCTTGAACACACCCAGATAGAACACTGCGCTCAATGCCGCTGCGATCTGTACCACCCGCCGCCGCTCTCCCGTGTGATCGGCCAGCCAGCCCCAGATGTTCGGCGCAATCATGCGCATCACCGGCGACACCGACATCAGGATGGCGATATCGATGGCGTTAAAATGGATGGACTTGAGGTACAGGCTCCAGTAGGGCGCAAACATCCCCACGAAGGCATAGTAGAAAAAGTAGAATCCGGCGATGCGCCAGTGGTAGTTCTTGGTGGTATGCATGAAAGTACAGCTTCTGGACGGGGCGCATTATCTCACGTGGCAAAAATATTTTGCTTCCGCCCTTGAAAACGAAAACTATGCCCCAACTAACCGCGAGTCGAAACACGGAGATTCAGCATGGAACAGAACGAAAATACCCCGCAAATCGAGCAACAGGCAGCCACGGGGAGCGTAGAGCCCGCTGCAGCAAACGGCACGCCGGAAGTCATGCCCAGCCTGGAAGAAATGCTTAAGGAAGCCGAGCGCAAGGGGCAGGAACACTATGATGCGTGGATGTATGCCAAGGCCGAGGGCGAAAATATCCGCCGCCGTGCGGTTGAGGACGTGAGCAAGGCACACAAGTTTGCCGTTGAGCGCTTTTCCAACGAAATGCTGGCGGTGAAGGACAGCTTGGAAGCCGGTCTGGCGGTAAAAACAGAGAATATCGAGAGCTTCAAGAGCGGCATGGAGTTGACGCTGAAGCAGCTTTCCAGCGTGTTCGAGAAGTTCAATATCAGCGAAATCAACCCGGTCGGCGAGAAGCTGGACCCGCATAAGCACCAGGCGATCAGCATGGTGGAGAGCGACCAGCCCGCAAATACCGTGGTCAGCGTGATGCAGAAAGGCTATGCGCTGAATGACCGTGTGCTGCGTCCGGCGCTGGTGCTGGTGGCCAAAGCCAAGGAATAAGCCCCTTGAAAAACATGGCTAGCATCCCCAACTTGAAAACCATCTGAATTAACACATTTTACTGAAAGGAAGCATCATGGGAAAAATCATCGGAATTGACCTGGGCACGACCAACTCTTGCGTGGCCATCATGGAAAACGGCAAGACCAAAGTGATCGAGAACGCGGAAGGCACGCGTACCACACCGTCCATCATCGCCTATATGGAAGACGGCGAAGTGCTGGTGGGTGCGCCCGCCAAGCGCCAGGCGGTCACCAACCCGATCAACACGCTGTATGGCATAAAGCGCCTGATCGGCCGCCGCTTCGACGAGAAGATGGTGCAGAAAGACATCGCCATGGTTCCTTTCAAGATCATGAAAGCCAAGAACGGCGACGCGTGGGTGAGGGTGCGTGACAAGGAGTTTTCCGCACCGGAAATTTCCGCGCAAGTGCTGATGAAAATGAAGAAGACCGCCGAAGATTATCTCGGCGAGCCGGTAACTGAAGCGGTCATCACCGTCCCTGCCTATTTTAACGACGCGCAGCGCCAAGCCACCAAGGATGCCGGACGCATCGCGGGCCTGGAAGTGAAGCGAATCATCAACGAGCCGACTGCAGCCGCGCTGGCTTTCGGTATGGACAAGCAGGAAGGCGACCGCAAGATCGCGGTGTATGACCTGGGCGGCGGTACGTTCGACATTTCCATCATCGAGATTTCCGAGATCGAGGGCGAGCACCAGTTCGAGGTGATGTCCACCAACGGCGACACCTTCCTCGGCGGCGAAGATTTCGACATGCGCGTGATCGACTATCTGGTGGAAGAATTCAAGAAAGAAAGCGGCATTGACCTGCGCAAGGATGTGCTGGCATTGCAACGCCTGAAAGATGCGGCAGAAAAAGCCAAGATTGAGTTGTCCAGCGCGCAGCAAACTGAGGTTAACCTGCCTTACGTGACCGCTGACGCAAGCGGCCCGAAGCATCTGGCGGTGAAGATCACCCGCGCCAAACTGGAAAGCCTGGTCGAAGACCTGATCGCGCGCACCATCGAGCCATGCAGGATCGCAATGAAGGATGCGGGCGTGTCCAACTCTGACATCGCAGACGTGATCCTGGTCGGCGGCCAGACCCGCATGCCTCTGGTGCAGGATAAAGTGAAGGAATTTTTCGGCAAGGAGCCGCGCAAGGACGTGAACCCGGACGAGGCCGTTGCTGTTGGCGCGGCGATCCAGGGCGGCGTGCTGCAAGGCGAAGTGAAGGACGTGCTGCTGCTCGACGTGACCCCGCTCAGCCTGGGTATCGAAACCATGGGCGGTGTAATGACCAAGCTGATCAAGAAGAACACTACGATTCCAACCAAGGCATCGCAGGTATTCTCTACCGCCGAAGACAACCAGAATGCGGTAACCATCCATGTGCTGCAAGGCGAGCGCGAAGTGGTTTCCGGCAACAAGAGTCTGGGACAATTCAACCTGTCAGACATACCGCCCTCACCGCGCGGCATGCCGCAGATCGAAGTGACTTTCGACATCGACGCGAACGGCATTTTGCACGTGTCGGCGAAAGACAAGGCGACCGGCAAGGAGAACAAGATCAAGATCCAGGCCAGCTCCGGTTTGAGCGAAGCAGAGATCGCGCGGATGGTGCAGGATGCCGAAGCGCATGCCGAAGATGACCGCAAGGCGCTGGAGCTGGTGACCGCGCGCAACCAGCTCGATGCGCTGATCCATTCCACGCACAAGTCGCTGAAGGAATATGGCGATCACCTGACCGCAGACGAAAAAGCTGCCATCGAAGCGGCAATGAAGGAAGCCGAAGAAGTGGTAAAAGGCGACGACAAGGAAGTCATCGAAGCCAAGACCGAAGCGCTGGCGACTGCCGCTCAGAAGCTGGGCGAGAAAATGTACGCCGCCGAACAGGCCAAGGCGCAAGCCGGCGGGGAACCTGGCGGTGCACACAGCGAACCCGCCAAGGATGAAGGCGACGTGGTGGATGCGGAGTTCACTGAAGTGAAGGACAAAAAATAAGGGGCCAGGGGCTGGGGGCGAGGGGCTAGAAAACCCGAATCCCCCGCCCTGTTCCAAGCAGCATTTAGTCCCTAGTCTCTAACCCCTAGCCCCTAACCATGTCAAAAAAAGACTACTACGAAGTGCTTGGCGTCAATCGCGATGCCTCGGAAGAAGAAATCAAGAAGGCTTATCGCAAGCTGGCGATGAAGCATCACCCGGACCGCAATCCAGACAACCCCAAGTCTGAGGGGCTTTTCAAGGAAGCCAAGGAAGCCTACGAAACTTTAAGCGACGGGCAGAAGCGCGCCGCTTACGACCAGCATGGTCATGCCGCATTCGAGGGTGGCATGGGCGGCGGCGGTCCATTCGGCGCGGGTGGTGCGGCGGGCTTTGATTTCTCGGATATTTTCGGCGACATTTTCGGCGGAGGACGTGCCGGGGGTGGACGCAGCAATGTGCATCGCGGCGCCGACCTTCGCTACAACATGGAGATAACGCTGGAACAGGCCGCACGCGGCACCGAGACTCAGATCCGCATTCCTACCATGGTGGAATGCGAAACCTGCCACGGTTCTGGCGCAAAACCCGGCACCAGCCCGATCACTTGCACCACTTGCAGCGGACATGGCCAAGTGCGCATGCAACAGGGCTTTTTTTCGATCCAGCAAACCTGTCCGCGCTGCCACGGCAGCGGAAAGATAGTTGCTTCGCCGTGCAAGGACTGCAACGGCAATGGTCGTATCAAGCAACACAAAACGCTCTCGGTAAAAATCCCTACGGGCGTTGATACCGATGATCGCATCCGCCTCTCCGGCGAGGGTGAACATGGCGAGAATGGCGGGCCCCCCGGCGATTTGTATGTAGTGATCAGCATCAAGCCGCACGCGGTTTTTCAGCGCGACCACAACGACCTGCATTGCGAAATGCCGATCAGCTTCAGTATTGCCGCACTTGGCGGTTCGATTGAAATCCCCACGCTGGACGGAGTGGCATCGATCAAGATTCCGGCCGAAACGCAAAGCGGAAAAATTTTCCGGTTGCGCGGCAAGGGCATCAAGGGAGTTCGCAGTGCCAGTTTTGGCGATTTGCATTGCCACGTGGTGGTGGAAACACCAATCAATCTGACTGACCGTCAGAAGGAATTGCTGCGCGAGTTCGAAGCCATCAACGACAAAGACAGCGAACACCACAACCCGCGAGCGAGGTCCTGGATGAATAAGGTCAAGGATTTTTTTGCGGGGTGATAAACAATGCGCGCTACATCATAGTTCTCAGCCGTTCAGTGGATCTCTAAGGAAGCACAGATTAAATCGTCATTGCGAGGAGCGTAGCGACGTGGCAATCCAGAAGTTCGTTTGAAATCAAAAACTGGATTATCACGCTACGCTTTGCCCAACCTGCGAAACTAAATCACTGCCAGGTAAACCCCGCACATTGCGATGCTCATTCCGGCAAAATGAACGGCACGACCGCGCGCCAGCTTTTGCATTTTCAAGCCAGATGCAATACCGGCAAGATGCAACAAAGCTGTTGTCAGCAAGAAGCCAAAACCGTAAAGCAGACCGGAAATGTGTGCAGGTGTCTCGCTGCCGTGCGCATGTCCATGCCATAGCGCGAATAGCCCGACGATGCTGCTGCTCACCCACAGCGGCAAATGGACCGAGGCGGCGATCAATACGCCCAGCAATAACACAGACAGTACGATGCCCTGCTCAACGAACGGCAGGCCGATATCCAATATGGACAATGCGCTGCCCAAAGTCATCACGCTGACAAAGGCGAGCGGCACTGCCCAAACGGAACGTCCACCCATCTGGGCCGCCCATAGCCCGACCGCCAGCATCGCACAGACATGGTCCAGGCCGCTGAGCGGATGCATGAAGCCATGCATAAAGCCGCCAGCCTCTTCAGCAGCGGCATGCGCAAAAGCGAAAGACGGCAGCAACGCGCCTGCCATGACAAACAATATCGAACGCAGCAAAGCAAATTTACTCATGATGCCTCCCGTCAAAATACGTTTCTCAAATGACCCCGGACTGCACTTTGTGACTCACATAAAACACTTTCATGCTTTCGATTCGCAACTTCTCCAGTAGTTGGTTGGCATGCGCATCATCTACGATGAACTCGACTTTAACCGCCATCTCGCCGGCCAGCTCAAAAAAAGTTTCCTCGTGCATTTTTCCGTGCCGGCCAAACCCGGCAATCGCGCGAAATGCTGAGCCCCCGTGAATACCCAGCGTCTTGGCTTCTTCCAGCAGCCATTCATACAACAGCTTACCGGCATGATGTTGTTTTTCACTGACATAAAAAGTGAGCATATTCATGATTTAACCCCCTATTGATGCAGCCATTTGAAAGTCTGTATGCCCAGCACCGTCATTAGCAGCGAACCACCAAGGTGCGCCGCGATGATGCCCGCTCCCCACGCATACTGCCCGCGCATCAGCAGCGTGACGGTCTCCGCCGAGAAGGTGGAAAAAGTGGTCAGCCCGCCGAGAAAGCCGGTGATGATGAGCAGACGCCATTCAGGGGATAGCCCCGGATGCTGCATGAAAAATGCCATGGCGAGACCGATCAGATACCCGCCGACCAAGTTCGCTGCAAGGGTGCCGAGCGGCAATTCAGGCAGAGACGGATTGAGCCACAGCCCGAACCCCCAGCGCAGCCATGCGCCGAGTGCCGCGCCGATTCCGATTGCGAGAAATGCGTAAAGGGTCATGTGAAGTATTATTGATTATTCCTTGCCGTCATTCTACAACACGCGCCAGCGCAAAACCGCCGCCCGGCGTACGGAAGTTGGTCGTCTGCCCTTGGTACAGCCTTGCGGCAACCAGCTGTACCTGTCCGTCGTAAACGTAGCAGCGCACGTCATATTTCAGCGATACTGTTTCTGTATCGTTAACGCAGATGCTGCGTTCGCCCGGCGCGGCCATGCGCTGTGCGACATAACCACCCTGCATGATCTCCTCGAACACCCGCTTGGTGAGTTTTGCGCCGCTGTAGCTGCCCTTGCTGCCGTAACCCATAGCAGGCTTGAAGAACCATTGCTTGCGTTCCTGCCACCATTGCTCATGGTCTGCCGCCTCTACCTGCCGGGTCTGTGGCACGCCTGCCTCCAAGGTAGCAATGTCGTCTTCTCTTGTGCCGAGTGCACTTAGCGCTTCAGCATCGGTCAGCCGCGCCAGATTGCGCTTGTCGGCATAGCGGACAAAGTGCGCGGGATCGGGCGTCATCACCACGGTGCCGTCCAGAAATGCCTGCCGCAACATGGGATGCTGCAGCAGGGAGAAATCCGTCAGACGGTTGTACACCATGTCGATTTTCTGGCCATCGAGAAACAACCCATCGCCGCGCGAATGCAGTATGGCGGGATCGACGATATAAGTCGCAATCCCGGAGCGCTCGAACATCCGCTGCGCCAGCAGAAATTCTGGATACAGGTATTGCGCTTCCGGCTGTTCGTCCACGATGGCGACGCGATCGAGCTCTGCCTCGCCGCGTGCCAGACGCCACTCGTTGCGGAACATCTCGAGGAAGACGTGATCGAGGCTCTTCTCCGTTCGTGCTGAGCCTGTCGGAGCATGAACGGGCGAAGCACCAGAAAACGATGTGTTGCGCTGGCTGTCGATCAGCAGTGAATTCAGGAATCCGCCGCCTGCATTGGTATTGATCTCGATCAGATGCGCGCCGTCGCTGTTCAGATGGAAGTCATAGCCATAGAACACGCCAAGGGATTGAAAATTGCTTTTCACGTTTGCCTCATCTCCCGCTTGCGGGATAACCAGCGACTTGGCTGCGGTTTCTGGCAGCCTAGTCGAATGGATAGTTGTTTCACCCAGAGGATTGAGGAGAGGGGCTTGCAGGGAAGAGGCACCCCACCCCGGCAGTGCCACCACCCGTTCCACCGCATCGATCACATCGCGCATCTGCCTCATCTGTGCAGCCGTTATAAACACTGCTACATCGGCAAACAAATGCGGGCAGCGCTCTCTCGTCAAACCATACCACGCCTCGCCTTGCGCCTGCATTGTCAGTTGCAAGGCGGGATGATCCAGCCTTGCCGCATGACCATCCGCATTCAGCCGTTCTGCTTCTGTCACTACAGCCCCAACAGCTTTCGTTTAAGGTCGGCCTGTGCCGGTTTTTCGCCCAGCCAGATTTTCAGCAGGGCAGTATTGAAAGCCGCTCCGGCGATCTTGCCTTTGGAAACCCCGTTCACGCTGACTTGGGTTCCGCCCGAAGGTTTGCTGGGCGGTTGATAGTCCAGCGCGATGACATCACCTTTTTTTACTTCAGCCATAGCGTTAAAGATTGCCGAAAATTCCTTGATCGAGGCATCCAGCGCAGCCAGTTCGTCTGGCGTATGGTTGGCGGCGATGGCGGCATTAAAAGCATCAAGCAATGTTTTAGCGCCCACGTCACGCAACATATGCAACGCCATGCGTTTTTCGCCTGCATCGGCCAGCACGGAAGCAGCGCTGGTTTTCTTCTCGCCCAGATACAGCGCCGCGACATACACATCAAAAAATATCCTGGTGCGAATTCCCGCGCCGTTCAATTGCAGCGTTGCGTTCCCCACTTGTACCTTGCCGTCCAGCTTTACACCCGCCACTTCAACGGCAAACGCCTGCGCGGCCAGGCATAGAAGGAATAGTGCGATCAGTTTTTTCATTTTTTTATTCCAGCTCTGATGACTCACAAAGCTTGCACGTTGCTGAAAACACATTCCCTCACCCTTGCAGGGGGAGGGTATTAGGGTGGGGGTAGAAACGCAATTTCACCGAAAATCTATAGCGCCTCGAAAATTCCCGCTGCACCCATGCCAGTGCCGATGCACATCGTCACCATGCCGTATTTCAGCTTGCGGCGGCGCAGCCCATGCAGCAGCGTGGCGGTGCGGATCGCGCCGGTTGCGCCGAGCGGGTGACCCAATGCAATGGCGCCGCCGAGCGGGTTGACGATAGCCGGGTCGAGGCCGACATCGTGGATCACGGCCAGCGATTGCGCAGCGAAAGCCTCGTTGAGTTCGATCCAGCCCATGTCTTTCAGGCTCAAGCCAACTTGCTTCAACGCGCGCGGGATCGCCTCTTTCGGGCCGATGCCCATGATCTCTGGCGGCACGCCCGCCACGCTGAAGCCAAGGAATTTGCCGATGGGCGTGAGGTTGTAGCGCTTCAGCGCGGCTTCGGAACACAACAGCACGGCTGCCGCGCCGTCCGACATCTGTGAACTGTTGCCTGCGGTGACCGAACCCTTCTGCGCGAACACCGGCTTAAGCTTGCTCAATGCCTCGACCGAAGTATCGGCGCGCGGCCCTTCGTCCTGCGAAACTTCGTGGGCTTTTGTTTTCACCTCGCGCGAATTCAAATCCGGTTGATGTTCTTCGATACGGTACGGCGTGATCTCGTCCCTGAATTCGCCGGAAGCAATACCCCTGATGGCGCGCTGGTGGCTCTGGTAGGCAAACTCATCCTGCGCCTCGCGCGACACCTTCCAGCGCTCCGCCACCTTCTCGGCGGTGATGCCCATGCCGTAGGCGATGGCGACATGCTCATCCTCGAATATCGCCGGATTGAACGCGATCTTGTTGCCCATCATCGGCACCATGCTCATGCTCTCCAATCCACCCGCGATCATCACGTCGGCTTCGCCGAGCCGGATGCGATCCGCCGCCAGCGCCACCGCCTGCAAACCGGAAGAGCAGAAGCGGTTCACTGTCAGTCCCGGCACATTATTCGGCAGTCCGGCCAGCAGCAGCGCGATGCGCGCCACGTTTATTCCCTGTTCCGCTTCCGGCATCGCGCAGCCGACGATCACATCGCCGATGCTTGCCGGGTCGAGCGACGGCGCCTGCGCCAGCACGCTCTTTAACGCATGCACGAACAGATCGTCGGGACGGGTGTTGCGGAACATCCCGCGCGGCGCTTTGCCAACCGGTGTGCGTGTCGCGGCAACGATGTAGGCTTCCTGGATTTGCTTGCTCATGGCTTACCTCCGCTTAGATTTTGATGCCTCTGCTCACCGGCAGTTTGAGTTGTTTTCCCGCGCTTAACATTCCCTCATCCAGCGTCAGGATTTTGCTTGCCGCATGATTGGCCGCGATGGCCAGGTGCAAAGCATCCGGCGCGCGCAAATGCGTGGAAAAATGGGCGACATATTCCTGCGCCAGGTCATAGTCGTAGCTATTGGGGATCAGCACTACAAAAGACGTAGCGATAGTCGCATCGAATGCATCGAGGATACCGGCCCCCTCCGCAACCGACAATTCACCCATACGCACATCGCGAGAGACATGGCTGGCGAACTCAACGCACGCCCACTTGCTCACTGCCAGCGTCCCGGTGGACTGCCGCGCAACAAGCTCCCCTACCTTCCGGGAAGTCGCCTCCTCGCGGAACAACGGAACAAGAAAACTGGTGTCGAGATAGATCATTCTTCGTCGCGCAACTTGCGCAACTCAACCGCACTGCTGCCCTTGCGCGGAGGAAGGCTCTTGCGCAACGCGGCCAACCGCTCAAGCGGCACGGGTTGCTTGAGGGGAGTAGTCGGCACCAGACTCACCACCGGGCGCCCATGCCGGGTAATCACGACCTCCTCGCCGTTTTCGGCGCGGCAAATCAACTCGCTCAACTGCGCCTTGGCGGTTGCCAGATTAACGGTGCTCATGGTTTGCTCCTTATGGTCATAATTATGGTCATAGTATAAACCCGTTTAAACCTTTGTCCAATATTCTCGTTGCAAGAATTGAGAATGCCCGATGGCGAAGGGCGGAAGCCAGCAACGGCGGAACCGCGATGCGCGCCGGCTTATGCGAGCTTCATCGCCAAACTATTGTGATGTTGACCCCAATCGTTATGATTAATCCCGTCCACTATTAATCCTTGTAAAAATAATTGCGATGCTGACCCTCTATCGCCCGATCCTCTATCGCCCCTTTCTCGCAATCAAAGCGACTCCGGTACCTTTCACAAATTTTTCACGAATCGGGGCGTCAGACATGCACAGCCTCCTTTTCGATGAATGGACGCAACTCCGGCCGTAGCGCTTTATCGGTTACCAGATCGACCGGGGACCCCAGTAAATCTTCGAGATAGAACTGCACCCCGAAATAGCGCTCGGAAGTAGCAGGCCCGTCAAATGCAACCAGCACATCCACGTCGCTTCCTTCTTTTGCGACATCGCGCACGACCGAGCCGAACAGGGCCAAGCGCGCGACACCGAAGCGTTGCGCCAATACTGGTTTGTGTTCGATCAGTAATTGCAGTGTTCTTGCACGGTTCACTTTATAGCTCCTCAATAAATCGTCATGCATTCCTAATTGTTAAGAACTATTCCGATGCTGACCTTATATCGCTGGGTTTTATAATGTTGTTGCTCATTCAAAAAATACCGTGGTCCCCTATTTACGCGAACTATTCATAGGTGCTTCACCCAGTGTTCCTCACTGATAATTAGGATTGGACAACCCTTGTTTTGGTATTCAACGGCCTTTTCGATCTTGCGTCCATGGCTGGTATTAGCCCAGTCTGAACTGACCATCGTTCCGACGACCAGATATCCCAAGTCTTTTCGGATACCATCTATTACTTTAGCGCCACGTTGCTCGATTTCACGCTCACATGCAGCGCGTGTGCCGAACAGGAAATTTCCAGTAAAACAAAATGACGCATCTTTGAAGATAATAGGGGTGGCACGATCATCATTGACAGGAAGTCTGGTTGAAAGTCCTCCAATCGCACCAGTGTCATGCATTGTTCCGCCGATCAGCTCTTTGAGTGTGAACTTAACATGTTCTAGTTCGTCATCAGTAATGATACCGTCAGCAAGTGCATCGCTGATTCGCTGTGCGATAACATCGCCCGGCCAGACTGTGGCGATATCAGCATTATCTTTGAGCCAAAGATCGAGGAACTTAATTTCTTTGTCGTTCAGTTTGTCATCGGCGATTAATCCAGTACAGATGCCGAGCAATGATTCGCAAGATTTGCGCAGCTTGTGTGCTTCGTTTGACATTAACCTTCCGATGTTCATACTATCTCATTCCTTTTTTAATCTGCCTACATATTATTCGTCGGCATATTTTTTTGAATCAGATGTAAATATAACCAGCATTCCAGTTTTGCTACAGACTAGTTCTACTTCTTTGTTCATGTGAATGTCCAAATTGTCACCTCTTAAACCTTGCCAAGTTGCCAGATATTTCAGAGTTCCATATTTCTTCGTTTTAATTTTCTTCTCCACACCACCCTTCCATACAAGAACAGGCAGTTCGCCTCTCATAGCACAGTCAGCCAGCTTAGTATTCTCAATTGCTTTTTCACGTCCGCGCTCCCAACAGGAGATGAGACCATCATCAGCGCCTTTCCACGTTTCATCCCAACTAAGATCTTTACGTTTAGAGTCTGTGACTGAACGATATACGTGATGCGACATGTATTCTCCAAAAACCATTTTAAAGCGAAGGTGAACGTGATTTTATGTTAGCTCAATTCCGCAACGGCTTCCCATTCTTCAACATGTACTCCACCCTTGCCCTGGTCTTGTCCGTCGCCAGCAATTCCATGAAGTTCTTACGTTCCAGATCAAGCAGCCATTGCTCGTCCACCAGGCTGCCCGCTTCCACGTCGCCGCCGCACATTGTTTCGGCGATGCGGCAGCCGATGTTGTAGTCGTGGTCGGAAATGAAGCCGCCTTCGAGCAGGTTGACCATCGCGGCCTTGAGGGTGGCGATGCCGGTGCGTCCTGCGACGGCGATCTGGCGCGACTGCAACGGCGGACGGTAGGCGGTGGCATTAAGCGCGCGGGCTTCTTCCTTGGCGACGTGCAGCAGTTCAAACTGGTTAAGCACGATGCGGTCGGATTGCCTGAGGTAGCCCATCTCTCTTGCAAGCTTAGCGCTCTTGGAGACTTCGCCCATCGCGATGTTCTGGAAGTAGCGGCGCAGGAAGGGGAAGACGTCGATGCGGTTGTCATTGGCGAAACGCGTGGCTTCCTGCGAGGCGCGCATGGTCATTTCCTTGCAGCCGCCGCCTGCGGGCAATACGCCGACGCCGACTTCGACCAGGCCGATGTAGCTTTCCAGCGCGGCAACAATCCGCGTGCAGTGGATCGAGAATTCGCAGCCGCCGCCGAGCGCCAGGCCGTATACCGCAGCGATGGTGGGCACTTGCGCATATCTCAGGCGTTGCGAGACTTGCTGGAATTTTGCGACCACGTCTTCGACGTGTGGCACATTGCCGGTGGCAGCGTTGAGCACTTCGCCGAATCCGCCGCCGCCTGCGATGGTGTATTTAACCCGCTGGGTTGCGCCCTTCAGTTTGTCGAGTAGCCCGGCGGGCGGAGCGCCGGCTGCTTCCTGTACGCCCTGCATCAGTTGCAGCAGGTGGGCGCCGGCGGAGAACGGGGCTTCGACTTGCCACAGGATCAGCGCTGTGAAATGCGCCTCGGCTTCGTCCACCGCGCGCAGGATGCCGTCCAGCACTTCGTTGCTGATGGCATGCATCTTGGTCTTGAAGCTGAGGATGGCGATGTTGTCGCCGGTGTGCCACATGCGGATGTCGCCGGTTTCAAAGATGGTTTCGCCGTATTGGCGTTCTTCGCCGAGCAGCCGGTCCGGGAAGGGTTGGCGTTGGTAGACGGGGAGGGTGGAGCGTTGTTGATAGCTGTTACCGACAGGCGCATAAGAACCTTGTGAAGTATGCACGCCGGTGCGGCTTGGGTCGGTTGCCCAAGCGGGCAGGGGAGTGCTGGCCATTGCCTTGCCGGACGCGATGTCGGCAGCAATCCAGCCTGCCACTTGTTGCCAGCCTGCGGCCTGCCAGATTTCGAACGGGCCGCTGTCCCATCCGAAACCCCAGCGCACGGCGAAGTCGAGGTCGCGCACGTTGTCGGCAATGCTCTCCAGTTGCAGCGCGCAGTAATGGAATACGTCGCGGAATGTCGCCCATAAAAATTGCGCCTGCGGATGCGGATTGCTGCGCAGCCCGGCGAGTTTTTTCGCCCAGTCGCGCTCGCGCAAAATCTCTTTCACGCCGTCGTCCACCTTGGTATCGGAGAGGCGATATTCTTTGGTGTTCAGGTCGAGCACTTGGATATCCTTGCCGATCTTCTGGTAGATGCCGCGCTTGGTCTTCTGGCCCAGAGAGCCCTGGTCGACGAGGTAGGCGAACCAGCTTGGCAGTTCGAAATGCTTGTGCCACGGATCGTCGGTGAGATTTTCGCGCATCGTATTGACCACGTGCGCGAACACATCCAGCCCGACGATGTCCAGCGTGCGGAACGTTGCGCTCTTGGGGCGGCCGAGATATCGCCCGGTCAGCGCATCCACGGTGTCGAAGCCGAGGTTGAATTGCTGCGCATGATGCTTGGTGGCGAGCATCGAGAACACGCCGATGCGGTTGGCGACGAAGTTGGGCGTGTCCTTGGCGCGCACCACGCCCTTGCCCAGCGTGGAGACGAGGAAGGTCTCCAACTGGTCGAGCAACGGCGCTTCGGTGCCGGTGCATGCGATCAGCTCGACTAGATGCATGTAGCGCGGCGGATTGAAAAAATGGATGCCGCAGAAACGGTGGCGCAGATTTTCGGGGAATGCCTGTGCCAGCTGGTTAATCGACAGGCCTGAGGTGTTGCTGGCGAAGATGGTGTGTTCGCCTAGATAGGGCGCAACCTTGCGGTACAGGTCGGACTTCCAGTCGATGCGTTCGGCGATCGCCTCGATGACCAGGTCGCAGTCGCGCAACTGGTCGAGGTGTTGTTCATAATTGGCGGCCTCAATAAAACCAAGCCTTGACGGACTCGACAACGGGCTGGGGTCGAGCTTCTTTAATCCTTCCAGAGCCTTGTTGACGATGCCGTTTGGCTCGCCTTCGCGAGCGGGCAGGTCATACAGCAGCGTTTCCACGTTGGCGTTGACCAAGTGAGCGGCGATCTGTGCGCCCATGACGCCTGCGCCGAGAACCGCGACTTTACGGATATGAAAATTTTCGTTCATAACAACCCTCTTGATTATCGTTCCCATTGGGCATCAATTTTCGTAGGGTGCATTGTATGCACCATGTATATTTGCCATGTGTTTGGTGCATGAAATGCACCCTACGCACTGCCCTGGATTTCGCTTTAATCCGCAGGCGGTACTACGCGCGGCTTGCGTTCATCGGTTACTGCCACGTAGGTCAGCGTCGCCTCGGTTACTTTGACGCAGCTCGGCCTGGCCGGGTCGCGTTGCGAATAAACCGCCACATCTACCGTGATCGAGGTGCGGCCTACCTTCACGATTTCGGCATAGAAGCTCACGATGTCTCCCACGAATACCGGCTGTGTGAATACGAATGAATTCACGGCCACAGTAGCAACACGGCCTTTGGCGCGATGCAGCGCGGGGATGCTGCCCGCGACGTCCACCTGACCCATCAGCCATCCGCCGAATATGTCCCCAACATAATTGGCATCGGAAGGCATCGCCACCACTCGCAGGGTGGGCTCGCGATTCGGCAAAGCAACAGATACCTGTGTTGTCTCATTCATTTCAATGTCCCTGATATAGCTGTTCGATTTCCCTGGCAAAACGCATCACCACATGAGGCCGCTTGAGTTTGAGCGTGGGCGTCAGCATACCGTTTTCTATGGTCCAAGGTTCGGTCAGCAGCAGCACGCGGCGCACCTTGGCGTAGCCGGGGAATTCCTTGATCTGCTCTGTTATGCGCTGCAATACCTGCTGCTCAATTCGGGAGTCGTGCAGCGATTCCGGCATGTCGGGGCGCACCCCGACCTGCTGCGCAAATTCTTTCCACTTGTCTGGGTTTAGTACCGCCAGCACAACCAGTGCGGGATGTCCCTCGCCATGTACCATCACCTGGTCGAACAAGTTGTCGCGCAGGATAGCCTCTTCCATATCTACGGGCGGAATCTTTTCGCCGTTGGACATCACGATAATTT
Organism: Nitrosomonadales bacterium; assembly: GCA_023259055.1. Classification (GTDB taxonomy): domain Bacteria; phylum Pseudomonadota; class Gammaproteobacteria; order Burkholderiales; family Gallionellaceae; genus Gallionella. Next base: position 60,523 of record JAHFQZ010000003.1, read on the forward strand.
CCTTCAGCCGTCCGGTGATGTAGATATGCCCGGTTTCGCTGATGCGCGCAGTGTCGCCGGTGTTCAGCCAGCCGTCGGCATCTATCATGGCGTGTGTCGCATCGGGATTGTGCCAGTAGCCCAGCATGTTGGAAGGCCCGCGCACCAGCAACGCATTCTGCTCACCGATACGAACCTCAATGCCGGGAAACGGCAAGCCGACGCTGGACGGATAGTTATTGTCGACGTGGTTTGCGCTTATCACCGGACTGGTCTCGGTCAGGCCATAGCCCTGAATCAGCCGTAAGCCGAGCGCAATGAACAGGCGCGATACCTTGGGTGGCAGCGCAGCGCCGCCGCTGATGGACAACTGCAGGCGCCCACCCAGCCTGTCCATTATCTTGTCCGCCACCAGATGTTTGAGCACGGGCCACAGCAAAAATTTTGGATTCCACGCGCCGCGTCCCTGCTGATACTCGAAGCGATCCCAGCCGATATTCACGGTAAGCGAAAAAAGTTTGTGCTTCAGCGGCGGGGCTTCTCCGAGTTTGGTATGAATGGCGTTATAAATGCGTTCGTAAATTCGCGGCACCGCAATCAGGATGGTCGGGCGGATGATTTTCAGGTCATCCGCCAGCAGCGGGATGGAGCGCGCATAAGCCACCGTCGCCCCGGCGATCATCAGGAAATATCCCGCTGTACGCTCGAAGGTATGCGACAGCGGCAGGAAAGATAAGGCGCAGTCATCATGTCCAACGGGGAAAACCAGGTATGAGGCATAGGCGTTGTACACGATGTTGTGGTGCGACAGCATCACGCCCTTGGGTTTGCCGGTGGTGCCGGAGGTGTAAATGATGGTGGCCAGCCCATCGCGGTCGCGTACTCGTTCCCAGCCCATTTTGGCCTGTGCCGGCAGCCAGTCTTTTGCGCCTTTCAGGCGCGGCTCATCATGCCCGTAGATGCTTTCGATGCTGACTATACGCTGCACGCAATCGAGTTGATTGCGCACCGTGCGCAACGCCTGCCATTGCTCGTCGGTCTCGAACAGCAATACCTTCACCTGCGCATCCTTGATGATGTAGGCAACGTTGTCGGGCCTGTCCACGGTGTACAGCGGCACCACCACCAGGCCCAGCGACATCGCCGCCTGCTCGAACATGATCCATTGCGGGCAGTTGCGCAACATGATGGCGACGCGGTCGCCCGCCGTCAGATGTTCGCCTAACAGCGCCGTCTGCCAGCGCGCCACCTCGTTGAGCATCTGCGTCCAGGTCAGCGTCAGCCAAGCCTCTTGATGCGTGTCGAAATATCTATAGGCGATGTTATCCGGTGTGCGCTTTACCCGCTCCAGGAACAGGCCGTGCAGCGTGACGGCATCATCAGGATTGATGTGGTTATTTTTATTGTCCGGCATACCCGACTCCCTTTCAGCTGATAAAAAGATCGTTATATAACGGCGATCCCGCCGTCACCGCATATTGCCCGAAATCCGTCATCCCCGCTTCACGCAGCACCTCTTCGTCGATGAAAAAATTTCCGGTGCATGAGCGACTGTCGCGAGTCAAAATTACATGCGCCGCGTCTGCCACGATGGCAGGTTTGCGCGAAGCGTTCAGTATCGCTTCGGGAAAATTGAATTCAACCGCGGCGGTGGCTATGGTGGTGCGCGGCCAGAGGCAATTCACCGCGATACCTTTAGCATACTTGTTGTCGGCAGCAAATTCGCGCGCCATGCCCAGTGTGCATAAACTCATGCCGAATTTTGAAATGGTGTAGGCCAAGTGCGGCGCAAACCATTTGGCGTCCAAGTTGAGCGGCGGCGACAAAGTCAGGATATGTGGATTATCCGCCTGCCTGAGGTAAGGAATGCAGGCCTGCGACATCAAAAAAGTTGCGCGCATATTTACGTCCCACATCAGGTCGAGCTTCTTTGCAGGCGTCTCCAGCGTGCCGCTCAGGCTGATTGCACTGGCGTTGTTCACCAACACATCGATGCCGCCGAATTTCTCCACGGTTTGCGCAACTGCCGCCTGGATCGCCTGTTCATCACGTACGTCCAGCTGGAGCGCCAGCGCCTGTCCGCCAGCTTGCGCTACCTCATCGGCAACGCTGTGTATCGTGCCGGGTAATTTTGGATGTGGCGCCACCGTCTTGCCGGTGATCACCACATTTGCGCCGTCACGCGCGCAGCGCAACGCGATCTCACGCCCGATGCCGCGACTGGAACCCGTGATGAAAATCGTTTTGCCATGCACGCTGGACATAATCAACAACCCCTGTTTGTCCGCAGATTACGCAGATTAAACGGATTTCAAAATCCAAACCTGATGAAGCCGGGAATCAATCTGCGTGAATCTGTGTAATCTGCGGATTAATTTTATTTTCCTGCACGTAACTCTTCCGCCGCGAAATCATCCACCATGATGACCTTGCGGCGCAGCGCGTAGTCGCGTTCCAGCAGCAGTGCTTGTTCGGCGCTGATGATGCCCCTGTCGCGAGCTTCCGAGATGCGCGGCAATTCTTCCAATTCCTTCAGCCTGCCTGTCTTGCGCGCCTCTTCCAGCTCGGCAAGCAGCGGCTCATTAGCCAGCGTGCTGGCAAGCGCGGCTTCCAGTGCACCAACGGCGTCGAGTTCGTCTTCGGGAATGTATATGCCTGCGGTCAAACGATCGCGAGCCGCGCCGGGTTGCATCAATAAGGTGGCAATTTGATGCCCGAGTTGGTCGGAGGCCGGCAACAGGCGCCGCCCCAGTGGAAAAATCAATACACTCAACAGGCCGCGTACCAAGGCATTCGGAAAATTCTGGATTACTCCTTCGAAGGCTTGCTGGATCTTGTACAACGCGTCCTGCATTGCCCAATGCATCAACGGCAAATCCTCGGCAGGGCGACCGTCATTCTCGAAGCGTTTCAGTGTCGCCGAGCACAGGTAAAGCTGGCTCAACACATCGCCCAAGCGTGCGGAGATCTTTTCGCGCCGTTTCAGCGAGCCGCCCAGCGCAGCCATGGCGATATCCGCGCTTAAGGCAAAGGCTGCCGAGAAGCGCGTCATCTGCTGGTAGTAGCGGCGGGTTTCGATTCCATCGGGTGTGCGTATGCCATGACCGGCAGTCAGGCCAAACACAAAGCTGCGCGCAGCGTTGCTCAGGGCAAAACTGATATGCCCGAATAATGCATCGTCGAATTGATGCAGGGCGCGGTTGTGGTCATGATCTTGCGTAGCCGCGATTTCTTTCAGCACATAAGGATGTGAGCGGATCGCTCCCTGCCCGAAGATCATCAGCGTGCGCGTCAGAATATTCGCGCCTTCCACGGTGATGGCGACAGGCATTTGCTGATAAAAACGCCCCAGATAATTGTCCGGCCCCAGACAAATGCCCTTGCCCCCATGCACATCCATCGCGTCGTTGACGACGATGCGACAGCGCTCGGTAGAGTGGTATTTGATGATGGCAGAGACCACTGAGGGCTTTTCGCCCATGTCCACAGCCAATGCAGTGAACTGGCGGGCCGCATCGACCATGTAGGTATGTGCGCCGATGCGCGCCAGCGGTTCTTCAATTCCTTCGAATTTGCCGATAGGCACCTTGAATTGTTTGCGCACACGGCTGTACGCTCCGGTGGTGCGTACGGCCAACTTCATGCCCCCCATGCTGCTTGCGGGCAGCGAAATCGAACGGCCTGCCGCCAGGCATTCCATCAGCATGCGCCAGCCTTGTCCCACACGGGATGTTCCGCCGATGATGTAATTCATTGGAATAAACACGTCTTTACCCTGCGTCGGACCATTCAAAAAAGCAGAATTCAGCGGGAAGTGGCGGCGGCCAATTTGTACTCCCGGTGTGTCAGTAGGAACCAGTGCGAGTGTGATACCGCGACTAGGCTCTCCGCCGAGCAGGTGATTCGGGTCATACAGCTTGAACGCGAGGCCGAGTAATGTCGCCACCGGGGCCAGTGTGATGTAACGTTTCTCCCAGGTAAGGCGCACGCCCAGGACATTCTGCTGCCCGGCATATTCCCCGTAACACACCACGCCGAAATCAGGAATCGCGCCTGCATCCGATCCGGCGAATGGGCCCGTCAGCGCGAAACAGGGCACTTCCTTACCCTGTGCGAGACGGTGCAGATATTTTTCCTTCTGTTCGTTCGTTCCGTAGTGCAGCAATAGCTCGGCAGGTCCCAGGGAATTCGGCACCATCACTGTCACCGCTGCCGTTCCGCTGCGCGAAGCCACTTTGCACACTACTGCCGAATGAGCCTGTGCGGAAAATTCAAGCCCGCCATAACGTTTCGGAATGATCATGCCGAAGAAGCCCTTGTCCCTGATGAATTGCCATACCTCAGGAGACAGATCGGCACGATTGTGGGTGATATCCCAATCGTCCAGCATGGCACACAGTTGCTCGACTTCGTTATCCAGAAAGGCTTGTTCCTCGCTGCTCAGGGAAGGTTTGGGAAATGCAAGCAGCTTGTTCCAGTCCGGGTTGCCGCTGAACAACTCGCCATCCCACCACACAGTGCCTGCATCGATCGCCTCTTGTTCGGTGGCAGAAATTTGCGGCAGAAATTTGCGGAAGATTTTAAGTACTGTGCCGCTTATCACAATGCGGCGCATGAAAGGAATTCCGAAGAACACAATATATGCGAACAGTATGGAACCAACCACCATCAGTACGGTGTCTGAAAAGCGCTGCTGAATCGCGATCACCGGCACGATCACCATCACCGCCAGTACCCAGCTGGTGATCGAAGCACGGAAAAAAGCCAGCAACAACATTATCGCCAGCACCATCACAACCATCAGTATCTCCATCGCCGCACCTTGATTTGTTTTATGTGAATGGGCTAACTTTAACGCTTGGCCGACGGACTGACAATGGTTGCCGCAATTTATTTCTGGTGATCAGTAATTGCGTGACAGCCAGCTCGCCATCCTCGTGGGATGGGCGCGCATCGCTTTGCTCATCGTTGTTTCACTTGCTTACATGATGTACGGCAAGAACATCTTGGTTCTCTTCATGTACTTCTGGTATTCCTCACCGAAATAGCGGATATTTTCGATTTCTTCGACGAACGCGGTGGTCACGAGTAAACCGCTCGCGGTTACTGCGAGAACGCCCGCAACCACTGAGGGCTGCTTGAAGAAAAACCCCCAGCAGAGGAAGAGCAGCGAGGCGTACATTGGGTGCCTGATGTAGCGGTATATACCGGAGGTTACCAGGGTGGTGGTCTTCTCAAATTCGAGCAATGGCACATCGTCGCGATTGGTGTCAGGTTTACCGGGCAGTTGTAACAGTGCGAGGCTAAAAAGAACCAGAAGCAGGGAGGCAAAAAACAAAAGCCCGGAAATGAGTTGATGGGTGGGATTCGCGACAACGTGCCAGAAACGCATGTTCAGCACGAAAAGTCCAAGCATGCACTCCCAGGCAAGAAAACGGTAGAACCCGTGTGAGCCAGGCTTGCGCAGGGAAGCCCGAGATACAAAGGCCAGTGCCAGTGTTACAACAATAATTATGATGCCTTCCCGCACAGTTGTCCTCCTGTTTTATGGAGGGGCAGATTTAGCCCGACTTGTCATTGTATGCCTTGACTACGCTTGCGCCTTGTCAGCAAAACACTGACACCAATATCAGTCTTTCCCTTATAAAAAAATATCAGAGATAGGAATAGTATCATTTCAAGCGAGTGTAATTATGTAAGAAAAAAGACAGGAAACGGTGGGCATGAAGATTCTCTTGATAGTAATTATTGATCACGATTCTCTCCGTGTATGTTTGACTTGATACTTTGAAATACAGCCAGGCGTTGAGGTGGTCGATGAAGCGGCTGAGCTGCTGGAACATTCCTAAGCGATCCACAAATCATGATCAGTCTAATTTTAATGGATTCGTTTTTAATAAATAAAATAGGGGGCTGTCATGTCTAGTATTCTCGGCCAGGTTTCTTACCCGGTTTTCCTTTATGGCGTGTTTGTTTTCTTTATATTCGCCAGTATTTTTTCCTTTATCGTGGGCGTAAGTTTTGCATTGCGCAACGCCACGATGTTGCGGTTTTTCGATTTCATGAACAAGAATATTTCCACGCGCAGAGCGCTCAAGCCCCTGGCTATGCCGCGCTTTGTCGAACCCGCGCTGCTTAAGCATCCCACCCTGCTCGGTGCCGGAATCATTCTGGGTGCCGCCATTTCGATCTTTCTGCTAAGAGATGTCGATGCCAGCGTCTTCCAGCCCTTGTTTCTCGGCGCGTTCCCGTATTTCACAGCGGCGCTGCTGGCGAGTTACGCCAAATCGTTTTTATTGATCGGGAATGGTATCTGTGTGGCGGTGGGGCTGTTGATACTGTTCTTTCCGCAATTGTTGTCGATCATAGAAGCCTATACCGACAAGTGGCTTACCCTGCGTAAGCCGACTCGCCCATTGGGTCAAATGCATCACGATGTCGATAAATGGGTCTTGGCGCATCCCACAGTTTTCGGAGCCACCTTGAGTATCTTGTCGTTAGGTTTGTTTGCATCGATGTACGCGCGTTTCTGACCCGGTAGCACGAGCCAACTAAAAAGAAAATTCTGCGAGACCGATAATTATATCAGCCTGATCTATTTGGTTAGGTCACTGATGTTCCGCTTTCAACAAGATTTGCCAAGCAGCTACTCAGGGCTCAAAGAAATAACTAATCAATCGGGAAGATTAAAAGAGGCACTGCTTTAGTGTCTACTTCGCCCATCTAAGACGGGGTCACCGGGTTTAAAATCATATAATTGAGTGCTCAGTACCGCCTTAAACAGACTGCCATCCATATTGATGTGCTGAATCAAGCATTCCTTCAAGATAAAGATGAGATCATTTTCTTTTAATTTAGACCAAATGCTATTTTTAGCCATCACCCCATCTTTTATTTGCTTGAACTTGCTTAGCATTTCTCGATGAGCAAGCTTGTGCTGGTTAAAGTCAAAATTGAGCGCTCGCGCAATATTTTCCTCAACTACAAAATAGGCGCATAAATCTTTTTCAAATAGTTCAAACGCTTCTAACAGAACCTCAAAGTTCCCTGTTTCAATTGACCGTTCTATTACCATAATTATGGTATGCAAATTCTGGTGTTCTGAATCGATGATCCTGTTTCCAACGCTTAGCTCATTTGAAAATGGCATGATGGTTATCCGATTTCTAGTCGATTTCCGGAAGGGATTACCCGCTGCGGTTTAATAACTTCCATCAGGCACCCCGCCAAACCAGTTTCACCAACCTGTGCTTCTGGCAGTTAAGGCTGTCGTTCTCTTGATTAATGGGTTGCAGGGTTGACGTGTTTTCCAGAACCATGACTTTTCCCCCGTTGCTTGAAGCCTGTTTGCCATCCGCACAAGATCCCATGCTGCATGTAATTCGGTTATTGGGACCAATCGTTAATACGCTGTTTGTTGGGAAGATTTAAACTGCGTCAGGTGAGATGCTGTTCCGTTGCACGCGAATTGGGCATCGGTATTTGGCTGATTATGTTGTGGGAACTGGTGAAGTTCGTTGTCAGTGTTTTGCTGACAGGACGCTGGGTGCGACTGATAGTAACGGTTATTTCAAAAGATGATGATCAACAACGTATTGCATTATCTCGACGTTATTGCGCATCTGCATTTTCTCCAGGATGCGAGTGCGGTAGGTGCTGACGGTTTTCACGCTCAGGGATAAAGTGTCGGCAATTTCTGAAATGGTTTTAGCCGAAGCAAATAGCAGGAAAATCTGGTATTCGCGATTCGACAGGGTCTCGTGCGGGAATTTCCCCTCCGGTCTTCTGACTTCGTTGGCAAGCATTTTGGCCACTGCCGGACTGATGTGCACCTTGCCGCTCACCGCACTGCGCACTGCTTCCACGACTTCCGTCGGCGCGCATTCCTTGTTCAGGTAGCCGGCTGCGCCAGCCTTGATGAGGCGCACAGCATATTGGTCTTCCGGGTAGATGCTGAGGATCAGTACCGGCAAATTCGGTTTTTCCTCCCGGAGTTGCTTGAGCAGGTCGATGCCGTTTATGCCCGGCATGGCAATATCGATCAACGCCACGTCACAGTCGTGGCTGCGAACCCAGTTCAGGACGTCGGTGCCGTTGGTGTGCTCTGCCACAATCTGCATATCGTGGTTTCTACTTATTATTTGCATCAATCCAAGGCGCACGACACTGTGGTCGTCCGCGATCAGAATACGGATCATGTTTTTTCCTCTTTGTTGCCTTTTGCAGATAGCGGCAATATTACCATCACGCTAAATCCGCCACCGGGCGGGGTGTTAAATTTAATCTGGCCATTCAGTTGTTCGGTGCGCTCACGCATGCCGCGTATTCCATAGGAGCTTGGCGAAGCGACGCAATCTTTTGGCATGCCGCGCCCATTGTCGATGATCGACAGGACAACTTCTTCGTCGTTGTGGTGGAATTCAACCTCCACCATCGTTGCGTCGGAATGCCGCGAAATATTGGTAAGTGCTTCCTGAAAAATGCGGAACAGAGCAATCGAGTATTGTTTGTCCAGCTTGCCTCTATCCTCGATACAATTCACCCAATATTCGATGCCGGTGCGCTGGTGAAATTGCTCGCACTGCCATTCGATGGCTGCCAGCAGGCCGAGATCGTCGAGCACGGTCGGGCGCAGATCGGTGATGATGCGCCGCGTGATGCTCATCGCATTATCGATCAATTGCGACATCGATTTGACGTGCTCAAGAACCGGCGCCGCCTCATCGTTTGCAGGCAGCTTTTCTGTCAACCAGTAAACATCTATTTTGAGGGCAGTCAGCGTGCCGCCCAATTCGTCGTGGATTTCGCGCGCGATATTGGTTTGCTCTTCCTCGCGCACGGTCTGTAGGTGCGATGAAAGGTCGCGCAGTTGCTTGTTAGTGGCCGATTGATTTTTCCAGTTACGGTAGATCAACCAGGACGATATCAGCAGGGCCAGACAAAACAGGGCTGCCAGCACGGATGTCTTGATAGCCTGATCCTTCCACTGCGTCATGTATTCGTCTGTGGCCCTGCCGACGATGACATAGAGGGGAAAATTATCTACCCTGAGGGCGGCGAATTTCCGTTCTATGCCGTCAATCGTGTGATGGGTGATATACGTTCCGACGTTTCGACCCGATTGAACCAGTTCGTGCAACTCAGGTACAGCGAGTTTCTCGCCTATGACGTTGCCGAAGTCTGCAGGCGCCGGATAGGCGGCGAAGACTCTCTGTTCTGTATCGCGCAGGGAAATGGATCCGTGCTGGCCGATATCGATGGTTGAAAAAGTTTTCGTAAGATGCTCCAGCGCAAAGTTTACATAGACTACCCCGCCGAATGAGCCATCCGGCAGATGGATAGGTCGTGAAATGGGGACGGCCCATTTTTTGTCGATGCGCGCAAATACCGGCGTGGCGATCACCAATCCGGCTTTAGGGTTGTCGCGCTGGCGGATGAAGTATTCACGGTCGGAATTGTTCAGGTGAGCCATGGCATCCACGCCTGGACCATACCTGACTATGCCATTGGCATCCGTTGCACGCAGGCTAAATATCGCGGGAATGCGCTCCTGCTGCCGTGCCATGAATGCATTCAACACTTGCCTGTCGATGCCATCGCCGGCAATTTGTCGCTCAATTTCGTCAGCGGCGGATAACAGTAATATATTGATTGCGTCCAGTTCCCCGCCAATGTCGTACGCCAGCAGCTTGGACATATTCTGCGCCGTAATCTCGGCGTGCTCCTGAAACTCACCGTGGCTTTGGTATAACGAAAAAGCCACCATGCAAGCGACCAACAGGTTGATCAGCGCAACGCCCCCTGCCATCCACCGGAGGAAAGAAGAAGATTCCGCAATACCCGTGATATTTGTTGTGCTGTCGCTGAACAATTCTCGTTTGCCTTTTGTATCGGCTATCCGCTTAAGCGGTCAGTTTGTAGCAGAGTGAAAGATCTTTAAAAAGGCTATAAATGCCACGGGCAGATTATAGACAAAAAATGCTATCGCATCCGGTTGACCGCTTCTTCCACGCGCTCCACTGCGATAATCTCCATGCCCGGAATCTTTTGCTTGGGCGCGTTCGCCTTGGGAATAATGGCCTGCGTGAAGCCCAGCTTGGCGGCTTCACGAAGGCGTTCCTGACCGCGCTGCACCGGGCGCACTTCACCCGCCAGTCCGACTTCGCCGAACACCACCAGCTTTTCCGGGAGCGGCTTGTTGCGCAGAGATGAGACCATCGCGAGGATCACTGCAAGGTCGGCGCCCGGCTCGGTGATCTTCACGCCGCCCACTGCGTTGATGAATACATCCTGATCAAAACAGGCAATGCCCGCATGACGGTGCAACACCGCGAGCAGCATCGCCAGACGGTTCTGCTCCAGACCCAGCGACAGCCGCCGCACGTTCGGTGAGTGCGCTTCGTCGAGCAAGGCCTGTATCTCAACCAGCAGCGGGCGCGTGCCTTCCTGCGTGACCATCACGCACGAACCGGCGACCTGCTGACCGTGTTGCGACAGGAACAACGCGGATGGGTTGCTCACTTCGCGCAAGCCCTTCTCGGTCATCGCGAACACGCCGAGCTCGTTCACCGCGCCAAAGCGGTTCTTGAATGCACGGATCAGGCGGAAGCTGGAATGGGTGTCACCCTCGAAATACAGTACCGTATCGACGATATGCTCCAGCACACGAGGCCCGGCGAGCGCGCCTTCCTTGGTGACATGGCCGACCAGGATGATCGTGATATTGCTACTCTTGGCGATGCGCGTTAGTTGCGCTGCGCATTCGCGCACTTGCGCCACCGAGCCGGGCGCGGAGGTGAGCTGCTCGGAGTAGACGGTCTGGATCGAGTCGATCACCACCACGTCCGGCTTTTCTGCCGCGATGGTGGCCTGGATTTTCTCTAACTGGATCTCCGGCAGCAGGCGCAGGCTGCGCGCATCCAGCGACAGGCGCTTGGCGCGCAGCGCGATCTGCTGCGCAGATTCTTCGCCGCTGACGTACAGGGTGTTTTGTTGTTTGGACAAATGCGCCAGCACTTGCAGCAGCAGCGTGGACTTGCCGATGCCCGGATCGCCGCCAATAAGCACCACCGCGCCCGACACCAGTCCGCCGCCCAGCACACGGTCGAATTCCTCGATGCCGGTCGGCGTGCGCGGCACTTCGGCGGCTTCTACTTCGGAGAGCAACTGCACCTTGCCGCTTGCTGCCAGTGCGCTGAAACGGTTGCCGCCCTTGACGATCGGCTCCGCGACCGACTCGATCAGCGTGTTCCACTCCATGCAATGCGGGCACTGCCCCTGCCACTTCGGCGTCTGCCCGCCGCACTCCGTGCAGGAATAAATCGTTTTTGCTTTTGCCATGACTACCTTTTATTTGGTACGTTCTGAAATATTATCGGTCACTGCATAAACCTTGAAACAGCGTTTGAATCCGCAGATTACCCAGATCCACAGGATTTCATGGCTGCTACCCATTATTTAATTTTGGATAATCTGCGTAATCTGATGTAACTACTAGCCATTCGACTATGCTGGCAAAAACGCCAACCAATTCGCTGGTTATGCGGACAACTGATTTTTCAAGTTTTAAGCATTGAAAAAGAAATGCCTATCTGCCAAGTAATCCCTGTTCAACCATCGTGTTTACCATGATACCGATGTACGATTTTATGAGACTCTTGTCTGAATCGCTTATCACAGTTTCGGACGAGGTAGCCCAGACAAGTTTGTCATTTTTGGTTTCGTACAGATTGGTTTCGATGACCGCATATTCGCTCTCGGCAATATAGCCCGGCGAGTAAATGTACCGGTAGCCATAACCGTAATAGTCCGGCCATGTGCCGTAATATGGCGGAGGATAATAAGCGGTGCCTGGCACGTAGACTTGTACCGTCTTTTTGCCTACCAGTCGCGTGATGAGCACCGTATCCGCTCCCAGCTCTTTCACTTTTGCCGCAATCGCCGCTTGGTCATCCTGCTGCCTGTCGGGAATAACGGTATAGCTCGCAATTGCTTCCGTGCCCCGGGCTTTGAGCTGCAGGGCGAACTCGTCTTCGAACAGTCTCCTGTTCAGCGGGTTTTTGGCAACCCCGATGACCATGATTCTTGCGGGCCGCGATTGATATGAAGGGTCTTTCCAGATTGCGTTGACCTGTGTCGTGGCACATGAGGTGATCAGTGCCGCGACGAGAAGCAATAAACCGAATGGTTTGTGGGGGGACAGTAACATTTTTTGTTCCTCCTTCAGTTTGCACAGATGCGTGAAGCATACGCCAGTTCGTCATGTCAGGCCATATCACGCGTTCGCTCAAAATTGTGGAGCAACTAGCGAGACGGATATATCCAGTGAAAAATGACGTACGGAGCAAAAGCGACCCAAGTCAACAGAAGCACCCAAATGCAGCCATTCAGCAAATCATAATTGGCCAGCAATTCCGGCCAAGGGTGTCCTGCTGCGAAATGAAAGAACAGGAATTCGAAAGCCGCAGTGAGTGCCATCCAGAAAAAACCGATGAGCAATGCCTGGCGTGCTGAAGACGGCGGCCAAAACTTGAAGAATACAAAGATCATCAAGCCAAGCAAGACTATACCGCTCACGGTGGAAAGCTGGTGCGCGTGCAGCTCGGAAAGATATTTGTCGTAGGTGAAGTCGCGCAAGGCACCATTGGCGACGGAAACAAGCAGCATCACGAACCAAATCAGAATATTTCGTGACATTCTGCTTCTGGATTTCATTTTACGTCAGGAAGTTTTTTGTAGATGGGGTGCAGCAAAGCCAGGAATAATGCTGTCCAGCCTGCAGGGAAGTGGAGTGGACACTGAAAAGTGTTATTCACAGAAAACTTCCAGCACTGTGAATTACGGAAAATATTATTTTAATTGCACACAAGCAAACCCATTCAGCATTGGGAATCATTTTTTTGACGGCGTAATCATCCTTCTGTCGCCTGTATTCTGTCTTCTGTCCAAAAGGTCTGGATAGGTTTGACCGGTATTTGTCCTTCTGTCACTGATCCTTTTGCGCCGTTCTTCCACTTGTTGTTTCCGGTCATCGGCTGCCTGGGAAGTTTGTTCGGAGCCCGCTGTCGTTGGCGGTGTGCGCTGCAACATGCCGATGTCGCCATTGTTGGCGGCAACGTATTCCGCAAACAGGATATTTCTCTCAAGCGCCTCAAGGTAAAGATTTTGCCCTCCAAAATGTTTTTCGGCATAGCGATAAGCGCCATTCAGGGTTTCATTCAGGCGTTTTTTTGCGCCTCGATAAAATCCCGGGGTTTTAATTACCAGGTCTTGCGGGGATGCAAAAATAACCTGCTCATTGCCGTGTTCGTCACGTTTTCTTGCGATACCGCCCAGAACGAACTCGGTGTACAGCCGGTCATGGCATTTTTCGAGGTAACAGCGATCCGACATTTGCGCCAGTATGTCTGCTGAAGCAACCAGATTGCCGATGGCCTGATATGCGGGCGAAGGCACTTGGATACGATCTACCGGAATTTCATAGCCGGTGTAATGCACCACTTGCGCAGCTGTTTCTGCCAGAGTGCCCATTCCCGATTCCTTCAGGTATTTCTTCAGTAGTTCCTCGCCTCGTGAAACATGAACCATTGTGAATTCCGCGCCGTGCATGTTATCTTCTATACCACGTTTGCGCAGATAACCACTGTCGTGAAACAACGCCAGCAAAATGCCAAAAACAAATAGCTCTTCACCAAGCGAATCGCCTTTCTTTTGCGAACGCTCGTAACCGTCTATCAAGCGGGCGCTGGCCAGCGTTACGTCCATAGTGTGCTGTAAATCGTGATAGCCGGTATCACATGCCACATAGCCCGGAAGCTCGCCGCGATAAAGCTGGGAAATGTGGTTTATTGCGCGCCTGAGGGCGGTGACAGGGGCGTTGGGAAAGAGATTGAGGAAAATATCTTCTATAGCGTCACCAACCGAAATAGAATCGGTTACGTTGACGGTGTTGGTTACATCAAAGTTGTTTCGACGAAATTGCATACTTTGAGTGTTCTACTTGGCAGGCAAGTTTATGTGGAGCCAATTTGAATTATATGTTCATCTTATCGTAAATTTTCAAGGAAATATGGACTTTTTGTTACAGGAAGTCAGGCGCATGATTTTTTTAATCCGCTAATCTGTAGCTGTAGAGCTTGGAGGCCTATGCCAAGCAACTTAGTGTTGTGGCATAATTATACGTTCTTAAAATCAAGTTCAAGTAAGCGAAAAACATGGCAAGCAAAACAACATGAGCGCGCAAACCCTTTACGACAAACTCTGGAATGCTCACGTGGTGCGGCAGGAAGCCGATGGCACCGCGTTGATTTATATCGACCGCCATCTGGTGCATGAAGTGACCAGCCCGCAGGCGTTCGAGGGGCTGAAGCTGGCCGGGCGCAAGATGTGGCGCACTGCTTCGATCCTTGCAGTGGCCGACCACAATGTGCCGACAACCGGGCGGGCGCTGGGCATCGCCGACCCTATAGCGCGCTTGCAGGTGGAGACGCTTGACAGTAATTGCGCGGAGTACGGTGTTAACGAGTTCAGGATGAACGATGTGCGCCAAGGCATCGTGCATGTGATCGGGCCAGAGCAGGGCGCGACCTTGCCCGGCATGACGGTGGTGTGCGGCGATTCGCATACCAGCACGCACGGCGCATTCGCCGCCTTGGCGTTTGGCATCGGCACCTCCGAAGTTGAACATGTGATGGCAACGCAATGTCTGCTGATGAAAAAATCCAAAGCTATGCAGGTGGTAGTCGAGGGTGCATTGGGCAGGGGCGTGACCGCAAAGGACATCGCGCTGGCATTGATCGGCAAGATCGGCACGGCGGGCGGCACAGGCTTCGCGATAGAATTTTCCGGCAGTACGATACGCGGCTTGTCGATGGAAGGGCGCATGACGCTATGCAACATGGCAATCGAGGCGGGCGCACGTGCGGGCATGATCGCGGCGGACGAAACGACAATCGCCTATCTCAAGGGTCGTCCGTTTGCACCGCAAGGCGCGGTATGGGACAGGGCGGTGGTTTACTGGCGCACGCTGCACAGTGACGATGGCGCGCAGTTCGATAAAGTGATTAAACTGGATGCCGTACAGATCAGGCCGCAAGTGACTTGGGGGACATCTCCGGAAATGGTGGTTGCGGTGGACGGGCGCGTACCCGATCCTGCGACCATGATCGATGCGGTCAAGCGCGAGGGCGCGGAACGCGCACTGCGCTACATGGGGCTGGTGGCGAATACGCCGATCACGGAAATCAAGATCGACAAGGTATTCATTGGTTCTTGCACCAATGCGCGTATTGAGGATTTACGTGCCGCGGCGGCGATTGCGCGCGGCAAGCACGTTGCGGCGAACGTGAAGCTGGCGATGGTAGTGCCAGGCTCCGGCCTGGTGAAGCAGCAGGCTGAGCATGAGGGACTCGACAGGATATTTATCGCAGCGGGCTTCGAGTGGCGCGATCCGGGTTGTTCGATGTGCCTGGCGATGAACGACGACCGGCTCTCGCCGGGCGAGCGTTGCGCTTCGACTTCCAACCGCAATTTCGAAGGGCGGCAGGGGCCGGGCGGGCGCACCCATCTGGTGAGCCCGGAGATGGCCGCGGCGGCCGCGATTGCCGGGCATTTTGTCGATGTGAGCAAAAGATGAAAGGAGCGCGCATGAAGAAGATAGCGATTTTGTTGATGACACTGGGTGTGCTTGCTGGCAGCAACGTGTTTGCCGATGACAGCGTCGATCGTGCCGGCAAGGGAATCAGGAAAGGCGGCGAAGCAGCGGCCAAGGGTATAGAGAAGGGCGGCAAAGCGGCAGCCAAGGGTATAGAGAAGGGCGCAAAAGCAGCTGAACCAGCTATCCAGAAGGGCGGTAAGGCGGCAGTCAAAGGTGTTAAGAAGGGCGGCGAGTGGTTGGGCCGCGGTCTTAAGAAAACGGGTGAAAAGCTGGAAAAGGCAGGCAAAGAATAATGCATAAATTTACCGTATTGGATGGCTTGGTCATGCCGTTGGATCGCGCCAACGTGGATACCGATGCGATCATCCCCAAACAATTTTTGAAGTCGATCAAGCGTTCCGGTTTCGGCCCGAATGCGTTCGACGAATGGCGTTACCTTGATCACGGCGAGCCGGGCATGGACAACAGCAAGCGCCCGCTTAATCCCGATTTCGTGCTGAACCAGCCGCGTTACCACGGGGCTCAGATCCTGCTGGCGCGCGAAAATTTCGGCTGCGGCAGTTCGCGCGAACACGCTCCCTGGGCGCTGGAAGACTACGGTTTCCGCGCCATCATCGCGCCGAGTTTCGCCGACATCTTTTTCAACAACTGCTTCAAGAACGGCCTGTTGCCGATCCACCTGGCGGCAGAACAGGTAGAGGCGCTGTTCAAGGCAGTGGAGGCGATGCCGGGTTACCGTTTGAAAATTGATTTGGAGCGGCAAAGCATCACCGCGCCAGACGGCACGGTGTACCAGTTCGAAGTGGAGGCGTTCCGCAAGCATTGCCTGTTGAACGGGCTGGACGACATCGGCCTGACGTTGCAGCACGTGGATGAGATCAAGGCTTACGAGGCGAAGCATCAAGCGGCGCAGCCGTGGCTGTATGCCTGATTCAAAATACTTATCCGCATAACCAGCGACTTGGCTGGTGTTTTTTGCCAGCCTAGTCGAATGGCTAGTAGTTGCATTAGATTACACAGATTTACGCAGATTGAACTGGAGGTTTTAATCTGTGAAATTTGCGTAATCTGCGGATAAAAAGGTTTAACTTTTGAGAATGGAAACGTAAATGAAAATCGCAGTATTGCCGGGTGACGGCATCGGCCCGGAGATTGTCACGCAAGCAGTGAAAGTGCTGGAAGCATTGCGTAGCGATGGCCTGAAGATTGAGATGGAGTATGCACATATCGGCGGTGCAGGATATGACGCGGCGGGCGATCCGTTTCCGCCTGCGACTGAAAAACTGGCTCTAGCAGCCGATGCGGTGCTGCTCGGTGCGGTAGGCGGTTACCAATACGACACCCTGCCGCGCCCGATGCGCCCGGAGCAAGGTCTGCTGCGTATCCGCAAGGGTTTGGGATTATTCGCCAATCTGCGCCCTGCGCTGGTGTACCCTGAGTTGGCAAATGCATCCAGCCTGAAACCAGAACTGGTTGCCGGGCTGGATATCATGATCCTGCGCGAACTGACCGGCGACATTTATTTCGGCCAGCCGCGCGGCATTCGTACAATGGACAACGGCGAACGGCAGGGCTTCGACACCATGCTGTACAGCGAGTCGGAAATCCGCCGCGTGGCGCATGTCGGCTTCCAGATTGCGCTGAAACGTGCCGGTAAAAATGGTCATGGAAAACTGTGTTCGGTGGACAAGGCCAATGTGCTGGATACCAGCATGTTCTGGCGCGAAATCGTCACCGAGGTGGCGAAGGAATATCCGGCAGTCGCGCTGTCGCACATGTACGTTGATAATGCCGCCATGCAACTGGTGCGCGCGCCCAAGCAGTTCGACGTGATTTTGACCGGTAATATCTTCGGTGACATTCTTTCCGACGAGGCGTCGATGCTGACCGGCTCGATCGGTATGTTGCCGTCCGCCTCACTGGATGCGAACAACAAGGGCCTGTATGAACCGTGCCACGGTTCTGCGCCAGATATTGCGGGCAAAGATATCGCCAATCCGCTGGCGACCATCCTGTCGGTGGCGATGATGATGCGCTACACTTTTGCGCGCGAAGATATCGCGCAGCGCATTGAAACGGCGGTGCGCAAGACGCTGCAACAGGGTTTGCGCACTGGGGATATCGCCGAAGCAGATATGCAAAAAATCGGCTGCGCGGCGATGGGCGACGCGGTGGTAAAGGGCTTGTAGCCTGCAGCTGGCGTAGCTAAGCGGGGGTTTGCTACTCGCTACAAGCTACAGGCTGCCAGTTTAAATATTTGAGAGGAAAAAAATGAGCAAGCAATACGACGTATGTATTTTAGGCGCGACCGGCGCGGTAGGCGAGGCGATGTTGTCCATCCTGGAACAGCGAAAGTTTCCGGTGCGCAATCTTTATCCGCTGGCTTCCAGCCGTTCGGCGGGTTCCACGGTGCGCTTCAACGGCAAGGAACTTGCCGTTATTGATGTGGAAGACTTCGATTTTTCCAAGACACAAATCGGCCTGTTTTCGGCGGGTGGCAGCGTGTCGGAAAAATACGCGCCGCTCGCCGCGGCAGCCGGTTGCGTGGTGATCGACAACACCGCGCACTTCCGCTATGACCGCGATATTCCGCTTGTGGTGCCGGAAGTGAATCCGCATGCGATAGCGCAATACAAGAACCGCGGCATCATTGCCAATCCGAATTGTTCCACCATCCAGATGTTGGTGGCGCTAAAGCCGATCAAGGATGCGGTTGGTATCACGCGCATCAACGTGGCGACTTACCAGGCGGTATCCGGCACCGGCAAGGAGGCGATCGAGGAATTGTCCAGCCAGACACGCGCGCTTTTCAACCATCAGGATGTGACGGTCGAGGTATACCCGAAGCGCATCGCCTTTAACGTGTTGCCACAGATCGATGTGTTCATGGAAAACGGCTACACCAAAGAGGAAATGAAGATGGTGTGGGAGACCCGCAAGATCATGGAGGACGACAGCATCATGGTGAATCCGACTGCAGTGCGAGTGCCAGTGTTCTACGGACACTCCGAAGCGGTGCATATCGAAACCCGCAGGAAGATTACTGCAGCCGAGGCGCGCGCCTTGCTGGAAAAGGCTCCGGGCGTGATCGTCATGGATAAACGCGAACCGGGCGGCTACCCGACTCCGATCGAAGCGGCTGGCAACGATGCGACTTACGTCGGGCGCATCCGCGAGGACATATCGCATCCGTTGGGCTTGAATCTGTGGGTCGTAAGCGATAATGTGCGCAAGGGGGCGGCGTTAAATAGTGTGCAGATTGCGGAGATTTTGATTGCGAAATACCTCGATTGATACATAATGCGAAGAATTTTATTAGCTTGTGCTTATAACTCTTTGATGTTATTTTGTATTGTCCAATAAATGTGTTGAGGGTGATGGCGTGCGAAAATCACTGGTGAAACAACAAGCCATTCCACTAGGCCGGCAAACAGCTATGCATAGCCATTCGGCTAAGTCACCTAAAGACGGTGGCATAAGCCGCTGGATGACGCCGACCAAGTGGATGGTTATATTAAAGCTGCTTGGTTTTGCTATTGCTTCGACGTTGTCCACAACTGTGTTCGCTGTTGGCTTGGGCGGAATAAATGTGGGTTCCGGTTTGGGGCAGCAGCTTAAAGCCGAAATTGAATTAGTGGCAGTCAGCAAAGTCGAAAAAGCCAGTCTGGTAGCCCGGCTGGCCTCACAAGAAGCCTATAAAGATGCCGGGCTTGAATATCCTTATGGCAACAAATTCAAATTTCAGATCGAGAGTCGCGCTGATGGTGAGCCTTACCTGAAGGTGAGCAGTGATCAGCCAATCAGCGACCCTTTTGTGATCATGTTGGTAGAACTGACTTGGTCTTCCGGAAAACTGTTGCGCGAATACACTTTTCTGTTGGATCCTCCAGGTTATGTTCCAGAGCAACCCAAGCAAGCGGCAGTGCAAGCCGTTGCACCTGTAATTCAATCTGTACCTGCAGAAACTTCAGTCACGCCTGGAGGGCAGGCCACACCCACAGAACAACCATCTCAGGTAACCGCTGCCACCCCTGCTGGATTGGCTGCTCCAACTGAAACTGCAGCCGTACCCATAGGGCAACCATCTCAGGTAACCGCAGCCACGTCCTCAGGGCAAGCCGCTCCAGTGGCAGCGGATGATTTGCCGGAATTGAATGAGTGGATTGAGATCAAACGTGGCGACACGATGCGCGAGGTTGCAGAACGTTACAGACTGGCCGATATGAGCCTGGATCGAATGTTGGTTGCGCTATACCGCGTCAATGCAGATCTTTTCGACGCCAAAAACATGAACCGCATCAAGGCTGGAAAGATTTTGCGATTGCCTCATCCGGGCGAGGTGGAGGCAGTGAGCCAGCCTGATGCGATAAGAGAAATTCGTGCCCAGACAGCCGATTGGAATGTCTACAGGCAAAAACTGGCCAGCGCCGCGACAATCAGAAAACAGCCTCAAGAGGATCAACAAATCGCAACAGGCAAGATCAGCAGTTTTGTTGCCGACAAGGCGCCGGTCGTTAAAGAGTCTGCCAAGGAAGTGCTGAAGCTATCCAAGGGCGAAGCCCCTGGTGATGGCACTTCAACAGGAATTGGTGGAAAGCCCGAGTCTGTGCAGGACAAAAAGAATGCTGCACAGGAGGACGCGATAGCCAAGAGCAAGGCATTGAAGGAAGAGCAGGCGCGTGCCGCAATGCTGGAAAAGAATATTCAAGATATGCAGCGTCTCGCCACGCTTAAATCCGAGGCTGCGGCACTGGCCCAATCCTCAAAAACGGCTTCTTCTGCAGTTGTTGTTGCAAGTGGATTGGCGGCAGCAAGTGCGGAAAAACCCAAACCCGCGGCAGCTAGTGCGGAAAAACCTAAACCCAAGCCAAAAGTGGTAGAGCCTGAACCCTTATTGGATCAGCTTATGGCTGGCATGAGCCATATTCTGGGCGAACCGCTCTATTTGGCTGGTGGCGCATTACTCTTGCTTGCTTTGGGCGGCTTGGGTTTTGTGTTGATTCGGCGAAAAAAAAAACCTTATAGCGAAGACATAGGCGAACCTTCTGAGGTTACCGGTTCGACATCTGGTTCCGTTGCCACAGCCGGTCGCATTGCCGCTCCTGTTGTATCATCTCCTGATACCGGCGATTTCACCCGCATGGGCGGAAGCGATGAAACAGCTCCTCCATCGGACAATATTGATCCGATCGGTGAGGCGGATTTATTCCTCAACTTTGGCCGTGACGCTCAGGCCGAAGAAATACTCAAGGAAGCTCTGCAAAGCACGCCGAATGACCACCGGATTCATCTCAAGTTATTGGGTATTTATGCCAATCGTGTTGATGTAAATTCTTTTTCGGCTATTGCGCGCCAGCTACGGGATTCAGGTGATGCAAATGCATGGCAACAGGCAGTTGCAATGGGGCTGAAGCTAGAGCCAAGCAATCCGTTGTATGGCGGCTCAGGAACTCTGGAAAATACTGGCAGCGCAACCGCGCAAGCAGCTGCCTTCGATGCAACTCAACTGTTTGCTTCGGACAATGCCCCGGCTGTACAACCATCGACCCTTGATTTTGATATTGCTTTAGGATCTTTATCAGGGAAGGAGACACCGTCGCCGGAGCAGGATTTCCTGGGTAATGCAGACCAGAATGCAATAATGTCATTTGATGTCATGGCCGCAGGGCAAGCGCCGGAGATGGATTTTAATGTCGCTGCAGGGCAAAGCGAAGGTGGGCAGACGGAAGCTGCATTACCCGATACTGGCGACATGATTTTCGACGTGATGGGTATTACACCTGCGCCGCCAGTTGAACAACCGGTAGCTGCCAAACCTGAAGCAGACAGTGGTGGAATGGAATTTACAATAGATTTCCCGGTAGAAAGCACGACTCAGAGAGCTGAGCCGGAAGCGCAACCGGCTGGGATCGGTTTGGCGGGAATCAGTTTGAATTTTGACGATACCATAATTTCTGGCGAACCTATGCCAGGAGGTAAAGACGAACATTGGCAAGAGATTGCAACGAGACTTGATTTGGCCAAGGCATATCAGGAAATGGGTGATGCAAGCGGTGCGCGCGAAATTCTTGAAGAAGTCATGCGCGATGGCGATGCCGGGCAACGTGAAGCAGCGCAAACCCTGATCAATCAACTCGGTTAATCATTCGTTCTTTTCTGACGGCAGCTCAATGTTGGGCTGCCGTTTTCTTTATGGAGTGATGTTTGAAAATTCATCCTGCTGCGCAAATTCTGACTTGGTGTCTGATGGTTGCGTCGCTGCAATTAATGACGCTTGGCGCGTTGCTAGTGACAACAGGTTCGATCCTGGTTTGCGCTTTTTCATTATCCGGGAACAAGTTTATCCAACTGGCACGCCGCACGCGTTGGATCATGTTGTCATTATTGCTTGTCTACGCATACAGCACGCCCGGGCAACCGCTGTCAGATGCACTTGGAGTGTTTAGTCCAAGCCGTGAAGGATTGTCTGACGGAGTGCTGCAGTTGGCAAGATTGCTGGCCGCGCTGGCAGGATTGGCGATATTACT
The DNA here is from genome assembly GCA_023259055.1 of Nitrosomonadales bacterium. Classification (GTDB taxonomy): domain Bacteria; phylum Pseudomonadota; class Gammaproteobacteria; order Burkholderiales; family Gallionellaceae; genus Gallionella. The sequence goes on from JAHFQZ010000003.1 coordinate 82,684, forward strand.
GGATCGCTTGCATCGCCAGCATTTGATTGCCGGGCTCTATACCTTGTTTGCACCATTGCAATGGTTGGGCGTTTCCCGCGAACGGCTCGCGGTACGACTGGCACTGACGCTGCATTATGCCGAAGTAGCGATGTTGCATGGCAGGGTTGGCTGGCAGGACACCCTGGGCAGTTTGTTTGAGCCGTGCGGTGAAACCACCAGGCAAATGGAATTGCCGCTGTATCGTTTCGCTGTTGGAGATGCCTTGATGCTGGTTGCCGCCTTGCTGATGTTGTGCCTGTCATGGCGATGAGAATCGCACTGGGTGTCGAGTATGACGGTAGCCCTTATTGCGGCTGGCAGAGCCAAGCGGACGGGTGGACCGTGCAAGACACACTGCAACGCGCCGTAAGCCAAATTGTCGGTGCACCAATTTCAGTCATCGCAGCGGGGCGCACCGACACTGGTGTGCATGCGCTGGAGCAAGTCATCCATTTCGATACACAGGCTGAACGCCCGCTTACCGCGTGGGTGCGCGGCGTGAATGCCTTGCTGCCGGATAGCATCGCGGTGCGCTGGGCGCATCCTGTACCAGATGAATTTCATGCGCGCTTCTCCGCACATGGGCGCAGCTATCGTTATCTGCTGATTAATCGCCCCACGCGCTCTGCCATTCATGCCGGCAAAGTCGGCTGGTTTCATGCGCCGCTGGATTTGGACGCGATGCAGGCTGCCGCGGAATGTCTGGTGGGCGTGCATGATTTCAGCGCATTCCGCGCGGCACAATGCCAGGCTAAATCGCCTGTCAAGCATCTGCATCACTTGGCCATTCGCCGGCAGGGTGAAATGCTGATCTTCGATTTAAGCGCCGATGCTTTTTTGCACCACATGGTGCGTAACATCGTCGGTTGTCTCGTGTATGTGGGCAAAGGAAAATACTCACCAGTCTGGCTCGCAGAAGTGCTGGGCAGCCGCGAACGCATTCTAGCCGCGCCGACCTTCGCGCCGGATGGCTTATACTTGCGCCGGATTCAATACGAAGCGAAATGGGGTTTGCCGCAAATGGATAGCGAAACAATGTTGGGAGAGTTGCTGTGACGCGCATCAAAATTTGTGGCATCACGCGCGTGGAAGATGTGCTGGCCGCCGCGCAAAGCGGTGCGGATGCCATTGGGCTGGTGTTTTATCATCGCAGTCCGCGTCATATTGGCATTGTGCAAGCCACGCAACTGGCTGCCGCGTTGCCACCATTCGTATCCGTGGTAGGGTTGTTTGTCGATGCCGAAGCAACTTTTGTGCGCGAGGTGCTGGGTAGCGTGCCGCTGGATTTGCTGCAATTCCATGGCGATGAGTCACCGGAATTTTGCGCGCAATTCGGCAAGCCTTATCTCAAGGCGATTCGCGTCAAAGCGGGGGTGGATTTGTTACAATGCGCGGCGCGTTTTCATACCGCCAAAGGGTTGTTGCTCGACGCCCATGTGGATGGGGTGCCGGGTGGCACCGGAGCGACCTTCGATTGGACATTAATCCCCAGGCAGTTGCCGTTGCCGGTGATCCTGTCCGGCGGGCTGGATGCGGAAAATGTTGCGGCAGCCATCAAGCAAGTGCAGCCCTATGCGGTAGACGTGTCCAGTGGTGTAGAGGCGCGTAAAGGAATCAATACCCTGAAGGGCATAAAGGACGCGGCGAAGATCGCCGCGTTCATCAACGAGGTTAAACGCTTTGACTTACAACTATCCAGATAGCACCGGCCACTTTGGCCCCTACGGCGGCATTTATGTCGCCGAAACCCTGATGGGCGCACTTGACGAGCTGAACCAGGCTTATGAGAAATATCGACATGATCCGGAATTTATCGCCGAGCTGAATTACGACCTCAAGCATTTTGTCGGTCGCCCCAGCCCGATTTACCATGCCAAACGCTGGTCGCAGCATCTCGGTGGCGCGCAGATATTTCTGAAGCGTGAAGACCTCAACCATACCGGCGCACACAAGGTGAACAACACTGTTGGGCAAGCGCTGCTCGCCAAGCGCATGGGCAAGCCGCGCGTGATCGCCGAGACTGGTGCAGGCCAGCATGGCGTGGCGACGGCGACCGTGGCGGCGCGTTACGGCATGGAGTGTGTGGTGTACATGGGTTCGGAGGACATACAGCGTCAATCGCCGAACGTGTTCCGCATGAAGCTGCTCGGCGCTACGGTAGTGCCGGTGGAGAGTGGCTCCAAAACGCTCAAGGATGCGCTGAATGAAGCGATGCGCGACTGGGTAACTAATATCGAGAATACCTTTTATATCATCGGCACCGTGGCGGGGCCGCATCCGTATCCGATGATGGTGCGCGATTTCAACGCCATCGTCAGCAAGGAGGCTGTAATGCAGATGCCGGAGCTGGCGGGCCGCCAGCCGGATGCGGTGATCGCCTGCGTCGGCGGCGGCTCCAACGCCATGGGCGTGTTCTATCACTACATCGACATGCCCGGCGTGAAGTTGATCGGCGTGGAAGCGGGCGGGCACGGCATCGCCAGCGGCGAGCATGCCGCGCCCTTGACCACCAACAGCCCGGTGGGTGTGCTTCACGGCAACAAGACCTACCTGATGCAGGACGAAAATGGCCAGATCATCGAAACCCATTCCATTTCTGCAGGATTGGATTATCCCGGTGTCGGCCCCGAACATAGCTGGCTGAAAGACTGCGGGCGCGCTGAATATGTAGCGATCGACGATGATGAGGCGTTGCGCGCCTTCCATGACCTGTGCCACTTCGAGGGCATCATCCCGGCGCTGGAATCCAGCCATGCGTTGGCGCACGCCGCGAAAATCGCGCCGACCATGGGCAAGGATAAGGTACTGCTGGTCAACCTATCCGGGCGCGGCGATAAGGACATCAACACGGTGGCACGCCTGTCGGGGATCACGCTATGAGCCGCATCCAGGCTATCTTCGACAGACTCAAGCAACAGCGACGCAAGGCGCTCATCCCATTTTTCACGGCGGGCGATCCCAATCCCGCGCTTACTGTGCCGCTGATGCACACGCTGGTGGAAGCGGGCGCGGACATCATCGAACTGGGCGTCCCGTTTTCCGACCCGATGGCAGACGGCCCGACCATCCAGCGCGCTTCCGAGCGCGCGCTCAAGCATCACGTCGGGCTGCATCACGTGCTGGACATGGTCGCCGAATTCCGCAGCAGCGATGCCGTCACACCCATCGTGCTGATGGGCTACGGCAACCCGATCGAGGCTATGGGCTGGGGAACCTTTGCGCAACGTTGCGCCGAAGCCGGCGTGGACGGCGTGCTGACTGTGGATTTCCCGCCGGAAGAAAGCCACGAGGCGTTCGCACATCTGACCAAATACGGCATCGATCCGATCTTCCTGCTCGCGCCAACCAGCACCGATGCGCGCGTGGCGCGCGTTGCCAAACAGGCGCGCGGCTATGTATATTACGTATCGCTGAAAGGCGTGACCGGCGCGGGGCACCTGGATCTTGCTGCTATCGAACAAAAGATTCCGCAACTGCGCAAGCACATCAATCTACCTATCGGTGTGGGCTTCGGTATTCGCGATGCCGTTACCGCGCTGGCGGTGGCAAAGTTGTGCGATGGCGTGGTGGTGGGCAGCCGCATCGTGCAGGAAATTGAAAACTCGACCGAGCAGAATGTCGTCGCCAATGTGAGCAAGCTGGTTAAGGAATTGAGGCAGGCGGTGGATAAGGCCTAAAAGCTTTTGTCCGCAGATTAACGCAGATAAACCGTCATGCTTGAGTAGTTGTTTTCTGTGCGGGAAATAAGTAAGCCAAGCACAAAGTAGTGTTTTTAAATCTGTGTGAATCTGCGTAATCTGCGGATAAATACGAATTTGTAGAGGAGTTGAGATGAGCTGGTTCCAAAAATTATTGCCACCCAAAATCAAACGCCGCGAAGGCGATGCCAAGAAAAATGTGCCGGAAGGATTGTGGAGCAAGTGCCCGTCCTGTCAGGCGGTGCTGTACCACTCTGATCTGGAGAAGAACCAGAGCGTTTGTCCGAAGTGCAAACACCATCACCGGATCAGCGCGCGCACACGGCTGGATTTGCTGCTGGACGGTGAAGGCCGCTTCGAGATTGGAGCGGAAGTTTTGCCGATAGACACGCTCAAGTTCAAGGACAGCCGCAAGTATTCGGAACGCCTGATCGCTGCCAAAAAGAGCACAGATGAAGAAGACGCGCTGGTGGTGATGCAGGGCAGTATTCATGCGCTGCCAGTCGTCGTTGCCGCATTCGAATTCGACTTCATGGGCGGCTCGATGGGTTCGGTAGTCGGCGAGCGTTTCGTGCGTGGTGTGCAAGTCGCACTCGAGCAGAAATGCCCGTTCATTTGCTTTGCCGCCAGTGGCGGTGCGCGGATGCAGGAAGGCCTGCTGTCGCTGATGCAGATGGCCAAAACCTGTGCCGCACTTACGCAACTTAGCCAAGCGCGGCTGCCGTTCATCTCTGTGCTAACCGACCCGACCATGGGCGGCGTCTCCGCCAGTTTCGCCTTCATGGGTGACGTGGTGATCGCTGAACCCGGTGCGCTGATAGGCTTTGCCGGCGCGCGTGTGATTCAGCAAACGGTGCGCGAAACCCTGCCGGAAGGTTTTCAGCGCGCGGAATTTTTGCTGGAGCATGGTGCGGTGGACATGATTGTGGATCGGCGCGAAATGAGGAATCAACTGGCAACGCTGATTACCTTGTTGACCAGGCAGTCGGCGGTGGCGGAAATCGAGGCTGCATAATCCTGATGTTTTACTACGCGCTAAAAGTCGGAATTTCTGCAATAGTCATTGTGGCGATAACGGAAATCGCCAAACGCAATTGTGGTTTTGCGGCATTGCTTGCAGCTCTACCACTCACATCATTGCTGGCGTTCGTGTGGTTGTATATGGAGGGCGCAGAGCCTTTACGTATTGCTGAGCTTTCCAGCCAAATCTTCTGGCTGGTGCTGCCCTCGTTGGTTTTGTTTCTTTTGTTGCCGTTGTTGCTCAAGCAGAGCTTAGGTTTCTGGTTGAGCCTCGGAATTTCCGTTGCAGCTACCGCAACTTGTTATTTGGCTATGGTGCCTGTGTTGCGTAAGTTCGGGGTGCAGTTGTAATAGCTGAACCATTGAAATGCCCAATCTCCTGGCTGACTGGCTGACATATCTCGAATCCCTGCATCCCAAGACCATAGCGCTCGGTTTGGATCGCGTGGCACAGGTCAAACAGCGACTGAACCTCATCCCAGATTTTCCCATCATCACGGTCGGCGGCACCAACGGCAAGGGTTCGGTGTGCGCGATGCTGGAGAGCATCCTGCACGCCGCCGGATACCGCGTCGGCTGTTATACGTCCCCGCATCTGCTGCATTACAACGAACGCGTTCGCATTGCCAAGAAGAAAGCGAGCGATGCGGAGTTGTGTGCTTCATTTGAAAGAATTGAGCAGGCGCGCAAACAACAAGTAACCGTTTTCAACGATCCCACCCCCATCCTGACCTTCCCTCTCGGGAGGCAGGAACGATCATCGGAATCTGTTGAAGTGCCTCTGACCTATTTCGAGTTCGGTACACTGGCCGCGATGCAGTTGTTCATAGAGCACAAAGTGGATGTCGCGATTCTCGAAGTGGGTCTGGGCGGCAGGCTGGATGCGGTGAATATGTTTGATTGCGATTGCGCGGTGGTGGCCAGCGTGGACATTGACCATACCGATTACCTGGGTGAGACGCGCGAGCAGATTGCGTTTGAGAAGGCGGGTATTTTCCGGACGGGAAAGGTCGCGGTTTTCGGCGACCGGGATATGCCCGCAATCTTTGCATCTGAAGCGCAGCGCATTGGTGCTGTGCTGTGGTCTTTGGGCGACCAATTCGGCTACAAAGCAAGCAGCGCGCAGCAGTGGGATTTTAACGGAGTAAATGGCGCGCGCAATGCATTGCCTTACCCCGCGTTGCGCGGCGCGTACCAGCTTAACAACGCCAGTGCCTCGCTAGCAGTATTGGATGCTCTCAAGGATAAATTGCCGGTGAGCATGGACGCGGTGCGGCGCGGGCTGGTTGAAGTGCAACTGGCGGGGCGCTTCCAGTTCGTGTCGGGCAGGCCGACGCTGATCATGGATGTAGCGCACAATCCGCATGCTGCGCGTTCGCTGGCGCGAAATCTGACCATCCTGCCGCCTTGTCCTCATACCTATGCAGTGTTTGCGATGCTCAAGGACAAGGACATGGCGGGAGTGGCGGCGGCGCTCGACCCGCATATCGATACCTGGCTGGTTGCGGGTATAAGCACGCCGCGCGGCGCAACTGCCGGTGCACTGGCGCATGTGTTGCGGCAGAGCGGGGTGCGCGGCACGATTCAAACCTTTAATAATATTACTGAAGCGGTGAGTTATGCCTATAACGTGACGGGCGAAAATGATAGAATTGTCGCGTTCGGATCGTTCTACACCGTGGCAGAAGTGATGTATGCGCGAGGACTGTCCGTCACCTAGCAGAAAATCGAACAAGCGAGATTAAAGAATGGCAAAACAGATAACAGAGGATGAGCTGAATCTCAGGCGAAAAGCACGCAGACGCCTGGTTGGTGCGATCGCCCTCACTCTGGCGGTGGTGGTAATATTGCCAATGGTTCTCGACAGCGAACCAAAACCTGCCGGGCAAGACATTGATTTGCGTATTCCTGCACCCGATAAAGTCGGCGAGTTTGTACCGGGTGTGGCGGCTTCAGAAGTGGCGGGAGTGTCGCCATTTGCAGCTTCCGCAGTCGAAGCTGCTCCAGCTTTGCTTGCCGTGCCTGCCATGGAGAATACCGACACTTCAAATCAGGTTGCTGCGCCAGGCAAGCAACCAGTCGCTGCCTCTGATCCAAAAAAGGAAGTGCCGGGCAAGGTGCAACCTGCTGTCAACAAAACACCGGAATCCCATACACAGATATCCGGGGGCGCAAATAAGCCGGCAAGTGCTGATGGTTTCGTTGTGCAGGTTGGCGCATATTCAAATGTCGACGCTGCGAAGCAGGAGTTGGCAAAGCTGAAAAAATGGGGTTTTAAAGCGTATACCGAAAAGGCTGGCGATAAGGTACGCGTGCGCGTGGGACCTTATGCGGAGCGTGAAAAGGCAGAAAAAATACGCCTGCAGCTGGAGAAACACGGGCTGAAGCCGGTAGTCATGAGCATTAGATGACAGAATTCGATTTTGCTGTAATGGCAATATTGCTGGTTTCGTTATCGCTGGGTTTGTGGCGCGGTTTTATTCATGAAGTGTTGTCGTTGTTGGGCTGGCCGATCGCTTTATTTCTGAGCAATATGTATTCAAGTCGTATCGCGCATCTAATACCATTGGCGCAAGAGGTGTTGCGGTTAACGGTGGTTTATGCGCTGGTATTCGTCACCGTGCTGATTATGTGGGGCGCGCTGGTTATATTGCTTACCAAGCTGCTGAAGGTGATAGGTTCAGGCTGGTCGGACAGGGTTTTGGGCGGGTTGTTCGGGGTGTTGCGAGGCGGGTTGGTGGTGATCGTTTTGGTGTGGCTGGCCGGGATGACGGCTATTCCCGAGAAACTTTTCTGGCGTGACGCGCAGATGAGCAAAGCGGCGGAGGATGTCGCTTTGCTGACTAAAACGTGGTTGCCGAACAGCATTGCACAGCGCGTGCATTACAGAATTCGCAGTTAACTGTTGGGATAAAAACTCATGTGTGGCATTCTCGGAGTGGTATCGCAATCACCAGCCAATCAGCTGTTGTATGATGGCTTGCAAGTTTTGCAGCACCGCGGTCAGGATGCCGCCGGTATTGCCACGCTGGATGGACATACCTTTCACCTGCATAAGGATAATGGGCTGGTGCGCGATGTGTTTCGTACCCGCAACATGCGCGCGCTGTTGGGTAATGCGGGAATCGCGCATGTGCGCTATCCCACTGCCGGTTCTTCGGTTGATCACAATGAGGCGCAGCCGTTCTATGTGAATTCGCCTTTCGGCATCATGCTCGGGCATAACGGCAATCTGACCAATACCGAAGAATTAAAGAAGCAATTGTTTGTGGATGACTTGCGTCACGTCAATACCAGTTCCGATTCCGAAGTGTTGCTGAATGTGTTGGCGCACGAGTTGCAGACCAGATCCAGAGGGTTGCGCCTTGATATGCCGACTATATTTGCTGCGGTGTCCGCTGTGCACCGGCGTTGCCGCGGTGCATATGCCGTGGTAGCAATGATTGCAGGTTATGGCTTGCTGGCGTTCCGTGACAGTCATGGTATCCGCCCTCTGGTGGTGGGTGTGAACGAAACCGCTCTGGGGCCGGAATACCTGGTTGCCTCGGAGAGCGTGGCGCTGGATACACTGGGTTTCAGGTTTTTGCGCGATGTCGCACCCGGTGAAGCGGTGTTCATTGATTTTGGCGGCAATTTTCACAGCCAGCAATGCAGCGATATGCCCAGCCTGAATCCGTGTATCTTCGAATATGTCTATCTGGCTCGCCCCGATTCGGTAATAGATGGTGTCTCGGTGTACGAAACGCGCCTGTACATGGGCGAATACCTCGCCGATAAGCTCAAGCGCAACTGGGGCGGGGTGGATATCGACGTGGTCATTCCGATTCCTGATTCCAGCCGCCCCAGCGCGCTGCAACTGGCAAATCGGCTCAATATTCCGTTTCGTGAAGGTTTTGTGAAGAACCGCTACATCGGACGCACTTTCATCATGCCCGGGCAGGCGATGCGAAAAAAATCGGTGCGCCAGAAATTGAATGCCATCGGCATGGAATTCAAGGGAAAGAATGTGCTGCTTGTGGACGACTCCATCGTGCGCGGCACCACCAGCCGCGAGATCGTGCAAATGGCGCGCGATGCCGGTGCGCTGAAAGTGTACTTTGCCTCCGCCGCACCGCCGGTGCGTTTTCCGAATGTATATGGCATCGATATGCCGAGCCGTGGCGAACTGATTGCAACAGGACGCAGTGATGAGGAAATCTGCCGCGAGATAGGTGCGGACCGGCTGATCTATCAGGATTTGGATGACCTCAAAGCAGCGGTGCGCAAGAATAATCCTGCTATCACTGCTTTTGATGCGTCTTGCTTTGATGGCAACTACATCACTGGCGATATCACGCCTCACTATCTGAATGTGATAGAAGCGCTGCGTGGCGGCGGAAATGCCGACAAATTATTGGACGACGACCAGATGGAGCTGGACCTGACGGTAAATGCGACTTCGATGTGAGGCCAAAATGAGCGATAAGATCAAATGACTGAGAAAAACCATCAAACGGAAAGCTGGCAGCCGGAAACTCTGGCGGTGCGCGCGGGCGCGGTGCGCAGCCAGTTCGGCGAAAACAGCGAGGCGTTGTTCCTGACTTCAAGTTTCGTATTCGAGAACGCCGCGCAGGCCGCCGCGCGTTTCATCGGAGAGCAGCCGGGCAATATCTATTCGCGTTTCACCAACCCGACCGTGACGATGTTCGAAGAACGGCTTGCTGCGCTGGAGGGCGCGGAGCAATGCATTGCCACGGCATCTGGGATGTCGGCGATACTGGCGTGCGTGATGGGGCTGCTGAAGGCGGGCGATCACATCATCGCCTCACGCAGCCTGTTTGGCGCGACGGTTAACCTGTTCAATAACATCATCAAAAAATTCGGCGTCGAGACAACTTACGTTTCCGCAACCGATGTGTCCGAGTGGCGGGCGGCGGTACGCCCCAATACCAGGCTGTTCTTTCTGGAAACGCCGTCCAATCCGCTTACCGAGATCTCCGACATCGCCGCGATTGCCGCCGTGGCGAAGGGTTGCGGCGCACTGCTGGCAGTGGACAACTGCTTCTGCACGCCGATCCTGCAGCGTCCGTTCGAACTTGGCGCGGACATCGTGATCCACTCCGCGACCAAGTATATCGACGGGCAGGGGCGCGTGTTGGGCGGAGCGGTGCTGGGCAGCAAAAAGAACATGGAAGGCGTGTACAGTTTCCTGCGCACCGCCGGGCCGACGATGAGCGCGTTCAACGCCTGGATATTTCTAAAGGGCATGGAGACGTTAAAAATCCGCATGGATGCGCACAGCGCCAATTCGCTGGAACTGGCGCGCTGGCTGGAAGCACAACCTAATGTGGCGCGGGTGTTCTATCCGGGCCTGCCGTCGCATCCCCAGCATGGGCTGGCGATGAAACAACAAAAGACCGGCGGCGGCATCGTTTCGTTCGAAGTCAAGGGCGGCAAGGAGGCCGCGTGGCGCGTGATCGACAACACGCGGATGATCTCGATTACCGCCAACCTGGGCGATACCAAGACCACCATCACCCACCCGGCCAGCACTACCCATGCACGTATCACTCCGGAGGCGCGCGCCGCAGCAGGCATCACGGACGGATTGATCCGCATCGCAACGGGGCTGGAGGCAGTGATCGATATTCAGAACGATCTGGCGCGCGGGCTAAACAAATAACCGTCAGGGGCGCAATTTATCGCGCCCCTTCGATTCGGAGTGGCGATGGATATTCTGGCGGCTCAAGTTGGCGAAGTACTGAAGTCGCATGGACTGATGCTGGCAACGGCGGAATCCTGTACCGGGGGTGGAGTCGCCCAGGCGATTACCGATGTGGCAGGCAGTTCGGCGTGGTTCGATCGCGGTTTTGTCACTTATTCCAATCTGGCTAAAGTACAAATGCTGGGAGTGAGCGAAGCAACACTTATCCAACGCGGAGCAGTGTCTGAGGCGACGGTGCGCGAGATGGTGGCGGGCGCATTGGCCAACAGCACGGCACAAGTGGCCTTGGCCGTGAGCGGGATCGCCGGACCGAATGGCGGCACGGCGGACAAGCCAGTTGGAACGGTATGGTTTGCCTGGGCGGTCAAGAATGGCGCGACACTGGCCCAAGTGCATCACCTTTCTGGAAATCGTTCGGAAATCCGCTTCCTTGCAGTTCGCATCGCGCTGCAAGGGGTTCAGGATTTATTGAGGCAAATGTCGGAAACGGCCTGATTTGACTTAATTCAATCAAGAGAACGAACGTTCTGTACAAATCCAAAATGTTGTGCAACAATCCCTAACCAATTCTGAAAGGGGTATAAAAATGGATGACAATAAAACCAAGGCACTTGCGGCAGCGTTGAGCCAAATCGAGAAGCAGTTCGGCAAGGGGTCGATCATGCGCCTGGGCGAGAGCGATGTAGCAAAAGACATTCAGGTCGTGTCCACCGGTTCATTGGGTTTGGACATCGCGCTCGGTGTAGGCGGCTTGCCGCGCGGCCGAGTGATTGAAATCTACGGCCCGGAATCATCCGGCAAGACCACGCTGGCTTTGCAGGTCATCGCCGAAATGCAGAAGCTGGGCGGCACGGCTGCGTTCATCGACGCGGAACATGCGCTCGATCCAAGCTACGCGCAGAAGCTCGGCGTGAAGGTGGAAGACCTGCTAATCTCGCAGCCGGACAACGGCGAACAGGCGCTGGAAATCACCGACATGCTGGTGCGCTCCGCCTCGGTAGATGTGGTGGTTATCGACTCGGTTGCCGCGCTGACGCCTAAAGCCGAGATTGAAGGCGAGATGGGCGATGCGCAAATGGGCCTGCATGCGCGCCTGATGTCGCAGGCGCTACGCAAACTGACCGGTAACATCAACCGCTCCAACACACTGGTTATCTTCATCAACCAGATACGCATGAAGATCGGCGTGATGTTCGGCAACCCGGAGACCACCACTGGCGGCAATGCCCTCAAGTTTTACGCATCGGTGCGCCTCGACATCCGCCGCATCGGCGCGATCAAGAAAGGCGACGAAGTGATCGGCAACGAGACGCGCGTCAAGGTGGTAAAGAACAAAGTCGCCCCGCCGTTCCGCGAAGCGTTGTTTGATATTCTGTATGGCGAAGGCATCTCGCGCGAAGGCGAAATCATCGACCTTGGCGTACAGCACAAACTGGTTGAAAAAGCCGGTGCCTGGTACGCCTATAAGGGCGACAAGATCGGGCAGGGCAAGGATAACGCTCGCGAATACTTGCGCGAGCATCCTGAAGTCGCTCGGGAAATCGAAAATAAGGTGCGCGAAGCAGTCGGGGTTGCGCAGCTGGGGGGAGCTGAAAAAACGACTGCGAAGGCAGGCGAAAAAGCGGGTGAAAAAGCTGGGGCAAAAGCAGGCGCAAAAGCATCCGAAAAACTTTTGATGGAACCACTAGCCAATCGACTAGGCGAGTAAACAACACTCGCCAAGTCGCTGGTTATGGCCGGCACCCGGATGAGGAAAAATCCTGAGATAAGCTTGCGAGCGCGTGCCCTGCAATATCTGGCACGCCGTGAATACAGCCGCGCCGAGCTGCACGGGAAATTGCAGCCTTACGCCGAAGCTGACAAAGATTACAGTCAGTTGCATCCAGACTCTCTGAATGCACTTCTGGATGATTTGACGGAACGAGGTTGGTTATCCGATGCGCGCGCCGCCACGCAATTGTTGCATGCCAAGCGCAGCCGTTTCGGAATGCAACGTATCACCCATGAGTTGCGCCAGAAGGGCATCGCGGAAGAGCTGATCAGCGCGGCATTGCCCGCATTGAAAGAAAGCGAGCTGGATGCGGCGCGCGAAGTGTGGCAAAGAAAGTTCGGCACGCTGCCGCAGGATGACAGGGAAAAAGCCAAACAAATACGCTTTATGCAATCACGCGGCTTTGGGTTTGATGTGATTTTTCAAGTATTGCGCGGCGGGAGTGATATTGAATAACGCGGGTAATTCATATCGTAAATCCCGGCCATTTGTATAGACTTTGGAATCAGCTACCCCCGCATATTTGACTGTGCATTGAACTGGCCCAGTTCAATAGCTGGCGAAGGTTGCCAATCTTGTTTGCGGTGTTCTGCAATCACGTTGGTGAAAATGCCGCCACGCACGTAAAACTTCGCGGTAAGGCGCATGAAGCGCGGCTTGGTTGCGGCGACCAGATCGTCCAGGATGCGGTTGGTCACGTCTTCGTGAAAATGCCCCTCATTGCGGAATGACCATATGTACAATTTGAGACTTTTCAATTCAATGCAATGCTGGTCAGCGATGTAATCCAGTATCAACGTGGCAAAATCCGGCTGACCTGTTTTGGGACACAAACAGGTGAATTCCGGGATTTCCATGTGAATATGATAGTCGCGAAGCGGATTTGGATTGGGGAAGGTCTCCAGCGTTTTGCTTGGTTGAATCGCCATTTGGTATGCCTGTCAGGTTCGGTTAGAATGACCGGTATTATATCGTTGTGACATCATAAATTGCGCCTTTCCCAAATCAAGTTAGCCGGATTCAAATCCTTCGTCGATCCCACGCATATTAAGCTGCCGGGTCAAATCGTGGGCGTGGTCGGTCCGAACGGTTGCGGCAAATCGAATGTGATCGATGCGCTGCGCTGGGTGCTTGGCGAATCCAAGGCTTCAGCGCTGCGCGGAGAGACTATGCAGGATGTTATCTTCAACGGCTCCAGTCAGCGCAAGCCGGTATCGCGCGCAAGCGTGGAATTAATTTTTGACAACACTCTGGGCAAGGCTGCAGGACAGTGGTCAAGCTACGCGGAAATTTCAATCAAGCGCGTATTGCAGCGCGACGGCGATTCCAGCTATCACATTAACAACCAGCATGTGCGGCGCAAGGATATTACCGACATCTTCCTTGGCACCGGCTTGGGGCCGCGCGCCTACGCGATCATAGAACAGGGCATGATCTCTCGCATCATTGAGGCCAAGCCGGAAGAGCTGCGCGTCTTCCTTGAAGAAGCGGCGGGCGTTTCCAAATACCGTGACCGGCGCCGCGAAACCGAATTGCGTATAGGTGATACGCGCGATAACCTGCTGCGAGTCAGCGACATCCTTCAGGAACTGGAGAAACAACTGGCGCATCTGGGCGCACAGGCCGAAGTGGCCAAGCAATACCGCGCGCTGGAAACACAACGCGATACCACGCAGCGTCTGTTCTGGCTGGTAAAAAAGCAGGAAGCCGAAACGCAGCGCGCCAGATTTGCGCAAACGATGGAGAAAACGCGCACAGAACTGGAAGCGGAAACCGCACGGCTGCGCGACATTGAATCTCAACTTGAAACTACACGAAGTGGTCATTACCAGCTTTCCGACACGCTGCACACCAAGCAGGGCGAGCTCTATGCCGCGAATGCTGAAATTGCGCGGCTTGAGCAGCAGATCAAGCATGTAGCCGATCAACGGCTGCGAATGACGCAGCAAATCGCCAGCACCGAGAAACAAATCGAACAACAGAAGCATCAGCGCCAAGGCATACAATCCTTGCTGGAGCATTGGCAACGCCAGCAGGACGGCGCGGCCGTCAAAGTCGCTGAAGCCGAGCAGCATGCGCAACTTGAAGGGATAAATCTTCCGCAGGCTGAGGAGGTTGCGCGCGTCGCTCAGGAGCGTTACAACGTGTTGCAACGTGAACAACTTAAATTGGAACAGCAACTGCAATTGGCAGAGACACAACGTGCAAATCTCCAGCGCAATATTCAGCAAATGGAATCGAGACGCTCCCGCTTGCTGCTTGAGAAAGATAATTTGCCGCATCAAGATGTAGATGAGTTGCAACAGGTTCAGCAGCAACTGGCCGAACTCGAGGAGGATCGTGCTGCGCAAGTTCAAAAACTGGCAAGTTTCCAGGAACAGTTGCCATTAGCTGATAATCAGCGGCGCAATCAACGTGATTCACTGCAACAGCAGGAACGGGTGCTGGCTCAAACCGAGGCGCGCCTGCATGCGTTACAGCAATTGCAGCGGCAACTCGACAATGACAAAAATCTCAGCGCTTGGCTTCAACAGCATCAGTTGGAAAAATTGCCGCGCCTGTGGCAATCCATCCGCATCGAAAATGGATGGGAAGATGCGTTGGAGGCGGTACTGCGTGAACGGCTGAATGCGATTGCCATGCCGTTATTGGGGGATGTCGCCGCCTGGAACGTCGCGCCGCCAGCGAAACTGGCGCTGTTTGCGCCAGCAGCCACTGAGCAAGTCAGCATTGAGTCTTCGCAACTCACTTCATTGCTGAGTTATGTGCAATGTCAGGATGTGCAAGTGTTACCCGCGATGCGTGATTGGCTGACTCATGTCTATGCTGTCGCTGATGTGGCTCAAGGTTATGCGCAGCGCGCACAATTGCCGAAAGGTGGCTGGTTCGTCACTCCGCAAGGCCACCTGATTGGGTCACACAGTATATTGTTTCACGCGCCGGATAGCCAGTTGCATGGTGTATTGGCAAGACAGCGTGAGATCGAAAAGCTCGAGCAGGAGTCAGTTGAGCAGAATCGCAATGCGGAGTATTCCAGGCAACAAGTCGAACAGGCTGAGCGGCACTATCAAGGAATCGAAGCGCAAATCTCGCCGTTGCGTACTTCCGGCAACGAGTTGCAGCAACGCCTGCATGGCATACAAATGCAAATACTCAAACTCAATCAGGCGCGAGAGCGCAGTGCGGAGCGCACTATGCAGATCGAGAGGGAAATGCATGAAGTGGCCGAACTCATGGGCGTTGAGCAACACCAGCTAGAAAATATCGGCGAGCAGATGGCGACCCTGCGAGAGCAGATATCTGATTTTCATACTCAAGTCGATGAGGCGCAGCGCCATGCCAATGCTCTGGATAGTGCACTGCGTGAGCAGCGTGGAAGGGCTCAGCAAGCGCAACATGCCTTGCAGGAAGCGCACTTCTTTGCCAAAACTTGCACCGAGAAAATCACTGATTTGCAACACAACACTCGGCAAATTACCGATGCCTTGGCACAATTCGAGCAGAACTTGATTCAACTTCACGCCGATTTTTCAGGCATCGACGATGAAACGGCAAAGCAGCAGTTGCAGGCAGCGCTGCAAGTGCGACAGGCTTGCGAGCAAGCTTTGGGCGAGGCACGCAATATTTTGGAGAACGCCACTGTCAATTTGCAAAAGTTCGAGCAGGAGCGCCTTGCCTGCGAGCACAAGCTGAATCCGTTACGCGAGAAACTAAGCGAGCTAACCCTCAAGGAGCAAGAGGCACGCCTGCATTTTGAGCAATGGGCCACGCAGCTACTGGGTGTGGATGAGCTGGCGCTGTTGCCTCTATTGGAAGCTGGCAACAACAAGCCGAATTCCTTGTTGAACGAATTGAACCGGCTGAATGCGGACATCGAAGCATTGGGCGCGGTTAATCTCGCCGCACTGGAAGAACTGCAAGCTGCTACTGAACGCAAAGCTTATCTGGATGCGCAAGCAAAGGATTTAAACGAGGCGATGGCTACACTTGAAGATGCGATTAGAAGCATCGACAAGGAATCGCGCAACCTGTTGATGGACACTTACAATCAGGTCAATCAACACCTGTCAGAATTGTTCCCGATATTGTTTGCCGGCGGAGAAGCCCGTTTGGTATTGACCGGAGAGGAGATACTCGACAGCGGCGTGCAGGTGATGGCGCAACCGCCCGGCAAGAAGAACAGCTCGATTCATTTGCTGTCCGGCGGGGAAAAAGCACTGACCGCTATTGCGTTGATTTTTTCACTGTTTCAGCTCAATCCCGCGCCGTTCTGCCTGCTCGACGAAGTGGACGCGCCGCTGGATGACACTAACACCGAACGGCTGAGTGGCCTGATCAAGAAAATGTCGAAAAACACCCAGTTTGTGTTTATCAGTCATAACAAGATCACCATGGAACTGGCACAACAATTGGTTGGTGTGACGATGCAGGAAAAAGGTGTATCCAAAGTGGTGGCAGTGGATATCGAAGAAGCTCTGCGGATGCGTGACGAGCAGCTTGTCGCGTAAGGTTATTTACAGTTGGCACTGATATCCTGTTTAGCTTTTGCAATACGTTGCTGGCGTTGTTCGTCTTCCAAGAAGGAGCGATTACCGTTCGCATCGACATCCATGATGCGGACACCTTCCTCTAATGTTCTAAGATTATGTTGCAGGGTGTCGCAATAGGCCTTTTTGGTTTCTGTTTCAGCCTGTTTCTTGGCGGCTTTTTCGTCAGCTTCTTTTTTTGCCTGTTGCGCTTTCTTTAATTCGGCTTCGCGTTCCGCTATGGTTTTTTGCGCAGCAGGTGCACTTGCTGCAGTCGAATCTTCCGAACTCTTGGAGTCTGTGGTGCTGGAAGTGGAGCGCAGTATTTTTGCATTTGCATTTGGGGGCGGTGGTACGTCAGAATAATGCACTTGGCCGTCTGCATCCACCCATTTGGTAAGAGCGGGAAAGGCGTTTGCACTAACCAACACTAAAAAAAGCAGCAGGTATTTGTTCATGGCAAGCATCCCTGAGGTTGGCATTTATTTACTGATTCCATATTCAGCAGAAGAAACTCTGCCAAATGCGCACACGAGTCTAGCATGCCGATGTATGATTGCACACTGGGAAGATGTACCGGATTAATTGAATTAAGGGAGTAGTGTTATGACGAGCAGCAATGCTGGTGATCTCACCAATCAGAACTGTTACGACGTGGAAAAGAATGCCGGTTTGGCATTGAAAATTTTCAATGCTTATTACCATGAGCACAACCATTCAGGAAAAGTTTACGACGATATGCCAGATTTCTTTCTGGTCAAGCCAGGGGTATTGGAAGGCAAGGATCTGGCTACGAAAAAATCTGAAAAATTGTTGCTTGATGATTGCATTCAGCGTGCCAAGGCACGCAACGGCTACGTCAGCGTGTCCAAATTTCGCAATCCGAAACTTGGTTATTATTGGCTGGAATTGTCGGTGATGCCATTCATGATGGGGGATGCTGTATCCAAGGATAACAAGGGCGAATTCTTTTATATTCTTACCAAGTTTATCGAGTTCACCAAACTGAATCCGAAAATGTATGGAGATTTAACTGCCGAAATTGAGTCAGACAAGGATATTGCGCTTATGCTCAGTGGGATCAGCAAAATGGCGACCCGTCTCGATACTGCACTAAAAATATATCCGGAGAAGATGTTGGTATCGTTCAATTCGAAGTGGCCTGTTGCGGAAGTTCAAAAGCTGCTCCACTCTCTCAAGGAAAACGACCAAGACTGGTGCGAAGTGTTCTTTGAATACCTGATTTATGTGATGGGCAAGAAATCTAAGGCTTAACCTTAAGCAATACTAGAGCTGCGCCGCTCCCGCCTTCTTTGGGCGACGCGTTGCAAAATGCCAATACATGCGGATGCTGCGCGAGCCAGTGGCGTGTGAGTTTGCTCAATACCGCTTCACCCCCTCTGCTGTTCAACCCCTTGCCATGTATCACCAGTACACAGCGCGATCCGCGCTGTGTTACCTCATGCAGAAATTCCTGCAGCAGTTTGCGCGCCGCGTCGCTGTTATTACCGTGCAGATCGAGTCTGTCCTGAATAGGCCAGTTGCCGCGCCGCAGTTTGCGCAGAGTCATGCGCGATAGACCGTTGCTCAGAAATTCATCCGGCGCGTTTTCGGCAGCGAAATCGGACAGAGTGTCGGGTATTTCGGGAGGCTGGACGGAGGAGCGCAACAATGGTTTGTGCGGGGGGGTGTGCGGCTTGATGCGGTTCTGATCGGGCAGCGGTTTCACTAAGCCGACTGCGGTGCGGAACAGCGCGGCGTCTTCGGGTTCAGCCTTTTTTTCCTGCCCTGTCAAAGACCGCTTCACGGTAAGTTTGGGAAATTCCGTGCGGTGTCAGGCTTTGCCGAGTGAGGCGAGATATATATCCGCATCCAGTGCAGCCATACAACCGGTCGCCGCGCTGGTGCATGCCTGGCGGTAGATTTGATCCTGCACGTCGCCAGCCGCGAACACCCCGGAGATACTGGTCGCCGTGGCATTGCCGGTGGAGCCTCCGCGCGTTTGGATATAGCCGTTATCCATCTCTAGCTGTCCGGCAAATATCTCGGTATTCGGCTTGTGGCCGATGGCTATGAATACTCCGGTCACGACGATGTCCCGCTTTTCACCGCCATGTACATCCTTGATACGCATGCCGGTGACGCCGCTGGCATCGCCAAGCACTTCGTCCAGCGAGCTGTTCAGTTGCAGGGTGATCTTGCCTTCTCTTACTTTTTCCATCAGAAGATCGATCATGATGCGCTCTGCGCGGAAAGTGTCGCGGCGATGCACCAGCGTGACGTGACTGGCGATATTGGACAGATACAGGGCTTCTTCAATCGCAGTATTGCCACCGCCGATCACCGCTACGTCCTTGCCGCGGTAGAAGAATCCATCGCAGGTCGCGCAACCTGAAACGCCGCGCCCCATGAAGGCTTTCTCGGAAGGCAGGCCGAGATATTGCGCCGAGGCGCCAGTCGCGATAATCAGCGCGTCACAGGTGTAGCTGCCCGTATCGCCAGTCAGCATAAAAGGTTTTTGTTGCAGCTTGGCGGTGTGGATGTGATCGAAGATGATCTGCGTGTTGAAACGCTCTGCATGTTTCTGGAAGCGTTGCATCAGTTCCGGGCCTTGGACGCCCATTGGATCGGCAGGCCAGTTGTCCACATCGGTGGTGGTCATCAGTTGGCCGCCCTGAGCCATGCCGGTGATCAGCACCGGATTGAGATTGGCGCGTGCAGCATAAACTGCTGCGGTATATCCGGCAGGACCGGAGCCAAGTATGATGAGGCGGTGATGTTTGGGAGGTGGGGTCATGGCAAACTTCTTTCAGCGATTATTCAAAAAAAAGAATTTAACACCAGTCGCGAGGGTGTGTCGAGCTTTCATCGGTTAGTATTAGCATATTATGAAAAATATATACCAAGTATCGCTTTTATTGCTAACTTTTGCAGTGCACCCCATTTGTGCTGCAACGCTTCCTGGCATTCCGGAGTTTATTGATAATATGGTTACCAAGCACCAATTCAATCGTGCCGAATTGGAGAGAGTGTTTGCACTTGCGCAGCATCAGCCATCGGTGATCGAGTCCATTTCGCGCCCTGCGACACTTAAACCGTGGCCGGAATACCGCGCGTCCTTTGTGAATCCGGAACGCATCAGATTCGGTTTGGAGTTCTGGCGCAAGCACCGGCAAATACTGCAGAGTGCCGAGCAGAAATACGGTGTGCCGCAGGAAATTATCCTTGCGGTGATCGGCGTGGAAACTGTTTATGGCCGTGATGCCGGAAAATATCGTGTGCTGGATGCGCTGACCACATTGGCATTCGACTATCCGCGCCGCGGCGATTTTTTTCGCAGCGAGCTGGAAAACTACCTGCTGTTGGCGCGCGACGAACAGTATGACCTGCTTGACATGCGCGGCTCATACGCCGGCGCGATGGGCATCCCGCAATTCATGCCGAGCAGCCATCGCAAATATGCGGTGGATTTCAACGGCAATCATAAAATCGATTTACTGAATGAGCCTGCAGATGCGATAGGCAGCGTCGCCAATTATCTGCATGGTTATGGTTGGGCAAGCGGCAAACGAGTCGCCGTGCGTGCGCGTACCGATGAAAAATTCAGTGGAGGTGATATCGCAACGCCACGAACTCTTGCGGCTTGGTCGGCTTCTGGAATAGCGGCAAGCGTGAGCATCTCCCAGGAAGAGGCCGCGCGCCTGACCGATTTTACAGTGCCAGAAGGCAAGGAGTACTGGTTGGCCTTCAACAATTTTGATGTCATCACGCGCTATAACAATAGCGACTTCTATGCTATGTCAGTGTTCCAATTGGCGGAGGCATTGAAAGCGGCTAGCCAATCTATCGCCGCGAAGTGATGCGCCGTGCACCGTTGTAGTGTTTTCGCCAATAAGGCAATGCCATATCTTCTAAGCGAACGCTTCCGCCGCTGCTCGGCGCATGGATGAAGCGATTATCGCCCAGAAAAATTCCAACATGTGAATAAGCTTGATTATTTGTGTCGTAAAACACCAAATCTCCCTCGCGGAGTTCCGCCAATTTGACCGGCTGACCTAGCCGGCTTATTTGCTGCGCACTGCGTGGCAATGAAATGCCCAGCGAACGCTTGAAAACATGGCCGACAAATCCGCTGCAGTCAAACCCGGAACCCGGCGAATTGCCGCCATATTTGTAGGGAACGCCTATCAGGCTGCGGGCATAAGAAGTAAGGGAACCAGTTGCGGCATGGCTATCCGGTGCCCGCACATCTTTTTTCACTGATGAGCATGCGCTGAACAACAATACGGCAAACAGTATTGAAAACTTCACGCTGTGAATTTTAGGTGCGGCGAACCGGCTTGTGAAGGGGCGCCGAAAGCTGAGCGGGTTTGGCATTGGTGAAGACCGGTCCTGCAGGCTGTTTTGAATATCAATCATCAGAAGTAATATTCAGGCGTGACGGACGCCAGCGTTTCAGCAGCAGCGCGTTGCTGACTACCGACACGGAGCTCATCGCCATTGCTGCGCCTGCAATAACCGGATTGAGCATACCCAGCACGGCGAGGGGAATACCCAGCACGTTGTAGGCAAAGGCGAAGAACAGGTTCTGGCGGATTTTTTTCATCGTGGCGCGCGACAGTGAAATTGCATCGACCACACTCATCAAGTTGTTGCGCATCAGCGTAATGTCAGCAGCTTCGATAGCGATATCGCTGCCGCTGCGCATCGCGAAGCTGACATCGGCAGCGGCTAACGCGGGCGCATCGTTGATACCGTCACCGACCATGCCGACGATTAATTTGTCAGCCTTGAATGTTTGCACATGCGCCGATTTATCCTGCGGCAGTACTTCGGCGCGGAATTCCGCGATGCCTGCCTGTGATGCAATGGCTTGCGCAGTGGCCTGGTTGTCGCCGCTCAGCATTACCACGCGTATGCCCATCGCGGCAAGCTGCGCCACGGCGGCGGCGCTGCTTGCGCGTAGTTGATCGGCAAAGGCGATATAGCCGAGCAATAAGCCATCGCACGCAAGCGCATTCACGGTTTTCCCCTGTTGCTGCAAAGCATGAATTTGCTGCTCATCAATGGCAACTCCCTCGCTGACGGCGAAGGCGGGCGAGCCGAGCAGGTAACGCCTCCCGTCAATTTCCGCGCGCAGGCCATGGCCGGAGATTTCATTGATGCCGCCAGCTTGTGCAGGTGTGACTTGATTTGCCCGCGTGTGGTCGAGCAGCGCACGCGACAGCGGATGCGTGGAGCCTTGCGCCAGCATCGCCGCCGTTTTCAGCAATTCGTCCCGGGAGATTCCCGAGGCAGGCAGCAAGTCGGTCACGCCCGGCTTTCCTTCGGTCAGTGTGCCGGTTTTGTCCACAACCAATACTGAAAGCTTGTGCGCGCGTTCCAGTGCAGCGGCATCTTTGGCCAGAATGCCTGCCTGCGCGGCACGTCCGGTGGACACGACCAAAGCTGTCGGAGTAGCCAGCCCCAATGCACACGGGCAGGCAATCACCAGCACGGCTACGGCATTGATCAGGGCGACGGTAAAGCCGTTGCCAGACAACCACCAACCCGCGAAGGTCAGCAGCGCGATGACCAGTACCACCGGCACGAACACAGCGGAAATCTGGTCGGCAAGTTTTTGAATCGCGGCCTTCGAGCCTTGCGCCTGCTCTACCAGGCGAATGATTGCGGCGAGCTGGGTATGCGAACCCACCGCCAGCGCGCGGCATTTCAGCAGGCCATTCCGGTTGATCGTGGCGGCATAAACCTTATCATTCGGGTGTTTGCCCTGCGGCATGCTTTCACCGGTAAGCATGGCTTCATCCATGCTGGATGAGCCTTCAAGCACGATGCCGTCGACCGGTACGCTTTCGCCGGGGCGCACCAGAAACACGTCATCCACTTTCATCAGCTCGACGGCGAGTTCCTGCATCACACCATCGCGTTCGACATGCGCCACTTTGGGTTGGAGATTAATGAGCGCTTCCAGCGCGCTGGATGCTTTGCCTTTGGCGTGAGCTTCCAGCAATTTGCCGAGCAGCACCAGCGTAATCAGCGTGGCGCTTGCCTCAAAATAAATCGGCTGATTCAGGTTGAATAGCAGCACCGCGCAACTCAGCAAATAGGCTGCGCTGGTGCCGAGCGCGACCAGCACGTCCATGTTCGCACCGCCGCCGCGCAGGCTGCCCAATGCGCCGGTATAGAAGCGGCGTCCGCTCCAGAACTGCACTGGCGTGGCGAGCAGCCATTGCAGCCAGCTTGGGAACATCGCGTGAATGCCTGCGAACATCAGCAGCATTTCCACCAGCAGCGGCAGGGTCAGCAGCACCGCGATGAAAAATTGTATTTGTTCCTGGCGATATGCCGTAGCGCGCGCCTGTTTTTCGGCGGCAAAATCGCGCATTGGGTGGGCATCGAAGCCCGCGCCCTGAACGGCTTTGATCAAATCTGCAATGTCCGTTTGGTGCGGGTCGAAGGCGATGTGAGCCTTCTCGGTGGCGATATTCACTGTCGCCGCGACTTCCGGCAATTTGTTCAATACTTTTTCCAGACGCGCCGAACATGATGCGCAGTGCATACCGGTGATTTGCAGGTCAATATGTGTCGGTGTAGCCATACGCGAATTATATGCGCATCTCGTTTAAGGGATGGCGGAATGAAAAACGCCTGACAGACTGAAGAGACTGTCGGGCGAAGAGGGAGGTGTGATGCTTTTTGTTATTTCTTCATCTGGCAAGTGCTTACGCCGAAAATCGAATAGGCCGGGCAAATGCCAATTGCACCGGTCAGCACGGGCATTATGCCAATCCATCCCCACACACCCACCGTGCCTGTGGCGGCCAGTGTAATCAATACCAGACCGGCAATTACACGCAATGCGCGGTCGATTGTTCCTTCGTTCATTTTCATCTTGAGTACCTTGTATGGATCAGCGAAGGTTGCAGGTTAAAAGAGCCGAGCCTCGATGTCTGTGATGAAAATCACACAGGACTACAGTTCGGCGAATTTTTTTAGCGATGCTGCGTCTGTGATTTCGATGAGCTCGCGTCCCAGCTTCACCCATCCTTGTTCGGAAAAGCCTTTAAGCAGACGGCTGACGATTTCCCGCGCGCTGCCAAGTTCATCTGCAAGGGCCTGATGGGTGGTGTGCATCGGGCTGGGTTTGTTGATAATCAGTTTGGCGAGGCGTTGATCGAGCTTCTGAAAAGCCACGGCAGAAACCAGTTGCATCAGGTCGGTGAGCCGGTCGGAGAATAGCAGGAACACGTAGTTGCGAAACGCTTCATGTTTGCCGAGCAAAGTATTGAAGGAGGGTGCAGGCAGCAATACCATTTCCAGATTTTCTTCGCTGACGCCGCGAGCCTGATAACGGGTATGGCCTAGCAGGCAGCTGCTGGTGAGTATGCAGCTCTCGCCCGGCACGACGCGATACAGCTGCAACTCGCGCCCATTTGGCGCAGCCTTGATGACGCGGATACTGCCGGACAGCAGCAGCGGGAATCCCTGACATGGCTGGTTCTCGTCGAACACCACCGTTCCCGCCGGGACACGCATCACGTTTGCGGATGCCAGCAATGAATCGCGCTCTGCGGCAGGCAATTCGCGCAGCATCGGATATTGCTGCAACAGGCGGGATTGGGTGTCGTTATCAAGCATGAAAGTTCAAACTGGAAAAAGCGATTGTCCGCAGATTACACAGATTACGCAAGATTAAACAAAGAATTATCGAAATGAACTGGATAACCATTTGGGTGGAGTATCAAATATCAGTAACTGCTTCAAAATCTGTGTGAATCTGCGTAATCTGCGGATTGAACTGCGGTCTTTGGGTTTAATTAAGTTTCAACGAGGCTATTCGGGGCGCATGTGCGGGAACAGAATTACATCCCGAATGCTGGCGCTGTCGGTGAGCAGCATCACCAGCCGGTCGATGCCGATACCCTCGCCGGCGGTCGGCGGCAGGCCGTATTCCAGCGCGCGAATAAAGTCGTTGTCCTTGAACATCGCTTCCTCGTCGCCGGCGTCTTTAGCCGCAACTTGCGCGTCGAAACGCGCGGCCTGATCTTCCGCATCATTCAGTTCCGAGAAGCCGTTGGCGATCTCGCGCCCGACGATAAACAGCTCGAAGCGCTCAGTGATCGCCGGATTCTTGTCGCTGCTTCGCGCCAGCGGCGAGACCTCGACTGGATAATCGACAATAAAAGTAGGCTCGAACAGGTGCGCCTCGGCAAGTTCCTCGAACAGCGACAGTTGCAGCCCGCCGATGCCGTCAGCCGGTTTGTATTTGGCTTTCAGGTCTTGCAGTTCGTTGACCAGAAAGTCACGGTCGCGCAGTTGCGCATCGGTGAATTGCGGATGATATTTCTGGATCGCCTGTACCATCGTCAGGCGGTGGAACGGCTTGCCCAGATCCAGCGGGTTGCCCTGATAGGTGATCAGCGTTGTGCCCAGCACTTTCTGCGCCACTTCGCGGAACAGGTTCTCGGTGAAATCCATCAGGTATTTGTAGTCGCGGTACGCCTCGTAGAATTCCAGCATCGTGAATTCCGGGTTGTGCCGTGTGGACAGTCCCTCGTTGCGGAAATTGCGGTTAACCTCGAACACCTTCTCGAAGCCGCCCACCACAAGGCGCTTCAGATAAAGCTCCGGCGCGATGCGCAGATACATCTTCATATCCAGCGCGTTATGGTGCGTCTCGAACGGCTTAGCCGCCGCGCCGCCGGGTATCGGGTGCATCATCGGCGTTTCCACTTCCATATAGCCGTGGCGGATGAAAAATTCGCGTATCGTCTGGATGATTCTGGTGCGCGTCATGAACACCTTGCGTGCATCCTCGTTGGTGATCAGGTCGAGATACCGCTGGCGGTATTTCTGCTCCTGGTCGGACAGGCCGTGGAATTTCTCCGGCAGCGGGCGCAGCGCCTTGGTCAGCAAACGCACCTGCGAAACGCGCACGGAAAGCTCGCCGGTCTTGGTCTTGAACAGCACGCCCACAGCGCCGAGAATATCGCCGAGGTCGTAATGCTTGAACGCGTTATGTGCTTCCTCGCCGGTGTCGTTGTTGCTGATGAACAACTGAATCTTCCCACTCATGTCCTGCGCCGTGGCGAAACTGGCCTTCCCCATCACGCGCTTCAGCATCATGCGCCCGGCGACCGCGACATGGACTTGCGCGGCCTCCAGTTCGTCGTGCGTTTTTTCGCCAAACTCGGCATGCAGATCGCCCGCCAGATGCTTGCGCTCGAAATCGTTGGGGAAAGCGACGCCTGCCTTGCGTATCTCGGCAAGCTTGCTGCGGCGTTCGGTGATGATCTGATTCTCGTCCTGCGGATGCCCGGCCAAAAGTTTTTCGGATAGTGGAGTAGTCTGTTCGTTGGTCATGATGGTTCTCTAAAGTTAAACGCCTTGCTTCAAACTGGCTGAAATAAAATCGTCCAGGTCGCCGTCCAGCACGCCCTGAGTATTGCCGACTTCATGGTTGGTGCGCAAATCCTTGATGCGCGACTGGTCGAGCACGTAAGAGCGGATCTGGTGCCCCCAGCCGATGTCGGTCTTGCCATCTTCCATCGCCTGCTTCTCGGCATTGCGCTTGCGCAGCTCTTCCTCATACAGCCGCGATTTCAGCATCGCCATCGCTTCGGCCCGGTTGCGGTGTTGTGAGCGGTCGCTCTGGCACTGCACGACGATATTGGTGGGCAGGTGGGTGATGCGCACTGCAGAATCGGTCTTGTTGATGTGCTGTCCGCCCGCACCCGAGGCACGGTAGGTGTCCACGCGCAGATCGGCGGGATTGATCTCGACTTCGATGGATTCGTCCACTTCGGGATACACGAACACGCTGGAAAACGAGGTATGGCGGCGGTTGCCGGAATCGAACGGCGACTTGCGCACCAGCCGGTGCACGCCGGTTTCGGTGCGCAGATGGCCGTAGGCGTAATCGCCGATCACTTTAATGGTTGCGCCTTTTATGCCGGCGACCTCGCCGTCCGATTGTTCCAGCACTTCGACCTGGAAGCCCTTGCGCTCGCAGTAGCGCAGGTACATGCGCAGCAGCATCGATGCCCAGTCCTGGGCTTCGGTGCCGCCCGAGCCCGACTGGATGTCTAGGAAGCAGTTGTTCGGGTCCATCGGGTGCGAGAACATGCGGCGGAATTCCATCGCCGCGACGCGCTTCTCGATGTCCTGGATGTCGGCGGCAGTGCCCTGCAGGCTTTCGTCGTCGTTTTCCGCCTTTGCCATTTCAAACAGCTCGGCGGCATCGGAAAGGTTCTGCTGGATAAGCTTGAGGCCGAGCACCACGCCTTCGAGCATCTTGCGCTCGCGCCCCAGCTCCTGCGCACGCTTGGCGTCCTGCCAGATGGCCGGGTCTTCGGCGAGTTGGCTGACTTCGGTCAGGCGATCCTGCTTGGTATCGAAGTCAAAGATACCTCCGCAATTCCGCGCTGCGCAGACCAAGGTCTTGCAACTGATTTGAGAGGGAGTTGAGTTGTTCTGCTTCCATGATGTTGTCGCTGATTTCTAAAGGGCGCGATTATACCTGCCTTGAGCAAGTCGAAGCGAGTAGGGACTACGTGTTATATTTCTTCGCGCTGCCGCGCACCAACTCCGCCGGGTATTTCATCGCGTTCTTCTCCAGCTTGCGCAGCGCGGCCTCCAGCAGGTCTACATCCAGTTTGTCGGAGAGGCGCACCAGGTACAGCAGGATATCGGCCAGCTCCTCGGCAACGGCTGGCTTGACCTCGGCGGTGAGGTTGCCCGTCTGCGCCTCCGTCAGCCACTGAAAATGTTCCATCAGTTCGGCGACTTCCACCATCAGCGCCATACTCAGGTTCTTCGGCGAATGAAACTGATCCCAGTCGCGCGCCTCGGCGAACGCACGCAATTTGTCGCGCAACAACAGCAGATCGGAAGGGTTGTGCATGGCGTGGCTCCGTTATGTAATGAATTTTGGCGGCTATTGTAATACGCGGCGGGGCGGGGCATCATGTGTATGGTAAAAACACTGACCCCGGATTATTTTGGCTAACCGAAAACAGAAAGAACACCTACGATGAACGAATACATTTTCTTCGATGCCAGGTTGCGCGACAAGTTTGCCGAACACGCAAAAGCCCTTGGAGTGGAGTGCGAGCTGCGCGATGACACCATGGGGCTGGTCGTTGCGGTGCCCGAAGATATCAATGACGGTCTGGGTGATGAGCTTGAGGCTCATTACGACGAGCTGCAGGAGGAACAGTCTGACCTGATGTCCCAGTCCGAAGGCGGGCTCAAGAAGCTGGCGGGGTTCCAGCTCGTGCTGCCGGACGGGCAGACAAGCACCGTGGCATTGCAGCCTGATATGGCTAAACGCCTGCTTTCCTGCTTCAGCTTCGATGAAATACAGGCGCTGTTTGATGCCGTCGCACGTAGCGCGCTTGATCCAAAAAACAGACCGCTATGCGAAATCTTGCGGGCTGAGAAGCCGCAGGTATCGCGATAACGGCATCTCAAAAGCAACGTCATACCGGCGGAGGCCGGTATCCAGTGGCGCACAAGGCGCGCCGATATTTGTTTCTGCTGGATTCCGGATCAAGTCCGGAATGACGAAGCTAATGAATATCTCGGAATAATCCAAAGGCGTACCTGTTGGTGCTCAGACAGAATTAAAGTTAATCGGGAGGTTATATGCAAATCCTCATCACCGGCGGCACCGGCCTGATCGGCAAGCAGCTTTGCAAAGCCTTGCTGGCGGAAGGCCATGAATTGACGGTGCTCAGCCGCGATCCTGCGTCTGTCCAGTCCAAATGCGGCGCAGGGGTTCACGCGATGGCTGCGCTTGACGAGTGGCTTCCCGAAAAAACTTTCGATGCTGTCATCAATTTGGCGGGAGAGCCGATTGTCGATGTGCGCTGGACGCCGCGGCGCAAGCAGGTTTTGTGGGAAAGCCGTGTCACATTAACCGAGAAGCTGGTGAAACATATCGCTTCCGCCGGACGCAAGCCAAAAGTCTTGATAAGCGGCTCGGCGGTCGGCTATTACGGTAATCGCGGCGATGCCGAGATGTATGAAGCTGCAGAAGCCGGAGAGGATTTTGCCGCGCGGCTGTGCAAAGCGTGGGAAGACGCGGCGCGTGGAGCAGAGAAAATCGGGGTAAGGGTGTGCCTATTGCGCACCGGTTTGATATTAAGCAACAAGGGCGGCTTGCTGGGACGCATGCTGCTGCCGTTCAAGCTCGGTTTGGGCGCGCGTCTGTGTGACGGGAGACAGTGGATGAGCTGGGTGCATATCGACGACTATGTGGCGATGGTGCTCAGATTGCTGCACGACGCCCAGGCCAGTGGGCCATACAACATGACCGCGCCGCAACCGGCCACCAATGCGGAATTCACTGACGCGCTCGCAAAAGCGCTGCATCGACCCGCACTGTTCGCTGCTCCCGCGCTGCTGCTTAAATTGGCGATGGGCGAACGCGCCTGCCTGTTGCTCGAAGGGCAAAAGGTATTGCCCGGCAAGATGACTGCTGCCGGTTATCGTTTCCAGTTTTCCAGTCTGGACGATGCGCTAGGCAACTTGTTCGGCAAGTAGTCTCGAGGAAAAAACAATGCGACGCCTGTTCCAGTTCCTGTTTGACGAAAAAGCGGCTGACATTCGAGGAAGAGTGATTGTCATGTACGGCGCGCTCATTTCGTTCAATCTTGCCGCATGGGCATGGGCTTTCGCTGCTTTCCATAACAGTCCCCTGCAGATGGGAACCGCCGTGCTGGCCTACAGCCTCGGGCTGCGGCATGCGGTAGATGCCGATCATATAGCCGCTATCGACAATGTCACACGCAAGCTGATGCAGGAAGGGAAAAGACCGGTTACAGTCGGCCTCATGTTTGCACTGGGGCATTCGACGATCATTTTGATCGCCTCCACTGTGATTGCCACAACAGTGCTGACCCTGCAAGAAAATCAGATGGACAGTATCAGGAACATTGGCGGAATCATCGCTACCCTGGTTTCCATGTTCTTCCTGTTCGCCATCGCAATCATGAACCTGATCATCCTGCGCTCGGTGTATCGCGCATTCCAGCGCGTTCGACGGGGTGAGCCGTATATTGCCGAAGACTTCGATCTTCTGTTCGGCAATCGCGGTCTGCTTGCGCGTATTTTTCGCCCCATGTTCAACATGATCTCGAAAAGCTGGCATATGTTTCCGCTCGGTCTTCTATTCGGACTGGGTTTCGACACGGCAACCGAAATTGGCCTCTTGGGCATCTCGGCAGCCGAGGCATCGCGTGGAACGTCTGCACAGACACTCCTCATTTTTCCCGTGCTCTTCACGGCGGGAATGACACTCATCGACGCGACAGACAGCGTCCTCATGCTGCGTGCTTATGGATGGGCATTCGTCAAACCGATCCGGAAAATTTATTACAACATGACCATTACTTTCATATCCGTGATCATCGCGGCCATTGTTGGTGGAATCGAGGCGCTGGGATTGATTGCTGACGAACTGCAGTTGAAAGGACCCTTCTGGAACAGCGTCGCTACCCTGAAAGAGAACCTTGGTACCCTGGGCTACTTCTTTGTCGGGCTGTTCGTGCTTACCTGGATCGTGTCGGTCGTGATTTACAAATGGATGCGGCTTGATGAACTTGAACTCAAAACACATTAACCATTACCTGCAGGTGCATATTCTTACCTGCGTGCCAGGCAATCTGCTGAGCAGTTAGCTATCTATGATGAAGGGCAGATTACGAATCTGCCTAATTATTTTGGGCAATGGCGTGAAAATGGTTTTGCTGTTAGGTTGCGGGTTGATGAACTTGTAGCGCACTTTTTTTTGAACGGGGGCGATGCGGAGCGATTGACAGACAATTGATCCGTTATATTGATGGGGAGCAGATGGGAAAATTTTCATGGCTATCTGAACAGGGCTACCGGGTTCTGATCGATCATTTGCAAGACGGGATTTTTGTCATCGAGGATGGGAAATTCACCTTCGTAAACCAGTGCTTGGCAGACAAATTAGGCTACCCGGTCGAGGGGTTGATCGGCCGGTCCTTTGTCGACGTAATTGCAGACGAGGACAAATCGATGGTGACCGAAAGATACCGTGCCCGCGTCGCCGGCGGAAAGGAACCGGAATTTTATGACCTCCATATTGCTACCGCGCAGGGCACGACGATCTGCTGTTCTATGAGTGTTGGCCTGACCAAGAACCAGGCAGGGGCCACCGTAGCTGTCGGCAGTGTGCGGGACGTGACTCTGCAGAGGGCCGCACAGGCAGAACTTCAAGCGTCAAAAGAAGAACTGAAATCCATTTTTGACCACCTTCCCGATATTTTTTACCGGACCAATATGCAGGGGATCGTCACAAAGATTTCGCCGGCTTGCTATGACATTCTCGGCTACCGGCCGGAAGAGATGTTGGGTACCGTACTGTCCGGTTACTACAAAGCCCCTGAGGAACGGCAGAAAATCTCACAGGCTATTATTGACGGAGGCGGCAAAGCCACACGGGTGGAAGCGGCGTTAAAGCACAAAAACGGCTCAACCGTCTGGATTTCGACCAGCGCTATTATTCGCCGCGATCCGGAAGGTCAGTCTGTCTTCATCGAAGGGTTGGCTCGCGATGTAAGCGAGCACAAACAAATAGAAGACCAGTTAATTGCACTGTCCCGAACTGACGGTTTGACCGGCGTATACAACCGCAGCTACTTTATGGACAAGTCCGAAGAGGTGATCAGCATGATGAGGCGATACCAGCGCCCGGCTTCAATGATGATTGCTGACCTGGACCACTTCAAAACGATAAACGACAATTATGGACACCATGCCGGCGACTTGGCGTTGAGGGCCTTTACCGATGCATGCCGACGGGAAATTCGCGAGCCCGACATACTGGGGCGCCTGGGTGGCGAAGAGTTTGGTCTGATGCTTCCAGAGACCGCGATTCAACAAGCCCAGGTTCTGGCAGAGCGCATCCGAAAGGCTGTCGCTACTATTGAGATTCCGTTTGAAAATCGAACGATTGGCATTACCGTATCCATCGGCGTGGTGGAGCTCAGTACAGAGGACGCATCGCTGGATGCAGTAATGCGCCGCGCTGATTTGGCCATGTACCAAGCCAAATCGAGAGGCCGCAATCAAGTGGTTGCATCAATGGAATAGTGCTGATGTAAAGCATGGGCGATATGGGATGAGCACAAGCCAGCTTTCAAAAAGCCAGTTGCTGAGGCTCGTATTTTCGCGGCTCATCGTCGCTTTCCCTGTTTTGATGGTCATGCTATTCCTGCCAGCAGGGACTTTTGCCTACTGGGAGGCATGGGTGTATCTGGCCGTCCTCATTATCCCCATGTCGTTTGTATTGGTGTATTTGCTTAACAGCGTCCCTGAATTGCTGGAACGCCGGATGAGGTTGAAGGAAAAAGAAACGGCGCAAAAGCTCATCGTTATTGTCGCATTCTTCTGTTTCTTCCTTGCGTTTTTGCTGCCGGGTTTTGACCGGCGTTTTGCATGGTCGCAGGTGCCCGCGGTCGCGGTGATCGTTGCCGATATTATTGTTTTGTTCGGCTACGGCATTGTGTTTCTTGTCTTCCGGGAGAATCCCTACGCATCGCGCATCATCGAGGTGGAGCCTGGGCAGAAAGTTATCAGCAGCGGCCCGTACGCAGTTGTCCGCCACCCGATGTATCTGGGCGAGTCGCTGATGTTCATTTTTTCTCCGTTGGCACTGGGATCGTATTGGGCAATGATCCCCGCGCTGGGGGTTGTTGTGCTGCTGGTGGCAAGAATACGGAACGAAGAGCGTGTGATGATGCGCGACCTCAAGGGCTACGCGGAATACATGCAAAAGACGATGTATCGGTTGATACCGGGGGTTTGGTAATTTCATCACAAACAAATAAAAAACCGCCCTCGAGGGGCGGTTTTGTATTTGGCGGAGAGGGGGGGATTCGAACCCCCGTTAGGTTATTCACCTAAACACGCTTTCCAGGCGTGCGACTTAAACCGCTCATCCACCTCTCCGAAAGGGCGCGCAGGATAAACCAGAACGGTGTTCATCGCAATCTAAAATTGGTTTCTCCATTCCCGCAAGGCAGTAAACACGCTGAGTTCGCCGGTGTCCGCCAAGCCGCGTTGTTGCAGCGTGCGGATGATCTCGGACTGGGTGCATCGCAGGAAGGGGTTGGTGGCTTGTTCCAGTGCGATCGTGGACGGCACGGTTGGCTGATTTGCGGAGCGCAGTTGCCGGGTGGCGGCGATGCGTTGTTGCACGTCCGGGTTGCCGGGTTCGCAGGCTAGCGCGAAGCGCAGGTTGGCGGCGGTGTATTCGTGCGCGCAATAGACGCGTGTGTCGCCGGGCAGTTGGGCGAGGCGTTGCAGGGAGTGATGCAATTGCGCGAGTGTTCCTTCGAAGTTTCTGCCGCAGCCTGCGCCGAACAGGACGTCGCCGCAAAAAAGAATCCCGGGCGCGATAAAGGCGAGATGGTCGTCGAGGTGGCCGGGGGTTTCGATGATGTCGAATACGATGCCCAAATCGCTATTAGGCGCGTCAAGCTTGAGCTGAGAGCCTTCTTGCAGGTCATCGGTGATGTGTGGGTTGCCGGGATGTCGCCGCCCATACACCGGCACGTTGTATACTTCGCGCAATTCTGCGATGCCGCCGGTGTGGTCGGGATGGCGGTGGGTGCACAGGATCGCCTCGAGCTGCAGGCGAGTTGCATTCAGGAAGGCCAGGACCGGCTCGGCTTCGCCGGGATCGACCACGGCGGCATGGCGGTCGTTGTGGATGATCCAGATGTAGTTGTCTTGCAGGGCAGGGACGGCGGTAATGTTGAACATTGAGCGAACGGGACGTAAGCGATGCCGAATTGTAAGTCAACTGCACAAAGTCTGAGCGAGTGGTTCGCTACGCCGCAGGGTGGCTATGTGCTGGCGCGCGAGCAGAAATATTTTGACCGCACGGTGAGCGATATCTTCGGCTACAACGCCCTGCAACTGGGTTTGCCGGAGCATGATTTTCTGCGTAGCAACCGGATGCCGCTGCGCTTCAGCGCGGGTAATCAGGCGGGGAATGCCGTGCGCCTGACTTGCACCGAGCTGCCGTTCGACACTGCCAGCCTGGACCTGGTGCTGATCCCGCATGTCCTCGAATTTTCCGAGCAGCCGCACCAGATATTGCGCGAAGTGGAGCGGGTGCTGATGCCGGAAGGCAGCCTGGTTATCAGCGGTTTCAATCCGCGCAGTCTCTGGGGTTTGCGAAGAGCGATGGGGGGTCTGCGCAGCCGCGCGCTGGGCAGCAAGGAGTGTTATCCGTGGAACGGACATTTCATTGCCTTGCCGCGTATCAAGGATTGGCTGGCGTTGCTTGGCTTTGAAGTAGTTGGCGGGCGCTTTGCCGCGTATGCGCCGCCGTTCCATAAAACCAAATGGCTGGAGCGTTATGCCTTTATGGAAGCGGCGGGCGACCGCTGGTGGGCGGTGAGCGGCGGGGTGTATTTTTTGCACGCGATCAAGCGCGTGCCCGGCATGAGGCTGATCAAGCCGCAGTGGAACGAGGGGCTGGTGAGCAAGCTGATGCCGGCTGCGCCAAAACTGCATAACAGGATTACGCAGCGCAAAAGGACTGATCCGCAATGAACAAGGAAGTGGTTGAAATATTCACCGACGGCGCATGCAAGGGCAATCCCGGCGTGGGCGGGTGGGGTGCGCTGCTGCGCACCAAGGGCAAGGAGCGCGAGCTGTTCGGCGGCGAGGTGCATACCACCAACAACCGCATGGAGCTGATGGGCGCGATTTCCGCACTGGAGGCGTTGAAGCGGCATTGCCATGTGCGGCTGCATACCGATTCGAAATATGTGCAGCAGGGCATCAGCACCTGGATACACGGCTGGAAGCAGCGCGGCTGGAAGACGGCGGACAAGAAGCCGGTGAAGAACGAGGACCTGTGGCGCAGGCTGGACGCGCTGGCGGAGCAGCACCAGGTCGAGTGGGTGTGGGTCAAGGGACACGCGGGACACGACGGCAACGAGCGCGCCGATGAATTGGCGAATCGCGGCGTGGAGTTAATGTTGGAGAACAATGATGTGTGAAGACACTTCCAGCGGGCGTAGGGTGCGTTTCACGCACCATGGTGCGTGAAACGCACCCTACAAAAGCTCGAACGGCAAAAATCAGAACGGCAAAAATTATGAGACGAATCGTACTTGATACCGAAACCACCGGGCTGGATCCCAAGCAGGGGCATCGCATTATCGAACTGGCAGCGATCGAGCTGGACGGACGCAAGGTGTCGGTGCGCCGCTTTCATCGTTATCTTAACCCCGAACGCGAGATTGAAGCGGGTGCCGTGGCGATACATGGTTTGACTTACGAGCGTTTACAGAATGAGGCCAAGTTTGCCGATATCGCAACCAGTTTTCTGGAATTCATCGAAGGCGCCGAGCTCGTCATTCACAACGCCCCGTTCGACATGGGTTTTTTGAACAGCGAACTGGAACTGATTGGTTTGCCGCCGTTGCAAAACGCAGTAGTGGATACGCTCAAGGTCGCGCGGGAAATGCATCCAGGCAAGAAAAACAGCCTGGACGCGTTGTGCAGCCGCTATGAGATAGACAACGCGCATCGCACGCTGCACGGCGCGCTGCTGGATACCGAACTGCTTGCCGAAGTTTATTTCGCCATGACGCGCGGGCAGAACAGTTTGCTTGGCGAGGATGATGCGCCCAAGACGCGCCAGCCCGCGGTGTTGAGCACCGATGCATCGCGCCCCATGTTGCGCGTGTTGCAGCCAAGTCAGGAGGAGATGGACGAGCATGCGCAACAGTTGGTCGACATCGACAAAGCCAGCAAGGGCGCGTGTTTGTGGAAGAAACTGGAGGAGACAGCTTGAGCTGGCAAAAAGCCATCCGCGTCGGTGTGCTGCTCGCACTGGTGTTGGTGGTCTTTGCGGCACTACGTATCTATAATCTCTGGGACACGCAGCGGGAAAGTATTTTTGAACCGGTTGCGTTGATGCAAACTACTCCGGCGCGGCTCGGCGTGCCTTTCGAGGAGGTGCATATATCTTCCGGAAACAGCGCGGAGCGCGGAGAGTTGCACGCATGGTGGATTCCTGCAGCAGAAAGTAATGCGCCCACTGTGCTGTATCTGCACGGAAGCTCACGCAACATCAGCTACAACCTTGAAAGCACACTGCGTTATCGTGATCTGGGCTATAACGTGTTATTGGTCGACTATCGCGGTTATGGCAAAAGCACTGGCGGCAAACCCAGCGAGATCAAGGTTTATGAGGATGCCGAGGCTGCCTGGCAATATCTGCTCAAGCAACGCGGCGTGAAACCGCAACACGCTTTTATATATGGCCTTTCTCTGGGTGGCGCAATCGCAGTCGATCTGGCAGTGCATCATCCGGAAGCGGCTGGGCTGATCATTGAGGGCAGCTTTACCTCAATGCAGGCAATGGGTGAATTAAAATATAATTATTTGCCGGTTGGTTTGCTGCTGAATCAACGCTTCGAATCGTTGCAAAAAATTCAGCAATTGAAAATACCGGTGCTGTTGATACACGGCACATGGGATCATAAAGTTCCTAATGAAATGTCGCAGCAGCTTTATACGGCAGCGCCGCAACCCAAGAAGCTGGTCATGATCGAAGGCGGCGAACACAGCAACAGCAGGGCGGTAGGCTGGGTCGAATACCGCGATGCGGTGACGGCCTTCGTCAAACAATACGCTCATTAACTAACGCTCGTTATGAGCTCTATGGAACAAATATGAAAACTGATGTAATTATTATTGGCTCAGGTGCAGCGGGCATGATGTGTGCATTGCAAGCCGGGCAGCGCGGGCGTTCTGTGGTGTTACTAGACCACGCCAAAAAGCTTGCGGAGAAGATTCGCATCTCCGGCGGCGGTCACTGCAACTTCACCAATCTCAACACCAAGCCGGGAAATTTCATTTCCAGCAATCCGGATTTCTGCCGTTCGGCGCTG
This sequence comes from Nitrosomonadales bacterium, assembly GCA_023259055.1. Classification (GTDB taxonomy): domain Bacteria; phylum Pseudomonadota; class Gammaproteobacteria; order Burkholderiales; family Gallionellaceae; genus Gallionella. The sequence goes on from JAHFQZ010000003.1 coordinate 119,373, forward strand.
GCGCGTTACACACCGCAGGATTTCATCGCGCTATTGCAAAAGCACAACATCGGCTACCACGAAAAGACCCTCGGCCAATTGTTCTGCGATGATGAATCGGATGTCATCATCGCGATGCTGCGCGGAGAATGCGAAGCGGCGGGCGTGAAACGCTTCATGAGCTGCGAGATTGGCGAGATCATCTATTCACCACCCACGGATAACGGGCAGGGAAAAAAGGAACAGCATAAATTCCACGTCAGCACCTCGCGCGGCGAGTTCAATTCTTCGTCGCTGGTGATCGCGACCGGCGGCTTGTCCATCCCCAATACCGGCGCTACGCCATTCGGTTATCACGTTGCTGAACAATTCGCTATCCCCATTGCCAAACTCAAGCCCGGCCTAGTGCCGCTGAGTTTTGCGCCGGACGACTGGAAACCCTACGCCGATTTGACAGGCGTTTCGCTGGATGTGGTGGTGAGCTTCGGCAAGCAGTCGTTCCGCGAAAACATGCTGGTCACCCACCGCGGTCTGAGCGGTCCGGCGATATTGCAAATTTCCTCCTACTGGCAACACGGCCAGCCATTGCACATCAACCTGTTGCCGGATTGCGATATGGCGGCTTTGCTGGACGAGCAGAAGGGCAGCAAGAAACTGCTGAGCAATTATCTGGTGCAATGGTTTTCCAAAAGCTTCGCAGACGTGTGGTGCGCACAGATGGCCGAGCGCACGCAAATCGAAAACAAGCCGCTCAATCAATACAACGACAAGCAGCGCAAAGAAATAACCATGCAACTGCACGACTGGCAAATCATCCCATCCGGCACGCTGGGTTATACCAAGGCCGAAGTGACCTGCGGCGGAATCGATACGCGCGCGCTGTCGTCGAAGACCATGGAATGCATCGATGTGCCCGGCCTGTTTTTCATTGGTGAAGTGGTGGATGTAACGGGGCAGCTTGGCGGCTATAACTTCCAGTGGGCTTGGGCATCCGGCTACGCGGCAGGGCAGGCCGTTTGATGTAGGAGCGGGGCGTGCCTGTCCTGAGCATGTCGAAGCGGCCCGCGACCAAAAGACTCGCGGGCATGGCCCTCGCCTACAAGTATCAACAGATTTATATTGATTTGGTGCTATAGTTTCCGAGTGTTTTTTGGCATTCAACTCTAAGGAGGTAACGATGCGTATCTTATGGATAGCTTTACTAACAATGTTGTTGAGTGGCTGCGGCTACAACACTTTTCAAACTACCGATGAGCAGATCAAGGCAAGCTGGGCAGAGGTGCTGAACCAGTATCAGCGGCGCGCCGATCTGATTCCCAATCTGGTTAACACCGTCAAAGGATTTGCCGCCCAAGAGCAGACTGTGCTGCTGGGCGTTACCGAGGCGCGCGCCAAGGTCGGCAGCATCCAGGCTACCCCCGAGTTGATTAACGACCCGCAGGCATTCGCCAAGTTTCAGGCGGCACAAGGCGAATTGACTTCAGCATTGAGTCGCTTGATGGTGATTGTGGAGAATTATCCGCAGTTGAAATCCGACGCGAATTTTCGCGACTTGCAGGCGCAACTGGAAGGCACCGAGAACCGCATCACCGTGGCGCGCAACCGCTACATCAAGGCGGTGCAGGAGTACAACGTTACGGTGCGCTCCTTCCCGAGCAACTTGACCGCGATGCTGTTCGGTTATTCCGTAAAGCCATCCTTCACGGTTGAGAACGAGAAGGAAATTTCTCACGCGCCGACGGTTAGTTTCGACGCGCCCAAAGGTGCTCCACCAAAAGCTGCTGTACCGGTAAAATAAAATGAAAAAAGTATGGGCGCGAGTAGCTCTGCTTGCGCTGCTGCTTGCCGGGGCGGCGTGTGCCGAAGTTGTTGTGCCGACGCTCGCGCATCGCGTTACCGACCTCACTGCCACGCTTGAGGCGCAGCAAACGCAATCGCTTGAATCCCGCCTTGCCGCATTTGAAGCAAAGAAAGGCGCGCAGATCGCAGTACTGATCGTGCCGACTACGCAACCGGAAACCATAGAGCAATACGGTATCCGCGTGGTCGAGGCCTGGAAGCTCGGGCGCAAGGGCGTGGACGACGGTGCGTTGCTGCTGGTTGCCAAGGATGACCATACCCTGCGCATCGAGGTGGGTTATGGTCTGGAGGGCGTGCTGAACGATGCTGTTGCGCACCGTATTGTCGATGAGATTATCGTACCGCGTTTTAAACACGGCGAGTATTACCAGGGGATTGTGTCTGGAACAACGGCAATGATGCAGGTGGTTGATGGTGAACCCTTGCCGCCGCCACGCCGTGCTTCGGCAAGCGGAAACTATGACATCGAGTCGCTGCTGTTCGTCGCCTTCGGGCTGGTGGTGGTTGTGGGCGGCATGTTGCGCGCGATGCTCGGGCGTTTTCCTGCCGCTGTTTTGATGGGCGGAGCGCTGGGGGTGCTGGCCTGGTTAATGGTCGCGCCGTTGTTGATAGCAGTGCTGGTCGGTCTGATGGCGTTCATATTCGTGCTGCTGGGCGGCGGCGGGCGTGGCTTTGGCGGCTATGGAGGAGGCGGATTTGGTGGTGGTGGTTTCGGCGGTGGAGGAGGCTTCAGCGGCGGGGGCGGCGGCTTTGGCGGAGGCGGCGCTTCGGGGCGGTGGTGACATGGATGCCTCTAAAAATCCAAACTCCGTCACAATACGGCGTTGCTCAAGAAATTTTATCGCTTACATATAGCGCATATGCGGCGCGTTAAAATTTCTCTCGCGCCTTGTCTTGTTTAGGATTTTGAATTTTTCGAGGCATCCATGAATTTCAAGCGCATCATGAAGCATCTATCCAGCGGACGTGCGGCGATAAGGCGTGCATTTCCGCACAGCACTCTGGATGCGATCGAGCGCGCAATCCGCGAAACTGAAGCGCAGCACAATGGGCAAATTCGTTTCGCCGTTGAGGCTGCTTTGGAACTAGCACCTTTGCAGGCAGGTCAATCCGCGCGGGAACGTGCTGTCGAGGTGTTTTCCCAGTTGCGTATTTGGGATACCGAGCACAACAACGGCGTGCTGATTTATTTGCTGCTGGCGGATCGTGATGTCGAGATCGTTGCCGATCGTGGTGTGCATGCCAGGGTTGGACAGGAAGCCTGGGAGACGATCTGCCAGGAGATGGAAGCAGCATTTCGCAACGGCAAGTATGAGGAGGGCGTTCTTACGGGCATTCGCAGCTTGGGGCGACATCTCGCACAACATTACCCGCGCGCCGGCGAAAAAGTGAACGAATTGCCGGATCGACCCGTGTTGATGTAGTCTTTCCTGTCACCCTTCATCGTGAAAATTCAAGGGATTGCCTGATATTTCAGTATTGGGCGTTGTCACCGCCAGACGTAATCGCATACAATTCCCAGTTGTCAATTTCAGGTTTCCCCCTTCATGCTGGAAGTCAGCAATCTTGCTTGCAGTCGCGGCGACCATCGTTTGTTTGCCGGACTGAGTTTCTCGTTGCATCCCGGGCAGATCATGCAAGTGCAAGGCGCGAACGGCAGCGGTAAAACCAGCCTGTTGCGTACCTTGTGCGGCTTCTTGATGCCGGATGAGGGCGATATCGTCTGGCGCGGCGAGAGTATCAGCGAGCTGGATGAGGATTATTGTGCCGAGTTGTTGTACCTCGGCCATTTGAATGCCATCAAGGACGAGTTGAGCGCGCTGGAAAATTTGCAAATTTCGGCCGGTCTTTCCGGGAACGAGCTCGATGAGAAAGAAGCGCTGGCTGCGTTGCGCCGCATGGGTTTGCGAGGCCGCGAAAGGTTGCCGACCAAAGTGCTTTCGCAAGGGCAGCGGCGGCGTGTGGCGCTGGCGCGCTTGCTGGTCAGCGACGCCAGGTTGTGGATATTGGATGAACCTTTGACCGCATTGGATGTCGGAGCTGTGGCGTTGATTCAGGAATTGATTGCAGAGCATTTGGCACAACAGGGGATGGTGATTTTTACCACACATCAAACGCTGCAAGTTGCAGGGGTGGAAATGCGCAATTTATCCCTGTCGTGATAGTCAAATGGGCATGATGGTCAAGCTGACATGAAAAAATCCACCTTGCCTGGTTTGCTGGTACTGGTGATAAGGCGCGATCTGGTGCTGGCGATGCGTCGCCGTGCGGATGTGCTTACCACGCTGATTTTTTTCGTGATGGTGGTCAGTCTGTTTCCGCTGGGTGTCGGGCCGGAAATGAGTATGTTGCGCAAGATGGCTCCGGGCGTGTTGTGGGTGGCCGCGCTTTTGTCTTCGATGTTGTCGCTGGGGCGGTTGTTCTCGGCCGACTATCTGGATGGCACGCTGGAACAGATGATGCTGGCGCCGCAGTCGTTGTCGATGCTGGTGCTTGGCAAGATGACGGCGCACTGGATGGTGTCGGGTCTGCCGCTGGTGTTGATGGCCCCGGTGCTGGGTTTGCAGTTCGATATGCCCGCACAGGCGCTTGGTGTATTGATAATCGGTCTGTTGCTGGGAACGCCTATATTGAGCATGGTCGGCGCGATTGGCGCGGCGTTGACGCTGGGCTTGCGTGGAGGCGGCGTGCTGTTGTCGCTACTGGTGTTGCCGTTGTGCATACCGGTGCTGATTTTTGGTACAGGGGCGGTTGAGGCGGTATCAACCGGATTAAGCGTGGCGTCCCATCTGTCCTTGTTGGGCGCGTTGCTGGTGTTGGCCCTGGTGTTCACCCCGTGGGTGACTGCGCAGGCGTTACGTATTTCGATGGAGTAAACAAGTTGGCGATAAACTGGTTCAAATATTCCGCTCCTACTAACTTCTACGGTCTTGCCGGGAAGATGATTCCGTGGTTCGCGTTTTCCGCCGCGGTTCTGTTTGCCATCGGGTTATATATCGGCTTTGTGGTCGCGCCGGTAGATGCCCAGCAGGGCGAGTTCTACCGCATCATTTTCATTCATGTGCCGTCTTCCATCCTGTCCATGTTCCTTTATCTGGTTATGGCGGGTTATGCGGCGCTGGGTTTGATTTTCAATACTCGACTGTCGGCCATGATGGCCACCGCCATCGCGCCAACCGGTGCGCTGTTCGCTTTTATTTCATTGTGGACTGGCGCATTGTGGGGTAAACCGATGTGGGGTGCGTGGTGGGTTTGGGACGCGCGCCTGACTTCCGAGCTCATTCTGCTGTTTCTGTATCTGGGCTACATCGCTCTGCATGCCTCGATTGATGATCCGCGCCGCGCTGATCGTGCCGCAGCACTGCTGTCCATTGTGGGCTCGGTTAACGTGCCGATCATTTATTTTTCGGTGAAGTGGTGGAATACCCTCCATCAGGGCTCGTCGATAAAATTTACCGGCACATCCATGCATATTGCAATGCAGCAGGCCATGTTCACGGTACTGGTGGCCTGCTGGTTATATGCGATTGCGGTGGTGCTGGCTCGTGTGCGAAGCATTATTCTGGAACGTGAACGGAATACCACCTGGATCGGCGAATTGCCGGAGGTGCGGTCATGACACGGTGCGCGAATGCGACGGGTGCGGGAATGACCGCATTGCACCTCCTCCCGCAAGCTACTGGCTTTGCCTGTAACGTGTCGGAGGTGCAACAATGATCGGTCTGGATTTATGGATGAGAGAAAACCCGCTGACTTATGTTTGGCTGGGATCTTATGCGGTTGCGTTACTCATTTTTGTGATTGAGATCGCAATGGTGATACATAAAAGAAAAATTACCTTGCAGCAGGTGCGCATGATGCGTGAGGTACAGGACGAAGCCGGAGACGATAACTGACATGAAGCCGCGCCAGAAAAGATTTGTGTTTATTGCAGTTGCAGTTGCCGCATTGTCATTGGCTGTCGGCTTGGTGCTGTATGCACTGAAAAATAATGTCAGCCTGTATTTCACCCCGACACAAGTTTATAATAATGAAGCTCCGCAAGGGCGCAGTTTCCGTATCGGCGGCCTGGTTGAGGAGGGCAGTGTTCAGCGTGAAAAGGATGGTCTGACGGTGAAGTTTGTGATCACCGACAAGCATAAGAGCATACCGGTCATTTACAAAGGCATCCTGCCGGACTTGTTCAAGGAAGGCAAAGGGGTGGTTGCGCAGGGCAAGGTCGAGGCTGACGGCATGATGCACGCCGAAGAGGTGCTAGCCAAGCATGACGAGAACTACATGCCGCCCGAAGCCGCCGACGCACTGAAGAAAGGCGAGACTGCGAATGCTTCCGCCGCTACGTCAACTCCGGCAAGCGCACCCGCGACATCTGCTGTCAAATAATTTATTGAAGGTATTGGTATGATTCCAGAGATCGGACATTTCGCTTTAATTGTTGCCTTGTTCCTGGCGGTTTGCCTGGGCGTATTGCCGATTATCGGCGCGTCACGAAACAACACGGTACTGATGGGTGTTGCACGCTCGTTGGCGCACGGCCAGTTTGTGTTTCTCACCATCGCGTTCGGCTGCCTGACTTACGCCTTCGTTGCCAACGATTTTTCCGTGCTGTATGTCGCGCAGCATTCCAATTCACAGCTTCCCGTTGCATATCGTGTGGCTGCCGTGTGGGGAGGACACGAAGGCTCGTTGCTGCTGTGGGCGTTCCTTCTTGCCGGTTGGACATTGGCCGTCGCAGTATTCAGCAAACACTTGCCTGAAGAAATGGTGGCGCGCGTACTGGGCGTGATGGGATTGGTCGCGGTAGGCTTTTTGATGTTCATGCTGTTCACCTCGAATCCGTTCGACCGCTTGCTGCCCGCCGCCGCCGACGGGCGCGACCTGAATCCGTTGCTGCAGGATCCGGGGTTGGTGATACATCCGCCGATGCTGTACATGGGGTATGTGGGCTTCTCGGTGGCGTTCGCATTCGCTATTGCCGCGCTGCTGGGTGGGAGAATGGATGCCACCTGGGCGCGCTGGTCGCGCCCCTGGACAACCGTGGCATGGGTGTTTATGACCGCCGGTATTGCGCTTGGCAGCTGGTGGGCTTATTACGAATTGGGGTGGGGCGGATGGTGGTTCTGGGATCCGGTGGAGAACGCTTCCTTCATGCCGTGGCTGGTCGGCACTGCGCTGATGCATTCGCTGGCGGTTACCGAAAAGCGCAGTGCGTTCAAAAGCTGGACAGTGCTGCTGGCTATTGCGGCTTTTTCGCTGAGTTTGTTGGGTACGTTCCTGGTACGTTCCGGCGTGCTGACATCGGTGCATGCATTTGCAACTGATCCCAAGCGCGGCATTTTTATATTATCTTTTCTGGTAATCGTGATTGGCGCGTCTTTGTTGCTGTTCGCATGGCGGGCGCCGAAAATCGGTTTGGGCGGCAAGTTTGATCTGATGTCGCGCGAATCGTTGTTACTGTTGAACAACGTGCTGTTGTCGGTTGCGACAGCCTCGGTATTCATCGGCACACTCTACCCGTTGTTCATGGACGCGCTCGGTTTAGGCAAGCTGTCGGTCGGCCCGCCGTATTTTCATGCGGTGTTTGTGCCGCTGATGGCACCGATGGTGTTGCTGATGGGTTTGGGGCCGCTGGCGCGCTGGAAAAATTTTTCCGCGCCGGAACTGGCAAAGCACGTGCGTTGGGCATTTGCAGGTGCGGTGCTGATTGCGCTGCTATTGCCGCTGGCGATGGGCAAATGGACGGCCTTGATTGCTCTGGGTTTGCTGCTGGCGTTCTGGATTATCGCTTCGGTGCTGTTAAGCCTGCATGATCGCCTGGCAGGGCGCGGCAACTTCATGCAGCGCATGTACGGACAATCGTTGAGCTATTACGGCATGCAGTTTGCGCATCTCGGCGTTGCAATATTCATCATCGGTGTGACGATGGTAAAAGGCTACGAAACCGAGCGCGATGTGCGTATGGGTATCGGCGATACGGTGCAGGCAGGTGGCTATGAATTCCGTTTTAACGGCGTAACGGAAGCTCAAGGCCCCAATTATGTGACGGCCAAAGGGCGCGTTACAGTCAGCAAGGATGGCAAACTGGTCACCGAGTTGTTTCCGGAAAAACGCCAATACAATGCATCCGGCATGCCGATGACCGAAGCGGCGATCAGTCCCGGTTTGCTGGGCGATTTGTATGTGTCACTGGGCGAACCGATACCGGATGGCAGCGGGGCATGGGCGGTACGCGTTTATATCAAACCGTATGTGGACTGGATCTGGGCAGGATGCCTGTTTATGGTGCTGGGCGGCGTGCTGGCGATCAGCGACCGCCGTTATCGCATTCATCGGAGGGCAGAAGACAAACCAAAGGGAAATCTATTTGGAGGTGTCGGTATGACGGTGTATATGAAGAATGACGCAGGGATAATTCGACAAGTCAAAGTTGGATTTTCATGGACGGCATTTTTCTTTGGCGGAGTTCCTTACTTCTTTAGAGGCGTTCCGCTATATGGCGTAGCTTGGATTTTATTGTCTATGATTACGCTTGGAATTAGTAATTTGATTCTTTGCTTCATTATTAACAAGCAAACAGCCCATTATTATCTTGAGCATGGCTATAAGCCTATTGGTGATGGTTGGGAAGCCGCTGGATTGGCTTGGGGTGTTGGTCAAGAGCCTAGCGAGGCTAAAAAATGATGCGCTTCATACTTCCTTTTATAGTTTTCATGATCATGGCGGCGTTCCTGTATGTCGGGCTGAGCCTGGATCCGCACGAAGTGCCGTCGCCGCTGATCGGCAAAGCGGCTCCCGCGTTTACGCTGCCGCAATTGCAGGAGCCGTCCAAAAATTTTTCGCCGCAGGACATGAAGGGAAAAGTTTGGCTATTCAACGTCTGGGCATCGTGGTGCACGGCTTGCGAGAGTGAACACGCGGTACTGTTGGATTTGTCGCGCCAGAATCTTGTGCCGATATACGGAATGGACTACAAGGACAAGCGGCAAGACGGAGAGGCTTGGCTACGCGAACGTGGCAACCCATATGCATTGGTCGTGTCCGACGTCGAAGGCCGCGTCGGTATCGATTACGGCGTGTACGGTGTGCCGGAAACCTATGTGATTGACAAGCAAGGCGTCATCCGGCACAAACAGATTGGTCCGGTGACGCCTCAAAACCTGAGCGAAAAAATCCTCCCGCTGATTAAGGAGTTGCAAGCCAAATGAAGTACTTGTCCATATTGCTGGTGTGCCTGCTGCCGGCTTTTTCATACGCCAGCCAAGCGACTGATTTGGCTGCCGACCCGGTGCTGGAAAAGCGCATGATAGGCTTGGCGGAGAATCTTCGTTGCCTGGTTTGCCAAAACGAGTCGCTGGCAAGTTCGCATGCTGAACTTGCCGAAGACTTGCGCCGCGAAGTACGCGAGCAAATGAAAAAGGGCATGAACGACCAGGAAATAGTCGATTACCTGGTTTCCCGATATGGTGATTTTGTGCTGTATGACCCGCCGGTAAAAAAATACACGCTGGTTCTCTGGTTCGGCCCGTTCGTGCTGCTGCTGCTGGGCGGCGGCATACTGTTTTACCAGTTGCGCAAACGCAAGAGCCAGATTTCTGAGACCGAACTGTCCGATGAAGACGTAAAGCGAGCCGCCGCTTTATTGAACGATTCCCCGGAACTGCAAAACAAACCGAAAGCTCCCCAAGCATGACATTCCTGATAACCTGTGCGGTGCTGCTGATCGTGGCACTGTTGTTCGTGGTGTTGCCTTTGTGGCGCAACACCGGCAATCATAACGATGTGTTGCGCGATGCAGCCAATCTGGAAATTCTGCGCGACCAGTCGGCGGAACTCGAAGATGACCTGAGTAACGGCCTGCTGACCCAGGATGCCTACGAACAAGGCAAACGAGAGCTGCAAGTGCGCCTGCTGGATGAAGTCAAAATTACTGAAGCACCCATCAGCGCTCCGCGCAATCCAGCAAAAATATTGGCGCTTCTGTTGGCTGTGATGTTGCCGGTTGCAAGTATTTTGCTGTATGCCAAAATCGGCAACATCAAAGCGATGCTGCCTCAGCAGCAAAGTGGGTCTGCAGAGGGCTTTGGCGTATTACGTTCCGAAGCTGCGCTGCAAGAACTGGAAAAAAAGCTGGAAAAGCAGCCGGAAAACCCGGACGGCTGGTGGTTGTTGGCACGTTCATACAGTGAGATGAAACGTTATTCAGATGCGGTGCGAGCCTTTGAACAACTTGTCAAACTGGTACCCAACGAATCGCAACTATGGGCAAGCTATGCCGATGTTTATGCGATGAGTAAGAATCGATCGCTGCTGGGCGAACCAACCAGGTTTCTCGACAAAGCGCTGGAACTTGATGGCAAAAATACATTTGCACTGGCGTTGTCAGGTTCTGCCGCTATGGAGCGCGGCGATTATGTTGCAGCGATTACCCACTGGCAAAATCTTGTCAACCTGATGCCGCCGGATAGCCCAGAATTGCAAATGATCCGCGATGGCATAAAGCAAGCGCAAGAATTTCTTGCGAAGCAAAAGGGCGGAAAGGAAAAGCTGGCACAGCTCTCGTCAGACAAGGGATCCAATAAACCGGCAGCCGCCCCTGCGGTAACGATTACCGGCAAGGTTTCAATAAGTCCTGCATTGGCTGGCAAAGTTGCACAGACCGACACCGTATTCATCTTCGCGCGTGCTGCAAAAGGCCCAAAATTGCCACTCGCAGTATTGCGCAAACAAGTGAAAGATTTGCCGCTTCAATTTACGCTTGACGATAGCATGGCGATGCAGCCGAAAATGGGAATTTCCAATTTTGATCAGGTTGTGGTGCTGGCACGCGTGACAAAATCCAGCGACGCAACAGCTAAAACTGGCGATCTGGAAGGAACAACGGAGGCTATCAAGCCTGGTTCCAAAGAATTGAATATCGTGATCGACACAGTCGTTCCGTAATTTGCGGAAGCATTGTTGCGGCGTCTGATCAAAAGATCAGACGCCGTTTTTATTTTATCGGGGTAATACCTTTACTGCCGGAGATGAGTCAGTTTTGAGCTGTGCCGGATGAAAAGAGCATGTCAGGTATTAGTGTGTGATTATCCGCTGTGTTCATTGTTGCAGCTTTCCTTTTTTGAGCGAATACATTCGCTCATCAGCTTCACGTAATAGTTCTTCAACACTTCTTTTCTTGCCTGTATCGGTTACAGAACCTATGGATATAGATATTGGCCAGCCTTGTTCACGAAACATCTTCTCAGTAGCCAGCATAATCCTGGTGATCAATGATTGGCAGGTCTTTTCATCTGTTGAAGAAAACAATAACACGAACTCATCTCCGCCAATGCGGGAAGCAGTGTCGAGCTTCCTGGAATTTTTGCCGAGGATATCAGACAAAGCTATGAGCGCTTTGTCGCCGGTATGATGACCGCGGGTATCGTTTAATATTTTGAACTGGTCAATGTCAATAAACAGGATGGAGTAAGGTTCGCCGGATCGCTCACTGCGCGACCGCTCAACTTCAAATCTTTCGATGAATTCCAAACGATTGGCCAAGCCTGTCAACGGATCCTTGCGTGAATATTCTCTTTCTTTAAATAGCTTCGCCATTACCCTGCCAAGAACTGTAAAAGTGATGGCGCGAGTAATAATATTCAATGCAAGTGCGTTCAGCGGAAAAAATGGCCAAACAACCGCCGCCTCTACAGCGCTCCACGCAACAGCAGAAAACACACCGAAAAAAACAGGAACTCGTGAGTCGGAACGTCGAAGAGCGCGGATTGCGCTTACATGCGCAACCTGAATAATCGGCAGGCAATATAGAACGCCAAGGGAATAATATAGCCCAGTTACCTTGTAGTCCAAGTAAGTGATGAGTATTACTTCCGAGATAACAAGAAAGAAACGCCAGTCCATATGCTTATATATTTTCCTTGCCATGCAAATGTGTGATGCTAATCATTTGGGTAATTGGTCATTCTGGTCATGATTTCGCGGCAGGATATGAGCTAATCAGTTAGCTTTAGCATAATTAATTCAATGCCGCTAACAGCATCTGATGGCGCCAAGGAATGACATACTTTATACATGTGCTGTGATTCTACCGCACTTGTGAATTCATTGCCGCGACCCGTTCGGGCAGCTTGATCAGTTGTGGGCAAGTTTGTTACTATAAATACAATTTTTCAGTATCGTTGCAGCTGTAGTGTTGATTCGCAATTGTTCAACAATAGAAATCCTGCGTGCCTTATCAGCAGGCGACGAAAAAAAGGGATGGATGGTGGCTGTTTCCGAAGATACCGCGCTCAATCTGGTGGGCAAGGTTTACGATGCCGCGCTGGACGAACAAAAATGGTCGTTGTTTCTCGATGAGTTTGCGAGCGCCGTGGGTGGCTGTTCTGCCATGCTGCGCTCGGCTGATCTGCAAACCCACAAAGCCGGGTTTGTCGCCAGCGTTGGCTACGATCCCGCTTGGCAGTCGGCCTACTGCAGCCACTACGTCAAGCTGGATTATTATGCGCCCGCCTTTCAACGGATGACGCTGGGCGTTGCTTTTCCGGGAGAACGGATTGTCAGCCTGACCGAACAGCGCAACACCGAGTTTTACAACGATTATGGTATTCCCCAGGACAAGATAAATAACTTGGGCGCCATCCTTGCACGGGATGGCAACCACATGCTGCTGTTTGCCGCCCAGCGCGGCAAACGCGCCGGTGCGTTCGGCGAAGAACAGGTGCGGCTGATGAACCTCCTCGTGCCGCACGTCACCCGCGCGGTGCAGGTGCACCGCAAACTCGGCAGCATCACTGTCGAAAAAGAATGGGCGCTCGGTGCGCTGGATCAACTGCGCATGGGCGTGATCCTGACGGACAGCCTCGGTGTGCCGCTGTTCGTCAACCGCACGGCGGAGCAGATGCTGGCGCCGGACAAGGGAATAAATCTCTGCCAGGGCAGACTGGCATTGAACAATTTATCGGACACCGCGCTGCTACACAAACTCATTGCCAATGCGGCACAAGGCGCTGCCACCGGCGGCGACATGCGCATTGCGCTGCCCAACAGGGTTGAAACCTTGCAATGCCTGGTCACGCCGGTTTCGCCGGAGTTTTCCGAACGCTTGAATATCACTTTCGGATCGGGCTGTGCTGCCATCTTCCTCTCCAAACCGGGCAGCCTGCAACTGCCCCCTAAACGGCTGGCCGTCCTGTATGGGCTCAGCCCCGCAGAATCAAGGCTGGCTGCCAAACTTGCCGCATTCAACAGCCTGGAGCAGGCGGCCAATGACTTGGGTATTGCCGTGGGCACTGCGCGGTCGCAACTCGCCGCCGTGTTCGCCAAGACCGGCGCGAAAGGGCAGGCCGAATTGCTGATGCTGCTGGCGACTGGCACGCTGGCGCACTGCCGGGTTGAGGCTGATATAAGCTTAGCCAAACTCACATGATTAGCAATAGATAGTCCAATAATATTTGTACGTGACATTAATTACACACATAACGTGTGGACGTTGGTTTGCTTGGATATTGCGTGCCTTACCTGTGGTTCGCACGCGCCGACAGGTTTTGGGCAGGCTTTTACACAGCCTATGTGCTTCCCGCCTCAGCAAGGCCTTTGGGTGCGCCTTGGTAGCAGGCCAGGCAGTGTTTGTTGCAGATTGGCGCAATATCATGCCAATATACAATTTCAATATTTTGAAATTTTCGATCAACCTCAACTTGCGAGAGTCCCATGTCACAAACAAAAATCCTGCTGGACGAATCTGAAATCCCGACTCACTGGTACAACGTCGTTGCAGATATGCCTAACCCTCCCGCGCCGCCGCTGGGGCCGGACGGCAATCCTATCGGCCCGGAAGCGCTTACAGCCATTTTTCCAATGAGCCTGATCGAGCAGGAAATGTCCGCGCAGCGCTGGATCAAGATTCCGGAGAAAGTGCGAGAAATTTACCAATTGTGGCGCCCATCGCCAATGTTCCGCGCCCATCGGCTGGAAGCGGCGCTCGGCACTCCGGCGAAGATTTACTACAAATACGAGGGCGTTTCACCGGCGGGTTCGCACAAGCCCAATACCGCCATCGCCCAAGCCTATTACAACAAGGAGGCAGGCATCAAGCGCATCTCCACAGAGACAGGCGCGGGGCAATGGGGCTCCTCGATGGCACTGGCCGGACAGATGTTCGGGCTGGAGGTGCGTGTATACATGGTCAAGGTGAGCTACCACCAGAAACCCTATCGTCGCTCCATGATGCAAGCGTGGGGCGCGGAAGTGTTCGCCAGTCCGAGCATGGAAACCAATGCAGGGCGCGCAGCGCTGGCAGAAAATCCGGACAACCAGGGTTCTCTCGGACTGGCAATATCCGAGGCGGTGGAAGACGCGGCGTCGCGCGCTGATACCAATTATGCGCTGGGTTCGGTGCTGAACCATGTGTTGCTGCACCAGACTGTGATTGGGCTTGAGGCCAAGAAACAATTCGAGAAGGTCGGCGATTATCCGGACATGATTTTCGCGCCCTGCGGCGGAGGTTCCAATTTTGGCGGTGTTGCTTTCCCGTTTTTCGCCGACAAGGCGGCGGGCAAGAACGTGCGGATGGTGGCAGTCGAGCCGACTTCCTGCCCGACGCTGACGCGCGGCCACTATGCCTATGATTTCGGCGATACCGCCAAGCTCACCCCGATGACGCTGATGTACACTCTCGGCCATGATTTCATGCCGCCTGGCATTCATGCTGGCGGGTTGCGCTACCACGGCGATTCGGCGCTGGTGTCGCAGCTCTACCACGAGAAGCTGATTGAGGCAGTGGCAGTACCACAGCTCGCCACTTTCAAGGCCGGCGTAACTTTTGCACGCGCCGAAGGCATTATCCCTGCGCCGGAATCCAACCACGCCATTGCTGCTTGCATCGACGAGGCGATGCGCTGCAAGGAAAGTGGCGAGAAGAAGACACTCTTCTTCAATCTTTCCGGTCACGGGCATTTCGATATGAGCGCCTACGACAGCTATTTCAGCGGCAAGCTGGAGGATTTTGCCTATCCGGAAGAGGCTATCAAAGCATCACTCGCCCGGTTGCCAAAAGTGGGTTAACGAATATTCAGGGGGGAGCATCCACTCCGATGGAATTAATCTTTTAGAAGCAGTTTGGCGGTCGTAAACCAATGGCTAATCCAGCGTTTATTGCTGGTTTAGTCAGATGGTTGGTGGTTATATCAGCAGTTACATCAGGCTCGGGATTGCCTTCACCATAGCCATGTGCTTTCGCCTCAGCCTAACGAATCACCATACATGTCATCCTGTTCCGTCGCGCGCTTTTCTCTAGCTTCATTCTCGAACTGCTGCGATTTTTCATGAACACGGCCCCGGCGTTTTTCGGCAGCAGCCTGTTTCAAGGTAATACTGTTTTCGCCGAACAGCACCTGCCTGAGAAAGCGGAAACCGAACAACATCAGCGCGGTGTCGTCGGCGAAAATTTTGCTGGTTTCATCAGCGGGCAGTTCATAGAGTTCGGTGAATCCCTCGCTCATCACGAAGCTGCGGAACGTGTCGAGATCGTAGCAGACCATGAAGTACAGTTGCAGGCTGCGCTTGGAGGGTTTGCCCACGGCTGGCCCGGAGGATTTTTTCTTGAGGATGAGTTGCCGCCAGCCGCGCGCCAGTTCGTCGTATTCTTCCAATCCCTGTTCACGGCGGTAAGCGTCGATGGTGATTTCTCTCGGTTCGTTGTGGCCTAAACAGTGCTCTTCTTTGACCAGCGCATAGGATTGGGTGTCGGTGTATTCATCCTGCTTGCGCATCGACAGCAACGCTACCGGGTAATAGCGGCAGGCTGTCGGCCGGTCCTCATACACGCTGCAACCTCCGGGAGTCATGAACTGGCAGGCAGTGCCGTTCTCCACCGGTCGCAGCTTTACTCCGGCGATGCCGTTCTGCTCCATTTCGTAAGGCAGGGTTTAGCGCAGCAGGAATTCGCCAGAGGTGATTCCCAGTTGTTGCTTCAGGCGCAGGATGTCGTAAGGTGTAAGCGAAATGTCGATGTTGCTGCAACATGCATTCCAGCAGGAGATGCCCTTGCGGCACCGGAACTGAATCATCTTGCTGCCGTCGCACATCTGCGGCACGACAGGGCTGCCGGAGAACGGCAGGTCGGCTGCCATGTAGGTATCTGTCATTTAAATCATTCTGGGAGGTTGTGAAGGAAACGCTGAGCAAGTATCCGCTTGAAGCAACCCTTGCTGGCATATCCTTAGGCAGTTTGCTTTATTTGACCTCGCGGACAAACATGATGAGCATTCAACCAAGGTTGTTCATTCTTCCGTTCGTGGTTATGAAGCTACAGCCAGCTCATCCCACTCCGTGGTGTAGCGCTGCGACATGTTCCCGCGCCGCATGGACCAGTTTTTGCTGATTCCTTCGCCGAGCAGTTGCACCGTTCCGCTGCCCATGCGGCGGTTGATCCGGTCGAGGGTGGACATTAGCGATGCGGATTTTTGCTGCGCCGCGACATCATCGAACAGCGTGCGCGGCCTTGCCGTCGCGGGGATGATCTCGGTGAGCATAACCCCCGCTTTCTGGTACACATAGCCGCTCCGGTATATCTGCCGCAGCCCGCCCAGCGCCGCATGGCACAGCAAGCGCGTGTCATTGGTTGGCTCGAATAGCGGCAGCAGCATGGCTTGCTGGTATTGCGGATATTTCTCTTTGTGCGGGTTGGTGCGGATATAAACCTGGATGCCGCCTGCGAGAGAATGCTGGCTGCGCAGCTTCTCGGCGGCGCGGGTGACATAGGCGATGACCGCCTGTTCCAGATCGGGTAGCAGCGTAACCGGCACACCAAACGAGCGCGAGCAGATGATCTGCTGGCGGGGCGGGGTGACATCGTCCAGTTCCAGACAGGCTTCGCCATTCAGCTCCGCGACGGTTCGTTCCAGCATCACGCCGAATTCGGCGCGGATGCGTTTGGCAGGCGCACGTTTCAGCTCCAGCACCGAGTTGATGCCCATCTGCTGCAAGCGGCTGGTGCTGCGCCTGCCCACGCCCCACACCTCGCCAACTTCGATTTGCGCGAGCAGCGCATCCAGTTCCGGGGATGACATCGCATTGAAGTCGCACACGCTGTCATAGCGCTGCTGCTTCTTGGCGACATGGTTGGCGAGCTTCGCCAGCGTCTTGCTCGACGCGATACCCACGCACACCGGAATGCCCACGCATTGCTTGATGGTGCCGCGCATCGTCTGTGCATATTGTGTCAGATCGGGTATGCCGGTCATATCCAGAAAGGACTCGTCTATCGAATAGATTTCCTGATCGGGGCTCCACTGCGACAACAGCCGCATCACCCGGTTGGATATGTCGGCATATAGCGTGTAATTCGAGGACAACGCGATGATGCCGTGGCGTTTTGCCAGGTCTTTCAACTGGAACCACGGCACGGCCATCTTTACGCCGAGGTCTTTGACTTCCTGTGAGCGCGATACTACGCAGCCGTCGTTATTGGAGAGTACCACCACCGGCTTGCCTTCCAGTCTGGGCTGGAACAGCCGCTCACAGGAGACGAAGAAGTTGTTGCAATCAATTAGCGCAATGGCGCGCATGGATCAAACCTTGTGGACATTCCAGCGCACCACACCCCAGATCGAAAAATCCTGTTCCGGTTTGATTAGTGTGTCGGCATAAGCAGGGTGTGCGGCTCGCAAGACCTGTCCTTCCGCTGTGTGCAACAATTGCTTCACGGTGAATTCGCCATCCAGCACCGCGATCACCACGCAGCCATGCGCAGTAGGCAGGGAGCGATCCACTACCAGCAGATCGCCATCAAAAATCCCGAGTCCGCGCATCGAGTCGCCCGCCACGCGCATGAAAAAAGTGCTCTCTGGATGCCGGATCAAATGCTCGTCGAGGCTGATATGCTGCTCTACATAATCATCGGCAGGTGAGGGGAAACCCGCAGGTACGGCGCCGCGCAGCAGGGCGCACTGCCGGTGGAACAGCTCCTTGTTGGGATAGGTCAGCGACAGCAGGCCGTGCGCGGCACGCGGCACTTGTCGGCTTGGTACTTGCCCCGGTGCTGTTCGTCCCGCAGGCAGGGAATGAATAGCGGCTTGCATCACGGCTACTTCCGGTACTTGCGGATCAAACCGATCAACACGCCGAATATCTCCAGCGTGCCCTGCGGGCGAATAACCGGATAGGCCTGATTGGCGGGGCGCAGGATAAAATGGCCGCGCTCCTTATCCAGTGTTTTCAGCGTGAACTCGTTGTCCACGATGGCCACGACGATATCACCCACATTGGCAAGGTTGCGCTTTTCCACCACGGCGATATCGCCATCATGGATACCCGCATCGATCATCGAATCGCCCCTGACTGGGATCAGCGTGGTTTCGGATGGCGTATCGACCAGCATCTCATCGATGATGAAGTATTCGCCTTGAGTGGCGGTTACGGAAACTGGCATCCCTGCCTGGACTGAAGACTCCGCCAGCGGGCGGGCATAAAATTGGCGGGTCGGTACCCAAACCCCGTCCGGGGTGCGCTCGATGAAGCCGGCCTCGCTCAAACGGAGCAGAATGGCTTTGACCCAAGACTTGGAAGCGATGCCGAACACCTCGCATAGCTTGGCGTAAGAAGGAATGCTTTTCCAGTCGGCGTAATAGTCCTGCAGCTTGGCAAGATACTCGGCGTCCCTAGAGCTGAAGTCGGGGGAAGAATTAGAATCAGTCATGGCAAAATTGATACAGAACGAACGTGCTGTGAACTGTAAAGAACGAACGTTCTTTTGTCAACCGGAAAGATTTTGCTGCAGGGAATAAACGGGCACAAGTAACGGAGCTAAACGCCCTGGAATAAATAGACCGTTAGAACGATACCCAATGCTGCGACGATCAGATTACTGATGACTCCAAGGTCAGTGCGGTAGCCATCCGGTATTTCGATGGGCTTCAAGGTGCGGAGCAATTTGCGGTATTGCACGGTGGAGTAGGCGGCGGCGACCGCCCCCAGCAGCACGAAGATCAGCCCAATCCAGAAGGACAGGCCACGCTGCTGTGGCATGCCTTGTTTGGGCAATAGGATGGAAACAAACAGGCCGAACCGTTCGATGACAAATCCGAATGCCATCAAGGCGAGGCTGGTTCGGTTCCATGCGAGCAACGTGCGCTCGGCGGCGAAAAAGACTCTTGGGTCATTGAGATCAGACATTGGTTTTCCTTTGGAATAATGGTGGAGAGATTCAACTCTGAGGTTCAACTATTGGCACCGAGTTGCTCTGATGGGCAAACCGGAGCGGCGAATCTTTCAGGAAGAGATTGTGTCATAGCGCAAACAGCCCCACCAGTACCCCGCAGGCGATTGCGCCGAAGCCGGCGGCGACCTGCCTGGCGAGAGCCCAGCCGCCAATGAAAATCACCATGCCAAACTTGAAGGTGAGATTGGAAAGGATGGCGAGCGCAATCGCGGTGACGGTCTGTCGCTCGCTCAATTGGCCGAGGTTGAACAGGCGCAGGCTGGACAGGGTGATGGCATCCACATCGGTCAAACCTGATGCCAATGCCACGGCATACAAACCCCGGCTGCCGGCAATATCCGCCATCCATGCCGAGCCCAGCAATACGACCACAAACAGCAAGCCGAAACTGATCGCGGTATGCAGTTCGGCGGGGTTGGAAGTTTCCGGGATGTAGAGCTCGGTTGCCTTGCTCATCTTGCGCCAGTTGTACAACGCGACCATCAAACCAAATAACAAGCCGCCAGCAAGCACCGGTAGCAGGCTGGGCAGTGCGCCATAGGCGACTGCGGCGCTGACTACCATCAGGCGCAGCAGCACTACCATGCCGGCAATCACGATCACCGATGCAGCAAGGTTCAGCATGGCTTGGTTGCCCTTGCCGTGTTTGGCATAAATCATCGTGGTTGCGGTGCTGGAAACCAGGCCGCCGAAGAAGCCTAGAAGCGGCGCGCCATAGCGGGTTCCCACTACGAGCAGTGCGGCGTAACCGGCGAGACTGATGCCGGAGATCAGTACCACCATCAGCCAGGCATGATGCGGATTGAAGGCGCCGTAAGGGCCGTAGTTCTGATTGGGCAGGATCGGCAATACGATAAAAGTCAGCACGGAAAACTGCAGCACGGCGACCAGGTCGCGGCGCGTCAGTTTCTGCGAAATTCCGCGCAGTTCCGGTTTGAAATAGAGCAGGGTGGTAACGCCTATCGCCAGCATTACGGCGAGTTCGGCGAGGCCGTACCAGATCATCGCGCCCAGCCCGTAACACAGCACGAGCGCGACCACGGTAGTCGTGCCCGGATCGTTTTCCTCGCGGGGGTTGTTGAGGTAGGCGGCGATGATCATGCCTGCCACGGTCAACAGGCCGGCAATCAGCATCCAGGGCGAGCCGAGTTTCGAGGAGAGCAGCGCGGACAAGGTGCCGAACACGGCGACCAGCGCGAAGGTGCGAAGCCCTGCCTTGGCCGACGGGTTGCGTTCGCGCTCCAAGCCGATCAGCAGACCGATGGCGAGGCTGGTGAGGAACTGCGGCAGGGCTTCGATGCCGTTGTTTAGAAGAATATTGGTTTCCATATACTCACCCCTCTATTTTTTTCCAATGGCGAATAATGAGCTGCAAACTCTGCGTACCATTGTATTCATTGATGCTCAGGCTGTACACGGCGTGTATTTGCTCAGGCAGCAGCTCATTGTGTCCGAACAGTATCGCTTCAATAAGTTTACCTTGGGTACTTAAACGAAGTTTGAGATGTTTGTCGCCAACCACACGCTGGTTTTGCACGACGAAGTTATCGTTGAATTGCGGGGCAGGAAAGCCGTGTCCCCACACTTGTTCATCCAGCAAGCGCGCCACATCCAGGCTCATCCCGGCATGCTCCAGCGCGCCGTCGGTTTCGATGCGCTGCGCCAGGTCGTTTGCGTTGAGCAACTCGCTGGATACTTGTTCGAAGGCGGCAACAAACTTGTCGAAATCTGCTTCGGCGATGCTCAGGCCAGCAGCGGCTGCATGCCCGCCGAATTTCCTGATCAGAGACGGATGGCGTTTGCTGACCAGGTCAAGCGCATCGCGCAGATGCAATCCCGCGATGGAACGCCCCGAGCCTTTCAGTTCGCCGTCTTGCGAACGCGCAAAGGCGATGGTCGGGCGATGGAATTTATCCTTGAGGCGCGAGGCGAGGATACCGATCACGCCTTGATGCCAGGAGTCGTCGAACAGCGCGAGGCTGAAGTTGTCGCTGGGGTTGATTTGATCCAAAGCCGCCAGCGCGCTGTCCTGCATCTCCGCTTCGATGCTGCGCCGCTCGCGGTTGAGGGCGTCCAGTTTTGCGGCAATCTGCGTCGCGGTTGCCGCATCATCGGTCAACAGGCAGTTGATGCCCAGGCTCATGTCATCCAGCCTGCCTGCCGCATTCAGGCGCGGACCGACGGTGAAGCCCAGGTCTTGGCTGGAGACTTTCGCCGGATTTTTTCCCGCTACTTGCAGCAGCGCGTTGATACCCGCACAGGCGCGCCCGGCGCGGATGCGTTGCAGGCCCTGTTGCACGAAAATGCGATTGTTCTGATCCAGCTTCACCACATCGGCTACCGTTCCCAGCGCCACTAAATCGAGAAGTTCGGCGAGTTTGGGTTCGGGCCTGTCGACGAATGCGCCGCGTTCGCGCAGTTCTGCGCGCAAAGCCAGCAGCATGTAGAACATCACGCCGACGCCCGCCAGATGCTTGCCGGGAAACATGCAGCCGGGCTGATTGGGATTGACGATACAGGCCGCATCGGGCAGCGTATCGCCGGGCAGGTGATGGTCGGTGACGAATACCTGCATGCCGAGGCGATTGGCCTCGGCGACGCCTTCAACGCTGGCGATGCCGTTATCCACCGTCAGCAAAATATCCGGCTGCAGGTGAGCGGCTAAATGAACGATCTCGGGCGTCAGGCCATAACCGTATTCGAAGCGGTTTGGCACGATGAAATCGATTTGTGCGCCGAAGCTGCGCAATCCGCGCACTGCCACCGCGCAGGCAGTCGCGCCATCGGCATCGTAATCGGCGATCACCAGGAATTTTTTTCCTGCGGCGATTGCGTCGGCCAGCAAGCTTGCCATTTCCCGTGCATTTTTTAGGCTGTCAAATGGCAGCAGGCCGGCCAATGAAGTATCCAGTTGCTTGCTGTCGGTGATGCCGCGCGCCGCAAAAATCTTCGCCAAGGCTGATGTATAACCGCTATTGAGCAGGTGCTGTTCGGCTGATGCGGGAATGCTGCGCGGGGTGATTTCTGGCATGTGGATAGTCAGCTAATGCGTCTCGAATGGCTTGAGTTTAACACCCTACGGGCGCAAGAACATCTGCGAGGTAAATCGTTATGCGGTATTTTGTAGCCTCGTTTTTTTTGGGCAGGTGCGCTAGAATTGCGAACACTTTAGTTTAAATCGGGCATAGAAAATCGTGGCATTGATAGTTCAGAAGTACGGCGGCACATCGGTCGGCAGTCCGGAGCGCATCAAGAACGTGGCGCGTCGCGTTGCGAAATTCAAGGCACAAGGTCATCAGGTCGTCGTGGTGGTCTCTGCGATGAGCGGCGAAACCAACCGCCTCGTCGCTTTGGCCCATGAAATCCAGAAGCACCCCGATCCGCGTGAGCTGGACGTGGTTATCTCCACCGGCGAGCAAGTCACCATCGGCCTGCTGGCGATGGCGCTCAAGGATATCGGACTGAAGGCAAAGAGCTATACCGGCATGCAAGTCAGGATTCTTACCGACAGCGCCTTCACCAAGGCACGCATCGTCAGTATCGACGAGCAGAATATTCGCACTGACTTGGCCAACGACCACGTGGTGGTCGTGGCCGGTTTTCAGGGCGTGGATGAACATGGCAATATCACCACGCTGGGGCGCGGCGGTTCAGATACCACCGGCGTGGCGGTTGCAGCCGCGCTACGCGCCGACGAATGCCAGATATATACCGACGTAGACGGCGTTTACACCACCGATCCGCGCGTAGTGCCCGAAGCGCGCCGCCTGAAGAGCATTACCTTTGAGGAAATGCTGGAGATGGCAAGCCTTGGCTCCAAGGTGCTGCAAATTCGCTCGGTGGAATTTGCCGGGAAATACAAGGTCAAGCTGCGGGTGCTGTCCAGCTTTGAAGAAGAAGGCGAAGGAACGCTGATTACTTTTGAGGAAGGCAATAAAATGGAACAAGCCATTATTTCCGGGATCGCGTTCAATCGCGATGAAGCCAAGATCACTGTGCTGGGCGTGCCGGACAAACCCGGCATCGCCTATCAGATTTTAGGGCCAGTCAGCGATGCCAACATCGATGTGGACATGATCATCCAGAACGTCGGCGTGGATGGCACCACCGACTTCTCCTTTACCGTGCATCGCAATGAATTTACCAAGGCGATGGATATCCTGAAGAACAAGGTGCAACCGCACATCGGCGCGCGCGATGTGATCGGCGATAACAAGGCAGCCAAGGTCTCGGTAGTTGGAGTTGGGATGCGCTCGCACGTCGGTATCGCCAGCAAAATGTTCCGCACTTTGGCGGAAGAGGGCATCAATATCCAGATGATCTCCACCTCGGAAATCAAAATTTCTGTGGTTATAGACGAGAAGTATCTGGAGTTGGCTGTGCGGGTATTGCACAAGGCGTTTGGTCTTGATCAGGAAGACGCATAATCGTTTGACCTTTCAGGTCAGTTACATTACTATGCGCGGCCTTCGGAGAGGTGGCCGAGAGGTCGAAGGCACGCCCCTGCTAAGGGCGCATACGAGCTTAAACTTGTATCGAGGGTTCGAATCCCTCCCTCTCCGCCAGGCACACTAATTAACGACACAATCATTACGGCACAACAGTCACCGCGCCCGTAGCTCAGCTGGATAGAGTACTTGGCTACGAACCAAGGGGTCGGGCGTTCGAATCGCTCCGGGCGCACCACAATATCAAGGGGTTAGGCCAAAAGCCTGACCCCTTTTTATTTTGTGGGCAACCAGCACCGGGCTAGTACACTTGAATTAGAGTTTTTTCAAGACAGCATTCGGTAAGGCTCCATCGTTACCGACTCGATCTTGTCCCCGAGCAGAATCACTCGGCCTTCAAGGCGCGTGTCGCCGGTATCGCTGAATTCAAAACGATAAGTGCGGCGTAACAACCTTCGACCGGACACGCTACGCACCAGTGCAAGTGCAATTCCGGCAACCGTATCATCAAGAAATTGCACGTTTGCATTATTACAGGAACGTTTTCCAGCGTCCCGTGCGACCTCAAGGGCGCGCAAACTGTCGAACCAGAACCACCCAAACGCAGTCAGTAATAACAGGAAAAGCAAACTTGTTATATCCATTGTCGATTCATTTCAAAAGCCCCATTGTTTTATTCTAACTGGACGGGCAATTATTTTCTCAGTCAAGCGAAACCAATTCTGCCGTATGTTTTTTGCGCTCCTGTAACTGGTATGCAATAAGAAATATGTAACTCTCTCATGTTATCGGTGAATACCGGCCATTGATCATTTTCAGAATTCATAAATATTCCTTGACGACAATAGCCAAACCAGCGTACAAGGCACCTTGGCGTTTGATTCAAAGTTTTTGCAGTACTGGTTTTTTCCATGTGCAATCTTGATTCAAATAGTTTTGCGGGGGATTCACCCCGTTTTTTAGTAAGGAGATGTTCACATGGCAACCGGTACAGTTAAATGGTTCAACGATGCAAAAGGTTTTGGTTTTGTTACCCCTGATGATGGCAGCGAAGATTTGTTTGCGCATTTTTCCGCAATCAATATGAGCGGCTTCAAGTCACTCAAAGAAGGCCAGAAGGTAACCTTTGAAGTAACGCAAGGCCCCAAGGGTAAGCAAGCATCCAATATCCAGGCTCCTTAAACGGTTCTTGTGTTGTTAAAAAGCCCGGCATGAAAATGCCGGGCTTTTTTTGTCCTGATTGCCCAACTTGTCGCCTTGAAACATAAATGTTATTTAATACGCAAATTCGGACATCAAGGCAGTGAAATAAACTCTTTTCAGTGCCCATACTTATCTCTTCTGGCGTGCCAATATCAAATTATCCATAAACAAAAGCCGCACGATTTTCATCATGCGGCTTCGTTATTTGCAAACTGAAACTATGCTTGCGGGCGTTGCGTCTCGATCTGCACCAGAGGTTCATTCTCTATATACACTTCATGCTGGCGCGTGCGGCGGCGCGTTACCGGTTCTTTCGTGTAACCCGCGGGAATGTTCGCTATAGCTTGCAGCTTGCCGGGGTCGGTCTCGATTTGCACCAAGCCTTCGCCGCTGCTTGTCGCTACGGGTGCTGTAATTTTACTTGTCACCATTTCAGCCACGGGCGTTGTGATTTCACTTGATACTACAGCTGCCACTGGCGCAGTAATTTCATGTAACACCACTGCTGCCACTTCCTGCTGCGTTACAGTTGTTGGCATGGCGATGTATTCGCTTGGCGTTACGGGGGGCGTCCAGCCTTCGGGGTAGGCGACGTACTCGGAAGGTTTCGATTTTGCCGTGGCTGTGTCGACTGGCGCAGCGGCTGCGGCGGCTTGTTCAACGACAGCAGTTTCGCCATTGATTTCCGGCATCATCTCTCCGCCCTGTACGGCGACTTCGCGGCGTTGGCGCTCGCGTTGACCTCCACGGCGACCGCGGCGGCGACCGCCCTCGCGTGCGCCGCCCTCTTCGGCTTGTTCGGCGGCAGGTGCGGCAATCTGAGTTTCCAGCACGGGTTTTTCTGCTGGTTGCGGTATGGGTGCTGCACGTGGTGGGCGCGGAGGCCGAGGCTGGCGCGGTTCACCTTGTGGGCGTGGTTCGCGACCACCCTGCTGGCGCGGCTCTTGAGATTTTGTTGCGGCTTCGACCGGCGCCTGCTTGTCGCCACGCTCGCGGCGTGCGCTGCCCCCTTCGCTGCGTTCTCCGCGTTCACGGCGCTTGCCGCCTTCCCCTCGCTCGCTACGCTCGCTGCGATCGCGGCGCGGCTGGTTGCGTGCCGCGCTTGCAACAGGCTTGGCCTTGGGCTGTTCCTCTGCCCCCAGCGCTTTGATCCAGCCAAATAATTTACCGAGAATTGAAGGCTTGGTCTCTTCAGCTTTCATCGGCGCGGGTTGAGCCGGGGTAATGCCTTGCACTACTGCTTTTGCGCGCGTGGCTTTTTGCTGCTCCTGTGCGGAGGTCAGCGGCTTTTCTTCAACCGGTTTTTCCACCAGCTTGTAGCTGGCCTGTAGTACTTCGCCCGTCATGTCATCCTGGCGCAGGCGGCTGATGCTGTAGTTGGGCGTTTCCAGGAACTGATTGGGGATCAGCGTGATCGCCACTTTCAGGCGCGATTCGATGCGATGAATGTCGGAACGTTTTTCATTGAGCAGGAAGGTGGCGACATCCACCGGCACTTGCACGTGAATTGCCATGCTGCTTTCCTTCATCGCCTCTTCCTGGATGATGCGCAGGATGTGCAGGGCGGAAGATTCGGTGCCGCGGATATGGCCGATGCCGCTGCAACGCGGGCAGGCGATGTAGTTACTCTCGCCCAAGCTGGGAGCCAAACGCTGGCGCGACAGCTCCAGCAGGCCGAAGCGCGAAATCTTGGCTGTCTGCACGCGGGCGCGGTCGTAGTGCAAAGAGTCACGTAAACGGTTCTCTACGTCGCGCTGGTTGCGGCTGCTTTCCATGTCGATGAAGTCGATCACGATCAGCCCGCCTAGGTCGCGCAAGCGCAACTGGCGGGCAATTTCTTCCGCAGCCTCGAGGTTGGTGTTGAGTGCGGTAGCCTCGATGTCCGAGCCTTTGGTGGAGCGCGCCGAGTTGATGTCGATGGAGGTCAGCGCTTCGGTATGGTCGATCACGATGGCTCCGCCGGAAGGCAGGCGCACTTCACGTGCATGTGCCGATTCGATCTGGTGCTCGATCTGGAAGCGCGAGAACAGCGGCACATCGTCCACATAGCGCTTGATGCGATCCACGTTGTTCGGCATGACCGTGCTCATGAATGCCAAGGCTTGCTGGTAGACCTCTTCAGTGTCGATCAGGATTTCGCCGATTTCCGGGTTGAAGTAGTCGCGGATGGCGCGAACCACGAGGCTGCTTTCCAGATAGATCAGTGACGGGGCTTTTTCTGATTCTGCCGCGCCTTCGATCGCATCCCACAGTTGCTTGAGGTAGTCGAGATCCCATTGCAACTCTTCCTCGTTGCGGCCGATACCGGCGGTGCGCGCGATGATGCTCATGCCTTGCGGCACTTCGACGTGCGACAGCACTTCGCGCAATTCGTCGCGTTCTTCGCCTTCGATACGGCGCGATACCCCGCCGCCGCTCGGATTGTTCGGCATCAGTACGATGTAGCGGCCGGCCAGGCTGATGAAAGTGGTCAGTGCAGCGCCCTTGTTGCCGCGCTCGTCTTTTTCCACCTGCACCAGTAACTCCTGTCCCTCGCGCAAGGCTTCCTTGATCGATGGGCGGTTGCTGCTTCCGGACTGAAAATACTGCGGAGAAACTTCCTTGAAGGGCAAAAAGCCGTGCCGGTTGCCGCCGTATTCGACGAAACAGGCTTCGAGGCTGGGCTCGAGACGGGTGATGACTGCCTTGTAGATATTGCTTTTGCGTTGTTCCTTACCGGCGGTTTCAATGTCAAGGTCGATGAGTTTCTGACCGTCAACAATGGCGACGCGGAGTTCTTCCGGCTGCGTCGCATTGAATAGCATGCGTTTCATTATGTTGTCTCCCGCGCTCTGACACGGGCGAGACCAAGCTACGCGCGTTTAGGTGCGCCAGATAAGCGATCAGTGAGCAATCGTGCAATAAGTCTTGTATTGTGCAAACGGTTGGTCAAATCAGTTCTCTCTAAATAGTAGCTGGTCTTAAAAAATCGTTCTCTGGAACTTCTGTATCAGTGGTTGCAGGTGCATTGCAGTATCACATTGCATTTGCTTCGCCTACTGTGTCAAAAGTCCATTAGGGGTGAGGCAGCAATATTGGCTGCTTCACAAAAAATCCACAGGTGCTTTGAGCGCATAAATCAATTACTATCACTGCTGGTTCCGGTGAGTGATATTAACCGGGCTGCGGCTGGAAGGGTGGCGGCGCAATGCGCCGTCGCTTGCACCAAAATTCTTCCTGGCGGGGATAAAACCTCCCAAACTTACCCAATTCCAAAACGCGCGAGCGGTGAAGTATAAGCAAAATGAATGGTTTAAGCAAAGACTCTGTGAATTTTGTCGAAATTGACGAAAGCGGCGAAGCGCAGCGCATCGACAATTTTCTGTTCAAGCATCTGAAAGGTGTGCCCAAAAGCCACGTCTACCGCATCCTGCGAGGTGAAGTGCGGGTCAACAAA
Source organism: Nitrosomonadales bacterium (assembly GCA_023259055.1). GTDB lineage: Bacteria > Pseudomonadota > Gammaproteobacteria > Burkholderiales > Gallionellaceae > Gallionella. Next base: position 147,514 of record JAHFQZ010000003.1, read on the forward strand.
AAGCGCGTCGACCAGACCTATCGCCTGAAACTGGGCGACCTGCTGCGCATCCCGCCGATCCGCGTGGCGGAAAAACACGAGCCGGAACAGGTGCACATCCCGGCGGTGGAATTCCCGATCATTTATGAGGACGACGCGCTGGTCGCGGTGAACAAACCTTCCGGCGTGGCGGTGCATGGCGGCAGTGGAGTGAGCTTCGGGGTCATCGAACAGATGCGCCAAGCCCGCCCGCAGGCAAAATTTCTCGAGCTGGTGCACCGCCTCGACCGCGAAACATCAGGCGTGCTGCTGCTGGCGAAGAAACGCTCGGCACTTACCGCGATGCACGAGATCATGCGCGAGGGCAACAGCGACAAGCGCTATTTCGCGCTGGTGCTGGGGCAGTGGAAAAACGCCAAACAGCACGTCAAGTTGCCGCTGCACAAATTCGATACCCCGCAGGGCGAGAAGCGCGTGATGGTCAGGGAGGACGGACAAGCCTCGCATACGATCTTCACGTTGCTGAAGAGCTGGCCGGAATTTTCTCTTCTTGAAGCCCAGCTCAAGACCGGGCGCACCCACCAGATTCGCGTGCATCTGTCGCATCTCGGATTTCCGATAGCAGGTGACGACAAGTACGGCGACTTCGCGAGAAACAAGGAATTGATGAAGAAGGGGCTGAAGCGGATGTTCCTGCATGCCCACAGTATCGCCTTTGCGCATCCGTTGACGGGGGAGCCGATGCAATTGGTTGCGCCTTTGGCGAAGGAGTTGGAGAGTTTTATTGCGAAGTTGGATGCGCAGTCACACTAGATTTTCCGTTCGCCCTGAGGTATCGAAGGGTGAAGCGTGCACAACATAAATCAAAATCAACACCGCCGGACTACCCGCGGCGGTGTTGACTTTGATCTAGCCTGAAAATTAAACAGGCGTAGGGTGCATTCCATGCACCATGGTGCGCACAGCGCACCCTACAAATGCGTCTTCAACCCTTGGTCTTCGTCAAAAACACCGTTACTTCCTCGCGGTCGTGATAAAGCTGCTTCGCCATCATCCGGTAATTGATGCCTTCTTCATCCAGCCGCTTGCGGATACCGCCAAACGCACCGTCGAGCGCGATGAGCCGCTGCTTCATCGGCAGTTTAAGATTGAAGATCGCGTGCTTGCACAAGCCTGCTGCGAACCATTCGCCGATCAGCTCAGCGACTCGTGAGGGCTTTTCCACCATGTCGCACACCAGCCAGTCCACCGCTTTGCGCGGCGCGTATTTGAAGCCGTCTTGCTTGAGGTGTTGCACCAGCGGATGATTCGCCAGCACGCCCTTCATCGGGCCGTTGTCCACTGCGGTGACGCGGATGCCGCGCTTGACCAGTTGCCAAGTCCATCCGCCGGGAGCAGCACCCAAATCGACCGCGGTCATGCCTTGGCGCAGCAGGCGCGTCTGTTCGCTGCGATCCATGAACACTTCGATGGCCTCGGCCAGTTTCATCGTTGAGCGGCTCGGCGCTTCGGGCGGCATCGACTGGCGCACGATGCCCATGATGGCATCTGCGCTGTTGTGCGGATCGCTGGTGCCGATCATCACGGATGATTTGTCGGGGAAGAAGATATGCAGGCGTGGCTGCTGTTTGTTAATGTTTGGAATATCTTCTTGCAGCTTGCCTTGTTCGCGTAGCGCACTTTCCAGCAACGGCTGAAAACGTCGGGTAAAGGTGGACAATAGTTTTCCTTCGTTGGTGTCCGGCGCTTCCAGCCACAATGTGCCGAAGCTGCCGGGAATGTCAGCGATAGCGTTGAGGATGGGCGTCAGGCGGTCGCGCTCTGAAAGGGCGGCAATGGTGTGATTCAAGCGGATCAGCTGACGCGCAAAAATCAGTTCGCCGTAGGACAGCGACTGATCATTGAGTGAGACGACGACATAGCCGCTGTCGGCGAGTATGGAGGGTTGCTCACCGAGAACCGGACGTTGCTGCCGCGCCTGTCGCAAGGCTTCCTGCGCGCAATCCTGTTCGAAGCCGGGGCGGCAATATAACAACCATAAAGTGTTTGGAGATTTGTTCATATTCGCATTGTGGCACAAGTTCAGGGTCTCAATTCTTAGTGGCCATACCTGTTTGGTTATCGAAATTGAATTGGAATATGCCTGAAGGTGTTAATATTCACGCCTCTTTTTTGGCTTTAATGTGATGAGCAAACGTTACGATTTGATTGTATTCGACTGGGATGGCACGGTGATGGATTCGACTGCGGCGATCGCGGGCTCGATTCAGGCTGCGTGCCGCGGCCTTGCCTTGCCTGTTCCTGATGATGAAACTGCGCGCCAGGTGATCGGCCTCGGCCTGGAACAGGCGTTGCGCCGTGCTGTGCCCAATATCCCCGAGTCCAAGCGCCCCGATCTGATGGCACTCTACCGGCATCATTTTATAGTGCAGAGTGAATCGATCCCTTTGTACGAAGGTGCGCGCGAGACAATAGATGAGCTGCACAAGGCGGGATATTTGCTGGCAGTGGCGACTGGCATGAGTCGTGCGGGTCTGGAAAGAGCACTGAATGCCTCCGGCCTGAAAAAATATTTTCACGCCACCCGCACGGCGGATGTGGCTTTCTCCAAACCCGATCCGGCGATGTTGCTGGAGTTGATCAAGGAGCTGGCGGTTGATACAAAACGCACCTTGATGGTGGGCGATACCACGCACGATCTGTTGATGGCGCAAAATGCCAACGTGGATGCGGTGGGGATGTTGCATGGCGCACACCTGCCGGAACAGTTACGGGCGTTAAAGCCGTTGGCGTTGGTAGAGGATTTTGCGGAACTGAGAACGTGGTTAAAAGACAATGCCTGATGAATTACCTAAAGGAATCACGATGACAGACCAAAACAACAACTGGGAACGCGGTGTGCTGGAAAAGCTGGCGATGTCGGCGTTGCAGGAACAACGCCGCGCAAGGCACTGGAGTATTTTTTTCAAGGTGCTGACGTTCGGTTACCTGTTTATTATTTTGTTCATCTTCATGGGCTGGATAAACAAAGGTGAGTCTGCGCTGGGCACCGGCAAACATACCGCACTGGTGGATATGTATGGAGTGATTTCATCGGATAGCGCTGCGAGCGCCGACAATCTGATTCCAAGTTTGCAGGAAGCATTCAAGGACAAGGGCACGCAGGGAGTGATCCTGCGCATCAACAGCCCCGGCGGCAGCCCGGTGCAGGCGGGGCAGATCAATGACGAGATACGTCGTTTGCGCGCCATGTATCCGGCTATTCCGTTGTATGTGGTGGTCGAGGATATTTGTGCATCGGGCGGTTATTACGTGGCTGCTGCTGCGGACAAGATTTTTGTCGACAAGGCCAGTTTGATCGGTTCGATCGGAGTTTTGATGGACGGCTTCGGTTTTACCGGTACGATGGCGAAGCTCGGTGTGGAGCGCCGCCTGATAACGGCAGGAGCCAATAAGGGGTTTCTCGATCCGTTCTCGCCGAGCGATCAGGCGCAGCAGGTATACGCCAAGCAGATGATCGCGGAAATTCACCAGCAGTTCATTGATGTGGTGAGGCATGGGCGCGGCAAGCGCCTCAAGGAAACGCCGGATACCTTTAGCGGTCTGATATGGAATGGACAAAAGGGTGTGGAATTGGGTTTGGCGGATGGTTACGGCAGCCTCGAATCGGTGGCGCGCGATGTCATCAAAGCCGAGAAAATCGTGGACTTCACTACAAAGGAAAATTTCGCGGACCGTTTGGCAAAACGATTGGGCGCCGGAGTAGCGAGCGCATTGCCGGGCTTTTCCGCGCAGACGAACGGGGTGAGTTTACGTTGATGAGTGTGTGTCAGCCCGAGCTGTTGCTCGGTCCCCTATAACAGCTACCATCTGATGAAGTCTTTCAATCTGTTCAAATATACCTTGCTGGCGACACTTGCCATCAAGCTTGCTCTTGCTTATGTCCTGCCGATGTCGGGCGATGAAGCTTATTTCATCGTCTGGGCAAAGCATCTGGATTTCGGTTATTACGACCACCCGCCCATGGTCGGCTGGATACTGCACTTGCTGCTTTATCTCGGCAGTTCGGAAGTGATTCTGCGTCTGCCAGCTATCCTGCTGACAACGCTGATCGGTTTGGGCATCTATCAACTGCTTAAGTCGCAAGATGAAACCAGGGCAGCGCTCGTCGCGACACTTTTCCTGGTTGCGCCACTCAATATCTTGAATGTGCTGGTCTCGACGGATACTCCGCTCATCCTGTTCGTGTTTTTGTCGGTGGCATCGTTGTTCAAAGCGCAGCATGAACAAAGCAAGCTCTGGTATGCCTTGTCAGGCGTCTTTCTGGGCATGGCTTTTCTGTCGAAATATTTTGCCGTGCTGCTGATAATCGGATATCTGGCCTATTTTATTTTTTCGAGCAGAAGCAAAGAAAAGACACATGGGCTGATCCTGCTTCTGCTTGCTGCGCTGCCATTCGCGCTCATCAATCTATATTGGAACTACACCCATTGCTGGGACAACATCCTGTTCAATCTTTATAACCGGAACGAAGGCGAACAGGCTTCCATCGGCAAGGTCGCCGTTTTTTTCGGTACCCAGATTTATCTGATCACTCCGCCGGCTATTTATTTCCTGTTCAAGCACCGCGCGGAATTCAGGCAAAAAATCAGACTCGACCACTTCGATTTGTTCGCCTACACATTTCTGCTGCCGATGGCTGTCTTCACATTGCTGTCCGTGAAAAATGACATCGGACTTCACTGGGTGCTGGCGTTTTACTCTTTCTTTTATTTGCTGCTTGGCCTGTACCTGACTCGCGAGGAATTGCTCAAGTTGTTCAAGTTCACGGTCTGGTTCAGCGCCGCGCATCTTGCGGCAATCGTCGTTATCGCCGTTTTGCCGATGGAAACCTGGAAGCAGAACAAGCTGTATGACGGCATCGTGTTCATGTTCCAGAATGAGGCGATCGTCGAGAAGATCAGGCCCTATGAGCAGCAACAGTTTCTGCTTGCCTCCGATGGCTATACACCAGCCGCTATTGTTTCCTACCACTACGGCAAGAATTTTATGGTGTTCGGCAGTGGCTCCCGTTATGCGCGGCAGGACGACATGATCACCGATTACCGCCAGTTCGACGGGCGCAACATCCTGATCCTGAAAAAATCCGCGCCCGACCTGATGCAATATGTTCCTTATTTCAAGAGCGTGGAAAGCAGGCAGTTCGAATTGCGCGGCGTTACTTTTTATTTCGTGCTTGGTTACGGCTTCGATTACGGCAGCTACAAAGAACTTGTGCTTAAGCCGGCGAAGGAAACGTATTACAAAATCCCGGCGTTCCTTCCTCACGCACCCTGTTATTTTTGTGAGAAATATTTTCCGGAAGAGGTGCGTTAAATGGCTACGCTAGTCAAGGCTATCTCCGGTTGGGGGCGTTACCCGCTGCAAACCTGCGAACTGGAGCGCCCGGAACGTTATGCCGATCTTCTTTCCGATGCGGACAGCCTGATTGCGCGCGGTCAGGGGCGCAGCTATGGCGATGCGGCGCTGAACGAGAATCGGCGGGTGCTGCTGACGGAACGGGTTAACCGTCTGCTGGAATTCGACATTGAGAAGGGCGTCCTGCGCGCCGAGGCTGGAGCGACGCTGGCTGAAATCCTGGAGGTGATCGTGCCAAAGGGCTGGTTCCTGCCAGTTACGCCGGGCACAAAATTCGTTTCACTGGGCGGCTGCGTGGCGGCGGATGTGCATGGCAAGAATCACCACAATGACGGCTCCTTCGGCGATCACGTTATAGCCATTGAGCTGATCCTTGCCGATGGCAGCCGCGTAGCGTGTTCTGCTTCTGAAAATGCTGAGCTCTTCTGGGCCACCGTGGGTGGCATGGGGCTGACCGGCATCATCGGCGAAGTGAAGTTAAAGCTTATTCCAATACAAAGCTCACACATGATGGTGCAGCATCATGCCGCCGCTAATCTGGAACAGCTTTTCCAGCTTCTGCAAAATCCGGCCATGGATGACCGCTACACTGTTGCCTGGATCGACAGCTTGGCAACCGGTAAAAATCTGGGGCGTGGTATCGCGATGTGCGGCCATCATGCGGCCGTGGATGAGCTACCTGCCGGTTTTGGCAATGCGCTGGCCACCAAGCCGGAACGCAGCCGCACGATGCCGTTCGATCTTCCGGGCTGGGCGCTGAACACATTGAGCATCGGCGCATTCAACGCGCTCTTTTACCGGCGCGAAGGCAATAAACAGCAACCATTCCTGACCGGTTACGATCCGTATTTTTATCCGCTGGATGCGATCGGACACTGGAACCGGCTGTACGGCAAACGCGGTTTCGTGCAATACCAGTGCGTGATCCCGGACGGTGTAGCATTCGACGGAATCAGGGCATTGCTGCAGGAGCTGTCCGGCAGCCGCCGTCCTTCTTTCCTTGCAGTGCTGAAGCGTTTTGGCGCGCAGGGCAGGGGGCTGCTGTCCTTCCCGATGGCGGGTTATACCTTGGCGCTGGATTTACCGATCCGAGACGAGGGTTTGTTCGCGTTGCTGAACAAGCTGGATGAGATCGTTTTACGGCACGGCGGACGTGTGTATCTCGCCAAGGACGCGCGACTTTCCGCTGACTCGTTCCGCGCGATGTATCCGCGTTATGGCGAATGGCTGAAGATCAAGAATGCGGTCGATCCGCAGAATCGTTTCAGTTCCAGTTTGGCGCGCCGCCTTCAAATAGGGGAGGGCACACTATGAGTGAAGCAGTATTGATCCTCGGCGCCACTTCCGCGATTGCTAGTGCCACCGCTGCCGCCTTTGCCGCGCGCGGCGCAGCCCTGTACCTGGCGTCGCGTGACATCGGAGAATTGGCGCGCATCGCTGCCGACTTGCGCATTCGCTACAACGTGGAGGTTCATCATGGTTTGTTTGATGCAGAAGCGACCGAATCCCATGAGGCGTTTTTTCAAGCCGTGATCGAAGCAATGCCGAATCTTTCCGGCGTGGTACTGGCTTTCGGCTACCTCGGCGACCAGCAGGCGGCGCGCGATTTCAACGTGGGAGCAAAAATTATTGCCAGCAACTTTACCGGGGCGGCCTCCATCCTGAGCCACTGCGCCAATTATTTCGAGCCGCTGAAACGCGGCTTCATCATCGGCATTTCTTCGGTAGCCGGAGATCGGGGCAGACAGAGCAACTATGTGTATGGCGCAGCAAAAGGCGCGCTCAGCCTGTACCTGCAAGGGCTGCGCAACCGCTTGTTTGCCAGCGGCGTGCGGGTCATCACCGTCAAGCCGGGGTTCGTGGATACCGCGATGACGTTCGGATTGCCCGGACTGTTTCTGGTCGCTTCCCCGCAAGCTGTCGGCGAGCGCATAGTGCGCACCCTGGAAAAATCGGCGGATGTGGTTTACCTGCCATGGTTCTGGCGTTACATCATGCTGATCATCCAGCATATCCCGGAACCGATATTCAAGCGGCTGAAATTGTGAGCGTGGAGGCAAGCAAGCCGGTTGTGGCGGCATTCGATTTCGACGGCACGCTGACGCGGCGCGACACGCTGCTGCCATTTCTGCTGCATGCGCTCGGCACGGCGGCGGTTATGCGCCATGCGCTCGTTCTGTCTCCGACGCTGGCGGGTTACGCCCTGGGTCTGATCCGCAATGATGTCGCGAAAGAACGGGTGTTTGCCCAGACCATTTCCGGCACCGGTATTGATGTGCTGCGCGACAAGGCGGCGGAGTTTGCCGAGCACAAACTGCCGGGGCTGGTCCGCCCCGAAGCGCTTCGCCGTTTCGACTGGCACAGGAAGCAGGGACACCGCTGCGTCGTGATCAGCGCATCGCTGGAACTCTACGTCAAACCATGGGCACTGAAGACGGGATTCGATGACGTAATGGCATCGCGTCTCGAAACGCGTGAGGATGGCACTATTACCGGAAATCTTTCGGGAGGAAATTGTTTCGGCATCGAGAAAGTCAGACGGCTTGAAGCATTGCTGGGTGCAAGGAGTGGTTATACCCTATATGCTTACGGCGACAGCCGGGGCGACAGGGAGTTGCTGTCCGCTGCCGACCATGCATATTATCGGCGAATGCCGGGTGAGGGACATGAAAACTCTATTTGAATTGCTGCGCCTGATGCGTCCCTACCAGTGGGTGAAGAACACTTTTGTGTTTATCGGCCTATTGTTCGGTCATGCCTGGCAGGATACCCATCTGGTGATGCAGGTAGTGATCGCCTTCGTCGCGTTTTGTCTTGTATCCAGCGCGGTCTACACCATCAACGATGTCGTCGACCTGGAACAGGACCGCCGCCATCCCAAGAAATCCCGGCGGCCGTTGCCATCGGGAAGCGTATCCATTTCCTCGGCAATCATGCTTGCCGCGCTGCTGGGGGTGCTGGGTTTCGGATTTGCTTATTTTTCTTCGCCGGCAGTGCTTGTCATTCTGGCCGGATATGCGCTGATGAATATTGCCTATTCTTTCCGGCTCAAGCACGTGGTGATTCTGGATGTTTTTATTATTGCCACCGGCTTCATGTTGCGCATACTCGCCGGCACATTGGGGGTAGGCATTCCGCCCTCGCAATGGCTGCTGCTGTGCGGTTTGATGGTGACGCTGTTCCTGGGCTTCACCAAACGGCGTGCGGAAATCATCGCGCTGACCGAAGACAAGACCTCGCATCGCAAGGTGCTGGAACATTACAGCCCGGTGCTGCTGGACAAGATGATCGGCATCACTGCCGCCGGCCTGATCATGAGCTACAGCCTTTACACGATGAACCCCGACACGATACGCATCCATAACACGCCCAACCTGATTTATACCGTGCCGTTCGTGATGTACGGCGTGTTTCGCTATATCTATTTGCTGCACCACCAGAGCCGGGGAGGCGATCCGTCGCACGATCTGGTGCGTGACCATCACCTGCTGATTGTGGTCGGCGGGTGGCTGGCCGCGACGATCTGGCTGATCGCCTGATTCCATCTCTATTTCATCGGTGAAACTGTGTTGGCTTCCTCGCTCACTCCTGATGAAACAACTAGCCATTCGACTAGGCTATCAAAATACGATAGCCAAGTCGCTGGTTATAGCCGTGCTACATGTACTGTCAGCGTCGCTCGCTTGTCGCCGCCTTGTTTGACCTTCGAAATAAAAATGGAATAAACATGGCTGAATCCCGTTCGCGTCCCACCCTGAGCGGTTGGCGTTTCCGTGCGCTGTTGCTGATCGTGCTGCTGAGCGCGGCCGGCTATCTGGTGTTTTCGATATGGGGTGGCTGGCAGGAAGTGGTGGCCGCGATTGCCCGCGTCGGTATTATCGGCATTGCCATTGCGCTTTCGCTCTCGCTGGTAAATTACGGCGTTCGTTTTGTGCGCTGGCAGAAATTCCTTGCACTGCTCGGCCATCGGGTGCATGCCCCGGAAAGCCTGCGCATCTACATTGCGGGATTCGGCCTGACGATCCTTCCCGGTAAGGCAGGCGAGACGATACGCAGCGTATTTCTCAAACATCATGGCGTTCCCTATCCGCAAAGCCTGGCAGCCTTTTTCTCGGAACAGTTATCCAACCTGATCAGCATGCTGCTGCTGACCAGCATCGGCCTGTGGGTCTATCCTCCGGCCAAACCGCTGGCGCTGATTCTTGCCGTATTGATCCTGGCCGGACTGGTGATCCTGCAACAAACCAGATGGCTGCAAAGGCTCAAGACCATCGCGCATGACAAGCTGCCTGCGCGTCCGACACATTTCGTCACCTCTGCCGTTGAAATCGTGCTGCACTCGGGACGCTGTTTCAGCCTGCCGATGCTGCTGTATGGCATCGCACTCGGATTGATCGCCTGGGGCGCGGAGGGAATGGCTTTCTACTACATCATGCATGTCCTCGGCAGCAATATTTCGCTGCAAACCGCGCTGTTCATTTACTCTTTCTCGATGCTGGTCGGCGCGCTCAGCTTCCTGCCCGGCGGTCTGGGTGGAACAGAAGCCACGATGGTGGCGCTGTTGATGCTCAACAGCATCGGTCAGCCCGAGGCTGTAGCTGCGACCGTGCTGATTCGGCTGGCCACATTATGGTTTGCCGTCGGGTTGGGAATCATTGCGCTTACGCTGCCAGAGCGGATAAAACAAGCCGACTATTCGTAGGGTGGGCAGACAGGGTTCTCGTCTGATGTAGCCACTAGCCATTCGACTAGGCTGTCAAAAGACGACAGCCAAGTCGCTGGTTATGCCCACGCGGTTTGGTATCCGCGTGGGCACAAAATCGTGCCCACCCTCCTTGGTTTGGCTACAACAGAGGTTCCAATTTCTGCATTACGTTCTGCATAATGCGCGGCTGCCCTTGTGCGGTGGGATGCAGGTTGTCGGCCTGAAACTCTTCTGGTGCAACACCTTCCAGCAGGAACGGCAGCAGCCCGACATGGTGTTTTGACGCCAGCCTTGAATATATGTTCTCGAATTCCGTGATGTAAGGCTTACCGTAGTTCGGCGGCAGTTTCATGCCGATCAGTAGCACCTTGGCGCGGGAGCGCTTTGCCTGTTTGACGATCTCGCCGAGATTGGCTTCGATGTCCGCAGTCTTGTAACCGCGCAGCCCGTCGTTCGCGCCCAGTTCCACGATCACAATTGCCGGGCGATGTTGCTGCAAGGCTTTGTCGATGCGTTGCAGCCCGCCAAAAGCGGTCTCGCCGCTGATGCTCGCGTTCACGATGTCGAATCCGGGATGGGTATGCTCAAGCTCCAGTTGCATCAGATGCACCCAACTTTTTTCTGCTGCAATGCCGTATCCGGCTGATAAACTGTCGCCGAATACCAGGATGTTTTTTGCGGCATAAGCGGTGCAGGGCAGCCACAGTGCGCTGACCAATAAAATAACTTTCAGAACCGGCAAGGAAAAATTCTTCATGGGTGCCTCTAGAAATTCAGAGTTCGCTCAAATGCAAGGCGCGGGAAAAATTTCGCAGCGCCGCATATGTATGATATGTAAGCAAGAAATTTTTCCCGCAACGCAGCAGTTGAGATGAAATCTGGATTTATAGGGGTGCCCATGGCAGAGATTGTGCAGGCAATTGATCTAAGCAAGCAAGTACTAAGCGGCGAACAGCCGCTGACAATCTTGCACGAGGTCAATTTTGCAGTCGAAGCGGGTGACAGCCTGTCGATCGTCGGCGCCTCCGGTTCCGGCAAATCCACGTTGCTAGGCCTGCTGGCCGGGCTGGACGAGCCGAGCAGCGGCAGCGTGCGGCTCGACGGCGCGGATTTGTTCGCGCTGGACGAAGACGGCCGCGCCAGACTGCGCGGCGAACTGGTGGGCTTTGTGTTCCAGTCCTTCCAGTTGCTGCCTGCACTCTCCGCGCTGGAAAACGTCATGCTGCCGCTGGAGCTGCGCGGAACACAGGATGCGCGATCACGCGCTACAGAATCGCTGCGACAGGTCGGCCTGAGCGAACGCGCCCACCATCTTCCCAAACACCTTTCAGGCGGCGAGCAGCAGCGCGTCGCGCTGGCCCGCGCCTTCGTCACCCAACCCAAAATTCTGTTCGCCGACGAACCCACCGGCAATCTCGATGCCGCCACCGGCGCGCAGGTCATCGAATTGCTGCTGGAACTCAACCGCGCACAGGGCACGACTCTGATCCTGGTCACCCACGACGAAGCGCTGGCACGGCGTTGCGGCAGGCAGCTGCGGCTGGAGGCGGGTCGGGTGGTTTAGTGATGCCCTCTCCTTTCCCGTCATTCCGGCGCAGGCCGGAATCCAGCCTATCGAAAATCTCCCGCGCAACGCGCGGAACAAAACCGAACTGCATATTTGATAAACCCAACTGGATTCCGGCCTGCGCCGGAATGACGGGGTTTGGAGGCGCGGAGAATGATTAGGCAGCCTTGCGTTTATTTACTGGCCAGCAAACGTAACGGCACGTTGTATGTTGGTGTAACCTCAGACTTGGTCAAGCGTGTGTGGGGACACAAGAACCATGTTGTCGATGGCTTCACTAAAAAGTATAACGTTTGCGATCTGGTTTGGTATGAAGTGCATGAAACGATGGAGTCAGCCATTCAGCGAGAAAAGGCGATCAAGGAATGGCAACGGGCGTGGAAGTTGAAAGTGATTGAAGAATTCAATCCAGAATGGAAAGATTTATATGACACAGTTTGTTAGTGACGATCGAAGAAACAAACCATGCAATTTTCGCTTAGCCCGTCATACCGGCGCTGGCCGGTATCCAGCGTTTTTTCAAATACGCCGTTGCTTTTGTCCGCGTGTTGCACGGGCTATTCAACTGACTGGATACCGGCCTGCGCCGGTATGACGAAATCTGAATGATTGACCTCAAAATGACCGGCCAATTTTCCGATTTCTACAACAACCTCGATGCCGATCCTGCCAAGCGGGGCAAGCAGTTCGAGCACTTCGTCAAATGGTTCCTCAAAGCCGATCCCGAATGGTCAACTCAAGTTGATCAAGTATGGTTGTGGGATGAATGGCCGGGGCGCTGGGGTGCGGACTGCGGGATTGACCTTGTGTTTCGCCACAAGAACGGCGAGCACTGGGCGGTGCAGACCAAGTGCTACTCGCGCGACTACGACATCACCAAACATGACGTCGATAAATTCCTCAGTGAATCCAGCCGTAAGGAAATAATTGTACATCGCCTGCTGATTGCTACCACCGACGGTATCGGCGCGAACGCTAGAAAAACTTGCGATGATCATGGCGTCATCCGTTTTCTGCTGTCCGACTTCGATAAATCCGCGCTGGATTATCCCGCCAACTTCGCTGCTCTGCCGCAAGCCAAACGCAAACCCCGCCCCGAACCGCGCGACCACCAAAACGAAGCCAGAGCGGCCGTGGTGCGAGGCCTGCAAAACGCCGACCGTGGCCAGCTCATCATGGCTTGCGGCACGGGCAAAACTTACGTCACGCTGTGGATCAAGGAAGCACTAAACGCGCAACGCACCTTGGTGCTGGTTCCGTCCCTGGGGCTGCTGTCCCAGCTTCTGCGCGAATGGACATTCGCCGCCGCCACCCCGTTTGAAGTGCTGTGCGTCTGCTCGGATCAAACCGTCGGTGCAAAGGGGCACGACGAAGCTATCCATAGCGTGGCTGATCTAGCTTTCCCCGTCACCTCCGATGCTGAGGAAGTAAAGAATTTCCTCAGCGGCACAGGCAACCGTGTGGTGTTCTCCACCTACCAATCTTCCTTCATCATTAAAGATGCCCAAGCCGACTCGGCCATTCCCGCGTTCGATCTGGCAGTGGCGGACGAAGCCCACCGTTGCGCGGGCAAGGTCGGCAACGACTTCACTGCCATTCTCGACAACGGCCAGATACGCAGCACAAAAAGGTTATTCGCCACCGCCACCCCGCGCACCTACTCCAGCACCGTCCATAAAGCCGCCGAAGATCGCGGCGTCGAAGTGGTCGGCATGGACAACGCCGCCCTGTTAGGCGAAGTGCTGTATGCCCTGCCGTTCGGCAAAGCCATCGAGCGCAAACTGCTCACCGATTACCGCGTCGTCATCATCGGCGTGGACGACCCCACCATCGCGCAGTGGATCGCCAAGCGCGAACTGATCACTACCGGAACGGGTATCGAGACAGACAGCGAATCGCTCGCCGCCCAGATCGGCCTACTCAAAGCCATCAAGGACTACGACCTCAAGCGCATCATAAGCTTCCACAGCCGCGTCAAGCGCGCCGAAGCCTTCACCACCGACATACAAAACACCATGCAGTGGATCAGCGACGAACATCGCCCCAGCGGAACCCTGCGCACCGACTTCGTCTCCGGCAACATGCCCGCCAACAAACGCAAGATCAAACTCGACCAACTAAAAGCATTGGGTGCAGACGAACGCGGTGTGCTGAGCAATGCGCGCTGCCTGTCCGAAGGTGTGGACGTGCCATCGCTCGACGGCGTGGCGTTCATCGATCCGCGCAGCAGCCAGGTGGACATCATCCAGGCCGTGGGTCGCGCCATACGACTGAGTCCGGACAAGAAGGCGGGAACCATCGTCCTCCCGGTATTCCTTAAAGTTGGCGAAGATGCTGCAAGCACGATAGAGGAGAGCAACTTCAAGCCGATTTGGGAGGTATTGGATGCGTTGAAGGCGCACGATGATGTGCTGGCTTGTGAGCTGGACCAGATTAGAACTGAGATGGGCAGAAAGTCGGGTTCAGCTTTTAATCCGAGAGACCTCAATAAAATCACCATTGACCTGCCTGCTACAGTGGATGCGAATTTCAGCAGCGCACTACGCACTTATCTAGTTGAGCAAGTCACGGAGTCTTGGAACTTCTCGTTTGGATTGTTGGAGGCCTTCGTCGAACGTGAGGGGCATTGCTTGCCTCCACAGCGATACAAAACAGATGCTGGATATCACCTTGGAAGGTGGGTCAGTGGTCAGCGACAAACAAATGACAGACTATCGCCAGAGCGCAAAGTACGGTTGGAATCATTATCCGGTTGGGTTTGGGATGCAATTTCGGAGCAGTGGGAAATAGGATTTCGCCATCTCAAAGAATTCGCAGAACGCGAGGGATATGCAAAGGTTCCTGCGGTATATAAAGCAGACGATGGATACCACCTTGGTGAATGGGTAGGAAGTCAGCGGAGAGCAAAAGACAGCCTGCCGCCGGAGTACAAGGTGCGGCTGGATGCAGTACCCGGTTGGAGTTGGGATGCTTTGTCAGATAAGTGGGAAGAAGGGTTTCTCTATCTCAAAGAATTTGCAGGTCGAGAGGGGCATTGTTCGCCCCCTCAGCGATATAAAACAAATGATGGATATCGCCTTGGTGGTTGGGTAAGTCACCAACGAATATACAAAAATAATTTGTCAGCGGAGCGCAAAGCACGGCTGGAAGCACTACCCGGTTGGGTTTGGGATGTGATAGCTGAGCAGTGGGAAGAAGGGTTTCGCCGTCTCAAAGAATTCACGGATCAAGAGGGATATGCCAAGGCTCCTGGTGATTACAAAACGGCAGATGGATTCAGTCTTGGCGGCTGGGTAAGTGAACGGCGGAAAGCACAAGATAACCTGCCAGCGGAGCGCAAAGCACGGCTAGAAGCATTGCCCGGTTGGGTTTGGGCAGAACGGGTTTCGCTTGAGCGGAAACAATGGGATGAATGGTTCAACTACCTTAAAGAATTTGCAGATCGAGAAGGACATACCAAGGTACCTAGCGATTACAAAACAGCAGATGGATATAGCCTTGGGCGATTTGTACTTAGCCAACGAGCAACAAAAGACGATTTATCATCGGAGCGTAAAGCACGGCTGGAAGCATTACCGGAATGGAGTTGGAATACTTTGTCAGATAAGTGGGAGGAAGGATTTCGCTATCTCAAAGAATTCGCAGATCGTGAGGGGCATGCCAATGTACCAGGCAATTACAAAACGGCAGATGGATACTGCCTTGGTGGTTGGGTAAGTCACCAACGAGAAAAAAAAGACAACCTGTCAGTGGAACGTAAAGTTCGGCTGGAAACATTACCTGGCTGGGTTTGGGATGCAATATTAGAGCAATGGGAAGAAGGGTTTCGCTATCTCAAAGAATTTACAGTTCGAGAGGATCATGCCAAAGTTCCACAAGATTATAAAACGGCAGATGGATATCGCCTTGGTCAGTGGGTAGGTGTTCAGCGAAAAAGAAAAGACAATCCATCACCGGAACGAAAAGCACGGCTGGAAGCATTACCCGGTTGGGTTTGGGAGGCAACTTCGAAGCAGTGGGAAGAAGGGTTTCGTTATCTCAAAGAATTCGCAGATCGTGAGGGGCATTGTTTGGTTCCAGGGCTATACAGAACAGATGATGGATACCGCCTTGGTCAGTGGGTAGGTGTTCAGCGAAAAAGAAAAGATAACCCGTCTCCCGAACGCAAGGCTCAGCTTGAATCATTGCCGGGATGGAGTTGGGATACTTTGTCAGATAAGTGGGAAGAAGGGTTTCGTTTTCTCAAGGAGTTCGCAGATCAAGAGGGACATGCTAGGGTTCCTCAGCGATATAAAACGGCAGATGGATACCGTCTTGGTCAGTGGGGTAGTGTCCAACGAGAAAATAAAGACAATGTGTCAGCAGAGCGTAAAGCACGGCTGGAAGTATTACCCGGTTGGGTTTGGCAGGTAAAGTGAAAATGAACCTCCTCCGCCTATCACTCAACCTGCTGCGCCGCGACTGGCGCGCCGGGGAATGGCGCGTGCTGCTGCTGGCGCTGGTGCTGGCGGTGGGTAGTCTTTCCACCGTCGGGCTGTTCGCCGACCGCGTGCGGCAGGCGTTGCAGCAGGAGGCACAGAGCCTGATCGGGGCGGATATGCGCATCACTTCGATGCGCCCTTTTCCGCCAGCCTATCGTGCTGCGGCGCAGATGCGAGGGTTGCAGACGGTGTTGAGCATGTCTTTTCCGAGCATGGTGGTGTTTGGCGAACAAAACCTGCTGAGTGAAATCCAGCTGGTCGAGCCGGGTTACCCGCTGCGCGGCAAGATCACGATCGACGACGGCAGCGCGCATGTTGCGCAGCATATTCCCGCGCCGGGCACGATCTGGGCGAGCCAGCGTCTGTTGCGCCGGCTTGAGATACGGCTGGGCGACGAAGTCAGTATCGGCAGGCAACGCTTCGTCGTGGCGGCTGCCATCGTGCGCGACATCGATCAGTCGATCGGGTTTGCCAGTTTTGCGCCGCGCGTGTTGCTGAATGCGCAGGACCTTGCTGCAACGGGCCTGGATCAGGAAGGCAGCCGCATCAATTACCGGTTGCTGATCGCGGGAGATGCGCGGCAGGTTGCCGAGCTGCGCGACGAGCTGAAAAGTAAACTGACCGACTATCAGAGGCTGGAAGATGTGCGCGATGCACGACCGGAAATTCGCACCGCGCTGGAACGCGCCGAGCATTTCCTCGGGCTCGCCGCGCTGACAGCGGCGATCCTCGCGGGTGCGGCGATGGCGCTGGCGTCGCGGCGTTTCGTGCTGCGCCATCTGGACGGCTGCGCGGTGATGCGCTGCCTCGGCGCGCAACAGGGGCAGGTGCTGCGACTGTTCCTCTACCAGTTCCTGCTGCTGGGCGTGGTTGCGGTGCTGCTCGGTTGTGCGCTGGGTTATGCCACGCAGGCCGTGCTGGTCGGGTTCATCGAATCGATGCGCGAGGCGGAGTTGCCGCAGCCGACCGTGTTGCCCGCGCTCAAAGCGGTCGCAAGTGGCTTCGCGTTGTTGCTCGGTTTTGCCTTCCTGCCGTTGCTGCAATTGCGCAAGGTGTCGCCGCTGCGTGTGCTGCGCCGCGAGCTGGGCGCGCCGCAAACCAGTACGGGCATGGTGTATGGACTGGCGGTGCTGGTGCTGGCAGGTTTGTTCCTGTGGCAGGCGGGCTCGTTCGAACTGGGCTTCGCGATGCTGGGCGGGCTGCTTGCGGGCCTGCTGCTGTTCGGCGGACTGGCGGGGTTAATGCTCTATGGATTGGCGCGTTACTCATCCGTCTTTCATCCGCAGTTACGCCATGCCCTTAACAATCTGGCGCGGCACGGGCGCGAATCGGCGCTGCAGGTGGTGGCGCTTGGCTTGGGTGGCATGGCATTGCTGTTGTTGACGCTGGTGCGCGGTGATCTCCTGCAAAGCTGGCAGGGCAAGCTGCCGCCGGAAACGCCGAACCGTTTTGTGGTTAACATCCAGCCCGATCAACGACAACCCTTGCTCGATTTTTTCGCGCGGCAGTCCGTACCGCAGCCGGAGTTGCTGCCAATGGTGCGCGGCAGGCTGATCGCCATTAATGCCGCTCCGATCATGGGCGACAACTATCCCGATCCGCGCGCCCGCGAGCTGGTGGAGCGCGATTTCAACCTGTCCTGGGCCGAGCAGATGCCGGGCTGGAACGAGCTGGTGAGCGGCAGTTGGTGGATACCTCAAAGTGTGAAAGCACTGGATTACGGCCTTCGCCGGAATGACGAAATTTCAGGTGAGCGCAAGGAGCTTTCGGTGGAAGAGGGCATCGCCGAAAGGCTCGGCATCCATCTTGGCGACGAGCTCACCTACGAGGTGGCGGGCAGCCGCTTCACCGCGCGGGTGGTCAATCTGCGCAAGGTGCAATGGGATTCGATGAAGGTGAATTTCTTTGTGATCACCACGCCGGAGCTGCTCAGGGATTATCCGGTGAGCTATCTCACCAGCTTCTATCTTCCGCCGGACAAGGTTCGAGTTGGCGATCAACTGGTGCGGGAATTCCCCACGATGCTGGTGATCGACACCGGCGCGTTGATCGCGCAGATACGCGGCATCATGGACCAGATCGCGCAAACCATCACAGTGGTGTTCCTGTTCACACTGTTTAGCGGCCTTGCGGTGCTGTATGCCGCGCTGCTTGCCACGCAGGACGAGCGCATCCGCGAGGCGGCGATCCTGCGTACTCTGGGTGCGGACAGCCGTTACCTCCGCCGCTTGCATCTGGGCGAATTTGCCGTGCTGGGGTTGCTGAGCGGCCTGTTCTCCGCCGGTGGCGCGGTGCTGCTGGGCTGGGTGCTGGCGCGCTTCGTCCTGGAAATCCCGTATCACGCAAGCACAGTCATCTGGCCGGTCGGCGGATTGGGCGGCATGGTGGTGGTGATGCTGGCTGGCTGGCTGGGTACGCGGCGATTGACCGTGCTGCCACCGCTGGTAATATTGCGGGAATAGTAATTCGGCAATTTTTATGGATTTACATCGAAAGAATAATAATTATGGCTAATATTATCCGCGTGTTTTTCTTGGCAACCATTACCTTGGTCTTAGGGTGCAGCGCTGAAACGGCCAAACGAACCACCTATGAAACCTTGCAAAATGTCCGCCAACAGGAGTGTTTGAAAAACAAGTCGCCGAATTGCGAGAAGCGGGAATATTACGATGACTATGAGCGGAAGCGGAAAGAGCTGGATTCGCCCAAAGGGCACCTCTAAAAATCCAGATTTCATCCCAACTGCTGCGTTGCGGAAAAAATTTCTTGCTTGCATATCAAGACATATGCGGCGCGGCGAAACTTTTTCCGCGCCTTGCATTTGGGCGAACTCTGAATTTTTAGAGGCACCCTAAATAACATGTCTTTTCGCCTGGTTTGGGGGCAAGGCGCGAGGATTTGGCTGGCTTGCCGGGTTACGCTACGCTAGCCCGACCTGCTGCCTCAGCCAAATTCACATGCATGCCGGATAAGGTGTCGGATAAGGTTGAGTGAAGCGCTGCATTGGTGGTAGAATGCGCGCCGCTCCGGGATGGTCCGGAGCAAATTTCCCGCTCGCGCAAGTTGGGGTGCTCATCAAGAGTCAAGCTGGCGTGCGGTAGTCAATAACCCTTACGATTGGAGTAATCATGGCTGTAACTATGCGTCAAATGCTGGAGGCTGGTGTGCATTTCGGACACCAGACACGTTTCTGGAATCCCAAGATGGCACCGTACATCTTCGGCCACCGCAACAAAATTCACATCATCAACCTGGAAAAAACCGTCACGATGTTCGCCGAGGCTGAGTCTTTCGTGCGCAAATTGTCCGCGAAGAAGGGCACTGTGTTATTCGTCGCGACCAAGCGCCAGGCGCGCGACATATTGCAGGAAGAGGCTGTACGTGCTGAGTCCCCGTTCGTGAATCATCGCTGGTTGGGCGGTATGCTGACCAACTACAAGACTGTACAGGAATCCATAAAGCGCCTGCGCGAATTGGAACAGATGACAGCCGATGGCGCATCCGAGAAGCTTTCCAAGAAGGAGGCGTTGGTGATGAAGCGCGAGCTGGAAAAGCTGAATCGCAGCCTGGGAGGCATCAAGGATATGCAAGGCTTGCCGACTGCGCTGTTCGTAATCGATGTGGGTTACCAGAAGGGCGCTATCGTTGAAGCCCAGAAACTGGGCATTCCGGTGATCGGCATTGTCGATACCAACAATTCTCCTCTCGGTGTGGACTACATCATTCCGGGTAACGACGACTCCACACAGGCAATTCGTTTGTACGCTCGCGCTATTGCCGACGCGGTGCTGGAAGGACGTGCTCAAGCCATGAATGAATTGGTCGAGCAAGTTTCCGAACAAGCAGCCGGACAAGCCGCCTAGGCTTTAACAAGGCGCACAAAGGGGCGCAAGCCCCTTTTTTTATAAGTATTTTATGGAGTTTGAAGATGGCAGAAATTACTGCAAGTATGGTCAAGGAACTGCGCGAGGCAACCGGCCTCGGCATGATGGAATGCAAAAAGGCGCTGGTTGAATCCAACGGCGACTTCAAGGCGGCTGAAGAACAATTGCGCATCAAGAGCGGTGCCAAGGCGAGTAAGGCATCTGCCCGCGTGACCGCCGAAGGTGTGGTCAGCGCGTTCATCGCGGTGGGCGGCAAGAGTGGTGCGTTGGTGGAAGTGAACTGCGAAACCGATTTCGTGGCCAAGAATGATGACTTTATTGCATTCACAAAAAATGTTGCCGAGACGGTGGCAAAGAATAACCCGGCCGACATCGAAGCATTGTCCGGTATGGCGATTGCCAATGGTTCCGCCAGCATAGAAGAGACCCGCAAGGCGCTGATAATGAAGCTGGGCGAAAACGTGAGCATTCGCCGTTTCAAGCGTTACGCGACATCCGCCGGCAAGCTGGCCAGCTACCTGCATGGCAGCAAGATTGGCGTGCTGCTGGACTATACCGGCGGTGACGAGGCTCTGGGCCGCGACATTTGCATGCACATTGCGGCGAGCAAACCGAAGTCGATTGACGCTTCGGGCGTGAACCAGGAAGAGATAGCCACCGAACGCCGTATCGCCATCGAGAAGGCGCGTGAAGCCGGCAAGCCTGATGCGATGCTTGAAAAAATCGCCGAAGGTACGGTGCAGAAATTCCTCAAGGAAGTGACGCTGATGGGGCAGGTGTTCGTCAAGGCGGAAGACGGCAAACAGACCATCGAGCAATTGCTGAAAAGCAAGGGCGTTTCGGTGACCGCATTCCAGATGTTTGTGGTCGGCGAAGGCATCGAGAAGAAAGTCGAGGACTACGCGGCTGAAGTGGCTGCTGCGGCAGCGGCTGCCAAGGGCTGACATCATGAGCGCGCCCGCCTACAAACGCATCCTGCTCAAGCTCAGCGGCGAAGCCCTGATGGGCGACGACAGCTACGGCATCAATCGCGAGGTGATTGAACGCATCGTGGCCGAGATTGCGGAAGTGGTGAGGCTGGGTGTGGAGGTGGCGATTGTGATCGGCGGCGGTAATATTTTCCGCGGCGTGGCCCCGGCTGCTGCGGGGATGGACCGGGCAACCGCTGATTACATGGGTATGCTGGCCACGGTGATGAATGCCATGGCGTTGCAGGATGCGATGAAGCGCGCCGGGCTGGATTGCCGCGTGCAGTCCGCGTTGAGCCTGGAGCAGGTCGCCGAGCCGTTCATCCGCGGCAAAGCGCTGCGTTATCTGGAAGATGGCAAGGTGGTGATTTTCGCGGCAGGCATCGGCAGCCCGTTCTTCACCACCGATACCGCGGCTGCATTGCGCGGCGTGGAAATGTCTGCCGATGTGGTGATCAAGGCTACAAAGGTGGATGGCGTTTATACCGCCGACCCGAAGAAAGACCCCAAAGCGACGCGCTACCAAAGCCTGTGCTTTGACGAAGCGATCAGCAGGAATCTCAAGGTTATGGATGCGACGGCGCTGACGCTGTGCCGCGACCAGAAGTTGCCGATTATCGTGTTCAGTATTTTCAAGGCAGGTGCACTGAAGCGTGTGGTAATGGGCGAAAGCGAAGGTACATTAGTGCGCTGTGATTGATTTTGGAGACAAACCATGATTGCTGACATCAAAAAAACAACCGAGCAAAAAATGCAAAAGTCGCTGGATGCGTTGAAAGCCGATTTGGGCAAGGTGCGCACCGGACGTGCGCATACCGGCCTGCTGGATCATGTAATGGTGGATTACTACGGAAGCCCGACCCTGGTCACGCAAGTTGCGAACATCACCCTGGTCGACTCGCGCACTATTGGTGTGCAGCCTTGGGAAAAGAATATGGTCGGACCGGTCGAGCGCGCTATCCGCGATTCCGACTTGGGGCTGAATCCGGCTACCAACGGCGATATGATCCGCGTGCCGATGCCGATGCTGACCGAAGAACGCCGCCGCGACTTGATCAAGGTGATCAAGTCAGAGGGCGAAAACGCTAAAATTGCGGTGCGTAATATTCGCCGCGATGCCAACCATTCGCTCAAGGAAGCCCTCAAGAATAAAGAGATTGCCGAAGATGTGGAGCGGCGTTTGCAGGATGAAGTACAAAAGTTAACCGATCGCTTTGTTGCTGAAATCGATAAGGCATTGGCAGCTAAAGAAGCCGACCTGATGGCCGTTTAGTTCCAACCGTTATCTGGAATAATGGCAAATCTCCCACCTAGTTCCACCCGCATCATCCCGGATATCGCCCGCATCCCGCGCCATATTGCCATCATTATGGATGGCAACGGGCGCTGGGCGAAACAGCGTTTCATGCCGCGTGTCATGGGGCATCAGCGGGGTGTGGAAGCATTGCGCGAGGTGGTGAAAAGCTGCCGTGAGCTGGATGTGGAGTACCTGACTGTATTTGCATTCAGCAGCGAAAACTGGCGGCGTCCTGCCGACGAAGTTTCCTTCCTGATGGCGCTGTTTCATAAAATGCTGGATCGCGAAGTCGCCAAGCTGCACCAGAATAATATCCGTTTAAAGATCATCGGAGACCGTAGCCGCTTCGATAGCAAGCTCAGGCAGACTATGCAGGATGCCGAGCAACTCACTGCCGGCAACACTGCACTGACGCTTACCATTGCCGCCAATTACGGCGGACGCTGGGATGTGATGCATGCTGTGCAGGCCATGCTCAAGGAACATCCTCACCTGGCACAAGGTTTTACAGAAGAGGATTTATCGCCGTATCTTTCCATGTGCGATGCTCCCGAACCGGATTTGTTCATCCGCACTGGTGGCGAGCAGCGTATCAGCAACTTCATGCTATGGCAGCTGGCCTATACCGAATTGTATTTCACAGATGTACTTTGGCCGGCATTCGGGCGCAAGGAGCTTGATGCGGCGATTACCTCGTATCAAAAGCGCGAGCGGCGTTTTGGCCGAACCAGTGATCAGTTGGTGGGTGAGCCTTTGAAAGGAAAGGCTGATGCTTAAGTTGCGGGTGATTACGGCACTCGTTCTGCTGCTGCTTTTTTTGTTGGCGCTGTTTGCCTTGCCTGTTTCCGGTTGGACTGCGTTGGTTGTTGTTGTAGTGATGCAGGGCGCTTCTGAATGGTCAAGATTGTCAAAGCTCACAGGCAGAAAAGCATATGTTTTCTGGGTGTTGACGCTGGTGATGCTACTTGGTCTGGTCTGGTTCGATGCCGCGCACACACCGGAGCAGCAATTCTTCATCCATTTGCTGGTCTATGCGGTGTCTGCTTTGCTATGGTTGATTGTCGTGCCAACCTGGCTGATGATGGGCTGGAAGATAGAACATCCGCCGTTGATGGCATTGGTCGGTTGGGCAGTGCTGATTCCTACGGGTTTGGCGATGATGGATTTGCGTTTCTTCGATCCTAGCCCCTGGGTATTGTTATTCGTGATGGGATTGGTTTCGGCGGCAGATATTTCCGCCTACTTCGCCGGACGAAAATTCGGCAAAAACAAACTTGCTCCCAGTATCAGCCCCGGCAAGACTTGGGAGGGTGTTGCAGGCGCGATGCTTGGAGTGTCTGTCTATGTGGTGCTGGTATGGAGTTTCAGCCTTTTTTTCAGCCGGCGCGAATTGTTGCCTGTATTGCTGTTGGCGTCATGGTGGTGGGTCGCTCTGGCGATCATCGGAGATTTGTTCGAATCGGCGATCAAGCGCCAAGCCGGTGTTAAGGACAGCGGTGCGCTGCTGCCCGGCCACGGCGGGCTGCTGGACCGAATTGATGCGCTGACTTCGACTTTACCCCTCGCCGCGCTGGCGATTTTATTGCAGCGTTTTGGCTGAAACTTATGCAACGTCTGACAATATTAGGTTCGACAGGCAGTATTGGCACCAGCACGCTGGATGTGGTGGCGCGTCACCCCGAAAAATTCCAAATCATTGCGCTGACGGCAAACCACCAAGTTGAATTGTTGTTCCGGCAATGCAAGCAATTTAATCCGCGTTATGCAGTGATGCTGAATGAAGATGCCGCGGCACAGTTGCGGCGGATGGTTAGTGAAGCCGGTTTAATCACCGAGGTGTTGAACGGTGCGGCAGCGTTGGAGCAGGTTGCCGTGTTGCCGGAAGTCGAGACGGTGATGGCGGCTATCGTAGGCGCTGCAGGCTTGCAGCCGACACTGGCAGCGGCTCGCGCCGGGAAAAAAATCCTGCTGGCGAACAAGGAAACGCTGGTGATGGCTGGCAACGTGTTCATGGATGCCGTTCGTGCCAGCGGTTCTGTGCTGTTGCCCATTGATAGCGAACACAATGCGATTTTTCAGTCTTTGCCACACGGTTATGATGGCGACCTGGCGGGCAACGGTGTGCGCCGTATCCTGCTCACTGCTTCCGGAGGGCCGTTCCGCGATATGCCCCTCTGCGAATTGCATAATGTCACGCCGGAGCAGGCGTGCGCACATCCCAACTGGGTTATGGGGCGCAAGATTTCGGTGGATTCCGCAACCATGATGAACAAGGGCTTGGAAGTGATTGAGGCGCACTGGCTGTTCAATGCAAGCGCCGATGACATTCAGGTGGTGGTGCATCCGCAGAGCGTGGTTCATTCGCTGGTCGAATATGTGGATGGCTCAGTGATGGCGCAGCTCGGCAATCCTGATATGCGCACACCGATTGCCTATGGCCTGGCTTACCCTGAGCGCATCGATTCAGGCGTGGCGCCGCTGGATTTATTCAAAGTGGCGACAATGAATTTTTTCGCACCGGACTTTGCTCGATTCCCCTGTGTGTCGCTGGCGTACCAGGCACTGCGTTCGGCAGGGACTGCTCCCGCAGTTTTGAATGCCGCAAACGAAGTGGCGGTAGCCGCTTTTCTCGATAAACAAATACCTTTCCTGTCCATTCCGAGCGTCATCGAGGCGGTGCTGGATGCGTTGCCTGTCAAAGCGGTCGGCTGCTTGGACGATGTGCTAAGCGCGGATGCCGAAGCTCGCCGTGCTGCACAACAACAAATTCAGCGGCTGGCCAAATGATTACATTATTGGCATTTGTCGGTGCGATTTCGATATTGGTGGTGTTCCATGAGCTCGGACACTTTTTGGTCGCGCGCCGTTGCGGCGTGAAAGTGCAGCGTTTCTCACTGGGTTTTGGCTATGTGATTTACAGCAAACGCTTTGCCAACAGTGATACCGAATGGGTGATTTCTGCAATTCCGCTGGGTGGCTACGTCAAGATGGTGGACGAGCGCGAGGGCGAAGTGGTTCCGGAAGACCTGAAATATGCCTTTAATCGTAAACCTGTGTCACAGCGGATAGCGATCGTGGTTGCTGGCCCAGTGGCGAATTTTTTGCTGGCCATCGTGTTGTACTGGGCATTGTTCATCTACGGTGTGCAAGGGCTAAGGCCAGTGCTGGGCGATGTGCCGCCGGGCTCTCCGGCTGCCATTGCTCAAATACAATCTGGCGAAACCATTGTCAGCATCAATGGCGAGACGATTCCGAGTTGGAATGAGTTGCGCTGGACGCTGCTGGATCTTTCCCTTAAGCAAGGAGAAGTCAAGATTGAAGCGCGTGGTGCGCAGGGTGAACAGCTATTGCATCTGCTTGACATAAGCGGTTTGGAAGCAAAAGATCTGGATGGCGAGTTCCTCGACAAGCTTGGACTGCGCCCCTATCAGCCGACTATTCTGCCGGTTATCGGCAAAGTTGCCGAAGGCAGCGTGGCACAGCTTGCAGGCCTGAAAGATGGTGATGTGATTTCGCGTGCCAATGGCGTGACGATGATGCATTGGAGCGATGTGGTGGATGCCATACGCGCTCGGCCTGGTCAAACCATGCAGCTCGAAATTCAGCGCGGAGAGGCGATACTGAATGTGTTGCTTGTTCCAAAAGCCGTTACTGAGTCCGGCAAGACAATCGGCATGATCGGCGTGGCCCCCAAAGTGGACAGGCAGGCATGGCAAGCGATGTTCACCGAGGTCAGCTATGCACCTCTTGATGCGCTTGTCAGATCTTTGCGCAAAACTTGGGAAACAACGGTCATCAGCCTGAAAATGATGGGCAAGATGGTGATTGGCGAGATTTCAATGAAGAATTTGAGCGGTCCGATCACTATCGCCAATTACGCCGGCCAGTCCGCCGAAATGGGCATGGCGGCTTACTTTGGCTTCCTTGCCTTGATCAGCATCAGTCTCGGCGTGCTGAATTTGCTGCCTATTCCCTTATTGGATGGCGGGCACTTGCTGTATTATGTCGCCGAATTGGTCAAGGGTAGTCCGGTTTCCGAGCGAGCTTGGGAAATCGGCCAGAATATCGGCATCGCACTGCTTGGTATGCTGATGGTCTTTGCCATATACAACGATATTAACCGCCTTGTTTCAGGTTAAAAAATGAAATTAAAAAAACTGGCGGGGTTGATTCTCCTGCTTTGCACCTCTCATGCCCGGGCAATAGTGCCTTTTGTCGTCAAAGATATTCGCGTTGAGGGTATTCAACGCACTGAAGCCGGCACGGTGTTCAGTTATTTGCCTGTCAAGGTTGGCGATACCATGGACGATCAACAGGCATCGCTGGCGATTCACGCCTTGTACGCCACCGGGTTCTTTAAGGATGTTAGTGTTAAAGTCGAACGCGGCGTGCTGATCGTGCAAGTGCACGAGCGGCCTTCGATTGCGAGTATTGTGATCAATGGGGTTAAGGATTTTCCAAAAGATCAGCTTAAGGAAAATATGAAATTTGCCGGGCTGGCCGAAGCGCGTATTTTCGATAAAGGTGCGCTTGATAAAGCTACCCAGGAGTTGAAACGCCAATATGTTGCTCGAGGCAAATATGGTGTTAATGTTACGACTACCGTCACTGAGCTGGAACGCAATCGCGTCAGCATCGTGTTTGAGGTTGTGGAAGGCAAAGCTTCCAAAATCAAGCAAATCAACCTGGTTGGCAATCATGCATACAAAGAAGAAGAGTTGCTGGATTTGATGAAGCTCAGCACGCCCGGTTGGTTTAGCTGGTTCAGTAGTAGCGACCAGTATTCCAAGCAAAAACTGTCGGCCGATATAGAAATGCTGCGATCATTTTATATGGATAACGGTTACATGGAATTCAATATTGATTCCACCCAGGTTTCGATCACTCCGAACAAGAAGGATGTTTACATAACCATCAACTTCAGCGAGGGTGCAAAATATACTATCGCCAAGGTGGGCGTGTCCAGCGATACACGCATACCGAAAGACGAAATCGAAAAGCTCGTGAAGCTGAAAGCGCGGGATACTTTTTCTCGTAAAGATCTGATTGAAACCAACAAGCTGATTGGCGAACGTTTGGGGCGTGAAGGCTATGCTTTTTCCAACGTAAATGCGATTCCGGAAATTGACAAGGAAAAACACGAGGTTTCTTTTAATATCATGGTGGATCCCGGTCAGCGCGTATATATTCGCCGTATCAATATTGCAGGCAACGACAAGACACGCGATGAAGTCATACGCCGCGAATTTCGCCAAGTCGAGGGAGAATGGTTTGATGTGGATAAGATCAAAAAATCCAAACAGCGTGTGGATAAACTGGATTTTTTTGGCGAAGTGAATATTGAAACGCCATCTGTGCAGGGTGCGGCTGACCAAATGGATGTGAACTTGTCGGTAAAGGAGAAATCGACCGGAAATATTTCGATAGGTGCGGGTTATTC
The DNA here is from genome assembly GCA_023259055.1 of Nitrosomonadales bacterium. GTDB lineage: Bacteria > Pseudomonadota > Gammaproteobacteria > Burkholderiales > Gallionellaceae > Gallionella. Next base: position 175,253 of record JAHFQZ010000003.1, read on the forward strand.
AAGTGGTGAAGGTCTTGTGTTAAGCGGCGCTGTTACTCAGGCCAATTTGTTCGGCACCGGAAATCATATTTCCACACAAATCAATACCGGCAAAATCAATCAGGTATATTCGCTTTCGTACACAAACCCCTATTTCACCGATGAGGGGGTGAGTCGCGGGTTCGATGTTTATAAGCGCAATACCGATACTATAAGCACTGCATTGAGCCAATACTCTTCCCATACTTTAGGTGGTGGTGTTCGTTTTGGCGTGCCGATAGCTGATGATGAGTCGGTTAGCTATGGTTTGGCGGTTGAAAGAACAGAACTGGGTTTGACGGCATCAAGTCCTTTGCGATTAACGAAATACGTCAAAGATTTTGGTGCAATTAACCGCAGTTTGCCAGGAACAATTGGTTGGGGTAAGGATAGCCGTGACAGCGCAATTTATACTACAGAAGGGACTGTACAGCGTGCCTTTGCAGAAATAGCCCTGCCAGTGTGGGATATGCGATATTGGAAGCTTAATTACCAGTATCAGTTGTATTATCCGGCGAACAGAAATATGACCTTGTTGCTGAATGGCGAAGCAGGTGTTGCTGACGGTTATAAAGGCAAACAATTGCCGTTCTTCAAGAATTTTTACGCCGGTGGCCCCGGTTCGGTACGCGGTTATGACCCCAATTCGCTTGGTCCGCGAGATACGTCGAATGCGGTATTGGGCGGCAAGCGTCGTATAGTTGGCGGAGCAGAGCTAATGATGCCATTTCCGGGGATGGAGAAGGAAAAATCGGTTCGTTTGAGCGGATTTTTTGATGCGGGTGCGGTATACGGGTCGGGTGATTTGCCGGGTAGCGCCGGATTGCGCTATTCTGCCGGAGCAGCCTTTACATGGTTGTCTCCTGTGGGCCCGCTTAAATTCAGTTATGCTTTGCCAATCAAGAGGAAACCGGTCGATATGATACAGAAATTCCAGTTTACTTTGGGTTCGATGTTCTGATAAAACTACTAAGTATTGGCTAAGCCAGCAAAGAACGCTGGCAAGCCACTACTTATGATGAAACTACTGGTGAAACAACTAGCCATCTGACTAGGCTGTCCAAAAACGACAGCAAAGTCATTGGTTATAGCCATTTCATTAGGACGCCAAAAGGCTTTGCATAGCCATCTGACTAAGTTGGTAAACTACACCCCAAGTCATTGGTTAACGGCGACCAGTGGCTGGTTATGATAAAACTACGAGCCATTCGGCTAGGAGGATAAAAAACATCATCCAAGTCGCTGGTTATGAAATGCAAGGAGTAAGTCATGAAGTTGATAATCAAAGCAGGGATGTTTGCCGTTTTGCTTGGTGCGGGATTGGTTTGTGCTGAAGATTTCAAAGTTGGTGTAGTTGATACCGAGCGGATCTTGCGTGAGTCTGTTCCCGCAAAGAAAGCTGAAAGAAAAATCGAAAAGGAATTTTCCGGACGCGATCAGGAAATCAAGAAGCTGATGAAGCAGACCAAAGAATTGCAGACCTTGCTGGAAAAAGATGACGGAAAACTTTCGGATGCTGATCGTCGCAACAAGGAGCGTGAGTTGACCTCCATGAACGTGAACTTGCAACGAATGCAACGCGAGTTTCGCGAAGATTTGAATTTGCGCAAGAACGAAGAGTTGGCCATCGTGTTGGAGATGGCTAACAAGGCAATCCAGGCGATTGCCGAAGCGGAAAAATACGATCTTATTTTGCAGGAGGCGGTGTATCGCAATCCAAAAATTGACATCACAGACAGTGTGATCAAGCATTTTGCCAATGACAAGTCCGACAGCAAGGACAGCAAGTAAACAGGTGGCTTCATCGCATGACAGTTTCTTACAGGTTGTCTGAGATCGCATCGCAGTTGGGCGGGCGCGTAATAGGCGATGCCGGGGTGCGCGTCACCCAAATCGCCACGCTGGAAGCAGCACAGCCCGATCAAATCAGCTTTCTCACCAACAGCAAATACCGCGCACAGCTTGCCACTACCCGTGCTGGAGCTGTAATTCTTGCGGAAACTGATGCTGACGCCACAGAATTGCCGCGCATCATTACGGATAATCCTTATGCGTATTTCGCCAAGGTTTCTGCAATGCTCAACCCTTTGCCGGAAGCCAAACCGGGCGTGCATCCCAGTGCGGTGATCGGCGCGGGTGCGAAGATAGATGCAACTGCCAGCATTGCCGCGACCGCCGTGATAGGCGAGGGTGCATCGATAGGTGCGTTCAGCGTGATAGGCGAGGGTTGCTGTATCGGTGCGAATGTGGTCATCGGCAACCGCGCGCGGCTTTACCCGCGAGTGGTGATTTATCGCGGATGCGTGATAGGGGATAACCTGATCGCGCATTCAGGTGCGGTAATCGGCGCCGATGGCTTCGGCATCGCGATGGATGAGGGCCGCTGGATCAAGATACCGCAAATCGGCCGGGTGGTTATCGGCAACGATGTGGAGATCGGCGCTAACACAACTATAGATCGGGGCGCATTGGACGATACCGTGATCGAAGACGGCGTGAAGCTGGATAACCAGATTCAGGTAGCGCATAACGTGCGCATTGGCGCGCACACAGCAATCGCAGGTTGCGTCGGCATTGCGGGTAGCACCACCATCGGACGATACTGCAGGATCGGGGGCAGCGCCGGGATACTGGGACATTTGCATATTGCGGATCACGTGGAAATTGCGGCATTTTCTCTGATAGGAAAATCCATCCGCGAAGCCGGTTCATATGCAGCCATTTTTCCGTTCAGCAAGACCGATGACTGGCGCAAAAATGCTGTGCATCTGCGCCATCTTGACGATCTGGTGAAGCGCATCAAGGCATTGGAACAAGAGCTTGATTCAATAAAACAGAAACAGTAAGACAGGCATCGTTAAAAAGGAAAGACTGATGAGCATAGAAATGGATATTCACGAAATTCTCGAGTTATTGCCGCACCGCTATCCGTTTTTGCTGATAGACCGCGTGCTGTCGATAGAACCGGACAAGAGCATCGTGGCGCTGAAAAATGTGACCATTAACGAACCGTTTTTTCCCGGACACTATCCACACCATCCGGTGATGCCCGGCGTGTTGATGATAGAAGCGATGGCACAAGCCTCTGCCTTGTTGTCATTCAAATCCATGGGCGGAGGCAAACTGGATAAAAAATCGGTGTACTATTTTGCAGGTATCGATGGCGCACGGTTCAAGCGTCCTGTCGGTCCTGGCGATCAAATGATTATCAAGTCGACCCTGATTCGCAGCATGCGCGGTTTGTTCAAGTTCGGTGCAACCATCGAAGTGGACGGTCAATTGGCAGCTGAAGCGGAAGTAATGTGTACGATTAAATCGGTGTCGTAATGCGGCATCCAACCGCTATTATTCACCCCGGTGCCATGCTCGCCGACGATGTCGAAGTGGGTGCATATTCCATCATCGGCGAGCACGTCGAGATCGGCGCCGGTACAGTGATCGGCCCGCATGTGGTGCTTAACGGGCATACGCGCATTGGGCGGAACAATCGCATTTTTCAATTCTGTTCCCTGGGCGAAATCCCGCAGGACAAGAAATACGCAAACGAACCGACCAGTCTTGAAATCGGCGATCACAACACTATCCGCGAGTTCTGCACATTCAATATCGGCACTGTGCAGGACGTCGGTGTGACGCGAATCGGGAACCACAACTGGATCATGGCTTATGTGCATGTGGCGCACGATTGCCAAGTAGGCAACCACACCATTCTCGCCAATTGTACTCAACTGGCCGGTCATGTGACGGTCGGCGACTATGCGATATTGGGCGGTTTCACCGGAGTTCATCAGTTCGTCAAAGTCGGCGCGCACATCATTACCGGCGTGAGCACGGTGTTGTTGCAGGATCTCCCGCCCTATGTGCTGGCTTCGGGCAATCCTTCTGTGCCGCATGGCATTAATTCCGAAGGATTGAAGCGGCGCGGATTTTCCAGCACATCCATCATGGCGATCAAGCGCGCCTACAAAACGCTATATAGATCCGGCCTCAGCCTGGATGAAGCCAAAGCCGCGATACAGTCGCAGCTGGCCGAGCATGCCGAGCTGCAACCCCTGGTGGATTTTCTTGCTGCCTCATCGCGCGGCATTATTCGTTGATTTATCCCAATAAGAAGCAGTTCTATCCACAGATTACGCAGATTAGATGGATTACAAACAGATACCAATAAATCCTGTTCATCCGTTTGTGGGCGATGCAGATAATGCGTTGTTTAATCTGCGTGGATCTGTGTAATCTGCGGACTGCAGTTTTTCAAAGGTTTTTCCATGCAGCAGAAAAAAATCGTAATCGGTATAGTCGCGGGCGAAGCATCCGGCGATCTGCTCGGCAGCCACTTGATGGCAGCCCTGAAGGAAGCTCGCCCGGATGTTCAGTTCATCGGGATCGGCGGAGCCAAAATGAAATCCGTTGGCATGGAAGTGATGTTCCCGATGGAAAAACTGGCGGTGAACGGCTACATCGAAGTGCTGCGCCACTACCGCGAGCTCGTCGGCATTCGCCGCAAGCTGCGTGATTATTTCATCGCCAATCGCCCCGATTTGTTCATTGCGATCGACGCGCCGGATTTCAATCTTGATCTGGAGCTTGCTCTCAAGCGGCATAACATTCCCACCATCCACTACGTCAGTCCGTCAATATGGGCGTGGCGCGGCGAGCGCATTCATAAAATCAAGCGAGCTGTTTCGCATATGCTTGCGTTGTTCCCCCATGAATCAAAGATTTATCAGCAAGCAGGCGTGCCGGTTGATTATGTCGGACATCCGCTTGCCGATATGTTGCCGGAACAGCCGAATCGCGATGTGATGCGCGAGACGATGCGTATTCCGCTACAGGCAAAAGTTTTTGCATTTCTTCCCGGCAGCCGTCAGAGCGAAGTCAAGCGACTGGCACACACTTATATTGAAACCGCCAAGTTGATATTGAAAACATTGCCGGGCGCACGCTTTCTGGTACCGCTGATTAGCCGCGAAACCCGTGGAATATTCGAGCAGGCTATTTATGATTGCGATGCGCAGGAGTTGCCTATCTCCTTGCTGTTCGGACATGCGCAGGATGCCATGATTGCTGCCGATGGTGTACTTGTTGCATCAGGCACAGCCACGTTGGAAGCGGCGTTGCTCAAGCGCCCGATGGTGATTACCTATCGGCTGAATTCCTTGTCGTGGCGGCTGATGAGGCCAAAGGGATATCAGCCTTATTTTGGCTTGCCAAATATTTTGTGCGGACGCTTTGTCGTGCCCGAATTGATGCAGGAAGATGCCACACCGGAAAATCTTGCCCAGGCGCTACTCAATCTGGTCAATGACAAGGATGCGGTCATGCAGTTGGAACAGACCTTCACCGCATTGCATCGGACGCTACGCCAGAATACCGCGCAGAAGGCGGCTGCGGCCATCCTGCCGTATCTGCCAGCCGCATAAATTCTCCTCGCCCGCTTGCGGGGAGGGGCCAAGGGGAGAGGAAAAATCAGCCAATCAATTATCCTGATATGTGGCGTAGATGAAGCTGGACGTGGCCCGTTGGCCGGTCCGGTGAGTGCCGCAGCAGTGATCCTCGACGCGACTAATCCCATCGAAGGCTTGGCCGATTCGAAAAAACTATCCGAACGGCAACGCGACAAGCTCGCGCCCATCATCCGCGAACGGGCGCTGGCTTGGGCGGTGGCCTATGCCGAAGTCGACGAGATCGACCAGCTCAACATCCTGCAAGCCACGCTGCTGGCGATGCGCCGCGCCGTACTGGCTTTGAACATCCAGCCGCAGCAAGTGCTGGTGGACGGCCTGTATTGCCCGCAGACCGGCATACCCAGCCAGGCGATAGTGAAAGGCGACAGCAAAGTCGCCGCGATTTCTGCTGCCTCGATCCTCGCGAAAACCGCACGCGACGCGCTGATGCTGCAACTGCATGAACAGTATCCTCACTACGGTTTTGCCGACCACAAGGGTTATCCCACTGCGGCGCACCTTGCCGCCTTGCGCGAGCATGGTGTGTCTGCCGTGCATCGCAGGAGTTTCAGGCCGGTGCGCGAGTTGCTGCTGGTTGGCTGTGCGGGGAAATTATCGAATAGCGATTATTGAAAATATTACTTTTCTTCGCCTAGACCAAGCCTCCTCACATAGTGGCAGGTATAGCCGAGCGGATTCTTGACCAGATACTTCTGGTGGTATTCCTCGGCGCGGTAAAACTCTTTGAACGGCACGACTTCGGTGACGACTTTGGCTTTCCAGTCGCCGGAGGCATCCACGATTTTGATGACTTCCTCGGCGGTGTGTTTCTGTTCCTCGTTGATATAGAAAATCGCCGAGCGGTATTGCGTGCCGATGTCGTTGCCTTGCTGGTTGCGGGTGGTGGGGTTGTGCATGCGGAAAAATTCAAACAGCAGGTGGCGATAAGTCAGCCGTTTCGGGTCGAACACGATCTTCAGTGATTCGGCGTGGCCCGTGCGTCCTGTATGCACTTGTTCGTAGTTCGCATCCGGTGTGACGCCGCCAGTGTAGCCAACTTCGGTTTCCAGCACGCCAGGAATCTCCCGCACCAGTTCTTCCATGCCCCAGAAGCAGCCGCCTGCGAGGTAGGCGGTTTGTTGTTTGATGTGGTCAGTGGCGAACATGGTTGCTCCTGCTGTTTGCGCAAAGGCTGTGTGGCGGGAATCAGGATGGCAGAGCGAAAAACAGGCGGAAAAGTATTTTCATGCTCAGCCACGCCGTAGTTTTTTCATGGCTTGTTGCGCTTCCATCTTTCCTTCGCGTTCTTTTTCAGTTGCTCTCTTGTCATGCTGTTTCTTACCTTTCGCCAAGCCGATTTCCAGTTTGACGCGGCCATTCTTGTAGTGCATATCCAGCGGCATCAGCGTGTAGCCGGCGCGCTGCACCTTGCCGATAATTTTGTCGATTTCCTGCTTGTGCAGCAATAGCTTGCGGGTGCGCACCGGATCGGGATGGATGTGCGTGGAAGCGTTCAGCAGCGGGCTGATGTGTGAGCCGAATAAATACAGCGCGCCGTCTTTCACGGTGACGTAGGCTTCCTTGAGTTGCGCCCGCCCGGCGCGGATGGCCTTGACTTCCCAGCCTTCCAGCATGATGCCTGCTTCATATTTGTCTTCAATGAAATACTCATGGAAGGCTTTTTTGTTCTGGATAATGCTCATATCAGGTGAGTTTTGCGGTGTGTTCGGCTATTCTACCAGCCTTTGGTTTTGCGACTTCAGGCTGTCAATGGCGTTAATAGAAAAAACGGTACTGGTTCCGCACAGCGCGGAGCAGATGTTTAACCTAGTAGACCGAGTGGAAGAATACCCGCAGTTCCTGCCGTGGTGCGGCGGATCGAGCGTTTCCAAACTGGATGGTACGACGGTGCATGCCACGGTGCACATCAATTACCACCATATCAAACAACATTTCACTACCGAAAACGTGCGCACACCGCCGCATCAGATCGACATGACCCTGAAGGATGGGCCGTTTCAGCATCTGGACGGTCATTGGCGGTTTATCCCGTTGAGCGATTCAGCCTGTAAAATAGAATTCCGCCTGCACTATGAGTTTTCCAGCAAACTGCTGGAAAAGCTGGTCGGGCCGGTTTTCCATTACATTGCCAACAGTTTTGTGGATGCTTTTATCCATCGTGCAGAAAAGGTTTATACGAAAACATGAGTGGCAAAATCAGTATCGAAGTGGTGTATGCGCTGCCCGATGAGCAAACGCTGTTCAAGCAATCAGTGCCTCAAGGGGCAACGGCAGCAGAAGCCATCAAGCTTTGCGGGATACTCGACAAGTATCCCGAGATCGACTTGAACACCAACAAACTGGGTATCTTCGGCAAGCTGGTCAAGGCCGACACCGTGCTGCGCGACAAGGATCGCATCGAAATTTACCGTCCGCTGATTGCCGATCCCAAGGAAGTGCGCCGCAAGCGCGCTGAAGAGGGTAAAGCCATGAAAAAAAGCGGCGGCGAAATCTGATGCTCGATTACGACCTGCATTGCCATTCCAATATTTCCGACGGCACGCTCACCCCGGCCGAATTGGTGCATCGGGCTGCCGAACGCGGCGTAAAGGTACTGGCGCTGACCGATCATGATGACATGGATGGGCTGGAGGAGGCGCGTGCCGCTGCCATACAACATGGCATGACCTTCATCAATGGCGTGGAGATTTCCGTAACATGGCGCACCCATACCGTGCATATCGTCGGCTTGGGCATCGATCCGGCTTATCCTCCGTTGGCGGAAGGATTGCGCAGTGTGCGCAGCGGGCGCGGTGAGCGCGCCAGGAAAATGTCCGAGGAACTTGCCAAGATTGGAATCGGCGGCGTGCTGCAAGGCGCGTATCAATATGCGGAAAATCCAAACATGATAGGCCGCACCCATTTTGCGCGCTATCTGGTTGAAGCCGGCCATTGCAAGGATGTAAAGAGCGTGTTCAGCCGTTATCTGGTGAAGGGTAAGCCGGGTTATGTGCCGCACCAATGGGCAGCGCTGGCGGATACGGTGAACTGGGTGCGAGGCAGCGGCGGCGTGGCGGTACTGGCGCACCCTGGCCGTTATATGGTCGGGCGCAACAGCATGGGCAAGAAGACCATGCATGAGTTGCTTGCCGATTTCGTCAAATGCGGCGGGCAGGCGATCGAAGTGGTGAGCGGTAGCCACACGCCGGAGCAGTATGCCGAGTTTGCCCGGTATGCCGCAGAATTTAACCTGATGTGCTCATGCGGTTCGGATTTTCACGGTCCGGGTGAGAGCTACCGTGATGTAGGAAAGATGCCGGATTTCCCGCTGGGTTGCACACCGGTGTGGCAGCTTTGGGAACATGACGCCGCTTCGAAGGCAGACTGATGGCACAATTTTTCACCATCCACCCCGACAACCCTAACCCGCGCCTGATTCGGCAAGCGGCTGAAGTGCTGCGCAGCGGCGGCATCGTGGTATACCCCACCGATTCCTGCTATGCGCTTGGCTGTCACTTGGGCGACAAGGATGCAGTGACGCGCATTCGCCATATACGCCAGTTGGACGAACAGCATTACCTGACCCTGATGTGCCGCGACCTGTCGGAAATCTCGTACTATGCACGCGTGGACAACAGCAAATTTCGCCTGTTGAAAAGCAATACGCCAGGCAGTTACACTTTCATACTGGAAGCGACCAAGGAAGTACCGAAACGCTTGCAGCATCCCAAGCGCAGTACCATTGGCATCCGTATTCCAGACCATCCGGTAGCGCTGGCGCTGCTGGAAGAGCTGGGTGAGCCGATGTCCAGCTCAACACTGATATTGCCGGACGAAGAGTGGCCGTTGAACGATGCCGAACGGATTCGCGAATTGCTGGAAAAGAAAGTAGATCTGGTGATTGACGGCGGTGCGGTCGGTTCGGATTTCACTACCGTGATCGATTTGACCGGCGATAGTCCGATCTTGCTGCGCCGCGGCAAGGGTGACATCGCACCTTTTGGAATTGAGGAATAATGCAACCAGACCAATTAATTCAACTCATCTCTCTTGCGGCGATTCCGGTACTGTTCGCCATCACGCTGCATGAAGCGGCGCACGGGTATGTGGCGCGTCATTTCGGTGATATGACCGCCTACCAGCAGGGCCGTATCAGTCTGAATCCGCTGCGCCACATCGATCCGGTCGGCACGATCCTGTTCCCGCTGCTTACCCTGTGGATGGGCGGCATCCTGTTTGGCTGGGCCAAGCCGGTGCCGGTCAATTTTGCCGCGTTGCGCAATCCCAAAAAGGATATGTTGTGGGTGGCGATTGCCGGACCGGCCTCGAATTTATTCATGGCGCTTTGCTGGGCATTTCTCTATAAAATGGCGATGTTGTTTCAGGGAAATTATTTTGCCGAGCCGCTGATGGGCATGGCCGAATGGGGAATCAGGATCAATGTCGTGCTGATGGCATTGAATATGCTGCCATTGCCGCCTCTGGATGGCGGACGCGTTGCGGTCAGCTTGCTGCCGCATCGCCAGGCGTATCAGCTGGCGAGAATAGAGCCGTATGGCATGTTCATCCTGATCTTTCTGGCGGTCACGCCGGTGTTGAGTTTGATACTCTCACCGCTGGTGAACCTGATGTTCAAATTGCTTTCGTTGTTATTTGGGATTTAATAGAAAATGTTTGCTGATCGAGTGTTATCGGGTATGCGTCCTACCGGAAGTTTGCATCTGGGGCATTACCACGGGGTGTTGAAAAATTGGGTGCAGATGCAACACGAATACGAATGCCTGTTTTTCGTGGCCGACTGGCACGCGCTGACCACGCATTACGACACTCCGCAAATCATTGAACAAAGCGTGTGGGACATGGTGGTGGACTGGCTGGCTGCCGGGGTCGATCCTGCCCACGCCACGCTGTTTATCCAGTCACGCGTGCCGGAACACGCCGAGCTGCACTTGCTGCTGTCGATGATTACCCCGCTGGGCTGGCTGGAGCGCGTGCCGACCTACAAGGATCAGCAGGAAAAACTCTCCGAGAAAGACCTGAGCACTTACGGTTTCCTCGGTTACCCGCTGCTGCAAAGCGCGGATATCCTGATTTACCGCGCCACCCAGGTGCCGGTGGGCGAGGACCAAGTGCCGCATATTGAATTCACCCGCGAAATTGCGCGCCGCTTCAACCACATATACGGACGCGAACCCGGTTTTGAGGAAAGGGCTGAAGCGGCGGTCAAAAAGCTCGGCGGAAAAAAGGCCAAGCTGTTTGCCGAGCTACGCACCCGTTATCAGGAGCATGGTGATGACGAAGCATTGGAATCCGCTAAATCCTTATTGGATGAGCAACAGAGCCTGAGTCACGGCGACCGCGAACGTCTGTTCGGTTATCTGGAAGGCGGCGGCAAGATGATCCTGTCCGAGCCCCGTGCGATGCTTACCGCCGCCTCGAAAATGCCCGGACTGGACGGGCAGAAAATGTCCAAGTCCTACGACAACACCATCACGCTGCGCGAGGACGAGGCCAGCGTCAGCAAGAAAATCCGCACCATGCCGACCGATCCGGCGCGCATCCGCCGCACCGATGTCGGCGACCCCGATAAATGCCCGGTGTGGCCGTTGCATCTGGTGTATTCCAGCGAGCAGACGAAACAATGGGTAATTCAGGGCTGCAAGAGCGCCGGCATCGGCTGCATCGAATGCAAACAGCCGGTGATCGACGCTGTGCTCGAAGAGCAGCGCCCGATGCGCGAGCGTGCACAACAGTATCTGGACGACCCGGCGCTGGTTCGCAACATTATCGCCGACGGCTGCGAGAAGGCGCGCAAACTGGCTTCCGAGACCATGCGCGATGTGCGCGAAGCGATGGGGCTGAGCTACAGCTAACCGGCGATGAGCGAACAGCAATTCCTGCTTCATCCACTTGCGCGCATTCACGGCGAACCGCTGCTGGAGCTGCCGCAGGATTTATACATTCCGCCGGACGCGTTGGAGCTGGTTCTGGAGAACTTCCAGGGGCCGCTTGACTTGTTGCTGTACCTGATCCGCAAGCACAACCTCGATGTGCTGGACATTCCGATGGCGGAATTGACCCGGCAATACATGACCTACATCGAGATGATGCATCAACATCGCCTGGAACTGGCGGCAGAGTATTTGCTGATGGCCGCGGTGCTGATCGAAATAAAATCGCGCATGTTGCTGCCGCGCCCGCCCAAGGCCAGCGAAGAAGAAGGTGAAGACCCGCGCGTTGAATTGATGCGCCGCTTACTGGAATACGAGCAAATGAAACTCGCCGCGCAAAAACTAAACGAACTGCCACAAGCCGGGCGCGATTTCGAGATCGTGCAAGTGCTGATTGAAAATACCGTGCAGGAACGTCTGCCGGAAGTCAGCGTGGAAGATTTGCGCCAGGCATGGCTGGGCCTGTTAGCTCGCGCCAAGCTCAATAAGCATCACAAAGTGCGCCGCGAACAATTGTCGGTGCGCGAACAGATGACACATGTTCTGCGAAGTTTGCATGGAGGCGAGTTTATCGCGTTCGACAAGCTGTTTGATGTGCATGGTGGCGTGCCGAAACTTGTTGTCACCTTCATTGCCATCCTCGAACTGGCCAAAGAATTTCTGGTGGAAATCCAGCAAAGCGAAACATTGGGGAGCATTTATGTCAGAACAAGCCGAGCCATTACCGCAGAATGAAGCGCCACTGCTCGTGGAGACCGAATCCAGTCTGGACGAGGTTTCGATTAGCACGGATCTGTTTGGCGGAAAAATGAACACGGGGCAGTTCAAGCTCATACTCGAGGCCGCGCTGATGACCACCACGGAACCCCTGCCGGTTTCGGAGCTGAAGAAGCTCAGTGATGTGTCGCTGGACAATCGCCAGATGGAAGCCCTGCTCGAAGAGCTTGCGCATGACTGGCAAGGGCGCAGCGTTGAACTAAACCGCGTGGCCAGCGGCTGGCGGTTCCGCGCCAATCCGGAAATGCAGCAATACCTTGATCGGCTCAACCCGCAAAAACCGCCGCGCTACTCGCGCGCCGTGCTTGAAACGCTTGCCATCATCGCCTATCACCAACCGGTCACACGCGGCGACATCGAGGAAATACGCGGCGTCGCAGTCTCTTCACAAGTCCTCAAAACGCTGGAAGCCCGCGGCTGGGTAGAAGTGGTTGGCACACGCGATGCACCCGGTAAACCCGAATTATTTGCCACCACCAAGCAATTTCTCGATGATCTGAACCTGCGAGCCTTGCAGGAACTTCCCTCGCTGGAAGAAATCGGCGCGTTGCTGGAACAGGATACTGCTGCGGATAAGTCGTTGCCCGCCCCCGAAAAATGGACAACAACCGACGTTTCCCCTTTGGGCATCACTGGGCCAGGCAGCGAGGATGCCGCCGAAGTTCCCCTTACGGGGGTTGAAGCGGGATAAAGCCTGTTCCGGCATGAAACATATCCAATCCCGCGACAACCCTCTTTTCAAGGAACTCGCCAAGCTTGCCGGTTCAGCGCGTCATCGCGGCAAGGTTAACCAGACCCTGCTGGACGGTACGCATTTGCTGGCGGCGTATCTGGATTCGGGAAATCAGCCGCAACACATCCTGCTGAATCCAGCTGCGTTGGGCGATGCGGAAATAACGGCATTGCTGGAACATGCTGCCGGCGTGCCAGTGACGCAATTTGATGACAAATTGTTCGCAGAACTCAGCGAACTGAAAACACCGACCGGCATTCTCGCACTGATCGATTTGCCGCAGTCGGCAGGAGCGATATCCGATAGCCGCTTTCCCCTGTTGCTGGAGGATATTCAGGATCCGGGAAATCTCGGTTCGATATTGCGTTCGGCGGCTGCGGCGGGATGCGATGCGGTATTTCTCTCTACCGGGTGCGCCGACGCTTGGTCACCTAAAGTGCTGCGTGCCGCAATGGGGGGGCATTTTTTGTTGCGTATTTACGAGCAACAGGATTTGCAAAGCGTTGCGAAAGCATTTTCAGGCGCGCTGCTGGCGGCGAGCCTGCAAGCCACTCACAGCCTTTATGAGAGCGACTTGCGCGGGAATGTTGCATTTCTGATTGGCAACGAAGGGGCCGGACTGTCTGAGGGCTTGCTGAATCTGGCTACAAGAAAAATTACTATCCCGATGCACGGCAAGATCGAATCACTGAATGCGGCAGCGGCGACAGCGATATGTTTATTTGAAGCAGTGCGGCAACGGCAAGCGCAGTAATTCATTCAATCCATTATTGCCAAGCTGTATCCTTGGAGTGCTCAACAGAAGGAAAATCTGGTAGCATGAAATACCTCTCTTGGAAGACGAGATACAGAGGGAAGTCCATGGTGAAGCAGCCGCAATTTATAGCTGCCAATTTATTATAGGAGTGTTGCAATGCGTAAAATTATTTTGATGATGATACTAATGACAATTGCTGGTTGCGGTGAGAAGGCATCTGGCAACAAGACTGAAACTGTTGCACACCCCGCGCAGAATACAAACTATGGCGGCAATTTTGGATCGGGAACGCAAAGCCCAGAGGAAAAGTTTGCCGAGGTGAAGCAAAAAGCTGAGGCTGGTAGTTCAAAAGATCAATTAGGTCTCGGCCGGATGTATTACAACGGAGTCGGCGTAGCCAAAGATGACGCAAAGGCGGCGGAGTGGTGGCAAAAAGCGGCTGCGCAGGGTAATGGAGCCGCAGAGGAAGCTCTCAAAAACCTTCATGCAAATGCACCTTAAGTGAGAATCAAATAAAATTCAGTTCTATGGAAACGCTGAATAAGTACGTATAAGTATGTAAGCGGTTGTTCAGCAGAACAGTGGGTCGAGTGGTAAGAAAAAACTGGCGGTTAAACTCTGAAGTACAGCTTTCATAAATGGCGAAATGAACAACCCCGCAGCTTGCTGCGGGGTTGTTCATTTGACACCCTGCCGACGTATTTTTTACCACGTTCAAAGACATACACGAAACCCGTTAATATGAAATCCTGTGCCGAGGCGTTGCTATGAACGCGCACGATATATCACACAAGACGTATGTTTACATCGACGAGCTGGCTTCCCTCCTGTGTATTTCCGAAGCGGAAGTACTGGCATACGAAAAGCTTGGCGCAATTCCGCCTTCAGAACCGCACTACCTTCCGGGCGATACACGTCGAATATATCCAAGGCAAAAAGCGCTTGAGATGTGGGCTGACTGGAAGGCATATTGCGAATTTTTAGATGAAGAGCAAGGGACCAACCATGCAAACCACTGAAATTGAAATTATCGCCAATATCCGCTTTGTGCTGCGTTAGCCACGCTTCGCGAGTGTCTGCTTACGGGTGACCTGAATTAAATAGCCAGAGCGCAACATTTCAAAGACAGTTTTCATAAAGGCTATTACATGGATCGAAATTTGCCAATTGCGTACATGCGCCCCTTTATAATTGAGAATAAATGTAAACAAGATACCATCTGCTTTATACATCGCCATTCTTGTTCTATCAGGCAAACACTGACAACAAGCTTTCCCATTTCCTTACACCATAATCAGGCAAACACCTATAGCGCCCTTTTCGTGCGATGTTCATTATTGGCATCATAAATTTTGCAGAAAGTATTGAGCCATATAGTTTGCTTATCCAGAGGTTCCAAATATTGCGAGGAGAAGGGTTATGTATCTAAACTTTTTGCGTTTGATAACAGTTGTGAGTATTCTTTTTCATTGCAGCAGCAGCATGGCAGGCGCTTGGGATAAGAATATAAAACGGATTGTAATCCCATCATTCGGCTTGACGGCGGACCAACTGCCCGATCCTCAAAGTAAAGGGGCAGTGCTCTTTGCATCGTATTGCAGTCAGTGCCACAATCTCCCGAGTCCCAAGATGCATTCAACAAACGACTGGCCTGTGAGGTTTGAAAAGATGATGGATCACGCCCTGCTTATGGCAGGCGCTTCGCCTGGTGTCAAAACACCTGCCGATAAAGAGAAAAAAGAGATCGTTTCCTATCTGGAAAAGAATGGATTCAGAGATCTTCCTGCAAATTCCCCATTACGTGCAGAACCCGAGGCATTCAACGTTGTCTGGTTTTGCTCAGTGTGCCATGCCGTACCTGACCCAGACCAGTTTCCTGCAAAAGAATGGAGCAAGATCGTTGACCGGATGAACAGCTATAGAAAGAAACAGGGCAGGGAAGAGATGAGCAATTCTGACAGGAAGGGAATAATAAATTTCCTTGCCAAGAAACGACAGTAAGAGTCAAAAGTCATCAGACGTTACTCAAAGTCAGCCGCCAACACACAAAATAAGCCTGTTGGTTATGTATTACCGCAAAACTATTTACAGGAGCTTGTTATGACTTATCGTTTAAATCACATGTACACAATAAATCGTCTGGTCACAATAAGTGGCGCATCTCTTTTAATGGCCGTCTCTCTCTTTGCAGGTGCCGCCTTTGGGGCGGAACATCAACTCTCAACTAAATATTCCATGGTAGTCGATCCCGCTGCGAAACAGCAGTTGGGAGAGCAGACCTTCAATGAAGTGATGATGTTTTTTCAGGCAGCGGAAAAGGCCATTGAAACAAAAGACCTGGAAGGCCTTATGGCACTATATTCAGACAATTATGGCGACGGAGACCATGATAAAAAATCTGCAGAACAGATATGGCGAAGAATATTTTCCACATTTGATTCCATGTCAACGCAGCATAATCTGAAGCTTGGAAAAATGTCGTCCGATAAAAACATGGTGGTTTTTCAGTGTAGTGGTCTTCTGATGGGTATGCCTGACCCTAAAACAAAAAAAGGGCTTATAACCATCGATAATTGGGCCAATCAAGATCATGTGCTGATCAAGGAAGCCGGTAAATGGAAGTTGATCGGCACATATGGGCAAGAACGTAAACGATTATGGTTCGACAAGCCTATGCATCCCCTTTTCTAGGATAGTGTAGGCGCCTCAGTAGCTGGACTGACTGGCGGTAAGTTAAGTGACAACTACCGGTTGTTATTTTCACCAGCGCAGTATGTGTATTCAACTTATGCAATACCAGCCAAGCGAACTTTGTTTGTCATATCTGGTCTGAGAAAATATATTTTACAATTGACAGGACTGCTGAGTTTTGCCAAGCTGCGTATATGTCATGTTCCATAAAAAAATTTGTTGCGGTATTAGTAGCCATTTGGCTGCCGTTGTTTAGCGGCAACGTGCTGGCTGTTTCAGTCGCTATGCAGACGATGTGCGGCGATTGCCAAACTGTCGTTGCCCAGCAGAACGAGCATCACAAGCACCACGTCTCGACAGAGCAAAACCTCCAGTCTGCTGCAGATCAAGATCAATCTTCCAGCCTTCATGACCAACAGGAATCTGGCTGCGGGAACTCTGGCATCTGCCATCTGGCCTGTTCGGGATATTTGGCTACTGCATCAATTAAAGTGGCGGAAGCCCAGCCATTAGCGCTGTCGTTCGCACCCTCTTCGACACAGTTTCAATCCGTTGCATTAACTCTGCTTGATCCTCCGCCTCTCGCTCGCGCATAACGCGGGACGAGTGTCTTTATTTTTCGTAATCTCGCTGAATCTTTCAGCACAAAGCCTCGTTCCGAATCGCCCAGCCGCCGCGTTGCGCCTGCTAATACAAAATTATTTCAGGATTCGAAACATGAGAACGAACGAAGTGGGATTCGCTAAAACATTTACGATGGTTCATTTTAAGAAACAAGTTCTGCTGCAAGGATTGGCGTTGTGTGCCGCTTTGGGAGCTGCTCTGCCCGGCATGGCGCAACCCTTGCAACAGGGTTCAGGGCAGGCCGCTTCGGCAGGTTCAGGACATGCCCTGCCAGTTGTGGAAATTTACAAAAGTGCGGAATGCGGATGCTGTAAAGCCTGGGCGGAACATCTTCAGAAAAACGGCTTCGAGGTTATTCTGCATGATGTTGATGATGTGCCTGCTGCACGCAAAAAGCTGGGCATGCCAAGCAAATATGGTTCATGTCATTCAGCCAAGGTAGGACAATATCTGGTTGAGGGCCATGTGCCCGCTACGGATATCAAAAGATTGCTTATAGAACGCCCAAAGGCCATCGGTCTGGCTGTGCCTTCCATGCCGCCCGGTTCGCCCGGCATGGAAAGCACACTCCCCGTACCTTATGACACCTTGCTGATTACTCAGGACGGTAAAGCAAAAGTTTTTGCGCATCATTGAACCGGCGCAACGGCCTGGATAAGTTAATTTCAGGCAGTTGTTTTGCAACTGGTTCCGAGGAGTGAACTATGAAGATGCGACTTATTGCCAGACTAGCTGCTTGCGGACTGATGGGAGTATGGCTGTTGCCTGCTTGTGCGGCTGATGATCTGGGAACCAATCTCACCGGGCTGCTGGAGTATGCACGCGAGCACAATCCCGAGTTCGCGGCGATGCGATACGAGGCCGATGCCGCGGCGCAACGCGCACAGGCCGCAACAGCCTTGCCTGATCCGGTGCTCCGCACCGAGTTGATGGACATTACCAACCGCGGCATGGACAAGAGCCCCAGCCTGCTCCCGTCGCAGGTGGGCAGCACGCGCTATACGTTTATGCAGAGCGTGCCGTGGTTTGGCAAACGTGATTTGAAGCAGAAAGCAGCCGGGGCTGTGGCAGACCAGGCGCATGGACGAACTGTCGCTACATGGGCGGATTTGTCGGCGCAAATAAAATCCGCTTACGCGCAGTATTACTATGTTACGGGCAGTCAAAAAATCACCCGCGACTTGCTTGATCTGGTGGTGCAGATGGAGAAAGTTGCGCAGTTTCGCTATGCCAACGGCCTGGCAGCACAGCAGGACGCAGTGCGTGCGCAAGTGGAACAATCGGTTATGAAAACCGGGCTGGTCGCGCTGGACAATTCCAAACGACAAATTGAGGTACGGCTGAATGCCATGTTGTCGCGCCCGGCGACTATGCCGCTTGCTACCCCGCAAATCTTACGAAGCATTCCTGCAACAGCAGGTATGGAAAATTACAAGGCTCTGGAAAATCGCATTCATGAACACAACCCGGATTTGTTTGTGGACGAGGCGGGTATCGGCGCGGCAGAAAAAAATCGTGAGCTTGCTTACAAAAACCGTTATCCGGATTTTACGCTAGGTATTTCTCCGACCCAGTACGGCACTGCAGTGCGGGAGTGGGGCTTGATGGTCGAACTCAATATCCCGTTGCAACAAGATTCACGCCGTTCACAGGAGCGTGAATCCGAGGCAATGCTGGCGGCAGCAAAGGCACGAAAGGAAGCAACCGCCAACCGCATCCTGTCCGCACTGGCCGAAAACCTTTCCGGCCTGGATGCTGCGCAGCACACCGAGGCGCTGAGCTCCAGCGGCCTGTTGCCACAAGCGAAGGTCACATTTGAATCTGCGTTAACCGGCTACCAGACCGGCAGGGTGGATTTTGCGACGTTGTTGGATGCGGCACGACAAATCCTGAATGCCAAACTGGAAGTGCTGAAAGCACAGACGGAAGCGCAGATGCGTTTGGCTGAAATCGAAAGACTGTTGGGAGAAGATCTATGAAATCGGTCAGCGTAATTATTATTGGTGCTCTGGCATTGCTGGGCGTAGGCGCAAGCGGGTATTGGTTCGGCACACACACGGCTACCCAGGCGACGTCTTCACCAGCTCCCATTTCGAACACCAAGGTAGAACGGAAGATTCTGTATTACCGCAACCCGATGGGCTTGCCTGACACATCTCCGGTGCCGAAGAAAGACTCGATGGGCATGGACTATGTTCCGGTGTACGAAGGAGGGGATGAGCCGGACAGTGGCAATCAAACCTCTTCCTCCTCCGCTACCTCGGGAGGCTCAGGACAAGTAAAAATTAGCGTTGAAAAGGTGCAGAAGCTTGGGGTGAAAACCGAGCATGCAGGGAAACGTGTGCTTGATAAAACGATACGCGTCGTGGGCAGGGTGGAAGTCAATGAGCGGAATATCCACAACATTGCTCCCAAGTTTGAAGGCTGGATAGAAAAGTTGCATGTGAAAACGACTGGAGAGCCGGTAAAGAAAGGGCAGGCACTGTTCGATGTGTATAGCCCGGAACTGGTATCGGCGCAGCGCGAGTACGCGATTGCCATGCAGGGTGTCGCGGCATTGAAAGATGCGGATGGCAATACCCGGCAGAGCATGCAACAGCTTGCCGATGCCAGCTTGCAGCGCCTGAGGAACTGGGATATTTCCGAGCAGCAGGTGAAAGAACTGACCGAATCCGCTACAACCAAACGCAGCCTGACTTTTAATGCCTTTCATACACCGGTGAATGGCATCGTGCTGGAGAAGAAAGCCTTCGAGGGGATGCGCTTTATGCCCGGTGAAATGTTGTATCAGATCGCCGATCTTTCCTCGGTGTGGGTGATGGCTGACGTCTTTGAGCAGGACATTGCCATGGTGAGGACGGGTGCCAAGGCCAAGGTGAAAATCAACGCCTATCCAGATAAGGAATTCGAAGGCACGATTACTTACATCTACCCGACCTTGAAACCCGAGACCCGAACGGTCACGGTGAGGCTGGAGATCGCCAATCCGCATGGTTTGCTCAAGCCCGCCATGTTTGCACAGGTGGAAATTTCGGTGTCCGGCAAGGGCAAGGTGCTGACCGTGCCGGCTTCTGCGGTGATTGACAGCGGCACGCGCCAAATTGTGCTGGTACAAATGGCGGAAGGGCGCTTTGAGCCGCGTGAAATCAGGTTGGGCAGCCGTAGCGACAATTATGTGGAAGTGCTGAATGGGATTGCCGAAGGAGAACGCGTGGTAGTGGCGGCCAACTTTCTGATTGATGCCGAAAGCAACCTCAAGGCAGCGCTCGGCGGACTCGGGCACACACATGGCAGTGGAGCGCCAGATGCGAAAGGAGCAAATGAACAGCCGAAACCAACCGCAGTGGGGTACCAGACTGAAGGCACGCTGAATGCGTTCAACTCAGATGGCACGGTCAACGTCACGCACAGCCAGATCAAGATGCTGGGCTGGCCGGGGATGACCATGGATCTCGCGCTGGCAAATTCATCGCTGGTGACAGGCATCCAACCAGGCACTGCCATTAACTTTGAAATAGTCGAGCGCAAGCCGGGCGAATGGGTGATTACCAAGCTGCAAGCCAAACCGGCTGCACCTTCCGGCAACCCGCACGCGGGGCACTGACATGTTAAACACCATCATCGACTGGTCGGCACGCAATCGTTTCCTGATGATTCTCGCCACGCTGTTTATCACGCTGGCGGGCATTTATGCATTGGTCAAAACCCCGCTGGATGCGCTGCCCGATTTGTCGGATGTGCAGGTGATCGTCTATACGGAATATCCCGGTCAGGCGCCGCAAGTGGTGGAAGATCAGGTTACTTACCCGTTGACCACGTCGATGATATCGGTGCCGAAATCCAGGGTGGTGCGCGGCTTTTCGGTTTTCGGCGCGTCCTTTGTGTATGTCATTTTCGAAGACGGCACCGACCTATACTGGGCGCGTTCACGGGTGCTGGAGTACCTCAACTTCGCTTCCGGCAAACTGCCCAGGGGCGTGATGCCGCAGATCGGCCCGGATGCGACCGGTGTCGGCTGGGTGTACCAGTACGCGGTGATCGGCGTGAACAAGACGCTGGCAGAACTGCGCACCATTCAAGACTGGTACCTGCGTTATCAGCTCACCAAGGCACATGGGGTATCGGAAGTCGCTTCAGTCGGCGGCTTCGTGCAACAGTATCAGGTAACAGTGGATCCGATGAAGCTGCGCGCTTACGGTATCCCCCTGATGAAGGTCACGCAGGTGATCCGCGATTCGAACCGCGATGTGGGCGGACGTGTGGTGGAAATGGCCGAGACCGAGTACATGGTGCGCGGCAAAGGCTACCTGCGCGGCGCTGGCGACATCGAGAATCTGGTAGTCAAGGCGGAGAAAGGCACGCCGGTGCTGATTCGCGATATCGCGCGTGTCGAGCTTGGCCCGGACGAGCGGCGCGGCATCACCGAGTTGAACGGTGAAGGCGAGGTGGTGTCCGGTATCGTCATGGCGCGCTTTGGCCAGAACGCGCTGGAGGTTATCGAAAACATCAAAAACAAAATTGCCGAGGTGTCCTCCGGCCTGCCAGATGGTGTAACTATCCAGACGGTGTATGACCGCTCCGACCTGATCAACCGTGCCATCGAAACCCTGAAGCGCACGTTGCTTGAGGAAAGCATCATCGTCGCACTGGTGTGCATCGTTTTTCTGATGCATGTGCGCAGCGCGCTGGTCGCAATCGTGATGCTGCCCGTCGGCGTGCTGATCGCCATCATCGCCATGCGGGCGCTGGGCTTGAATTCCAACATCATGAGCTTGGGTGGCATTGCGATTGCCATCGGCGCGATGGTGGATGCGGCGATTGTGATGATTGAGAATGCGCATAAGCATCTGGAACGGCTCCCCCTCCCCAACCCCTCCCCCGGCGGGAGAGGGGGAGGTTTTGATGAGCGCGCCACCGCCATTCTCGCCGCCTGCAAAGAAGTCGGCCCGGCGTTATTTTTCTCGCTGCTGATCATCACGGTTTCGTTTCTGCCGGTGTTCACACTGGAGTCTCAGGAAGGAAGGATGTTCTCCCCGCTCGCATTTACCAAGACCTTCTCCATGGCGGGCGCAGCGTTGCTTTCCATCACGCTGGTTCCTGTGCTGATGATGCTGTTTATTCGCGGAAAGATCATGCCTGAAGCGAAGAACCCGTTGAACCGTTTTTTAATCTGGACTTATCGTCCGGTCATCGCTGCGGTAATGCGCTGGAAGAAAGCGACCATCGTCGCCGCACTGGTGGTGCTGGGTGTTTCCATCTATCCGGCGACACGCCTGGGCAGCGAATTCATGCCGACCCTCAACGAGGGCACGCTGCTCTACATGCCGGCCTCGCTGCCTGCCATGTCCATCACCAAGGCGGCGGAACTGTTGCAGACGCAGGACAAGATCATCAAGAGTTTTCCCGAAGTCGCGTCCGTGTATGGCAAGGCGGGACGCGCGCAGACCGCTACCGATCCGGCCCCGCCGGAGATGTTCGAGACCGTGATCAATCTCAAGCCGGAAAAAGAATGGCGAGCCGGCATGACCCTGGATAAATTGATCGCAGAAATGGACAAGTCGTTGCAATTTCCGGGCATGGCCAACTCGTGGACTATGCCGATCAAGGCACGCCTCGACATGCTCGCTACCGGCATCCGCACGCCGATCGGCATCAAGGTGTACGGCAAGGATTTGCAAGGGATAGAGCGCGTGGCCAAGGACATCGAAGCCGTGGTCAAGAATGTTCCGGGCACCACCAGCGCCTTTGCCGAGCGCATTACCGGCGGTTACTACCTCGATATAGAGCCTGACCGAGAAGCGCTTGCGCGCTATGGGTTGGCCGTTGGCGACTTGCTGGATGTCATCTCTACCGCGCTCGGCGGCGAGATGGTGACCACCACGGTGGAGGGGCGCGAACGCTTTGGCGTCATCGTGCGTTACCCGCGCGAATTGCGCAGCAGTCCCGAGCTGATTGCGCGCGAAGTGCTGGTGCCGACCCAGATGCAAGGCAATGGGGAGGGTGCGATGATCCCGCTCGGGCAACTCGCCAAGGTGGAAGTAGTCAAGGGCGCGCCTGCCATCCGTACCGAGAACGCGCTGCTGTCCGCCTATATTTTTGTGGACATCCGCGACCGCGACATCGGATCGTATGTGGACGATGCCCGCCGTGCAGTGGAGGAGAAAGTGAAATTCCCTCCCGGTTATTATGCGACATGGAGCGGGCAGTTCGAATACATGGAACGCGCAGCAGCCAAGATGAAAATCGTCATACCGATTACCTTGTTGATCATCTTCTTGCTGCTGTATCTCAACTTCAGGCGCGTAACGGAATCGTTAATCGTGATGCTCTCGGTGCCGTTCGCGCTGGTCGGTGGCGTGTGGCTGCTATGGCTGCTCGGCTACAACCTGTCTGTTGCCGTTGCGGTGGGCTTCATCGCGCTGGCCGGAGTCGCTGCGGAAACCGGCGTGGTGATGCTGATCTATCTGGAACACGCCTGGGAAAAGATCAAGGCGAAACGCGCGGCTGAAGGGCAAGATCCAGCCACAGGCGACCTCTACGCAGCGGTCATGGAAGGTGCGGTGGAACGGGTGCGTCCGAAGATGATGACGGTAGTCGCAATCATGGCTGGCCTGTTGCCCATCATGTGGGGCACTGGCACCGGCTCCGAGGTAATGCGCCGCATTGCGGCACCGATGGTAGGCGGCATGATTTCTTCGACGATACTGACGCTGATCGTGATCCCGGCCATTTATGCGCTGGTGAAGGAAATAGGATTGCGCAGGCCATAACAAGCGCTGACTATAGACAGATTTGTGGCGATACCATGATTTGTTTGAAGTTCAATATTTTTTGTGGGAGTCATGTACGCTCTCACTAGATAAATGATAGCCAACGAAATTCTGCGCAAGCGTGAGAAACAGCGGTGTTGGGCAGACCAGCCTTGAGCAGGCTTTGGCAATGAACGCAGCGGCCATCAGCGGCAATATCATTTCGTGGTTATCCGTCATTTCCATTACGATGACGAACGCTGTGATGGGTGCCTGCGTAACGCCGGCGAAGTAAGCCACCATGCCGAGGATGATCGTTGCGCCAGCCGGGACGGAGGTGAAAAAGTGTGCGATATTGGCACCGAATCCCGCGCCCGCAGAAAGCGTGGGCGCCATAATCCCCCCCGGTATGCCGCTGATGTAGGAAACCACGGTGGCCGCCATTTTCAGCAGGCCGTAGCTTTCCGGCAAGGCCGCATTGCCATTGAGAAGTGATTTCGCTTCGCTGTAGCCGCTACCGTAAGTGGCGTTGCCCGAAGCCAGCCCCACCAGCGCCAGGATTAAGCCGCAGGTGGCTGCGAACGCCACCGGTTTTGCACGCATCCATGCACCCATGCGACCCGGCAAGCCTTTGTTAACCTCGATCAGCACACGGCTGAACGCTCCGCCAAGAAACCCTCCCGCGATGCCACAAATTACGACCACGCTCCATTCGCCGCCGAATGCCAGAGATTCTGAGGTGTGGCCGAAATAGGAATAATTACCGAGCAGTGCAAGCGAGGTGATGCCAGCAATGATAACCGCCATCAAAATGGTCGAACTGTTGTGCTCTTCGAAAGAACGACCCATCTCCTCGATGGCAAACACTATACCGGCCAGCGGCGTGTTGAAAGCAGCGGCAACACCGGCTGCGCCGCCAGCAAGTATCAGCCCTTTTTCCAGATCGTGCCTGGAGAAGCGGGCAAGATTTCCCAAGCTATGCATGATGGATGCGCCAATTTGCACAGTGGGGCCTTCGCGTCCCACGGATGCACCAAAGAATAGTCCTATGATCGTAAGCATGATTTTCCCGATCGTCACGCGCAGGGAAAGCACTTGATTACGGATGCCTTGGTTTTCTTTGGGATCAAGCGATGCAATGGTTTGGGGGATGCCGCTGCCTTGCGAACCGGGGAAGAACTGCCTCGTAATAACGACGATCAGCGCAAAGCCGAGAGGGGTAGTCAGCAAAGGAAGGTAAGGTGAAATAGCAATCAGCTTGTGGTACAGATCATTCGCCTGCTCGCAAGCGACTGCAAACAAGATTGCGACCAAGCCTACGCAAATTGCCCCGAACCAGAATACGAGTCGTCGTTTCCAATTCAGAATCAAAGTATCCTCCGGCAAGGAAAATTCAAGGGGTTTTTAAAGCATCCAAGCATTAGCGGTAAATTTGCATCGGATTCATCAACTGAATACGCGCGCCATATGATTATACTTTTGCAGTCTTTCACTGTTATAAATCCGATAAAGGTCTGTCGGCATATTTGTCGTCGTGAATACGTAATTGCCCAATTACCCCAATCAGGGAATTATCTAAAGCAAGCAATGCTGCTTCAGGCAATGCTTGTAAAGCTTCAGGCAAAATACCTTCCGCTGGGCCAGGTGCATTTTTTAACAATCTGGAAGCTTCGTCAGTCACCCATAACCCGACTCGTCGTTGATCTTCTTTGCTACGCTCTTTATTTATCAGGCTACGAGTTACAAGCTTCTCAACAAGCTGACTACCGGTGGACTGATGTATGGACAAGCGATCAGCCAGTTCGGAAACGCCTATGCCAGGTGTCTTGGCAACCTCCTGCAATATCCACAACTGCGAGCCTGTGACACCACAGGTTTGTTCAACATCGCGAAATTGCTGACGAACGGAACCATAAATGATGCGGAATTTTTTGAGGACTTGAAGTGAAAGTTGATTTTTAATGCGTTTGCTCAATTTATGTTTCCTTTCTGCATGCCTCTGTTGTACCCGTAACATTATATCTTGCAAATAGTATTTGCATAAAGTATATTGCTGTAAATATACTTTGTATCTATGTGTTATGCAGGTTGCCTCAATAAATTTTGATTTTTAACCAAGGAGAGAAATATGAAAAAAATTGCGGTTGTTTTGATTCCCTTTCTACTGATGGCCTGTGCTTCCCCACCCAAGACAGATTCTTTAAAAGCATCTCAACCAAAAGAAGTTACGACTGACACATCAGCTACTACAAAACCAGAGGCAACCATAAGCAGCCCTGCAGAAACAAATGCTTCTGTATCTTCGGCAGAAATAGAGGCGAACAAATTAGCTGCTGAGTTACAAGAGTTACAAAAGCGGAGCGTTTTCTTTGACTTTGACAAGTCTGTCATCAAACCAGAGTATCGGGATGTTATTCAGAAACAGGCTGAATTCATTAAGACGCATAGAAATGATGTCGTCACAGTGGAAGGTAATTGCGACGAGCGTGGAAGCACCGAATATAACCTTGCATTAGGTCATAGACGTGCCAACGCTGCACTCAAGAACCTTGAGTTGCTGGGAGTCCCTGCAACTCAAATCAAGGCCGTAAGCTTGGGAGAGGAAAAGCCACGGCTCTCATGCCATGAGGAAAAGTGTTGGCAAGAGAACCGTAGAGATGATTTTGTCCATAAGATTAATTAGTAGAAGATCTCGTATAACCACAAAGCTGCCGCCCCGACATACTCAGAGGCCTATTGAAGGTTAAGAGGAGCACTACGTTGCGTAAAATTATTTTGCTGATGGTGCTAACAATCGCTGGTTGCGGTGAGAGGGCGTCTGGCAGCAAGACTGAAGCTGATGCACACCCCGCACAGAACACAAGTTTGAATGGCCAGTTTGGTTCTGGGCCGCTTACCCCGGAAGCCAAGTTTGATGAAATGCAACAGAAAGCCCAGTCTGGCAATGCAAAAGATCAATTAACTCTCGCCCGGAAGTATTACAACGGAGACGGTGTTACCAAAGACGACGCCAAGGCGGCGGAGTTGTATCAGAAAGCCGCTGAACTGGGAAATGATTTTGCGCAATACAAACTTGGCGAGATGTATGACAAAGGTGAAGGCGTGCCCAAGGACGCATCCAAGGCGATGGAGTGGTGGCAGAAAGCTGCTGCGCAGGGGAGTGAAGCCGCGAAAGATTCTCTCAAACACCCCCCTGCCAATGGTAACCAAGGGTGAATCAAATAAAATTCGGTTCCAAATTGCCTGCATTGCTGTTGTTTTGTCTGGCAGCAGTGATTTTGATTAGTCTAGCCTTTGCAGCATGCAATCAGTCTGTTGAAAATAATGCTGTAGCTAAAGAAAGTAACGTTAACGATGTGGAAAGTCCAAATGAAGTGCTTAGAAAGTTGCCGGAGTGTGCGAAGCGAAACAAGGATGGCACATACAAGTATGGACATGCTTGTTCAGCAGATCAGTGGGTCGAATGGCAGAAAGAGCAGCAGTAATGCAACGGGCGATCATTTTGACCCCATGACAGAGGCACCTTTACAGAAAACGCATAACGCGGATTCAATTTTTACATTACCTGTGCATACAACAAATGAGACATCTAGAAAAGAAGAAGTCAGTAATTTCAACAAAAGGGAAATAACGATGAGCGCTGCCAAGGTTGCAGGGTGGGTCAAGGAGCGGATCCGGCTAAAATTGGGCAAGCCGATACCCGCGCACGTCAATTTCTTTTATTGCTTTGGCGGTATCTCACTGTTTCTCATCCTCCTCCAGCTGGCCTCGGGCGCGTTCATGCTTTTTTTCTACACGCCCGAACCCACCAAGGCATTGCAAAGCATCGCGTATTTAAGCAATGAGGTAACCCTGGGATGGCTGTTCAGAAACGTGCACCGGTGGATATCCTCGCTTCTGCTGGCAACCGTATTTTCCCATATGGTCATCGTGTTTTATTTGAAAGCCTACCAGAGTCCCAGACAGTTCACCTGGTTGAGCGGAGTCTCCCAGTTGCTCATGGTGTTCCTGATGGTGGCAACCGGGATTATTCTTCCCTGGGATTGGAGATCCTATTGGTCTTTTGCAATATGGATGGATTACGTCGGAACATGGACGATTGGGGGGGAATCCCTCAAGGCGGTGATGCTTGATACCTTTACCCTCAATGCGGCCTATTTCACCCATATATTGGCCATTCCGTTAATTCTTGCGGCCTTGTTGTCTTTCCACTTCAAAATGGTGAGGCGATACGGGATATCGGCGCCGCTATAAACCACTATCAGTTTCATGGGGGCAATCAAATCATGGCACACAGGAAAATAGAAATCATCATGGAGCCCAAGTACGCTCCTCCCTATCCGCAGTCGTTTTATGCTTTTTGGCCGAAACATGCGGTCAAGGCCGGCACGCTGATATCACTGATATTTCTGGGGTTGCTGCTGCTATCCTATTTCGTCAGGGTGCCCATGGATCCCGCTATGCCGCCCATGCCTGAGGAGGGTTTTCACATACCCGCCCCGGAATGGTATCTGATGTTCCTGTTTCAGCCTTTCTGGTATCTGACGGGGGATAACGCAAAATGGTTATCGGTGGGTACGTTTTGGCTCCCGCTCCTGGCAGTGGTTTTTCTGTTTCTGGTTCCGGTTATTTTCAAGAAACGCAAAGTCCCTCGTGCCGGGGTCAAGACCGCCACGACCATGACGCTTGCCGTTTTTATCGGGCTGGTCTGGGCTGTCCCCATGGGTGCGGTGGTCAGCAGCGGATATTCCGTCAAGACGCTGGGTTGCCCGTCCTGCCACAATCCCATGATGGGCCAAAGGCAAGCCTTGCCTCCCGCCAGGATGGGGGAATATTACCGGGTTGAACGCCAGCGGCAGGTCAATCTGGGTGGTTATAACGTCGGCAGCGAGGATACCGGGAATCACGCCGGCGGATCTTACAAAGATGCAAACTGGCAACTTCGCCATGTTTATACGCCCACCCAGACATGGTGATTCTTTGAATTGCATCGGCAATTGATCCATTAGCCTCAGATAGTTGTATTTGGCGATGATCCGTATCGAAGATTGCATCGCAATGAATTAGCTGCGCCCTTTATGTTACAGGCGGGTCATTACAAAAGACAAAGAGTGTGTCAATTGGTAATGCAATTTAATACTCTATTTATTCCTTCCGCAAAACCAAACCAGTTACGACTGCCTAAGCAATACCAACCATTCGATAAGGTCTATGAATGCCTGATTTATTGCTTATTATTTCTGATCTTGCATGGCCTTTTGCTCTCGCTCTCGCTTGGGTAGCAGGAGAATTCGGACATCGTTGGACAGGTTTGCCACGCATTAGTATTTACGGGCTGGTAGGTTTTATATTGGCAAATACACAGGCTGGTCTTCTGCCGCACCCGGCTGGCATTCCTATTATGCTATTGGCAAACATCGCTTTTAGTTTGATTTTGTTTGAGCTTGGTTACCACATCAATCTGCGTTGGCTGCGCAATAACCCATGGCTTGGCGTTACCAGCCTGATTGAGGCCAGCGGCACCTTTGCTGCTGTGTACCTTGCGGCGCAGTGGCTCGGCATGCAGTTGATCCCCTCTCTGTTGTTGTCATCTCTTGCCATGGCCACATCACCAGCAGCCGTATTGCGCGTTGTGAACGAACAACACAGTTCGGGGCAAGTGACCGAACGGATTTTGCACCTGTCCGCTTTCAATTGTGTGCTTGCCGTATTCACATTCAAGATCGTCGTTGGCCTGTGGGTGTTTCAGAGTACCGGCAACATTCTGCACGCGCTCTGGAACAGTGTGATTATATTGCTGGTGTCCGCAGCGCTTGGCGGCCTCTTTGGCTTAGCCGTGCCCGGCTTATTGAAAAGGTTGGGCAATGCTGGGTGCGATGCCACCGTGGCGTTCGCGATGGCAGTGTTTATCCTGGTTGCCCTGACCCATACGCTCAAATTCTCGCCAGTACCGGCAGCATTGGCCTTTGGCCTGATGGCTCGTCATCGTCGCATTGTTCTTAGCCAAACCCAACAAAATTTCGGTACGTTGGGAAATCTGCTGACTGTTTTGTTGTTCGTATTTATGGCGGCTACGCTGGAATGGCGGATGGTAATGGCTGGCGCTGGCCTTGCCATGGCGCTTCTGGCAGTCCGCTTTGCGGTGAAAACTTTGTGTGTCGCCGCTTTTGCGCACGTCAGCGGAATCACTTGGCGGAAAGGATTGTTGACGGGGATGGCTCTTACTCCCTTATCGGCTTTTGTCATTTTGCTACTGGAACAGACACGCCATTTGGGTATTGGCCTCATGGATGAATTGGCTGCATTAGCTGCCATCACACTTCTGCTGGAGGTGATTGGACCAGTCGTCACACAATGGGCACTGGTCTTGGCCAAGGAAGTCCCGGACACCAAGGATACCTGACCATGCCGCTAGAATATTTCAAAACGTCAACGCCACTTACACTAGGCGTTGAACTGGAACTCCAGCTTGTTAGCCTCAGCGATTTTGATCTCACTGCCGCCAGCCCGGATATGCTTCATTTGCTGAAACGGGCAAGCTTTCCCGGCAACGTCACGCCTGAAGTTACCGAAAGCATGATTGAAATTAACACCGATATACATGCGAACCACGCAGAATTGTTGGAGCAGTTGCAACGTATCCGCGATACTTTGTTGCGTGCGGGCGACACCCTGAACATTGGTGTATGCGGCGGTGGCACGCACCCCTTTCAACACTGGTCCGAACGCAAGATATTTTCCAAGCCACGTTTCAAGGAGGTCTCTGCGATTTACGGATATCTCGCCAAACAATTCACTGTGTTTGGGCAACACATCCATGTGGGCTGTACATCAGGTGACGATGCTCTGTTCTTGCTGCACTCCCTGAACCGCTATGTACCTCATTTCATAGCCCTGTCCGCCTCATCGCCATTTTTCCAAGGGAGCGATACGTTGTTTAACTCGGCACGGCTTAATTCGGTTTTTGCTTTTCCACTGAGTGGGCGTGCGCCTTTTTTGCTGCGCTGGACAGATTTCGTGAGTGAATATTTTGCCAAGATGGAAGCTACGGGTATCGTCAAGAGCATGAAGGATTTCTACTGGGACATCCGGCCCAAGCCGGAATACGGCACCATCGAGCTGCGTGTGTGTGATACACCTCTGACGGTAGAAAGAGCCGCTGCACTGGCCGGTTATCTGCAAGTGCTGTGCCGATACCTGCTGGATCGCACTGAACCCGCTCCCGTCGAAGACGATTATTTGGTCTATAACTACAACCGTTTCCAGGCTTGCCGTTTTGGCCTTGATGGCAGCCTCGTTCACCCTAAAACCCATGAAACGCTTTCACTGCGAGAGGATGTATTGACTACCTTGCGCAAATTGGAATCCTATGCGGAAATGATGGTCGGTATGCCAGCCTTGGAACATCTCTATCGAACTGCTCACGAGGGCAGCGATGCCAGTTATCTCCGGCAACAATATGCTGAGAGAGGCAGCACAGAGAGTATGGTCGATGCGGCAATACTCCGGTTCCGTGATGGTTGCCCTTGAGCTTCTTAGGCAATTAAGTCGCGCGAGATCAGACAGGAACTGATGCTTCACATGCCTGAGAAGAAAGTGGAGAATGCTGAGTGAGCGGAATATTATTTATTAGGTGAGTAACGAATGGAGGGAGCAATGAAAATCCGAATTGGAATAATCGCCCTGTTGTTGGCTGGTGTAGCATCATTGCCACTGGCTGCAAAGCCGATGGCGGATATTGAAGCGCAGAAAACAACCCAGCAGGTCAGCCACCAAGGCACAGGCAAAGTGGTGTCCGTTGATCGTGCAAAATTGCGCGTCAAGCTGGCGCACGAGCCGATCAAATCGCTCGGTTGGTCGGCCATGATGATGGACTTCAGCGTATCGGACGCCTCGCTGCTGGATAACCTCAAGGCGGGCGACGCTGTGCGGTTTGAACTGAGGCAACTCAAACCGGATGACTTGGTATGGGTAATCGTCAAAATTGAACGCAGGTGATCAATGAGCAAGCGGGCAGGAACTGACTTTGTTCAAGAGCGACAAGCCGCAAACATTAGGTGGGTATACATACAGGCTGTTCGGTGCAACTTAAAGGAGGCCAACATAAGAAACATGGCGTTGAAGGAATAAAATTATGCCGCCGTCTCTGCTGCCAATTATTGAGGTTGCGCATTGGGCTTTAATCAGCGTATCTTGCAGGTATCTGGATATGGTTGGCGGTGAATTGGATCGCTAAGATACTACAGAAATATTCGAACTGTCCGAACGGCTATTCGCCACACAGGCACGGTGCGAGATCGAACTTGTGACATGCAGGCTGGCAATGAGGAGGATGGCAATCATGCTCGACGAATTTATCCACGAACCGCGTGTTGCGTACTTCTCGATGGAGATCGCGCTACGCAATGAAATCCCGACCTACGCCGGCGGACTGGGTGTGCTTGCCGGAGATACCCTGCGCTCTGCCGCAGACCTTGAATTGCCGATGGTGGGGGTCAGCCTGGTTTCCCATGCAGGCTATTTCCGCCAGG
This sequence comes from Nitrosomonadales bacterium, assembly GCA_023259055.1. GTDB lineage: Bacteria > Pseudomonadota > Gammaproteobacteria > Burkholderiales > Gallionellaceae > Gallionella. The sequence goes on from JAHFQZ010000003.1 coordinate 207,528, forward strand.
AAATCAACGCGCAGGGCCGACAGACAGAGCATGCGGCAAATTGGGAGATCAGGCGCTGGACGCATCCCCTTGACGCCAAGATTGCCGTGCAGATCGAAGGGCGCACCGTCTGGATCGGTGCCTGGCTGTATGTGCTCGAAGGTCACATGGGCGGGCGCCAACCGGTGTTGCTGCTCGACACCGACCTGAATGAGAACAGCAGCGAAGACCGCGAGCTCACCCACTATCTCTACGGCGGCGACAGCGTCTACCGGTTCAAGCAGGAAATCGTGCTTGGCTTGGGCGGCGTACGCCTGCTGCATGCAATCGGTTTCTCCATCCGGCACTACCACATGAACGAGGGGCATTCCGCGCTACTCGGTCTGGAACTGATGCGTCGTTTTACTTATTCCACCGAACATTTGCGGCCCGGCGAATCGCACTATGACCTTCCGCGCGTACGCGACCTGTGCAGCTTCACCACGCACACACCGGTCGAGGCCGGGCATGACCGTTTTTCCTACGAGCTAGTGAAGCGTGTTCTCGACAACAGCTTCGATATCGAAACCATCAAGCACTTGGCCGGGGAGGACAGTCTCAACATGACGCGGCTGGCGCTGAACCTGAGCGAATATGTTAACGGTGTCGCCACGAGACATGCCGAACTGTCCAACGTAATGTTCCCCGGCTACAAGGTGCACGCGATCACCAATGGCGTACATCCTTTTACCTGGTCTGCCGAAAGCTTCCGCCAGCTTTACGATCATTACATTCCCGGCTGGCGCCACGAGCAGCAGTTGCTGATGCGCGCCGACTGCTGCATTCCCGATGCAGCGATCTGGGAAGCGCATGTTCAGGCGAAACAGCACCTCATCGAGAAAGTGCAGGCGCTCACCGGCGTATCGCTTAAACCCGATATCCCGGTTTTCGGCTTTGCGCGGCGCATGACTGCATACAAACGCCCGGACCTTTTGTTCACCGACCTGGAACGGTTGCGGGCAATCGCGCGCAAATATCCGTTCCAGATTGTGCTCGCCGGCAAGGCACACCCGAATGATGAAAGCGGCAAGCACTTGATCGAGCAACTGTATGCCCATGCGCGTGATCTTGCCGATACGATACCGGTGGTTTATCTGCCCGATTATGATATGGCGCTTGCCCAGATACTGACCGCGGGAGTGGACGTGTGGCTCAACACGCCGCTTCCGCCGCTCGAGGCTTCGGGTACCAGTGGCATGAAAGCCGCATTCAACGGCGTGCCAAATCTTTCAGTATTGGACGGCTGGTGGATTGAAGGTTGCCTTGAAGGCGTAACCGGCTGGGCAATCGGCGATATGGCGGGAATGGCCGATGGCAAAGCACAAGTGCTTTACGACAAGCTCGAAAAAGTGGTGTTGCCGCTGTATTTTAATAGCGACCACAGCGGGTGGATCAGGGTGATGAAAGGAGCGATCAGCAAGAACGCCTCGTATTTCAACAGCCACCGCATGATGCGCCGTTATGCGACCGAGGCATATGCGCGGTGATTTCCAGTGGAGGCGAAAACGTCAACGAGCAGCTTGCTCTGTGCGCCATCTTGCTGACCGTTGGCAAGGAAGCGAATGAGCCAGTTGTGAGTACGGCTCATCGGGCGCCGCTGATAATCAACCTGCTTGCCCCCGCCACAAAGGACGGTTGTGACTTAATGTGGAAATAAAGCGCCATGAACTCTTGGACGATATTGCAGCGCAATGGGCTGGTTAAATAGATACAGAAATTGAATTCACTAGGCAAAACGCTACGGCGCTGGAATATGCGCCGCATACTGCGGCGCAACCCAATACCCCATCATGTTTGGCATCGGGCCGCGCGAAAGATGATGCTGCTGCAAGGGCTGGACGCAGTGCAAATGGCGCATCTGCGCGAACTGACAACGTGGTTCCTGCATAGCAAGGCTATCAATGGAGTGCAGGGTCTGGACGTGACGTTGGCAATGCGCGTGGCGGTGGCGGCCCAGGCATGCTTGCTGATTTTGAATCTGGATATTGATTGCTTTGATAATTGGGTCGAAGTCATCCTCTACCCCGGTGCGTTCCGGGTGAATCATGAGCAGGTAGATGCCATTGGCCTGGTGCATAACGACGCAAGCGACTTAACCGGCGAGGCATGGTTGCGCGGGCCGGTGATCTTGTCTTGGGATGACGTTGAGCGGGACACTTATCATCCCCAGCCAGGTCGCAATGTTGTGTTGCACGAGTTCGCACATAAGCTGGATGGCCTCAATGGCGTTGCGAATGGTTTGCCGCCATTACGTCGTGGCATGAGCCTTAAAAGATGGGCCGAAGATTTTAGCCGGGCTTACGATGCACTGCGCCAGCAAGTGGCCGCAGGGAAATCGGCCTGCATCAATCCTTATGCCGCCACCAGTCCAGCAGAATTTTTTGCGGTAGCGAGTGAGTATTTTTTTACTGCACCGGATATTTTGAAAAATTGCTGCCCAGGCGTTCACAGGCAACTGACGCTGTATTATCGGCAGGCTGCATCGCGTTGATCTCGGATTGTCAATTGGGGAAGCACTGATTAAGTCCCAACTGCGGTTCAACTTCCTGTTCAGGCTAGCGGAGGCGGGTCACGAGTGGCTGTTTGGGGCGGGGAAAATCGCATCACGGAGTTTTGCTCGGTGCAATTAGCTGCCCTTCAGCCGTTCACAAAATAAGTCCCCCGGTTATTTATTTAACCCGCAGACACCCTCATCTTGTCAGGCGAACACTGATAGCAAAATCTCGCCATCCCCTACACCAAAATCAGGCAAACACCGATGTGCAATCTACTTGCTAAGTAATAGCATTAACCAAATTCGCAGGCTAAAACAAAACATTGCACCGCATCACCAAGCTGCCCGCCCAGAAAAGCAAACCTTACTCACGTCACAGGAGTCATCCAACAACGACATCTTCAGGAGGTTCATGATCATGAAAAAGCTATCTTTTAACTCTATCCTGGTTGCGCTGTCGCTGTATATCGGTATTGGCCTTTTTTCTTGCGCCTATGGGCATTCTGTTGCCTTCGGCCCGGAAATCTATTCCAGTGAAAGCGGCAAATCACAGCGGGTGGTTAAGCATTTTTCCGTTCATGATGTAAATCAGAAGTTTTTCATTTCGGTACAAAGCGGAAAGGGCAGTGAGCAAGGAGTGGTCGGAGCCGCAATTGATCTAAACGGGGAACGCATCGTCTCGCGTGATGAGATCGGCAAACAGTTCAAGATGCTTACGAAACCCGTAAAACTCAAAGAGCAGAATGATATTGCGGTTGAGGTGACAGGCGAATCTGAATCACCGATTATCGTGACCATAATAAGCCTGAAAGCGCAAACAGTGACCGCTAAAATATCTCCCCTTGGGGGCAGGTTGAATATTGAGGAATATGCTTTGGTCACATTTCCTGCCAAAGCTTTTGACGTCACTCAGGATGTCAGGATGTCCATCAATGCCTCTCCTTCAACCCAGGATATTTTTGAGGCCAATGCCGCAGGGCCTCGCTTGCCATATGAGATCAGGATCAACACTGGAAACAAGGCGCCGGCAACGACTGTTGCGATCAGTGTAAAGTATCCGGAATCCTTTTTTTCGTCGGATTATCGGATGCAGATATGTGCCCGGATGTATGACAATCCAGATACCCCGGACGTGCATGACAAATTCTGTCTGATTGATTCTGGAGTGAGCCATACCGGCGCGATCATTACATCGTTGCCTAAGGAGGTTTTTTCAAACCATTACGGCAAGAACGGGACGTATGAAGCGATAATCACCATTGTGCTAATTCAGTGAGCTGCTCACCTTAGACAGTACAACGCATTATTTTTCCGCCTTCATCGCAACCTGAACATTGCCCATTGTTTTCTCTTGATGATGTTGCTTAGAACGTTCGCAAGCGGGAGGAGAGACATGCAGGAACGATGAGCAGGATCATGCTTTAGCGCACCGCCGATTAAATAATTGCCGGAATAATTCCGAAGCGCAACCGATACCTGGACAAGCGTGACCAGTGCATGCCGGATATGCGGGCAATTGGAAACGGGAATACAATGCAGAGAAGGGATGCGTCGGCGGTATAAGTGAGGAGTGCCGAAGTGTTTCTAACCGGGAGTAAAAGGCGGAAATTATGAATAATCCATCCAGCCATTCGAATCTCGGCACAGTGGTCTCGGTGCGCGGCAGCGTCGTGGATATCCGTTTCGATAAGTATCTGCCGCCGGTCTATTCGTTGCTGCGCACGGGAAACGAAGGGCAAGTCGCCATCGAGGTTCTGGCCCAGCTCGATGCGCATCTGGTGCGCGGGATTGCGCTGACGCCCACGCAAGGCTTGGCTCGCGGCATGGCGGTGGAAGATACCGGCGGGCCGTTGAAGACGCCGGTAGGCAAGGCGATCCTCTCGCGCATGTTCGATGTTTTCGGCAACACCATCGACCGCCAGCCGGCGCCGTCCGATGTCGAATGGCGCAGCGTCCATCATGCCCCGCCGCCGCTGGCGCGTCGTTCCACCAAATCCGAAATATTTGAAACCGGCATCAAGGTCATCGATGTGCTGTCGCCGCTGGAGCGCGGCGGCAAGGCGGGCCTGTTCGGCGGGGCGGGCGTGGGCAAGACCGTGCTGCTCACCGAGATGATCCACAACATGGTCGGGCATCAAGAAGGCGTGAGCATCTTCTGCGGCATCGGCGAGCGTTGCCGCGAAGGCGAAGAACTCTACCGCGACATGAAGCTGGCCGGCGTGCTGCCGAACATGGTGATGGTATTCGGCCAGATGAACGAACCGCCGGGCAGCCGTTTCCGCGTCGGGCACGCGGCGCTGACGATGGCGGAATATTTCCGCGACGACGAGCACCGCGACGTGCTGCTGCTGATCGACAACATTTTCCGCTTCATCCAGGCCGGCTCGGAGATTTCCGGTTTGATGGGGCAGATGCCGTCGCGCCTGGGTTATCAGCCGACGATGGGCACCGAGCTGTCGGGGTTGGAGGAACGCATCGCCAACACCGATACCGGCGCAATCACCTCCATCCAGGCGGTGTATGTGCCGGCGGACGATTTTACCGACCCGGCTGCGGTGCATACCTTCTCGCACCTGTCCGCGTCCATCGTGCTGTCGCGCAGGCGCGCCAGCGAAGGGCTTTACCCGGCCATCGACCCGCTGCAATCCAGTTCCAAAATGGCCACACCCGGCATCGTTGGCGAACGCCACTATCTGCTGGCACGGGAGATCAGGAGCACCCTCGCGCAATATGACGAACTCAAGGACATCATCGCGATGCTCGGGCTGGAGCAATTGTCGGCGGCAGATCGCGCCGTAGTCGCGCGCGCCCGGCGGCTTGAACGTTTCCTCACCCAGCCGTTTTTTACCACCGAACAATTCAGCGGCATCAAAGGAAAACTCGTCAGCCTCAAGGACGCCCTCGACGGTTGCGAGCGCATCCTGCGCGACGAGTTCAAGGATTTGCCGGAAAGTGCGCTGTACATGATCGGGGCGATTGATGAGGCTGGCCTGAAAACAAAAGAGGCGCGGGCGGAAACAAAGTCTGCACAGGCGGTCGGATTATGAAGCTTGGTAGGGTGGGCACGTTTTTGTGCCCACGCGGTCAGCAAAGGTTATTTTCGCGTGGGCACAAAAAACGTGCCCACCCTACATGGCTTGTTCCTACGCGCTGCGCCAGGTAACAATGTGGGACGTGTAAACAAGGAATCTATATGTCGTTCATGAAGCTTAAAGTACTCTTGCCGTACCAGGTCTTCGCCGAGATAGGAGACGTGATGCGCATCGTGGCGGAAACGTCGCAGGGTTCGCTCGGGCTGTTGCCGCTTCGGCTCGATTGCGTCGCAGTGTTGAAACCGGGGATACTGACTTTTGAAACCGAAACTGAAGGCGAGGTCTACGTGGCTGTCGATGAGGGTATTCTGGTGAAAGCCGGCGCGGACGTGCTCGTCTCGGTGCGCAACGCGATTGGCGGTATGAGCCTCGGCAAACTGCGCGAGGCGGTGGAGCAGGAATTCGTCAATCTCGACGAGGGTGAAAAGCAGATTCGTGCGGTGCTGGCAAAGCTGGAGAGCGGATTCGTGCGCCGTTTCGCGGAGTTTCATCGTGGTTGACGTACCCGAACCCTCATCCAGAAGAACCGCACCCAATAAAGGTGAGGCGGCCTTCATCCGGCAGGTCGGCGCGAATGAAAAGCGCAAGCTCAAGGCGCAGAGCAAGGTCACGCAAACCGTCTGGTCCGGCCTGGGGATGATGGGGCTGGTCGGCTGGTCGGTGGCGGTGCCGACTCTGCTCGGTGCGGCGCTGGGCATCTGGCTGGACAAGCGCTATCCGGGGATTCATTCCTGGACGCTCTCGCTGCTGATTATTGGCCTGGCCGCCGGCTGCTTGAATGCTTGGCATTGGGTGGCGAAAGAGGATCGGGAAATCCGGAAAGAACAGGAGGCACCGGGGAACCGGGGAGATAAAGATGAGTGAGATGATGCTGTCGGCTCTGGCATTGCTTGTGGGCATACTGCTCGGAGCGATGTTCTTCGGCGGCCTGTGGTGGACGGTGCTGAAAGGCATTGCGTCGCCGAGGCCGGCGCTGTGGTTCCTCGGCAGCATGCTGGTGAGAACCGGCATTGCGCTGGCCGGATTTTATTTTGTCTCGGGCGGCGACTGGAAGCGGCTGCTGGCTTGCCTGCTTGGCTTCATCATCGCTCGCGTCATCATCACCAAGCTGACAGCAATCCAGATGCTAAAGGAGGCAGGCCATGCACCTTAGCTCCGATGAACTGGTTTTGTGGCAGCACGGATTCTTCAAACTTAACGCCACCATCGTGACTACCTGGGGGTTGATGCTGGTGCTGACCGTGGGAGCCAGGCTTATCACGCGCAATCTTGAGGGCAAGGTGCATATTTCGCGCTGGCAAAGCCTGCTCGAAATCATCGTGGTCACCATACGCAAGCAGATCGAAGAAGTCGGATTGCGCCAACCGGAAAAATATCTGGGCTTTCTGGGCACGCTGTTTGTGTTCATCGCGCTGTCCAATCTGTGCACGATTTTCCCCGGCTACGAACCGCCCACTGGCTCGCTCTCGACCACGGCGGCGCTCGCGCTGTGCGTGTTTATTGCGGTGCCAATGTTTGGCATTGAAGAGAGCGGGCTGGGCGCTTATCTCCGCTCATACACGAAGCCGACCTTGGTCATGCTGCCGTTCAACATCATCAGCGAACTGTCGCGCACGCTGGCGATGGCGATCCGCCTGTTCGGCAACATGATGAGTGGCACGATGATACTCGCGATACTGCTGACTATCACGCCGTTCATTTTTCCGATAGTCATGAGCCTGCTCGGCCTGCTGACCGGCATGGTGCAAGCCTATATTTTCAGCATCCTCGCCACGGTTTACATCGCGGCTGCCACGCGAGCCAAGCAGGAAGCCGGAGATTGAAGTGAACCAGAATAATAATTGCCACAACGAAAGGAAACATCATGGATAACACGACACTCATCGCAATAGCATCGATCATCACCGCCGGTCTCACCATGGCCATCGGCGGAATAGGCCCAGCGCTCGGTGAAGGGCGGGCGGTCTCTACGGCGCTGAGTTCGCTGGCCCAGCAGCCCGATGCCTCAACTACGATCACGCGCACGTTGTTCGTCGGCCTGGCGATGATCGAATCCATTGCCATCTATTGCTTCGTGGTCTCGATGATCCTCATCTTTGCCAATCCGTTCTGGAACCATGTCATCGCACAGGTAGCGGCAAAGTAGCCATGCTGATCGACTGGTTCACCGTTGTCGCGCAAGCTTTCAACTTCCTCATTCTGGTGTGGCTGTTGAAGCGTTATTTGTATCAGCCCATTCTCAACGCGCTCGATAGGCGGGAGAAACGCATCGCCACCGAACTGGCAGATGCAGACGCGAAAAGAGCCGAAGCTAAAATGGAGCGCGAAGAATACCAGCGCAAGAACGAAGAGTTCGACCAGCAGCGCGCCGAGCTGTTAAACAAGGCGACGGGCGAGGCCGCCGCCGAACGCCAGCGGCTGCTCGACGAAGCGCGAAAAGACTCCGAAGCTTTGCGGGCAAAACTGCAAGACACGTTGAGAAGCGAGCATCAAGGCTTGCTTGAAGAAATTGCCCGCCGGACGCGGACCGAGGTGTTTGCCATTGCGCGCAAGGCGCTGACGGAGCTTGCCGGGGCGAGCCTGGAAGATCGCATGGTTGACGTGTTTATCCGCCGCTTGAGCGAACTGGGCAGCGAAGAGAAGGGCAGGCTGGCATCGATGCTCAAGTCGCCGCCTATCCCTGTTCTGGTGCGTAGCGCGTTCGACCTTGCACCGGCGCAGCGTAGCTTGATTGAAGGCGCGGTCAAGGAAACCCTGGCCGCCGAAATTCAAGTCCGTTTTGAAGTTGTGCCAGACCTGGTCAGCGGCATCGAGCTCACGATGCAGGGCCAAAAAATCGCGTGGAGCATCGCCGACTATCTCGCGTCGCTGGAAAAGGGTGTAAACGAATTGCTGAAGGCGCAACCCAAACCGGAACGACATGAAAACTAAAAATCAGAAAGCCGATTTTGTAGGAGCACGCCCTGCATGCGATTGCTTGTTAGTTCGCACGCAGGGCGTGCTCCTACAGGGTGCCGTTTTCCATTGCGGGGCAGATAATAACAATGACCGCTAAAGCCGAAAGCCTGCAAGCCACCTTCAACCAAACTTTCGCAATTATCGCCAAGGCTCGCGAAGCTCATTCGCCGCAGCTGACCCCGCGTGAGGTCGGTACGGTCATCAGCCTGTCCACCGGCATTGCCAGAGTCTCGGGCCTGCCCGGCGTGTGTTTCGAGGAGGTGGTGAAGTTTCCCGGTGATTTGTACGGCATCGCCTTCAACGTCGATGAGAACGAGCTCGGCGTCGTACTGCTCGGCGATTACTGGCAGTTGCATGCGGGCGATGAAGTCGAGCGCAGGGGGCATGTGATGGATGTGCCGGTGGGTGACGGCTTGATCGGTCGCGTCATCAATCCGATGGGAAGGCCGCTCGACGGCAAGGGGTCAGTGATCTACGCCAAGCGTTTGCCGATCGAGCGCCCCGCGCCGCCTATCATGGATCGTTCGCCTGTTACCGTGCCGCTGCAGAGCGGCATCAAGGTCATCGACGCGCTCGTTCCCATCGGGCGCGGCCAGCGCGAGCTGATTCTCGGCGATCGGCAGACCGGCAAGACCGCCATCGCCATCGACACGATCCTCAACCAGCGCGGCCAGGATGTGCTGTGCGTTTATTGCGCCATCGGCCAGCGCGCCTCCTCTGTGGCCAAGGTCGTCGCCGACCTGCGCGAAAACGGCGCCATGGAGTACACCGTCGTCGTCGTGACCGAGGGCAACGATCCGCCTGGTCTGTCATACATCGCCCCGTACTCGGCAACCAGCATCGCGGAATATTTCATGGAAGCTGGCCGCGATGTCCTGATCGTGTATGACGACCTCACGCATCACGCCCGTGCCTACCGTGAACTGTCGCTGCTGCTGCGCCGCCCGCCGGGCCGCGAAGCGTATCCCGGCGACATTTTTTATATCCATTCACGGCTGCTGGAACGCGCTACGCACCTGCGCGAAGAGCTTGGCGGCGGCTCGCTGACCGCGCTGCCGATCATCGAGACCGAAGCGCAAAACATTGCCGCCTACATTCCGACCAACCTGATTTCGATCACCGACGGGCAAATATATCTGTCGCCGAACCTGTTCGAACTTGGCATTCTTCCCGCGGTCGACGTCGGCAAATCGGTATCGCGCGTCGGCGGCAAGGCGCAGCACGCCGCCTACCGCGCGGTAGCGGGCGACCTCAAGCTGGCGTATGCTCAGTTCGAGGAACTGGAAACTTTCGCGCGCTTCGGCACGCGGCTCGACGAAAATACCCGCAAAGTCATCGAGCACGGGCGGCGCATCAGAACCTGCATCAAACAACCGGAATTCGAACCGTTGACCGTGCCGGAGCAAATTACCGTGTTGCTGGCGCTGACTGGAGGACTTTTCGACGGCGTACCGCTGGAACGGATGCGCGATGCCGAGCTTGCGCTACGCAAGGCTGCTGAAGGGTTTCCGGCAGGATTGGCCCAGCGGCTCACGTCGGCGGAGGAATTGAAAGACAGTGACCGCGAGGCGATCCTGCAAATCGCCCGCGACACGCTCGCGCAGTTGTAGGGTGGGCACGTCTTTGTGCCCACGCGGATGTTCAACATGTCAGGACAACCCTAATGTCACGCTATCGGCGTGCAACAACGACAGGCTCAAGCTATTTCTTTACCGTGGTCGCATACCGGCGGCAACCGATTCTATGCGGCGAATCGATTCGTAACGCATTGCGCGCCGCGATTGAAACGGTGCGCGTGGCGCGCCCTTTTGTCATTGATGCCTGGGTGTTGCTCCCCGACCATTTACACTGCGTGTGGACATTACCTGACGGTGACGCTGATTTTTCCAATCGCTGGATGAAAATCAAGCGTGCGGTTTCTTTGGCATGCACGGAAGAATTTCGTCATGGCGACTGGATGACCGCATCAAAACTCAAACATCACGAATCGACCATATGGCAAAGGCGGTTCTGGGAACATCAGATTCGCGATGAAAACGATTTTGCCCACCATGTCGATTATATTCACCACAATCCGGTTAAACACGGGCATGTACAACACGCATCCGACTGGCCATATTCGACATTTCACCGTTATGTGCGCGATGGGTTGTATGCACGCGATTGGGCTGGCGAGATGGATGGCGCGGAATTGGAATATGATTGATACCGTTTGTATGGGTATACCGCGTGGGCACAAAGACGTGCCCACCCTACTAGGCTATGGCCTTCTTTAAGGAGACTGTATGAGCGTTAAGATAATCGTCCTGGGCGGCGGTCTCCTGTTGGCCATCATCATCGGCCTGTTGGTCGTAGCGGCCGTCATCTGGCCCACGATTAATGATGTCAAGACTGGGGAGACGCCCGAGTATGCGGACTTGCGCCCCCAGCAGTTTAAGCAGCCGTACGAGCGTGTCTTCGACGCTGTGCTTACGACAGCCCAGGCCCTAGGATGGGAGGTCACAGCACGGGACCGAGAGCAAGGAGAAATTCATGCGGTGGCCACAACCCGAGTCTTCCGCTTCAAAGATGATGTGACCATTACAATCGGGCGCGAGGGAGAAGGTGTGGTTGTCAACGTGCGCTCCCACTCGCGCATTGGCAAGGGCGACTTAGGGACGAACGCTAGACGCATCCGTCAGTTTCAAGCAGAACTGGCCAAGCGGATATAGAAGCGGAAGACCAAGGAAGCAAAACAGAAGCGTTCCTATCTCATAGACCTATGACTCCTAACCACGCGCCGCACACGGGCCGCCTCCAGAGCGCCACAGGCTTCCGACGAGCGCGGGCGTTGAATCAGCCAAGCCGTGAGCGGCCAGTGGTTTTCGATAGTCCGGCTGATGGAACAGGAGTTATGAAATGAGCGACTCTCTTGAAAGCATGCGCCACAAGATCGAAGGAGCAACCGAACTCGAATCCGTGGTGAGCACGATGAAGGCGCTTGCCGCTTCGAGCATCGTGCAATACGAACGCGCGGTGCGCTCGCTGGACGACTATTACCGAACCGTGGAGCTGGGTCTGGTCGCATGGCTGCGCCAAACCGGGGCCGTGATCCATGCGGACGCAAGCGTGGGAGCGAGCAAAGGAGCGACAGGCGCGGTGGTGTTCGGCTCGGATCAGGGGCTGGTCGGGCAGTTCAATGAGGTGCTCGCCGACTTTGCGGTAAATCAATTGGGTACGATGCCGGGCAGCAAGAGCATCTGGGCGGTCGGCGAGCGCGTTCAGGGCTTCCTGGCGGATGCGGCGCTGCCGATGGCGGGCAATTTTCCGGTGCCGAACTCCATCGCTGCGGTCACGTCGCTGGTCGGCCGTATCCTGATCGAGATTGACACGCAGCGCGAGCGGGGAAAGGTCGCGCAGGTTTTTCTGTTTCACAACCGCCCGAAATCCGGGGCAGGCTATGAGCCGGTGATGCAGCGGTTGCTGCCGCTGGACGATACGTGGCTGCACGCGCTGGCCGGGCATTCCTGGCCGACCGGGAACCTGCCCGAGGTCATCGGCGGCGGCGATGCGACACTGCAAGCGCTGATCCGCGAATATCTTTTTATCTCGCTGTTCAGGGCGTGCGCCGAATCGCTGGCGAGCGAAAATGCCAGCCGCCTCGCCTCGATGCAGCGCGCCGAGAAAAACATCGACGAGCTGCTGGAGGATCTCAATCAGACTTTTCACCGCTTGCGCCAGACCGGAATAGACGAGGAGCTGTTCGATGTGATTTCCGGCTTCGAGGCACTGGCAGCGCCACGGATGGTTCAACCCAGATAATCCATAAGAATAAAAACTCGTCATTCCCGCGCAGGCGGGAATCCAGTTGATTAAAAATTCCCGCGTAGCGGGACAACATCGAGGTTTTGTCTGCTTCGCAGGGTATTTGTTCGCTGGATTCCCGCCTGCGCGGGAATGACAGGGCTAATGGATTATTTTGGTTCAACAGGGATAAACGAAAGGTCAGTCATGAAAATGAATATCAAGGATTTCCGTGTCCCGGCGGGAAAAAAGATCAAGCTCGCAAAGTGGCCGACGCTGGTGGAGCCGGTATACCAGTCGAAGAAAGAGTACAAGGCGCTCCTCGAAAAACAGGTTGAGGAGCTGAGCGAGCAACAACAGCTTCAGTATGCATCGGACCGTTATGCGGTGCTGATAATTTTTCAGGCAATGGATGCCGCCGGGAAGGACGGCGCGATCAAGCACGTGATGTCAGGCATCAACCCGCAAGGCTGCCAGGTATTCAGCTTCAAGCATCCGAGCGCTGCGGAACTGGATCATGATTTTTTATGGCGCACCACGCAGTGCCTGCCGGAACGCGGCCGGATCGGCATCTTCAACCGCTCCTATTACGAGGAGGTGTTGATCGTTCGCGTGCATCCTGAAATTCTTCAAGCCCAGGGAATTCCGGACGGGCTGCTGAACCAAAAAACCATCTGGCAGGAACGCTATCGCTCCATCGTGGACATGGAGAACCATCTCCACCGCAACGGCACGCGGATCATCAAATTTTTCCTGCATCTTTCGGAAGAGGAACAACGCAAGCGGTTCCTCGAGCGCATCGACAAGCCCGACAAGAACTGGAAGTTCAGCCTCGCCGATGTCGAGGAGCGGAAATTCTGGAAGCAGTACATGCAGGCCTATGAGGAATGCCTGAGTGCCACCAGCACGAACGATGCGCCCTGGTATGTTGTTCCCGCCGACGACAAGGAGAATGCACGGCTGATCATTTCCCGGGTTATTCTCGACACCTTCAAGTCGCTCAAATTGGCCTATCCCAAGCCCAGCGAGGAGCACCGGCAGGAATTGCAGTTGATTCGCAAGCAGCTGAAGAAATAAACTCGAAGGAGACATCCATGACCGACACTTGCACCCTGTCAGGCAAACAATGAGCTTCTTGTGATAATCACGAAAACGCAAGCAACGCGGCTCAGGGAAGAAGACTTGATCGGTGGTTCCTCAAGAGAACCAGCGCAAGAAGGCGGCTGCGGTCAGTGCTGTTGCACCCAGCGCAAACAGAATTTGCCATGCGATGTGACGTTGCCTGTCTGCCCACCCTCCGGCATAACGCAGGTAAAACGCAACCATAGCCAGCCCGGAAACAGCGCACAGCATTTTAACAACCAGCGCGGCGATGGCGATGCCATGAATATCCGGAAATGCCCCATAGTAATAGTGGCTGATCGCCCCAAAAGCCATGCCGCTCAATACCTGCGCGCCCCACCCGAACCCGACTAGCCAGGCAAACTTGCGTTGTAGCGGGGCGGGTTGCGGCACCATGTGCAACATAAATGCGGTACCGCCCACAACAGTAACGGCACCGAAATTATGTACCACTTGCACTATGGCATAGCTCAAGTTTTGCAGGTCTATCATAAGGCTATTCCACGCTGACCTTGACACATTGCTGTACGCCGATCGGTGTATGACTCCTGTTTACTATCTTGATACAAATATCGTGCTTGCCTGGTGCCAACGCTTCCAGAGTGTCGCTGCCTTTTAACTTGTGCAACACATCCTCTTGCTTGTCATCCACGTAAAGATGTGCATGGTCGCCTTTCGGTCCGGGTATAACCTCATAGTCGATTTTAGTTGGCTCTGTCCGGCTCAGTTTGGCGCCATCGGCTGGCGAGGAAATAGTGATTGAAGCATCGGCGGCGAGCACAAAAGGAACATAAAAACCGAAAGCAAGCAATACAGCCAGTAATTTTAGTGTGCGCATGATCATTTTCTCCTTGAAGTAAAACAAGTGATGAGAAACCTGCGAGCTATCATTTAGAAGGCCATCTAAAAACGTCCAGTGGTTTAAATGATGTAGCACAGAGGTTTACAAGCTTGAATAATGTTTCATTGCACGCGGAGAGAGTATCGGTGTTTGTCTGATTATGATGAAGGGAAATGGGAAAGTTTTATATCGGTGTTTGCCTTACAGAAGTGCGTGTGAGGCATGCGGGGTTTAATAAAATAGCCGATATGCTTTTCTTGTGAGTTGGTGGAAGGGTTTTGAAATTAGCTGAGTGACTGCTTCACCAGGATACCCGCCGAACCACGTTTACAGTTACCACTGAAATAATATTTGCGACGTATCAGACAAACGCTGACAATAAATTTTCCTGTCTCCTTACACAATAATCAGGCAAACACTGATAGCGCCATTTGCATGCAAGGAACATTATCCCGGCAACAGCCGAAACTGGCTATTTCGAGACTGGCGGCGGATCAAAGTATTCCTCATTTGATAGGGTGTTGCCGTACATTTATCATCATTTTTGCGGAGGTGTTCCAGACTGGCTCGGTGACCTGCCCCTGTAACCTGTAAGGAGACTATCCCATGAAAAAGATTACCCTTGAAATGCCTATTGTTACGAAGTGCATGGCAAGTGAGTGCGTCTATAACGCCAACAGCAGCTGCCATGCACGCGCCATTACCATCGGCGATTCCATCCACCCCGGCTGCGACACCTTCATGGCGGGATCGCGCCACGCCAAGTCGGTCAATCAAATTGCAGGCATCGGTGCCTGCAAGAACGTCGGTTGCAAGTTTAACAATGATCTCGAATGCATTGCGGATAGCATTCAGGTCGGGATGGTGAAGAACGAAGCTAACTGCATGACCTTCGACTTATGCTGAATATTCTGCGACAGGTATTGTATGCTGGGTAGCGCCAAACATCAGTTGTGGTGTGCAAAACCTGCGTGGTTCATCCTGCCTGTAAATGGTCGAGCGGCATCAAAACGGCAGTTAAACGATATTGAACAGGTTGATGCGCCAGCCGGCAACATGCTGGATCGGCAAAAGCCTTTTCAGAATTGGAGGGAGCGATGAGTGCAATTTTCGGATTTGAGGAGCGCAATGCGCAAGGTTTTATCGACAAGAACATTGTATGCTATCCCCGCTCGCCGGATGGTAAATCAGATTTACACAGTATCGTTTCGGCCATCAAAAATGAAGACATCGTTTTCATCAAGCACTGCACGCCAGGATACAGCCTGCATATCAAAGCTGTGGGTGTTGTACTGTCCGATTATTCAACTGAAAGCGATCTTGGTGTTTGCTTGCCTGTCGAATGGGTGTGGCGGGGCGAAAAAGTTTTGGATAACTTTGACGAAGTGCTGTCTTTATGCGGCAACGCGCTTTACGAAGAGCATAACGTTATGGTGCAAAGAGAAATCATCGATTTGCTGCCGGAGAAATACAAATCACCGCAAGAGTGGTAAGACCGAAACGCCAAGACGCCCCGCTCAAATTGCTGGCGGATGTTGGCACACCAACATCGAACACGGTAGGGGTGAGAGGTCGTAATGAATACAGAAGCGGATGTTTTGGAACAAGCAGATACCGCATTTGCCGAAGCCTTGGCCGAGGCTCTGGATATCCGTGAGCATGAAACCGGAGACCACTCCAAGCGGGTTGCCTGTCATACCCTGGTGCTGGCACGCCGTTTTACCTCGGACACCGATCAGTTGCGGCAAATTTATTGGGGCTCACTGCTACACGACATCGGCAAGATCGGGATCCCGGATGCAATCTTGTTGAAACAGGGTGCGCTCAATGAAAACGAGTGGAATGCAATGCGTACTCATCCCGAAAAAGGACACCGCATCGTCTCGAAAATTCCGGACATGAAAGAAGCCGCCGAACTCGTGTTCAACCATGAGGAGCGCTTCGATGGGAGCGGTTATCCGCGCGGTCTGCGTGGTGAACAAATCAGCCTGGGGGCGAGGCTGTTTGCCGTGATCGATACCCTGGACGCAATCACTTCTGACCGGCCTTATCGCAAGGCAGGCTCGTTTGAACAGGCGCGCGATGAGATTGTCAGGATGAACGGCACGCAATTCGATCCGCTAGCGGTGCAGGCATTTCTGGCAGAAGAAAAAACGTTGCGCGAAATGGTGGATGCCAAGTGCATGCTGCCGAAAGACCCGGCCATCCCGCAAACACAAATAAGGGGAGTGAACCATGACAGCCAGCATTGACCCGGTTTGCGGCATGACAGTAAAGCCGGAGTCTCCTCATCACTTCGAATATCACGGCGTCGAATATCGTTTTTGCAGCGCGAAATGCCTGGGCAAGTTCCAGGCATCCCCGGAGACTTACCTGAGGCCGCACCCGAAGGAGCCGCAAGTTGCCAAAGCGGGCGTGATGTATACCTGCCCGATGCATCCGGAGATCCGCCAGCCTGCGCCGGGAAGCTGCCCGAAGTGCGGCATGGCACTGGAGCCTGAATCTCCGCTGGTTCCGGGAACAGTCGAATACACCTGCCCGATGCATCCGGAAGTGGTGCGCAACGAGCCGGGCAGTTGCCCGATCTGCGGCATGGCCCTAGAACCGCGCAATGCCCCAACTGAAGACAATGCCGAATTGCGCGACATGACGCGGCGCTTCTGGGTGAGCACGGCATTGGCCTTGCCGGTATTCGTGATGGCGATGGGCACCGACCTGCTGCCGCAGGCAATGCCCGAATCGATTTCGATGACGGCGCTGCAATGGATCGAGTTCTCCCTGGCGACCCCGGCGGTGGTGTGGGGCGGCTGGCCGCTCTTCCAGCGCGGCTGGGCCTCAGTAGTCAACCGCAGCCTCAACATGTTTAGCCTGATCGCGCTCGGTGTCGGCGTGGCATGGAGCTACAGCGTCGTGGCGATGCTGCTACCCGGGATTTTTCCTCCGGCGATGCGCAGCATGATGGGGGCGGTGCCGGTGTACTTCGAGGCTGCGGCAGTGATTACAGCGCTGGTGCTGCTCGGGCAGGTGATGGAGTTGCGCGCGCGCAGCCAGACCAGCGCCGCGATCAAGTTGCTATTGGGTCTTGCGCCGAAGACAGCACGCATTGTGCGCGCCGATGGAAACGAGGAAGACATTACGCTGGAACAGGTGCAGCCCGGCGATGTGCTGCGCGTACGACCCGGCGAGAAGGTGCCGGTGGACGGCGTGGTGCTGGAAGGCGTGAGCGCACTGGACGAATCGATGGTGACCGGCGAATCCATCCCGGTGGAAAAAACTGCGGGCGCACGGCTGATCGGCGCAACGGTGAACGGTACAGGCAGCCTGTTGATGCGCGCCGAACGCGTCGGCGCCGATACCCTGCTGGCGCAGATCGTGCACATGGTGAGCGAGGCGCAACGTTCGCGCGCACCGATCCAACGACTGGCTGATGTCACTGCAGGCTATTTCGTTCCGGCGGTGGTGGGGGTTGCGCTCGCCACGCTGGCGGTATGGGGCATCTGGGGGCCGGAGCCGCGCCTGGCACACGCCGTGGTCAACGCGGTGGCGGTGCTGATCATCGCCTGTCCCTGCGCGCTGGGACTGGCTACGCCGATGTCGATCATGGTGGGCACCGGTCGTGGTGCTTTGGCCGGCGCGCTGATCAAGAATGCCGAGGCGCTGGAAACGATGGAGAAGGTCAATACGCTGGTAGTTGACAAGACCGGCACACTGACCGAAGGCAAGCCGAAACTGACCTCGGTCATCCCGCTCGCTGGATTCAACGAAGGCGAGGTGCTGCGGCTGGGCGCAAGTCTGGAGCGCGCCAGCGAACATCCGCTTGCCGCCGCCATCGTGAGTGGTGCGCAGGAAAAAGGTTTGGCGCTTGCGGCAGTCAGCGGCTTTCGCTCGTTCACCGGCAAGGGCGTGGCGGGAACAGTCGAAGGCCGCACAGTCGCGCTGGGCAACCTCAAGCTGTTCGAAGAATTGCATATCGACGCAAGCGAATTGCCGGCGCGTGCCGAGGCGCTGCGTAGCGATGGCCAGACGGTGATGCTGCTGGCGATTGACGGCAAGGCGGCGGGGCTGATCGGTGTGGCCGATCCCGTCAAGGCTTCCACATTGCAAGCGATCCGCGCCCTGCATGAAGAGAACATACAGGTCATCATGCTCACCGGCGACAACCGCATCACGGCGGAGGCGGTGGCGAAAAAATTGGGCATAGACCGCATCGAGGCGGAAGTGCTGCCAGAACAGAAGGCCAGCATTGTCAAACAACTACAGGCAGAGGGGCGCATCGTGGCAATGGCGGGCGACGGCATCAACGACGCCCCAGCGCTGGCTCAGGCGCAAGTCGGCATCGCGATGGGCACCGGCACCGACGTGGCGATGGAAAGCGCTGGCGTCACGCTGGTCAAGGGCGACCTGCGCGGCATCGTGCGCGCAGTGCGCCTGTCGCGTGCGACCATGAAGAATATCCGGCAGAATCTGTTCTTTGCTTTTATCTACAACGTGCTCGGCATTCCTGTTGCGGCGGGTGTGCTGTATCCGTTTTTCGGGTTGCTGCTCTCGCCCATTATTGCAGCAGCAGCGATGAGTTTCAGTTCGGTGTCGGTAATAACGAATGCGCTACGGCTGCGCCGCGCCAGACTTTAGAGGGAACTTGATTGATCCGCACGAAAACAAATGGATACTTTTGTTGGGTGCAATTGAATTTCCCATACTTATGAAAACACCTCTTTCCCCAGGAGAAGTAAATGACTATTCAACTTGATTTTTCAACTTTTAATTTACAGGATGCACTCGATATGGCAGTGCTGATCGAAAAGGAAGCGGAAGATCGCTACCTTTCATTTGTAGACCAACTCGGGCAACGGTATCCCGGTGATGCGGCGAATTTCTTTGCCATGATGGCTCGAAACGAACAGCATCACGGGGCTGAACTTTCAGAACGTAGACGTGTGCTTTTTGGCGATGCTCCTTCACGCGTTACGAAGAATATGATCAAGAGCGATATCGAAGCCCCGGATCCTGGAAAAGCAGTCCGCTACATGTCTCCAAGACACGCCTTGGAAGTCGCTATGGAGTCTGAAATTAAAGCCTACGAGTTTTATAACAGCATCTTGCCGTTCATTCAGGATGCCACAGTTCGAGAACTGATCAAGAGCCTTAGAGAAGAGGAAGTTGAGCATCAGAAACTTTTGAACGAAAAGAGGTCGGGGTATTCCGATACGTTGGAATCAGATTTTGAACCGGAGATCGACGAACCCAAAATTTTTCATATACCGGAAAGTTGAGATGTTTCTGTAACTCAGATGGTGGACAACCTTGTGTTGTGGCCTGCGGGCGAGATGGGTCTGATCAATTGTGCAGGGAAAGGAGAATGAAATGTGGGGACATATGGGTGATTACGGTTGGGGCTGCATGGGGTTTGGTATGCTGTTGTTCTGGGGGCTGTTGATTGCGGGTATCGTGATGCTGCTGAGATTTTCCCGGGGCGCAGGCCATTGCGGGAAGCGCGAGCGGGCAAATTCAGCGCTCGACATCCTGAAAGAGCGTTACGCACGAGGCGAGATCGAGCGCGAGGAATTTGAGCAGAAGAAGCGCGACTTGGGGGAGTGATCCGGGTGGTGCGCATACGATGAATCATGGGCATTGGCCGGAAGGAGGACGGCATGTCAGATCAATACGAGGCACAGTGCCTTACATTTAAGGAGAGTCATCATGAATGAGATAGTCAGGGATCCCGTTTGCCACATGCAAGTGTCATCTACTTCGTTTGCCGCAAAATACGAAGGCGATCATTACGTATTTTGTTCGGCGCAGTGCATGGAACGGTTTCTGGCGAGCCCGCATTTATACATTGGATTTCCCGGACGCAATGCACCTGCCCAGGAGGGCAAACAAGTCATCAAGCGTCATCGCTTTACATTATCGGCGCCGCTTGATGCGATACAGGCCGAAAAAGTAAAAGGTGCATTACTTGAGATGAGGGGAATGCATGAGGTTAGTATTGAGGGGGAAAAAATCGAGATACAGTATGACCTCATCATAGTGACTGCCGAGCAGATTGCGGACAAGCTGGCATCGATAGGAGCAAGTCTCGGAGAGGGATGGATTGACCATCTCAAATTGGCGTTTATCAATAACCTGGAAGAAATTGAGATTAACAGCCTTGAAGTTGAAAAAAGGGAAGGGTTTCACTATCCTCTTTAACCAGCGGCAACATCTCAAGTAACAAGATAGGTTGCGATCCAATTTTGGCGCGGGTTGTTTTCACTCGAAAGCAAACTGGAGTAAGCTGAATACCATGGCTATCGAGACCGAACTCAAATTGCGCATCGCCCCCGGGCAGCTTGCCAGATTAAAGCGGCACGCGCTGCTCAGGACTCATCAGGTTACGCGCCCTGCTACACGCCGCCTGTACAACATCTATTACGACACACCGAAGCTCGAACTGCACACATCCGGAATGGCGTTGCGCCTGCGCCGCACCGGGCGGCAATGGTTGCAAACCTTGAAGGGCGGCGGTTCGATCAAGGCAGGGATGCACCAGCGCAACGAATGGGAAGTGCCGGTGAAAGGAATGGCGCTGGATTTTTCGCAGTTGGCTGAATCAGGGGAGCCGCAAACGGCGGAGTGGGAAGAGCATTTGCCGAAGGCGCTACGCAAAAAGTTGCAGCCGGTATTCGTCACCGATTTTTCCCGTTCCAGCCGCATGTTGCAGTGGCAGGACGCGCTGATCGAGCTGTGCATGGATCAAGGTGTGGTGAGCACCGAACAGCACAGCACACCCGTCTGCGAGCTGGAGCTGGAACTGAAATCCGGCCAGCCGCAGCAATTGTTCGAGCTGGCGTTGGCGATTCTGGAGATCGTGCCGTTCGAGCTGGAGGTGGTCAGCAAGGCCGAGCATGGCTACCGATTGTTAACCGGTTATTCGAGCAAGCCAGTCAAAGGGGCCGTGCCGAACTTTACCAAGACGGACACGCTGGCGGAAGTATTTCAAACATTGATCTGGTCATGCCTGCTGCATTTGCAGAGCAACCTGCGCGGTGCGATGAGCAGTGACGATGCCGAGTATCTGCATCAGATGCGTGTCGCTCTGCGCAGGCTGAGGGTGGTGCTGCGCATGGTAGAAAAAAACCGTGCCGACGAACAGCTCGCGGCGTTGAGCAAGGAGGTTGCCGCGTTGTGCGTCGCCCTGGGGCGGGCACGGGAATGGGATGTGTTCATCGCCCAGACGGTACAACCGATGTGCGCACGGATGGCCGGGCATACCGGCTTGCAGGCTCTGCTGGCGAGCAGCAAGCGCCAGCGCGATGCATGTTATGCCGCACTGCGCGGCGAAGTGCAGGCGCATGAGTTGCAGCGCCTGATAGTGCGTTTCGCCATCTGGATGAACGGCTCTTACTGGCAGCAACTGCAAATCGAGCCCCATCAGATTGAATCCAGTGCCCACGATTTCGCGACCCGCCGGCTGAATAAGCTGTCACAGCGCTTTGCCCAATCCGGGCAGCACTTGGGTAATCTCGAAGCTGAACGGCTGCACGCCCTGCGTATCCTCGCCAAGAAGCTGAGATACAGCGCAGAATTTTTTGCCGGCTTGTACGACAAACAGAAAGCAAAGAATTTTCTCGCCGCATTAAGCGATGTGCAGGATGTGCTCGGGCAGATCAACGATATCGCGGTAACACATCGCTTGCTGGATGAATTGGCGGGGAGCCCGGATTTGTCTGCGCATCAGGATGCGGTGGTGTTAGCCAAGGGCTGGATCGCCCATGATCTGTCCCATCAGTTTACTGCGTTGCGCAAGGCTATTCAGCGGTTTGGGAGGGAGCAGCCGTTCTGGGATAAGTGATGCCAGAGCGTTCTAAGCCGGATAAATTTAGGCGGGTAGCAGTTCGTCAGGAAACCGTGGTGCTTCCCCTATTGCTTATGCAATGGACGCTCATTTGGCAAAGTGGTTAATATACGCGATGGCAATAGCAGTGATTGTGCTTAATGCGATAGCGATGCGTGAATTAAATAAGGCTTTGCGGGCAATAGAAATGCTCTCACGGCGAAGCTCGGATTCTTTTGAGGCAAGCCATGACAAAACGATTTCATAACTCGTACTGCCGGGTGCGCCGTACTCACCTTTTGCAAGAGAGTAGCGCACAGCTTTTTCATCTAAGGCATCAAGTTGCCGATGCGTCACACCATAGGCTACTTGATCGAAACCCTCTTGCTGCTCTGAGCGGTCTTTTTCGCTCGTGTTCATGGGCAAACCCTAACGTTAAATAGAAAACAGTTTCACATTAAGGCAATGTCGCCTATATCTGCTCCGGTTGTCAATATACAAATGGACCAGCCCAATTAATTACCCCATGGGCAGGTATTTCTTAAGAGCATTGCTTTTAGGGCAACATGAAATTTTGCGGATGGAAGTAAAGCCGTTTCTCATGATTCACTCAAGCAGTTGCACCAATCATATCGGCGCACTTCACACCGCTCATCACCGCGCCTTCCAGCGTAGCCGGATAATCACCAGCCGTATAGTCACCCGCGATCAGCAGACGGGGCAGGGGAGTTTGCTGTGAAGGGCGATGCAGCTTGGGTGAGCAGCAGAACGTGGCGCGTTTTTCGGCGATGACCTTGAACCATTCTGGCTTCTCGGCGATGCCGAATTCTTCGCGCAGTTCGGCGATCACTTTTTGCGCCAATTGTTCCTGAGACAGGTCCTGATGGATTCCCTCCGCGCTGATGACGGCGGCGAGCAGGCCGTGCTGCCCGGCGATCTGTCCCTTGTCGAACAGCCACTGGCTGTAGCGCTGGTGCAGGCCGAGCATCGGGTGCGGCAGGCGAACGGTCGGCGGATATTGCAGATAGACGGTGTAGATCGGTTGGTGTTCCAGGCTGTCGATTTGCGCGACGGCTTCTGCAAGTGCAACAATCGGGCGAAGCAGTTTCGCGGCGACAGTAGGCGGTGCGGCGCAGATGACGTGGCTGAAGGTGTGTATTCCTACTGCTGTGACAAGCTTAATTTCACCATCCTTTGGAACGACGGCATCGACGCCGCAGGAAATATGCACTTTGCCGCCGTGCTGTTCGACGTAGTTCGCTGCACGTTGTGGAAACAATGCGGTGAAGTCGATGCGCGGCAGCAGCATGTCGCTGTCGGCGCGCGACTGGTTCAGCGCGTCGCGCAGCACGTTGAGTAGCACCTGTGCGGAAGCCTTATGGATTGGGCTGTTCAGCGCGGCGATGCACAGCGGTTCCCAGAGTTTGAGGGTCAGGTCGGCGTCTTGTCCGTGTTGGGCGAGTAGTTCGGTGACGGTGATGTCGTTGGGTAAACGAAAATTCATGCCGCGTAGCGCGAGCATGAAACGTGCAGCTTTCATGCGCTCGCTCCAAGTCAGGCCTTGTGCCGTGAGCAGTGCGATCAGCAGGTGGAGCGGGGAGGGCAGGCGAGGGGCTTTGAGCGAAAATTGGCCGTGCAGGTCGAGTTGCAGTGGCAGGCGCAGGAAGTCTTGTTCGATGTTGCCGCCAACCTGTTCGATCAGCCGCAATGTTTTCCGGTAGCAGCCGAGCAACAGATGCTGGCCGTTGTCGAGTTGCGTTTCGTTGTAAAACACTCCACGCGCCCGGCCGCCGAGCTGCTGGGCGCTTTCGAATACGGTGATGGGGATGCCGCGAGCTGAGAGTGAAACGGCGGCTGCCATGCCGGCGTAGCCGCCGCCGATGATGGCAGGGTTCAGAAGGGGGTCAGGTGAGCCCATATTCGTCACACCGGCGGAGGCCGGTGTCTAGTCCATTTAATAACTGGATTCCGGCCTTCGCCGGATAACCAGCGACTTGCCCGCTTGCGGGCTTAGTCGAATGGCTAGTTGTTTCATCAATGACGGAATGTTTCATGGCAATCAGTTCTTCAGCCAAGCCTTGAACGCCAGCCACAGTTTGTAGCCGGTACCGAGCGAAACGCGCTCGCGCAAAACATGGCAGCCGCTGGCCACGACTTCATCCAGCGTGGCGCTATAGATTGCGGCCATGATCAGGCCGGTGCGTTGCGATTTGCGGTCCGCCGAGGGGAGATGTTCCAGTGCTTGCCGGTAGTAGCGTTGTGCGCGCTCGACTTGGAATGCCATCAGCTTGTGGAAATTCTCTGTTTCACGCGCATTGAGGATGTCCGCCGCCGCCACGTCGAATTGCTGCAGTTCGTCCATCGGCAGGTAAATGCGGTTGCGCCGCGCGTCCTCGCCGACATCGCGGATGATGTTGGTGAGCTGGAATGCGATGCCGAGGTCGTGCGCGTATTTCAGTGTCTGGCGGTCGGTGTAGCCGAAGATTTCTGCCGACAGCAGCCCGACGACCGAGGCGACGCGATAGCAATACAGTTGCAGCGATTTGAAATCCGGATAACGAGTATGGTCGAGGTCCATCTCCATGCCGTCGATGATCTCCTGAAGATGCTCCTGCGCCAGGTTGAATTGTTTTACCACCGGCACCAATGCGAGCGCGACCGGATGTTGCGGCTTGCCGTTGTAGATATCCTCTACTTGTCCGCGCCACCAGTTGAGTGTGGTGCGCGCCACGTTCTCATCGGAACACTCGTCCACCACATCATCGACTTCGCGGCAGTAGGCATACAGCGCGGTGATCGCGCGGCGTTTGTCGGGAGGCAGAAACATGAAGCTGTAGTAAAAGCTAGAGCGGCTTTTTGCAGCTTTGTCCTGACAATATTCTTGAGGGTTCATATCAGAAAATGAATGGCGCACTTTTGGCCAGCATGATAACCCAGTCGAATGGCTTTAATACCGGACGCTTGCGGAACATGTCGTGCTGCACGTTTTCCAGTTTGTCGAGGATGCGCAGGCCGCCGGCGATTATCATGCGCATCTCAAGGCCGATGCGTCCGGTGAGTATGCTGCCGAGCGGCGCTCCGTAAATCATCATCGCGCGCGCCCTGTCTACCTGAAATTGCATCAGTTTGCTCCATGCTTTATCGGCTATGCCTTGCGCAATCTGTTCTTCGCTCACGCCGTATTGCTTTATTTCATCCTGTGGCAGGTAGATGCGCCCGATGGCGTAATCTTTGGCGACATCCTGCCAGAAATTGATCAGTTGCAGGCTGGTGCAGATGGCGTCCGAATAGGCGATGTTGACGGGTGTGGCTTTCCCGTAAAGATGCAGCAGCAAATTTCCGACCGGGTTCGCGGAGCGGTGGCAATAGTCGAGCAGGTCGGCAAAGTCGCTGTAGCGCTTCTTAATTACGTCCTGCGAGAAGGCATTGAGCAAGTCATAAAGCGGTTGCATCGGAAGCGCATGTTTCCGGATTTCTACGGAAAGATTTTGAAACAAAGGGGTGAGCGGTTGCTCCTTGCGCTCGATACGCGCCAGTTCGGCGCGAAATTCATCAAGCTGCCGCAGGCGCTCTTGGTTGGGCAGATCACCCTCGTCGGCAATATCGTCCGCCGCACGCGCGAAATGGTAAATCGCTGCGACCGGCTTGCGCAGCCGCTTGGGCATCAGGACAGAGGCGACGGGGAAGTTTTCGTAGTGATCGACGGGCATGTACTGGCCTGCTAGAGCAGGTCGTTCTTGTGCAGCATGAATACAAACTGGTCGCCTTCACTGACATCCAGCCAGGTGAACGGCAGCTTGGGGAAGGCGGCTTCGAGCGCATCGCGGTTATGGCCGATCTCGACGATCAGCACGCCGTTTGCGGTGAGGTGTTGCGCGGCGTTCTTGAGAATGATGCGTGTGGCATCCAGTCCGTCCTGGCCGCTGCCCAGCGCCAGCTTGGGCTCGTGCAGATATTCCGGCGGCAGCGTGTCGACCGACGCGGCATCGACGTAGGGCGGATTGCTGATGATGATGTCATACCGTTTGCTGCCGAGTTTGGCGAACATATCCGATTCGATCAGGTGCACGCGGCCTTGCAGATGGTAGTCGGCAACATTGCGCTCGGCGACTGCGAGCGCATCCGGAGAAAGGTCTACCGCGTCCACAGATGCCTCAGGAAAGGCATCGGCGGCAAGAATCGCGAGACAGCCGCTACCGGTGCATAGGTCCAGTACGCTGCCGATTTTTTCCGGCTCGGCGATCCACGGGCTGAGTTGCTCTTGCAGCAATTCGGCGATGAAGGAGCGGGGGATGATGACGCGCTCATCCACATAAAAACTGAAGTCACCCAGGAACGCCTCCCGTGTCAGGTAGGCGGCCGGGATGCGCTGTTCGACACGCCGTTGAATGATGTTCATCAGGTCGGCGCGCTCGCCATCGGTCAGGTGCGCATCGAGGAACGGTTCCAGTCTGTCCAGAGGCAGATGCAGCGTATGCAGGATCA
Organism: Nitrosomonadales bacterium; assembly: GCA_023259055.1. GTDB lineage: Bacteria > Pseudomonadota > Gammaproteobacteria > Burkholderiales > Gallionellaceae > Gallionella. The sequence goes on from JAHFQZ010000003.1 coordinate 234,137, forward strand.
GATAGGCTGCCTCGTCATAGGCATCTTTGCTGCCGTGTCCGAAAAACAATTTGGACTGGTTGAAGCGGCTTACCGCGAAGCGCAAAAAGTCGCGCACGGTGTACAGGGTTACGGAAGCTTCAAAAAAGTAATTGCTCATTTGATTAGCAGAATTTCCAGGGTGCGCTGATAGGTGAGCTTGAGCGGTTCGATGTCGGCAACTGCGACGCATTCGTTGATCTTGTGGATGGTTGCGTTCAGCGGGCCGAATTCGATGACTTGCGGGCAGATGTCGGCAATGAAGCGTCCGTCCGATGCGCCGCCGCTGGTGGAAAGCTCTGGCTTGATGCCGTAAGACTGCTCAATTGCGCGGCTGATCGCATCGACCAGGCTGCCTTTGGCGGTGAGGTAGGGCTTTCCTGATGGTTCCCACCTTAATTCATACTCCAAACCATGCTTGTCCAGAATTGCATGGACTTTATCTTTCAGGTATTGCTCGGTGCTGGCGGTGGAAAAACGGAAGTTGAACCAGATTTCGACCGTGCCGGGGACAACATTGGTTGCGCCTGTACCGCCGTTGATGTTGGAGATCTGCCATGAAGTCGGCGGAAAATATTCATTGCCATTATCCCAAGTGGTGGCGGCAAGTTCCGCGATCGCGGGCGCGGCCATATGTATGGGATTCTTTACCAGATGCGGATAGGCTATGTGGCCCTGGACGCCTTTCACTATGAGCGTGCCGGACAGCGATCCGCGCCGTCCGTTCTTGATCATGTCGCCAACCAGTTTGTTCGAAGTGGGTTCGCCTACGATGCAATAATCCAGTGTTTCGCCGCGCGCTTGCAGCGTCTCCACCACGCGTACGGTGCCATCCACCGCTACGCCTTCTTCGTCCGAAGTGACCAGCAATGCAATCGAGCCGCTATGATTCGGGTGCTGTGCAAGAAATGATTCGATTGCGGTGATAAACGCTGCAACCGAGGTTTTCATGTCTGCCGCGCCACGCCCGTACAGCATGCCGTCGCGAATGGCGGGTTCGAAAGGCGGGCTGAGCCACGATTCGGGCGGGCCGCTTGGCACGACATCGGTATGCCCGGCAAATACTACGACGGGCTTGGCCGTGCCACGCCTCGCCCAGAAATTATCCACACTTCCGAAACGCATGCGTTCAATTTTAAAGCCAAGCTTTTCCAGGCGTTCTACGAGAATGTCCTGGCATCCCGCATCATCTGGGGTCAGCGAACGGCGCGAAATCAGGGCCTTGGCAAGTTGCAGTGTTTTAGACATAAAGTGATTACGGTTTTACGTTGAGTGCTGTGAAGAAGCCGCTTCGTCAAAACAGGTTGCGCAAAAGTTTGGCCATCCCTCGAGGCACTTGTGGGTGCATAAAGCTCATTTATCCAGATTGAGCTTGATGCCGCCGAAATCAGCGGGCGGGTTTTTCTTTGCCTCTTTGTTGGCGTCATAAGCCGGCACGTTCAGGTTTGTGTTGGTGCGTTCCGCAAAGTCAACCAGAGTGGATAAGTTGCTTGCGGAATCCGCATTGCGCATGGCCTCTTCTTTGGTGATTAGCCCTTGTTTGAACAATTTGTATAGGGCTTGCTCGAAGGTTTGGGAACCTGCTGAAACACTCTTTTCAATGGACTCGCGTATTTTGTCGAGCTCGTCATTTTTGATCTGATCGGCGATCAGCGTAGTGTTCAGAAGAATTTCCACTGCCGGCAATAGCTTGCCCTGCACGCTTCGCACCAGGCGTTGCGAAATAACCGCACGCAAGCACATCGACAAATCAGCCAGAACACCTCTGCGCGAATCGTATGGGAAGAAATTAACGATACGATTCAGAGCGTGATAACTGTTGTTGGCGTGCAGGGTAGTCAGACACAAATGTCCGGTTTGCGCGAAAATCAGTGCGTGTTTGAGCGTCTCGCGATCACGCACCTCGCCTATCATCAGCACGTCCGGCGCTTCGCGCATTCCGCTGGCTAAAGCTCTTTCATATGAACGGGTGTCACTACCGATTTCGCGCTGGTTCACGATAGATTTGCCGTGCCCGAAAATGTATTCAATTGGCTCTTCAATAGTAAGAATGTGGCCACTCGAGGTGCTATTTCTATGTTCAATCATGGAGGCCATAGTGGTGGATTTCCCGGAGCCGGTAGCGCCGACCACTAATACCAAGCCGCGCTTTTCCATGATCAGATCTTTGAGTATGGCGGGCAAATGCAGGTCTTCGGCATTTCCGATTCTGGCTTTGATGAAACGAACCACGATGGCGATGCTGGCGCGCTGACGGAATACGTTGACGCGGAAGTTGCCGATGCCTTCAACACGGAATGAAAAATTCATTTCCATCTCTGCTTCAAACTCGGCGATTTGCTTCGGGGACATCATTTCATAGGCGATGCGCTTGATGACATCGGCATCCAGAGTCTGCGCATTGACCGGCAGGGAGACGCCGTCTATCTTGATATTGACCGGCGCTCCGACAGAGAAGAACAAGTCGGAAGCCTGTTTGCTTGCAGCGAGTTGCAGTAATGGAGTAATGATCATGGTGTGTCTCCTCAGTTATCAGTCGTTAGCTGCAAGTCGTTAGTTGTTGTCGCCGCTGTGCGGCGGTTTTAACTAGCGACTAGATGCCTCGCAGCAATTCGTTGATGCCAACTTTTGACTGTGTTTTACCATCCACTTTTTTCACGATAACCGCGCAATATAAACTGTGGCTGCCGTCCTTGGAAGGCAGACTACCGCTGACAACCACTGATCCTGATGGTACACGACCATAGTGTATCTCTCCAGTTTCGCGGTCGTATATCTTTGTGCTTTGGCTGATGAATACGCCCATGGAAATTACCACGTTGTCTTCCAGAATTACGCCTTCCACAATCTCCGAACGCGCGCCAACGAAACAGTTGTCGCCAATGATGGTAGGGTTGGCTTGTACCGGTTCCAGCACGCCGCCTATGCCGACGCCGCCGCTCAAATGCACATTCTTGCCGATCTGCGCGCATGAGCCGACTGTCGCCCACGTATCCACCATGGTGCCCTCGTCGACATATGCGCCGATATTCACGTATGAGGGCATCAACACTACGTTTTTTGCAATGAACGCGCCTTTTCGCGCCGCCGCCGGAGGTACGATGCGGAAACCGCCTTCGCGGAAATCGTGGCTGTTGTAGTCGGCGAACTTGGAGGGTACTTTGTCGTAGTAGTTGGTAAAGCCGCCCTTGATGAAGGCGTTGTCTTCAAGGCGAAACGACAACAGTACGGCCTTCTTCAGCCACTGATGGGTCACCCATTGCCCGTCTATTTTTTCCGCGACGCGCAGTTTGCCCTGATCTAGCTGGGTGATGACATTATCGACCGCTTCCTTGAGCTGTGCATCTGCACTACGCGGGGTGATGTCAGCGCGGCGTTCAAAACCTTGTTCGATGATTTTCTGCAATTGATCCATGGTATTCCCTGTCAAAAATATTGTTTGCTGGTAGGGGCGTATGGTAATACGCCCTAACGTCATTGCGGCAATGGCGAGGGCGTATTGCCATACGCCCCTACAAATTCTGCTATGCGCCGCGCCGCTTCCACAGTCTCTTCCGTATTTGCTACCAGTGCCAGACGCACAAAATTTTCACCGGGATTTACACCCTGGGAGGTACGCGCAAGATAGCTGCCCGGCAACACAGTTACATTATAGTCGCGATACAAGGCTTGCGCGAAGACGGTGTCGGCAATCGGCGTGCGAACCCACATATAAAAACCTGCATCCGGCAAGGTTACCGGCAACACCGGTTTGAGTATCTCCAGTACTTTTGAGAACTTCTCCGTATACAGGCGGCGGTTTTCCGCGACATGCGTTTCATCATTCCACGCGGCGATGCTGGCTGACTGAATCGCCGGGTTCATTGCCGAGCCGTGATAAGTGCGATACAGCGTAAATTTTTCGATCACTCTGGCATCACCCGCGACAAAGCCAGAGCGCATGCCGGGAAGGTTGGAGCGTTTCGATAAACTGGAGAACACCACCAGATTGTTGTAGTTGCTGCGCCCCAGTTGATGAGCGGCTTGCATCGCACCGAGCGGCGGTGCATCAAAATATATCTCCGAATAACATTCATCCGAAGCAATCACGAAACCATAACGGTCGCTCATCTCGAACAGCGTCTGCCACTCTGCAAGCGGCATTACGCACCCCGTCGGGTTGCCGGGCGAACAAACGTATATCAGTTGCGTGCGTTGCCAGACCTCATCTGGCAGTTGAGCGAAGTTCAGCGCATAGTTGTTTTTTTGCAGCGTGTTAAGGAAGAACGGTGTGGCTCCCGCCAGCAATGCTGCACCTTCGTAAATTTGGTAGAAGGGGTTGGGGCAGACGACGGCGGGATTGCTCATGCTTCGGTCGATCACAGCCTGGGCGAAGGCGAACAACGCCTCGCGGCTGCCATTTACCGGCAATACTTGCGTCCTGGCATCCGGCTTCGGAATGCCATAGCGCGCTGCCAGCCAATTTGCGATGGAGTTGCGCAGCGCGTCGCTTCCTGCTGTTGTGGGATAATTCGCCAAGCCATCCAGATTGGCGATCAGAGCATCCTTGATGAATTGCGGCGTGGAGTGTTTCGGTTCGCCGATGGACAAGCTGATAGCACGATAATTGGGGTTCGGCTGGACTTCTCGAAATAGCGCAGCGAGTTTCTGAAAGGGATAGGGTTGCAGACGATTGAGGTCGGGATTCATACAGAAATAAGTTGGTAGCGAAAATCAGCGCGCATTATAAGGGCGCTTTGCATAATTAGGGGCTGGCCAGTGCCATCAAAACAAAATGTATTGCCGATTGCCAGCGTATTGACCGGTGCGCTGGTATGGGGGGTGATGTGGTATCCATTCCGTGTGCTACACGATGGCGGGGTATCCGGCCCGCTGGCGACGCTGATCGCGTATCTGCTGGCGATGCTGTGCGGCTCGTTCATGCTGCCGCGAATATGGCACGAACTTCCCAAGGCTGGCTGGTGGGCGGTTGGCCTGTTGTTGAGCGCGGGCTGGTCCAATTTAGGTTATGTGCTGGCGATTTTGCATGGCGAAGTGATGCGTGTAGTGTTGCTGTTTTACCTTGCGCCGCTTTGGACGATTTTCTTTTCCTATTGGCTGCTGGACGAGCGGCTCAACCGCTATGGCTATTTAGTTATTGCGTTGTCCTTCAGTGGCGCTGCCGTCATGCTGTGGAAGCCGCAATTTGGCCTGCCGCTTCCGAATAATTTGGCCGAATGGATCGGACTGTCGGCGGGCATGAGTTTCGCGTTATCCAATGTGGTGTCGCGGCGAGCTGCGCATTTGAGCGTAGAGGCGAAGTCCTGCAGCGTGTTGCTCGGTACAACATTACTGACTGTTCCGTTGTTCTGGTGGTTAGGCGGGATGTCAAATCAGTTGTTAGCGATTGATGCGCAAGCCGGGCTGTTACTCGCGCTGCTTGGCATCGTGCTGTGTGCCACAAGTTTCGCTGTGCAGTATGCTCTTGCCCACCTGCCAGCTAACCGCGCTATTATCATGTTCCTGTTCGAACTGGTGGTCGCCGCTACCTCGTCGTATTTGCTTGCCGATGAAGCGATGCAAATGCGCGACTGGCTGGGTGCGGCGTTGATCATTTCTGCCAGTTTGTTGTCGGGAAAACTTTATTCAGAATCAAAGTAGGATGCACTTTGTGCACCAATGATCTTGCCGTGCGGAACACATCCCAGCGCGCTGGATGTGACAGTGAAGTCCAGATCACTTGACACTTGCAATTTTTTTCTCATGCATGTGGAGGATTAGTTCTTGTTTGATCTCGCGCAACTTGGCCTTGATGATGGCCTCGTTCTTGTTTCCTGTCCGCATGAGGATTCTTTGGCCGATGGGACGTTCTTCAAGATCGGGGTCGGCAAACAGGTAAAACACATTGGGCTGAATCAATTTGACCGGTTCCTTGATATCCGGCGTAGCCAGCAAGTTGTCAAGCGTCTCAATCAGCCGGTCATTGAAATATTTTTTTGGATAGCCAAGCTTTTCGTAGGCCTCCTGAAACAGCGGATAAAGACGGACATAAAGCTCTACCAGTTTTTTGGCATCGACCGCCTCGGCGATATTAACGTAGGGAGTGTATCTGGCTGCATTCTTGGGGCTGATGGTCAGGTTGCTTTCTGTGCCTGCAGTGACAAATTTGCCCGCTGTACGCTCGACCGGCATCACGCTCAATGGCGCGCGCTTGCTTGGCAAGTTATCGATGGTGGCAACAATATTGTGAATTATTCGTTCGGTATGAAAGAGCTTCATCAATGATTCATTGCCGATCAGTCCGGCCAAGGCTTTGATCACATAATTGTCGCTATCGGTCAGTGCTGGCAGTATGGGCGGTGCAGGGGGAGCTTCGATCACCTGGCTTACCTCTGGCTTGGGTGGCGGTGGAAGCAACTCGGGCGGAGCTTGCTCGTTTACCAGCACTGGGGTTGGCCGGCTCTGCTGCAGGTAGAAATAGGCGAGGCCGCCAAAAATGATAACTACAGCTACAGCAATCAAGATATTTTTTTTCATGGGTAAGTCTCCCTAAAGTTGCTACGCTACCGTCACTGTCTTGTCCAGATAAACATCCTGAATCGCATTAAGCAGCGCCACGCCGTCCCGCATCGGTTTCTGGAATGCCTTGCGTCCGGAGATCAGTCCCATGCCGCCCGCGCGTTTATTGATTACCGCAGTGCGCACTGCCTGTTGCAGGTCATTCTTGCCGGATTCGCCGCCGGAATTGATCATGCCGACGCGCCCCATGTAGCAGTTCGCTACCTGGTAGCGCACCAGGTCGATCGGGTGGTCGGTGGTCAGTTCGCTGTATACCTTCGGGCTGGTTTTGCCGAATTTGATCGCGTTGTAGCCGCCGTTATTTTCGGCCATTTTTTGCTTGATGATGTCGGCGTTGATGGTCACACCGAGATGATTCGCCTGCCCGGTCAGGTCGGCGGCGACGTGATAATCCTTGTCGGCAGTCTTGAAGGCCGGATTGCGCAAATAAGCCCACAGTATGGTCGCCATGCCGAGTTCATGCGCATGTTCGAAGGCATCGGAGATTTCCTGTATCTGGCGGCGCGACTCTGTCGAGCCGAAGAACACTGTCGCGCCCACTGCCACGGCGCCCATGTCGAACGCCTGATCCACGCTGGCAAACAGCGTCTGGTCGAACATGTTTGGATAGGTGAGCAGTTCGTTGTGGTTGATCTTCACGATGAACGGAATCTTGTGCGCGTAGCGGCGCGCCACCGAGCCCAGCACGCCGAGCGTCGAGGCCACGCCGTTGCAACCGCCCTCGATCGCCAGCTTGACGATGTTCTCGGGATCGAAATACATCGGGTTCGGCGCGAACGAGGCGCCGCCGGAATGTTCCACTCCCTGATCCACCGGCAATAAAGACAGGTAGCCGGTATTCGCAAGCCGACCCTGTCCGTACAAAGCCTGCAAGCTGCGCAGCACGCCGGGCTTGCGGTCTTTCATCGCAACCACGCGATCCACATAATCCGGCCCTGGCAAATGCAGCGATTCCTTGGGAATGCAGGTGCAACGATATTTCAGCAATTGCTCTGCTTCATCACCCAATAATTGCACGATGTTCGTCATGATCTCGCTCCCGTTGGTTGAATTAGGAGCGTCATGTTACTCCTGTTGCCGTATAAGAAAAACTGTATCTCATGTGTATAATTTCACGCTGTCTCAACACATTCCGCCACATAGTATGTCTACCCAAATAAAACCGCTCGTTATCGGCACCCCTCTCACCCCTTCCGCGATCCGCGTCATGCTGCTTGGCAGCGGCGAACTCGGCAAGGAGGTCATCATCGCGCTGCAACGTCTCGGCGTGGAAACCATTGCCGTAGACCGTTACGCCGACTCGCCCGGGCAGCAGGTGGCACACCATGCGCGCGTCATCAACATGATGGACGGGACGCAGCTGCGCGCCCTGATCGAGCGGGAGAAGCCGCACCTTGTTGTGCCAGAGATCGAGGCGATTGCCACCGACGTGCTGGTGCAGATCGAGAAGGAAGGACTGGCGCGCGTCATCCCGACCGCGCGCGCCGCAAAGCTCACGATGAACCGCGAAGGCATCCGCCGCCTCGTTGCCGAGACGCTGGGGCTTCCTGTTTCGCCGTACCGGTTTGCCGATAGCCTGGAAGAACTGCGTGCCGCAATCAAAGAGATTGGCTACCCATGCTTCGTCAAACCGCTGATGTCGTCTTCCGGCAAGGGGCAAACGAAAGTGGATAACGCGGAGGAAATCGAAGCAGCATGGAGCTACGCCGCCACCGGCTCGCGCGTCACACAGGGGCGCGTCATCGTTGAGGGAATGATAGCTTTCGATTACGAAATTACCCAGCTCACCGTGCGTGCAGTCGGCGCGGGCGGCCGGGTCGAGACTCATTTCTGCGAACCCATCGGCCATGTGCAGGTGCACGGCGATTACGTTGAAAGCTGGCAGCCGCAGGCCATGCCGCCGCTGGCAATGCAGCGTGCGCGCGACATAGCGAAGAAAGTCACCGACGACCTTGGCGGCCTCGGCATCTTCGGCGTCGAACTGTTCATCAAGGGCGATGATGTCTGGTTCAGCGAAGTCAGCCCGCGCCCGCATGACACCGGCATGGTCACCATGTGCAGCCAGCGCCAGAGCGAATTTGAGCTACATGCCCGCGCCATTCTCGGTCTGCCGGTGGATGTCAGCCTGAGTGCGCCCGGCGCGAGCGCAGTGATCTACGGGCAACTGGAAGAGCAGGGCATCGCCTTCGCAGGTGTGGATGAAGCATTGCGTGTACCGCAAAGCGATGTGCGTCTGTTCGGCAAACCGGAATCCTTCGCAAGGCGCCGCATGGGCGTTGCGCTGGCGAACGGCAAGGATACCGATGAGGCGCGTAGCCGTGCAAAATTGGCGGCCAGCAAGGTGGTTCCGGTTAAAGGATGAAAATGGCGAACAGATGTTCTCGCTTTATGCTGCCGCTGACACCAGTAGCTGCACAAACAACTGAATTTTCATGTTTGTGTCGGGGCTTGATGACGTGAACTCCAGTCCCGCTAGATGACGACCACCGTCATGTTTTATCTTGACGACTTTTGCATAGATGTCGGTTGCCTTGAAGTCAATCAACGGCAAATCAAATTCAATTTTTACATCGTCGAGTGATTTGAGCTGATGCTCGACTTCTATCAGCACACCGTGATAGCCGATGTCGCGGATGGTCGCGCTGGTTGCTTTCGGCATCACGATCTTGTTCTGAATGAGGTTGAACGAGCAGGGAAGCTTGACTTCCATGCGGTGGCTTCGGCGGACTTCTTTACGCGGCACTTCGAGATTTAGCGAGGGAATCGCATACAACTCGCGCAACTTGACCGGTTGCGTCTTGCCTTTAACGAATACTTCCATCGCCTCGCTGACAGTGACAAAGCCGCGGCAGTGATCAAAGGTGTTCTCGCTGATCAAGACCTGTCCGCGCAGGCTGAAGGCTTCGATACGTGAGGCAAGATTGACCTCGTCGCCGATCACCGTATATTCAGAATAGAAGTTTGATCCGAACTTGCCAGCCATGACGCTGCCGGTATTGATGCCGATGCCCATGAACAGCTCCGGCATGCCTTCCTGACGGTCTTGGCTGTTGAGTTCGCCCATCGCGAGTTGCATTTCGATTGCGCAGGCCAGCGCGCGTTGCACATCATCCGGTTGTTCGATCGGCACGCCGAACAGCACCATGATGGAGTCGCCCATGAATTTATCGATGACGCCATGATGGCGGGCGACTATTTCGTTCATTCGCCCCAAGCAGCGGTTTAGCATCGCGATCACCATTCCGGCAGGAAGCGTGGCAGTGATGGAGGTAAAACCTCTCAAGTCTGCGAGGAGGATGGTGACCTCGCGCCGCACAAAAGAATGCTCCGGGCCAGCCGCGCTGTCCTCGCCATCAGCTCCACGCGCGTGCTGGATGATGGATTCCATCTCAACTTCGGCGGCGTGTTTGAGAGGCGCGCCAGTTTCGCGAGTGATCAATTCCTGAAGGTGGCGTACTGCCTCTTTACTTGGATCGTCTTTCATATGTTGATATGAATACTTAGAGTTTATGCAATATTGTATGGAATCAGTTGAGAATTGCAATCTCGTTTTCATTGATACAAATAATGGCTTTCAGGTGGAGTCCAACTCCTGTAGCAGAAAGACATAGTCAATATGGTTGTATTGGCTCGAAGTAGAAGAGCTCTGAAATTTCGGCAAATTCCTGTTTGATATGTAACCCCAATGGGTTATCTAGGCTACCCTTTATGGGTATGGACGCATGCAATCAGATTATTCCTATAATGTTTATATTGCTGTTTTTAAGATACGAATGAATCTGATTTCAGTGGTAATTATTAATTATTTGTGGGGGAAAAAATCATGAATTTCGATAAAGAATTTGATGCTAGCGGTATGTCCTGTCCTTTGCCTATCCTGAAGACCAAAAAGGCGCTCGTCGACATGGCTTCCGGGCAAGTGCTTAAGGTGGTCTCGACCGATAGTGGCTCAGTGAAGGATATGCAGGCATTCGCCGATCAGACCGGCAATTCCTTGTTGTCTACAGACGAGGCAAACGGGAAATACACTTTTTACATGAAGAAAAAATAAGTTATCTGCTTCAATCCTGAAAACGCACAAAAGGGGAAATTATGACTACCAAAAAAATGGCAATCATTGCCACCAAAGGTACGCTGGATATGGCGTATCCACCATTCATCCTCGCTTCAACTGCCGCCGCTTTGGGCTATGAGGTGCAGGTGTTCTTTACATTCTACGGTTTGCAACTGCTGCGCAAAGACCTGTCCACAGTGATGATCAGCCCACTTGCCAATCCCGCGATGCCGATGCCTGTGCCGATGCCAGTAATGGTGCAAATGCTGCCCGGAATGGAATCCATGGCTACCATGATGATGAAGCAAAAATTAAAAAAACATGGTGTTGCCTCGTTGCAGGAGTTGCGCGATCTGTGTCTGGAGGCCGAGGTGAAATTCGTTGCCTGCCAGATGACGGTGGACCTGTTCGAATTCGACAAGAGCGAATTCATTGACAATATTGAATACGGCGGAGCGGCTACATTCTTGGGATTTGCCGGAGATACTGATATTTGTTTGTTTGTTTAACAGGGATGTTTGCTTAAAGATAATTAGTTGCTTCAACAGTGCGGTAAACAGGGTAGGGTGTTTGTCATATCAATAAACCAAGGGGATTATTTAACATGAAGATGAATAAAATCGTTGTTTCGTTGTTAGCCGCCGGTGTGACGGCATCACCGCTGGCGCTCGCCACCAACGGCATGAATCTTGAGGGCTACGGCCCGGTCTCGGAGGCAATGGGGGGCGCGTCCATGGCCTACGACAACGGCACCGCTGCCGTCATGAACAATCCAGCCACCCTTGGCCTGATGAAAGAGGGCAGCCGCATCGATGCCGCGCTGGGAATACTGGGACCAAGCATTACCTCAAAATTTACCGGGATGCCGTCGGCTGATTCGTCCGCAACGGCTTTCTATATGCCCGCTGTCGGTTACGCGAAAAAGTCGGGCCAAATGACCTACGGCGTGGGTGTATTTTCACAGGGCGGTATGGGCACGGAATACTCGGCAACTTCGTTCCTGGCTGCGGGTTCGGGTGAGAAGGTGCGCTCCGAAGTGGGTGTCGGGCGCCTCATCGTTCCGCTGGCCTATCAGTTAGGCGATAAATTCACTGTCGGCGGCAGCCTGGATTATGTATGGGCAGGGATGGATCTCAAGATGGCTCTGAATGGATCGCAGTTCGGAGACATGGTTGCAGCACTGGGCGGCACGCAGACTTACGGTTCCGCCAGCGGCAGCATGGTAAATACACTGGCTGGCGCATTTGGCGCAGGCCAACTTACGGCGCTCAACTGGGCGCGAGTCGATTTCTCCAACAACAGCAGTTTTACCGGAAAAGCCAATGGGACAGGCTTAGCCTTCAAACTGGGCGGTACTTTCAAGGCCAACAGTCAGTTGACTCTGGGCGCAACCTACCACAGCAAGACAAAACTGGGCGATCTCACCGCTACTGGCGCCTCGATGTCGATGAATGTTAACGGTCCTGCTGTTGGCGGTGTCGCTACTACTATCCCCGTGGCCGGAAGCGTTTCAGTCCATAATTTCCAGTGGCCGCAAACCATTGCTATGGGCGCCGCCTACCAGGCCAGCGACCAGTTGCTGCTGGTTGCGGATTACAAACGCATAGGCTGGAAGGATGTGATGAAAAATTTCAGCATGACCTTCACCGCAGATGCAGGGGCACCACTAGGCATGGGTGGTCAGTCAACAAATATGACGCTGTTTCAGAACTGGGCTGACCAGAATGTATACGAACTCGGCGGCGCCTACAAAACAAGCGATGCGCTCACGTTGCGTGCCGGCCTCAACTTGGCCAACAACCCGGTGCCAAACAAGTACATGAACCCGCTGTTCCCGGCAATCGCCAAAAACCATTTGACCCTGGGTGTGGGCTATGCCGTCAGCAAGGTATCGAACGTGGATTTTGCGTACGTGTATGTGCCTAAGGTTTCAGCCACCAATGGTCAAGGCGTGACCGTTGACTTTGGCGGATACAGCACGCAGCTTATGTACAGCTACCTGTTCTGATGTAATTGTTGCCGTAAAAGGCAACCTCTCCCATGGCCCGCCTCCTTGGCGGGCTTTTTTATTCATCGCAAAATTTCCGCAGCCAAAAAGTCGGGAAATCACGTACCGGCGATGCGGTCAAAATAGCGTGCGCGGTAGAGCAGGCGCGGAGTAGTAGCATTGTCAGCAAAGGCAGCACGGTTATGCAGCACGTTGTTGCATAACAGGCCCATGCCGCGCTCAAGCCGCGCGAGATGGATATGCGGCGAATCAGACGCAAGCAATTTTTCGAGCATCGCAACAGCCGCCAAGGTGGTTGCGTCCTTTTTCCACACAATGCTTCGGGTGCGGGCGGTATAGCGCATGTGCAGGTCGCCGCTCGCGGGGTCGATGGAAAACACCGGGCCTGTTTGTGCTGGACGCGCTATACCTTGCTCGTCAATGCGTTCTGGAATCGTCATCGCATCCGGCGCGGAAAGCGCGAAGATAAAATCGCTATTTGCTTCACGCAGCATCAAGTAGGCGATTTCGTGATCCATCAGGCGATTCTCGCCGCCGTGTCCGGCACTCTGCGCACAATGCAATACCAGGCTGTGTATCTGCTTTTCGGGAGCGTTGTAATAGCCGTCGGTGTGCCATTTGATGGCGCGGTCTGTATAGGGAATAAAAGCCTGCCGCAGCTCATCGTCAGCGCACACAGTGATGCGCGTGACGCCTTGTTTACTTGCCAGCCAGTTCGCATCCAGGCGATTCAAGCCAAACTGTTGCCCTAGTTGGCGAACCGAATTTTCATCGATATCTTCGGTACAGGATGCATAGATCGCCATGTTGCTGCGGCGGCAACGCGCCAAAAGTGCGGTGTGCTCTGCCACAGTCAGTGCGCGCGGTTTTTGGATTTCGACGATCAGCTCGTCAGTGTTGGTGATGGCATGTGCCAGCTTGTGATCGCGCCAGCGCAGATAAGCAGTAGCGTTGTCGAGATCAAATGGATTTTGCATCAATTGGTTTGCACTTGGTGAATCTAATCCCCGCTGACAGTTTTGCGGATGCGCGGTTGCCCCGGTTCTGTTTCGAATAAGTCGCGCATGGTTTTATCCACCATGCCAACGGCCTCTGGAGCTTCGATACTCATCATCTGGTCAATGATCCAGTTACTGTCATTTTCATCCATAACTTCGCGCATACAGAAGCCAAGGTAACGGGTAAACGCAAATTCCGGGCCATCGCTGCCGTAATCAAACTCGGCGTATTCGCCGGAACGCTGGTTGAGCTTGTCGATGAAGTGCTGCTTGTGTATTTCAAAGCTGTTGCCTGTCAATCTGCTCTTGTTTTCCGCCAGTGTTTCCGCCACGCGATTTGCCAGAAAGCTGGTGAATGCAAGACGGTCTTCAGCGGGTAATTGGCGATAGGCAATGCGGTCAGCGACTTGAACAAGGAATAATAAAAACTCGGTGAGAAAGGAAAAGTATTGTGTGCCGATTGCGATTTCAAATTTGGCTTTGCGGGTGTTTTTAAGTGCGTTATCCCCGATGCGCCATATGACAAAAGCCAGCGCACCTGCAATTTCCTGAGGCGTTCTCTTGTGCCCACTCTTAAACCAGTGGCTTTTGATCCTCATGGCTTTAGATGCGCAAAATTAGCAACAATCACAAATTCAATCATCCTTTTTGCAGGAAAAACTCATACTCGCCTGCGGATACTTCAATGGTGTCGAGGATTTTTATTCCGGTCATGTTGGCCCAGCCAATGATATCGGAGCGTATCCCTGGGCAGTTGCTGACAAGCTTGAGTGTTTCGCCTGAGTTCATGCCGTTCAGAAGCTTTTTGGCCTCAACAATCGGTCCAGGGCATACTACACCGCGAATATCCAGAATTACATTCGCTTTGCGCGCTGTCCCCTGGCCCTTCATGATGTAATAGCCGGTGCCGCCGTCCGGCATCGCTTCTGTCCCCATTACATTGTTTCGAGTCTGTTCAGCCCAGGCGAACAGGTCGTCCCTGGTGCCCGGGCAATCCGAGATCAACAATAGTACTTGCTCGTTTTTCAGGTCGTCGACTACACGCTTGGCGCCAAGCAGTGGAGCGGGGCAGGTCAGGCCGCGCATATCAAGTTTGATATTGGCGTGCAAATTTTGAGTGTTCATATTAAATGTCCTGTTGGTTGCTGAACTATCGTTGTTCAATATCCACCTTTACCATAAGGCTGGGGTAACCCGGCAATTTTAGCGCCTTGTTTTGCAGGGCCGGTTGGAAATAAATCATACAGAGATTTGCTGTCTGCCTCAGGCCAGAACTCCTGCACATCTTTCAGCATGTTGCGAAAGTTGGGTGTGTGGCCATGTTCCCGGTATTGATCGCGCATGTAATTGATTACCTGCCAATGCTTGGGTGTCAGCTCGATGTTTTCCGCCGCTGCAATGACGCTTACCACTTCCTCGCTGTAATCTGGCTCCAGCAAGTAGCCATCCGCATCGGTTTCAAGCTCTTTATTTGCAATTATGTATCCCATGATTAACCTCCGTTAATTATTTCGCCTCATTCAAACCGGATATGACTTTGTGAGGCACAAATATTCCACACCCGAATTGGCGACTTTCTCCCAAGCCTGCATATTGCAATTGCAGGGATCCTTCCGGTTTCAGATCATGTATCACCAAACTAAAGCCATGAATAGTATGCTGGTCGCCTGCAAGGGTGCGGCGTTTGCCGCAGATCAGTTGGGCCGTTATTTTCATTTCGCTTAACTGAGCCCTGATTCTGTCCATGAACATCGCTTCGTCGTTTGCGCCTGTTACCAGTTGCGAATGTAGGGTGGAAAAGGGTTGAATCTGGCGAGTCCTGCTTGTTCCTAACCGCAACTGGCTTGAGCCAATCTGTAAAGCGCTTCCACACAGACGCGATGCAGCACCTGACGATGCCGTCGGCAATCGTAGCACCAGCTTGGCGCGATTGGGAAGCAGCAAGCCTTCATTGCTTTCCGCTGTGCGCAATGGCAATACTCCTACCAGCTTTTCTTCGGCTAGATGTGGTGCATGGCGCACAATTTCTTCCCACAACGCAAATGGATAGGTAGCGGGAAGTGTTCCGCCGACAAGATCGAACACTATGTCGATCATCTCCGGGATTCCATTAATCATTGGCTGGCTGCACTTGAGAATCTGCCCAATGTTGCATGGTAGTCGCCCATTGCTGTGCAGTAGCAGGATCGATATCAAAAATCGTAAAACGTTTACCCTCACGAATTCGGACGCGTAACAAGCTCATTCCGCCTTCGACGTGGTCGATCTGGTGCAATTCAATTTCCTGGCTACCCAAAGGAACTTTGATTTTTAATAATTCACGGGTTTTTGCCAATTTGTATCTCCCAGTTGGTT
Source organism: Nitrosomonadales bacterium (assembly GCA_023259055.1). Taxonomy (GTDB): domain Bacteria; phylum Pseudomonadota; class Gammaproteobacteria; order Burkholderiales; family Gallionellaceae; genus Gallionella. Next base: position 250,128 of record JAHFQZ010000003.1, read on the forward strand.
ACATTGTATTGTCCATAAGGGATATTCTCCACGAGATTCTCGGAGGTCTTAAGTTTATCGCTAATACTCTTAATATTGAAATACTACTCGAGGAAGGTAAAACACTACTCTTTAGGGTTATAGAAAATAGCCGCTAAGGGTGATGGAATGCATTTGGGTTGAGCCGTAGTATATCAACAATCATTAATATATTAGGTGTGCAGCCAGATTGAAATCAGTATGGTTCAAACGGAGCGCACAAATTGAAAGCAATCCCCGTCTCTGCCGGGTCATAAATCGATTGCCTGCAGTAAGTCTTGGGCAATGCGACTGAAAGGAAGATTATGGCTAAGAAAATGCATGATACCCCAAACCTTGACCAACTCGAGACTGGCCCATGGCCCAGTTTTGTGACTGGCCTGAAAGCGTTGGCAAGAGACAAGGATTACGTAGTCGACCTGCTCGGACAACTTGAGACATCTTATCGAACCAAAAAAGGCTACTGGAAAGGCGGCACCGTCGGCGTGTTTGGCTATGGCGGCGGTGTTATCCCTCGCTTTACCGAACTCAAGGACGAAAAAGGCCAGCCCGTTTATAAGGATTGTGCCGAGTTTCATACGCTTCGCATTATGCCTCCGCCCGGAATGCACTACGACACCAAGGTGTTGCGCGACATGTGCGATATATGGGAGAAACATGGTTCCGGCTTGATCGCATTTCACGGACAGTCCGGTGACATCATGTTTCAGGGCGCGACAACAGAAAATGTGCAAAAAGCCTTCGATGAAATCAATGAGCTCGGTTTTGACATGGGGGGAGCGGGTCCTGCGGTGCGCACCTCGATGTCGTGCGTGGGCGCTGCGCGCTGCGAGCAATCCTGCTACGACGAGGCCAAGGCACACCGCGCCGTATTGAACACATTCCTGGATGATATTCATCGCCCGTCATTGCCGTACAAATTCAAGTTCAAATTCTCCGGATGTCCGAACGATTGCATGAATTCCATACAGCGTTCGGATATGGCCGTAATCGGAACATGGCGCGACAATATTCGCACCGATGAGGCATTGGCGAAGAAATGGTTTGCCAAGCACACCATGGATCAGTTGGTGAATGACATTGTCGCGCGTTGCCCGACCAAGACTTTTCAGCTCAAGCAAATCAAAAACGTCAAGAGCAGCCCAACCATCTCCAGTGTTGCCATAAATGACACGCATGCGATAGAAATCGATAATCGCGATTGTGTGCGTTGTATGCATTGTATCAATGTGATGACCGGAGCGCTGGCTCCTGGCAAAGACAAGGGCGCTACCATTCTAATGGGCGGGAAACGCACCCTCAAGATCGGTGATCTAATGGGTACCGTTATTGTTCCTTTCATGAAGCTGGACACTGACGAGGACATGGAAAAGCTGGTCGCCCTCGGCCAGCGCACTATCGACTTCTTCGCGGAAAATGCACTCGAACACGAACGCACCGGAGAAATGATCGAGCGTATCGGTTTGGCCAGTTTCCTTGAAGCGATGGAAATCGATGTGGATGTCAATATGGTTTCCACACCGCGCACCAACCCCTACGTCCGCACCGATGGCTGGGATGAAGAAGTTGCAAAGATCAATGCCCAAAAAGATGCCATCCAAAACAACAAGCAGCAGGTTGCCTGAGGAGATTGAACATGAATGCACCCGTACAGATGCGTCGCCCCAAAGAGACCGGCGTACCAGACAACAAGAAGTATCTGCATCCATTGCTGCTGAAGAACTATGGCAACTGGAAATATCATGACCGTCCGCGTCCAGGAGTGCTGCATCATGTCTCGCATAACGGTGACGAGGTCTGGTCGGTCCGCGCCGGCACACAGAGGCAAATGGACGTTCATACCATCCGGAGATTGTGCGATATAGCCGACAAGTTTGCGGAAGGCCATGTGCGATTTACCATCCGATCCAATATCGAGTTTATGGTCTCCAGTGCGAAAAAAGTCGATCCACTGATTGCTGAGCTGGAAAAAGGAGGCTTCCCGGTTGGTGGTACGGGTAATTCGATATCGATGATCGCCCATACGCAAGGCTGGCTGCACTGCGACATTCCAGGCACGGATGCTTCCGGAGCGGTCAAGGCATTGATGGATGAATTGATCGTTGAATTCAGGCGTGAAGAAATGCCAAACCGCGTGCATCTTTCCACGTCCTGTTGCGAAATCAATTGCGGCGGGCAGGCTGATATTGCGATCGTCATTCAACACACCAAGCCGCCCGTAATCAATCACGACTTGGTAGCCAATATTTGCGAACGCCCGACTGTGGTGGCGCGCTGTCCGGTCGCCGCGATTCGTCCGGCGATGGTGAACGGCAAACCTTCCCTGGAAATCGATGAATCGAAGTGTATGTGCTGCGGCGCTTGCTATCCGCCTTGCCCGCCGATGCAAATCAACGACCCGGAATATTCAAAGCTGGCGATCTGGGTTGGCGGTAAGAATGCCAATGCGCGCGGCAAGCCGACCTTCATGAAAATGGTCGCATCCGGTTTGCCAAATAACCCGCCGAGGTGGCCTGAAGTTTCTGAAGCAGTAAAAAATATATTGCACGTTTACAAGGAAGACGCCCGCCCGTGGGAACGGATGGCGGACTGGATCGAGCGCATCGGCTGGCCGCGTTTCTTTGAAAAGACCGGATTGCCATTCACCAAATATCTGATCGATGATTGGCGCGGCTCCCGAGCAACTCTCAATGCTTCGACTCATATTCGCTTCTAAGCATTGGCTTCTAACTTGGGAGATGGACGCATGAAATTTGGTATTGTCGTTAACGAGGGGCCTTATCAGCATCAAGCCAGCGACACGGCTTACTTGTTCTGCAAGGCGGCTATCGAAAAAGGGCATGAGGTGTGGCGCGTTTTTTTCTACCATGACGGTGTGAATAACGCCTCCAAGTTGACTGAACCGCCACAGGATGACCGCCATATTGTCAACCGCTGGAGTAAACTCCACGAGGAGCATGGTGTAGATTTGGTGGTTTGCGTCGCTGCGGCATTACGCCGTGGCATCAAGGAAGAAAATCTGGCGCAAGGTTTCCGTATTTCCGGGCTGGGCCAGTTAACGGAAGCGGGAATTAAAGCCGATCGTCTGGTTGTGTTTGGCGATTAGGGAGAACGGGATGAGTGAAATCAAGAAATTCATGTTCGTGAACCGCAAGGCTCCGCACGGCACAATCTACGCGCTTGAATCGCTCGAAGTTGTGCTGATTACAGCAGCGTTTGACCAGGATGTTTCCCTGGTGTTCCTGGACGATGGCGTATATCAACTGAAAAAGGGTCAGCAGACCAAGGGTATCGAAACCAAGAACTTCTCACCCGCTTACCGTGCGCTAGAAGGCTACGACATCGAAAAACTGTATGTCGAGAAAGAATCAATGGAAGCGCGCGGTATCAGTGAAGAGGATTTGCTTGTGGATGTTACCGTACTCGGGCGCTCGGAAATGGGCGAATTGATGGATCAGCAAGATGTAGTCTTGAGCTTCTAATGGAGAATAATTAAATGCTGCACATCATCAACAAATCTCCGCTGACGAATTGCTCTCTGGATAGCTGTTTGCGCGTTGCCCAACGGGGCGATATTTTGCTGATCGAGGACGCAGTTTACGCCGCTACAACCGGCAATGCGTTCGAAGGCAGGGTGCGTGAGGCGATGGGGCGTTTCAGAATCCATGTTTTGCAGCCTGATATCGAAGCGCGCGGATTCGCCGGCCGTCTCATCGAAGGAGTTTTACCAGTGGATTACAGTGGTTTCGTCGAGCTCACGACCACAAACAAAACCTGCCAATCCTGGCTATAAACCATACTAATTAAGGAGAATACTATGGCAAGCATCGAAGTTAATGGCAAAACTTATGAAACGGATGAAGAGGGTTACCTTGTCAATCTAGCCGACTGGAATGCTGAAGTCGCGAATTACATCGCGCAAACAGAAAAAATCAACATGACAGATCAGCATTGGGAAGTGGTCAATTATTTGCGTGAGTATTTTGAAGAATATCAAATTGCGCCAGCAGTTCGAGTGTTGACCAAAGCCATTGGCAAAAAATTTGGCGCTGAAAAGGGCAACAGCGAATATCTGTATGGGCTGTTCCCGTACGGCCCGGGCAAACAGGCATGCAAGATTGCCGGCTTGCCGAAACCAACAGGTTGCATTTGATCCGGAAGGACAGAAGTCAGATGAAAGAAAAGCAGGTTATGAACCTTGATTCTGCTTTCTGATAACTGGCCACCGCCCCTTGACAATGAGCACGTTCTTCGCCTTGCTGTTTTGCCTCGCGTTCGCGCTGTTCGCGCTGGGACTCGGATACAAGATTTACGATTTCGCACGCACTCCAGCCCCGCTCAAGATACCTACTACGCCGGCTCCCGTTAACACAGGTGGCGTAGTTTTGCGCATGGCACGTGAAGTCGTGCTTTTCGAAAGCCTTTTCAAGTCGAATTTATGGATTTGGGGCTTGGGCTGGCTGTTCCACGCCAGCCTGGCATTGGTGCTGCTGCGTCACCTGCGTTATTTCACCGAGCCAGTTTGGTCATGGGTGGCGTTCATTCAGCCATTCGGCATGTATGCGGGCATCACCATGTTGCTCGGCGCGGCAGGGCTATGGGGGAGGCGTTTGTTTGTCGAACGTATCCGCTACATTTCCACTCCTTCCGACCACCTGATGCTGGTGCTGCTTATGGCAATTGGCCTGTCAGGATTGTCCATGACCTTTGTAGCGCATACCGATGTGATCTCGGTGAAAGGTTTTTTTCTTGGCTTGATGGCTTTCAACTGGCAGGTGTTGCCTTCAAGCGTTAATCTTTATGCGCATCTGTTTATGGTTTCGGTATTGTTAGTGATTTTTCCGGTCAGCAAATTGCTGCACGCGCCTGGCGTGTTCTTCTCTCCCAGCCGCAACCAGGCGGACAACCCGCGGGAGAAACGCCACATTGCTGCCTGGGCAAAGCAACTGGAATCGGAGTCCGGTAAATGAGTGAGATCACGGCACCTGCCTACCGCATCATCCCCATCATTCCGGCGCTGAAGCCAGGCGCGATGGAAAGTGCCAGATCGTTTGTCGCGAACGATAAAATCCAGGAAACAATCGGCTTTCCCGGGCAATTGGTCGACAACTGGCATGACCGCGCAATTGTCAAAATGGGCGAACTGCTCGGCAAATATCGTTCACTTAAAGTATATATGGATGCCTGCGTGCACTGCGGTGCATGTTCCGACAAGTGCCATTACTTCATCGGCACGCAAGACCCGAAAAACATGCCGGTTGCGCGCCAGGATTTGATGCGTAGCGTGTATCGCCGCTATTTCACATTGCCGGGCAAGCTCTTTCCGAAACTGGTCGGTGCGCGCGATTTGACGCGCGAAGTTCTCGACGAGTGGTACACCTATTTTTACCAATGTTCCGAATGCCGCCGTTGCTCGGTGTTCTGCCCCTATGGCATCGACACCGCCGAAGTAACCATGGCGGCGCGCGAAATTCTTGATTCTGTGGGTTACGGCCAGAAGTATTCCAATGAGATCATCGGCAAGGTTCATAAGATAGGCAACAACCTTGGCCTGCCCGGCCCGGCGCTTCTGGACACTCTGCAAGGATTGGAAGAAGACGTTAAAGAAGCCTCGGGCTTCGACGTGCGCTTCCCGATTGACGTGAAGGGCGCTGAAGTTTTGCTGATCACGCCGTCCGCCGACTTCTTCGCCGAACCACACATCGACAGCCTGATCGGCTACGCCAAGGTGTTCCATGCCACCGGCACCAGCTGGACTCTTTCTTCGAAAGCCTCAGAGGGGGGGAATTTCGGCTTGTTCATCGGCAATTACGAGCACATGCGCAAGATTGCACTCCGCATCCGCGAGGCAGCACTCGAGCTTGGCGTGAAACGCATAGTGGTGGGAGAGTGCGGCCATGCATGGCGCGTCGCCTACAGTTTCTGGAACACGCTGACCGGGGTAGGCGAGGGTGCGGACGAGAACGACCGCTTCGCCATGATGTTGCAGAAACAGCTCGACCATCGCTACAAACAACCGGTGCATATCTGCGAATTCACCTGGGACATGATCGAAAAAGGCGCATTGTCCTTTGACAAAGAGGCTAATGATAAGCACATCATCACATTCCATGATTCATGCAATGTGGCACGCGGCTCACGTATGGGCGAATTTGCCGGAGGGCAGTTTGAAATTCCGCGCGACATCATCAAGGCGGTTGCGAATAATTTTGTTGAAATGTCGCTTGCTACCACACGTGAGCAGACGTTCTGCTGCGGCGGTGGTGGAGGGTTATTGACCGACGATTTGCTTGACCTGCGCGTCAAGGGTGCGCTGCCGCGCATGGAAGTGTTGCAGCAGGTTGTGGACGAGCACGGAGTCAATTTCATGGCAACGATATGCGCCATCTGCAAAGCGCAGTTCACCAAGATCATGCCCATTTACGGATTTGATAGAAGAATGGTTGGCGGTGTTCACCAACTGGTCAGCAATGCGATCAGGTTGGGTGCGAAATAACAATATTCCGGAGGCAGCTATGTCATCAGCAATTGAAACACCACAAAAAATCACGTTTCGCCGCTTCAAGGATGGCGACAACAAGGTTCGCAAATTAAACCAGAAGATTTTTCAGGCGAGTTTTACGCATAAATGTCCGACCTACATTCAGTCTACTCCGCCTTGCCAGGGAAGTTGCCCGTCGGGAGAGGATATCCGAGGTTATCTGTCCATCATGCGCGGCACCGAGAAGCCGCCGATCGGAGCCGATGGCAAACCGGCGATGTCGTTGCAGGAATATGCATGGCGCCGTCTGACCGAGGCCAACCCGTTTCCGTCAGTGATGGGACGCGTCTGCCCGGCGCCGTGCGAGACCGGATGTAACCGCAACGAGGTGGAAGACCATGTCGGCATCAATTCGGTGGAACACTTCCTCGGCGAATATGCCATCGCCAACAATCTGAAATTCAAGAAACCTGACGTCGCTTCTTCAGGAAAAAAAGTGGCGATCCTTGGCGGCGGACCGGCCGGGCTGTCTTGCGCCTATCAGCTTGCGTTGAAGGGCCATGTAGTTACCATTTTCGATGAGCATGAATACCTCGGCGGCATGATGCGCTACGGTATTCCGGGCTTCCGTACCCCGCGCAATGTGCTGGACGCTGAAATACAGCGCATCCTCGATCTGGGCGTGAAAACTCGATTGAAGACGCGCGTTGGCACCGACATCACAATGGAACAGATACGCAAGGAGTTCGACGCGGTATTCCTCGGCATGGGCGCGCAGTCAGGCCGTGCGCTGCCCATCGCCAATGCCGAAGCACCGAACGTGGTAACCGCGACCGCCTTTCTGAAAGCTTTCAACGACGGGCGCCTGCACCATGTCGGCAAACGCGTAGTGGTGGTCGGCGGCGGCGATACCTCGATCGACGTAGCCACCGTAGCACGCCGTCTCGGCCACATCGCTCATGCAAAACCGACCGACGCGGAACATGTCATCGCCGGACGCATGGCACACGATGTCGCCGATATTTCCGCCAAACAAGGCGCTGAAGTGACGCTGACCTCGGTGTTCAACATCGACAAGATGCAGGCCAACAAGCACGAGATCGAGCAGGCTCTGGCGGAAGGCATCCACATTCGCGGCAGTCTGGCGCCAGTCGGCATCGTGCGGGGCGCGGATGGCCGTGCCACCGCGCTCCGCGTAGTCCAATGCGAGGCCAAGATGACCGGTGGCAAGCTGGAGATCAAGAACATCGAGGGCAGCGAGCAGGACATCGAAGCCGACCTGATCGTTTCGGCGATCGGCCAGGCGGTGGATTTTACCGGCCTGGAACAATTCAACAACGGCAAGGGCGCGGTTTCGACCGACCGCAACTATGTGGTGAATGGACAGCAGGGCGTGTTTGCCGGCGGAGACGTGATCCGCCCGCATCTGCTGACCACTGCCATTGGCCACGGCTCGATAGCAGCGGACGGCATCCACAATTATTTGCTGGGGCACGACCTGGAGAAGCGCCCCAAGATCGACGCGCATCAGTTCGACTTGATGCGCAAGATGGTCGAAAAGGGCCTGGAAATAAAGGAGACGCATGAGCCGTTACGGGGTACGTACAACTCTAACATCGCGGTGCACAATTTCGACAACCGATCTGATCGCTATGTGATACCGCACGACAAGCTGTTTCTTGGACACTTCTCTTATGTGCCGCGCAATCAGCGCAACGTTGTTACGCTGGACAAGGAGCGCGCGCTGGGTAACTTCGAGGAACGCCTCGGGGTGCTGGATGAGAAGCAGGCAGCTGCCGAAGCTAAACGCTGCATGAGCTGTGGTTTGTGTTTCGAGTGTGATAACTGTGTGGTGTACTGCCCGCAAACCGCCGTGTACCGTGTCAAGAAAAACCAGTCAACGACCGGACGCTATGTGGATACTGATTACAACAAGTGTATCGGCTGCCATATCTGCGCAGATGTATGCCCGACCGGTTACATTCAAATGGGTCTGGGTGAATAGTGAGGCTATTGTTCGCATCCCTGCTGCTTTGCTTATGTATCCCTGCGGTTTTGGCTGCAGAAGCGAACATGCCCAAGCGGGACATCGGCAGGGGCGGGCAATGCGTGGAAGACCCACAGTGGATGCGCAAGAACCATATGCACCTGCTCAAGCATCAGCGTGACGAGACGGTGCGCAAAGGGATACGCGATGAGAATATTAGCCTGAAGAACTGCATCGAATGCCATGCCAGTACCAAGGACGACAGCGTGATCGCACGCGATGATAGTTTTTGTGTTGCGTGTCATCGTTATGAAGCGGTGAAGATTGATTGTTTCGAGTGCCATTCCGGCATGCGCAAGAGTGCCTGGATGCAGAGGAACACAAAATGAACGACATCGATATCCAGCGCAGAAGTTTTTTGAAGACTTCGCTCGGTGCGGCGGCAGTCGCCATCGCCCCCGGGATGTTGCTGATCGATGTGGCGCATGGCAAACCGCAAACTGTCAATGGCCCCAAATCTGCCAATAGTAAGGTGCGCTGGGGCATGCTGATCAACACCACACAATGCAAATCAGGATGCAATGATTGCGTGACTGCCTGCAACCGGGAGAATGGCTTGTCTGGTGACACCAAGCCGACAGACTCGCAATGGATACGCAAGATTGAACTCAAGGATGACAGCAGCGGACGCGATCTGTCGCTGCCGATGATGTGCCAGCATTGCGAGTACCCGCCCTGTGTAGATGTGTGCCCGACCACGGCATCGTTCAAGCGCGCGGATGGCATCGTGCTGGTCGATAAACATCGGTGCATCGGCTGCCGTTATTGCATGATGGCCTGTCCGTACAAGGCGCGTTCCTTTGTGCATGAACCATTACATGACCAGAAACCAGATGTGCCGCGCGGCAAGGGCACTGTGGAGGCATGTACCCTGTGTGTTCATCGCGTGGATCAGGGGCTGAAGCCTGCCTGTTCCGAAGCATGTCTGAACAAAGCTATCCTGTTTGGCGACCTGAACGATCCGGAAAGCGAGATATCCAGAAAGATCCGTAGCGTCGCTTCCGTGCAGGTGCGTGCCGATCTGCGGCTCAACCCCGGCATCCGTTACCAGGGGCTGTGACCATGCCTACACTTTCCTCGCTGCGATTCAAGAACCGCCTGTACTACGTGCTGCTGGCTGCTGGCGGATTGGTGGCACTGGCTGGTCTGTATGCTGTACATCTGATGGAACATCACGGTCATATTATCACCGGCATGAACAACCAGATTGTGTGGGGTGTCCCGCATGTGTTTGCAATATTTTTGATTGTCGCCGCCTCCGGTGTGCTCAACGTCGCCTCCATCGGCTCGGTGTTCGGCAAGGCGATCTACAAGGCTCGTGCGCCATTGGCCAGCCTGCTGTCCATCGCGATGCTGGCGGGCGGCCTGTCAGTCTTGATGCTGGATTTGGGCAGGCCGGACCGCATCATCGTTGCCGCGACCAATTACAACCCCACCTCAATGTTCGCCTGGAACATAGTGCTGTATTCCGGCATGTTCTCGCTGGTGTTCGTCTATCTGTGGACGATGATGGAACAGCGCATGAATCGCTGGACGAAACCGGTGGGTTTCGCAGTGTTTGCCTGGCGCTTCATTCTTACCACCGGCACCGGTTTGATCTTCGCATTCCTTACTGCTCGGCAGGCTTACGGATCTGCCTTGCTGCCGCCGATGTTTATCGTGCTGTCCTTCGCTTGGGGGCTGGCAGTGTTCCATGTGGTGCAGACAGTGATCTACGCTTGGAATGAGAAAACGCTCGACCCGGCGATCCTGCAACGCAAGAAAAACCTGTTGGGCGTGTTCGTCATCGGCTCGCTATACATGGTCGCCACCTATCATCTGACCAACCTGTATTTCGCACATCAAGCAGGCTTCGAACGCTTCATCCTGCTTGAGGGTGGCGTCTATCCGAGGCTGTTCTGGTGGGGCTATGTATTGTTCGGCAGTCTGTTGCCGTTGTTGTTGATATTTTCTCCCGGTCTGGAAAAAACAAAGTATGTCATGGCAGCTTCATTGCTGGTCATACTGGGCAGCTTCGCGCTGCTGTATGTGTTCATTATCGGCGGGCAAGCCTACCCTCTCAATATATTTCCGGGTTATCAGGTCAGCAGCAGTTTCGGCGACGGGCAGATTGCTACCTACCATCCTTCGCTGTATGAGTTTTTGCTGGGCTTTGGCGGACTGGCGATCGCTTTCATCATCACCACCGTCAGCGTGCGTGTGCTGAATTTCATGCCACAGGACAAACCGTATATCTCGGACTGATTGAAAACAGTTGTCCGTAGATTAACCAAGATTAGACGATGGATAGTAAAGCTGAACTTGATAACCTGTTGGGTGAGGAAGCTATCATCAACAACAGTCCAAAAATCTGCGTGAATCTGCGTAATCTGCGGATCCAGTTTTGATTCTTTCAGGGGCTGCCATGAACCGTATGCTGATTTCGGCAGCACATAAATCCTCGGGGAAAACCATGGTCAGCATCGGTCTGTGTGCCGCGATGAAGGCGCGCGGCCTCGTCGTGCAGCCATTCAAGAAAGGCCCGGATTACATCGACCCGATGTGGCTAAGCCAAGCCGCCGGGCACGCCTGCCGCAACCTCGACCTGTACTTGATGGAACGCGACGACATCGTCGCTACCTTCGCGCGCCACAGTGCGGAAGTGAATCTGGTCGAAGGAAACAAGGGGCTCTACGACGGTCTCGCGCTGGACGGCAGCAACAGCAATGCCGCACTGGCGAAGCTGCTCGACCTGCCGGTATTTCTGGTGATCGACGCGCGCGGCATGACGCGCGGCATCGCGCCACTGATCCTCGGCTATCAGGCATTCGACCGCGACATCAATATTGCCGGGGTGATCCTCAACAACCTAGGCGGCAGCCGGCATGAAGCCAAGCTGCGCGAGGTCATTGAACATTACACTGATGTGCCGGTGATCGGCGCGATCCATCACGACGAGCGGCTTAGCATCGTCGAACGCCATCTCGGCCTGATGCCCAGCAACGAATCGCATGTGGCTACTGCCAAGATCAAACAAATCGGCGAAGCCATCGCGGAACAGGTCGATCTGGACAAGCTGCTTGAACTGTCGCAAAAGACACCACTGGATGTGCCGCACAAGGCCGAGGTTAGTCCGCTGCCTATCGGCGAAAAAGTGCGCATCGGCATCGCGCGCGACCGCGCTTTCGGTTTCTACTATGCTGACGATCTCGACGCGCTGGAAGCGGCGGGAGCGGAGCTGATGCCGTTCGACGCGTTGCGCGATGCACACCTGCCGGAAGTGGATGCGCTATACATCGGAGGCGGTTTTCCTGAAATGTGTGCCGCTGAGCTGGAAGCCAACATCACACTGCGTACGCAGATCAAACAGGCCATCGAGAACGGCATGCCTGCCTATGCCGAATGCGGCGGGTTGATGTATCTGTCGCGCAGTATCGAATTTCAGGGGCGCACATATCAGATGGTCGGCGCGATCCCCGGCGATGTGAAGATGCACGACAAACCCATCGGTCGCGGCTACGTGCATCTGCGGGAAGATGATGCACATCCGTGGCCTCGCCCTAACGCACCTGCAAGGCAGATTAAGGCGCACGAGTTTCATTATTCAAGCCTTGAAAATCTTCCGCCAGACTCCCACTTCGCTTACCATGTCGAGCGTGGCTACGGTGTAAACGGAGAGAGTGACGGCCTCGTGCTGCACAACCTGCTGGCTTCTTACACGCACCTGCGTACCATCGGCAGTTGCTACTGGGCCACGCGCTTCGTCTCATTTATTCGGCGAAAACGGGAACAACGACATATAGAATCAACTCATTCCAACGAACAAGCAATATGATGCGGGAACATTATCAAGCCACTATCGCCGCTTTTGACCGAGCCAACGCAGTAGACCCCAACAAGGAAATATTTGAGGGCAACACATATCCAAAAGAGCTGCTCTACGCGCAGCGCATGAGCCAGATGCAGGAACGCTACGCACCGGAGGCATCCGAGGCGGTGAAGCTTGCGGTGCGCGCCCAACACATCCAGCGCTGGAAGATTCCGCGTAGCGAGTTTGCGATGGACAGGCAGGGTTATCTGCAATGGCGCACCGGGCTTTACAGGTTCCATGCCGAAACCGCCGGGCGCATCATGCAAGAAACCGGTTATGACGATGCGATGGTAACCCGCGTCAAGTCTATCGTCAGCAAGAAAGGCTTGAAGATTAATTCGGAGACGCAATTGATGGAAGACGTAGCGGACTTGGTATTTATCGAACATTACATGATCGGATTCGCCAGCCAGCATCCGGAGTATGACGAAGCAAAATGGATAGAGATTATTCGCAAGACATGGCAGAAGATGTCCTCTCGTGCGCATGAGTTCGTACTCGCGGGCAGGATCAAACTGCCGGAGGCGCTGGCGCCACTGATTCTGAAAGCGGTGAAATCATAAAGGCTTAATCCACAGATTACACAGATTACGCAAGATTAAAACCAACCAACAACCACGCATTAATCTGCGAGAATCTGTGTAATCTGCGGACAAAGGGTTTTCAAGCTCATGGACTATTTACCAATTTTCGTCAGCGTCAAAAACAAACTCTGCCTCGTGGTCGGTGGCGGCGAAGTCGCTAAACGTAAGGCGGGTGTGTTACTGGGAGCAGGGGCGAGAGTACGCATCGTGGCGCCGGAGATCGAGCCTTCACTGGCCGATTTGCCGCACGTCGAAGCCATCGTCGCGCGTTTCGAGGCGCAGCATCTCGAAGGCGTAACACTGGTCATCGCTGCAACCAATAACCGAGCGGTCAACCTTCAAGTCTCTGAACTGGCGCAGGCACGCAACATCCAGGTGAACGTGGTGGACGATCCTGGATTGTGCAGTTTCATCATGCCCGCTATCCTCGACCGGTCGCCATTGATGGTGGCATTCTCCAGCGGCGGCGCATCGCCGGTGCTGACACGCATGATGCGCGGCAAGCTGGAATCTATCATCCCGCAGAGCTACAGCCGTCTGGCCGCTTTTGCCGAACGCTTCCGCGAGCTCGCCAAACGACGCATCACCAATCCGGCGAAACGCCGTATCTTCTGGGAGAACGCGCTGGAAGGTGTGGTTGCCGAAAAGGTGCTGGCCGGCGACGAGGATAGTGCGGAAGCGATGCTGCAACAGATGCTGGAGAATGAGGACAACATTCGGCGCGGTGAGGTGTATCTGGTTGGCGCGGGCCCCGGTGATCCCGATCTGCTGACTTTCCGTGCGCTGCGCCTGATGCAGAAGGCCGATGTGGTGGTGTATGACAATCTGGTGTCCAAACCTATTGTCGAGATGGCGCGGCGCGAAGCGCAGCGCATCTTTGTCGGCAAAAAGCGCGCCGACCACACCATGCGTCAGGAGGAGATCAACGAGTTGCTGGTTCGCTTGGCCAAGGAAGGCAAACGCGTGTTACGCCTCAAGGGCGGCGACCCGTTCATTTTCGGGCGCGGCGGAGAAGAGATCGAAACGCTCGCCGAACACGGCATCCTGTTTCAGGTCGTGCCAGGAATCACAGCAGCGTCGGGTGTTTCCGCTTATGCAGGCATCCCGTTGACCCATCGCGACCATGCGCAATCCTGCATATTCGTTACCGGCCATTTGAAGGACGGCAGCATGAATCTTGACTGGGATGCGCTTGCACGGCCTAAGCAGACTGTCGTGGTGTATATGGGGTTGCACGGACTGGAGATTCTCTGTGCTGAACTCATCAATCATGGTCTGCCGGACACCACACCCATCGCCATCGTGCAGCAGGGCACCACGCAGAACCAGCGCGTCATCACCGGCACATTGGCGACACTGCCCGGAATCGCGCAAATTGAAAAGCCGCAAGCCCCAACTTTGATCATCGTCGGCGGGGTAGTCACACTCAGGAAGAAACTGGCTTGGTTCAAACCAAAACTTTCAGAGAAGTCAGTTAGTGAATAGCCATAACCAATTAACCCGTTAAGGAGAAACAGGATGAAACAAATGACGCTCAAGAATATGTTGCTGTCGGCATGGTTAATGTTTTGTATTGGTAATGTGATGGCCGATGAGGTGAAACTGAAGCCTTTCGTGTTGGGTTCAAGGGGCTCGGGAACAGTTGTGGAGAAAGCCGAGCAGGCGAAAGCGGCTTTGGTTGCGGGCGGTTTTACCGTGGTCGGCGACTATTCGCCTTATGCCGATGCGGCCATTTTGATCGTCACCAGCGATGAGTTGAAAAAGAATGCGGCAGATTCCGAACATGGCGGATTCGGTGCGATACAGCGGGTGTCGATCACCAAAGCAAAAGATGAGGTGCAGGTCAGCTATACCAACCCCGTTTATATGGCGAATGTCTATCGCATGAAAGGTGATTTGAGCAGCGTTGCGGCCGGATTGGCAGCCGCGCTGGGCATGGTTGAGGAATTCGGCGCACAGGGAATGACAGCAAAACAGGCGCGCAAGTATCACTACATGATTGGTATGGAATATTTCGACGAGCCAAATGTATTGGCTGAATATGCCAGCTACGAAGAGGCTGTACTGGCGGTTGATGAGAAACTGACCACCAATAAAAACGGCGTCAGCAAAGTATATCGAGTGGATATTCCCGGCAAGAAGGAGAGCGTGTTTGGTGTTGCCATGAAGGGTTCGACAAAGGCCGACAAATATATGGATGATCGTTTCATTATGAGTGAAATCGATTTCCGCGCTGTCAAATCCACGGCTCATCTGCCTTATGAGGTATTGGTTTCGGATAACAAGGTGTATGCGTTGTATGCACGCTTCCGTATCGCAATCAGTTTTCCCGATTTGAGCATGATGGGAAAAAACAGCTTCATGAATATTATGAAATCTCCGGATGCGATTCGTGATGTTTTGAAGAAAACCGTGCAGAAATAACACGCGAGTATCCCGCCTTATAGTATTTATTCATTCTATGAGGCAATTTTTGATGTAGTGCAATTTAACGTAGTGCATTACTGTTCACATCCGGAGAAAAAATACCCGACAAAACTGGTCAGTTAGTTTAAAATCCAGTCTTCAGATTTATCCAATTCAGGAGCAAGTGATGAGTTTTAACGAAGCAAATGTGCAGGACGCATTGAAGAATTTGATCGACCCGAATACCAGGAAAGATTTCGTCAGCGGCAAATCCGTGAAAAATATCAAGATCAGCGGCAACGATGTGTCCCTGGATATTTTGCTGGGTTATCCTGCCAAGAGTGTATGGGACGAGATTCGCTCATTGGTAGAAGCGCATCTCAAAGTCGCATTGCCGAACGCGGGTAAGGTCAGCGTCGCAGTATCCAGCAAGGTCGTGCCGCACGCTGTGCAGCGCGGAGTGAAGCTGGTGGACGGTGTAAAAAACATCATTGCAGTGGCGAGTGGTAAGGGCGGGGTGGGTAAATCCACCACTGCGGTAAATCTTGCCTTGGCGCTGGCCGCCGAGGGTGCGCGCGTCGGCGTGCTGGATGCCGATATTTACGGCCCTTCTCAACCCACGATGCTGGGCATTTCCGGCCAACCTGAATCGGTGGACGGCAAATCCATCGAACCAATGAGAAATCATGGCCTGCAGGCCATGTCTATCGGTTTCATGATCGATGGTGAAGATACGCCGATGGTCTGGCGCGGCCCGATGGTCGTGCAGGCGCTGGATCAATTGCTGCATCAAACGCGCTGGGATAATCTGGATTATCTGGTGGTTGATTTGCCCCCGGGAACCGGCGATATCCAGCTTTCCCTGGCGCAAAAAGTGCCGGTTACCGGTGCGGTGATCGTCACCACGCCTCAGGACATCGCGCTGATGGATGCGCGCAAGGGGCTCAAGATGTTTGAAAAAGTAG
Organism: Nitrosomonadales bacterium; assembly: GCA_023259055.1. Classification (GTDB taxonomy): domain Bacteria; phylum Pseudomonadota; class Gammaproteobacteria; order Burkholderiales; family Gallionellaceae; genus Gallionella. The sequence goes on from JAHFQZ010000003.1 coordinate 266,479, forward strand.
GCATCAAAATCGTTGGTATTGTGGAAAACATGAGCACGCATATCTGCTCCAAATGCGGGCACGAAGAACATATTTTCGGATCGGGCGGCGGCGAAAAAATGTGCGCCGATTACAACACAGAGTTTCTGGGCGGCCTGCCGCTGGATATAAGTATCCGTGAACAAACGGATTCCGGCAATCCAACAGTAGTGGCTGATCCTGACGGTAAAATCGCCAAGGTGTACAAGCAGATTGCTCGCCGTATCGCGGTCAAGGTCGCGGATATGGCGCAGGATCATAGCGCGGCTTTCCCGAAAATCGTGGTGCAAAATACCTGATTCATCAAGCTGATCCCCCGTTTCAAGCGGGGGAAATCACAAGGGTTTGGCGCAGCGGTTGAGAGGAATAGGGGAGACAGAAGTCTCCCTTGTTTTTTGCTTCCAACTAAAACTACAGCAGAGGAGTAAAGTTGCAATTTACCAAGAAGCCTCCAGCATCATGCTGGTGTTCTAGTGTTGCATCTGGGTTGGCTGTGAATTTGAATGGGAACTGGAGTTGGCGGAGGATTCGGGAAATAAGGGTATGGACGATCCTGAAAGTTCTGGTTGTTTTACCAGTGGGGCGCTAGAGCCTGCTACAGTGGTTGATATACCTACTTTCATTTGTGCTTTTGCACCCGTTGCCAGTTCGACCCGTTTGATGGCGCCGCCTTCAGACAGCAACACATAACCTCGTTGCACTTCCTTGACTGTGGTACCGGGTACCACTTCTGCATTGATTCTGACTGATCGAGCTGGCTTGCCGTTAACCGACAGTATTGCGACACTTTCTGCCGGATTGCCGGCAACTACGGCGCCTTTTAATTGAAAATTGCTGGCGACGGAAAAAGATGAGCGGCTGCCAAATAAGTCCGCCGCTGCGTCCAGCCTTTGCGTGGGCTGAGCTGTTTGTGGAGGCGCCGCGACGGCACGCACTGGCGGCTTGAGCAATTGGATTGCCCAGTATGCAGCAGATACGCACAATGCAACGAATAATACAAAGCTTGAAACAAGTGGCCAGCGTTTCATTCCTATCCTCTTGATTTACTCAATTTTCGGTGGGTCATGGCATTAGCGCACCAACTGGTTAATTTCAATGATTGGCATCAGCACGGCCAGCACGATCAGCAGCACTACTACTCCCATCGCCAGAATCAGCGCCGGTTCCAGTAATCCGGCCATCGTCATCGCGCGCCTTTCCAGATCCTGTTCTTGCGCGTTTGCGGCGCGCTCCAGCATCGGCGGTAACTCACCGGTCACTTCGCCAGCCCGGATCATGTGGATCAGCATAGCTGGGAAATGCTTATGTGCCGACAGAGCACGCGCAAGGCTGACACCTTCGCGCACGCTGGCCGTTGCCGCCTCGACTTGTGCGCGCATCGCGACATTGGTCAAGGTGTCGCGGCTGGTTTGCAGCGCGCGCAAAATCGGCACACCGGAGCCGGTTGTGATCGCCAGCGTGCTGGCAAAACGCGCCGTGTTGAGGCTGCGCTCGAATTTTCCATACATCGGCGCGGTCAACAGCCAAGTATGCCAGCGCAGTTTGATCGCGGGATTTTTGAGCGCGCGATGCCAGGCAAAGGCCAGCCCGATGACAGCAAGCAATACTAACCAACCGTACAGCCGCACGAAATCCGAAACGCTTAACATCACAACGGTCAGGAATGGCAGCTTCTGTTTGGTATTGGCGAATACCGACACGATTTGCGGCACCACATAGGTCAGCAAAAAGATCACGATTAAAAACGCCACCACCGTGACGATCGCCGGATAGGTAAACGCGAGCTTGACCTTTTGCACCAGCGCATTGCGCCGTTCGATATAGTCGGCAAGCCGCGATAGCACACGTGACAACTGGCCGATCTGCTCTCCGGATGAAACTAAAGCGCGATAGATATCGGCAAAATCGCGGGGATGTTTTGCCAGCGCATCGGACAGCGATGCGCCGCCCATTACTTCTGAACGTATCGAGGCGACCAGGTCGCGCACATAAGTCCGCTCTGCCTGTTCCAGTAAGGCTGAAAATGCCTGCTCCAGCGGCAAGCTCGCTTCCAGCAGGCTTGCCAGCTGGCGTGTGAACAGCGCCAGCTCCACTGTGGACAACCTGTCACCGAATGCGCTACGTTTGGTCTGGCCCGCTTCGTCGAGCTGGCTTGCAATCACCGCGACGCTGATCGGCACCAAGCCCTGCGAGCGCAGGTCGGAACGCGCCGCACGGGCGCTCTCGGCGTTGATGACGCCTTTTTTGGCGGAGCCATTCGCATCAACGGCTTCATAACTGAATGCCGGCACGCTATTATTCCTTGGTGACTCGCAGCAATTCCGCCTGCGTCGTCGTGCCGTCGGCCAACCAGCGCTCGCCATCCTCGCGCATCGTGCGCATCCCGTTTTTCTGCGCGGTGGCGCGAATATCGGCCTCTGACGCCCGGTTGTGGATTTGCGCGCGGATCTGGTCGGTGGTCAGCAATAATTCATACACGCCGACCCGGCCCTGATATCCGGTGAGGCCGCATTTGTCGCAACCGGTTTCATACCAGAATTGTCCATCCTGCCGTTTGCAGTGGGGGCATAATTTGCGCACCAGGCGTTGCGCGACCACGCCGAGTAATGAAGACGACAACAGGAACGGCTCGATGCCCATGTCGAGCAGGCGTGTCACTGCCGCCGCCGAATCGTTGGTATGCAGCGTCGCCAGCACCAGATGGCCGGTCAGGGATGCCTGCACCGCGATCTGTGCGGTTTCCAGGTCGCGGATTTCGCCGATCATGATGATGTCCGGATCCTGGCGCAGGATTGCACGCAAGGCTTTGGCAAAAGTCATGTCGATGCGCGCATTTACCTGGGTCTGGCCGATGCCGCCCAGTTCGTATTCGATCGGGTCTTCGACCGTCAGGATATTGGTGCTGGTTGCATTCAGCCTTGAGAGCGCGGCGTACAGCGTGGTGGTCTTGCCCGAACCGGTCGGGCCTGTGACCAGCACTATGCCGTGCGGCTGCGCGATCAGTTTGTCGAATTGCACCAGCACGTCCGCGCTCATGCCCAGATGGTGCAAGTCAAGCTTGCCGGATTCCTTGTCGAGCAGGCGCAGCACCGCGCGTTCGCCATGCCCGGTCGGCAGCGTGGAAACACGTACATCCACTGCCTTGCCGCCTACGCGTAGCGCGATGCGGCCATCCTGCGGCAGGCGTTTTTCGGCAATGTCGAGCTGCGCCATGATTTTGATGCGCGAGATCAGCGATGCGTGGATCGCCTTCTTCGGTCTCACTACATCACGCAGGCTGCCGTCGATGCGAAAGCGCACCACCGAAATCTGCTCGAAAGGTTCGATATGGATATCCGATGCGCCTTCGCGCAAGGCTTGTGTCAGCAGCGCGTTGATCATGCGGATCACCGGCGCATCGTCGGCAGATTCGAGCAAATCCTCGATTGCGGGCATGTCCTGCACCAGTTTTGCCAGATCCAGATCGGATTCGTATTCGTCGATGACTTGCGCTGCATCGCCGCCGGAATCGGCATAGGCTTTGGCGATTTCTGCTTCGAGCGCTTCGCGCGACATGGATTTTAGCCTGACGCGTCCGAAACAGCGGCTTACTTCTGCAATCGCCCTGGGTGTGGTCGCGTCCGAAATACAGATTTCGACAGGGCTTCCCGTTTTATCATTGCGCTGTGCCAGCAGCACAAAGTCGCGGGCGAATGCGTAAGGCAGGAGGCGTGCATCAGTCATGGCATTCATCGATCCACGGATCAGGTGTACTCATTAATTACCGGGTGATGCCGATTCTTGTGTCGGAGCCGCTTGCGGAGAAGATTTCTGTAAAAGTGGCGGATGAGTAGTATCAGGAGGTACGGACTCGGGCTGTTTGACCAATGATCCGCCGGATATCCGCCCATCTTTTAGTGACGGCAACAGCGGTGCACCCATGTCCGGCAACGTGAGCTTGCTCTCTGGTTGCCCTGCAATTTCCGCATTGCGGATGTACTCATAGCGATCGCTCGACAGGTTCATGCTCTGATCATTGCTGCGTATCACAGTCGGGCGCAGGAATACCATCAGGTTTGTTTTGACGCGACTGCGTTTTTGGTATTTGAATAGATTACCAAGGATAGGAATGTCGCCCAGCCCCGGCACTTTCACGACGCCATCACGCTGGCTTTCATCTATCAGTCCTCCCAGCACGATAATCTCTCCATCGTTCACCAGTACGTTGGTATCAATTGAGCGCTTGTTGGTGATGATGCCAGCGGTGCCTGTCGCATCTTGTACGCTTGATGTTTCCTGATATATCGCCATCTTGACCGTGCCGCCTTCGGAGATCTGCGGCCGCACGCGCAGCGACAGGCCGATATCCTTGCGCTCTATCGTCTGAAACGGGTTCACCCCTGCCGTACCTCCCGATGCAGGTGTCGTGTATTGCCCGGTGATAAATGGCACGTTCTGGCCGACGATAATTTTTGCTTCTTCATTGTCGAGCGTGATCAAATTGGGCATCGACAGAATATTGGCGTCGTCATCGGAAGCAAGCGCGCGGACCAAAGCGCCCAGTCCGACCTTGCCGGCGACTTGGCGGAAAATCCCGAGGGATAAGCCGTTGCCCGGGGGCAGCGCGCCGCCGGTGGTGGATGACGCGACTGCCTGGTTGATCAAATTATCTCCTCCGGTGGCAAATCCGGTCAATCCTCCTACACGATAGTTGCTGGCGCTATCACCGGATAATGCGCTCCATTGAATGCCGAATTCGGCGGCTCGCGTGGCGCTTACTTCAACGATCAGCGATTCGATATAAACCTGAGCGCGCCGCGCATCGAGCTGGTCGATGATGGAACGCAAATTGCGGTAGATCGGCTCGCTGGCAGTGATGATGAGGGTATTGGTCGCAGCATCGGCCTGAATGAATCCCGCCGGGCCGCCACTTGGCAGAGGCTGTTGAGCGGATACTGGCAGAGGCTGTTGGGACGATCCTTGCAGTGGTGACACAGGCGACACGGAAACCTCCGAAGACACCACGGCACGCAAGGTTTGCGCAAGCTTGGTTGCTTCCGCATTCTTTAAATATACGACATGCACATTGCCTGGATTAGAGGTCGGTTGATCGAGTTTTGCAATCAGTGATTTCGCCAGATTTGCGCGTGCCTCGGACGGTGCGCGCACAATGACCGAATTGCTGCGCGGTTCCGCCAGCAGGCTGATGCGCCCGGCATCTCCCGCTGGGGATCCGCCCGGTTCCAGCAGTCGATTGACCATGGACGCAATATCGCTGGCAACCGCGTAACGGACAGGCACCACATCCAGCTCGCTGCTCGCAGGGGTATCCAGTGCTGCGATTATTTTGCCCAGTCGCTGCAGGTTGTCGGCATAGTCGGTGATGATCAGCGTGTTGTTGCCAGGATTGGCATTGATCGTGTTGTTGGGTGCAATCAGGGGGCGCAATACCGTCACCAGATTGGCTGCGGACTCAAAATTCAAATGAAAAACCTGCGTCGCGATCTGGTCGCCGCGCACCGTGCCGGCTTGGGTGGGGCTTGACTGTACCTTGGCGTCCGCTTCCGGCACTACCTTGGTATAGCCGTTGCCGGTCACCACTGTGTAACCATGCAGGCGCAACACTGAAGTCAAAAGCTGGAATGCCTGAGCCTTGGTGAGCGGTTTTTCCGATACCAGGTTGACCTTGCCTTTGACGCGCGGGTCGATGATGAATGTCGTATTGGTGTATTCGCCGATTGCCGCAATCACAGATTCGATATCGGCATCGACGAAATTGAGTGTGCCTTTATTCGTTCCTGTAGCTTCATTTGCTCCGGATACTTCATTCATGCCGGTATCCTGCGCCTGTGCCGGCTGCATACATGCAACAGAGCAGATCATTACGATCATTACACCCCAGCAGCTCCATGCTGCCGGTGCTTGTACTGCTGTCAATTTTATTTTTTTCATCTGAATTCTAGCGCGATAATGTCTTTGTCGCCCACTCTACGGCGTTGTCCCAGCAAATTAAGTAAATTTGCCAGCCTCTCTTCTTGCCCTGTTTCTGCTTCTGCCTGGCCGTAAAACTGCAATTGCCCATTGGCAAATATTCCTTTGCCGCTTAATAACATCGGTCCTTTGATTGTCTTGAGTGTCACAGCCGCTTGCATCCCGTTCCAGTCGAGCGCCAGATTATAGCTGCCCAGCGGTTTGATCGGCGACAGCCGTGATGCGATGTCATTCATATCCAGTGTCATTGATCCGGTCATCCCGATTGTTCCATCCTGACGCGCCAACTGCAACAGCCCCCATGATAACCGCATCTGCCCGGAAGGCTGCACTGTATTCAGCGGCGCGCCCAAAGTAGCCAAGCGTTCCGCTGGCAATAAAACTGCAGCCGGACTCACTTGCCATTGATGCCAACTGCCGGTCACGCTGACAGGTTGCGACAGTGCCGCAGCATTTTCCAGTTCGGCGTCGACGCTAGCCAGCAATATCATCGGGGACAATCGCCAGGAGAATCGTCCTGGCAACAGCGGCGTTACCGCATCGCTAGCGCTCGCCGCACCGCCGATGAAGGCTGTGCCGCGCCACAACGTGCCTTGTGCATCCCCAAGTGTAAAGCGGCCCGAGGTCTGCTTTTCCACTATCGCACCTACCCATGCCGCAGGAAAAAAAACCAGCACGGTGAATGCGGCACTGACCATCCCCGCAAACAACCATATCACTAGGCGGCGCATTAATCATTCCTTTGTTGACGCAATGACAATGTTACATCCACCAAATCGGATTGAGCCAGTGCAACGATATTGGCATCGGTTACGGAAAGCAGGGCGGTTTTTTGCATATCGTCCAGCCAGCTCAGCGTACCTGCAAAAGAGACGGCTGCGAGTTGCACCTTTGCAAGATTGCCTGTCAGAACCACGCTTTGCGGCTTCAAACCTTTGCGCGCAAGTGCGGCTTCGATACTCTCTTTGGACATAGCTGGTATCGGTGGCGCGGATATTCCCGAAAGCGCCGTAACTTCTTTCGACAATGCCTGCATTTGCGCGGCTTGCTGGCGCAGTACTGGTATGTCTTTGCTTAGTTGCTCACGGCCGGTCAGGGCAGGTGCGGCCAGTAAAGCGTAGATCAGATAGAGAGCCACCACGATGGCGGCGGCGGCAAGCATTGCACGTTCGCGCGCATCGCGCGCTGCCCAGAATTCCGAGAACGATTGCCTTGATTGGTTGAAAAGGCTGGACAGATTCATATCGCGCTCCGAATCTTCCATACCATTGCCAACCCGGGCGGTTCCTGTTCAAGCGACAGGTTGCGTTCCGCCAGTGCGGCTTTAACCTTTTGCATCGTTGCTTCAATATTGGGTCTTTCGGCTTGGCTCAGAGCAGGCTTGAACCGTACGAACAGGTTGCGTTCGCGATATTCGAGCGAGGCAATGGCAGGGGGCTTGCCGGAAGATGCAACGCTTGTCCACGCCTCACTAAAGGCTGCTGTGATCACCGTGAAATCATCCGGCGAGGCCAGCCCAGCATCGTGTTTGGCTGACGCAATTTTCTGCCGTATTTGCGCGACAGGATCGATGATCACAGTCTCTTTCGGAAAAGTCGATTTGTAGATTTGGGTCATGGTTGCCCGTAGCATGGAGGCTTCGCTCTTCATGCGCCACCAGTCAATATTCAATGCGGCAACATTGATGAGCAGAACCGCCGCAGCCAGTGCCAGAGGCCAGCGCCATGCTTGCCAATCCAGCTTGGGGCCGGTTCCCGCGCCCAACCCCGCCATCAAATCGAGTGTCGTGCTTTTGGCACCGGAGATCCAGCGCGACCAGTTATCGGCCAATACGCTGATACGCTTATTCAGTTCGCCGCTATCGTTGACCAATTTCTGATAAGCCGGCATCTCGGATTGCGGCACATACAGCGCAATCGATGCTTCGGGCACAACTGCGCACAATGCCTTAATTGCCTCGTGTGCCGCCGCTTCGTTCTGATCTGCACTAATCGCTAGGCCGATACCGTCATGCTCCGAAAGGCGGAGTGCCACGTCGATAGTGTTACCAAGCTCGTTTACGGCAACAGCCACGCTGCCCGGTTGGCCGGGTTGATCAACTTGATATGGCAAACACAATTGAGCGGGCAGCGCCGCAATCTGGCGGGCGCCGAAAGAGTTCAATGTTTTGACCAGAGTATCGAGCCAGGCACGCTGAACTACCGCGACGGTGCGCAATCCATCGGATGAGCCGCCCGCGACGACAACACTATCGGATGGATCGGCAATCAACTGATCTTCAACTAGATTGGGTAATGCGGCCTTCAGTCTGGCGTGCGATAGCGGAGGTACTTTCACGCGCAACAGCGTGACATCGACGGCGGACAGCAGCAATACGACGCGTTGCGCCTTGGCTATCGCATCGGATAATCCTTGCAACGGCATTACACCCTGACGCTCGATGGCATTTCCTTGCGAGACCAGTGCGAACGGGCAGGGCAGGTCAGACCAGTGCGGCGCGCTGCCGGTGGCGGCTTTAGAGGGCAAGCGGATATAGAGCGTGCTCAAATTTTCTGCTTCTCAATGCAAAGGATTAGTGGCAATCGTACTTGATACTTGCACAAGTATCCACCGGAAATGCTTGCTGCTGAAAACCGGAAGGCACGATCTGTGAGATCGTGCCTTCCGGGGGTAACACTGCATTTTCCAGTTACAACCGCATAGGATGCCTACCAGAGCAATTCAACTTATTCGCCCAGAGTTATGATGAAGCTTACCATTTGCGGCGTGCTATGCAAGTTTTATTGGCCGCGATTTCCCAGCCCGGTTTAGAACGGCGTGAATGTCAACGAGCCGCTCATAGTACTTGTCCCGCTTCCATTACGGCAGGGGAGTCCAAGTCCCACCCATACTAGTGCATACAGACTGAGAGGTAGTTCATTTGCTTAAGTGAATGTTAATGCTCCCGAATCCAGATCAGCTTGGTGTTGTTGGCACCATTACGTTCGATCAACGCCTGAATTTCCAATCCAGCCCGGTTCATGCGTACTTTGCCATTAACCAGAAAATAATTGGTTGTGACCGATGCATCGCTGGACGATACGGAAAATGGTTTGCCCGGTAACCGGTGGGTAAAGTCGGCAAGGTCGCGAAAGCTGGCGGTGTTGCGATTGGTTAATAGCGAAGACGCATCGGAAAGCGTGAGCGCATCGATTCTGGCGGCCAATACCTCGGCTGGCGCGGTATTTACATTGACTGGCGTGGCGCGTGGCAGGAAGATCACTAAAGTCTTCAGTTTGTTGAGTATCACTGGAGTAAAGCCCGGCACTGCAAGCAAATCATCAAGTTGGGTAAATAAGTTAATTGACTGTGTGACGGATTGATTTGTGCTATTTGCGATAGCCGCAGCATTGAGTGCCTGTTGTGAAATTGCCTGCGCATTGGCAATCATTTGTTCCTGCTCTGAGTAAGCTCTAGGCAAATTCTCCAAAGCAGCAGTCGGCTGCGGGGTGTTGCTTGCTGGCACACCTTGAGGTATTTGCCCAGCCGCCATCGCATCGGCGGTTGCCTGGGCCAGTGCTGGATCGAGCTTCGCATTGCTGAGCAGCCGCGCGAAAACTGCGACTTCGACAGGGTTGATGGTTCCATTGGGGCACAGATTGGTCAGGTTATAGCGTGCCTGCGCATCACTGATACCGCCCGATAATGTGGCATCGGCGATATCATCATCGGCGCGGCCGTTTTCAACATATTGATCGAGCCGTGTATCCGCGAGCGGTACTGCCCATGGTTCATTCAGGTCGTCGACGCTCGAATGCTTCGCATCCTCGCGCAGGATCAAGCTGGCCCAATCGAGCGCGCCGCGCAAAATCCATTGCTTTTGCAACTGTAGCCGCTGGTTTTCGATCGAGCGTACCTGCACCTGTTGTTGCCAGAAAAGACTGGCGACGATGGTGATTGCCAGCGTCGTCAGCAATAATGCCGTTATTACTGCAACGCCGCGTTGCCGATGTGGCTGAGCAGGGCGCATGTTCATACCGCCCCCAGCAGAAATATTTTGAGCAGGCTATCCTCGCGTCCCAACAATTGCACAGCGACCTCCAATCCAGTCAGCAGCGGTGGAGAGCCAGACGTTTGATCAGGCGGTGGATTTGCAGTTGAGACGGGAGTGGCTGACAGTTGCGAGAATTCGGTACCCGTTTGCCAGCCGCTTCCACCGCTGATCCATAACCGCATTGTCAGCGCGGTGACGCCTGATTGCAGTGCAACTGCCTGAGACGTGTCGGTGTCGTCAGTGGCCGTTCGCCACAACATGCCAAGCTCTTTAAAATCACGCGTCGCTACCGATTCTCGGCGCGTCAGCACGCCATCCTTGACGCGATACGTAACGACTTGCAGCCGAGATGGCTGGTTGTCGGCATACACAGTACGCACCAATGTCAGCCGCCCTTGTTCGATGGCAAGCGGCATCCGGTTCGGCAGGCCCGTGATACTGGTTAGATGCGCGCAATCGCTCTGCAACTGTGCAAAGGTGAGTTGCATCCCGCGCGTCTGCTCAAGGTTGCTGGTAAGCGCAATTCGCGCTCGCACAATGCTGTCCAACCCGCGCCAACCCAGTACCGCAATGAACGATAATATGCTGATGGCTACCAGCAACTCGATGAGTGTTAGCCCGGTGTGCCTGGCGGGTTGAGAGGCCTCCAGCGCAATGCATTTTGCATGTAGCCTGTTATGCATTTGGCACCACTTGAACCAGCTTGATGATGCGCCGATCGGTATCTTGTGTGTCAAATACACTGACTTCGACGCGACGAAAAAAAGGGTTCGGCGTTGTAAATACGTTTTCCTCGCACACCAGATGCAACTCGCCTTGAGCGCAATCAAACCTGCGCTGGCCAAGCGCAGGCCATTCATGCGCCAAGCGGATTTGCGACAGGCGGTTTTCGGCCGACCACGTTGCCATCATCGAAGCGCGCAAGTCGCTGCTGTTTTGTGTCAAGCTGCCGACCGCGCGCAAACTGGCGCTCAATGCAGTGCCGACAATGAATAGAGCCACCAGTACTTCGAGCAAAGTAAATCCTGCGTAGCGGCGTATATATGGGCAGAAAAATTGGCGATGTTTCTGGGGCATGTCATTCCACCACGAAGTGTCCGATCCCGTCGGCGCGGATGGCGATTTGCGCATCCCCAACTGCAAGCGTCAAGACAAAGGGTTTGTCGACAGGTTCACGACCGAAGATGATGCGCAAGGGAGTGGCTTGGCCTGCGATTGCCGGGTCGATCGAGAATGAGACCGGGGAGCGTTTGAATTCGCGCTCACGCAACAAATCATCCTGCTTGAGTATTTGCCAATCATTTTCATCGCGCAGCAGGAAACGATATCGATCAGCTTCAGCCTCGAATGCAATTGCGCGATTGCGCACAATTGCCTCGTCGCGCGCAAGCTGCAACAACAGCGCGATTCGTTGCGCGTCGTGTTGCAATACTTGCCGTTCGTCCGGCATTGCTTTGAATGACACCATCCCGAGCATGATGCCGGCAATTACCATCACCACCAGCAGCTCGAGCAACGTGAATCCGCCTGATAATTTTGGAGATTGTTCGCGCAGACAGGCGCGCCCCGATTTAATCAAAGCAGGCGTGATTACAAATCCCACGAACCGATATCGGCATCGTTGCCGACACCTCCTGCCTGGCCGTCACCGCCTAACGAAATTACATCGATTTCACCCTTGGTGCCGGGGGATAGATATTGATAGGGGTTGCCCCACGGGTCTTTCGGCAGCTTGTCGAGATAACCGCCGGTTTTCCAGCCATTGGCGGCAGGACCCGTAGTCGGTTTGGTGATTAGTGCCTGCAAACCCTGTTCGGTAGTTGGATAACGCTGGTTGTCGAGCTTATACAGTTTAAGCGCCTGCATCACAGTGGCGATGTCCTGCTTTGCTGCAATGATGCGTGCATCGTCGGTGCGTCCCATTAATTTTGGAACGACCAATGCAGCCAAAATGCCCATGATAACTACTACTACCATGATTTCAATAAGGGTAAAACCACGCGCTGAAATACCGGGCAGCGGATGATATTTTGAAGATCGAGAAATGTTGTGCATAGGAATTGATATTGAAAATGATGAACGAGCAGCAAGTATAAGGCCTAAGCCAGGTTTATAAAAATGCCTGCAGATTTATCAGCCTTGCCTTCCGGCTGTCTGCGGCCTAATCTGTTGCGCTTACGAGCAATTTTCCCCAACAAGAATACTTCGGATAGTGGTTGGAATATATTATTAAAGCTATAATTATTATGGTTCTAGATAGAGCCGGTGTTTTTTCATATTTACATGTTAAATAAACATGTTTACCTAAACTATGGGAAGTTAAAATTAAAGGGGAATTATTTCATGGCTAAAAAATCATTTTTTCAAACGCTGGCTGTATTTTTTGCATCCGTTTTCGTTCTAGCGTTAGCAGGCTGTGGCGGCGGCTCATCATCAACCCCAGCGGCACCGCCAGCAACATATGGCAGTATAGCGGTCAACACTACCTCGGCAGGAATATCCTGGACCCAATCAAGCCAATCTACGGCAGACTCAGCTGCAATTTCCGCATGCAACAGTGCTTCGACCTCCGGCGCAAATTGCTACACCTTCCTCCAATACCCAGGTACGGGTAACTGTGGCGCATATGCGAGAACTCCCACAAGAAGCGCGTGGGGCGCTGCATCAAGCTACACTCTTGCAACCGCTCAAGCTAATGCGATAACTGCGTGCCAGAATGTAGGTTTAGGTGCCTGCTCTGTGACGTTGTCTCATTGTAATTAGTGATCTACGCGATTGTTGAGTTCGCCGAGTAAGCGGGGAGTTTCATTCGTTTAGTGTATTTGCCAATTTTGCTACCCACGGTGTTGTAGTCGCCGTGGGAAGAAGGACTTATCTGCAAGCGGATGTAATCCTCCATGCTTTCGGGCTATTTAGCCAGCAACGTGGTGAATTCTGCGTTGACGATGTTTTCATCGCGGCAGGAAATATTTAAGAGTAACCGATAATATTATTTGATGCTTATCTTTGCCACAACTGCTCTGCAACCACCTTGGCAGGAAAGTTTGTCTGGCGAAGAAGCTTGGTTCGTTCTTTCTGGTTTATTGTTGAGATGATAATTTTGTGAAAGTTATGCTGAAATTTGATTTCTCCTTGAAAACTCGGGATGGACAAAACGTTGAGAGTATTCACATCCATGGCAAAGACTTGTCCGATGCAGAACGTAAACTGCGTCAGATGTACCGCCATTGTGAAGTGATAAGTTGCACGACTATAGACCCCGACAATAAGATTTCACAATCTGCGGATATTGAAGAGTTGTTATCCCTGATAGCCAAACAAGTCTAAGAGTTTGCTGGTGGCGGAGATGCAATATTCTTTAATTACTATACTTCCTGCATTTCCACGCACTATTTGATAAAACCATCGGTCATTAATTCGTCGAGCAGCGTGGCATAGTCCTGTGCGCCACGGCTGCCGGGAGCATGCTCGAAAATGGTTTTATTCAATGCAGGGCTTTCCGCCAGACTGACATTTTCAGAAATGATTGTATGGCAGACATCAACACCGAATTCCGTTTGTGCCAAACTCATAATTTCCTTTGCCATATTACGGCGTGAGTCAAAACGTGTAAGCAGATAACGGCGGTTGACGCGGCGCTTGAGGACTTGCTCGAGAGCCAGGAGGGTTTTCCTGATTTGAATGGCGCCATTCATGGACAGGTAATCGGCTGAAATTGGAACGAGGACACCATCGCAGGCAAATATCGCATTCAGTGAAAGGACGCCAATCAAGGGGCTGCAATCGATTATCCATGGAGTATTTTCGCCCCCTGTTTTTTCTGCCCGCAAACTCGTGTTCAGCTTGTTTATTATGTTGTAGCCCTTGCCATACAGCGCATCCACCTTGGATAGTTCGGCATGTGATGGAATGACGCGGATTCCGCTGGCCGACTCGCGAATCAGTTCGCGCAACGGCCTGCTGCGTTGAAACAGGCTGTATACACTGTCGTCGCTGGAGCGGGCGGTGACACCATTAATCGCACTGAATTGCGCTTGCGGATCGAGGTCGATACCCACGGGATGGCCGCCGCGCCGGGCCATCGCGGCGGCCAAGTTAAGAACTGTGGTGGTTTTCCCTACGCCACCTTTCTGGTTGAACACTGCGATAATGGTCATAGTCCAGATAAGCCAAGGGTTGATTTGTCGAACAATTTTAACAGACTGAAACTACACAGCAATTTTGCAGCATACAAGTTGTTTGGAATTTTGGGTAACTTTGATACAATGCCGCAGTTTTTTTGAACTTTAATTTAGGGTAGGAGAATAAAGATGTCTATCGAATTACGCGTTAAAAAGATCGTCGCTGAGCAGCTGGGTGTAAATGAATCCGAAGTCAAGAACGAATCTTCTTTCGTCAATGACCTGGGTGCTGATTCTCTGGATACCGTTGAGCTGGTAATGGCTCTGGAAGAAGAGTTCGAGTGCGAGATACCGGATGAAGACGCAGAAAAAATCACTTCGGTACAGCAAGCCATCGATTACGTCTTGGCGCATCAGAAGTAATTCCCTGCTTTATCTGTTTGCCTATCCAATTCTATTTGTCCATCCCTTCTGTTTGGTGGAGTCAATTTGTCTAAACGTAGAGTCGTTATAACCGGGCTGGGGATCATATCCCCAGTCGGGATAGGGATTACCGCAGCCTGGCAGAACATCGTCGCCGGGAAGTCCGGTATCACCAGAATCACGCACTTCGATTCCAGCGCGATGGCATCGCAGATCGCCGGCGAAGTGAAAGATTTTGATGTTACGCAATATCTGTCCGCCAAGGATGCGCGCCGCATGGACCGGTTCATTCATTTCGGTCTGGCGGCTGGCATGGAGGCATTCAAGGATTCCGGACTTGAAGTTACCGGACAGAATGCCGAACGCATCGGCGTGAACATCGGGTCAGGTATCGGCGGTTTGCCGATGATCGAGGATACACACAACGATTTTCTTGCCGCAGGGCCGCGCAAAATCTCGCCGTTTTTTATTCCGGGCACCATCATCAATATGATATCCGGCAACCTGTCCGTTATGTACGGATTGAAAGGCCCGAATCTGGCAATGGTTTCCGCCTGCACCACCGGCACGCATTGCATCGGCGAATCGGCGCGCATCATTGAATATGGCGATGCTGACGTGATGGTTGCCGGCGGTTCCGAGGCGACCATATGTGCATTGGCGGTGGGCGGGTTTTCTTCTGCGCGCGCGCTCAGCACGCGCAACGACGATCCGGCCACAGCCAGCCGTCCATGGGACAAGGACAGGGATGGCTTTGTGATGGGCGAAGGCGCGGGCGTGCTGGTGCTGGAAGAATACGAACATGCCAAGGCTCGCGGAGCCAGGATTTACGCGGAGCTGGCCGGATACGGCATGAGCGGTGATGCCTACCATATTACTTCGCCAAACAGCGATGGGCCGAAACGCAGTATGTTGAATGCGTTGCGCAATGCAGGAGTGAACCCCCAGGACGTGCAGTACATCAACGCGCACGGCACATCGACCCCGCTGGGCGACAAGAACGAAACCGATTCGATTAAGCTGGCATTCGGCGATCATGCCAGAAAGCTGGTGGTCAACTCAACCAAGTCGATGACAGGGCATCTGTTGGGCGGTGCGGGCGGGGTAGAGTCGGTATTTTGCGCATTGGCGGTGTACCATCAGATTTCGCCGCCGACCATCAATATCATCGAGCAAGACCCGGAATGCGATCTGGATTACTGCGCGAATGCTGCGCGCAACATGAAGATTGATGTTGCGGTAAACAATAATTTCGGTTTCGGCGGAACCAACGGTTCGCTAGTGTTCCGCAAGGTATAATTTCCTGCCCGCACATCCCACTACGATGCTGGTCAAT
The DNA here is from genome assembly GCA_023259055.1 of Nitrosomonadales bacterium. GTDB lineage: Bacteria > Pseudomonadota > Gammaproteobacteria > Burkholderiales > Gallionellaceae > Gallionella. The sequence goes on from JAHFQZ010000003.1 coordinate 282,380, forward strand.
GGCAAGCCTGGCAATCTGATTAGCATTCGCGATCGCGGTCTGCTCTATGGCGATGGAGTGTTCCGCACCTTTGGTGCTTCGCATGGCAAGGCACAGCAATGGCCATTGCACTTCCGTAAACTTCAACACGATTGCGCCGCGCTGGGCATCGCCTGCCCGGATGAAGCGCTGCTTTCCGCCGAGCTAAACAATTTACTCGCACAGCATCCAGACGGAGTGGTGAAGCTGATCGTGACGCGAGGGGAGGGCGCACGGGGCTATGCTCCTCCAGTCGCTGCCGAGGCTACGCGCCTGTGGGATATTTCTCCCGTGCCTGAATACCCCGCTGACTGGACAACATATGGGATCAAGGCCCGCCTGTGCCAATTGCGGTTGGGCCACCAGCGGCATTTGGCGGGCATCAAACACCTCAACCGTCTTGAAAACGTATTGGCTGCTGCCGAGTTGAGCGATGCTCAGTTGCCTGATTCAGGGATTGCAGAAGGCCTGTTGATGGACACTGCCGGCAATGTCATTGGAGGCATACGCAGCAACCTGTTTATTGTGTCAAAAGGCAAACTGGTCACACCGGATCTATCGCGCTGCGGCGTGAAAGGAGTTCAACGCGATCGCGTGATGGCTTGGGCGACGCAACACAAAATGTCGCTGCAAGTGCGCAACATCGGACTGGATGAGGTGCTGCATGCCGACGAATTGTTTGTGGTAAACAGCGTCATTGGCCTATGGTCGATAAACGAACTGGAACACTGTCGCTTGAACGGTTTCCCCATCGCCAGGCAAATCCGCAAAAAGCTTTATGAAGAGGATGCATGATGCGACGGTTATTAGCATGGGTGATACTGCTCGCGATGCTCGCCACGGCGGGCTTTGGCTACCATGTATATCAACCGCTGCCGCTGCCAGCCGCGCCATTTGAATTTGCATTGAAGCCGGGCAACAGCCTGAAAAGCGCTGCCCGGCAACTGAAGCAGGCAGGCTTGCTGGAGCAAGACATGACATTCGTCATACTGGCGCGTGTTCTGGGCAAATCGGGAACGATCAAGGCGGGAAATTACGTATTGGAGCATCCCGTTTCGCGGCTTGAATTGCTGAAAATTATTACTAAAGGCTCTATCAGCCAGAGCCAGATCAGCGTCATCGAAGGTTGGACGTTCAAGCAATTGCGCGCCGCGCTGGATGCCAGCCCCGATATCTCGCATAGCGCGAAAAATTTGTCCGATGCGGAAATTTTGCAGCGTATCGGCGCGACAGAAAATCATCCTGAGGGATTGTTCTTTCCCGATACATATTACTTCGCCGCTGGTAGCAACGACTTGACGATATACAAGATCGCTTACCACACCATGCAGCAGCACCTGCAAGAAGCATGGACGGCGCGCGAGGCGGATTCGCCGCTTAAAACGCCTTACCAAGCCCTGATACTGGCTTCAATCGTCGAGAAGGAGACCGGCACTCCGGCTGACCGCGCCATGATTGCAGGGGTGTTTGCGAACCGCTTGCGAAAAGGCATGCTACTGCAAACCGATCCGACCGTGATTTACGGCTTGGGCGACAAGTTCGACGGCAACCTGCGCAAACGTGATTTGCTTGCCGATACACCTTACAATACCTATACGCGTGGTGGATTAACACCAACGCCGATTTCTTTGCCGGGAGCAGCAGCTATACAGGTGGCATTGCATCCGGCGAAAACCGATGCATTATATTTTGTGGCGCGCGGCGATGGTAGTTCGCAATTTTCCAGCAGTCTGGTCAAGCACAATCGTGCGGTGAATCAATACCAGATAATGAGGAAGAGCAGTCGTTAGTTATTAGTCGTTAGACGTAAGCAAAATCAAACCAGCGTAGCGGACACCTCCAACTGACGACTAACGACTATCAACTAATTAATAATGAGCAAATTCATAACGTTTGAGGGTGTCGATGGGGCAGGCAAAAGCACCCATCTGGTGTGGTTTGCCGATACCCTTCGGCAGCGCGGCCTCGACGTGGTGGTCACACGCGAACCGGGCGGCACACAACTTGGCGAGCAATTGCGCGTAATACTTCTCAGCCAGCCGATGTGCATCGGCACCGAGGCGATGCTGATGTTTGCGGCGCGCCTGGAGCACATCGAGCAGGTCATCAAACCGGCGTTGCGCGCAGGCAAATGGGTGATTTCCGACCGCTTCAGCGATGCCAGTTTCGCCTATCAGGGCGGCGGCAGAGGGCTGGATTGGGATAAGTTAAACCAGCTTGAACAATGGGTTCATCCTGATCTGCAACCTGACCTGACGCTGTTTTTTGATGTTCCGGTTGAGGTCGCGCGGCAACGCCTGGCGCACAATGTTTCGCTGGATCGATTCGAACAGGAACAAGCCGATTTCTTCGAGCGTGTGCGCGCCGGATACCATAAACGCATACGGCAAAACCCGCAGCACTACGCCGTGATCGATGGGGCGCAGCCGCTGGAAAAAGTGAAGCAACAACTCGAAAGCATCATCGCGTCTCTATGAGCATGGATGCAATTTATCCGTGGCAACAAAATGACTGGGCGCGCTTGCAGGAGCTGCGCAAGCGTCCCCCGAATGGCATCTTGTTCAAGGGAACCAAAGGCATCGGCAAGCTTGATCTGGCTATAAAGTATGGGCAGAGTCTGCTGTGCCAGCACCCGGATGAATCCGCTTTTGCCTGCGGCCAATGCCCCTCATGCCACTGGTTTGCGCAGGGCTCCCACCCCGACTACAAGTTGCTGCAACCGGAGGTATTGAGCCTGGAAGGCGAAGAAACCGAAACCGGCAAAAAACCCAGCAAGCAGATTTCCGTCGATCAGATACGTGGACTAGCCGATTTCTTCAGCATGTCCGCGCACCAGGGTGGCAGGCGCGTTGTCGTCATTCACCCCACCGAGGCAATGAATGCAAATGCCGCGAATGCACTGCTGAAAAATCTCGAAGAACCTCCTCAGGGACTGCTGTTCATCCTTGTATCGCACAAGCCTCAGCAGTTATTACCGACCATCCTGAGCCGTTGCCTGCCATTCGCGCTATCGGCACCCGATGCTGCAAGCGCAACGCGCTGGTTGGCGCAGCAGGGCGTCAAAAACCCTGCTGAAGCGTTGGCGTTTTCCGGCTTTGCGCCGCTGCAAGCTGCCCAACTGGACGAGCAACTGGGCAGCGAGGAACGCGAAAAATTGCTTCGAGCCGTTCGTCAACCTGCTACATTCGATGTGTTTGCGCTGGCCGAGACCCTTCAAAAAACCGAGCAGGTGCTGGTCGTGCAGTGGTTGCAACAATGGAGTTATGATTTGAGCTCGATGAAGCAAGCGGGCAGGTTGCGCTATCACCTCGGCGAAGAAGCAGCTATCAAAAAACTGGTCGAATCAGTAGAACCGCTGAATCTCGCGCGCCTGCAAAAACACCTGCAATCCGCCAAGCGCGAAGCGCAGCACACGCTCAATCCTAAGTTGTTTTTTGAGTCGCTGCTGTTTGCGTATCGCCAACTGATGCTTGAGTAACTCCGTTTCCATTACAAAAGTACAACAATCCGTAGCTCGGGCGCAGCTCCCCCACAAAAAAGCACCTTCAATTTATAATTTGATTAATCATGCCATTCGTCGATTCCCACTGCCATATCGATTTCCCGGAACTTGCTGCAAATATAGATGGCGTGCTGGAGCAAATGCGCCAGAATGAAGTCGTCAGCGCGCTGTGCGTATCGGTCAACCTGGCGAACTTCCCGCAAATGCTCAAGCTCGTCGAGCAGCACCCGAACATTTACGCCTCAGTTGGCGTGCATCCCGATTACGAGGGCGTCGAAGAACCCAGCATCGCGCGTCTGGTTGAGTTGGCGCAGCACCCCAAGGTCATCGCCATCGGCGAAACCGGCTTGGATTACTTTCGTCTGAAGGGCGATCTGGAATGGCAGCGCGCACGCTTTCGCAACCATATCCGCGCAGCACGCGAGGCCAACAAACCTCTCATCATCCATACCCGCGAAGCGGCAGCGGACACCCTGCGCATTATGAAAGAGGAAAATGCCGCCGAAGCATGCGGCGTGATGCACTGCTTCACCGAAACATGGGAAGTAGCCGAAACCGCGCTGGCAATGGGCTTCTACATCTCCTTTTCCGGTATCGTCACCTTCAAGAACGCCAAACAGCTTAAAGAGGTGGCGCAGCGCGTGCCGTTGGAGCGCATCTTGATCGAAACCGACGCTCCGTATCTGGCTCCAGTGCCGCATCGCGGCAAACTCAACCAGCCGGCTTATGTGAAGCATGTCGCCGAGGAGATCGCCTTGTTGCGCGGCATCGGCGTGGATGAAGCAGGGCGGCGCACCACGGAGAATTTCGAGCGTTTATTCAAGCTGGGTAAATCCGGAGAGTAAATTATTACATGCGAGATTATTGACCAGGATTTCGAATGTCCCTATAATGCGCAGCTCGTTTTGCGGGAGTAGCTCAGTTGGTAGAGCGCAACCTTGCCAAGGTTGAGGTCGAGAGTTCGAGACTCTTCTCCCGCTCCAAATCTGAGGGAAAGCATTCTGGCTTTCCCTCAATCATTTCAAGCAGTAGTTTTGTACTACGGCGAGATAGCAAAATGGTTATGCAGCGGATTGCAAATCCGCCTATCCCAGTTCGATTCTGGGTCTCGCCTCCAAATACCCGCCCGGGTGGTGAAATTGGTAGACACAACGGACTTAAAATCCGTCGCTAGGGTAAAACCAGCGTACCGGTTCGATTCCGGTTCCGGGCACCACCATCTTTCAGCCATTCCCGAACGAGGCCACGAACCCGGAAGGACGCTGGCGAAATTTCAGCTATGAGCAACCCATTGCACGCGACAAAACCAGCTTGGATATTTGCTGGCTGAAGGACAACAGCCTAGCCGACTTGGATAATCTGCCCGAGCCGGATGAGTTGGCGGGTGAGATCATTGACAACCTTGAGGCGGGATTGGACAGCTTTCGGGAGATTGCAGCGGTGTTGTGAAATTCGGAATCGGAAAAGCGCCCGAATAAGGTTTGCCGCGCGCTTGTCCAAAAGACTTTACAAAAATTAATGCCCGCTTGCGCGGGCATTAATTTGCAATAAAACTTTGTTCTATTACGATTTAAGCGCGACGAACACTTCTTCCAGCATCTTCTTGGCATCGCCGAACAGCATGCGGTTGTTTTCCTTGTAGAACAGCGGATTATCGACGCCTGCATAGCCGGAGGCCATGCTGCGCTTCATCACGATCGAGGTCTTGGCTTTCCAGACTTCCAGCACCGGCATTCCGGCGATCGGGCTGGTCGGGTCGTCCTGCGCAGCCGGATTGACGATGTCGTTAGCGCCGATAACTATGGCGACATCGGTATTTGGGAAGTCCTGATTGAGTTCATCCATTTCTAGCACGATATCGTAGGGTACCCTGGCTTCGGCCAGCAGCACGTTCATATGACCGGGCATGCGGCCAGCGACCGGGTGGATGCCGAAACGCACGTTGATGCCTTGCTCCCGGAGATACTGGGTGATCTCATTTACCGTGTGCTGGGCCTGCGCCACCGCCATGCCATACCCTGGCACGATGATCACATTCTTGGCTTCACGCAACAGTTCGGCAGTCTCGGCTGCACTGACTGCCACCACTTCTCCAGCCGGTTGTACATCGCCGCTGGCCGCAGCAGGCGTTCCGCCGCCGGTGCCGAATCCGCCCGCAATGACGCTGATGAAGTTGCGGGCCATCGCCCGGCACATGATGTAGGAGAGGATCGCACCGGAAGAACCAACCAGCGCGCCGGTGACGATCAGCAGGTCGTTATTCAGCATGAAGCCGGTCGCCGCCGCCGCCCAGCCGGAGTAGCTGTTCAGCATTGACACTACCACCGGCATATCTGCGCCGCCGATGGCCATCACCATGTGGATGCCGAACAACAGCGCGATCACGGTCATCACGATCAGCGGCGTCATGCCGGCGCTCACCGATTCGGCGTGCAGAAATTCCCGCCCGAAATAGATGATGATCAGCAGACCTGCGAGGTTCATCCAGTGTCGCGCAGGCAGGAGCAGGGGTTTGCCGCCGATCTTGCCCGACAGCTTGCCGAAGGCGATGATGGAGCCGGAAAAAGTAATCGCACCGATCAGGATACCGAGGTAGATTTCTATCTCGTGGATGGCTTTCTCGGCGCTGCTCAGGTTGACTGCCGCTACCGGGTCGATGTAATTTGCAAATCCGACCAGGCAGGCAGCTAAACCCACCAGGCTGTGCATCAGTGCGACCAGTTCGGGCATCTGCGTCATCTTCACCACGCGGGCGGCGTAGAGTCCGATGCTGCCGCCGACCACCATGGATACGATGATCCAGGGAATGCCAGCCATTGTGACGCGTGGCCCGAAGATGGTCGCCAGCACGGCAATGGTCATGCCGATAATGCCGTAGAGATTACCGCGAAGCGAAGTCGCCGGATGAGAGAGGCCGCCGAGGCTCAGGATGAAAAGTATCGTCGCGCCGATATATGAAACAGTTGCTAAACTTTCAGACATGATTGCTTACCTTATATTGTTTTTCACGGCCTTATTTGCGGAACATCGCCAGCATGCGCTGGGTGACGGCGAAACCACCGAACATATTGACTGCGGTGAGCGTGATGCCTGCCACCGCCAGCCAGCGTATCAAGTTATCCGGGCGGTCGACGCTGCCCATGATTAGCGGCGCGATCTGCACCAGCGCGCCGATGGCGATGATGCTGCTGATCGCATTGGTGACGCTCATCAGTGGCGTATGCAGCGCAGGAGTGACATTCCACACCACCATGTAGCCGACGAAGCAGGCGAGCACGAACACGGTGAAGTGCCCGAGGAACGCTGCGGGCGCGTAGGCGCCGACGAACAGGAACAGCAGAGCTGAGACGCCGAACATGACCGCCAGCTTGCCTCCGGCCATCGGCTCATTGCTGCCGCCGTGGCCGTGGCCCTTGGCCGCAGGCGCAGCCGCTTTTGCAGCAGCCGGTTTGGCCGGCGCTGCGGGAAGTTTCGGTGCGGGCGCCGGCCAGGTGATGTTGCCTTCCTTGATGACCGTCAGGCCGCGGATGGCATCGTCTTCCATGTTGACGTTGATGATGCCGTCCTTGGTCTTGCACAGTTCTTCGGTCAGACGGAACAGATTAGTTCCATACAGGGTAGAAGACTGCTTGGCCAAACGACTATTCAGGTCGGTGTAACCGACGATGGTCACGCCGTGCTTCACCACCGCCTGACCCGGTTCGGTCAGTTCGCAATTGCCGCCCCGCTCGGCCGCCATGTCGACGATGACGCTACCCGGCTTCATGCTCTTCACCATCTCGGCGGTGATCAGCTTCGGCGCGGGCTTGCCGGGGATCAGCGCGGTGGTGATGATGATGTCCACTTCCTTGGCTTGCTTGGCGTACATCTCGCGCTGGGCCTGCTGGAAGCCCTCGCTCATCACCTTGGCGTAACCGCCGCCGCCGGAACCTTCTTCCTCATACTCGACCTTGACGAATTCGCCGCCCAAGGACTTGACCTGGTCGGCCACTTCGGCACGGGTATCGTTGGCGCGCACGATAGCGCCCAGTCCAGCGGCAGTACCGATCGCCGCCAGGCCGGCCACACCGGCGCCGGCGATGAAGACCTTGGCTGGCGGAACCTTGCCCGCGGCCGTGATCTGACCGTTGAAGAAGCGACCAAAGGCGTTAGCGGCCTCGATGACGGCACGGTAGCCAGCTACGCCGGCCTGAGAGGTCAGGGCATCCATCTTCTGCGCGCGGGAAAGCTGGCGCGGCAGTGAGTCGATGGCCAGCACCGTGGCCTTCTTCACCGCCAGTTGCTGCATCAATTCCGGGTTTTGCGCCGGCCAGATGAAGCCGATCAAGGTGCCGCCTTCGCGCATCAAATCAACCTCGGCACTCGTCGGGACGCACACCTTGAACACGATGTCGGATGCGGCCCATAGCTTGGCTGCACCGTCAATAATTTCCGCGCCCGCAGCGCGGTAAACATCGTCGCTGCAATTCGCCGCATCCCCGGCGCCGGATTCCACGGCGACCTTGAAGCCCAGCTTGATAAGCTTTTCAACGACATCGGGCACGGTGGCCACGCGCTTTTCTCCCGAGGCAATTTCCTTGGGAATTCCTATCATAAGTGTCATGGAGTTTTCCGTTTCGATTAAAGTTATTATTGTTTGTCGTTTCGACTTGTTTGTCGCTTCGACTTATTCTTTTTACCACACCATCAAAATGTCCCGCTGCATCATCAAAATGTCATTCATTCTGGATGCGCGAACGCGTGATGATACTTCAAAAATCTTCCGGCTATCAACCTTCTTATTGTTAATTTGTAAGGTGTTGCGGTTGATTATTTAGTGTGCCCTGCTTAACCCGCTTCAGCCTCTGATGCAGCGTCTCCGGCCTTGGCTTTGCGAGGCACAGTTTTCGGGTCGCAGGTGATGGGGCGGTAGATTTCGACGCGGTCGCCGTCGGCGAGCACGGCGTCCAGCTTGCTGACTTTGCCGAAGATGCCGACCTTTTGCGTTTCCAGATTTATGTCAGGAAACTGCTTGAGGATGCCCGAGCGGTTGATGGCGTCTTGGATGGTGGCGCCATCTGGCATGTCGATATTGAGCCAGACTTGGCGGGTAGGGTGGGCGTAGGCGATTCCAATTTTCATGGCTGCTTCCTCATGCGGCACTGTGAGCGCCGCCCATCTGGATGGCTTTACCGGCGCGCACGTCCAGCATGCGTTTGCATACAACCAGAAGGCCGGTGACCAGAAACCCGCCGGGCGGCAAAACCATCATCAACATGCCTGTGTCTGCGGGCAACAAGCGCATTTCCATGAACTTGAAGGCCGGACCCAGCAACAGCGATGCGTCGGCAAACAGTGTGCCTGAGCCGCTGATTTCACGCACCGCACCGATGCAGGTGAGCGCGATGGTGAAGCCGATACCCATAAACAGGCCGTCCGTTAGCGAGGGCAACACTGGCTCTTTAGCAGCGAAGGCTTCGAGACGAGCGAGCGGCAGGCAGTTGGATACGATCAAGGCGATGAACAGGCCCAGCACTTTGTAAAGTTCGTGCATCCACGCATTCATGCACAGATCTACCATTGTCACCATGGCGGCGACGATCAGGATGTAGACGGGGATGCGCACTTCCTGAGTGATTCGGCTGCGGAATGCTGATACCAGCAGGCTTGATGCTGCCATCACGACTGCCGTCGCCAGCCCCATACCCAGCCCGTTGGTGGCACTGGTGGTCATGGCCATGGATGGGCACATGCCCAGCAACATGGCGAGCACGCCGTTGTTATCCCACAGGCCATCGCGGATGATGGTTTTGTACTCCGTTGCCATTTTAATGCTCCTCCTTCATGGGCGCCTTTGGGGCGTTGAGGTCCATCATGTGCGCCTTGTTGGCGGCGAAAAAATCAAGCCCTTCGCGGATTGCACGAACCACTCCACGGGGTGTGATAGTGGCGCCGGCGAACTGGTCAAACTGGCCGCCGTCCTTCTTCACCTTCCACTTGTCTGGCAGCGGGTTATCAAGGGACAGGCCGGTGAAGCGCAGTATCCAGTCGCCTTTCTTTACCTCGATCTTGTCGCCCAGACCCGGGGTCTCCTTGTGCGCGAGGACGCGTACGCCGAGAATCTTGCCTTGGGCATCGACGCCCAGCATGAGCTTGATTTTGCCGCCATAGCCCGAGCCGAATATCTCGTAGGCCACGCCAGTCACATTGCCGTTCTTGGTGGCGCGGTAAACGGTGATTTCATTGCCTTGCCCGTCCTTCATGGCAACGGTGTCCGTAACCGGGTTATTGTCGTGAATGCTGTCTGGAATCACTTGGCTGAGCGAATTCTGCCTGTCTTCCAGGGCGCGCGCGGCGATATCCTGCGCAGTAAGGCTGTTGGTGACGGCGAGCAGGAGCCCGAAGCCCAGACAGAAAGCTCCCAGGATCATTCCATGAGTCAGCATGCTCTGTTGTTTCATGGTTTTTCCTTCAGCTGCAGAGGCTCACCCTTGCTGTTGCGCCCGAATGCGCGTGGACGGGTATATTGATCGATGATTGGAGTCAGACCATTCATCAGCAGTACCGCGAAAGCTACGCCTTCAGGGTAGCCGGCGAAGGTGCGTATGAGCCAGGTCAGCACTCCACAGCCAATGCCGAATATCAATTGCCCCTTTTTCGATACGGGTGAGGTGACGTAGTCGGTGGCGATGAAAAACGCCCCCAGAAAGGTTGCACCAGTGATTACCTGGAATAGACCGGGCGCGAAGCGTGCCGGGTCCACGTAGTTGAAAAGCGATCCCATCACGAACAGCGAGCCCAGCATAGCTATCGGAATGTGCCAGGAAATGATGCGCCGCATCAAGAGGAGGATGCCGCCGATCAGGATCAATACCGTCGAAGTCTCGCCCAGGCTGCCAGCCTTGTAACCCCATGCCAGATCCATCATGTCAGGCATGTGGGTCAAGGCGCTGTCGCGGGAAAATTCCTTGAGTGACTCGGATACCGGAATGCCGCGCGACAATTCGGTCTTGACATAGCCCAGCGCCGAAGCCGCACTCACCGAGTCGGGCACGTTACCGCCTAAAGTGATGGAGAGGGATTGGTTCAGGCCGGGTGCTTTACTGGAAAGCAGAGGATGCGGCAGAACCCAGGCGGTCATCACCACAGGGAACGAAACCAGCAGCGCGACACGGGCCACCATGGCGGGGTTGAACACATTCTGGCCAATACCGCCGAAGGCGTGTTTGGCCAGGGCAATAGCTAAAATCGCACCCAGCACGCCGGTCCACCAAGGTGCCCAGGGTGGCAAGCTCATCGCCAACAGCCAGCCGGTGAGCACTGCCGAATAGTCGCTCAACGTTGCTACCACCGGGCGGTCGGCAAGCGCCAGACATGCTGCTTCGACTGCCACGCATGCGACTACAGTGATGGTGAACAACAGGATGGCCGGCCAGCCGAACAGGTAGAGGTTGAATACAGTGGCCGGCACCAGCGCCAGCAGCACTGTAAACATGGTGTTCTGGACGCTGTTGGGTGCGTGGGTGAACGGTCCGCTCTTGCTAATGCTTGCGATACTCATGCGTTGACCTTTTCTTCGGTTGTAGCTGTAGCAGCTTCGCTGCCATTGCCTGAAGGGGTATTTTCTGGCGAAGGTTTGCGCGCGGCCAAGGCCGCACGTTTAGCCTCGGCTGCTTTTTCAAGGCGGATGATGCGCGCTTCGGCCAGCGTCTTGACGCGTTCGTTCTTGCGGCGCTCGCGCTCCAGATCGTTCAGCATTCCCTTGGCATAGTTGAAATAGTGCACCAGTGGTATGTGCGATGGGCACACCCATGCGCAACTGCCGCACGAGACGCAGTCCATCACCCCCATCTTGGCGGCGCCCTCAAAGTTATCCTTGCGTACAAAGGCTGATATCTCCACTGGTGACAGACCGCAAGGGCAGATGGTGACGCAGTTGCCGCAACGGATACAGGGGCTGGCGGGACGGCTGTTGATCTCCTCGGCGGTGAGTGCCAGGATGCCCGCAGTCCCCTTCACTACCGGCGCCTCAAGAGTGGGCAGAGGCTCGCCCATCATCGGCCCGCCGTTGACTATGCTTTCGGGCCGAGTTGCAAAGCCTCCGCAGAATTCGACCAAGTCGGCTATGCGGGTGCCGATAGGGGCCAGGACGTTCTTGGGTTCGCGTATGGCGCCGCCGCTCACCGTCACCACCCGTGAGATCAGTGGACGACCGAAGCGGACAGCTTGATGCACGGCGCGGACGGTGCAGACGTTATACGCGACCACACCGACCTCGGCGGTACGCTTTCCCGCCGGGGTTTCGCGGCCAGTGATCGCTAGGATGAGCTCGTGCGCGTAGCCCATAGGGTACAGCGCCGGCACGCCCACTACTTCGACCTCGGCAAAGGCGGCAGCCGCCTTGGTCATCGCATCGATCGCCTGTGGCTTGTTCCGTTCAATGCCGACGACCACCTTGGGTGCGCCCATAACACGGGCCACAATGCGGGCGCCGTCGATTACCTCGTCGGCGTACTCGCGCATCACCCTGTCGTCGCAGGTAACATAGGGCTCGCATTCTGCGCCGTTGACCAGCAGGGTCTCGATTTTGTACTGGGTGCCGAGGTTCAACTTTACTGCGGCGGGAAACACGGCTCCGCCCATGCCGACGATACCTGCCTGGGCGACACGATCCCGGATCACTTGGGGATCGGCGGCAAAAGGGTCGGCGATAGGTTCGGGCAGATCGGCCCATTCGTCCTTGCCATCTGGCTCGATGATGATCGTGGTCTGTGGCAAACCGGACGGATGAGGTGCTGCAACCTCCGCTATTTCCGCGATGCGCCCCGAGGTTGGTGCGTGCTGGGAAGCCGAAATCGTGCCTTGGCAAAGCGCGATCATCTGGCCTTTTTTGACCAGCTCGCCCGCAGATACTAGCAACTGGGCGGGTGCCCCGACGTGCTGTTGCAGCGGGATAAAGAGCAAGGGAGGCATCGGCAGGGCAACGATGGCTTTCTCGCTGGTTTGTTCTTTGCGGTAATCGGGGTGAATGCCGCCGCGGACAGGGAAAAGTTTCATCTGTGACTGCTCCTAGTGTGCGTACCCGACTTTGGGCTTGGACTGTATGTGCTCGACTTCGGGCTTGGGCCAATGCCAGTTGGCCAGCGTAACCCGCACCGGTACCATCACGATGGCATCGGTGGGGCAAACCTTGACGCATTTGCCGCAGCTGTGGCAAGCCTCCGCGATAACCGAGTGCATCAGTTTGTTGGCGCCCAGAATGGCGTCTACCGAACACTCCCTGATGCAACGCGTACAGCCAATACAGAGACCCTCGATGATGAAGGCGTATTCCGGCCCCTTTTCTTCGAGCTCAGAGAGGTCGGCAGTGACGCCCAGCTTCTTGGCCAGCGCTTCGACCACCGCTTTGCCGCCGGGAGCGCACAGGGTCACCGAAGTATCACCACGCGCCAGCGCTGCTGCATACTGGCTGCAGCCGACGTAGCCGCACTGGCCGCATTGAGAACCGGGAAGCATGGCTTTCAATTCCTCTTCCAGAGGGTTTTCTTGCACGGCGAGAAAACGCGCTGCCGCACCCAGTAGACTACCCAGAACGATGCCCATTACTGTGAGACTGCTTATTGCGATTAACATATCAATACCCTCAGCTCGTACTCATACCGGAGAAGCCCATGAATGCCAGCGCAAGCAGGCTGGCGACGATGAAGCCGATCGGCGGGCCTGCGAACAGGCGCGGAATATCGGCCAGCGCCATCCGCTCGCGCAGCCCGGCGAAAATGACCATTACCATGCTATAGCCGATGGAGGAAGCGAAGGCGAACAGCGTGGCGCCAATAAAGTTCATCCTGCCCTCGACCAGCAACAGCGCAACGCCTAGCACCGCGCAGTTGGTGGTAATCAGCGGAAGGTAGATACCCAGCATCTGGAACAACGGCGGCGACACCTTCTTTACGATCATCTCGGTGAACTGAACGGCTGCTGCGATAACCAGGATAAAGGTCACCGTGCGCAGATAGCCCAATCCGTAGGGTTGCAGCAAATAGGCTTCGACTACCCAGTCCGCCATCGACGAAACGGTAATCACGAATGTAGTCGCCATGCCCATGCCGACGGCAGTGTCGATGCGCGTGGTGACGCCCATGAATGAGCACAGGCCGAGAAAACGTGCCAGGATGACGTTGTTGACCAACGCCGCGCTTATCATTAAGAGAATATATTCTTTCATTTCGCTATTCCTTACCTACTCGAGATTACATGTTTCGCCCGCGCTGGCGCGGCGAAGAAAACGGGGAGCGAGATCGCCCCGAACCAACAGGCGACCGGCACCGATGCGCGCAAACCACAGTCCAAGCGCGAGGCCTGCGAACATGGCGGCCATCGTGACGACGTCGCGACCGATCGCCCACTGCGCCAGTGCTCCGGCGGTCAGCAGGGTGGTGAGCGGAATAACATAGGCAGTGATCGAAGCTCTAAGTAGCGCATTTTCGCGGATGCCCACTATCACGCGCTCGCCAACAGCGAGGTTACTATTGTTGACAAGTTGGAAACGGCGGAGTTCAAGCCGGCTGGCCGTGGTGCCGATGCCCTTGGCGCCACACGCCGACGCAGAGGCGCAGGCGCCGCAGCTGCTGGTTTGTTCAGGCACCAGCCAAGCCATGTTGCCTTCCACTGCTACCACTTGGGCAATACCCTCGACCATGGCAGGAGCGCTGAAATCAGTAGTGCTATCAGCAAACTCGCCCATAATCATGCCTCTACGGTAGATACCACGCCTTCGGGCGTGACATAGATCGCTTTCAACCCACCGGCAGCCTTGAGGATAGTTTGCCTGCGCTCGACCGGCGCCATCAGCATGGCGGTGGAAAGCCCGTCGGCAACGATGCCGGTGTCTGCTACCACCGAGACTCCCAGGAGTGCCGGCGCAGTGCGCCCGGTGCGGGTGTTGATAATGTGGGTGAAGGCGCCTGCATCATCAAACAGGGTACCGTAGCCGCCTGATGTGGAGACGCATTTGTCCACTACTTCCAGTGTGGTGACCGTACTGCCGGGGTTAGCCGGGTTGGCGATGGCTATGCGCCAAGCGGAGCCGTCCGGCTTGGCCGACAGCGCGCGCGGCTCGCCCATGTCCACCAGCATGCGATCGAAACCGTGGGCGCGCAGCACATCGGCGACACGGTCGGTGATGTAGCCTTGCGCGCCGCTGTTCAACGTCAGTCCCATGCCGGGACGGGCAAAGGATATCCGTTTGTTCCCCGCATCCACCTCGACTGCGCGCCAGTCTACCAACGCAAGCGCGGCGGTGAGGTCGCGTTGCGACGGTCCGGCAGGTTCGGGATTGCTTGCGGTGAAATGGCGGAAATAGGTTTGCCACAGCGGCTGAATGGTGGGGTCATAGACGCCGTCGCTGATCCTGGCCAGCGACAGGGCGCGCGTAAGCATGGCGATGAAATCGTCCGGCGCGTTTTCGAGTACGCCCTCGCGATTGAGCATCGAGATGGAACTGTCTGCGCGGTAAACGCTGAAGATTGCCTCAAGACGTTTCAACTCGGCCAGCCCGGCAGCGATGGCGGCGCGCGCCAGAGCCTCGTCGGTATGGTAAAGCTGGATGGAGGCTGGCGCGCCCAGCGCAGTGCCATCCCAGCGTGCCGGTTTGGCCTGAGCACCTCCCGCCTTCAGCAACAGAGGCAGGCCGGCGGCAGCGGCAACAAAAGTAATAAAGCGGCGGCGTGTCATTACGGCAGACATAAGGGCAACCTCAAATTAAAAAAATTACCGGTTTCGATCAGTTATATATTTCATGCAAGATAATCCATCGACAGCGAAATGTTCAACTGGTTGCATTAAACACACGAGCGAGAATCTTAACCTGATCATGCATCAGCCGATCCCTTCTTGCGGCCCGCTTCAGTGCCGGAATCACTCGCCATCTGCTCGTAAATCGAGTAGCGTTTTTGCAGTTCGTTTTCGTAGGACGCTGTCAGCACATTCCCATTACTGCCATCCATGTTCTTTACCAGGTTGCGGAAGCGCGGCTCGTTCTTGATGAACTCGCGGTAAGACACGGATGGTTTCTGCGAATCCAGTGCCAGCGGGTTCTTGCCTTCCTGTTCGCGGCGCGGGTCGTAGCGGTACAGCGGCCAGTGGCCGGTGTTGACCGCCAGCTCCTGTTGCTGATGTTGCTTGTTCATGTCGTAGCCGTGCTCGACGCAAGGGCTGTAAGCAATGATCAGCGACGGGCCGTCGAAAGATTCGGCTTCGATGAAAGTCTTCAGCGTATGGATATCCTTTGCACCGTAGGCGACATGGGCGACGTAAACATGACCGTAACTCATCGCAATCAACCCCAAATCCTTCTTGCCGGTTTTCTTGCCGTCGGCAGCAAATTTCGCCAAGGCGCCCCGTGGCGTGGCCTTGGAACACTGCCCGCCGGTGTTGGAATAGACTTCGGTATCCATCACCAGGATGTTGACGTTGCGGCCTGAAGCCAGCACGTGATCAAGTCCGCCGAAGCCGATGTCGTAGGCCCAGCCGTCGCCACCGAAAATCCACACGCTTTTCTTCACCAGATATTCGGCAAGGCTTGCCAGTTGCCGTGCCTCGGCGGTATTGATTCCATCAAGCGCTTTGCTTAATTGCGCGACGCGCTCGCGCTGGGCAAAGATGCCAGCTTCGGTGGTTTGATCGGCATTGAGGATGGAATCCGCCAACGCACCACCAACGCTACCTTTCAACTTCGCCAGTAATTCTGCGGCATGTTGGGCATGCTTGTCGAGGCTGACGCGGAAGCCCAATCCGAATTCTGCGTTGTCCTCAAATAGCGAGTTTGCCCAAGCCGGGCCGCGTCCCTCGGCATTTTTGCTATAGGGCGTGGTGGGCAGGTTGCCGCCGTAGATCGAGGAGCAACCGGTAGCGTTTGCGATCACCATGCGGTCGCCAAACAACTGGCTGGCAAGGCGGATATAGGGCGTTTCGCCGCATCCGACGCAGGCGGAAGAGAACTCGAACAGCGGCTGCATCATCATCGCGCCCTTGATCGTGGAAGTACGCAACTTGGTGCGGTCGAATTCCGGCAGCTTGAGGAAGAACTCGAAGTTTTCTCTTTCCTGGTTGACCAAGGGAACTATGTTGCGCATGTTGAGCGCCTTGTAGGTAGGGTCGGTCTTTGATACCGCTGGGCAGATGTCCACACACAGCCCGCAGCCGGTGCAGTCTTCCGGTGCCACCTGGTAGCTGACGTGCATGCCCTGTTCGAATTCCTTACCCTTGATCTGGATATGCTTGAAGGTGGGCGGCGCGTCCTTGGCCAATTCGACAGGGAATACTTTGGAACGGATGGCGGTATGCGGGCAGACGAACGGGCACTTGCCGCAGTAGATGCACAACTCTTCGTCCCACACCGGGATTTCCATCGCCAGCTTGCGCTTGTCCCAGATTGCGGTGCCAGTGGGCCAGGTGCCATCGGCGGGGAACGCCGATACCGGCAACAGGTCGCCGCGTCCGGCCATGATCTCAGCAGTTACGCGCTTGACGAATTCCGGCGCATGGGTGCCCACCGGTTCGGGCATTTCAAAATTACTGCTGGCGGCGGCAGGGATTTTTACCTTGTGCAGGTTGGCCAGGGTTTCGTCGATCGCTTTCCAGTTGGCCTCCACGACCGACTTGCCTTTCTTGCTGTAGGATTTTTCGGCGGCGGATTTGATCTTCTCGATTGCCAGTTCGCGCGGCAATACGCCGGAAATGGCAAAGAAGCATGTCTGCATGATGGTGTTGATGCGGCTGCCCATACCAGTCGCCCTGGCGATGGCATAAGCATCGATAGCATAGAATGCTATTTTCTTGTTGATGATCTGCTGCTGCATTTTTCGTGTCAGCAGATTCCATACCTTATCCGGCGCTGTCGGCGTGTTGACCAGAAACACCGCGCCATCGGCGGCGTAATCCAACATTTCATAACGCTCCAGAAATACCGGCTGGTGGCAGCCGATGAAGTTCGCCTCGTTGCTGCCGATCAGGTAAGGGGAGTGTATCGGCTTGGGCGAAAAACGCAGATGGGAGACGGTAATTGCGCCCGCTTTCTTCGAGTCGTAAACGAAATAACCTTGGCCATATAGCTCAGTTTCCTCGCCCATGATCTTGATGGTGTTTTTGTTGGCGCCCACTGTGCCATCCGAGCCCAGGCCGTAGAACAGGCAACGATTCACGCCACGGCTGGCATCGTTGCGGAAACTCGCATCCCACTCCAGGCTGGCGTGTGTGAGATCGTCGATGATGCCGATAGTGAAATGATTTTTTGGCTGGTCTTTTTTCAGTTCGTCGAACACACTCTTGATCATGCCCGGCGTAAACTCCTTGGAGGAAAGGCCGTAACGTCCGCCTACCACACGCGGCATGGTTGCGAACCTGCCAGACCCCGAGGTGAAGGCTTCTGCAATCGCAGTCACTACGTCCTTGTATAGTGGCTCGCCGTCTGCCCCCGGTTCTTTGGTGCGGTCAAGAACAGCAATGCTTCTGGCCGTGACCGGAATAGCCTTGAGCAATTCGTCGGCGGCGAAGGGGCGATACAGGCGCACTTTTAATATGCCGACTTTTTCGCCATGGGCAGTCAGGTGCTGCATGGTTTCTTCTGCTGCATCCGCGCCCGAACCCATCAGAATCATTACCCGTTCTGCATCAGACGCACCAGCGTATTCATACAGCTTGTATTGGCGACCGGTGAGTTTGGCGAATTTGTCCATTGCCTTCTGCACGATAGCGGGCATGGCATCGTAATAGGGATTGACCGTCTCGCGCGCTTGAAAATACACGTCCGGGTTCTGCGCCGTACCGCGAAGCACTGGGTGGTCAGGCGTCAGTGCACGTGCACGGTGGGCGAACACCAGCTTGTCGTCGATCATCTCGCGCACCACTTCCAGCGGCACCTGCTCGACTTTGGCTACTTCGTGGGAAGTGCGGAAACCATCGAAGAAATGCAGGATTGGTATGCGCGACTCCAGCGTCGCAGCCTGGGCAATCAGCGCCATGTCCATGGCTTCCTGCACGGAATTGGATGACAGGTAGGCAAAACCAGTCGAGCGGGCCGACATCACGTCGCTATGGTCACCGAAGATCGACAACCCTTGGGCCGTCAACGAGCGTGCCGCCACGTGCATGACGAACGGCGTCAGTTCGCCGGCAATCTTGTACATATTGGGGATCATCAGCAACAGACCTTGGGAGGCGGTGAAGGTCGTCGCCATGGAGCCGGTTTGCAGTGCGCCATGAATAGTGCCGGCTGCACCGCCTTCGCTCTGCATTGTGATCACCTCGGGAACAGTACCCCACAGATTGGGTGTGCCGGCTGCGGACCAGGCGTCGGAATACTCACCCATCGGCGATGAGGGGGTAATCGGATAAATTGCGATCACTTCGTTGGTCAGATGGGCAATATAGGCAGCAGCTTCATTCCCGTCGATCGTTACCATCTGTTTTTGATGCATTAAAAACTCCTTAAGTCAATATTACGATATCCGGTTGCCCGGAATTTTTTTATAAATTTGCGTATTGTTGCGTTGAAAACAACCCACATACTTTCACCATGTCCGAATGTAACATCCGGACTTGTCCGTTAACTATTGGGAATCTCTGGAAGGCAGGGGCTAAAAGACTCGCTTGCTACGTGATCCACGATTTCTTGTTTCATTATATTATTAAAATTTGTATTATTCATCTAATTAATTGTTTCAATCTTTAGTATTGGTTTTCCAAATGAAGCTAAAAAAGGAAGAAATGATGCCATCTGAGAAGCAGCTTTACTATAAGAACAATAATCTCAAGCAATTACGGGCTTTTTGTCAGGTGGTACGTAGCGGGAGTATTACTAAAGCGGCAGAGCGGTTGTTTTTGAGTCAGCCCTCGATCACACTGCAAATTCAGGCATTGGAGCGCGAGCTGGAAGTCACGCTGTTCGAACGGCGCGGACATCATCTTAAGTTGACGCCGAGCGGAGAGTCTCTTTATTCGCTGGCCGGGCCCCTGGTTGACGGCATGGACGGCTTGCAACAGAACTTTGCCGCGCATCACGGCCAACTGGAGTCGGGAGAACTGAACATCGGTGCGGGAGAATCCACCATCCTTTACATCCTGCCGGAAGCGGTGCGCCGTTTTGTCGCCGCCCATCCGCGCGTCAAACTCAGGATAAATAACGTTACCGGACGCGACGGGTTGAAGATGTTGCGCGCTGACGAAATCGATTTCGCTGTGGGTTCCATGCTGGACATGCCGGACGACCTTACTTACCAGCAGGTGGTGACCTACGATCCGGCACTGATCACCCCGCTGGATCATCCGTTGGCGAAATTGCCGAATGTCACGCTGGAGGACATCAGTCATTACGGCATGATATTGCCGCCCAGCCATCTTTCCACTTGGCGCATCGTCAAATACGTCTTCCAGCAAAACAACCTGACTTTTTCAGTTACTCTGGAAGCGGGAGGATGGGAGGTTATTAAAAAGTATGTGGAGCTAGGCATGGGTATCTCCATCGTCACCGACATTTGTCTGACCGGGCAGGAGAAACTGGTGCGCATCCCGCTCAACCAGTATTTTCCGCAACGAGGTTATGGGCTGGTGCTGCGCAAAGGAAAATTCCTGTCGCCGCAGGCACGGCGATTTGTCGAGATATTGACGGAGGTTTACGGGCAGGGCGGGGAAGCTGAGTTGCCGGTTGCCAGCGGCTAGAGAAACGCTGATAAATCGTCAGCGAGGAGCGTAGCGACGTGGCAATCCAGAAGTTCGTGGAATTTGCATCAAGGTTGACGCGGGTCAAGGTATTTTTTGGACTGGGCGGATATAGTTCCAGCCGAGTATTGAAGTTTTGAAGTTGAAGATGACTCTTCTTCTGATACTTTTCCCTTCCTTTTTGGCGACCGCGACGGTCGCCATTTTTTTGATGGATGGATCAATTTGTTGAGTGTCATCCGCAAGGGTATGCCTTGGCTGTAAGGGGCTTAATTCCTTTACAACATTCGCAGAACCCAACAGTTTGTTTTACTTCCGAAATGGAATCAGTCGAGCAGATGCTTGATGCAGTCACGCTCTTCCTGAAGCTCCTTCAGCGTGAAGTCCATTCTGCCGCGCGAGAAGTCATCGATTTCCAGACCCTTGACGATCTCCCACCGTCCGTTGGCGGTCGTGCAGGGAAAGCCGTAGATCATGCCCTCCGGGATGCCGTATGAGCCGTCGGAGACAACACCCATGGTGACCCAGCGGCCGTTGGAACCCAGATTCCAGTCGCGCATGTGGTCGATGGCCGCGTTTGCGGCGGAAGCGGCGGAGGACAGGCCGCGTATCCCGATAATGGTGGCGCCGCGACCGCCGATCTCGCGGATGTATTCGTCACGGTTCCAGGTTGGGTCGTTCGCCAGATTCATGGTGGGTTCGCCGTCAACGGTGGCAAAGCGGATGTCCGGGTACATCGTCGGGGAATGGTTGCCCCACACCACCATGTTCTCGATGCTGGTGACCGGTTTGCCGGTGTGGCGTGCCAGCTTGGAGACGGCGCGGTTGTGATCCAGCCGCATCATCGAGGTAAAGCTGGTCCTGGGCAGGCTCCTGGCCGAATTCATCGCGATGAGCGCGTTGGTGTTGGCCGGGTTGCCGACCACGATCACTTTGACGTCGCGTGCGGCGACTTCGTCGAGGGCCTTGCCCTGCTCGGTGAATATCCTGGCGTTTTCCAGCAGCAGCTCCTTGCGTTCCATGCCGGGACCGCGCGGTCTGGCGCCTACCAGCAGGGCCTGCCGGACATCCGCAAAGGCGATTCTGGGATCACCGGTGCCGATCATGCCGGCAAGCAGCGGGAAGGCGCAGTCCTCCAGCTCCATCATTACGGCTTTCAGGGCTTGCTGCGCTTTGTCAGAGGGCAGTTCGAGCAGTTGCAGGATGACGGGCTGATCGCGGCCGAGCATCTCGCCGCTGGCGATTCGAAACAGCAGGGCGTAACCGATCTGTCCGGCGGCGCCGGTCACGGCGACACGAATGGGTGCTTTGGTCATGAATGTCTCTAATAATCAAAAAAGTTGCGATATTTCGATGCGATTACGATAGCACCGCGAAAGAACCTCGAATGATAGTCGGTAATGTTGCAGGGTGTAAATATCCGGGATTCTCTAAAGATACACATTTCGTTCCAACTGCAACGTTGCGTAAAAATTCTTGCTTGCATCTCAAACACATGCAGTGCGGCGAAACGAAGTTTCAGTACTAATAACCTTCAGGTTGGCTGACACTAAATTTTTTAGAGCTTTGCATTTGGGCGAACTCTGAATTTTTTGAGGATTTCTTCCTTAACCGTTTTGATCGTGCATCGCGCATGTTTTGAGCCTATTTAACCGTATTTCCTTGCATCTTGTGCAAAGCTGCAAAATCCGGAGCTGTCTTTACTAGATGTTTTTTGCTATTACCCTCTTGTCAATCTTTCACAAACATCTTTATAATTCAAAACACGAAAAAAAAAGCACGAAAAAAATCGAAGTGGCGGAGCATATTTGCTCACAACACTCAAGATGTTCTCCCCTAAGTCAAGATGTAGGCTCCGGTCGCAGAGCGGCTGAGGTTTCGCTTGGGAACTGAATACAGGTTGGAAGGTCGTATAAAAACGAAGCGGAATTGTGGAAGCAAAGGTACTTCTTTGCCATATTTAAAAGGTATTCATTATGACGAGCGTGAAGGCAGGAACAACCCAGAAGAAGTCGGCTTCATTGGCCGACGAGAAACAGAAGGCAGCAGAGCAGCGCCTGATTACAGTCTATATCATGGGCAAGGCTTATGAAGTGCCGGCCGAGGCGACGATCATGGGCGCAATCGAGTACGCCGGGCACCAGATCATCCGTGGTGCCGGTTGCCGTGAGGGTTATTGCGGCGCCTGTGCCACACTCTACCGTTTGCCCGGTGATTACAAGATACGCACCGGCCTGGCCTGCATGACCCTGGTCGAGGAAGGTATGACGCTTGCCCAGATTCCTTCAGTTCCGGCCGAAAAGGCGATTTATGACATTGAAAAGCTGAAGCCCAATGTTACCGCCATCCAGCAGATGTACCCATCGGTTTTCCGTTGTGTCGCGTGCAACACCTGCACCAGGTCCTGTCCTCAGGGGTTGCAGGTCATGGATTATGTTCAGGCAGCCAAACGGGGTGATATTGCCACGGTGATGGATCTTTCCTTCGATTGTGTTGTCTGCGGATTATGCATGCTGCGCTGCCCGGCAGAGATCACGCAACCTTTGATGGCTATCATGGCGAAGCGCCTCTATGGCCGTTACCTGCGCAAGGATAGCCCGGAACTTGCAGAGCGCGTCAAGGCCGTGGAAGAGGGTGTCTATAATGCTGAATACGCCGAACTGATGTCGATGAAACGTGAGGATTTGTCGAAACGTTACTACGCCCGCGACTCTGAATAACCAGCACACGGAATAGAGAGGATTTAAGATGTATCCAGATTACATGGAAGAATCGTTGCGCAAGGTGGCACAAACACGCCCCAAGCGTCTGGAGTTGGCCAGGAAGCCCGATCCAGTATACCCGCCGATGAATGCGGAGGAGCGCCAAGCGGTTCTGGAGGGTTTTCATCCCGATTACGAATCCAGTGCCCGCCGTCCGGTGCGCGTCGGCCCCAACAAGGGCGAGACGCTGACCACCGAAGTGTCCGAATTGCTGGAGTCACACTCGTGGCTGCGCAGCGAACAGGTAGATCTTGACAAGCCGGATTTCGAAACCGACCTCCTGATCATTGGTGGTGGCGGCGCCGGCTGCAATGCTGCGCTGGTTGCGATGAAGGAACACGGAATGCATTCGATCATCGCCACCAAGCTGCGCATGGGCGATGCCAATTCGATGATGTCGCAGGGCGGCATGCAGGCTGCCGTGTCGCGCACTGACTCCCCGACACGCCATTATCTGGATGCCATTGGCGGCGGACACTTCGAGAACAAGCCGGAACTGGTCAGGGCACTCACCGAAGACGGACCCGGCGTGGTCAAGTGGCTGGAGGATCTCGGCGTCTGTTGGGACAAGGAACAGGACGGTTCGCTGAAGACCATGCACGGCGGCGGCACCTCGCGCAAGCGCATGCTTTCCTGCCGGGATTACACCGGTGCGATGATCATGCGCACCCTGATGGATGAGGTACGCAACCACCCCGACATGATCGATATCAAGGAATTCATGCCGGCTGTTGAATTGATCATGGACGACAAAGGACGATGTGCCGGCGCCATCCTCTACAGCATGGACAGCGAGGAGTTCTTCGTCGTCAAGGCGAAATCCACTCTGATCGCCACCGGCGGCTACGGCCGCCTGCATATCCGCGGTTTCGACACCACCAACCACTACGGCTCTACCGGCGACGGGCTGGTGATGGCCTACCGCGCGGGAGCCAAGCTGATGTACATGGACTCCGTCCAGTACCACCCGACGGGTGTCTCGTTTCCCGAGCAAATTGCCGGCTTCTTGGTCACCGAGGCGATCCGCGGTGCGGGCGGTCAACCGCTTAACAAGGAAGGCGAGTTGTTCGTCTTCCCGCGCGAGCCACGCGACATCGAAGCTTCGGCCATCATCCGCGAGTGCGTGCAGAACGGCGGCGGTGTTCCAACACCATCCGGGCGCGTCGGCGTGTGGCTGGATTCGCCGCTGATCGACATGCTGCATGGCGAGGGTTACACCGAAAAGCACTTCCCGGCGATGTATCGTCAGTTCATCCGCTATGGCATCGACATTGCGAAGCTGCCGATGCTTATCTATCCGTCGTTGCATTACCAGAATGGCGGCATCGAAATCAATGAGCGCTGTGAGACTGATATACCCGGCCTTTACGTGGCAGGCGAAGCCACTGGCGGCTTGCATGGCCGCAACCGGCTGATGGGCAACTCGGTGCTCGACTACAACGTATTCGGGCGACGTGCCGGCAGGTATGCCGGTGAATACGCCAAGACGGTCAAGCTCGGGAAACTCAGCCTGACACATCTCGACAGCTACGAAAAAGAACTGGCGAATGCTGGCGTGAAGACCGATCTGGTCACACCGGTGCTATTGCCATCTTATGCGCCAAAGGATGTCAAGAAACGCCAGTTGCTGCGCGGCAACAATGTGCTGCCAGGAGCTTCGGTACTGCAAAATCGGCTATTCGATGAAAGGCCCGACGCCTGAGGCGCCGGAGTCAGACCGATGACACATATCGACGACAGAGTGATCGAACTGGCTCGTACTGCGCTCAGTTTCGAGTACGGTGAGGAGCACTTCTACCGCCACGCAGCCGAGATGACGCAAAATCCAAGCGGCAAAGCCATGTTCCTCCGTCTTGCGGAAGAAGAGTCAGGGCATATGGATGATATGCACACATTGTTCAGCGCCATCATCGGCAAGGATGAGTGGCAGCGCCTAGCCACCGAAGAGGCGGCGAACGTTCATCCGTCAAAAGTGGTCGCCGAGATGGAAGCAGCCGTTGCTCACCGTGGGATGATAACAGTCGCCGACGATACCCAAGCCCTGCGCATGGCTATGGAACTGGAAAGACGGATCATCCACCTGCTGAAGGAAATGTCTGAGCATACCCAGGATCCTGACGTTATCGAACTGATTGGCAAGATGATCATGGAGGAGTGTGCACAATACGATGCCCTCCAGGCACAACTGGATAGCTTGCTGAATGTTGGGTTGTGGCTTGACACCCCCGAGTTCCGCATGGACGGAAAGTACTGAGCGAGCGATCATGGAATCTACCTTACGAATAACTACAGCTCGTACCGAAAGAGATTTTGTCGCCAAGATTGAAAAGATCAGTGGCCAAAAATTACTTTCCTGTTACCAGTGCGGCAAATGTTCTGCCGGATG
The DNA here is from genome assembly GCA_023259055.1 of Nitrosomonadales bacterium. Taxonomy (GTDB): domain Bacteria; phylum Pseudomonadota; class Gammaproteobacteria; order Burkholderiales; family Gallionellaceae; genus Gallionella. The sequence continues at coordinate 307,743 of JAHFQZ010000003.1, forward strand.
CCCGATGGCGGCCCATATGGACGTGCTGCCGAACCAGATCATCCGCCTGGCACAACTGGGTATGAAGGAGCAGTTGCTGGCAGCGCGCTCGATCTGGATGTGCGTGTCCTGTCTTACATGCAACTCGCGTTGCCCGAAGGATATAAAAATCGCCGAGGTCATCGAATCGTTGCGCATGACAGCTCTGCGCGACGGCGAGCGCAACGACTACCTTAAAATCATGGAGCTATCACCCGAGGCGCGCAGCGTATTGCCGCCGATCGCCACGATCAGCGCCATGCGTAAACTGACCTCATGATGGATTGCGAAAATTAAGCCAATGAAGCTCATTTATTACCCCGGTTGCACCTTAAAAAACCAAGCCAGAAATTTCGACGTTTCAACTGTTTCTTCGATGGAGAAGCTGAATGTTGAGGTCGAGGAGCTGGATCGCTGGAATTGCTGCGGCACGGTACATGCGCTGGACTCCGACAACGTCATGAACCGGGTGGCCCCGATTACCAACATGATTCGCGTCAAGGAAGCCCAAGCCAAGACAGAAGGCATGGCCAGCGAGTTCATGACCTCCTGCGCGATGTGCTACAACACACTCAAGCGTGCCAACATTGACGTGAAGCAACGTGCCGATGCGCTTGCGACCATCAACGACTTCCTGTCCCTCGAAACAACCAAATACCAGGGCGATGTTGAAGTGCTTCATCTTCTTGAGTACCTTCGCGACCGGGTTGGCTTCGACAAGCTTGCCGAGAAAGTGAAGAAGCCGCTCAAGGGTCTGCGCGTTGCCTGCTATTACGGTTGTCTGCTAGTGCGCCCGAAAGAGGTTGCCTTCGACGATGTCGAAAATCCGATGATCATGGAAAACCTGATTCGCGCTCTTGGCGCCACGCCCGTTCCCTTCTCGCAGAAAACCGAATGCTGTGGCGCATTCCATACAGTCGGCAATCCGGAAATCATCGCCGAACGCACCGACAAGATCATGGGGTCGGCGAGCGAAGAACAGGCAGATCTGGTGGTAGTAAGCTGTCCGCTGTGCGCATTCAATCTGGACTTCAGGCAGGATGATGCGAAGCGCCTCAATCCAGATTTCCAAAACATGCCAGTACTTTACTTTACCCAGTTGATGGCGATAGCGTTCGGCTGCGACGATTCAGCATTACGTTTCGATCTCCACCATATCGATCCGCTGCCGGCGCTGGCGGCTCGCGGCCTGGACTAAGGAGGGGTATATGTTTTTCAACGACCTCAAGCAGTTGCGTGGCAAAGTCTACATCAGCAATGATTGGTGCAAAGGCTGCGGCTTCTGTGTGCAGTTTTGCCCCAAACAAGTGTTGGATATTTCTCCCGAGTTCAACGCCAAGGGTTATCACCCACCCTATGTGAAAAACCCTGAAGCCTGCCACGATTGCATGTTTTGCCAGATGATCTGTCCGGAGTTTTCCATCTTCGTGACAATGGAAGAAGAAACCAAAAAAGGAGAAACAAATAAGTGAAAACTGTCCCCGCAGACCCCAAAGGGGTCGACTCCGGCCCACATTTCATGGATGGCGACCACGCGCTTGCTGAAGGCGCACTGGCTGCTGGCTGCCGGTTCTTTGCTGGCTATCCCATCACACCATCGACCGAGGCTGCCGAGCGTTTCGCCGAACGGGCGCCGGAGGTTGGTGCAATGTTTATCCAGATGGAGGACGAGCTTGCCTCCATCGCCGCTCTGATCGGCGCGGCATGGGCTGGGCAAAAATGCATGACTGTAACCTGCGGCCCCGGTTTCTCATTGATGACGGAAAACCTTGGCTTGGCTTGCATGACCGAAACCCCGATGGTGATCGCCAATGTGCAGCGCGGCGGCCCATCCACCGGCTTACCCACACTGACGGCCCAGCAGGACATGATGCAGGCGCGCTATGGCCCGCATGGCGACAACATGATCATCGCCCTGTGCCCGGACAGTCCGCAGGAATGTTTCGATCTGACCGTCGAAGCTTTCAACCTGTCGGAGTTTTACCGTGTGCCGGTCATTATCCTGACCGACGAGACTGTCGGCCACATGCACGAGAAAGTGGTCATCCCGCCAGCCGACCAAATCAAGGTGGTTCCGCGCAATAATTACAACGGCCCCAAGGAGGACTGCCGTCCCTACAAATTCGACAGCAAGGGCGGACATCCTATGGTGCGTGCGGGCGATGGATACAATTTCCACATCACCGGCCTGACTCACAACGAGAAGGGTTATCCGGTCATGACCGCCGATCAGAACAAGATCGTCGTGACCCATTTGATGGAAAAGATTAACAGCAATACCGATCAGATCATCCGCCTCGACGAGGATCAAATAGATGGCGCCGATGTCGTGGTAGTGTCTTATGGCATTACGTCCCGGATCGCCGTCAAGGCCATCCAGGATGCGCGCAAGGAAGGTATCAAGGTTGGCTCATTGCGCATGATCACGATCTGGCCGTTCTGCGAGAAACGTATTCGCGAACTGTCCGGCAAGGTAAAGGCCTTTGTGGTTCCGGAAATCAACTATGGACAGATGGTGCTCGAGGTGGAACGTTGCGCCGCCGGCCGCAGCAAGGTAATCAGCGTCAATCACTGTGGTGGTGCGGTGCATGATCCAGATGTCATCCTGGACGCCATCAGAAAGGCAAACCAATGAGCACTGAACTCGGTAAATTCAAGGCAGGCAGTCCCATGGCCAGCACCCTGCGCATGGACCGGATGCCGCATATCTGGTGCCCGGGTTGTGGTATCGGCTCCGAAGTGAACTCCTTCGCCGAAGCCGTCAAGCGTAGCGGTATCGATCCCAAGAAGCTGGTCGTGGTGTCGGGTATCGGCTGTACCGGACGCGTGGCGGGTTATGTCAATTTCGATTCGATCCACACCACGCACGGTCGCGCCATTCCCGTGGCCACCGGCGTCAAGCTGGCTAACCCGGAACTGACGGTGGTAGTGTTCAGCGGCGAAGGCGACTTGTCCGGAATCGGCGGAAATCACCTGATCCATGCTGCACGGCGCAACATGGACCTAGTGGTCATCTGCAATAACAACTTTACCTATGGCATGACCGGCGGTCAGGTAACCCCGACCACGCCAAACTCGGCTATCGCCTCGACTACACCTTACGGCAACTACGAATATCCGTTCAGCTTGCCTTTCCTGATGGATGCCGCCGGCGCCACTTATATCGCGCGCTGGACTTCGATGCATGCGCGCAACGTCACCCAGTCGATCGAGGAAGCGCTGTTGCGCAAGGGTTTCTCTTTCATCGAGGTCATCTCGCCGTGCACGACGCTTTATCTGCGCCGTAACCGCCTCGGTGATGGCGTTGACATGCTCCAGCATTATCAGGAAAACTCGATTCTCAAGCATGGCGCCGATACACGTGAGACGGCCATCGACTATCAGGGGAAGATCGTAATCGGCAAATTTGTCGATAAGAATAAACCTACTTATCTGGAAGCATCCGACAAATGCAGCATCAAGCTGGTAGGAGACGATTATCAGCTTTACGGCAAGACTATTCCCGAACGGGAGGCCGAGGAAAAAGCCGAAAAGGAGAGGATCGCCGCTCGCCGAGCCGCGATGGCAGCAGATGAAGCGCAGGGAGAGGTAGTACCTGCAATAACCCGGAAAGCCTCTGCTGCTAAGGTGAAAAAGGCTCCAGCCAAGGCTGCGAAAAAGGCTCCTGCAAAGGTTGCTGCCGCTCCCAAGCCATCGAAGAAGGCTGTAGTCAAGCCTGTGAAAAAAGCTGCGGCAAAAGCCCCGGCCAAAAAGGCCGCTGTCAAGGCAACCGTCAAGACTAAAGTTGTAGCCAAGGCAGCTAAAAAGGCCGCACCCAAGGCAACCGGCAAGACCAAGGCTGTGGTAAAAGCTGCGCCAAAAAAGACCCGTAAGTAGGAATCGAGCGAATGAGCACACAAGAAATCAGGTTTTCGGGATTCGGCGGACAGGGCATCATTCGCTGCGCCCTGATCACCGGCAAAGCGCTGTCCCTGTATGACGACAAGTTCGCCACCATGACGCAAGCCTTCGGGCCTGAAGCGCGCGGTAGCGCCTGTGCCGCGCAGCTCGTGGTTTCCGACGAACGTGTTCTGTATCCATACATCACACACCCCGGGGTTCTCGTGGCGCTGTCGCAGGAGGCTTACGACAAGTATTACGGCGAGCTGCCCAAAGGGGGAATACTGATCGTCGAAGAGGATCTGGTGAAGTTGCGCGGCGAGCATCTGGACCTCAGATTGATGCGGGTGCCGGCAACCCGTTTTGCCGAAGAACTGGGCAATCGCCTGTTCACCAATCTTGTGGCACTCGGCTTTTTTACTGCGGTCACCAACGTGGTTACCGCCGATGCGATGAAGAAGGCACTGCCCGGCCTGGTTCCTGAACGTTTTCTGAAAATCAACATCAAAGCTTTCGACAAGGGCTATGAACACGGCATACAGATGATCAGCAAGAATACTCGTGGAGACGCGTCATGACGAAGAAGCGCACCGGCGTTTTTGTCTGCCATTGCGGTACAAACATCGCCGCCACCGTCGATGTGGCGAGGGTGGCCAAGGAGATGGCCGGTGAGGATTCCGTTGCCTTCACCAAGGAATACGTTTACATGTGCTCGGAGCCGGGCCAAGAGTCTGTGGTTCAGGCGATCAAGGACAACAAGCTGGATAGTATCGTCGTTACCTGTTGTTCGCCGAACCTGCATGAAAAGACCTTCCGCGATAACGCCAAGCGGGCCGGCATCAACAATTTTACCTGCGAGATCGCGAATATCCGCGAGCAGTGTAGTTGGGTTCATAACGACAAAGCCAAGGGAACCGAGAAGGCGATCAAGATTTCGCGCAGTGTCGTGCGCCGCGTTAACCGCAACCAACCCTTGGAATCAATCGCCGTTAACGTCACCCGGCGTGCAATGGTGATAGGTGGAGGTATCGCCGGAATTCAAGCTGCCCTCGATATCGCCAATGCTGGCGTGGAGGTGGTGCTGGTCGAGAAGCAGGCTACCATTGGTGGCCGCATGCTGCAGCTTTCCGAGACTTTCCCAACACTGGATTGCTCTCAGTGCGTCCTGTCGCCAAAGATGGTCGAGTTGAAACGCCACCCGAAAGTCAAACTGATGACCTATAGCGAAGTGCAGGAACTCGCAGGCTCAGTGGGCAATTTCCGGGTCAAGATTCTCAAGAAACCCACCTTTGTGGATCCGGACAAGTGCAAGCTTTGCGACGAATGTACTGCAGTCTGCCCAGTGGTGGTGCCGAACGAATATGAAATCAATCTGACCACCCGACGCGCCATCTACATACCCTATGCCCAATCCATTCCGGCCAGCTACACGCTTGACGAAAGTACCTGTCTTGGCTTGAACCCCGTGGTCTGCGGCAAGTGCAAGGATGTCTGCGAGGCCGATGCAATCAACTACGATATGCGACCCGAAACGGTGACCGAGGATGTGGGCGCCATTGTGGTGGCAACCGGCTTCGATCTCTACGATCAGGCGAATATGCCAGAAATGGGTGGAGGCAAGGTCGAAGACGTGCTTGACGGCCTCCAGTTCGAGCGCCTGTGTTCGGCCTCGGGCGCGACCGGTGGTCATATACTCCGGCCATCAGATCACAAAGAGCCAAAAAATGTGGTCTTTATCCAGTGCGTCGGATCGCGCGATCCAGCGAAGCATTGCGCCTACTGCTCAAAGATCTGCTGTATGTACACCGCCAAGCATGCCCAACTTTACAAGCATCACGTTCCGGACGGCCGCGCCTATGTGTTCTACATCGACATCCGCTCTGGTGGCAAGGGCTATGAGGAGTTCGTGCAACGCACCATGGAGGACAACGATACGCTCTATCTGCGTGGTCGTGTCTCCAGGCTTTACCGGCATAACGGCAAGGTTCGCGTGCTCGGTACTGATACCCTGTCCGGTCAGAACGTGGAGATCGACGCCGATATGGTAGTGCTGGCGCTCGCGATGGTGCCATCGAAGGGAACCACAGAGATTGCCAAGATACTCAAGATCGGCCGCGACAAGGACGGATTTCTTGCCGAGGCTCACCCCAAGCTGAGACCGGTCGAAAGCGTCACTGGCGGTATTTATCTGGCGGGTGCGGCCCAGGCTCCCAAGGATATCCCGGAGACCGTCGCACAAGCTGGTGCAGCGGCAGCCAAGGTAATTGCGCTGCTCTCGCAGTCTACGCTTAGCCGTCCGCCGTTGATAGCCAAGGTGCGTCCATCTCACTGCACCGGTTGCGGGATGTGCGTTGACGCATGTCCTTTCCTGGCGATTCGTCTGGAAAACGGAAAGGCAATCGTGAATGAGGCGCTTTGCGAGGGTTGCGGCAGCTGTTCTGCTACCTGTCTGCGTGCCGCTATTGATGTCAAGAATGTTACGCAGCTCCAGATCTTCGAAATGATCGAAGCGTGCCTGGCTTGAGAGAAGGAAAACCGGATTGAGAGAAGGAATATAGATGTCGGAACAGCAAAATTACGAACCCAGGGTCGTCGCCTTTTTGTGCAAGTGGTGCTCATCGGCGGGCAGCGATCTGGCTGGTGTTTCACGGATACAGTACCCTGCCAATGCGACGCCGATTACCATTCCGTGCACGGGTGCCGTTTCGCCAATGTATATCCTGTCGGCCTTCAACAAGGGAGCGGATGGTGTCTTGGTATCGGGCTGCCATATCGGCGATTGTCACTACATCGAGGGCAACTTTCTGGCGCGTCGCAAGATGCACCTGATTATGGAGCTGCTCGAATTCATCGGCGTCGAGCCGAACAGGTTCCGTATGTCTTGGGTATCGGCCGCCGAGGGAGCAAAGTTTGCCCAGGTCATCACGGACTTTGTCGATGACCTCAAGCCGCTCGGACCACAGGAAAAGCTGAAGAAGGCGGAGCGCGCATGATCAATATTCAGGATATCCGCGATACGGCGAGGGATATGCTCGCGAAAGGCGAAGTCCGCACCGTCATAGGTTATCGGCGAGGAAGCCGAGGTATGCCCGCCGAGCCCGCTTTCATTACCAGCCCGGAACAGGCCGATGAGTTGATTTGGGATCCAACCTGTTATCACAACCTGTCCCTTTATCTGGTTCATGACCAGAAAATTCTGGCACACCTGCGTAAGGCTTCGGGTTCACCCATCGCCATTGTAGCCAAGGGATGCGACGCACGATCTATCGTCGTGCTGCTGCAGGAACACTACTTCAAACGCGAGGACGTTTACATCATCGGCGTATCCTGCGAAGGTACCGGGGTTCTTGACGAACGCAAACTGGCTTCCCAATTGAACGGAGTCCAGCCTACGCTTGCCGCTTTTGACGGAGACGATTACGTATTCACCACTGCGGAAGGCGAGAAGCGATTGCCGGCCCGCGAGGTGATGGCAGACCGTTGTCTGGAGTGCCGTATACCTTTCCCCAAGGAACACAATGTGGTGTTCGGCGAGGACAAGACAGGTCGCCAACTGGCGGAGCCATTCGCTGCTCTGACCCGCTTCGAGGCGCAGGGAACCGGCGAGCGCTGGGACATCTGGAGCCACCATTTCGACCGTTGCATGCGTTGCTTCGCATGCCGCTCGGTGTGTCCAATGTGCTACTGCGACGAGTGCGTGGTAGACAGTATTACCTTCCCGGTAACACAGCAAACTTCGGCGGCAGAAAAAGCCGATCGCGTTCGCTGGATTGAGCGGTCGGCAATGCGTTCCGAAAATATCACCTATCTATTGACGCGTGCCATGCACCTTGCTGGTCGCTGCACCGACTGCGGCGAGTGCGAACGTGCCTGTCCAGTCAACATCCCGATACGGATGCTCAACAACAAAATGGAACGAGAAGCACGCGAAAAATTCGGCTATGAGCCAGGCGCAAGCATCGGAGGATCTTCGCTGGTAGCCTCCTTCCTCGATAACGACCCCGGCGATTTCATCAGGTAACAGCATGGAAAAGATTTTAGATAAGAAACGCATCGACGACTGGATAGCCGCGTTGAACGACTGGGAGGTTCACGCGCCAGCGTTGGAAGATGGCATCTGGACGTATAAACCGGTCAGCGGCGCTGCCCGGCTTGACCACCCCAACACCAGGCAATCGCCGAAGGGATTCACTTTCCCGCAGCGGGAAGTATATTTCTCGTTCGAGCAGATCAAGGGCGAGCCACCCAAGCTGACGCAGATTTTGCCGAAGGAAACGCGTCACGTCGTGTTCGGCGTACGCCCTTGCGATGGCAAGGGAGTGCCGCGCATGGATAAAGTGTTCACCGATCATGTCGAGGATACTTATTACACTACACGCCGCAAGAATGTGGCATACGTGGGTCTGGCGTGCAACAAGCCGCCCAGCGCCACCTGCTTCTGTCTGTCGGTAGGCGGATCGCCGGTTTCCACCGACGGGCTCGATGTTCAACTGACTGACTTGGGCGACCGCTACTTTGTGAAGGCGGTCACCGAAACAGGTAAGGCACTGATGAAGGCTGCCGGCAGTCTGTTGACCGAGCCTGCAGCCGCCGATCAAAAGCAGGTTAAGCAGGTGCATACCGAGGCTGTGGCTTATCCGCAACGCAAGATTAACGACCCGGACGGAGCACCGGCCAAACTGAAGGTGAGCTTCAATTCGCCGTTGTGGGATGAGATGGCACGGGCCTGCATCGGCTGCGGTATCTGCACCTTCCTGTGCCCGACCTGCCATTGTTTTGACATCAACGACGAAGTACACAGCAAGGCTCCGCTGCAGGGCCAGCGGGTGCGCACATGGGACAACTGCCAGTTCCCAGACTTCACGATGCACTCGTCCGGACACAACCCGCGGGAGAATACCGGCGCGCGTCTGCGCCAGCGGGTGAACCACAAGTTTCAATATTTCCACGAGAATTTCGGGATGCACCAGTGCACAGGCTGCGGTCGTTGTGTCAGCGAATGTCCGGTGGGAATCGATATCGTCGCTGTAGTAAATAAGGTAACCGAAAATGTCGGATAACATCTATCTTCCAAAACTGGGCAGAGTCGCCTTTATCAAAGATGAGGTGGTTGGCGAACGCGCCATCAAGACTTTCCGCGTCGAGGCTGCGGATGGAGGAGATCTCTTTGAACACGAGTGCGGCCAATGCGCGATGCTGTCAATATTTGGTCGTGGTGAGTCGATGATCTCTATCGCCTCATCACCGCTGATCAAGGAATACAAGCAGTTCAGCATCATGCGTGTGGGCCGCGTATCCACCGCTTTTCACGATTTGGCGGTAGGCGATGTTATCGGCATCCGCGGACCTTACGGCAACAATTTCCCGATTGACGATTGGCGCGGAAAGAATCTCTACTTCATCGGCGGCGGTTGCGGCCTGGCACCGATCTGGCCGTTGATTACCACTGCAGTAGCACAACGCGCCGACTTCAAAAACATCACTGTGTTCTACGGTGGACGTACTTCGCGCGACATCATGTACAGGGCGGAGCTTGAGAAGCTGCGCGAATCTGTCGATGTCCATCTGTCAATCGACAAGGCAGAGGAGGGTTGGGATGGCTACTGCGGCTTCGTACCGGCAGCCGTGATGGACAAGGATCCTGTTCCCGACAATTCCGTCGCGATCACATGCGGACCACCGATCATGATCAAGTTCGTGATACAGAACCTGAACCAACTCGGATTCGCGGACGACCAGATATACACGACCATAGAGAACAAGATGAAATGCGGCCTTGGGAAGTGCGGTCGCTGCAACGTCGGCAAAGACTATGTATGTGTCAAGGGGCCGGTCTATTCATGGGCAGTACTTAAGAATCTGCCAGAGGAATATTAAAATACTAGTCGCAAGCCGTTAGTTTTTAGTTAAAAGCCGAACCCGGTTTAACTAGCGACTAACAACTATCTACACAGAATTTGATAATAAAGGGGTAAGGGAGCTATGAACGTCAGTGGTATGCTTTACGGAGCGAAGTTGCTCAAAATCGTTGATTTTCCGGTCTCCGAGGTGCTCGGGCCTGAAGCCAGCGAACACGATATTCACAACATGATTGAGCGCTGCGGTTCGGTCTTCGTCAAGCCCATCTTCAGGGGTGGCATAGGCAAAAAGGGGAAATCCGGGCTGATCGGTCGCGCCAGCGACCTGAAGTCGGCACTGGCTGAGAAAGAGCGCCTCTACTTTGCTGAGTATAAAGTTGGGGGTGTCATGTACAAGTCGCAGGGGGTCACCTTCGAGGGTGCCGTCCCGGCCGAACATGAGATTTATTTCTCGATTTCAGATTCGACTCGCTACCGCGCTCCGGTCATGACGCTCACGCATCACGGCGGCATGGACATAGAAGAACTGGACAAGACACAGATCATCGAAGTCCCGTTCGATCCCCTGACCGGACTCAAGTCATTCATCATCTCCAACGCATTGTCCGATCTGGGCGCGCCGCGCGAGATTGTGTCGCCGCTGGTGCAACATTTACCGAAGCTGTGGGACCTGTTCCATCATTACGGCATGTCCACAATGGAACTTAATCCCATCCGCATGATGGAGGGCAAATCCGGCTCCCTGATACCGGTGGCCTGCGATTTCAAATGCGGCTTCGACCGCGACGACCCGCGCGTGAACCGTTTGAACCTGCCAGTTGACCTCTTCGTTACCGAGGCCAACGATTTCGAGCAGGAGATCAACGAGCTGCGTACCTATCAGGGCCAGAGCGATGTATATGTGATCAACGAGAAAGGTACCATCCTGGCGCCTACCTTCGGCGGTGGAGCGAACTCGCTGGTTACCGAAGTGCTGGGCAACGATGCCATCATCTCTTCCGATTTCGGGGGCAACCCGCCCTACGAGAAAATGTATGAAGTGATGCGCATCTGCCTCAAATATTATCTCAAGCAATCAAACGTGCTGTTTATCATTGGCGGTAAAGCCAACAACACTGACATATTTGTCACGTTCCGGGCGATGGCCGATGCGCTGCGCGATTACTTCAGCGAACACGGCCCCACACCGCTGTATGTGGTGATAGGCCGTGGCGGTCCCAATGTGATACGCGGCATGGGCGTTTTCAAGGATGTGCTCGACGCATTGCGGATACCCTATAAAATCTTCGGCTTTGACTCCGCGATGACAGACGTGGTTAATTTCGCACAGGAGGCGGACCACTGGATGAAGAGCGGCGGACGTGCTGAAGTGGCTAAGGTGCTGGGTTTGCCAGCAGACGCCTGATCACAGCGAGAATCCAAAACACTGAACAGGATGGCCATTGGGAAGTAACTCTGTATCCCCGCGGACATTCGGACGATAAGTAACAAGTAAAGAAAAAGCAAAGGTGATATGCAATGAGAAAGCCTGGTATCGATAATTTTAAATACTTCGTTGGCACCCGGTCTCTGGCCGATATAGCGACCCGTGAAGATCGCATCTGTGTGCTGAACATCACAGGGAACGAATCCCGTGCAGTGACTCCGGTCAGCCATGCCTATTCGGGTGGCAATATTGTGTTCGGCACCTCGCCGGGTCGACGTGGGCAAGTCGTTGAGACCCCCATAGGCAACATCCCTGTTTACAACAACGTGCGTGAAGGCATGGAGGCCGGACACAAATTCAACGTCGGTGTCGTCTATCTGCCGCCGTCTGCCGTGCGTGACGGCGTCGCCGAGCTGATCCGGATCAATCCTGATGTCGAGAAGGTCATCATCCTCACCGAGAAGACCTCGGTGCACGATGCCCGCGAAATCAGGGCGCTAGGCCAGCAGCGCGGTGTAGATATTTTCGGTGCCAACTGCCTGGGCGTGGCGGATTCGTGGACACATGTGCGCATCGGCGGTGCACTGGGTGGTGACAAACCCGAAGAGACTTTGCGCAAAGGCTCGATCGCCATCTATTCCAACTCCGGAAATTTCACCACCACCATCGCTAACTATTTGTCGATTGGCGGATGGGGAACGACGACGCTGATCTCCAGCGGCAAGGATGTCTATATTAATTATGCAACCCCCGAGTTTGCATACGGTATGGCCAACGACGCGCGCACCAAGGCAGCGGTGATGTATTGCGAGCCAGGTGGATATTACGAGGAAGCAGTTACCTTCGAAAAGCCGGTGGTGGCCTGCGTAGTTGGCCGCTGGAAGGCGAATCTGACGCGTGCTGTAGGCCACGCTGGCGCCATCGCCGGATCGGGTGATGATGCCCGGGCCAAGGAAGGCTGGTTCATGAAGAAATTCGGTGTGACCGATCTGTTCACACCCGAAAACCCCGTGTGCTCCAAATTGGGCGCGGTGGTCACCAATATCTCGCATATCCCACTGGCACTGACTGCGGTAATGAAACTCAACGGCGTCAAGCAGGATTTCCCGTCGGAAGGCAATCTGGAATTGAAGCCGTGGTTCGGCGACGACCAAGGTTTGAAACTCCCGCCCGCATTGAATATTCCTGTGGTCAAGGCCTTGTCACCTTACGATGAACAAATCGCCGAGCTGTCCAAACATGTTGGCGCCATTTTCCCGCGCCAGTCCATGAAAGACTGCTCGGGAAGCTCGGTGATGGATCCGAAGACCCAGGTTACCAAGGTCAACAACATATCCATCCTGGACACCGCCAAGCAGCCGCTGGAATCCAACCTGTGCATGGCACTGGTGCGCGAGCTCAACGATGCCAACGATAACGTCCTGTTTAACATCGCAGTCGCGGCGCGGGTCAACCTCCATGGCGAAGCCATGCTGGCTGCCGCCGATGCGGCGCGCGAGGCCGGCAACGCCCCCAATACGGCGATCAGCGCGGCGGTTGCGCTGCTTGGTCCGAAGCGCGTCGACGGCGCACGCAATGCTGCCGACACATTGGTTGAACTGTTCGCCCACTCCGGTCTCCTGACCGGCGACGACGAAAAGGCCAAAATCACGCCCGCCACGGCTACTCCGGAACAACTTGCAACCCTGTTGGGAAAAACGCCGGATGCGCAAGCCGAAGCGATGCTCAAGGCTTTCGATAAACGCGGAGCCAAGTCGGTCTTCGTGCGCTATCTACGCAGCCTGAAAGGCCACCCGACAACGGATGCGGTGATCGCCGCACTTACCACCACCATCGCCTGGGAGCCGCTGATCCGCAAGCGCATCTCCAAGCTGACCGTGCGTAACTTGCCCTGGTATACGCACCTGTTCTCAGCCATCATCGGCGCCGCAGCCGAGGGCAAACACCACCAGCCCGGCAAATTCTGCGGGATCAGCAACGAAGAAATGCTGGAGTCATGGACCACTACCCAGTTGGCTTATCTCTCCCTGCTCGGCGAGCGTCCAACCGAGGCGAGCCTGTTCCCGTTCCAGGTCATGCTGGGTCTGATCATCTCCAATGGAGTCGGCACCATCTCGGCACAGGGTTGCAAAGGAGCAGTATCCGCCGACGGCCCGGAATCGCCGGAACGTGTGCAGATCAACAAGGGCATGATCGGATTCCTGACTCACACCGGTTTCGCCCACGGCGGCAACGGTTTCGAAGGCATCCAGTTCCTGATCGAGAGCTTCAGCAAAACCCCGTTGACCGATGCAAGCGTCTCCAACCACGGCCTCGACCTCAGGGCGATGGCAACGGAATTCGCGGTGGCATTCAATAAGGAGAAGAAGGCCGGCAAGGCGCTCGGCCTGCCGGTGCGCAACATCCCCGGCGTCAACCACCCAGTGTTCAAGGGGCATCCGGTCAACAAGGATCCGCGCGAGGTTTACATCGCGGATTTGTTCGCCGAGCGCGGCGAGAAAAATATTTTCCACGACTATTACAGGACGCTGGTGCAGGCCTTGTACGACAATGGCGTGACCAATAACGTGTTCTGTGTGAACATCGATGCCATCATCGCCGCGATGCTGCTGAAGCTCCTGTGGTCGCGCTACCGCAAGGGCGAATTCAGCGAAAGCTCGATGGAAATGGCAGCCTTCACCGCGTTCCTGTTTGGCCGTATGGCAGGATGCGCCGGTGAAATCGACGATCACATCAACCGTGGCCGCAACATGGACACCCGCACTCCGGCTTCGCAGTGCAACCACGTTTCCTAGTAATCCGATAGCAGACTCCCTCCCTTTCAAGCCTGTCCTGAGCCCTTCGATAAACTCAGGACAGGCTTGTCGAACGGGGGATGGGCCAAGGGTGGTGATGGGGGTACAGATCAGTGCGTGACGAGTGCTTTTAACGCAAGCAGGTCGCGCTCAACCCATTCTGCATCTGCCGCAAATTTGGCATCGGACATGTCCATCTGCCGAAACAAGGTGAGCAGCACCTCAGCGCCGTCGCCGTTCTGTATGATTCTAAGCGGGACGTAGATCTCCGGGGCGTTACCCGCATAGACATAGTGATCCATGACGCCAAACGCATTGTGGCCTGTGAACCTTATCCTGACAGTCCCTTCAGGGCCTTCGGCCTTCCATAATTCTCCATCCTTAACAAGCGACGACCTGCTGAGGCCAGAAGCCCATTTCGGAAAATCTTCGGGCCTCCAGACGGCCTCGTAAACCTCTTTCCAGTTTCGGTTGATTGAGATGTTGATCGTTCGGGACTCGTGCATGGCGGTCTCCTGTCGATGGTGATTGATCGGGTTGAGTGAATCTATCGCACAACCTAAAGCGAAACTTGGTGGCCTTCTGTTAACGACACATTGCAGTCATCGCATTTACCTAAACTGCAGACCGTCAACTAATTTGGGGAAAGGTTAGTCAGTGGGTTGTCGCGTGTTAGGCCTTTCAGTGAGGTCTGTAATTGTGATGCACAGCATCGGTTTTGCTTGGTCATTTTCATCGCGCCTGCAGTCCAGATGGGCTTTGAATATGAGGCCATCCTTGCGTTGTAGCATCAGAGGAACTGACACGTTCGCGCCATTAATCACGCTGATGAATAAACGATGCCAAAGGTCGCGATACTCCGGTGCGACAAAATGATCAAAGCGGCAATGCTGTAGTGTTTCGCGCTCCACGCCGAGTTGTTTGGCACCAGTGAGGTTCGTCTCGGAGATCATGCCACTGTCGGTAAGGGTGAGATAACCGACGGCGGCAAAGTCATAGAAGGCTATGTAGCGGTCACGGGATTCTTCCAGAGCGATCTGCGATTGCCGTAATTGCTCATTCTGCATCTCCAACTCAATCTGATTCACCCGAAGTTCGTGTACCAGTTCATCGGCAGGGCCCGGCTTCAGTTTCGTGGCCGGCACATTCGCGAGTTTCGCCTCAGCGGCTTTTCGCAGTTGGTCTTGCTCGTTTGGCTTCTTACTCAAGGTGTATCCCTCACAGATGTGCAGTTTTCAGATTTGGTTTGAATACGATATACCTATCAGACGGCCTCAGCTTAAAAGTACAATTAGTTTTTGGTCGGGTTTAACCTGTGCTCAAGTTCAGCACACTAGAGTTTCCACGCCAATCACATGGCCGGTAGCGGTATCCACTCTGGACTGGTAATAATTGACGAGTTTGCCGTTGGTGATTGCCGCGTGCACATCGTCTGCGGTGTAAATTTGCTTCACCGCACGATTTTCTGAGGGCTGTCTTTCAATCATTTCGCTCAGCCTTTTAGAGAGGCCACCTTTATACAGATACGGTTAAGTTTAAAATTTTTATTTGATAAATTTTATCGATTGCACATAGAGTTATCTGTGTGTTACCGCACTAACAAATCCGTGATTATAGAAGGTTGACCGTCCGTTTTTGGCACGTAGCCGAATGCAATCTTTGAAATAGCTTCCCCGGAAGCAGCCATCGGAGATTAGCGTGCAGAATAATAAATAGTTGTCATTGGTGAAGTAAAACGCTCCTCAGAGCACCTTCACCTGCATCAACTCCAGTCCATCTGGATCAGTCAGATGCACCGCGCAGGCGATGCAGGGGTCGAAGCTGTGGATGGTGCGCAGTATCTCGATGGGCTGTTTCACATCATGCAGTTGGTGGCCTTGCAGTGCTGCTTCATACGGCCCCTGATTTCCCTGAGCATCGCGCGGCCCGGCGTTCCAGGTGCTTGGTACGATGGCTTGGTAGTTGTCGATCTTTTGATCCTTGATGACGATCCAGTGCGCTAGCGCGCCGCGCGGTGCTTCCGTGACTCCTACGCCCTGCGCGTGGCTCGGCCAGGTCGAAGGCTCCCACTTCGTTTCGTTGAAAGTTTTGATATCGCCCGCTTTGATGTTGGCGACCAATTGGTCATACCAGCCCTGCATCGCATCGGCGATGATCTTGGTTTCCAGCGTGCGCGCTGCGGTACGCCCCAAGGTCGAGTACAGCGCCTGCACCGGCAGATCGAGTTTCTTCAGGGTCATGCCGACTAGTTCTTTGGTCTGCTCATGTCCTGCTGCATACATCATCAACACGCGCGCCAGCGGCCCGACTTCGACTGCCTTGCCTTTCCAGCGCGGCGACTTCATCCAGGAATAATCCTTGTCCACATCCAGTTGCTGATACGGCGGCTTCGGTCCGGTGTAATCGAGCTTGGTCTCGCCCTTGTATGGATGCAGCCCCTGCTTTTTGCCCACGGAATATTCGTACCAGGCGTGGCTGACGAATTCCTGTATCTCGCTATCCGCATTGAGGTCGATAGGATGTATCTTGCTCAGGTCGCGATCCAGTATCACGCCGGATGGAATCAGGAAGGAGGAGGGGTCTGACATCCCTTTGGCAGGGAACTCGCCGTAGGTAAGGAAGCTGCCGATGCCTTCGCCTTGCTTGAACCAGTCTTTGTAGAAGCCCGCGATAGCCAGTGTGTCCGGCACATAGACCTGATCGACGAACTCGCGCATCTGGTTGATCGCGTTCTGCACTGTTTGCAGTCCGACCACATTGAGCGCCGTGCCGGAATTGCCGCCGTGGTAATGCGGGCCCTTGCCATGACCCGGATGCTGCGGATCGATGCTGATGGCGCATGGCACGCCGCCAACCAGGAACATCGGATGAGGATTCTTGCCGCCGAAAACGGCGTGCAATTTCACCACATCACGTTGCCATGCCAGCGCATCGAGATAGTGTGCCACTGCCATGAGGTTGGCTTCGTGCGGCAGTTTGTAGGCTGGATGCCCCCAGTAGCCGTTGGCGAAAATGCCTAATTGACCGGCCTCTACAAAACCTTTCAGCTTCTTTTGCACATCGCTGAAATAGCCCGGCGACGATCTGGCATAGCCCGACAGGCTCTGCGCCAGCGCCGAAGTGGCCTTGGGATCGGCCTTCAGCGCCGAAACTACATCCACCCAGTCGAGCGCGTGCAGGTGATAGAAGTGCATCACGTGGTCGTGGATGTATTGCGCGCCTATCATCAGGTTGCGGATCAGTTGCGCATTGGCCGGTACCTCGATATTCAGCGCGCTTTCGACAGCTCGCACCGAGGCGATGCCATGCACCAGCGTGCACACGCCGCAGATGCGTTGTGCCAGCGCCCATGCCTCGCGCGGATCGCGTCCGCGCAGGATGATCTCGATGCCGCGCACCATCGTGCCGGCCGATGAGGCACGGATGATGCGGCCTGAATCATCGGTTTCCGCTTCAATGCGCAAATGCCCTTCGATGCGGGTGACCGGATCAACGATGACGCGACGAGTAGCTGGTTGGTTCATGGTGTGCTTTCTTCAACAAGATATTGGGCCAGTAATTCGGTGAGCCCAATCACTTCGACCTTCATGTGATTGTGCTCGATGCCTTCTTCCAGCACGATGCGACAGTTCGCGCAGGCGGTGATCAGCGTCTGCACGCCGGTGGCTTCGATCTGCCTCTTTTTGATCTTGAATGCCTGCAAGCGTAACGGTTCGGCGCGCGTAATGGCCGAGACGCCACCACCGCCGCCGCAGCACCAGTTCATCACGCCGGCATCGGACATCTCGCGAAAATCTGCGGCGATCTCGGACAGCAAGCGGCGCGGCTGTTCCACGACGCCACCGCGACGGGCGATCTGGCAGGGATCGTGATAGGTCAGCGGACGCTTGTCCTTGCCGCTGGTCTTGAGTTTGCCTGCCTTTTGCAGTTCATCAAGCACCTCGAGAATATGCTTCACCTCAAAGCCGTATGGCCTGCCCATCAGGTTCGGCCCTTCCCAGCGAAGTGCGGTAAAGGCATGGCCGCATTCCGGGCTGATCACGCACTTGACCTTGAGGCGTTCGGCTGCCACCACGATACGGCTGACGATCTCTCGCGCCAGGTCGGAAGCGCCGATCTGTATGCCGCTGTTGGTCGCTTCGAACGCATCCTGCGCCAGCGTCCAGCTCACCCCGGCCTGTTTGAAGATGCGACTGAGTGCGGACAGATATTCGGGAAAGTTGATGATCTCCATCGAGGACATCACCACCAGATAGTCCGCGCCCTCGCGTTCCACCGGCACATCGATGCCGGTGTCGGCCTGCACGTGCCTGATCTGCGCCTGCACCGCCGGCCACTTGACGCCCATCGGGCTTCCGATGTTGATGGCGCGTGTCGTCGCGGCAATCATATCTTCCGGTGCGTGTCCCGAAGCTGCCATGCCCTCACGCATCTTGCGGATCATGTAGGTGATGTCGTTGCCCACCGGACAGACCATCGAGCAGCGACCGCACAGCGTGCAACTGTCATAGACCAGCGGTTCCCATTCAGCCAGTTCGGCGTCGGTCACCGGTTTGGATAGGCCGAGCATTTTCCCCAGCATACCGAGTAGCGTGTACTCTTGCTTCCAGATGCGGCGCAACGGTTCCAGTTTGTGGATTGGCGTGTATTTCGCCTCACTGGTTTCGGTGTAGAACAGACACGCTTCGGCACACAGTCCGCAATGCACGCAACTCGAGAAGAAGCTGGCGATCGGCGCATCGATCACCTCCTTAAAAGCGCTGATGCCTTTTGCGAGTGTCGCGCTCATGATGCCACCCCCTTGCTCGCAAACCAGTCACCGTTGTACCAGCGCGAGATGAACAAGGAGAAAGTGTGGAACAGTTTTGTGAACGGCAGCAACACCAGCAACAATTCTATCGAGAACAGGTGCAGCGCCAGCATCAGGGTGTATTCCGTCAGCAGGTGGTGATAGGCCAGATAGCCGGTCAGCAACGGCAGGAGCGTCGCTCCCCACGCGACATAATCACCGATGCCGGACAGCATGCGCTTCACCGGGTTGTTCAGCCGGTGCGCCAGCAGCACGCCCAAAGCCACTATCGCCGCCACCACCGAGGCATCTATCAACGCTGTAGGCAAACCCGGCCAGACCAAGCTCGTTATGCTGCGGAAAAATTCGATGTGCGGCGCGAAGAAGAAAATCGTCACCAGCAGTCCGAAATGGAACACATAACCGCCGATGTAAGTCACCGGATCGCGTTTCAGCATGCCTTCTGCTGGCAACGATCGCATGGCTATGGTGCGCCAACCGCTGCCGGGAGTGATAGTGCGAGGCCTTGCCAGATCAGCCTTGCGGCCAAGACCAAGGATCTCGAACAGGCGCAGCCCGATACCTGCAACGAATAACATCAATGCCCAGTTCAATGCGCTGCCGCGCGCGAAGGTCAGGAGATCGAGATGGCTCATTTTGAAATATCCATTAGAGCCGTCATTCCGGCGCAGGCCGGAATCCAGCAATAACCAACACCCCGCGTAGCGGACATAACGGCGCAGTTGTCTGCGCTTTCGCGCAGGACGTTTCTTTCAACTGGATTCCGGCCTGCGCCGGAATGACGTGGTATTGGATTTCCCGGTTTCATTTTTCCTCCCGCGTCAGGTCCTGCACGGTCACTTTTTTGTGTGCCGCCTTTGCTGCAGCCTTGGTCGAACGGTTGTGCCAGGTAATCGCTGCTCCTGCTGCCGCGCCGGCTACCGCCGCCGCACCCAGCATGGAAGGTGTCACCGATACCGGCATGGACAGCGCTTCATAGAGAGGCCCGGCATCCCAGAAATTAGCCTCGGAGCAGCCGATGCAGCCGTGGCCTGACTGGACGGGGAAACTGGTGCCGTCGTTCCACTTGGTCGTGGCGCAGGCGTTGTAGGTCACCGGCCCCTTGCAGCCGAGTTTGAAGAGACACCAGCCTTTCCGTGCAGCTTCGTCGTCGAAGCTCTGGGCGAACTTGCCTTGGTCGTAGAACGGACGGCGATAACAGCGGTCGTGGATCGTCTCGCCATAAAAAGATTTGGGGCGGCCCTGTGCGTCCAGTTCGGGGATGCCGCCGAAAGTCAGGAAATGCGCCAGCACGCCGGTCATCACCACCGGAATCGGCGGGCAGCCGGGGACGTTGATGATGGGTTTGTTTTTGACGATATCGCCAACCGAGACTGCGCCCGTCGGATTAGGGTCGGCCTTGGGAATGCCGCCGTAGCTCGCGCATGTTCCGACTGCGACTATGGCTGCCGCGCCTTGGGCTGTTTCCATCAGCATGTCGTGGTTACTGATTCCTGCAATGGTGGAGAAGCCGGGATTACCCATCGGGATCGAGCCATCGACGATCAGCAGATACTTGCCGTTGTTGTCCTTCATCGCCGCTGCACGGGCATGTTCGGCAGCCTCTGCCGAAGCGGCCTGCAGCGTATGATGGTAGTCGAGCGAGATCAGGTCGAAGATCAGGTTTTCCAGCGTCGGCGAATGCGAGCGCGTGATGGATTCGGTGCAGCCGGTGCATTCCTGAAAAGAGAGCCAGATCACCGATTGCCGTCGCGCCTTGGAGATCGCCTCTGCCATCGCGCTCGCCATGGATGGCGGCAACGCCAGCAATGCGGTCAGAGTAGTACAGAGTTGGAGGAATTCGCGGCGGGTGATGCCGCGCTGTGCCAAGCCTTCGCCTACGGTACCGGGCAGTATGTCCGGTTGCTGTGCGTGCTTCATGCTGCCTCCTGGTGGTTGGTGAACCATGGAATGCGTGAGTATTCTGCGCGGCAAATCTGCCTTGGTCAACTCATACCATGTTCATTGACGAATCCGTGTGAACGGCATCTGTGTAAACCGCAAAACGCCCGATGATCTCAGCAGCGGTTGCACATACTTCAGGTAGTGCTGTTGCAACCGCAGGCGTCAGCGTCTCTCCCCAATCCACCAGTGCCGGTTGTATGCCGATCAAGGCGCGCCGCTCCGGCCAGTGTCCGGTCAGGCGCGAGATGGACATCAGGTCGAGCAAGCCCACTTCATGCACGCTGCTCTTGCGATTTGCTCCAAGATAACGATCCATGTCTTCGCCTTCGAAGCTGCGCACCGTCCCGGGTGCAGCACACAGCTCAGCGGCATCGATCACCAGCAAGGCAGTGCATTCGCTGATCGGCACAGCCAGCGTGAACGACAGCGTGCCGCCATCAAGAAATTCCATATCTTCGCGTGCGCCGAATTGTGCTTCCAGTTCGCGCATGGCAACGATGCCTATGCCTTCGTCGGCAAGCAGCGTGTTACCGATGCCCAGCACCAGTATCTTTATGTCCATGCCAGTTCCCAAGGAACACAGGGATCAAGCGCTGCAACTGCTTGCGCGACATACTGTTGCAGCGCATCACGATCCTCTGCATTTTGTCCCAGCAACTGATCGGCCAGTATTCCCTGCGGGTGGAAATTCCATTCGGTGGGCGCGACGATCAAGTAGTCGGCGATGCGTTTGCCATCGAGCACGATCTCATGCATCAATATGCCACGGGCTGTTTCCACGAGCGAGCGTCCAATGCCGGGTGCCACGGGTGTCGCGCTCACGGTGCCACCGGCACCGACCTTGTCATCACCCATCGCCCAGTCCATCAGTTCGTCGAAGCGTGCACACCAACGGGAGAAGAAGAGCGGTTTAATTTTTTCTTCTGTTTGCTGTTGCCGTGCAATGGCGCCAGTCTCGGCTGACATGCCTCGCCAATCGGGCAGGCGACAGAATTTGGCGCTCAAACGCGGCCACTCTGCCAGCGTCCTTCTCGCATCAAGCCGTGGCAACAAACGGGGTGAAATGGGGTGTGATTCTTCTATCTGATGCAAACGCTGGTGAAGCGTTGCAATACGTGAGCTGCTCAATAACGCATGCAGCCCGGCGCGGTTTCCTTCAGCGATCCACTTTATTGAGCTGATGAATTCATGCTTCAATGTGTCCTCTCTCAGCAATGGCGGCAAAGCAAGCAGGCAGCGCCAAAGATGCTCACGCATCACTTCGCGCTGTACGTTCGACTCGAGTCGCGGCACGCATTCCTCTCCATGTGCGGCAGCCAAGGCCAGCGCTGCCGCTCGCGCCTGCGCCTGCCCACATAGAGCAAACAGCAATGGAAGTTGTTGCACTGCCTGATCCGCCATGCGTCCGCGCAAAATCATTGCCACATCCGGGCGTTGGCTGCTGACTTGTACCGCACTGACCATGCCATCAGCACACGTGAGCCGCAATCGCACACGGCCAGTGTCGAAGTTCGGCATCATCGTGGCGCAGTGAGATCGGGAAAATAAGCATCAAGATTGGTCTCACCCTGCAATGCCGCCGCAATGCCGTCGAGTGCAAGATTTATCTCCGCCACCCGCTGCACCGTCAGCTTTTCGCGGGCCTGCCCCAGCACGGCGTACACCCAGTCACCGGGCGATGTTTCTCCCAGCCAAAGGGTATTGATTCGTTCGCGCCGGCCACGCCCCTCACACCAGGCAAACGCGCCATCGATTTCGACAACTTGCATGGGAATGCCAAGGCACATCGTGATGCTCCCCCGGTTTTCGTCATCAGACGGGTGTGTTCATGCTATCAGTTTTTGATCTGATTGAGCGATGAGCCCCCGTATGCCATACATGCAAACTGCCTACCTGGGAGCTATCACTGGAATTTGCAGAGCCAAAAGGGGCGGGTTCGCATTTAATCCGTGGATATTAGAAGACTTCAGCTTCATTATTGTTATGGCCTAACCCAAAGCCACCTCAGCGAATTTCACCCGACAGTTCCGATGATTATCCAGAATGCGAAACCGGGGTTTTATTGAGGCCTGTGAGATTGTCTACAAATTGTTGGAAAACCCCCAACTTTTACGCGATAATCTTCTTTCTGAATGCAGCTATTTTGGAGAGGAACGCAGAATGGGTGGAGCACAGCGCGGAACCCGTCATAAAGTTCATCAATCTCCGATGGGTTGCGCTGCTTCACCCGTCCTGAGAGGACACTGAATTTTTATTTAACGCAATTATTACGGAGAAACCATGGCAGCATTAAACGTCGCACAGAAAATCCTCCTGGCCAACGCAGCCGGGGGGTTGAAACAGCTCCCGGCAGAGGGGCAACCGCTGGAAATCCAGTTCACCCATACCCTTTATCAGGACGCCACCGGCACTGCTGCCGCGCTGGCCTTCGAGAAGATGGGCGTGGACCGCGTGAAGACTACCTCGGTCATCGTGGTGGATCACAAGACCCTGCAGGTCGGCTACATCGACGGCGACGACCATCGCTACCTCGAGACCTTCAGCAAGAAATACGGCTGCTGGTTCTCGCGCGGCGGCAACGGCATCTGCCACAGCGTGTTTCTGGAAGATTTCGCGGTTCCCGGCAAGTCGGTGATCGGTTCTGATTCCCACACTACTAACGCCGGCGGCATGGGAATGCTGGCGCTGGGTGCGGGCGGTACGGACGTCAGCTTTGCGATGGCAGGTACTTCGTACAAGATCGAAATGCCGAAAGTAGTGCAGGTGAACCTCACTGGCGCGCTGCATCCGGGCGTGCTCGCCAAGGACGTGATCCTGAACGTGCTCAAGGTCATCGGCATCAAGGGCAACAAGGCCATCTGCCTGGAGTACACCGGGCCGGGCCTGAAGAGTCTGAATGTCACCGACCGTGCCACCATTTGCAACATGGGAACTGAGGCTGGTGTCGCCTTCTCGATTTTCCCATCCGATGATATTACCAAGGCTTACCTCGAAGGCAGGAAGCGCGCCAATGACTTCAAGCCGCTGGCTGCTGATGCGGGCGCTACCTACTCGCGCACTGTCGAGATCGACCTGTCAACGCTGGAGCCCACCATTGCGCTTTACCCGCGTCTGAAATCGATGGAGCCCGTTTCCAAGCATGCCGGGACACCGGTCGACACCGTGTTCATCGGCAGCTGCACCAACTCCAACTACGAAAACCTGGCGCGCGTCGGCGAACTGCTGCGCGGCAAGAAAGTCAAAGTAGATACCGCGATTGCACCCGGCTCTCAGGCTATCGCGCGCCAACTGGCAGCAGCAGGCTACATTGAAATCTTCTATGCCGCCGGTGTGCGTGTGCTGGAAAACGCCTGCTCCGCATGTATCGGACAAGGCTTTAGCCCACCCAGCAATGGCGTGATGCTGTCCACAGCCAACCGTAACTTCGAAGGCCGTTCTGGAACCGAGAGCGCTTCCGTGCATCTCGTCAGCCCGGTCACCGCGATAGCCGGTGCGATAACGGGGGTTATTACCGATCCGCGCACGCTGTTCAAAGGCGATCTCGCCATCCAGCATGTACCGCCGGTAGTCGACATGGGTGCCTATGTCGCGCCGCTGCCCCCAGCGGAAGCCGCCAAGGTGGTGATGCGCTACGGTCCTGACATCGCGCCGTTGCCGACGCTGGATCCGTTGCCAGCGAAACTTGCAGGCGAAGTGCTGCTCAAGCTCGGCAACGAGATCACGACCGACCATATCCAGCCTGCCGGCAAGTACCTGTCGTTGCGTTCCAACGCGGACGAATACGCCAAGCAGGCAACTTTTGTGCAGGTGGACAAGACCTTTAGCACCCGCGCGGCGGCAGTACGCGATGCGGGCAACCATGGTTTCATCGTGGCCGGCGACGGCTACGGCATGGGCAGTTCGCGCGAACATGCCGGACTGTGTCCGCGCATCCTGGGGATTCGCGCCATCGTGGCCAAAGGCTTCGAGCGTATCCATCTGGCCAACCTCGCCAACTTCGGCATTTTGGGGCTGATTTTTGAAAACCCGGCTGATCTGGATCGTATCCAGCAGGGCGCCAAAGTGTCTCTCGACACTTCCGCCCTGGAAAGCGGCCAGCTCAAACTGGTGGTTGCGGGCCTCGGTGATATTCCTCTCAAGCTCGCACAGGGCAAGGAAGATATTCCGATGATCCGTGCAGGCGGCGCGCTGTCCCTGTTCGCCAGCCAGATGAAGGCTGCTTAACAACATTTGGATTACCCATCAGGTGGTCTGGCTTAGGTCAGTCCACCTGATCTAAATTCTTAATTCCGATTCTTAATGCTTTGATTATTTAATTAAAGAGAAAAATTATGACCACACCAAAAATATACTGGACCAAGGTTGATGAAGCACCAGCACTGGCTACTTACTCGTTGCTGCCCATCGTGCAGACTTTCACCAAGGCGGCGGGTGTTGATGTTGAAACCCGCGACATTTCCCTGGCGGGCCGCATCATTGCCAATTTTCCCGAGAACCTGACCGCGAGCCAGAAGCTCAATGATGACCTGAACTGGCTGGGCGAACTGACGCTGAAGCCGGAAGCCAACATCATAAAGCTGCCCAACGTCAGCGCCTCGGTTCCGCAGTTGAAGGCAGCGATCAAGGAATTGCAGTCGCAGGGCTACAAAATTCCGGACTTCCCTGAAAATCCGCAGAATGATGCCGAGAAAGAACTCAAGGCACGTTTCGGCAAGATACTTGGCAGCGCAGTGAACCCGGTTTTGCGCGAAGGCAACTCTGACCGCCGTGCGGCTCTGTCGGTGAAGAATTTCGCGAGAAAACATCCGCACAAGATGGGAAAGTGGGCTCCTGATTCCAAGACTCATGTAGCGCACATGACTAGTGGTGATTTCTACGGTAGCGAGAAATCCGTAACGGTATCCGAAGCTGGCCCGGTGCGCATCGAGTTCGTCGGCGCGGATGGCAAGACCACGGTGCTGAAAGAAAAGACCACGCTGAAAGCAGGCGAGGTGATCGACGCGTCGGCGATGAGCTGCCGCGCATTGCGCAAGTTCTACGCAGAGCAGATCGAGGAAGCGAAGAAAGAACCCAACGTGCTGCTTTCGCTGCACCTGAAAGCCACGATGATGAAGATCTCCGACCCCATCATGTTTGGCCATGCGGTGACCGTGTACTTCAAGGACGTGTTCGACAAGCACGCCGCGACCATCAAGGAACTCAACGTCAACGTCAACAACGGTTTAGGCGACCTGCTGGCCAAGATCGCCACGTTGCCGGACACCAAGCGCGCCGAGATCGAAGCCGACATCGCAGCCTGCTACAAGAAGCAGCCGCAACTGGCGATGGTGAATTCCGACAAGGGCATCACTAACCTGCATGTCCCCAGCGACGTGATCATAGACGCCTCGATGCCGCCGATGATCCGCGATGGCGGCAAGATGTGGGGTGCCGACGGCAAGGCATACGACACCAAGGCGATGATCCCGGATCGCAACTACGCCAGTGTTTTTCAGGCGACCATTGACGATTGCAAGAAGAACGGCGCCCTCGATGTGGTGACCATGGGCTCGGTGCCCAACGTTGGCCTGATGGCGCAGAAGGCCGAAGAATACGGCTCGCACGACAAGACCTTCGAAGCAGCCGCCAACGGCACGATCCGCGTCGTGGATGCTGCGGGCAAGACGCTTCTGGAGCAGAAGGTGGAGCAGGGCGATATCTTCCGCATGTGCCAGACCAAGGATGCGCCGATCCAGGATTGGGTCAAGCTCGCCGTTACCCGCGCACGTTTGAGCAACACACCAGCGATCTTCTGGCTCGACAAGAACCGTGCACACGACGCGCAGATCATCGCCAAGGTCGAGAAGTATCTCAAGGATCACGACACCAAAGGCCTCGACATCAAGATCATGGAACCGGCGGCTGCCTGCCGCGCCACACTGGAGCGCGCGCGCAAGGGACTGGACACCATCTCCGTCACCGGCAACGTGTTGCGCGACTACCTCACCGACCTGTTCCCGATCCTCGAGCTGAACACCAGCGCGAAGATGCTGTCGATCGTTCCGCTGATGAGCGGCGGTGGATTGTTCGAGACCGGCGCGGGCGGTTCCGCTCCGAAGCACGTCCAGCAGTTCCAGGAAGAAGGCTACCTGCGCTGGGATTCGCTCGGCGAATTCTTGGCGCTTGGCGTTTCGCTGGAACACTTGGCGCAGGTCTTCAAAAATCCGAAGGCACAAGTTTTGGCGGATACGCTCGATCAGGCCAATGCCAAGATCCTCGACAACAACCGTTCACCATCCCGCAAGGTCGGCGAACTGGATAACCGCGGCAGCCATTTCTATCTCGCCCTGTACTGGGCGCAGGCGTTGGCCGCACAGACCAAGGACAAGGAATTGCAGGCGCGCTTCGCACCGCTTGCGAAGATGCTGACGGAAAACGAGGCGAAGATCAATGCCGAATTGCTTGCAGCGCAAGGAAAGCCGGTTGATATGGGTGGTTACTACCACCCGAACTTCGAGAAGACGTCGAAGGCAATGCGCCCCAGCGCAACCTTCAATGCAGCATTGGCATCTATTGGTTAATACGTAAGACGGCCATTATTCCAGTCGCAACGGAGTAGTGCCGGGATAAAAAAACAATCGCTGGTGGTCGAGCAGGCCATCAGCGATTTTTTTTACGGATGCACGGTGCACACCTGCCAGTCTGTCTTTTGAATATCGACAGCTCATCTGCTGATACAACACAATCCTTGTTTTTTCGGTGGCCGGGGGGTTGTCCGCAATATACTGAAAGTAAAAGTTGGTTCGGCCAGTGGGATGTACTGAAAGAGTTTGCATAAAAAATTTGGTATATTGATCTAAGGGCGGCAAGGGTGTAGCTTGTAATCAAGGTTCCAGTTCGATAAGAGGATAGTGAAAATGCAACAGTTGCTAAAACATATTTTGATGGTTTGTGCATGTCTGTTTGCTTTGACCGGACATGCAATGGTCAAATCGCCAGACATGCAGATCGAGTCAATAGTCGATACGCAATCGGATGCGGGACGCGCGTATTTTGCGGGTGAGTACGAAAAAGCCGCAAAGTTATACAGGACTGCCGCAGAACATGGTGATGCCGAAGCGCAGCTAATACTTGGATCCATGTATGAAGTCGGACTGGGTGTGCTTCAAGATTCCAGGGAGGCAATCAAGTTGTATCGAATGGCAGCAGAACAGGGTAATGCCAGAGCCCAATATAAAATCGGGGCCATGTATGACATCGGACTGGGTGCTCCTCAGGATTACACGGAAGCGGTCAGGTGGTGGCGCTTGGCCGCTGATCAGGGAGATGCTTTTGCGCAACTCAACCTCGGAGCGAAATATGACCATGGAAAAGGTGTTCCCAAGGATTTCAGCGAGGCGGTGAAGTGGTATCGCCTGTCAGCGGAACAGGGTAATTCTTTTGGGCAGGAAAAACTTGCGTGGAAGTACCTCCTGGGAGAGGGTGTTCCGCAGGATGATGTTCTGGCGTATATGTGGCTCGATATAGCGGCCAGCGATCAATCTGATTTAAGGCGAAAAGCTGCTGCTCATCAACGTATGCAACAACGTGATGCCCTTGCAAGGCGCATGACTGCCCAGCAAATTGCCAAGGCGCGAGAACTCATCAAAAAATGCAATGCCAATAATTTCAAGGGATGTTAGCGGGAGTCAACTTGCTGCTTGGGATGATCGGTCATCGTTCAGCAGAACGGAAGTGGTAAGATGAAACTGCTTGTCTGAAAACGAAAAAGCAGAGGGAAGTTTAGTTACAGATACAATTTAAATCTAGTTTATAAGGAAATGCAATGCGTAAAGTTTTTTTGGTAATGCTGCTTACCGCTATGAGTAATTGTGCGGTGGCGGAATTGGTAAATGTTGGCAGCAATGAAAACACTTCCATATACGTTGATACCGATACCATCAAGAGGACGGGCAATACGGCAAGAATGACGCATCTGACCGACTTCAGCACGCCCAATAAAGATATGGGTGAATATTACAAGTCGACAAAAGACCAGAATGAATACGACTGCAAGGAATCAAAATGGAGAAGGCGTGCGTTCTCTGAGTATTCAAAAAATATGGGCGCTGGAAAAGTGGTTTACAGCGATTCTTTTACTGCAAGGTGGAGACCAGTCCCACCTGAAAGTGGGATTGAAATTTTATGGAAATTCGCCTGCACAAAGCGATAGCCACCCGCGGGCTTTTAGATGGCTATTGCAGGAGCCACCCTTGCGGTGGCTTTTTCTTTTTCTGCATGTGCATTTGCCTGTTCGATTGTTGCACGCGGCTTGGCTTAATCTCATCGTAATTTTGTTCATTCTGTTGTTTGAACAAGGCTGCCATTTTTAAAATTACCCGATTTAACTAGTCCACTTCTATACTTATTTTATTGATTGCGAGATGCGAAATAGCGGAGTAGGATATGCGCAAAATTAGTAAATGGTAATATACTCAGGGAGTGTCAAGATGGGAAATGAGACATTGAGCGATGGGGATCGCCGCGATTTTTTGATCCAGCTTACTGCGGTGGTCGGCGGGGCAGGCGTAGCGGCGACATGTGTACCGTTCGTTGCGAGTATGAATCCAAGTTCTGACGTACTGGCAAAGGCCGAGACCGAAGTGGATATCTCAGGCATCACACCCGGCGCGATGCGTACCGTGGCATGGCAGGGCAAGCCGGTGTTCATCCTGCGGCGCACGCCCGAGCAGATCAAGGCGGCAGCCGCGTCTGATGGCGGCTCCGATCCGGAACCGGATAACAAGCGAGTGAAAAAACCCGAATGGCTGGTTGTGATCGGCGTCTGCACGCACATGGGTTGCGTGCCAAACAAGGAAGATCCGGGTTGGGTATGCCACTGCCATGGCAGTCAATTTGACGATAGCGGCCGCATCACGCGCGGGCCCGCACCGAAGAATCTCGAAGTGCCGCCGTATCGCTTCGTGTCGAATAACAAGATTGTCATCGGCTAAGCCAGGGAGACGACCATGCCCGGACGTATCATCAGATGGATAGATCAGCGTTTCCCGCTCACCAGTTTTGTAAAACACGAGCTGACAGGTTATCCCACGCCGCGTAATCTCAGCTTCTGGTGGAACTTCGGTTTTTTTGCCGGATTTGTGCTGGTGCTGCAGGTTGCAACCGGAATATTTTTGGCGATGCATTATAAGGCCGATGTCGCGCTTTCTTTCGATTCCATCCAGCACATCATGCGCGATGTGAATTACGGCTGGCTGTTGCGTTATATGCATGCCACTGGCGCTTCTGCTTTCTTTTTCGTGATCTACATACACATGGCGCGCACGCTATATTTCGGCTCATACCGTTCGCCGCGCGAGTTGTTGTGGTGGACGGGGCAGGGCCTGCTGCTGCTGTTGATGGCGACTGCGTTCATGGGTTATCTGTTGCCGTGGGGTCAGATGTCGTTCTGGGGTGCGACGGTTATCACCAACTTGTTCCGTGCGACGCCATTCATCGGCGATAAAGTGGTTATCTGGCTGCGGGGAGATTACACCGTGGGCGACGCCACACTGACACGCTTCTTCGCGCTGCACTACTTGTTTCCTTTCCTCATTATTGGAGCGGTGATGGTGCATCTGGTGGCGCTGCACACAGTGAAGAGCAGCAACCCAAGCGGCATCGATCTGGCTGACAAGGACAACATTCCTTTCCATCCGTATTTCACTGCAAAGGATTTCTACGGCCTGGGTCTGTTCCTGATCGTATACAGCGTATTCGTGTTCTTCTTGCCCGACAGCCTGATCGAACCGGCCAACAACATTCCAGCCAATCCGATGCAGACACCGAACCACATCGTTCCCGAATGGTACTTCCTGCCTTTCTACGCGATCTTGCGCTCCGTGCCGAATATGGTTGGCGGTGTGGTGGCGATGGGATTGTCGGTAATGGTCTTCGCTTTCATGCCTTATCTGGATCGCTCGCGTATTCCGGGCGGTGCGCATTTCCGCCCCGTGTATCGGGTACTGTTCTATGTTTTCGTGATTGATATGGCAGTGTTGGGTTACATCGGGTACATCCCGCCGACGACTCAATCCATCCTCATCGGCCAGATTGCTACGTTGATCTACTTCATCCTGTTCCTACTGCTTCCATTTCTTTCCAAGGTAGAAGAACGGTGGCTGATGAAACGCGGCTTGCCGCCCGAAGTGGAAGCTTTGATTGAAAGCGAGAGCAGAGAGAAAAGCAAATTATTGCAGCGCCGCCGTCAAGGAGATGTTGCATGAAAGCGCTCATGACATTATTAGGCGCGTGCTGTATTTCCACATCGGCGCTGGCCTTTGAAGCGAAGCTTGAAACGGTCAAGGTAGGTAGCGATGTGCAGACGGTGGAGCGTGGCATGGAGGCCATGATGAATGCCTGTCATTCCTGCCACAGCATGAAGTACATCAAATACCGCGACCTGGTCAGCTTCGGTATAGACAAACAGAAGGTGGATGGCTGGCGCGGCGATCAGCCGATGGATGCAGCAATGCTCGCACAAATGTCTGAAAGCGATGCCATACAGGCATACGGCAAAGCATCACCCGACCTAAGCCTGATAGCGAAAGCGCGCGACGGCGGTGCGAGCTATGTATATTCCTATCTGATTGGTTATTACGTTACTCCCGAGGGAAAGCCGGGCAACCACATCTTCCCCGAGACCAGGATGCCGGACATCCTCGGAATGAGCGGGGTAACCGATGCCGCGCAACGCGCCGAAATACAGGGCAAAGCGCGCGACATCGTTTCTTTTCTCGTTTGGTCGTCCGATCCGCATGAACAGGAACGGCATACGCTGGGTTACTATGTGCTCGGCTATCTTTTTGTTCTGACTTTCCTGCTTTACCTGGTCAAGAACCAAATCTGGTCAAGGCTGAAATAACTATTACGGAGTGAGGTGTAATATGAAATACGGAATGTCTCAGTGCGTTGCTGTTCTCTTGATATCGTCGTTTCCCGCATTGGCCTTGTCTGCGCCATCGCAGCAAGAAGTCAGTTACAAAAAAGACGTCAGCCAGATCATCCATGACTATTGTTTGAATTGTCACGAACCGGGCGGCAAGGGGTTTGAGACAAGCGGGTTGGATATGCGCACCTATCAAAGCATGATGAAAGGAACCAAATTCGGCGCAGTCATCAAACCGGGCGACAGCTTCACCAGCATCATGATCCAGGTAGTTGAAGGCCGTGTCCATGCTTCCATCAAGATGCCCTACGGCATGGCCGGTGGGCTCTCCAAGGAAAAAATTGGTATACTGAAAAAATGGGTCGATCAGGGAGCCAAGGACAACTGATTGGGGTTCAATCTGCACAGGATCGTCATTTATATAAATATACAATGACCGCAGTGAAAAATCTTTATGGTTTCTTCTCTTTGATCAAAATGACAACAGGAATAGTTGATAGAAATAATAATTTTAATGCGTAACAGTTTATCCATCCGGCTTCTGATGATCTTTGCCCTTCTGTTCGCGCAGATCGGTGGGCTGACGCACGGCATTTCGCATGTGCTGGAAAAGCAGTCGCAATCGGGTGATCAATCACCAGCTCACGAAAAATACTGCGACCTCTGCGATGCCTATGCGCAGACCACCAGCGCCATAGCCAGCAGCATTGTCAGTTTTACGCCATTCCAAAATTACGGCTACGTAGAACAAAGCCGTGCCTGCTCTTTTTTCCCCATCGCGTCGGTATCCTTCTCGGCGCGCGCGCCGCCTGAACAACTCCAAAGCATTGCATAACGATTGCCCCGCCATTGCGGGGTGAATGCCATTATCTTGGAGAATCACCATGTTCAAGTACACCGTACTTTGTGTGACGTTGTTCGCGCCGCTATCCGTCCATGCAGCAACCGACGAGGATTTGCGCACCATCCGCGAGCAGATTCAACAATTGAAACAGAGCTACGAGCAGCGCAACGCGCAATTAGAACAACGTTTGCAACAAGCTGAAACAAGCAGCAAAAATGCCGAAAATGCTGCGGTACAGACTACAGCCACCGCACAACAGGCCAGCCGTCCGGCCACCAGCAGCGAGAATAGTTTTAACCCCGCTATCTCACTGATTCTGTCCGGCACTTACGGGCAACTCAAGCAAGCCCCCACCATCCCGGCGACCGGTTTTGCCATGAGTGCCAACCCCGGACATCAACAAGGATTCAATCTCGGCGAATCCGAATTGGGCATCATAGCCAATATCGATCCAGATTATCGCGGTGTCGCCACCATGGCACTTAGCCCGGCAGGCGGGGTAAGCATGGAGAATGCCTTCGTGCAGAGCTCAGCACCAGGCAACGGGATCAATATCAAGTTCGGACGCTATTTCTCCGGTCTGGGCTATCTCAACGAGCAACATGCCCATGCTTGGGATTTCGTTGACCAGCCCTTGGTGTATGCCTCACTGTGGGACAATCAGTTGGGCGAAGACGGCGTACAAGTGAAATGGCTTGCACCTGCGGACATGTTTATCGAGCTTGGCGGCGAGGTCGGGCGAGGGCGCGGCTTCCCAGGCTCTGATCGCACCAAAAACGGTGGCGGTTCAGGTGTGCTGTTCGCACACGTCGGTGACGACATCGGCATTGAACACAGCTGGCGTGCCGGGATATCGCTGCACGAGACCAAGCGCGTCAATGCACTTAGCACTGCCGTACCGGATTTGCTTGGCACGGCAGGCGGCGTGAACAACAGCTTCAGCGGCGACAGCAAGACGGCCGGACTGGATTTCGTGTGGAAATACTCGCCCAACGGCAATATCAGCGAGCGTTATTTTAAGCTGCAAGGCGAATACTTCCGCCGCAAGGAAACCGGTTTACTGACTTACGACACTGCAGGCGCAAATATCACCGACAGTTTTTCTGTAACCCAAAGCGGCTGGTATCTGCAAAGCGTGTATCAGTTCATGCCGCGCTGGCGTTCCGGTTTGCGCTATGACCGACTCGATCCGGGTGTCGCTACGTCAGGTGCGCTGAATACCGGTAGCGTCATCAGTAACTACGCCTTCAACCCGTCGCGAACGACATGGATGGTGGACTACAACCCGAGCGAGTTCTCTCGCCTGCGCATGCAGGTGTCGCACGACCAGTCGCGACAGGGATTATCCGAAAATCAAATCTTTTTGCAGTACATCATGAGTCTGGGCGCACACGGCGCACACCAATACTAAGGAAGAAAATCATGCGAAAAACTCTCTACATGTTTTTACTATTGCTGCTCAGCGGCAACGTCCACGCCGCACTCAACGTGTTCGCCTGCGAACCGGAATGGGCTGCACTCACACAACAACTTTCAGGCAATCAGGCCAGCATCTACACCGCCACCGGCGCGCTGCAAGACCCGCACCAAGCGCAGGCGCGCCCCAGCCTGATCGCCAAGGCGCGTAGCGCGCAACTGCTGGTATGCACTGGTGCGGAACTGGAAATCGGCTGGATGCCGGTGGTACTGCGCGAATCCGGCAACAACGCGATTCAGCCCGGTGGCAGCGGCCATTTTGAAGCAGCTCAATATGTAACCATGCTGGAAGTTCCAACTCGACTTGATCGCGCCGATGGCGATGTGCATGCATCGGGGAATCCGCACATCCAGACCGATGCGCGCAACTTTCTGCCAATTGCGGAAGCCCTCAGCAAGCGCCTGATCCAGCTTGATCCTGCCAACACACAACTTTACCAACAGCAATACGCCACATTTAATCAGCAGTGGCGAGCCGCCATTGCGAAGTGGGAAAAACAGGCCGCATCGCTCAAGGGTGTGCCCGTCATCGTGCAGCACAAAGGCTTTCCTTATCTGAATAACTGGCTGGGACTAAAAGAAGTCGCCGAGCTGGAACCCAAACCCGGCATGGAACCCAGCGCGGCTTATCTCGGAAAAGTGTTGAACGAATTGCAACAACATCCGGCGCGCATGGTGATGCGCGCAGCCTACCAGAATGGGCGACCATCGGAATGGATAGCGGAACGTGCGCATATTTCTGCCGTGATAGTGCCCTATACCGTCGGTGGAACAGCGCAGGCGGCTGATTTATTCACGATGTTTGATGACACCATCGCGCGGCTGCTGGCAGGATTGAAATAATTTCACCGTCATTCCGGCGCAGGCCGGAATCCAGCGTTTTTATCTAATGTGCTGTTGGACTTTGTCCCCGCCTTGCGGGGGCTTTGTTCAATGACTGGATTCCGGCCTGCGCCGGAATGACGGAATATTAACCACAGGACTCACTATGAACACTATCGAACTTAACATCCTGCTGCCTGCGCTCATCGCGGGTTTATTAGTGCTAGCCACACACATTCCATTTGGCATGAAGGTATTGGAGCGCGGTGTGATTTTCGCCGATCTTGCCATAGCGCAAATTGCCGGGCTGGGTATCGTCATTGCTGCACTGCTTGATTTAACCGAACAGCCGTTGCTGGTGCAGCTCATCGCTGCCGCCAGCGCGCTGTGCGGTGCGGTACTGCTCGCGCTGATCGAACATTTCTTGTCCGAAATCAAAGAAGCCTGCATCGGCATGACGTTCGTGCTCACAGCCAGCGGCGGCATTCTGCTGATGAGCCATGACGTTCACGCGGGCGAACATCTCAAGGATTT
This sequence comes from Nitrosomonadales bacterium, assembly GCA_023259055.1. Classification (GTDB taxonomy): domain Bacteria; phylum Pseudomonadota; class Gammaproteobacteria; order Burkholderiales; family Gallionellaceae; genus Gallionella. Next base: position 343,055 of record JAHFQZ010000003.1, read on the forward strand.
ACTGGTCGGTCAGATTCTTTGGGTCAGCACCAATCAATTGATCGCCACTGCTTTATTGACCACCGCATTGCTCGCGCTGTGGCAGTGGAGCAACCTGAAAACCTATAATCTTGGCTTCTACGCGCTGTTCGCACTGGCCGTTACTGCCTCGGTGCAATTGGTCGGTGTATATCTGGTATTCGCGAGCCTGATTATTCCTGCACTCGCCACGTATCGCATCAGCTATAGGCGCACGCACTATGCTTTTGCGGTTGGCATCACCGGCTATGCCATCGGTTTGATGCTTTCCGCATGGTTTGATTTGCCGAGCGGCGCAGCGGTTGTATGGGCAATGGCAGGGACGGGCATTCTCGCTGCATGGTTGTTGAACTGCATATTGTGAGTGGCTCCAGATGTGCAAATCGGACTGCTTTAGAAGATCGCAAATAACTTCATATGCGTTAAAAGCGCAGGAATTTGCCAAGCATTTAGGCATGCAGTTATTTCAGTACCGGTTTCGCTCCCCAAATCTTTTCCGCATATTCGCTGATCGTGCGGTCACTGGAAAATTTCCCCATACCGGCAACATTAAGAATGGCGCGTCGCGTCCATTGTTGCTGGTCGCGGTATAGCGTCTCCACCCGTTCTTGCGCAGCAATGTAGGCGGCATAATCGGCCAGCAGCAGATAGCTGTCTCCACCATTCGTCAGGCTGTCGAAAATGGACTGGAAGCGGTCGGTTTGTTCTGGCGAAAAATATCCCGATGCGATCATGTCCAGCGCCCATTTCAGCTCGGTGTTGGCGTGGTAGTAATTCCAGGGGTTGTATCCCGAGCTCTTCAGCGCGGCCACTTCCTGCGCATTGAGTCCGAAGATAAAGAAGTTGTCTTCACCCACTTCCTCCATGATTTCGATATTGGCGCCGTCCAGCGTGCCGATGGTCAGTGCGCCGTTGAGGGCAAGTTTCATGTTGCCGGTGCCTGACGCTTCGGTGCCGGCAGTGGAAATTTGCTGCGACAGGTCCGCTGCAGGAATGATGATACAGGCGGTGGAAACATCGTAATTGGGAATGAACACCAGTTTCAGCAGGCCGCGCACGGCGGGATCGTTGTTGACGATGTCAGCGATGCTGTTGGCAAGCTTGATGATAAGTTTTGCGGTGGCATAACCGGGCGCTGCCTTGCCGGAAATGATCACGGTGCGCGGCACAACATCCAGAGACGGATTGGTGCGGATGCGGTTGTACAGCGTGACGACGTGAAGCAGGTTGAGGAGCTGGCGCTTGTATTCGTGTATGCGCTTTACCTGGACATCGAACAGGCTGTCCGGGTTGATTTCGAGGGCAAGTCTGTTCATTACCAGATTGGTCAGACGCTGTTTATTGGCGCGATTTACGGCGCGGAATTCCGTCTGAAAAACCGAATCGCCGGCATGGTCAGATAACTGGCGGAGCTGCGACAGATCGGTGATCCAGCCTTTGCCGATGCGGCTGGTAATCAGGCTGGCCAGTCCCGGATTAGCCTGGTTCAGCCACAGACGCGGGGTGATACCGTTGGTGACGTTGATGAGCTTGCCGGGAAAGTGGCGGTTAAAATCGGAAAATATCGTGGTCTTCATCAGATCGGAATGAAGTTGCGCCACGCCGTTGACATGATGGCTGCCAACGATCGCCAGATGCGCCATGCGCACGCGGCGGCCATGTGACTCGTCGATGATGGACATACGTTTGAGCAGTTCATGGTCGCCGGGAAAATGATGCATGACTTCCAAAAGAAAGCGCTGATTGATTTCGAAAATGATCTGCAGATGGCGCGGTAGTACCGACTCGAACAGCGACACCAGCCAGGTTTCCAGCGCTTCGGGCATGAGCGTGTGGTTGGTGTAGGAAAAAGTGCGTGTGGTGATGTTCCAGGCGTTCTCCCAATCCAGATGGTGTACATCCACCAGCAGGCGCATCAGTTCCGGGATGGCGATGGAGGGGTGTGTGTCATTGAGCTGGATCGCGACCTTGTCCGGCAGCTCGTCAAAAGATTCATGGTATTTGAGGAAGCGGTAGAGAATATCCTGCAGCGAGGCGCTGACAAAAAAATACTGCTGCTTGAGGCGCAGTTCGCGGCCCATCGCGGTGGTGTCGTTGGGGTAGAGCACCTTGGACAGGTTTTCCGATTCGTTCTTGTCTTCGACCGCCTTGATGTAGTTGCCCTCGTTGAAGTATTTGAGATCGAAATCGCGCGAGGCCTTGGCTGACCACAGGCGCATGTTGTTGACGGTATTGATGCCATAACCCGGAACCGGCGTGTCATAGGCCATCGCCATCACATCATCGGATTCTATCCAGTGATGATGTGTTTTGCCTAGCTCGTCGCTGTATTGCACCACGCGGCCATGAAACTTCACCGGGTAGAGTACTTCCGGGCGTGGGAATTCCCACGGGTTGCCATAGCGCAGCCAGTTGTCCGGGTGCTCCACCTGCCAGCCGTTTTCAATTTGCTGGTTGAACATGCCGTACTCGTAGCGGATTCCCATGCCGAAGCCGGGCAGGCCGATGGTTGCCATGGAATCCAGGAAGCAGGCAGCCAGCCTGCCAAGCCCGCCATTGCCCAGCGCGGCATCGAATTCCAGTTCCGTTATCCTGCCCAGGTCGAGGCCTGCATCGACGCATGCCTTGCGGACTTCATCGGCAAAACCGATATTGAGCATGCTGTTCACCAGGCTGCGGCCGATGAGAAATTCCATGGAGAGGTAGTACACTCGTTTGGCATCGTTGATGTAGTAACGGCGCATCGTTTCCATCCAGCGTTCGATCAGGTGTTCTCGGACGACATGGGCGAGCGTGAAGAACCAGTCGCGGTCAGTGGCTGTGATGGGGTCTTTGCCAACGGAAAAAATCAGGTGTCTGGTAAGGGACTTTGTAACCGAATCCAGATGGGTATCGAGTGGTGCGTGCTGGGGAATTTTCGACGCTGGCGACATGTCACTTTCTCCTCTGTGAACAAGTGGAATCGGCTACTGCGAGTGCATTACCCATCGTTGCCTATTGTGTTCGCAAGTTAAGGCATATAATTTGTGCGGCAATTTGCAAATGTTGGCAATGGCACAATTCTACAACCGGAATGGGACAGCTGTGTAAATCAATTGTTTTTCGGGTTAATTGTTTTCGGGGAGAATTTTATGCGAATGGCGATGATCGGGCTGGGCAAAATGGGCGGCAACATGGTGCGCAGGTTGCGCCGCAGTGGTGTCGAGGTAGTGGGTTATGACCGCGCGGCTGAGGCCGTTGCGCAGCTTGCCACCGAAGAGGGAATGGTTGCCGCCTCATCGGTTGCCGACGCGGTGGCGAAATTATCCAGCCCGCGCGTGGTGTGGCTGATGCTGCCGAGCGGTGAGCCTACCGAACAGCAAATTCGCGCTCTTGTGCCGTTGCTTGCCAAGGGCGACATCATCGTGGACGGCGGAAATTCGAATTACCACGACAGCCAGCGGCGCGGCGCATGGCTGGCGGAGCAGGGCATCGGCCTCATGGATTCCGGCACATCCGGCGGAATCTGGGGGCTGGAGAATGGTTATTGCCTGATGGTCGGTGCGACCGACGAAGTGGCAAAAACGATGACACCCATCCTGCAAGCTTTGGCTCCCGCAAAGGATCGCGGCTGGGCGCATGTCGGGCCGGTCGGCGCCGGACACTTCACCAAGATGATCCACAACGGCATCGAGTACGGCATGATGCAGTCGTTTGCCGAAGGGCTGGAACTGCTGCGCGGCAAGAAGGAATTTGCGCTCGACCTGGCGCAGATCACCGAATTGTGGCGGCACGGTTCAGTGGTGCGCAGTTGGCTGCTCGACCTCACTGCGGAAGCGCTTAAGCATGACCAGAATTTGTCGACAGTGGCGCCTTATGTGCCGGATTCCGGCGAAGGGCGCTGGACGGTAGTGGAGGCAATTGATCAGGGTGTGGCAGCACCGGTGCTGACACTTGCATTGCAGATGCGCTTTACCAGCCAGAACGAAACCGGTTATGGGTATCGCCTGTTATCCACGATGCGCAATGCGTTTGGCGGTCATGCCGTCAAAAAATCGGTGGGCGACAAATGACGACGATGGAGCCTTGCACGATAGTAATCCTGGGTGCGGGCGGCGACCTGGCGCGCCGCAAGCTGATCCCGGCATTGTTCCGGCTGGAGCTGTTCAAGCGCTTGCCGGACAACATGGCGATACTGTGTTGTGGCCGGAAGCCAATGACTAATGAGCAATGGGCGGCCGAGGTGTTGGGCATGCTGAGTGAAAAGCACAAGCCGGAGGTATTAGAACATACCTTTGCCCAATTCAAAGCACGCTTGCAATACCATGCCAATCCGCCTGACGATGCTGAGTCCTACCAGCGCCTGCAGAAGACGCTCGATAACAATCCGCAACTACCGCCGAATATCGTTTTTTACATGTCGGTGCGTCCGGCGGAGTTTCTTCCCATCATCGAAAAGTTGGGTGAAGTCGGGTTGCTTCAGGAAAAGAACGGTTGGCGCCGTGTCGTGATCGAGAAGCCTTTTGGTTACGATTTGCTCAGTGCGCAAACGCTGCAACAAAGCCTGTACCGGCATTTAAACGAGCCGCAGATCTATCGCATCGACCACTACCTTGGCAAAGGCACCGTGCAGAACGTGATGGTGTTTCGCTTTGCGAACATCCTGCTGGAACCTATCTGGAACCGGCACTACATCGACCACGTGCAGATCACGCATTCCGAGACATTGGGGATCGAAGGCCGTGCCGGTTATTTCGAAGGAGCGGGCGCGCTGCGCGATATGCTGCAAAGCCACTTGATGCAACTGCTTGCGCTCGTGGCGATGGAGCCGCCGCTGTCGATGTCGGCCGTACACTTGCGCGACGAGAAAGTGAAAGCGCTAAAAGCGATCCGGCCCATCACGCAGAACTCGGTGCATGCCCATGCCTTCCGCGGGCAGTACGCCGGCGGCGTGGTGAATGGCAATCCCGTGCCCGGGTATCTGGAAGAGAAGGGCGTAGCGGCGGACAGCGTGACCGAAACCTATGCCGCGCTGAAACTGTTTATCGACAACTGGCGCTGGGCGGGCGTGCCGTTTTACCTGCGTACCGGCAAACGCATTGCCGAGAACAGTTCGGCGATTTGTATCCGCTTCAAAAATCCGCCGCAGGACCTGCTCAAGCACGCCCGCCTCGGTAGCCAGCATCCCAACTGGGTCATGCTGGGCATACAGCCCAACGATTGCCTGAAAATGGAGATGCAGGTCAAAGTGCCGGGACTCGACTTGCATACGCGCACCATCAGCCTCGATGCCTCCTATCACCAGAAAGGTGAAGAAAGCTATGACGCTTATGAAGGACTGCTCCTGGACGTGATGCTGGGCGACCAATCGCTGTTCCTGCGCATCGATGAAGTTGAGGCCGCCTGGCGCGTGGTTGACCCTATCCTCAAGGTATGGGCGATGGAGCGCGACTTCATCAATACTTATCCGGCGGGCAGTTGGGGTCCGCGCGGCACTTACCGGCTGTTCGACCGCGAGGACCAGTTCTGGCGTCATTCATTGAATCTGGATGGAGCCAATCTGGAAGCTTATTGAGAACGGCAGTTGTCGGGTTGGTGAAACTATACGTCGGTTTGCGGTGTATATGAGATATTCAGAATAAGAGCATGCCCGACATTTTTTCTGATTAAAACGAAGTCAAATTTCAATTTTCGTTCCCATTTCAATAACGCGGTTGACGGGAATCTTGAAGTAGTCTGCTGCGTTCATGGCATTCTTGGATAACGACAGAAACAACTGCTCGCGCCATTTCATCATTCCGGGATTTGGGCTGGAAACCAGCAGTGCACGGGAAATGAAGAATGAGGTGGACATCATGTCGAAGGGTAATCCCTGTTCAGCGCACTGCTCCAGGGCAACCGGAATATCGGGCGTATCCATAAAGCCATAAAAAACTCGCACCCAATAAAAGTTCTTGCCCATATCTTTAATCAAAAATCTATTACCCTTTGTGACATAAGGCCTATCTTCGACCACTACCGTCAGCAATATGTTGCGTTCATGCAGCACGTGATTGTGTTTAAGGTTATGCAACATGGCCGACGGTGCGCCCTCGCTGGTGGGGGTCAGGAATACTGCGGTGCCTTCTACCCTCGGCATATCATCAATGCCGTCAATAATTGTTTGCATGGGGACAAGTAACCGCGCAATCTCGGCGAACAGCAACTCCCTTCCCCGTTTCCATGTGGTCAGCACGGCGAAAGACAAGGCTGCAATACCAAGAGGAAACCAGCCGCCTTGCGGAATCTTGATGGCGTTGGCGGCAAAGTAGGTCATGTCCACGGCTAACAAAACGGTGATTAAAGGTATGGCTATAACCAATGGCCAACGCCATAGCATCACAATGACGAAGGCTATCAGCATGGTGGTTATTGTCATGGTGCCGGTGACGGCAATACCATAAGCCGCTGCCAGGTTGCTGGAACTATGGAAGGTAAAAACGAGAAAGACTACCGCCAGATACAGCGTCCAATTGGTAAAGGGCACATAAATTTGACCCTGTGCCTGGTCGGAGGTCTGGCGAATTTCCATGCGCGGCAGAAAGCCCATTTGCACGGATTGATTGGCTATCGAGAATGCGCCAGAGATAACTGCTTGTGAAGCAATGACCGTTGCCGCAGTGGCCAGCAATACCATCGGTACCAGTGCCCAAGCGGGGGCAAGCAGATAGAACGGATTTTCAATGGATTGCGGATGCTGTAGCAGCAACGCCCCCTGACCAAAGTAATTCAACACCAGCGCGGGTAGCACGAAAGAGAACCAGCCGAAGCGGATCGGGTATTTCCCGAAATGTCCCATATCGGCATACAGTGCTTCTCCGCCAGTTATGGCAAGGACGATGGAGCCAAGTGCCAGAAATGCTATCCACGGGTCTGCGCTCAAAAAAAGGAACGCATGGATGGGATTCAGTGCCCACAACACCTGTGGGCTTTGCGCGATGGAGATGGCGCCCAATACAGCCAGGCAACCAAACCAGAAAATCATGATCGGGCCGAAAGCTGCGCCTACTGCACCAGTGCCGTGTTTCTGGATGAAAAACAATCCGGTCAAGACGATGATGGTGATGGGCAGAATATAACTGCTGAACTGATGCGAAACCACATCCAGCCCCTCGACTGCCGACAGCACCGAGATCGCCGGAGTGATCATGCTGTCGCCATAAAACAGCGCGGCGGCAAACACACCGAGCGTGGTGACGAACCACTTCATCTTGGGGCGTTGCGCAGTAAGTTCGTTTACTAACGCCAGCAATGCCAGCGATCCGCCCTCGCCATGGTTGTCCGCGCGCATGATGATGACCACATATTTGAGTGTTACCAGCAGCATGATGGTCCAGAACATCACGGACAGCACACCGAGGATATTGGCTTCTATGACGGGCAGGGGATGGTGTCCGGCGAAAGTTTCCTTGAGGGCGTACAGCGGACTGGTACCAATGTCGCCAAAAACCACCCCAATTGCGCCAAGCACGAGTGTGGGTAATTTTTGTTTCGTTTCTATATTACTCATTTGGCTGGGCTTCTTTTGATAAGAATGCGGCAGCACTCTACGCTCGCATTTTGCTCAGGGCAAGTATGAACTTGTGAATATCTGTTTTTCATACAGTTGCATGCAGCCAGCACGCCCGCAATCAGCACCGGTAGTGCGGCGTGGATTACTAATTCACGGGGAGGTGGGTTCTGTTTTGAATCGCGTGTAGCGACAGCGAGGCCAGTTGCCGTTGCGTGTGCTCGTAGCCGATGGCAATGATTTCCTCAGCGCGGCCGAATTCCAGGAAACGGATGTGCCCCAGGAGCGGTTGGATGATCACATCGGGTTGATCCAGCCGCAGGCGGGCTTGGGTAATGCGGGTTTCCATGATGTTGATCGAGGCCAGCAACACTTCGAAGATGTTGGGCAGCGGCTCCGTTGAAAGCCATTTCCTGAATTGCGCCGAGGCAGGATATTCCCCGGCTAGCAGTTTCTGCTTGATGTCCTTCATCGACAGGAGATAGTTGCCCACCCAGCGCGAGAACATGCCGGATGAGATGTCTTCTGCGCTGCTTGATTTTCCTGTATTCAGCAGCGGTTTCATGTTCTTTCCTGCAATGATCTCGTGGTTGAGATCGACAGCGATCACGATATCGGCGCCCATGGCGCGAGCTACGCTCACCGGCACCGGATTGGAGAGGCCGCCGTCCACCAGGATGCGTCCGTTACTGCGCACCGGCGTGAAGATGCCGGGTACCGAAATGCTGGCGCGCACTGCCTCGATCAAGTCCCCGCTACGGATGACGATCTCCTCGCCGCTGACGATGTCCGTCGCCACTGCTGCAAAGGGTTTCGGCAACGTTTCGATGGTTTCGGCAGGGACATGTGCGCGCACCAGTTGGCTGATCTTGGCGCCATCGAGCAAGCCGGACTTGGGCAGCACGACGTCGAAGAAGGAAGCCGTTTTTTTCCAGTCGAAGGTCAGAAAGGTGGTTTCCAGCTCGTCCAGCTTGCCGGCGGCATAGATCGCCCCGATAAGCGCCCCCATGCTGGTGCCTGCGATGAAGTCCACCTCGATACCAGCGTCCTCGATGGCCCGGATTACGCCCAGGTGTGCGAGCCCACGCGCAGAACCGCTGCCCAGCGCCAGACCGATTTTGGGGCGGCGACCGGGGTTGCTGTCGATTGAATTCTTAGTCATCACAGTATTATCCATTACTGCCTTTCACCAGTGTTGGCATTCGGATGAGCTGAATGCAAATGCTGTCTGTCGACCAACCTCACAGCAGGAACCTGCGGAATGTGATTATTTATTCTCGCTCTCGACTGTGATCAACGTAATCTCGGGCGCTGCAAAAATGCGTATGGGCGGCCCCCAGGTGCCGGTGCCACGACTGACATACAACCAGCGCCCGTCAGCAAGTCGGGTGAGGCCGGTGCGCACACCATAAACCAGTCGCGTTAATAGGCCAAACGGAAATATCTGTCCGCCATGAATATGGCCGGAGAGCTGCAAGTCGAACGGAGTTTCACTGTCGACCACAGGCTGGTGTTTAAGTAGAACGATGAAGTTGTCCTTTGATACTGAAGAAAGAGCCTTTTTTGTATCCACCCTTGCTTCATGTCCAAGCGTCCCTGCGGTTGAATCATCAATCCCCACAAAAACAATTCCCGCTGCTACTGCTGACTCCCCACGCAGCACAGTAAAGCCCGCACGGCGAAGAAAGCGTAGGGAGTTTTCCAGCCCTGCATAGAATTCGTGATTGCCGATGACGGCATACGCCCCTTTGGTGGATTGTAAAGAGTGGAATTGCTTGGCCAGTGCATCAAGGTCGTCCCCTTGCCCATCAACAATGTCTCCGGTCGCCACGACAATGTCTGGTTGAATTTCTTGCAGCCTGGTCATGATGCGTTCAATAAATTCGTTACCCAGCATCATGCCGAGGTGCAGGTCGGAAATCTGCGCAATGGTCACTCGTCCTGAAGCGAGCTTGGATGAGGTGATTTTTATTTCCTCAATCTGTATCTGCCGGGCCTCGACCAAACCATAACCCAGCATCTCAAGCGCGAGCAGGCCAACGGTCAGTACCGCCATCGTTTCATTCAGGAACCACTTGAATCCCATCAGTGTCGCCAGTGCATGGCCTAAGTCGTATATCAGGGCGATGGAACAAAACAGGAACAGGAATCCCATCCAGATATAAGTCACCCAGAATGCAACGACGGTTGCGCCATGCCAGCTTTGCTTTTCCATGAACCAGATAATCAGCGGCGAGAGGGTCATGACAAGCCCCCCAAGAGCCAGTGCCAAACCCAGCCCCAATGAGTGCGAAAAAACCAGCCACACCTTGCTGAGCGCATAAAAATGCATGGTTCCGTAAACCAAGAGCGCCACGCTCAGGAAGGCTAGCATTCCATACCCCTCGTATTCATTTCTTCCAGGAAAGGATGAGCGGTTCTTTTCGCGCGGAGGCCGGGGTGTCGCCGCTGGGAACACCGACGATGATCGGCGCGATGGCGGAGTATTCGTTAGGGATACCGAGTTCCGTTTTTACCTTGTGAATATTAATGGCGGCAACTGCAGAGCCGATGACGCAGCTGCCCAGCCCAACGGCACTGGCAGCCAACATCAGATTTTCCGCAGCCAGCCAGCAGTCTGCGGCTACAAAAGGGCCCAACGGCTTGGCGCAGATGATGATGAGGGTATTGGCGCCATGAAAGATATTGAAATCCGGACGGGTGAAATGATCGAACGAGTGGCCGGCTCCCTGGGCATTGCGGTGGCGCACCTCTTCGACAAAAAGCGGTTTGGCCAAATCAGACAAGCGCTGCAATAGCGCCTGGTCTTGCACAACGACGAATGCCCAAGGTTCTTCGTGCATGGCCGTAGGTGCATGCACAGCGGCGTCGAGCAAGGTTTGTACGGTTGTGCTATCGAGAGGCGTTGGTGCGTAGGTGCGGACGGAATGCCGAGCATAGAGGGTTTTTAATATGCTCTTGCCGGAATGTTGCATGCTTCTTTCATTCATGGATATCTCCTTCTGAAAGTTCGCGAGGGTAAGCATAATGATTAACCAAGAGCGATGCAACCAGTAGCGCGTGGCCATATGTAGAAAATGCTCGCGTGTCCGATATTTGGCGCAAAGCGTTCTTTGAATTTATGTGATCCTACTACTAACCACAGGTTCACGTTCTCTAATCTAAAGTAATTTTCCCTTTGCATTCATAAAAATCAATCACAAAAATCGGATACCATGGGCAACCATGAATAAATTTCTTGCGGGCGACATCGGCGGAACCAAAACGCTTCTTGCTGTCATAGAGGTCAGTGGCACGCAAGTACAGGTTGTGCATGAAGTCGGATACCAGAGCTGCGACTACGCCACATTCGAATTATTGCTCGGCGATTTTCTTTCCGGCATCAAAACACCTAGTCATGCTGCCCTTGGTATTGCCGGCCCGGTACAGGGAAGGGTAGCGCAAACCACCAATCTGCCTTGGCGTATCGATGCAGACGTATTGCATCAGCAATTCGGCATTGCGCATTGCACTCTGCTTAACGACCTAGAAGCGACTGCTTATGGTTTGCCTGCATTGGACTCGGGAGATTTACTGACGTTGCAAGCCGGTGCGACGAATGCCGTCGGAAACGCCGCCGTGATTGCCGCAGGCACCGGCTTGGGCGAGGCCGGCTTGTATTGGGACGGGCAGCACCATCAACCATTTGCGACAGAGGGCGGACATGCCAGTTTCGGTCCGGGCGATGAATTGGAAAGCGCATTCCTGAACCATCTCCAGCAACAGCATAGGCATGTCAGTTGGGAGCGCGTTGTATCCGGCATGGGGTTAGTGAGCCTGCACGAGTTTCTGCGCCTTTACCGTCATAGTGCTGCACCGCTATGGCTTGCGGAAGAATTGCAGGGCGTCGATCCAGCGGCATCCATCTCTGCTGCTGCTTTGTCCGGTCGCGATGAAATCTGCGTCGAGACGCTGGCCCGGTTCGTGCGCCTCTATGGCGCAGAAGCGGGAAATCTTGCGCTCAAGGTAATGAGCCGGGGCGGGCTGTATCTGGGCGGCGGCATCGCGCCGAAAATTCTGCCGCTGTTGCAGAATGGCGCGTTCCTCGATGCGTTCCTGAATAAAGGCCGGATGCGTCCACTGCTGGAAGCCATGCCGGTCAGGGTGATCCTGAATGACCGCGCAGCACTGTTCGGTTCGGCTTTGCGCGCCGCGCAATTAGCCAACAAGCCAACATGAATATCGCTGATTTGCCGAATGCGCAGGCCGTTTGTATCCATATCGATCTCGATGACCTGAGTCTTGCAGTCGCCCAGCGAATCGCAGAATTAGCCGCGCAGGCAATTGCAGTGCGCGGCGTATTTCATGTTGCACTCGCCGGTGGCGAAACACCGCGCCGCTGCTACGAAAAGCTGCGTGGCCTTGCCATCGATTGGGCTCATGTCCAGGTATATTTTGGCGACGAGCGTTGCCTGCCGTCCGCCAATGCGCAGCGCAATGACAAGATGGTTCGCGATATTTTGCTGGAACATATCGATATCCCGCTGGACAACATCCACGCTATTCCGGCTGAACTGGGCGCGCGCGAAGCGGCGACCCGGTATGCGGTCGTGCTGGAGAAGATTGCGCCGCTTGACCTGGTGCTGCTGGGTATGGGCGAGGACGGGCATACTGCCAGCCTTTTTCAGGGTAATCCGGCAACTGAAAGTGCGGCGGCAGCCGTACCGGTATTTAATGCTCCCAAACAGCCTGCCGAGCGGGTATCGATTAGCATGAGTACATTGAATGCGGCGCGGCATAAAATATTTCTGGTGGCGGGCACGGGGAAGCATAGTGCATTGGAGCAGATGTTGAGCGGGGCATTATTGCCAGCAGCTCGTGTCGCGTCAGCCGAGTGGCATCTCGACCGCGCAGCGGTATCAGGGTGATTGGAAGTGATGCCCGCACAAAGCAAATAACACAGTAACATTCTGGAGGGTTGTGCAGTTGCGTTATAATCCGCATCTCTGAAATCCGCATTTCTGGACAAATACAATCCTGACTTTTGACTGGGTATAAGACCATGGAAAAAAGCACCCCGTATATTTTGCATGTTTGTCCAAAAATCCCTGCTCGCCTGGCGCGCCTTGAAGAGCTGGCGAACAATCTATGGTATAGCTGGGATCGTCCGACGCGCGCGCTGTTTGCGCGGTTACATCCGGATTTGTGGAAGGCCACCGAACAAAGCCCCAAGGCGTTTCTGAAGCGTATAGATGAACAACGTCTGCTGAATGCTGCGGAGGACCAGGTGTTCATCGGCAATTTCAACCGCGTATTGGCGGCCTACGACACTTATCACGATTATCGTATACCGGCTAACGGCGCAGAACGGCTTCATAAAGATGATCTGATCGCTTACTTTTGCGCCGAGTTCGGTTTCCACGAAAGCTTCCCGATTTATTCCGGCGGCCTGGGAATTTTGGCAGGCGATCATTGCAAAGCGGCCAGCGATCTGCGTTTGCCATTCGCTGGTGTCGGATTGCTTTATCGCCAGGGCTATTTCCATCAAACCATTGATGGCGATGGCAACCAGATTGCCACCAACACCGATTCGCATTTCGATGTTTTGCCGATCAAGCCGTCCAAACGCCCCGACGGTTCCGAAGCCTACACCTCGGTGGATTTGCCGGGCCGCAAGCTCAATATCAAGATCTGGCAAGCCAGGATCGGGCATATCACCCTTTACCTGCTCGATACCGACCTGGAAAGCAACAGCTCGCATGACCGCAACATTACGCACCGTTTGTATGGCGGCGACAAGGTCATGCGCATAGAGCAGGAAATCGTGCTCGGCATCGGTGGCGTGCTCGCGTTGCGGGAGCTGGGCTTGAAGCCGACGGTGTGGCACATCAACGAAGGGCATGCGGCATTCCTGGTGCTGGAACGAATCCGCCAGAAGATTACTGAAGGACTGGATTTCGCATCCGCTCTCGAATGCGTGGCGGTCAACACCGTCTTCACTACACACACGCCGGTACCGGCCGGGCATGACCATTTCAATGAAGAAATGGTGCAGGCCTATTTTGAAGACTATTACCCGCAACTTAAACTAAACCGCGAAGAATTTCTGGTGCTGGGCCATGCCAAGGACAGCCCCGATTTCAACATGACGGCACTGGCCATTCGCGGCTCACGCTTCAACAATGGGGTGTCGCGCATCCATGGCGATGTGTCGTCGGTCATTTGCGGCGGCATGTGGCCGGAAATCGAGCACCGGGAAAACCCGATGACTTATATTACCAACGGCGTGCATGCGCCGACTTTTCTGGCGTCCGAGTGGATTGAAGTATTTGAACGCCATCTTGGCCTGGAATGGAGCGCTCGAATGAACGATGTGGAATTCTGGGAGGGCATCGATAAGATTCCTGACCATTTATTCTGGAGCGTACGGCAGTCACTGAAGTCCAAGATGTTGAACATGGTGCGCGAGTGCATCAGCGAGCAACATTTCCGCAACCACGGCTCCGAGGCGCATCTGGATCGCCTGCTCAAGTATGTCAATCCGGATAACCCGAACATCCTCACCATTGGTTTTGCACGCCGCTTTGCAACCTACAAGCGCGCGACCATGCTGTTTTCCAATCTCGACTGGCTGCGCGAAATCCTGAACAATTCGGAACGTCCGGTGGTATTCATCTTTGCCGGGAAAGCGCATCCAGCAGACAACCCAGGGCAGGATCTGATACGCCATATCACCCACATATCCAAGATGACGGAATTCATCGGGAAAATTCTGATGGTGGAAGGGTTCGATCTGGCCATGTCGCGCAAACTGGTTTCCGGTGTGGATGTCTGGCTTAACAACCCGCTGTACCCGCTGGAAGCCAGCGGCACATCCGGCATGAAAGCGGGCATCAATGGCGCCATCAACCTGTCTGTGCTGGACGGCTGGTGGGGCGAGGGCTATGACGGCAAGAACGGCTGGGCGATCAAACCAGTATCGGAATCGCTGAGCGAAGAAGTGCGCACGCGCGAAGAAACCAGCACCCTCTACGAACTGCTGCAAGACCAGGTCGTGCCGTTGTATTACGGGCATAGCAGGATGGGATTTTCGCCCGACTGGGTGAAGATGTCCAAACGCTCGATGGCGAGCATCCTGCCGCGTTTTAATTCAAAGCGCATGGTGAGTGAGTATCTCGACAAGTGTTACCTGCCAGCCAGCCAGCAATACCGTTTGTACAGGCAAAAGAAATGCGAAAACTCAAGCAGCATCGCCGCATGGAAAGCGCGCGTCCGCTATTCCTGGCATGGTGTCACGTTGCGCCGATTGGATGCCGGGCAGCAGGAGATCATCTACGGCGGGAACCTGCACTTTGAGGTTGCGGTCAGGCTGAATGGACTCGATCCCGGCGATGTAGTCGTGGAGATGCTGCTGGGTTTATTTGCCAAACGTGAGAAATTTTTTGAACCGATACGCTACAGTTTTGAAGCTACCGGCACGATGACTGGAGCCGGTGAAAATATCTTTGCGCTGGAAGTCAAACCGGAGTTATGCGGCAAGCTCGAATATCATATTCGAGCCTATCCGTACCACAAAATGCTGACGCACCCGTTTGAAATGGGCATGATGCGTTGGCTGTAAACACATAACCAGATTGTTCATTTAGAGCTTGATGGACAATCCGGGATAAACACCGCACATGGCGGTGTTTTTACGAAAGTGATTTTGAATTGGCCGAATTGAAAGTTCTGTTTGTAACCTCCGAAGTCGCTCCTCTGATTAAAACGGGTGGGTTAGCGGATGTCAGCGCTGCATTGCCCGCCGCCTTGCGCGCCATCGGCGTGGATGTGCACATACTGGTGCCGGGTTATAACCAGGTCATGGCGCAACTGGCGCAGCATGAGGTTGTGGCGACATTCGATGATTTACCGGGCTTTCCTTCCTCGCGACTGCTATCCAGCAAGATAGCGCATAACATTCCCCTGTTGGTGCTGGACTGCCCAAGCCTGTATCAGCGTGACGGCGGGCCTTATCAGGATGTCACCGGCCACGACTGGGCGGACAACGCACTTCGATTTGGCCTGCTCTCCAAGGTAGCCGCTGTGCTGGGCAGCAGCACATCGCCGCTCGATTGGCACCCTGATCTGGTGCACTGCAATGACTGGCAGACCGGCCTGACGCCAGCATATCTGCACTTCGCGAAGGGTGCGGTGCCGAGCATCATCGCGATCCACAATCTGGCCTTCCAGGGAATATTCCCGCCCGCGATGGTGAGTCAATTAGGCTTGCCGCCGTCCTGTTTCAGCATCAACGGCGTCGAGTATTACGGCAGCATGTCGTTTCTCAAAGCAGGCTTGTTCTACGCCGACCACATCACCACCGTCAGCCCGAACTATGCCAAGGAGATTCAGCAGGAAGAGCTCGGTTTTGGCCTGCAAGGCCTGCTGTCCATGCGCCGTGACGATCTCACCGGCATGCTTAACGGCATTGACACCGAAGAATGGAATCCGGCTACCGACCCGCATCTTGCCAGACAATACAGCAGCTCAGACTTGATCGGCAAGGCCGCCAACAAACAAGCGCTGCAAAAAAAACTGGAGCTGAACCCCGACCCGGATGTGCCGCTACTCGGCGTAGTCAGCCGCTTCACACACCAGAAGGGCCTGGATTTGTTGCTGGAGATCGCGCCGCAATTGACCGAATTGCCGGCGCAGTTGGCCATTCTCGGCAACGGCGATGCACATATGCAGAAAGCCGCGCACGACTTGTCGCATCGTTATCCCGGTATGATTGGCGCGGTTATCGGCTTCAGCGAAGACATGTCGCACCAGATCGAAGCCGGAGCAGACATGTTCGTGATGCCGTCTCGCTTTGAACCCTGCGGCCTGAACCAGTTGTATAGCCAGCGTTACGGTACACCCCCCATCGTCCATGCCACCGGCGGCCTTTCCGATTCTGTCGTGGACTGCACCCGAGCAACACTGAATGACGGCACCGCTAGCGGCTTTATGTTCAACGGCATGACCGCTGAAAATCTGTTCATCACCATCCAGCGCGCAATCGACCTGTATCGCGACAAAATAAAATGGAAGACACTGTGCAAAAACTGTATGGCGAAAAACTTCAATTGGCATCACAGTGCTGAAGCCTATCTCGCGGTGTATCTCAAGGTATTGGGGCAACAGGGTGTAAAAAAATAATGCTCCCCCATTGAATAAGTGGTGTGTCCACTCCATTACATCGATTATTTATTTGAACTTGATAAACAATGAAACATAAATCCATAGCCATTTTCCTTGCCGCAATGCCGGCAACCTTTTCCACATTTGCCGGAAATTTCGACACAACTGCCTTTGTAACGTCGCACAACAAGTGGCGTGCCAAAGTCGGCGTGGCCGAGAAGCTCAGTTATTCACCGGAACTGGAAATATCCGCACAAGCTTGGGCGGATAACCTGAAAAAAACCAACCGCTGCAATATGCGCCATAGCAAAGGGGAGGGGCGTTACGGCGAGAATCTTTACTGGGCCAGCGCGCTGGCTTGGTCGGACGGCCGCAAAGAGCTGCAAAAGATATCGCCAGAAAACGTGGTGGACAGCTGGGGTAGCGAGAAAGTTGATTACGACTACGCAAGCAATAGCTGCAAACCCGGCAAGATATGCGGCCACTACACTCAGGTGGTCTGGCGCACCACCACGGCAATCGGCTGTGCAATGGCGGTGTGCGAAGACACTAATCAGCAAGTATGGGTATGCCAATACCAGCCGGCAGGGAACTGGGTTGGAAATAAACCTTACTGAACGTCCTTCACTTTTTTCAATATTCCATCCACCCCGGTTGACAGATAGGCCATGTATGTAACCGCCTTGATAGAGCGCGAACGCAATCGCCATTTGTCTGCACGGGCGCAATTTCGCCAGGAGAATTAAATGAGTCGTAAAAAATCCATATATATCGTTATTTCTTGTTTGCTTATCCTTGCGGTTGTCTATGCGATGAAATCGGGCAAGCCGCAAAGTATTGCTATCGTGAAAGAAGTAAAACCGGCCTTGACTGTTACAACGGTTCAACCTGAAACAAAAATATGGTCCGACCAGATCACGGCTACCGGCACAGTGCAGGCATGGCAGGAATCCATTATTGGCCCTGAAATCGGCGGATTGCGTTTGACAGAAGTCATGGTGAATGTCGGCGACCAGGTTAAGAAAGGAGCAGTGCTGGCGCGCTTCTCCGATGAAATGGCGCTGAACGGGGTGCATCAGCAACAGGCGGCCTTTGATGATGCCAAGGCCAGATTTGCCGAAGCGCAGTTGAATGTCAAACGTTCTGATCAACTCAAGAGTCGCGGTGTCATGAGCGAACAGGACGCGCAAAAATTCACTACGACGGCTCAAATCGCCGAGGCGCAGATGAATCTTGCCGAAGCAAAGCTGGAAGCCGAGAGGATCAAATATGGTTATACGAAAGTGCTGGCACATGACGACGGGATCATTTCGTCGCGCACTGCGACCGTTGGAACCGTGATGCAGAACGGTTCGGAAATGTTTCGCCTGATCAGGAAAGAAAAAATGGAATGGCGCGCAGAACTGCCCGAGCAATTATTGCATCAAGTGAGTATCGGGCAGAAGGCAAGACTGCATTTGTCTAAAGTCGAAAAAGTAGACGGCACGGTTGCCAGAATTTCACCTGTGATAGATACGCAGACAAGAAATGGAACGGTCTATATCCAGCTGCCCCAAGCGAAATCAATCAGGGCAGGGATGTTTGCGCAGGGCGAGCTCGACTTGGGTAAATCGAATGCACTCACCGTTCCGCAAAGTGCTGTGGTTGTCCGCGATGGGTTTTCATACGTGTTCAAGGTGGTGAAAGATAATCGCGTTGAGCAGGTCAAGGTTTCAACAGGCCGCCGTCAAAGTGATCGAATCGAAATTACGGTCGGCATCAAACCCGATACGATCATCGTCGCATTAGGGGCTGGATTCCTGAGCGACGGGGATATTGTGCGCATTGAGAATCCGAAGGTAAATTCGTCGGAAAATAGCATCCATCCAGTTTTGCATATCGACAGGCGGAGTTAATAAATGAACTTTTCTGCCTGGGCGATCAAGACGCCAATCCCATCCATTCTGCTGTTCATTCTGCTCACCATCTTCGGGTTGATGAGCTTCAAGACGATGATAGTGCAGGACTTTCCGGATATCGAACTGCCCGTCGTCATTGTGACCGCCAATCTGGAAGGAGCTGCACCCACCCAGATGGAAACAGAGGTGTCTAGAAAAATCGAAAATGCCGTGGCCAGCCTGGGTGAAATCAAACACGTTTACTCATCCATAACTGACGGGTCGGCAAAGATATCCGTTGAGTTTAATCTCGAAAAAGACATCAACGAGGCTGTCAACGATGTGCGCGATGCCATCAGCCGTATTCGCTCCGACTTGCCGAGCGACATGAAGGAACCGGTTATCAGCAAAGTAAACACATCAGGCAGGCCAATTCTGACTTACAGCGTTGCCTCCGGCGCGCTGGATGAACAGGATATTTCCTGGTTCGTCGATAACGATATTTCCAAGGCTTTATTGTCCATTCCCGGTGTCGGCAAAGTGTCCCGTGTTGGCGGGGTTGATCGCGAAATACGTGTCGAGATTGATCCGATAAAAATTCAGGCGTTGAATGTTTCGTTTGCCGATATTTCCCGGCAGATCAAAAAAATTCAGCGCGAATCATCGGGAGGACGGACGGATATCGGCGATAGCCAACAATCCATACGGACGCTTGGCACTGTAGATTCTGCTCTCGAATTGGCTGCCATTAACATCTCGCTGCAAGATGGCCGGCACTATCGGCTTGATCAACTGGCTACTGTGAGAGATGCAAAAGGCGAGCAGCAGTCCATTGCACTACTCGACGGAAAGCCTATTATCGGTTTCGAAATAACCCGCAGCAAGGGAACCAGCGAGGTAACCGTTGCCAAGGCAGTGCATACCGCAGTGGAAGTGCTGAATGCACAGCACAGCAATCTGAAGATTGCCGAAGCGTTCAATTCGGTGACCCGCGTCCAGGAAAACTTCGATGGCTCCATGCACTTGCTGTATGAAGGCGCGCTACTGGCGGTGCTGGTCGTGTGGTGGTTCTTGCGCGATATCCGCTCGACGCTTGTTTCTGCTGTGGCGTTGCCGCTTTCCGTGATCCCGGCTTTTATCGGCATGCACTATTTCGGCTTCACACTGAACACCGTTACGTTGCTCGCACTCGCGCTGGTGGTCGGCATTCTGGTCGATGATGCGATTGTCGAGGTAGAGAACATCGTTCGTCATTTGCACATGGGCAAGAGTCCATATCAGGCGGCTTTGGAAGCAGCCGATGAAATCGGCCTTGCAGTGATCGCGACTACATTTGCGCTGGTCGCCGTATTTTTGCCTACCGCATTCATGGGAGGCATCCCGGGCAAGTTTTTTAAACAATTCGGCTGGACTGCAGCACTGGCAATCATGGCTTCGCTGGTTGTCGCACGCCTGATGACACCGATGATGGCGGCCTATTTTCTCAAACCGATTGTTTTGGAAGAGCAGGACAGCAAGCTTATGACTGCCTACCTGGGGTGGATGAAGTGGTGTTTGACGCACAGGTTGAAAACTTCATTTTTAGCGCTGGCGTTTTTTATCGGATCGCTGATGCTGATTCCGCTGCTGCCCAAGGGCTTTATTCCGGTGGCTGATCGCGGTCAAACTCAAGTGACCATCGAACTGCCTCCCGGCAGTACGCTTGAGCAGACAAGAGCGGCTGCCGAGCAGGCGAGGGCGGTCATTCAGCAAATGCCCGATGTGAAGCAGGTCTTTACGGCAGTTGGAAGAGGCGCTGGCGGAGACGCTTTTTCTTCCGGGGCAAGCGCAGATGTGCGCAAAGCTAACCTGACGCTTACCTTGACGCATCGCAGCGAGCGTAAATTAAAACAGCATGAAATAGAAACAGCGCTTCGCGAAAAATTGCTGGCGTTGCCGGGCGTCAGGGTGACTGTTGGCACCGGAGATTCAGGTGAGAAATTGCAGCTGATCCTGCTAAGCGATGACATGGATGCCTTGATGAAGGCGACTGAAAATGTGATGCGTGATATGCGCACGATCAATGGATTGGGAAATGTCACTTCCACGGCAAGCCTGGTGCGCCCGGAAATCAGCATTCGCACGAACTTTGCCCGTATGGCCGAACTGGGTGTGACGGCGGAAAGCGTCGGTGAAGTGGTGCGTATCGCCACAGCGGGGGATTACAGCTCCGCCCTTGCCAAACTGAACCTGCCGCAGCGGCAGGTACCTATCCGCGTGCAAATGCCGGAATCCGCACGGCAGGAGATTGAGGCGATTTCACGACTGCCGGTGCCAGGGAAAAAAGGATACGTGATGCTCGGTAACGTGTCGGATATTTCCATCGGCAGCGGCTCTGTGCAGATTGACCGTCGCGACCGCAGCCGCAACGTCGCCATCGACGTGGAGCTGAACGGCAGGCAGTTGGGCGATGTTACCGCCGAGGCGGACAGGCTGCCCAGCCTGAATTCATTGCCGCCAGCCGTTAAGCGTGCAGAGTCCGGCGATGCCGAAAGAATGAAGGAGCTGTTTGGCAGTTTTGGTCTTGCGATGCTGACGGGAGTGCTGTGCGTATATGTCGTACTGGTTTTGCTGTTCAAGGATTTCCTGCAGCCCGTAACGATACTTGCCGCAATCCCTCTGTCGATAGGCGGCGCTTTTGTTGCACTGCTGGCCACACACAATAGTTTTTCCATGCCTTCCCTGATTGGCCTGTTGATGTTGATGGGTATCGTGACGAAGAATTCAATTCTGTTGGTCGAATATGCGATCACGGCTCGCCGTGACCACGGATTAAGCAGATTTGATGCTCTCGTTGATGCCTGCAATAAGCGCGCACGTCCTATCGTGATGACCACCATCGCGATGGGCGCCGGGATGTTACCGATAGCATTGGGGCTTGGCGCCGATCCAAGCTTCAGAATGCCGATGGCGACGGCTGTTATCGGGGGGCTGATTACCTCGACTTTACTAAGCTTGTTAGTCGTACCGGTTGTATTTACTTACGTGGACGATATATTTGAGAAGCTCAGGCTTTTCGCAGGCCGAGGCGGTAATACCTCCGAAAATCAGGTTTGAGTTGCGCCGGTACAGTCCGGATAATGGTATTATTTTAACGTGTGACAACCACTTAAAGATGGGAAAGATATTGGATCAATCACCGGAAAATCTGGTCGAAGTCAGCGATCTTCATTTCGCCTATGGCAATCATGAGGTGCTTAAGGGTATCAATCTCACTATTCCGCGCGGAAAAATCGTTGCTATCCTCGGTGTCAGCGGATGCGGCAAGACCACGCTGCTGCGTCATTTTGGCGGTCAGCTGCGACCATCGCGCGGCAGCGTAAAATTCCAGGACAAGGTAGTACACGAACTCGGCAATCACGACTTATACATGATGCGTCGGGAAATGGGCATGATGTTTCAGGTAAGCGGACTGTTTACCGATCTGTCGGTGTACGACAACCTTGCCTACCCGATGCGCGAGCATACCGATCTTCCCGAAGAGTTGATCCATGATCTGGTGCTGATGAAGCTTCATGCGGTAGGCTTGCGCAACGCCCATAAACTGATGCCGGGCGAACTTTCCGGCGGCATGGAAAGGAGGGTGGCGCTGGCCCGTGCAACTGCACTCGACCCCACGCTGATCATTTATGACGAGCCGTTCGCCGGCCTTGACCCGATCTCGCTCAACACCATCGCGAACCTGATCCGGCGGCTGAACGACGCGCTCGGGGTTACTTCGGTTGTGGTGACCTACGACCTGTTCGAATCGCTGAAAGTCGTCGACTACGTGTACTTCATCCATGACGGCAGGGTCGTGGCGGAAGGCGAGGCATCGGAATTGCGCGACTCAAAAGACCCGTATATCTACCAGTTTGTTCATTCCAAACCGGATGGCCCGGTTACTTTCCAGTACCCGAGCAAGCCGTATGCGGATGATCTTGAAATCAATGCGGCAGTGGGGTGAGTTGGTATTCCCCAAATTACCAGACTCATTTGGTGTCTAGTTAACGTTAGGGATTACGAAAATGTCTGTTTCAATATGGGTGCGCATAAAAAGCCTTTTCGCTCATGATAAATATGCCTTCTGGTGGAATGAAATCACCGACAAAGAAAAAACATTGGCGGGCATGGATGCTTGGGAACTCGCAGCGGTTATTAAAGAAGCAACAGGCAATCGCATTGACATGGTGCAAGAGCGCATCGTCGCAGAACATATGCTGAATGTGCGTCTTGCCAAAATCCAAGCGAGGCCAGGTTATCTTGCCGTCTATGTTGGCATCGCTGGGGCAATTGGTGGTGCGCTCCTAACATCCTCATTTCAACCACATCAAGAGCCTAGTAAGTGTGTATGCGAGTGCCAGCATGGCGGGAGTATTCAGCAGAATAAATCCCATCCAATAAAACCGGAAACCTCTGTCAGAAAAATGACCAACATACCAAAAAACTAGTGGGTTCAAGATGCCAGAAAACACAGCGAGAAGTCCAAGCCCTAACATAGCAGTCAAGAGGGGCGCTCCGCCGAAACAGCCGGCTCCACGTCCCTTAGCGAGAGAATGAATGCCTGCGAAAATTGGTGAGTTACTCAATCAGCGTTGGAAGATCGGTGCGCAACACGCGCTCTACCATAAAGATGGCACATGGTATAACCAGCTCACTCGCTTCCCTGGAGTTTTGTGTGATCCATTTGGTTATGTCTTATTCCGGACAAAGTCCGAGTTTCGAGGCTGCGCAAAGCTTCGCATTGGTCAGGAAGTCAACGTAAACGGACATTTTTCACAAATCGATGGCTATATTCGCGCCCCAGAGTCTGAGGTGTATCGTGGCAGTTGAGTCTCACCAACTACCTAACCATTGCAAATAATAGAGACCACGTTTTCTGAATCGTCAAGAATGAATTATCTAAATTCATGAAACATTCTGTCTAATAGTGCTTGTGGTAATAGTCGATCAGCCCGGCAGTCGAAGCATCATGATGTGAAGTCACACCCGCACCGCGCAGTTCCGGCAGTATTTTCCCCGCTAGTTGTTTGCCCAGTTCGACACCCCACTGGTCGAACGGGTTGATGTTCCACACCACGCTTTGCACGAATACTTTGTGCTCATACATCGCGATCAGCATGCCCAGCGTGTGCGGATCGAGCCGCTCAAACAGAAAAGTATTGGTCGGCCTGTTGCCGGGGAAAACCTTGTGCGGCAGCAAGGCTTCCAGCGCATCGCCATGCAAACCCTGCGCAACCAATTCGGCGCGCGCTTCATTTTCAGTCTTGCCGACCATCAGCGCTTCGGCTTGCGCGAAGCAGTTGGCGAGCGGGATGGCGCGATGTTCTTCGAAGGGGTTATAGCTGTGCAACGGCGCATGAAAATCCGCCGGTATCATGCGCGTGCCCTGGTGGATAAGTTGGAAGAAAGCGTGCTGGCCGTTGGTGCCGGGCTCGCCCCATACCACCATGCCGGTGTTGTAATCCACTGTGTTGCCGTCGTGGTCCACGCGTTTGCCGTTGCTCTCCATTTCCAGTTGTTGCAGGTACGCGGCGAAGCGATGCATGTATTGGTCGTAAGGAAGCACGGCGTTGGAAGCCGCGCCGAAGAAGTTGTTGTACCAGATGCCGAGCAGCCCCAGCAGCACCGGAATGTTCTTGTCCAGCGGCGCGCTGTGAAAGTGCTCGTCCATCGCGTAGCCGCCGCCCAGCAGTTCCTCGAACTTGTCCATGCCCACGAACAGCGCGATGGGCAGGCCGATGGCCGACCACAGCGAATAACGCCCGCCGACCCAGTCCCAGAATTCAAAGACATTTTGCGGGTTGATGCCGAACTTGGCGGTGGCATCGAGGTTGGTGGAAACGGCGGCAAAGTGCTTGGCAACGGCCTTTTCATCGCCCAGTTTTTCTACCAGCCAGGCACGCGCCGAGCGGGCATTGGTGAGGGTTTCCTGCGTCGTGAAGGTCTTCGAGCTGACGATGAACAGCGTGGTTTCGGCATCCAGTTTTTTCAGCGTCTCGGCGAGGTGGGTGCCGTCCACATTGGATACGAAATGGGCGTGCAGAGATGGGGTGGAATAAGGCTTGAGCGCTTCGCACACCATCAGCGGGCCAAGGTCCGATCCGCCGATACCGAGGTTGACGATGTCGGTTATGCGCTTGCCGGTATGGCCAACGTGCTGGCCCGTACGCACTTTATCGGAGAAACGGCGTATCAATTCCAATACGCGCTGCACATCGGGCATGACGTCCTTGCCGTTCGAGTAAACCGGGCGGCCTGAGCGATTGCGCAGTGCTGTATGCAATGCGGCACGCTGTTCAGTGAAATTGATCTTTTCGCCCGCGAACATGCGCTCGATCTGACTTTGCAGCCCGGCTTGCCTTGCAAGATCCGTCAGCAGCTTTATTGTTTCGGCATTGATGCGATTCTTGGAGTAGTCGAATAGCAGGCTGCCGAGTTGCACCGAAAATTTGTCAAAGCGTGCAGGATCGTCCTGAAACATCCTGCGCATGTGAACCGGCTCAATCGCGTCGTGATGCGTCTTGAGCGCTTGCCAGGCTGTGGATGAGGTAAGTTTTGACATTATGTAGCTAGCTCAGTAATTCTGGCCTGATAGTCAGTCTTCCAGCACCAGAACTACCCCTGCCAGAGGCGGCAAGACAATTTCGGCAGAGTAGGGCAGTCCCATCCAGGGGATGGGTTCTGCCTGTATCAAACCGGCATTGCCGAGGTTGCTGCCCGTGTAATATTCCGAATCGCTGTTCAGCGCTTCGCGGTAATGCGCCTGCACTGGCAGGCCAAGGCGGTAACGGTAACGCGGCACGGGCGTGAGGTTCAACGCGACTATGGCAAAGGAGCCGTCGCGTGCGCGACGCTGATAAGACAATACCGATTGATCCGCGTCGTTGCAGTCAATCCAGGCAAAACCCTCGTGCTGGAAATCTAGGTCGTACAGCGGGGGAAGTTTGCGATACAGCTGGTTCAGGTCATGCATCAGGTTTTGCATGCCGCGGTGCAACTCCTGCCCCAGTTGCCACCATTCAAGTTCCCATTTGGATTGCCACTCGCGGCCTTGGGCGATTTCGTTACCCATAAAGTTGAGTTTTTTGCCCGGGCTGGTCATCTGATAGGTCAGCAACAGGCGCAGATTGGCGAATTTTTGCCAGGCATCTCCGGGCATCTTGGACAACAACGAACCCTTACCATGCACCACTTCATCATGCGAAAAAGGCATGACGAAATTTTCGGTATAGGCGTAAAGCTGGCCGAAGGTAAGCTGGTTGTGATGGTAACGCCGGTGCACCGGCTCATGGTGAAAATAGGCCAGCGTGTCGTTCATCCAGCCCATGTTCCACTTGATCGAGAAGCCTAGTCCGCCCAGATAAACAGGGCGGGATACGCCGGGCCATGCAGTGGATTCCTCCGCCATGGTCAATGCGCCGGGAAATTCTTCATGCACCATGATGTTCATCTCACGGAGGAATTCCACCGCTTCGAGATTCTCGCGGCCACCGTATTTGTTCGGGATCCATTCTCCCTCGTTGCGGGAATAATCCAGATACAACATTGAAGCGACGGCATCGACGCGAAGTCCATCGAAATGAAATTCGGATAGCCAAAAATGCGCGCTGGACATCAGGAAAGTTTTAATTTCGTTGCGGCCGTAGTTGAAGATATGGGTGCCCCATTCCTGGTGGAAACCCAGGCGAGGGTCTTCGTGCTCATACAAGGCCGTGCCGTCAAAGCGCGCCAGCGCCCAGCTGTCCTGCGGGAAGTGTGCCGGCACCCAATCCAGGAATACGCCGATGCCGGCCTGATGACAGGTGTCGATCAAATGACGCAATTCATCGGGTGATCCAAAGCGGCTGGTAGGGGCGAAATAGCCGGTGGCCTGGTAGCCCCATGATTCATCCAGCGGATGCTCGGAGATCGGCATGAATTCGATGTGTGTGTAACCCATGCTTTTGACATAAGGCACAAGATCATTCGCCAATTCGCTATAGGTGTAGAAGCGGCCGTCGGGGTGGCGTTTCCACGAACCGGCATGCACTTCGTAGATGTTGATCGCGCCATGTAGCCAGTCCCATTGGCCGCGCTGCTCCATCCATTCCGCGTCCTGCCATTGATGCCGGTGGGGTGGGGCAGCCAGTGCCGCCGTGCCGGGGCGCAATTCATAACCTTGCGCGTATGGATCGGTCTTGGTCAGCACTTGGCCGGTGTCGCGGTTGCGGATTTCATACCGGTACAACGCCTGCTGCTTGATTTCTGGAATGAACAATTCCCACACACCGCTGGAGCCGTGCGAGTGCATCGGATGCACGCGGCCATCCCAGTTGTTGAATTCGCCCACCACGCTGACGCGCTCGGCATTCGGCGCCCAAACAGCAAACCTGATTCCCTTTACATTGTTGATTTCAACAACATGGGAACCGAGCATCCGGTAGCCTTGGCGCAACTTGCCTTCGCTGAACAAATACAGGTCTTGCTGGGAAATATGCGGCGGGAATTGATAGGGGTCGTAAATATCGTGAGTCGCGCTGCCATAGTGCAAACGCAGGCGATACGGTCGGCTGGGTTCGATGTTGCCGCGCCATTCAAACACTCCACCGGGGTGAGTTCGTTTTAATGCAACGGTTGCGTCATTATTCAGCAAATCGATATCTGTGACATGAGGTTCATAAACCCGTATGACCCATTCTGCTCCTTCACGGTGCAGACCAAGCAGTCCAAAAGGATCATAATAACGCGCTTGCAGCAGCGATTCGATTGGTGTATTCACCATAAATTTCCCATTGTCCTTGTCTAATCGGGTGATTGTAAACGATAATGGTCGAGTAAAAGAGGTAAATAGAGGAGAGCGCCACATGAACGCCGAATTGAGTTACCTTCAAAAAAAATATCATGTCGTTGCGGACAATTCCACTCCGCGATTTGTCAGTCATATTACCAAGAATACTTATGCGATGGTGCTGGCTGGCGGACGTGGTAGCCGTTTGTATCAGTTGACGGATTGGCGTGCCAAACCTGCTGTTCCGTTTGGCGGCAAATTCCGCATTATCGATTTCGTCCTGTCCAACTGCGTCAATTCTGGTATTCGCCGTATCAGCGTGGCGACTCAATACAAGTCGCACAGCTTGATCCAACATATCCAGCGTGGCTGGTCATTCCTGAATGGCCAATTCGGCGAATTTCTTAATTTGCTGCCCGCGCAACAGCGCATCAGCGAATACCACTGGTATGAGGGCACTGCCGATGCTGTATACCAGAATCTTGATATTTTGCGTGACGCCAATCCTGATTTCGTTCTGGTTCTGGCTGGCGATCATGTTTACAAAATGGATTACAGCAAGTTGCTGGCTTTTCATGTGGATAATAAGGCCGACATGACAGTGGCCTGTTTGGAAGTGCCGATCTCAGACGCAACCGCATTTGGCGTGATGGGAGTAGATGAGCATGGACGCGTAGTCGAATTTGCTGAGAAACCCTCCAATCCCGCTCCAGTTCCCGGCAAGCCTGACAAGTCGCTGGTCAGTATGGGTATTTACGTATTCAACAAGGATTTTCTCTTTGAGCAGTTGGTGCGCGATGCTGACGATCAGCATTCCAGCCACGATTTCGGCAAGGATTTGATCCCATACATGATCGATAAATACCGCATATTCGCACAAAGCTTCGAACAGAGCTGCGTGGGGATGGGCGATGGAAATATTCCCTATTGGCGGGATGTTGGAACCATCGATTCATACTGGGAAGCCAACATGGAATTGACCAAGGTTGTTCCAGATTTAAACATGTACGATCAGGAATGGCCGATTTGGACATATCAGGAGCAGTTGCCACCGGCTAAATTTGTATTCGATGACGATGATCGCCGCGGTGTAGCGATCGATTCCCTGGTTTCGGGTGGATGTATAGTGAGCGGTTCAACGGTGCGCCGGTCGCTGCTGTTTTCCAATGTGCGCATAAACAGCCATTGCACCATTGAAGATTCGGTTTTGCTGCCCAATGTGGTTGTGGGCGACCACGCTGTACTAAAACGCGTTATCGTCGACAAGTATTGCCAGATTCCAGAAGGATTGGAAATTGGAGTTAATCCTGAGGAAGATCGCAAACGTTTCCATGTCAGCCCCAATGGGGTGACGCTAATTACGCCGGATATGCTCGGGCAGAATGTGCATCGCATCCGATGATTTCAAGTGACCCAGCTGATTAATGATTAACGGCGAAATATATTTCCCATGACAAAAGCTGTTGATTTAGTCTTTCTCTGGCACATGCACCAGCCTGATTATCGCGATTATTCCAGCGGCGATTTTGTGCTGCCGTGGACTTATCTACATGCCATCAAGGATTACACCGATATGGCTTATCACCTTGAGCGGCATCCCAAAGTCCACGCCGTAGTGAATTTTGTACCGATATTGCTCGATCAGTTGGATGACTACGAAAATCAATTTTCTTCCGGACAACTGCGTGACCCTTTGCTGCGCCTGCTGGCACAAGAAAACTGCCATGAACTTACCGCAGAACAGAGGCAATTGGCCTTTGAGGCATGTTTTCGCAACAATCACAGCAAAATGATTGCACCCTATCCGGCTTACAAACGTTTGCTGGAATTATTTAACCTTTTGCATACCGATGGGGCAACTGGACTGGCCTATTTGTCGGGGCAGTATTTGGCTGACCTGTTGACTTGGTACCATCTGGTCTGGTGCGGCGAGAGTGTGCGCCGTGAATATGTCCTGGTCGCGCAATTGATGAGCAAGGCTGAGGGATTCAGTTATGAAGACCGCAAACAATTGCTTAGCCTGATCGGTAAGTTGATTGGTGGCATTATCCCGCGCTATCGCAAGCTTGCCGAGTCTGGACAAATCGAGATATCCACTACGCCGCACTACCACCCGTTGGCCCCGCTGCTGATTGATTTCGCCAGTGCCAAAGAAGCCATGCCCGATGCGCCATTGCCTAATTCTCCGCACTATCCAAAGGGTCGGCTGCGCGTGACTGCTCATGTTCAGCTGGCGAAGAAGAGTTACCGTGAACGCTTTGGAGCCGAACCACAAGGAATGTGGCCAGCCGAAGGGTCTATCTCTTCTGAAACACTGGAGGTATTGGCAGCAGAGGGCTGTCGTTGGACAGCCAGTAGCGAGAGTGTGCTGGTCAATAGTTTGCGTAAAACGCGGCCAGTTGTTCCTGAGCGCGCGCAATACTTATACCGGCCATATCGTCTGGCGAATGGGGGCGAAGGCTTGCATTACTTTTTCCGCGATGACCATCTGTCTGATTTGATCGGCTTTGAGTATTCGCGCTGGCACGGTAAAGATGCCGCGAGCCATTTCATCAATCAAATCGAGAGCATCGCACAACATGGCCCAGAAGATGAAACGCCCGTGGTGAGTGTGATTCTCGATGGCGAAAACGCTTGGGAATATTATCCTTACAATGGTTACTATTTTATAGAAGAGCTATATTTGGCACTGGAGTCCCATGAACAGATACGCACCATTACTTACAGCGACTATCTGGATCAAAGTACAACTCGCCCTGAGGCAGATTATGCCCGCACGCATAGCCTTGAGAGCATCGTTGCGGGTAGCTGGGTCTATGGCAATTTCTCAACATGGATAGGATCGCCTGACAAAAATCGCGCTTGGGACTTGCTGTGTGTTGCCAAACAAAGTTTTGATATGGTTATGTCCAGTGGCCGGCTCAGTCCAGCCGAACAGGAAGCGGCTGAAAGGCAGCTTTCTTCTTGCGAGAGCTCCGACTGGTTCTGGTGGTTTGGCGACTACAACCCCGCGCATTCGGTAGCCAGCTTTGATCACTTGTTCCGCCATAACCTGACCGAATTGTATCGCCTGCTGAAATTGCCGCCCCCGCTAAATTTATCGGAACCTGTCAGCAAGGGCGGCGGCTCTCCCGAGGTGGGTGGTGCGATGCGGCGCGCATCCGAATAAATAACTATCTCATGTTAACTGAGCGTACTAGTGGCATATTGCTTCATCCAACGTCTCTTCCCGGGCCATATGGGGCAGGGGACTTTGGCTCAGACGCATATCGGTTTGTCGACTGGCTGGTAAGTGCCGGGCAAACCTATTGGCAGATGCTGCCGCTAGGGGAAATTGGCCCGGGCAATTCTCCGT
The DNA here is from genome assembly GCA_023259055.1 of Nitrosomonadales bacterium. GTDB lineage: Bacteria > Pseudomonadota > Gammaproteobacteria > Burkholderiales > Gallionellaceae > Gallionella. Next base: position 373,762 of record JAHFQZ010000003.1, read on the forward strand.
ATATGAGTAGCTCTGCCTTTGCAGGCAACATCCTGCTTATCGACCTCGTGGAATTGGCAGATCAAGGTTGGCTGATAGATGAAGACCTGAAACCCCGCATGGAATTTCGGCCTGACCGGATAAATTTCGCACTGTTGCGTCCGTTTCGCCTCGAACGACTGCGACGCGCTGCCACAAGCTTCTTCGCTTACCCTCAGAAGACCTGGCATCATCAGGAAACAAGTTACGCTGCATATGTAGAGTTCTGCAACACTGAAGGCGAGTGGCTCGACGATTATGCAATATTCATGACGCTTAATGAGCAACAAAATGGATGCGAGTGGAGTTGCTGGCCAGAAAGTCTTGCCAATAGAAACCCGCAAGCGCTACAGCATGTAGCAGAAAGCTGTACAGAAGAAATTGGTTTCTGGAAATTCTGCCAATGGTGTTTTGCGCGCCAATGGTCCCATTTGAAGCAATATGCCAACGAGCATGGGATTCGCATCATTGGTGATGTTCCAATCTTTGCCGCCTATCAAAGTGCCGATGTATGGGCGCACCAGGAGCTATTCGAACTTGACGAAAAAGGGCGCTTGACAGTTGTTGCCGGAGTGCCGCCCGACTATTTCAGCAAGACCGGCCAGCTGTGGGGGAACCCGTTATACCGATGGGATGCACACGAAAAGACCGGTTTTGCATGGTGGATAGCGCGCATGCGACATGCGCTGAAACACTTCGACTTGGTGCGTATCGATCATTTCCGAGGGTTTGCAGGCTACTGGGAAATTCCTGCAAATGAATCCACGGCAATCAATGGCCGATGGGTGCCAGGGCCCGGAGCAAAACTGTTCGAGGCTCTTGATGTTGCGCTTGGAGGTTTGCCTATCATTGCCGAAGACCTGGGCATGATTACACCCGATGTGGTGGAACTGCGTGAAAGATTTAATTTGCCAGGAATGCGTGTCTTGCAGTTCGCATTCGCCGAAGATGAGAGTCACCCTTTTTTACCGCATCACTACGCGCCTAACTCAGTTGCCTACACAGGCACCCATGACAACGATACCAGCATCGGCTGGTGGAGCACGGCAACACCAGGTGAGAAGGAGTTTGCCAGAAAGTACCTTGGATCTGAATGTCATCATATTCAATGGGACATGATAAGGGCAATCTCCAATTCGGAGGCTAATACAGTCATTATCCTCATGCAGGATGTACTCGGACTATCCGGCGATCATCGGATGAATTTCCCCGGCCAACCTAACGACAACTGGGAGTGGCGTTTTTCATGGGGCCAAGTTCTTCCTGAGCAAACACAGGCGCTGGAAAAAATTTCAGCTGAATCTAGTCGCTTACCGCATTTAAGGTAAGCTATTAAAAGTTTATGCCAATGGACGGATTTTCTTCAATAAAGCAGGTGAGTATATCTAACCATTCCTGGGGCGAATTAACCATCCCCGTGATTTGACATAATATACATTATGCGTATTTCAGGAAACAGCCTAGTCAATTCAGGCTATTGATAATGAAGGCCATTCTATCCAAACTCGCCACCCTGCTGAAAAGCTACCTGAACACCAAACACCGTTATGCTTTTCCCTGAAATAATCACCGTAAGCGAATAAGAAGCACAAAACTTGAATGTTCAATTTTGAACGCTAGCAAGTAGAAAGAACTGCCATCCAAATTTTTGACAGCCCTTCTATGCTGCTATAAAGTTCTATAATAGCGACGGTTTCTATAAGCAATACGACTTCCCAGAGTTTGGTAACGCCAAATATTTTTTAATATCATTTTGCACGTGGAAAAGCATCAATGAAAAAAGTTTTTTTCTCTCTGGCAGTTGCATTGGCAACAGCCGCATTTGTGCCAGCGGCGTCTGCTATTCCGTCCTTTTCACGTCAAACCAACTTGAACTGCCAGTCATGCCACGCACAACATGTGCCAATCCTGAACGGCTTTGGACAAGCCTTTAAGGCCGCTGGTTACCCAATGATGGGCACACAGGGCAAGGTGGAAGGAGATCGCCTGTCTATACCTGATACTCTAAACGCATCTATGAGAATAAAGGTTCGATACCAGAAATCCAACGGTGCTAATACAGATGTTATTCCCGGTGACACCACCAACAGCGGCCAATGGCAAGTACCAGAAGAATTCAGCCTGTTTTTTGGTGGGCGGATTGCGGAAAACGTTGGCTTCTTTTTTGAAGGCAATACTACTGCCGTCCAATTGGTATCAGGTTTCAGGTTGCCGGCTGCGTTTTCTGTTAGCAATGCCAAGCTGTCAGCGATTCCCTACATGACCGATACGTTGGGTGCAAGTTATGGCTATGAGCAAGCCAGCACAGGAGCTGTGCGCAACGTGCGATGGGCGGAACACCGTAAGGAGATTTCTGCACAGCAATACGTTGGCACTGACGGTGCCGCAACCGGCGTGGCTTTTGTGGGGCAAAACGACATGGGTTACATCAACTTCAGCCGCTGGGCACCCGCCTTCATGGCGCGCTCCGGCGCTGCCCAAACACTTCGCTCTAACTACTTGCGCATTGCCGCAACACCTAGTGTAAGTACAGCAACCAAGGGAGATTGGTCGATGCATATTGGAGCACAATTCTGGAATGGCTCTAACTACGCACCGGATTTGCTGACACCCGCTTCTCTAGTGCCGGTCGAAACTCGTGCCACGGCGATCGACTTCCAGGCTTTCGGACAAGTCGGAGGCAGGGATCTAGGTGTATATGCCACTTGGGCTAAAGCACCGGCCGGCACTGCCGCTCGACCCAATATACTCAACGCGGGTAACAATATTACCAATGGAAACAATCCAGTTGGCCCAGTTGATCCCAACCTGTATCGTGTCAATGACCGAAAAGCTTGGACCATCGGTGCCGAATACAGCTTGACTCAATATACTCTGCATATAGGTGCAGCTTATCGTCGTGCCAATAGCGGTGGCGCATCAGGTGCCTTAGGCATCGTCGGCGATAATCCAACCGACAACGCAGTAACGCTGACCGGTGTATACAACATCTCCCAAAACGCCGAAATACACCTGAATCACAGCATCTACAGTGGCACTTTGTACTCTACCCCTCAGCCGAATGGCAAACAGTTGACTACCCTGATGCTGGAGGCTTCTTGGTAATTTATATCTTCGCTCCTGCGGTGTAGTTTTAGCAAGAAGCAAAAACAAGGGAGACTTCGGTCTCCCTTGTTTTTTGTTTTTGCTTTATTTAGTCCGATAGGTTTTACCGGCATTGCGACTAACGGCATATGGCAATGGTTTCATTGAGCAAAAACCGTTTGGCGTGAAAACGGCCTGTATCTCTGCAAGCCTCGTATTTACTGGGGTGACTGATGGGGCTCGAACCCACGACAACCGGAATCACAATCCGGGACTCTACCAACTGAGCTACAGCCACCATTGAAGCGTTGCTGGACGAAATACTTATGTCCGGGCACCCGACAGACACTGGCGTGCCCGACAGGAATCGAACCTGTAACCCCCAGCTTAGAAGGCTGGTGCTCTATCCGGTTGAGCTACGGGCACAATTCTTTTCTTAGGCTAATAAATTGCTTTCTAAATCCTGGTCGGGGTGGAGAGATTCGAACTCCCGACATCCTGCTCCCAAAGCAGGCGCGCTACCAGGCTACGCTACACCCCGAAGGCTGCGCATTATACAGACGCAGACTTGAAAATCAATTCAGTTTAAGTGTTTTTTTAGTTTTGGCGATGCCAGCATCAGGTAGTAGCCCATCGACCATAGAGTCAGCAGTGCTGCAAGATACAGCAACAACGAGCCAATCGCTTGGCAATCTACGCCCAGCAAGCTTTCATGGTACAACAGCATTGCTATCGCAATCATCTGGAAAGTGGTTTTGATTTTGCCCAGCATGGAAACTGCAATACTCTTGCTTTCGCCGAGTTTGGCCATCCACTCTCGCAGAGCGGAGATGGTGATTTCCCGCCCGATGATAATAAAGGCAATTATTGCATCGGCACGTCCCAGCTTGACTAAAACGATTAACGCTGCGGCCACCATCAGCTTGTCGGCCACCGGATCAAGAAAAGCCCCGAAAGCAGAGAACTGATCCAGCTTTCGCGCCAGATAGCCATCCAGCCAATCGGTGATCGACGCCAGCAAAAATACGGCCGTAGCGATCAGGTTCTTGAGATGTGGATCAGCCGTTTCGTTGGACAAATAAAATACTACAACGAACACCGGGATAAGCAGGATTCGTAACCATGTGATCAGATTTGGAATATTGAACGGCATATGGCTAGTGTAGCTGCTGATAAATCTTTTCGGCAACAAAATATTGATAATTTCTCAATGGAGTTGCCGGTAAATCGCCTCAGCAAGCGATTTGCTGATTCCTTCCACTTGGCTGAGTTGTTCGACGCTGGCTTGCGCCACTTCCCTCAACCCGCCGAAGTGCGTCAGCAAGCTGCGCCGCCGTTTATCCCCTACCCCGCTGATTTCCTCCAGGCTAGATGCGGTGCGCGCCTTGCCGCGCTTGGCGCGGTGTCCGGTAATGGCGAAACGATGCGCTTCATCACGGATTTGCTGAATCAGGTGCAGCGCCGGATCATCGCTGCGCAACTGTTTTGCCGTGCCATCGGGGAAAATCAATTGCTCCAATCCGGCCTTGCGTTCCTCGCCCTTGGCCACGCCGACCAAAGCCAGTTCATTCAAACCCAATTCATGCATCACATCCATTGCGATATGCAATTGCCCCAGCCCGCCGTCGATCAGCACCAAATCGGGCCGTGCTGTGTTCTCCTCCTTCGGCCCGTCTTCGGCAAGCTTCTGGTAGCGGCGCGTCAGCGCCTGGCGCATCGCCGCATAGTCGTCGCCGGGAGTGATGCCGGTAATGTTATAGCGGCGGTATTGGCTGGAGCGCATATCGAGATTCTCATACACCACGCAGGAGGCCTGCGCCGCTTCACCCATCGTATGGCTGATGTCGAAACACTCGATGCGCTGCAAATCCGGCATATCCAGCAATTCGCGCAGCTTGTCCAGACGCAGTTTCTGACCGCCCTGCTGCGCTTTCCGCTGTTGTAGCGCCAGTTGCGCATTACGCTGTCCCATTTCCAGCCATTGCCTGCGCTCGCCGCTCGCCGCCATGCTGATCTTCACTGCATGGCCCGCCTGTTCGCTGAGTAATTGCGCCAACGTTTCATCACTGCATTCTTCGCCCAGAACCAGCAACGGCGGCACGCTGCGATTCAAATAATGCTGTGCGATAAACGCCTGCACGATCTCATCCGCCGATAGGTCTTCGGCATGCTCCGGGAAAAAGCTTTTGTCGCCCAGATGCCGCCCTCCACGCACCATTGCCAGATTCACGCAGACCAGCCCGTCCTGCTGCGCCAGCGCGATGATGTCGGCATCCGTGGCACCGCCGGTGGACTCGACGAACTGCTTCTGCTGCACGGTATGCAACGCACGCAACTGGTCGCGCAATTCGGCTGCCAGTTCGAAATAGAGCTCATCCGATGCGCGTTCCATCGCATGGCGCAAAGTCTGCTCGACCTCCTGATGTTTCCCTTGCAACAGCAACGTCGCGTTACGGATGTTGGCCTGGTAATCTTCCGCCGAAATCAGTTTCACGCATGGTGCAGCGCAGCGATGGATCTGGTGCAACAGGCAGGGACGCGTGCGATTTTTGAACACGCTTTCTTCGCAGGTGCGGATGCGGAAGATTTTTTGCAGTAGCTGGATGCTTTCCTTCGCCGCATAAGAATTCGGATAGGGGCCGAAGTATTGGTGCTGGCGATTGGGCGTGCCCCGGTAATAGGTCAGTCGCGGGAATTCATCCCCGGTCAGCACGATATATGGATAAGATTTATCGTCCCTGAACAATATGTTATAGCGTGGTCTTAATGATTTTATTAAGTTATTTTCGAGCAATAACGCCTCGGCTTCTGACCGAGTAACGGTGGTTTCGATGCGCGCAACGTGCGAAACCATCAGACGGATGCGCGGCGAGACATTAGTTTTCTGGAAATAAGACGCGACGCGTTTCTTCAGCTGCCTAGCCTTGCCGACATACAGCACTTCGCCCTTACCATCGAAAAAACGATACACGCCTGGCAGCAACGGCAGGCTGTCGAGTATCGGTTTTGGATCGAACATGTCGGAGTTCAAGGGAGCTTAAAAAATTCAGTGCAAATGGTGTTTTATTTGTTTCCGATATAACCAAAGTACCACAAGCCAACCATCGCGCAGATACCCGCAGCAATCATCAAATAATAAGGCCACACTATCCGTTTATCAGCAAACGGATCGACAAGCGAGCGATTCGCGCCAGCCGGCAAGCTGGCCAATCCTGTTAACGAAGTCCCAAATGGAATATTGATGCGTGCCCGCGCATTGATCGCCCATCCGTTTGCATCCAGTATCGGCGCAAGGCTGCGGTTCTTCAGTTTGAGCCAAGCCAAGACTATCGCAGGACCGGAAACCAGCAACATCAAGCCGATTACCGCCAGTGGTATCTGCCAGAGCTTCAACCCCAAAAGCCCTCCCACAATTGAAGCAAGTATGCCGCCGATAGCGCCGATCGCCAGGCCAATCGCGGCAAAGATACCGGCAAACTTACCTACATCGAAGGGAGGCTTGACTGGAGCTGCAGGCGCAGCAACCACAGCTTTTCCGCCTTCCTCTAATGCCTTGATCATGCTGCCTTCTGCCGAGCTGGCTTTCGATGCAGCCAGTTTTTGCATTTGCTCGCTGATTATTTTGAATATTTTTTTGTAGGGTGCCCAGAACGCCTGGCGTATGCTGATCGGGTGATCGATGATGCGCACGATGGTGGCATCCCAGTCATGGCCTTGGCGGTCATAGAAGACGCCGTTGCGCCCGACCAATAGGTAATCCGAGTCTCCTGCGGTAAAAGCTGCGGCGATGCTCATTTTTTCTGTACCTGAATTGCGAATGCAGTCGCAGTACACCAGACACACTCCGCTCATGATGGCGAAACCTGCATGCTTGCCAACATCCACAACTTTGACGCACAACTCGCAACTGCGCCCGTCCAGATACAACATGCCAACCTGAAATATCGCCTTATCCCTGCCGGTGTAAAAACTGCGAAACGACACAAAATTGTTCACTAGCTTGAACAAATCGCGGTTGTAGCGTAACAGCCTCTCTACCGAACGAATCCCCTTTATCTCGGTTTCAACCGCTTTGTCCTGGCCGATCAAGTTATCAATCGCTGTCTTGTACTTGCTTCGGGTAATCTCGCGAATGCGCGCGATACCAAGTTGCTCGACACTGCCTGCCGGTTTTTTCACTTGCCAAGATTCATAGGCAGCAAACTTGCCGCACAACGTAAGCCACTCCGGCATGCTCAAACTTTCCTTGTTGCCAAGCAGCGGCGCGACAACCTGCTTGCGCAATGCGTCCAGTCTGGTTATCCAAGCCGGGTTGATGCCTGAGGCCATCGGCAACGACTTCCCCGCAGCTACCGTCGCCAGCGGAAAATTGGCGACCTCAGGACTTAGCGCCGACAGGGTTTGCGCTGCAAGTTGCAGGTAATCCTCTGTTGAACGGCTCAACGGCACAGCTGCACGATTATCGTATTCCGCCAACTGGCAACGGGTGAAATAATCGCCGACCTTGTTCTTGACTGCATCGAAGGCGGCTGCCGCTGCATGGGTTTCTTCCCCCAGAAACAAAATCGCATCATCGTCATCGCCTATGGCAAACCACTCTGAATAGGCGGCAGCCTCGGCAAAAAACTTATCGGTGATCTCTTGGTTGATACCAGCTTCGCCGCTCAAATCCGCCACTGAGCCGGCACACTTGATCATGTCTCCAACTGCTGCACGCAATCTGGCATCGGTAATCCGCCCGGCGCAAATCACCCCGTCGCCATTGAATTCCTGCACCGCAACTAATTTATCGATATCGGCCATATCGGCCAGCGAAATTTCCGTCGCCGCTGGCTTTCCCAGACTTTTCAGGATAAGCCGGGCAGAAGCCGACACCTGTTTGCCCTCTACGCTGGAATCGTCAATGTCAGCCAGAGCCAAACTATCCACACCCTTGACCAGCAAGTCGGCATTTTTCAGCAAGCCGCCTGCCCATGCAATAGCTGCCAGCACTTCGTTGGCCCGGACACGTCCATCCGCATCACTATCGATTAAATCGAGCGTCCTGACATCGAACTCAACGCCGCGCGTTGGGCAACTTAGCGTCACCCACAACTTTTTATCCAACTCCTGGAGAGCCAGCAAATCCGCTCCAGTATCAAGCTGAACCTGATCGAATCCGCCTGCGCGGAAAAAATTCCATGTGTGCGCGGTAGTCATGTGTCCTCCTGATTTGGAAGTGAAAAGTGCCAAATTACGAACCGATTATACAAGCCAAAAGATAGCGGAAAACAGCCTTATTTTCCCTGATGCTCCAAGGTAAATGACGCATCTTCATCCTCCCCAAGATGCCGCACCAGATACGGCATCACCTCCTGCAACACGCTGTGCAAGGTATAAGGTGGGTTGATGATGAACATACCGCTACCGTGCATCCCGAAACCATCTTCGCTAGGAGCTTGCACACTGAGCGCGACATGTAGCCAGCTTTTCACCGGCAGTTGCTTGAGTTGCTCGGGCAACTGCCGCGCCTCGGCTCGCTGCAACTGCGGATACCACACCGCGTACACCCCACTGGCAAAGCGTTTCAGCCCCTCGCGCAACGCCACCACCACGCGCTGATAATCCTGCTTCTCTTCATAAGGCGGGTCGATCAACACCAGAGCGCGGCGCGGGGGCGGCGGCAACAAGGCCTTCAGCGCACCAAAACCATCGGCGTTCTGCATCAGCACCTGCGTACCATGCCCGGCAAAATTCTCCTGCAATATCTCGCTGTCAGTCGGGTGCAACTCGAACAACCGCATCCGGTCCTGCTCGCGCAACAACTCCAGCGCGACCAGCGGCGAACCGGGATACAGCTTCATCTGCCCGTCCGGGTTGATGCGCTTCACCAGCGCCACGTAATCCGCCAGAGGCGCAGGCAGATCGTCGCGCTGCCACAACCGCGCAATACCGCTTTCATACTCCGCGTTCTGCGTGGCATAACCGGTATCAAGCGAATAGCAACCCGCCCCGGCATGAGTGTCGATGAACCAGAACGGTTTGTCTTTCTGCGCCAGATAGCGCAGCAACTGCACCTCAATTAAGTGCTTCAGCACATCGGCATGATTGCCGGCATGAAAGGCGTGGCGGTAACTCAGCATGAAATCGAATCAGGAATTGTGCAAGCCGCGATTGTGCCACGACCAACTGAAAATTGTGACTCCCAGCTTGCGTAGCTTGCAATAACGGTTGCACCACTGCGCCCTAACCGGGCTGATGAATATCTGAAAGCCTCAATTGGCGCGCTTGCTGTCGGTTATGTCGAACATCATGGAACGGCTCATCATGAAGCGACCGGCGACATCCTTGACTGCGGTAGCGTTCAACAGCACTGATAGACTCGTACCATCCGCGCGCGCGATTTCGAGTTGGAGATCACGCAGCCAGCCGCATTCCTTGAAGCGTGAGTAGCTTTCCAGAAAGGTTTTGCCGCTTGCAGGTGTGAGCAGATCAGTGAGCCTCATCTTGCCCACGACTTCTTCGCGTGTGCGATCAAGCCACTTGAGCCCGTTGTCGTTGATGTGGATGAACACACCATCCGGGTCGAGCGAGTAGTAACTGCAGGGGGCGTTGTGGTAGAGATCCGCAAGCTGATCAGCGTATTTTTTGAGCGCGCTCCCGGCCTGTGTGCATGCGTCAAGCTTGTTGGCGAGATTGGTGTTGGCCGACTCGAGTATCGCAGTTTGTTTTTCGAACTGCATGGTGCGATTGGCCACCAGTTCTTCGAGCCGTCGGCGATGGGCATGCAGCTCTTCTTCGATATCCTTGTCTTGGGTAATATCGACCAGAACACCTTGCAGGAACAAAGGCTCGCCCGATGCGTGGCGCACCAGGCTCGCTTCATTCAAGAACCAGCGCACCTTGCCGGCACGGGTAAACAGTCGGTATTCACAGCGTAGGGGTTCACCACTCTCATTGCCGCGCGCGATCGCCGAACGCAGGAGCGCTCGGTCCTCCGGGTGAATTTGTTTGAACAACCCTTCCGGATCGGCCAGCCATTCCCCGGGTGAAAAACCGAGCTGGCTGATCTGCGGGCTGATATATAACAGCTTGCCTAACTCGTCCAGCGCAGTGGTGTAAGTGACTGCGGGTATCTGCTCCACCAGGAAACGGTACTTCGCCTCGGCCTGGATCAGATTTTCTTCTACCTGTTTTTTTTCCATCAGTGTCCGCCGCTCGCGCAGCACGCGCTGAATGACAGCGGGCAGCAGTTCCAGATATTGGCGGTTCACATCTTTGACCAGGTAATCCTGCGCGCCACGCTTCATGGCCTCGACCGCGACCGATGCGTTGTCGGCGCCGGTCAGCATCATGACCGGCACTAGGATCTCGCCCAGATCGTTTCTCAGCTCGGCCAGAAACTCCAGCCCATTCAGGTCCGGCAAGTGGTAGTCGAGCAGCACGCAGTCCGGCTTTTGCGCGCGTGCAAGCCGCAGCCCTTCGCGGCCGGTTTCGGCTTCGGACAGCACGAATTCGTAGTCCGGATTGTTCACCAGCGCGCGGCGGCAGGCCATGCGGTCCACCAGGTCGTCCTCGACAATAAGTATGCGTATCTGAAGTTTGGTCATTGCGGCAATTCGCTGATGGTCCAATAAGCGTCGATGGTGCGCATGACTTCGACGAATTGCCGGTAATCCACCGGTTTGGACATATAGCCGGCCACCCCCAAGTCGAAGCTGCTTACTTTGTCCTGCTGTTCCTCGGAAGTGGTCAGTACCACCACCGGGATACGCTTGATCTGAACGTCGCTCTTCGCCACCTGCAGGAACTCGATGCCGTTCATGATCGGCATGTTGAGGTCAAGCAGGATAATGCACGGCTTCACGCTTTTAGGATCGCGCAGGTATTTCAGGGCTTCCTCTCCATTCTCCAGATTCACCACCGGGTTGGTAACGTGGATATCCTTCAGGGCGCGCATAACCGTCATGATGTCCACTTGATCGTCTTCTACCAGGAGGATGGGCGTGTTGGCAATTTTCATGCTTTATTTTCCTTTGGTTGAGGGGGAATTGTAGTCGTGCGCGGCAGGGTGAAGAAAAAGGTGCTTCCCCGACCGACCGTGGATTCAAGCCAGATGCGCCCGCCGTACATTTCCACGATTTTCTTTACCAGCGCCAAGCCGACGCCGGTGCTTTCCACGCGGTCGCGCGGGGCGAGTGTCTGGAACAACTGGAAGATTTTTTCAAAATGCTGCTGATCAATGCCCGGGCCGTTGTCGGCGATGCTGAATTTCCATTGACTGCCATCGGCGACACAGGCAATGCGAATTTCGCCCTCGGGTTTATCCATGTATTTGATGGCGTTGGAGAGCAGGTTCTGGAACAGCTGCTGGATACGGGTCGGCTCTGTCATGACGGTCGGCAATGGATTCACGATGCTGACCGTAATATTTTCTGGCGGGGCAAGCAGATCGATCACTTCCTGCACCAGCCGGTTAAGTTCCACCGCGATGATCGTTTCTTTCACCCGGCCCACCCGCGAATATTGCAATATTCCGTCGATCAGGCCGTCCATGCGGCGCACCCGGCCGATCAACAGGCGCATATGCTCCTTGCCTTCGTCGTCGAACTTGTCCGCATAATCCGTGGAAATCCAGTCCGCCAGCGAGCCGATGGCACGCAGCGGGGCCTTGAGGTCGTGGGATACCACATAACCGAAATTCTTGAGTTCTTCGTTGGCGCTCTCCAGCTCGTGCATCAAGAGCGCTCGTTGTTCCTCGGCCTGCTTGCGCTCGGCCAATTCACGAACGATGAACAGAAACAGCACGCCGAAAAAAATGGCTACAGAAATCAGGGCCACAAAGAAGATGGTAAGCATCCGGTCGGCATTTGCCTGGGAAGCATCTACCCACTGCTGCAAACGGGCATTTTCTCCCTTCTCCAACTGCAGCACCGTTTCATGGATGGCCTCCATTTCCCGCTCACCGTCGCCAATCATCAGTTTGAGGCGCGCCTGCTCGAAGCCCTGCTCGCGCCGTACTTTCAATACTCCTTCCAGAAGCGTGAGACGTGCGTCGATATGCTCGTTCAGTCGACGCAGCAATGCCTGCTGGCCGTAATTGTCGGCGGTGGCATCGTGAACCTTGCCGAGCAGGATGTGTATGCGGTCGATGTAGGCGCGCCGCGGTGCAAGATGGCGTTCATCGCCGCTGATCAGATAGATGCGCTGCCGGGTTTCTGCCTGATTCGTCAGTGAGAATATTTCTTCCAGTGCGGTGATGGTTTCCTGGCTGTGCGTGGCCTGGGTGGAGGCGTGCATGAAGCTTACGGTCGACTGATAGGCAAGCCAGCCGATGGCAGCAAGAATAGCCAGCGCCACGGCAAAGCCGGTAAGTACCTTATGTTCGATGGACCATTTCATTGGCAGTTATTGCTGCTGTCAGTTAGAAATTAATTTCAATTAACTAAAGCCTATTAATTGATGCTGATTTTGACATGACTACCGATTCCGGTGGCTTGCTATCGCTCTTCGCCATGAATCATATCGTAACCGATTTAATTTGATACGTTGTCGTATTAGGCAAAGTTAGGCGGATTCAAGAACCAATCGCAATAGTTAATGCTGAAAACACACTTTGGGGAAGATCGACCATCTGCAGTTGTTAGCTGACGTTGAATCCGCCTGCGGTTTGGTTCTGGCGAATTCAACTCTGTAAAAGCATGATCCAGAAATCAATCACAGAATGAATGTACAGAAATCAAATTGCGCAACCCCTACCCCGCTAACCCCACATAGACATTCTGCACATCATCATCCGCATCAATCGCTTCCAGAAACGCTTCCACTTCTTCACGCTCGGCATCATTGCTGAGTGTGACAGGATTCTTCGGGCGATAGCCTAGCTGGGCGGAGATAACGTTGAAGCCTTGTGCTGGCAAAGCGCGGCACACGGCATCCAGGTCGGTGACGTCGGTGATGAAAAGAGTTGCGCCCTCGTCTGCCGGTTCAAAGTCCTGCGCGCCGGCTTCGATGGCGGCGATTTCTGCATCGGCTTCTTTGGAATTCGGTGTAGCTTCAATCATGCCGACGTAGTTGAAGTCCCATGAGACGGAGCCTTCTGCGCCGAGCTGTCCTTTGCGGAACAGTCCGCGCATGCTGGACATGGTGCGGTTGGTGTTGTCGGACAGGCATTCGACGATCACGGGGACGCGGTGTGGCGCGAAACCTTCGTAGACGAGGCGTTCCAGATTCGCGCCTCCGTCGAGCAGGCCTGCGCCTTTTTTGATCGCGCGCTCCAGCGTTTCACGCGGCATGGAGGCTTTCTTGGCTTGCTCGACCACGAGGCGCAAGCGCGCGTTCGAGTCCGGATCGGCTCCACCTCGGGCGGCGACCGTGATTTCTTTGCACAGCTTGCCGAAAATCTTACCCTTGGCGTTCGCTACGATATCTTTGTGTCTGGCTTTCCACTGTGCGCCCATAGCTATTCTCTTGTTTGTTGGTTATTCAAAATCCTCTGCATATTGCCTCAAGTGCGGGGCGAGCGGTTGTAATTTCACCAAGCCATTATTCCGTCGCCGGCTTATTCAGCATCGCTTTCAACCTCGCCAGCTTGTCCATGCCTTCGCCTTTGGTCACGGTGGGCACGGCGTCGGCGTGTCCGCCCGCATAGACCAATTCGTCCTCTGGCATTTCTTCCAGAAAACGGCTCGGCTCGCAGGCCATCCAGTCCTTGCCGCGCTTGCGGCGGTTGCAGTAGCTGATCTGCAGGCTGCGCTCGGCGCGGGTGATGCCGACGTACATCAGGCGGCGCTCCTCTTCGATCTGTTTTTCGTCGCTGTCGCGGAACGGCAGGATGTCTTCTTCCGCGGCGATGATGAACACATGCGGAAATTCCAGACCCTTGGCGGCATGCAGCGTGGACAGCGAGACGGCATCCGGCTCCTGGTCTTTGCCTTCGAGCATGTTGATCAGCGCGATGGTCTGCACCATGTCGATCAGTGACTTCTCGTCGGCCTCGGCTTTGCGCTTGAGCCATCCGATGAAGTCTTCGACGTTCTCCCATTTGCTCTCCGCCTGTCTCGGCTCGTGCGAGTCGTACAACCAGGTTTCGTAGTTGATCGCGCGCAGCAGTTCGTCGAGTAATTCGCCGCACGGGTCTTTGTCGGCGCGGTCCTGGATGCGGTTGATGAAGTTACAGAACAGCATCAGTTCTTCGTGCTGGCGCGGTTGCAATTCCAGTTGGACTTGCGCTTCGAAGGCAGCCTCGAACAGGCTGATCTGGCGTGATCCGGCATAGCTGCCTAGCTTTTCCAGCGTGGTATTGCCGATGCCGCGCTTCGGCGTGGTGATCGCCCGGATGAAAGCCGGGTCGTCGTCGGGATTGGCGATCAACCTCAAATAGGCGGTGATATCTTTGATCTCGGCACGGTCGAAGAACGAGGTGCCGCCGCTGACGGTATAGGGAACGCGTTGGGCGCGCAGCTGCTCTTCGAAGGCGCGCGACAGGTGATTGCTGCGATACAGGATCGCGTAGTCGGCGAAGCGCGTGCGGTGCTCAAACTTGTGCGACATCAGTTTCATCACCACGCTTTCGGCTTCGTGCTCGTCATCGCGCGCCGCGTAGATGCGGATCGGGTCGCCGATGCCGTGATCGCTCCACAAGTTCTTCTCGAACACTTTGGTGTTGTGGTTGATCAGGTGGTTCGCCACCTTGAGGATGCGCTGCGAGGAGCGGTAGTTCTGCTCCAGTTTGACGACGCGCAGGCTGGGGTAGTCTTTGCGCAGGTTGTGCAGGTTTTCGATGCTCGCGCCGCGCCAGGCATAGATTGCCTGATCGTCATCGCCCACTACCGTGAACGCGGCGCGGCTGCCCGCCAGCAGCTTGATCATCTGGTATTGGCAATCGTTGGTGTCCTGATATTCGTCGATCAGTAGATAGCGCAAGCGCTGTTGCCAACGCAGCAAAGCTTCTGAATGCTCCTTGAACAGCACTACCGGCAGATGGATCAAATCGTCAAAGTCCACCGCCTGATAGGCACGCAGCGTTTCCTGGTAGCGCGAATAAATGCGCGCCTGGACTTTTTGTTCATCGCCTTCCGAAATTTCAGCCGCCTGCTCCGGCGAGACGAAGGCCGACTTCCAGTTCGATATCTGCGTCTGGATATCGCGGATTTCCTGCTTGTCGCCGGAGTTGGTCAGCTCGCCGATGATCTTCCAGGTATCGCTGGAATCGAATATCGAGAACTGCGGCTTATAGCCCAGCAGTCCTGCTTCGGCGCGCAGGATGTTCATGCCCAGCGAATGAAAGGTGCTCACCACCAGCCCCTTGGTGCTGGTGCCCTGCAACAGGGTACCAGCACGCTCGCGCATCTCGTTGGCGGCTTTGTTGGTAAATGTGATTGCGGCGATGTTGCGCGCAGCATAGCCGCACTGGTCGATCAGGTAAGCGATCTTGTGTGTGATGACGCGCGTCTTGCCGCTGCCCGCCCCGGCCAGCACCAGCAAAGGGCCGTCGAGGTAGGTTACCGCTTCGCGTTGTACAGGGTTGAGTTTGTTTAGCATTCAGGGATACTGGGAAAGAGGTGTTGCTTAAGGTCGGATTCACTGTCTCATTACTCCCCTCTCCCGTCTGGGTTAGAGGAAATGTGAGCAGCGATTTTCATTCAGGGGTATTGAAGTTAGACACTCACCTTAACCGGCAGGCCAAGCTTGCCGATGCGCTCGGCGAAGGCTTGCAGATTTTCTGCGGGCAGTGCAGACAGGCGCGGCGCTTCCGGTTGCATCGAGGGACGCGCCAAGCCATAGAGCAGAACGCCCTGCGGTTTGTGCCCGTCGCGCAGCAGTGCTGAAACAAACTCAAGGTAGTCTTCTTCATCCTGCTTGCCGGGCGGCTCGCCGTCCAGCGCGAACCAGCAGGTTTGCAGCCAGGTCGGGCACAGCGCAATTGCAGCGGCTAGGTTGTCGCGCACTTTGATCATGCTGGTTTGTGTGTCGTTGATGAGCCTCATTCCCGCTTCGCTTGCGCGATCCAGCTTGAACCATACTTCACCATTCAGTTTCGCCATGGCGCGCAAGCCTTGCTGCACTTCGCTTCGATGCAGCAGACTGCCATTGGTGATCAGCACGGTTTTAACCTCTTCCGGCAAAGCCACTGTACTCCTCACCCTGGCGATGAGTTCGACGACTTGCACAAACTCTGCGCTGCTGGTCGGTTCGCCGTTGCCGGATATCGCGATGTCGTTGATACGCTGCAAACCTTCCGGGACGCGGTGCTTCATGAAATCGCCGTGCAGCAGCTCATTGAGAAAACCGCGCAGCTCATTTTCCAGAACGTCTAAATCGACTGCAGGCGCTGTTCCGCGCGTCAAATTGGGGACCTGGCAATAGATGCAGCGCCAGTTGCAGGCGTTGTTGGGATTGAGATTGATGCCGACCGATACGCTGCCGGCACGGCGCGATACTACCGGATAGACATACCGCAGTGCCGCGCTGCCACGGTCGTGATTGGCTACGTCGAGAATGTAATCTGCTCCAGGCATAACCCAAGCTTCCTCAAGACTTGCCGAGAGGCAGGTATTTTGCCGGATCAACCGGCTTGCCTAAACGGCGCACTTCAAAATGCAGCTTGACCTGTTCGGCATCAGTGTTGCCCATGACGGCAATTTTTTGCCCGCGAGTGACGCTCTGCCCTTCCTTCACCAACACTTGATCGTTGTGGGCGTAGGCGCTGAGATAAGTTTTGTTATGTTTAATGATGACCAGCTTGCCATACCCGCGCAATCCGCTGCCGCTATACACCACCTTGCCGGGCGCACTGGCGACGACCGGTTGGCCGAGCTTGCCGGAAATATCGATGCCCTTGCGATTGGCCGACTCGGAAAAACCGGCAATCAATTTTCCCTGAGTGGGCATACTCCAAACCAGCTCAGCCTCCTCGCTATCATCGGTATCAGCCGCTGCTACAACGGGTGTTGTGGCAACAGGCTGGGGTTTGCTTTCCACCTTGGCCACTACTGCGGGGCGGGGTTTGGGCGCCTCCTGAACCTTCACGATCTGTGCCAAAGCAGCTTCGCTGTAAGGATACTTCACAAGCTTGGGCTGTTCTTTTATCGACGGGTCAGCCGGTTTTGTTTCGGTTGCAGCAGAAGAACTGCCGGTATTCGATCTACCTGGAAACAGACGGATTTCCTGCCCTATGGAAATCATGCTGGGATCCTTGATGGCATTCAATTCAGCTAGTTCGCGATAAGCAAACCCGTAATTGAAAGCAATGCTGTACAACGTATCGCCCTTTTGCACAACATGCACCTCTGGCCGCCAGTCTTTTTCGCGAGTGGATTTCTTTTGTGTCGGCTCAACCGAAGCTGCACTCTTCTTACCGGCATCACCTCGCTCGACGATTGGCGCGCGATGTCCGCTCGAAGAACAGCCACCCAACACAGTCGCTATAAACAACAGCGCGCAAATCCTGCTTTGTTTCATTCCTTCCCCATCTTGAGTGGTACGAATTTCACCGGTTCCAACTTGGTTTCGCGAAACCCCTTTACGTCACGTTCAACTAGGAACAGCCATTGTTCCTGCGATCCAACCGGCAGCACCATTCTACCACCGACAACGAGCTGCTCTCTCAATGTTGCCGACAGTGCTGGTGCTGCGGCGGCCATGACGATTCCATCAAACGGCGCAGCCTCCGGCAATCCGGCGCTTCCATCGGCATAACGCACGCTGACGTTGCGCATCTTCAGCTCGCCCAATTGTTTTCTGGCACGCTCGTAAAGCGGCCTGATGCGTTCCATGGTGTAGACCTCTTTCGCTACCTGAGACAGCACCGCAGCCTGATAGCCGCAACCGGTACCGATCTCCAGCACGCGGCCAAGCGGCCCCGTCGCACACAAAACTTCGATCATGCGCGCCACAATGTAAGGCCGGGAAATGGTTTGGTTGAAATTGATCGGCAGCGATACATCATCATAAGCGCGGCTCGCCAACGCTTCATCGACGAACAGATGGCGCGGCACGTCGAACATCGCCGCCAGCACGGCTTCGTCCTTGATGCCCTGTTCGCGCAGCCGCTCGATCAAGCGCGCACGGGTGCGCGACGAGGTCATGCCGATGCCGTTTACCCGCGTGTTCATTTCTAAGTCTGCTCGATCCAGCCGCGAACGGCATCGAGCTGGTTGTATTGGGTGAGATCGATTTGCAGCGGGGTGATCGATACCCGTTGTTGGGCCACCGCATGAAAATCGGTTCCTTCTCCGGCATCCTGCGCCTTGCCTGCTGCGCCCACCCAATAGACAGTTTCACCGTGCGGATTGCTGGCCTTCACCACCGGCTCGGCCCTGTGCCGCTTGCCGAGACGAGTCACAGCGATACCCTGAAGTTGGTCATAAGGAACATCCGGCACGTTCACGTTGAGCAGCCACGGAAGGCTGTGCTTCTGCCTGGCGAAACGCTGCACCAGATCAGCGGCGACCCTGGCGGCTGTCTCGTAATTGGCGAATTCCTTACTCGCCATAGATACCGCAATCGAGGGAATGCCCAGCAGGAAACCTTCGGTTGCCGCTGCCACCGTTCCTGAATAAACGGTGTCATCGCCCATGTTGGCTCCGGAATTGATGCCGGAAACCACCATATCCGGCTGCTGGTCGAGCATCCCGGTAACCGCGAGATGAACGCAGTCCGTCGGCGTGCCATTGACATAATAAAAACCATTGTCGGAACGGCTCAGCTTGAGCGGACGATCCAAGGTCAGGGAATTGCTTGCGCCGCTACGATCCCGTTCGGGTGCCACGACTATGATTTCGGCGATCTTGGCTAAATGCTCGGCGAGACATGCCAGGCCGGGTGCGAAATAGCCATCGTCATTGCTGATTAGAATGCGCATCGTTGGTCAATAATGAGGTTGGAAGAATCGATGCGATTGTGCCATAAGCGCATGATTATTTGTTACCTGATGCAGGCTCAACGAACTCGAATGCTCCGTTAGCCTTCGAGCGAGACATTGCGTGTTTCCGGCAGGAAAATCAAACCGATCACAAAAGCTGCTGTCAACAACCCGACCGGATACCACATACCCGACAATGGGTCGCCCGCCTTCACGCTGAGCAGCGTGATCATGAACGGCGACAAGCCGCCAATCCAGCCAGCGCTGAGATTGTGCGGCAATGCCACCGCCGTATAGCGGGTACGCGCCGGGAATAATTCGGCCAGAGTGGCGGTTTGCGGACCGGTGATCAGCCCTACGGCAGTGACCGGGATCAGCAGCAACAAAAAAATCATGAACCGGTTAATCTGCTTCGGGTCGGCCTGCTCTGTCCAGCCCTCGGCCTTCAGCATCAACTTGAGCTGTTCGGGTTGATAACCGGCCACCTCATGCGTCCCGATACGCACCAAAGTGGCATCTTGCGCCTGCAACGGATAGAGGGAGTAAGACACGCCCAGGTTGGACAGCATTTGCTGGTTGCGCTCGCAGTCATTCTTCGTTTCGGTGAACGGATCATAGCCGCAGGATAGTCCATACAGCGCCACCACTGCCTCGCTGTTGAAGCGCTCCAGCGCAGGGTTGCCGTAATGCATCAAACCTTTGAACACCGGAAAGATCGCCAGGCAGCCGACCAGCAACCCGGCCAGCAGCACCGGCCTGCGCCCGATGCGGTCCGACAGCCAGCCGAAATAAATGGTCAGCGGGAACAACACCAGCGTGCTCAGCATCACCAGTGTCGAAGACACCTGCGGATCCAGCCTGACAACGCTTTTCAGATACACGTTGGCATAAATTTGCGATGAAAAGAACAGCAGCGACCCGCCGGCGGAAATGCAGAAAAACAATAGAGCCATACGGCCAAGCGTATGGCGGTTGGTCAGGCATTCGCGCAGCGGCGCCTTGGACAAAGCATGTTTCTCGCGCAAATGCAGGAACACCGGCGATTCGTACATGTTCACCCGGCTCTTGATCGAGATCAGCAACAACAGGATGGAAAGCAGGAACGGCACGCGCCATCCCCATGCCTGAAAGTCTTCGGAGCTCAAATACGATTGCAACAGCACCACCTGCAAGGTGGACACCAAAATGCCCAGCGGCCCCATCAATTGCAGCACGCTGGTATAGATGCCGCGTTTGTTGGCCGGAGCATGCTCGGTCAGATAAACCGCCGCGCCGCCAATCTCTCCACCCACCGAGAACCCCTGCAACAGGCGCAACACCAGCAAAAGTATCGGGGCAAGCATACCCACCTGCGCATAGGTCGGTAACAGCCCGACGCAAAACGTCGACAAACCCATCAGCACGATGGTGGCGATAAAGATCGGACGACGGCCATACTTGTCGCCCAGCGACCCGAACAACGCAGCACCGAGCGGACGCACCAGCATGCCGACTCCGAAGGTGGCTAGGCTGGCCAGCAGTGCCGCAACCGGATTTTCCTGGGGGAAAAACAACGTGCTGAAATAGGTGGCTAATGAAGCGAATGTGAGGAAGTCATACCATTCCAGAAAAGTACCGAAGCAAGCCGCTATGGCAACCTTGCGCTGAATAACAGCGGACTCTTGTGGAGGAGAACTATCGGACATTTTGGCGATAAGGGAAGCTTGAACAGTCAGGATAGTTTGAAATTGCCTGCAAAATCGTATTATTAAGCTGAGCTGTTTTATCACTTGAAATTCATGCCCAACGATCTCATGGCTTATTGAATTTAACTGGTCGGGGCGAGAGGATTCGAACCTCCGACCACGTGCACCCCATGCACGTACGCTACCAGGCTGCGCTACGCCCCGAAGCTGTAGATTATAGCAGAGGGGATACCACTAATGACAAATCATTCTCAAAAACTACGCGCAGGAGAATGACTCAACCGCCATATTTTGACGGGTAGGGCTTTGAAACTAATCCCATCGATCATCCCTGACCTGTACCATGCCATTTTCAATCCTGACCGGAAATGTCGCGGTCGGCTCGTAGGCTGGTGCAGTCAGGGCTTCGCCTGTTTTGATGGAGAAGCGGGCGCCGTGGCGCGGGCAGACAATCTCGTCATTTTCGACGCAGCCTCCTGTCAGCTTGCCTCCGTCATGGGTGCAGACATCTTCAATTGCATAGAACGTTTGTTTCAGCTTGAAGACCGCGATGCCGGCACCGTCAATTTCAACGTGCACCGGTTTCCCGATGGAAATTTCATCAGCCCTGCCAACGTCCACCCAATCGCTCATACCACCTCAACCTCGATGTCCGGTTCGATTGTTCTGGCCAGATTTCCGATTGCCCAAAGAGTGCCGGAAAGAGAACTCGGGCAACTTCCGCATGCGCCGAAATAGTGAATCTTCAGCAGGTTTCCCTCCAGACTCTCGATTTCGAGATCTCCGCCGTCCGCCATCAGGGCGGGGCGGATTTGTTCATCAAGCAATTTGCGGATAGCGGCCAACCTGGGGTCGTCGTTAATATAATTCGATGCGGCCTGCAATTCCGGTTTCTGGGCAGCTTCCGCCTCCCTTATCGGCATGGCGATTTTCCGCAGCAGCGTCGGCCAGTCGGCACCACCATCCTGTGTGACGGTGATCCACTTGTCCATGTAATACACATTGGTGACGTGCGCGATGGCGAACAATTGGGAAGCAAGATGGTCGGCAGCAGCAGCTTCGGCACTGTCGAAAGAGCGTGCTGTGCCCCAGGTCAATCTGTCCTTTAGGACGAACTTGACTGCGTTCGGGTTCGGGGTGTCTTCGATGTCAGCAATTTTTGGCATAATTATTCTTCGCCTATACCAGTGCCAGGAACAGGATCCACTTCGCCTTCAGTCGAAATTGATGCTTCGGCATTCAGCGCAGCATGCAACGTGTGCCATGGCAGGATCGCGCACTTGACCCGCGACGGCAGATCCTTGACGCCGGCAAAGATTTTCAGTTTTCCCAAGTGGTTGGCCTGGGTTTCTGGATCGAGGGTGCCGGTTGCCATGCCGCGGAATTCCTCAACCATGATTTCTGCATCCTGCACAACTTTACCCTTGACTGCGCCGGTCATCATCGACGCGGATGCCTTGCATATCGCGCAGCCCTCCCCTTCGAAAGCGATAGTCTCGATCTTGTTATCCTGCACATTCACCGACAGCTTGATGTGATCTCCGCACAGCGGGTTGTGCCCGTCCGCATGCCGGTTCGCACCGGGGATCGTGCCGAAGTTCCTCGGCTTGCGGTTATGGTCGAGGATCACTTCTTGATAAAGCTGCTTCATGTCACTCATGAAAACATCTCCTGCACTTTCTTGATACCCTTGACCAGCTTGTCGATTTCTTCTTTGGTGTTGTAAAAGGCAAACGAGGCACGTGCCGTAGCCGGTACATGGAAGCGCTGCATTACCGGCTGCGCGCAATGATGCCCGGTGCGGATAGCGATCCCGTCCTCGTTCAAAATCGTACCAACGTCGTGCGGGTGCACTCCGTTGATTTCGAATGACAGCACGGCGGCTTTATGCTTCGCGGTGCCGATGATCCTGACACCGGGCATTGCCGAGACCCGCTCCGTTGCGTAATTGAGCAATTCCTTTACATACGCATCGATATTGGCGATGCCGATCCCGTTCAAATAATCGATCGCCGCGCCCAGGCCGATTGCCGCCATAATCGGCGGGGTGCCCGCCTCGAACTTGGAGGGAATGACGTTGTAGGTGGTTTTCTCGAAAGTCACCGAGAGAATCATGTCGCCGCCGCCCTGGAAGGGCTGCATTTTTTCCAGCAGTTGCGCCCTGCCGTAAAGCGCGCCGATACCCGTCGGCCCGCACAGCTTGTGCCCGGAAAAGGCATAAAAATCGCAATCCAGGTCCTGCACATCAATTGGCTGATGAGGCGCGGCCTGCGCACCGTCCAGCAATACCGGCACGCCGTGGCGATGCGCGAAAGCAGTCATCTGCTTCACCGGATTGACCGTGCCGAGCGCATTCGATACATGCGACAGCGCGAGAAATTTTGTCTTCTCATTGAACAGCGCTTCGAATTCCTCGATCAGTAATTCACCTGCATCATTCATCGGAATCACGCGCAGCACCGCACCTTTTTCCTGCGCCAGCATCTGCCAGGGAACGATGTTCGCGTGGTGCTCCATCGCTGACAGGACGATCTCGTCGCCTTTGCCGATGAAAGCGCGGCCATAACCATGCATCACCAGATTGATGGCTTCTGTCGTGCCGCGCGTGAAAATGATTTCGCGCGATTCCTTCGCATTCAGGAAGTGCTGCACCTTGACGCGCGCCGCCTCAAACTCTTTGGTAGCCAGCTCGCTCAGGTAATGCACCGCGCGGTGGATATTGGAGTGCTCTTCCTTCTGGTAGCGCACGATGCGGTCGATGACCTGCTGCGGCATCTGGCTGCTGGCCGCGTTATCCAGATAGACCAGCGGCTTGCCGGAAACCTGCAAACCAAGGATAGGGAAATCTGCCCTGATCTTGCCAATATTGGAACTATTGATGCTCATGCGTTTTCCTTCATGCGTTCTTCGAGTATTGCCCTGCTTAACGATTCGACCAATGACGGCACGGGAATTCTGGCGATGATCTCACCGGCAAAAGCATGGGTCAGCAGATTTCTCGCGCGCTCCTCTGAAAGCCCGCGGCTCTTCAGGAAGAACAGCGCGTCGGCGTCGATCTGCCCGACTGTCGCACCGTGCTTGCAGCTCACATCGTCGTTGAAAATTTCAAGCTGCGGCTGGGTGTCGATGCGCGCTTTGCCCGAGAGCAGCAGGTTGCGGCTGCTTTGTGCAGAATCGGTTCCCTTCGCGCCGGGGTGCACGATGACCTTGCCGCTGAATACCGCATGCGCCGCCCCGTCGGCGATGCATTTGTGCAATTGGACGCTCTTGCCTCCGGGCACAGCGTGATCGATCCGGGTATGCGTATCGGCGATCTGGCGCCCAGCTATCAGGGCCAGCCCGTTGAGCCGTATTTCAGCGCCCTCCCCCAGTTGCATGACATGCTGGGTATGGCGCGACACACGTGCTCCGAATGCAAGCGAGGTTGCGGCATAAACGCTGCCTCTGCCCGACTTGACCGAACAGTGCCCGATGTGGAACGCGCTCTTTTCTTCGCGCTGCACGCGCACATGCTGCAACTGCGCATGATCTTTCAAAACCACCTCAGTCACCGCATTTGAAAAATAAATCCCTCCATTCAAGCCGGCATAATCTTCGACCACTGTTGCACGGCTGTTCGATTCCATCACCACCAGGCATCTATGATATATCGCGGAAGGCGTTTCGCGTTTAGTCGCCACATGCAGAACATGGATGGGCGCTACAGCTTCGCCTGTTACATTTTCACTGGACACATGGACAAAAGCTCCGTCTTCGAAAAAGTGCGTGTTCAATGCGGCGAATGCATCCTGCTTGAAGGATAAATTCCGCGCAAACTGCGCCTCAACCTGAGGGTCGCCGAAACATTCAACCAGAGATTTGACTGTCACACCTGCCCCCGCCTGAGCCAAATCGGAAAGCCCGGCATCAAAGCATCCATCGACAAAAACCAATCGTGTCGATCCGGGAATCAAATAATTCTCGATATCGGCCAGCGTCAATCTGACGAAGGAGGTTACAGGTTGAAAGCCATGCTGAAACAGCGGCGACAAATCGGTGAAGCGCCAGTCATCGTGCCGCTCCGAAGGAAAATTCAAAGCTTTGGCACTCTCCAACGCTTCAACACGGATAGACTCCAGCCAACCATCCGCTTTGACGGCTTTGCCGAGCAGCAACTGCTCGAAGCATTGTTCTTTGGTCAGCATCACGCCGCCGCCCTTACCCAGTCGTAGCCGCGCGCTTCCAGCTCCAGCGCGAGTTCCTTGCCGCCGGTTCTGACGATGCGCCCGGCGTCCATCACATGCACATAATCCGGCACGATGTAATTCAGCAGGCGCTGATAGTGCGTCACCATCACCACCGCATTGTCGGCGGTGAGCAGGCTGTTCACGCCATTCGCCACGATTCTCAATGCATCGATGTCGAGGCCGGAGTCGGTTTCGTCCAGGATCGCCAGCTTGGGTTCAAGGATCGCCATTTGCAGGATTTCGTTGCGCTTCTTCTCGCCACCGGAAAAGCCTTCGTTAACGCTGCGGTCGAGAAAACTGGGATCCATTTCGACGACCTTGATCTTCTCATGCACCAGGTCTTCGAATTCCAGCGGGTCGAGTTCTTCCAGTCCGCGCTCGTTCTGCAGCGTGTTGTAGGCAAGGCGCAACAACGCGCTGTTCGACACACCGGGAATCTCAACCGGATACTGGAAAGCCAGGAATAGCCCCGCCCTGGCCCGCTCTTCTGCAGCAAGTGAAAAAAGCTCCTTACCTTCAAAGGTCGCTGTTCCGCCTGTCACGGTGTAATCGGGATGACCCGCCAGCACCTTGGAAAACGTGCTCTTGCCCGAGCCGTTGACGCCCATGATGGCATGCACTTCGCCCGCACGCACGGTGAGATCGACCCCCTTCAATATCTCAACGCCGTCAACTTCCGCCTTGAGGTTTTTGACTTCCAGCAATACCTTGCCACCCTTGTTAATCACCCTACGCTCCCTTCAAGTTTCAGACCGAGCAACTTGGTTGCCTCGACCGCAAATTCCATCGGCAGATGCACGAACACGTCCTTGCAAAAGCCGTTGATGATCATCGAAACCGCTTCTTCCGAACCGATGCCGCGCTGCGCGAAAAAGAACATCTGGTCTTCGCCGATCTTCGATGTGGAGGCCTCATGTTCGACCTGAGCCGTCACATTCTGTACGTCTATGGTCGGAAACGTGTTCGCACCGCAATTGTCTCCGATCAACATCGAGTCGCACTGCGAATAATTCCTGGCGCCCGTCGCACGGCTGCCGATCTTGACCAGGCCGCGATAACTGTTGCTCGAACGTCCGGTGGAGATACCTTTCGAGATGATCCTGCTCCGGGTGTTCTTGCCTATATGAATCATTTTTGATCCGGTATCGGCCTGCTGCAAATGGTTGGTCAGCGCCACCGAATAGAATTCACCGATCGAGTTGTCCCCCAGCAGCACGCAGCTCGGATACTTCCAGGTAATCGCGGAGCCGGTCTCGACCTGAGTCCAGGAAATTTTCGAATTAATGCCCTTGCACAAGCCGCGCTTGGTGACAAAATTGAAAATCCCGCCTTTGCCGTTCTCGTCGCCGGCATACCAGTTCTGCACGGTCGAATATTTGATGTCGGCATTGTCCAGCGCGACTAGCTCGACCACCGCCGCATGCAGCTGGTTGGTGTCGAACTGTGGCGCGGTGCAGCCTTCCAGATAGCACACCGAAGCGCCCTCCTCGGCGATGATCAGCGTGCGCTCGAACTGCCCGGAACCTTCGGTATTGATCCGGAAATACGTGGACAGATCCATCGGGCACTTGGTCCCTTTGGGGATAAAGCAGAACGAGCCATCCGTGAACACCGCAGAATTGAGCGCGGCGTAAAAATTGTCGCCGCTCGGCACCACGCTGCCCAGATATTGCTTAACCAGTTCCGGGTGCTGATGCACCGCCTCGGAAAACGAGCAGAAGATGATTCCGACCTCGGCCAGCTTCGCCTTGTAAGTGGTGGTTACCGAGACGCTGTCGAAAATCACGTCGACTGCCACACCGGCCATAATTTTTTGTTCGTGCAAAGGCACGCCGAGCTTTTCGAAGGTACGCTTTAATTCGGGATCGACTTCATCCATGCTGGCGAGCTGCTTTTTCGGCTTGGGCTGCGCAAAATAAATAATGTCCTGAAAATCGATCTTGGGATAACTCACACTCGCCCAGGCCGGCTCTTCCATTGTCAGCCAGTGACGGTAAGCGGACAGGCGGAAATCAAGCAGCCACTCCGGCTCATTCTTCTTTTTCGATATCAGGCGTATTACATCCTCGCTCAAGCCTTTCGGAACGGTCTCGGTTTCGATGTCGGTCACAAAACCATGCTTGTATGGCTGATTGACCAGATTTTGTATTGCTGAACTCATAATTGTTTCGTTCTCAAACTGCCCGTTTGTAAACTGTTAAGTCAGACTGCAAAACTTTCGCCGCAGCCGCATTCGTTCTTGACATTGGGATTGTTGAACTTGAATACATGTGCAAATCCTTCCTTCACATAATCAAGTTGCGTCCCCTCAAGAAATTGCATGTTTTGCTCGTCAACCAGCACTTTTGCTCCAAAACTTTCAAAAACCTTGTCGGTTTCCAGCACTGACTGCGCAATGTCAAATGTATAGGCAAAACCGCTACATCCCGACTTCTTTACGCCAAGCCGCAGCCCGATCCCGTTACTGCTCTTTTCGACCTGCTTCTGAATGTGCTTTGCTGCCGATTCTGTCAATGTAATTGCCATGTCTAACTCCCATAACTCATGCGGACACATCCCGTGAACGGATCGTGCGCATATTCACGACCTGGGGTTTTGGTGCGATCATTTCGGCAAGGCTTACCTTTGCCAGAGCATCCTGGATAATGTGATTGATCCCCTGCCAGTTCCCTCGGGTTGAGCAGAACGATTCCCGCTCGCAACTCGTGGTTCCGCTGCATTGGGTGATCGAAATCGGGCCGTCCATTGCATTGATGATTTCAGCAATCGAAATCTGCTGAGGATGGCGCGCCAGCGCGTAACCGCCCTTTGCGCCAAGCACTGAAGCCACCAGATTCTCACGGGCAAGCATTTTAAGAATCTTGCTTACCGTCGCCGCAGCCATACCCAAGCTGGTCGCCACCTCAGTTGCGCTGTGGACAGCCTTGTCTTGGGCCATATAAGCCATGACCTGACACCCATAATCTGCAAACTTGCTTAGACGTAACATACCCACCTCACCGAACTGGGACTATTTTAGTCCTAGTTAGTTCACAACGCAACATGCACAGTATTTTTACGCAGTTATTCCAGCCAAAGGGGCTGTCCAGCCGCTTCGAGATAGGTGAGGTAAGCACGCAGGTCAAATTCCAGCTGGTAATAGTCAGGTTCCATATGCAGGCAAAGTTGATAGAAAGCCTTGTTGTGCACGCGTTCCTTGATGTGGGAAAGTTCGTGAACCACGATCATGCGCAAAAATTCAGGAGGCATCTCCTTGAACATGGTCGCTATACGGATCTCACACTTCGTCTTGAATTTTGCGCCCTGTACTCGCGATATACTGGTGTGCGTGCCCAGAGCGTGCTGGATGACATGCAACTTGCCGTCGAACGCCACCTTGCTCAGTTGGCCGGAGTTGCGCAGAAACGTACCTTTGAATTCCAGCACGTAGTCATAGAGCGCCTTGTCGGTTCGCACTGCGTGCGCAAACGGGTATTTCTGCAGCAGCATATCGGCCAGCAGGCCTTGTTCGATCAGCCGCTGCACTTGCTCTGCCAGTGTTACAGGGTAGCCCGCAAGGTAATTCGGCGGCGGTTTTGGACGCATGACGGCATGTCAGGGGTTGGCAGAAGACAGGATTTTACCGGTTGTCACTCGCAGCGCCAGTGTTTAGCACCGAATGCACCCCACACGTCGGCAATCGGATAACGCGAACTCCCGCTAACGACACACAGCTTGTGTTTCAAATATTGCGGAGAATTAAGATAGCGTCAACTGTGACTTTGGTTTTCCACGCAGTGAAGTTGGAGGTATGTATCCAACTAGCCGGCAACTGATCCCCTCGACCTTTTTGCCCTTCTCGAATCTAATCGAATGGCACGCTACAAGCTCCCCTTTGACAAAGAGTTCTGACAAATGTAGATGCACGTTAGTTAGTGAGATGCCTGTAGCTGCAGCGATTTCCGTATCGAGTTGCTCACCATACGTCTTCAAATATTGCAGTATTTCATTCATAGGATTAATCCGTCATAGTTGAGTCAAACTAACAAACTGTTTTGCGGATGGGTGTTTGCAATAATGTGCATCTTCAATAGGCATTGTCCACTGGCACCCAGATACCTCCATCAGGCACTCCACTATGCAAGTGTCACTAATCCTTCGCTTCCGACAATTAACGCTGTCGAACTCCAGATGATTATTGGGCTGTTCTTTTGTGGAGGTTTGGTCAGTTATTTTCACGATTAATATACCTGGAAGTTGAAATTCAATCCGCAAAATGCTTACAGAAATGATGTTCTTTACACACAAAGAGCGCAATCAGTGTTTGCCTGATTTTCGTGTAAGGTGTAGAGAAATTTCGCTGTCAGCGTTTGCCTGACAAGTTGTGGAAGGCATGTGGATTAAATCAGATAAGTAGGGGTTTATTTTGTGAACGACAAAGAACAGCTATTGGGCACATTCCTGCCAGTCGCAATAGTCAGCTATCCCTGCATGAAGAATCAGATTTAACGTGAGGCTTGAACTTGCTGCAAATACAACTGTTCCACTTTTTTGCGAGCCCACGGTGCTCTTCGTAAAAATTTCAAGCTGGATTTGATGCTGGGGTCGTGAGTAAAGCAGCGCACTGGCACAGCGGTAGCCATCGCTTCCCAGCCCATGTTCTCGGATAATTGCGTGACGATAGATTCAAGGGTGATGCCGTCCAGGCTGGGTGGGCTAGCTGATTTTTTAATGGTGTCCATGTGTAAATTCTACAGCGAATAGCCAGACTTGAGCGCTTACAATGTCGGCCTTTGCTTCCAGAAGGCATTTGTCATGACAACCCCCGTTCGACTCGCAAAACGCCTTGCCGAATCAGTCCCCTGCTCTCGCCGGGAGGCCGAACTTTATATTGCAGGCGGATGGGTAATGGTTGATGGGCAAGTGGTAGAAGAGCCGCAATTTATGGTGTTGCAGCAGAAAGTCGAGCTTCACCCCGAAGCCAGCCTCACACCGGTTGAGCCGGTGACCATTTTGTTTCACCAACCGCCTGCCGTAGGCATGGATGCTGGCTCCGCACAGCAACTGATTTGCGCCGATACGCGGTCGGCTGACGACCCTTCCGGCATTGACCTGCTCAAGCAACACTTTGTTCGACTGACGCAAGGCATACCGTTAGAGGTTAATGCCAGCGGCTTGCTGGTGTTTACCCAGGACTGGCGCGTGGCGCGCAAGCTGAAGGGCGATGCCGCCACGCTCGAGCAGGAATATGTGGTGGAGGTCGCCGGTGAATTGCCACCCGATGGGCTCAGACTTCTCAACCACGGACTCAGCTTTAATGGCCGGGCACTGCCGCCAATCAAGGTTAGCTGGCAAAACGAAACCCGGCTGCGCTTTGCCCTAAAAGGGGTGCAGCCCGGCCAGATCGCACATATGTGCCAGAGTGTCGGGCTACAGGTGCTGTCCATGAAACGTATCAGGATCGGGCAAGTATCGATGGCCAAATTGCAGCCTGGGCGATGGCGTTATCTGATGCCGCATGAGCGGTTTTAACCCGAATGTTGTATAAATCGCCTGCTAGAGATAAAGGGCTCAGCAACACAAAAAACGGGCAGCATGAGATTTTACTTTTTAAATGGAAACAGCTATTGGTAGCGTGTTGTTACACGCTGAGCATGGAGATGATCGCTTTGATTTCGTGGCGTAGCGCAGGGATATTGATCGACGTTGAAGATACATCGGCACGGCTGCCAGGTTGGCTTGAATCTTCCAGCTGATTGCGTGCGCCGCTGATGGTGAAGCCTTGCCCATAGAGCAATTCCCGGATACGGCGGATCAGCAATACCTCATGGTGCTGGTAATAGCGGCGGTTGCCGCTGCGTTTGACCGGTTTGAGCTGGGTGAATTCCTGTTCCCAATAACGCAGCACGTGCGCTTTGACCCCGCACAATTCGCTGACTTCACCGATGGTGAAATAGCGCTTGGCGGGAATCGGCGGGAGTTCGGAATTAGGGCTGTGGTTTTCCATGATAGGTCTTTTCCACCATGGTCTTCAGTTTTTGGCTGGGGTGGAACGTTACCACACGGCGCGCACTGATCGGAATTTCTTCGCCGGTTTTGGGATTGCGCCCCGGACGCTGAGGCTTGTCGCGCAACTGGAAATTGCCGAAGCCGGATAATTTCACGCTCTCGCCCTGCTCCAGTTGCAAACGAATTTCTTCGAAAAACGCTTCCACCATATCTTTGGCTTCGCGTTTATTGAGGCCGACTTTTTCGAACAGCAAATCAGACAGTTCAGCTTTTGTTAATGTTGTTGTCATTATTCTCCCTCCTACATACGCAATTGCGCACCGTGCTTTTTCATTATATCCACCAACAGCGCGATGCTTGTTTCAATTTCAGAATCCGTGAATGTTTTTTGAGTATCTTGTAATAACACGCGGAATGCAAGGCTTTTTTTATCTTGATCTACACCTTTGCCTCGGTACACGTCAAACAACGAAATCTGGGCCACCCCGGGCACTGATGCGTCCATCATGGCATCCAGCAAAGCCTGTACTGTGACCGATTCGTCGACCACTACCGCCAGATCGCGACGCACCGGCAAGAACTTTGCAATCTCTTGCATGCGCGGCACTTTTGCCTGCGTCATCGCGCCAAGTTCAACTTCAAACCACACGGCTGGCTGCGCCATGTCGTATTGTTGCTGCCACTGCGGATGAAGTTCGCCGATCCAGCCGACAGTTTGCCCGCCGCATAAAATTTGCGCAGAGCGCCCGGGATGCAAGGCAGGGTGAGGTGCAGTAACAAAACGCAGCTCCTGAGGCGAAAATAATGCTTCGACATCCGTTTTCACATCGTAAAAATCGACAAGTTTGGCAGCTGCACCCCATTGTTCTGGCAGGGCTGTACCGTATGCCAGACCGGAGAGCCGCTGGCTCTGCATGTACCCTTCGCGAGCCTTGGCAAAACACGCACCCACCTCGAATAGGCGTGCCCGCGCTTGATTGCGGTTCAGGTTAAAGCGCAGCGCGCCGACCAGCCCGCCGATCAGGCTACTGCGCATCACCGCCAGATTGCTGGCAATCGGGTTCTGCAGCGCAACCGGCTCAACGTTGCCGCATAATTCGCGCTCGACCTGTTCATCGACAAACGCATAGCTGACAATTTCCTGATAATCGTGCGAAACAAGCAACTGCTGGATGCGCGACAGCGGGCGTTGCAGCTCGCTGTATGGCAGCATGGTCAGCGTAGCCTGCGGCGCCAGCGCGGGTATATTGTCGTAACCGTGCAGGCGCGCCAGCTCTTCGATCAGGTCAGTCTCGATGGAAAGATCGAAGCGAAAGCTCGGCGGCATTACGCTGAAGTCGTCTCCGTTGGTCACGAAATCAAGTTGCAGCCGCTTCAGCAGTGCCGTAATCTGGGCGTTGTCCAGCATAATGCCGAGCACGCGCGCGACGCGCGAACGACGCAACGTGATCGCTATGCGCTTCGGAAGTTCGCCGCGCGCTTCGCTGATTACCCCGGCGCTGCCGCCACAGATTTCCAGCAGCAATTGCGTGGCGCGCTCCAATGCCTGGCGCGTCGCGGCAAAATCCACGCCGCGCTCGAAGCGAAACGAAGAATCTGTCGCCAAGCCGAAGCGGCGCGCCTTGCCGGCGATCGCATCGGGATGGAAAAATGCGCTTTCCAGAAACACATCCCGCGTAGTTGTTTCCACACCGCTGCCCTGCCCCCCCATGATGCCTGCCAACGCCAGTACCCGCGCATCGTCGGCAATGACCAGCACCTCCTCGTCCAGTACCACTTCCTGCTCGTTAAGCAAGGTCAGCGCTTCGCTTTTGCGCGCCCTGCGCACCGTGATGCCGCCAGACAGTTGCGCTGCATCAAAAGCGTGCAGCGGTTGGCCCATTTCCAGCATCACATAATTGGTGATATCCACTACCGCGCTGATGCCGCGCAAACCGCTGCGCTCCAAGCGGCGCAGCATCCAGGCCGGCGTAGGAGCTGCGGCATCCACGCCGCGGACTAAGCGGCCGCAATACAGCGGACAGGCTTTAGCGTCGGCTACATTTACCGGCAATTGTTCGGACAGAGTGACAGACTGGATTTTAATATCCAATAGCTTGAGCGCACTACCAGTCAGCGCAGCAACGTCGCGCGCCACACCAACCATGCCGGAGCAATCGCTGCGGTTCGGTGTGAGTTTTAGTGTAAATAATTTGTCGTCCAGCTCGAGATAATCGCGTAGCGTCTTGCCCACCGGCGCATCACTCGGCAACAGCCATAATCCGTGGCTTTCTTCGGCAAGACCCAGTTCTTTTCCGGAGCACAGCATGCCGAACGATTCGACGTTGCGCACCTTCGCCTGCTTGATGGCAAAGTTGCCGGGCAGCACCGCGCCGATTCGCGCGCACGGCACTTTTACGCCGACTGCGACATTTGCCGCGCCGCATACTATGGTCAACGGCTGCGCTTCGCCGACGTTCACCTGGCACACATTCAAGCGATCTGCGTTGGGATGCTTGACCACTTCCAGAACTTCGGCCACAACCACATTATTGAAGGCAGGCGCAACCGCTTCCAATGTCTCGACTTCCAGTCCGGCCATCGTCAGCACATGCGCCAGCTCGTCGCTGGAGAGTGCCGGATTGACCCAGGTTCTTAGCCAATTTTCAGAAAATTTCATCGCTGTGTCATCAGTTGAATTGTTTGAGGAAGCGCAGATCGCTCTCATAGAACTGGCGCAGATCGTTTACACCGTAGCGCAACATCGCCAACCGTTCCACGCCCAGCCCGAACGCGAAGCCGAGATATTTTTCGCTGTCGATGTTGACGTGTTTCAGCACGTTGGGATGCACCATGCCGCAGCCGCCGATCTCCAGCCAGCCGCCGTTCCAGCTCATGTCCATTTCAGCCGATGGCTCGGTGAAAGGAAAGAACGATGGACGAAATCGCACTTGCAGGTCGTCGCGCTCGAAAAAGCGCTGCAGGAAATCCTGCACCACCCCTTTGAGATTGGCGAAGCTGATCTCCTCATCGACCCACAGGCCTTCGACCTGATGGAACATCGGCGAATGGGTAGCATCGGAGTCGACACGGTAGACGCGCCCGGAAGAAATGATCTTCAGCGGCGGTTGATTTGCTTCCATGTAACGCACCTGCACCGGCGAGGTATGGGTGCGCAATACATGTTGCGGATCGATGTAGAACGTGTCGTGCATCGCCCGCGCCGGATGGTTCTCCGGTATGTTCAGCGCGGTAAAGTTGTAGAAATCGCGCTCGATTTCCGGGCCGGACGCGGTGGCAAAACCCAGCGAATGAAACAGCTGTTCGATGCGTTCCAGTGTGCGCGTTACCGGATGCAAGCCACCCATGCCCAAGCCGCGCCCTGGCAAGGTCACATCCAGCGCCTCCGCAGCCAGCTTTTGCGCCAGTTTGTTTTGCTGCAACGCATCGCGGCGCTGTTGCAAGGCAGCTTCAATGCCTTGTTTGACCTGGTTGATACGCGCGCCTGCTGCCGGGCGCTCTTCGGCAGACAGTTTACCCAAGCCTTTAAGCAAGGCAGTGAGGCTGCCCTCCTTGCCCAGATATTTTGCTTTGACCTGCTCCAATTCAGCCTCATCGCTGATTACGGCGAATTGCTGCAAGGCATGATCGAGAATTTTTTGGAGCTCTTCCATTTATGACACCGAAAACAAAAAAGGAGGCGCAAAGCCTCCTTTTTTAGTTACACCGTATAATTATTAAACCGCGAGGCTTGGTTTAAACGCCGAGGCTGGCTTTTGCTTGCGCCACAAATTGCGCAAACGCTGCCTTATCGAACACGGTGATGTCCGACAATACCTTGCGGTCAACTTGAATTGACGCTTTTTTCAGCCCATTCATGAATACGCTGTAGGTCAGGCCCTGCTCACGCGCCGCCGCATTGATACGCGCAATCCACAATGTGCGGAATTGACGCTTCTTCTGGCGGCGATCGCGATAGGAATATTGCCCTGCTTTCATTACCGCCTGTTTGGCGATACGGTAGACGTTCTTGCGGCGTCCACGATAACCCTTGGCAAGGTCAAGAATCTTCTTATGACTTGCGCGTGCTACTACTCCACGTTTTACTCTTGGCATGTTCTGCTCCTTATGCGTAAGGCATCATGGCGCGAACCGATGCTTTGTTGGTTGCGTGGACTTCAGTCGTGCCGCGTAATTGACGTTTGTTCTTGGTGGTTTTTTTAGTCAAAATATGGCGCTTGAACGCCTGTGAACGTTTGACGCTGCCACCGGCGCGGATCGTGAAACGCTTGGCCGCTCCGCTTTTGGTTTTCATCTTGGGCATGATTGCTCCTTAATTTATGATGCCAGGTGTTTTCCGATGGAAAAACTTGATGACCCATACACCACTTTTTATCGGGGAACTACTTACTACATCGCCTCGACCATCCCCTTGCTGCCGAGACAACTAAATCCATTTGTTTCTTGCTGACTTTTATTTCTTCTTGGCCTTGGGTGACAACACCATCACCATCTGCCGGCCTTCCATCTTGGGAAACTGCTCGACCACGCCGTGTTCTTCCAGGTCTCCCCTTACGCGCTCGATCAAGCGCATACCGATTTCCTGATGGGCCATTTCACGTCCGCGAAAACGCAACGTAATCTTGGTCTTGTTACCGTCCTCCAAAAACTTGATCAGGTTACGCAGCTTGATGTTGTAGTCGCCTTCGTCCGTACCCGGGCGAAACTTGATCTCTTTGATCTGAACCTGCTTCTGCTTGAGCTTGGCCTCGTGCAGCTTCTTGCTTTCGGCATATTTGAATTTGCCGATATCCATGATGCGACATACCGGCGGATCCGCCAGCGGCGAAATCTCGACCAAATCCAGTTCTGCTTCACTCGCCATACGCAACGCTTCAGCGATGGCAACAATCCCGAGGGGCTCTTTTTCTACACCAATCAGCCGCACTTGCGGTGCGTTAATCATCTCATTGATGCGCTGCGATTTATCTTGTGCTATTGCAATATCTCCACTTGGACAATATCAAGCCGTGCTACCCGTTATCGATTTCTGCTTGCAAACGCTGAAGCAATGCTTCCA